>NZ_JALJWH010000001.1:0-2521485 GCF_024168825.1 Paenarthrobacter sp. A20 | reverse complement strand
AACGGCGACCTTTTGACGTTCATCATGGGCGCCAAGACTCCCCCTGCCAACGGCTCGCGTCCCGGCGTCCGAACGCTGGCCGGCAGCCGAGGACCGGTGATCACCACAGCGATCAGGGTTCCGGATTCGAACGACGACGACGGCGATGGCCGCGGCTACTACGTGGAGGACGCCGGGTATCCGGCCTTCATGAACTGGCTCATCGAAACCGCCCAGTTGGGAACCACCATCAAACGCACCGCCAGGGTCGCGGGGCAACTCTTCAAGGACAGGCTGTTCGACTCCGGCCGTTCCAACGTCTCGGCCGACCTCGCCGCAGCCTTGGGTGACGGCCGCCTATCGTCCAGTTCGGTGCCTTTGCTCGGCATGGGCAGGGACATTCCCGACGGCGTGATGACCCTTCGCGACGGCAGGCTCGCCATCGCCTGGACCATGGCCACGTCCAAGGAATACTTCGGCCGCGTCCGCGAAACCATGGAGTCGGTTTCCAAAGACCTCGACGGCGACTTCATTGACAACCCGCTGTGGTGGGCCAAGCGCGTCATCACCGTCCACCCGATCGGGGGCGCGCCGTCCGGCCGGCACCCCGGGGAGGCAGTCTGCGATTCCTATGGCGAGGTGTTCGGGTACCCGGGGCTGTACGTGGTCGATGGAGCCGCTATGCCCGGTCCGGTGGGCGCCAACCCGTCCTTGACCATCGCCGCGTTCGCGGAACGCACGTGTGCCCACATCGTCGAGGACGCGGACAGGGCGGGCCACAGAGGCATCAGTCCCGCAGATGCGCAGGCCCCGGGCGAGTCCAGCGGAAAGGCGACCGTTGAGCGCGAGGCGGCAGGCGCCGTCGTCGACGTCGGTGCGTCCGCTCCGCGCGCTCTGGCACCGGACGCTACCAAAGGCAAGGCGGCGCCCGAGGAACAGCCTGCGAGCGCCGTCTCCGAAGGGTCCGGGGTGCGCAGTCGCGGCCTGGGGGTGCCTGGCGCTCAAAACAAGGATGCAACGTCCGTGCGGTTCACCGAACAGATGCACGGTTGGTTCAGTCCCGGCATCACCGACCCGGAAAAGGGCCGGAGCCTGGGGCGGGACCGAAGCCGTCGGATCATGTTCGAGCTGACCATTGTTGCCGAGGACATTGACGCGTTCGTTGCCGACCCGAACCACCCTGCCAAGACCGAGGGCTATGTCTTGGCGGACTTCTTCGGCGGCCGGATGCCGGTGGAGCGTGGCTGGTTCAACCTGTTTGTCGAGGACACCTCCGACGACGGCGCACCAGCCAGGCGCATGCTGTACCGGTTGTGGCTGCGGGACCCAGGCGGAACGCCTTTCACGTTCACCGGGCACAAACTGATCCACAACGAGGCAGGCTTCGACCTTTGGGCGGACACCACCACCCTGTATGCGACCATCCTCAAGGGGCACGTTCCACCGGCCGGGCTGCCGGCCTCAGACGACACCGGCCATGAGGGCGTCGTGGGCGCCGGCATCCTTTACATCAGGCCTCTCGACTTCGCCAAGCAACTCACCACGTTCCGCCCCGAAGGCCCAGCCCCCGTTGCAGGATTGGTGGCCTTCGGGAAGTTGTTCGGTGGCGAACTCCGGCAGGTCTACGGTGCGGGGCTCAAACGTATCCCGTTCCCTTTCAAGCCGAAGCAATGAAAAGCTGGGAGCTCGCGAAACACCACGCCGTCCTGGGTTTCACACCCCAGGCGGCGGTTCGTTGGCTCTCACCCATGTCGCTGGCCAGGACTGCGCTGAAGGTTGCGGCGGCCACCGTATTCGCCGATTTTGGCGATAAGCGTGAGCTTGAGGGCAGCTTTCCCGCCGATCCCCTGCGCTTGGATAACCTTCCCGTCCAGGGCCAGCCGGCGCAGCCCCCGGTCAGCAGCCGGGGCCTGCCCTCGCCTGCCGGGCTTCAGGACGAGCGTGCAGCAGGGTCGGCACCTGCGGACATGTGGCTCGACTTCGCGGCCGACCTCGGCGACGGCTTCGATGCCACGTACACGGTGGCATCCCTGCTGGCCCAGGACACCCTGACCGTGGACGGACATGAGCTCCCCCGCGGCAGGATCCTGGTGCTGGGAGGGGACGAGGTCTACCCTGTGGCTTCCCCGGCGGCCTATGAGAACCGGATGGCCGGCCCGTACCGGACGGCATTTCCGGCCCACCCTCGACGGGATCCCGTACCCATCATGCTTGCGCTTCCCGGCAACCACGATTGGTACGACGGCCTCACCTCCTTCGTCCGGATCTTCACCAGGCAACGGAGCATCGGGGGCTGGCGGACCATCCAGACGCGCAGCTACTTTGCCGTCCGGCTCACCGGCGCCCCTCCCGGGCCGGGCCGCGGCGGCACGCCCGGCTGGTGGCTGTTGGGCCTGGACAGTCAATTGGGCCAGTACATCGACGAGCCGCAGCTGGATTACTTCTACCGGAACGTCACCCTTCAATTGCAGCCAGGTGACGCGATCATCCTCTGCGTGGCCGCCCCCTTCTGGGTTGACGCCGCTGATCCGGCCCTGGGTGAGTTCCGCCAGGCAAACTTCTTCGAACAGGACTACCTGCGCCGGCGCTTCAACCCTGAAACCGGCATGTTCGAAGCCACCGGTGCCAGCGTCCGGCTGTGGCTCACCGGCGACCTCCACCATTACGCCCGCTACGAGGACTCCCACCCCGGAGAGCACTCCCGCGGCCAGCACCAGGCACCGGATCCAGGCAAGACCCAGATGATCACCTGCGGGTTGGGCGGCGCCTACCTCTCGGATACACACGGGCTGCCGGAGGACATCGTCCTTCCTGCCCCGTCGGCGGCTCCCGGTGAGTCCTCCAACGGCGAACACACGGGGCTGACGGGCACGGGGCAGCCAGGCCCTGAGCCCACAGCCGCAGCCCGAACGTTCACCCGCACACCCACCACCTTTCCCGGCCAAGGAGATTCCCGCCTGCTCGGCCCGCAGCTGGCCAACCCCTTCTCGCAGTTCTGGCTCCCCATCCGCAACCCCGGCTTCGGATTGTCGCTCGGCATAGTGCACGTGGTGGCCGCCCTGACCCTGTGGACCGTCTTCAGCGCCTTCCGCGGCGAGTCGTTCGTGGACAGCCTGCGCAGCCTCACCCGCGGCAACACCTGGTTGTTGGTCCTCGTCCTGGTCCTTGCCCTTCCGCTGGTGCTGGCCGTCGCCTCCACGCTTGCCCGCTGGCTCGGAGTGGCCAAGGCAGGCATCGTCGTTTTTGTCCGGGGCGCGCTGTACCAGCTGTCAGCGCTCGCGGTGAGTGCCGCCGTCGTGATCCTGGTTCCCTGGCCAGGAAGCTGGCCGGACTTCGTGATCCTGGTCCTGGCCCTGGCGCTGGTGCATCTGGGTGGCTGGGTGCTCGGCAGCGAGGCCTTTGCCCTGTACATCCTGGCGACGCCCAGCGGAGAGGTGTCCTCCTGGAGGATGTCCGGCCAGGCAATCGAGGACCATAAAGGCTTCCTCCGCATCCACCTCGCACCCGACGGCGACCTCACCGTCTACCCCCTCATGGTGGACACAGTCTGCCGCGATTGGCAACTGGCAAGCAGCGACGACGGCGCGCGCCTGGTTCCGGTTACCGGCCTGCCCGGCGTGCGGCTTCTTGAAGAACCCATCACCATCGCACGGACCATCACCATCACACAGAAGGGAAGCACCCCATGATCATCACCCGTGCCGAGCACAGGACTGAGGTCATCCCCCTCCGTGCCCGGGACAACACACCGCTCAGCCTCGTCCACGTCACGTCGCCGGCGGAAGCCACAAAGGGTCCCGTGATACTGGTCCACGGCTCAGGCGTCAGGGCTGAGCTGTTCCGGCCCCCGGTCAAGACCACCATCGTAGACGTCCTCCTCGAAGACGGCTGGGATGTGTGGATGCTGAACTGGCGGGCTTCCATCGACCTCGATCCGCTGTCCTGGACGCTTGCCGACGCGGCCGTGTACGACCATCCTGCCGCCGTCGAGCACGTCCTGAACGCGACGGGCGCGGAGACCATGAAGGCTGTGATCCACTGCCAGGGATCCACATCATTCACCATGTCCGCCGTGGCCGGACTCCTGCCGCAAGTGGACACCATCGTGTCCAATGCGGTGTCCCTGCACCCGGTGGTTCCGGCGTTCTCCCGGCTCAAGATCGACTACCTGACCCCTGTGGTCAAGGTCTTCACTCCGTACTTGTCACCAGCGTGGGGGTACAAGTCGCAGGGGTACTTCACCCGGGCCATCCGGGGCCTGGTCAAAGCCACGCACCATGAATGCGACAACACCGTCTGCAAGATGGTCAGCTTCACCTACGGCAGCGGCCGCCCGGCCCTCTGGTCCCATGAAAACCTCGACGACGCCACCCACCAGTGGCTCAGCGGAGAGTTCGCGGAGGTACCCGTGACCTTCTTCGAAGAAATGGGCCGCAGCATCAAAGCCGGGCACATGGTGGCTGCCGGCGACCATCCGGAACTGCCGGACAATTTCGTCGCAGAGGCTCCCCAGACCGACGCGAGGTTCGCTTTCATCGCCGGCCTGGACAACCTGTGCTTCCTGCCCGAAAGCCAGCAACGCACCTTCGCGTTCTTCCAAAAGCACCGCCCCGGGAAGGACTCACTCCACCTCATCCCCGGCTACGGCCATTTGGACGTCTTCTTCGGCGACCACGCCTGGCAGGACACCTTCCCAGTCATTGTCAACGAACTCAACGGAACCCCAGCAATCAGCCCAGCCCAGGAGCCAACACCATGAAAAACCTCACCGAGCTGGCCACACCCTTGCTCAAACTCCTCCCGTCTCCGGTTCCACGGCGGCAGGAGCGGCTCCGCGGGCAGCATGCCTTCGCGGATGGGATCAAGTACGTCATGCCGGTCAATTCCGATGACTCGCCCGTACTGATGGCGGCCTTCCCCATCAACAAGAAAGCCGCGGCCGCTGCGCTCCCCGGTTCCGAGATGCGGCCGTTCAGTCTCGGCGGCAAAGGCTTGTTGGTGGTGACGGTGGTCAACTACAAATCCACTGACATCGGGAAGTACATCGAATACTCCCTGGCCATCGCCATCACCCACGGCAGCCGCCCAGCCCCGCCCATCCTCCCGCTGATCTTCCAAAAGACCTTCAAACTGGGTCAGTTCGTGGTGGACCTGCCCGTGAGCTCCGAAGTCTCAGTCAAGGGAGGCAAAGGGATCTGGGGAATGCCCAAACACCAAGCCAACCTGGACTTCGTGGTCACGGACTCCTCGGTCTCCGCACAGTACGACAAGGACGGCCAGTTGGGCTGCTACATCGAGATCGAACGGCCCGCAGCGCCAAGCGCAACCCAGCTGCCACTCAAACTCGCTGCCTCAAACTACTGTGTCTTCCGGAACATGCTCTGGAAATCGGACATCTACTTCGAAGCCACCGGGGACATCGCCCTCGGAGCCCAAGCCAAGGCGCGGCTCATCCTCGGTGACGCGCCCGGCGTCGAACCCTTGAAAAAGCTGCAGGTAGAAAGCAAACCGGTGTTCACCGCATGGTTGCCGCAAGCCCACGGTGTCCTGGACGACCACTACGAAGCCTGGTTCCTCACAGCCCCCACCCAGCTCGAAGCCGCAGCGCTGCGCGGCGGGGACATGATGGACAGCGTGGTGGATTTGGGCCAAGGGCAGGAATGGCTGGCCCCGCCGGACCGCAGCCGGGTACAGGGCGGTGCCCAATGAACTGGCTCCTCCTGATCAACGCCCTCTACTTCCTCTTCGGCGCCACCATGTACGTCGGCACCATGTGGGTGCTCAAGTTCTTCCTCTACCCCACATGGGAATCATTGGCCCGCGACAACGTGGACATGCACTTCGGCATCCCCACGCGTGCGGCCACCAAGTTCTTCACCATCGTGGTGCCCATCATGTTCATCTCCGGCGGCATCCTCGTCTGGTCCGAATGGGGCACCATCCGCGTCATCCCCGCCATCATCTGCCTGCTGGGAATCATCGTCCTGACCTGGGTGGGCCAAGGCATCATCATCCCCATCAACGTCCGGATCCGTGGCGGCGACTTCGCGGACGATACCGAACTGCGCACCCTGCTCAAACGCTGGATGATGCTCAACGACATCCGCTTCTACGTATCCACCCTCACCTGGGCCGCCATGGTGTGGCTGCTGGTGGACCGCGGCCGGCTGTTGGAGTCGTTCGCGTGACCGCGCACCAGCCCGGTCACCCCGCCCGATCCCGCCGGCCGCACCCTCCCGGCACTCTCGCCTGGGCCCTCGCTGATCCACTTCGAGCAGCCCTCGCAGTCATTGCCATCATCACGGTGCTGACCGGCGCCATCCAGGTTCCGTTCGGCGGACCGGTCCTCCAACTGATCGGCGCCGGCTCCACCCCCGAAACCCGCCAACTCTTCGGCACCGTGGGCATGTTCATGGTCGTGGTCGGCGGACTGCTCCTCCACACCCTGCTCAACACCGTGCCTTCCCCGGAAGTGGTGCTCTGGTCCGGCCTGCAGAAAACCGGCGCCTTCGGAGCCGTGGGCATCGGCGTCCTCAACGGCGTCTTCTCACCCCTGGCCCTGCTAGTCGCCTTCTTCGACCTCGCGACGGCGATACTCCTGTTCATCTATTGGCGTCGCATCAGTGCGGCACCAGCCAACGCCGGGCTGGCAGGATGAAGCGCACCGTGAAACGCTCGCTGGTCCTCGCAGGTGGCGGAATGCGGGTGGCCTGGCAGGCCGGCGTGGTGAAGGCGCTCGCTGAGGAAGGCCTGGAATTCCACCATGTTGACGGCACCTCCGGCGGGATCCTCACGGCCGGCATGCTGCTCTCAGGAGTGTCGCCTGAGGAGATGTGCAACCGTTGGTCGGGGGTTGACGTCAAGGACTTCGGCTCGGCATTGCCTGTGGGTGACTATCTCAAGGGGCCGTGGTCCCTTCCTGCCATCGGCGATGCCGACGGCATCCTCGGGAAAGTCTTCCCGGCTCTGGGCATCAACGACGCAACCATCCGCGCCCGCGCGGCTGAACCGGGCGCCGTCGAAGGTTCCTTCAACGTAGTGGAGTTCACCGAAAAGCGCTGCCACGCACTCGACGCCACGGTCATTGACGCCGGGCTCATGGCGGCGGGCATGTCGTTGCCCATCTTCCTGACACCCCTGCGACGGGACGGGAAGATTTGGACCGACGCGGTCTGGGTACGGGACGCCAACGTGGCCGAAGCCCTGCAGCGGGGTGCCGACGAAGTATGGCTTGTCTGGTGCATTGGAAATACGCCGTACTGGGGCGATGGTCCGCTGGAACAGTACGTGCACATGATCGAAATGAGCGCCATGGGGGCGCTCTTGGCGGATTTCGAGGTTGCCGCAACTGCCGGGCGCGAGTTTGTGCTGCATGTGGTCCGGCCACGCCACCCGCTTCCGTTGGACCCGGAGTTCTACTTGGGCAGGATCGACGCCGAGACCCTGATCGGGATGGGTTACCGGGATGCCCGCGCCTACCTTGAATCAATGACTGACGCCGGAGTGGCCAAGGATGCGAGCTGCACTGCGATGACTGAACCGGCACCGGGAGTCCGCTTCAACGACACCCTTCGCGGCGACCTGGACGGTTCTCCCGTGACGCTCAAGGCCACAGTGGTCCTTCCGTCTGATCCCGGCGATGAAGCGCCTCAGCTCACCGGATACCTTGAGCACCCACGGTTCGGGCGGGCGTTCCTGGCAGGCGGCCGGGTGGAGGTCATGGGGGACGACGTCACGTACCGTGCACGGGTAAGGCTCGACGGCGGGTGGCAAAGCGTCGCCGTGACGCGCACCTTGCGTGACGACCCGGGTCCGGATGCCTGGGCGGATACGCGGCGTGCCCGGCTGGAAGTTGGTGGGCTGGTTGCCGACCTCAGCATGAGCCTGGCCGACGCTGCAGGGCTCCTGGCCTCCCTCGAACCGGTGGGCGCCCACGGACTCGTGGACCGTGCGGGGGCAGTGGCCGGCTTCGCTGGGAACGGTTTCCGCGAGCTGCTCCGCCGATACTGAGGGTCATGGGCGGCCGAATGTGACGCACGTTATTACCGGCTGGTAAACACCACGCTACGGATACGCCAAAGATGGCAACAGCGGGGAAACACCCGCGAAAAACCGGCCGAATACGCTGATGATCAACAGCAGGTCATATGAGCGAAAGGGCCAAACATGTCCGCCACCCCGTCCGCACCTTCCCTCCACATCGTCATCGCAGGCGCAGGCCCCGCCGCCCAGGCTTTGGTGCGGCGACTTGCCGGAAGGTCCGACTCCCGGCAACGCGCGTTCGACGGAACCATCACCGTGCTCAGCAACCGTGACGAGTGCCCGGACGCCCTGCTTGAACTCGCTGAACTCCCCCAGGTCTCGGTCCGCTTCGGCCAGCCGGCCAGCTTCATCGACGCCGACTCAAAGATTGTCACCACTGTGGACGGCATGGAGTTCGCTTACGACCAGCTGGTCATCGCAACAGGCTCCGCCCCGGTCCTGCCCCCGGTGGCGGGCGCCGAATCCAGCCTGAGCTACTCCACCATCGACGACGCCGCAAACATCGGCGAAGCAGTCAAGGACGTCACCCGGATCGTCGGCCGACGCCCCTTGGGGATCCTCGTAGGCAACGGACCTGCTGCTGGCCAGGCTGAGGCCGTGCTGCGGGCACGCGGGGTCCGTCCCGTCCGCACCACCCTCCGCCCTGCCGCCGTCGTAGCGTCTGCTGCTGGCTCCCCGCTCCCGGCAACCGGCATCCTCTTCGAGGATGGCAGCAGCATGAACGGAGACCTCGTAGTCATCGCCGAGGAGCGCACTGCACGCAACGATCTCGCCGAGAGCGCCGGCCTCCTGGTAGCGTCCGACGGCGGCATTGCAGTGGGGCGCGACCTCGCCACCTCCGTTCCGGGTATCTGGGCGATCGGCGACGCCGCGTCCTGCGACGGCCTTCGCCTTGGTTTGCTTCTCTCCGCCGAGTCTTCGGCGATGCTGTGCGCTTCGGGCATGCTCTTGGGTTCGCCGGGCTTCGCGGATCTGCAAGCGCCCCTTGCAGCATGATCCTTCTCGGCTGGAAGTCCCTTTCCTCACCGAACCACCGCGGGCGACTTGTCCCGGTACCGCACCCTACGGCCAACCCGGCGGGATTGCGGTGAACTCTCCGGGGGCGTAATGCTCGAACCTGTTGGAGTCGCCGACGGTTCCGCTATCACCCCCGGAGTTGTCACCGCGGACGTGCGAGAGCCCTGTCTATAACCCGGCAAGGCTGGGGCTTTCGACCGGTAGCTGTGTCCCGTGGGTGTGGTGGTTTCCAGGGTGTGTCTGTCGCCGGGCATGGTGTTGGCGCTCCAGCCGGGGTCTTCTTTGGTGTGGTTGCAGGCCTCGCAGAGTCCGGCCCCGTTGGCCAGCGTGGTGGTCCCGCCGGAATGCCAAGGGACCACGTGATCGATATGCCGGATGGGCGCGTCGCAATAGGGGGTGCGGCAGGTGTCATCACGGGTTTCGATGAAACGCCTGAGTCGTGGCGGGAAGAGCCTCGCTCTGGAGTCCATGGTCAGAAGTTCGCCTGTGGCCGGCGCGGTGTAGAGCCGGCGGAGCCACACGGTTAGCTCGTCGTCCCGCGTTGGCGCCGGCTCCTGCCTTGGTGCCGGGGCCTGCTCGGACAGGGCCCCGCTTCCGGCGCCAACCAGTGCCCTGGCCCATTCTGCAGGCACAACTCCGTATCCCTGGAGCCGGGCAGGTTCGCTGTCGCCCTGAAAGAGGGTTCGATCGGTCATGACGAGCTGCAGGTCGATTCCGCTGATCCCGCCGCGCCTGCCGGTGATGCGCTCGACGAGGGTGTCTGCCATGACCTGGCCCCGGATCCGGGGGTCCCCGGCCGAACGGGCAGAGTCAGCAGCCCGGGTCAGAGCGGCGTACGCCGCCACACCTTGAGCCACTGGCAGGAGGGCGGTCAGGTAGGTCATGGTGTCCGGCGCCGGGCGCAGGGTCACGGTCCGTTCGGTGGAAGCGTGGGCGGCGCGTTGGGCAACGGAACGCGGATCACGCCGGTAGGCGGCAGCCTTCGCCGCGGCGATGACCGCCCGGTCGCCCTTCCCCTCGAACGTGCCGGTATCTGCGGAGAGTTCCTCGTCCACGGCGCACCGGTCCTCCGCAGACAGGCATGCTGTTTCCTTGACCAGCAGCGTGGCCCGCCATTCATTCAACTGGCCCGATTCCAGCGCCGCCATGGTGTGCGGCATCTCCGTCACCAGCGCCTTCGCCATGCCCAGGAGTCGTGAGCCCCGGTTCGGGGATTCCCGCCGGGCCAACGCGATCTGCGCCCCGACACCGTGGCCCCGTTCGGACGCGGGCACACCCACCGCGGCCTGCTCCTGCCGTTGGGCCAGGTCAAAGGCCACCGCGGCACGGGCCTGCAACCCCACGACGGCGGACTTCAGCTCTTCCAGCCCGCGGATCTGGTCGATCAACCCACGGCTACCGACACCAAGGTGGACGGAACGCAGGGCCGCCAAAACATCCCCTACCGCCGCAGTCGCTGCAGTAGCCGCAGTGGCCGCCTGCCCCCTCCAAATCCGCTCCATACCCCAACTCTTCCAGCCATCCCGGACCATCATCAGGCCTGACTTTGCCTATGTGGACAAACCCCAAAAGCCCTCAGGCCATGTGGCAAGATGGTCCTTTGACGGGCAGTGACAACCCTGCGGCCACCGGGCCGGCCACGCCCAGCACGGAAGGATCCCATGAGCAACCAAGCCGTCGCCCCTGCGAACATCGCCTCCTACATCGACCACACCCTGTTGAAGCCGGAGGCCAGCGAGGCCGACGTCCTCAAGGTGTGCGCCGAAGCCATCGAATACCAGTTCAAATCAGTGTGCGTGAACCCGGTCTGGGTCAAAACCGTCACCAAGGCCCTCAAAGGTTCCGGTGTGCTGACGTGCTCGGTGATCGGCTTCCCCCTGGGTGCCACGCCCAGCGACGTCAAGTCCTTCGAAGCACGCGGAGCCGTGCTTGATGGAGCGGACGAGATCGACATGGTCATCAACATGGCCTCCGCCCGCGCCAACGACAAGGGTGCGCTGGTGGATGACATCAAGGCCGTGGCCGAGACAGTCCACGCCGGTGAAGCCATCCTGAAGGTCATCATCGAGACGTCAATGTTGAACGATGAGCAGAAGGTCATCGCGTGCCAAGCAGCCGTGGAGGCAGGGGCGGACTTCGTAAAGACGTCCACCGGATTCAACGGCGGCGGCGCCACAGCAGAAGACGTTGCGTTGATGCGCAAGACCGTTGGACCGGACTTGGGCGTCAAGGCCTCCGGTGGAGTGCGTTCCCTCGCCGATGCACAGGCTATGATTGCTGCTGGTGCAACACGTATCGGAGCGAGTTCCGGAATTGCCATCGTCAAGGGTGAACAAGGTTCATCTGCCTACTGAGGCTTCCGCAACCGCCAGAGATTTTTGAGCCCCGCGGGGCCGAGGAGGAACGAATGTCCAAGAACGCAACAAGCGCCCCCATTGAACGTGAGAACAACCTGGGCACAAGCATTGTGCTGTTCGTGGTCATGTTCGTGCTCTTCCTGGGCGCCATCTACTCGCTGTCCTTCCTGAGCCTCGAGAACCCGTGGCCGATGGCCGTCTGCCTGGGCCTGTTCGCTCTGGCTTTCTGGATCCCGCAGACCATTCTTGGCCGCTCTGATTCCGCGGGCGAAAGCTAAATCCTTCACATGTCGGGAAACGGTTCAGGCTGCTGCCTGGGCCGTTTCCTTTTAACCCGCTCTAACCCGCTTAACCCGCCGGAAACCCGCGCAGGATAGGGTGTTGCCATGAAATCAGCGGTCCCCAAGGTTGCCTTGCTGGTAGTGGCATTGGCCGCGGCAGGCCTCGGCGTGGCCGTCGTCGCGGCGAAACCCGGCGCCGTCGACCCTAACCCGTCCTACTGCAGCGCTCCGGGCAGCCAAGCCACCCACGTCGAGAAGTTCACAGTCAACGGCTACCTGGACCCGGAGGACACCTCCAAGTCCCTCCAGCAACTCATCGACGCCGCATCCAAGGACGGTGGCGGCATCGTAGAACTGCCTGAGGGAACGTTCACGCTGGGGCGTCCGCTGGTCATCAAGAGCAACGTGGCCCTCAAGGGTACGGGGCAAGCCACAGTGCTGAAAGCGGGGCCGGGGTTCCTGAAAACCAAAGGACCCTTCGGCGGGCACCCGCTCATCACCACCAACGGGGCGCAGAACGTCACCATCTCCCACCTCACTGCAGATCAAAGCGGCGGGGAATTGGACGGCAACACCTCGGAACGGCTCACTGAATACCTGGTGGACGTGCGTCACACCACCAATGCGTTGGTGGAAGATGTCCGGACCCGGAACCCCTTTACCTACTCCATCGCGGTGGTCGCCAGCAGCAACTTCTGCATCCGCAACAATGACACGCTGGTGACCAGCAGCGGCACATACGATCAATTGGACGGCATCCACATCACCGATTCACACGGCGGCATAGTGGAAGGCAATACTGTCGATCAACGCCAGGGAGACGACGGCGACGACGGCCTCGTGGCGCAAACCATTGGAGCCTCGGTCTACGACGTCACCTACCGGAATAACAAGGTCCGCGGCGGATCGCACGGTTCTGGAATGCAGTTGGCGGTGGGAAAGCACGAGATCTACAACATCACGGTGGAGAACAACCGCTTCTGGGAATCCCCCAACGGCGTCAAGATCGGCTACTACGACGGCAACGCCGCTGTTCATGACATCGTGGTCAAGAACAACTCCGTCGTTGATACGCCAGGACCGTGGCTGGATTTCCAAGGGGACCTGAGGAATATCACGGTGACGGACAACGTCTTCTGCCAGAGCGGGGCCATGAAGCTTGGCGATGCTCCCGGCAATGTTGTGTCGAACAACCGCGAAGGTTGCTGACCACAGCCGGCCTGTCAGCTACTCAAAAAGCCGGGACGAAGTAGGTCTCCGCCTTTACCGGAACCTCGCCAGTGGGAAAAAGTGCATCCGCCTGGGTGCCGTATTGCCGGATCCTGGGCGGCTTATTGGCAAGGCCCTGATCCCAGCTCCACGGGACGTAGCCCAGTTGTGCCAAGCGCCGTGCATCCGGTTCGGCCTCGAGGTCGTAAGGGAAATCCGAGTACAGCACCAGGTTCTCCGGATGGGCCATGCCGGCTTCCCGGGTGATGAGGTGGTCCACGTGCTTCCCTACTCCCACAGGGCAGAACAGCAGCTCGGCCCCGGTCAGCCCCATCAACCCAGCCACATCGGTGCGGAGTTGGCCGATGAGCTCCTGGTCTCCCCTCGCGATCCGTCCCAGCGCGATGTCGAACCTGTACGTGGGATATCGGTGCGTCATTTCCGGGAGAAGCCTGTCCCAAGCACTGCTGCCAAACCGGAGGGCCCGGCGTCGGCGGAACAAAGCGTCCACGGCTCCCATGTGGATCGATCGGACGCCCATGTCTTCCAACACTGCCCTGTCTTCGGCTTGACGGGCGGCAAACAAATGCCCGGCATTCTTGACCGCGCATTGGTTCATGAAGGACTTCGCGGCCCGTGTGTGCGGCCCCGGCGACGCTTCAGTGAACAAGGTTGCCACAATCACTTCGCGGCCTTGGGCCTGGGCCTCCATCAGCGCACCGCAGGACAGGACGGCGTCGTCCAGGTGCGGCGAAAGGAAAAGCCACGGCGCATCGCCTGACAAGGATCGATCGATTCTGGATTGCTGGGGCAAGACGGTACCTTCCTAACGGACGATGTGCGGTAGCGCCGCGGGGCCTTCAACCTGGGCTTCAAAAGCAGCGGGCTCAGATATCGCGGCACGGTATGCCGCACCCTGCAGCGTTGCCAAACGGTCCCAGTTGTAGCCGGCCGCGAAGGCCCGGCCCTGCGCACCGACGGACTCCAGGCCGGATTGGGAGTACCGCGCCTCGAGCTCCCGGGCGAGGGCGCCGACGTCGAACGCGTCCACCAGCCAGCCCGCACCGTTCGGGACAATCTCCCGAAGGCAAGGAATATCGAAGGCGATGACCGGCGTGCCGGTGGCCAGCGCTTCGATGGCCACCAAGCCGAAGGTCTCCTGCCGGGACGGGCACACCACCAGTCGTGCACGGCTCAAGGCCTGGAACTTGGCATCTCCGGACAGCCAGCCAAGGAGCTCCACACGGTCCGCAAGTCCGGCGTTCGCAATGGCTGCGCGCAGTGTCGCCTCGTCGGGGCCGGTCCCTGCAATCAACAGCTTTCCGTCGATTCGTCGGCAGCATTGTGCCCAGGCCGCCAGCAGCAGGTCCAGGCCCTTGCCGGTGAACTCCAGCCGGCCAAGGCAAAGAATGTCCTGGCCAACCGTTGGCACAGGTTTCCAGGCGGCAGGGTCCACGCCGTTTCCGATCACGTCCACGTGGATGTCCGGGTTCAGGGCGGTCAGCCGGTCCGAAATTCCCTGCGAGACGGCGATGCACCGCCGATGACGCCTGACTCCGAACCGTTCCAACCAGTGCAAAGGAAGCCTGTATTGCCGCGCTTTCTCACGGGCGTGCAGCCACTGAACCACGCCAATGGTGGGCCTTTTGGTCCACAGCCGGGCGGCCATGGTGGAGAACGGAGCGAAGAAGTCCTCCACCACAAGGTCGGCGGCGGCGCGACGTTTGCGGGCTTCGAACGGCAGGCGGACAACATACCCCAGCAGGCGGGTCATACGCGTGCTGCCCTGCCCGAAGCCGATCGGTACGTAGTGCACCCCGTCTTGAACCCGCTCCCGCCACCCCGGATAGCGTGTAGTCAGCACGGTGATCCGGAACCCGTCGGCTGCGAGGCGGCGATTGATCTCATGGGTCCTCACCGATCCCCCACCGGCGCCGGGCATGCGGGGATCCTCAAAACCCAGATGCAGGATTCTCATGGGTTCACCGTTCCGTCTCGTAGGTTTTGGAGGGCGTGCCCGTGCCGTCGGCAGCTCCGGCGCTGAGTTCGGCAGGTGGCACAAACCAGAGCGTGGTGGCACCGTTGGTGGGTCCCTCGGCGCTGAACACGGGTGTTGCGTGCTCCTTGAGCCATGTCAGCATCTCGGGCCTCGCGTAGCCGTAGCCCTGGCTTGTGGGGTGTGACTGCGTCAGGATGTAGCTTGCCCCGGCTCCCTGCATCAGGGGCGCGGACGGCCAAACACCAAACCGTGGATCGTCGGCAAAAGCGAACTCACCCGTGCTGTTGGTGACACTTACCCGGGCCTCCTGCGGGAGGTTGGTTTTAACCCACTCCTTGACCTGGACAAAGCCGTTGTCCACCGTCAGTGCGGTCCGTACACCCAGTACCACGGTCAAGGCCACGAAGCACAGGCTGGCGACGGCCAGGAACGTCCGTCCCCGCACCCACCTCTCCCGGAGCTCAACCACCACAAGGACCGAACACAGTACCCCGGCGATCATGACGCCATACCCGTACTGTTCCTCGAAGGTGCCAAACGCGGCGCTGTAAGCCCCGGCAGCGCCCAAAGCGAGGCCGGCAAGACCAATCAGTCGCCGGTCTGCCCGGTGGCTGAAGCACAGCATCGCACCGGCCAAGGGGCACAGGGCCAGCAGGAGGTAGCTGGTGCCAAAGTGTCCGCTCTGTTCGACCAACCTGGTGACGATGTCCGGTGAACCTTCTGCGGTGAAGCCCGTACTCTTTTCCAGTCCCGATGCCCGCAGCAAGCCGCTGGTCTTCGCATCGATCCAATCCGGCAGGTGGGCTTGCGAAGCCGCCACGGCCAGGTACGTCGCGTACGGCACGGCCGCTGCAGGAATCACGACGGCGGCCTGCCGCCATGGCAGGGTCCGCTTCCAGATCACGGCGACTACGACGGGACCAACTGTGCAGATGACGAAGAAGTCCTTGCACAGGACGGCGTATCCCAGCAGGAGTCCAGCCCCGACCAGCCGCAGGATACCGGGCAGCCGCAGGATACCGGGCAGCTTCCCCGCCGCCTGGCGCGGGCCAGTCAGCACGAGGAAGCCAGCGAGCACGAAGGCCATCGCCGCCGTCTCCAGGAACGCATGGCTGTTATTCCGCAGGATGAAGGGTTCGAAGGCCAGGACCACCGCGGTGAGCCATGCCGCCGTCGTGCTTGCAAGCCTTCTGACCAGAAGGAATCCCAAGCCAACGGTGACTGCTCCCAGGGCGGCGTTGAGCCAGCGCAGTTGCAGCACTACTTCCACGATGTCGCCGGAGATTCCAAAGAGCTTGATGGCTCCGGCCTCCAGTATGAAGAAGCCCGGTGGGTGCAGGAAGAACGGGCCGTCCGGCAAGGTGGGAACCTGGCCTGTCGTCAGCGACTCGCCCAGACGGACGTAGAGCAGCTCATCCACCCACATTTCAAAGCCGCGCTCCAGGCCAAAGGCCCGCACCCCAAAGGCAGCAGCGGACACGGCAACGAAGATTGCCGCCGGACTGGAAACCACCCGGACCATGGTTGCTGCCAGCACGCTGCTGAAAGGCTCCTGGGCCGCGGACCGCCGGCCAGCCCGGGAACGCGCCCCGAACCGCCGTCGAAAGGGTCCAATGCCCAGCGTTCGCGGCAACAAACCGCGCTGATGGGCCAGCACAGCCAGCCCGCTGATGGTCGCAAGGACCAGCCACGCGAAGGGCTGAAGTTGGCTGGCGACGGCAAGGACCAGCAGCAGGGCGGCAGCGCCGCCCATGAAGCGTCCGGCGCCCTTCACCGGTCCAATGTCAGTGAGGACCGGCCTTGAAATGAGTGTCATCACCAGCGCTGCAAGGACAGCCCCGATCGCAGAGCCCATGGCCAGGCCACTGACCGCAGCAAGGTGCCACCCCACCCAGAGCCCTGCCACTACAAGGAGGCAGGCGCAGGCCAAGCCGGTTTGGCAGCGCCGGTATGCCCGCAGCGCGAGCAGGATCGTGGCCAGGACAGTGAGGACTGCGTAGCCCAACCCGGCGGCCGCAAGCCAGGGCAGGAGTTCCAGGGAGCCATGATATTTCTCCGGAATGATCACACCGGCAAAAACATGGGGGGCGGTGGCGATGATGGCGAACGCCACCACGGCGAGCTGACTGAAGGAAGCGAAGGCGGCAGCGAGTACTTGGCGGACATTGGCGCCGCGGCGGCGGAGCAGTGGAAACGCCACCAACGCGGTGCCCGCCGCAACGTAGACCGGGCCCTTGGCAATAGTCGCCAGCGCTTGAAATCCTGCGGCGGCGGAACCTTCGTCCAGGAACGCCACCACCACCACATCCACGCCAACCAGAACCGACACCACGCACAGGACGGACGCGATGTCAGTGGTCTCAGCCCACCGCCATCGTTGCCGCAGGACACCCGGGCGCCACTGGAGGTCCCGGTAAAAGGACCAAGGAACAACCACCAGGGCCAGCGCACCCACCGCGAATCCAAGGATCGCGCCCACAGCACCCCAGGCAAGGACCACCACCAGGAGGCTGAACACCAGCCTCAGGAGCACTTCGCCGATGGTTGTCAGCGCGTACCACTTGAATCGCAGCTCACCCTGCAGCCAGCCCGACGGCGCCGCCATCAGGAAGATGGCCAGTGAACCCAGCGCTACAGCAGCAGCAAGTGCCGGCGTGGCGAAGGCCAGCGTCAGTGCGCCGGTCGTCACCGCGGCAACGATGCCCGCGATGAAGGAGACGAACACCGAGAAGGCCATGCCGTCCCTGCGCCCCACCGACCCTGCCGGGTGGACGGCCACAAAGTGGGAAAGGGGAAGGGGAACGAGCGCGGAAGCGACGATGCCTACGACACCCAGAAGCATCGCCCCGGCCGCGAACTGCGTGTAGTCCGCCGTGCCCAGCATGTTGGCCATCAGCAGTGTGCAGGCGTAGCTGATGACCCCCACCAAACCAGCTGCTACGGAAAGGAAGCCACTGTTTTCGGCTACTTTGGCGCTGGCGCCGCTGTCCGTTGGCGATGCTCTTTTCGGCCCACGGCCCGGGGTTGGTCCCGGTTTCCGCTCCGGCAGGTTCACAGGAGTGGCGTCTGCCTTCGTATCGGGTGCGCGCAAAGTGTCAGTCATTTTTCCCCCTCGAATTCCCCCATGGACTGGTGTCCGCTACATGCCCTCAACGGCGTCTGCAGGTGTAAACGTGCTTCCAGGACCGGCCAGGAGCGTGCTCCGGCCCACGGCACGGAGTTCGGCTGATACAACTCCAATGCGCCTCATGATGGCGAAGGCCTCGAATTCGTCCCGGCCCTTCATCAGCACGGACACCCGCCCTTGGTTTTCGGAGACCTCGTCGGTTGGCCGAAGGATGGCTTCCAGGTTGGCGCCGGCAGGCATGTCAAAGTGCACCAGCGTGGACATGTCCGATGACGAACCGCCGGCGTCGACGCCTCCGCGACGCAAGGCTCCTTCTTCCATGAGCACCCCGGCGAGCAGGGCCGCGCTGCGATCCCAGGTGAAGCAGCGTGCCCAGTCCTGGCACCTGGCCGACATCCCGCCCGCCTCACGCTGTTCGGAGAGTGTCTCGAGGGCGGCCACCAAGGCGGGCCCGAACTCGGCAGCCGTGTCCACCAACCAGCCCGTGCTCCCGTGAACCACCGAGTCCCGGATGCCTGGGACGCGCAGCGCCAGGCACGGAACACCCCACGCGGCCGCCTCAATCACCGAGCAACCCCAGCCCTCCGAGGCCGACGTCGAAACGGTGAGCCAGGCTCTGTTCAGCAGGCTGTTGCGGGCGTGGTTGGGTTGGTAACCGTGGAATGTCACGATGTCATCGAGGCCCAGGTCCATGGCCAGCTGCTGCAATCGCGGCCGCTCGGGACCATCGCCCATTATTTCCAGGCGGAGTTTGGGTACGCTTGCCGCGGCAATGGCAAACTGGCCCAACAGCAGGTCCAGCCGTTTGTGCGGTACCAATCGACTGACGACGGCGATGGTCGGCTCGGGATCGCGGGGGCCAACGGTCTTGGGCACTTCGATGGTTCCGTTCGGAACTACGTGGATGGCACCGGGGAACCCGAGCTTGCGCAACTCCAGCCGGGTGGATGGCGATACCGCGGCAATAGCCCGTCGTCCATAGACTGCCTTGGCCCCTGTACTTTCGAGCAAGCGGCCCACGGCGGCCATCGGAGCCGAAAAGCGGGTGCGGAATTGTTCCTGGTGGACATGGTGAATCAATTGAACGATGGGCATTTCCCGGGGCAGGAACAGTGGCGAAAAGAACGGAATCCCGTTTTGGCAATCAATAACGGCGTCGAACCGGTTGCGCGTACGCAGCATTCTGAGGGCTGCTTTGCCATACAGGGACAAGGGGCCGCCCGAACGGACCACTCGGATGCCATCAATGACGTCCTCGGCGGGCTGATGATCTTCACGTCCGGTGAACCACGTCACTTCGGCGCCGAAATCGACCCAACGACGCGATATTTCGTGCATGTATTGTTCGGCTCCACCGGCCTGGGAGTGCCTGATGTCACGCCAGTTCAGGACGAGGATCCGTTGACCGGCCAATTGTGCCGGGAGGCCGGCATTTACCAAGGTTTCGGTCACGGCATCGCCTTTTGTAGTTGGAGAACTGAGGCAAAACTGGAAATTCCGTCTTTGAACGGCCGGAAAGTAGACGCTGCCACATCCGTCCAGGCCACGGGTAATTCAACAATCCGGGCCCCTTGGTGCTGGAGCCGGAGGAGCAGTTCAACGTCGAAAGCAAAACCGGCGGTGCGGCACTGGACCATGGCTGCTGTCAGTGCGGCCCGTTCGAAAAACTTGAAGCCGCACTGCGTATCCCAAATGCCTTTAACCTTCGATTTGGTCAGCACACGAAAGGCTGTTCCGCCTACCCGGCGTCCCAGTTGTTGAGGTTGGACAAAGGTGGAACCTGGCGCGTGACGGGAGGCAATGACCGCGGAGGCGCCCTCTTCCAAGTGGGCCATCGTCGGGATCAGTGTTTCAAGCGGTGTCGCCAGGTCAGCGTCAAAGAAGCCCGTGTACTTGGACGTTCCGCTGAGCAGGCCCCTGCTGACTGCCGCCCCTTTTCCGCGGCGTGAACACCCCACCACGGAAATAGGAATTTCGTTTCCTTTGTCGCGGGATATCCTGCGGACTACTGCGCCCGTTTCGTCTACGCTGCCGTTGTCCACCACCACAATCCGGGAAGACCACGGCTGCCCGGCCAGGAAATCGACTGCTTGCATGAGCGTTCCGGGAATTCGGGCAGCCTCGTTATAGGCAGGAATAACCACTTCAAGGTCTACGTGTGAACGCCGAAGCGAATCGGTCCCCTGCCGGGCTTGAAAACTCCCCCTGCTGCCTGTATGGATACTGTGCGAGTGGAGCAGATCCATCTGAACCTCCATTTAGTCAAACAATTTGACGTTGAGGTCCAAGCTATTAGGGGTTCTACTCCGAAGGCACGAGTAGTCACTACTCGAAATCTCAGGGAGTAGCTCTTGGTCTGGCAGCGGAGTACGCAGTTTTAGCAGCAACCCACTACTTGTAGAGGGTCATTTCAAATATTCCACCGACGTTACATACGCCTCACTGCAGGTGCGGTAATACTAGGCCTGCTGCACCCCTAAGGCAAGGGAAGAACACCGCCCAAAGCGGCCAGAACTCCGGGCCAATGCTGTTGGGCAAGCGTCCAGGCCGAAGCAATCATGCCCACCATGGCATATCCACTGACAGGAATAAGGACCAGCCATTCACGGCGCGAACCAGCCCGCCCCAACAGCGGAATGGAGAAGGCGCCGTTTGCCCGCCAAATTCCACTAATGAAGGATTTGCGGAGAAATTTTGGCGGTTTGATGACAATTGGCCACAAAAGTGGGACTCCGCCCACGGTGATCATGTCCCCTACGATGTGCACCACAACACCGGTCAGCATGGACAACGGCAACCATCCCCACTGATCGGGCGCAAACCAGGTCACCAGTCCGGCCATCACCAGGGCGAAAAGCCAATTGGTGATCCAGCCGGACTTGGGAAACAGGTTCAAGGCCTTGGCGGCAAGGTTGATCATGAACATGCACAGCAGCCCTGCACCCACGGAAAGCTTGCCCACCGGGGTTACCATCTGGAACTGTGCGGCCATGGCTGCGAGCACCACGAAGGCTGAGGCGCCCAGCAGGGAGTGCGTGCCCTGCCGGTGCCCGCCGCTGGCCTTCTCGATTCCGACGGCGATCGCGTTCGACAACGGCGGCAGCGAATTCGCGATCGTGCTGTGCCGGTGGTCCCAGTCGCAGACCAAGGCTGTTCCCGCCGTCGCCATGGCTCCGATCAGGATGCCGGTGGAATCCAGCGGGTACCAGCCCAAGGCGTACGGGCCGGTCGAGGCAATAGCTATCCACGCCGCGGCTCCTGACGCGGCGTGGTGTCCTCCCATCATTCGGTTAGCCAGCCTTCACGGGGACGTCGGTAAAGATTGCTTCGATGACGTTGTTGGCCCACTGCAGGATTTCGGCGTCCTGGAGATCCCGTCCACCGATCCGGGCAGTCTTGGGCTTGGGAATCAGCACGGAGTCCAAAGCAGGCTTGACCTGCGAACCCGGGTACATGCGGTTCAGGCGCATGGTTTTGGATTCGGGCAGTTGCGCCGGCGAGAAACGGATGAAGTTGCCTTGGAGCGCGACGTCGGACAGGCCGGCTTCGCGGGCACCCACCCGGAAGCGTGCCACGGCAATGAGGTTTTGGGTGGGCAATGGCGGCTCACCGTACCGGTCCACGAGTTCAGCAAGGACCTCGTCGATGGCTTCATAGGTAATGGCCGCGGCGAGCTTACGGTACGCCTCCAGGCGCAGCCTTTCGCCGGGCACATAGTCGTGGGGCAGGTGGGCGTTGACGGGCAGCTCGATCTTCATCTCGGCAGCCTTCTCCTCGGCCTCGCCTCGGTACTCGGCAACAGCCTCGCCAACCAGCCTGATGTAGAGGTCGAACCCCACGCCCTGGATGTGGCCGGACTGCTCACCGCCCAGCAGGTTTCCCGCACCACGGATCTCGAGGTCCTTCATGGCCAGCTGCATGCCGGCGCCCAGCTCGTTGTGGGCTGCCACGGCCTTGAGGCGTTCCAGAGCTACCTCGCCCAGCGGCTTCTCGGACGGGTAGAGGAAGTAGGCGTAGGCACGTTCGCGGCCACGGCCAACACGTCCACGAAGCTGGTGGAGCTGCGAAAGCCCGTACTTGTCCGCGCCATCCACAATCAGGGTGTTGGCGTTGGAGATGTCCAGGCCGGTCTCGATGATGGTGGTGCACACCAGTACGTCGAAGCGCTTCTCCCAGAAGTCCACGATGATTTTCTCAAGGCGGCTCTCGGACATCTGCCCGTGCGCTACTTCCACCCGCGCTTCCGGGACCAGCTCGCGGATCTGCGCTGCGATGCGCTCAATCGAGGAAACCCGGTTGTGGACGAAGAACACCTGTCCCTCGCGCATGAGTTCGCGGCGGATGGCGGCCGACGTTTGCTTGTTGGTATACGGTCCCACGTAGGTCAGGACGGGGTGCCGTTCCTCCGGAGGCGTGGCCAGGGTGGACGTTTCCCGGATGCCGGTGAGGGACATTTCCAGGGTTCGCGGAATCGGCGTGGCGCTCATGGCCAGCACGTCCACGTTGGTGCGCATCTTCTTGAGCGCTTCCTTGTGCTCCACTCCGAAGCGCTGCTCTTCGTCCACGATGACCAGGCCCAGGTCCTTGAACTCAAAGTCCTTGGACAAGAGCCGGTGCGTGCCGATCACCACGTCCACGGCGCCGCTCTTGACGCCGTCGGCCGTTTCCTTGGCTTCCTTGGTGCTTTGGAAGCGGGACAGTGGTTTCACGCGCAGCGGGAACCCGGAGAAGCGCTCCGTGAACGTCTCGTAGTGCTGCTGGGCCAATAGCGTGGTGGGCACCAGGACAGCCACTTGCTTGCCGTCCTGGACGGCCTTGAATGCTGCACGGACTGCGATCTCGGTCTTGCCGTAGCCCACGTCTCCGGACACGAGCCGGTCCATGGGGATCTCCCGCTCCATGTCCGCTTTGACCTCGTTGATGGTGGTCAACTGGTCGGGCGTCTCCACATAGGGGAAAGCCTCCTCGAGTTCGCGCTGCCAGGGGGTGTCCGGGGCAAAGGCGTGGCCTCGGGATGCCATGCGGGCGGAGTACAGCCGGATCAGTTCGCCGGCGATTTCCTTGACGGCCTTGCGCGCCTTGGACTTGGTGCTGGCCCAGTCCGCGCCGCCCATCTTGCTCAATGCCGGGGTGTCCCCGCCGACGTAGCGTGTCACCTGGTCCAGTTGGTCTGTGGGCACGAAGAGCCGGTCACCCGGGGCGCCGCGCTTGGACGGCGCGTACTCCAGGACCAAATACTCGCGCAGCCCGGCGTCCGAGGCTGACGTACCTGTGACCTTGCGCTGGATGAGCTCGACGAACCGGCCAATGCCGTGCTGCTCATGCACCACGAAATCGCCGGCGTGCAGCTGCAGCGGGTCCACGGCGTTGCGACGCTTGGACGGCATGCGCCGCATGTCCTTGGTGGAGCTGGCCGTGGCGCGACCCAGCAAGTCCGCTTCGGTCAACAGGCCCAATTTGAGGCCGTCCAGGACAAAACCACGTCCGACGGCGGCGGTGGTCACCTCGATGATTCCGGCCTGGGGTTCCTTGTCCAGGGACTCAACGCGGGAACAAGGAATGTCGGCGTCGTGGAACAGCTCGGCCAGGCGTTGGGCGGGCCCGGGACCATCGGTTACCACCACCACACGCCACTGTTCACGGACGCGGGAGCCGATGAACTCCAGCATCTCGGCCACTTCGCCCTGGTAACCACGCGGTTCACGGGCCCGCATGTTGAGGACGTCGATATCCAGTACCAGGTCCTCGTCCGAGGCGAGCGAGGTGATGGACCACCAGGAAACGTTGTGCGCAAGGGCGGCGGAGCGGGTGTCGGTGAGGGACTTGAAGCTGGCGGCATGCAGATCCGTGGAAGCCTGGGACGACAGGTCAAGGGGCGCCGCACCGCCGTCGGACGCTGTTGACCACGCAGCTTCGAGGAACTCCTCGTTGGTCGCCGCGAGATCGTGCGCACGGGTGCGCACCTTCTCCGGTTCGATGACCACGGAAAGCGAGCCTGCCGGTAGCTGGTCCACGAACGGGACCATGGCATCCACCAGCACCGGAGCCAGCGATTCCATGCCCTCAACAGCGATGCCGCCCGCGATCTTCTCCAGCATGTCCGCTGCGGCAGGCATGTCGGCCTTCAGCTTCGAGGCACGGGACATCACGGAGGGCGTGATCAGGATTTCCCGGCACGGCGGGGCATGCAGTTCCGTGGGGTGGTGGATCCCGGGCGCGGACAGCGAGCGCTGGTCGGCGACCGCGAACCAACGCATCTGGTCCACTTCATCACCGAAGAACTCCACGCGGATCGGGTGGTCCTCGGTGGGCGGAAAGACGTCAAGGATGCCGCCGCGGACCGCGAATTCGCCGCGGTGCGTCACCATGTCAACGCGGGCATAGGCGGCGTCGGACAGGGCGCGGACGACCTCCGTGAACGAACGTTCCTGTCCTACCTGCAGTGTCACCGGAACAAGGTCGCCGAGACCGGCAACAATGGGCTGGACCACGGCGCGGACCGGGGCCACCACCACGCGCAACGGGGCCGCCGTCGACGTTTCAGGGTGGGTCAGGCGGCGCAGGACGGAGAGCCTGCGGCCAACGGTGTCCGAGCGCGGCGACAGCCGCTCATGCGGGAGGGTTTCCCAGCTGGGAAAGGTCGCTATGGAGTCCGCCGGAAGATAGGAGCCCAGCGCGGCTGTGAGGTCCTCGGCTTCGCGGCCGGTTGCGGTGACGGCGAGAACCACGGGAGTGCCGTCCTGGGAAGCCAGGGCATCTGCCATTTCCGCCAGCAGGACGGCGCGCATGCCCGTGGGCGCGCTGATCTGGTAGTCGGTGTTGCGGTCGCTGAAAGGCCGCTGTGCCTCCGTTCGGACGCGCGCGAACGTCTTGTCCTCCGCCAATGCGCGGCGCAGACCGTTGAGGCTCATGACAGAAACTCCTAGGGTGGGTCCAAGGGCAGGCAACACAAATGCCCGGAAATTCAGATGAACGCCGGGTCATTCCAGCCTACCTCTACCCCCAGCCCCAGGAGTTCCTTTGCAGCCTTCGGAAGCTACGCATTCCAACACCCCGCAGGACACCAAGACAGTGCTGGTCACCGGCGCCACGGGATACATCGGCGGCCGCTTGGTCCCCCGGCTCCTCGAAGCCGGCCACAGAGTTAAAGTGCTGGTCCGTACGCCACAGAAGATCGCCGACGTTCCCTGGCATGACGACGTCGAAATCATCGAGAACGGCCTGTCCGACGCCGAAGGCCTCGCCGATGCCCTGAACGGCGTGGATGTCCTGTATTACCTGGTCCATTCCATGGCGTCCGGCAGCGGGTTCGAGTCCAAGGAAGAAGCCATGGCCCGGCTCGTGGCAGGAGCCGCAGCGGAGGCCGGGGTGGACAGGATCGTGTACCTCGGTGGGCTGCACCCGGAGAACACCGAGCTGTCCACGCACATGCGTTCGCGCGAGACCGTGGGCAGGGTGTTCCTTGAGTCGCCGGTGGACGCCATCGTCTTCCAAGCCGGTGTAGTGATCGGTTCGGGGTCGGCCTCGTTCGAGATGATCCGCCACCTGGCCGAAACCTTGCCCGTCATGCCGGCGCCCAGTTGGGTCAACAATCGGGTTGAAGCCATTGCCGTCCGCGATGTGCTCCATTATCTCGTCGCTGCCGCGGCGCTCACGGAGAAACTGAACCGTTCCTTCGACATCGGGTCCCGGGACGTCCTGAAATACAAGGACATGATGAACCAGTACGCCGTGGAGCGTGGACTCCCCCGGCGCTTGGTCATTGCGCTCCCCGTCCCGGCACCCAAGCTTGCCGGCCTGTGGGTTGCCCTGGTGACACCCATTCCGCTGTCCATGTCCTTGCCTCTGGTGCAGTCACTGCAGCACGACGCTGTGTCGAGGGAGCACGACGTCGACGATTACTTCCCGCAGCCCGACGGCGGCCTGACGCCCTACCGCCGTGCCGTCGCCTTGGCGCTCGGCAAGGAACGGGACGTGCAGGTGGAGACCACGTGGGCCAACGCCGGCATCGATGCCGATCCGCTTCCGAGCGACCCCGACTGGGCCGGCTACAAAGTGTTCCTGGATGAACGGGCCTTCCACAGCGACGCCAAGCCCGAACACGTCTGGACCATCATCGAAGGCATCGGCGGCAAGAACGGCTGGTACTCGCTGCCTTTGGCCTGGCGCATCCGTGGCTGGCTGGACAAGTTGCAGGGCGGTGCCGGGTTGCTGCGGGGGCGGCGCCACCCCAAGACGCTGAATACCGGCGAGGTGGTGGATTGGTGGCGGGTGGAGGCCATCGAGCGGGGACACCTGCTGCGCCTTCGCGCCGAGATGCGGGCACCCGGCGGCGCCTGGCTGGAACTGGCAGTGGAGCCCGACGGCGGCGGGAGCCTGTACAAGCAGCGAGCCATCTTCTTCCCCCGGGGTTTGGCGGGAAGGCTCTACTGGTTGGGCGTGTACCCGTTCCACGGGTTCATCTTCCCGTCGATGGCTCGCAACATTTCGGCGGCGGCCATGACCCTCCAGGAGGCTGAGCAGAAGCGGGGTTCGGGGGTGGCCACGGACAACCCGTAGGATGTTGGGAGCTAAAAAGCTTCACCACCATCATCCACGGAGGACCCATGGCCCTGAGCGCATCCACCACCCTGCCGCACAGCGTTGACCGCGTAGCTGCCGTATTTGTCGACGAGGAATTCCTGCGTCACACGAGCGAACTGGTGGGCGGCTCCCTGGAATCGTTCACGATCGACGGCGACACCGCCGGTGCTTTCACCACCACCACCGTCCGTACCCTCCCCACCACGCGGCTGCCGGACATTGCCCGCAAGTTCGTTGGCGAAACCCTGAAGGTCACCCAGACCGAGCAGTGGGAAGCCCCTGCCGCCGACGGCTCGCGCGCCAGCAACATCGCCCTCAAGATCTCGGGTGCTCCCCTCGACGTCACGGCCGTTCAGCGCCTCGTGGCCGATGGCAGCAACACCCGCATCGAGCTCGAAGGCAACGTGTCCTCCTCGGTCCCGTTCCTCGGTGGCAAGATCGCCGACGCCGCGGAGCCCATGGTGGGCAAGGCCTTGAACATCCAGTCGCAGCAGGCCCAGGCCTGGCTCGAAAGCCACTAGCGTGGAGATCCCCGCGATCCTTGCGGTCGTCCTGATCGTTGCCGGTGTCTGGTCCTTGGTTGTGTGGCCGCAGTTCCTGAAGCGTGTCATGAAGGACCCCCGCGCCCGCGACGCCGCAGGCAAGGCCACGAAGTTCCTCACGGTCCACGTCGTGCTGGTCACCATCTCCATGGTGCTCGGCCTTGCGACGGCGGCCATCGGGATTGCGGGCCTCGTCGCCTGACCCTCGCCTTACCCAACTGAGTAGCAGTAAACGCTCCACTGAGCCCCTATTGGAGCATGTGCTGCTACCCAGTTGGGTAAGATGGACAATGGTGTGCCGGGAAGTCTGGTCGGCGATGTCTTCGTGATGCCCGCCCACCGTGAGGAGCCCCCCGTGGCCCAGCAACTCCCTCCTTCGCCCGATACCAGCAGCTCCAGCAAAGTCTTCTCCCGCTCCACGTACCCCGAGTACCGCCGGATCCTCTCCATTCTCCGCACGGAAACCGTGGGCGGCGCACTCCTCCTGGCGGCCACCGTCGTCGCCCTGATCTGGGCCAACTCGCCCGCAGCAGATGGCTACTTCGCGCTCCGCGATGTCAAGATCGGCTACGAACCCTGGCATCTTGAACTCAGCCTTGGCCATTGGGCCTCGGACGGCCTGTTGGCAGTCTTCTTCTTCCTCGCCGGCCTTGAGCTCAAGCGCGAATTCGTTGCCGGCGAACTCCGCAAACCGGCCCGGGCAGTGGTCCCGGTGGCCGCGGCCGTCGGCGGCGTCGTGGTTCCGGCGTTGATCTTCGTCCTGTTCAACCTGGGATCCCCCGAAACGCTCAAGGGCTGGGCCATTCCCACGGCCACTGACATCGCCTTCGCCCTTGCCGTGCTGGCCGTCATCAACACGCACCTGCCCGCTGCCCTGCGGACCTTCCTGCTGACTCTCGCCGTGGTGGACGACCTCATCGCCATCGGCATTATCGCTTTCTTCTACTCCACGGGCCTCCAGCCCTTGATGCTGTTGGCGGCCTTGGTTCCGCTCGCCCTCTTCACCTTCCTGGTCCAAAAACGGATCCGCAGCTGGTACTTGCTCGTCCCCCTCGCCTTGGCTACCTGGGGCTTCGTCCACGCCTCCGGCATCCACGCCACCGTGGCCGGGGTGCTGCTGGGCTTCGCCGTGCCCGTCCTGGCAAGCGGCAAAAAGGGAGAGCCTTCCGAGGGCCTGGCAGAGCACTTCGAACACCGCCTGCGCCCGTTCTCGGCAGGGTTTGCCGTACCTGTCTTTGCGTTCTTCTCAGCCGGCGTGGCCTTGGGCGGACTCGATGGCATGGGCGCAGCCCTCTCGGATCCCGTGGCCGTCGGCATTGTGGCGGCGTTGGTGGTGGGCAAGGCCGTTGGCGTCTTCGGCACCACGTTCCTGGTCACCAAGACCACCCGGGCAAGCCTCGACTCCAGCATTGCCTGGATCGACCTCTTCGGGCTGGCCCTCCTGGCCGGCATCGGGTTCACCGTCTCGCTACTGATCGGCGAGCTGAGCTTCGGCACCGGTTCGGCACACAATGACCACGCCAAGGTGGCCATCCTGGCAGGCTCCCTGATAGCGGCGCTGCTGGCCGCCGTCGTGCTGAGGGCCCGCAACCGGCGCTACCGCCAGGTGCAGGCGGAGGAAGAACGGGACGACGACGGCGACGGCGTACCTGACGTCTTTGCCCGCGCCTGACGCGCGGGTGCTTCGGAAGGGCTAGGCGGTGGCCTGGTTCAGGGCGTCTTCCGCGGCAACCCAGGAGATCATGGCGCACTTCACGCGCGCTGCGTACCGGGCGACACCTTCGAACGCGGCGGCATCGCCCAGGATCTCCGGATCCGCCTGGACTTTGCCACGTGACCGGAGGACCTCGCGGAAGTTCTCGATCACTGCGTGCAGTTCCTCCACTGACATGCCCTCACCCAGTTCGCTGAGCACCGAGGCCGACGCCATGGAGATGGAGCAGCCGGCACCGTCCCAGCTGATCTGCTGGACTGTTCCGTCCGCAACGGCGAGCCGCAGGGTCACTTCGTCCCCGCACACAGGGTTCAGTTGGTGCGATTGGCCGGTGGATGCCCCGGCGGGGGCGGCCGTTTCTGCCAGGCCGCTGCCGTGACGCTGCTTGGAGTGGTCCAGGATGATCTGCTGGTACAGCTGGTCAAGACTCATGGTGGTTGTTGCCTGTTCGGTGGTTGATGCCTGTTCTGGCGAAATCGTGGATTGACGGCGTTCCGGCCAACAAGGCCTGTGCCGTTTGTCAGGCCTGGAAGTAGGCCCGGACCCCGGAAACAGCGTCGAGGAAAGCGTCGACGTCGTCCGTTGTGTTGTAGAGGTAAGTACTCGCTCGCGTCGTTGCCGTCAGCCCCAAGCGGCGGTGGAGGGGTTGGGCGCAGTGGTGACCGACGCGAACGGCGATGCCGCGGTCGTCCAGGAACTGGCCGACGTCGTGGGCGTGGACACCGGCGACGTCAAACGCCGCCAAACCGATCCGCTCGGACCCGGAGGCTGGACCGACGACACGGATGCCGTCAATGCCCTCCAGTCCCGTTACCAGTCGCTGTCCCAGCGTTGCTTCCCACGCATGGATGCGGTCGATCCCGGTCTCCGTGAGGTAGTTCACGGCGGCCGCGAGCGCCACGGCCTGGGAGATGCGCTGGGTGCCGGCCTCGAACCGCTGGGGTGCCGGCAGGTACTCCGCCCGCTCCATGGTGACAGTGGTGATCATGGAGCCGCCCGTAAGGAACGGCGGCAGGACATCAAGGAGTTCCTGCTTTCCGTAAAGCACGCCAACCCCGGTGGGCGCCAACATTTTGTGCCCCGAGAACACGGCGAAATCGACGTCCAGTTCCTTGACGTCAACTGCCATGTGCGGCACGGACTGGCACGCGTCCAACACAACCAGGGCTCCAACCCGGCGGGCGAGGGCCACCAACTCCGCCACCGGGTTGATGGTGCCCAGGACGTTCGACGCATGGGTGAAGGCCAGGAGCCTGGTCCGCTCCCCCACGATGTCAGCGGCGGCGTCGAGCCGCAGGGTCCCTTCGTCCGTAACGGGGATGAACTTGAGCGTGGCTCCTGTCCTGAAGGCGAGTTCCTGCCAGGGGATGAGGTTGGCGTGGTGTTCCATCTCGGTGACCACGATCTCGTCGCCCGGTCCGATGGCCAGGTCCTTCAACGCCGAACCGCCCCTCCCCTGCGCTGCCCAGAGAGCAGCGTTGGACAAGGCATAACTGATCAGGTTGAGGCCTTCGGTGGCGTTGGAGGTCCACACGGTTTCCTCGTACCGGGCGCCGACGAAGTCCGCGACGGTCTGGCGTGCGTCCTCGAAGACCTCCGTGGCTTCCACGGCGAGGTGGTGCGCGCCGCGGTGAACGGCTGCATTGCGTTGCTCGTAGTACTCCTGCTCGGCCTCGATGACGCTGAGCGGGTTCTGCGACGTGGCGCCGGAATCGAGGTAGATCAGGGGCTTGCCGTTGACCAGCTGGTCCAGCACCGGGAAGTCGTTCCGGATCCGCAACACCTCCGCGTTGTCCATGGCATGCACGGACCGCTGCAGAGAGGCGGGGGTTGATACGGCAGTCAAGGGGCGCTCCTTGGAAATCCTTCAGGGACTCCCCATTATCCCACGGAGACCCCTGGCGTGCGGTGCCGAAGGTGTGCCGTACAGCACGTCAGCCGCCTGCCCTCCCGGGCACCCAGCCCAGCGGCGGAACCGCTTCGCTGTCGAACGCACCGCGCAGCCGCTCAACGAGTACCGCGGCCCGCCGGCTCGCCGCGCTCCGGGTTCTTGCTTCATATCCACTGGCTGCCCGCGAATAGCAGATGGCTGCATGCGCAAACTGCCGGTCTGCGGACAAGCTCCGCCCTGCCGACTCGAGCGTCTTGGGGTCGTTGTCCAGCAGTGCGGAGGCATACGTTCCCAGGGCTGCTCCGCCCGCGCCGTGAATGTCCGCAGCCAGCCCCGCCAGGCGGCGCTGGATCACAAGATCGTCGACGGCGGCGCTGCTTGCGTTGAGCGTCAGGAGGGACACTGCCTCCGCTTCCATCAACGTACTGCCTTGGGCGTGAAGTTGTCCGGCCAGCGCCATCAAGTGGCTTGGCTTGCCCGACACTTGGTCCTGCGCCGCTGCCAAGTACACGGTGCTGAGCTCAGGCAAGAGGTCCGCGGGCCCCCGGGACACGCGTGAGAGTGCGGCCAGGCTCTGCTTCACCCGTTCCATGGCAAGGTCCGGGTTGCCGCAGAGCGCCTCCGAGTAGGCCAGCATGGCTGCGGCCAGGGCGAGTACCGGCGGCAGGCCGGCGTCGGACAGTTCCGCAAGCACCGGTTCCAGGGTTCCCCGCGCCGCACGCGGGAGCCCTTGGCTGAGTTCGGCGTATCCGCGGGCCACCTCCAGGCACACGGCCAAATACTTAGGGAGCACGAACGCGGAAGGGCATTCCAGGAGCGAATCCACCTGCCCCCACGCAAGGTTGTTCCGCAGGCACACCACATGCCGGAGCAGCACCCCTGGCCGGAACATTTCCAAGCCCACGTCCGCTTCCACGGCCGCCATTGCCGCTGTGGACCTCTCCAATGCCTCCGGGGCAGCTCCGGATTGCAGCAGGCGCTCGGCTTCCCGGACGTTTTCAAGCACCAGCCCGGACACCCCTTGGGGCACCTGCTCCAGCCCGGTGTCCCTTGTGGTCACTTGCTCCGGAGCACCAGTTGCCGGTTCATCGGAAACAGCGCCCAGGAGTTCCAGCGCCACGAGTCGGTTCGCGGCATCGGTCTTTACGGTGGCGGACCCGGCCTTTGCTGCCAATTCCCGAAGTTCCGGCGCCGCTTCGCCGATATGGCCTTCGGCCACCAGTGCCCGTGCCCTGAGCAGCCTTGCCTCGTCCTGCCGGCCGGGCTCTGTCACAGCTGCGGCGGCCCGCAGCGCAAGCTCTGCGGTGGATGGCCTGTCCGCGGCCGGGGCGGCAGCCAGGAGGAGCTCATCAGAGAGTGTGAGGCCGCAGTCCAAGGTCCAGTTCATCCAGCGCAGCATGGTGGGCGCCGATTCCCGCGTAAGTTGCGGCTCCTCAACACCCAGCCGGAGTGCAAGGCTCCTGGGGCGCGGCACAGACAGGCGGGTGCCCTCCCCACGCAGCCAGGAACTCGTCCGGACCAGCGGTGGCCGTCCGGGGAGCAACCTGATGTGGTGGTTGTCCAGGAGATCCTCCACTGCCTTCCGGCCGAAGTGGCGTTCCACGACGTCCAGCGCCACGGGCTCTGCGAGCGCGATGAGTTCCAGCGCATGCCGTTCCTCAGGTGGGCGGGCAGCGTTTTCGGCGTGCACCTGCGCAACGACAGCGGGCCAGTGGCAATGGACCCGGACGTCGATGGTCCAGAAGCCGTCCTTCCGCATAAGAAGCCCTGCGTGGCGGGCATCGTTGATTGCCAATCCAAGCAGGCCCACGTTGAAGCCGCTCATGGCAGCGAGAAGACTGCTGGCGCGGCGTTGGACCCTGCCGCCCAGGACGGCCTCGCACACCACGTGTGCCTCCGAGAAAGTAAAGGGTGGAAGAAAATACTGCTCCAGGAAGCCGTCTTCCCACAGTTGGTAGAGGTCCGGCGGAAGGGGCCGGCGACTGTCCGCGGTTGCCACCAACGTTGCCCCGAAGCCGGGGATGAGCTGCAGCAGGACGGCCAGCGAGGCCGGATCCACGTAGTGGATGTCGTCTACCAGCAATACCAACGGAGGACGTTCCGGTTGCGACTGGCGCTTGTTCCGGCGTCGGCCAAGCGTTGGGGTGTACAGATACCCGGCAGCGCCAAGGGTGCTGGTGAGGGCCCTGAGTACGTGAAGTCCTGGTAGTGCTGCCCCGTCGCCTTCCTCCGCAGGGGCCGCGCCCAAGGCTCCGTAACTGGTGGTTTTGAGCTCTGGCTTGCCTGCAAAGCTCCTGACGTCCATGGAGTCGGGGAGCCCCGCTTTGACGGAGAGCAACAGGTGGCTCTTTCCGGATCCTCGGTCTCCCACCACCACGATGCCGCTGGTGGAGGATGACGGTACTGCGGAAAGGATGATATCGAGGAGCCGCGTCCGGTCCGGGAATGCTGATGGCCTCAGCCCGACTGTGACGGTGTCTTCGTCCAGCCAGGGATCCGGCAGCATGCGCACTCCAATAGCAGCAGTCCCATGGTCCGGGAGGTTTGGTTCCCGCGAAGTGCGGGCTACCTGGCCTAGAAGCCGGCGGCGGCTGGGGGGAGAGTCTCGGTCTCAGAAGACTCTGTCGCCGCCGGCTTCGTCCAGGGCCGGACCATCTTTCGATGGCCGGTGCATCGGCTCAAAGAGACCACCGATGCGGATGATGCGACTTTCGGAATCCCGGTGATGCTTGGGGCTGAACCGTTCTTCCAAGAACAATCCTGCCGTGGTGGCGACTGCCGTACACCAGTAGTTGGTACTCGATTACTCCGCGGCTTTTTCCGGCCCGGTACCTTGTTGTACTCAGTCCCCCAACAGGGCACTACTTGGTTTGGACGCCAAACACCCGCGCGTTACTCCATTGATTGGCTAAATCCCGCGCAGACAGGGGCGCAAGTGGCCCATTGCGGGTTTTATGGGTACTCAAAGGGCGGCACCGTCAGTGGCGGACGGCCGCCCCGAGATCTTCGCGCCGTCGGATACCCAGCTTGGCGTAACTGCGGTAAAGGTGGCCTTCGACGGTGCGCACCGAGACCATCAGCTTCTCGGCAATCTGGCGGTCCGTCAGTCCTGAAACGGCCAATGCCACGATGTCCTGCTCCCGGCGCGTCAACGGCACGGAACGGTCTGCTTCGGCACTCGGGTCATGGACCAGTGCGTCGCCAAGGCTGGCTTCGCTCACGTCACGCAGCACCGCTGCCTGCCGTGCCTCCGGGCGTTTGCCTTCAGCGTCGAACGACAGGGCAGCCTTGTCGAACGCCACTGCGGCAGGGCCGGGCATACCGGCGGCGGCCAGGAGGTTGCCCGCGTTGACGAAGCCCTGGCCCTCACCGCCCAGATGTGCTGCCGCCATCGACTGCCATCCTGCTGCCCACGCACCGGACATGGACGACGCCGTGTCCATGACTGACTCCATGGCCGGCATATCACCGAGCTCTGCCCGGAGGACAAGATTCTGCAGCAAAACTCCGGGCCATCGATGCAGCGGCCCGGATTCGGGCAGCTTCCGCAGTTTGTCCAACCCTGAGCCTTTTGCCAGCAGTTCCTGGCCGGCGAGGATGAACAGCTCCGAAAGGGCCCCTACATAGGATCCGCCAACCGCGGCTTCGTCCTGCTCACCTGCCAAGCGCATTGCAAGTGCGGTGTCGCCGGACTTGGCCGCCGCGTAGAACGCCAAGGCACCGCCCAGGCCCTGCAGCCTTTGGGGGTCGTGGATCCGGAGCGCCTCGACGGCGGGCGCCAGCAGCTCCGTGGCCTGTTCCAAGCGGCCTTGGCGCAGCAGCGACAATCCTTTGAGGGTCTGAATATCGCCACCAAAAACAATGAGTCCCAAGGCCGAACTGGCCGAATAGCGGTCAAGCGCGCTCCCGGCAGCCCCCCAATCGCCCGCTTCCAAGGCTGCGAGGGTGTAGCGGGCCAGGACGAAGTCGCTGAAGTACAGGAGCTCATCCGAGGGTGCGTCCAGCAGCGCCAGGGCCTCACGGCCGGCTTCCAGCGCCTCTGCGGCCCGGCCCTCGACCGTCAGCAGCTCACACTGCATGGCCAGCAGGAAAACCCGGTTCATCACGAAATCCGGTTCATCGGTTCCGAGCACTTCAGCAAACCGCTCCAGGCCCTCGCGGAGTTCTCCGTACTGCCCATCATGGGCCAAGGCCGCCAATTCCAGGGCGCGGGCATGCCGCCCCACCAGCCCAACCATCGGGTCCGACGCCGGACGGCCCTTGATCAGGGTGGCGGCGGCGGCCCGTGCGTCGGCAACAATGTCCGCGGACGAGTCTCCATTCGCCGCCCGGGCAGCTGCCCACAGCAGACCTGTGCCCACCGGTCCGGACGGATCCGCGTCCAGGAAACCCAAGTCTTCTTCCAGCAACCGTACGGTACTGCTGAAGTCGCCGTCGTTGTAGTTGACCATGGCCATAACGGCCCGGGCACGCGGGCGCAGCACCTCGGAGCCGACTTTGCCGGCGGCGGCCAGCGCCAAGGGATTCTGGAGCAGCTTCGCGGCCAGGAACGCTGCCTGCAGCAGTTGTTCATCCTCGACGTCGGCGCCGCAGTCCAGCGCCCAGCTCACCAAGCGCAGCAAGCCCTCGGCGGTGGGCGGCTCCGCGAGCAAGTGTTGGACCATGCGCTGCCGGATCTGGAGGCTTCGAGCGGGCGAAACGATCTGGCGCAGCGCCTCACTGTACATGGGGTGCCACATCTTGAGCGGGCTGCCTGGCCCGTTGGTGGACAGGACCAACCGGCTGTCCATCAACGACCTCACGGTTTCCCTGCCCACTTGTGTGTCCAGGACAGCGGCAGGGACGGGCTCGGACAACGCAATGACATACATCGCTTCCCGTTCGGCCTCGCTGGTCCGCAGGACCCTGTTCCTCACCACCTCGGCCAGTCCTTCGCCGTTGCCTGAGAGGGCATGAGTCAGGAACCAGACTCCATTCCTGCGCACCAGGTTTCCGTCGGCCCTTGAGTCGTCCAGGAGGCAGCGCAGAAGCAGGGGGTTACCCTCGGAAACGGAGTGCAGGACGTCCGCGGCACTGGCCATGACCGTTCCACCAAGGGTCTTCTCCGCCAGCTCAGTGACGCTTTCCTGGTCAAGGGGATGCAGTTCCAGCCGCTCGGCAAGGCCGTCATACCAGAGCTGGAGCAAGGCAGCCGGCAAACCGGGCCGCGGCCTGCTGGTTGCCACCAGCCGCGCCCATCCTGCCGTCACCAATTCGGCCAGGATCTGGGTGCTGCCTTCGTCGAGGTCGTGTGCATCGTCCACGATGAGCAGCAGGCGGGCGCCTTCGCCACCGCGCCGCTTTTCGAACTGTGACCAGAACTCGCGCAGGATCGCAACAGGGGAGGTGGCCTGCTCAACCGGGAGATCCATCAGGTAGGGCGCCAGGACACCGTAGGGCACAGCAGACAAGGCGGGACTCCCATGGACCCGCATCACCACCATTTCCCCTGCCAGACGGGCCGCGATTTCGGCTGCCAAGGCAGTCTTGCCGATACCAGGATCCGCTACCAGGAGCACAGCCCCTGCGCCTTCCTGGCGCAATATCCCGGTGGCCAGGTCCAGTTCGGCGTCCCGGCCTACAAGGTGCTCAGCCTGCATGGGCAACCCGAACTGAAACTACTGGGCACCCGGCCTCATAGGAGTCCATTGAGCTCGCCTCGAGACGACACACCGAGCTTGGTAAACACTTGGTACAAATGGCCCTCGACAGTTCGCACAGACACCCCAATATCCATCGCGATTTCACGGTTGCTGACTCCCTTCCCGGCGAGTTTAGCAATTTGGCGTTCCCGCTCGGTCAGTACCGGCGCGTCGCTGCGCGGTTGGATCGGCAATGTTGACACGGAATGTTCCAGGCGCTCCAGCCTCAGTTGGGCTGTCCGGGCCGCTGTTGTCTCGCCGGCGTCCCGGGCAAAGTCCAATGCCATGGCCACACACCGGGCCTCAACCACCAGCAGGTCCAGCGTTGCGGCAGCATCCGCGGCGGCCAGGAGGGACCGGGAGCTCCTGGCCAGGGCGCCTCGGGCGAGGTTCCCCGAAATCTCGGCGAGGGGCCCTTGGCGACGCCCGGCAATGTCTTCGAGCAGCCGGTACTCGTCGTCGGTCCCTTCAACTGTGGCACCAAAGAGGTAAATGCCGGCGGTCGTCAACCGCTGCTTATCGATGTCGTTGCGCACCCGCGCCAGGAGCCGCTGCTTGACCTCAGGATCCCCCATCCAACGCCCCGCCATTTCCGAGCAGAACCCAGCAACGGATTCGGAGAAGAATGTCCCCACTCCCCTGCACGTCCTGTAGAGGTCCAAATACCGCCCGGCCTCCACTGAATTGCCCACTTGGGCGTAGGCAAAAGCGGTAGCGGCGTACGCTACCTTGTTCATGTTCATGGCCGGACGGAGTTCAAGCTGGGCAACGGCGGACCGCAGCGGTTCGATGGCGCTGGCAGGCTTGCCCGCGTAGGCGTACGCGAGGCCGATGCCCAGTTCAGTCAGCGCACCCCGGTACTGGAGCCGTGATGACCTCGATGGCGTGCGCCGTATGAGTTCGATGCACTGCCGCCACTGCCCCGACAACAACAGCACCAGGAAGGCGTGCCTGGCGAAGGCCTCCTCCAGCTGGGCTGGACGGTCTGTGTCACCGAGATTCCGTGACACGGTCCTGGCGAGTTCCTGCGCCTCAAGCTCCCGGCCAAGAATGCAACGGGCCTCAATCAGGAAGAAGGAGGACCTCAGCCAGTGCTCGCGGTCCGCGTCCGGGTCCTTGGCCAGTTCCCCTTCCAGATCGTCGATCATGGCGGCGTACTCGCCCATGTAGGAGTTGTATTCGTAGCTGCACAGGTGGAGGCGGTTGCGCGCCTTGGCCAGCGTCTCTGCCGGATAGGCCTCCGCCATGGTTTCAAGGGTCTCAAGCCCATCGGAAACAACTCCCGGCACCATGCCCGAACGCCCATCAATCCATGTCATGGCCTGGCATTTTGCTGCCGTAATCTCCGCGAATTCCAGTGGATCCAGGGCAGCGAGATGGGACTCGGACACCTCATCCAACGCCTGTGCAGCATGCAACGGCAGGTCCAGCATGAGATATGCCGCGGCCTTCAGTCGTTGCCCGGGTACCCACTCCACATCTTTCGGGCCCAGTGACAGCGTGCACTGGATGGCGAAATTGGGGTCGTAGTCATCCAGCGCCGCACGCCCGGCCGCGAGGGCATGCGCCGGCGAGGGCATTGGCTCGTCCTCGCACGAATGCATCCACGCGGCGTAGCTGAGGAGATCCTGCGCCGCCAACCCCTGCAACTCAGGTTCTTGGGGGCCGTGCAGCATCAGGCGCAATTCACGCCTGCGGCGGGTGCTCAACCAGCCGCGGACTACCTCGCCAACGTAGGGATCGCGGAGGGAGACCCAATGGTCACCGCACCGCTCCACGGTGAGCAGCCCGGATTCCTCCATCTCCACCAGGACCTCTGTCCCGAAGATGGCTGCCAAGTCCATGAGGGTGGCGCGCTGCGCACAGGCCAGGATTTCGACGACGGTCCTGCTGGCCTGCGTTTCGCGCGCCAGCCTGGAGCGGACAAAGTCCTCAACAACCGTTGCGCCCTCCAGCTTGATCCGGTCCCTGAGCGTCCACACGGAATCGTTCAGGACCAGATTGCCGGTATGCCTCTGCTCTTCGAGGAGGGCGTGGAGGAGCATGGGGTTACCGCCAACAGCCGAATGCAGCGAGCCCACCAAAGTCGAGGATACGTAGTGCCCCAGCACAGAGCCCAGCACTTGCTTGGTCTGTTCCTCGCTCAAGGTGTTGAGGTGGACTTCGCCCAGCTCACCTTCAAGGACCAGGCGGTGGAAGTCAGCAGGGAGGTCGCTGGCGCGCTGGACCGTGGCAACGACCTTTGCGGTACCCGTGGCCATGAGGTTCAACAGCACGCCCGTACTCATGGGGTCCATGCCACCGGCGTTGTCCACGATGAGAACCGTGTCCCGGCCCGCGGCCTCTGTCCTGATCAGGCTGGTCACTGCGTGCAGGATCCCGGTAGGGGAACTTACGGCTTCGGACGGCAGCCGGGCCAACAGGAACCCCAGGCATCCGTACGGGGTTTGGCCGTTGGCTACGGTGTTGCGCAATTGGAGGCTGTGGACCTTGGGCCCCAGCGAAGATACAACAGCGCGGGCAAGCCCGGATTTGCCGATTCCCCGCTGGCCCGTGAGCACTACTCCATAGGAATCAGGTGACTCAAGGTATTTGCCGGCCTTTGACAGATCATGGCTCCGGGCCAGGAGTGACCACGTTTGCCTGTCGGTTGGTCCGCCCACAAGATCGGGAGCCGCAGCCCTTGCTGCGCCTCCCCCGCCCTTGTTTAGCAACTCCGCCGACATTCGCATCCTTCGCTACACATCCGCGACAGTCCCCCACCGCTTACCTGCGTACCATGCACACTACCTTCGGGCGCCGACACTTTGTAGGCCTTAGGGTCCTCGGGACCGTCAGGCTTTCATCAGGCTTTCCTCAAGATTTGCTCAAGATTTCGCGGGGTGGTGTTTCTGCTGCGCCGACAGCAGGCCCTGGTCCATGAGCAACTCCACGGCGTCGGCCGCCTCGTCAAGCAGGAAAGGCAGTTCCTTCTTTTCTGCGGTGGCGAAATCCCGGAGGACGTAATCGGCGGTCTCCATCCGTCCCGGCGGCCGCCCCACCCCTACACGAACCCGCAGATAATCCTTGGTGGCGAGTGCTTTTGAGATGTCCCGCAGGCCGTTGTGCCCGCCCTCACCGCCGCCCAGTTTTAGCTTGACTGTGTTAAAAGGGATGTCGATTTCATCGTGGACCGCTATGACGTGGTCCGGTGCGATGTCGAAGAAGTTGCACAGCCCCGCTACGGGTCCCCCGGACGTGTTCATATACGTCATGGGCTTGGCCAGGACCACGCGAGGGCCACCGATGCCCAGCCGGCCCTCCACCACCTGGGCGCGGGCCTTATGGACCTTGAACTTCCCACCCATGCGGGACGCGAGCTCATCCAGCACCATCTGGCCCACGTTATGCCGGTTGTTGCTGTACTCACTGCCGGGGTTGCCGAGGCCGACAATCAGCCAGGTGTCACTCATGGTCTCATCCTAGGGAACGTTGGTTTTATCAGCGGGGACAGGTTGCCAGCCAGGACAGGCGGCCAGCCAGGGACTACCGGCAAGGGCCAAAAGAAAGTGGCCGGGACCCGAAGGTACCCGGCCACTCCACGGCATAAGCCTCAAGCAGTCAGAAGACTACTCGGCAGCCGGTGCTGCTTCTTCTTCAGCTTCGGAAGCGGTCTCAGCGATGCGGACCACCAGGGTGTCACCTTCGGTGAGCAGGGTGGAACCCTTCGGCAGGACGAGGTCCGAAGCGTGGATGCTCTCGCCGGCCTTGAGGCCTTCGATGCTGACCTCGACGGCGGTGGGAACGTGGGTTGCCTCGGCTTCGAGGGAAACCGTGGTGGCTTCGAGGCTGGCAACAGCACCCGGAGCAACTTCACCGGAAACGTGGATTGCGATGTCGACGGTAACCTTCTCGCCGGCCTTCACGGTCTGGAGGTCAACGTGCTCGATGATCTGCTTTACGGGATCGCGCTGGATGTCCTTGACGAGCGTCAGGTGCTGCTCGCCGTCGACGTCGATCGCCAGGAGGGCGTTGGAAACGCGGACTGCCAGCGTGGTGGCGCGGCCCGGCAGGTTGATGTGGATCGGCTCTGCGCCGTGGCCGTAGATAACAGCCGGGATCTGGCCGGCCATGCGTGCACGGCGGGCGAAACCCTTGCCGAATTCGGTGCGCAGTTCTGCGGTGAGCTTCTGCTCAGACATGTGTACTCCTTGATTACTGTGGCGCCCGAAAATATCCGGGCTGGTCTATCAGCAAGGGCGGAGGTCTGGAGACCTTCTACGCCCGGCTGAGGGCGGCCGCCGAGCAGCCGTTCCGCCTGTGTTGAAGGAGATGCAGACCCAGTCGATAACGGAGACCCGCAACCCTGGTCCATCAAACGCGGACCGGATGTGCTCTCCCTCGCCAAGGTATCCCCAAGAGTTTAGCAGCGGAACGCGTCGGAACTGAAAACGGGCAAAGAAAAGGGCCACCCGACGCCGTGAGGCGGCAGGTGGCCCTCGTACTTTCAGCAGTCCGGCGTTATGCCTTGCCGTCGAACAGGCTGGTGACCGAACCGTCGTCGAACACTTCACGGATGGCGCGTGCAATCAGCGGTGCGATCGACAACACCGTCAGTGACGGGAAGCGCTTCTCAGCCGGGATGGGCAGCGTGTTGGTGACCACCACTTCGCGGGCGCCGGAATCGGCCAGGCGCTGCGCGGCGGGGTCGGAGAAGACAGCGTGCGTGCAGGCGATGATGACGTCCTTGGCACCGGCGTTCTTCAGGACCTGGACAGCGCCGGAGATGGTTCCACCAGTGTCGATCATGTCGTCGATCAGAACGCAGGTGCGGCCTTCAACCTGGCCAACAACCGTCTTGGAGACGGCCTGGTTGGGAACCGTGAGGTCGCGGCTCTTGTGCACGAACGCCAGCGGGGCACCGCCCAGGCGCTCGGCCCACTGCTCGGCAACGCGGACACGTCCGGTGTCCGGGGAAACAACAGTGATGTTGTCGGCCTCGACCTTGGTGCGGATGTAGTCAGCCAGCAGCGGGATGGCCATCAGGTGGTCAACGGGGCCGTCGAAGAAGCCCTGGATCTGCGAGGTGTGCAGGTCCACGGACATGATGCGGTCCGCGCCGGCAGTCTTGTAGAGGTCGGCGACCAGGCGGGCGGAGATGGGCTCGCGGCCGCGGCCCTTCTTGTCCTGGCGGGAGTACGGGTAGAACGGCGAAACAACCGTGATCCTCTTGGCCGAGGCGCGCTTGAGGGAATCGATCATGATCAACTGCTCCATGAGCCAGTTGTTCAGCGGGGCCGGGTGGGCCTGGATGACGAAGGCATCAGTGCCTCGCACGCTCTCGGCCGAACGGACGTAGATTTCCCCATTGGCGAAGTCGTAGGCGTCGATGGGCAGGAGCTCGGTCTCCAGCTCCTTCGCGATTTCCTGCGCCAGCTCCGGATGCGCCCTTCCGGCGGCGAGAATCAACTTCTTCTCTCCGTGTGCGGTAATTTCGCTCATGCCTATTTGCCCTCTTCTATGGTTGCCGGGGATTGTGAGGATGTGGAGGCGGAGGCCAGTTCCTGGGCGGCTTCGGCCAGATTGGCAGAGGCTGTGCCCGGGCGGTTGGCTATGACCCAACCTTCGGCGTTCCGCTGTGCGGCCAGGCTGAGGGCGAGCGCACCTGCGGGAACGTCCTTGCGGATGATGGCTCCTGCGCCGCTGTAGGCGCCATCGCCGACGGACACGGGAGCCACGAAGACCGTGTTGGAACCGGTGCGCACGCCCGAGCCGATCACCGTGCGGTGCTTCTTCTCGCCGTCGTAGTTGGCAGTGATGTTGCCGCAACCGATGTTGGTGTCTTCGCCGATTTCGGCGTCGCCCGCGTAGCCCAGGTGGGACAGTTTCGAGCCGCGGCCGATGGTCACGTTCTTGGTTTCGTAGAATGCACCGATCTTGCCGGTCTCCCCCAGCACCGTGCCGGGGCGGAGGTACGTGAACGGTCCGACGCTCGCTTTGGCACCAATCGTGGAACCCGATCCGTGCGTCCGGGTCACCTTCGCGCCCTCGCCTACGTTGACGTCCGTCAGCGTCGTGTCAGGACCCACGACGGCGTCCCTCGCCACAGTGGTGGAACCGTGCAGTTGGGTGTTGGGCAGCAAGCGGACGTCTTCGTCGAGCGTCACGGTGGAGTCGATCCAGGTGGTGGTGGGATCCACCACGGTCACGCCTGCGCGCATCCAGGACTCGATGATGCGTCGGTTGTGCTCGGCGCCAAGCGCCGACAACTGGATGCGGTCGTTGGCACCCTCAACCTGCCAGCGGTCTTCGGTGACGACGGCGGCAACCCGGCCGCCGGCGTCGCGCGCCAACCCGAGGACGTCCGTCAGGTACATCTCGCCCTGGGCGTTGTCCGTGGTGACCTTCGAGAGTGCCGTACGCAAGACCGCGGCGTCGAAGGCGTAGATGCCGGAGTTGACCTCGCGGATGCTGCGCTCAGTCTCGCTTGCGTCTTTGTGTTCGCGGATGCCCGTGACGGTGCCGTCTTCCGCGCGAAGGATCCGCCCATAACCGGTGGCGTCATCCAGTACTGCGGTGAGGACGGTGACGGCATTACCCTCAGCCTCATGGGTGGTTACGAGCTCTGCGAGCAGTTCGCCGGTCAGCAGGGGGACATCGCCGTACGTGACAACCACGGTGCCGGTAAGTTCAGCCGCGGCGTCGAGGGCCTTGAGGGCAACCTCAACCGCGCGCCCTGTGCCGGGAACATCGTCCTGGTCGACAATCAGCGCGGCGGGATCCAGCGTGGTGACGTGCTCAGCCACGCGGTCACGCTCGTGGCGGACAACAAGTGCCAGCTTCAGTGGAGTGATGGAACGGGCTGCCAGGAGAGCGTGGCCCACCATGGAACGTCCGCCAATTTCGTGGAGAATCTTGGGGGTCCGGGACTTCATGCGCGTTCCAGCGCCTGCGGCCAAAACTATGACGGCTGCGGGACCGGTGGATTCGGGGCTCACGTACTGGCTCTCCTTGCTCGGTATGTCCCGGGTAACCCGGCTTCGGAATGCTGCCATCCCAATGGACCCAGGCACCGTTTGAGCCGTTCCAGGTACAGAGAGGAGCGCATTTTCCGACCGTTCCGCCCATAGGATTCGAACCTATACTCCACGGCTCCAAAGGCCGGGGTGCTGCCATTACACCAGAGCGGACCGTGCATGATTCACACCACCAGACCGCAGGGTCTGACGGTTTCCCGGGCTACCGGGATGCACACACAAGAATCTAGTTTGCCATGACCATTGCGTGCTTCGCGACTTGACCGCCCGCCACCCATTCACTGGCGCACTCCGGGACCCCTCCGTGACCCTGTTTCCACCGGGGGCGGCGGGCCGGTAAGGCATGATGGTCACGTGAGCAAGCGCACTGAACTTCCCCGTCCCGCGGACACCGCCGAACCCCTGGAGCATGGTGCCACCGGTCCCGCAGTCCGTGTCAGGATGACCGGCCAGCAGCGCAAATCCCAGCTCATCGGCATCGGCCGCGCCCTCTTCGCAGCCCGTGGCCTGGACGGCACCACCATCGAGGAAATCGCTGCCAACGCTGGCGTTTCCAAGCCCGTCATCTACGAGCACTTCGGCTCCAAGGAAGGCTTGTACCGGCGGGTCGTGGAGACAGAATTCCGGATTCTGCTGGACTCCATCACCGAGGCCCTCAGCACCGAAGCCAAGCCCCGGGTCCTGGTTGAACGCGCAGCACTGGCCCTCCTTGGCTACATCGAAGACCGCACCGACGGCTTCCGGATCCTCATGCGCGACGCCCCGCCCTCCCAACCCGAGGGCGCCTTCTCCACGTTGCTCTCCCACGTAACAGCCCGGGTGGAACACCTGCTCTCCGATGAATTCGCACGACGGGGTTTCAGTGCAGCCGACGGCGCCATGTACGCACAGATGCTGGTCGGCATGGTGGCGATGACCGGCCAGTGGTGGCTCGACAGCCGCACACCGGACAAGCGGGCCGTCGCCGCGCACCTGGTGAACCTGGCCTGGAACGGCCTGACCGGGCTGCAGAAGGAGCCCGGACTGCGTTCAGAGGGCTGATTCCCCTCCCGGCGCTGCACCAGCCATCCTCCGCGTGCTGGCCCGTTCCTCGCCTCGACGCCCTCTCACCGCCCGCGGGTTTTTGGGCATCCCCCTCTCACCGCCTGCGGGTTTTTGGGCATCCCCCTCTCACCGCCTGCGGGTTTTTGGGCATCCCCCTCTCACCGCCTGCGGGTTTTAGGGCATCCCCCTCTCACCTGAGCCCCATGACGCGGGGTACTTCTTTCCTCGCCTGGGAAGCCGGATTGGTGACGCGCCATTGCAAGGTCGGAGGGTCTGCTTTGTAGGATGTGCTCATGTCAGCACCCCAGCTCTACGTCACCTTTCCCGGCACAGCGCGTGAAGCCCTCAGCTTCTACGCGGAGATCTTCGGCGGGGAGCTTTCCTTGTACACGTTTGAGGACTTCAGCCGCACCGATGGCCCCTCCGATGCCATCGCCCATGGCGTCCTCAGCGGAGTGGTCTCACTGAGTGGATCTGACGCTGCGACAGGCGACAAAACCGTCCGCATGGAAGGCGCCATGCTCTCACTGCTGGGAGCGGCAGAACCCGACGTTCTTCACCATTGGTTCGACAAACTCGCCGACGGCGGTCGGATCCTGGACCCACTGTCACCAAAGCCCTGGGGTGCATCCGACGGCCAAGTGGTGGACCGCCACGGCCTGCATTGGCTCATCGGATATGAACCAGCTGCCTAAAACCGACAGAAGATGAGACAGCGCCCAGCCCACCACCGCAAAAGATGAGCGAGCGCCCAGCCCACCACCGCAAAAGGTGAGACGGGGTTGTCGCTTCGGCGGTCGGGGCGTCGGCCTACGCCCCCTACTCGCCGAGGATTTCGGCAGCCTCCAGCCATTCGAGCTCGAGGCCCTCTTTCTCGTCAAGCAACTCCCGAAGCTTGGCGTTGAGCTCGCCCAGCGCGTCGAAGTCGCCGGATTCGGATTTCGCCGCCATTTGGGTGTGGAGCTTCTCTTCCTGCTGCGCGATCTTGCCGAGTTGGCGGTCGACCCTGTTGAGGTCCTTCCGGGCTTCACGCTTTTCGGCTTCGCTGGCACCTGAAGGGGCGGCAGCGGACGAGGAAGCTCCGCTGGCAGAAGTTGGCGCACCGGAGCCCCCGCCAACGGCGCCGGAGGCAAGTGCGGCCTCGCGCAGCTCGAGGTATTGGTCCACTCCGCCCGGCAAGCCGCGGAGTTTCCCGTCGCCCAGCAGCGCCATTTGGTTGTCGGTGACGCGTTCCAGCAGGTAGCGGTCGTGGCTGACCACCACCAGGGTCCCGGGCCAACCGTCCAGGACGTCCTCGACGGCGGCAAGGGTGTCGGTATCGAGGTCGTTGGTGGGTTCGTCGAGCATGAGTACGTTGGGCTCTCCTACCAGCAGGCGCAGGAGTTGGAGCCGGCGTCGCTCGCCACCGGAGAGGTCGCTGACCGGCGTCCACTGCTTTTCCTTGGTGAACCCAAGCTGTTCAACCAGCTGGCCGGCAGTGAATTCCTTGCCGCCCACGCTGAAGGACCGCTTTTCGCGTTCGATGACCTCGATGACGCGCAGGTCGGAGACGTCGTCGAGCTCTTTGACGTCCTGGGTCAGCACGGCGGTGACGACGGTCTTACCGCGCTTGACCTTGCCCGAGGTCGGCTGAATTTCGCCGTTCAGCAGTTTCAGAAGCGTGGATTTGCCGGCGCCGTTGACGCCCACCAGCCCGAGCCGTTCGCCCGGTGCGAGACGGAGGGTGATGTTGTTGAACAGCTTCTGGCCGCTCTCGCCACCCTCGAAGTCGAGTGTCACGTTCTCGAGGTCCAGCACGTCCTTGCCCAAGCGGGCAGTGGCCATCTTGCTGAGGGCCACGGAGTCGCGGGGATCGGGCACGTCGGCGATGAGGTCGTTGGCTGCTTCGATGCGGAATTTCGGCTTGGCGGTTCGGGCGGGGGCGCCGCGCCTCAGCCAGGCAAGTTCCTTCTTGACGAGCTGCTGGCGTTTATTTTCGACGACGGCGGCCGTGCGGTCGCGCTCGGCGCGCGCCAGAACGTAGGCGGCGTATCCGCCGTCGAACATGTCCACCATGGCGTCGTGGACTTCCCAGGTGTAGTTGCAGACTTCGTCGAGGAACCATCGGTCGTGGGTGACCACCAGGAAGGCACCCTGGTTGGCGCGCCAGCGTGTCTTCAGGTGCCGGGCGAGCCAGGCGACGCCTTCGACGTCGAGGTGGTTGGTGGGTTCGTCCAGCATGATGACGTCGTGGTCCTCGATGAGGAGCTTGGCCAGCGCAACGCGGCGCTTCTGGCCGCCGGACAGGGCATGGACGTTGGCGTGCCAGTCGACGTCGCCCACCAGTCCGCCCATCACTTCGCGGATCTTGGCGTTTGCGGCCCATTCGTGGTCCGCGCGGTCACCGACGATTGCAGCCCCCACCGTCAGGTCGCCGTCGAGCACGTCACCCTGGTCCAGGTAGCCGACGTTGACGTCACCGCGTTTGGTGACACGGCCCGAGTCCGGCGTCGAGCGCAAAGCGAGCAGGCGCATGAGGGTCGATTTACCGTCGCCGTTGCGGCCCACCATGCCAATACGGTCGCCATCCTCCAAACCGAGGGTGACGCCGTCGAGGACAGTGCGGGTCGCGAACGAAACGGTGAGGTTTTCGCCGCCAAGCAGGTGGGCCAATGGGTACTACTTTCTACTGCTGGAATGCGGGGGTACTAAAGGAGGGTATCGGAGATGATCCGGGCGCCGTGCACAGGTCCGTGGACAGCCACCGCGGTGTGGCCCCGGTGGGTTAGTTCTTCGGCGAGGACGCTGGCAGAGACTGAGTCCCGTGCAAGCAAGGCGATGGTCGGACCGGAACCGGACACCATGCCGGCCAGCGCACCGCGCGCTTCGCCCAGTCCGATGGTGTCGCGGAGTTGCGGCGCCAGGGCTATGGACGCGCGCTGGAGATCGTTGATGAGCACCCGGCTGAGGGTCTCGGGATCGCCGTGGCGGAGCGCCTGGAGAATGGTGGGATCCACGTCCACGGGTTCCGCGATCTCGGCGCCTTCGGAGTCCCGGAGTCCATCAAGGGTGCGGAACACGTCCGGCGTCGAGAGGCCATAGTCCGCGAAGACCAGCACCCAGTCCATCTGCGCTTTGGCCAGGGCCGGAGAGAGTTTGTCGCCAACGCCGAGCCCGACGGCGGTGCCTCCCAGGAGCGAAAAAGGCACGTCTGCGCCCAACTCGGCCGCCAGGTGCGCGAGTTCCTCGCGGGAGAGGCCGCTGTTCCACAATGCGTCGCAGGCCAACAGCGTGGCCGCGGCGTCGGCGGAGCCACCGCCCATACCGCCGGCGACCGGCACACGCTTGGTGATTTCAAGGTGAACGCCCGTTGGCTTCTCGGACATTTCCGCCATGATGGCCGCGGCCTTGTAGGCAAGGTTGCGCTCATCCAGCGGGATGTCAACGCCGTCGAGGTCAAGCGTGCTTTCCGGGCTGATGCTGACGGTAATCCCCTCAGCCTCGGTGCTGGTAGCGGCCACTTCCTCATACAGGGAAACCGCAAGGTAAACACTGGCCACCGAATGGTAGCCGTCCGGCCGCAGCGGGCCGACGCTCAGTGAGACGTTGACTTTTCCGGGTGCTTTGACGCGAACTGTCCGGGCATGGAAGCGGTCCCCCACAAACGGGAGGCTGCTTGGTTTGCGGGTGCCCGGATTCATGCGTCCACGGGGTGGCGGGCTTCGGCGATCTTGACGTAGGCGGAGATGTCCAAAACCTCGCCGCGGGCCGTCGGGTCCACACCTGCCGCCACCAGGCACCGCTCAGCCTCGGCCGCGCTTCCGGCCCACCCGGCGAGGGCGGCGCGGAGGGTCTTCCGGCGTTGGGCGAACGCGGCATCGATGACGGCAAAGACCTGCTCGCGCGTTGCATGCGTTTGGGGCGGATCGTGGCGGGTGAACGCCACGAGTCCCGAGTGGATCTTGGGTGCAGGCCAGAACACGTTCATGCCGATGACACCGGCCTTGCGCATGTGGCCGTACCAAGCGGCCTTCACGGACGGAACACCGTAGATCTTGGACCCGGGTGTTGCGGCCAGGCGGTCAGCCACCTCGTCCTGCACCATGACCAGGCCGTGCTGCAGGCTCGGGAAATGTTGCAACAGGTGCAGGACCACGGGAACGGCGACGTTGTAGGGCAGGTTGGCCACCAACGCGGTGGGTGGAACGGGCAGTTCGGTGACCTTCATGGCATCGGACAGCACCAGGTGGAAATTGTCCTCCGCCCCGGGCCGCCAAGCACGCACGGTCTCCGGCAGCTTTCCGGCCAGCACGGGGTCGATCTCCACAGCCACGACGTTCTTGGCGGCGTCAAGCAGCCCCAGCGTCAGTGAGCCCAATCCAGGGCCCACCTCCAGAACGGTTTCGTCGGAGTCGATGTTGGCGGCGGCCACAATCCTGCGGATGGTGTTGCCGTCGATCACAAAGTTCTGCCCCAAGGTCTTCGTGGGGCGTACACCGATTTCCTCGGCAAGCCGTCGGATGTCTGTGGCGCCCAGCAGGGGCGCGACGGCGGCGGGTTCGGAATTCGGTTCAGTCACCTAGGTATCGTATCGCCTGTGCGGGGTCAGGCTGCGTGCGCGCAGCCCCAGTCGCGGAGGCCGTTCTTGGCGTAGAGGCGGTTGGCGATGTCGATCTGCTGTGCCTTGCTGGCCAGGCTGGCGTTGGGGGCGTAGGCTCCGCCACCGTTGGCAAGCCACGTGGGGCTGGAGAACTGCAGGCCGCCGTAGTAGCCGTTACCGCTGTTGATGGACCAGTTTCCACCGGACTCACACTGGGCAATCCTGTCCCACATGGCCTCGTTCGGAGCTCCGGTGGGGCCGCTGGAGGTTGCCGCCGCCTTGGCGGGAGTCGCCACGGGGCGTGCCTTGGTGCCAACGCTGACTTTCTCGGCGACGGGCTTGGTAGTGACGTTGCTTGATACGAGGGCCCTTGAGGCTTCGCGTCCGTCGACGAGGACCAGCTTGAACGTCTTGACCAAGGAGCCGGCGACACCTGCCTGGGTGACCTTTTCCTCGCCCTTGAACAGTTCGGCAGTTTCAGTCTTCACGCTTTCGAAGGGCACTTCCTCAGTGGCTTCGGCTGTCTTGCTGGTGTCCACGCGGGAGACCTTGATCACCATGTCCTGGACGATGGGCGCGTTGCCAGGTTGGGAGATGCGGTCGTTGGCGCCGACGGTGATGCCGGTGTCCTTGAGCACGGTGGCGACATCGGCCGCCGTCGTGGTGGTGCTGGTGTCCTTGCCGTCAGCCACAACGCTGATGGTCTTGGGAGTGGAGATGGAAACGAAGGAGCCGCTGACTTCCAGTGACGCTTCCTTTGGTTGGGAGATTTCCGAGGAACTGGCCACTCCGAGTTCGCTGACCAGCGCGGCGACGTCGGGGGCGTTCGTGTTCACGGTCTTGCGGGCGCCGTCCAGTTCAATGGACACGGCCTTGGCGAGGTTGATGTTCACCACGGTGCCGTTGTCCACAGTGGCGTCCAGAGCGGGTGAGACCCGGTCTGCGTCCTTCAATTCAACCTTGGCTGCCTTGACCACCTGGTCTACGGTGCCGCCAAAGGTCTGGATGGAGCTCACTTTGCCGTCGACGTTGAGGGTGACGGTCTTGTTGTTGCCCACGAAGGCCACAACACCAACCACCAGCGCCGCAACTACCAGCAACTGGGCGCCTACTTTGAGGAAGCTGAACTTGCCATCCGTTGTGAAGAACTTGATCACGATTGCCCATAACTCTCAGACCATCCGGGCACGGGGAAAAGCACAGAAATAATGCCAGCCGCAAAACGGAGGGGCCAGGCGCAAAGCCTGGTCCCACTCTTGCTGCCGGCATCTGCGCCGCCACATACATTCAACTGATTAAGTCCGGAATCAACCGGCCCAGCTGTCCGAAGGCCTTCCCCGACCCCGGCTACTTGTTTAACACAGTAACCGATCTGTTATAAAGCAACCAAGACTTCTGCATACCGGGTATTCATGCACCAGACGTCCTGAGGGCTCCCTGGACGAGGCCTCAGGCCCACGAACCGTAGGCCTGGAGCGTGTTTTCCGCCAGGCGCGAACACAGTTCGGACAGGTCATCTCCTGTCACTTCCGCCATGGAGCGGACGGTGTACGGCACCATGTAGCTCGCGTTCGGGCGTCCCCGGTACGGGTGGGGTGTCAGGAACGGCGAATCCGTTTCCACCAGGATCCGGCTGGGCTCGGCGATGGCCAGCGCCGAGCGGAGGTTCCCTGCGTTCTTGAACGTCATGGTGCCGGCAAAGGACATGTACCAGCCGTTCGTGTTGCAGATCCGGGCCAGTTCTTCGTCGCCCGAGAAGCAGTGGAACACCACCCGGTCGGGCGCCCCTTCTTCCTGCAGCACCTGAACAACGTCGTCGTGGGCGTCGCGGTCGTGGATCTGCAGGGTCAGTCCGAGCCGCTTCGCGATGTCGATGTGGCGCCTGAAGGAGTGCCGCTGGTGCACCAGCCCGTCCCCGTGCGTCCTGAAGAAATCCAGTCCTGTCTCGCCGATCGCACGGATCCGGGGATGGGATGCCAGCTCCTCTATCTCGGCGAGCGCCGACTCCAGTTCACCGCGCCCGGCATAAACGGGAGCATCGTTGGGGTGGATCGCGACGGCGCCGAGCAGGCGCGGGTCCGCGTCCACAGCTTCCACCGTGAAGCGGGATGACTCCAGGTCGCAGCCAACCTGTATTGCTCCTTGCACACCCACGGACTGGGCCGCGTCCATGGCGTCCCTGACGGAAACCTCGATCAGTCCGTTCCTGAAGTCCAGATGCGTGTGGTTGTCCATGACGGGAACGGGCAGCGGCTCCGGTGCCGGCGGGTACTCCCTGCGGGAATCTGTGTCCTCGGAGGACGCGCGGTACGGAGCAGGAGCGAGGGAATTGCACATGCTCCCACCTTAATCGGACCGTGGTCCTCCTGAGGCAACGGCGATAAATTCCACTCGGCACATAAATTCCTGAGCACTATGTCAGCGGCGGCCATTGACTGGGTAGTCTGGAACGGACAGACGGTCAGCAACAGCACGACAGATTGCTGATGCAGCGGCCACGGCTGAAGGGCAATCCATGGAGTCCAAGCGACAAGTATCCGTTGAACCTACCCCTCTTCAGGGTGAGGCTTACAGTGCGCTGCCACGCGATGGAGCCGCGCTCAACGGGCATCGGCCGCAGGTCATGGACGGAGAGCGGTTCCACGACGCCAGCGAACGCATCCTCAGTTCAATCAACAAGGTCATTGACGGCAAGGCCGACGCCGCGAAGCTCGCCCTGACCGTGCTGCTGGCGCAAGGCCACCTCCTGCTGGAGGATGTGCCCGGCGTCGGAAAGACATTGTTGGCCAAGACACTGGCCCGGACAGTGGACTGTACGGTCTCCCGCATCCAGTTCACCCCCGACCTCCTGCCTTCCGATGTCACTGGCGTTTCCGTCTACAACCAGTCCTCACGGCAGTTCGAGTTCCGCCCGGGGGCGGTGTTCGCGAACATTGTGATCGGCGATGAAATCAACCGAGCCTCGGCCAAGACGCAGTCCGCCCTCCTGGAATGCATGGAAGAGCACCAAGTGACAGTGGACGGGCATTCATACCAGCTGGGGTTGCCCTTCATGGTGGTAGCGACGCAGAACCCTATCGAGATGGAAGGCACGTACCCCCTGCCGGAGGCCCAGCGGGACCGCTTCATGGCGAGGATTTCCATGGGTTACCCGGACAAGGAAGCCGAGATCGAAATGCTGGAGACGCACCAAGCGTCCTCTCCCCTGGTCAAAGTAACCCCGGTTGTCACGGCCAGCGATGTCGCTGCCATGATCGCCACCGTCCAGCAGGTCCACGTATCCACGGCGATCAAGGAATACACGGTGGCAATCGGGCGGGCCACCCGCGACAGCGCCAGGCTCCGTCTGGGCGCGAGCCCCCGGTCATTGCTGCAGTTGCTCCGTGCGGCCAAAGCGACCGCGGCATTGGACGGCCGCGACTTCATGCTCCCGGACGACGTGGTGGACGTGGCGGAATCGGTACTCGCCCACCGGATCATCCTGGACCGCAAAGCGGCGAGCTCGGGCGATACGCCCCAGAGCATTCTTCGTGGCATCCTGGCATCCGTTCCGGTAGCCCAGGAGCCGCCTGGTGCCTGGCGCAGGGACAGGCACACCGCTTAGGAGGCAGGAATGGCGCTGGTTGATCGACTCCCCAAGCATTTGTTTACCACCCGTGGCTGGGGTTTGCTTGCGGCCGGGGCGATCTCCCTTGGGTGCGCCTACGTCATGGGCCGCCGGGATCTCCTGACGCTGGCCATCCTCTTGATCCTCCTGCCGCTGGCGGCCCTCGCCGGCGTCCGGGTTCTCAAGCCCAAGTTCCAGGTGTACCGGGAGTTCAATCCCTCCACTGTGGAAACAGCGAGCACCACCACCGTGCGACTGGCCGTGGCCAGGTCCTCATATTCCACTGGGCACGTGATCATGGAGGAGCAGTTGCCTCCCCGCTTCGGAGAGCCTCCGGCATTCCGTTTCCCCGCACGGTCAGCTTCCGGCGGCACCAGCCGCTACGAATACCACCTCCGCTCGGGCAAGCGCGGGCAGTTCCGCATCGGTCCGGTCACGGCAGAGTTCAGCGACCCCTTCGGCTTGTCGCTTCGGCGGCATTCAATCGACGACGGCGACATCCTCACCGTGACGCCTGCCGCCGTCGACCTTCCCGTCACCGGACTCGCAGGAGCGCGCGGCAACGACGGCGTGACCGCGACGCGCATCCGCGCCAACCCCAGCGACGACGACATCATGACCCGCGAGTACCGGCACGGCGATCCCATGCGAAGGGTCCATTGGGCGGCCACTGCGCGCCATGGCCAACTCATGGTGCGCCAGGAGGAGTCAGTAACGACTCCGGAAGCCACCCTCATCCTGGACCAGCGCTTCAATGCCTTGGCCGGCGGAACGGGATCCATGTTTGGCGGCCACGACGAAGACTCGGACCTGGTGACGAGTCCGAACTTTGAGTGGATTGTCACGGCAGCCATGTCCATCACGTCCCATTTGGCAGAACGAAACTACTCGTTGCGGGTTCTGGACGCTTTTGGGAGCCCGGCGTTCAACCGTTCGCGCTCGGCACCGGAACCTGATGCCGAGGAGTTCGCGGGTGCCGGTGGCCTGCAGGCCATCGCCGAAGGACTGGCGGCCATAGAGCTCAGCGGTCCCAGGCATTCCAGGGGTGAGCATCACCGGGCGGATCATCACGGCACCGAACACAGGGAGGCCGCGGCGGGGTCATCCACCCCGGATTCTGCCGATGCCCCCTTTGATGACCGGCTCATGGACAAGCTCGCTGCCCACCGACTGCGTGGCCCGCTTCTTGCGCTGCTGGGCACGCTGACTCCCGCCGAGGCCAGATCCCTGGCTCCTGCGGCGGCCTACGGAGCCAACGCTTTCGCCCTGATGGTGACGGAGGCGACCCGGAACAACGACGACGTGCTGGAGATTCTGCGGCTCGCGGGCTGGCGGGTGGCCGTGGTCACATCCAAGACGCAGCTGGGTGCAGCCTGGTCAGCGTTCGACGAAGGCGGAATTGTGGACGCTGCCGGATCAGCCATGGACGTTCGTCGTGGAGCGGCGGTGCCCCGGTGACCGCTACCTCCCATGTAGGCTCCCCCACGCCCACCCAGCCCAACAGCGGGACGGGCCAGAAGCAGCCGGCCGGCTCGCGACGGACACGAGCACCAGGGCCGGGCCCCTACCCCTGGGTCATGGCAGGGTCCATTGTCGTGGCCGTGCTTGGCGCTGCCTTGTCCCTGAACGGTGTCTTCAGGGGGTGGGCCTGGTTCATGCCATTGATCACCACCGTGGTTGTCGTGGCGCTGACCTTGGCCGTCCTCCGCGCGCTTCGAGCCCGGCCGCTGCTGGCCACCTTGGGTTCCTTTGCCACCCTCGCGGGGATCCTGAGTTTCACGTTTTGCCGCCAGGAAAGCCTTGCGGGCTTCATCCCCACTGCGGGGACGTTCTCCGCCGTCGGGCGCCTTATCAAACGGGCTGCCGAAACGGTGGTGTCCGAAAGCGCTCCCGTGGCGCCGAACGCCGGAATAGTGTTCGTCATGTGCGCCTGCCTGGGGCTGTTGGTGATCTTGATCGATGCCTTGGCTGTACCCCTGGCGATGCCCGCGGCCAGCGGCATTGGCCTGCTTGCCGTCATGGTGGTTCCGGCCACCATCAAGCCCCAGAGCGTGGGCGTTGCGGGCTTCATCGGCGCTGCCGTGGGCTACCTCCTCATTCTCGGTTGCAGCCACTGGTTCGCCCCTGATGCCCGGCTGCAGTCCGGATCCGGCCGGGGCGCTGGCCAGTTCAGGCGTTCAGTGGTTACCGGTGGGCTGGCCCTGGCCTTGACCATGGTGGTTCCGTTGGCAATCCCGGGCTTCGAGACCGGCACCTTCCCGCAGGGCTCGCGGCTGAGCCCATGGGGTACCTCCAACGGGCTCAATCCCATGATCACGTTGGGCAACAGCCTCCGGAGTCCTACGGGAGCTGGCCGTATCACTTATGCCACGAGCTCCAGCGCGCCCCTGTATCTGAGATCAGTGACCATCGATCATTTCGACGGCGAAACCTGGGCCCCCGACGACCGCTCCGCTGAGCGGCGCGTGGGGGCGGACAGGATTGAAACGGGGTACGCCGTCCAGGGCGAAGTGGTCAACGCCGTCACGTCCGTCAACGCAGGCCTGTTCACAAGCCCCTACCTGCCTGCCCCGTTCGCGCCGGCTTCAGTGAACGGCCTCAACGGTCGCTGGACCTGGGATCCTGCAACGTTGAGCATCATGAGCACCGAGACCACCACCCGTGCGCAGCGGTACGTGGTGTTCTCCGCCGCCCCGAAGGTCACGGCGCAATCCTTGTCCCAGGCCTCGGCGGTCCCGCAGGGCATTTCGGATGACTTCCTCCGCATCCCGGGCAACCTGCCGGACATTGTGCGCCAAACGGCCGATTCGGTCACGGCATCCGCCGGCAGCAACTACGGCAAGGCGCTGGCCCTCCAGAAGTATCTTCGCTCCGGCGAGTTCACCTATTCCCTGCAGGCGCCGGTGCAGAACGGCTACGACGGCAACGGCCTCTCGGTCCTGGCCGACTTCCTGGCGGTGAAGAGCGGCTACTGCGTCCATTTCTCCTCGGCGATGGCCGTCATGGCCCGGGCTGAAGGTATTCCGAGCCGCATTGCCGTGGGCTATGCACCCGGCCGGCTCACCGGAGAGTCCGTGGCCTTGGTCGGTCAGGGGTCCTTCCCGGAGTACGAGGTTGACGCCCGCGACGCCCATGCGTGGCCTGAGCTTTACTTTGAGGGCCTGGGCTGGGTTCCGTTTGAGCCCACTCCTTCGCGCGGCGTAGTTCCCGAATACGCTACTGAATCTTCGGTCCCCACCAACCTCAGCACCAACGCGGACGAAAAAGAGGTCCTGACCACCCCCGCTCCCGCCACTCCCGCTCCTGTTCCCCTGCCCGGAGTGGACACTCCGGCCGCAGGCTCAGCCAGTGTGAACCCGCTCCCCACCATCGCGGCGGCCACGGCGGGCGTGCTGGTGCTGCTGGGATTCCTGTGGTCGCCACGGCTCAGCAGGACGGTGCTGCGCCGCCGCCGCCTGAACCGGAAACCTCCGGATGAAGCCGACGCCGTGATGCCCGGATACAAAGACCCAGCCCCCGAGTTGGCGTGGGCGGAACTCCAGGATCTGGCCACCGACTACGGCTTACCGTCCACGCCCAGCGAAACGCCCCGGCACTTCTCCGCCAGGCTCCGATCCAGCGCCGCCCTTGGCGACACTGGCGGAATGGACGACGCCGCGCACGTCGCAGTCTCGTCGCTCACCTCGGACTTCGAACGGCAGCGTTATGGCCGCGGTGCCGTTGCCGCGCAGACAGCCGCGCAGACAGCCGCGCAGACAGCCGCGCAGGCAGCCACACCACCAGCGGCGACGCGTATCGCCGTCGTCCGTGAGTCGATGCGGCACAACGCCCGCTGGTTGGTTCGCTTCCGCGCGGACTGGCTGCCGCCGTCGATGATGCGCCGATGGGTGCACGCCCTCGGCGCGCCATTCCGGGCCTTGGCAGCGCTCGGAAAGGCGGTGGTGTGGGCGGTCGCGCGTGGTTGGCGCATGCTCCGGGGCCTGCTGCCGCAGCGCCGCTAGCTCCGCTGTTCCCGATCGGCAGGACCCCATGACACAGCAAAGGGCCCGACGCCGGAACTTGTGGTTCCATGGCCGGGCCCTTGCGTTTGTCAACCGTTCTTGTTGCGAGAGCGGTGGACCGGATCCTGCGCCGCCTAGTCGGCGTACGGGTCCGCGATACCTACGTACTGGGTGTACAGGTACTCTTCGATGCCTTCGGAACCGCCTTCGCGGCCCAGGCCCGACTGCTTGACGCCACCGAACGGGGCAGCAGCGTTGGAGATCACGCCGGCGTTGAGGCCGAGCATGCCGGTCTCGATCCGCTCGCTGATGCGCAGGCCACGGTTGAGGTCCTTGGTGAAGACGTAGGCAACCAGGCCATATTCGGTGTTGTTGGCCAGGCGAACAGCGTCATCTTCCGTGGAGAAAGTGATGATCGGCGCTACCGGTCCAAAGATTTCTTCTTGCAGGATGCGGGCGTCGGCTGCGACATTCTTCAGCACCGTGGGCTGGTAGAAGTAGCCGGGACCGTCGACGGCGGCACCACCGGTGACGGCTGTGGCACCTCCTGCTACGGCTTCGGTGACCAACGCGTGAACGCCATCGCGGGCCTTGCCGTCGATCAGCGGGCCAACCTTGGACTCGGCCTCGGTACCGCGGGCCGTGGTCAGCGCACCGATCTTCGCGGCGAACTTCTCCGCGAAGGAGTCGGCGATGGACTCGTGCACAATGAAGCGGTTCGCTGCGGTGCAAGCCTCGCCCATGTTGCGCATCTTCGCGGCGATGGCGCCTTCAACGGCCTTGTCCAGGTCGGCGTCTTCAAAGACCACGAACGGGGCGTTGCCACCGAGCTCCATGGAGGTACGGAGCACCTTGTCGGCGGCTTCACGGATCAGGGCCTGGCCTACCGGGGTGGAGCCGGTGAAGGAGATCTTGCGGAGACGGTCATCCTTGATCAGCGGGCCGGTGACGGCACCGGCAGTGGAGGTCTGGATGACGTTCAGGACACCGGCGGGGAGGCCGGCTTCCTGCATGACCTGCGCGAAGAGCAGGCTGGTCAGCGGGGTCAGGTTCGCGGGCTTGAGCACCATGGTGCAACCAGCAGCGACGGCGGGGGCTACCTTGCGGGTGGCCATGGCCAGCGGGAAGTTCCACGGGGTGATCAGCAGGCAGGGGCCCACCGGCTTCTTCTGCACGAGGAGGCGGTTCTTGCCATCAGGTGCTGCGGAGTAGCGGCCCGATACGCGGACCGCTTCTTCGGAGAACCAGCGCAGGAACTCGGCGCCGTACGTGACTTCGCCGCGCGCTTCGGCCAGGGGCTTGCCCATTTCCAGGGTCATCAGCAGGGCGAAGTCTTCGGCACGTTCGGTGACGAGCTCGAAGGCACGGCGCAGGATTTCGCCGCGTTCGCGCGGTGCAGTGCGGGCCCAATCGGCCTGGGCGGCAGCAGCGGCGTCGAGGGCCGCGGCGCCGTCTTCAGCACCGGCGTCGGAGATGCTGAGCAGGACCTTGCCCGTGGCCGGGTCTTCAACATCAAAGGTCTTTCCGGATCCGGCCGGGCGCCACTGACCGTTGATCAGCAGGCCGGTGGGGACGGAAGCCAGCAGTTCGCTTTCGCGTTCAACCGTGACAGTCATGGCGACTCCTTCGTCTTGGGTGCTTTGGAGAATTGCACCACTGGGGTTCGTTGCCGGAAGTGGCTTGAATTACTGCCACGGTACTGCCCCGCGAGAAGGAGTGTCTACGCCTTCACGCACTGCCATGCGGACGCCAATTTGTGCAGCTGCACAGCGCGCGTCAGCGTGCTGCAAGCACCGCGGAGTACAGCTCGCGCTTACTGACGCGGGCGTCATCGGCTACCGCAGCCACGGCTTCCTTCAAGCGGATGCCTTGGGAGATGAGTTCGTTCACCGCGGCTACATGGTCCTCGGGCTTACCGGGTTCCTGTTCAGGCGCACCGCCCACCACAACCGCGATTTCGCCGCGGACCTCGTTGTTCTCTGCCCACTCCAGCAGTTCACGTAAAGTGCCACGGATGACTTCTTCGTAGGTCTTGGTCAATTCACGGCAGACAGCGGCGCGGCGTTCGGAGCCGAAGCGCTCATGCAGGGCACGCACCATGACTTCAAGACGATGTGGGGCCTCGAAGAAGACCATGGTGCGGCGCTCATCGGCCAAATCCACCAGGCGGGAGTTCCGCTCCCCTGATTTGCGTGGCAGGAAGCCTTCAAAGCAGAAGCGGTCCGTTGGCAGGCCGGACAGCGCGAGCGCCGTCAGCACAGCCGAAGGTCCGGGCACCGCTGTAACGGTCAGGCCGGCCGCGACGGCTCCCTCCACCAAGCGGAAACCGGGGTCAGAAACCGCGGGCATCCCGGCGTCGCTGACCATGAGGATGGTCTTTCCGGCGCGCACGTGGTCAAGGAGTTCCCCGGTCTTAGCCACTTCATTATGTTCGTGGTAACTGATGACGCGTCCGGAGACCTCCACGCCCAAGGCCGTGACGAGCCGGTGCAAACGGCGGGTGTCCTCTGCCGCCACTATGTCCGAGGTCGCCAGGAGTTCGATCAAGCGGGAGGAGGCATCCCCCACATTTCCGATGGGGGTGGCCGCCAGCACAATCCGTCCTATGCCCGGGGTTGCGCCGCCGCCGGCGGCAGGAGTCGCCTCGTACACGTCATCGCTGAAGGGAGGCTCGTCCGGGGTGCTGCGTTGTTCGTCCACCTGCCAAGCCTAATGCCGCGCCGTCCTCAACGCCGCACCTCAACGCTGCAGCAAGGATGGAAAGGTAGCATGGGCGGGTGAACCAGTCGCCCGTTCCTGCCACCACTTCCGGAACTCCTGTGGCGTCCCCCGCAACCGCCGGAGCCGGTGACACGGGCGTTGTGGACAGCATCGATCAGCCCGGCGCCCGGACCAGACGGGACGCATCGCGGTCCCGCCTGAGCACGTCTGTGGACGACAACCCGGGCAGTCCCCTGCCGGGCCGGGGGCTGGAACGCCACCCCTGGATCGTCCGGCCAGCCGAGGCCTACACGGCCCAAGCCCTGAGAGAGCGCCTGATCGGCGGGATCCAAAGCTGGCGCGATTACCCGGCCACCTTGCGTTTGTGGTTCTGGCTGATCCCCACCATCACCGCGGTCCTGGGCGGGATTCTCCGCTTCTTCCGGCTGGACGCCCCGCACAGCCTGGTCTTCGATGAGACGTATTACGTCAAGGATGCTTACTCCTACCTGGTGAGCGGCTACGAACGCAGCTGGCCCGCCAATGCCAACGACTCCTTCAATGCCGGCAACCCGAACGTCCTGCTCAACACACCGGAGTATGTGGTCCACCCGCCGGTCGGCAAATGGATGATCACCTTCGGGATGTGGCTGTTCGGCGGAGACAATCCCTTCGGCTGGCGCTTTAGCGCGGCGCTGACGGGGACCCTGACCGTGTTCCTTGTCTCACTCATTGCCCTGAAGCTGTTCCGTTCGCACACCCTCGGCGCCGTTGCCGGGCTCCTGCTCGCCATTGATGGCCACCATTTGGTGCTGTCCCGGACAGCATTGCTGGACGTCTTCCTGGCGTTCTGGATCCTCGCCGCGTTCGGCGCCCTGCTGTTGGACCGCGACGACGGCCGCCGTCGTCTCGCTTCCCGGCTCGCCGCGCAGGCGGCTGCTTCGCCGGGCGGTCGCCCAACACCCACCCAGCTGGTGGCAGGTCCTTGGCTCGGTATGCGCTGGTGGCGTCTGGTTGCCGGGATCTGCATGGGTTTGGCAGTGGGAACCAAATGGTCCGCGCTGTTCTTCGTGGCTGCCTTTGGCCTGATGACTGTGCTGTGGGACCTGAGCGCCCGGCGCATTTCCGGCATCCGCAGTTGGTTCAGTGCCGGCATCATCAAGGACGGGTTGTTGGCGTTCGTGACCATCATTCCGGTCGCCGCCGTCACGTATGCGGCAACCTGGACGGGCTGGTTCCTGTCGAAGGACGCCTACTACCGGCAGTGGGCGGCCACCAATCCCGCACCCGGATGGGATTGGCTGCCCAACTCCGTGCGGTCCCTTGCGCATTACCACCTTGAGGCCTACAAGTTCCACCAAGGACTGAGCTCGGACCACCCCTATGAGTCCAGCCCCTGGACCTGGCTCGTCATGGGCCGGCCTACGTCGTTCTTCTACCAGGCCCCCAAGCAGGGCACCGCGGGCTGCGTCGTTGAAACCTGTTCCTCGGCCATCCTGCCGGTGGGCAACCCGGTGGTGTGGTGGGGCGGGACCATTGCCTTGGTCATCCTGCTGTTCTGGTGGGCGGGCCGCCGGGATTGGCGCGCAGGTGCCATCCTTGCCGGAGTCGCCGCCGGATACCTTCCGTGGTTCATGTACCCGGAACGGACCATGTTCATCTTCTATGCGGTGTCCTTCGAGCCGTTCCTTGTCCTCGGCCTGACGTACGTGCTGGGGTTGGCCCTGGGCCGCAGCAGCGATCCTCCGTGGCGGCGGCGGTCCGGGCTCTACGTGGTGGGCCTGGTGCTGATTTTGGCTGTCCTGGCGACTGCGTTCTTCTATTCGGTGCTGACCGCGGAAGTGATCAGCTACGAAGAATGGCGGATGAGAATGTGGATGCCATCGTGGATCTAGGAGGCAAGCAGTGAGGGAAGCCAGCACAGACCTTCTGGTCGAGGCCGACCCGAACACCAACGTGACGGACCTCCTCCTGGAACGCTGCGCCAAGGACCCGTTCGGCATCCTGTACGCGCACAAGACGGCCAACGGCTGGCTGAATGTTTCCGCAGCAAGGTTCCTCGCCGATGTCACTGCCCTGGCCAAGGGACTGATTGCCGGTGGCCTCAACCCCGGCGACCCCGTAGCAGTGCTCTCCCGTTCAAGCTTCGAATGGACGCTGGTTGATTTCGCCATTTGGATGGCCGGCGGAGTGACTGTGCCCATCTACGAGACGTCGTCGGCAAGCCAGATCGAATGGATCCTGGCCGATTCCGGTGCCCGGCGCATCTTTGTCGAGGACATCGCCAAAGCCGATCTCGTGCACGCCGTGGTAAACCGGTCCACGGCCCTCGGAGACGATCCCGTGGCGATCGTGCGGATGGAGCACGACGGCGACGCCCCCAACCTGACCAGCGTCTCCGCCGTCGGAGTCGGCATCATGGACGCAGAGCTGGAGCGCCAGCGCAGTGCCGCAAACCTGGCCGACATCGCCTCGATCGTCTACACCTCCGGAACCACCGGCAAGCCCAAGGGCTGCGAAATAACCCATGGCAACTTTGTCCTGGTGGCACGGAACGTCATCCCGTTCCTCCCCGAACTGCTCATGCAGCAGGGCGCCCGGACGCTGATGTTCCTGCCTCTGGCGCACGTCCTTGCCAGGGCGGTCCAGGTGGTTTGCCTCACGGCAGGCATCACACTCGGTCATAGTGCCGGCGCCAGCGGACTCATGGCAGACCTCAGTACGTTCAAGCCCACTTTCCTGCTGGCCGTGCCCCGCATCTTCGAGAAGGTCTACGCCGGCGCCGGCCACAAAGCCGCTATGAGCGGAAAGTCGGCGCTCTTCTCCGCAGCTTCGGCAACCGCTGTGGATTATTCGACGGCGGTGGATCGCGCCTCCCGTGGCCAGGGGCAGGGGCCGGGTTGGCTGCTGGAAATGAAGCATCGTGCGTTCAACAAACTCCTGTATCCCAAGGTGAGGGAGATCTTTGGCGGGAACGTCGGCTACACGGTGTCGGGAGCCAGTCCCCTGAGCCTCCGTGACAACCATTTCTTCCATGGCGCGGGTGTTCCCGTGCTGGAGGGCTACGGACTGACAGAGACCACTGCGCCGTGCACAGTGAACACCCCCAGCATGTCGCGTATCGGTACCGTCGGGATCCCCCTTCCCGGCACCACCGTCCGGGTGGCACACGACGGTGAGGTTCTGGTCAAGGGTATCGGCGTTTTCAAGGGGTATCACCGCAATGAGGCAGCCAACGAGGCTGCGTTTGTTGATGGCTTTTTCCGTACCGGCGACCTCGGCGAACTGGACGACGACGGCTTCCTGACCATCACCGGCCGCAAGAAGGACCTCCTGGTCACTGCAGGTGGCAAGAACGTGGCCCCCGCACCTTTGGAGGAGAAGCTCCGCGAGCACCCTCTGGTGGGCCAGGCAGTGGTGGTGGGCGATGGCCGGCCGTTTATCGGGGCACTGGTGAGCCTGGACGCCGAGGGCCTTGCCGATTGGTGCGCGGAGAACAAGGTGGATGCCTTGTCACTCGAGGACGCAGCCCGGGACGACCGGGTAAACGCCGCCGTGCAGTCGGCGGTGGACGAGGCCAACAAGCTCGTGTCCGCCGCTGAATCGATCAAGAAGTTTGCATTCCTTACGGCTGAGCTCAGCGTCGAATCCGGGCATTTGACGCCTTCGCTCAAACTGAAGCGGGCCGCCGTGGTTGGCGATTTCCCGTCGGTTGTGGAGAAGCTCTACGAAAAGTAGCGGCACCACCTAGACCGCCGCGATACACCACCTGGCACAACCAAATCAGCACCTAGTTCGGCCCACATCGCCACCTATTTTGGGCAATGTCCCCCTAGGTGCCGCTGTTGTCCCCCTAGCGTTTTCCTCAACAACCAAACGTTCAAAGGGGAACCCATGGCAGATCCATCACGCATACCACTACCCGCGCTCTACTACTCGCGTGTCCGGTCTACCTTGGTACCGCGAATCGTGGGTTTCACGATGATTGCGCTCGGCCCGGTGCTGTTCGTGCTGATCGTCCTGTAGAACACGCCGGAAGTGCTCTTCGCACCCCTGGTCACCACCGCAGCTGGTTCATTCATCGCCTTCATGACCGTCACGGTCAAGGTCGACCCGCAGAACGTCGTAATCGCCTTCTGCGACATCTTCAAACGAACTCTACCGAGGGATGAAATCGCGACGGTGACCACCGACGAGGCGGCCGGCCCCAGCGGGTACGGGCTCCGATACATGGGGCCCGGCATGGTCGGGTACCTCGCCGGCGGTCCCGAGATCAATATCGAGTTGAAAAACGGCAAGACCGTCATCGCCAGCACAGACCATCCCGGGCGCCTTGTCGATCTCCTGGCCCGCGGGAGTGGTCCCCGGAGAAGCCGGTGCGGCTAGCGCTTAATGTCCGCTGGTTCGTTGCTGACGCTTTCCGCATCATCCGCATCAGCGTCATCGCCTGAAGCATCGGCTTCGTCAACCGCTGTGCCCGCACCCCGACGCTGCTTGGTGGGCCACGTGAAGATGAACGTCACCGTAGCCACGAGGAACACCAACGCGCCGATGACGATGCCCGCGTCGATCCAGAACTGTCCCGGGAAGAGCCGGATGAGGGTGTCCTCCAGCGAGAACGTCCACGTCCCGTTGGCGAAGAAGATCCGGTGGAACTCGGTGAAGAATTGCTGCCAGCTCAGTGCTGCCAGGACAGCGAGGCCAATGATGATGACCAGGGTGACGATGGAGCCTGCAAAGAGGCCGCGACGGATCCCGCCGTTACTGCGCTTACGCAGGTACAGGATGGCGATGATGCTGAGGATGATGAGCAGCAGGCCGGCACCGAAGGACGACAAAATGACCAGCTTGACGTCGGCCATGTGCGCCACTTCGCTGTCCTTGAACAGCTTGGCACCGTCCTGGTTGACCAAGCCACCCAAGTACCGCGGACCGGCCCAGTTGCTCAGGTAATCCACGGCGTACGAGCCGTACGTCATGCGGTCGTCAGTGCTGAAACCGTAGCCGTCTCCGGGAAAACCAGGGCGGTTGTACTCCACCCACAGGAACAGGGGGCTGGTGACCGCCCGGACGGCGAGCACCAGGAGGATCACCGGATAGAAGACGGCCAACAGCACCTGGAAAACCCGTGGGCCGATCGGTTTCACCTTGGCGGCTTGCTCCCGCTCTGCGTTGCGTCGGGCCACCTCGTCTTCCGGCGGACGGACCTGAAGGGCCGACGTCGGCAAGGGTTCCGAATAGTGCGACGGCTGTTTGTCAGTGGAGCCACCAGCGAGCGTGTCAGCGAACAGCGGAGGTTCCGGCTCGGCGTCGGCCGCTTCTGCAGCCTTACGGTCAGCGCGGCTTTCGGGCTGACCGCCGGCGGGCGTCTCAGTTTCCGACGTCGCGGTCGTGGTGGCGGCCGGCGTCGCTGTAGTAGCAGGAGCTGCGCCGGAAGCAGTGCCGGAGGCCTTCGGCTTCATCCAGTCGAAGGCCGGTTCGTTGGGGTCCTCATGGACGTCCGTGTCCGGTTCTTGTGGTTTCTGGCTCTTGTCGCTCACAGCGGGTTTCACTTCCGTAGGCATCCACCGGCGATTGGGGTGCTGCCGGCTCTCTTGTCTGCATTCGAGCCTACCGCCCGGCTTTACACAGACACGCGGTGCCACCCCGGCTGCGACCAGATCGAAACGTAACTGTAAGGTCTACGCGGCGATGCTGCGATACCCGGCGTCGTGGGCATCCAGGTCACCGGTGACACCTGCGCGGGCTGCCCGCCCACCGAGGACCAGGGTGTAGACCCAATAACCAGCCAAAACCAGCGCGCCAATGGTGATCTTGGCCCACACAGGCAACGCACTCGGCGTCACGAAGCCCTCCACTATCCCGGAAATGAGCAGGACGAGCACCAACCCGAGGGCAACTGTCATCAAAGACCGTCCTTCATCGGCCACAGCCTGGAGCCGCGTCCTGGGACCGGGCCGCACCATGGCCCAGAAAATCTTGAGCCCCGCCGCGCAGGCAATGAACACCGCGGTGAGTTCCATCAGGCCGTGCGGAAGGATGTAGCTGAAGAAGATATCCATCTTTCCCGTTGCCAGGAAAAGCCCTGCGGCGACTCCCAGGCTTTGTGCGTTCATGAACAGGATGAACGGCACCCAGAACCCGGTGACTCCAAACGCCACAGCCTGAGCGGAAATCCAGGCGTTGTTCGTCCACACAGCGCCTGCGAACGAGGCAGCGGGATTCTCCGAGTAGTAGTCAATGAAGTCCTCCTCCACGTACTGCTGCACTTTTGCGTCACTGGCTACGGCCCTCAACGCATCCGGTGACGTGCCGATCCACAGGGCATAGGCGCCCGCTACCAGCACGAAGGCAAGCCCGCACCAAAGGGTGAGCCAGCGGATTCGGTAGAACGCCGCGGGCAAGGAAATAACGAAGAACCGTGCCAGGTCCTCCATGAAGTTCGAGCGCGCGCCCGTGAACCGTGTCCGGGCCTGCGCCAGTGCAGCAGACAGTGATGCCGACAAGCCGCTCTCCGGGGCCACGGAGCGAATCAGGGACAGATGTCCGGACACCGTTTGGTACAGCCTCAGCAGTTCATCCGCTTCGGCTCCCGTGAGCCGGCGCTTGTGCGCAAGGAAATGAAGCCGGGACCACTTGTCCCCCTGCACGGCCGAGAAGGCGTCAATGTCCACGGCACCACCCTAGCGCCTGTGCCACCCACCGGGTCAGTGCCGCGGCTAGACTCATTGGTGCGGGCACGCCGTGGGCCCGCCGCGTTTGCGAAGCATGGGGGCGGGTATGAGTTCAATCATCACCGGCGAGGCAGTGGTCCTGGAGTTGCGCCCGGCCTCCTTCGCTGCCCGTGCCCTGGGGCTCATCCTTGATGTCATCTCCCAGGTCATCCTCGCGATACTGCTCATCATCCTCATCGGCGCCGCCTCCCAGGACCTCGATGACGCCGCCATCCAGGCATTGGTCCTCAGCAGCATCGTATTCTCTGTCGTGATCGTGCCCGTCGCCGTGGAGACCCTCACCCGAGGACGGTCCCTGGGAAAACTCGCCACAGGACTTCGCATCGTTCGCGACGACGGCGGGTCCATCCGATTCCGCCACGCCCTCATCCGTGGCCTCCTCGGCTTCCTGGAGATCTACATGACGTTCGGTGGCCTGGCCATCGGAGTAGCGCTTTTCAACGACAAGTCCAAGCGCCTGGGCGACATCGTCGCCGGTACTTACTCGCTCCGTCAGCGTGTTCCCTCCAAGCCACGGATCATGCCCGTGGCACCCCACTACCTTCAGGCCTGGGTAGCCATGGCTGACATCGGCAGGGTCCCCGATGCCACCGCGCGCAGGGCAGGAACGTTTGTGCAGCAGGCCTACCTCATGGCCCCGGCATCGCGCGTGAACATGGCGGCATCCTTGGCGTCCGAACTCGCAGGGTACGTCGCCCCTCCCCCTCCCCCAGGCACCATCCCCGAGGACTACATCGGGGCAGTCCTCGGGGAACGGCGCAACCGCGAACTCGCCCGTCTGCGCCAAGCGGAGCAGCGGAATGCGACTGTCGGGGAACGACTCAGGAAGCTGCCGTTCAGCCACGAGTCCTAGCTCTGGTGCGGCTGTTACCAGCCAAAATCACCACTGGGCCGGTCTGGTAAGTCGTGGGGGTAGGAGGGTTGTGGCATCGCCTTCGGCGGCGTTGATTTGCGGTTGGGTGAGGTATAGGGCCTTGGAGAGGTCTGTGCCGTGGAGTTGCGCTCCGCGAAGATCTGCTCCCAGAAGGTCAACGGCTGTGAGGTCGCTGTTCCTGAGGTTTGCTCCGATCAGGTAGGCACTGCGGAGGTCTGCTCCGCAGAGACGCCGGTTGGCAAGGTTGGCTCCCATGAGGTCTCTGCTGCCCAAGTCCGCGCTGGCCGATTCACCGTCCCGGTGAGGGCCGCCGTCGAACGTCTGCTTGTCCTCGGCACCGTAGGAGGCGCGCAGTTCTTCGCTGACCTCCATCAGGAGGGTCCGCACCTCTCCATGCAAGGTTTCGACGTCGGTGGCCAGCACCGCGGGGGCGTTGCCTTGGGCGATGGTTGCTATGTGCCCGGACAAGTGATCCGCTGCCGATGCGAGGTCCGGATCGAAGGTTCGTTGACTGGCTTCGGCCAAGTACCAGAGCATCTCGTGAAGTTGCCTGACTACTTTGAATACGGCGAACATCGAGGACCTTGACGCGGGGTCTTGAGTCCAACTGGTGCCCGAGAAGGTGTGCTGGGAAACCACCTGGCCCGCGCCGAAGCAATCAAAAACCGTGCAGCCGCGGAACCCCCGCGACACCAGGCGTTGATGGATCGAGCAGGAAAAATCGTCCGCCATGTTCGGGCATGCCGTGGCCGCTGGCTTGTCGATGGCGAAGTCAGCCGAGCGGGCGAATCCCAGAGCGGTGCAGCAAAGCGCAAAGCAACTGCCGCAGTCCGGGCGAAGGGTTGGTGAAAGAGTCATGGGTGCTCCAAAGGGTGAAAAGGGGTCCGGTGGAAGGAGCCGGGGAACCCGCAAACGGGTTCCCCGCAGGGACACCCGGAATCACCACTGAGGGCAGCACCAAATGGAGGGCCAACGCATGGTCGGCACGTGAAGTGTGGGTCAAAGAGCGCAGGAAATAATCACTGCAACAATCCTAGCCTCGGGACTACCGCTGGGCGTAGCTCGCCCACGGGATGTTCCAGTCCCCGAAGCCTTCCAATGGTTCCACCGCAGGAGCCCCGGTGTTCAGGATCTGGACAACGTCGCCGGTCTTCATGTTGTTGAAGAACCATGCGGCATCGTCCGGCAGCAGGCCGACGCATCCATGCGAGACGTTGACCCGGCCAATGGCCCCCCAAGCGGATTCAAGGGCTTGGTGGACGTAGACGCCGGACCACGTCAGGCGGTTGGCATAATCCACCACCATCGGCGCATAGTAGCCCTTGTCCCCCGGCTTAAGGCCGATACTGCCGGCGTTGAAGTTGGATTTGCGCTCCTGCTCCAGGATCACGGCATAGCCCGTGGGAGAAAGCCAGTCCTCGCCACCCAGGGATACTGGAGCGGTGTGGACCAGTTGTCCGTCGGAGTACACGTTCATGGTCTTGGTGGTGTCATCCACCACAGCCACGCGCTGGGGGCCGGTGGTGAACGTGGAAACCACATCCGCGTTGCCGATCATCTTGTTTCCGAAGTCGACGCCCAGGAGTTTCATGTCGACGGTGACGGTGGTACCCGAAGCCCAGAAAGCTTCAGGGCGGATCCGCACCTTCTTATCGGAGTACCAATGCCAGGCCACAGGTTGGCCGGAGGAAACGGTGATGGCAACCCGCTTCTCCATGGCCGCCTTGTCCACCACAGGCTCACTGAAGTTGATCTCGATGGGCTGCCCGGAACCCGCTGTAGTGCCGTTGCGGGGGTAAACGGACGCGTCGGCCTCGTAGGCCGCGGAAACCGTGGTAAAAGTCTGGGTCTTTTTGGTTTCCTTCCCGGCGGTATCCACCACGGTGAAGGAATAGCTGTACTGGGTCTTGAACTTCAGGACTTCCACGGTGGACCACGTGGTCCCGTCAGGACTGATCTTGCCCTGCACTGGCACACCACCATCGGCTGGTGCCAGCACCACGTCCTTGACCTTGCCGTTGACCGCCTTGATCTGTGGGCCCACCACGGGGTTCCACTCAATCGCTCCGTCCAGCGGCGTGATGCCCAACTCCACGGGTTTGGCCTCCACCGTGGGAGTCGGCGACGGCGCGGCCCCACCAAGCTGGGTACCACCGGCCAGCAGCCCGGGCACCGTTGCGACCCCAATTCCGCCCACGGCAATAGCGGCGCAGATCCCTACGATGGCAAGGATCTTGCCCGTTTTCCGTTTGGCGACTTCCGTCATGGTTCCCGTCTTCCTGTCCCCCGGCAAGCAATACTGAACACCCAATTCTAGCCGAAAGGCCGGCCACGCTGGTCGCGTGTCCGGCCTTTCGCCATCGATTTGGATGACGCAGCGTTGCTTAGTAGCGGTAGTGCTCCGGCTTGTAAGGTCCGGCAACGTCAAGGTCCAGGTAATCCGCCTGGTCCTTGCTCAGTTCGGTCAGTTCCACGCCCAGTGCGTCCAGGTGCAGTCGTGCGACCTTCTCGTCCAGGATCTTGGGAAGCACGTAAACCTGCTTGCCGTATTCGCGTTCGCCCGCGGGCTGGTCCTTCTTGGTCCAGAGTTCGATCTGCGCGATCGTCTGGTTGGCGAAGGAGTTGCTCATCACGAAGGACGGGTGGCCCGTGGCGTTGCCCAGGTTCAGCAACCGGCCCTCGGACAAGACGATGATGGACCGCTCCGAGCCCGTGCCGGCCTCGAAGACCCACTCGTGGACCTGTGGTTTGATCTCCACTTTCTTGACACCGGGAATCTTTGCGAGCCCGGCAATGTCGATCTCGTTATCGAAGTGCCCGATGTTGCCAACGATCGCTTTGTTCTTCATGCCCAGCATGTGCTCGGCCATGATGACGTCCTTGTTGCCCGTGGTGGTGATGAAGATGTCACCTTGTGCGAGCACCGATTCAAGCTTGGCCACCTGGTAACCGTCCATCGCGGCCTGCAAGGCGCAAATGGGGTCGATTTCCGTAACGATGACGCGCGAGCCCTGGCCGCGCAGTGCCTCCGCTGCGCCCTTGCCCACATCGCCATAACCGCACACGACGGCCACTTTGCCGCCCATGAGGACGTCCGTGGCGCGGTTGATGCCGTCCGGCAGGGAGTGGCGAATGCCGTATTTGTTGTCGAACTTGCTCTTGGTGACGGAGTCGTTGACGTTGATGGCCGGGAAGAGCAGCTTGCCCTGCTCGGCGAGCTGGTAGAGGCGGTGCACACCGGTAGTGGTTTCCTCGGTGACGCCCTCGATGCGGGCAGCCAGGCGCTTCCACTTCTGCGGATCGGCAGCGAGGGTCCGGCGGAGGAGGTCCAGGATGAGGACGTATTCCTCGGGATCTTCTCCCGTCGCGGTGGGCACTGCTCCTGCGGCTTCGAATTCGACGCCCTTGTGCAGCAGCAGCGTGGCGTCGCCGCCGTCGTCGAGAATCATGTTGGGGCCGAGCTCCGGATTGGTCTCAGCGCCCGGCCAGGTGAGGATCTGCTCGGCAGTCCACCAGTACTCCTCCAGCGTTTCGCCCTTCCAAGCGAAGACGGGAACACCCTGGGGGTTTTCCGGCGTGCCTTTGCCGACCACGACGGCGGCAGCAGCTTCATCCTGGGTGGAGAAGATGTTGCACGAAGCCCAGCGGACCTCAGCACCCAGTGCGGTGAGGGTCTCAATGAGGACGGCAGTCTGGACCGTCATGTGCAGGGAACCCGCGATCCTCGCACCCTTGAGCGGCTGCGAGGCGCCAAACTCAGCCCGAAGGGACATGAGGCCCGGCATTTCATGCTCGGCAAGGCGGATCTGGTGGCGGCCTGCCTCCGCAAGGGTAATGTCAGCCACTTTGAAGTCAAAAGTCATGGAAATCCTTAGGGGTACCGTGCGGTTTTGATGAAGAAGAAAGTGCGTCTATGCCTTGGAATCGTGCTGGCCGGAGGTGGCAGCATTGGCCGCGGCAAGCAGCTCCGGAGGCAGGAGCAGCGGGATGCCATCCTCAATCGCGTAGCGGAGCTTTTCACCGTCCGCTGCGGCGGAGGTGGAGACCAGCTCCTCGCCCTCCTGGACCAACGCTGAACCCGTCACGGGGCAGCGCAGGATGGACAACAGTTCAGGACTGACCTTTGGCATGAATGATGCTCCCTGGGTGGCGCCTGCATGGCGCCGCTGGCGGACTTATCTGCAGATTCCAGACTACCGCGCAGGATCAGCCGGTTTGGAGCACGGCGACGAATTGCGTCCCGACGCCAGGATCCGGCAAAGAGGACTGCCCGTCAGGACGGTTCGCGGAGGATCCGCAGGTGGCCGCGACGGGTTCCTTCGACGCCGGCAGGCGGTTCCATCTGCGCGTGGTTGTGCCGGGCAGGCGACTCAGGTGCTGCCGAGGCTGCCTCGCGGACGGCGTTGGCAAGGGCCAGCAGGTCATCAGGGCCGGGCTCGGGCGGGGTTGCGGGCATCGCCAGGCGCAGGACTTCCCAGCCCCGCGGAACCGTCAGGCTTCCGGCGTGCTGGGAGCAGAGGTCGTAGGCGTGGGGTTCGGCATACGTCGCGAGAGGACCCAGGACGGCGGTCGACTCGGCGTACACGTACGTCAAAGTGGCCACCGCGGACTGGCGGCAGGCTGATCTTGAACATTGACGAATAGCACCCACAACATCCCAGATTAGCGCCAATTGGCACCTGCACTGCGCATTGGGGCCCCCGCGCCCTCCACGGACACCGATGAGTGCCACCAGCTCCGGCGCGGTGCATGCCATGATGTCGCGCTGGCGGTTCCTCGGTACTAAAGTCGATATATGCAGTCACAGCCACATGTTCCCGGGTTCAACATCCGGTGGACTGACGCCGATGGCGATCAGGCGGGGGAACACGCCGGTACAGGTGTTCGCGGCTTCCGGCAGCGCCGGCGCAACCGCCACGGGCGGGGACTGCGGGGCGAATTGATGCTCGCCAACCTGCCTGGTTTCCGAACCCGGTCAGAGCGGTTCGACGATATGGTGCTGGACTCCGCCGAGCGGCTCCAGGACATGTGGGGCAAACAGCTCGACGGCGTGCTCTTTGCCGTTGATGAAATCCCGCCCCATCTGGAACAGCTGGTCGCCACTGGAAACTCTGCCCCCATGGGCTCATATACGCCCGGCGGCCGTGGCGAAGCGCCCATGATCACCGTTTACCGCCGGGTGGTGGAGCAAGGCTCCAACACCCGTGAGGAACTGCAGGACCTGGTCCATGATGTCGTGGTCGAGTACACCGCCGAAATGCTGGGCGTGCCGCCGGAAACACTCGATCCCGTGTACCGCCGCCGGTATCAATAACCCTGTATCAATAACGACGGCGGCAGGCGGCTTTCGCTGCCCGCCCACCCCGGGCTAGTACCCCACCGAGACCGGGACCTTCTCAAGTCCCGCCGCTGCGTCCTGGATTGCCACGACGGAAACGTCCGCACGGCCCTGTTTGCCCAGGATCAAGGCCCCATAAATCGGGTCGCCGGAAGCTGAGACCACATACCCTGCTATCGGCGAGTCTCCGGACTTTGCAGGGAGCTCTATCAACGACGTGGTCCCACCGGACATATCGACGTCAACTGCCTTGCCCACCGCACCGTTGGCGGTCACTGGAGCGTAGCTGATAGTGCCGCGGCCCTCGGGCACACCAAAACTCAGGAACCTCTGGCCGTCCCGTGGAACAGCTACCAGATGCTGGCTTCCCAGGCGGGCCGAGGCCGGAGACCACGCGAAATCGGTGGCTTCCTCGGCTTTGGCGCCCCGCGTGACGCGGGCCGATGCCACGAATGCCACGTCCGAGCTCGCCTTGACGGTGTAGGTTCCGGCCGGAATTCCTTCCAGGTTCAGCGTGGCAACTGATCCGCCCTTGACCGTCACCACTCCCCCGCTGGGAAGCTTTCGTTCACCATTGGCACCGTACAGGCTCACCTGCACCACGGCGTCGGTGGAACCGGGAACGGCGATTTGGAGGGCCGGTACAGCGTCAGCGAAACCTGATTTACCGGCCAATGCCTTGGTGGCGGCCGGGTCCTGGATATCTACCCCGGACATCACCTGCAGGTTTGAGGGGCCGTCTCCCGGCGAAAGATACTCAACGCCACCGGGAGCGAGTCCTCGCAGCACGCTCTGCTGGATGGTCCCGGAAACAGGGCCGCCTGTGCTGCGGACGTGGACAGCAAGCTGGGATTCGCTCGGAGCGAGCCCCGCAAGGTTTATTGAGCGGGTGGTTCCGGGAGCTACCAGGAGGCCACGCGCGCCTGGTGCCTGGATCTGGCCTTCGTACCCGAAGAGGTCGAGGTTGACTGTCGCAGGAGTCTCCGAGGCGTTGCTCAGGTTCAGGACGGACGTGCGGCCCACTGCGGTGTTGGCGCCCAGGAGCCACGCATCGTTACCTGGCGGCTGGCATTGGGCCGTGGCCAGGCCGCGGAGGTCGCCATCTGTTGCGGCATAGCTGAGATGGGCGGCCATGGATGCCTGCTCATTACCCAGGGGATCCGCGCCTACTACTGTCGGAGAGCTCACGGGGGAAATAGAGGCAACACCTGCTGCCAGCACTGGCGGACCGGACGTTGGCGTAGGAGTGCTGGTGGGGGCCTTGGCGATCTCAGCCACCGCGTCGCCTCCCAGCGACGTCACCTTGCTTCCGGGAACCGTTCCGGCCGGATTGCTCAGCACCACAGCGTTGAGGGCACTGGTTGCGGTGGTGGAGACAGGGCTGAAGTCCGCGTCCGTTCCCACGACGGTGCCGTTGACCAGCCTTGCAGGCTCGGGGCAGACACCCAGGGACCGCCCTGCAGGGACATCAGCCTGCCGGACATCCATAGTGGTACCTCCGGAAGGCTGGGGCACCATCGAGGTCGCGGCAACAGCACCTCCGCCTGCGGCCAGGATGACCACTGCGGAGAGGACGCCTGTAATGACGCCTTTGTTGGAGCTTCGGGAGCCCTTGGGAGAGCTGCGGGACGCTTTATGGTCGACCGGCGGCTTCTGGTCGTCAGACACTGCTGTACTCCTTACGGAGGGAGACTTCATCCCTCGACATGCCGGTTCGGGTGCGGCGCGCTGGCATCGGAATGGCCAACAGGACCGTCAATCCGATCACCACGGCCTGCAGGATTCCGAACAACAGGGCCCAAGGGTTCGTGTACCGGATTTCCAGCTCACCACCACTGGCCGGAAGTTCGAAGGCCTGCGACCAGCCGGATGTGGTGGCCTTAAGTTGGCGGCCGTCGATCCATGCTGTCCAGCCGGGATCGGACCGTTCGGCCAGGACAACCTGGCGGCCTTCGTCGCCGGCCGGCACGGCAGCATCCACGGACACTTCCCCGGACGGCAGGTTTCCTACTGTTTCGCCCTTGGAATCCACGATTCGAACGCGGTGGGCAGTATCCGCGGCGGTAGCTGCAGGCTGGTTCTTCGGCGTGACACGCCACAGCCACCCGGCGTCGGTCTGGCCGACGGCAACGAGGCCGGGGACGGCGTCGATCCTGCTGGCTGTCAGCTGTGCCGCGTTGTCCGCGGCCTTGAGGACTACGAATCCGGCGCCGAGTTGTTCCAAGTCCGCGCGGGGGTCCACACCGGTGCTGGCCACAATGGTGGCCACGGCACGGCGGAGGGATGCGGTGGCAGCGTCGTCGGCGGCCGTTTCTTCGCGGCCCGGCGCCCCGATGATGGTCCGGGCGGAGGCAATAGTGGACAGACTGTCCAGGGTCGTGCCCGCGCCGCGCATCAGCGATGACGTGAAGGCACCCTGCTCACCGCTGGTGATAACCAGGGTCCGGGTACGTTCAGGTCCCTGGCCACGGTCCACCGCGGTGGCCGGCAAAGTAGCTGAGTCCACCGGCCACACCTGGCGTGGGGAGCCGAGGGACGACGTCGGCCTGGTAGCGTCCGGTGCCGCTGTCGCCCCGGGTGCTGGGGACGGCTGAAGGACATTCTGTACTGCCCATGCGCCCATGCCGGCCAAGGGCCCGGCGACGAGGAGAGCCAAGGCCAGTCCGGACGCGATGGGCCGCAGCGGCAGTCGTCGACGTTGCGAATCAGTCATCCGGCGGGGAGCGGCAAAGATCTTATCGGCACCGATGACGGCAGCCCCGAGCAGCAACATGCCCGCCGCCGATACGGCCGGACCGGTAAAGGGTCCCACAATGACGTTGTTGTTCACGCCCGTGGCGACATGACCCACCAGCCATCCGCTTGCCAAAATGGTCAACGCTGCCAGCCAGAAGACCCTGGCCAGGGCGGTGCGCTTGCCGGGCAGGAACAATGCCGCAACGGCGAGTATCAGGACCGGCGCGCTGACCAACAGGGCGAGCAGCAGTGCCCAGGGCATGGCTCCGGGACCAAAGAGCGTCAGGCCGGTCAGTCCTGCGTCGACGTCAAAAGCCAGCGGCTGGCCCAGCAGTTGTTGCCACAGCGGTGCTGCCTCGAAGGTGAGCGGCACGCCGGGATCAGCGAGCAAGGCACGGGGCCTGTCCAATACGGAGATTCCGTACGGCAGGAACAAAGCTACGGTGGGAAGAAGCGACCACCAGAGGGTCTTGCCGCGTTGTCCGAGGATGACGGCGGCCAGGATCACCGCAACGGCAATCGGGCCCAACAGGGACGGTGCCGAGGCAGTCACAATGGCCATTACCAGTCCCCCGGCTGCCGCGGCTGTCCAGGACGGTGTCCCGTTGATGCCCGGTTTTCCAAGGATCGGAGCCGGACGCCTGCTGAGTGACGTTACTGCGTGCGAACGTCCTTGGCCGATGGCAGATCCTGAGGCGCGCAGCAGGGCAAGCAGCAGCAATGGCATCATGACGTGTGCAACCAGGGCTCCCGCGCGGCCCTCGTTGATCGCGATCAGCAGTGCCGGCGCGGCGGACCAAGCCAGGGCCGCCACCGTCCGGAAACGGCGCTTGGCAGTCAACGCACCCGCGGCAAACCACGCGCCGACAGCGGACAGTGGCATGGCAAGGATCAACAACCAGGCCATGGCCGAATCGCCGTCTCCGCCGCCAACGAAGGACAGCAGCCACAACACATAGCCGAACGGATCGCCATGCCCGGGCAGTCCTGCTCCAAGGGATATCCACCAAGTGGAGGCGTTGCCCCAAATGTCAGCCGGCGATGCCGCCAGAGGAAGCAGCCCGCCACCGGCAACTGTGCCGGAACGGACCAGTCCGAGCAGTCCAACCAGTGCGGCGGCCAGGGCAAGCAAGGCGGCTGCAACTGCCCCTGTACCCACCCATCCACGTTCGTTTGTTGCCAGCGCCGCAAAGTCGTCCGCGGCATCTCCGCTTGGTTCGGGAGCCAGCAGGTCCGAGACAGCGGAAGTTTCTTCACTCGGACGGATCGCTTCCAGCAATGACCGCCTGTTGGCCCGGACCTCGCGTGTGGACGTCTGCAGGCCCCTGACCACGGAGCGGTGAACGCGGCGTGTCCTGGCCGCGATGCGGCGGCCCCTGCCAATGGCCAAAGGCCGCATCAAGGCCGCAACAGTTGCGGTGAACTGGGAGAAGCCATAGCCCGGTTCCTTGACCAGGATGCTCAACACCAGGCGAACCATCGCACCGAACAAAGCCCCGACAGCTTGGAACGGCACGTTCCACCACGGCGTGTGCTTGAGCCGCATATGGATCTGGGCTTTGCGCGCGGCGGAGGAAGTCCCCAAACCATGCGGGCGGTGCTCGACGTGGAACATGCGGGCGCTCGGTACGACCACGACCCTGTTGCCCGCAAGCCAGTTGCGCCAGCAGAAATCCACGTCATCGCCGCTACCGGGCAGGGCAGGGTCAAAGCCCTGCAGCTGTTCCCAGACATCGAGGCGGACCAACATGCCGGCGGAATTCACGGCGAAGGTGTCCGTGCGGGCATCGTATTGGCCTTGGTCGACTTCGTCCGCGTCGATCAATGTCAGGCGCTCAGCCCAGCGGCTGGTGGAGAGTCCTACGTCCACCAGATGCCGCTCGTTGTCCCAACCGAGCTGCTTGCATCCGGCAACAGTGACTGAAGGGGCCCGTTCCACGGCGTGGAGAAGCTCCGCCAAGGCGTCCGGTGCCGGCGCAGCGTCGTCATGAAGAAGCCATAGCCACTTGACCGGGCCGGTTTCAGTTCCGTTGCCGTCCTTGTCCCTGCCGCTCTCCGGAGCCAGCTCCTGCAGCCCTGCCTGGATGGCGGCGCCAAAGCCGGACTTCGCTTGCTGGAAGGTGGTGACCTTGTCCTGGCTGAAAGCTTCACGGAGCAAGTCCAGCGAGTTGTCTGTGGAACCTGTATCAATGCCAATGGCGGCATCTGCCGAACGCGTCTGGTTCGACAGTGCCGCCAGTGTCCTGGGGAGATAGTTGCCGCCATCGTGGGAAACCACGACGGCGGTAACATGAACTTCCTTGAGAATTAGACCGCTCGCTTCCTTAGCCGACGACGTTCCCGCTCAGAGAGTCCGCCCCAAATACCGAACCGCTCGTCATTGGCGAGGGCGTACTCCAAGCACTGCGAACGGACGTTGCACGCTCCGCAGACCTTTTTGGCATCCCTGGTTGATCCACCCTTTTCGGGGAAGAAGGCTTCCGGATCGGTCTGCGCGCACAGCGCATCAGTCTGCCAACCAAGTTCGCCTTCGTCATCGAAATCGCCTTGGCCGGGAAGGCCGATCCACACGGGCTGCCCCGGCGTCTCAAGCGGACGACGCAACTCCATGGGAGGGTCATCCACATCTTCGTCCGGCCCAGCGGGCAGGTCACCGATCAGCGCTTCGTGTGCGGCCAGGAGGGCAGTTGCCTGATCCTCCAAAGAGTCCTGCACATTCTGGTTGTATCGGTCTGCCGCTTCCGGGTCCGCTGGGTCGACGTACCAATCCCCCGGTACTTCCCGCGAACGGTATTTCACCGACGCATGTTCTGCGACGACTGCATCTTCCTGGATACGCAACGCTTGCCCCATGGCGTCCCTCCTGATTTTGCAGCTGCTGCTTGGATGTATTTCCGATTCCCGGCGACGTTCCGGTCCTCTGTGCAGCGGCGTTTGATTACTAATTACACGCGTGTAACTACCCACCAGTCAAGCCGCGCCGCGATAATAATCAAGAATCCGTAGAAACGTGGGATGCGCCACGCCCAACATTTTTGGCGGCGTCGCCGCATCTACCCGCGGCAAATGGGAGCCCCGCATCGATTTACGTGAACTTTCATTGAATTTCCGCGGAAAACAACAGAGCCAGCCCGGAGCCCCCACCGATTGGACAAAATCGCATGTGGCGCAATTCACAATCGTCGTGCCAACCCCAAGGACGGCGCGGGATCACCGTGGCAAGATTGACGCATGAGCATCCCGGCAGTGAACCTGATGACCACCCTGCGATCCGGACATTCAACGTCACCACGACTCACTTGGTACGGTCCCGACTCCGAACGGGTAGAGCTCTCCGGCCGGGTCCTGGATAACTGGGTAGCCAAGACCAGCAATCTCCTGCAGGACGAACTGGACGCCGAACCCGGAATGGCAATCCGGCTGGACCTGCCGGCGCACTGGAAGTCCTTTGTCTGGGCATTGGCGGCGTGGCAGCTCGGGATGGAAGTGGTCTTCGATGAGACCTCGGCGGATCTTCTGGTCACAGACAAGCCCAACGACGACGCCGGGGCAGGCTTCGACGCTGTCGTCGCCGTACCGCTCGCGGCACTGGCGATGCGCTGGCCGGGAGAGCTGCCATCCGGCGTCGTGGATTACGCGGCGGAAGTCCGCTCCCATGGCGATGTCTTCATGGCGCACAGTGACCCTGGGGCGGAGCTGCCGGCAGTGCGGGGCGCATCAGCGCTCACGCACGAAGCCCTCATCGACGGTTTTGCCGGTGCGCAGGAACCCGGCGTGCGCCTTCTGGTACGTGCCGCCGAAGGCTTGGAGCCCTGCCTTGCAGCGTCGTTGGGTGCCTGGAAGGAAGATGGCTCAGTAGTGTTGGTCCACCCGGACCTGGAAGTCACCGGGCACCTGCTGGAGAACGAGCGCGTCAGCCGTTCTTGATTGAGGGGAACTCGCCGGTGGCCGGGTTCGCAGCACCGCTTTCCGCGCCGGCCTTGGCCTTGTGGTGAAGCTCGATGATCTCGTGGTCGTGTGAGAATTCCGGCTCGGCATCCAATTCTTCGTTGAACACCCAGAACCGGTATGCGAAGAAGCGGAAGATAGTGCCCAGGATGAGCCCCACGACGCTGCCGGCGATGAACAGCGAAGGCTTGTCATTGAGGTCCAGGACGTATTTGGCGAACCAAACGCACCCTGATGCAATCAGGAGGCCCACGAGGTTCATGACGGCAAAAAGCACGGCTTCACGGACGACGTTGGCCTGTTTGCGGTGGCGGAAGGTCCAGAAACGGTTTGCGACCCAGGAGAAAACACTGGCAACAATCGTTGCAATGGCTTTTGCCCACACTTCGCTGCCGTGCATCGGACCGGAGAAAAGCCAGATGAAAACGGCCGAGTCAATGACAAAAGCAACACCGCCGACGGCGCCGAACTTTGCTACCTCACGCCAAAAAAGCGAGGCAAGTCCGCGGATGCGATCTGCAAGTGTGGTGATCATGACCCTCCATGGCCGTTGAAAAGTGGGCCGATGGGCCAAACCCATTTTAGCGCCGATTTCCAAGCGCTGCCTTTGGGTGGGCTGTGAGAACGCCGATACTGGCGCTTCACGCCGCAAAAAACCGGCCCGGAGGACGGCAGAATCAGTGATCCTGCCACCGGTTCGGTAGGCTGAACATTGTGACTTTTCCAGTAATTGGCGTTGTTGGCGGCGGCCAGCTCGCACGAATGATGGCCCCGCCCGCTACCGCCCTGGGCTTCGAACTCCGTGTTTTGGCCGAGGGTGAGGACGTTTCGGCTGTAGCCGCAGTGGCCACAGCCCCGATCGGTGACTACAAGGACCTGGACGCTCTCCTCGAGTTTTCCAAGGGCCTGGACGTGCTGACCTTCGACCACGAGCACGTTCCCACGGAACACCTGCAGGCCCTGCTGGATGCCGGCGTTAACGTCCAGCCCGGACCTGATGCCTTGGTCAATGCCCAGGACAAGCTGGTCATGAGGGCTGCGATCGACCGGCTCGGCCTTCCCAACCCGGAGTGGTCAGCAGTCAACACCGTTGAAGAGCTCGTGGCCTTCGGCGAAAGGATCGGCTGGCCCGTCGTCTTGAAGACGCCCCGCGGTGGCTATGACGGCAAGGGAGTCAGGATCGTTGACTCCCCGGACGAAGCCTTGGAAACTGCCGACTGGTTCCAGGCAATGAGCCCCCTGCTGGCAGAAGCCAAGGTGGACTTCAGCCGCGAGCTCTCCGCCCTGGTGGCCCGCACGCCCAGCGGCGAGTCCCGTGCCTGGCCCGTGGTCCACACCATCCAGGTGGACGGGGTGTGCGACGAAGTCATCGCACCGGCCCAGAACATTCCCCTTGAGGTGGCAGCTGCCGCCGAAGAAGCTGCGCTGCGCATCGCCAACGAGCTTGGCGTCACGGGTGTCATGGCTGCAGAGCTGTTTGAAACCCCGGGTGTCGGAGCAGGCTTCCTGATCAACGAACTTGCCATGCGCCCGCACAACACTGGTCACTGGACGCAGGACGGTTCCATCACCAGCCAGTTCGAACAGCACCTTCGGGCTGTGCTGGACCTCCCGCTCGGTGCTACCGACGCGTTGGCCCCGGTAGTAGTCATGAAGAACTTCCTTGGCGGCGAAAACCAGGACCTCTTCAAGGCCTTCCCCATGGCTTTGGCCTACGAACCGGCAGCGAAGGTCCACTCCTACGGCAAGTCCGTTCGCCCCGGCCGCAAGATCGGCCACGTCAACCTTGTCGGCAGCTCGGTTTCCGACGTCGACTCCGTCCGCCAGCGCGCCACAGCCGTTGCAGACATCATCCGTGACGGCCGCATGCCGGCGCAGACTACCTCCGAGGAGACCGCATGACGTCAGAATCAACAGCCCCGCTGGTTGGGCTCGTGATGGGTTCGGATTCCGATTGGCCGGTCATGGAGGCCGCCGCGGACGCCTTGGCCGAGTTCGGCATCCCCTTCGAAGCGGACGTCGTTTCGGCACACCGCATGCCCACGGAAATGATCCGTTACGGCCAGACAGCCCATGAACGTGGTCTCCGGGTCATCATCGCCGGCGCCGGGGGCGCAGCCCACCTCCCCGGCATGCTTGCCTCAGTCACCCCCCTTCCCGTGATTGGCGTTCCGGTCCCCCTGAAGACCCTGGACGGTATGGATTCCCTCCTGTCCATCGTGCAGATGCCCGCCGGCGTACCGGTGGCCACGGTCTCCATCGCAGGCGCCCGTAATGCTGGTCTCCTGGCCGTGCGCGTCCTGGCCTCCGGAACGGATGAACTTGCCTCAAAGCTCCGGTCGGACCTGCTCACGTTTGCCCAGGAACTGAACGACGTCGCCACCAAGAAGGGTGAAAACCTTCGGCGCAAAGTAGAAGAAGTCTTCTCTCCCGCCAACGCCTCAGCCCGGAGCTCCCGCTAGGAAGGCAGCGGTTGACTACCATGCACAAGACCTCGAATCAGCCCGGTTCCGCCCTGACTGATCCTGTCCGCTATCCGTCCGGCGCAAGCGCCCCGGTACGGACCAAACGCGCCTTCGTGCTGGTCCTGCTCACCCTCTTCATCCCCGGCAGCGCCCAGATCGTTGCCGGGGACCGGAAACTTGGCCGGGTGGCGCTGCGCATCACGCTCACCGTGTGGGCATTGGCGCTGCTGACCCTCTTCATTGCCTTGGTCAACCGCACCATGCTGCTCAGCATCGTCACCCACCCCGTCGGATCCCTCATCATCATCGTGGTCCTGGTGGCGTTGGCTTTGGGCTGGGCTTACCTGTTCCTCAACACTTTGCGGATTATCAGGCCGACGCTCCTGGCACCGGGAATGCGGCCGATCATTGCCGTGGTGGTGGCAGTCTCCACCATCCTCGCCAGCGGATCGTTAGGCTACATCGCCTACGTCCTGAACGTGAGCCGCAACGCCATCGGCAGCATCTTCAATGCCGGTCCGGCCATCGATCCCGTGGACGGACGCTACAACTTCCTCATGATGGGTGGCGACGCCGGGGACGACAGGACGGGCCGGCGCCCGGACAGCCTCTCCGTTATCAGCGTCGACGCAAAAACGGGCGAGAGTGCCATCATCTCCGTCCCACGCAACCTCCAGAATGCCCAGTTCAGCGAGGGCTCGCCCATGCGCGAGGTTTATCCCGAGGGCTACAACTGCGGCGACGAATGCCTCATCAATGCCGTCAACACCGAGGTCACCAACAATTATCAAGACCTCTACCCCGGCGTTGCCGATCCCGGCGCGCAGGCCACGCTGGAAGCGGTGTCAGGCACCTTGGGCATCACCGTCCAGGCTTACGTCCTGGTGGACATGGACGGGTTCGCCAAGCTCATCGACGCGATGGGTGGAATCCGCATCAAGGCCGGCGGGTGGGTTCCCATCAGTGGTCCCGTCACGGATGAGGCCAACGGAATCCACGGCATGCCCGATGGCTGGATCCCCGCCGGCGACCAGCACCTGGATGGCTTCCATGCCCTTTGGTATGGCCGTTCCCGCGAGTTCGTGGACGACTACGCCCGCATTGCGCGCCAGCAGTGCGTGCAGCAGGCCATGCTCAAGCAACTTGATCCGGCCACCCTGCTGACCAAGTTCGAGGACATCGCCAATGCCGGGACCAAGGTGGTGGATTCCAATATTTCTTCCAATCAGCTGGGCAGTTTCGTGGACCTGGCGCTGAAGTCGAAGAACCAGCCCGTCAAGCGCCTGACCATCGGGCCTCCGGACTTTGATACGTCGTTCTCCACCGTGCCGGACTTCGACCTGATCCACTCCAAGGTCCAGGAAGTCCTGGCGTCGTCCAACACGCCCAAGGCGAGTGACGCCGTCGTGTCCTATGACGACGGCGCTGCCGGTACCGTCATGGCCGCCGGTCCGGTTGCCGGGCTCAATCCCGCAAGCCAGTTGCCGTCGCCGTCAGCGGATTTCACGCCGGTAACCACCACACCGGACGGCACGCCGATCACCATCGAATTGTTGAACGGCCTCAAGGCCCAGGGCGACGAGCAGGGCATCCGTGACCTCGTCGCCACCAACGGACAGTGCGCACCGCTGTAAGCTTGCAGGTCCGTTCCACCCACGTTCAGCGCAACGATAAGGACTTTCTTTCGTGTACCAAATTGAGAATGTTTTGCGACCCTACGCGTGGGGTTCGACGACGGCGATCGCAGACTTGCTGGGGCGGCCGGCATCGGGTGGTCCCGAAGCTGAAATGTGGATTGGAGCCCACCCGGACTCCCCCTCCACGGCCATTCACCCCAACGGTGTGACGCAGCCCTTGAATGCGCTCATCGAATCGGATCCCCTGCGCTTCCTCGGTTCCGATAGCCTGGCTGAATTCGGACCACGGTTGCCCTTCCTCGCCAAACTGCTGGCGGCCGAGCAGCCCTTGTCACTCCAGGTGCACCCCAGCCTCGAGCAGGCACGGGAGGGCTTTGCCCGGGAAAACGCAGCGGGAATCCCCTCCGGCGCCGCCGAACGCAATTACCGCGACGACAACCACAAGCCGGAGATGATCTTTGCGTTGACTCCGTTCAAGGCTCTGTGTGGCTTCCGTCCTTCCGCCGGGTCCAAGGCCGTTTTTGAGCATCTTGCCCGCATCCTTGATTCGGCTGCCATCTCTGTTCCTCCCGTTATCACTCATGTCATTTCGGACCTTTCCGCGCCGGACGAGCCCGCTGGCCTGAAGGCCGCCTTCAGCCGCCTCATCGACGGCGGAAGCCAAGTTTCCGACGCGATCAACGAGGTAGTCGCCGTCTTCTCTGCCGGGGCACCACTGGAGCCGCATCGGGAAGCATTGACGGCAATGCTGGACATCAACGAAGCCTTCCCAGAAGACCCCGGGGTCCTCATCTCCCTGCTCCTCAACCACCTGTCCCTGGAGCCCGGTGAAGTGGTGTACCTGCCTGCCGGTAATGTCCACGCCTACCTCCACGGCCTTGGCCTGGAAGTCATGGCTTCCTCCGACAACGTGCTTCGCGGCGGCCTCACGCCCAAGCACGTGGACGTTCCGGAGCTGATGAAGACGGTCCGTTTCGAAGCGCTGGGAGTGCCGCGCATCGAGGCGACCGGAACGGAATTCGGGCAGGAACTGTACCGTCCGCCTTTCAAGGAATTCCAGCTGCAGCGCATTGAGCTTGGCCCGGGCGCCGAGCCTGTGCCGCTGGCACAGAACGGTCCCGCCGTCGTCGTGGTGGTGTCCGGTTCGGTCATGCTCGATTCCCCCAAGAGCGACCTCCTGCTCCAGCGTGGCGCAGCAGCGTTCATCCCCGACGTCGAGGCCCCCGTGAATATCCATCCTGTCCAGGGCGCATCCGATAGCAGCATTGCTTTCGCAGTGACCACAGGGCTGGGGAACTGATTCATGGAGTTTTTCCTGCAAACCCCGGCATGGGCTGCTGTCCAGCGTTCCTTGGGACGCCGTGTCCACGAACAGTCCGGCCCGGGCTGGAGCTTCCTCGCCATTGAGGAAAAGAACCCCGCCGGCAAGGTCATTTATGCGCCCTACGGCCCCGTCGCGGAGTCCGTGGAAGCGTTCGACGCCGCCACAGCGGCTTTGATGTCACTGGCGAAGAAAGAACGTGCGGTCTTCATCCGGATGGAACCTGCGGCCGCAGGTTTCACAGCATCCGACGCCGGTCCTCTCCTCCGCGGGCGCGGCTTCCGGCCGGCGCCGGTCAACCAGCAGCCCGAGCTGAGTTGGATCGTGGACCTGGACGGCGACTTCAAGGACGTCCTGGCCGGCATGAAGCCCACCAACCGGAACCTGTACCGGAACATCCACAAGAAGGGTGTGACGTTCCGGGCCTCCCAGGACCCCGCCGATATTTCCGTGCTCCTGCACTTCCTCCACCTGACCGCTGCCCGTAACGGTTTCAAACCCCAGAGCGATGAATACCTCACGCAAGTGGCCGCATCCCTGCTGCCCTCGGGCGCGGGAACGCTGTTCATCGCAGACCTTGAGGGCGAACCGATCGCCGCAGCCTTCGCCTACGACTCCGCTGACACCCGCGTCTACGCCCACGCAGCCCTGGACGACACCCACCGTAAGCTCAGCGCGGGCATCCCCCTCCTGGTAACGCTCATGGCCGATGCCAAGGAAAAGGGCCTCAAGCACGTGGACCTCTGGGGAGTAGCGCCGGAAGACCAGCCGGACCACAAATGGGCAGGCTTCACGGCGTTCAAGAAGTCCTTCGGTGGCCGCGAAGTCTCCTACCCCGGCACATGGGACCTCCCGGTCAACAAACTCCGCTACGGCGCCTACCAACTGGCCAGAAAGCTCCGCGACAGGCTCCGCTAGGCGATTCCCGCGATCCGCCCGTACCTCCAGCACTAACTTTGGAGCCGGTGGCACTCGGACATGCCGGGGAACCCGGCGTGTCCGAGGAGTTGGAATATCAAAGTAGGTGGTGGCGGCACACCCCCGGCACGGCCCCCCACCCTTTATCAGCGCGAAGCCGAACCCGGCCGGGCACAGAGAAGGACGGCGAGTATCGCGAAAGCGGCATCAAATCGACGAGGTACGAGGAGATAGCCGCCGAGCGATGCCCGCCGTCCTTCTGTTGGCTGCGTAGGGGTTACGGCTTGCGCGCGTACGTCTCCCACTTGGAAGCGTGGTGCTCAGCTTCGACGAAGCGGACGGTCCCCGACTTGGAGCGCATCACGATGGACTGCGTCATGACGCGGTCCTTCTGGTAGCGCACGCCGTGGAGGAGGTCGCCGTCGGTGATGCCGGTAGCTGCGAAGTAGCAGTTATCGGAGGTGACGAGGTCGTTGGTGGACAACACGCGGTCGAGGTCGTGTCCGGCGTCGATGGCCTTCTGCTTCTCTTCGTCCGACGTCGGCCACAGGCGGCCCTGGATGACGCCACCGAGGGACTTGATGGCGCAGGCTGCAACGATGCCTTCCGGGGTGCCTCCGATGCCCATGAGGGCGTCAACACCGGTGCCGGAGCGGGCTGCTGCGATGGCGCCGGCCACGTCGCCGTCCATGATGAACTTGGTGCGTGCACCGGCTTCGCGGATTTCTTCCACGAGCGGGCGGTGGCGGTCGCGGTCCAGGATCATGACATTGAGCTGGTTGACCTTGACGCCCTTGGCCTTGGCGATGAGGTGCAGGTTCTGCTTGACGGGCAGGCGAAGGTCAACCATGTCGGCAGCTTCAGGCCCGGTAACCAGTTTCTCCATGTAGAAGACCGCCGAGGGGTCGAACATGGATCCACGTTCCGCCACTGCCAGAACAGCGAGGGCGTTGTTGATGCCAAGGGCGGTCAGGCGGGTTCCGTCGATGGGGTCGACGGCGACATCGCACTCAGGGCCGGTGCCGTCACCAACCTGCTCACCGTTGAACAGCATGGGGGCTTCATCTTTTTCGCCTTCACCGATGACCACGACGCCGTTGAAGTGGACTGTGTGAAGGAACGAACGCATGGCGTCGACGGCGGCGCCGTCCGCCTTGTTTTTGTCGCCGAAGCCTACCCAGTGGCCGCCGGCAATGGCAGCGGCCTCGGTGACGCGGACGAGTTCAAGCGCAAGGTTGCGGTCGGGTTCGTCGATGCCGACGGCGAGCGACGGCGAAATCGTGGAATACTGCTGGGTCATTGGTGCAGGAGACACTTGAACCTCTTCTTCGAGTGACGATTCACGGGACCGGACACGGTTGCACGGGGCAACCCGGGGTTCCTCTACCAACGATCATAGTCGCCGCATCCCTTGGGAGTCGTTGGATGACCACAGCCCGCAATACCTGCGGTGAGGTCGCCGGATGTGTGTTCCCTGCCGCGATAAGGGATCATGGAGGGGTGAGTGAAACGCAGGACAAGCCCGCAGCCGGGAACCAATCGGACGCTGCAGCGGCTAACCAAAACGATGCCCAGTCCATCCCCGATGCCCCGTATAAACCCGTCATTGCGGCGAAAGCTGCCAAGCGGGCCAACGCTTCGGTCATTGGCATGGTCATTGCACTGCTGGTCTGCGTCCTGGCTTTCCTCCCCATCGTTTTGATGAACCCGGCCCCCAAGGGCGAGGGCTTCAGGCCCAATGTTGATGTGGCGGCCATCGCCCGCAACGCCACAGGTGTGGCAGGATTCACACCTGTCACTCCTGATACCGGCGACACATTCAAACCCAACTACGCGCGCTGGGAGTCCGGCACAGGATCCGGTGTCCCCACCTGGGAGATTGGTTTCCTGACACCGAAGGAGGCCTTCATTGGCCTCACCCAGACGAGCCAGGCCAACCCCACCTGGGTTCTGCAGCAGACGGAGAACCTCCCGGTCACCGGCACGCGAAACGCCGGCGGCCAGGACTGGGAGCTGCGCGACTCCGGCAAGGAAAAGCGCAGCATGGTCTTGGAGTACCGCGGTACCACCCTCATCCTGAGCGGCACTGCAAGCCTTGACGAGTTCGCAACGCTGGCGGCCGCCGTCGTTAAGTCCGCGGATCAGGCACCGTTGCCGTCCGCTCCGGCCACGGTAACTCCTTCAGCGCAGCCGTCCGCTTAAGCCCCGGTATCCGGCTAACCCGGCGCAACAGTTTCACGGACTGCCCCGTCCGCGTCGTAAAGTAAGGCTCGTGCCTACTTACCTGACTCCAGCCCTGGCGTGGCGCCGTCTCCGCGAGGGCAACGAACGTTTTGTTTCCGGCGAATCCCTGCACCCCAACCAGGATGCTTCGCGACGCTCTTCCCTCATTGAGAACCAGAATCCGTTTGCCGTGATCTTTGGCTGCTCGGATTCCCGGCTTGCTGCAGAGATCATTTTCGACCTCGGGCTCGGCGACGCCTTCGTGGTCCGCACGGCCGGCCAGGTCATTGATGACGCCGTTCTTGGCTCCCTCGAATACAGCATCAGTGAACTCCGGGTTCCCCTGATCGTCATCCTGGGCCATGACAGCTGTGGTGCCGTGAAGGCCACCAAGGCTGCGGTGGAAACGGGCGAGATGCCTCCCGGCTTCATCCGCGACCTCGTCGAGCGCATCACGCCGTCGGTCCTGACGGCCAAGCGCAACAGCCAGGAGGACGTCAACGACATGGTGGTGGAGCACGTCAAGCAGACCGCGGCCCGCCTGGCTGACAGCTCGCGTGTGATTTCCGACGCCATCGACGACGGCCGGGTGGCTGTGATCGGCCTGTCGTACAAGCTCGATGAAGGCCGTGCGGCCCTCGTTTCCGGGATCGGCAAGCTCTAGGAGGCCGTGCTCCGGCCCCGGCGCCGGAGCACGTAGCACTCCCCTCCGGGTTTTCTGTGGGGCGTCCAATCGCCCTAAGCTAGCCCCATGACTTCCACCACTGAGTTCCGTATTGAACATGACACGATGGGCGAAGTTCGCGTCCCCGTGAACGCCCTGTACCGCGCCCAGACGCAGCGTGCTGTGGAGAACTTCCCGATCTCCGGCAAGACGCTTGAGCGCACCCACATCGAGGCCCTGGCCCGCGTGAAGAAGGCCGCCGCTCTGGCGAACGCCGAACTGGGGGTGCTCGATGAAGAGCTCGCCAAGGCCATCGCTTCCGCTGCCGATGAGGTCGCTGCCGGTAAGTACGACGGCGACTTCCCGATCGACGTCTTCCAGACGGGTTCGGGTACGTCCTCCAACATGAACACCAACGAGGTCATCGCAGAGCTCGCATCGCGCGCCCTCGCGGCTGCCGGGAGTGACAAGGTTGTCCACCCGAACGACCACGTGAACGCATCGCAGTCCTCCAACGACGTCTTCCCGACGTCCGTGCACGTTGCCGCCACGTCGGCCCTGATCAACGACCTGATCCCGGCCCTCGAGTACCTGGCAGCCTCCCTGGACCGCAAGGCTGTTGAGTTCAAGGCAGTCGTCAAGTCCGGCCGCACGCACCTCATGGACGCTACGCCCGTCATGCTCGGCCAGGAGTTTGGCGGCTACGCCGCCCAGGTTCGTTATGGCATCGAGCGCATCAACGCCGCACTCCCCCGCGTTGCCGAAGTTCCGCTGGGCGGCACCGCCGTCGGCACGGGCATCAACACCCCGGCCGGCTTCCCGGAGCGCGTTATCGAACTCCTCGCCGCCGACACCGGCTTGCCCCTCACCGAAGCCCGCGACCACTTCGAGGCCCAGGCGAACCGTGACGGCCTCATCGAAGGCTCCAGCCAGCTGCGCAACATCGCGATCTCCTTCATGAAGATCAACAACGACCTCCGCTGGATGGGCTCCGGACCCAACACGGGCCTTGGCGAAATCGCCATTCCGGACCTTCAGCCGGGTTCTTCGATCATGCCGGGCAAGGTCAACCCGGTCATCTGCGAAGCCTCGATCATGGCCTGCGCACAGGTCATCGGCAACGACACCACCATCGCCTGGTCCGGCACCAACGGCGCTTTCGAGCTGAATGTCGGAATCCCCGTCATGGCCGCCAACCTTCTTGAGTCCATCCGCTTGCTGGCCAACACCAGCCGCGTCATGGCCGACAAGATGATCGACGGCATCACCGCCAACGTTGAGCGCGCCCGCTTCCTGGCTGAGGCGTCCCCGTCCATCGTCACCCCGCTGAACAAGTTCATCGGGTACGAAAACGCGGCCAAGATCGCCAAGATCGCCGTCAAGGAAGGCCTGACCATCCGCCAGGCAACCGAAAAGCTCGGCTTCGTCGGTGAGGGCGAAGGCAAAGTCACCGAGGCTGAGCTGGACAAGGCCCTGGACGTCACCACCATGACGTCCCCTGCGCACAAGGCTTAATACCCACAGCACGACGACGGCCGGTACCTTTCGCACGAAAGGTACCGGCCGTCGTCGTACCCGGGCGATGTTCGCACCGGAACTATGAGCAACAGCACACCCTGATCTTTTTGCACTTTCCGAACTGGAGTGCAAAACTTTACTTTGTGAGCAATAGTGCAAATATCGACGGTGGTCTCCGCGAGCGCAAGCGGGCCGCCACGCGGACGGCGATTACCGCCGTCGCGCGTTCCCTGACCGCGGAGCATGGCCTCAACGGTTTCACTGTTGAAGAAGTCTGCGAAGCGGCGGGGATTTCACGCCGGACCTTCTTCAACTATTTCCATTCCAAGGAAGACGCCGTCATCGGCTCGTTTTCCGACGAACTGCCTGAAGAGGCACTGGAGGCCTTCAACCGCAATCCCTCCCGCACGCCTGACAGCATCTCTCACACGCTCCTGGCAGCGCTGCACGTGCTCACGGTGACCCTGATGGAGCGTTCATCCATCAGCCGCACCGAAGTCCAGCAGTTCATTGCTGCCATCACGGCCGAGCCGCAGCTGCTTGCCCGGATCACCCTTGAAGGGGAGGCCCGCGAACGCCAATTCGCAGGGCTCGTTGCCGCCCGCGAGGGCCTGGATCCCGAACACCCTGAAGTCATGACGGCCACTGTGTTGTTCGGTGCTGTCTCCAAGAAGACGGCACAGCAGTTCTTCTCGGAGGACAACACGCGCCCTTACCGCGGGATTCTGGAGCAGAACCTCAACGCCGCGCGCAAACTCTTTGCCCAGCCGCTGGCCACGAACCACCAACTGGGCCCCAACACCCTTGAAACCTCGAAGGACCCCGCATGAGTACTCTCTCGAAGGCAGCCGAACCATTGCTGCTGACCCAGAAACGTATCTGGATCATCTTCTCGGCGCTGATCGCAGGCATGCTCCTGTCCAGCCTCGACCAAACCATCGTCTCCACCGCCATGCCCACCATCGTGGGCAAGCTGGGCGGAGTGGAGCACCAAGCGTGGATCACCACGGCCTACCTCCTGGCCACCACCATCGTGATGCCCATCTACGGCAAGTTCGGTGACATCCTCGGGCGACGCAATCTGTTCCTTGTTGCCATCGCCCTGTTCACCCTCGCCTCCGTGGGCTGTGCGTTTGCCACCGATTTCTGGGGTTTCGTGATCTTCCGTGCCATCCAGGGACTGGGTGGCGGCGGCCTCATGATTCTCTCGCAGGCCATCATCGCCGACATCGTTCCCGCCAAGGAACGCGGCAAGTACATGGGGCCGCTGGGCGCCATCTTCGGCCTCTCCGCTGTGGCCGGTCCGCTCCTTGGTGGCTTCTTCGTGGACCACCTCACTTGGGAATGGGCCTTCTACATCAACATCCCCATTGGCATCGCGGCTTTCATCACTGCGTGGTTCACCCTCACGCTGCCGAACAAGAAGGCCGAAAAGAAGATCGACATCCTTGGTGTCCTTTTCCTTTCCGCCGCCACCACCTGCCTCATCTTCTTCACCGACTTCGGTGGCAAGAAAGACGAAGGCTGGGATTCACCCCTCACTTGGGCCTTTGGCGCAGGCATGGTCCTGGCGGCCTTTGCCTTCGTGATGGTTGAACGTCGCGCCGAGGACCCCATCATTCCGCTGAGCCTGTTCAAGAACCCCATCTTCATCAATGCAACGGCCATCGGTTTCACGCTGGGCCTGGGCATGTTTGCCGCCATCGCCTTCGTTCCCACGTTCTTGCAGATGTCCTCGGGAACGTCCGCGGCTGAGTCCGGCCTGCTGATGCTGCCCATGATGGTTGGCCTGATGGGCACGTCCATCTACTCCGGTATCCGCATTTCCAAGACCGGCAAGTACAAGATGTTCCCCATCCTCGGGGCAGCGCTCACCATCGCTGCGATGCTGTGGCTGACCACGCTGGCGGCGTCCACCCCCCTTTGGGTCATCTGCGTGCAACTGTTCATTTTCGGCGCGGGCCTGGGCCTGATCATGCAGGTCATCGTCCTGGTGGTGCAGAACTCCGTTCCCGCTGACCAGATCGGCACGGCTACCAGCACCAACAACTACTTCCGTGAGGTGGGTGCATCGCTGGGTGTCGCCGTCTTCGGCGCTATCTTCACCAACCGCCTTGCCGAGTCGCTGACCGAAGCCTTCACCGGCGCCGGTGCTTCGGCGGAGCAGGCCTCGCAGTCCACCAGCACGCTGGATCCCCAGGCGCTTGCACAGTTGCCCGAACAGTTGCGCGACGCCATCGTCAACGCTTACGCCAACTCCCTGGCGCCCGTCTTCTGGTACTTGGTGCCCTTTATCGCCATCGCGTTGATCCTGGCGATCACGCTGAAGCAGATCCCCCTCTCCGACACCGCCGGCATGGTGGCACGCGGTGAGGCTGTGGGAGGCGCCGAGGCTGACCGCCTTGAAGCACAACGCTTGGAGACCGCCAAGCTGGAAGCTGATCTGGCGGCGTCGGACGGCCTCGACAAGGACCATGCCGACGCTGGGCGCCAGTAGGTTCAGTCCTCCAGCTGGTATGCCACGGGGCCTTCGGGCTCCGTGGCAAGCCTGATCGCTTCCAGGTTCCCGGCGCTCATGTCCGGAAGGTCGTCCAACGTGAACCACCCGACGGCCAGTGATTCGTCGTCGTTGACCCGTGCTTCCCCGGACACATACCGGCACCGGAACGTGATGTCCAGGAAGTCGCACACGTCGCCATTGGGGAACGTCACCGGCCCTACAACCCCGACGCCGATGATGCGCTCGGTCTCGGCCACCACCGCGGTTTCCTCGAAAATTTCCCGCACGAGCCCGGGCGCAGGATGTTCCCCGGGCTCCAGCATTCCGGTGATGAGGGCCCAGTGGCCGTTGTCGGCACGCTGGCCCAACAAAACCCTGCCTTCGTCATCGAAGACCACTCCCCGCACGGCGGGCAGCCATAGGGGGTCGTTGCCGATCTTTTCCCTCAGTTTGAGCACGAATTCCGGTGCACCCATGGTCTCAGCTTTCCTTCAATTCGATGGTGGCGTGTGAATCCATGGCACGCAAGGCAGGGAACGTACCCTCACCCTGATCCGCTGCATCGCGACCTCTCCTGGCGCGTCATAACATTCGCTGGGCTAAGCATGCCGCGGCCCGGTGAACGTGGAGAAGACGGGGAGCGTTGCAGTTTGGCCGCAGTTGGCATCGGCTCGGAGCCTCACGCCGGCAGGACCACCATGGCAGCCGCTGCGCCGGCCAGCATGAACGGGCCAAACGGAATGGCCGAGCGCAGTGTGCCGCGCCGTGACAGCAGGATGACCAGGCTCCACAGCCCGCCCAGGATGAAAGCGGCGAAGGTCCCCGCGAACACATGGGTCCACCCCAAGTAGCCCAGGTAGAGGCCCAGCACTCCAGCGAGTTTGACGTCGCCGAAGCCCATTCCCGGCGGGTGAATGAGGCGCAGCACGAAGTAGAAAAGCCAAAGGACAGCGCCGCCGGCGATTACTCCAAGGCCCGGCACGCCGAACAACACAGCGCCAACAGCCGGGCCAGCGTCAGAGAAGAACGCCACCAGCGCCGCGGCCAGCAGGAGCACCCCGGCCACTGCGTACGACGGAAACACGATGCGGTTGGGCAATAGGTGGCTCCGCACGTCAATCACCGTGAGACGGACAGCCATCACCACAAAGTAGAGGGCAGCGACCATCACGAGCCAGAAGCCCAGTGGTGTGGCATCCCAGAGTTCGGAGAGTCGTCGGATCACCCTCGGATGCTATCCGGTTTCGCCCCGGGGCCGCGTGAACCCCTAGGTAAACTGTGGATATGGGGCACTACAGTACAGCTGGACCGGGTTTCGACATGTCCTCCACATTCCGGAATCTCTGCCGTTCTTCGCCGTGGAAGTGGACGAGCCTTCGCTTCGAATACTTGGAGCGGCCCGGGACGGGGGCCGGCATGGTCCGCGCCTGGCTGCGGCGCCCGGGCGCCCTTCGCCTGGAGACAACGGATGGCCAGCTACTGCACAGCACCACCGGCATCAACGATTCCCGGGATGGTCTGTACGTGTCCGCCACACGCCGTTCGTGGTTGCTTCCAGCCCACCTGGTGACCCCCGTTTATGACGACGCCGGCTTGGTCCGCCGGCGCCCGGAGGCCGCCTACGGCGAGCCCTCCTTCGGTAACGGCCGCCTTGCCGCCGCATTGGACCCGGTGGAACTGGCAGGCAACGCACCTGTGCCGCTGGAATTCCCGGACACCAACCGGGTCTTCCTGGAGGAACCACGGCAGGTGGACCACGAGGGCCGCCCTGCCTTGGAAACCGTCGTGACCCGCAGCAGGACCTATGTGCCCTCTGATCCGGCCGAGCCCCTCGCCCACCCTGGCCGGACATTGATAAGGATCGACGCCGGCACGGGAGTTTGCGTTGCGAGCCAGAGCCTCGACGGGGACTCCTCCGGCAAAGGCCACTGGCTGAAGATCCTCGCGGTCGATGAGTACATGCTGGACGACCTTTTCCTGGCTGAGTCCATGAACCTCACCGACGTCCGGCGCCACATCTCATGGGACATCGGCCCCGCGGCCTGAGGTTCAGACGGATTCCGGGCTAAGCTACGGCGATGACATCGCTGGCAGAACTCTGGCCCCCGTTCGGACTCACCCTCACCACCCCGAGGTTGACCATCCGTCCCGTTTTCGACGAAGACATCCCTTCCGCCGTGGCCGCAGCCCGATCAGGCGTCCACCAGCCGGGCAAGAGCCCGTTCAGCACTCCATGGACGGAACTGCCGGAGGACGAGCTGGCCCCCAACATGGCCCAGTGGTACTGGCGCTGCCGCGCGAACTTCACGCCCGAATCCTGGACGCTGCTCCTTGCTGTCTGGCACGGGGACGAATTCTTGGGAGTCCAGGACATCGGCGCCAAGAACTTCAAAACCCTCAAGACAGCCAGCACAGGCTCCTGGCTCAAGCAGTCCGCGCAAGGCCAGGGCTTCGGCAAGGAGATGCGCGCCGCCGTCGTCGGCTACGCCTTCGATTACCTGAACGCGGAAGTGGCCGAATCCGAAGCGGCCATCTGGAATCAGCAATCCCTGGGCGTCTCCACCAGCCTCGGCTACGAACCCAACGGCATCTTCCGCGACGGCTGGGGCGAAAAAGTTGAGGAAGTCCAAAGAGTCCGCCTCACCCCGGGCACCTTCAAACGCCCCGACTGGACCTTGAAAGTCCAAGGCCACGAAGAGCTGAAAACGTACCTCAAGCTTTAGTCGCAGGACGAACCAGCCGTGCTGCGGTCCTTCGCAGAGGAGCGCATCGCGGGCCATCGGACGTCGGAGGTCGCCCAGCGACCGCAGACCGTCCCTATGGCCCGTGTCTAAGCGACGGCGAAGGGCCGCAGCCCGGCGAACCCGGCCACGGCCCTTCGCATCACTTGAAGAGACTAGATTTCAGCCCCTTCGAGCAACTCCGTCACCAGGGCAGCAATCGGCGACCGCTCTGACCGGGTCAGCGTGATGTGCCCGAACAAGGGGTGTCCCTTGAGCGTCTCTACCACCGCAGCAACACCGTCGTGCCGCCCGACCCGTAGGTTGTCGCGCTGGGCGACGTCGTGGGTGAGGACGATCTTGGAGTTCTGACCGATGCGGCTCATGACGGTGAGGAGCACGTTCTTCTCAAGCGACTGGGCTTCATCGACGATCACGAAGGCGTCGTGCAGCGACCGCCCCCGGATGTGGGTCAGTGGCAGGACTTCAAGCATCCCCCGATCCATGACTTCTTCCACGACCTCCTGGCTGACCAGCGCACCCAGCGTGTCGAACACCGCTTGGGCCCAGGGGTTCATTTTTTCGGATTCGGATCCTGGGAGGTAGCCGAGTTCCTGGCCGCCCACGGCGTACAGCGGGCGGAATACCACTACCTTGCGGTGTTCCCGGCGTTCCAGTACGGCTTCAAGGCCCGCGCAGAGGGCCAGCGCGGACTTGCCTGTGCCTGCCCGTCCGCCGATGGAGACGATGCCGACGGCGGGGTCCATGAGCATGTCGATCGCCAGCCGCTGCTCGGCTGAGCGTCCGTGGAGTCCGAAGACATCCCGGTCACCTTTCACGAGCCGGACCTGCTTGTCCGCACCCACCCGGCCCAAGGCGGAGCCCCGGTTGGAGAGGAGGACCAACCCGGTGTTGACGGGTAGTTCGGCGGCTGCGGGGATGAAGACTGGTTCGTGCCCGTAAAGGGTGGTGATTTCGTCGTCGTTGGCTTCCACCTCGGCCATACCGGTCCAGCCGGAATCCTTGACGAGTTCGTTGCGGTACTCGTCAGCTTGCAGTCCCATGGCGGACGCCTTGACGCGCATGGGGAGGTCCTTGGAAACCACGGTGACGTTGTGGCCTTCGTTGGCCAGGTTCTTGGCCACTGCCAGGATGCGGCTGTCGTTGTCGCCTCCACGGAATCCTGCCGGCAGCACGTCCGGGGAGATGTGGTTCATTTCCACCCGGAGCATGCCGCCATCTTTTCCGAGGGGAATGGCGTGGTCCAGGCCGCCATGTTCGATCCTGAGGTCGTCAAGGAGCCTTAGTGCTTTGCGGGCGAAGTAGCCCAGTTCGGGATCGTGGCGTTTTCCTTCCAGTTCACTGATGACCACGATGGGAACGATGACCTCGTGTTCGGCGAAGCGCAACAGCGCGTGTGGATCGGAGAGCAGGACGGACGTATCAATCACGTAGCTGCGGCCTGTGGCGGGTGTTGCGGTCCGCCCTTTTTGTGAGACCCGCTTGGTGCGAGAGGTAGCTGCACTTTCCCCGTCGGAAACCATTGCGGGCAGTTGCTCAGAAATAGCCACATCGACTCCAGCCCCGGGCAGTTCGCCCGGCCTAATGGTGAAGCGGCTCGGCCGGAAGGCCGGGCGTGGCCTCCCCTGTAACTGGTGCGATAGTCCGCTCCATATACTGGCCTCCCCGATCAGCGGGCGGTTTTGCCTGCTGATGTGATTAACGTAATCCCCGCCACATTCATTTCCGCAATCCGCGTTCGGCAAGTCGCATGTCCGGATCGTTAAATTTTGGTGAACCGGAGCGCACCCTAGGTTCCGTAGCGGCGTTGGCGTCCGGCATAGTCCCTGAGCGCCCGCAGGAAGTCGACTTTGCGGAAGGCGGGCCACAGGGCCTCGCAGAAGTAGAACTCGCTGTAGGCGCTTTGCCACATGAGGAATCCTGAGAGCCGCTGCTCGCCTGAAGTGCGGATCACCAGGTCCGGATCCGGCTGGCCGCGGGTGTAGAGGAAGCGGGAGATGTCGTCCACCGAAAGTTCATCTGCGACGTCGGACATGGTGCGTCCCTTGGCGACGGCGTCGTGCAGGAGTTCCCTCACGGCGTCGACGATTTCGCGGCGGCCGCCATAGCCCACCGCGACGTTCACGTGGATCTTTTCCTGGATGGGCGTCCGGGCGGTCAGTTTGTTGAGCCGCTCGGCCAAGTAGTCCGGGAGGAGTTCGGGGGCGCCCATGGCGTGGACGGAGACGTCTTCGTCTTCGTCGAGGCGGTCCATGGTGTTGGCGATGATGCCCATGAGCAGGTCCAGCTCTTCACCGGAGCGGTTCATGTTGTCCGTGGAGAGCATGTACAGCGTGACGACCTTGACGCCGAGCTCCTGGCACCAGCCGAGGAATTCGTGGATTTTGTCTGCGCCGGCCTGGTGTCCCTGGCTCGTGGGTGCGTTGAACTGGCGGGCCCACCGACGGTTGCCGTCCACCATGACACCGATGTGCCTTGGGATCTGGTCCTGTTTGAGTGTTCGCTGGAGTTTGCGCTCGTAGAAGCCATAGAGGAAACCGGGCAGCTCCACCGGACTCTCACCTGACTTCCTTGCTTGTACGACGACGGCGCACATCCAAGGCTACCTTCCCCAGCTGCCAGGCCGGTGCAGAAGCCGGTCAAAATCCTTTCGCCGCTTGTTACCCTGAAGTAACTTACCGGAACGTAAGTTATTGTTTAATCATGGCTGAGCTCCTTGAAACCAAGCCCCTCTGGCGGGGATGGATCCACGCGGTTGCCGCTCCTTTCGCACTCGCAGCGGGAATTGTCCTGGTGACGGTTGCCCCTACCACTGACCGCAAGATCACCTCCGCCATCTATGCTTTGACGGGCTTTCTGCTGTTCGGCGTCAGCGCCGTTTACCACCGCGGGAACTGGTCCCCCAAAGTCCGCATGATCCTCAAGCGGCTGGACCACACGAACATCATGCTGGTCATTGCCGGCAGCTACACCCCGCTGGCCTGGTCCTTGCTGGAGCGCTCCGAGGCTGTCACCTTGTTGTGGCTCGTGTGGTCCGGGGCAATCGTTGGCGTGCTCTTCCGGATCCTGTGGACGCATGCTCCGCGCTGGCTGTACGTTCCCGTCTACATCGCTTTGGGCTGCGGAGCGTTGTTCTACTTGCCGCAGTTCTTTGCCGCCAACGCCGCTGCCGCGGTCCTTATCTGCGTCGGAGGAGCCCTCTACATTGCAGGTGCGGTGTTTTATGCGATCAAGAAACCGAACTTCAGCGTGCAGCATTTCGGCTTCCACGAGCTCTTCCATGCCTTCACGGTGCTGGCTTTTGCAGCCCACTTCATCGCGATCATGATGGCAGTACTGAGCTAGGTTCCGAGGATAGGGGCCGAAGGTTCCGAGGATAGGGGCCGAAGGTTCCGAGCCCTGGGCATTGCTTGCCCAGGGCAAACCGCTACCGGTGGTGTCAGCGTGCTCCGGGAGCGGCGTCGCCGTTCTCATCTGCCGCGTCGCCGGCCTCAGCAGCCACGCGCGCTTCCTCTACCTGCGCCCGGTACCGGACACGACGGATCCGCCGCACCATGTCCACAATCAGGAACGTGGTGAGAATGACGATGAAGGCCGTGAGGACGAAGCCCCACGTTCCCGGCGTCACCTGGTCCTCGGACAGGCCGGGACGCAGCGTGCCCGAGGGGTTGGGCGACGGAGTGACGGTCAGGGCGAGAATCAAGTGGTGCACGTTCAAAACCTTCTATGGGGGCTGATGCATGCCGACAGGCAGCGCGTAGCCGGAAGCTGGTTGGCCATACGGCAATTTCTACGAGCGATAGAAACTACCGGCGGTCCTATCTTATCCCTGCGAACAGGTCCTTCTCCGGCAGCTCGGACGGGACAGCGGACTTGATGAGGGTGTAGTCCTCCCACGGCCATGCCGTCCGCTGCAGATCCGGTGAAACTGCGAAGAAGAAACCGAGCGGATCGATCTGCGTCCGGTGGGCCCGAAGTGCGTCATCCCTCGCTTCGAAGAAGTCGCCGCAGTCCACCTGGGTGGTGGTCTGGTGTCCGGGGACCGGCGGAGTGTGGCCCTCGGCGTCGGCTTCCAACCATGCGGCAAGCCGTTCGGCGTAGGGAGACTGCAACCCTGCTTCTTCCAACGCAAAGTGCAGGGCCCGGAACCGCTCCGGGCTGAAGGCGCGATCGTAGTAGAGCTTGCTCGGTGCCCACGGCTCCCCCATGCCGGGGTAACGTTCAGGGTCACCGGCGGCATCGAAGGCTTCCACAGCCACTTTGTGGGCCATGATGTGGTCCGGGTGCGGGTAACCGCCGTTTTCGTCGTAGCTCACGATCACGTGCGGTTTGAAGCTTCGGACAAGCCTGACCAAGGGCGCCGAGGCACGCTCCAGCGGCTGGAGTGCGAAGCAACCCGGCGGCAACGGCGGAAGGGGGTCCCCCTCCGGCAGGCCCGAGTCCACAAATCCGAGCCAACGCTGCTGGATTCCCAGTACCGACGCCGCGTTCGCCATTTCAAGGCGCCGGGCCCCGGCCATATCCCGCTTGGGATGCGGATCGGTTTCCATGGCCGGGTTCTGGATGTCACCGCGTGAGCCATCCGTGCACGTAGCGACCATGACGTCCACGCCCGCGGCGGCGTACATCGCCATGGTTGCCGCGCCCTTGCTGGACTCATCATCCGGATGGGCGTGGACGGCGAGCAGCCGCAGCTGCTGGTCGGAACTGCTGGACGCTGTCACGTGACGGCTCCTCTTTCATGTATCAAGCTGGTGGGGCGGTGATGGGGCGCCGGGATCGGCACTAAACTGGACGGGTGACTTCAGAGGACCTATCGGCCACCCAAGTACCGGCAAGCACCAGCCTAGCCAATCGCTACGGCGGTCAAAAGCGCGCCATGGCCCGCAAAACCAAGCGGAACATCGTCATCGTCGCACTGGTCATAGGGATTGTGTTCGCGGCATGGGTCGCAACGTCGTCGGCTCAGGCGCCAGTTACGTTCAAGGACATTGGCTACAGCACGGTGGATGGCACCCAGGCCGAAGTGGATTACCAAGTCACCAAGTACCCCGGAGCCACCGCGAAATGCGCCATCAAGGCCATTGACTCCAAGTTCGCGGTGGTCGGCTGGAAGGTTGTGGAAATCGGGCCCAACCAGCCCGAAGAGAGTGCCGACGGCGGCAGCACCACCGTCCAACGCACTGTCCTGCGTACCGAGTCCCCGGCCGTCTCCGGCGTCGTGGACAGCTGCTGGATCGTAGACAGCGGTAAATAACAATCATGTGACCCACGACTCAACCGGTTTGGGTTCGTCCAAAGGATTTACTACAATGGATGAAACCTTCACCCCGTTAAGTTGGTTACTGAGTTCCACTAGTGGCCATCTCGGCGGGGTCTTTTGCATTGTCAGATCTAGAGGAGAAATCCGTGTCTACCACCAATAGCGCCACTGCGGCTTGGCTTACCCAGGAAGCTTTCGATCGCTTGCAGGCTGAGCTGGACCACCTTTCCGGCGCTGGCCGGGCGGAAATCGTCCAGAAGATCGAAGCTGCCCGCCAGGAAGGCGACCTCAAGGAAAACGGCGGCTACCACGCAGCCAAGGAAGAGCAGGGCAAGATCGAGGCCCGCATCCGCCAGCTCACCGCACTCCTGCGCGATGCCCAGGTTGGCGAAGCCCCGGCTGATGACGGAATCGTTGAGCCGGGCATGCTGGTTGTTGCCCGCATCGCCGGCGACGAAGAGACGTTCCTCCTCGGCTCCCGCGAAATCGCCGGGGACTCGGATCTGGATGTCTTCAGCGAGAAGTCCCCCCTGGGTGCCGCCATCATCGGCCACAAGGAAGGCGACAGCCTGAGCTACGTCGCTCCCAACGGCAAGGAAATCCCGGTGGAGATCGTTTCCGCCAAGCCTTACGTCGCCTAAGCAGCGGCTCACCGGCCTGAAATACACGACGCCGGCCCACCCCTTCGCGGGGCGGGCCGGCGTTTTCGTGTGGGCACCCAACTGGGTCGCAGTTCAGGTCGTTCTCAGCGCTCAGAACGACCTGAACTGCGACCTACTTGGGTTAGGGGGTGAGCTTGGGTTTGGGGCGGAGCAGGATGGCAGCGATGATGCCACCGACGGCACCTCCGAGGTGCGCCTGCCAGGACACGTAGCCCATGACAGTGGGCAGGACCCCGAAGAGGATGCTGCCGTAGGCCATGAAAAGCACCACGGAGAGCAGGATCTGCCACCAGTTCCGGTTGAAGAAGCCCCGAACCAGCAGGAACGCAAAGAATCCGAACACCAAGCCCGATGCGCCGACGGTCACCCCTCCCCCGCCAATCAGCCACACCGCCAGTCCAGATCCGAGCCAGCTGAACGCCAGTGCCGTGATGAACACACGGATGCCGGACATAAACACCAGGAAGCCGAAAATGATCAGCGGCAGGGTGTTGGAGAGCAAGTGGTTGAAGTTCGCGTGCAGCAATGGGAACGTCAGGATGTCCAGCACGCCATCCATGGAGCGGGAGCGCAGGCCAAAGGTGGAGTTCAGGCCATGCCGCATCAACGTGTTGAGGATCTCGATGACGTAGAGCAGGATCACGAAGCCGCCCATGAACAGCAGTCCGCCCTTGGCCCGCCCGGCGAGGGACTCCTGGGCCTCTTCCTTTGAACCTTCAGGCGTTCCAAGCACCATGTGCGCTCCTCCGGTCAGTGCACCACGATGGGCTGGAAGCCCTCGGCCCGCAGTGCGCCGAGAACCTGCTCCCCGTGTTCGTGGCCTTTGGTTTCCAGGTTGATGGTGATGGAGACGTCCCCCATGCTGATGGAACCGCCCAAACGGGTGTGGTCCAGTCCAGTGACGTTGGCATCGTTTTCGGCAATGATGCGCGCGATCGTGGCCAGCGAACCGGGACGGTCATCCAGCATCATGCGGACGGTCATGAAACGGCCTGCGGCCGACAAACCGCGCTGGATGACTTTGAGCATGAGCATGGGATCGATGTTGCCGCCGGACAGCACGACGGCGGTGTTCCCCGGGTTCTCGATCTTGCCATCCATCAGCGCGGCTACTCCGACGGCACCGGCGGGCTCAACCACCATTTTGGCCCGCTCGAGAAGGAAGATCAGCGCCCGGGCAAGGGAGTCTTCGCTGACAGTGACAACATCGTCCACGAGCTCGCGGATGATGCTGAAGGGCAGCTGTCCGGGCCGGCCGACTGCGATGCCGTCCGCCATGGTGGTGACCTTCTTGAGCGGCACCAGGGCGTCAGCGGCCAGCGACGGCGGGTAGGCCGCCGCGTTTTCGGCCTGGACACCGATGACGCGGATTTCCCGGCCAAGTTCCTTGGCCCTGGCTTTGATGGCCACGGCCACGCCGGCCAGCAGTCCACCGCCCCCAACGCCCATGAGGATGGTGTCCACGTTGGGAATCTGGTCCAGGATCTCCAGTCCGATGGTGCCTTGGCCGGCAACAACGTCCACGTTGTCAAAGGGGTGCACAAAGACGGCGCCTGTTTCGTTGGCGTACCGTTGTGCTTCGGCCAGTGCCTCGTCCACGTTGTGGCCGTGCAGGATGACTTCAGCGCCGTGGCTGCGCGTGGCGGCCAGCTTGGGAAGCGCAACACCGAGGGGCATGTAGATGCGGGCATTGATGCCCAGGCTCTTCGCAGCTACCGCGACGCCTTGGGCGTGGTTACCGGCGGAGGCCGCCACCACGCCACGCTTCTTTTCGTCTTCCGTCAGCCGGGCCATGCGCACGTAGGCGCCGCGAACCTTGAAGGAGCCTGCGCGCTGCAGGTTCTCACATTTGAAGAAGACGTTGCCGCCCACGAGGCTGCCCAGGGCACGGGACGACTCCACCGGAGTCTTGGTAATAATGCCCTCGAGCAGCTCCTGCGCCTTGAGGACATCGTCCAGCGTGACGGGCAGGGTTTCGAGGGTATTCACTGACTATTCTCCTTTGGTGGTGTCGGCGGCAGGGTCCTCAGCAGAGGGGCGTCCTGCGGCCTTGTTCTTGCCTGCGATGCCTCTTCCGAGGCGGGATTCGGGCTTGGGGAGGTGAACCTCCTTGAAGTTGGCGTCTTCGGCCGGCCCCGCAGAAGCGGTAGCCGGTTGAAGCTCCAAACCGCCCAATCCTTCATCATGTTCCCACGTCCGCCCGGCAATGTACCGAACCGCCGTATTTACTACGGCGAGCAACGGGACCGCGAACAGTGCTCCCGGGATGCCTGCGAGGTAGGAGCCCGCGGCCACCGAGAGGATCACGGCTACGGGGTGCAGCGACACGGCCTTGCCCATCACCAGCGGCTGCAGGATGTGGCTTTCGAGCTGCTGGACCAGCAGGACGATTGCCAGCATGATGAGCGCGTTGATGGGCCCGTTGGCTACCAGCGCAAGAAGCACCGCAATGGCTCCCGTAACAAGGGCACCCACTACCGGGATGAAGGAGCCGATGAACACCAGGACTGCCAAGGGAAGTGCCAGGGGAACCTGGATGATGGCCGCACCCACACCAATGCCCACAGCATCCACGAACGCCACGAACATTTGGATACGCACGTAGCTGACCATGGACGTCCACCCACGACGCCCGGCGCCGTCAGTGGCCTTTCGCGCGGTCCTGGGCAGGAGACGGACCAGGAAGGCCCAAATGCGGCTGCCCTCGAGCAGGAAGAAGATGAGGATGAAGAGTGCCAGGACGAGTCCCGCGGCAAAGTGTCCGGCGGTGCTGCCAAAGGACAGGGCGCCACTGAGGATGCTGCTGCTGTTGTTTTGCAGCGCGTTGGCGCCATCGGCAATGTACTGGTCGATTTGGTCTGCCGTCAGGTGGAGGGGACCATCTGCCAACCACGTCTGGATCTGTTGGATTCCGGCCAAGGCCTCCTGCCAGAGCTCGCCGAAGCCGGAGGCAAGCTGCCTTCCCACCAGGGCGAGCGCGCCGGCGATGACGCCGATGAAGGCCACTACGGTGATGGCGACGGCAGCCCCGTTAGGCACCTTGCGGCCGCGGAGCCAGGCCACCACCGGATACAGCAGGCCGGCCAGAAGGGCAGCCACCATGACCGGGATGATGAGGAAGCTGACCTTGCCCAGCAGCCAGACCAAGGCGCCGATCATGAGCAAGATCAGTCCTGCCCGCCACGACCAGGCAGCAGCAATGCGCACCCCGTAGGGGATGTCTTCGGCAATTTGGCGGTCAGAGCGGGATTTGGCGTCCGGTGTTGGCGTCATGAACCCATAATTCCGTAGGCCACGCCGTATGGGAAACCGGCCCGCGCGGCAGGCATAAAAACGCCTAGAGGGATGCGGTGATCCCCCACGTCATCGTGAACGTCTCAGCAGGAGCCAGCCACCGCAGCCCGTCGCCGCTGTTGAAGGCGTTCGCCGGGCCGGTCATAGGTTCAATGGCAACTGCTTTGGAGCGGCCGGGGAAGGTGTCGGTGACGAAAACGTGGACGTATCGGCAGTTCTCGTCCTGCTCGAGGCTCACGCTGCGCCCATCCGGCGCGGTCAGCGTGTGGCGGGCCACGCCGCCGTCGTACGTCAGGTCCGTCAAGGCGACATCAATCAACAGATTCCCGACGGCGGTACCGGCTGAGAGGTCGTACTCGCCCTCCACCGCAGCGGTGCTGCGGGGAATCAGTCGCTCGTCGGCCACCAGCCGGGTCTTTGCCTGCACCCTCAGGACCAGGTCCTCTGGGGCGACGTCCCCAAGGCGAAGGTATGGATGCGCTCCGAGAACATAGGGCGCACTCTCCTGGGAATCATTGACCAAGGACTGCCAGACGCGGAGGTCCAAAGCTTCATCCAGCTCGTAGCGAACCTGGTGCCTTACCAGGAAGGGGTAGCCGTGCTGCGGAAAAACGGTGGCCTCCAGCGTCACGGAGAACTCGGACTCGTCCACCAGGGAATACGCAGTGTTGCGCAGCAGGCCGTGGCTGGCGTTGTTGCGTGGGACCTCGGTGATGTCGAGCTGCTGCTTCCGGCCGTCGAGGTGCCAGACGCCGTCTTCCACCCTGTTTGCCCAGGGCGCCAGGGTGATGCCCGTGGCGCCGGGAGGAATCTCTTCGTCGCCGTAGCTTTCCGTCAGCTGCACGCCGCCCTTGGAATAGAGCCGCAGGCCTGCCGCGAGCTCGGTAATGACGGCGAGCGCATCGCCGCGACGGATTTCGAATTGACGGCCGGTGGCGAAACGGCGGGGTTCGGATTGGAGTGCGTTTTCAGCAGGCGATGGCGAGGCAGGCATGGCAATACCGTACTGCATGACGGAAACCGCCCCGATTCCCGAATGTTAGCTTTTGTTAGAAACTATGCGTTTTTGGTCACTTGTGGAATAATGGATCCATGAGTCGCATCACCAGCACCCGCCTCGCGGACAGCCGCGAGCTGATCTACTTCGACGACCCCCGAACCCCGGAGCGAACACCGGAATCACTGGTGGACCACCGCGAGCTTCCGGCGCGCGGAGAGCCCGGCGAAGTCAGGTATGACGCCCTGTCAGGTGACTGGGTGGCAGTAGCGGCCCACCGCCAGGCCCGCACGCACCTTCCCCCTGCCGACCAGTGCCCCATTTGCCCCACGACCGCAGCGAATCCTTCGGAAATTCCGGCCTCGGACTATGACGTCGTGGTGTTCGAGAACCGCTTCCCGTCACTGGGGCCGGCCCTTGGCGACATTCCCCCGCTCCCGGCACCGGGCACCAGCGGCCATGGCACTACCGGCCCCGCCTACGGCCGCTGCGAAGTTGTTGCCTTCACCCCGGAGCACACGGGCTCCTTCGCTGAGCTTGGCGAGACGCGCGCCCGCACGGTCATAGAGGCCTGGGCGCAGCGGACGGAGGCGCTCAGCGCACTGCCGGGCATCAAGCAGGTATTCCCCTTCGAGAACCGCGGCGCGGACATCGGCGTCACCCTGCACCACCCGCACGGCCAGATCTACGCCTACCCGTACGTCACGCCGCGCGCCGCCCAGCTTGGCGCCGTGGCCCGGAAGTATTACGACGACGTCGACGCTAAGGAAACGCTGGCGGCCTCGCTCCTCAGGGCCGAACGTGAAGACGGCAGCCGCATGGTGCTGGAGGCCGAACACTTCAGTGCCTACGTCCCCTTTGCAGCGCGTTGGCCCCTGGAAATCCATTTGGTCCCCCACCGCAGCGTCCCTGACCTTGCGGCCCTTACGGGCGAAGAACGCGATGAGCTCTCGCACGTCTACCTTGACCTGCTCAAGCGCCTCGACTCCCTCTACCCCACGCCCATGCCGTACATCTCGGCATGGCACCAAGCACCGCTGGATCCGGCACTTCGTCCTGCGGGCCAGCTTCACCTGCAGCTGACCTCGCCCCGCCGCGCTGCCGATAAGCTCAAGTACCTGGCCGGCTCAGAGGCCGCCATGGGAGCGTTCATCAACGACACCACCCCGGAAGCCGTTGCGGAGCGCCTCCGCAGCGTCGCCGCAGCACCGGCATCGCCCAAGACCCTGGAAGGCACCCGAGCATGACCACCACGACAGATACCGGCGTCCTCGCCGCCCGCTTCCAGGAAACGTTTGGCGCAGCTCCCGACGGCGTGTGGCAGGCACCGGGCCGCGTCAACCTCATCGGCGAGCATACGGACTACAACGAAGGCTTTGTGTTGCCCTTCGCCATCGACAAGACCGCCAAAGTGGCGTTGCGGGTACGCGACGACTCCACGGTGCGCCTGCTGTCCATGTTCGGTGGCCATGGTTTGGTGGAAGCTGACCTCTCCGACCTGGAGCCGGGCACGGGAGAAGGCTGGTCCCGCTACCCGCTCGGTGTTGCCTGGGCGTTGAAGGAGCGCGGCATCGACGTGCCCGGCTTCGACCTCCTGCTCGACTCCGATGTGCCCTTGGGCGCCGGCCTCTCTTCCTCCCACGCCATTGAATGCGCCGTCATCAGCGCCCTGAATGATGTGACCGGAGCCGGCCTTCCGGCCGAGGAACTGGTGCTGGCTACCCAGCGTGCCGAAAACGTGTACGTTGGCGCACCCACTGGAATCATGGACCAGTCAGCCTCCCTGCGCGGCGCCAAGGGACAGGCCGTCTTCCTGGACTGCCGCGACCAGCACGTGGACCTGGTCCCGTTCGACGCAGAGGCCTCAGGGCTCGTGCTGCTGGTCATCGACACCAAGGTGTCGCACTCGCACGCCGACGGCGGTTATGCCTCCCGTCGCGCTTCCTGCGAGTTGGGCGCCGAAATCCTCGGGGTCAAAGCACTGCGCGACGTCGGCGTTGAACGTTTGGAGGAGGCCTCCGGGTTGCTGGATGAGACCACGCTGAAACGCGTCCGCCATGTCGTCACCGAAAACGACCGCGTGCTGCAGACCGTGGAAGTCCTGGGCAGCCAGGGTCCCGCCAGCATCGGTGGCCTTTTGGATGCCAGCCACGTTTCGATGCGCGACGACTTTGAGATCTCCTGCCCTGAGCTGGACCTCGCCGTGGACACCGCGCGAGCCAACGGCGCCATCGGCGCCCGCATGACCGGCGGCGGTTTCGGTGGCTCAGCCATCGCACTTACTCCAGTGGGCCAGGAGCGGCAGGTGCGGGACGCCGTCGTGCGTTCCTTCGCGGAGGCGGGCTACACCGCACCGGACATCTTCACCGTGACTCCGGCGGCGGGCGCCCGTCGTTTGGCCTGACGTCAACCCGCTTTCCAGCAACCGCCCGGCGCCCCTACAGGCGCCGGGCGTAAGCTGTGGCCATGACTGAGGCTGTGATTGTTTCCACTGCCCGAAGCCCTATTGGCCGGGCTTTCAAAGGCTCGCTCAAGGACGAACGCCCCGACGACCTCGCAACCGCCATGGTGCAGGCCGCCCTCGCCAAGATCCCCGGTTTTGACCCCGCCTTGGACGACGGACGAGGCCTGGACGACCTCCTCCTGGGCTGTGCAGAACCCAGCGGAGAAGCCGGGTCCAACATGGCCCGCGTGGTTGCCGTCCTCGCGGGGCTCGACCGAGTTCCGGCGGCCACCATCAACCGTTTCTGTGCATCGAGCCTGCAAACCCTGCGAATGGCCTTCCACGCCATCAAATCCGGTGAGGCCAACGCGATCGTCTCCGCCGGAGTGGAGAGTGTCTCCCGATACCAGAATTGGGCGGGCGCCGGCGAAACGGATACCGCCAACCACAACCCACTCTTCGAATCGGCGGCCCAACGCACGGCGTCCCGTGCAGCGTCCAACATTCCGTGGACCGATCCCCGACTGGGCGGCCGCTTGCCGGACATTTACCTTTCCATGGGACAGACCGCCGAGAACGTCGCCACCAGCTACGGCATTAGCCGGACCGAGCAGGACGAGTGGGGCGTACTGAGCCAAAACCGCGCCGAGGCTGCCATCGCTTCAGGCTTCTACGCCCGGGACATCACGCCGTACACCCGCAAAGACGGCATAGTGGTGGAGCGGGACGACTCTCCCCGTGCGGGCGTAACCCTCGACGCCGTATCAGCGCTGCAGCCCGTCTTCCGCCCCGAGGGGACGGTCACCGCCGGCAATGCGTGCCCCCTCAACGACGGCGCCGCGGCGGTGGTTGTCATGAGCGATACCCGGGCACGCGAACTGGGCCTGGAGCCCCTGGCCCGCGTGGTGTCTACCGGCGTGAGCGCCCTCTCCCCCGAACTGATGGGCATGGGGCCCGTGGAGTCCTCCCGGCGTGCATTGGCGTTGGCTGGGATGACCATGAACGACATCGACCTCGTGGAGCTCAACGAAGCCTTCGCCGTGCAGGTGGTGGCAAGTGCGCGTGAGCTGGGCATCGACCCCACCAAGCTCAACGTCCATGGTGGCGCCATCGCCCTGGGACACCCCTTTGGCATGACCGGTGCGCGGATGACCAGCACGTTGCTCAACGGACTGAAGGAGCGGGACGGAACGTTGGGGCTTGCCACGCTCTGTGTTGGCGGCGGGCAGGGAATGGCCGTGGTTTTCGAGCGCCTGAGCTAGGCCGATGGCTGGCCCGGACACAAAAATGCCCCCGAAGACTCTTCGGGGGCATTTCAGGTGTGACGAACTCCGGTGGAGTTAGTCGTCGCCTCGCAGAATTGCCAGCAGGCGGATGATTTCAACGTAGAGCCAAACCAGGGTAACCGTCAGGCCGAAGGCCGCAACCCAGGAGTAACGCTCCGGGGCGCCGGCGCGGACGCCTTCTTCGATGCTGGTGAAGTCCATGATCAGCGAGAAGGCTGCAAGGCCAATGGCCAGGATGCCGATGAAGACACCCAGCGGAATGCCGGCAATCGTCATGCTGGTGCGCAGGCCGAAAGGCTCCTGCACGGCGCCGGTCCACATCATCACCATGTTGATCAGGGCGAAGACTGCGTAACCGATGGTGGCGATCATGAAGAAGCGCACCATCTTGGGGGTGGCGCGGACCTTGCCGCTCTTGAACAGCACCAGGGTGACGCCGAAGACGGCCAGCGTGCCGATGACGGCCTGGAGGCCGACGCCGGGGTACATGCCATCCAGGATGCGGGTGAGGCCGCCGAGGAACAGGCCCTCAAGACCGGCATAGGCGAGAATCAGTGCCGGTGACGGCTGCTTCTTGAAGGTGTTGACCAGGGCGAGAACGAATCCGCCCAGCGCACCAACGATCATGAGCATGGTGGAGAGGGCGGGAGCGACGAACAGCGTGACGCCGGCGCCAAGAACCAGGACCACGAGGCAGGCGACGGTCTTCATGATGACGTCGTCGTAGGTCATGCGCCCGGTGTCGGCGGGACCAGCCGAGGGCTGGTTGTACATCTGCTGCAGTTGCTCGTTGGTCATGTTCTGCTGCTGGGCAGACCAAGCGGCCTGGCCGTCCATCACCTGGCCAGGCGCCCGGCCGGGTGCCTGGTTAAACTGCTGGCCGTACGGGTTCTGCGGTACAGGCGGGGCCTGCTTTGCTCCACGGAAATTCTTTCCGTTGAAGACTGGGTTTCCGCCAAGTGCCATTGCGGGTGTCCTCCTGAAAAAGGGCTAAGTGATAATTCACGGTACCAATTACCACGCGCGCGCGGGAGGGAAAGTTCCCTTGTTCACCCAGACGAAACGCAACCGTGACACGAAAACGCCAGAGTGGCAGGGGCGGGTATCAGCCTGACCGTTTAGAAACACCCTCAAACAACAAAGGTTTACTTAAGCCCAGCTACATCACAAGTTGCCTATAGCTTCACAGTTGTTATCCGATCGCGATGTTTGCACCCCCGAACTGGGCGTTTATTCAGCCCACCGAGCGGTAACATAGGCCACACATGGGTGACTTAGATCACAATCGAGGCAGCTAGGCAAGAACTGTTCACAAGCCCCATTTACCGTTCGCACCGGCTGCAAAGGCGCAGCCGGGACCACCCCCACTGTGGAGGTTTCCATTTTGAGAAGCACACTGCGCGACCCGTCCATCAGACGGTCCAAGGGACTGCAGAGAGTCGTGGGGGCGTTTTTCGCAGCCCTCATCGCCGCCCTGCTGATCGCCGCCCCTTCGGCACAGGCAACCACCCCTTCGCCTTCGCCGTCACCGACGACATTCCAGAACAACATCAGCGGTTTCCTCCGCGACGACGCCCGGGCCCCCATACCGGGCGTCAAGGTCAAGGCCTCAGGCAACGGGTTCGAAGGTGAAGCAACCTCCGGAGCCAATGGAGCGTGGACCATCGGTGTTCCTGTCCAGGGCACCTACACCATCGAGCTGGATACCTCCACCTTGCCGGAGGGCATCGCACTGGCCGAGGGCCAGGACAATCCCCGCGATGTCACGTTCAGCCAGACCTCCAACCTGTCGGTGATCTTCGCCTTTGGCGAGGGCATCGTGGTCCAACAGCAAGACTTTGGCCAAAACCTGCTGAACCGGCTTGTTGCGGGCCTGAGCTTCGGCCTCCTCCTTGCCCTCGCCTCCGTTGGCCTCTCCTTGATCTTCGGAACCACGGGCCTGACCAACTTCGCCCATGGCGAGATGGTGACACTGGGCGCCGTCCTCGTCTTCATGTTCAACGGTTTCGGACTCCCCTTCTGGCTGGCGATCCTGCTGGCACTGGTAGGCGGGGGGCTCTTCGGCTACGTCCAGGACGCCGGACTCTGGCGTCCACTCAGGAAGCGCGGCTCCGGCCTCGTCCCGATGATGATCGTCAGCATCGGCCTCGCATTGGCCATCCGCTACGTCATCCAGTTCTTCTTCGGCGGCGCGACACAGCAGCTGCCCGGCGCGCAAAGTGCAGAGATCCAGATCGGGCCTGTGTCCATATCGCCGAACAACCTCTGGTCGCTGATCATCAGTGCTGTGGTCATCGCCTTGATCGGCATCGTCCTGCTGAAGACCCGCCTTGGCAAGGCAACCCGCGCTGTAGCGGACAACCCCGCACTGGCAGCCGCGTCGGGCATCGACGTCGACTCCGTGATCCGCATTGTCTGGATCGTCGGCGGTGTCCTTGCCTCCCTCGGTGGCATCCTGTGGGCGTACTACCGCCCAGGTGTCACCTTCGACATGGGCTCGCAGATCCTGCTTCTCATCTTCGCCGGCGTGACGCTGGGTGGTTTGGGAACCGTCTTCGGTGCCCTGATCGGCTCGATCGTCGTCGGCATCTTCGTGGAACTGACTACCGTGTTCGGCCTTCCTGCCGACCTCAAGTACGTCGGTGCACTGTTCATCATGATTGTTGTTCTATTGTTCCGACCGCAGGGTATCCTCGGCCGGCGTGAGCGTGTGGGTTAGGAGCGGGCCATGGACTTCGGATTCATTTTCTCCAGCGCCCTTGGCGAATTGTTCAGCCCGACGACGGCGGCGTACGCACTTGCCGCTTTGGGCCTCGCGGTTCACTTCGGCTACTCAGGCCTGCTGAACTTCGGCCAGGCCGGCTTCATGGCCGTTGGCGCCTACGGTTTCGCCATCTCAACCCTGAGCTTCGATGCCCCGTTCTTCCTCGCATTGATCATCTCGGTTCTGTGCTCGGTGATTTTCGCCTTCATCCTCGGTATTCCCACCCTCCGGCTTCGTGCCGACTACCTGGCCATCGTCACCATCGCGGCGGCGGAAATTGTCCGTTACGTGGTCACCACCAACCAGCTCACCAGCGTGACAGGCTCGGCCAACGGTTTGGCAGCGTTTGAGAACACGTTCTATGCCATGAACCCCTTCCCCGAAGGGTCCTACATGGGCATGAACAACCGCGACTTCTTCATCCGCGTGGTCGGCTGGGGACTCGTGATCGTGTGCTGTGTGCTGGTATGGCTTCTGATGCGCAGCCCGTGGGGCCGCGTCCTGAAGGGCATCCGCGAAGACGAGAACGCCGTGCGCTCGCTCGGCAAGAACGTCTACGCCTACAAGATGCAGGCACTGATCATCGGTGGTGTGCTGGGCGCTTTGGCGGGCATGATCTTCACGCTCCCCCGCGGCGCTGTCCAACCGTCCAACTACGGCACGGAGCTGACGTTCTTCCTGTGGACCTGCCTCCTCCTCGGTGGCATGGCCACTGTCCTGGGGCCGGTCATCGGAGCCATGATCTTCTGGGTTGTCCTGTCGCTGACCCAGAGCCTGCTCTACGGCCTTATCGAATCAGGGGCAGTCACCTGGCTGACCACCGTCCAGGCCGGCCAGTTGCGCTACATCCTGGTGGGCGTTGCGCTGATGCTCCTGATGATCTTCCGCCCGCAAGGCGTCTTCGGCAATAAGAAGGAGCTTGCTTTCGCATGAGTGAGACCAACGAACGCAATACCGAAAATATCGACTACATGACCGATTCGCGGCCCATCGCGGTCGGGGAAAACACTCCCGGCTGCAAGAAGCGAGATCCCATTGTGGTGGCAGAGGACGTCACCCGGTCCTTTGGCGGCATCAACGCAGTGGACGTCGAGTACCTCGAGATCCCGCGCCACAAGATCACCGCTTTGATCGGCCCCAACGGTGCAGGCAAGACCACCCTGTTCAACCTGCTCACGGGCTTTGACACGCCCAATACGGGCAAGTGGCAGTTCGAAGGCAACAGCCTGGCCGGCGTTTCCTCCTACAAAGTGGCACGCATGGGCATGGTGCGCACGTTCCAGTTGACCAAAGTGATGGGCAAACTGACCGTCATGGAGAATATGCGCCTCGGCGCAGCGGACCAGCCAGGTGAACGGCTCTCCAAGGCCCTGTTCAAGGGCATGTGGGGAGGCCGTGAAAAGGAGATCACCGCCCAGGCCAACATCCTGTTGGAGAAGTTCAAACTGGACGCCAAGAAGGACGACTACGCTGCCTCCCTGTCGGGTGGCCAGCGAAAGCTCCTGGAAATGGCGCGGTCCCTGATGGTCCGGCCCAAGCTGGTGATGCTCGATGAGCCCATGGCCGGCGTAAACCCTGCGCTGACACAGTCGCTGCTGGACCACATCAAGAACCTCAAGGCTGAGGGCATGACAGTGCTCTTTGTTGAGCACGACATGAACATGGTCCGGCACATCGCTGACTGGGTTGTTGTCATGGCGGAAGGCAAGGTGGTGGCCGAAGGGCCTCCGGGCGAAGTGATGAAGAATCCTGCCGTCATCGACGCCTACCTTGGCGCCCACCACGACGTGGACCTCGGCGACGCAGAGGGCATTAAGGTGCTCGAGGCAGAACTTGAGGCCGACGAAGAGTCGGTGGTGGGTACTGAAGACGCCGGAATCCTCTCCGACATTGTCGAAACCAAGAAGGAGGATGGGAAATGAGCAGCCCCGCCCCAATGCCCGCCTCGGCAGATGCCCCCGCTGGCGATTCGGTCGTCAAAGTCACCAACCTCGTGGCCGGGTACATTCCCGGCGTCAACATCCTCAATGGATGCAGCATCGAGGCCCGCAAGGGTGAGTTGATCGGCATCATCGGCCCGAACGGCGCCGGCAAGTCCACCCTCCTGAAGGCCATGTTCGGCCTCGTAAAGGTCCACTCCGGCACCGTCGTGGTCCGAGGGCAGGACCTCACGGGTTTGAAGGCCAACAAACTGGTCACCCAAGGGGTCGGCTTCGTTCCGCAGACCAACAACGTGTTCGCTGCGCTGACCATCGAAGAGAACCTCCAGATGGGCATGTTCCAACGGCCGAAGGACTTCTCTGAGCGGTTCGACTTTGTCACCAGCCTTTTCCCGGAGCTGGGAAAACGGCGTGCCCAGCGGGCAGGGTCACTCTCCGGAGGTGAACGCCAGATGGTGGCCATGGGCCGGGCGCTCATGATGGATCCGGCCGTGCTCCTCCTCGACGAGCCGTCGGCAGGCCTCTCCCCCGTCAAACAGGACGAGACCTTCCTCAGGGTCCACGAGATCAACCGTGCCGGCGTCTCGGTCATCATGGTGGAACAGAACGCCCGCCGCTGCCTGCAGATCTGCGACCGCGGCTATGTGCTGGACCAGGGCAAGGACGCATACACGGGTACCGGGCGTGAGCTCATGAAGGACCCCAAGGTCATTCAGCTCTACCTGGGCACCCTGGCCGACGAGGTCTAACTGCGCCAGTCCCGAAGGCCTGGTTCCGGTGTCGCACCGGAACCAGGCCTTCGGTGTTTTCAGCCGCGTCCCTCAAACGTCGCGCTGCTGCTGTTCCGCGGGACCACCACATGCACCGCATTCCGTTCAACAGCGAAGTCGGTGGGTGTGCTGGTGGCGATCTCGCCGTCGAGGTTTACCGGCAGCGGCGGAGTGGTGACCAGCCTGACACTCCGGCTGGTGAGGTGGTACACCTGCTCGTTTTCCACAAATCTGCCGTTCTTGAGCGAACGCGCGATCCTTGCCTGCTGCCGCAGGGGCGCAGCCAGAATCGCATAGATGTCCAAGGTGTGATCGTCGATCCCGGCGGTCGGAGAGACCGCGTTGCCGCCGCCGTAGTACCTTCCGTTTCCCACTGCCACCTGAAGCAGGTTCTCCAGCTCCACGGGTTCGTGATCCCCTTCCGGAAATTCAAGGCGGGCCTGGAAGGGCTTGTGGCCGGCGAAGGAGCGCAGCGTAGCCACTCCATATGCCAAGGGCCCGATGAGGCGCTTGAGGCGCGGACTGAGGGCTTGGGTGACTGCCACGGACAGGCCGGCTGAAGCCACGTTGAGGAAGGGCCGGCCGTTGGCCCGCCCGAGGTCGATGTCCACCACTTTCCCCTCCGCGAGGGCAGCGCATGCCCGGCTCAGGTCCGGAGGAATTTCCAGCGTCCGGGCCAGGTCATTGGCGGTGCCCAGTGGAAGGACGCCCAGCACCACGTCCTTACCCGCCACGAGTCCTGCAGCGGAGGCAACAGTTCCGTCGCCTCCCCCAACCACCACAAGATCGTGACCTTCGTTAACGGCCCGTTCCAGGGTCCGGCCGAGGTCCCCGCCTTCAGGCACCGCATACACAGCGGAGACCGGGAGTTCCGCCTTTGCCAGGCTTTCGGCCACCAGCTTCTGGGCAGTGGAACCTTTGCGTGAACCGGCGTTGATGACCACGGCGATGGAGCGTGCTTCCCGGGTTAGCTTCATGAGGACATGGTAGGTCGGCCGCCTGTGTGATGGCCGTGTTAACCCGGAACAGGCCCCCTTCCACGTGAGGAAGGGGGCCAGTTACCGACTGCGGTTTAGATCAGTTGCGGCTTAGAGCTTGCCGAACTCTTCACGGACCGGCTTGTAGGTGTTGTCGTCCTGGTATTCGTAGATACCGATGTACGCCTCGGTGGGGTCACCGGCGTCGGAGAACGTGACAGGACCGGACTGGCCGTCGTAGTCGATGTCCTTGCCCTCGCGGAGCAACGTGACACAGGCTGCGAAGCTGGTGCACTTCTCGCCGCCTTCAGAGACTTCCTTCAGCTTGGCTGCGATGTCCGTACCCTTGGTGCTCTTGGCGGCTTCAGAGGCCAGCGAGATCAGGTTCACGGCATCGTAGGACTCGCCTGCGTAGCTGTAGTCCTTCAGGGCGGGATCAATCGCCAGGAGCTTCTTCTTGAAGTCGTCCTTGGCAAACGTACCGGGAATGGTTCCCTGTGCGCCCTTCATGGTGCCGGCCTGGAAGTCCTTGCTGTAGTCCGAGGTGTTGCCATCAACCATGAACAGCTGCGTGGGCTTGATACCCTTGCCGGTGATCAGGGGCACGATGCTCTTGGCCTGGTCAAAGGTAATCAGGGCGATGGCGTCCGGCTTGGCTGCGAGGACCTTATCCACCTGGCTGCTGAACTGGGAGTCACCCTCGTTGAAGAGTTCTTCAGCAACTACCTTGCCGCCGGCAGCCTCGAAGGCTTCCTTGACGTTCTTCTGGAGTCCGGTGCCGTAGGCGTCGTTCAGAACGATCATGCCAACAGTCTGGGCACCACAGGTAGCCATGTAGTTTCCAAGGACCTTGCCCTGCAGGACGTCGGACGGTGCAGTGCGCCAGTAGAGGCCCTTGTCGTCCCACGTGGTGAAGTCAGGAGAGGTGTTGGCGGGCGAGAAGTGGATGACGCCGGCGCCGGTGATCTGGTTGATGACCGTCTTGGAAACACCCGAGGACGCCGCACCGATGACAGCGCTCACGCCCTGGCCCAGGAGGGCCGTGGTGGACTGGGTGGCAATGTCCGTCTTGGTGTCACCGGAATCGCGGTGAACCACAGAGACAGGGGCGCCCAGGACGCCACCGGCGTCGTTGACTTCCTTGATGCCGAGGTTGACACCGGCAATTTCGGGCGGGCCGAGGAACGCCAGCGACCCCGTCGTCGGCAGGAGCGATCCAAGTTTCAGCGGTGCGTCAGTGGTGGTGGTCGAGGGAGGTACTGGTCCCGTGGTGGTGGCAGCCTGGCTGTTGCCGGCTCCCGCCCCGCCGCTCGGTGCCGGGCAGGAGATGCCTGCTGCGGCGGCGGAAGAAGACCCAGTCTGGGTAGGAGTCGAAGACCCACCACAAGCTGTGGCCAAGAGAGCGACCCCAATGCCAAGCGCGGTTAGCTTGGCGGCTCGGGGCGCCGCTGGGGAAAGATCAAACATTCGTTGTCTCCTCGATCGAAAGGTGCGAACTGCCTTTGATGCGATTACTCAGGTGTTCCTGATTAAGACTCAAACTAATGCAATTGGGCGGCGAACATAAGTGATTCAGGTCACATCCCTATAACACTCGTTGCCTGTGGGGAATCTACGAGCCAGCTGGGAATTTGCGCGGAAGATGACACACGCACAGCGGAAGGGAGAATAAGCTCTCACCTGCCGTCCGTGCCCCAGGTGGGACTCGAACCCACAACACGCGGATTTTAAGTCCGCTGCCTCTGCCAATTGGGCTACTGGGGCGCCCGCACCATGGTATCCCAGCTATAGCCCGTTGAACGGCTCCGCGTAGCGGAAGGTGCCCCGGACGCCGTCGGGCCATTCCGGCAGGGTCAGCAACTGGAAGTGGTCGCCCCACATCGCCTCAGGCGGTTGCACACCCACAGAGGTGGCAGGCACGTAGCCGAAGCGTGGGTAATAGAGCGGACTGCCCAGCAGTGCGATTCCGGGTTCTCCACGTGCTGTGGCGCGGGCCGCGGTCTCGCGCATCAGGGCTGAACCGACCCCCCGCTTCTGGAAGTGGGGAAGCACGCCTATGGGGCCGAGGGCAATGAGCTCCAGCTCCCCGATCCAGCCCCGCGTGCTGATCGCGTGGCCCACAATCTCCCCACCCATTTCCGCCACGATGCTGAACTCCGGAATGTACTCCGCGCACTCGAACAGCTCGCGCAGGAGCCCGACTTCGATCGGCGTGCCCTCGACAGGTTCGCCCGTCACTGGTGAGACGGCGAACGCGTTGGCTGTCAGCTCCAGGATCTCTTCCCGGTCCTCGGGCCGCTCAGATCGCAGGACGACACCACGAGCAAGCAGCCGGAGGACGTCCATGGCCCGTTCGGCATCGGCGGAAGGCACCAGGAGGTGGTCATGGTGGAAGCCGGCCAGGACATTGCAGCTGATCCCGGCGTGCGTCAACGCGGCGCTGACGGCAGCGGTGAGTCCTACGGCTTCAAGGGCCGAATGGACCTGGAGCGTGATCCACGTGGCGACAAAGTCGTACCTCAGGCCCAAAGAGTCCGCTTCGTCCCGCCGCAGGACAACCGTGAGGCCCTCGGCTTCGCGAACTGCCGCTTCGACGCCGCCCTCCAGGGGCCTGCCGTGCGGCCACAAGGCGTAAACGTAATCGCCCTCGCGGGCCACGGGGTGAAGGGATTCCAGCAGCGTCTTCAGATCGGTTTCACCGGACATGAAGACAGTCTAGGGGCGCAATGACCCGCGACCACCGTAACGCTACTGCTTAAACGCCGACGGCGACCACTCCCTGAAAGGGGGCGGCCGCCGTCGTGCGTGAACCAGTCGTGCGTGAACTACTTGGCGTCAGCAGTGACCGGAGTCTTGACTTCTTCGGCAACAGGCTTGGCTTCTACAGGAGCCGGAGCGGCAGCGGGCTTGGGAGCCGGCGTCGCTGCGGCCACGAAGGCACCGCGCGGGTTGTCGAGATCGATCAGCTGCGTGGTGTCGCGGCCTGCGAAGAAGGCCAGGATCCAGCCGAAGACAACGCGGAACTTGCGCTCAACCGTGGGCATGGCCATGCCGTGGTAACCACGGTGCGCCAACCAGGCGAGGCCGCCCTTGAGGCCGATGCGGCCGAGCAGGTTGATATTGGCAACACCCTTCCACTCGCCGAAGCCGGCAACAGCACCAAGGTTCTTGTGCTTGTAGTCGTGCAGCGGCTTGTCCCAGCGTGAAGCCCACAGGTTCTTGGCGAGCTTCTTGGCCTGACGAAGAGCGTGCTGGGCGTTGGGGACGCAGGTACCGTCCGGCAGGCCCTTGCCCGTAAGGTCCGGAACAGCGGCGATGTCGCCGGCTGCCCAGGCGTTCTCCACGATGCCTTCGTCGCCTGCGATGCGCAGGTCCGGGAGGACGCGGACGCGGCCACGCGGTTCCAGCGGGAAGTCGGTGGAGCGGATCATCGGGTTGGCCTGCACGCCGGCAGCCCAAACCAGGGTGTCTGCTTCAACTTCCTGCGCCGGGGTCTTGTCCGGGAGGTTGATCAGCTTGAGGTTGCCCTCGGCGCTGTCAAGGGAGGTGTTCAGGAGTACTTCGATGCCGCGGCTGCGGAGGTGCTCCACAACCCATTCGGCCTGCGAAGCGGTGACCTCGGGCATGATGCGGCCCATGGCTTCGACGAGGATGAAGCGGACTTCTTCCTGGCGGATGCGCGGGTTGTTGCGGACTGCGGCGCGGGCGAGGTCTTCCATTTCGGTGAGGCACTCGATGCCGGCAAAGCCGCCACCGACAACCACGAAGGTCAGTGCCTTGGCGCGTTCCGCCGGGTCCGTCATGGTGGAAGCGGCTTCAATGCGCTCCAGGACCTTGTTGCGCAGTGCAACGGCTTCCTCGATGGTCTTCAGGCCGATGCCCTTGTCCGCGAGGCCCTTGATGGGGAAGGTACGGGTGATGGCGCCTGCTGCGATGACAACGTCGAAGTACGGGATTTCGAAGTTCTCGCCGCCATCGGACGGTGCGATGACCGCAGTCCGGTTGGCGTGGTCGATGCTGGTGACGCGGCCCTGGATGAGCTCAGTCTGCTTCAGGTGCTGGCGGTGGGAGACGACGGCGTGGCGTGCCTCGATGTTGCCACCGGCCACCTCCGGAAGGAAGGGCTGGTAGGTCATGTACGGCAGTGGATCAACGACGGTGACGATGCCGCCCGCGTTCGCGATCTTCTTCTGCAGTTTGAGGGCTACGTACAGGCCGACGTAACCGCCGCCGACGACGAGGACCCGGGGACGGTCAATGAGCTCAGGGGTGGTTGCCATGAATCCAGAGTACAGTACTTTGTGAAAATCTTCACTAACTACTTCCTGGCGGGCGGATCCACCTTCAAAAGAGCACCCGTTTCGGCTTCTTCGGGAACAGCCGGAGGGTTCCTGGAGACCTTGCGCAGTTGGATCGCAGCACCCGTCACGAGGGCAATGAACAGCGCTCCAAAGCCAAGCACGACGGCGGCAGGGAGGGCGTCATCGACGGTCGCCGGCGTCTTCGCAGCGGGAACGGTCGGGTCGGCCAGCGTGGGCGCTGCGCTGGTGGGGCTCGCGACCGGCGCCTGCGATGGCGTGCTGAAGTCGCCCCGGCGGTGGACACGGATCCAGTCGGCGATGGAACCAAGGGGGTTGCTGCTGGCCGTCGGTACCTCACTCTTCAACGCTGCCTCGGCATTCAGGATGCCGTAGCCGTACAGCGGATCCTTGCCCGGAACTCCCGCATCCTTTGCGGTGGTGACAATCCTGTTGATGACCTGGGTGGCGCTCATCTCCGGCCACTTGGACCGGATGAGGGCAGCAACACCGGAAACGATGGGGGCCGCGCCGGAGGTGCCTGCCCATTCGGCGTACCCACCTCCAGGAATGCCGCCCACCAGGTTCTCGGCCGGTGCCGCCACGCCAATGCTGATGCCCTGCGACGAGGAATCCACGCTGGCGCGCCCCTCGCCGTCGAGCCCGGCGACCGTCAGGACACCGGGAATGGTCGCCGGGGCCCCGACCTGCACGTTACCGCCCACGCGGTTGCCCGCCGCAGCAACGATCACCACATCCTTCTGCTCGGCGTAGAGGAATGCCGCGTCCCAGCTCTGCGGCCAGTCCGGCGAGGTACTGCCGAGCGAGATGTTGATGACCTTGGCGCCGTTGTCCACTGCCCATCGCACAGCATCCGGAATCTGTTCCTGATCTGTTTTGCCACCGGGATTGGGTGACCCGAGCCAGGTTGAAACTGCAAGGATTTCAGCTTCAGGCGCGACGCCGGTGATCCCGTCCGGTCCCCCGGCAGGCGGGACAGTCGGTGGTCCGGGCGGACTCGCCGAAGCACTCGGTGACGGCGATGCCGTGGGGGTCGTATGACCGCGCCCGGCGAGCATCGTGGCAACCAGGGTCCCATGCTCGGTCTTGGCGCCGATGCTCTTCTGCCCGTTGGGTGCCCCGGCTCCCGAGACATCGGTTCCGCCGACCACCACGCCTTTGAGGTCCGGGTGGTTCCCGTCAATGCCGCTATCGATGATGGCAACCTTGACTCCCGCGCCCTTGGAAACCTGCCAGGCGTTGGTAACACCGGATTCCTTAAGCCAGAACTCTTTGTCCCGCCACGCGTCAGCGGTAGCGGCAGGAGCGGTCAACAATGCACCCGCCAGCGCCCCGCCTGCCAGTGCTGTGGCAAGGGCAGCGGAGACGGTGCGGCGAAAACGCAACGTCATTCGGCGTCCCGGATGCTCAGTGCGATGCCGTCCAGGATGTCGTGCTCACTGGAGACGGCAGTAGTGATCCTGCCGTCGCTGACGCTGGCCAAGCGGTCCAGGATCCGGCGCCACACCAAGGCGCCCGCGCCAATGACGTCCACGCGGCCGGGATGCATGTAGGGAAGCCTGGCGCGCTCCTCCCGCGTCATTTCCAGCAGGTTGGTGCAGGCATCACTGATGGTCTCAAGATCCAGTGACGCACCATGGATCCGGTCCGGCTGGTATTCGCTCAAGCCGAGCGCGTGCGCCGTAATCGTAGTGATGGAACCGGCCACGCCCACCACAGCTGTGGCGCGGTCAAGCGGCACCGCCTGCGCGGCAAGGTCCAATGCGGCATCGACGTCGGCCTCGGCTGCGGCGATTTGCGCTTGCGTGGGCGGATCGCTGCGAAGGTGACGTTCAGTAAGCCTCACACAGCCGATATCCACCGAGCGGGCCGCGATCACGCCGTCGGCGTCGCCCAGGACGAACTCGGTGCTGCCACCGCCGAGGTCCACCACGAGGATGGGGTCCTGTCCCGTCGCCGGCAGGACGCTGCTGGCACCGGCAAATGACAGCGCGGCTTCTTCTTCACCGGAAATCACCTCCGGTTCCACACCCAGGAGGTCCCGGATGCCGTCCACGAAGACCTGGCGGTTGCGGGCGTCACGGGTGGCTGACGTCGCGGCGAAACGGACCCGCCCGGCGCCGTGCACCTTGATGAGTTCGGCGTAGTCACGTGTTGCAGCGAACGTACGTTCCAGGGCTTCGGGGGCAAGTTCGCCCGTGGCATCAACGCCCTGGCCCAGGCGAACCACCCGCATTTCACGGACGACGTCAGCCAAGGGGCCCGATGCCCGGCCGGCCGAAGCATCGGCGATGAGGAGGCGGATCGAGTTGGTTCCGCAGTCGATCGCTGCCACGCGGCTCATGCAGTGCCTTTCTGGTGGCCTGACATGTCCGTCTTCGATTTCCGCACCGGCGCAGGGCGTCCAACGATGTCCGGCAATCCCTGCGGGCCGTGCCGGCTCAGGTCGCGCGAAGGAGCCTCTCCCGCTGTGTCCCAGGCGCCGTCGCAGTAGCAGCGGTCCTTGGTCCACCATTCGGTGATGGACTCCAGGGCCTCGTCCCCCAACGGGTTGACGCCCGGCCCTGCGGCCAACGAGTGGCCAACCAGGACATGCAGGCACTTCACGCGGGTGGGCATGCCACCGGCGGAGATGCCGTCAATTTCGGGCACCGCACCGGTCCCGGAGCGGTCGGCGATGTCGTTCCGGGCCTGAAGATAGGCCTCGTGGGCGCTTTGGTAGGTGCCCGCCAACTCTTGGTCAGCGGCCAGCCGGTCATTCATCTCGTTCATCAAGCCGCCCGCTTCCAGCCGCGACACCGCGGAGGTGATGACCGGGTGGGTCAGGTAGAACGTGGTGGGGAACGGTGTTCCGTTGCTGAGCCGTGGCGCAGTGGCCGCCACCAGCGGATTGCCGCAGACGCACCGTGCAGGGATCTCAACGACATCCCGGACCGGCCGGCCGAGCTGGCGGCTGAGGACCTCAAGATCGTGTGCTGATGGCTGGCGGGATTCCTGCGGCATGGCTGCCGTGTTCTCTTCCACTTGCGCTGCCAACCTTCCTGCCCTTGTTGCCGTGTCCATTGCGGACACGACGGCGGCGGGCACCGCTTCTAGTCAGTTGCCGATCGTCTGATTGACTCCCAGAGGGCATCGACCCAGGGCAGATTCTCCGGGTTGGCAGACGATCCGGAGCCGGTGCGGCCACCCGGCGTGCCGGCGGCTTCTTCTCCCCCAAACACCCAGTATCCCGTTTCACCCGGCATAACCATGTTAATGCGGTCGCGGGCCTGTTGTTTCACGTAGTTGGGGTCCTGCCACCGGGAAAGCTGTTTGTTCAGCTCGGTTTGCTCTGCTTTCCGGTCGGCAATCTCGGCCTCCAGCGCCGAAATTTCGGCGCGCTTCTCCAGGAAAATCTTGACCGTGGGGGCAAGCATGATGGTGATGGCTATCATCACGACCGCCAGCGCCAGCATCCTGCCGGAAAACGCCTTGGCTGGTACGGGATCGACGTCGCGATCGTCCTTGGCCGCGGGCTTCGGTTTGCTGGAGGCCTTGTCATTGGTCTTTGGGGTGGCCTTGGAGGTGGCCTTTCCAGCAGTGGACGCCGAGGGCTTCCTGCCCGTCGGAATCTTGCTGCCACCTGCCGGCGTCGACGGTTTTGGCGTGGATCGCGTGCCGCCGAACTCGGCTTTGATGACATCGCCGCCATCGGAACCAGACTCGGTCGAACCTGTGCCGGCCGCACTCTTGGCTGCAGTCCGCGGACCAGCGCCGGCGGTCCGCGTTTCGCTGGATGGGCGGCCTGTACCGGAAGGGCCGCCAAGGGCGTCGGCCCTGGGTACCTTTGGACGACGGGTGGCCATGACACTCCTGTAATGCCCGGTGCTTGCCTGGCGGGTTGCTGCGCTTGCTGTTGCTGACCTGGCCCGCGTTAAACAGAACCGGTGGCCATGGTCATTCCACCATAGCCACCGGTTACGTGTTTTCGCTGAAGGCTAGCCCTTGAAACGCGGGAACGCGCTGCGGCCGGCGTAGCGTGCGGCGTCGTCGAGTTCTTCTTCGATGCGCAGCAGCTGGTTGTACTTTGCGACGCGCTCGGAGCGGGCCGGGGCACCGGTCTTGATCTGGCCCGCGTTGGTGGCAACGGCGATGTCAGCAATGGTGGTGTCCTCGGTTTCGCCGGAGCGGTGCGAGGTGATGGTGGTGTAGCCGGAACGCTGGGCCAGGGAAACGGCGTCGAGCGTCTCGGTCAGGGAACCGATCTGGTTGACCTTGACCAGCAGGGAGTTTGCCGTGGCAGCGTCGATGCCCTGCTGCAGGCGGACCGGGTTGGTGACGAAGAGATCATCGCCCACCAGCTGGACCTTGTCACCGATGGTGTCGGTGAGGGTCTTCCAGCCTTCCCAGTCGTTCTCGTCCAGCGGGTCTTCAATGGAAACCAGCGGGTAGTCGGCAACGAGCTCAGCGTAGTAGGCGCTCATCTCGGTGGCGGAAAGTGCCTTGCCTTCGAACTGGTAGGCGCCGTCCTTGTAGAACTCGGACGATGCAACGTCCAGTGCCAGGGCGATGTCAGTACCCGGGGTGTAGCCGGCGTTCTTGATGGCTTCCTGGATCAGGTCCAGTGCAGCGCGGTTGGACGGGAGGTTGGGGGCAAAGCCACCCTCGTCGCCGAGGCCGGTGGAGAGGCCCTTTTCCTGGAGGACGGCCTTGAGGTTGTGGTAGACCTCAACGCCCCAGCGCAGGCCCTCGGAGAAGGTCTCGGCACCGATCGGGGCGATCATGAATTCCTGGATGTCCACATCGGAGTCGGCGTGCGAGCCGCCGTTGAGGATGTTCATCAGCGGAACGGGCAGGACGTGCGCGTTCGGGCCGCCCAGGTACTTGTACAGCGGCAGGTCAGCCGAAGCTGCGGCAGCGTTGGCAACGGCCAGGGAGACGCCGAGGATGGCGTTGGCGCCGAGCTTGCCCTTGTTGGGCGTGCCGTCGAGGTCAATCATGGCCTGGTCGATGCTGCGCTGGTCAGTGGCGTCGAAACCAATCAGGGCCGGGGAGATCTCGTCGATGACGGCGTCAACAGCCTTCTGGACACCCTTGCCGAGGTAACGGCCCTTGTCGCCGTCGCGAAGCTCAACGGCCTCGTGCTCGCCGGTGGAGGCACCGGAGGGAACTGCTGCACGGCCGATCTGGCCGTCGGAGAGCAGGACCTCAACTTCTACGGTCGGGTTTCCGCGGGAATCAAGGATCTCGCGTGCGTGGATGGCATCGATAAGCGCCATGGATGTGCTCCTTATGGGCAAATTACAGGAATGAGGAGGGAAATTCTCAACGTCCTCGTCGCTACTAGCGTAGTCGAGAGTGGCTTAGGTTACGGCACGGATTCCAACGGCTCACGTCATGAAGGCTGTGCTTGGCTGTTCTGAAACGATCGAACTGCGGAACGGAGGGCCCGTTCGGCGTCGAATCCTTGTTCCCGGGCACCGGCAACGATGGCGAGCAGCAGCTCCCCGAGCGCCTCTTCCGAGGCAGGAATGACAGGAACTACGACGGCGGACATCGCGCCTTGTGCGTCGACGTCCAAGCCTGCGCGTACCGCACGATCCAAGGACTTCTGAGCCGCTGCCAACGCCGGAAGGTGCGGCGGAATGCCCTCAAAGGGATCTTTCCGCTCCGGCTTCTCCGCACGTTTAGCGGCGTCCCACGTGACGATGATTTCCTCGACACTGGCCGGGAAACTCTCCTGCAGGGAACCGTCCGCCTTGAAGACGTGCCCGTTCCGGCGGACCATCTTGGCGTTGATTCCGCGCGCCACGGCGTCAAAGTCGAAGCTGCCGCGCTCCTCGGCGAGCCGGGCATGAAGCACTACCTGTAGCAGCACATCGCCCAGCTCGCCGCGGAGCTCGCTGTCCCTCGCCGGGGAGTCACCGGCTTCTATCGAATCCACCACTTCGTAGGCTTCCTCGATCAGGTACTCCACCAGCGACTCGTGCGTCAGCGCACCCATCCAGGGGCAATGCTCACGCAGCGCGGCAACTGTCCCCAGCAGCTCCCCGACCCCGCAAGCCCGGCCGGGGACCCCCGCTGCCGTGGGCCCACCCATCAGGTCCGCGGGTCCGTCGGCGTTGTTAGCCGAGGTTGGCGTAGGCATCGTTGATGTACTCAACCAAGGCTTCACGCTCGTCCAGCGGCAGGAAGGCTGCTTCGGCAGCGTTGAGCGTCAGCTCGAGCAGGTCATCGAGGTCGTAGTCGAAGGTCTCCACGAGCAGTTCGAATTCGTCCGTCAGGGTGACGCCACTCATCAGGCGGTTATCCGTGTTGATGGTGACGTTGAAGCCCAACTGGAAGAGCATGTCCACCGGGTGGCTTTCGATGCCGTCGCCAAAACCGGAAATGGCACCGGTCTGGAGGTTGGACGACGGGCAGATTTCCAGGGCGATTCCGCGGTCGCGGACCCAAGCCGCAATGCTGCCGATGGTCACCATGCCGATGGTGTCTTCGCCGTCGTCGTCGGAGTTGTCCTCAAACTCCACGCTGATGTCCTCGGCAATCCGTACGCCGTGGCCCAGGCGGAGGGCGCGGCCATCAACCAAGGCGGACTGGATGCTCTCCAAGCCCGCGGCTTCACCGGCGTGGACCGTGGCGGGGAAGTTGTTTTCAGCGAGGTAGGTGAAGGCTTCCTTGAAACGGGACGGCAGGAAGCCATCTTCGGCGCCCGCGATGTCAAAGCCGACCGCGCCGTTGGCGCGGTGGCGGACTGCGAGTTCGGCAATCTCCTGGCCACGGTCGGCGTGGCGCATGGCGGTGATGAGCTGGCCCACCTGGATCTGCTGGCCGCGCTCCTCGGCAGCGTCCACTCCGGCTTCGAGGCCGGTCTGAACGGCTTCTACAACGTCATCGAGGGTGAGGCCCTTCTGCAGGTGCTGCTCCGGCGCCCAGCGGACTTCGCCGTAAACCACGCCGTCCTCGGCGAGGTCTTCCACGAATTCCTTGGCGACCCTGAACAGGCCTTCCTTGGTCTGCATGACGGCAATGGTGTGGTCGAATGTCTCGAGGTAGCGCACCAGCGAGCCGGAGTCGGCGGACTCGCGGAACCATTCGCCCAGCGCCACGGGATCGGTGGACGGCAGCGCGTGGCCGACCTCCTCAGCAAGCTCGATGATGGTGGCGGGGCGTAGGCCTCCATCGAGGTGGTCGTGCAGGGAAACCTTGGGGAGGCTCTTCAAATCGAAGTCGAGGGCAGGGGCGGCGTCAAGTATGGGCTCAGTCACGTACTAACTGTAGGGGGACGGCAGGAGCTTAGCCAGCAGGCTTGGAGGCGTCGACGCCTGCAACGGCCTTCCGGACCGCATCCGACGCGTCTGATACGGGAGCATCCTCGCGGGGCACGTTTTCGCTGAGGACATTTTCGCGGGGCACATCTTCGCGGGGGGCGGCGCCTCGGGCGATATCCTTCTTTTCCAGGTACTTGTGCCACCAACGCAGGGCATGATCCACCACAATGCCCAGGACCACAGCGAAGGCAACCGCAATTCCTACGCCGAGGAGCGGGTTGTGGTGCACCCACTGACCCGCCAGCAGGCCAATGCCAATGGAGTAGGCCACCCAGGTAATGCAGGCGAACGCGTCCAGCCAGAAGAAGGTGCGGTGGCGAAAACCTGTTTGTCCGGCAACGTAGTTCACAGCCACGCGGCCCCACGGAATGTAGCGGGCCGTGAAAATCAACACTGCCCCGCGCTTGTCCAGCTCGTACTGCGCCCAGGCAAACATTTTCTGGACCTTGGGCCGGCGCATCCACTTCCAGCGGGTGAGGCCGATCTTCCGGCCGAGCATGTACGCCATATTGTCGCCCGCCATCGCGCCGACCAGCGCGGTGGCGCCCAGGATCCACAGGTTCGGTTCTCCGCTGTGAAGGGACAGCGCCGAGAGACCCACGATGGCTGTTTCGCTGGGAAGGATGGTGGCAAATCCGTCAATGAAGAAGAAGACCAGGAGGACCGGGTATATCCAGGGCTGCCCGGCTGCATGCTCGAGCATTTGGTTCAAAAACTCCACGCGGCGGTAGCTCCTCGGCGAATATGACTTGACAGTGTGACGGAAGTCGCTCTTAGTGTCCCATGGCCGGGACGTCGTTCGCTACGCCCCAGCCGAGGGATCACGCGTTTAACGCTATAGGTGACGGGCCGTTTATTCGTCCACCGCCGGGCTGATCTTCCGGAGCCTTGCCTGTCATACCGTGGGTGGAGGCGGGGCCTCTTCCTCAGGGATGTTCTTCCCGTCCAGAGGCACGGATCCGCGGACTTTACTGATGATGCGATCGATGATGACCCCCAGGATCACGGCAACCACGATGGCTATGACGGCACCCAGGAGATGGTTGTCCTCGAACCAGACTCCGAAGAAGTAGCCGAGAATCACCGAATACGTGGCCCACAGGATGGCCGACAGGGCAGTGAGGGCAACGAAGCGGCGATGGTGGAAATGAGTGGCGCCCGCCGTCAGGTTGACCGCCACCCTCCCGATGGGGATGAACCGGGCCACCATGATCAGCGAGGCCGAACGCCGTCGGAGTTCCTTGCCTGCCCAACGGAAGGCGCCCTGCATCCGCTGGGTGCGCATCCAACGCCACCGCGCGATACCGATCCGACGGCCAATAATGTAGGCGATGTTATCCCCGGAGAAGGCCCCGATGGCTGCCATCAGGCCGAGCAGCCATACGTTGGGCGAGCCGCTGCTTCCGGACACTGCGCTCAGGCCCACCACCACGGATTCGCTGGGGATGGGCGGAAAGAATCCATCAATCACGCAGCAGGCCAGCACCAGGAACAACACCCACGGCTGCTCGGCCGCGGCGAGGATGAAATCGTTGATGCCCTGCACGGTTTCCTTACGGTAGCCGGCTCCCCCACAGGCGCCGGATGACTGGTGTTCCGGGCCCTCCTTGGCGAACAGCCCGGAACACTTAAGCCTAGGCGATGCGATCGATGATGAGCTGGTGCGCCGGGCGTGATCCTTCGGGCGCAATCACTACAGCATCCTGGAGTGCCTCCTTGGCCCGTTCAAACTTCTCCGGAGTATCCGTCAGGAGTGTCATCAACGGTTCACCGGCACGGACCAGCGCACCGGGCTTGGCATGCATCCTCACACCGGCGCCGGCTTGGACCTGGTCTTCCTTGCGGGCACGGCCGGCGCCGAGGCGCCAAGCGGCCACACCCACGGAGAGCGCATCCAGTTCCACCAGGACACCGTCCGCGGGAGCATACACAACCTCGGATTCCCTGGCCACCGGCAAGGCAGCACGCGGGTCCCCGCCCTGCGCCTCGATCATCCGGTTCCAGACATCCATGGCACGCCCGTCCTTGAGCGCCGCAGCGGGATCGGCGTCGTGGATGCCGGCGCCTGCCAGCATCTCCTCGGCCAGGCGGACGGTCAGCTCGACGACGTCTTCCGGACCGCCGCCGGCAAGGACCTCCACTGATTCCTCAACTTCAATCGCGTTTCCAGCGGTCAAGCCGAGCGGCGTGGACATATCCGTGATCAGGGCGACGGTGTGCACGCCGGCGTCCTTGCCCAGGGCCACCATGGTCTCGGCAAGCTCGCGGGCCCGCGCCTCGTCCTTCATGAAGGCGCCGGAACCAACTTTGACGTCCAGCACCAATGAACCCGTGCCTTCCGCGATCTTCTTGCTCATGATCGAGGACGCAATCAGCGGGATGGCTTCCACCGTCCCCGTGACGTCGCGCAGCGCGTACAGCTTCTTATCCGCAGGAGCCAGCCCGGAGCCTGCGGCGCAGATGACTGCACCTACGTCCTGGAGTTGGGCCATGATCTCGTCGTTGCTCAAGTTGGCGCGCCAGCCGGGGATGGCTTCCAACTTGTCCAACGTTCCGCCGGTGTGGCCCAGGCCGCGGCCTGACAGTTGCGGAACCGCGACGCCGAAGACGGCAACCAAAGGAGCCAACGGCAGCGTGATCTTGTCCCCGACCCCACCGGTGGAGTGTTTATCGCTGGTAGCCTTCATGCCGCCGTCGGGCCTTGTCAGGGACGAAAAGTCCATCCGCTCGCCCGAGGCGATCATGGCGGCAGTCCACCGCGAAATCTCGGCGCGGTCCATGCCGTTGAGCAGGATGGCCATGTTCAGTGCGGCCATCTGCTCCTCGGCAATGACCCCACGGGTGTAGGCGTCGATGGTCCAGTCGATCTGCTCGGGCGAGAGAGTGCCCTTGTCACGCTTGATGGAAATGATCTGGACGGCGTCGAACGCTTCAGTGCTGGTCACGTGGTTTCCTCCAGGTTTTCGGGACCAAAGGCGTCAGGCAGGACCTGGTCCATGGTTTTGATGCCCTGCGTGGTCATGAGCTGCATGCCTGGCGCCCTGAATTCGTAGAGCAGCTGGCGGCAACGCCCACACGGCATGAGGATGTTGCCACCGCCGTCCACGCAATAGAAGGCGGCCAGCCTGCCACCGCCGGTCATGTGGAGCTCCCCCACCAAGGCACATTCGGCGCAAAGCGTCAGGCCGTAGCTGGCATTCTCCACGTTGCAGCCGCTGACAATCCGGCCGTCCTCGGTGAGGGCCGCGGCCCCCACCGGGAACTTGGAGTACGGCGCATAGGCACGCGCCATGGCCTGCTTTGCCGCATCTTCCAGAGCGGGCCAGTCGATGTCATTCGCCGGCATCGTCAACCCTTCACGTACGGTATGCCGCTTGCGGCCGGTGGCCGCGACTTACCCACCAAACCGGCGACGGCGAAGATGGTCACCAGGTATGGCAGCATGGCCATGAACTGGCTGGGCACCGGGGTACCGATGATGCCCAGGATCGACTGCAGGTTGTAGGCGAAGCCGAACAGCAGGGACGCGAGGAAGGCACCGATCGGGTTCCATCGTCCGAAGATCAGGGCAGCCAGTGCGATGAAGCCGCGGCCACCGGAGATGTCCTTCGTGAAGGAGTCGATGGTCACCAGCGTGAACACTGCTCCACCGATGCCCGCGATGGCGCCACCCAGGGTGACGTTCCAGAAGCGGGTGGCGTTGACGTTGATACCGAGAGTGTCAGCAGCCTGCGGGTGCTCACCGACTGCGCGGACACGCAGGCCCCAGCGGGTCTTGAAGAGGCCGAACCACACCACGGCAACGGCTATGTACATGAGGTAACCGGCGATGGACTGCTCAAACAGGATGGGTCCGATGATGGGGATATCCGAAAGCAGCGGGATCGGCAGGATGTCCAGGCGACCCGGGGTGTTGAACTGCTCCTTGTTGGGAACCATGAGGGTGCCGTACAGGAAGCCGGTGAGGCCCGAGACCAGCACGTTCAGGACAACGCCCACAATGATCTGGTTGACCAAATACTTGATGCTGAACACGGCGAGGACCATGGACACCGCGGCACCAGCGGCAGCGGCTGCAATCAGGCCGATGTAGGGGCTGCCCGTCATGGTGGCTACCAAGGCAGCAGTGAAGGCACCGCCCAGCAGCTGGCCTTCAATGGCAATGTTGACCACGCCCACGCGCTCACACAGCACGCCTGACAACGAACCGAAGACGAGCGGCACCGCCAGTGTCACCGAACCCGCGACCAAGCCTGCCAGCGAAATGGACGGCTGCCGCGCACCCGCCACAATCCACACGAGCAAGGCGAAGACGAAGACGACGGCGAAGGCGATCGGCAGCCACTTGGGCGAACGCTCCCCCTGTGTCCAGAGGTAAATCGAATAGGCGGCCATGGCAAGGAGCAGAATGCCGAAGACAACGCCGCCCACCTGCCCGGGAATCATAAGAGCGGGGACGGCAACGGCGTCGCCGGCGTCGCTGATCTTCATCTCGGCCGTCTGGTCCGGGCCCAGGAAGCCGAAGAAGACCAGGGCAATGAGTGCAAGGATGCCCAGCGACAACGGGACCTTCATGGACGGCCGGAACGCCGGAAGGGCTGTTGAACCCGGCTTTGGAGCTGTAGTCGTCGCGCTCATTTGGCACCTCCGGAGGCGTTGACGAGGGCAGCCTTGGGAGCCGCTTTCGGTGTCTTGTTCTTCTTCTTGGGCTCAAGCCGGAAGATCGACCTGATGAGCGGCGGTGCTGCGATGAACAGGACGATGAGGGACTGCACCACCAGCACGATGTCGATGGGGGTTCCCGTCTGGATCTGCATCTGCACTGCCCCTGCGCGGAAAGCTCCGAACAACAGGCCGGCAAAAAACGTACCCCACGGGGTACTACGGCCCAGCAGGGCAACGGTGATGGCATCAAAGCCGATCTGGGCTGCGACGCCGCCGGTGAGCACCTTTTCGGTACCGGCAACCTGAGCAATACCACCGAAGGCCGCGAGGGCACCAGCCATTGCCATCACCAGGATGGTGGCACGGGATACCTTGACCCCGGCAGTCCGTGCTGCGATGGGGTTGGCACCAACGGCGCGGAACTCGAAGCCGATGGTGGACCGGTTCAGCAGCCACCACACGCCATAGGTCAGCGCTATTGCTACGAGGAAGCCCACGTGGAGCCTGGATCCCGGGATCAGGACCGGGTAGGTTGCTGATTCGTCGAGGCGGGGCGAGATAGGGCTGTTATCCCCCGGACGCCGGAACGCAGCGGTGTTCAGCAGGAAGTCCAGCAGGAACAACGCCACATAGTTCAGCATGATGGTGACGATGACCTCATGCGCACCGGTCCGTGCTTTGAGGATGCCAACAATCGCGCCCCAAAAAGCACCGCCCAGGACACCCATGATGATGACCACCAGCAAGTGCAGGCCGAACGGCAGGTGCCAGGCGAACCCGACATAGGCTGCGAGGGTCGCACTGATAATGATCTGGCCCTGCGCACCAATGTTGAACAGGCCCGCCCGGAAGGCCAATGCAACGCCAAGGCCGGCGCAGATGAGCGGGGTTGCCACGGTCATGGTTTCCAGAAGTGGCTGGAGGCCTTGCCGCGGGTTAAAGATTGAACCCTGGAACAGGGCAACGTAGCTCTCTGTCATGGCAGACCACAAGGCGCTCAGGAAGTCCGTGGGCCGCGCGAACAGGTAGGCTGCGGTTTTGGCAACCTGCGCGTCCGTGCTGGCGATCAACAGGCCGCCCAGGAACAGCGCCACGATGACGGCGAGCACGGACACAAAGCCGTTGCCCATCACGATCCGGCGCATGAGGCTGCCCTGCTGCGACCCGGTGTCGCCGCTCTGGGAAGACACCGGCACGATGGAGGGCTCCAGCATGCCGCCTGCAGTATCGAGTGAGACATCAGCCGCGCGGAGGTCCGCTGTGGACTGATCCTCTGCGGGCAGGGCGGGTGTTGGTTCGCTCTTGGACTGATCGTTCTCAGACATCGGAGCCTCCTTCCGGGCCGACGCCGGCCATCATCAAGCCGAGGGTGTCGCGGGGCGTTCCAGCAGGGACGATGCCCACGAGCTTGCCCTTGTACAGCACGGCAATCCGGTCTGCGAGTTCAATGACCTCATCAAGTTCGGTGGACACGATCATGACCGGCGTTCCGACGTCCCGCTCGGCAACGATGCGCTTATGCAGGAACTCGATGGAGCCAACATCCACGCCACGGGTTGGCTGGCTGGCGATGAACAAGCGCAACGGCCTGGACAACTCGCGGGCCATGACCACTTTTTGTTGATTGCCACCAGACAGTGTTCCGGCGGCCGACCCTGCGGAAGGGGTACGGATATCGAATTCGTCGATCTTGGCTTTGGCATGCTCGGCAACCTTGGCCGGCTTCATGCTGATGCCATTGGCGAACGGCGCCTGGTCATACAGGTCCAGTACCAGATTCTCTGCCACGGAGAACGGCCCAACCAGTCCATCGACGGTACGGTCCTCCGGGACGAAACCGACGCCCGAACGCAATACGTCCTTGACCGGAAGGCCCAGCAGTTGCTTGCCGTCCAGGGTCACCGAACCTGTGACGTGCTCCTGCACGCCCAGGATGGCTTCGGTCAGTTCGGTTTGGCCGTTTCCCTGGACACCCGCGACGGCGAGGATCTCGCCTTGGGCGATAGTGAAGCTGATCCCATCCACCACGTTGGTGCCATTGGCCGCGCGAACAGTCAGGTTCTCCACGACAAACGTGGTTTCCTTCGGCTGTGCGGGAGCCTTGTTCAAGCTCAGGCTGACCGGGCGGCCCACCATCATGGAGGCCAGTTCGGTGGCCGAGGCAGACGGAGGAGCGTCGCCCACCACTTTTCCGCGGCGGATGACGGTGATCACGTCCGAGACAGCCTTCACTTCACGCAGCTTGTGCGAAATGAAGACGATGGACGTGCCGCCGGCTTTGAGTTGGCGCATGATGTCCAGGAGTTCATCGGTTTCCTGAGGCGTCAGGACAGCCGTGGGTTCGTCAAGGATGAGGACTTTGGCTTCGCGCACCAGTGCCTTGATGATCTCCACGCGCTGTTGAACGCCCACGGGAAGATCCTCCACCAAGGCGTCGGGGTCCACGTCGAAGCCGTATTTATCGGAAATCTCCCGGATCTTCTTACGGGTTTCATCCATGCTGAGGATGCCGCCAAAAGCGGTCGGTTCCGCGCCGAGGGCCACGTTTTCCGCCACTGTGAAGACGGGGACCAGCATGAAGTGCTGGTGCACCATGCCGATACCTGCCGCCATTGCATCACCGGGGCCGCGGAAGTTGACGGGCTGGTCGTCCACCAGGATCTGGCCAGCCGTGGGCTCATAGAGCCCATACAGCACATTCATGAGGGTTGATTTGCCGGCACCATTTTCGCCGAGGAGGCAATGGATCTGGCCGGATTCGACCACGAGGTCGATGTCTTGGTTGGCGTAGAAGGTCCCGAAGGCTTTCGAGATCCCCTTCAATTCGAGTTTCACAACTCCCACCGTTCTGTGAGTCCAGGGACTTACTGCAGACAAGCCATTGGCTTGGCCTCAGCCTAGTCAGGGCAAAAACGCGCCGCCAGTACCGGGGCTCGGTACTGGCGGCGCGTCCAGGAATTGTTTACTTCTTGGGGCTCGCTGCCGATTCGACAACCAGCTTGCCGGAGACGATGTCGGCCTTCAGGGCATCGAGCTCCGACTTGGTTTCAGCAGTGACAGCGGAGTCAAGATCGTGGAACGGTGCGATGGCAACGCCATCGTTCTCCAACGTCCCGACATAGGCTGCGTTGTTGAACTTGCCTTCCGTGTCGTCCTTCACCACGGCTTCAACGGCTTCACCCATCTGCTTGACCACGGAGGTCAGCATGAGGTCCTTGTACTCGGGAGCGGTGAGGTAGCCATCGGAGTCAACCCAGATGAGCTTGACGTCCTTGCCGGCAGCCTTGGCTTCCTTCAGCGCAGCACCTGCACCCTTACCAACGGGGCCGGCTACAGGCATGATGATGTCTGCGCCCTGGTCCAGCAGGTTGATGGTGACCTGCTTGCCGGTGTCCTGCTTTTCGAAGTCACCCGTGAACGAACCGTCCTGGGTGGTCTTGTCCCAGCCGACAACCTGGACGGTCTTGTTCTTGGCTTTGTTGTAGGCCTGGACGCCGTCGTAGAAGCCGTCCATGAAGATGGTGACTGTGGGGATCTTGATGCCGCCGAAGGTGCCCACCTTGCCGGTCTTGGTGGTGGCCGCAGCCGCGTAACCGGCCAGGTAAGCCGCCTGTGCCGTGTCATACACGATCGGCTTGACGTTGGCGATCGGCGTCTCATACGTGTAGTCGACGATCGCGAAGTGCTTGTCCGTGTTCTTCTCGGCGGCGGCCTTGGTGGCATCGCCCAGGAGGAAGCCGACGGTAACCGTAAGGTTGCAGCCAGCGGAAATCATGCCGTTGAGGTTGGTTTCGAAGTCGCTGTTGGCCTTCGATTCGGCCGACTTCACCGTGATGCCTAGATCAGTCTCGGCCTTCTTGAGGCCTTCGAACGAGGACTGGTTGAAGGACTGGTCATCGAATCCGCCGGAGTCGGACACGATGCATCCAACAAAGTCGCTCTTGGTGGCAGCGCCGGATCCGGCGTCGGGGGCCTGTCCACAACCGGTCAGCAGGAGCGCTGCTGCGCCGACGGTGGCAACACCGGCCATTGAACCGCGCTTCAGGGTGGCACGCAGTGGTTTCTTCAATTTTCCTCCAGGAAGAAAGTGATTGGCGCTACGACGGATGGTCAATGAGTGTCCGTTTCCTATACCTGAGGCAGAAATTCTGTTTTCACTGATGCTCGCAGCTGCGCCTAAGCGCATTGATGTCACCAACACTAGTGGCCTGGAACACACCCAGCTACCACAAATGATCACTCCAGGTCAGATTGTTGACCTTTTGTTACCAAGCAGTAGCCGGGTGTGCAAGTCACACGCGCTTCACCTGTGGATTAGAGGCGGACGAGCATCTTTCCGGTGTTCGCGCCATCGAGCAGATCAATGAAGGCTTGCGGTGCATTCTCCAGTCCATCGACGATTGTCTCGTCGTAGCTGACGCTGCCGTCGGCCAGCCAACCGGCCATGTTCTGCGCGAACTCCGCGGCGTGCTGGCGTTGTCCGCCCACCAGGAATCCACGCATCGTCAGCTGCTTCCCGATGGCCACTGCCAGGTTCCGCGGCGCAACCGGGGGCTCGGTGGAGTTGTACTGTGCGATGGCGCCGCACATTGCTACCCGTCCACCAACGGTGAGGGTCGCCAAGGCCGCTTCGAGGTGCTCGCCGCCGACGTTGTCGAAGTACACGTCGATGCCGCGCTCCCCCGCCGCCTCACGGAGCTGCTCGAGCACCGGGGCGTCGTTGTAGTTGAACGCGGCGTCAAAGCCAAGCTCCAGCAGGCGGGCAACCTTCTCCGGCGATCCGGCGCTGCCGATGACCTTTGACGCGCCCATGGCCTTGGCAATCTGGCCTACCATCGAGCCGACGGCACCTGCCGCACCGGACACGAAGACAACCTCGCCCTCCTTGAACTCAGCCACCTTGAGCAGTCCGGCGTAGGCAGTCAGCCCTGTCATGCCCAGCGCGCCGAGGAACGCCGACGTTGGAGCGAGTCCGTTTGGGACCGGCGTCGTCGCGGCGGCGTCCACCACAGCGTGCTCGCGCCACCCCAGTTGATGCACGACGACGTCACCCACCTTGTGCGCATCCGAACGGGACGCGATCACCTCACCCACCGCACCGCCGTCGAGCGCTGCATCCAGGCGGAAGGGCGCAGAGTAGGACTTGACGTCGTTCATGCGGCCGCGCATATAGGGGTCCACGGACATGAACTGGTTCTTCACCAGGACCTGCCCCTCGGCGAGCTCGGGAACCTGGGCCACTGCAAACCGGAAGTTCTCCGGGACCGGCCTGCCGATCGGGCGCGAGGCGAGCTGGATTTCGCGGGTTTCCGTTGCGGGGGCGCTCATGCTGCGAACTCCACGAGCTTGAGGTCTACGGCCATGTTGCCGCGGGTCGCGTTGGAGTAAGGGCAGATCTGGTGCGCCTTGGCCATCAGCTCTTCAGCCGTGGTGCGGTCCAGCGCGGGCAGGGCGACCTCCAACTCCGCGGCCAGGCCGTAGCCTTCGCTGTCCGTCAGGGCGCCGAAGTGGATCTTGGCAGCGACGGCGGAATCGCTGAGGTCGGCGCGCTCCTTGCGGCCCACCAGGCGGAGTGCGGAGTGGAAGCAGGCAGCGTAGCCGGCTGCGAAAAGCTGTTCCGGGTTGGTGCCTTCACCGTTGCCACCGAGTTCCACGGGGCTGGCGAGTGCTACATCCAGTTTGCCGTCATTCGTGCGGGCGTTGCCGTCGCGGCCTTCGCCGGAGGCCAATGCCTCGGCAGTGTAGAGAGTCTTCATGGTGTTTCCGTTTCTCTTCGGGAATGGATGTCTCGGGATTTTCCGGGAGTCTGTCAGAGTGAGCTGTTCAGCGCTGCCGTGAGCTTGCCGAGGGTTGCGTGCAGTTGTTCAATCTCGTCGGCGGAGAGGCCTGCGGCGTCGGCGAGGCGCTGGGGCACGGCCTGGGCGCGGCCGCTCAAGGCGGTCCCGGCGTCGGTCAGGACGACGTCCACGCGGCGCTCGTCCTCCGCGGAGCGGCGGCGTTCCACCAGGCCCAAGGCTTCGAGCCGCTTGAGCAGGGGCGAGAGCGTTCCGGAATCGAGGCCCAATTCGGCACCGAGGTCGCGAACACTCCGCGGCTCCTGCTCCCACAGGACCAGCATCACCAGGTACTGCGGGTACGTCAGGCCGAGGTCCTCCAGCACGGGGCGGTAGACCGCCGTCGCAGCTTTGGAAGCCGAATACAGCGCAAAGCAAACCTGGTGGCGGAGGCGGGGTGCATCACTCATGGATAAAACGATAGCGCACAATTCAATTGCGCACAACTCATCTTCGCCTGATGCGACTCAGTGGGTTTACTGCTCGAGGGGTTATTGCTCCAGGTCGCGGATGGTACGGAGGGCAGCTGCGGTCAGGACGCGGATGGCGTAGCCGAGGGCGCGTTCGTCCACGATGAAGTCGCCGCGGTGAAGATCGTATTCTTCGCCGCCGGGCGTGTGCGTGCCGAGGCGCATCATGGCGCCGGGAAGGTCGGCCAGGAACCAGGCGAAGTCCTCCCCACCCATGGACTGCGGGGTCAGGACCACTGCGTTCTCACCCAACTCCGCGCGCGCGGAGGCTTCGATGAGGGCTGTCTCATGCTCGGAATTGACCACCGGGGGCACGCCGCGGGTGTGCTCCATGTGGACGTCCACGCCGTAAGGGGCAGCAACCTGCTTCACCACTTCGTCCAGCAACTCCCCCGCGCTGTGCCAGGCGTCGCGGTCAAGGCAGCGCATGGTTCCGGCCATGTAGCCGGAGCCGGGGATGGCGTTGGGCGCAGAGCCGGCGGAGATCTGGCCCCAGACAACGGACACGCCACTGCGGACATCCACGCGGCGGGAAAGAACAGCAGGGACGTTGATGGCGATCTGCGACAAAGCGAAGACGAGGTCCTCGGTCAAGTGCGGCCTGGACGTGTGGCCGCCCCTGCCGGAGAGTTCAATTTTGATGGTGTCCGACGCCGAGGTGATGGCCCCGATGCGGGTGCCGATCTGGCCCACGTTGATCCGGGGATCACAGTGCAGCGCCAGGATACGCGGCACACCTTCAAGCACTCCCTGCTCGATGCAGGACAACGCGCCACCGGGCATGGTTTCCTCGGCAGGCTGGAAGATGATCCGGACCGTGCCACCCAGCGGATTGTTCTTGTGCATCCGCTGCAGCGTCAAGGCAATGCCGAGCATGGCAGTGGTGTGGACGTCGTGCCCGCAAGCATGGGTAACGCCATGGTTCTTCGACGCGAACGGCAGTCCGGTTTCCTCAATGATCGGCAGGGCGTCGATGTCCCCGCGGAGGGCGGTGGCAATGGGGCCTTCGCCCACATCAACCGTCAGCCCGGTCTCTTCCAGCCGCCGCGGCTTCAGCCCGGCTGCTTCAAGCCGCTCCACGAGCTTGTCCGTGGTACGGAATTCCTTGAAGGACAGCTCCGGGTGCGCATGGAGGTCACGCCGGAATTCGATCAGTCCGGGAAGCAGTTCATCAACCCAAGGACTCACCACGGGAGCGGGCTCGGTTTCAGTCGTGTAATTGCGCACGTCACAACTCTAGCCATGCGTGGCCCTCGAAGAACGAAAGCCACCTCTTGGTTACGCTGCGTTCAGCGGCAGGACAACCAAAGAGGTGGCTCACGGTATAAGCGGGTTGCTTTACAGCACGTCCGTATCGCCGCTGGCTTTGAGGGCGTCAACCGTACCTTTGACCAGTTGGGCATGTTCCTTGGTGGTGACCAGGAGCGCGTCCGGGGTGTCCACGATGACTACGTCCTTGATGCCGATCAGGGCGATAACGCGCTTGGTATCGGAGACCACCACCCCGCTGGCATTTTCAGCAAAGACGCGCGCGCCCTCACCAAGCACTGTCACTTCGTCGACGTCGCCGGCGTTGTTGAGGCGGCCGATCGCGGCAAAGTCGCCAACGTCGTCCCAACGGAACGTGCCAGGCACGACGGCGACATCGCCGGCCGCCGCTGCGGGCTCGGCCACCGCGTAGTCAATGGCAATCTTGGGCAGGGTGGGCCAGACACGGGCGGTCACCTCGGCGCGCTGCGGCGTATCCCAGGCCTCGGCGATTTCCTGCAGGCCCGCGAAGAGCTCGGGCTGGTTGGCTTCCAAGTGCTTGAGCATGAGGGCCACAGGAGCGACGAACATGCCGGCGTTCCAGACATAGTCCCCTGCCTCGACGTACTTATTGGCAACTTCCTGGCTGGGCTTCTCCACGAACTCCGCAACTGCAAGCGCGTTGGGAGCGCCTTCGACATGGAGGGCTGCACCGGAACGGATGTAACCGAAACCAGTAGACGGGTGCGTTGGCTTGATGCCGATGGTGACGATCTTTCCCATGGCTGCGGTATAGATCGCTTCGCGCACGGTTTCCTGGAAGAGATTGTCCGGACTGATGACCTGGTCTGCGGCGAAGGAGCCCATGATGGTGTCCGGGTCCCGGCGATACAGGATGGCAGCGGCCAGTCCAATGGCGGCGCCGGAGTCCTTGGGCTCGCTTTCGAGCACCAGTTCGTCGTCCCCTACTTCGGGGAGCTGGCGGCACACTGCGGCGCGGTGTGCCTCGCCGGTTACTACGAGCACCCGCTCGCCGGCCAGCGGCTCAAGGCGGTCGTAGGTGGCCCTCAACAACGTGCTGCCGGAACCGGTCAGATCGTGGAGGAACTTGGGCGCGGCGGCACGCGAGAGCGGCCACAGCCTGGTGCCCACACCGCCCGCCGGAATGACCGCATGGAAGCGGTTCATGGGCGATTCCGGGTATTTCGCGTCTTCTGTACTCACCGCAACACTTTATCCGACGCAGCCGGGAAGCCCCGCAGAACGCCACGCATGTGGTGTTCGTCTCAAGCACTGGCCAAAATTGCCTGAATACGGGCAGGAAACATGGAATTAACAAGCAGAGAAGCCAGTCCTAAATTGAATATGCTGTTAGCGAAGCCTAGATTTAGGCGTGAGCTACGAGTGCTCTCGCAGCAGGCGTTCCCCCCGCATGGATCCCATGCCAGCGCCGCTGTGTTGCAGGAAGGTTTAATCAGTGCCGACAAAACCAGCTGGCACCTTGTACCGCGGCCGTGAAGGCATGTGGTCCTGGGTTGGACACCGTATTACCGGTGTAGTGATCTTTTTCTTCTTGTTGGTCCATGTGCTGGACACCTCATTGGTGCGCGTGTCCCCTGAGGCCTACACGGCCGTCATTGGTGCTTACAAGAACCCCCTCATGGCCCTGGGGGAAACGGGCCTGGTCGCTGCGATCATCTTCCACGCCTTCAACGGCCTGCGCGTGATCGCCATCGACTTCTGGAAGAAGGGCGCAAAGTACCAGCGCCAGATGCTGTGGATCGTGCTTGCGCTGTGGCTGGTCACGTTCGCCGGCTTCGCCATCCGCCACCTTTCCCTCGCGCTGGGAGGCCACTAAGCCATGACAACCATCGAATCCCCGCGTTCCGGGAAGATCGCCCCGAAGTACAACCGCACGGGCTCCAGCCGCGGCAACTTCGAGATGATCGCCTGGCTCTTCATGCGCCTCTCCGGCATCGTCCTGGTGGTGCTGATCTTCGGCCACCTCTTCGTGAACCTGTTGGTGGGCGAAGGCATCCACGCCATCGACTTCGGCTTCGTAGCCGGCAAGTGGGCAGATCCCTTCTGGCAGTTCTGGGACCTCGCCATGCTCTGGCTTGCCATGCTGCACGGCACCAACGGCGTCCGCACCATCATCAACGACTACGCCGAGAAGGACTCCACGCGCTTCTGGCTCAAGATGGTCCTTTACGCGGCCACCCTGGTCATCATCATCCTGGGCACCCTGGTGATCTTCACCTTCAACCCGTGCCCCGTGGTGGACGGCGTTCAGCTTCCCGGCGGATTCTGCCCGGCCCCGTAGAGGCCGTGCCACAGCGGCGCTGCCGGTTTGATACGGCACGCCTGACGTAGCGGAGCAGCCTCCGCCGACCATCTGATTTTTGAAAGAGAGAGCATCTGGTATGCAGGTCCATAAGTACGACGTCGTCATTGTCGGTGCAGGTGGCGCCGGCATGCGCGCCGCGATCGAGTCCGGTCAGCGCGCACGCACAGCGGTACTGACCAAGCTCTACCCCACCCGCTCGCACACCGGTGCAGCCCAGGGTGGAATGTGTGCAGCACTGGCCAACGTCGAAGAAGACAACTGGGAATGGCACACCTTTGACACCATCAAGGGTGGCGACTACCTGGTTGACCAGGACGCAGCCGAGGTCATGGCGAAGGAAGCCATCGACGCCGTGCTGGACCTGGAAAAGATGGGCCTGCCGTTCAACCGCACGCCCGAGGGCCGGATTGACCAGCGTCGCTTCGGTGGCCACACCCGCGACCACGGCAAGGCCCCCGTCCGCCGTGCTTGCTATGCGGCAGACCGTACCGGCCACATGATCCTGCAGACGCTGTACCAAAACTGCGTCAAGCACAACGTTGAGTTCTACAACGAGTACTACGTCCTGGACCTGCTGATCGTCGAAGAAGACGCAGTGCGCGAAGACGGTACTCCGTACAAGCAGAAGCGTGTAGCCGGCGTGGTCTCCTACGACCTCGCATCCGGTGAACTTCACGTCTTCCAGGCCAAGTCCGTAGTGTTCGCCTCCGGCGGCGCGGGCAAGGTCTTCAAGACCACCTCAAACGCACACACCCTCACGGGCGACGGCATGGGCATCGCGTTCCGCCGCGGCATCCCGCTGGAAGACATGGAGTTCTTCCAGTTCCACCCGACCGGCCTGGCCGGCCTTGGCATCCTCCTCACCGAGGGTGCACGTGGTGAAGGTGCCATCCTGCGTAACTCCGAGGGTGAGCGCTTCATGGAGCGCTACGCCCCCACCATCAAGGACCTTGCACCCCGTGACATCGTGGCCCGCGCCATGGCGAACGAAGTGCGTGAAGGCCGCGGCTGTGGCCCAAACAAGGACTACGTCCTCCTGGACCTGACCCACCTTGAGCCGGCGCATATCGAGGCCAAGCTTCCGGACATCACGGAGTTCGCCCGCACCTACCTGGGTGTGGAACCGTTCACCGATCCTGTTCCCGTTTTCCCGACGGCGCACTACGCCATGGGCGGCATCCCCACGAACATCACCACCGAGGTGCTGCAGGACAACGACACGATCGTGCCGGGCCTCTACGCAGCCGGTGAAGTTGCCTGTGTGTCCGTACATGGCTCCAACCGCCTCGGCACCAACTCGCTCCTGGACATCAACGTCTTCGGCAAGCGCGCCGGCATTGCCGCCGCTGAGTACTCCAAGACGGCCGACTACGTCGAGTTGCCCGAGGATCCCGAGGCAATGACCCGTGGCATCCTCAGCGGCCTGCTCAACGGCAATGGCACCGAGCGTGTTGCACAGATCCGCAAGGAACTGCAGGACACCATGGATGCCAACATGCAGGTGTTCCGTACCAAGGAATCGCTGGAGCAGGTCCTCAGCGACATCGAGTCCTTCGAAGAGCGCTACAAGAACGTCACTGTCCAGGACAAGGGCAAGCGCTTCAACCTGGACCTCCTGGAAGCGGTGGAACTGGGCTTCCTGCTGGACATGGCCAAGGTCATGACCGTCGGCGCCCTGCACCGTGAAGAGTCCCGCGGTGGCCACTACCGCGAGGACTTCCCGGACCGCAACGACGAAAAGTTCATGAAGCACTCCATGGCTTACCTGGACAATTCCGTCACCGTCGACTCCTCGGCGGAATCCGTCGCGGGCATCCGTCTTGAGACGAAGCCCGTCATCTTCACCCGTTACGAGCCGATGGAGCGTAAGTACTAATGACGACCGAAATGGCAGAGCCCGCTTCCAAGATCGAGCTCCCGGCAAGTGTTGCCGGCGACGGTGAAATTCCCACGTTCCACATCACGCTCCGCGTGCGCCGCTACGATCCGGAAATCTCGGACGAAGCCCGCTGGGACGACTACAAGCTGACGATGTACGGCACGGACCGCGTGTTGGATGCCCTGCACAAGGTCAAGTGGGAAATCGACGGCACCGTTTCCTTCCGTCGCTCCTGCGCCCACGGCGTATGTGGCTCCGATGCAATGCGCATCAACGGCCGCAACCGCCTCGCTTGCAAGACGCTGCTGAAGGACCTGGACACCACCAAGCCCATCACCGTCGAGCCGATCAAGGGCCTCCCCGTGGAGAAGGACCTGATCGTGGACATGGAACCCTTCTTCCAGTCCTTCCGCGAAGTCATGCCGTTCCTGATCAACAAGGGCCACGAGCCCACCAAGGAACGCCTGCAGTCCGTTGAGGACCGTGAGCGCTTTGACGACACCACCAAGTGCATCCTTTGCGCAGCCTGCACCTCGTCCTGCCCGGTCTTCTGGACCGACGGCCAGTACTTTGGTCCGGCAGCAATCGTCAACGCACACCGCTTCATCTTCGATTCCCGCGATGACGCCGGCGACATGCGCCTTGAGATCCTCAACGACAAAGAAGGCGTGTGGCGTTGCCGCACCACCTTCAACTGCTCGGAAGCATGCCCTCGTGGCATCCAGGTGACCCAGGTAATTGCCGAGGTCAAGCAGGCCATTCTGGCCCGCAAGATCTAGTTACCGTTCTTCAAAGAACAAACACGACGACGGCGCCACTCACCACTGATGGTGAGGGGCGCCGTCGTCGTTAATCACTGCCGTCAACCGGTCAATGCAACGCAAGGAGACCAACGTGTCACGCTCCGAAAAGATCAGCTTCACGGGAAGCACCGGCGATACGTTGGCGGGCATCGTGGACGTTCCTGAGGGCCCTGTCCGGGGCTGGGGCCTGTACTCCCATGGCCTGACGCTCGGCAAGGACAGCCCTGCCGCTTCCCGCATCTGCAAGGGGCTGGCTGAGCAGGGTATTGGAATGCTGCGTTTCGACAATTTGGGTCTTGGCGGCTCAGCAGGTGAATGGTCGGCGGGATCGTTTAGCGTGAAGGTGTCCGACACCATTCTGGCCGCGGAATTCATGCGGGAACAGCGCCGGGGAATCTCCCTGCTGGTGGGCCACTCGTTTGGGGGTGCGGCTGTGCTTGCCGCAGCCCGCGATGTCCCGGGGCTCAACGCCGTGGTGACTGTTGGCGCACCGTACGAGCCCAAGCACGTTGAGCACATGTTCGACACCGAAATTGAGGACATCCTCCGCGATGGCAGCGCTGTGGTGGACCTCGGTGGACGTCCCATGGAGGTCCGCCGCCACTTTGTGGAAGACGTGGAACGCGCCGATCTGCGCGACTGCATCCGCACCCTCCACAAGCCGCTGATGGTGATGCACTCCCCCACCGACAACACCGTGGGGATCGACAACGCCAGCGAGATCTTCCGTACCGCCCGGCACCCCCGGAGTTTTATCTCGCTGGAGGGCAGCGAGCATCTGCTGACCGGGAAGGGCCAGGCAGCACGGGTCGCCCGCATCATCAGCGCGTGGGCGGACCCCTACCTGGAGATCCGCGACGCCGCTTAGCTGCTACTTGCCGATGGCCGCTTTGCTTTCACTGAGCCACTGCTCGGCCGCCTTCTCCGGGGTCAGCCGCTTGAACAGGACCTCGGTGTTGATACGGGCCGTGATCTCTGAGACAGCCGTTGAACCGGTGGGACCGATGAACGTGGGGGCAAAGTCCATCTTGCCGATCTGGTCAATGTAGGCGGCCTCAACCTTGCCCTGGGGAGTCAATAGGTCCTGGATGGCCGTGCGCATGCCGGAGTTGCTGGGCACACCGCGATCGCTCTGGATGATCTTGGCCGCGGCCTCGTTGTTCACCAGGAAGTTCACCAGCTTGGCGGCGGCATCTGTGTGCTTGCTGCGTGCGGAGATGGTGTAGAACTGCGAGGACTGGAGCCAGATGCCGGGCGTAGGTGTCTCACCGGGCAGCTTCAGGAGCTTCAATTCGGCCCCTGAAGCCTTGCTGAGCGCAGAGAGCGAGTTACTCCACGTGAGCATCATGCCGGCCTGTCCCATGCCCATGAGTGTCTGCTCCGTGCTGACGTTGAGCTTCTCCACGGTCTCCGAAGCACTGGGCGCTGCGCCGGACTCGCTGAGCTTCAGCGAGAAGTCGAAGTAGTCCTGGACAGTTTCCTTGTCCAGTCCCAGCTGGCCGTCTTGTGTGTAGAGCGACTTGCCACGTTGGCGGGCGAAGGCATCCAGTGAGTCATGAGTGAGGACGGTCGCCGTGCCATAAGTGCCCTTGGGGCTCTTGGTGGTGATGTCTTCAGCGATCTTGGCGAACTCGTCCCAGGACCACTTGCTGTCATCCGGCAGCGCAACACCGGCGGCTTGGAAGACGGCAGGGTTCACTACGATAGCCAGGGCGTTGGCGCCTGTGGACACTCCGTACTGCTTGCCCTGGACCTGCCCGTTTTCCAGGGCTCCCTGGTCAATTTTGGAAAGGTCCAGGGAACCGCTCACTGTGGACAGATCCAGCAGGGCGCCGCGGTTGGCGTATTCGGCCGGGTAGGCGCCGCCCATCGTGATGACATCGGGGGCGTCGTTTGCTGCCACCTGGGTGGCCAGTTTGTCGAAGTATCCCGTGATGTCGCCGTACTCCGGCTTGACCTTGATGTTGGGGTTGGCTGCTTCGAACTCTTTAATGGCATTGTTGGTCAGCTCGGCACGGTTGGCGTTGCCCCACCACGAGAACCGGATTTCGACCGGCCCATCTTCAGGCTGGTTGGCGGAAGGGCTGGAACAGGCTGCAGTAAGCCCAAGCATGCTGACGGCGGCTACGAAAGCGATGGATTTGCGGAGATGTCGGAGGGGTTTACGCGTCATTGGGTAAGCTTCTTTCAGGCTCAAGAAAACGGTTCCTGAAACGTATCAAAGCGGTGTATATTCGTCAATAGTTTGGAATATGAACTATATAAATCCACTGAGGAGTCCGCCTTGACCATGCGCTTGGACCAGATCCAGATCCGGGACCCCTTCGTGCTTACCCAGCCGTCATCCGGCTGCTATCTGCTCTTCGGCAGCACGGACAAGAACATCTGGTCGGGGCCTGCCACAGGGTTCGACTGCTACCGAAGCAGCGACCTTGCCACGTGGGAAGGTCCGCTGCCCGCCTTCCGCCCCTCCCCCGAATTCTGGAGCCAGGAACAGTACTGGGCTCCTGAGGTGCACCACTACCTAGGGCGCTACTTCATGTTCGCGACGTTTACTGCGCCGGGGCGTTTCCGTGGAACGCAGGTCCTTTCAGCAACTGCGCCCGAGGGCCCCTACGAGCCGTGGAGCGATGGCCCCGTCACCCCCGGTGACTGGGAGTGCCTGGACGGGACGCTCCACGTGGACGATGCCGGGACGCCCTGGATGGCGTTCTGCCACGAATGGAAGCAAGTACACGACGGAGCCATGATGGCCCAGCGGCTCAGCCCGGACTTGCGGACAGCCGAGGGTGTGCCGGCCTTCCTCTTCAGCGCCTCGGAAGCACCGTGGTCCCGCGCCCTGGATGTTCCGTCCGTCCGGGACAGGGAGTTTTCCGTCTATGTCACCGACGGACCATTCCTCTTCCGGCTGTCCAGCGGCAAGCTCATCATGTTGTGGTCGAGCTTTGGCGACCGCGGCTACGCAATGGGGATCGCCCGAAGCGAATCCGGAACAGTTTTGGGCCCATGGACCCAGGAGCCAGAGCCCCTCTGGAGCACTGATGGTGGCCACGGCATGATCGGCCGTGCACTGGATGGCAGCCTTTTCCTGACACTTCACCAGCCCAACAAGAGCCCCCATGAGCGGGCTGCATTCTTCCCGCTCGTAGAACGCGAGGACACCGTAATTCTGGCCCCGGAGGAATACGATCCCGCCACCCCCGGCGCCTGAGGGGTTGACACCTCCGCGCTCCGAGACAAGGATTGAATCGTTTCGGAAAACGGTTTCTCAGTGACAGCAGCAGTCAACGCAGACAGCATCAGGAGGGCGTGCACAGTGCACAGCCAAAGCACCATACCCAGTCCGCAATCCCCCGCAGCCATCGACCGCAAGGTCCTCGTGCGGCGCCACAACGTCCGGCAGGAACACCTTGACCCCAGGAGCCCAGTGTCCGTGGGCAACGGAGAATTCGCCTTCACCATGGATCTCACGGGGCTGCAGTCGTTGCCCGGCGCCTACCCTGTTGGCGCCCGCGACGAGCTGCCACCGGGAACGCTGCTGGGTACGCAAACCCAGTGGGGTTGGCACTCGGTCCCATCGGAGCAGCCTTATGACCTGGCCGCTTCCACTGTCCTCTACGATTCACCCCGTGGTCCCGTGCCCTACGTGGACATGGTGGGAGACATCGTCAACGATCGCGAGACGGATACGTCGTTGGCTGAAACCTGGCTAAGGGCCAACGCCCATCGGCTGGACCTTGGGCGCATCGGCTTCCGCTGGATGGAAGACGGCACTGAACGCCCCCTCACAGCAGCAGACATCGCCGGCACCGAACAAACACTGGACCTGTGGACGGGGGTCGTCACCAGTCGCTTCACGCTGGCGGGCCACTCAGTGACGGTTACGACGGCGTGCCACCCCGACCGCGATCAGCTCGGCTTCCGGGTGGAGTCGTCGGCGCTTGGTGCTGGTCTGGTTGTCGGCTTCAGCTTCCCGTACGGCTCTGAGGCGTGGCACGACGCCGCGGACTGGGCCAGCGTTGACGCCCACACCACACAGCTCGACGGACCGGATCCGTCTCAAGTCCATGATGGCCGCACAGCATGGACAGTCCGTCGCGAGCTGGATAACTCCCGCTACCAGGTGGTGATCAGCGGTTCGGACCTGACGGTGCAACAAACCGGACAGCACCGCCTCCGAATATCTCCTGCCCACGCTGGTGGCCCGGACACCGCCAAGGTGCTGGACCTCTCCGTCGACTTCGTCTCCTCCGGAGATGGCGACTGCATTCCCCGCGGCGACAACCGGCCGGCTGCCCAGGCAGCAGAGGCGAAGGCCACCCCCGAAGGAGGTACCGGCGTCGAACTTTCACCTGCACGTTCAGTCATCGAAGCATCCGCCGCCTACTGGCCGGAGTTCTGGTCCTCGGGTGGGGCAATCGAGCTCGACGCGACCGCCGATCCGCGGGCGAAGGAGTTGGAGCGCAGGATCGTGCTGTCCCAGTACCTGACGGCGATCAATTGCTCAGGCTCGTTGCCTCCACAGGAGACCGGGCTTGTCTGCAATTCGTGGCGTGGCCGCTTTCATCTTGAAATGCACTGGTGGCACGCCGCGCACTTCGCGCACTGGAACCGCGTGGAACTGCTCCTGCCATCCTTGCGCTGGTACTCCACGGTGCTGGAGACCTCCCGCCAGACCGCCAAGGCCCAAGGCTTCGAGGGCGTCCGCTGGCCCAAGCAGGTAGGGCCCGAGGGAAGGGAGAGCCCCAGCCCGATCGGGACGTTCCTCATTTGGCAACAGCCACACCCCATCCACCTGGCCGAATTGGTGTACCGGGCCAACCCCAACCGCGAAGTCCTGGAAGAGTTCGCCGAGATCGTGTTTGAGTCAGCTGCCTTCATGGCCAGCTTTGCCCACCCAACATCGCGGGGATTCGAGCTGGGACCACCCCTGATTCCAGCACAGGAAAGCTACGGCTCCATCCGGGCCAAGGTCACCAACCCGACGTTTGAGTTGGCCTACTGGCAGTGGGGCCTGCGCACGGCTTCTGCGTGGCGCGAGCGGCTGGGCCTGGAACCCGTGCGGGCATGGTCTGACGTAGCAGATGGCATGGTGCCACCTCGCGTGATCGACGGCGTCTACGCTGCGATCGACGTGGAGCCTTTCACCATCCGCACCGACCACCCCTCCATGTTGTGCGCCCTCGGAGTCCTCCCGCAGACCGACCTCATTGATCCGGACATCATGCGCGCCACTCTGTCCGACGTCCTGGCCGACTGGGACTGGGGCAGCACCTGGGGCTGGGACTATCCCGTGATGGCCATGACCGCTGCCCGGCTGGAGGACCCCGAGGCAGCCGTGGACGCGCTCCTTCTAAGCGCCGGCAAGAACACGGTCCTCACCAACGGACACAACCGGCAAACCGATTCCCTGCCGCTCTACCTCCCCGGAAACGGAGGGCTTCTGGCCGCCGTCGCACTGATGGCGGCAGGCTGGGACAACGGGCCGGAGCGGCATGCCCCCGGATTCCCGTCGGACTGGACCGTTGCGTGGGAAGGGCTGGTGCAGGCGCCCTAGGGTGGTTCCGGGGACCCTGCCGGCTATCCGCGGCGGGGTCCCACCGCTGCCCCCACAAGCGCCCCGAGCCCCACCCCGATAAGGATGCCCAGGAACGGGGAATTGAAAACCAGTTGGCCAACGGTGAGGCCCACGGCAGCCCCCAGGAGGCAGCCGATCCACAGTTGGTTGTTCATGGGGCCTCCAGGACTGGAACCGTCAGGTACGGGGCGCCGCGCGGCGGGAACCAAGGACCCTCTTGCGGGGGAGCTCCCCCGACTCCGTGTCAGCCTCGCGGATGGCTGACCACGACGCCGAGACGAGATACACCTGGCTCACCAGGTTGAACCAGATCAGCAGGCCGATGATGATGGCGAAGGATGCCAGGACGGGGTTGTTTCCGGACCTGGCCAGGAGTTCGGTGCTGAAGAACTGAAGCACGGTGGTCCCGACGCCGGCAAGCACGACGCCTTCAAGCAGGGCACGTTTCCCCAGCTTAAGGCCACCGGCAATGCGGAACAGGACTGCCGCCGTCGCGCAGTTCAGCAGGAGTGGCACCACGATCTTGACGGTGGCCGCGATGGGGGCGGCCACCGCTTCGTCCAGCTTCAGCAGGCCGATGAGCCAGTCGGCGGCGGTGCCAAAGATCAGGGAGGCTCCGGCGCTAATGACCAGGATGACACCCAGGAGCAGCAGGGTGCCGGCGTCGATGAGTTTCTGGAGGAGGCCGTTGCGCTGGAGTGGATCAGCGTTCATCACTCCCCGTAGGCCTTCCCTGACACTGGCTATCCAGCCAAGCGACGTGAAGATGGTAATGGCCGCTGCGATCAATGCGGTCCAACCGAGCCCGGACGGATTAAGCAGTGACTGCGGATCTACCAGCCCCTCGCCGCCGTTTACTTGGAGAAGTCCGGGCGCAGCGGAGGCCACGCTTCCGATCACGGCATCTTCCAGCACAGGATTGCCGCCCAGGACGATGCCCGCAATGGCGAAGCCGGTGGTCAGCAGACCCGTGACGGAGAAGAACATGTTGAAGCCGATACCTGCACTCAGCAGCGGCCCGTGCTGCCGTGAATAGTGCTGGAAGGAGCGCATGGCGCGGTTGGTGTTCAGCCTGGCCATGAACAGGGCGAAGAATGCTCCTGCCTTCTTCGGCAGCCCCTCGCCGGAGCGCTTGGCCTGGCCCCAGTCCTGCCTCTTGCGCAGAAGTTGTAATTTGAGCTTGGCCAGCTCAGTTGGCAGCGGAGGAGCGTCCGCCTCCATGGCGTGAATCCGCTTGCTGTTCTTCGTCAGTATCGCCGCCAAAGTCGAGCTCTTCCCGTAGCTGCCAAATTCCGTTGGTGTCGTGCTCGTAAAGTCCCATGCTAACCACAGGGAAGGTCGCCCGGTAATCTCTGAGGACCGTTTCGGCCTCGTCGAGGTTTTCCTGGGCTACATCGTGCGCCACCGTGACGTGCGGGTGGTACGGGAAAGGCAGCAAGCGCTCGAGCGGACCGGTTTGAAGTTTCTCGTGCAACTGCACACACTCTTCAAAGCCTTCTTCCACGTTGACGAACACCACCGGTGAGACGGGCCGGAACGAACCGGTGCCCGAAATGGTGATGTCGAACGGCTCCTGTGTCCGCGCCACCTCCCGCACATGTTCCCGGGTAGCGGCCCAGTCCTGGGTGGGTGTGGTGGTGATCAGCGTGATGTGGGCAGGAATGACCTCGGCCATCGGATCACCGAAAGAGGCCCGCCATTCCTGCAGTTCACGGGCGATCTCCGGGGGGAAACCAAGGATGACACCCACGCACATAGTGTCACCGGCACCGCAATCGGTGCCGGTGACAGCGGGCTGGCGAGAGTGGTCTGGACCGACACCCTTGCGGGCATCGGTCTTGACGTTGAGCTGGCCAGCGGAGCACATGGAGTTAGCGGACTCCCAAGTCGCGGTGTGCATCGCCGCGGTAGGGCAGGAAACCGACCTTGGCATACACATCGGCCAGGGTGGCTGAGGCAATGTCGCGTGCCTTGTCCGCTCCGAGGGCCAAGAGCCGGTCCAGTTCTGCGGGATCGGCCAGGAGTTCGTTGGCTCGCTCCCGGATGGGTGCCAGGTGTTCCGAGACGAGTTCGGCGAGATCAACCTTGAGGTGGCCGTACATCTTGCCCTGGTAGTCGGCCACGATCTTCTCCACCGGTGTTCCGCTGATGGCCGAGTAGATGGTCAGCAGGTTGGAAACGCCCGGCTTGTTCTCGCGGTCGTAGCGGATCTCGGTTTCAGTGTCGGTCACGGCGGACTTGATCCGCTTGGCCACAGTCTTGGGATCATCCAGGAGGTTGATCAGGCCGGCCGGTGATTCCGCGGACTTGGACATCTTGGCAGTGGGGTTCTGGAGATCGTAGATCTTCGCGGATTCCTTCTGGATGAAGGCCTCGGGAACTTGGAAGGTCTCCCCGAACCGGCTGTTGAAGCGGTTGGCCAGGTCCCGGCTGAGCTCCACGTGCTGGCGCTGGTCTTCGCCTACCGGCACGCCATGCGGCTGGTAGAGGAGGATGTCGGCAGCCTGCAGGATCGGGTACGTGAACAGGCCAACGCTGGCGTGGTCAGAGCCCTGCTTCTGTGCTTTGTCCTTGAACTGGGTCATCCTGCCGGCTTCACCCATGCCGGTGATGCAGTTCAGGACCCACGCCAGCTGGGCGTGCTCTGGTACTTGGGACTGGACAAACAGGGTGCACTTGTCCACGTCCACACCGCCGGCGATGTACTGGGCAGCTGTAACCCGGGTGCGTCGCGCAAGTTCGGCAGGGTCCTGCGGCACGGTGATGGCGTGCAAATCCGGGATGAAGTACACGGCGTCGTACTCGTCCTGCATACGGACCCAATTGACCAGGGCGCCCAGGTAGTTGCCCAAGTGCAAGGAGTCGGCGGAAGGCTGCATGCCGGACAGGACACGGTGCTTGGCGCCAACGGGCAGCTTGGTGGACGTTGCGGGCTGGGGTTCGGTCACAGCAGCAGCGGTGCCGGTTTCAGTCGTGGTGGAACTAGTCATGGAGGAAAACCTTAGGGAGCTTAGAGCCGGTAGTCGACTACCAGCGGTGCGTGGTCGGAGAAGCGGGTGTCCCACGATGGCGCCCGGTCCACTACAGCCGAGAAAGCAGCGGCGGCGAGATCCGGTGTGGCCAGGTGGTAGTCGATGCGCCAGCCTGTGTCAGTGTCAAAGGCCTTACCGCGCTGGGACCACCAGGTGTAGGGGCCGGCGACATTTCCTGCCAGGCCCCTGTGGACATCCCTCCATCCGATTTCTTCGCCGAGGAAGCGGTCAAAGTACGCGCGCTCCTCCGGGAGGAAGCCGGCACGCTTAACGTTGCCCTTCCAGTTCTTGATGTCGAGTTCAGTGTGTCCGACGTTGAGGTCTCCCACGACCAAGGCGTGGTCGCTGTGCTTGGCAAGCTCAGGCAGGCGCACGGTCATGGCGTCGAGGAAGCGGAACTTGTCGTCCTGCTTGGGTGTCCCCACCTCTCCGGAGTGCACGTAAGCACTGACGACGGTGAGGGTGGCGGGTTCACCGGCACCGTTGTTCACGGTGTAGTCGGCTTCAACCCAGCGACCGGATGTATCGAAGTAATCGTCGCCGATGCCAACGCGGGTGGCAGTGGGTTCCTCACGGGAAGCAATGGCGACCCCGGCGCGGCCCTTGGCTTCAGCTTCGGAGTGCAGGATGTGCCAGCCGTCGCCGATCAGCTTCCTGACGATGTCATCAGGTGCCCGGACTTCCTGCAGGCAAAGAATGTCTACCTCGCGTGGCTCCAGCCATTCCGCCATGCCGTTCTTGTAGGCAGCCCTGAGGCCGTTGACGTTAACTGATGCGATGCGAAGGAAGTCCTTCTTCAATGCCGTACTCACCCGGTCCACTCTAGTCGATGATGGTGCCGGCTACGGGCTCGTCCGAGCCGCCGGATGACTTGATCATGTCGCGCGCATTGGTGGCCGTAATGGCAATGGTTTCCAGTGCGCGGTTGATGGTGTCCTGGTCCGCGGCGCCGCCCTTGGCGCGTTCCTCATCCACCACGCGGACCTGAACCTGGACGATCTTGAACGAATGGTCCAGTTTGAGGTCCCGGACCTCGTCTGCCTTGCTGCGCTCGGCAACGACGCGCGTGCCGCCGCTGTCGGCCGCGGACGACGACGGCGCGCGGCCTGCTGCGGCGTTAAAGGCGTTCTGCGCTTCGGTCAACTTTGCACCGGCACGCTGCGCGGCCTTGCGAATGCTCAGCACGACGAACGTGGCAAGAGCCAACCAACCGAATGCCACTACTGCCACGACCCAGCCCACAACATCGTTCTGGTTGGCAGCGAAAATGACAGCTACCAGGAAGGCGATGATAACGACGGTCATCCCCAGGCCGCCGATGCGGAAGCCCTTGAACATGCCTTTACCGGCGGGGGACGTGGACGGGTGCGGGTCACCGAGAGATTGCATGAACCTATTCTCTCAAACGCACAAAGGTGCCCGTGCCCGCTTCCACGGACGGCGAACACCGGCCCCCAAGCCCCGGGTTTTTGTACAGCTAACGCCCCCAAGATGCCGCTTTCGGGGCATTAGCTGTACAAAAACTCCATCACTTCAGGAACAGTTGGCGCAGCCTTCCGGTGGTCAGCATGATGCCGAGCGCGATCATCACCAGGTAGTAGCCCACGTGGATGGCGGTGGCCGGGCTGAACGAGCCCACGCTGATCTGCCGCAGCAGCTCCACGCCGTGCCACAGGGGCATGGCCTGGATGAACCACTGGATGACCTGCGGGTAGACGCTGAGAGGGTAGAACGTGGCACTGAAAAGGAACATGGGCAGCAGGAAGAAGTTGATCCAGTCCATCTGCTGGAACGTCTTCATGAAGCTGGTGATGCCCATCCCGAAGCTCGCGAACCCGAAGGCGATCAGCACCGAGGCGGGAATGACCAGGATGGCCCACCAACTGGTCAGCAACCCCATCACCCCCATGACGGCCGTGAATCCGGTGGCATAGAGCAGCCCGCGCAGGAGGGCCAGGAAGATCTCGCCGATGGCAACGTCCAGCGGCCCCAGGGACGTATAGAGCATGCCCTGGTAGAGCTTGGCGAAGTTCATCTTGAAGAAGACGTTCCACGTGGAGTCGTAAATGGCCCCGTTCATGGCCGAGACCGCCAACAGCGCCGGGGCAATGTAGGCCGCGTAGCTGATCTCCTCGCCGCCCGGACCTTGGACCGTGCCCACGATGGAACCCATGCCCACGCCCATGGCCAGCAGGAACAGCACGGGCTCAAAGAACCCGGAAACCATCACCAGCCAGGTGCTGCTTTTGGCCGCCATCAGCCCACGGCCCACCACTGCCTTGGCATTGCGTGAGTACAGCGAGCCAAACTTGCGCTCACGGGCAAGGTCCGTAACGCTGTGGCCACCTGTCAGGACACTCATGAGCCCATCCTTTTCACGAACTGGCGCCGGACAAGCAGCCACCCTACGGTAGCGGTCACCAGCAGGAAGACCACGTGGATGATGGTCAGCACAGGGTTTTGGTCCATTCCATAGGTGAAGACCCGCCCCAGTTCGGTTCCGTGCCACACTGGCGAAATCCAGCCGATCCAGCGGACCGCTATGGGCAACGAATCGAGGGGGAAGAACGTCCCCGAGAACAGGAACAGCGGCATGACAATGAAGCGCTGCACCAACGCGAACTGTCCCTTGTCCTGTTTGATGCTGGCGGCATAGGCCATGAGCGGCAGCCCGAAGGACAGTGCCGCCACCGTCGCCACAATGGCCGATACCCAGCCCCAAGGGCTTGGCGAAGCACCAAAAAGTGCCACCACCACGAAGTACACCACCGATTGCAGGAGGAACCTGAGGGTGCTGGCCATGATGTGGCCACTGGCAATTTGCTCCGGAATCAGCGGCGAGGCATGCGGACCGTAGAACACCCGTCGCCATTTGAAGCCGTCCATGATGGGGTAGGAAAACTCCCCCGACGCCGTCATCACGGCTGCGGAGACCAGCAAAGCCGGCGCCACGAACTCCAGGTAGCTGACACCGCCAAACGTGGCTTCACTGTTCGCATCCACCAAGCTGGCGAGCCCAACTCCCATGGCGAACAGGTACGCCACCGGCTGACCCACGCTGTACAGGACCACGGACCAGCCGTAGTTCCGCATGACGCGGAGGACCTGCTCCGCATAAAAGAAGGCGCCCCAGCGTCGCGCCCGGGCAGCCGAAACCTCCGGTGAGTGGGCCCGCAACGGGCGCTCCGCCGTCGTGATCGGCTTGTTCGCCGGGTCAGTCAACGAGGCTCCTGCCGGTCAGCCGCAGGAACACGTCCTCCAGCGATGAGCGGCGCACCAGCGACGTCACCGGACGCAGCCCGCGGGCACTGACCTGCTCCAGTGCGGCCTCGCCGTCGTGCGCGTAGATCAGCACGCGGTCAGGCAGCGTCTCCAACCTCTCGCCGATGCCTTGAAGTTCGACGCCGATGGTGGCGTTCCGCTCGGACCCGAACCTGAGCTCAAGTACTTCGCGCGAGGAGTGCTCGCGGATGAGGTTGGCCGGAGATCCCTCTGCCATGATCCTGCCCTTGTCCACCACGATCAGGCGGTCGCAGAGTTGCTCGGCCTCGTCCATGTAGTGCGTGGTGAGGATGAGCGTGACTCCGCTTTCCTTCAGCCGGAACAGCCGGTCCCAGAGGATGTGCCGAGCCTGCGGATCAAGGCCCGTGGTGGGCTCGTCCAGGAGCAGGATCCGGGGCTCGTTGATGAGCGACCGGGCGATGGTGAGCCGCCGCTTCATGCCGCCGGAGAGCGCGTCCACCTTGGAGTTGGCTTTGTCCGTCAGCTGCGCGAACTCCAGGAGCTCGTCCGCTTTCGGGCGCAGATAGCTCAGGGGCAAACCGAAGTACCGCCCGTAGACAATCAGGTTCTCGCGGACCTTGAGCTCTTCATCCAGGTTGTCCTGCTGCGGGACCACGCCCAGGTGCGCCCTCACTTCGGGGCCGTGGGATTCGGGATCCAGGCCCATGATGCTGAGTGAGCCGGAGGTCCGCTGGGAGACGCCGCCAATCATTTTCATGGTGGTGGATTTACCGGCGCCGTTGGGGCCCAGCAGCCCGAAGGACTCCCCCGCAGGTACGTCAAAGGAGATGTTGTCCACGGCGGTGAGATCACCATAGGTCTTGGTGAGGTTCCGCGCGCTGATGACGGTTGGTCGGTTCATGTCGACGCTGGTTCTCGACGATTCGGCTTGTGTTTCAGAGCGGGTTGCTTCATTGTGCACCCTCAGCAGACTAGTAGCGCCCACCGACATGTGAAAGGGCTCTTGCACATATTGTTGCAAGAGCCCTCTCGTTTAGCGCGTGTGAACCTAGGCGATGCCTGCCTGGCGCTCTGCGCTCTCCACGACGTTAGCGAGCAGCATGGCACGGGTCATCGGACCCACGCCGCCCGGGTTCGGGGACAGCCAGGCGGCGACGTCGGCAGCGGCCGGATCCACGTCTCCGGTGACAACAGCTTTACCGTTGCCATCGTCCACGCGGCTGACGCCGACGTCGAGCACGATTGCGCCCGGCTTGAGGTCTTCAGCCTTGATCATGTGCGGCACGCCGGCAGCGGCAATCACGACGTCGGCCTGCTTGAGTTCTGCGGGCAGGTCCACCGTTCCGGTGTGGGCCAGGATGACCGTGGCGTTGACTTCCTTACGGGTCAACAGGAGGCCGATGGGGCGGCCGATGGTGACGCCGCGGCCAACCACCAGGACACGCTTGCCCTTGAGTTCGATGTTGTGGCGGCGGAGCAACTCCACACAGCCCTTGGGCGTGCAGGGCAGCGGGGACTTCATCTCGCCGTTCACGTTGGCCACCAGGCGGCCAAGGTTCATGGGGTGCAGGCCGTCGGCGTCCTTGTCCGGGTCCATGGCTTCCAGGATGACGTCCTGGTCAATGTGTTTGGGAAGCGGAAGCTGGACGATGTAGCCAGTGCATTCGGGGTTGTCGTTGAGCTCGCGGACAACCTCCAGGAGGTCTTCCTGGCTGATGTCCTCGGGGAGGTCGCGGCGGATGGACTGGATGCCAACCTCGGCGCAGTCCTTGTGCTTGCCGCCGACGTACCAGGTACTGCCGGGGTCCGAGCCCACCAGGATGGTGCCCAGGCCGGGGACGATTCCCTTGGCGGCCAGGACGGAAACGCGAGTGGTCAGTTCTGCCTTGATGGCTGCGGCGGTGGCCTTGCCGTCAAGGATCTGTGCGGTGGACTGTGTCATTCCATCTGCTCTTTCTGGTGGGTGACCTATGTTCGAAAGCCTTTGACAGGCTCATGCCAACGGGACCCGCCGCCGTAGGTGTGGCGGCGGATCCCGTAGGCTCCGGTTCAGTGCCCGGGTGATGCTTTAGCAGCGAGGCCGTTTACCACTGCTCGTGCTGCGGGTACAGCGGGAAGTCAGCGGCCAGTTTGTCGACGCGGGCCTGGAGGCTTTCGACGTCGGCGGCGGAGCCTGCCTTGAGCGCGGTGGCGATGATCTCGGCAACCTCGGTGAACTCGGTGGCACCGAACCCGCGGGTAGCCAGGGCAGGCGTACCGATGCGGAGGCCGGAGGTGACCATCGGCGGGCGGGGATCGAACGGAACAGAGTTGCGGTTCACAGTGATGCCCGCCGAGTGCAGGAGGTCTTCGGCCTGCTGACCATCCAGCTGCGAGTTGCGGAGGTCAACCAGGACCAAGTGAACGTCGGTGCCGCCGGTCAGGACCGAAACTCCGGCCTCGGCAACATCGGACTGGTTCAGGCGGTCTGCGATAATCTTGGCACCTTCGAGGACGCGCTCCTGGCGTTCCTTGAACTCCTCGCCAGCGGCGATCTTGAACGCGACAGCCTTGGCCGCGATCACGTGCATGAGCGGCCCGCCCTGCTGGCCCGGGAAGACGCTGGAGTTGAGCTTCTTGGCCCACTCCTGCTTGCCAAGGATCACACCGGAACGCGGACCTGCGAGGGTCTTGTGCACCGTGGAGGTGACGACGTCGGAGTACGGGACCGGGCTCGGGTGCAGACCGGCTGCAACCAGACCGGCGAAGTGCGCCATGTCCGTCCACAGGAGTGCGCCAACTTCGTCCGCGATGGAGCGGAAGGCAGCAAAGTCGAGGTGGCGGGGGTACGCGGACCAGCCGGCGATGATGACCTGGGGCTTCTCAGCGATGGCCTGCTCGCGGAGCTTGTCCATGTCAATGCGGAAGTTGTCTTCTTCAACCTGGTAGGCAGCTACGTTGTAGAGCTTGCCGGAGAAGTTGAGCTTCATGCCGTGGGTCAAGTGACCGCCGTGTGCCAGGGAAAGACCAAGAATCTTATCGCCCGGGGTGATCATGGCGGACAGTGCTGCAGCGTTTGCCTGGGCGCCGGAGTGCGGCTGGACGTTGGCGTACTCCGCGCCGAACAGTTCCTTGACGCGGTCGATGGCGAGCTGCTCAGCGACGTCGACGTATTCACAACCGCCGTAGTAGCGGCGGCCCGGGTAGCCCTCGGCGTACTTGTTGGTCAGGACGGAGCCCTGGGCTTCCATCACCGCGCGGGGCGCAAAGTTTTCGGACGCAATCATTTCCAGGGTGCCGCGCTGGCGGCCAAGTTCCTGGTTGAGGACTGCTGCGATCTCGGGATCGAGATCGGCGAGCGACTGGTTGCTGACAGACGCGGAAGTGGTTGTGGTAGTCACGGAAATCTCCTGGCTAGGCAACGGGTGGTGCTACAGGTCAGGCTACCGGCAGCAGCATTCCCGCGCCCCTTTTTTGACGGAGGGATCGGTCACGTGCGTGCAGCGGTAAGACATGACCCTCGGCCCAGGCGTACGATCCGTGGTCTTCATGATTGCCGCTCCCTGGTGGTAGTCCACCCAACGCCAGTTGCGACCCGTTAACAGTACAACAACGCAGCACAGGTAGGCTTGATCGTGTGACTGAATCCACCGCTTTCGTAGTAACACTTTCCTGCCCCGACCGCCCCGGCATCGTCCACGCGGTAGCCGGAGCCCTGCTGGAGGCCGGCTGCAATATCGCCGATTCCCAGCAGTACGGAAGCCCCAGCACAGGCAACTTTTTCATGCGCGTGGAGGCATCGACGTCGTCCTCCCAGGACGAACTGGCCACCGCGCTGCGTCCTGTAGCCGAATCGTTCGGTATGACCTGGCAGATCAATCCTGTTGGCGAAAAGGTCCGCACCATCATCCTGTGCTCCAAGGACGCGCACTGCCTGAACGACCTCCTGTTCCAGCAGCGCACCGGCACCCTGCCCATCGACGTGCCGGCCATCGTGTCCAACCACCGGGACCTTGAGTCGTTGGCGGAGTTCTACGGCATTCCGTTCCACCACATCCCAGTGACGCCGGAAACCAAGCCGCAGGCCGAGGCGGAGCTCCTGAAGCTCATCGCCGAACACGACGTGGAACTGACCGTCCTGGCCCGGTACATGCAGGTCCTCTCCAACGATCTCTGCACGGAGTTGAACGGCAAGGCCATCAACATCCACCACTCGTTCCTTCCCTCCTTCAAGGGCGCCAAGCCGTACCACCAGGCCCACGCCCGCGGTGTGAAGATCATCGGCGCCACCGCCCACTATGTGACGGCGGACCTGGACGAGGGGCCGATCATCGAGCAGGAAGTCATCCGCGTTGACCACGCCCGCACAGCTGCACAGTTTGTCCAGATGGGCCGCGACGTCGAAGGCCGTACGCTGACCCAAGCAGTTCAGTGGCACGCCGAACACCGCGTGCTCCTGGACGGCACCCGGACCGTGGTGTTCAACTAGCGCCACTCCTAAGCTGAGGGTATGCACGGCATTCCCGAGGCCGACCACGAAGCAGACCTGGCCGCCTTCTACGACCGCCAGGCTCCGGTCCGGAACACCCGTGCGCTGACGCCGCATCGGGTTCAGTGCCGGGAGTGGTTCATCCGGCTGCTGAAGACCGAACACCGGCATTCATTGTTCGAGCTCGGATGCGGCACGGGTGTTGAGGGCGTGGAGTTTGTCCTGGCAGGGCTGCACTACACCGGCGTGGACTTGTCCTCGGAGAGCGTTCACGTGGCGTGCTCGGCCGGGCTGGAGGCGTCGGTTGCGAGCGGGCGCAGCCTGCCGTTTGCGGATTCCGTGTTCTCGGCCGTGTGGACCATGAGCACTCTGCTTCATGTCCCCAACAGCGGAATTCACGACGTCGTCCGCGAACTGGCGCGGGTCGCCGCACCTGGTGCGCCAATCGCCGTCGGGCTCTGGTCAGGTGAGGACTGCGAGGTCCTCAACCCGGAGGACCTCGACGAACCGCGGCGGTTCTTCAGCCGCCGCAGTGACGACACCGTGCGCCGGACCTTTGGTGAGCACGGCTCGATCGAGCATTTCCGGACGTGGCCTGAGGGTGTGGGAGTGGAGTCCGGTCCCGGCGCGGGCAACTGGGTCCAGCACTACCAATTCCTGGTCCTCCGCACCCCCGCACCCAACTGCGACCTACTTGGGAAGTAGGCTGGCTCCATGGCCCCCTCATACACTTTCGCCGGAGACACCCCGGCCATCCATGAATCCGCCTTCGTTGCGCCCACTGCGTCCATCATCGGCAAGGCAACATTGGCCCAGGACTCCAGCGCCTTCTACGGCGTCTCCGTCCGCGCAGACACAGCCGCCATCAACGTCGGCGCCGGTTCCAACCTCCAGGACAATGTGGTCCTGCACGCTGACCCTGGCTTCCCGTGCAGCGTCGGCGAGCGCGTCTCCGTGGGGCACAGCGCCGTGGTCCACGGCTGCACTGTGGAGGACGACTGCCTGATCGGCATGAGCGCCACCATACTCAACGGCGCAGTGATTGGCACGGGCTCGCTCATTGCCGCCGGCGCCTTGGTCCTGGAAGGCACGGTCATTCCGCCCCGCTCCCTCGTGGCCGGAGTTCCCGCCAAGGTCCGCCGTGAACTCACGGACGAGGAATTCGAGGGCGTGAAGCACAACGCAGCCCACTACAAGGAACTCGCGGCGGCGCACCGGGAAATGCACGCCTAAACGCTGGATGCGCGAGGCCTGGCCGGGATCAGTCCAGGGAAATCGGGCCCAGTTCGTCCAGCAGGTCACCCGGTCCCGGGTTCCCGGCAACGGAGGAGCCACCCAGGTGGTTCACCACGCCCCACACTGCGTTGAGGCCGGTGGTCACGGCACCCTCTGCCCAACCGGCGGTGAAGGAAACATCATCCCCGGCGAGGAAGATGCCACGCTGGCTCTCCGGCAGCTGATCCTGCTTGAAGTGTGTGAACAGACGCTGCTGGTACCGGTAATGGCCCGGCAGGTTGGCCTTGAAGGCGCCCATGAAGTTGGGGTCGGCCTCCCATGACACAGTGATCGGCTGCCCAACGATGTGGCTGGCGATGTCCACACCCGGGTAGATCTGCTGCAGCGAATGCAGCATCAGCTTGACCCGCTCCTCAGCGCTCAGGGCCAGCCACTTCAGCGCGTCATCGTTCCACGTGTAGGACAGGAGCATGACAGCGGGCTTGTCCGGGCCGTCGTCGAGCAAGTACGTTGCCCGGTTGAGGCGGTCGGTGAGCGTCATGGACAGGACTTCCCGCCCGGTCTCCGGGTCGATGTCCTTCCAGAACGGCCGGTCCACCATCACGAACGTCTTGGATGACTGCATGTAGTGCGAGCGCTCGATAGCGGTCCACAGCTCTGCCGGGAACAGCGCTTCCTCCGTGTGGATGCGCGTGGACAGCAGCCAGGACTGGCACGTGGTCACCACGGCCTGGTAAGTGGCTTCGCGACCCCAGTTTTCGCGGACCAGGAGGTCGCCGTTCTCTGCGCGGCGGATGTTGTCCACGGCACCGCGGGGCGATCCGGAGTGCAGTGACGCCAGCGAGGTGCCTTCCGGCCAGTAAGTAAGGTTCGACGGCGCGTGGTTCCAGAGTGCCTCGGGGAGCCTTTGCGCTCCTCCCGCGATGGAGCGGTGCTGGTCGTCCGCGTCGGTGTAGACCACGCGGAGGATTTCGAGGATGGAGTTGGGGAAGTCGGTGTCCCAGCCGCCGGTGCCGAAACCCACTTGCCCGAAGGCCTCTCGGTGCGCGAAGCCCGCTTCCTTGAAGGACTTGCTGGCCGCGATGAAGCCGTAGAAGGTCTGTTCATCGAGCTCCGGGAGCAGCGCGTTCCAGAGTTCCTTGATCCGCTTGGTGTCACGGGCCTTGATGGCTTCCTGCATTTCGGCGAAGGCTGCGCCGTCGTTGACTGCCGCCTTCCAGGCCTCTGCCACTTCGCGGAAGAACTCAGGAAGTTCCTCGGCCGTCGTGGCGTAGTGCTTCTTGCCCGCCAGCTCGATCACGGTGCTGGACGTTGCCGGCGCCATGGGGTTGGGGAACTCGTTCGTGTTCAAGCCGAGCAGGTCCACGTAGTGGTAGAAGGCCTTGCCGGACACCGGGAACCGCATGCCGCCAAGGTCCGCCACGACGCCGGGAGCCGAGGGGAAGCTGGCCGTCCGGAGTCGGCCACCGATTTGGTCGGCCTCGTAGATGACCGGCTTGAGGCCGAGCTTCATGAGTTCATACGCCGTGACCAGCCCGGACAGGCCGGCGCCGATGATGGCCACCTCCGTGCCGTAGAGCTCCTCGGGGACTGAGCCCAAGCCGTCCGGGTGCGCCAGATAGTGGTCATAGCTGAAGGGAAAGTCCGGGTTCAGCATGGTGATGGGTGCTTGGGCTGCCGCGTCCGCGGGGGCTTCGACGAGCGGAAGTTCAGTGGCGATGGTCATGAGTTTTCTGCTTTCACAGGTTCCGGGCTCACGGCCCTGGTGGTTAGTTCACGGTAGTCCTGCTCGCTGAGCGCGGCTACCTTTGAGTTCCGGCGTCCGTAGCCGAAGTAGATGGCGATGCCCACCAGCATCCACACGCCGAAGGTGATCCAGGTATCGGCGCCGAGGTTGAGCATCAGGTAGGCGCACATGAGTGTGCCAAGTATCGGCGTGATCGGGTACAACGGGACCCGGAAGCTGCGTTCAAGGTCGGGCCGGTTGCGCCTCAGGTAGATGACTGCCACGTTGACCAGGGCGAAGGCGAAGAGCGTGCCGATGCTGGTGGCATCCGCCAGCGCACCAAGCGGGACCAAGCCTGCGGTGAGGGCGACGGCGGTCCCGATGATCAGCGTTCCAGCCACCGGAGTGCCGGTACGGCGGGAAACGCGGCCGAAGACTTTGGGCACCATGCCGTCGCGGGACATGGAGAGCATGATGCGGGTCTGGCCGTAGAGAACCGTCAGCACAATGCTGGCGATCGCAAGCACAGCGCCGATGGAGAAGACCAACGCGATCCACGGCTGGCCGGTAATCTCGTGCAGGATCTGCACCAGGGCAGCTTCCGTACCGTCGAACCAGTCCCAGGGGCGAGCACCGATGGCTGCGACGGCAACCAGGACGTAGATGCTGGTGACGATCACCATGGAGAGCATGATGGCCCGGGGCAGGTCGCGCTTGGGGTTCTTGGCTTCTTCGCCGGCCGTGGAGGCGGCATCGAAGCCGATGTAGGAGAAGAAGACGCTGGACGCGGCAGCTGAAACACCGGCGGCGCCCATGGGCAGGAGTGGCTCGAAGTTACCTGCGGTGAAGGCGGTGAAGGCCACGGCGCAGAAGAAGATCAGAATGCCCACCTTGATGATGACAATGGCCGTGTTGATCCATGCGCTCTCCCGTGCACCGCGCACCAGCAGGATCATGGCCAGCACCACGATGACCATCGCGGGGAGGTTGACTATGCCGCCGTCGCCGGGCGGTTGGCTCACTGCGTCGGGCAGGAACTGTCCGAAGGCGGCCAAGGTTTCGTTGACGTACTGCCCCGCGCCCACGGCAACAGCCGCCACGGAGACTGCGTACTCCAGCACCAGGCACCAACCACAGATCCAGGCCATGCCCTCGCCCATGGTGGCGTAGGAGTAGGAGTAACTGGATCCTGCCACCGGGACCAGGCCGGCCATCTCGGCGTACGACACGGCGGAGAGCAGCGCAGCGAGGCCGGCGATGACGAAGGAGATCCAAATAGCTGGCCCTGCCAGCGGCACGGACTCGCCAAGGATGACCAGGATGCCGGTACCGAGGGTGGCGCCAACGCTGATCATGGTCAGCTGGAGGACGCCGAAGCTGCGGACCAGCGGCGTACCGCCTTCGCTGCTTCCAGCCTCGCTGACCATCTGGCCAATGGGTTTGCGGCGCAGAAGCTGGGCTCCGAGGCTCGGCCTCGTGACGCTCACCGCCGCTGGGTTTTTGGTGTTCACAGGCACAGTCACCCTTGACGTCCCTTCAAAGTAGTTTCGATTTCCCCTCCACAAGACTGGCATGTGAGCCACCTCTCACCGCGGTGCAAAATGACCTATAGTGTTCAACCATGAGACGTAATGCACACTATCAAGCGGCTGCCCCGGCAGCCCTTTCCGGACAGGTCACCGTGGACCTGTCCGCGATTTCAGACAATGTCATAGCCCTTAAGAAGCGCACCGAAGCCCCGTATTTCATGGCCGTGGTGAAGGGAAACGCGTACGGCCACGGACTGGTGGAAGTGGCGCAAACCGCTGTGGATGCAGGGGCTGACTGGCTGGGAACCGCCCAGCTCACCGAAGCCATCACGCTGCGGCAGGCCGGGATCACAGTGCCCATCCTTTCGTGGCTGTATCTGGCATCCCAGACAAGCGCCACCATTCTGGAAGCACTCGAAAACGACGTCGACGTGTCCCTCGGGAGCGTAGGTCAACTGGAGGTGCTGGAAGGTATCGCAGGACGCCTAGGCCGTCCCGCCGTCGTGCATCTGGAACTGGACAGCGGCCTGAGCCGCGGCGGCGCGCGCAAAGAAGATTGGGCCGAACTCGTAGCCCGGGCGCGCCAAGCCGAACTGGACGGAACCCTTCGCGTTCGAGGCCTCTGGACCCACCTGGCCTGGGCCGACGTCCCCGCACATCCAGGAAACGCCACCGCCGTGGCCGAGTTCGAGGACGCCGTCCGTGAGGCACACGAAGCGGGGCTTAGCCCCGAACTCCGGCACGTTTCCAGCTCGGCGAACATCCTGGACCGGCCGGAATTCCACTTCGACATGGTCCGCGCAGGGCTCGCCATTTATGGCCTCGCTCCCGCTGATCACCTGGACCCTGCGGACTTCGGACTGCGCCCCGCGCTCAGCGTGACGGCGCCGCTGGTCATGGTCAAGAAAGTTCCGGCCGGCACCGGCGTGAGCTACGAACACCAGGCCATCACCTACGAACCTCGGTTCCTCGGCCTCATCCCGCTCGGCTATGCGGACGGCATCCCCAAGGGCATCAGCGGCCGCTCCGTGGTGAACGTTGGAGGACGCAGCGTGCCCGTGATCGGCAAGGTGTGCATGGATCAGTTCATGGTGGATCTGGGACCGGATGCTGCAGGAATCGACGTCGGCGATACCGCCGTGTTGTTCGGCGACCCGTCTACAGGGGCGGCGAGCGCGGATGACTGGGGTGCCGCAATAGGCAGTCACGGGGACGAGATCATCAACAGGATCGCGCCCCGACTCCCCCGGGCGTACGCAACTACTGCTTACCGGTGCCCCGACTACCAGGAGCCGGCCGCCGCCGGGCAGGGCAATGTCGCCTGAGCCCGCCACCGCCCGCCTGAGCTTCGTCACGCTCGAACAGTTCCTGGAGCAGCTGCCGCCGGAGTTGAAACTACTTCACGACGGCGGCAGCGGCGCCTCGCTGCTCCGGTGGGTGGAGCCCAGTGAGCTTGAGGACCCCACGCCATACCTGCCGGAGGGTGAGTTCCTCCTGACCGCCGGGCTGCCTTTCCTTGGGAAAGGTGGCTCGGCGGCGAAGGTGGATGCCTACGTCCAGCGGCTGGTGGATGCGAAGGTGGCGGCGCTGGGCTTCGGGATCAGGCCCTATTTCGACGCCGTTCCCGACGCTTTGGTGGATGCCTGCCGCCGGCACAACCTCACCTTGTTCGAAGTTCCGGAATCACTGCCGTTCGCGGCGATCGGGCTGGAATTCTCCCAACTCCTGGAATCGGACAACGCGAGGGTCTTCCGGCAACTGGCCGACACCAACCGACAGCTCATGCGGGCGGTCCTCTCCCCCAGGCCCGAGCACGAACTGCTCGCGGCCCTGGTTCAACGGGTGCCTGTGTGGGCTGTCCTTGTTGGCGCGGACGGGCGGGTCCGGGCGCGCGGGCACAACACCGGCGGGCAGGGAGCCTCCGGGCACCATGCCGGCGGCAGCACCGGCGTCGAGCATTCTTTGTTGGCGCCGATGCTGGAGCGGCTGTTGTCCGGCAGCGGTCCGCGGGTGGAGATGGACGGTTTTGACCAGCCGGGATCGGCATTGGTGTTCGGTCATCCTCTGCGCAGCACCAAGGACGCGAACTTGGGTGCACTGATCCTCGGCTCGGATACGCCACTGACGCCGGCCCAGAACAACGTGGTGCAGTCGGCTGTGGGGTTGCTGGAGCTGCTGGTGCGGCAGCGGACCAGCGGTTCGCTTGCTCCGAGCCAGTTGGCTACGGCGGTTCTGCTGCATCCGGATTCGATAACCTCCGGCGGGACCAAGCATGTCAACGGGCTGAAGGACCTGGTGGCGCAGAGTCTCTCCTCCACCCGCTCGGCACAGATGCGAGTGGTTCAAGGCGTCAGGGTGGACGGTGCTGCCGACGACGGGCCCGTCCGCGAGCTGCTGCAGTGGCGGAGGCTGTTCGACACCAAGCTCGTAGAGATCACCGAGTACGGCTTCGCTGCGATCACACGGCTGAAGGTGGATGACTCCCTGCTGGCCGATGTTGAGAAACTCGGGTGGCGCCTGGTGATCGGCGAACCCGCGGAACTCACCGGTCTTACGGCCGCCTACCAGCGAGCTAGTTCGCTTCGGAGTCGAGTTGTTACCACCGGCAAGAGCGCCCGCGTGGATGAGGTGACGTGGTCCGTTGCCGGACTTTTGGGGCGCGAGGCGGGAACCCTGCTGGCCGAGCGGCTCCTGGCGCCCGTGCTCGCGTTGGAAGCTGATCGGCGGGACCCGCTGTTGAGCGTGCTGCGGGGATGGCTCAGCGAAAACGGCAGTTGGGACGGTTCCGCCAAGCTGCTGGGATTGCACAGAAACAGTGTGCGGCGGCAGATCGGCGTGCTCGGCGAACTGCTGGACATGGACCTCAACCAGGCGCAGGTGCGTGCTGAGTTGTGGTTCGCGTTGCAGTACGTGGACGAGCTGGTGGACTCCACGGATCTGGCGGGCACCACCTAGATGACACCGAATTCTTCTGTGCAAGCGGTTTTCACCACTCATTTTCGGCGCTATTGGCACCTATTTTGGCTGTCGGGCGGCTAGGGGGCTGCTCAAGGTGTCTAGCCTCCTCGTGGGTGCCGAATCTCATCGGCGCCGTACAGATCATCATTTCCGAGGGGGGAAATATGCTCGCTACAACAGCAGTACAGGCCACCAGCACCGTGGCCGCAATCAGGAGCAAAATCGACCATATGGTCATTCGTTACGACGGTTGGTTCCTCGTCCTGCTCGCTGTTCTTATGGTCCTCGCATTCGCGATTCTGGGCGCCATGGCCATCTGGTGCCTGACGTCCGGCCGTGGACGGTTCGTCGGCAACTGGAGTTGGAGCCAGTGGGGCGTTTCCGTCTGGGTGGAGTGCGTCTAGTCGTCAGATAACCGCGGTGGTGGCATCGTCGTGCGATGCCACCACAGCCAGATCATGGAGCCAAAGCCCAATGCCCCTTACTGTCGACCACATCGATTATGCGTACAACTTTCAGAAGCAAGTCCTGCATGACGTCTCACTCAGCATTTCCGGAAACAGAATCATGGGTCTTATCGGTCCCAACGGATCAGGCAAGTCAACCCTCATAAAGGTGATTTTGGGCCTACTGCAAATGCAGGGTGGCAGCGTCCACATCAACGGGCACAGGAATTCCAGTCGCAGTGCGAAAATGTCTGCAATGTACCTCTCGAGCAATGATTACCTGCCCGAGTTCCTAACCGGTGAAGAATACCTTCGATTCATGCATGGTCTCTACACTGAACCGCTCGATCTGAATGTCCTTGGTCATCACTTTGACCGCTATTCAATGAGTGGTCGCCACCGTGACCTCATTGAGGACTACTCCCATGGAATGCGCAAGAAACTCCAGCTCATTGCCGCATTCATGCTGGAACGTCGTCTCACTGTTATCGATGAGACACTCAATGGAGTGGACATCGAATCAGTAAAGATCTTCGAAAAAGACGTCCGGAATCTCGCAAGCGATGGGCGCTCGGTACTCTTGTGCAGCCATGACTTCAACGTTCTTGAGAATGTGGCCGATGACGTTACCGTCCTCATCCAAGGCGCCCTGGTCTTCCAAGGGGACCTGGGTTCAGTCAACAAGGACTATGGCAACCTCTCGGTCCTTGCTTCTGAGTACATCCAGTCAATGGAAGTCGAGTAGATGCGGCTCGAAAGCATTGTCCTGTTGTTTCGACTATTTTGGACATTCATTCTCCGGCAGGTTCTGGGACGTGGACTCCTGGCCTCGAGAGCAATGCGAATCGCTGGCGCCTTTATTGTGCTGCTCGGATTTGCGGGATTCAATGTTCTCAGCTACACGGTGATGCGGCAGTATCTCGGTGGAACTGATTTATTCGAACCCGTCCTCGCAATCGCCAACGTTTCGGTGGGTTTTTGGGTCCTCATTGCGTACACGCTGATACGGGTCCTCTTCTTGAAGGCGGATGAACTTCTAAAGTTGTCCTTTCACCTTCCTGCCACCAACAAGGAACGAACGCTTGCCTTCGCTTTGTTCGAGGCATCGGTGGTGGCAGTGATGACGGTTTTCGTTTTCGGCGCATTCTCGATATCAACGGTGCTTCTTGAGGGCCCGGATTTCATTACGAAGATTGCGGTGTCCATTTGGCTTCCGGTAGCGACTGTTTATCTTCTCCTCAGCCTGGCCTACTATCTCTTGGAACGCAGCCTCCTCATCATGCGGCTGGCACGGCTCCGAGGACTACTGGTACCGATTGTCCTGGCGATAGGCCTCTCAGTTCTGTTCCCCTATACGAATGAGCAGACGGCGGTGATTGCCGAGAGCTTCGTCGAGGGGCGTGACTACAGTTCGCCGCTGCTGGTGTACTCCACACTTGAAAAGAACTTCGGATTGTGGCTCGCGGTGGTGAGCTTTGCCGCAGCCTCCATGGCCGTTATTGCCGGCATCGTGGCCGCTGCTCCCGGAGCGTACGTCCCCCTCCGTCGCTTCATCATCTTGCTTCCTTCCGAGATTGCAACGTGGAGGCTGGGGGCCTGCACGCTGGTGCTGTTCCGCAGCTTCGAAACACTAGTTTCCGTCATCTTCGTCTTAGCGTTTTCGCTGTTTGCATGGCTGCAACACATTGTCATTCCACCCTATGTTTTGGCTCTCATTACATTTCAGGGTGTGTACGCCTATGTAAATTCTGAACCATTGCGGCGCATGTCAGTGCTGCACGTCAGCGCGTGGAGGAACTACGCGAGCATCCTCGGCTCGCAGATAATCCTCTGGGTTACGGTCGCGATTCCGGTTACCGCGGCCAGCCTTGCTCAAGGCATTGAGCTCTCTGCGTGTTTGCCCGTAGCAGGATTCTGCCTCAGCAATATTCTTATCTCCACCCTCATAGGTATTGCGTTTCCACCGGAAAAGGGGAACCCATTCACTGTTCTGGTCGGTGCGGTGCTGGCCATTATCGTCATCTTGACGATCACGCTCGGCCTCAACGTATTCAATCTCGAACCGGCGATAAGCGCAGTAGTTTACTCAGTTCTAAATATCTTGGTTGTGACGTACAGCATCCTCGGCATGCAGAGGATGGAAAGGATTCGACGCCATGAAGTGGCTTCTTAGAGTTATCACGGCATTTTCAGTGTCATTTGTGATCACCATGGCAATGGTGGTGGCAGGATTCATCATGGCCATGTTTTCCACTATGGACGTGGGCGTCAGAAAATTTGGGCTTTTCGGTGCCATCTTCTTCGAGGCCCACGAGCAAGCCAGCGGCGCAACGGCCTTGGAAATTGGGGTCGCCGACGGCACACCCATTGCGATCATCTTCGGCATCTTCTTCGTTTTTTGCGTGGCGGTCACTGTAGTCCTTGAAAAGCTCAAGCTCCGCAAAAAGCAACTGCTGCAGGCACAGCAGCGGTGAATCTCAGCACGGTTCCCATTGACGAGGTCAAAGTCATGGTGGCCGTCAAAAGCCTGGTTTGGGCCGTCCGCGTTCCGGCCGCCGCAGTGGCTGCCGGCTTCACTGCCTGCGCAGTCACCGCGGTGGCGGGGATTCCCGGGATTCTGCAACCGGCCTTTTGGCTGCTGATCCATGCATCCTGCCTGCTGATCGGCTTTGTGATTCACGAGGGCTCCCACGTCCTCGGCCTCAAGCTGACCCCGGGAATTACCCACGTCACCTTTGCGAGCACACTGCTGAGATTCTCAGTCATTCCCATGGGAAGACTCGTGGGTTGGCAGGCAGCACTTATTGCCCTGGCCGGCCCCTTGGCGGCGTGTGTCGCAGGGGTCCCGGTTGCCTTGGCGCTGCCTGACTATGCACTTCACTGGTGGTTCTTCCTTCACGCCATATTCTTGTTGCCACTTTTCGGCGACGGCAGAAGCCTGGTCAAAGGCCTACTAGCATGGCGGCGGCAAGTACACCTGCTTCAGGTTGACCCCTAGCCCTGCCTGTCCTGCCATTGCCCGTACAGTTCCGGCCTGCGCTCACGAAGGTACGGGACTTCCTCACGCGCGGCTTTGACCGCTTCCGCGCCTACCTCGGCGAACAGCAAAGCTGAACCTTCCCCGGCGGCAGCCAGTAGAGAGCCGTCAGGACCGGCCACAACGCTGCCACCCAGGAAGGTGTACACATCCTCGTGTCCGGAGTGGTTGGCGTAGGCCACGTTGAGTTGGCTCTCCAGGGCACGGGCTCGGATGAGTACTTGCGGCACGTTGTCGAACCCGGCGGACAGGGCCGTTGGGACGAGTAGGAGTTCGGCGCCGCGCGTGGCGGCGGCACGCACAGCTTCTGGGAACTCAACGTCGTAGCAGATCAGCATCGACGTACGGAGTCCGTTGAAATCCACGACGGCGGGAGGTTCTTGGGCGGCCACGAACGCCTTGTGCTCTTCCGGCCCAAAGAGATGCACCTTCGCGTAGTTGAGAACCTCTGCGCCTGAGGCGTCCACCAAAGTAGCCGTGATGTGCCAGCCGTTGCCAGCGGCGGCTGGCTGCGCGACGTCGTCGTGCGCTGTCTCTTGCTGGTTGACGGCTGCCTGCCGGCTCACTGCCGGAAGGCTGTAGACCAGGCCGATCTTGTGCCGGCGGGCAATGTCAGCCAGGCGTTCGCGAATGTCCGGGAGAGTGGCAGGGTCCAGTTCGGCGTGCAGCCGCAGAGGGGCATATCCCACGGGGAACAACTCCGGCGTGAGGAGCAACCCGGCCCCTGCGTGGGCGGCGCGCTGCGCGGCGTCGTCGATTGTGCGCAGGTTCGCCTCAACGTCCATCACGGAAGCGTTCGCCTGCAGGACTGAGAGCAGCATCATTACCACCTTGGTTTCGCCTGTTCCCGATGCCCACAGAATGGGCCCGGGAGGTTTCTTCTTCAAGCGTAGGCCTGGCCGGGACGCAAGGAGCGGGGCAATTGGACCCGCACGGCGCCCAGGCGGGACGCAATGCCCGCATGCTGTTGCCAAGAGACCGTTGTGGGGCCCGCTCTGCGCCCTCAATCTCGAAGTTGGCGCGCATAACGGGCCCCACAAGGGGTACATAACGGGTGTTCTTGCGTTGGAGTATGTCGGGGAGTGTTGACTCCTTGTGTTCACTTCTTGACTACAACGTCGCTTGTGGGGCAATCTTCTTGTCATGCCCGCTACGCAGCGCTCAACGAAGAGCCACCCAAGAAAACCCGGCTCGCAGTCCGCGCTGCGCCACCTGAACCAGCAACGCATCATCGAGTGCCTGCTGAGCGGTCCCTCCACGCAAGCAGAGCTGTCGCGCCAGACCGGGCTTTCCACGGCGACGATCTCGAACATCGTGAAGATCATGCAGGACGCCGGCCTGGTTTCCACGGAACCCACCACCAGCTCCGGGCGCCGGGCAACCAACGTGAGGCTGAACAGCAACGGTGCGGTCGCCGTCGGAATCGACTTCGGGCGCCGGCACCTGCGCGTGGTCCTGGCCTCGCTGGGCTATCACGTTATTGCCGAGGATTACATCGAATTGCCGCTGGGCCACCAGGCTGAGGAAGGCATCGCTGCCGCAGTCCGCCTGCTGGAAAGGCTGCTGCAGGAAAACGGCATCGACCGCACTGCCGTGGTGGGGGCGGGCGCGGGCATTCCCGGCCCCATCGACCGCCGCTCCGGCACGGTTGCCCAGGGAGCCATCCTTCCGGAATGGGTGGGCATCGACATCCTCCATCGGCTTGAGGAAGCGCTCAATTGCCCCGTCTTCGTTGACAACGACGCCAACCTGGGCGCGCTGTCCGAAGTAACGTGGGGACCCCACAGCGGGGTCTCCAACCTGATGTTCCTCAAGATCGGCTCGGGCATTGGCGCGGGCCTGATCCTCAACGGATTTCCCTATTACGGCAATGTGGGAATCACCGGCGAAATCGGCCATGCAACCATTCACGAACATGGCCTGGTGTGCCGCTGTGGGAACAGGGGTTGCCTCGAAACGATAGCGTCCACCACCACCATGATCGAACTGCTGGGACGCGGCCAGGAGACCCTGCTGACACCGCAGGATATCGTCCGGAACTGCCTCGCCGGCGACTCCGCGACACAGCGGGTGGTGGACGACGCCGGACTGGCAGTGGGACGCGCTTTGGGCAACGTCTCCAACCTCATCAACCCTGAAGTGATCGTCGTGGGCGGACCTTTGGCGGGCCTCGGGGACCTCCTGCTGGACCCCATCCGGCGCGGCCTGGTCAGGCACGCCGTACCTGTCGTGGGCGAGACAACCCACCTCGCAATGTCGTCCCTCGGGGCGCGCGCAGAGGCACTCGGGGCCGCCGCTTTGGTCTTCCAACACGCGGGTATTACCGGTAGGTAACGAAATCGTTAGCTGGCTCTTGCGTTCAAGTCTTGACGACAAGGGCCGTGATCCAGTTTACTTTTTCATCAGACAGCCTCGCCACTGCGGGGCCGACAACGAAGTCATGCATTGGAGGCGTAAGGGCTGATGACATCCCTCGACACGCAAGGTGATCCCATCCTTTTGGAGATGCGCTCGATCACGAAGGAATTCCCCGGCGTGAAGGCCTTGTCGAACGTGAGCCTGCGTGTGATGGCCGGCGAAATCCACGCAATCTGCGGGGAAAACGGCGCCGGCAAGTCCACGCTCATGAAGGTTCTTTCCGGCGTTTACGGGTACGGAAGCTACACCGGCGACATCGTGTACCAAGCCGAAACCCAGCAGTTCAAGGACATCCGCGCCAGTGAAGCGGCCGGCATCGTGATCATTCACCAGGAACTGGCCCTGATCCCGGAACTGTCCATCATGGAAAACATCTTCCTCGGAAACGAACCCACCAAGTGGGGCGTGATCGACTGGACCGAGGCCCGCAAGCGTTCCCTCGAACTGCTGGCCCGCGTTGGCCTGCGCGAGGATCCCGATACCCCCATCAAGGAAATCGGCGTCGGCAAGCAGCAGCTGGTGGAAATCGCCAAGGCCCTGAACAAGTCCGTTCGCCTGCTGATCCTGGACGAGCCCACCGCAGCGCTGAACGAATCCGATTCCCAGCACCTGTTGGACCTGATCCTGGGCCTCAAAGGCAAGGGCATCACCTCGATCATCATTTCCCACAAGCTCAACGAGATCGAACAGATCGCGGACGAGATCACCATCATCCGTGACGGCAAGTCCATCGAGACCTTGAACGTCAAGCGTGATGGCGTGGACGAGGACCGCATCATCAAGGGCATGGTTGGCCGGACGCTCGAGTCCCGCTTCCCGGACCACGAACCCACGATCGGCGAGGTGTTCTTCGAGGTCAAGGACTGGACCGTGGGACACCCCCAGATCTCGGACCGCCTGATCTGCAAAGGTTCCAACTTCTTTGTGCGCCGCGGCGAAATCGTCGGCTTCGCAGGGCTCATGGGCGCCGGCCGCACGGAGTTGGCCCGCTCCCTCTTTGGCCACTCCTACGGCCGCTTCATCAAGGGCCAGGTGTACAAGGACGGCAAGCCGGTCCACCTCCGCAGCGTCAAGCAGGCCATCGACGCCGGCCTGGGCTACGTCACTGAGGACCGCAAGTCCTTGGGGCTGAACCTGCTGGACGACATCAAGACCACCACGGTTTCCGCGGCACTGAACAAAATCAGCAACTACTCGGTGGTGGATACGCGCAAGGAGTTCACGGTGGCGGAGGAGTACCGGAAGTCACTGCGGACCAAGACCCCGTCGGTTGAGGAAGGCGTGGCCAAACTCTCCGGCGGCAACCAGCAGAAAGTTGTGCTGGCCAAGTGGATGTTCACCGACCCCGACCTCCTGATCCTGGACGAACCCACCCGCGGAATCGACGTAGGTGCCAAGTACGAGATCTACGGAATCATCCAGAGGCTCGCGAACCAGGGCAAGGGAGTGATTGTCATTTCCTCGGAACTCCCTGAGCTCCTGGGCCTGTCCGACCGTATCTACACCATCTTCGAAGGCGCCATCACCGGCGTCCTGGACAAAAACGAAGCAAGCCAGGAAAGCCTCATGAAACTCATGACTTCCGCCCGCAAAACCGCCTGACCGTTGGCCCAGACTCGCCCCATCCTGACACAAGGACCAAAACAATGAACGCGCTCAAGAAGCTATTTGGTGGCAATACCCGCCAGTTTGGCATGATCTTCGCCCTGGTGGCACTTATCGTCTTCTTCCAGATCTTCACCGGGGGCCGCACGTTGACCCCCGGTAACGTGATCAACCTGTTCAACGGCAACTCCTACATCCTGATCCTGGCCATCGGCATGGTCCTGGTGATCATCGCCGGCCACATCGATCTCTCCGTCGGTTCCGTAGCCGCGTTCGTGGGGGTTTCGGTGGCCCTCGCCATGCGGGACTGGGGCCTGCCTTGGTGGGCGGGTGTGCTCTTCGGCCTGCTCCTTGGAGCAGTGATCGGCGCCTGGCAAGGGCTATGGACAGCGTATGTGGGCATACCTGCCTTCATCGTGACGCTGGCCGGCATGCTGTTGTTCCGCGGCTTCAACCAGTTCGTGGGCAAGTCCAACACCATCCCCGTTTCCAAGGAATTCCAGTTCATTGGTTCCGGGTACTTGCCCGAAATCGGCCCGAACACCGGCTTCAACAACCTCACCTTGCTCATTGGCATTGCGGCGGCAGCGTTGGTGGTCATCATGTCCCTGCGTGCCCGTGCAGCCAACAAGGCACTAGGCGCCGATGTTCCCGAGCTCTGGGTTGAGGTCACCAAGCTGGTGCTGATCTGCGGTGCCATCCTCTACGCGACGTACCTGTTCGCTACTGGCCGCCCCGGAACGTCCTTCCCCATCCCCGGCCTGATCCTTGCCGTGCTGGTGCTCATCTACGGTTTCATCGCTGACAAGACGGTCCTCGGCCGCCACGTCTACGCGGTGGGTGGCAACCGCCACGCAGCTGAGCTGTCCGGCGTGCAGTCAAAGAAGGTCAACTTCATGGTCATGATGAACATGTCCATCCTGGCCGGCCTTGCCGGCATGATCTTCGTTGCCCGCTCCACTGCTTCCGGCCCGTTCGACGGCGTCGGTTGGGAATTGGATGCCATTGCGGCCGTCTTCATCGGTGGCGCTGCCGTTACCGGTGGTGTCGGTACCGTGATCGGCTCGATCGTCGGTGGCCTGGTCATGGCCGTCCTCAACAACGGCCTCCAGCTCCTGGGTGTCGGCGCCGACCTCACCCAGATCATCAAGGGCCTGGTGCTCCTGGCTGCAGTCGCTTTCGATGTCTACAACAAGTCCCAGGGCAAGCGGTCCATTACCGGCCTGCTGCTGAAGAGCTTCCAGCGCAATAACGAGATCAAGCCGGACGAAACCACATCCACCAAAGAGGTCATCTCCAAGGAAGCGTGATCCGCTTCCTGACAGACTCGCTCCACCCCACCCACACAGAAAGTGAACCAAGATATGCGAATGTTTGGTAAAGCAGGAAAGGCAGCAGCAGTCGCTGCCATCGCGGCACTGGCGCTGACAGCCTGCGGCCGCACTGACAGCGGCTCAAGCAGCAGCACAGCAGGCGGGGAAGCGTTCCCCAAGGACTCGCTGATCGGCGTCGCACTTCCGCAGAAGACCAGTGAAAACTGGGTCCTCGCGGAGAAGCTGTTCAACGACGGCCTCACCAGCGCCGGCTTCAAGGCGGACGTACAGTTCGCCAACGGCGGCGTATCCGAGCAGCAGAACCAGATCAGCGCCATGGTCACCAAGGGCGCCAAGGTCATCATCGTGGGAGCCATCGACGGCGCCCAGCTGGGTACCCAGCTCCAGCAGGCCAAGGAATCCGGCGCCACGATCATCGCCTACGACCGCCTGCTCCTCAACACCGAGAACGTGGACTACTACGTGGCCTACGACAACTTCAAGGTTGGCGAACTGCAGGGCCAGGCCCTGTTGGACGGCATGAAGGCCAAGAAGGCGACGGGTCCGTACAACATCGAACTCTTCGCCGGCTCCCCGGATGATGCCAATGCGAAGGTCTTCTTCGACGGCGCCATGAGCGTCCTGAAGCCGAAGATCGACGACGGCACCCTCAAGGTTGTTTCGGGCCAGACCTCGTTCGAGCAGGCTGTTACCCAGGGATGGAAGGCAGAAAACGCCCAGCGTCGCGCTGACACGCTGCTCACCGGCAGCTATGGCACCGCTTCCCTGGACGGCGTCCTGTCCCCGAACGACACCTTGGCCCGTGCAGTGCTGACGTCCGTCAGGGCCGCCGGCAAGCCGCTCCCGGTTGTCACCGGCCAGGACTCCGAAGTTGAGTCCGTGAAGTCGATCATGGCAGGCGAGCAGTACTCCACCATCAACAAGGACACCCGCAAGCTCGTTGAGCACGCCATCACCATGGTGAAGGACCTCCAGGCCGGCAAGGAACTGGAAATCAACGACAAGGACTCCTACAACAACGGCGTCAAGACCGTCCCCGCGTACCTCCTCCCGCCACAGATCGTGACGCTGGAGAACGTCAAGACCGCTTACGTTGACGATCCGGTACTCGGCCCGATCACCAAGTAGCACCTCTTCACAGCAAGACAGCAAGCCCCGGTCCGCCAGCAGGCGGGCCGGGGCTTTCGCTTGCCTCAAACGGCAGGCGCGGGTGCTTTCACAGCCCACGCATAGCTTCGGCTGGTGTGCAGCACAGCAGCACTCAGCAGTCTTGGATCTGCGGCCCGCATTCAGCGGGACGAACGAACATGCAGGTCAAGAGGAGAAACGTGAGCGTCCTTGCCCGGAGCGTAGGCAACGCCTTCCGCAACAAAATCAGAACGGCGGCGGTCGTTGTCGTGCTGGCCGTAGCCATCGGTTTGGCCTTGGCCATGCTGGTCGCCAATCAGGCCGTGGGTGCCAAGGTCCAGGAGCTCAACGCTTCCGTGGGCACCACCTTGACGGTGAATCCGGCCGGTGGCCAGGGCTTCGAAGGCGGCGGCGAACCACTCACGACGGCGGAAGCTGAGACTGCGGCTTCGGTCGCCAACGTGACGGCGGTCGTTGGTACCAAGGCAGTGCGCCTCCAGACGGTGACCACCGGAACCACGGATTCAACAACCGGCACCACCCAGCAGGGCCCGGGCGGCGGTTTCGGTCCCGGCGGACAACAGGCGACGGTCACCACGAACCTGACGGCCGCCGTCGACGCCGGTACGCTGGGCAACCGCAACGGCTCCGCCGGAACAACAGGCAGCACCACCCAGCCGGTACGCACGCTTCCGATCACCGCGACGGGTATCGGCGCCGAAGTGGACAGCACGGGCAAGGCCTTGGACATCACCAGCGGCACCGGGCTGGGCGACTACACCGCAGCCGAAGCGAAGGCACTTGTGGGCACCTCGCTTGCGGAGAAGAACAGCCTGACGGTGGGCTCCACCTTCACCATCCAGGACAAGACGTTCACCGTGTCAGGCATCTTCGACGCCGGCACCACGTTCGGCAACAACGCCGTCTACGTCGCCCTGCCGGAAGCGCAGGCACTGGCCGAAACCCCGGATGAGCTCTCCAGCATGATCGTCACGGTCAACAGCATGGAAAACGTGGACAGCACCAAGACCGCTGTCCAGGACGCACTCGGCACGGACAAGGCGGACGTGACCCAGGGCCAGCGCAACCTCGAAACCGCCGTCAGCTCACTGGACAGCGTCAAGAACATCTCGCTGATCGCCTTCATCGCGGCCCTCGCCACCGCCGGCATCATCATCCTGCTCATCATGGTCATGCTGGTCCGCGAGCGCCGCCGCGAAATCGGTGTCCTCAAGGCGATCGGTGCCCGCAACCGCACCATCGGCCTGCAGTTCGTCCTCGAGTCACTGGTTCTTGTAGCTCTTGGAAGCGTGGTGGGTGCGGTGATCGCTTCACTGGCCAGCGGCGGCATTGCGTCCGCGCTCATCAGTTCGAACACAACCACGACGGCGGCCACCACCACCCAGCGCGGCGGGGGTCTCGCAGGGGCCATGCCAAACGGCGCGGTACCTGGCGGTGGCGGCTTGCCCGGCGGCGGCCAAGGTGGTCCGTTCGGTGGCGCCTCCCAGCTGCTCACCTCCGTGACTGCCAGCGTCTCCCCCGGCGTCCTCGCTGCAGGCATCGCAGCGGTGTTCGCGGTTGCCATCATCGGCGCGCTGGTCCCGGCATTGCTGACCGCCCGCATCCGTCCCATCGAAGTACTCCGAGGAGAATAGCCGTGATCGTAGTCAAGGACCTGGTCCGTCAGTTCAAGTCCGGTGACCGGACCATCAAGCCCGTCAACGGTGTGAGCTTCGAACTCGAAAAGGGTTCGCTGGCATCCATTGTCGGCAAGAGCGGCAGCGGCAAGAGCACGCTGTTGTCCCTCCTGGGTGCGCTGGACAAGCCCACCTCAGGTGACGTCGTCGTGGATGGCGTCAGCTTGGCCGGGCTCCCGGACGGCAAGTTGACCGAGTACCGGCGCCGGGACATCGGCTTCGTGTTCCAGCAGTTCAACCTGATCCCCAACCTCAGTGCCGTAGACAACGTCATGCTGCCCATGGAATTCGCGGGCGTCCGCAAGGCGGCCAGGCTGCAGCGTGCCAAGGAGTTGCTGGAGCAAGTGCAATTGGATCCTGAGAAGCACTCACGCCGGACCAACCGGCTTTCCGGCGGCGAGCAGCAGCGTGTGGCGATTGCCCGGGCGCTGGCCAACGAGCCCAAGCTGATCCTGGCCGATGAGCCCACCGGCAACCTGGACGAACAGACCGGTGAGCACATCATCGAACTGCTGAGCTCGCTGAGCCGCGACCACAACACCACCATCCTGGTGGTCACCCATGACCGGAGCCTGGCGAAAAAGACTGAACGGTGCTTCCGCCTGCAGCAGGGCCGGCTCACCGAGGAGGTCAGAACCGAATTGCGTCGATGACCTTGACGCGCACCGCCACGAGCGCAGGGATGGCTCCGGCGAGTGCGCCGACAAGGACAGCCGCGCCGAATCCAAGGAGAGCGGCGTCGATGGGGAACGCGGGGTACTCAGTGAGCCCCGGCGCTACCTTCGACTCGATCCACGGGTGTTTCACCACCGCAACCGCCAGCATGACGCCAGCCACGCCGGCCACTGCGGTGGCCACCACGGATTCCATCATGACGCCAACAAAGATCCGGCCCGACGTTGCCCCGAAGCTGCGGCGGATGCCGATCTCCCGGACCCTGTAGCGCACGGTGACCATGGAAATGTTCAGCATCCCCACGGCGCCGAGCAGCAGGACCAATCCGGCTACTCCGCCCACCACCAACTGCACGGGAGCCAAAGGATCGCCCCAGGCTGCGTAGTCCATGCGGTCGGCTTGGGCGTAGTAGCCGGGGAACTGGCCTTGGAGGTCCGCGGTGATCGCTGCTTTGAGCGCGTCGGCCTGCTCCTCGCCCACCCACATCTTGAACTGGGACATCTGCGGTTCCATCCCCGTCATGGCCGCACCCTCGCTGAGGATGAACGCGGACGGCGGCGTATCGGGGTACGTATCAGGGACGACGCCGATAATCACCGCCGTAGCTGGCCGGTCACCGGGGATGCTCATTGTGGGATGGGTGGTGAGGTTTGGCCTGCCGGCTTGGTTGTAGAAGGACTCGGACACCACGACGGCGGGTGCAAGCCTTTGACCGTCGTCAGCGGCGAACCAGCTTCCCTGTTGGAGCGGAACTCGGTGGATAATGCCGTAGCCGATGTCCACGATGGTCATGCTCACGGCGGTCACGCCGCGGGGAAACTGAAAACCAGCTTGCGTCTGACCGACGTGGGTGGAGGTGGTGATGCCGTAGCGCTGCTGGATCCCTTGGTACGCCTTCTCGAGTTTCCCCGGGTCCGGCATGGTTGGTCCGTTGACGCTCAACGACAACGTTGCCACCCGGCCGCCGTTTCGTTCGGACTGCACCTTGTAGCCCTCGCGGGCCAGATTCCCGACGCCCACCACGGATGTCAGTGCCGCCACGGACAACGCCACGCCCATGAGTGCCAGGAGGATCCGGACTTTGTTGATGCGAAGTTCCTGCCACGCCTCGACCAGCGTGGAAACGAAGCCGGTCATGCGCTGACTCCTGCTGCTGCGGGCACCAGCAGTGGACTGAGTACGCCGGAGTCCAGCCGATAGCAGGCGCGGGCCAGTGCGGCCACGTTGGTGTCGTGGGTGATGGTCACCAGGGCGGCCGCAGTCTCCGTGGCGACGGTGTCCAGCAGTGCCATGACGGACTGGCCGGTCTCGACGTCGAGTGCTCCGGTCGGTTCGTCGGCCAGGATAAGCCGGGGCTTCCGGACCAAGGCGCGGGCTATGGCCACGCGCTGCTGTTCGCCACCGGAGAGCATGTTGGGCATGGTGTTGGCCCGGGCGGCGAGGCCCACCCGGTCCAGCATGTCCATGGCGATATTGCGGCGACTCCAGAACTCCTTGCCCTTGGCGTAAAACAGCGGAGTGATCACGTTGTCCAAGGCGCTGCGACCTGGCAGGAGATTGAACTGCTGGAAAACGAAGCCCACGGTGGAACCGCGGAGCCGGGCCCGGGCGTTGTTGCCCAGCCGGTCAGCGGACTGGCCCAGGAACTCAAGCTCTCCCGATGTCGGGATGTCCAGCAGGCCCAGCAAGTTGAGGAGCGTTGATTTGCCGCAGCCGGAGCGTCCCACGATTGCCGTGTGATCGCCACTGTGCACCTCGAGGTCGATGCCCCGGAGAATGTGCAGGTGCTGATCGTCCGGCAGGATGACGGATCGGGTGACTGACCGCAGGCTGACAAGTGTTTCCTTGGGTTCCGTCATGCCTTTAGCCCGCCGGAGCGTAGGCGACCTGGCCCGGCCCCATCATGGGGTTCGGGGCAGCCGGAGCACCGGGCACGAATTCAAGGACCTGCTCGCCTTCGGCCAGACCGGAGGTCACTTCCACTACGGAGCCATCATTGAGCCCCAGCTGCACTGTGCGCTGCTCGGGAGCGGCACCAGTCCCTCCGGGGCCTGCAATCCACACGATGCCGTCCTTGACGCTGCCCTTCACCGAGGTCAGCGGAACAGTCACGACGTCAGGGGCGACTCCGGCGCTGACTGTCATGGTGGCTCCCAGACCGGCGAAAACCTGCTGGTCGGAAGGGATTGCGCAGCTCAGTGTTCCCGTGGGGGTGCCGCCTTCTTCCGGCTGGCTTCCGCCTCCTCCGGGACCCACCATCGCTGCGCCCACACCCATCCCCGCACCACCACCAGTGGCGGCCAACCCGCCCGAGGTGGTGCCGCCGTCGTCGGACGCATTGTTCTTGAGCGTCACTTCGGTGCACTGGAAGGGCGCCGGTCCACCTACCAAAGCGATTTCCGCCGGACCGGGCTTGCCGAGCAGGCGGTACTGCTGGGCTGCGGTGACCGGGCCCGCCACCGTGTACGTTCCGGGGTCGATCTTGCCCACGGACTCGCCAACGGTCACCTGCTGGTCAATGAGCGTTGACAGGGATTGCAGGGTTCCGGCGCTCGGAGCGAGGACATCGAAGTAGTCGTACACCGGCTTGGGTGTGGTGGGTGTGCCGTCCTTGGAGGTAGCCGTGCTGGTGACGGGTCGCTCGGCCTTGACCTGGAAGAGAGCGTCTCCCTTGGCGACACTGGCACCTTGGTCCACGAAGATCTTGATGACCTTGCCAGCGGAAGTGCTCCGGACCGGTTCGGCTGCGTCACTCTGAACGGTGCCCTTGATCTGGACTGTGTTGGTAACCGTGGTCCGTGTCGCCGGGACCACCGGAATATCCACTTGGGCCAGCGGGGCCGGCTCCGCGCCGGACGATTCAAGGCCATCCACAAAGGCGATCTTGACCAATGCCACCGCGATTATCGCGAAAACCAACAACCAGGCAACCGGCAAAATGACGCGCCGAAAAGTACCCATCCCTGCTCCATTTCGGTAACTCCCCACAGAACCTCTGCGAGGGATGATGGCCTAAGCCTAGGCGAGGAAAATCTTCGGTCCGGACATTCGTATGACTTGACAGCTCACGACACAGAAGAGTCGGCCATGATTCTCTGCTGCGCAGGGTTGACGCTGTTCCGGCGCGGGAGCAATCTGTGAGCAGGGGCAGGAGGTGGCGGGCGTGTCCGCACACAAGAAAAAAGGAAAAAAGACTCCGTGGCATCGACGCGGCAAGACATGGATCATCACCGCGGGAGCCATCGCCGCAGCCCTCATCAGCATCATCGCCCTGTGGGACCGGATCATTCCGCCCAATACCGAAGACGTTGCCGACATCGAATCGCTCACCATCCTCAAACAAACCTCGCTTGCGGCGTTCGCCCCGGCGGACTTGGGCAAGGACCTGACACTCAACCCGGCCGCAGCAGCTGCCTTTGAGCCCTATTCAGCGAATCTGGCCGCGTCTACTGGGAGCAAGAAGCCAACTCCCACCACATTTCCGCCAACCACCACGCCTCCCCCAACGACGTCCACGGCCACCACCACCCCCACAATTCCGACTGCTCCTGCGACGACATCCGCCACCCAAGGCACCTCCACAGGCTCACCCACCTTGGCAAACAAGATCACCTCCCGTCCGCCCGAGGAGTATCGATCCGCAGTTAAGGAACAGAAAGTGCTGGAAGGCTACGTTCCCGGAGCCCTCATAGCCATTCCCGCTCTCCTCCCGCCGGTGACGGTCAACGAGGCGGGCGAACTGCTCCCGCCGGCCCAGGTGGCAGCTGAACTGGTCAAGGCCTTGGAGGAAGTGCTGGTCATCGATGGCACCCAGGGCAAGGATCCGCTCGGGTGGACTGTCGCCGTGAAGCTGGATCTTGCGGGCCTGGCCCACGTCCCGATGCTCCTGACGTGGTCCTTGGATGGCATTGAAGTCTCCGAAAGCTGGAAGGCTGAGAACCTGGCCTACAGGATCCTGGCCACCACGGACCATGACGCTGGAGTCGCGGAGATTTGGATACCGGACCTCGGAAAGCCCGGCGCTTACAACGTCAATGTCAGGCTGACCTTCGAATCGACGGGAACCACTGCGGACCTGGAGCAGCTGCAACTTCCCCATTAGCGATAGCCAAAATGAGAGGATGTCAGTCATGACCCTCCCTATCGCCAAGCCGTGGCTTTTCTCGCAAACCAACCAGGATCCCCGAGCGGCTACGGGCCGGCGTTTAAGGTGGGGCGTCGTATCCACCGGCAACATCGCCAACAGCGTTTCGCAGGACCTGGCCTTGCTGGAAGACGCTGAGCCCTACGCTGTGAGTTCCCGGACCCAGGCTGCCGCGGACGCGTTCGCCGCCGCGCTTGGTTTCGCCAAGGGATACGGGGACGACGGCGATGTGCCCGGCTACCAGCGGCTGTTCGACGATCCCGTAGTGGACGTGGTCTATGTGGCCACTCCCCATGCCCAGCACTTCCAGATTGCATCGGCGGCCCTGCGTGCCGGCAAGCACGTACTGTGCGAGAAGGCGCTCACCATCAATGCCCGCGAAGCTACCGAGCTGGTGAAACTGGCCAGGGAAAACAACGTCTTCTTCATGGAGGCCGTATGGAGCCGTTTCCTTCCGAGCATGCAGCGGGCCTTCGCGATCGCCGCGTCCGGGGAGCTAGGCGAGATTCAGTGGGTCAGCGCGGATCTTGGCTTCCCCGCGCCCTACGATCCCTCTGCCCGTATCTGGGCCTTGAACGACGGCGGCGGCGCACTCCTGGACCTCACCGTCTACCCGTTGCTGTGGCCTTTGGGCACACTGGGATTCCCCCAGTCGGTGACGGCGATCGGCACGCTGAACGAGGACGGCGTGGACACGCAGAACGCACTGACGCTGGGGTACGCCAACGGTGCCCAGGCGCAGCTGACCTCTTCCCTCATGGCGCACGGGCCACGGACCGCCACCGTTGCTGGCGGACTCGGCTTCCTGCAGACAGTAGGTTCCGTGAACAATCCGCGCGAACTGATGATCCGGGTTGGTTGGGACGAGCCGCGCCACGAGCGCTTCGACGTGGTGGGCATCGGCTACACCTACGAGCTCCGTGAGGTGACGCGCTGCGTGCAGCAAGGGCTCACCGAAAGCCCGGTCATGCCGCTGGAGGACTCCGTGAATGTCATGCGCTTGTTCGACGGCGTGCGGTCACAACTGGGCATCCGGTATCCGAACGACGCACGGTGAGTTAACTCAGCCGCGTTAACGCCCTTGGCGGGCCGGTTGCCGTGCGAGCTTGCGGTCAAGGGACAGCGCCCCCGGTCCGAGGAACACGAACGCCACGGAGATGGCTGCGTAGACAATCAGGAGTTCTGCCGTAACGCCCGCCTTGTCCGTCAGCAGGGGCTTGCCCGCTTCCGTCACGAACCAGATGCCCGCGAACATGATCGCCGCGAGGAACCCGGCCACCCGGGTCAAGGCACCGAGAACCAGCAGCAAGCCAAGCCCCAACTCACCGGCGATCACCAACCACGCCACGATCTCGGGCTTCTGCACGCCCATTGCCGCGACGGACGCCGCGAACGCGGGGTGACCGGCCATGAGCTTCTGGATGCCGTGAACCATGATGAGCGCGCCGAACACCACGCGCAGGATGGTGACGCCACGGGCGGAGGACTTGGGAGAGGGGTGAAGGAATTTCACCCGTCCCAATCTTCCATGCCGGGCGTCCCCAGCCAAACGGCGGCGCCAGCCAACCGGACGGCGCCAGCCAACCGGACGGCGCCAGCCAACCGGACGGCGCCAGCCAAACGGGCGGCGCCAGCGCCCGGCACTAGGACAGCAGCGCCGGGATGTCCTTCACGCCGTCCAGGATGTGGTGGTGCGGGTGCGCTGCGAGGTCGTCGCGGCCCAGCTTGCCGGTCAGGACACCGACGGCGGTGACGCCTGCGTTGTTGGCGGCGGCGAGGTCATTCACGGTGTCGCCGGCGGCGATGACGGCCCGGACGTCCTGCACGCCTGTTAGTTCCATGGCACGGTGGATCATGTGCGGCGCCGGGCGGCCCGCAGCTACTTCGTCGGAGCAGACGACGGCGTCCAGCAGGTTGTCGTCGCCGACGCCCCATCCCAGCCGCTCGAGCAGGGGCTCGGCGACGTCACGGGAGAAGCCGGTGGTGAGCGCCACCTTGATGCCCTGGCGGCGTAGTTCACGGAACGCGTCCTCCACGCCTTCCAGCGCTACGGGCGGGTTGGCGTCGTAGAACTCGACGAGCAGTTCCTTGAAGCGGATGAACGCCGCCGCCACCGTTTCAGCGTCCGCCGTGCCTCCGCCGGCTTCGATCAGCGCCGTGATGGCCTCCACCTTGTCCGCGCCCATCCATTCCTGGACAGCCTCTGGCGTGGTGGCCACGCCGGTCTCTTCAACGCAGCGGGCAAGGGCAACGTAGACGTCGCCGTGTTCGTCGATGGTGGTTCCGGCCATATCGCAGGCAACAAGGGTGATCATGGGGTGGCTCCTTCGGTATGGATGCGGACCAGGGCGGCCCGGCGTTCCACGGTGTTGTCGATGGTGAAGTTGGTCAGTGCCGGCAGGTAGCGGTCCTCGGAGTATTCGAGTGGCTGGCCGTCGCCGGAACGGGTGATGCGGCGTTCGCGCAGCAGCGGAATGCCTTCGGGTTGCTCCAGCAGTTCGGCGTCTTCATCGCTGGCTGCAACGGCGTCGATGGTGTGCCGTGCGCTGTGCAGATCCACGCCTTGCTCCTTGAGGAACGCGAAGATGGACCCTGAGTCGGTGTCGAAGTCGAATAGTTTCCGGCCTACATCCAGGATGAACGTGGTCCGCTCAATCATGGCCGGGGACTCGTCCAGGTAGCGGACCCGCAGGACTTCCACCACCGTGGTTCCCGGCACGAGGCCGAGTGCCTCGGCAGCTTCCGGGCTGGCTTCGCGTCGCGCGACCTCCAGGGTCCGCTGGCCGGGCTTCTTGCCGATGCCGCTGGCCCACTCGGTGAACGAGTTGAACGTGGAAAACGACTGCGACGGCACGGACGAACGAACCATGGGAGGACGACCCCGTCCTCCGGTCACTGCGCCTTCGGAACGGAGGAAGGCGAGCGCCTGGCGGATCGGTCCGCGCGAGGTCCCGAACTCCCGGCATAGCTCCGCTTCGCTGGGCAACTGGTAACCCGGGGGCCACTCACCGTCGGTAATGCGGCGCATGAATTCCTCGCTCAGCCTGACGTGGAGGGGTGCGTTCTGCTGTGTGCTCACCAGTTGATGATACAAGTCCCACTGGTTCGAAACGCTGGTTTTGAGCGGCTCTAGATGAATTTGGGGTGAACTGAAATGAACAGACGTTAAATTCAGATTAACTTGTATATACAAGTGCCATTTTGGCTTGATTCCCCTCCCCGTAGCCGTCAATGTCAGTGGTGTGAACAACCCAAGCACCTCCCCCACTCCCTTCAACAACAGCGCGAGCCAGCCCGCCGACGTCCTGATTGTTGGCGCTGGAATCGTTGGTTTGGCGCATGCCGCGCACGCTGTTGCCAACGGCCTGACCGTCACCATCATTGATCGCGACCACCACGCCGCGGGCGCCTCCGTCCGCAACTTCGGACACTGTTGCATCACTGCCCAGTCCGGGGAACTGTACGAACTCGCGCAGACCTCGCGGAAGTACTGGCTCGCGTTCGCCGAGCAGGCCGGTTTCTGGGCTTCCGAGGCCGGCGCCGTCGTACTTGCCCGCACCGAAGCCGAAATGAACGTCCTGCGCGAACTCTCCGCGGTCCGCGAGCCAGGCCAGGTGGAGCTGCTCTCCCCCGCCGGGACGCGGGAGCGGCTGGGTGCTGCGTCTGCTGAGGAAGCGCACGACGACGGTGGTGCTTCGAGCGCGGCATGGCCCGGCCTCGTAGGCGGCGCCTTCCTCCGGGACGACCTCCGCGTCGACCCCCGGACCACCGTTGCAAAGTTGGCCGACTGGCTCAGCCGGCAACCCGGCGTCGAACTTCACTGGAACACCGCCGCGCTGGGCTTCAGCCAGTCCACTGACGGCGTGACCGTCCAGACCTCGCGCGGTGAGCTTCGCGCCGGGCGGGTGTTCGTGTGCGTCGGCCATGACGTCGACTACCTGTACCCGGACCTGGCCGAAGAACACCGGATCCAGCGATGTGCCTTGCAGATGTCTTTGGCCGCGAAACCATCGGGCGTCGAGTTCGCCCCTGCAGTCCTGACCGCAACGTCCATGCTCCGGTACCCGGCGTTCACGGACATGCCCGCTGCTGCAGCCCTCCGTTCCGAGGTGTTGGAGAACCAGCCCGAGCTACTGGATGTCGGAGCCAATGTCATGTTCACCCAGCGCCCGGACGGCACCATCATCCTGGGTGACTCGCACCATTACCACCGCACGACCGATCCGTTCCTGGACGAAGCCGTGACCACCACGCTCAACACCGAAATCACGGGCCGGATTGGTGAACGGTTGGAGATCATCCAGCGATGGCAGGGCGTTTACGCGTCTTCCGACGTCGCACCGATCCTGGTCCGCGAGGTCCAACCCGGCGTCACGGTGGTGTCCGTGACCTCGGGCGTAGGCATGACCCTGTCCTTCGGCCTGGCACACAGCAACGTGTCGCGCCTGTACTGACTCACCTTGTACTGAATATCCCCGTTCTCCCCTCCCTTCGCATAAGGAATCCCATGAAAACCTCGCTCTTCACCGGCTCCGCCCTTGCCCTAACCGCGGCCCTCGCACTGACGGCCTGTGGCGGCTCAGCCCAGTCCTCGCCTGAGGCGACGTCGGCCACCTGCCCCAATGGTGAGATCAAGTTCGGCATCGAGCCCTACGAGGACCCGGCCAAGCTCAAGCCCGCCTACGATGTCCTGGCCGCGGCGTTGTCCAAGAAGCTCGAATGCCCCGTCAGCGTCCAGGTGGTTGAGGATTACGCCGCCGAGGTCCTGGCCATGCGCAACGGAAAGCTGGACCTGGGCCAGTTCGGTCCGCTGGGATATGTCTTCGCAGATGCCAAAGCCGGTGCCGAACCCCTGGTTTCGTTCGGCACCGCGGAGAAGGAACTGAGCACGTACACCGCCGGGATCTGGGTTCCCAAGGACAGCACCATCCAGGCCATCGGCGACCTCAAGGGCAAGTCGCTCGCGTTGGGCAGCGTGGGGTCCACCTCGGGTGACGTGCTGCCGCGCTTCGGCCTCCGCGAAGCCGGAATCGCCGACGCCGACATCAAGATGGACTACACGGGCGGCCACCCCGAAGCTTTGCTGGCCCTGACCAACGGCAAGGTGGATGCTGCCGAGATCAACTCCCAGACGCTGGCCACCGCGATCGCTGCAGGGACATTCAAGAAGGACGATTTCCGCCAGGTTTGGACGTCCGACCCCATCCCCAACGATCCCATCACCGTGCGGGGCGACGCCGATCCCGCCTTCAAGGCTGCCGTCAAGGACGCGTTCCTGAGCCTTGATCCCGCGGACGTGGCAAAAGTTGGGGAGTTCCTGGATGTCACCCCTCCGGGGCCGCTGCTGGAGGTCACCAAGGACAACTACACGCCGCTGTTCGACCTTGCCGAGACCATGGGCCTCACCGAGAAGGACCTGTAATGCCTCTCTCCGTCCAAGGCTTACGCAAGTCCTTCAGCGGGCGGACGGTGCTTCAAGGAGTGGACTTCTCCGTTGCCGCTGGCGAGCTGGTCGCTTTCCTGGGCGCCAACGGCTCCGGTAAGTCCACCACCCTCCGCTGCGTCATGGGCATCACGGAACCCGACGCCGGCAGCATCAGCATCGACGGTGCTGCACTGGATTCCCTGCAAGGCCGTGAGCTGCAGCAGGCGCGCCAGCGAATGGCCATGATCTTTCAGAAGATCCATTTGGTCCCCCGCCGCACGGCCCTGGACAATGTTTGCGCCGGGGCCCTCGCCCGGATTCCCACTGTGCGTTCGCTGTCGCCGCTCTTGTTCCCGGCCGATGTCCAGCAGGAGGCCCTCGACTGCCTGGACCGCGTCGGTTTGGCCGACCGGGCCTTCGACCGCGTTGGCCGGCTCTCCGGCGGACAGCAGCAGCGCGTCGCCGTAGCCCGGGCACTCTGCCAGCGGGCCGACGTCGTACTCGCCGATGAGCCGGTGTCCGCCCTGGACCCGCATGCCGCTGAGCAGGTCATGGCGCTGCTGCGCGAGCTCGCGCACTCCGAAGGGCTGGCCGTTGCCGCCGTCCTGCACCAGCCGGACCTGGCCCTGCGCTACGCGGACAGGTCCATCGGGCTGCTCCAAGGATCCATGACCTTCGACCTCCCCTCCACAGCGGTCACGGCCGAACATCTCGACACGTTGTATGCCCCGGACAGGAATATCGCAGCATGACACCCCAGACCCTGACCCCGGCCGTCGCCCGCCGGGACTCAACCGCAAAAAACCGAGTGGCACTTGTCCGCCCGAAGAAGCCCCTGCGGTGGATCACGACGGCGGCAGTGGCTGCCGCCGTCGTCGGACTTCACGCTGTGGCCATCGAGGGGACTGATTTCAAACCTGAGCTGTTGGTGGACGGTTGGAAGGGCATGGCCGCGTTCATCGGCGATGCGTTCCCGCCTGACCTGAGCTGGGAGAAGACACTGAAGCCTGGCCTGGAAGCCACGCTGGTGACCCTGTGGATCGGGCTCTTGGGGACGACGTTGTCTGTGCCGTTCGCCCTGCTCCTGGCTGCGCTGGCCGCCGAGAACACCAGCCCGCACCGTCTGGTATACCAAGGCGCACGGGCCGTGTTGTCGTTCTTCCGCGCCGTGCCGGACATCGTGTTTGCGCTGATCTTCGTGACGGCCGTGGGGCTCGGTCCCTTCGCCGGCGTGCTCGCCCTGATCTGCCACAACACGGGCGTGATGGGCAAGCTATGGGCCGAGTCCATGGAGGAGATCGACGCCGGACCGCAGGAGGCACTCCGTACCGCCGGTGCCAACCGGATCCAACAGGTAGCCAACGCCACACTGCCCATGGTGGTCCCCCAGTTCGTGGGCCTGCTGCTGTACCGCTTCGACGTCAACGTCCGGTCCTCGCTGGTCCTCGGCCTGGTGGGCGCGGGCGGCATCGGGCTCCTGATCAACCAGTCCATCAAGTCGTTCCAGTTCGACTCCATGCTGACGCACATCCTGATCGTGCTGGTGCTGATCATCGTGGTGGACCAGTTCTCCGCGTGGATCCGGAGGCGCCTGGCCGCGTAACGTGCGTCCCGCCCCAACTGAGTCGCAGCAGACGCCCTTTTGACCGCTCAAAAGGGCGTCTGCTGCGACCTACGTGGGTGAGGGGGCAGAATGGGAGGTGGCCCTGTTTGGGGTTGTTGAAGAGGGCGAATGGAGCAGGCATGCAGGTCGATGTTGTAGTTGTTGGCGGAGGAGCCATGGGATCGGCGGCCGCGTGGCAACTCGCCCGCTCGGGCCGCTCGGTGGTCCTGTTGGAGCAGTTTGAGGCCGGGCACCATATCGGCGCTTCGCACGGCGCCACCCGCAATTTCAACACCGCCTACGCCGAGGCCGACTACCTGGACCTCCTGGCCGAATCCAAGACCCTCTGGGACGAACTGGCTGCCGAGAACGGCGCGCCGCTGCTGGACCTGGTGGGGTTGGCGAACCATGGCAACCGCCCCCGTTTGAAAGAAGTCCGCGAGGCCCACGAGGCACGCGGCATCGAGAGCTACTTCATCTCCGCCGAAGAGGCCGCCAACCGCTGGCTGGGCATGAACTTCGCCACCGATGTCCTCTTCGTGCCGGGTTCAGGCCGGATCCGTTCCGCCGACGCACTGGCGGCGCTCCGCAAATCCGCCGAGGCCCACGGTGCGGTCTTCAAGTACTCGACGCCGGTCCGCGACATCCGCGTCGACGGCGCCGAATCGGTGGTGGTGGTGACCGAGGAGACCGAATACACGGCCAATCGGGTGGTGGTCACCGCCGGAGCCTGGACCCCCAAGCTCATCGGCAAGCTCACGGACCTGCCCGCGTTGGTGGTCACCCAGGAGCAGCCGGCCCACTTCACGCCGACGGACAACACCTTCGTGTGGCCGAGCTTCAACCACAGCCCGGACCCCGATCCCAACAACGAAGCCTACGAGTACTGGTACAGCCCGGTTTACGGCATGCTCACCCCGGGCGAAGGCGTGAAGGCCGGCTGGCATGGCGTCGGCCCCGTCATGGACCCCGACGAGCGCACGTTCGAGCCCATCCCCCACCAGATGGAAGCGCTGGTGCGGTACGCAGAAGAGTGGCTTCCCGGCGTCGACCCTTCCACCGCGGTTCCCATCAGCTGCACCTACACCACCACGCCCAACGAGGACTTCGTCCTGGACCGTTTCGGTCCCCTGGTGGTGGGCGCCGGGTTCTCGGGTCACGGATTCAAGTTCACCCCGGCGATTGGCCGGGTGCTGAAAGACATCGTCGACGGCGGCTTGGCACCGGAGCGGTTCCACGCGGACCGCTAGGAGTTTTTGTACAGATAATGCCCCCAAGACCGCGTCTTGGGGGCATTATCTGTACAAAAACTCGGAGCCCGGGCGCCCGTGAAAGGCACCCGGGCTCGAGGGACTACTTCTTCAGGTCCGCGAGGACCTTGTTGAACGTAGCCGACGGGCGCATGATCTCAGCGGCCTTGGCGGCGTCCGGACGGTAGTAGCCGCCCAGTTCGACGGCGGGACCCTGGACTGCGGCCAGCTCGCCGACGATTGCCTCTTCGTTGGAGGTCAGGGCTTCGGCAATTGCTGCGAAGTCCTGGGCCAACTCGGCGTCCTCGGTCTGCTTGGCCAGTTCCTGGGCCCAGTAGGTGGCCAGGTAGAAGTGGCTTCCACGGTTGTCCAGCTCGCCAACGCTGCGGCGCGGGGACTTGTTTTCCAGCAGGAACGTACCCGTGGCGCGGTCCAGCGTGTCAGCCAGGACCTGCGCGCGGGCGTTGCCCGTGGTGGTGGCAAGGTGCTCGAAGCTGACGGCCAGGGCAAGGAATTCGCCCAGGCTGTCCCAGCGGAGGTGGTTTTCCTTCACCAGCTGCTGGACGTGCTTGGGAGCGGAGCCACCGGCGCCGGTCTCGAACAGGCCGCCACCGTTGATCAGCGGAACGATGGAGAGCATCTTGGCGCTGGTGCCCAGCTCGAGGATCGGGAACAGGTCCGTGAGGTAGTCGCGGAGGACGTTACCGGTGACGGAGATGGTGTCCTCGCCCTTGCGGATGCGCTCCAGCGTGAAGGCCGTGGCGTCAACCGGGGAGAGGATCTTGATTTCCAGGCCCTCGGTGTCGTGTTCCTGGAGATACTCGTTGACCTTGGCGATGAGGTTGGCGTCGTGCGCGCGGGTCTCGTCCAGCCAGAACACGGCGGGAGTCTGGGAAGCGCGGGCGCGGGTAACGGCCAGCTTGACCCAGTCGCGGACCGGGATGTCCTTGGTCTGGCATGCGCGCCAGATGTCGCCAGGGAAGACCTGGTGCTCGGTCAGGACGGTGCCCTTGCTGTCCACGAGCTGGACGGTGCCGGCTGCCTGGATCTCGAAGGTCTTGTCGTGGCTGCCGTATTCCTCGGCTGCCTGCGCCATGAGGCCCACGTTGGGAACGGTGCCCATGGTGGTGGGGTCGAACGCGCCGTTGGCGCGGCAATCGTCCAGGACTACCTGGTAGATGCCGGCGTAGGAGCTGTCCGGGATGACTGCCAGGGTGTCGGCTTCCTTGCCGTCCGGGCCCCACATGTGGCCGGAGGAACGGATCATGGCCGGCATGGAGGCGTCAACGATGATGTCCGAGGGAACGTGCAGGCTGGTGATGCCCTTGTCGGAGTCGACCATGGCCAGTGCGGGACCGTCTTCGAGGCCCTTGGTGATGGCTGCCTTGACGCCTTCGCGGACGTCTTCGGGCAGGTCGTCCAGACCGCTGAGGATTGCTGCCAGGCCGTTGTTCGGGCTGATGCCTGCGGCGGCGAGCTGCTTGCCGTAGGTGTCGAACAGCTCGGAGAAGTACGCCTTGACGACGTGGCCGAAGATGATGGGGTCCGAGACCTTCATCATGGTGGCCTTCAGGTGTGCGGAGAAGAGGACGCCCTCTTCCTTGGCGCGGGCAACCTGTGCCTTGAGGAACTCGTCCAGGGCGTCGGCGCGCAGGACGGTGGCGTCCACGACTTCGCCGGCCAGGACGGGGAAGTCCTTTTTGAGGACCTTGGTGGTGCCGTCTTCGCGGACCAGCTGGATGCTCAGGGAATCGTCGGCCTTGAGGACCACGGACTTCTCGTTGGAGCGGAAGTCGTTCGTGCCCATGGTGGCAACGTTGGTCTTGGAATCAGCGGACCAAGCACCCATGGAGTGCGGGTTCTGGCGGGCGTAGTTCTTCACCGACAGGGGTGCGCGGCGGTCCGAGTTGCCTTCGCGCAGCACCGGGTTCACAGCGGAGCCCTTGATCTTGTCGTAGCGCGAGCGGATGTCCGTCTCGGTGTCCGAGGAGGGGTTGTCCGGGTAGTCCGGGAGGGCGTAGCCCTGGGCCTGGAGTTCGGCGATGGCAGCCTTGAGCTGCGGCACGGAGGCGCTGATGTTGGGCAGCTTGATGATGTTGGCTTCCGGCTGCTTTGCCAGTTCACCAAGTTCAGCCAGGGCGTTGCCTGTGCGCTGCTCTTCGGTCAGGAAATCGCCGAAGACGGCGATGATGCGGCCGGCCAGCGAAATGTCGCGGGTCTCCACCTCTACACCTGCGGTTGAGGCGTACGCTTCCACAATCGGCAGGAATGAGTAGGTTGCCAGCATCGGCGCTTCGTCTGTGTGGGTATAGATAATCTTGGCCATTGGCGGGGTTCTCCCTGAAAGTCTGCAGATTTCAACATCTCCTAACTTACCCGAGCACGCCGTTTTGACGGCCCTTCGTGTCCGGGATCACGTGTTCGTTACCACCCCGGGAAAGCGATTTACGCCCGACGGCGACCTGACCGCCGTCGCTGCCGACCGGCGTCGGGCGTCGACTGCCGTGGTTTCTGCGGGCTCCCGGGCGCGTCAGTATCGCATTCCAAGCAAAACCGAACATAGTGAAACCATGACCCGCACGAACCGATCCTTCGCCCGGGCTGCCGTCGTTGCCGGGATTCTTCTCACCCTGACCGCTTGCACCGTTCCCGCGCCGTCACCACGGCAGACCATCCCGCACGACGCCGGCACGGGCCAGACGCTCGCGGAAGCCCGCGAGGCCATCGACGCCGTCCCCGGGATCTTGGTTACCGACTTCGCCGGAGGGGGTCCTCCGAATGTGAAGGGCAACACCGGGTACTCCGTGGCGTTCGAGATTGACCCCGGATACGCCGTCCTCCACGGCGACGTGCTGGTGGATTACATCGTCCGGAGCACCTGGTCCGTGGGCGAGGGCTACATGCCGAATACGCAGATCCAGATCAGCGCAAGCACCGCTGACGGGGAGCCGCTCTTCGACCTGGCGTCCGCCGCCACGGGGTCGGGCTGGATCCCGCCCCTCAGCCGTGACCCCTCGCAGCACAGCACCGTCGTCATCCCGCTCAGCGCCGATGGCTCCGAGGGCGCGCGGAATCTCTCACTGCTCACACAGGACGGTCAATGGCCGGGTGTTGTGCCGGAGCCCCTCCCGGGCAATGTCACCGCCAAAAACGACTAACGTTTGCACCGGTTCAACCGCACGCCAAAGGGACCCCGCCACTTGACGAGGAAGTGACAGCAAATTATCACAAACTATGAAACATCTCTTTACAAACTTGTCATACGTTCGATACCTTCAATTCCGTCAGTCGGCGGTCGCCATCACTGGCCGCCTCACTCCCTCGATAGGTAGGAACAACGTGACAAAAACCAAGACCCTGGCCACAAGCCTGCTGAGTCTGTCCGCTGCCGCAATCCTGGCGCTGGTCGGCACCACCAGCGCCAACGCGGCTCCGGTAAACACCACAGACTCCAGCAGCGCTGCGGTCAGCAGCCACACAGTGTCGGACGCCGGCGCTGCAGACTACTGGACGCCGGAGCGCATGAAGACCGCCCAGTCCGGCGAAATCCTGGCCGCCAAGGCACTGGATCGCGGCAAGCTCCTCAACCTCGGCAAGGCCCCGGTCACCGAAGCCCCGGGCGCCGTCAGCAGCATCGCCGGCCAGCAGGCCACCACCGAATCCAAAACCATCGATCGCAAGGTCAACCAGAGCGAAACGCCGGTCAAGCACATCGGCAAGATCTTCTTCACCCTGGGCGGCTCCAACTACGTCTGCTCCGGCAACTCGGTCACCGCGGCCAACAAGAGCACCGTGTCCACCGCCGGACACTGCCTCAATGAGGGCCCGGGCGCCTACGCCACCAACTTCGTCTTCGTTCCGGCGTACCTCAACGGCGCAGCACCCTACGGGAAGTGGACGGCAAAGGCGCTGTACGCCCCCACCCAGTGGGCCTCCAACGGCAACATGCAGTACGACACCGCGTTTGCTGTCATGAACACCCTCAACGGCCAGAAGCTCGCCGACGTCGTAGGCTCCTCCGGCGTCCAGTTCAACGCCGCCCGCGGCCTGAGCTACAAGTCCTTCGGTTACCCTGCAGGCTCGCCCTTCAACGGTGAATCGCTCAAGAGCTGCTCCGGCACCGCCACCAACGATCCCTACAACCCGCAGTTCGCCACGCAGGGTATCCCCTGCAACATGACCGGTGGTTCCTCGGGCGGTCCGTGGTTCATCGGCAACAGCTCCTCCGGCTACCAGAACTCCGTGAACAGCTACGGCTACGGCAGCAACTCCAGCACCATGTACGGCCCGTACTGGGGCACCGTGATCCAGTCCACCTACAACACCGCGTCGGCTTCGTAACCGATTTAGCAAGTCCCTGTTAACAACGACGGCGGCCGTCCCCTACTGGGGGCGGCCGCCGTTTCGTTGTGCTGCTATGGCCCTCGCGGGCTGTACCTCTTCTAGTGGAAGAAGTGGCGTGCGCCGGTGAAGTACATCGTGATGCCGGCAGCGTTGGCTGCGGCGATGACTTCCTCGTCGCGGACCGAACCGCCCGGCTGGACGACGGCACGGACACCGGCGTCGATCAGGATCTGCAGGCCGTCAGCGAACGGGAAGAACGCATCCGAGGCTGCAACGGCACCGCGGGCACGCTCAGGTGCGTCTGAACCGCTGGCGTTGGAGGCACCGCCGGCACCTTCGACGTCGGACTCCACCTGCACGCCCAGCGTGTTGGCGCGTTCGACGGCCAGGCGGCAGGAGTCCAGGCGGTTGACCTGGCCCATGCCGATACCCACGGCGGCACCGTGGTCGGCGATCAGAATCGCGTTGGACTTCGCGGCGCGGCACGCGGTCCAGGCGAAGGCCAGGTCCGCCAGGGTTGCCCCGTCAGCTGCTTCGCCGGCTGCGAGGGTCCAGTTGGCGGGGTTGTCGCCGTCGGCGTCCACCTTGTCGCTCATCTGGACCAGGACGCCGCCGGAAACCTGGCGCATTTCGGCCGGGTAGCGGCCGTAGCCCTCGGGAAGGGCGAGGAGGCGGATGTTTTTCTTCTTGGAGAGGATCTCCACGGCTTCCGGCTCAAAGTCCGGTGCGATGACAACCTCGGTGAAGATGCCGGCAACGGTCTGAGCCATTCCGGCGGTCACTGTGCGGTTCGCCGCGATGACGCCGCCGAACGCGGAGACGGGGTCGCAGGCGTGGGCCTTGGCATGGGCGTCGGCGATCGGGTCCGCAGCATCAGCCGAACCGACGGCGACACCGCAGGGGTTGGCGTGCTTGATGATCGCTACTGCTGGCTCGGCGAAGTCGAAGGCAGCGCGGAGGGCGGCATCGGCGTCAACGAAGTTGTTGTAGCTCATGGCCTTGCCGTGCAGCTGGTCGGCCTGGGCGATGCCAGCCGGGGCAGCCTTGTCCACGTACAGCGCGGCCTGCTGGTGCGGGTTCTCGCCGTAGCGCAGGACCTCGGAACGTTCCAAGGCGAGGCCGGCGTAGGCGGGCCAGTCAATGATGCCGTCGCCGTCTTCGTCGAGGAACTGGCTGGCGGTCCAGGTGGCAACAGCATTGTCGTAGCTGGCCGTGTGCGCAAAGGCCTTGGCAGCCAGGCGGCGGCGGGTGTTCAGGTCGAAACCGCCGTGGGCTGCGGCGTCGACTACTGCGCCGTAGAAGTGCGGGTCCGTGACGATGGCGACGGCGGCGTGGTTCTTCGCGGCCGAACGCACCATGGCGGGGCCTCCGATGTCGATCTGCTCCACCACGTCATCCTGCGCTGCGCCGGACTTCACGGTCTCGACGAACGGGTAGAGGTTCACCACCACGAGGTCGAAGGTTTCGATCTCCATGCCGGCCAAAGTGTCCATGTGTGCCGGGACGCGACGGTCGGCCAGGATGCCGCCGTGCACGCGCGGGTGCAGGGTCTTGACGCGGCCGTCCAGCATTTCCGGGGAGCCGGTGACTTCTTCGACTTCCTTGACCGGGATGCCTGCGGCGGCGATCTTCTTGGCGGTGGAGCCGGTGGAAACAATGGCGACGCCGGCTGCGTGCAGGCCCTTCGCGAGCTCCTCCAGTCCCGTCTTGTCGTAAACCGAGATCAGTGCACGGCGGATGGGAACACGGTCAAGCTGCGTCAAGCTCACAAAAGTCTCCGTCTTAGTTCGCGTAGATGTCGCGGGTGGTATCGCGGGTGTGGGGATACGGAGAGTTTATCGTGTTTCGTGGTTGGTCCGGTTTTGCGTCTTTGATGCCCTTGCTACGTTGCGCGGCCCGCTCTGCGCCCCAAACCACCCACCACCCACGCACACCAGGCCCCACAAGTCGCACCCCTACGTTGCGAGGCCCGCTCTACGCCCCAAACCACCCACCACCCACGCACACCAGGCCCCACAAACTAACCCCCTACGTTGCGAGGCCCGCTCTGCGCCCCAAACCACCCGCCACCCACGCACACCAGGCCCCACAAGTCGCACCCCTACGTTGCGAGGCCCGCTCTACGCCCCAAACCACCCACCACCCACGCACACCAGGCCCCACAAGTCGCACCCCTACGTTGCGCGGCCCGCTCTGCGCCCCAAACCACCCACCACCCACGCACACCAGGCCCCACAAACTAACCCCCTACGTTGCGAGGCCCGCTACGCATCCCCCTCGGAGCACGAAAGGCGCACACCAGGCCCCACAAATCCCACGCCCAGCGAACTTTCACGACGACGGCCCTCGCCACCCGCGCGACGTCAAAGCGTCCCGCACTTTCCGCTCGGCATTGACCCACCCGCCCTTCATCTGGACTTCGGAGAATTTCAGGACAATCCACCCCAACGCGCGAAGTCGATCGTCGCGTTCGATGTCCTTGCCCCACTGCACTGGGTCGGCGCGGTGATGATCGCCCTCGTATTCCATAGCAATTTTGTACCCCTTGTACTGGAGGTCCGGCGTTGAGATGTAGCGACCGTGATCGTCATAAACTGGCTGGGTGACAGTTGGCTCCGGCAGCCCGGCGTCGACGATTTTCAGACGCAGCCTTGACTCCTGCGGCGAATCTACGCCCGTGCGCAACAATGGCAGAATTTCCCGGGCCATCCGGATGCCTTTGACCTTGGGGCGTCTATTGATGACTTCCTGGATCGCCTCAAGCGAGGACAACGGATTCTCGCGCGCCAACAGAAAATCGCCGGCGGCCACAAGCGATGACCTGCCCATGTGTCTAGCCAGATCCACCCACGTCCATTCCGGCGAAGTCATTTGGACACCGTTCAACACCCGAACATCCCGCGCCAAGAGCGGAGCCCGGTGCCCGACCACCCCCCGACGCTTGACCCTCCCGATCTCTTGCCGGCGGGTCACATGGATTAGCCCGCTCCTGCCCTCTTCCTCGAGGTAGATGGGGAGCGGCATGCACCACAACAACGCTGCAGTGACGTGGCTGACTGCACAGCGTGGAGTCACAGCGGTGTGCAGCCGCCCGAGCAGTTCGAGGTCGCGTTCGTTTGCCCTAGCGATACGGATGCCACGGCTCGGCGTCACAAGTTCTTTCGTCTGGAGTCGCCACCGTGGTACGCCGGAAGCGTAAGCGTCGGCGACGAGGAAGCCTTGAGGGTCGACGTTCAGAGGCAAGGGAGTGAGATTCCGCATGGGCCCATGCTTGCCGGAAATGATGGCTCACATTCGGTTATCCACAGAAATCGCCCTTTGATGGGCTTTTGACTTTTCCTCCACAGAAAATGCGAGGCCGGCTTTGCGCCCCGAAACCCCGACCAACCACGCAGAGCGGGCCCCACAACTCACGGACCACCCGTTGCGAGGCCTGTTCTGCACCCCGAACCGCTCACCAAACACGCAGAGCGGGCCCCACAACATAGGGTTGATCCATGGAAGCCCCCAACGATGTCGTACTTGTTGCCGATGTAGGGAAGAGCCGCTGCCGCGTCGAGTTGCGCAGCGGTACAGAGTTGCTGGGCGCCGCCGACCAGCACGGCTTCCCCGGAGTGCACGTGGACAACGGGCCAACCCTGGCTTTCGACCTCCTCCTAGAGACGGTCAGCCAATTGCCGCCCGGCCTCCCCGTCAGCACCTTGACCGGTATTGGGGCCGCCGTGGCCGGGGTTGAAGCATCCGCCGAGAAGTCGCAGGAACTCGCCACCATGCTGTCCCAGCGGTTCAGTGTCCCGGCAGCCGTGCTCTCCGACGCCACAGCCGCCCAGCTCGGCGCGCTCCAGGGCGCCCCCGGCACCACGCTCATCGTTGGGACAGGCGCCGTCGCCTTCCGGTTCGATGACTCCGGAGTCCTGCACCGGGCCGACGGCTGGGGACCCTATCTTGGGGATCGCGGCAGCGGACGATGGATCGGCCAGCAAGGCCTGCAGGCAGTTCTTGAAGCGTACGACGGCGGCCCTGCCACATCGCTGTCGGCTGCGGCCGGCGCACTGGTCGAGTCGCCCGGGATGCTGCCGGGCTGGCTCGCGGCCAACGAGAACCCCTACCGCGCGATGGCCCGTTTCGCGCCGCTGGTTCTGCACGCGGCGGAGGTGGGTGACGCCGTCGCGCATGACATCATCGGCGAGGCGTGCCGCATCCTGACCCGCACCGTGAAGCTCGCGTCCAGCGGCGACGAGGGCGGCACACCCCGCGTGGCGATGCTGGGCGGAGTGGTGGGCTCGGACTTCTTCGCGGCGCTCTTGCGGAAGTCACTCGCTTCGGCTGGGATTGAGGTGGTGGCCCCGCTCGGCGATGGCTTGGACGGTGCTGCCCTCGCTGCGACGCGCCGCGGGCTCATCCAGGAAAGGTACATCCACCGTGACGGCACAAACTGGCCCGACTAACCCCAACGACGCGGACAAACTCGCGGGCCTGCGCACGGAACTCGCAGGGTTGGCGACGGAGGCCACGGCCGAGGGCCTGGAAAACCTGGACATCCTGGGCACCGAAGAACTCGTGGCCGCGATGCTTTCCCACAGTTCAGGAGTACACGCTGCGGTTGAAGCGGCCAGTGCCGCCATTGTTCAAACCGTCGACGCCGTTGCGGAGCGGCTCCAGCGCGGCGGCCGCCTTTTGTATGTGGGAGCCGGCACGGCCGGTCGCTTGGGTGTGCTCGACGCGAGCGAATGCCCGCCAACGTTCGGCACCCCGCCCGGACTCGTCGTCGGACTCATCGCAGGCGGTGTGCAGGCGATCCAGAAACCCGTTGAGTACGCCGAGGACAACGCAACTGCCGGCGCACGCGACCTGCACGATATCAACGTGACCGAAGCCGACGCCGTCGTGGGTATCACGGCCTCGGGCCGGACGCCTTACGTGATCGGTGCGTTGGAGGAGGCCCGGAAGCGGGGCGCGTTCACGGCGTCGCTGGCGTGCAACAAGGGCTCGGCAGTAAGTCATGTGGCGGATGCTGCGATCGAGGTTGTGGTGGGTCCGGAGTTCATCGCGGGTTCCACCAGGCTGAACTCGGGCACGGCCCAGAAACTTGTCCTCAACATGATCAGCACGCTGGTGATGGTGAAGCTTGGCAAGACGTACGGCAACCTCATGGTGGACTTGCGCGCCACGAATGAAAAGCTGCTGGCCCGATCGCAGCGCACCGTTCAGCACGCAACCGGCGTTGATGCCCATGAAGCCGCTACCGCGTTGGATTCGGTTGGCGGGTCGGTCAAGGCGGCGATTCTGGTGCTCCTGACAGGCATCGAGGCTGGTCAGGCCAAGGGTGCCCTGGAGGAAGCCGGTGGTTTCCTGCGGCGGGCGATCGAGAACCAGAAGTAGCCCGGACGGCAGCCCGGTGCCCAGCGCATAAAGTTGCATGCAGGAGGGCAAATGAATACATACACAGCCGTGCCCAGCGGCGAACAAGTTGTGCAGGACCTGCCATGGCGGTGGAAGGTCCAAGGACGGATTTTCCTGATCGGCGGGCTCGGGTTCATGTTCGACGCCTGGGATGTCACGCTGAACGGCATCCTGATTCCGCTGTTGTCCAAGCACTGGTCCCTGCAGCCGGCTGACGCTGCGTGGATCGGCACGGCCAACCTGATCGGAATGGCCGTGGGTGCGTTCGCATGGGGCACCATTGCGGACACCATCGGACGCAAGAAGGCCTTCACGGCCACCCTCCTGATTTTCAGCATCTTCACGGTTCTGGGTGCGTTCGCGCCGGACATCGTGTGGTTCTGCATCTTCCGTTTCATGGCCGGCTTCGGCCTGGGCGGCTGCATCCCCGTGGACTACGCACTGGTGGGAGAGTTCACGCCCCGGAAGCAACGCGGCAAGGTGCTCACGGCCATGGACGGGTGGTGGCCCATCGGTGCTGCGCTCTGTGGCTTCATCTCGGCCGGGCTCGTTGCTGCCTTCGGCGACTGGCGGCTCACCATGCTGATCATGGTGCTGCCGGCGTTGCTCGTTTTCTGGGTGCGCCGTTCGGTTCCCGAGTCACCGCTGTTCCTGATCCGTGCGGGTCGCCGTGCCGAGGCTGCGGCGGTGATTGATGGCTTGGTCGAGGCGACAGGTGCTTCGCCGCGGGCGTATAGCCTGCCCGAACCGCAGGCTGCGCCGCGCCTCTCCCCCGGCAGCGCCTGGGCCCAGTTGCGGCGGATTTGGCAGTTCAACTGGAAGATCACCACCGCTGCATGGGCACTCTTCTTCAGCATCCTGCTGGTCTATTACCTGTCGCTGACGTGGATGCCGCGCATTCTCATCGGTGCTGGGTTTGAGGAGTACAAGGCGTTCGTCACGACGGCGAGCATGGCCGCCGTCGGACTCCTGGGTGTGGTGGTGGCAGCGCTGCTGGTGGAGCGGGTGGGTCGCAAGTGGATCCTGGCCATCACCGGTCCGTTGTCCGCGTTGACCTTAGTGATCGTGGCCTTCGTGGTGGACGTTCCCTCCGCTGCCGTGTTCTGGCTGCTGGTGTTCGGGTTCGTGGTCCAAGTGGCCATCCCGGTCCTCTACGCCTACGTGTCCGAGCTGTACCCGACTGAGCTTCGCGGCTCGGGCTTCGGCTGGGCGTCGACGTTCTCCCGGATCGGGGCAGGCTTTGGGCCCCTGGTGTTCGCATCGTTCTTCTGGCCGGAGTTCGGATTGGCGCAGTCCTTCGCGATGGCTGGTGGCCTGGTGCTGCTGTCCGTGCTGTGGATGGCGTTCCTCGCCCCCGAAACGAAGCAGCGCGAACTCTCGTAACCGCCCCGCCTCGTACCCAACTGAGTCGCAGTTCAGGTCGTTCCCAGCCCTGGGAACGACCTGAACTGCGACTTACTTGGGTGACCAGCCGCGTTGTTCGAGCGCCCGCCGCACCTTGGCCACGGCGGACCTCGCGTTGTTGCTCATGTGCCGCTTTGAGATCCTCACGAGGGTCCAGCCGGCTCGACTGTAATCCTCCTCCCGGGCGATGTCCCTCACGATCTGCTCCGGATCCGAGTGACCCTCACCTTCGTACTCCACGGCAACGCGCTGCTCGCGATAGGCCAAATCCGGTTGACGCACGACGCCGGGACCTAGCTCCGTAGGAACATTGACTTCCGCTGTGGGTAGGCCAGCCCACTTGAGCGCCAGCCTCAGTCGCGTTTCGGGAGCCGAGTCGGACCCCACGCATGCTTGTTCCAAAGCGAGGCGGGCCTTGCGGATGCCAGGTGTCCCCCAGTGACGGTCAAGCATCTCTTCGAGCTCATCCATGGCGCAGTGGGGCGAACTCCGTCCTTCGAATTCCGGTCTGGGGATACGCAGCAAATGATCGGCCACAACGGTGATCTCGTCGATGTCCATCTTCCGCGCGCAGTCCAGCCACGTCCGAGCCCGGCTGGTGATGAGCAGGCCATTGAACGTGGTGATTTCATCCTCGAAGAACTGACCTCGATGTCCCACCACACCGCGTCGTCGAGGGATGGCCATGGCGTGGGGCCGCGAAATATGAATCCCAGGCTCGTGGCTGCCGGGCAGGAAGCCAGGAAACCCCCATAGTAGGAACGCCGTCGCGTGGGACGCCGCCGAAAATGGTGTGACCTGAGTGATCGGCCGAACCATGTCCGCGAAGGCATGTTCGGTGTCCAGACGAGGGACTCGAATGGCTCGGCTCGGCGAGTCCAGATCCCGGTAACGCAGGCGCCCAACCGACACTCCGGCATCGAGTGCTTCCTGCGTTGTAAAGGATTTCGAAGTGAGGTCTGCCGGGAGCGGCCGTGGGATCTTCATCAGCCCATGCTGGCAAATGCGACGGGAGCCTGGGGCGTTATCCACAGCCTTTCGTTCCTGCCACCCAACTAGGTAACAGCAAACGCTCCACTCAGGGCTCAGTGGAACAGGTGCTGCGACTCAGTTGGGTGCGGCGGCGAGGTCTGCGAGGGTCTGGACCAGCAGGCGGCGCTCCACTACCTTGATGCGCTCGTGCAGGGATTCTTCGGAGTCCTCAGGAAGGATAGCAACGGCTTCCTGCGCAATGATGGGGCCCGTGTCCACGCCGGCGTCGGCCCAGTGAACGGTGCAGCCCGTGACCTTCACGCCGTACGCGATGGCGTCGCGCACTCCGTGGGCGCCGGGGAAGGATGGGAGCAACGCGGGGTGCGTGTTGACGTACTTGCCACCGAATGCATCAATGAAGTCGGAGCTGACGATCCTCATGAACCCGGAAGACACCACGACGTCCGGCTTGTAGGACAGGACCTTGTCGCGCAGTGCGGTGTCCCATTCAGCACGGGTTTCGAACGAGTTGAAGTTGACCACGAAGGTCTCAATGCCGGCCTCGTCGGAGCGTTCCACGCCATACGTGTCGGGGCGGTCGGCACCCACAGCGGCGATCTCGACATCCAGTTCACCCGACTTCACGGCGTCGATGACTGCCTGAAGATTGGAACCGGTACCGGAGACGAGGACAACAATGCGCATTGCACTAGCTTATGGGCGGCTCGCGTAGGCTGGAAAACATGAATCCCGACGTCGGTCCCAAGCCGAGCCAGCAACCCCGCTCAGAGGCCGAAAAGTCCGCCCTCGGCGTGACCCAAATCCTGTTCCGTGCATTCCTTTTGACGGCTCTGGGTGCGTTCTTCGTGTTCTCCCTGAACGTGAATTACGTGTGGTTGAGTGCCATCCTGACGCTCGCGGGTTTGGTGTTGGGGATTGTGGTTCTGGTGAGGACGCTGAAGTACAAGCACCCGCGGCTGATTCTCTTCGGGACCATCTCCGGCCTCATCGTTTCGGCCGTCATGTGCCTGCTCATCCTGACGTCGATGCTCTTTTTCAACCAGGTCAGCACGTACCAGGATTGCTCGCGCGGGGCGTTGACGGAATCCGCCAAAACGCAGTGCATGACGCAGCTCGAGGACTCGATGCCGGGGTCGCTTCGCTAAGCCGGCTGAGGCTCCCCAGCGACAGCGGAAGAGGACCCGCTTAGGCGTGTTCGTCGTCGTACGCTGCTTCGTCGAGGTCCGCCTCGCGCAGCTTCTGACGGCGTTCCAGCCACGGCCCCACTGCGTAACCGATAACGACGCCGATGCCCACTTCCGCGGCCAGCCAGACTGCCGTCCACAACGGGTGGGGTCCGATTTCCGTGAGCCGGCCAATGCCGGCCGATCCGCGCGCGATCCACGCCAAGGCACCGCCCAACAGGCCGGCAACTGCGCCGATGAATGCGCCCAGGAACAGGGTTGAGACGGTTGCCGTGAACCAGCGGGCTTTGATCTTGATGGAGAGCCACTCGTCGAAGTGGTTTTCGCCTTCACGCAGGAACCACCAGCCCGCCAGGATGCCCGCTACGACGGGAAGCGCGAGGGCCATGGCCCCGGCGTCGAGCTGGCCCGCGGGAAGGGCCCCAAGGACCGGGACGGCCGGGAGCGGTCCGACGGCTGTACCCAACGGACCCGCCGTTGAGCCAACGCCGAGCGAGAAGCCGGCGCCGGAGGACCAGGACAGGGCGAAAATCACGAGGTTCGGCAGGAATCCAAGCTGCGCGATAGTGAGCACGGCTCCGCCGAGGGCGCCGGCTTGGATGCCTTCGTAGACGGCGATGATGTCCGTCCAGTGCCACACAATGGTCACCGCCAGGAGCAGTGCGGCCAAACACACGGCAGCCATCGCCGCGACAAAGCCGGCCTTCAACGCCGAGCCCACATACGAGCCCGCCCAGCGCGAGTGCTGGCTCGTCTTAGCAAGCCAGGCTACGGCGTCAACGCCGATCAGGCGGCTCCACGAGCCTGCCTCGCGTCGGGCGCCGACGATCATGCCCAGGCCGAAGGAGATCAGCGGAATGGTCATGGCAAGCCAGAGGTTGATGACCACTTCGGAGGTGCGGCACACGAACCCGGTAGCTGCACCGAAAGCCGCGTAGACAACGAATGCGCCAAAGAATGCCTGCCACAGCTGGTCTGTGTACGAGGCACGGGCGAGGCGGCGCCCGGCCCGCCAGGCGAGTAGGAAGGGGATGAGCGTCAGGCCCAAAGGAATGAGTGACAACAGGCCCGAGCCCGGCTGGCCCGCAGTGCCGAGGCTGACTTGGGCCAACTCCAGCGGAACGCCGTGAATCAGCAGCCAGGCCTGGCCGGCCAAGCGAGCCAAGGAGTCCACGTTCCGGTCTTGGAATCCGTCGGTGGCCCACACTCCCACCAGCGGGAGCACCACCACGATGGCCGAAATGAAGGCTGCCTGCGCCGATTCCAAACCACCCTGCAGCCAAAGGGGCATCGGGAGGCCACGGTTTCCGGTCTGATCAGCGCGCAGTTTCATCGTGATCTATCGTGCCACGGCAGGCAGCGCACGGCCCGCAGGCGCCCCTGAAATACCGCGAATTCCAGCGCTTTTTTCACGCAGCCGCCGTAAGATGGGAGGTGTTCTCCCGGGGCACGGAGCCCTCAGTTGCCACCTCAGCTCCGCCTCACCTGCACAGACTTTGAAAGGCCCGGAAACAAGCGAAGCCGGGAACTAGGAGCGGCCAATGAATAGGTGTCACAACTCATAGCAGAAAGTCGTACTAGCAGCTGGTGCAGCCGCCTTGGGATTCTTTCCCTAGGCTGCACCAGCCTTCTTTTTGCTTTTGTGCCGCGCCTCCCGCCGAGGGGCGACTTCTCGGGGCTTTGAGGGGCTGTTTGCGCGGCGTCGTGAGTACCTCGACCGCGTCGGTGAGCCCCACGGCCTCTTCGTCTAATCCATACCAAGAGAGAGATTCAGAAGTGACAAACACTGAGAACCCCGGCTCTGCCGTCTCCCAACAGGACGTGGACTTCCTGCGCCTGGCCATCACGCTGTCCCACCAAGTCAAGGCTGAGGGACGGCATCCATTCGGCGCCGTGGTGGTGGACGAGCATGGCACGGTGGTGAGCTCGAAGGGAAACAATTCGATGCCGCCGGAAGGCGACCCGACCCAGCACGCCGAACTCAGGGCTGCGGCGGAAGCATTTCGGCAGCTCAGTACCGAGCAATTGGCGCGGTCAACGCTGTACACCAGCGCAGAACCGTGTGCGATGTGCGCCGGCGCTGTCTACTGGACGGGCATCGGGCGAGTGGTTTACGGGCTCAGCGAAGAATCACTGCTGAGCATTACGGGAGATAACCCCGAAAACCCCACCCTGTCCCTTCCCTGCCGCGAAGTCTTCAGCTGCGGTCAGCGCAAAATCTCTGTGGTGGGCCCTCTCCTGGAGGACGAGGCTGCTGCCCCTCACAAGGATTTCTGGCAATAAGCCCGCGATTGGCTCTGCGCACGTTGAAGCCCGCTTACTGCCGAGAGCTAACCCCTCGCGAAGAAGTCCACGCCCGATACGTACTCCATGGCCTTCACGAACTCGGGATCGCCCGCCCTCGCGTAGGCCTCCTCCTCGTTGAGCTCTGCGACCCGGCAGTGGATCCACCAGAGATTGCCCAAAGGATCCCGAACGCGGCCCACTCTTTCTCCCCAGAACATCTCCGTCATGTCCGTGACCGCCGTGGCACCCGCGGCGAGCGAGGCAGCGAAGGTGGCATCGCCGTCGTCGACGTAGACGCGGAGGAAGGCCGGAGTCGGCGGCCAGCCCGGGCGGGAATCGAAGGCGAGGATGTTCGAGTCGCCGATCTTCGCCTCAGCGTGCCCGATGGACCCGTCTTCCATGGGGACCCGGAACGCTTCCTGGGCGCCGAACGCGGCAGTGAGGAAGTCCAGGAGCCCGGGTGTGCTGCTCGTGATGATCCAGGGTTCCACGGAACGGTAGCCAGCGGGAATGTGGCTGATGCCGTCGGCTCGAACCAGCGGGGACATGGACGTCACTTCATCGGGGACGGGTGCGTCCGGCTGGCCGATCATGTGCCGATGGAGGGAATCGACCGCATAGTCCATCCCCGCCGCGTATTCGGGGGCCTGCGAGCGGCTGGCGGCGTCGTCGTCGGAGACGTCTTCCATGTGCGACATGATCCACCAGACGTTCCCCAGCGGGTCCAGAATCCGGGCGCCACGGTCACCCCAGGCGCTGTTGTCGGGGACCGAAACCGTGGTGGCACCCGCGGCGAGGGCGGCGTGGAAGGCGGCATCGGCGTCGTGCGTATAAAGACGGAGGTACGACGGCGTTGCGGGCCAATGCGGTCGGCTGTCGAATGCGAGGACTACTGAGTCGCCGATCCGCGCTTCCGCGTGCCCGATGGTCCCGTCCTCGCCAACGACCCGGTCGATCTCCTCAGCGCCAAACGCAGCCGTGATGAACTCGAAGAGGGCGTTCGTGTCTCGAGTGATGAGCCAGGGGCTGACGCTGGAGTAGCCAGTCGGGACTGTGCTGATGGTCGGGTCTGCCGCGGTCATGACTGCGTCCTCTTCGTCGGGGTTCCGTGGTTTCAGACTACGACTGATCGAGGTCAGGATCGGTCCGCAATTGTGGCTATTCCCTCGCCGAGGGGCGACACCCCAGCAGTTTGAGGCCTACTTTCCCCCGAGATCCCACCCCTCGGCGCACCCCCTCAAAGCTGCGGGCCGTAGATGAACTCCTTGGCGTGGTTGACGGCCTTCTTGAAGGCATCGTTGCGGAGCGTCACCTGCTCTTTACTGGATCCGGCGTTGGGTTCCAGGAACGTGGTGGGGCCGGGGCGGAGCATCCAGATATCGCCGGCGGGTGGGAGGTAGAAGACGCCGAAGGACCTGTGCTCGGGATCGTCGGTCCAGATGGGGACAACAGCTACCGCCGCGCCCGTGTCCGGGTTGATCCACTGGGCCCGTGGCATGGGTTGCTCGTGGACTTCGGGGTCGAGGAACGGTGCTGTCCCTCTCCCCCAGCGTTTCTCGAATCGTTCGTAGAACGCGGGAATGATGTGGCCGTCGTACGGACGCCAAGCACTCATGAATGGCTCCTTGGTGTTCTCAGGGTTCGGGTTGAAGGCTCCCAGTGGGTTGGTCCGAAAGACAGGGGCGGCTTGGTTTCCTTGCTGCCTGCCGGTTCATGTCGATGGACCCGTACCTCCACCGGCGTTCCAGGCGTTCCAGGCGTTCCGGGCCTTCGTGCGGGCACACCGCTCCGCCGCGCCTGATCGTAAGCCGCCCGCTTTCCTGGGTCCGACAAAACGACGTACGCCTGCATTATGGCGTGCAGTTCCTTGAGGTCGGCCGCGGAGGTGGTGTCGCCGTCGTCGACCTTGTGGCGTGTGTCCGGGTGATGGGTCCGGAGCAGCGCGCGGAAGGCGCGGGTGATGTCGCGGGCCGTCGCGTCGGGCGGCACGTGCAAAGTGGCGTAGTGGTCAGGTTGGTCGTTCACGGTTGGTTCCGGTTTCCTGCAGCGGACTTGGGATGGCCCCCGGCGTGCACCGGGGGCCATCAATCGGGAGATGACGGGCGGGGGCCGCTTTCATGTGCGCTAAAAAACGCGGTGACGTGGCGCGAAGCCTGCGCCCAACTATTCCGATGCGGCCGCCTCCGTTGTTCCCGGTCGGCGCCCTGCCGGTTGGCCACCCCCGGTGGGCCACCCCCGGGGTGAACCTCCCGACAGGGCGGACGGGTCAGGCGTTGATCTCTTGCCGTTGTCCGTTGGACGTGATCTCGATGCGCCGTGGTTTGGCCTTCTCTGCGACGGGGATACGGAGTGTCAGCACGCCCGCGTCGTAGCTGGCCTTGACGCCTTCGGTGTCCAAGGTGTCGCCCAGGATCAGTTGCCGACTGAAGACGCCTTGCGGGCGTTCGGCGGCGATCATTTCTGAGTTCTCGCCAGCTGGCGACTTCCGTTCTGCCTTGACGGTGAGGACGTTGCGCTCGACGTCGAGGTCGACGGAGTCAGGGCTCACACCGGGCAAATCAAAGGCAACGACAAACTCCTCGCCCTCCTGCCAGGCATCCATGGGCATGCCGGCAGGGCGTGCTGTTGTGCCAAAAACCTGTTGGGCGAGCCTGTCGAAATCGCGGAACGGGTCAGTGCGCATCAGCATTGTGTTCTCACTCCTCTGGTCTTGATGCTGATTCTGTTGTTGTGCCAGCCCTTCCTGATCTGTGGTGGCTGGTATAGATTTTTTATAACACCGGCGAGAGTGTGGTGCAAGTGGATTTTGGGAGGTCTTGATGGCGGGTTCTGCTGCGGAGGAGCACGACGGCGGATTGGGCGCGTCCGCGCCGGGCGGCGGCCCTGCTTCGACTGGCAAACGGGACGGGGGCGGGCGCGACGCGCTGGGTGTCTACGCGATCTCCGTAGCAGCTGAACTCGTGGGCACTGGCCAGCAGAACCTTCGGTTGTACGAGCGCAAAGGCCTGCTCACTCCGGAGAGGACCGACGGCGGAACTCGCCGTTACAGCGAACGGAACCTGGCGACGCTGCGACGGATCGGGGTGCTCCTGGATGAAGGGCTGAACCTGGCCGGCGTGAAGCTGGTGCTTGAACTGGAGGCGGAGAATCGCGGGTTGGCCGAGGACAACCAGGGGCTGGCTGACGACAATAGGGAGCTCCGGGCTGATAACCGAGGACTGCGGAAGGATCTGAAGCGGGCGCGGGGTGGGGTGCCTATTGTTTCCAACCCGCACTCCAGATTCGTCACATAGCGTGCCGCTCAATCAACCCGAGTTCATTGTCCTTGCCGTCAATTAGAGTATGGAATCACACCAGCGCCTCGAATCGAAGTGGCTGCCAGAACTAAGTGGGGGTAGGACATGCTTCGAAAGGCCGATAACGTCAGCCTTTTTCATCAACCGAGCTTTTGGACAGGTAAAGGCCCCGTCGTTCTAACGATCGGCCGGAATTCTTACCGATTGGGCAAGTTTACGAAGCCTGAATTTGCGGAAACCCTTAAACGCCAAAGTGAGTACCCCATTGCTCTCACCACAATCGGTGAGCGACGCTACTGGCAATTCGAAAACGGATTCTACTGGGAGAACGAAGGGCTCCGTTCAGCAGAAATTCGGGCACTGTTAGTAATGAAGAACCAACGCAGGCAGCAGCAAATCGACAGAGCCCAAGCAACGGTCGCTATGGGTTCGACGCCTCAAGCCGCAGCCGTTCGTCGCGCCATCCCGGACGATGCGAAACAGTACGTCTGGGCCCGTGATGAAGGCAGGTGCCGGAGTTGCGGATCGACCGGCGAGCTTCAATTCGATCACATCATCCCAGTGTCCATGGGAGGCAGCAGCAATGTTGAGAATCTGCAAGTCCTGTGTGGCCCATGCAATAGGCGAAAATCCGCTGGCCTGACGACCCGTCGCTAGAGGCACAATCACTACGCGGCCGTGGAAGCACGCCTATGACGGAACTCACCGAGGTAGCTACTGTCCCGGATTTGCGCGCCTAATCGCCACCCAATGATGTCCATCGCTCGGAGCGGCGTGACGGCGGGCCCAGTAGCTAAAGCGGCGATAGCTCTCCACGAGTCGATCTGTGATTCAAGATCGAACTTCATCGCACGCATCAAAAGCTTGGCCAAGTTGAACCAACTCCGATTGTCGTCCTCAGGTAGCGGCCTGCCCTCACCGACGTAGCAGGAGTAGATGTTCTTGTCATAGAGGGGTATGAGTTCCGGCCGCTTGCGGTGGAGCACTTTAGACAGCTTGGTAAGTCCTACTTGGGAGGGTTTGTGCTCGTCCAATGTCCCGAACAGTCGCGCCAGTGCCTCAATAGTCTGCTCGCCAGCTTCGGCAAGGGACCCAGTTAGATGTGGATCGGCCAGACGCCCGTTGATAATGGGCAGCATCGACTCCAGCCCATAGTAGGTTTCCACTGGCTTCTGATGAGCGTTCAGAAGGGCGACGGCTAACAGGTCAGCATGCCCAACCGCCGGGCCCGGGTGACCGGGGTAGGAATCATAGGCCGGATAGGACCACGTTCTCCCTTCGGAACCGAAATAACGCCTGGCGAAATTCCGTGCTTCCTCAAAGTCAATCTGAGCGCCGCCCACATAGAGTTCCTCAGTCATGTGCTGAGCCTAACGAAAGTGGCCGCCCCAAAGGGAGGCCACTTTCATGATTAAGTCGAGGTACTTCCTACTTTTCGCAGCCCACGCCGTCGCCGTCTTTGTCGAGGTGTGACCCGTAGCCGGGTTGGCCGACACGAATAGGAGCAGCACCGGCCGCACGAACTGCCGTGCAGTTCTTGTAATAGGTGGTCGCTGGCGCTGCCGGCGGTGCTTGGACAACGGGAGGCTGAGCGGGCACAACTGGAACCACCGGCGGAGCCTCGACTACTGCCGGAGGCGGCACGACGACAGCCGGCGTTGCAACAACGGGCGGAGCGACCAGCTTGATCGGTTCCTGAATCGGAGTTGGCGTCGGTGTGGGAGTAGGTGTCGCTGTTTCGTCCGTAAGGTGGCGCACCCCAAGCTTTACCTTGGAGTCTTTCGCAACCTGAACGGCCGGCAGCGGATCCTGACTGACAACCTGCCAGTTCTTCTTGGACAGGATTGTCTTGCCGTCATTTATGTCCTCAGCATCTACCTTGAGTCCGAGGTCTTTGAGCTGATCAGTGGCTTTGTCGAGGGTGAGTCCGCCAACGTCGGGCACCGTGATCGTCTGCTCAGCAACAGCTGTGGTGCTCGCCCCAGACTGCGCAGAGGTTGCTTTGCTGCAGCCCGTTAAAGCAATGCCAGTGAGCACTAATAGTGCAAATAGTTTCTTCAAAATGTCCCCTTTTTGAAGCGAGGCCAAAAAGTCTCGAAAGGGCCTGAGTGCCAAACATCCGAAGGCCTCGCTCGGTCAAAAGGTAACAGTGCGCCGCCTTTTTATAGGCGGCGCACCAAGTACACGCGTAACAATCTCAGAGAATCGCCGTCATCCCGCCCCACCCAGTACCCACGCGCTGAGCCGAGGGCCAAGCAGTTCCCCCGGCACCGGAGTACAGCCACAGCTCGCCGGCAGCGTTGCGGGCCAGGATGTCAGCCCGTCCGTCGCCGTCGAAGTCACCGGGCCCAACCAGGGAGTCCATCACATTCCACCCTTGGCCAACGGTCTGCCGCGCCAGCCAACTGCCGTATCCGTTGGGCGGGTACAGCCACAGCGCGCCGGTCCCGTCGCGGGCCACCAGGTCGGTGAGGCCGTCGCCGTTGAAGTCACCCGCTCCGGTGATCTCGGACATTCCGGTCCACCCGGACCCGGCCCACATCCGCGGCAACCATCCACCCGTACCGTCGCCTCGGTAAACCCAGAGAGCACCGCCGCGGTCGCGGGCCACAACGTCCGCGCGTCCATCGCCGTGGAAGTCGATTGCTTCGATAGCGCTCATGCCCTCCCACCCCGTGCCGACGAGCACGCGCGAAAGGAACCCGCCCGCGCCATTCCCCGGGTAAAGCCACAGCAGCCCCGCGCCATCGCGGGCCAGCACGTCGGATGTGCCGTCACCGTTGAAGTCGCCCGGCGATACCAGGGCCGTCATGACGTTCCAACCCGGGCCAACCTGGGCCCGGGACAACCAACCACCGGAGCCGTTGCCGGGGTACATCCACAGGACTCCGGAGCCGTCGCGAGCCAGAACATCGGCCGATCCGTCGCCGTTGAAGTCGTTCTTGACCGGCGCGGGAACGGTGCCGTCAATCACTGATACGGAGTCACTGCCGGTGTTGGCCACGTAGACGGTTCCAGTGGAGGGGTTGACCGCAGCGTCAACCGGATCTTGCCCCGTAAAGACGGCTGAGAAGGTGTTGTCGGCGCCATCAACTATGGCGACTCCCCTGCCGGACAGCGGTGCGTAGATTTTGTTCGACGCCGGGTTTACCACGACGTCCATGATCCTTGTGGCCGTCCCTAGCTCGGCGACCTGAGTCTGGGAAGCACCGTCAATAACCTGAATGAAACCATCGATGGAGGGGCTGTCCCCGGCCACGTAGATCGTGTTGGTGGCAGGGTTCACGGCAAGTTTGCCCACGTTGTTCGCCGATGGAATGCTCCCGGTGACGGTATCGGTGATTCCGTCAATCACGCTCACGCCCGCACCGTACCTGCCGAGCGTTGTGAAGTAGATCTTGTTGGTTGTCTCATTCACTGCGACGTCAAGAATGCCACCGGCTCCGATGATGATGCTGGAGGTAACGATGCCGCCTGCGTCCACTACCCGGATGGTCCCGGAGGACTTTACGTACACCTTGCCGGTGGCCTGGTTCACCACAATGTCCTGGGCGCCCCCGGCGAGCGCCATGGACGTGGTGGTGTTCGTTGCCCCATTGATGATGGTCATCCCAGTGCTCACGCCGACGTAAATCTTGTTGGTAGCGGAGTTCACTGCGATGACGCCGGGCGATGACCCCACGGGAATCCACGTCACAGCACCAGAGACCCCATTAACAACAGCAACGGAGCCGCCAATCTCGCTGACGTAAATCTTGTTGGTCGCCGGGTTCACGGCAACGTCAACGGGCATGTCTCCGGAGTACAGGAGGCCCCCGTCGGACGTTCCGTTGATGACCGAAACACCCTCGAACGAGGCCACGTACGCCTTGTTGGTGACGGGATTGACCGCAATGCCGGTGGGGTTATCTCCCACTGAAACAGTATTCGTCACGACGTCAGCCATGGCGGGCGAAGCAAAGGTTCCCAGCAACAACGCCAGCCCCAACCCGACGGCGACTGTACCCGCCGCTGCCCGGCGCCGTCGTCGTACGTTTACTCCCCCAAGCGCGCGCGAACCATCCCCAGCAGCAAACATGGCAAGACCCCCAGAAGTCATGACGCCCCAGCGCGTCGGATACCGGAAGTCTACGCGCGCCCTCAGACAAAACAGAGAACCACCTGTTAACCAACTCTTCCTCCACAGGCCACCATAGTGAACCCGCGCAGCCAACCGCCCCAGCCACCGTTGAAGGCGTGAGGATCGCAATCGTCGCCGAATCATTCCTGCCATTGATGAATGGGGTAACCCACTCGATACTGCGAGTGCTGGAGCATCTGCAGGAGCGCGGGGATGAGGTGATGGTGATCGCGCCGTCGACGTCGGACACTGATGTTTCGAGCGTCGAGAAGGGTGCGTATGTGCACCGGCTTCCTTCGGTGCCGCTGGCCGGTTACACGAATGTGCGGGTTGCGTTGGGTGGTGTGAATCGGGTCAAGCGAATCCTTGCCGATTTCTCCCCCGACGTCGTTCACCTCGCCTCCCCCTTCGTCCTCGGCTGGCGCGCCGTGCAGGCCGCCCATCAGCTCGGCATCCCGACTGTGGCGATCTACCAAACCGAGGTTCCCAGCTACGCCGCCCGCTATGGCGTGCCGTTCCTGGAGAACTGGGCCTGGAACCGCGTGGACAACATCCACCTCCTGGCCACCCGAACCCTTGTGCCATCCACGTTCGCCCTGAACCAGTTGCGCGGACGCGGCATCCTGCGCGTGGACATGTGGCGTCGCGGTGTGGATACCGCGCGTTTCAACCCCGCCAAACGTTCGACGGCGTGGCGCAGCTCAGTAGCGCCCGACGGTCACCGCATCATCGGCTACGTCGGCCGGCTCGCCGTCGAAAAGCAGGTTGAGGACCTCGCCGTGCTGGCTGATCTGCCGAACACCAAGCTGGTGATTGTGGGTGATGGCCCGCAACGCGCGGCCCTTGAAGCGCAGCTGCCTGACGCTGTATTTACAGGCTTCCTCGGCGGAGATGCGCTGGCGGAGGCCGTGGCGTCCTTTGACCTTTTTGTCCATCCCGGCGAGTTCGAGACCTTCTGCCAGACCATCCAGGAAGCCATGGCCTCGGGCGTTCCCGTGGTGGCGACCGGCCGCGGCGGGCCCTTGGACCTCGTCGAAAACTCGCGGACTGGCTGGCTGTACGAGCCGGGAAACCTCGCCCAACTGCGCAGTTACGCGCAGGACCTGATCGGCGACGACGCCAAGCGCCGCGCTTTCGCAACAGCAGCAAGCGCCTCGGTCCAAGGCCGGACATGGCCTGTGCTCAGCGCCGACCTGGTGCGCCACTACGACGAAGTCATCTCAGGTGTTCCCGAAGGAACCGGCCCCACCGAACTTACCTCAAGCAAAGGACCCTCCTCATGAAGATCTCCGTGATCGGCTGCGGCTACCTCGGCGCAGTCCATGCCGCAACGCTCGCTTCGATGGGCCACACCGTGGTGGGTATCGACGTCGATTCCTCCAAGGTTGAGCAGCTCAACAAGGCGATGGCACCGTTCCACGAACCCGGCCTGGATGAGCTCCTGAAGGACGGTCGCACCACTGGCCGCCTCGAGTTCACCACCGATTTCTCCGCCGCCGCCGATGCGCAGGTGCACTTCCTCTGCGTGGGCACCCCGCAGTCCAAGACCTCTGACACCGCGGACCTCTCCTACCTGATGGGCGCCACGAAGAGCCTCCTGCCGCACCTGGCCAAGGGCGCCGCCGTCGTGGGTAAATCGACGGTGCCGGTTGGCACGGTTGAAGCGCTCCGCGCGACCCTGGCCCGTCGTTCTGACGTGCTGCTCGGCTGGAACCCCGAGTTCCTGCGCCAGGGCACGGCCGTCAAAGATTCTCTGGTCCCCGACCGGCTGGTTTACGGCGTCCCCGGCGGCAAGGGTGCCGCTGCCGGCGCTCCGGTCACCGCTGTGCTGGATGCCGTGTACGAGCCGCTGATCTGCGCAGGCATCCCTCGGCTGGTCTGCAATTTCGCGACGGCGGAACTCATCAAGTCGGCGTCGAACGCGTTCCTTGCCACCAAGGTCAGCTTCATCAACGCGATGGCTGAGCTGTGCGACGCTTCGGGTGCTGACGTGAGCGAGCTCAGCGAGGCGATGGGCCTGGATCCGCGCATCGGCAACCGGTACCTGCACGCCGGGCTCGGGTTTGGTGGCGGCTGCCTACCCAAGGACATCCGGTCGTTCCGTGCGCAGGCACGCGAACTGTCGGTGCCGTCCGTGGACGAGTGGATGGCCCTGGTTGATTCGGTGAACCTTGACCAGCGTTCCCGGGCCGTGGAGGTGGCCCGCGAGATGTGCCGCGGCTTCCTGTCCGGCCGCACGGTGACCATCCTCGGCGCCGCGTTCAAGCCCGACACCGACGACATCCGCGACTCCCCCGCCCTGGACGTCGCCCAGCAACTCGCAGCCGCCGGCGCACACGTGACCGTCACCGACCCCAAAGCCATCAACAACGCCTGGATCCGCTACCCGCAAATCCGCTTCGAAGCCTCCACCAAGCGCGCCCTCGAAGGCGCCGAACTGGTGCTGCTGCTGACTGAGTGGGATGAATACGTTTCCCTGTCGCCGTCGGTTGTCGGGTCACTCGTACGACGCCGGATGGTGCTGGACGCTCGAAACGTCCTGGACGCTGAGGCCTGGCGGAGCGCGGGGTGGACGGTCCGCGGGTTGGGGACGGGGGCTTCGGTTGTGGCTGAGGAGCGCGGGGACGCGAACCTTAGCGCTCGACGGAAGCATGCGCGGGCGTAAGCCCGTAGGTCTTGGCGTGCCGCCTGTAATGTGAGCGGCACGCTAAGTCATAGGTAACTTTCCCTCCCCTTGCCATTCCGCCGAATGTTATGGTCACGGGACGCGCCATCGCATCGGCGCATCTACAAGGGGGCAATAAGTGAAAAAGGGTTCTAATCGCACGGCCAAAAACCGGCATTTGCCAGGCAAGTCTTCCTGGGCTCAACGCAGGAAGACTTTGGGACTGGTTGCGATCACGTCGCTGCTGGCTATGACCACAGCCTGCGGTCAGGGGGCGACGACAAACGCCAACTCGGTGAACAGCACAACGGCAACACCTTCTGCGATACCGTCGCCTACACCCAGCAAGGTCGCTGGGACGGCCTGTAAAAGTGAGAAGGCGACTCAAACTTCTTCCGGAGAAACGTACGTATGCGTGGTTGACCGTGCTGGCAAATTAACGTGGTCGGACTCAGCGACCGCAAAGAAACTGTCCGATGATCGAGCTGCGGAAGCGGCTGCGAAGGCTGCAGCTGAAAAGGCGGCTGCGGACAAAGCAGCCGCGGATAAGGCAGCTGCTGACAAAGCTGCAGCCGATCAGGCAGCGGCGGCTCAAGCCGCGGCCGACAAGGCCGCCGCTGACAAAGCAGCTGCGGACGCCGCGGCTGCTGCGTTAATTCCCAAAGCTGTTCCGGCTGCGCCTCAGGCACAGAGCAATTGCGATCCGAACTACACGGGTGACTGCGTGCCAATTGCGTCCGATGTTGATTGCGCGAGTGGGAAAGGTAACGGCCCAGCATATGTGAGGGGTCCTGTGACGGTCGTTGGGACCGACATCTATCAACTCGACGGCAACGGTGACGGAGTCGGCTGCGAGAAGTAGTAGCCGTTCGGGGCGACCGTGGCCGGGGAACAACGGTCGCCCCTGACGCCGCTTCCGACATCAGGGAGTTGAATGGGTGAAAGCATGCGCGGGCGTTAGCCCTCTTTGCTTTACTTGGGGCATGGAAGAGTCTGGGAGGAAGGACCGTGCCCTCCGGGTTGATGGTCTGACCAACGGCCGCGACCTCGGCGGTTTGGAGCGTGCCGACGGAACCCGGACGCCGCGTGGCGTGTTTTTCCGGAGCGACAACGTGGACCGGATCAGCCCCTCCGGGTGGGAGCAAGTGTACGAGGCGGGGATCCGTACTGTCGTCGATCTTCGCCAACCGCAGGAACGTGAAGGGGACACCCAAGAACGTCCAGCCTGGCTAACCACGATCAACGTGGACCTTGACGGACTTGAGAACACGGAGTTCTGGGCCGGCTACTGGGACAACGGTTTGGTCGGGACCGCGCTATACTTCCTGCCCCACCTCACTGAGATGCCCGAACGAGCCGGAGCTGCCATCTCCTCCATCGTCAACGCTCCACCAGGTGGCGTCCTTTTTCATTGCATGGGTGGCCGGGACAGGACCGGCATGATCGCCATGATTCTGCTTTCGGCCGTGAACACCAGTTCCGAGCAAATCGTTGGTGACTACCTTGAAACCGTCAGGCTGGGCGACCTCCGAGCGGCCAGCAGCAACAGAAACAACGCCGAACCCTTGCTCAACGAACTCTGCGAGCGCCATGGCACCACTACCGAAGGAGCCTTCCGGACGGCTCTGGCCGGGTTCGACCTATGTAGCTTCATCGAGGCAGCTGACCTCCCCGAGAGTGACCGCGCTGCTCTCGACACCTGGCGTGGCAGCATCCTGGAGACCGTGGTCAGTCCATGCGGCTCTGAACGTCCAAGAGGAACTTAACCCCTGCGTTGGACAACTTCTCGTCGAGTCGACCCCAGCTGGGGCCTTCCCACAACTCCAGCCTGTGCAGGCTCCCAGTGACCTCGTAATAGAGGTCGCTCGCCCAAGACAGGGGAATCTCACCGCCCGTTCTGGTTCTCAACCCATCTTGGTGAAGCGCGGCCTGGATCACCTGATCCCTTAGCCCGTAGGGTGGCTGGTCCCCTGTTAGTTCCCAATGGATGAACAGCGGCGTTGCGATGCGCTCCGCGTCGCTGTCTGGATTCGCCAACTCATTTGCCAGGAAATCCCACAGGGCTTCGGGGACCCCGGCCAGTTTCCGTCCTCTGGGCGTCAAGAGCAGCCTGTCCTTGAGCTTCCGCAAAAGTTTCCACTCCTGCAACTGTTCCCGAAGATTCAGGATTGGCTGCGTGCTCACCTCCACCCGTCCCGCCGAAATCCATTCATCGTCCCAGCCAAGCTCGGTCATGGCACGCTTCACGAAGGCGGGCTTCAAGTAGCCGGCAGAGGTCAAAGGTAGTCCGTCCTGCTGGGCCTCCTTAAGGAACCACAGGATCGGACCCAGGACGGCTTCGTAGTCCGCAGCCGTCACCTCGCCTGGCCAGAACCGCTGCGCCAAACTGCGCAGCTGCCCGTTGATTGCGACCAGATCAAAAGCCGTGGGATCGAACTTCGAGATAGGCTCCTGCGTCACGAACTCAAGCCATTCAACAGCTTCCCTGTGCTCAGGGTGCCTGCGGTTACTCACCACAGCCACCACGTTGGCGTACCCACCCACTCCCCCGGAGTCCTCAATGGGTCCCCTCATCGCTCCGTCGAGGCAGGCGATGGTGTTCTCATGCAGCTCAGCGGGACCCACAACCTCGATCTCGTGCGTCCAGCTGTCACCGAAGTCGTACTCGTAGAGCAGGTCTGAAAGACCTGGCGTCTGGGCGTCGAACAACTCCAGCAGCTGAACGGCAGCTGGGCTTTCGGCACCCTCGGGACCATCGCCGTCGTCGACGTCCATGAAGATGCGCTTCTTGCCTGACCTGTCTTTGCCGGCGACAGCGTACAAATGCGAGTTCTTCCACCCGAAGGCGCACTGGATGGCGCCGTGCAGCTCGGCAACAGTGGCACTCTCCGGAATGACGAGCTGCCGCCAGATCAGCGGCTCTGTCTCACTGATGGAAATGCGCACTTCGACGGCGGGAACGGTGGTGGGTGACTCCATATCGGCAATTCTGCCAGTGCAGGCCGAATGCCCGCGTCACAGCTGCCCAGTTCCGCGCACTACCTCTGTATACGGGGTGAACCAACCAGAACAGGACCTGCCAGTGATCACGCACTTCTACCCAGCGGCCGTTCGCATCATCACATGCGTTGTGGCCGTGTGTTCTGCGGTGTCAGCCACCCTGCTTGGGACGGCCCCGCCTCCTGAAAGCTTGAAAGTACTTGATCCCGTAGATCTGAGGACCACCGCCGTCGTCCTGACTATGGCACTGGGTGTCGTGGCGCCGGTAACCCTACTGATTGCTGACCCGCTCAGATGCCTCCTGCTCAAAGCGGGCGTCTTTGCCGCGTCGGGGTTCGGAAACGCCATGATGCTCAGCCCGCTGCTGGTGGTGCCGTTTCAGGAAACCTCCACAATGATCGCCGTGATCTGCTCTCTGACTCTGACGATTGGAAGCATAATCACGTACATGGAGTCGGTGGAACGCAAGAACGCTCGACGGCGGGCCACCACCTAGACGCTGCCGCCCACCACTCATCTTCGCCTTTCGCGCCCCCTATTTCATGGGTGTGCAGCACCTAGTGGCCGGATCCGAACACCTAGTGCCGAAACCCGGCCATAGTCTCTTCTTGTGCCTCCGGGGCGGGAATCCCGGTGTCCGGCGGGAGCCCCACCCGCCCTTGGCGTAGGAGGCACTACGGCGCGGCCCCACCTGCCTACCCCCTGGTGGGGTCGCGCCCAGCCGCACACGTTAGCCGTCCGAATGCCGCCGCAAGCGCACAAGGCGGAATACGATGCCAACGCCAAACATCAGCACACCCAGCCCGACGGACAGGGGCGGCAGCGTTGCCACAAGCAGCACGCATGCGAGCGCACCAACCACTTGCAGGGCCTTGGGGTACCGGCGGTCCTCTGCCGGCTGCGTGAACGCAGCGACGTTGGCCACCAAGTAGTAGAGCAGCACACCGAACGAGGAGAAGCCGATGGCACCGCGCAGGTCCGCCACCGCAACGATCACGCAAATGACCACCGCAAGCGTCATCTCAGCACGGTGCGGCACTTTGTACTTCGGGTGCACAGCGGCGAGTGCGTGCGGCAGGTCGTGCTCTCGCGCCATCGCCAGGCTCGTCCTGCCGAGCCCGGCTATCAGAGCCAGCAGGGCTCCCAGCGAAGCGATCGCGGCTCCGACGCGAACCACGGGAGCAGCCCACGCAAAGGTTCCCTTGTCGACGGCGGCGGCGAGCGGCGTCGTACTCTCCGCGATACCGTCGGGGCCGAGTGCCGCGAGAAGGGTGACAGCGATGACTGCGTAAATCAGGATCGTAATGCCGAGAGCGATGCCGATGGCCCTCGGTATGGTTCGGCGAGGTTCCCGGACTTCCTCGCCCATCGTTGCAATCCGCGCGTATCCGGCGAACGCGAAGAACAGCAGCCCGGCTGACTGAAGAATCCCGTACCAGCCGTGAGCCAGCAGCCCCTCCCCCATCATGTTTCCGAAGTCCGGACCGGATCCACCCCACACGGCAGTTACTGCTATGACAAGCGCAGTCAGCACAGCAACCACCAGAATTCGGGTCAGACCCGCCGTCCGGGTTACGCCGTGATAGTTCACAGCAGTCAAAAGTACGACGGCGGCAATCGCCACCGGGCGTTCCCAGCCTTGAGGTGCGGCATAGGCAGCGAACGTCATAGCCATCGCGGCTGCGCTGGCTGTCTTGCCGATAACGAATCCCCACCCGGCCAGGAATCCGTACCAGGGTCCAAGCCGTTCACGGCCGTAGACGTAGGTGCCACCGGATGTCGGGTAGGCGGCGGCGAGTTGAGCCGACGACGTGGCGTTGCAGAAGGCCACGAACGCCGCCACCACCATGCCCACCAGCAGCCCCGAACCTGCAGCTGCCGCGGCTGGAGTGAAGGCAGCGAAAACGCCGGCGCCAATCATGGAGCCGAGGCCAATGAGCGAGGCATCGAAGGTGCCGAGCCTGCGGGCCAAGGCCGGAGAATTGCTCACAGGAACCCTTTACGCGTTGGGAAGCTGATGACGGCCCGAAAGGGCGGTGATCAGGAGATGCTTCGAGCGTATCCCGGGTCAGCGTGGTGGAAGTGAATTCCCCACGAGCATGAAGAGACTGTTGCGCGACGTTGCACCGGTTTTCCTTAGTGCGTTGGAAATGTGGTTTTCGACGGTCCTGGCGCTGATGCCCAGGTGTTCGCCAATCTCTACATTCGAGCGGTGTCCCGCCAGCACAGCCACCTCGATCTCCCTTTCAGTCAGGGGCGTAGTCCTGAAAGCGTTGAAGGACAGTTGTTCATTGGCCGACGGGAACCGGACAGCGAACATCCAAGAGGCCTGCGCAAGAGCGTCCGCCGCAACACCGTCGCCTTCTACGACGTGGCGTTTGAGGGCGCCGCGGAGCAGCATACCGATTTGGTAGGTGTCGGTATCTGGTTCGTAGTGCTTGAGGAGGAGTCCCAGCAGCTGGTGGTCTCCCTCAACTACTGCGGCGGCAATGGCCAGGAAGTTGTTGTGGACGGATATGCCGCTCTCCCTAAGGATCTTCTGCAGCAGGTCCAGTACCGGCCTGCCTGGGCACAAACAGGTGCACAGCAAAGCCGTCATCATGGCTTCGAGAACGTAGCCGCTCTTCAATTGTCGTTTGACGAGCTTGGCTGCCTTGCGGTCGAACGTTGCCGGCTGGGCGCTGCTGTGGGCGATGAGTTCGTAGGCGCCCTTACCTATACCGGGAAGGGGTCCAACGTCGTGCACGTCATCCCGTGCTTGGGCAGCTATGGAGAAAGCCGGCGAGACCACGTTGGTTGCGTGCCTTAGCCCCGCAAGCCGCAGCATGGCATCGTACAAGGAATCGACGACAAACCCCGGCCGGCCCATGGCAAAGACGCTGCTCATGAGGTATTCGGCCTCTTCAAAATTTCCTCTGTACAACAGTCCGTGGGCAGCGATGTAGCTGCTGGTGACAACGCCGAACTGATCCAGGTTCTTGCGGGCCTCGGCACGCCAATCCAGGGCGAAAACGAGTGATTCATCCACCCGGCCAGCAGCGAACATCGCGAAACCCCGGATGAAGGGGCGGAGGTGCGGGAAGGCGTCCTCGTCCCCCTCACCCTCGACTGCCTCGAGGGCAGCTTCCGGCTGCAGGCCGTATAGCTCCAGCAACCCGCACACCAGGTTTCGCATACCCCCGCGCGCATCGGCACCTTCCAGTGGGGGCTCTGTAGGTTGAACGCGACCATGGGATGCGCTGAGAAAGAGAACGGCATCTGCGACTTCCGCTTCGTACTTGGGCTGGGCCGCAGATAAGGACTGGAGAATTTCGACGGCGGCGCTTGGCCCCTGGCCGGTCTGAATAGCGAGCATCGCCTTGGTAATCGTGAGAAACAGCAGGTCTGTTGTTTCGGCGTCGGCGGTTGTTGTTTCTGCGCAGACGCGAGCGGCGCGTTCAATGTTCACGGGGGCACCCCAATACGTACGGAGGAGCGCCACCGCGTTGGCGGCTGTCTTGTTTCCTTCCCATCGCTCGAACCGCGTGCGTTCGCGGGCTGCGTTGTGGTCATGGAAGTGACGGGCGGTCACTGCGTCGTCGTCGCCCTTTTCCAGCCGGAGCTCGGCGAGAAGTTGGGCGAGGCAATCAGGTGTTGAAGAGTTTTCGGTTGCCGTTTGCGGAGCGGTCTCAAGCATCCCCGCGATTTTGCTGCGCAACAGGTGCCGGTCGCGGAGCATCTCCTGCCCACGGAAATGGTCGGCGATGACCGGCGGACTGATTGCGGCGATGGAGCCGCTGTGGTGGTCGGTCATGACGGAGAGAAATCCGCGGCGCTCAAGATTCTCCAGGATCTCGGGGGTGATGACCTTCTGCAGGATGTCGATGCGCGCCGTGCCCAGTATTGCCATGATGTGGAGTGCGGTGAACTCCTCGGTAGTGACCTCAGCCAGCAGCGCTTCAAGGGTTCCCCGGAGGTGTTCATTCCAGAGGGAGCTGCCGGTCATGCGCCATTGTTTATCCCTCAGGACAAGGAGCTCACTCAGCGACGCCGTTTCGGCTATCCGTACGATGAGCCGGGGATTTCCCGCGGACTTGGTGAGGATGCGGGCCGTTGCCTCTGCATCCGCAGGCGCACCAAGCACTTGGGCGATCAACATGTGGACCTGCTCGTAGTGGAGGGGGTCCAGCTGCAGGTGAGCCTCGCGGCCTTGGTTGAGGACCGCGAGTTGGCCTTTGGAGAACGCCCACGTTTCCGGGGCGGTGGCAACCATTGGGCAGTCGGATCGCCGGCGGACGGCTTCCAGGACTGCCAGGGATTCATTGTCGACCAGATGGATGTCGTCAGCTACTATCAAGTGCTTTCCCGGCGTGGCCAGCTGGCTGGCGAACACGTCCGCGACGTCGAAGACACCACTTCGGCCCGGGCGCATGTCCAAACCCAGCCCCTTGATGGCCGAATACGGGATACTGCGGTGCGTGCGCAGACCGCTGATGAAGTGGACGGAGACACCTGTCTTCTCCAGGTTGGCAATCACGCTTTTGACGACGGCGGTCTTGCCGCTTCCGGTGGCGCCGACAACACGCACCCCTATGCCGCGTGCAACGAAATCGAGGATTCGTTGAACCTCTGAATCGAACACTCGACCTGACCTTCTGTTTCCGTGGACGCCCGACATGCGGCTCACTTCGCAGGCTAGATCGAGAAATCGGGACTAGGTGGCAAAACGGCCTTGCACAGGCCGATTTGGGGCCATCTAGGTGGTGATTTGAGCAAAACTAGGTGCTGGCGGGGACCGTCTAGGTGGTGGGGCTGGTCGGAAATCAGGTGATCCATGGGAAGCTCCCTCAGCTCTGCAGGTGGATTACCTTCCACGCTACGGAGGTCTGGGCGAGAGTTACACAGGTGTAATTCACTATGTGGATATGTATTCGAGTCATATTTTAGCCTCTAGTACACATCTTCGACTCCGGCGCTCTGAGCGCTTGTGTTCGAAAGGGGCCGTTGCCACCAACGCATTTGACAAGGGGCTGCTCCCAGGTCGAGAGTGTTGCTCAATCACCGGAGCCATCAGCGCGAACGGTGATTCTCGGGCATTTTCATTGTGGGGGGACAAATGAGGATCAATGCTGCGCATCACGAACCTATCCAAGAGCTACGGCCTCAAAAGGGTCATCAATAACGGCAACCTCACCATTCCTTCAACAGGGTTACACCTCATCCGTGGTGAGAACGGAAGCGGCAAGACCACCCTGCTCAAGTGCCTCGCAGGACTGGTCAGGTTCAAGGGTGAGGCCAGCTGGTACAAGAGCGACCTTCGAGACTACGTATCTGCAGCCTTCGACGACTCGGCCGTCCATGAGCGCCTGACTGGACTGCAGAATCTCAGCGCCCTCCTGGATATCCCACCCCGCTTGGTCACCGCCCATCCCATCATCCGGACATTTCTCACCCGGGAACTGCTGAGTCGGAGGTCATCCTCATACTCCCTGGGGCAGCGAAAGAAGCTCACGCTGGCGGCGGCGTTCGCAAGTGGCCGGCCATGCATCCTGCTCGACGAGCCAGGCTCAGGCCTGGATGATCACGGGAGGCGTGCGCTGCGCCTCGCGTTGGAGTCGATTGAGGCCAGCAAGTGCGTCATCGTTTCTGATCATGACGCCGCGTCCTATCAGGACATTGCCTCTACGACATTCACCATCCGGAGGGGAAAAGTCCGTCCAGACAGGGAAGCCATGGTGTCACTTCGATGAGCAAGTATCTGCGTTCCCTGAGAACAGAACTGCGATATCAGTTCTGGAGCAAAGCACTGCTCCTCCCCCATCGGCGGTCTGCTGGCGTCGTTGGTAATCCCCTTTACTGGGAGCATCAGCAATGTCAGCTCAGCCCTGACGCGGCTTCAAACCACAGAGTCGCACGCACTGGCCAACGGCATCTCTTTGGCCGCGGCCATGGAACAGCCCAACAACGTCGTCATCCAAGGCGGTCAGCGGATCATCGACAACCCCCTCCGCTTTGACTACGAGGCCGCCTTTTTCGCGAGCCGCGCCCTGGAGGGCACTAATGCCATCGGCACTGGGCTGGAGATGGTCACCTTCCTGGTCATCCCCCTGCTCTTCTTCATCTACGGATGCGCAACAGCAGTAGGCGATGTCCGCCGTCGGATCCTGAAGGATCGAATTGTCGCTCAAGGCGCTGCACAGTACGTTGCCGCGAAGGTGACAACAATCGTGTTGGTTGCGGTGGCGGCAGTTGTGCTCGCCGCCGGGCTGAGCTTGGGAGCGGCGCCGGTCCTGAGGTCCCTGTTCCTGGAGAACGACAGCCACAACTTTGTCTATGCCGTGGACGAGATCGGGGCAGGCAACCCCGTTGCCCAAATTGCATTCGCTTCCGCTGTGGCCGTCCTGTTTGGCCTAGTGGGGCTCTTTGTTGGGCTCGTTGCCAGGACCATGCTGATACCTTGCTTGGCTGCGGGAGCGTTGCTCCTGCTGCTGCCATTCGCCGGCCCCTACGATCCCCGTAACATCCTTACAGCCGCGGCGGAAGGCATCTTCAGCTACTGGGGCGGATTTAACCCACGTACGCCTTTTCCAGTGTGGACCGAACTCGGGGTACTGATGTTGGTTGCCGGCCTGGCCTTGGTGGCTCTCGCCGCGACGGCGGTGTGGTCTCGGATGTCGAAGTTCGTCTAGCCCAGCGCCAATGGGAGGGCAAACAAAAGCAGGGCCGGTCAATGACCGGCCCTGCTTCTTTGTTATCCGAAGACTAGATAGCCTGGATGTTTACTGCCTGGGGACCCTTGGGGCCCTGCTCGACGTCGAAGGAAACCTTCTGGTTCTCTTCGAGGGAGCGGTAGCCCGAGGAGTTGATCGCAGAGTAGTGAGCGAAAACGTCCTGGCTGCCATCTTCAGGAGAGATGAAGCCGAAGCCCTTTTCGGAGTTGAACCATTTCACGGTACCTGTAGCCATTTTTTCAGTCCTTACTGAAGGTGGAGATGCTCCCGACTTTCGGGTCTCCGGTGTGGGGTGTTCTCCACCGTTACTTCAGAAGGTCACGATCCAGAGGGACCGTGGGGACTGCCTGAACTACCAAATGCCAAACACAACAACACCGTCAAGTCTACAGAGTTCTGAGCAGATAGCTAGTGCTGGGAAATATTTATCCATCCGGTGTTGATCGAGGGACTCAAAAAGCGTCGGGGATCGGATGCGGCTGGAGCAGGAACTGATTCGGTGGAGGTGGGCGTTGGAACAATGGGGAGCATGAGGCCATACCCGATGCCGTACAAATACCGTACACTCGAGTGAGGAGGTAGAGACCATGTCAATGACCAAGACCCGACGACTGGAACTACGCACCGACGAGACCACAGACCAGTTGATCTCGGAGGCGGCGGAGTTACTGCACGTTTCCAAGACGGCGTTTGTCACTGACGCTGCCAGGCAGGCCGCCGAACGAGTGGTTGCACGCGCGGACACCACCCTCATGGCCCCGGAGATTTTCGACGCCATGATGGCTTCTCTCGACGTGGCCGACGAGTCGTCCGAACTGGAGACGCTGTCCAAGCTTCCACGGCTTATTCGTCGATGACGCAACCCCGTTATTCAATAGTGAAGTTGGCCCCCGGGATGGATCTGGGGGCCTTCGACTGTGGCGAGGAGAGCTACAACTTGTGGCTCACTGAGCACGCCGCGAAATCAGTGGAATCTGGTGCCAGCATGGTCTACCTCTTCATTGAGAGCCAGATATCCACCGAGCAAAAGGTAGTTGGATACTTTGCCATTTGCCCGACACTGGTGGTCCGGGACGATATGCCCAAGCCCCTTCAGCGGAATCTGCTGCGGAGCACGCCCGCCTGGCTACTGGCAAAGCTTGCCCTTGACCGCTCTCTTCGCGGGGATTCTGAAAATCGATGGGGCTGGCAACTCCTCAGAGTTGCATTGGAAACGATCGTTGAGGCCGCTTCAGTGGGAGGCGGACAGGTCATTGTGGTCGACGCTGACAATCCCGGACTGATTGGCTGGTGCTCACGCCACGGCTTCAAATCCACAGGCGGAGACGATCTCCGTCTGTATATGAAGGTTGCGACGGCGCGAAAGTATCTTCTGGATAGCTAAGGCACACTGACAGTCGGCCGATTCCATGCTCCACGCAGCGAGCAGTGCATCCGCCGCTGACGCCTTCAAGTAGGTTTTTACCGCTGCCTCGGCTCGTCACCGTTGGTCGCGCCATTGAGCCTGTCCTTGATCACCCAGCTTGCAATTGACGGAGCAGCCGTCGCTATAAGGCACGCCGTCGCCCAGAAGTTGTCCAATAGGCCGCTGACGAGCAGAGAAAGGCTAACCGCGATCACCACCCACGTTGTGATGTCGAGAAGTCGAATCACGCTGGTAGTAGACATGTGCGAATCATCCCCCTAGATACGTTCCGAAAGCCTATGTCTTTTGAACGCGCGCGGCATCCTGCGACCTCGCATCCGGAGGACGTTCCAGCGGCAGCCGTTCCAGGTGCTCAGCCAGTAGAAATCCGTCTTCGTCCATCCCCTTACAGGCCTCCGAAGCGTACAGTTCACCCCATGGGACCGACCCCGGACACGGTCATCATCGGCGCAGGCCAAGCCGGCCTCACGACGAGTTACTGGCTCACGCAACTCGGCGTCGGGCACCAGATCCTGGAACGACGCGATTCACTCGGCGGCGCGTTCCAGGACCGCTGGGACAGCTTCTACATGAACACACCGAACCTTGCGCTGGACCTCCCCGGAATGCCGTACGACGGCGACGACCGGAACGCGTTCATCTCGCGCGACGCTGTGGTGAACCTCTTCAGGCGGTACGCGGAGCTGATCTCCGCTCCGATCCACACGGGCGTCGACGTCACTCGTCTATCCGCGACACCAGGCGGCGGGTTCCAGCTTGAGACATCTCTCGGGAACCTGCGGGCCAAGAACGTGGTCCTCGCGACCGGTGCGTACCAAGTCCCCAAGATCCCTGCCTCGGCCGCCATGTTTCCAGCCGGCGTGACGCAACTCCATACCCACGACTACCGCAATCCAGAGCAGCTGCCCGACGGCGCTGTACTGATTGTTGGAACGGGCCAGTCGGGTGGGCAGATCGCTGAGGAGCTTCACGCCGCGGGCCGCGAAGTCCACCTCTCCGTCTCAATCGTCCCCGAAGCGCCCCGCCGATACCGCGGCCAGGACCTCATCTACTGGATGCTCGAGACCGGCAAACACGGTCCCGACTACGGAGTCAATGCCCTGACCACCGAGGCGCTGCCCTCCCCTGCCCTACGCTTCGCGCCTAACCCGCTGCTCTCAGGCACCGACGGCGGCCACAGCATCCACCTCCGCGAACTGGGCCGTCGAGGCATGCACCTGCATGGCCATCTTGAAACAGTCGACGACGGCGACATCACCTTCAGCGACGACCTCGCCGAACGCCTGGCAACAGTCGAGTCGGCCTTCGCGCAACGCTCGGGAAAGGCGATCGATGCGTATATCGCGGCGGCCGGGATCGGCGCGCCTGAGCAGTCACCCTTGCCAGCCGACGACTGGCTCCCGTCACAGCAGGCACAGCTGAACATGACCGATGCCAACATCACGTCCGTCCTGTGGGCCACAGGCTACAAACTCGACTTCAGCTTCGCCGACATGCCTCTGGTCGATGAATGGGGCTACCCTCGGCACTCGCGAGGCGTCACGGAGATCCCCGGCCTCTATGTCATTGGACTCCCGTGGCTTACCCGGCACTACTCAGCGATCGTTGGCGGAGTCGGTCTAGATGCCAAGTATGTGGCCGGCATGCTGCTGGCGACCGCCGACGATACGTGATGCCAGCGAAGTTGTTCGTCCCCCGCGACTCGCTTCGCGGCTGATGACTTGGCTGCGTTCACCGTTGCCGAGAACTACACCCCCTCCCCCATACAATTCATACCTAGTACGTGCGTGATTAATGAACCCTGCACGGCAAAGGGATGCTGCTTTGGCTGAAGTGACGCGGCACTCCCTGCGCCCGTGCGGCAAAGAAAGAGTGAGCAGTGGCTAGCAATAACAACGCCAACTTGGTGTGGAGCATCGCGAACATCCTACGGGGTACCTACAAGCCGGCTCAGTACGGCTCGGTGATTCTCCCGTTCACTATTCTCCGTCGCCTCGACTGCGTCCTCGAAACAACCAAAGCCGCCGTGCTTGCGGAGCAGGAAGCCAAGAAGGACCTGAACATCCCACTGGATACCTTCCTCCAGAAGGCGTCCGGCCACAGCTTCTTCAACACCTCCAAGTTCAACTTCGCCAAGCTCCTGGATGACCCCACCAACATCAAGGCGAACGTCCTCAACTACGTCCAGGACTTCTCGGAGAACACCCGGGACATCTTCGAACGCTTCGAGTTCTACAAGACACTCGAAAAGCTGGACAGCGCCGACCTTCTCTATCACGTCACCAAGGACTTCGCCTCAATCGACCTTCACCCTGCGACAATCAGTAACATCGAGATGGGTCTCATGTTCGAGGAACTCATCCGCCGCTTCGCAGAAACCTCCAACGAGACTGCTGGCGAGCACTTCACGCCGCGTGAGGTCATCCAGCTCATGGTCCAGCTTCTGCTGAACTACGACGACGACGTCCTCACCAAAGAAGGCATCGTTCGTTCCATTTACGACCCCACCGCCGGAACAGGTGGAATGCTCACCGTCGCCCAGGAACACCTCCATGGGCTTAACCCCAGCGCCTCATTGGTCGCGTACGGCCAGGAAATCAACGATGAGTCCTACGCCATCTGTAAGTCCGACCTCCTTATCAAGGGTCAGGACATCTCCAAGATTTCCGTCGGTGACACCCTCGCCAACGACCAAAACATTGGCCAACAGTTTGACTTCATGCTCTCCAACCCGCCCTTCGGCGTGGAGTGGAAGAAGATCCAGCCGCAGATCCAGAAAGAGCACGAGCTCCATGGTTTCGAGGGCCGCTTCGGCCCGGGGCTCCCCCGCGTAAGTGACGGCTCCCTGCTGTTTCTCCTGCATTTAGTCCGCAAGATGCGCCCCGCGCAGGATGGCGGCTCCCGGATTGGCATCGTCCTAAACGGCTCCCCACTGTTCACCGGCGGTGCAGGCTCTGGTGAATCCGAGATCCGCAAGTACCTGATCGAGAACGACCTCGTGGAGGCCATCATCGCGCTGCCCACGGACATGTTCTACAACACCGGCATCGCCACCTATATCTGGGTCCTCTCGAACAGCAAGAAGCAAAAGCACCCGGAGCGCGTCGGCAGAATCCAGCTCATCAACGGTGTCGACTTCTTCCAGAAGATGCGTAAGAGCCTCGGCTCCAAGCGCAAGGAACTGGGCACCAAGGACATCGCCAAGCTGGTCCAGCTCTACGGCGCCTTTGAGGACGACGGCGAGACCTCCAAGATCTTCAATAACCAGGACTTCGGATACTCAACCATCACTGTGGAGCGTCCGTTGAAGCTTAACTTCGCTTGCGCGCCCCAGCGGGTCGGCGATGTAATGGCACAGAAACCCGTCGAGAAACTGTCCGATGACGACCGGCAGCTTCTCGAGAAAACACTCACCCGGCTCGGCGAAGATGAAACGAAGCTCTGGAAGAACCGTGAGGCTTTCATCAAGTTCCTCAAGCCGGCCCTCGCCAGCGCCGGCCTCAAGCTCGGCGCTCCTGCCCAGAAAGCAGTCCTAGCAGGGCTCTCCGAACGCGACGAAACCGCCGACGTCTGCAAGGGCCCCAAGGGCACGCTCGAAGCGGACACCGACCTCCGCGACACCGAAAACGTACCGCTGGGTGAAGATATCCAGGCCTACTTCGAACGGGAGGTCCTCCCCCACGTTCCCAACGCCTGGATCGACGCGTCCAAGACCAAAGTCGGCTACGAGATCCCCTTCACTCGACACTTCTACAAGTACGTCGCGCCACGCTCATTGGGCGAGATCGACTCCGATCTAAACAAGCTCATCAGCGAGATCACGTCTTTACTGGCAGAGGTCGAAAAGTGAGCAAGCTGAAACGGTACGACGACTACAAGGAGTCCGGCATCGAGTGGGTGGGACCTATTCCGGCGGGATGGGAAATCCGTCCTCTTTTCGCAGTAGCTCGCGCGAACACCGCGACAAACGAAGCTGGCGCCGAGTCGAACCTCTTATCCCTCAGTTATGGTCGAATTGTTCGCAAAGACATTGCAGGCAACGACGGACTATTGCCGGCATCCTTCGACACATACCAGGTTATTGGCCGCAATGACATCGTTCTTCGACTTACTGACCTTCAGAACGATAAGCGAAGTCTGCGCTCCGCGATTTCGCCGGAACGAGGCATTATCACCTCGGCGTACCTTGCTCTTACTCCCACGACCATTAGTCCCGGGTTCCTCAGCTACTTGCTGCGGGCTTACGACCTTCAGAAAGTCTTCTATTCGATGGGCGGCGGCCTGCGGCAGTCGATGAAGTTCTCTGACATGAAGTGGCTCCCGGTCATCCTGCCGCCGGAGACTACTCAACGGGAAGTCATCGCATATCTCGACCGCGAGACCGCCCAGATCGATGAGCTGGTCGGTAAGCAGGAGCGGCTCATCCAGATGCTCGCCGAGAAGCGCCAAGCCATCATCACCCACGCCGTCACCAAGGGCCTCGACCCCACCGCCCCCACCAAACCCTCCGGCATCCCTTGGCTAGGGGACATCCCGGCACATTGGACGCCCAGCCAGTTGGGCACATGGCTTGTACATAAGATTGAGGGCGGCTACAGCCCTATAGCGTCTAGCATCTTTCCTGAGGAGGAAGACTGGGGAGTCCTCGCCTTAGGGGCAGTTGGCCGGGACGAGTTCTTCCCGGAAAACGTCAAGGCAGTCGATCCGTCCGCGGACGTTCCTAAGTCCTTGGAAATTCGCCACGGTGACCTTCTTCTCACACGCTCCAATGTTCGGGAACGTGTCGGGTTTGCCGCGGTCGTCGAAAGGCCCCGGCCTCGAACCATTTTTCCTGACCTTGTCTACAGACTCGCCCTGAGCTCCTCAATTGATAAGCATTACCTGGCGTGCTTTTTGTCGTCCTCGCCAGCTCGGGCGCAGGTCGAAAGTTCGGCTCGGGGTTCATCAGGAACAATGCCCAAAATCTCGCACGATCAAATCAGAGCCTGGCGGATACCGCTTCCATCGCTCAGCGAGCAGAAGGAAATCGCGGAGTTCGTCCGGTCACAATGCGATCGTATTGACGACATTACCGTGGGCGCTTCCACTGCCATAGAGCTTCTTCGCGAGCGCAGATCCGCTCTTATCTCTGCTGCCGTCACAGGCAAAATTGACGTTCGAGAAGGAGCAGAATAGTTATGACGTTGCCTCAGTGGCATGGATTCGTTGATCCTGTTCTGCGGGTCATGTCGGATGGCCAGATCCGCCGGAATGCTGAGATCAGGACAGCCGTAGCAGAACGCACTCGTCTGACCGAAGAAGACATGGCGGAGGTGATGTCTTCCGGAGAGGCTCGTTGGTCGAACAGGATTAACTGGGCAGTCTTCGACTCCATGAAGGCCGGTTTGCTTGTGCGCGAGGCGCGCGGTCAATACAAGATCAGCGACGAGGGCCTGCACCGGGTTTCCTCAGCGGCAGAAATCACTTATCAGACCCTGATGGAATACGCGTCGTACCGCGCGTACCAAAACACGTCGAAGACACCCAAGAAGGCGGCCCTTCCCGGGGTAGAACCGGCAACCGCAGCGTCCGAAGCTGTCATCGACCCGGACCCTTCCGAGGCCCTCGAGCAGTCCGCGGACCAACTCAACCAAGTGGTCATCGACGAGATTTACCGCAACCTGCTCGAGCTCTCTCCGGACGCATTCGAGCGCCTCATCCCTTTCGTTGTGAGAGCGCTGGGCTACGGAACAGACCGCGAGGACAATCTCAAGCCCACGCAGCGTTCCGGCGACAAGGGTATAGACGGGATTGTCTGGCAGGATGCCCTGGGCTTCGACCGCGTATACCTGCAGGCCAAGCGTTATTCCGAGGGTAACAACGTTGGAGCACCCGAAGTCCAGGCGTTCAGCGGCGCTCTGGGCCAGTTTCGGGCAACCAAGGGCATCTTCATCACCACCTCGACATTCACCACCGGGGCGCGTGCCGTTGCCCGTGAAACAGCGCACTACACGCTGATACTTATCGACGGCCACCGGCTGGCGTCGCTCATGTTCGCGTACGGCGTCGGGGTCCAGATCGATCGCACTGTGATCGTGAAGAAGCTCGACCAGGACTTCTTCGACAGTTTCTAGGGGGAACAGTATGGCTCAGCACAATGAAGTGACATTCGAGGACGAGATCTGCCAGGCCTTGGCTGCTGAGGGTTGGATCTACGAACCTGACCGCAAGGCGAGCGAGCTTTACGACGCCGCACGGGCTCTCGTCCCGGAGGACGTCTTCACTTGGCTGGCGGACACGCAGCCGGAGCATCTCGGGAAAGTCCTCAAGCCGACGGATTCCCCCGCCGAACGCGACGTCGCCAAAAACCTCCTCCTAGACCGGCTCTGCAAGGTCCTGGACAAGCCGGCGGCCAAGGAAGCCGGTATGCTCTCCGTGCTGCGCACCGGTTTCAAAGACGTCGCCGCCAAGTTCGAGATGTGCCAGTTCAAACCGGCCATGGGCCTGAACCCGGAGACGCTGGAGCGCTACGCCAAGGTCCGCCTCCGGGTGATCCGTCAGGTCCACTACTCCACGGTCGACACCCTGAAGAGCATCGATCTTGTCCTATTCGTCAACGGCCTACCGGTTGCCACAATCGAGCTCAAGACAGACTTCACTCAGAACATCAATGACGCCGTCGAGCAGTACCGCAAAGACCGTCGGCCACGGAATAGCGAGAACAAGGACGAACCCCTTCTGTCCTTCGGTCGCCGTGCGCTGGTTCACTTCGCGGTCAGCAACGACGAGATCCAGATGACCACCGAGCTCAAGGGCAAGGACACTTTCTTCCTGCCCTTCAACCTCGGTGACAACGGCAGTGCCGGAAACCCGGTCAACCCGAAGGGCTCGGCCACCAGTTACCTTTGGGAACAGGTGCTGCAGCGCGATTCTTGGCTGAACATCATCGGAAAGTTCCTGCACCTGCAGATCAGCGACAAGACCAACCCCGTCACAGGCGACCGGGAAGTCCGCAAATCTCTGCTATTCCCCCGCTACCACCAGTGGGACGTCGTCAACCAGCTCATCGCGACCGCCCGCACCGAGGGACCAGGTCACCGATACCTCATCCAGCACTCCGCCGGGTCCGGCAAGACCAACTCCATCGCATGGACCGCACACCAGCTCAGCTCCCTGCACGGTGTCGACAACGAGAAGATCTTCGACTCCGTCATTGTCGTGACAGACCGCACCGTGCTCGATGCCCAATTGCAGGACGCGATATATCAGATCGAGCACAAGTCCGGCGTCGTAGTTCCCATCCGCGGCAATGCAGGCTCGAAGTCGGCCGAACTCAGCGCCGCGTTGGCGGCCCGAACACCGATCATCATCGTCACCATCCAGACCTTCCCTTTTGCATTGAAGGCTATCGCCGAGTCCCACGCTTTGAAGGGCCGGAACTTCGCCATCATCGCGGACGAGGCACACTCCTCGCAGACTGGGTCAACAGCCAACAAGCTAAAGAAGGTCCTGTCCGCCGAAGAACTGGCTGATGTCAACGACGGCGGCGAGTTCGACGTCGAGAGCTACCTTGCTGCCGAGATGGCCGAACGCGCCGATGCCAAGAACATCAGCTACTTCGCTTTCACAGCAACGCCGAAGGCTAAGACGCTCGAGCTGTTCGGCCGCAAGGGTCCGGACGGGTTGCCGCAGCCATTTCACCTGTACTCCATGCAGCAGGCCATCGAAGAGCGCTTCATTCTCGACGTGTTGCAGAACTACACCAGCTACAAAGTGGCCTACCGGCTCACGCACGAAGGACGCGACTACGACTCGGACGACGCACAGGTAGAGAAGTCGGAGGGGCTGAAGTCGCTGATGAACTGGGTGAAACTGCATCCATACAACATCAGCCAGAAGGTCCAAGTGATCGTGGAGCATTTCCGCGCTAACGTCGCTTGGCGCCTTGAGGGCAAGGCTAAGGCCATGGTCGTTACCGGGTCCCGCAAAGAAGCCGTGCGGTACAAGCTTGCAATCGACAAGTACATCATCGACGCCGGCTACTCAGGCTTGGGGGCCATGGTCGCCTTCTCCGGCGAGGTGACCGCCGACGAATCCGGCGTCGAGCCGTTCACTGAGATCAACATGAACCCCGGTCTCAAGGGGCGCACTCTGCCCGAGGCATTCTCAACTGACGACTACAAAATCATGCTGGTTGCCAACAAATTCCAGACTGGCTTCGACCAGCCACTGCTCGTCGCGATGTACGTGGACAAGAAGCTCTCCGGGGTGTCAGCCGTGCAGACCCTGTCACGCTTGAACCGCACTGCGGTGGGCAAGGACCAGACCTTCGTCTTGGACTTCGTCAATGACCCCGACGAGATCCTCGCGTCCTTTAGGCCCTACTTCCGCGAGGCGGCGCTGGAGAGCGTCTCCGAACCCAACGTGGTGCACGATCTCCAAAGCAAGCTAGACGCTGCCCAGATCTACCTCGATTCCGAGGTGGACGGCCTGGTGAAGTCCTATGTGCTTGAAGCAGGGAACAACGCTCTCTCGGGGTGGGTCGCGCCAGCTAAGTCGCGCTTCAATAGCCGGTATAACGCAGCTGTGGCTGCGGGCGACAAAGTCGCCGAAGACGAGCTAGACCGGTTTCGCAAGGACCTCGGCTCATTTGTCCGCGCTTACGATTTCCTTTCTCAAATCGTCGACTTCGCCGACACTGATTTGGAGAAGCGATCCATTTACTACAAACACCTCCTTCCGGTCCTCCGCGTCAACGATGCCAAGGTCGCCCTGGACCTCTCCGGTGTGGTGCTTGCCAAGTACGCGCTCAAAGACAAGGGGCAGGCCCAGCTGCAGCTGTCGGACGAGGATGCCCTGCTCAAACCCCCCACTGAGGTCGGCACCGGGCAGGCCAAGGATCCGGTCCTGGTGACATGGGAAGAGATCATCCAGCAGGCCAACCTACCCTTCGAAGGCGAGGAACTCGATGCAGTAGCGCACTTCGTGGAGGGCGTCCGCCGCGAGCTCGTCAAGAACGAAACTCTCCAAAAGCAAGCCCAGAACAACTCGCGGAGCCACTTCGGCAGCAGCCCTCATCTCGAGAAGGCTGTCACCGACGCGGTATCAAATTCTATGGACAGCCACTACAACCTGAGTCTTCAGGCATTGGGCGACAAAACGAAAATGCAGTCACTGCTGAAGATGTTGAGTGAGCTGATCTACGAAGAACTGCAAGCATGAGCGGCACGGAAATTGTCGGCTTGGTTGCGCAGCTCTTCACGGTGGTCGCGTTGATCTTGGCTCTGATGCAGCTTATCGGGGCGAGGGCGGCAAAACATCGCGATTTCGAAAATTTGTACGTTGAGAGATATTGGAATCTCATGGACAGCTTCCGCGGTGATCCTTGGGCGGCCCCTTCTCGGCTAAAGCTCCCAAAAGAAGACCGAGCAAAAATCATATTCTATTTACAGCTGTGTGAAGACGAACTCGACCTTCGCCGAAACGGGTTTATCTCTACCAAAACGTGGGACCTCTGGGCAACGGGAATGATTAGCCAGTGCGCACGGCCAGCCTATGCAGATTCCATCCGGTTCCTACCAAGTGACGAACTTCCAGCGCTCAGATATTTTCTCCAAACACGAAAAGACCCACTCAAGATGAGCGTGATTCGCAAATGGTGGACTGGGATCGGGTTCAAAGGTCCGAAGCGTTGAGACTGGGCCTATAGCAATGCCGTCCCTCATCTCCTGGCTTGACGCCTCCACCGAGGAAAACGCAAAGATGCGCGAGCTCGTCAAACTGTTTGGCAGCCCGGAAACCACCGACGACCTCGGGCTCGGTCAGTTGCGCGATGTCATCAGCAACAGCCTGTTTCCGGGAACGTCGGTTCTGCACGCCGGAGCTCGCTACATGCTGCTGGTGCCATGGTCATACTTGACCGAACATCGCGGGACCAAGAATGCAGAAGATCTCCGCAAACGATCTGAGGAGTCCGAGCGCCGTTTGATCGGCAGGCTCAAGGAATTGGGCGTCGAGAGCTATATTGGGAGCGATGCCGGCCGGAACGTGAAACAACTCCCTTCAGCCGCTTACTGGTCCGCCCTGCGCCGATTCGGGATTGTGAGCCCCGAGGCTGAACGAAACTCGGTCGCACAATTGATGTGCATGAAAGCGCCGACCTCCGAGGACGAGGACGATGCGCCGTACGTATGGAACCCCAGCATTCCCGCACCGTCAGCAGGCTTTCCCCAGTCCGACGAACGAGGTTTGACGCTATCTCACGAAGAGGCCAGCTGGCTTCGAGAGCGAATTATGATCGCCTGCCCAAGAAGCATGCTGGCTCATCTCGTGGGCTCCGACGCCAGCCCGGATCCGCGGCATTGGGCACCGTGGCTGGATCCCGTTTGCCAAACGGTCGGAGGCGAACCCGGCCAGTGGCTAAGGGATGCGGAAGTTTTCTCACTAATCCACAATGGTGCGACCATCCTCTACCAGCGGCTAATTAGCGGACACTCACGTGCAGCATTCGCGCCCGAAGAGGACATAGTCGGACAAACGCAACGCCTACTCGACTCTTGGGAAGATGAGCGCGAAGCCAAGCGCGGGCTCCTTGATGGCTGGGACGTAGACGACTATTTGACTCGTGCGACATCGTTGAACCGAGGCATCAACTCGAGTACAGCCGCCTTCGCGCGATCAGCGATTGAGGCTGCTAGGAGCCATGCCAAGATGATCGACAATGAGGAATTCTGCGATCGGGTCATGACGCGCGAGAGGTTGATGAAGAAGTCGAACTCCCGTTTCCATAATGAGCGCCGTCTCCGTGCTTGGCAGCCGCCGACTTCAGTGACGGCACTTAGCTTCCGTTGGTTTCAGGTGCGACGGACCGTTTTGGATATCCATGCGGGCTTGGCAACGGAGGCTTCCTCGGATGCTTGACGCCACGAATCGGCAGGCTCTCACTCAACAGCTCCGTCCACCATCTGGCTTCCGGCTGCTACACGCCGTAGGCACGACATTCACGTTGGACATGACGAGTGCCCTTTCTGTTCCGTTAAGCTTTGTCGCGGGCAATGGCGAGGACTACACGAATTCGGTCGCCGTTCTCAGCGTCTTGCGCAAAGTCTCTGATCGCGTGGACATATTCTGCCAAGCAGGGCACATTCAAGCTCCCAAGGACGCATCAGATCTACTGGCAATGCTTGAGCCCATGGTCCACCAGGTCAGCGTCAAACGGGGTCTGTTTCACCCAAAGGTTTGGGTACTTGAATTCGAGAGAGGCACGGAACGGCGCTACCGCTTCCTATGTTCCAGCCGCAACCTGACCCCCGACGCCAGCTGGGATCTCCTAGTGCGGCTCGACGGAGAACTCGAGGCCGAGTCCGAAAACGCCAGCCCTGACAGCGGACCTCTGGCTCGATTCATCGAAAAACTGCCCGAGCTATGTACCGTAAAGCTCGACGTCGACCGGCTGGCTCGCGTACGTGGACTGGCCTCTCGAGTGTCGAAGGTGAGATGGGAGCTGCCGGAAGGTATCCAAAAACTCGCGTTTAGACCCATGGGTTTGGGTGAGGAATTCGAACAGGGTTCAATCGCAGGCCATTTGCGGGAGCCAAGTAAGTTCCGAGCCCTCAATGGAAAGACCGGCGACGCCGCCTTTCTGGGCTTCGAGAAATTAGTCATCTCTCCATTCCTGGATGACGCTCTCCTGGCCCGGTTAAGAGACCCGTGGATGCGGAATCTCCATGTGTACTCGCGCGGTGACCAGCTCGACTTACTTCAAGAAAAGACTGTGTCCGAACGTCGCAGCTCCTTCAAGTCCTTCGATGAACGCGGAATCGTTGAGTCAACAAGTACGGGCCAAGCTTCATCCGATCCGGAAGGTTTTGGAAATCTCGCCGAGGACCTATCGGGGTTGCACGCCAAGGCCTACTTCTGCGACTACGACCATTCCACCTACGCTCTGTTGGGATCGGCCAATGCCACCGCTGCGGCCTTCGGCACCAATGTCGAGTTCCTCGTAGAGTTACGGGGTGCCAAGAAACAGATGGGCGTCCAGCGCGTCATAGACAGCCTCAAGGAAGTCCCCTTCGAGGAGTACGGCGGTAAAGGCGGCCAAGAACCTTCTGACGAAGACCAAGCGGCTCTCAGCCTTGAGAAGGAGCTTCGGGCCGCAGCAGCTCATCAGTTCCTAGTCGAGGCCCAGCCGGACAGCCTAGGGACATTCGCTATCGAAATCAGCCACAGCTGGAGATCTAAACCCCAGTTCACCGCAACCCTCCGACTTCTGTCGCTCCCCCAGGTGACGGCCGCCGTCGTTCCCTCCGGCGGTGCACCAATCCAACGGTTCCGTGCAGTTCCGCTCGCTGACGTCACGCCGTACTTGTTGCTGACCTTAAAGGACCCAGAGGCACAGCTGTCCAAGAGCACAGTCATCCAAGGAATCCTGCTAGCGGACCTTCCGGGAAGGCTTGACGAAATCGTTGCGCGGCAGTTGAACGATCCTCAAAAGCTCTGCCAATTTCTGCTCCTTTTCCTAACTCCCGAAGACGTCAGGATAGGAGGGGCCGCAGGCGCAAACTGGCAATCCGCGGCGTCTGCATCTAGTTATGTTTCGGCCTCCGGTTTGTTTGAAGCCATGGTGGGAGCCCTGGCCAGCCCAGACTCCGGGCCGGTTTTCGCTGACCTCAAGGTTGTCATGGACCGCTTGCTGGCACTTAGGAGCGATGACAGGGAAATACTCGAGCTGCATTCCCTTTGGACGGCGGCGGTAGAGGCGTTGAAGATGGAGACCCCTTATGACGTTTGACTCAGAAGCCGCTCTGAGGGGACTACGTCACTTCCAGCGCCGGACAGTGGACCATGTGGTCCGCCGGTTTTACCTCGATGATGATCCGGCTGATCGGTTTCTGGTGGCGGACGAAACCGGGCTGGGGAAAAGCATGGTTGCTCGCGGAATTATCGCGAAGGCCATAGAACGCTTGGACCGGCCTGATTCGGACGTCGATCGGATTGACATCGTCTATGTGTGCTCAAACTCTGATTTGGCAAAGCAGAATCTGGCACGCCTGAATGTAACGGGCCAAAAGGACATCATTGAGTCGGGACGGCTGACCCTTCTTCCGACGGAACTCGGAAAGCTAAATGCGGCGCCCCACCCCGGAACTCGGAAGAGAGTGAACTTCATTTCGCTAACTCCAGGCACCTCATTCAACGTGAGCAATGCGCCGGGTCAAGCACGCGAGCGAGCCGTGCTCTTCCTTATCCTCCGGCAGCTTGGAGCTTTCGGCAGTGACCGGCACGACGTTGCAATCGAACTCCTGCGGTCACAGTCCAAGGCCAAGAACTTCAGTTGGGAGGTCAGAAGGCTGGACGGTCTCCACCCCGAAGGCATAGTGAAGTCGGTCGTTGGCAGGTTTCATGCTTTGGCCACGCGCTCTGGCAACCTATCTGCGTTCGATCGACTGATGGAGGAGGCGTTGGTTGCTGGAGCTGCCGCAGTCCGGCCTAAGACGCGTGCGGTTGTCGGTGCCCTTCGCGGAGACCTGGCAAAGGCTGCGCTGGAATGTTTGGAACCAGATCTGATCGTCTTAGACGAGTTCCAAAGGTTCCGCGATCTCCTCTATGAACCCAAAGCAGCCTACAACGACGAAGATGCTGCAGCCGAGCTTGCAAGACAATTCTTGAAGTATGAGGGAGCCAAGCTCGTATTACTCTCAGCCACGCCTTACAAAGCCCATACAGGTGCCGCTGAATCCGACGGCGATGATCATGCGGCCGACTTCCGCCAACTCCTGCGTTTTCTGAGCAACGGGCGGACGGAATACATCGAAACGCTCGATGCCGAGCTGGACTCACGCCGTTCGAATCTTATTCGGCACGTGAACGACGAAGGGCTCACCCAGAGAATTGAACATCGTCTTAAACTCTTCATGAGCCGGACCGAAAGGCCGCAGCTGGGTGACGATGACATGCTCGCCTGCATCGATATGTCACCCACAGATGTCCGCGCTGCCGATCTCGTCAGCTACCGGTCGTTGGCCAAATTATTCCAAGCGGCCGGGTCGGGTAGCCCTATGGAATTTTGGAAATCCGTGCCGATGTTCGCGCATTTCCTCACCGACTACAAGGTTGGCCGGATGCTGGATGACAAAATCCATTGCGATCACGCTGCCGTCGACCCGACACTGCCAGGCCTGATGACCGTCAACCCCGAGGTTCACCGGCAATACGGCCATATTGAAACGGACAACGCCAAGTTCAGAGCCGTGCGTGAACATACCGTTGGACAGGACTGGTGGAAATTGTTATGGATGCCCCCATCACTCCCCTATGTGAAGCCCTCTGGTCCATTCGCCCAGGTGGAAGGAACCGTCACTAAGCAGGTCATCTTTTCAGCTTGGAATGCTGCCCCAACAGCCATCACTACGCTGCTCTCCTACGAGGCTGAGCGAAATATCATGTGGGGCTCCAATCTCCATGGCGAGAACACGGCCGAAGCCCGCAAGCGCTTCCGCGGCCGTCTCCGCTACAACGTCCGCAACGGTGAGCCGCTTGCCATGTCCACACTCGCCTTGTTTGTTCCGCATGCTGCCCTGGCTCGTGCCAGCGATCCCCTGATCAGTGCCGCCCACGAAGGCTCAGCCGCCGATAAGGCCAAGATCAAGGCACGAGCGGCAGTATGCGGCAAGAAATTGATCAGCGGCACAGTTGCCGAGCCCGCAGTCCGACTCGGCACGTGGGCTTCATACTTCTCGATCCCAGGAGCACTCCCAACAGCTTGGCGTGACAGCCCAAAGTTGGCACGACAAGAGTTGCGAAGGATCGACGAGGATATCCGGAAAGCCGGAAGAGCGTCTGATGAGGACAGCGACGAAGAGGGAAGCTCCGACTCCGTACTTTACCTGGCCCACGCTGACCGAATGGTGGCAGTGGCCAACCAACCGTCCATAGGTTGGGAAGAAGGCATAGAAGATTTGGCAGTGAACTCACCTGCAAACTGTCTTTACCGTGCGATAGCTCGCATCGTTCCCGTCAGTTTTGATGAAAGTGAGCTCTGGAAAGCAGCATTGAGCGCTGCTTCAGGCCTGAGGACATTATTCAACCGGCTCGATGTCACCGAACTGTTGGACACCCTTTACCCCGAAGGTGACTACTGGCAGAAAGTCCTTCGCTACTGCGAGAGCGGAAATCTCCAAGCCGTATTGGATGAGTACGTGTTCCAGCTGCGTAGCCAGCAGGCGCCGGGCTCAGTCTCCGTCGATAATCTCTGGGCAATCGCCGAAGACATCCGCTTATCCCTGTCCATCAAGCCTGCGCAGTTGCTCGCCAAGTATCCAGACAAGTCTCATGACGACCTCCGCATGGGCGTCCGCTTTGCAGTCCGTTACAGCAACGCCCGCACCGACGACGGCGATAGCACACGTATGCCTGATGTTCGCCGCGCCTTCAATAGTCCATTTTGGCCCTTCGTCTTGGCCTCGACGTCTGTTGGCCAAGAAGGAATCGACTTCCACTGGTGGGCGCACTCCGTCATCCACTGGAATGTGCCAAGCAACCCCGTGGACTTCGAGCAGCGGGAGGGTCGTGTGCATCGCTATATGGGACACGCCGTCCGAAAAAACGTTGCCCATGCGTACGGAGAATCGGCGCTGAAGACCGGTGTTACGGACCCGTGGCAAACGTTGTTCAACGTTGCAAGTTCCGAGATCTCCGCCGGACCTGTGGAACCGCGTACAGAGTTTGCGCCCCATTGGATTCATCCCGGTCCCCACAAGATCGAGCGGCGACTCCTCGACCATCCCCTAAGCCGAGACGTCACGAGGACGCAGCACATGCTCGATGGACTCGCGAAGTACAGACTGACCCTAGGCCAAGCTCGCCAGGACGACTTGCTGGGACTGATCAAGAATGGAACAGGTATCAGACCTTTAGACCTGCGACCATAGTGTCAGCGGCGGAATCAGCGTCGTTTGCCCGTCCCCTGTGAGGTTCCCAACCTGACTCGGTGCCATCCAGCATCCATCTCGATATCCTGCCTTGGATTTTCGCTGAGTAGGGCCAATCGTCCCTCTCCATTGCCGCGACGAGTCGGAACTGGGAGAACACCGGTGGGCTTCTTCGCAGGCAGCACGTCCGGACGCTCGCGCGGTTCCTTCACCGGCTGCTTGGTTGGTTACCCCAGGGAAGTCTTCGGTTGTTTGACCGGCGACGCCGCCCTCCCTACTGCTGCCCGTCGCCGCTTCGACTTCTGTGGCGACGCAAGGTTGACCGCGGGCATCCCGGACCCGGCGCACAAGCGGCCGTCACGATCCTTGTGACTAACGACTTTTCCTCCCAAGGGCTTTGCCGTAATCATTTTGCGACAAATTCTGCAACGCCATCCGAGTTCCTTCGAGCCGCCTGATCCCACAGTTCTCCTCCAAGAATTCACAGAGCACATTTTTGCATGACGCCTATTCGGAACCTCGCCGAGCAGTCGTTACTGCGCCACGGCCGCAGCAGTCGCGAACACGTCGGCCGGCATCGGCCGGTGCAGCTTCCATGTAATTGCAATCGGCTTCTCACCGGAATGCTGGACATAGTCCACCTGACCCAAGCACGTGTACGGGACCGTCAAACCAGTCTCGTCCTCTGCAACGTCTCGGGTGAACAACAGAATTTGCGAGCCTTTCGCTTTTCTGTCCAAATAACGCTGTCCAACAGGGCTGGCGGGCGATGTGCTGTTCTGCGATTCCCAGTGGAACAATTCAGGACTGATGGCGTAGTCCTTGTACATGGTGGTCGCAGAGTGCTTCTCGTCGTCCTTGTTCAGGGTGACAAAGAAGGCGTCGGTGGCCGTAGCGGGACACCACGCGACACCCTCGCGGTGCTTCACATTCCTGCCGCGGTCGAGCGAACCATATTCAAGCGCGGCGAGAATCTCCTCTCGCCTGTATGTCGCATGCGAGAGCAGTGGAATGTGTTGGAGCCCAACGCCGAGCCCTTTCGCGGCGTGCTTTGATGCCGCAACGCCCAGACTGACAATCTGTCGGATTTCGCGGCACACAAACGGATAGCCTCGCAGGTGGTCGAGGCCGCCGTCGTATGTCTTGAAACCGCCTCCGTCGTCCCAAAGTGTGTAGAACAGCATCCGGGCGAACGTCTGTTCCCGTGGGCCCAGGTCCGCGTAGCGGGGCGCATCCGCGCCCACAAGCATCGTGTACGCCTCCGCTCGCTCCGGATCGTCGACGTGGATGAGAGCCGCCATGCGTCCCAGAAGTTTCTTCTCCTCCGTATCGGAACGATCGTGATGTGCTCCCTTAAGCGCGGATTCAAGACCTGAGAAGCCCTCAATCAATTGCGCTTGCCGGAGGTAGCTCGTCCACGAATCGCGGGTTGACCGGTAGATGGATTTCAGGTCGCTGCCCGATTCTAGGAGGTACGCGGCCAACTCGATTTCCCCATAGGAAGCAACGTCGCGAACCAACTGCGCACGGTTGAAACGAAGTTGCGTCTTTATGTTGTCCAGCACCACCTTCTGCGCTACCCGATCGAGCACGATCTGTGAGCCCGACGGGAGGAAAGGAAACTCGTCCTCTACTGCCTTCTTCAATTCCGTCCTCCCGTACCCCGTCAGAGCCCGGTAACGAAGATCGAACCGGAATTCACGGCGTTGTTGGCCAATGAAATCCAGGACAGTGAGTACAGCTTTGTCGTCCGCTCGGCGTAGGCCGCGTCCGAGTTGCTGTAAGAAAATCGTGGCACTCTGGGTGGGCCGCAGCATCAGGACCGTGTCCACCTGCGGGATATCCAAGCCTTCGTTGAACAGATCCACGGCGAAAACGCAGTTGATCTCCCGGTTTCTAAGCTGGTCAAGGGCACGTGCTCTTTCGGCCTCGTCAGTGCCACCGTCCACGGCAACTGATGCAATGCCGGCCGCATTAAACACCTTTGCCATGTAGTGGGCGTGCTGGACCGAAACGCAGAAGCCCAGGGCGCGCATGTGTTCGGTCCCAGTGACTTTGTCTCGGAGCTCGCGGATGACCTTTGCAGCCCGGGCATCATTGCCCGTGTACAAGCGGTCCAATTGGGCGGTGTCGTAGTTGCCGCGTTTCCATTCCAGTTGGCTTAGATCTACGTCGTCAGAGACGCCGAAGTAGTGGAATGGTACAAGCAGGTCAGCGTCCAAGGCATCCCAAAGACGAAGCTCGCTGGCAGTGCGACCACCGAAATACTCATTGGCGACGTTGCCGCCGTCGCCGCGTTCTGGAGTAGCAGTCAGCCCGACGAACTGCTGAGGTTTCAAATGATCCAGGAGTTGGCGATAGGTGGGCGCCATGGCGTGGTGGAACTCGTCAATGACTACTATGTCGAATTGATCGGGCTCAAGCGTCTGCACGCCAAGCGATGCAAGTGACTGCACTGAGGCGAAGACATGGTTCCAGTACTTTGGCTTGTGGTCACCGACGAAGAGTTCTCCGAACGCGCCATTCTGCAGAACACTCCTGTACGCACGGAGCGACTGTTTCAGAATCTCCTGCCGATGTGCCACGAAAAGCAGCGTAAGAGGCCTACCTGCCGCTTCACAGAGCCGTTTGTAGTCGAGGGCTGCAATGACCGTCTTTCCGGTGCCGGTGGCGGCGACAAGGAGATTCCTGTTGAATCCTTTGGATCGCTCCGCTTCGAGGCCCTCAAGCATTTCTTCTTGATGAAGGAAAGGCACAATTTCAAGACCCGTGACAGCATCCGGCGCAGAGGTTCGCTTGCCGCCGTTGCGTTCGAGGGCGGCGTCCAGCTTGTCGCCGTCACGATCGGGATCGTAACTCTGAAATGCCTGTTGTTCCCAGTAACTATCGAAAGTAACCTCGAACTTCTTGAGCAGGTCCGGCGTCGCCACAGAACTAAGTCGCACATTCCATTCAAGGCCATCCAGAAGCGCTGCCTGGCTGAGATTGGAGCTGCCCACGTACGCAGTGTCAAAGCCGGTGTTCCGCCGGAACAGCCACGCTTTTGCGTGGAGCCGGGTGGCTTGGGTTTCGTAGCTGATTTTTACTTCGGCGTCATAGCGGCGTACTAGTTCATCAATGGCCCGACGTTCAGTGGCGCCCATATACGTCGTGGTGATGACTCTGAACTTCACACCCCGCTCACGAAGTTGTTCCAGCGCTGGTTCAAGAAGCCGCAGACCGGTCCATCGCACGAACGCGCAGAGGAGATCGACGGTGTCGGCTGATTCAATTTCCGTTCGGAGTTCAGCCGCGAGGTTCGGCTCGTCCCTATTGTTTGTCAGAAGTGCCGAATCGCTGAGCTTGGTGCTGGGGCGCCGGAGCTGTCGCCTTTTCAGGGCATCCGGGCGATGCAGCGAGAGCAGTTGCTGGGGGCCTGGTGTGATCCTAATGACCGTTTGGATCTCGGCGAGCAGCCGATTGGCCAGGGCGACTCGTTCTTCGGGCCTCGCGTTCGCGAGCGCGTTTCGAACCGCATCGGCGACGTACCGGGAGAGTATGTCCGGTGTGTCGTTCTCGTCGACCTTGGTCACCGACGCTTGAAGCTCCGGCACCTGTTCGAGGTTGGCTGCGACTTCGGTTGTGTGAAGAAGTTCGTACAACCCTTCCGGCAGGCTAGCTCCTGCGGTTCCCCCATTAAACGTGTCCACCGCGCCAGCGTATTGCGTGGGAGTGACAAAGCACAAAGGCGACAACGCGACAGAGGATTGCGGGCACCACCTCATTGGAGAGTGTTGTCATCTAACCGCGCATTTTTTGGATGTAATCGGGCGCTAGACGTCGATCCCCACATGCCTCGCCATGGAGTGAAACAGTTTTGCAAAATTCAATTCTCATGTCATCGACATAATTTTCAAAGCTTGTTTCATCCACACCATCCCCATCCGCATCTACAACTCTTCCCGACATGGAAGCGATTCGCTGATGAATCTTCCAAGCCTCATCCGAGCCGTAAACAGCAAGACCATCAACAGCCGTCTCATACGTCGAGGCGGCGCTATTCTTCAGATTAAGCAATTCCCTCGCCGTCGGATCGGCAAGTGCGGTGGCCAAGTTGAGATTATCATCTCCATTTCGAAGCCCATTTTGACCTGTGTAGGCCACCAAATTCACTTGAGCGGTCCTATAACGCGACGCCGCATCGAGGTAGGCGGTGTAGATCGCAGGCGTTTTCTCCCTGTGCTCCTTCTCCCGTTCGGCCTGAAGCTGCTGCTGGACGGTCTGGACGGTTACACCTGCGTCTATGGCCGCAACAAGAAGTGCACTGCCCGCCCCTACGACGGCACTTAGTATTACGGTGGCTATGGGATGTGCCATTTTCTCCTGCCAGTTCCCTGATGGCGTTCTTGACTGCGCTACTCTTGGGGTCATCTCTTTCGCTACTACCATGACGTAATCTTCTAATGGCCGTTGAGTTATGCGAAATCGCGATACGACGTTGAAATACGCGCCGGCTGCTACGAGGGGTTTGAAGGGGACTCTGCAATGGCTTCCCATGCCCCGCTGCGGTTCGACGAGCTCGACGAACACCAACTCTCAAAGCGGAAATTTTCCAACTAGTTTTCTCAGCAGGCACGCGGCTTAGGGACTGCGCACAACAGCTTAACTGTTGAAAGGAATCTGCGGGTTTTCTATGGCTTGATGTTTCGGGTCGAGTTCGTTCGCGCGAGGTGTCGGGATGCAGCACGCTGAGAAGACCGAACCGGCCGCTGCACCAAAAACACCGACCCCAGCACCAGCACCGCACCCACCAGCTGCCACCCCGACAACGACTCCTCCAGGAACACGAACCCCAGCACCGTCGCTACAAGCGGGCTCAGGAATCCCAAGAACGACACCACCATCGTGGGCAGCCGCTGGATCCCCCGGAACCACACGGCGTAAGCCACCAACGCACCAATGACACTGAGGTACGCAAAACCCGCCAGGTTAGGCACCGAAACCGACCCCGGCAGCCCTTCAACAACCAAGGTCACGGGCAGCAGCATCACGCCACCCATCGCTAACTGCAGGCCAGTAAACCCAAGCAGCCCCACGCCGTCGGGCCTTCCCCAACGTTTGGTGAGGACTATGCCGGCCGCCATGCTCAGCGCCGCCGCCATCCCGGCGAGCACACCCACAAAAGTCAGCGTCGCGTCGGATCGCAGGACGAGCAAGCCGACACCCGCGGCTCCAACCGCGCAGGCAATGATGTGCGCCATGCGGATCCTCTCCCCCAGCAACAGCACGCCGAGGAACAGCACAAACAAGGGCTGGATGGACATGACCAGGGCTGCGAGCCCACCCGGCAGTTGGTAGGCGGTGAAAAACAGCAGGAAGAAGAACAGCCCAATGTTGAGCGCGCCCAGCGCTGCGGCTTTGAACCACCAACTCCCCCGCGGCCACGTTCGAGTGACGAGCATCAGCACAATGCCCGCCGGCAGGGCCCGCACGGTTGCGGCCAGCAGCGGCCGATCGGCGGGGAGGAACTCCGTGGTCACCAGGTAGGTGGAGCCCCAGACCATCGGCGCGAGTACGGTGATGAAGAGGTCGCGAGGGGATGCCTTGGGCGCCCCAACTCCCGCCCTGCTGGCAACCGCTGTAGATGCACTCATCTTTCACTTCCATACATTTTGATGTCGAACTATTTGATGTAAGACAATGTAGGTGCTGTAATGTTTGAGGTCAAGCATTGGAGGACGATGGACCGCGACGCAGTGGACATGATTCTTGAGCAGTGGAACAAAGAGCGACCCGACGTGGACGTCAGCTCCATGGGCGTTCTGGGCCGGCTCAACAGGGCGAGTCGCCTCGCCTCACTGGACGTGCAGAAATTCATGAACCAGTTCGGACTGGAGCCGTGGGAGTTCGACGTCCTGGCAACACTGCGCCGGTCGGCTGCCGAGGCGCCGTTGACGCCCGGGCGACTCGCCAGCCTCACCATGATCGGTTCAGCGGCCATGACCAACCGGGTGGACCGGCTCGTAAACCGCGGCCTGGTTCATCGCGAGACCAACCCCGAGAACCGCCGGCAACTACTGATCAGCCTCACGCCAGAGGGACTCGCCTTGGTGGATGACGTGGTGGAGCACCACGTAGAGAACCAGCAGAAGATGCTCGACGGCCTGTCCAAGACGGAGCGGACACAGCTGGCGAACCTGCTGCGCAAGTTCCTGCTAACAAACGACGACGGCGAACCCTCCTAAGCGGAGCAGCTGGCGATCGCAATCGGAAAAGCGGAAGCGCGAAAACCCTATTCACACCCACGTCGGCACTAAAACTGGAGCGCGAGGCCAGGCCGGACAACGGAATGTATGACTTCGGGCTCGTCGCCGCTAAAACGGGGCACGCCTTAGCATGCCCCGTCCACGCGTTTGTATAGATTCGTTGCTACTGGCAGTTGATCGTCGCAGATTGTATATCGGAAGAACTGTTACTTGAAGTGGAAACCCAGCCATACACGGCCTCTTTCCTAGGCCAATGGTGAGTATCAATGGCCATATAGGAAGCCGATGTGCCGGCGCTCATCGTCATACTGCCATGGAAGGCACTATGCGTGAAGTGATGAACCGCACCACGCGCTACTGATTCCACATGAACTTCGTGCGGCTGCCATTGTGAGCACTCAACAGCTCCTAAGCCGACACTATACGCAGCATTCGCCGGCAGGGCGGTCATTGCTATAAACCCAGCAGCAATGACGGAAGTGCCGACCAACAGAAATGATTTCTTAGCCATTCTTTATCCCCAATCAATAATACGGCCCTAATGCCGTAACTAGATGGTACTAATTTTAAAGAGCTCTTCAAGTCACCAAAATAAGTAATGTCAGAAAGTTATAATTGAGAGCCTTGATGGCTCGCCATAACGAGACACGTTCGGAATATATAAATACAAAGCAATATATTAGTAAATCGGCGGTGGCATTGGGCACTCTTTCATAGCCAGATCACGATCAAGAGCTGGAACTTCTGTCCAGGGAATCCACGGATCGGTCAAATAGGTCTCCTGAAACACCTGCCTGGAAGGTGGGGAAGAGATGAAGTGCTTTGCTTCTTCGAGACATCTCTTGCCTTCCACGTACTGGCTGTAAAGTACGTCGTATTCGGCCGTCGTCGGTTCGCGATTGGGATCCACGCCTAGTTCCGCGAAGCAAGCAGCATCATCTTCTTCAAACTTCCGTTGCTGCACCTCAGTTACCGTGGTCGCGATGGTTGCATCCTCCTCAAGGACCTTGGAGTCCCATCCTTTTCCCTGCAGGCAGCTTGCTCGTGCGGTGGCTAAATCCAGAGGCGTGGGAAATCGTTCCATAGCCGGTTTCAGCTCGTTGGCCTGAGTCGACGAATCGCATCCAGCAACGCCGCCGGACAGGAGAACGAGAACGCCAACCATGAATATTGGCATCCGACTGAAACTATGTGCTGTCATGTCAGCCATCTTTCGTGATCGTTGACTCATAGCTACCATGCTTTCTATTATTTATTGCATTAATTCCTGGATGAAAGTAACTCTATGGAACTCGCAACTCACGCACGGGATCCCGATGCGAAGCTAAATATGCAGGCAACACCACAGCTATAACTCCTACCAGAACTGCCAGAACTACAATTCCTAAATAGAAGTCAGGCGGCGGCTGCGGTGCTCTCTCCCAATGAAGAACACCTGCCGAAACTATCGCCCCGGTCCCAGCGCCCACCAAGCTCATGATGCCCGCTTGGCAGATCAGTAACATCGTGATGAAACGGCGCGTAGCTCCTAATGCGCGTCGCCTACCGAACTCTCTTCGCTTAATCATTACGTGGGTTGAAAAAACCGCCATGACAAGAACGACCGTGACAAAGAAGATCCCCATCACAAGTTCATGACTATAACTTTTGAGTTGAGAATGTATTTTCGATTGAAGTGATGCCAGTTGCTCACTAGTTTCGAGAGTGACCTTGCTGATGTCGGTGATTCCCAGCAGCGAAGTCAGTGTTGCAGCTATCGGACTTACCAGCTCTGCGCGCTCGGCGATTACTACTAGAAGACTGATCGCGTTCGGCCCTTCGTGTTCGCCTTCTATTGAACGTGGTACAAGGACCAAGGGCTCTAAGAATTGGAGAAAATCCGGCACCTGGATGTCACCAACCAGCTCGTACGACCGAGATGCTCCAGCTGAATATAGACCGCCACTCGGGTAGGACATCCCAAGCTCGGCGATTGCAGCAGATGAGGCAAACGCTCCTTCTGCAGGCGCCCAGGTTTGTTCCAAACCCAGATACTCGGGGTCGAACGTGTAAAGCTCTCGAATTGGAACGGGGTTGCCGCCAATCACACGGGCGTTTCTTGAGTCGAAAGCCGAGCTGAAGGCTCCTGCCCACTCCACACCTTCGACATTTTTGATTCTTTCCAAGATGGCCGTGTTCAGACCAGAGTCTGGGTCGCTCCGGATGGCGATTGATCTCGTTCCTGCGGAGTCGATGGACTCGAGAACAGATTGCCCAACGCCGGCGGTTCGGCCTGTGGTGAGCAGGACGGCAACGCACATGCCCGCTATCACAATGATCGACATTGCTGACGTGACCTTCTGGCTGGTCACGGTCAAGATAACTTCGCGGAGGAATGGGAGAGGGAGCGTCATAGTCCAATCACCCTGTCGCAGCTGTCCATTACCCGCGGATCATGGGTTGCCACCACCACAGTGCCTCCTTCCAAGGCCCGTTGGCGCAGAGCATCAATCACAGCTCGGGAGCTTTCAGCATCCAGATTTCCGGTGGGCTCATCGGCAAGCAGAAGAGGGGGATTGCCCATCAGTCCCCTGCAGAGCGCAATCCGTTGAGCTTGGCCGCCTGAAATCTGTCCGGGCTTATGGTCGGAACGGGTTTCAACACCAAACTGCCTCAAGAGATCATGAGCACGGGCAACAGCGAGATCACGTTTGAGCCCGCTATACAGGGCAGTCTCCACGACATTGTCGAGAACTGTTCTCGAAGAATCCAGGACGGCATCTTGAAAAACAAATCCGTAATTGCGGGCACGCAGGCCGGCACGACTCGCGTCGCTTAATCTGGTTACATTTCTTCCGAACACCATGATTTCGCCGCTCAAAGGCCCCAGCATCAAACCCAGTAAATACAACAGCGTTGATTTCCCGCGTCCGCTAGCCCCCGCCAAGGCAACCATCTCTCCTGCATTGAACTGTTCCGACCAATCTTCGATAATCAGATCCGATTTTGTGTATCCGAAGCTGAGGTTGGCAGCCACCAGCGGATGGGCAGTCACGGTGCCCCCTGACGTGACCTCGCAGGGACTCGCACCGACGTACCTGGATCGATCCCGTCGATGATGCTCATTCCAAGAGCACTCATAGTGATCCGAACTTTATGGTGAACGCCTTCCCGATCAATAACTTCGAGCTCACCATTGGGTTGAGACAGGATCGCAGCGGTTGGTAGCGTCAGACCCGTCGTCGGTTCAACTACAACCAATTTGGACGGAAGCTCACGGCCTTCAGGCGGAACGATGGAGCAATCCAAGCCGCAGATGGTCTTCTCCGCCCCGCCGCTGAGCTCAAAATTGACACCCTGCCCATCACTTGAGGCGCCCGAAGCCGGGACTACTCCCGTCCAGACAAGTCCGTCTTTGGGTGCCCTAATCTCGATGACGGCCCCGGGTTTCATCAAAGAGGCCTGCGCTGGCGATGCTCTGACGGTAAAGCTGGGCTGAGCCGCAAAAGCGCTAATGGCTTTCTCTCCACCAACAACATTTAGTCCTGGAGCAATGACTCCGGTGTCAAGGGCGATACGGGCCGGAAGAGCTGGCACGAATACGACATCCTCGCCACGGACCACGCCTGTCGCATCAATACCTTGGGAGCTTTGCCACCGTTTGACAGCCTCAGTGAGGCCGTCGTCGAACCGACCGTCAGCCGCCCCATTGAAGAGGTCCCTGTCCTTCAGCATCTGCTCTAGTTGGCCAACATCCCCGCCCGTGTCGCCCACCTGAAGATCTCGGAAGGAAGGAACGGCGCCGACTGCGATCGCTACTGGACGGAGGTTGACGCTATACAAATTGGAACCTTGGCCGAGCACGTCGCCAGCTTGCGATTGGACGAATACCTCGGTAACAACACCGGACGCGCGGTTCGCGGCTACCGGTGTCGCAACCCAGGACGCCAAGGTCGTGACATCGATGGTCGACCCAACCGTGCCAGATACGGCCTCAACGTACGTAAACTGCGTTGGTTCATTGACGTCAGGAGCCGGTTGCAGTACCGCCTTTGCCGCCCACCCGCCTGCTGCGGCGGCACAGCAGCACAAGATGAGGACGACAATATGACTCTTGAATTTCCGAGCAGAGATTGAAAACACCTTTTTTATGTTCCTAATGCTCATGAGTCATTCCAAGAATTGAGCTCTAGTTCGCTGTGAACAGCAGGCCATAATGACCAACCCGAGAAGGCCAACCCCGCGGCAACTACCAAGCCACCTGGTATCTCGCACATGCGCTTCAGGATCATGATTGCTCCTTAGTGAAGAACCATCTTTCTTGACCCGCACAGCCTGCGCCTGCAAATCCACGTCTAGGTGGCAAAACCGCCAAACTAGGTGCTGCGAGGACACAATTAGGTGCCGAAAACCTCAAAAATGAGTGGTCGCCTGCCTCGTCTAGGTGCCATGCACTCCCCCTGACGACGCCCGGCCTCCTCGCGCGCGTTGACCAGCTCGGGGTAAGCGTCAGTCAAGCGGTTGGCACTGAGGGCACCCTCCGCCGTCGTGCCCTCAGTCCAATCACAAAGCGCCGCGGCATACAGGGCGAAGTACGCGTTCCGGGATGTCAGGAACCGCTTGGGGTATGCGGCTTTGGTGGACCTCTGGAACATTGTCCAGATGCTGGCGGTACTTGCACCCCAGGCAGCTGCTTCGAGTTCCTGCTAACAAACGACGACGGCGAACCCTCCTAAGCGGGTAGCTTCCCCCGTGCGAGGATGAGGCGTGGACACTTCCTCTGAGCAGCTGGCGATCGCAATCGGAAAAGCGCTGGGCGGCGGACAGGCAAGCGCCTACAGCGGCATTTCGTATTGCCAAAGCGGTAACCACTTGGTGAGGCATTCAGTTTCGGTGCACCCAAGGGCCTTCATGTGGTCTGCGACGGAGTTGCCTGACGGGCCTACGAGAACATTCGACCCCCGCTCCCTCACACTTCAGACGGATGGAGTCGATGATTTCCGCCTTTCCATCGATCGCATCCCGTTTTCGTTTCCTGAAGCTGTCCAGCTTTCGTTCCCACTCTCCCTGCCCATTTGGGGCCGGCACCTGGACGACTATCACCCGGTCGCTTGTGAAGTGAATGGCCCGGACACGACACTCCTGCTGAGGCACCGCATTGACCCGACAATCTTTGGGTCCTTCACCTTTGAAACAGAAAGCGGCATCGCGAAAACCCTGTTGACACCCACGTCGGCACTGAAATTGGAGCGCGAGCTCCCACCCGATAATGGAAAACACGACTTCGGCTTCGTGGCCGGCTTGGGTGACCCTGATCTGCAGAATCGCCTTCGCCCCGACGAAAAAACCGACCAATAAAGAAATGGCCTGCAGACGTTAGTCCACAGGCCATCGTCATCTTGCCGGTCACTCACGCTCGCTAGGCTCCTGGCTGGACTCTTTGAGCTTGCTCCGCCACAACAGGTACGAGCCATACAGCCCGGAACCAAGCATGACGGCGACCCCAATGCCTCGCCACCAAACAAACGGCTGCCAGGTCGCAAAGATGATGGCCATTGCGAAGAACCCAGCAACTTGCAATGGATGCGGTACCTTGCTCATCATTCCCTCTTTCGATTGGGCGCCGCGTGATCGGCGGGCATATTAATGACGAAGGCAGTCTGAACCGGACCTCACACTCAGGCGAGGTCCGTTCCCTTTGAGCTCACGAAGCGCCCGTGTCTGGTTAGCCAGCGGAACATGCCAACGGTCCCTGCGAGGCTGAGTAAGGGAATGAGAACAAAAATCCATTCGCCTCCCCTGAAAATTAATGCGGTGCTCATCGCCGCCACGCTTCCCAAGCCCAAAGCGGCCGCGCGTGCCGACCCCACCCCGAGTGGAACCCATCGCCAACGCCCGTAATACGTGGTGGCAACGACGAGGAGAGACATGAGAAGTAGGCCAACGAGGTATACGAGCGGCGGAGGGACCAGACCCACGGATGATATGCCCGCGCCGGAAATCAAGGACAGGCATAGCGAGAACTGTTTGGCCTTACTCATTGGCCATTTTCACCAGCTGCTTGCGCCGGAAGGCCACGAAATGTCTGCTTGCCTGCTCCGACATCATGCTTCCTCCTAGTGAAGAACGGTCTTCGTTGACCCGCACATCGTGCACCCGCCATTTCCCGTCTAGGTGGCGACGTGCTCCGAACTAGGTGCTGCCAGAGTGAAAACAAGTGCCGAAAAGCCCAAAAATGAGTGGCCGCTAGCCGCGTCTAGGGGTTCGCGAGGGAGCGGGGATGGCCTCTTGCGGGCACCACCTTCACTAGCACCCCACGATGAAACAAGTATGGGACCCGCCCCCTCCAGCGGATCCCACACTCTGACCTCAACCAACCAAGGAAACTACCGCAACCCCGGCGGCAGATTCCCCACAGCGATACCCATGATGTTCAGCCCCTCGTTCACCAAGGCACTCCCCTGCGGCAACGTCACACTGGACACCTCAAACGCCGGCGGAATGTCGATCTTCGTGGCAAAGATACGTGCCGGCTCATCCACCCGCACCACCGTCGACGGCCCACCGATGTAAGCCTGCGTGTGCCGCTGGTGATAGGCCGAGGACGCCACCACCACCGAAGTATCCGTAGCCACCCCGGTGCGCCAGTTCGGCAGCGCAATGGTCACGGTCCGGCTCTGACCGTTAGTGAAGTGCACTGTCGCAACCCCGGAGGACACGTTGCCGGTGGAGAAACCCGTCACCAGCAGAGTCCGCCCGCGGCCGGAAAGAGCTACTTCCTGACCCGCAGCCTTCACAGTGTCCGGCGTTCCCACAGCCGTCGGATGCCATACGGAGGAGACGCCAAACGCCGAGTACGGCTCGCCCGAGCCAAGCCCGGCAGCAGCCAACGCCTCCTCAGAGAACGTCCGGCGGTCAGAAGAAACAGCTCCGTTCCGAGGGTTAGCCGCATTCGCCACGGAGGTCTGATTCAGCAACGAAGCAAAAGGCAAAGGAGCAACAGCAACACCCGGCCCCTGGTAGGCCCCGATGTTTGGCGCCCCAACAGAGGCCCCAACAGGAGCCCCAACAGAACCGGCACCCGAGGTGGGGTTACCGAAGAAGTCCCTGCCGCCGTCGTCGGCCACTACAGTGCCAGCGCCCAGCAGCGGCGACCCGGAAGCAAGCCTGTACCCGGGAACGTCCAACGTGGTCTGCCCCGAACCGCCAGCCACCAAATGGGGATCACCCAGCACCGAACCCGTCTCGCCAGCAGGCGGGAGGATGCCACCGAAGTACGCGTTGTTCGCATACACAGCAGCAGCGGATTTGAGAACGCCGCCCGGTGCCACAAACAGGTTGTTCCGCACCTCGCGTGGGCCGGTCATGTCATCCAAAAACACACGCGACGGGCAGTAGAAGGTGTTGTTGTAGATGTAGTGCTTGCCGGTGCCGCTGCTGCTGCCGCCCAGTCGGCAGTCGTCTTGGGCGATGTTGTAGCGCAGAACCACGTTCGCCGCCGTAGCACCGCCACCGCAGTTGGAGATGCAGTTGAGGTAGAAGCCGCCGGCGTTCCCGTACGAGTAGTTGTACTGGAAGAGGCAGGTTCCCACGATCTTCATGTCGCAGTCCCAGGCGGTGGAGTCATACGTGGAGGTGGTGCTGTTGCCCACCACGTTGAACTGGAACACCGGGTTCTTGGAGTTGTACGGCCACATGCCCGCGAAGTTGCCGCCCTCATAGGGGTGGGCGCCCTGGCCGAGGTTGAGCCCCCTGTTGTGCTCGATGAGCGGCGCGTCAGAGTTATGGATCACGATGGCGTCGCCGCCCACGTCATGGATCTCGTTCCGGGCAACGTACACCTTGGTGTTGTAGCGCTCGGTGGTATCGGGAGCGGAGATCTTCACGCCGCCACCGGCAGCGTCGTTGACCTCGTTGTCGGTGATGGTGATGCCATCCACGGATCCCTTGCCCCAGGTGCGCACCATGATGCCGGCAGACTGCGCGAAGCCCGCGCCGTCCGTGGCCTTATTGCGCCACCCTGCCACGTCCTCCACATGGTTGCCAGTGACCACAATCCCGGCAGTCTGCGCCGTTCCGCTGTTCTCGAAGAGGATCCCGACCCTGCGCACCGGAGTGTCCGACGGGTTCACCACACGCAATCCGCTGACGGTCCAATGGCTCGCGTTGGTGATCTGGATGGCTGCCACTGCACCGTTGCCGTTGATGGTCGGCTTATCGCCCTCACCGTAGGAGGAGAGCGTGATGGGATGGTTGGCGACGCCGGTACCAGCCGGCGTGAGCGAGCCGGTGCAGTTGGTGCCAGCCCGGAAAAGGATCGACTCGCCAGCATTGAACGCGCTGTGGCCGTTCACCTGGGCGATCGAGTTGAACGGGCTTGCCTGGCTGCCGTCACCTGGAGCAGGGGCCGAGCAATCCACATAGAACTTCGCATCGCTGATCTGCACAATGAGCACGCCGATTTTGCCTGTGGTGGCCACATCGAACGGCCCGGTGCCGGTGGCGACCAGTTCGGTGGTCCCGCCCGCAGCTCCCGTTGGCACCACAAAGGTGATGGTGGCCGCCCCGGTGGCGTCAGCAACGGCGTCGGCCACGTTTTCGCCGCGGAGGCCCAGGCTAACGGGGCTGAGCGGTTTAAGGTCACGCACGACGACGGTCGCTGGCGTCCCGGGGACCAGCCCGTTGAGGTTGGTCCCGGCTGAGCCCTCAACGCGCAGCGGTGCTGCGAGGAAGGCGTCCGAGCAGTTGATTTTGGCGTCGGCCCAGTCGGCGTGATCGTTGCCGTTCCCTTCCGTGCCGGTCTCCACCTTGAGCTGCAGGGTGGTGCCGCCCAGCAGATCCACATTGACGGGCAAGGCCCCGTCCGTCCCCGTCCGCTCCCCCGCGAACCGTTCCACCCCGTCCACCAGGACCTTGAAGTCAACGCGACCGCGGTCTCCCTGGGTATCGTCCACGCCAACCTGCGCCAGGAACTGCCGGCATTGGCCGCCCAGGTTGTAGGAAATGTACGAAGCCGCGTGCGTGCCAATGCCCTTGGGATAGACAGTGCCGCCGATGGTCAGCGGCCTCCGGTTGGCGTCGCCCAGCGCCTGGCCTCCGTTGCTCATGTCCAGTTCCGCCGGTCCCCAACCGTTGCTCATGCTGGCCCACGGAACGTCGCTGGCATACACGACGCCGGTGGGCGGGGGTGGTAGTTCAGCTGCGGTTGCGCTTGGGCTGGCTGCGATTCCGGTTGCCAGCGCTGCCGCCGTTAGTGCCGCAGATGCGGCAATTGCTGCCAGACGCCTGGCCATGGGTTGTGGGTGCAAGTGGGGCTCCTCATTGAGTGGGTTTCCTCAAGGAGTTTCTTGCCGGCTGTGCGGTTGTGGCAACCAAATGCACAGGTATGAACATGGCGGGTGCTGTCACCACCTAGACGATCGCTTTAACCACTCATTTTTCGCTGGCTACACTTAGGTGGTCACCCGAGAACCCTGGTTTTGCGGCCGTGCCACCACCTAGGCCATCGGTTTTACCTCTGTGAGTCGTTTCTATCTGCTCAGAATAATCCCGGCTGCGTGATCATTGTCGGTCATGCATCAGGACCTCATGGCCCTGTTGTGCTGGTTCGTCGACGCGGTCGACTGGGGTCAGAGAGGAACAAATGAAATCACTGTTTTTCCACGCTCCTGTCGTGTTGATCGTGGCGGGGTGCGTCCTCTTTGTCGGCGCAATAACTGGCATGAATATCGCCGGCTACGTGATTGATGAGCAGAAAATCGACCCCGGCGATTCCCTATTGCCGTTGTGGTTTAGTTTTTTGGGTGGGCCTGTTGTGGCGGCCATCGGTGCTGGTTGGCTCGTCAGGAGGCGTAAAAGCTAGAGCCCACCACTGAGCCTTCTCCGATCTGGAACGTCATGACCGCGTTGGTCTGAGGCGACCAGAGCGCGAGCCAAGCCGTCGGCACGAAGGCGGGCTCCGGCGTCGTACGTTTGCAGCGCGAGTGCTAGTTTGGACCGAACCGGCTGGTTCGAGGGGGACGACATGGAAGCTTGGGAATGGGTCTTGGCGTCGCTGGCGGGACTGTCCGCGGTGTTCGTCATGGGAGCGAACATTTGGGCCATCTTCGATGTCCTACGGCAAGACGGCCTCGATCAAATTGCCCGGATCCTGTGGGTGTTGCTGTTTTTCGTGGCGCCGCTGTTCGGTGTTGTGGTCTGGCTTTTTGCAAAGCCGCGCCTGACTAACGTGAGCGGAGGCATACGCCTTCGCAGAACCCTTTAGCGCCATGGATTCACTGCTGCAGGGCCCCCGAGGCCGCCGCCTGTGCCTCGAACTGGCGATGGAAATGGACCAAGAGATCCGGATCGCCGTCTTCCACCTCGGATACAAACTCGATCCTGGGGCGGGCAGGTCGCGGAGGATGTTGACCATGTCTCCCTCGGGCGAGGTGCCGCCTCCCCCGCCAGAGCCGACTGTGAATGAGCTCGCAGCATTGATCACGTCCTTGGATCTCAAGGGCATCACCAACCAGCTGGTTCAGAACGCTTTGGAGCGGGCCGTTGATACCGCCCGGTATTGGCAGGAACCGGACGGCGAGGACGTTCTTGCCGCCGCGTCCGTGATAGCGAGGGCGCTGGCCTACGTCGCAAACGGTGTTCTTCGGGCACCTGCCGCAGAATCGTGGACCCGTGAGGCTGAGGTGAGGCAGTGGAGCATCGATTGGCGTTCGGCGGGAGACCCTGCGCCACTCGCCGGAAATCCCCGACAGAAGCTGGCAGAGTGGGCGCGCAACCAACGGGCCGGGGAGGTCCGTGCTGCGCGGGAACGCCGTGCAGACATCAGGGCCAACGTGGGAGGCGAGTGGTGGTCAATACCCCACAACCTCATGCAGTCCACTGGGCAGATTCCGCAGGGCCTGGATCTGGTGGAGGACTCGCTGGGATGGGAGAACGCCACCGCCATCCCAGTCGCCGGAACCGGACAGATCCTGGAGATCGGGACAGCTGCGGATTGGATCCAGCTATGCCGGGAATTCCCATTGAAAGTCACCGCATCCCGCAGACACGACTGGTTCCGCACGACGGGCCGGGACGGACATTGGGTCATCCCTGACTGGGAAAGGGCAAGCTCACGATGGGATGCTGTCCACCTCACCGTCGCTGGTTACCTTCACTTGGCCGGCCGCGCACTTGAAGTGGACCCGGCCGAAGGAACGGCGAGTGTCATCGCCGGCTGGAACCCCGACACCACGTTCTGGCTCAACGACGTCGTCCGTGAATCCGGGGAGCCTCGTCAACACTGGCATCGGGAGCACAACCAGGACGAGTGGACGCTCCGGGGTTAGCCCCTTGAATAAAGATCCTGCCATTCGGTTACCACCCGCCCCACCACTCCCGGTAAATTTAGACAAAGAGTTTGACCCTCGGTGAGCAACACCACTCGCGCGCCTCACGAAAGCAGGATCATATGACTGTCTCTCCCCTCATCTGGGGCATCACCATCGTCGTCATTCTGGCGCTCTTGGCCTTCGACTACTTCTTCCACATCCGGAAGGCCCACGTCCCCTCACTCAAGGAAGCGGCCATCTGGTCCTCCATCTACGTGGGCCTGGCTGTGCTGTTCGGAGTATTGGTCCTGATATTCGGCGGCGGGCAGATGGGGTCCGAGTACTTCGCCGGTTACATCACGGAGAAGGCCCTCTCGGTCGACAACCTGTTCGTGTTCCTGATCATCATGGCGAGCTTCCGGGTGCCGCGTGAGGATCAGCAGAAGGTCCTGCTCTTCGGCATCGTGTTCTCACTGATCGCCCGCACCGGCTTCATTTTCCTGGGCGCCGCGCTGATCAACTCGTTCGCGTGGGTGTTCTACATCTTCGGCCTCATCCTGCTGCTAACAGCAGGCAACCTGCTCAAGCCCGGCGACCACGGGGACGGCCAGGCGAACAACTTCATCATCCGGCTCGCCAAGAAGCTCTTCCACACCACGGATAAGTACGACGGCGACAAGCTCTTCACCATGGTCAACGGCAAGCGTGCCCTGACTCCCATGCTGCTGGTCATGGTGGCTATCGGCGGCACGGACATCCTCTTCGCGCTCGACTCGATCCCGGCGATCTTCGGCCTCACCCAGAACGTCTTCATCGTCTTCACCGCCACGGCGTTCTCGCTGATGGGCTTGCGCCAGCTCTACTTCCTGATCGACGGCCTGCTGGACCGCCTCATCTACCTCTCCTACGGCCTGGCAGCGATCCTCGCGTTCATCGGCGTCAAGCTGATCCTGCACGCCCTGCACGAGAACAACCTGCCGTTCATCAACGACGGCGAGCACGTGAACGTCATCGAGATCACCACCGGCCTCTCGCTGAGTGTGATCATCGGCGTCCTGGTCGTCACCGTGGTGCTCTCACTGATCAGCCCGGCCGGCAAGGCCCAGACCGCCATCAACAACGCCCGCCGTCACGCCGTCGACTACCTCGACCTCGACTACACCGCCGACGCCAACGAGCGCGAACGCATTTACCGCGCGCTAACGGCCGAAGAAGCGCAGATCGTCCAGATGCCGTTGAAGTACCGGAACAAGGCCAAAGACGTGGACAAGATCCGCGAGCAAGTGACCGAAGCCCACCGCCAGCACGAGGAGTTCCTCAACCGGCAAAGCAGCTAAAAGTCAGGCGGTGTTCTCGGCGGCAACTTTCAGGTCGGCGGCAAACTGTTCAAAGCTGGCGTCGAACGACGGGATCTTATTGGCGAACAGCGGGAAAATCGGCCCGCCGATGCGTTCGTTCATCTCGAACAGGGTCCCCCCGCCATTGGTTTCCGTGAGCGTGTAGACGCGGGTTCCCATCGCGTCACCCCAGGCCAGCCGACTGGACGGTTCGAACTCTTTGACCTTGAGCTTGAACGTACGGTTGGGATCCAGTGTGGAGACCAACTGAATGGTGGATCCGGGCTTGATCTCGCCCTCCACCGAAACAATCGTGGAGTTCCACCGCGGATAATCAAACGCCGTGGTCAGCAACTTCCACACGGTGGCTGGGCTGGCGTTGACGGTGGTGGACACCTGGGTGGTGCGGCTGAACGTCTTACTGACGGTAGTGGCGATTCCATCGGGACTGGGTGACATGGTGTTCCGCTTTCTCCGAAGTGCACGGTTGTTGGCCGTCTCCCTCAGATGCTACATTTCGCGACGCTCACCGGCGCCGGTCCCCGGCAGATGATTTACTGGCGTCTTCGGTTCGGCTGCTTGCCGCCCGTGAAGACCGCCGGTATCCGCTCGGACTGACGCCGTATTCCCGCGAAAACGCAGCACTGAACGTGAAGGCATTGCTGTAGCCAACCTCCTCCGCGATGACTGCGGTGGTCGCGCTGCTGGAGGCTAACCTGTCAGCAGCCAGCGCCAGTCGCCACGCGCTGAGGTACGCCATGGGTGACTGCCCGACGGCGGCACGGAAGCGGGCGGCCATGGTGGCCCTGGAGACGTGGCACCTGAGCGCCAACCCGGCCACGGTCCACGGCGCCGCCGGCTCCTGGTGCAGGAGTTCGAGGGCCCGGGCAACCACGGGTTCGCGGGACGCATGCGCCCACGGTCCCTGAGGTGCGTCCCCCCGTTCCACGCTGGCACGCACAAGGTTCAACAGGAGAAGATCCAACAGCCTGTCCAGCGCGCTTTCCTGTCCAGGCCGTTGTTGCGTGAGTTCGCGTTCCAACATTCCCAACAGGCCGCCGTCGAGGTCTTCCTCCGCGAAGACCGCCAGTCTGGGCAGCACTGACGTGACCAACTGGCCCACGGCCGCCGGTGACTGGTACGTGCCGATCAGCAGGACGGTTTCGCCGACGGCACTGTTGCCCCACGTCAACACACCTCGTGAGAATGTGAGCTCCAACTTTTCGCCACTGGGGGTGCGGCATGACTGGTCGGCATCGATAACCACCGTGGGTTCCGTGCCGGGCGCATCAGCAACGATATAGGGCTCCGGCCCACGGACTGTCGCAGCCCGACCCTGCCGGAGGAGTTGAGGTTCAGCACCGTCCGCAGTGATCCACGCTTCCCCGCGCACCACGACGATCACCGTCAGGGCGGCCTGGTCCTGGACGTCAATGGCGAAGGGTGGATCCATCACCACGCGGAGGGCAAATGCCACCTGTGCCCGTGGGCCAGTCAGGAACTGCGATAGAGGATCCATGCGGTCAGCTTAGACGTCTGCGTATGAAAAGTGGATCCTTGACTATTCATCGTCCACTCCGGCGAGGGCAGGCTTGAGGCATGACAACTTTGAGCACTTGGCTTCCCGTAGCAGCCGGAACGGGTTCGGCCCTGGTGGGCGGTTTCTACTTCGCCTTCTCCGCACTTGTGATGCCCGCACTCCGGATGCGGCCGGCAAGCGACGCGGTTGCGGCTATGAACGCCATCAACCAGAAGGCGGTAACCCCACCGTTCATGATCCTGTTCTTCGGCTCGGCCGCCGCCTCCGCTGGCGTGGTGATTGCCGCCGTCGTCGATCCCGGCAGCCAGCCGCCGCTTCGGGTGGCAGGCGCTGCGGCCTGCCTGGCCGGTTTTCTCTCCACCATGGCGATCAACGTGCCACTCAACAACCGCTTGGCCCAAGGCTCCAGCCAGGATTGGAACCCGTACCTGCGGGGCTGGGTTCCGGCCAACCACCTGCGCGCAGCCCTGTCGATCGCAGGCGCGGCGGCGCTGCTGATCCCGCTGAATCCCTAAACCGCGGGCTTCCGCCACATGACAGCCAGCACCAGCACCACGGCACTGAGCCCCAGCATCACCAGGACCATGATGCCCCAGTTCGCCTGGTTCACGCCCGGGCCGTAGAGCACGCCGATCAACACGGTCGCAGTGATCGCACCGAGGTAGCGGCAGGTTTGGAAGATGCCGGCCGCCACTCCCCTTTCCTCGGGCCTTGCAGAAACGTATAGCCCTTGGTTGGACGCGGTGCTCACCACCCCATACGGCACGCCCATCAACGCGGTGAGCACGAACACCAGCGGCGCCCACAAAGTCATGGTCAGGAAACCGAGCGTTCCCGCGGCAAGGGTCAGGATCAGAACGCCGGTGATCAGCACAGGACGCACGCCGAACCGCTCAATGAACCGCACCGTCAGTGGCGTCACCACCACCGACAACGCCGCAAGGGGCAGCATCAGCAAGCCGACTACACCGGCGTCGTAATGGCCTGCCTCCTGCAGCAACTGCGGAAGGCCAAAGAACGCGAAGTAGTAGACCCCGCTGAACACGACGAACAGCAGGTAGACCAGCAGCAGCGGCCGGTTCCGACCCAGCAAGCGAAGGTCCAGGAACGGCGGCTGGAAGCGCAGCTCGCGCCAGGCGAAGAGCGCGCCGATCACCGTGGCGGCGCCAAGCAAATACCAGCGGTAGCCGGGCATGACGTTGAGCAGCGCCATCATGGCCAGCATCAGCGAGGTGACGAAGGCGAGGATGCCGGGGATGTCGGAATCGCGGATCAACTGGCCGAGCCTGCCGGTCTCGCGCCCGGAATCCGCGGGCGCCGTCTGGCGGACAACAAACAGAGCCAGCAAGGCGATGGGTACGTTGATCGCGAAGAGGGCCTGCCAACCGACCAGGCTCACCAACAGCCCACCCACTACAGGTCCGACGGCAGCGGCCGAGGTGTTCGCCATCTGGATCCGGCCCAACGGCCGCGTGGACGGCAAGTCAGCCAACCGGCTCAGCTCGGTGACCATCACGACGGCGGACGGGTACGCCGTCGCGGTCCCCACAGCCATGAGCGCGCGGGCCACGCAGACCAGCGCGAAGTTGGGCAGGAACGGAGCGATGGCGCAGGTGACAGCGACCAAAGCCATGCCGAACATGAACAGGCGGCGCGGGCCGAAACGGTCGGCGAGCCGGCCCATCAGCGGTTGGCCGGCGGCCGACGCGAGGTAGAACGAGGTGATGACCCAGGTGACGGTGGCGACGTCGAGCTCGAAATGCTCCCTCAGCACCACCAACGCGACGGCGATCATGGACGAGTTCAGCGGATTCAGCGCCGTCCCGAGGCTCAGTGCGGCGATCGCGAGGCCGGGGCGGGGTTTGTTGGCGGTCACCCAACCCAGTCTGCTCCATTGTTGCCTCGGGTCACGAAACGGGGTCACAGGGCGGACTTTTCATGCGAGCGCAAACAGTTAACCTCCCCGCCATTTGAAGTACGGCAGTCTCGTAATTCCGATTCAGATACTGCTGGTTTCGTAATTCCCGTCACCCCCAACACATGACGGAAGGCACCACCATGCACGCTCGTGCAGGCATCATCGCAACTTCGTTTATCGGTATTCTGGCCATCGGAGCCCTCGCTGGCTGCTCCGGCGACGCCAACGCCGCCGGAGCAAACAGGAGCACAACCGAGCTCGTCTTCGCCACGCCCCCGGGTACCGACGATCCCGACGAGCAAGCCATCATGGCCGACCTCGCCACCATGGTGGGGGACGCCTCCGGCCGGACCATCACCAACCTCCAGCCGGCCGACTACCTCGGCGTGGTTGAGGCAGTCCGCAACGGCTCGGTGGACGTCGCCGTCCTCAGCCAGTTCTCCGCGGCCCTCGCCTACAAGACCGACAGCGTGGATCCGCTCCTCGTGTGGCCCGCGAGCACCGAGCCCGCAAGCTTCTGCCTGGCCAAGAAGGACAGCGGCATCCAGTCCCCCGCCGACGTGAAGGGCAAGCAGGTAGCCTTCATCGATCCCGGCTCCACCACCGGCTACTTCATGCCCAAGGCACTCCTGGCCAAGGCCGGACTCACGGACGGCACCGACTACAAGAGCACCTTCGCCGGCTCCCACGACTCCGCCGTCCTGGCCCTCGCCAACGGCAACGTTGACGTCGCCTGCACCGCCCGCCAGTTGTACCCGACGTTCGTCCAGAAGGGCGTTATCAAGGAAGACGAGATCACCGTCATCGCCAAGTCGGACCCCATCCCCGTCGGCATCTCCATCGTGGTCCGGAAAGACCTGGACAACGACGCCCGCGAAGCACTCAAGGCCAAACTCCCCGCCCTCATCACCGCCAACGAGAAGGTCTCCAAGACGTTCGGGATCAGCGGCGAACCCACGGCTGACCCGGAATTCAGCACGTACGCTCCGCTGGTTGACGTGGCCGAGTCCATCGGCGTTGATCTCCAGGACCTCCGATGAGCCTTTTGTCACCAACGAAAGGCACGACGGCGGCACTCGCCTCGTCGGCGACGCCCACCGTCCGCGCACGCAGGCTGCGGGTCCAATACGGGAATCAGGTTGCCCTGGCCGGGATCGACCTGGACGTGTACCCGGGCGAAGTCGTGGCGCTGCTGGGCCACTCAGGATCCGGCAAGTCCACGCTGATGAAGACCCTCACCGGGATCGCCCCCTTCACCGCTGACAGCCTGGAAGTAGCCGGCCGCTCAGTAGCCCAGCAGAACCCGACCGGCCTGCGCGAGCTGCGATCCGACGTCGGCTATGTCTTCCAGCACTTCAACCTGGTGCCGCGACTGACCGCCCTCACCAACGTGCTGACCGGCGGACTCCACTCGGCCGGGCCTGTGAACATGCTGGGCACGTTCAGCCGGGCGCAGCGGACCATGGCGCTGGAACTGCTGGACCGGGTAGGCCTGGCGCACAAGGCCAAGCAGCCGTGCCGGAGCCTGAGCGGCGGTGAGCAGCAGCGCGTCGCGATCGCCCGTGCGCTCATGCAGCAGCCGCGCCTCATCCTGGCCGACGAACCCGTCGCGTCCCTGGACCCGCGGCTCGCCGGCAACATCCTTGGCCTGCTCCGCGACATCGCCCGCGAGGAACAGATCCCCGTCATCGTGAGCCTGCACGTGGTGGGTCTCGCGAGCCGCTATGCCGATCGCGTCCTTGGCCTGCACTCCGGTGAGCTCGTGTTCGCCGGCCCCGCCACCACCATCACGGAAAAGGAGGTGCACCAGATTTATGGAACAGACACTGAGCTCCTCGAAAACTGAAGCCCCCGCAGAGGCGGCAAAGACCATCAACACCAGCCTCCCCGAAGCCGACCGGCTCCGGCTTTCGCGTCCCTTCGGCCTCCCCACACCACGTGGCGCTGCGCTCTGGGTGATAGTCGCCGTCGTGCTGGTCTGGGCCGGAATGGGCGCCGGGTTCAACCCGGAGAAGCTGCTGGACGGCATCCCCAACATGGGCAACTTCCTGGGCCGCCTCTTCCCGCCGACGTTCGACAAGTTCGGCATTATCATCAAACTGCTCGTCGAGACCCTGCAGATGGCGTTGGTGGGCACGGTCCTCGGCGCGCTGGCTTCGCTGCTGCTGAGCTTCGGCGCGGCCAGCAACATTGCCCCGCGCTGGGTCTACACCTCCTGCCGGGCTGTGCTGAACGTGCTGCGCTCCGTCCCGGAACTCATCTTCGCGCTGATGTTCGTTTCCGCCGTGGGGTTGGGTCCGTTCGCCGGTATCCTCGCGATCGTGCTGGGCTCAGTGGGATCCATTGGCAAGGTCTACGCCGAAGCCATGGAATCCGTGCAGCCCGGACCGGTGGAAGCCCTCACCGCTGTGGGCGCCAACAAGCGCCAAATCATCAGCTATGCAGTCCTCCCCCAAGCGGCGCCGCTGCTGGTCAGCTACACACTGTTGCTCTTCGAAGGCAACGTCCGCGGCGCCACCATCCTGGGCCTGGTGGGCGCGGGTGGCATCGGCTTGGAGCTTACTACCGCAATGCGCATGTACGATTACGGACACCTTTGCGCCATCATCATCAGCATCGTCGTGCTGGTCACCATCATCGACCGGGTCAGCGCCTTCATCCGCGCCAAGCTCAGCTAGGAACTCTCTTTTGGAAACTCTGGATCTCTCCCCCGTCAACCTGCGCGACCTCGGCGGCCTGCCCGTTTCCGGCGGCACTACGCGTCCCGGCGTGCTGCTCCGCAGCGATGATGTCTCGGTGATGCCGGCGGCTTTTGCCCAGCAAATGATCGACGACGGCGTCACGTCAGTCATCGACCTCCGCTCACCTGAGGAGGCACTCTTCACCGGGCGGGGACCGTTGACGGTTCCCGGCGTGAGCTACCACCACCTCGCATTGACGGCTTCGGTTTCATCGCCGGAAGACATCAGCCACGAGATGATGACCGCTGCCACTACTCCTGCACATGTCGGCGCGTGGTACGCCAACCTTCTCGAAACCCAGGCCCGGCAACTCGCCCTTGGCGTCACGCTGGTAGCAATGGCCGACGGCGCAACCGTCTTCCATTGCGCGGCCGGCAAGGATCGTACGGGAGTGTTCGCCGCCGTCGTGCTGTCAGCCTTGGGCGCTACCCCGGAAACCATCTCCGCCGATTACGCAGTGACGGCCACCCGCCTGCCGCAACTGTTCCCGCGGCTCCGGGCGATCATGGGCGGGCTCATGCCGGACCGTGTCCTGGATGAGGAAGCCATCAAGGGCATGGGCGCCATGATGGGTGCCCACGCGGAGTCGATGGAGGCCATGCAGGCTCTGCTGATTGAGCGGCACGGAAGTGTGCTGGAACCTGTCCGGCGTGCAGGGCTTTCCGATGCCACCATCGCGCAGCTCCGTGAGCGCTTGGTGGTTGAGGATGCCTGACACCGGGGCCGCCACGGCAGTTGCCGACCGTCGACCGGGCAGGCCGCGCGACACCGCACTGGAATCCACCGTCCTCTCCTCCACAGTGGAACTGTTGCTGGAGCGGGATACTCGTGACGTGACGGTCTCGGCGATTACCGAGCGCTCAGGCGTGAGCCGTGCTGCACTGTACCGGCGATGGAGCAGCCGCGAGGAACTCCTTGCGGCAGCATTGGACAGTGTTCGGTCCACCATCGGATTCAAGCGCAGGGACACCACACTGGAGACGATCCTCGCCTCTTACGAGGAAGCGGCGATCGACGTGGACGGCCGAGTGGGTGCACTGGTGAAGAAGCGCGTGGCCATGGGCCTGGAGAACGATGAACTCCGAGCACTGTCCTGGAACCGGCATGTCTCACGGCGCCGCGAACCCATCGCCGCGGAGATTCGCCGCGGAATTTCCGCCGGCGAGCTGGCACCGGACGTGGATGTTGAGGCGATGATCGATCTCATCAACGGGTTGTACTACTACCAGTTCGTGGTGCGCCCGCCGGGGTCCGATCCCGTGTCCATCGCTGAAACGAAGGAACGCGTGCGGAACGCAGTGAAACTGGTGTGGGACGGTGCCCTGCGGCGGTAGACGCCCTACTCCTCGAAGTGCGTCGTGACTTTCCCCGAAGAAACAGCCGCGATGATCGACTTCGCCAGGTGCCGCAGCTTGATGTTGCGGTTGCTGGAGGCCGTGCGAAGGATGGTGAAGGCCTCTTCCTGGGTGCATTTGTTCTGCGCCATGATCGCTCCGACCGCGAGGTCGATCACGGTGCGGGACTGCATGGCTGCTGCGAGGTCGTTCCGGGCATCGCTGAGCTGGGCGATCTTCAGGGCAAGACGCAGGGATTTGGAGGCATGCGACGCGAAGACCTCGGCGTGTTCCACATCGGACTCACTGAACGCGTTGGTCAGCTCCGAGTAGAGGTTCAGGGCTGCACGGGTGTCGCCCTCCACAAGGAGCGGGACGCTGAGGATGGACCGCAGCCCTTGGTGCGACGCAGCTTCGACATAGTCCGGCCAGCGATGCTCTCGCAGCAGATCCGGCACCAGGACGGCGGTCAGCTTGTCCATGGCCGTCAGGCACGGACCCTCAAAGTCGTTTTGAAGTTCGTCCATCACGCGGGCACGGTCATCACTGCTGGCCGCAGTAGCGGACTTCTTACGGCGAAGAACGGTGATACCGCAGAAGACGGTGGCGTCAGGATGCGAGAGGCTCTCGGCTGAGAAAGCCGCTAGATCGCTGAGAAATGCCTCAACGTCTTCGCTGCCCAGGACCAGATCCAAAAAGTAGCCATTCTGGAGAGCTTCCTGCTCAGGGCGGGGGTTGACCATGCACGTTCCTACTGACTGAAATGCGTCCCCAGCAGACAGCAAAGGAGCGAAAAGGGCCGCCCTCTGCAAAACGGTCTGGCAATACCTTATCGCCCAACGATCAACGGTACAAAGTGCGGCGCGCAAGGCCTTGACCTGCAGCTACATTGACCGGCGCGCGGTGATTCGTCGGACCGGGCACCGCCTGCTCCTTGGCGCCCCGGGCGCGCCGGGGGGCCACTAGCCCTGGACGGGCTCCGTGGAAAAGCGCGCCGCCCGTGCATCCACCTCGTTTCCTTGCCGACGGATCAGGATGTCGTAGAGTTCGGGCCGGCGCCCACGAATCCATCTGCGCCCGGTTGACAGAGGTGTGAGGCCAAGGTCCAAATCGGCGGTCACCACAGCCTCATCGGCTACCCAGGTCTCGGCCACAATCGATCCGTAGGGATCCACGATCATGGAATTCCCTGTCCGGATTTCATCGTCGTCGCGGCCCACCCCGTTGCTGAAGAGAACGAAAATCCCGTTGTCGTGGGCCCGGGCGGGCAGCCACCGCATAAGCCACCCGCGTCCGCTGGGGCCACGGAAGGCAGCCTCGATCGCCGCGGGATCCGTTTCACGGTTGTCCCACAGTTCGGCAGGGACCGGCTTCATGCCACGAGGGCTGACGGAGTTTGTGCCGCCCGTCTGGTGCGGAGCAATGAGTACCGTTGCCCCGAGCAGCGCCGTGGCGCGAACGTTCTCCACCAGGTTGTTATCCCAGCAGATCAGGATTCCCACCTTGATTCCCCAGGGCGTATCGAACACTGTGAACTCCGATCCGCTCCTGATGGAATCATGCTCGAACGCATGCAGTTTCCGATGGGTGCGAACGGTGCCGTCCGGAAGGCAAAGGGAGTAGGAGTTGTAGAGCTGCCCTTCGCCATCGACCTCCAAATATCCGATACCGATTCCCAGGTCCAGCTCTTCGGCCAGTTCCCTGACAGCGCGGACCTGTACCCCATCCTCGGACTGCGCCAGTTGGCGCAAACGGTGAGGGGTCTGCTTGCGGAGGTGCCAATAGCCGATGAGGCACATTTCCGGGAACACGACAATCCGGGCACCGTCCTCTGCGGCCTTGGTTGCCAGGCGGCGGATGGTCTTCAGGTTGAGGTCCGGGCGATCGGGGACCGCTTCGAACTGAACAACTGAAGCGCGAAGGGTGGGGGTGGCGGGCATTGGTTTCTCCTTGGGTTTGGACACCTCCCATGCTGGTCGCCTCCAAACATTCCGTCCAATGAAATCTTGCGCCCATTTGATTCCTATTCGGAATGGAACTACGGTCCATAAATGGAAATACGGCTATTGCGATCCTTTGTTGCCGTCGCGGAGACCGGGAATTTCGGGCTGGCAGCGAAGTCGCTCTCCACCACCCAATCCAATCTGACCAAGCAGATCCAGTTCCTGGAGCGGCAAGCCGGGAGCCTGTTGTTCACCCGGGGACGACACGGGGCAACGCTGACCAATGCCGGTGAAGTACTGCTTGCCGATGCGATTGACCTGGTGCGCAGGGCGGATGCGCTCGCCCAGCGAATGGAACGTGTGGCAGGTGGAGCAGAAGGTGTGCTGAACGTCGGATTCGGCATGTCGGCGATCGACGTTGCCCCGCGCGCCGTGGCCGATTTCCGGACCAAACACCCCACGATCGATATCGGGCTGGAAGACATGTCATCGTCGGCGCAGTTCGATGCACTCCGCAGCGGGGCCCTCGGTATCGGATTCGTTCGCCTGCCGGCCCCACAAGATATTGCCACCCGGATGATTCGCCGCGATCGCCTGGCCCTTGCGATTCCCAGCGCAGACCCGGTCCCCCCATCCACGCGTGAATCACTCCGGGAGTACCTCGACGGCTGCTCCGTCATCCGTCTGGATCCGGAACGCGGCCCCGGCCTGGCGGCTCAAACCGGCATGCTGTTCACGGACCTTGGCGCACATCCACATGTCCTGTACCAAACGTCGGACCTGCTCACAGTGCTGGCGCTCGTCGCCGCCGGAGCCGGCCCCGCCATAGTTCCGGAGAGCACCTCCGCCATCATTCCTGAAGGCGTACAGCTGGTGCCTCTCCACCTCGAGTCCTCGATGTGGAGCATCGGAACCGCTTGGCTGGTCGGAACCAAGGACCCTCTAGTGCCCCTGTTCCTGCAATCCGTCGAGTTCCTGCAATCCGTGGAGGCTCACGGCCCCTAAGACGCCGGCGCCGCCGTCGAGCCCCTCACCACCAGCTCAGTTCCCAGCTCGATGCGCTGCGGCAATTCCTCATCACCTTCGAGGTGCCGGAGCAGCGCGCGCATGGCGGTTTCTGCCATCTGGACCACTGGCTGGCGGATGGTGGTCAGGCCTGGCTCGATCCATTCCGCGGCGGGAATGTCGTCGAAGCCAATGATGGAGAGGTCCTCGGGAATCCTTAGCCCGGCCGAACGCGCGGCGCGGTACGCCCCAAGGGCCTGCGCATCGTTGCCGGTGAAGATCGCTGTGGGCCGTTCGGGGAGTGCCAGCAGGGCCTCGGTCCCCCGGGCCCCGGATTCGGTGGAGAAATCGCCTGGCACCATCAACGAAGGATCGACATCAAGCCCGGCACGGCGCAGCGCCGCCACATACCCATCCTCACGGGCACCGCTGCACTGAAGATCCTCACGCCCACCGATCATGCCGATCCGGGTGTGACCAAGCTTCAACAAGTGCTCGGTGGCCGAGAACGCCCCGTCCCAGTTGGCGGCCCCCACGGTCATGAGGTCCGGCCCCGGCTGCCCGACAGGGTCGATGAGGATCACGGGAATGCCTAGGGACTTGATGCGCTGGATCTGCTTGGAGTCCAGTTCATAGACGGCGAGCAAGACGCCGTCGGACTTTCGCTCCGCAAGGTTGGCCAGCCATGGTCGAATGCGCGAGCCATCCAGCGACAGGCTGCTGACCACCGTTCCGTAACCGGCTTCCTGGGCCACGCGCTCCACGCCTTCGATGATTTCGCACGCCCACTCCGAGCCCATGCCAGGGAACACCAGGTCAATGAGCCCGGCTTTCTTGCTGCGCTTGGCCGGCCGGCGGGCGTAGTCACGCTTGGCGATGATCTCTTCCACCTTCGCCCGCGTGGCTGCGGCGACGTGGGCATGGCCGTTAAGGACCTTGGAAACCGTAGGCACGGACACTCCGGCCTCGCGCGCGATCTCGCTGATCGTAGCCCGCCCCGAGTCCTGCTTGGTCACCATAGGTCCCCACCTCTCAAGCCGGGAATCACGTCCCGGCGTTTGCAGTTTCGGAAAGTTCCCACGCCTGGATCCGGCCACACATGCCATAGATCCTGCGGGTTTTCCGTTCGCCCATCGTAGTCCTCGCATCTTGCAAGTAGAAACTTTCCATTGATTCGAGAGACTCCAACTGCTGCCCCGTCAAACCCGCCTGGCGTTGCGCGCCCCCGGCCAAATACCCCCGCCAGGCGCCGGTCTTGCCGCTCACCAACTGGGCGGCGGACGCATGAAAATCGGCGAGCGCCGCGACTCCTGACTCAAGTACAGCCGCTTTCAGCTCCAGGTACCCCTCCAAAGCCAGGTCCCGACGACGGCGCGCGGCCGCCTCCGCAGCCGCGTCACCGCCGTCGGCGTCCCGGGAAGGAAGGGAAGCGGCACGTGAGTAGGCCTTGACGTCCACCAGGTGCTCGGGCGGGAAGGTCATCACGGCGTCGCCATTCTCTGGCAGCCCTGCATTCTGCATGACCACCAGGACCCTGAGGTCACCGCTGTCATTGATGGCGCGGTGCACTGTGCCCGGCGTAAACCAGACCACCGTCCCGGGTGCAAGCGGAGTGGACGTGAAACCGCGCGAGTCGAGGGTCTCCAGGCGGCCGGTCCCCTGCTGCACCACGTACGCCTCGGTGGACGCCGTGTGCAGATGCGGAGAGCCGCCGGCCGCACCGTCCATCCCGGGCCAGTCGTAAATGCTGACCTCAGAAACCGCTGTGGCGCCCGGGAACGAGTTGCACACGGTTAGACCCAACCGTCCAGCGCGGCTGCGGCAGCGTCGGCAAGGGCGGCAGCTTGGTGGTCGGCGAGGGAACCGTCGGCAATCACGACGGCGTACCGGTACGTGAGCGGTTTGCCCTCCTTCAGCGGGACTACTTCACTGAAGAACGGCGCTGAGCCGAGGCAGGCAAACATGGAAGAGCGGGCGAACCATTGGTTGGAAGCGCCCGGGTTGGCTTGGTCTTCGACGAACATGATGCTGGACTTCCGGCACGTTGCGTCGTGCTGCCCGGTAAAGGCGATCCACGGCGAGCGGGTGCCCATGAACTCATCAGCCCCGGCCCCGGATTCGGAGCGGAATTCGCCGCCAGTGAAGGAGCGCGGCCCGCGCCAGAACAGTCCGCCATATCCTGCGTTGTCGCGGCCTTCCGTGGTGGGGCTGCCGATGCCGATCTCAGCGCCGGAGACGTTGTCCATGGTGGTTTCGAACAGGAGCGCCCACGCGTTGTCGGCTGGGAGGATCTGGACGCTAAAGCGACGCCTTTCCTTGATCAGGGGTGCGCCCTCCTGCCCGCCCTGGGCCGGCTGTCCAGTCCAGAGCAGGGATTCCGTGGCAGTGATTCCTGACCCGGACTCCTCAATGCTCGTGAAGGCCTGGTGGTTCATGGCCCCGTTGTTGTCCAGGTTCGCGTAGCCGGTCTCCCGGGTGTACGTGGCTCCGCCCCAGAAATTGTGGTCGCCCACATTCGGCAACGCCCACGAAAGGCCCTTGTGCCACACATGGTCCCATGGCCTTGAAATGGTGACCTCGTCCCCTTCCAAGGTGGTCAGTGGGTGGAAGAAGGGACGCGGGCTTTCGTACTGCTCGTCCGTGGCGTGGTACGTGTACGTGGCGATGGCCTGGGCCCCGACCTTAAAGGTCAGGGAGCGGCCGTCGTCGATGTAGCTGAGGGTATCGGTCAGTGAGGTCTGCGTTGAGGTGGCCATAAGGGTTCTCCGGTTGGGTTCGGGTTTACAGGCGGACTGTGGAGGCGAGGACGCGGGTGCCGCGCCCTTCGCCGTCCATCCCCTCGTAGAAGGCATGGCCGGGGACGATTTCTCCGCGGCGCACGGGGCGGCCGGTAAAGGCCGATGCGTAAATCGCGGCAGCGAACTCCAGGGTTTGGCGCGCTGAGTCCGCGCCGGCTGGGAGGGGCAGTCCGGCGTCGAGCGCGTCATACATGGCGAGGAATTGCGCTGAGTGGCCGCTTCCGCGCTCCAATGGTTGCCCGGTCCAGGCCTCCGACACGGCGTCCTCGTGTCCGGGCGCTGCCGTGATGGTCCAGTCCTTGGTGCCGTAGCCGTAGAGGTGGCTGAGTTCAATGGTGGCGAACTCGCAGTCGACGCGGATGTCCGAGGTTTCCCGCGGGGAGAGCAGGGAGTTGATGACGGTGGCGGCGGCGCCATTCCCGAAGCGGACCAGCGCGGCAGAGAAGTCCTCGGTGGACGTGGCGCGGGCTTGCCTGGAAGCGATCGCGCTGACCTCTTCCCACGGACCGAGCAGGTGGAGGAGGAGATCGAACTGGTGGATGCCGTGGCCCATGGTGGGCCCGCCGCCCTCGGCTTTCCAAGTGCCCCGCCACGGCAGGTCGAAGTATTCATCGGGCCGGTACCAGAGGGTGTCGCAGCGGGCCACGAGCGGGCGGCCGAAATCGCTGCCGCCGATCAGGGTTCGGGCCGCGGTTGAGGCGTCGCCGAAGCGGTGCTGGAAGACGCACGAGAACTGGGCGCCACCCTTGGCTTGTGCGTCGTTGAGCCGGTCAAAGTCGGCCAGGCTCAGGGCCGGAGGCTTCTCGGAAAGGACATGCGCGCCGGCCTCGAGGCACTCAATCGCCTGGTCAATGTGCATCATCGGCGGGGTGCAGAGATGCACGATGTCTGGTTTTGCCTCAGCCAGCAACTCGGTGAGGCTCTGGTAGCGGCCGACTATGCCGTGTTCATCGCCAAAGGCCTGGAGGCGTGCGTCGTCGACGTCGCACGCGGCCACGAGCTCGGCCCGGTTGTCGGTGCGGGCCAGGTTGGATGCGTGAACTGCTGCGATGCCGCCCGTGCCCACGATGGCCACTCGGTACGTCTGCATGTTTCTCCGTAGGATTCAGGATGGAAATATTCGGAAAGTTTCGGAACTTTGCTGGTCTCTGGATGCTGCTTCACCACTGTGTGGCATCAACGCTATGGAGATTCTGCTCGTAAATCAACACTTTCTGACTCTAGAAACTAAATAGAAATTTCTGATAGTTTCTAGAAATTGCCCCTGCAACCCTAGGAGACCCCGTGAGCACCGGCGCCGCCGATCAGCAAGCACTTGCCCGCGTTCCCGCGTCGGACGTCGTTGAGCACCTCATCCGTGAAATGACCCTCGAGGAAAAGCTCGCCCAGCTTGTGGGAGTGTGGGTCAACGCTTCCACCGACGGCGATTCCGTTGCCCCACTGCAGAACCAGATGGCCGGCGATACGCGCTCCTGGGAGGAGATCATCGCCGATGGACTGGGCCAGATCACACGCATGTACGGCACCGTTCCGGTGGAACCCGCCGAAGGCGCGCGCCGGCTGGCCGCCGCACAGGAGCAGATCATGGCCGCGTCCCGTTTCGGGATTCCGGCGCAGGTTCACGAGGAATGCCTGGCGGGTCTGGCCGCTTGGAAAGCGACCGCCTTCCCGGTGCCCCTGGCGTGGGGCGCCACGTTCAACCCTGGTTTGGTGCAGGTAATGGCGGCCCGGATTGGTACGAGCATGCGGGCCCTGGGCGTGCATCAAGGCTTGGCTCCGGTGCTGGATGTGGTGCGGGATCTCCGGTGGGGCCGCGTGGAGGAAACCATCGGCGAGGACCCGTATCTGGTAGGAACCGTGGCCACCGCCTACGTCCAAGGGCTGGAATCCACCGGCATCGTCGCCACACTCAAACACTTCGTGGGCTACTCAGCCTCCCAGGCTGGCCGCAACCACGCGCCCGTCTCCATGGGCCCCCGCGAAATGGCCGACGTCATGGTGCCGCCGTTTGAAATGGCGATCCGCCACGGCGGTGCGCGTTCCGTGATGCACGCCTATACCGACGTCGACGGCGTACCGGCCGCCGCGAACCGCGCCCTGTTGACCGGGCTGCTTCGTGAGGAATGGGGCTTCGCCGGGACAGTGGTGGCAGACTACTTCGGCGTCGCATTCCTGGACCTCACGCACGGCGTGGCCGCAGATTCCGGCGACGCCGCGGTGCTGGCCCTGAGTGCCGGCGTCGACGTTGAACTCCCTACGGTGAACTGCTTCGGCGAGCCGCTGCTGCGTCGCATCCGGGAAGGCGCGCTGGACGAATCTGTTGTGGATGGAGCCCTGCGCCGGGTCCTGACGCAGAAGGCCGACCTGGGGCTGTTGTCGCCCGATTTCCCGGCGGCTCCTCCGGTACTCTCCAGCGTCAACGAGTCCGATCCACTTGAGCTGGATCCCCCGGCAAACCGGGTGTTGGCCCGCGAATTGGCGACGCAATCGTTGGTGTTGCTGAGCAACCGGGAGTTCAAGGGGTCTCCGGCGCTGCCACTTGATCCGGCTGCTTCGCTGGGTGTTGTTGGACCGCTGGCCGAGGACCCTTTCGCGATGCTGGGCTGCTACTCCTTCGACGCTCACGTGGGGGCTTCCCATCCAGAGGTTCCCATGGGTATTTCCGTCCCCTCCGTGGCAGCTGTTGCCGCTGGACGGTTTGGCACCGTGACCACGTCCGTCACCGGCAACTGTGAAGCGGCCACGGAAAAGCAGATCGCCGAAGCGTGCCAGGTGGCATCCTCAGTGGACACGTGCGTGGTGGTGGTTGGCGACAACGCTGGGCTGTTCGGCCGGGGTACCTCCGGTGAAGGAAACGACGCCGCCGATCTCCGGCTTCCCGGCGACCAACATCAGATGCTGGACCAAGTCCTGGCTTCGTGTGAGGCCTCCGGGACTCGTGCCGTGGTGGTGGTCCTGAGTGGACGCCCGTATGCCTTGGGCGCCTTTGTTGACCGCGCCGACGCGATCGTCCAGGGCTTCTTCCCCGGCGAAGAGGGCGGTTCCGCCCTGTGGGACGTTCTGACCGGCGTCGCCAATCCCTCCGGAAAGCTCCCGGTCTCAGTGCCCCGTTCCCCCGGCGGCCAGCCCGGCACCTACCTGCATTCGAAGCTCGCCGGACCCAGCGGGGTCAGCGCGCTGGATCCTTCGCCGCTGTTCGGCTTCGGGCATGGCCTGTCCTATACGACGTTTGAACTTTCCGATCACCAATGCAGCGCTCCCACGATGTCGACGTCGGATTCGGTCACCGTCAGCTGCACGGTCACCAACACGGGTTCCCGTGGTGGTGCCGAGGTTGTGCAGCTGTACCTGGAGGATCCGGTGGGCGAAGTGGTTCGTCCCGTTCGCGAGCTGATCGGCTACGCCCGCGTCGAGTTGGAAGCCGGTGCGTCCGCCGTCGTCGATTTTGTGGTGCATGCGGACCGTACGTCTTTCACCGGACTGGACCTCCACCGTGTGGTGACTCCCGGGCTGGTGAAGCTGTATGTTTCGACGTCCAGCACTGCCGATGTTGCTTCCCACGAGGTCATCCTGCACGGGCCGCGGCGTGTGGTGGGGTTCGAGCGGGAGATGCTGACGCCGGTGGAGGTGCGGCGGGGCTAGCGTTCCTGCTGCGGGTAGGCTTCGGAAATGCTTCCCCACCCACGGATCGGTTGCGTTTCCGAGAGATGACCCTTGCTGATCTTGACGTGATGAGCTCGATGCTTGGTGATCCCCTGGTGATGACGTACTACCCTGCACCAAAAACCCGTGACGAAGCAGCAGCCTGGATCGAGTGGAACCGGGACAACTACGCCCGCCACGGGTACGGGTTGTGGATTGTCGAAACACCCTTGGTGCGGACGGTGATGGGTGTGGAGTTGACCTAGATGCTGTACCTTCACCACCCACTTTGGGTCCGGAAAGCTCAGAATGCACCCGATTTAGGTTGCAAATTGCTCCGCGTGGTTCCAAAGAAGGTCAGGAAGGTACAGCACCTGGCGTCAAGCGAACCGCACGTCCGTGTCCGGGTCCTTGCGGGCATCCAACATGCTGACAATCTTGCTCTCAAGTGCGGCAACCGTTGCCTCCGGCAGCACGATCAGGCCATCGAGTTCTTTGCGGGCCCGCTTGTACGCCGTCTGCCGTTCGGCGGGGGTGGCGGCAGTGTCCTCCGCGATGCGCAAGAGCTTCCTCGCTGTGGCCAGTCGTTGGCGTTCGGGGCCGCTGAAGTTGCCGTCCTTGATGCGTCTGGCTTCGCGTTCGGCCACATCGAAAGCGAGTTCGTAACTATGGACGGCCGCCCGATACTCAGCCAGCCGGGCCGGCGTCGAAATCTCTTCAGGGTCAGCGGGCCGCAAGCCGTCGGCTTCTTTCTTGGCGCGCAGGAACGCAACCGTCAGTGGTTCACGGACGTCGGTCATGAGGGGGAAATCGATGAGGTTACCGACGTCGAGCTCGTAATCGAGCCACCTGTGGTTCACAGAATCGTGCGCGGCAATCAGCGAGACTACCTCGGCCTGGTTGGCCTCCTCGTGCACCGCCAACTGGTTCTTCAACTTCAGCAACTCCACCTTGCGGCGGTGCCGTTCCTCGCTGGCCTTGGACCATGACCTTGCCCAGCCACCAGCCATCCCGCCGATAGGGAAAATGAGCCACCAGTAACTGCCAAGGAAGTCGAAGAGGGGTTCCACTGCTCCATCCTCCCACCGGCTTGGACCGGGGCTCAACAGGACCGGCCAAGTTGGCTACTTCGTGATGTTGAGTGGCTCCGCCCGCGGCTGCTGCCCCGACCCGACCGGGCGAGTGCCGCCGTCGTCCCCTCCCGATAGGCTTCCCCTATGGACCAGCGACTGCATTTCCTCACGTTCGCCACCAAGGATCTCGACGCCGCGCGCGCCTTCTATAAGGACGGGCTCGGTTGGGATCCGGCCATGGACGTCCCTGGCGAAATCCTCTTCTTCCAGATCGCGCCGGGACTGATGCTCGGCCTGTTCGACGCCGAAAAGTTCGACCAGGACCTCGGCGCCGCTGCACCGACGGCGGGAGTCAGCGGCGTGACGCTGTCGCACAACGTCGGCAGCCCTGCGGAAGTCGCCAGCACCATCGATGCCTTGGTGGCGGCTGGCGCAACGGTGGTGAAGCCTGCGCAGGCGGGCGCGTTTGGCGGCATCTTCCACGGCCACGTCAAGGATCCGAACGGCATCGTCTGGGAGATCGCCCACAACCCCGGCTGGGGAATCAACGACGACGGCACGGTGGTTTTCGGATGAGTGCACTGCCGCAGACGTTCGCCGATGACGTCATCAACCAGGACGCCCGGACCCAGTTCGATACGTTTCTGGACGAGCATCGCAGGGCCCTCAACGCATCCCTCGATGGACTCACTGAAGAACAAGCACGACGGCGGTTGGTCGCCTCGCGTACAACGCTTCTGGGCTTGGTGAAGCATGCGACCTTCGTGGAGAAGGTGTGGTTCGACGAAGCCATCACGCGAAGGTCCAGAGCGGATATTGGCATCCCGGCGTCGCCTGATGAGTCGTTCATCCTGGACGACCACGACACCATAGCCAGCATTCAAGCGGCTCACTTGGAAGCGTGCGAGGCGTCCCGGCGCGCGGCCGCTGCGCTTGCCCTCGACGATCTGCTGCTGGGAAACCGCCGCGGCCCACTCCCCCTCCGCTGGGTCTACCTCCACATGCTGCGGGAGCTCGCGCAGCACTGCGGGCACGCAGATATTTTGCGGGAGCAGATCACCGGGTAGTCGAGGCCTAATAATGTCGGACCCCCCTGACACGATGTTCTTATGGAAGAAACGGGGCAGTTTTCGGCGCTCAGGGCGGAATCGTCCCCTGCTGTGGCTGCCTTGACCGCTGTCCGGTCACGACGCTTCTTGAGCAGGCCGGAATTGCATAAGGCCGGGTTCAAGGATTCGACGGCGACCGTCACCTGGACCGGCCGCTTCCACGGCGCTGGGCTGCCAAACAGTAAGGCCAAGTCCGCCCAGGCTTCATCGCTAACGAGCCCCGCCCCGGCCGACGTTTCGGCCCAAAACACAGGATCGATCCCTAAACCTCAGCGGAATCCCCAGACCGGCCAGGGCGCAAAGTCTGCTCAGCCGATCCAACGTTTCGACACTCAGCGTCCTGATCCCAAGGCATCTGCCGGGCGGGACCTGATGGCGCTTCTTATAGACAGCGCTGCACTTCTGGACTCCGCACGCTTGTCCGCTGCCGACGAGGCTTCTCTGTTGGGGTTTGTTGAGGCTGCTGATTTTGCCGGCAAGGTCGAAGAGATTTCCCGATCGGTGGAGTACTTACAGATCATCGCAGCCCACGCGGTGGAACGGACCCGGCTTGAGGCACAAAACTCCCGGCCGGGGTCCTCGGCAGCAGCGCCGGAATGGCGGACGGGCTGGAGTGACCAAGCCACGGGCACAACGGTTCCGGGGGCAACAGTTCCGGGGGCGGCTAGTGTCTTGGATGACGGGTACCGGAACGCAGCCGAGTTCCTGCGGGCCCGGTTGCGGATCGGCATCGGCGAGGCCCGTCGCAGGCTTGCCCTCGCCGCCGAGGTCCTCCCCCAAAAGAGCATGACCGGGCAGGAAATCCCGGCCCGCCGCGGAATGCTCGCCGAGGCCCTCGGATCGGCTTTGGTGCCGTCCCGGTCCGCGACCATCATCAGCACCGCCCTGGACAAAGTCCGGAACCTCACCGACCAGGACACCATCACCCGGATGGAACACGCCCTGACCACCACCGCGGTGGAGACCGACCCGGACTTCGTCACCACAATGACCAAACGCTGGGCCGACAGGATCGACCACGACGGCCCCGAACCCTCCGAAGAAATCCTCCACCAACTCCAAGGCGCGTTCCTCCGCCGCCGACGCCGCCACGGACTCCACCACCTCGAAATCTTCGCCACCGACGAACAAATCGAAACCCTCACCACCACCATGAACGCCGCCACCAACCCCCGACTCACCAACAGCAACAGACCAGTCACAGGCACCGGCCCGGACCTGGACCGCCGCTCCCGGGCACAGAAACTCCTCGACGGCCTCACCGGCGCCTGCGCCCTCGCCATGACCACCGGGAAACTACCCTCCAACGGCGGACTCCGCCCCCAACTCACCGTCACCATCGACCACCGCGACCTCCTCGAACAACTCACCGGCACCGGCCACCACCAGCCCGGCACCAGGACACAAACCGGCACAAGCACCGGCACCGGCACGTTCATAGGGACAGGCACAGCCACCGGCATAGGAACAGGCACCGATCGCTTGAACACCGGCACCGCAACATTCACCGGCCCGATCCACCCGAACACCATCCGCAAAATCGCCTGCGACGCCGACATCATCCCCGTCCTGCTCGGCAGCGACTCCCGCGTCCTGGACATCGGCCGGACCACCCGGATCTTCCCACCCCACATCCGCAAAGCCATCACCGCCCGCGACGGCGGCTGCGCCTTCCCCGACTGCACCATGCCCGCACCCTGGTGCGAAGCCCACCACACCACCTACTGGACCCACGGCGGCACCACATCAACAGAAAACGGCACCCTGCTCTGCAGCCACCACCACCACCTCATCCACAAAGAACTATGGAGGATCGACATGACAACCGGGGTCCCCTGGTTCATCCCCCCACCCCACATCGACCCCCACCAAACACCCCGACGCAACCACCACCACACACCCCACAGAACATAAGGGTGTTGCGGGGGATACGCCGCGGGCGTGGGTGCGAGTGAACCTTGGGGGCGGATTAACTTTGGGGTCGGATTATTGGGAGGGCCAGGCGACACTTTGTTCGCTTCCGGGCTGCCTTCCCCGTGCCGGCGCATGCCCGCACGGGGCACGCACATGTTCCTGCGACCTGCGCCATGCTTGCGACTTGCAAACAGCGGCGCGTGCCCGCCCCGAACACGTACCTGCGACCTGCGACCTGCGACCTGCGACCTGCAAACAGCGCCGAGTCCTGCGGCGTGACTCGCCAACCACTGATGCGGCCAAGGGGAACTTTTCCTCTCCACGTACCCGCAGCGGCCGGGAGTTCAGGCACAGCAGCTTGACAATGGAGCCGCCCACGAACAGCGTCAGCCCACAGGCTTGTGGGGATCAGGACGAAACCGCGATGAAGAGGATCCCAACGTCCCCGACAATCCGACCCACGTTTTGGCATACCAAGCATTCAATAGCAGCGCAAAGTTCATTGCTATTGCTTGCGTCATGCTACGAAGGTGAGGCATTCTGGAATACCAAATGCTAAACCGCGGCCAAGTAGCGGCCCAGCAGCTCGTTCCCCAGGAGTCCAACAATGTGCCTTCACGATCACACCTCAGCACCCAAACCCCAAGGTGAGTTGCCCCGCCGAGGCATCCTCGCGGGAGCTGCAGCTCTGGCTGGCATCTCCGTGGCCGGCATCGCTGCGCAGCTGGCATCGGCGCCTGCTGCCCTTGCGGACAACGCCCCCTCGGGCCCGAACTATCCCGGCCGTCCACTGACCACGAAGGCGCTCATCATCGAGGGTGGAACAGTCGTGGACCCGAAGACCGGCGGTGCTGTGACAGACGGGGTGGTAGTGCTCGACGGCGGCAAGGTCACCGCCGTCGGCACCCGGGACGAAACACGTAGAGCTGTTGCCGCCGTCGCCAACCGTGCCCGTCGACTCAATGCCTCGGGCAAATGGGTCCTTCCAGGGCTCGTCGATGCCCACGTCCACGCCAACGCACTGGCCGATGCCCGCGCCCTCCTGCAAGGCGGAGCCACCAGCGTACGCAGCGGTTCGAGCACTTTCTACCAGGACATTGCCCTCGCCGCCCTGCCGTCGTGGGCTCCTGGCCTCTCCCCCCGGATGACTCCGGCGGGGCTGTTTATCTCACCGGATCAGGGAGATTCCCTCCTGGCTGATCCGGATTTGGCACCCTTGGCGACGCTCAGTGGTGGCGTCAAGGAGCCGCAGGACCTCGCGTACCTGACCCGCATCAACCTCAAGCGCGGAGCCGAAGTCATCAAGACCCGTGCCAACCCGCGGGCTGGCCTTCCCGAACAGGATCCCCGCGAGTTGGTCTACAACGTGGACCAGATCGGTGCGATCGTCAAGGCAGCTAAGGGCGCCGGTGTCCTCTGCCATGCCTATAGCGCCGAAGGAATCGATGGAGCAGTCCGCGCGGGAGTGCGCAGCATCGAGCACGGCGTCTTCATGACGGAAAAGACCATCCAGGAGATGGCTCGGCGCGGCACGTTCTTCACACCCACCATGGACGCCATCACCAGCATGGCCCGCTCCTCCAACCCGATCCTGGCCGCACGCGGAACGGAGTACACCCCGATTCTTCAGGCCGCAGTGCGCGCAGCCAAGGACGCTGGAGTCACGATTGTGGCCGGCACCGACTCCTTCGGAACGGATGTGACGCCGATCGGCACGGAAGCGCGCTTGCTCACCGAAGCCGGGCTGACGCCGTTGGAGGCGCTGCAGGCAGCCACCACCAATGCGGCGCGTTTGCTGGGACGCGGCGAAAACGTTGGTCGCTTGGTCCGCGGCTCCATGGCGGACGTCGTGGTGGTGGATTCGGATCCCCTGACCGATGGCTCGGCCTTGGAAAAGGTCAGCACGGTGATCGCCCAAGGTGCTGTGGTGCGGACGAACCTCTAGCCCACCGGGGAGGATCCGTGTGCGGAAACTTCTGCGGCCACGGTGAACCTCTTCTCCACAAACGCCAGCAGTGGCCGGGAGTTCAGGCACAGCAGATAGACGATCAGGCCGCAGAAGAACAGGATCAACCACACAGTGGTGGACATCAGCACGAATCCCGCGACAAAGAGGATCCCCGCATTCCCGAGTGCTACCCGCTTCCGCGCACCAATGCTGTAAATGGACAGCCGGTAGATGTCCAGCGTGCGGAAACTGAACCGGGCCAGCAGCAGCATCGCGTGAACGGCAGCCGTGCCCACCAGGACCCCGAGCCCCACCAGCCCGATCCGGGCAGCAACCGTTTCAGGATTGCTGCCCGGCAGGCTGGTGAGATTCGCGCCGATGACTGCAAGGAGGGCGGCATAGGGCAGCCACACCACCACTGCCTGGACGAAGTTGCTCCGGTACGACTTCATGAAGTCGTTGAATACACCGCTGTCCTCGCCTGCCAAAAGCCGATTGAAGGCGTAGCAGGAAGCCACAACGGAGGGTCCAACCAACACGAAACCCAGCAACGCAGCAGGACCAACCACCCCCAGCAGCAGCGGCATGAGCACCACCAAGAGGTTGGCTAGCACCAGCAACGCGCCACCCACCATGACGCCGTACACGGTGCTGGCCGCCTTGAACAACGGCCCGGATCCGTACTGTGCCTCTTTCGCGGCCATCAGAAGAACTACTTCTTGTCCGCGTATGCCTTGTAGGCCTTGTTCGCCAGCTCAACGTATTTAGTCCGACCCTTGCTGTCGAGCTCCTTGACGTAGGCATCGAACTCGCTGATGCTCCGCTGTCCGGTAATGAACTTCAGGGCGTTCTGCTTCACATGGTCCTTAAGCGGGGTCAGGGCCAGGGTGGCCTGCTCACGGTCGACGTCGCTGAACGGCACCGGCGGTGCAACTGCACGCGGTTTCTTGGACTTCATGGCCTTCTGGAAAGCCAGTTCCTCGTCGTTGAAGGTGGAGTGCAGCAGCTCCGTGGCGCCTCCGTAGGCGAAGTTGCCACCGGAGAAGCCGTAGTCCACCCTCAGGTCCTTGCTGCCTGCCGGGTTGAGTCCTTGGAAGTTGATGTCAGCTGCGAGCTGACGCTTAGCGCCGGACTTGGTGAAGGTGGTGCCTTCCACACCCCACTTGCTGAATTCCTGCCCGGCGTCGCTATAGAACAACCAGTCGATGTATTGGATGAGCGCCACGAAGCTGTCCTTGTCCTTCACGGACGAGTTCAGCATGAGCCCGTTTTCAAGACGGGTACCACCGATGATGTCGCCGGCCGGGCCTCCCGGAACGGTGATCTTGCCGATCTCAAAGTTGCCCTTGCCCAACGACTGCTCCATCGAGGTGCGGTACGTGATGACGTTCTGCGAGTTCGCGCTGATCACAAAGGACTTGCCCGACACGAACTTCTGGATCGCGGAGTCGTCGGTCTGGGTGAAGCTCTCGGGGTCCATCAGCCCTTCTGAGACCAGGGAGTTGAAGTAGGTGACCAGTTCCTTGAATTTGTCCGAGCCTGCCGCGAAGCCGAATTCCGTCTTGTCTTCATCGAACAGCAGTCCGTCCACCAGCCCCCAACCTGCCACGGTTCCGAAGGAAGGTGCGCCGATATTGAGGACACTGTCACCCTTGAAGCGGTCAGAGAAAGGCACGACGTCGGGATAGGCCTTCTTGAGCGACCGCAGCACTTCGCGGAATTCGTCCCAGGTGGTCGGCTCCGAAAGGCCCTCTTTCTTCAGCACATCCTTGCGGAAGCACAGTGAGTAGTCCGGCCACAGTTCCTCGTGCAGGCCGGGCAGGACGTAGTACTTACCGTCTTCCTGGGTCAGGGCTTCAATCTCAGGTTCGAGCTTCCACTTCTTCACTTTTTCCTGGAAGTGCGGCATCAGGTCCACGTAGTCGCTGACCGGCAGGATTGCACCGGCGGAGACAAACGCGGACTCCTGGCCCGGATAGGTCTTCGCAATGATTTCCGGTGCGCTGCCGGAGCTGATCAGCAGGCTGCGCTTCTGTTCGTAGTCACTGTTGGGCACGATGGTGGGTTCCAACGTGACGTTGTTGTCGCTGGCCATCTTGGTGAGCAGCAGCCAGTCCTTCTTGTACGGGTAGGTTGGCTGATCGGAGAAGAGGAAGGTGAAAGTCAACGGCACCGTCGCCTTGAACGTGTCACCGACGCCGAAGCTGTCCATCGCACCGTTGCGCGACTTGGACGTGTCCACCTTTTCGGTGGTTTCCGCGTCGCAACTGGTCATCATCAATCCGATGGTGACAACGGATGCGAGTCCAAGGAAATCCCGCCGGCGGAACTCTCGAGTGCGGAACTCAGGTGTTTGGATCATTGGATGTCCTTTCATAAGGCTTATTCCTTGACGGAGCCGAGCATCACGCCCGAGAAGAAGTACTTCTGGACGAAGGGGTAGACACAAAGGATGGGGATGACGGTCAGGACGATGGTGACCGACTGGATGTTGGCGGCGATCTGGCCGACGTTTTCCGCTGTGCCGCCGGCCGAGCCCGCTGTGGTGACTCCGGCGATCATGTTGCGCAAGTAGATGGTGACCGGAAAGAGATCCGGATTGTCGAGGTAGAGGAAGGCCTGGAACCAGGAGTTCCAGTTGGCCACGGCATAGAACAGCACCATGGTGGCCATGATGGCTTTGCTCAGCGGCAGCACCACCCGGAAGAGGATGCCGTACTGTGTGAGCCCATCAATCGATGCCGCTTCCTCCAGTTCGCGGGGCATGTTCTCGAAGAACGACTTCATGATGAGCAGGTTGAACACGCTGATGGCGTTCGGCAGCACCACGGCCCAGATGGAATCCCGCATTCCCATGGAACTGATGAGCACGTAGTTGGGGATGAGCCCACCGTTGAAGAACATGGTGAACACCGCGAGGCCGATGAAGACGCTCCGGCCTTTCAGGTCCTTCTTGGCAATGGCGTACGCGAAGGCCGTGGTGAGCACCATGGAAATCGCCGTGGCCACCACCGTGTAGAGGACGGTGTTGCCGTAGTTGTTCCAGAACGTGGAGTCGGCCAGGATCAACTTGTAGGTCTCGGTGTTGAACCCCATCGGGAACAGGTTGACCTGCCCGGCGTTGATGAACCCTTCGCTGGAGAACGACTGCGCAATGATGTTCAGGAACGGGTACACCGTCAGGAACACCACCAGCAACAGGAACACCAGGTTGAAAGCCCGGAAGATCCGCATGCCGCGGGAGACTTTCATGTCCTTCACCAGGACACCTTGGGCTGCAACGCCCCGAATTGCAGTAGCTGTCTTGTTCACCACAGGCTCGTTCCTGCGACGCGCTTGGAGATCGCGTTCGCTGAGAGGATCAGCGTGAGGCCAATGACGGATTCGAACATTCCGATGGCAGCCGCATAGCTGAAGTTGCTGGATTCCAGGCCTACCCGGTACAGGTAGGTGGAGATGACGTCTGAGGTTGCGTAGTTGAGCGGGTTGTAGATGAGGAGGATCTTCTCGAATCCAACCGCCATGAACGTGCCGATGTTCAGGATGAGCAGCGTGATGATGGTGGGCCTGATGGCAGGAAGCGTTACGTGCCAGGTCTGCTGCCAGCGGTTGGCGCCATCAATGCGCGCCGCCTCATAGAGGGACTCGTCCACCCTCGTCAGCGCGGCAAGGTAGAGGATCGCTCCCCAGCCCATGGTCTGCCACACCTCGGAACTGATGTACATGGGCCTGAACCAGCCGGGGTCCTGGGTGAAATTCACCGTGGTGCCGAACAGGGATTCCGCAATCTGATTCACGGTGCCGTTCATGGAGAAGTTCTGCAGGATCATGCCGGCGATGATCACCACGGACATGAAGTGAGGCAGGTAGGCCACCGTCTGCACGAATTTCTTGAACTTCTGCGACCTCAACTCGTTGAGCAGAAGCGCGAAGATGATGGGCATCGGGAAGCAGAACACCAAGGTCAGAACACCCAGGATGATGGTGTTCTGGAACGCCTGCCAGAAGCTGGGATCGTTGATGAACAGGGTGACGTACTTGAGCCCAACCCACTTCTCACCAAAGATGCTGCCTCCGGGCTGGAACTGACGGAAGGCAATCACGTTGCCCGCCATCGGCAAGTACCTGAAGATCAAGAGGTACAGCAGCGGCAGCGCCAGCAGCGTATACAAACGCCAATCGCGTTTGATGGCCAGCTTCCAGCTTCCGGGCTTGTCGCGACGCTTCTTTGCCGAGCCTGGTTCGGGGCCCGCGACCGCTTTGGGCGGAACGTCCAGTCGTAATGCCATCAGTCCGCCGCCCGTTCTATAGTTTCGTCGAGAATCAGGACGCCGTTCGCCGGGATCTCAACCGACCCCTTAACCGGGCGTCCGCTGATCCGGTCCGTGCCGCCGTCGAGCACGTCCACGCTGGACGGCGCGTCGTTGTGGTTGAGCACCATGAGGAAACTCTTGGCGGTGCCGTCAGCCCTGCTGCCAGCACGACGGCGGACCTGGACTCCCGTAGGTGCCTTCAGTTCCGGCTCCACGCCCGCAGCGCGGAGTTCGTCGTCGAGGAACTGGTTGAGGAGCCCGGCATCGACCCGTGCCGACAGGTACAGTGCAGTTCCGCGGCCAAAGGTGTTGCGGGTGACCGCGGGCGACCCCGCCAAACGGCCCGACGAGTAGCTGGCCAGGACTTCGGCCGTCCCGGCGTGCAGGTGCTCAGTCCAGTAGCTCGCGGAGGAGGTACCGCCGTCGGGCGTTGAGAGCTTTACTTGCTCACCATCCCCGGCGAGCGGATGCATTTCCTCGCTCCACGCGCCCAGAACGTTCCGCAGGGCCCCTGGGTAGCCGCCGAGTCGGATGGTGTTGTCCTCGTCCACGACACCGGACAGGTATGAGACCACCAGCCGTCCGCCGCCGGCCACATAGTTCTCAAACCGGGAGGCGGCGGCGTCCGTCAGCAGATACGACGCCGGCATAATCACCAGGTTGTACCCGGACAGGTCGCTGTTGGCGTTGACGAAATCTACGGTGATGTTGGCGTCAAAAAGCGGTCGATAGAAACGCAGGACTTCCTGGGCGTAGTTCAGGTCGGAACGCGGCGAGTTGCCCAGTTCCAGAGCCCACCAGCAGTCCCAATCGAAGACGATCGCGGCCTTGGCCGTTGACCTGGTCCCGGTCAGATCACCCAATGACGTGAGTTCCTGTCCCAGCTGGCACACTTCACGGAAGATCCGCGTGTTCGGGCCAGCGTGGTTCACCATGGCCGAGTGATACCGCTCCGTTCCGCCCTTGGCTTGGCGCCACTGGAAGAAGAGGATGGAATCCGCGCCCTGCGCAATGGCCTGATAGGAGCCCAGGCGCATCTTGCCTGGCAGCTTGGAGACGTTGACGGACCATTGGCTGACCGCTCCCGTGGCCTGCTCCATGACCATCCACGGTTGGCCGTGACGCAATGAGCGCATGAGATCGAAGTTCAACGCGGCGGCAATGTGGGCATCTTCCTCGCGCGGATCCGGGTAGATATCCAGGGCTGCAGCATCTTCCTCGGCCGCCCAGGCCCAATAGTCGTTGGTCTTGTAGAACCGCATGAAGTTGGTGAGGATCGGCAAGTCCGGGCTGTGCCGGCGGATGACATCCCGCTCGGCCTTGAAGTGCTCCAGCATGCTGTCCGAGGTGAAGCGGTGGAAGTCCAGGCGGCGTGACGGGTTGGACCAGGTGCGGGGCTGGGCGGGGACACGTACCTGCTTCCAGTCAGAGTAGAGCTGGCCCCACACGGCGGTGCTCCAGGCCTCGTTCAGTTCCTCCAGCGATGCGTACTTCCGCTGCAGCCATGCCCGGAAGGCTTTCTCCGCCCATGGACCGTAGGAGGCTGGACCGTATTCGTTGCCGATATGCCACATGCGCAGTGCGGGATGGCTGGCGTAGCGCTCCCCCATCTTTTCCGCGAGTGCCAGCGACTTGGCCCGGTATACGGGATGGGAGACGTCGAAGTGCTGCCTCGATCCGAAGCCGAAGATGCTGCCATCGGCGCGCTCCGGCATGATGTCGGGGTGCTGCTCCACGAGCCAGGCCGGTGGTACGGCGTCCGGTGTTGCCAGGTCGACGCCGATGCCGTGTTCATGCATCAGGTCCATGACCTCGTCCAGCCAGGCAAAGTCGAAAACTCCGTCGCTGGTTTCCAGCCGGCTCCATGAGAAGACCGCCAGGGTCACCAGGTTCACTCCGGCTTGCTGCATGAGCTTGGCGTCCTCGAGCCACACTTCGCGTGGCCACTGCTCCGGGTTGTAATCCCCGCCGTAGGCAATGCCGCCTAGTCGTTGATGCAATCGTTGCAGCCGCGCCTCGGCAGTCCGCAAGTCGTCAGGGTGGATGGTCATCATTGTCCTTCACTCGGCCTTCGTCGCCCTGAACCAAAGTGCGACGCACATCACAGTGAGAAACTATCGTAAAGTTTACGCAATAACAACAGATGGGTATCGGAAACCCGGAAGTGACATGAAAGGCTCAAATTCAAGGATTTCAGCCTGATACGGGGACTTTCGGAGTGAGATTCTGCCGTAGTTACGGGCGAAAGGGAGTCATGGTGCTATCAAGTTTCCGATGTGCCGTGGAAACTATCGGAGTCTAAAGACCCTGCGAAACCTTGCAGCAGAAAACCGTTGACACGTGACCAAACAGTCACCTATTCTGATGCCATGGACGCCGTGTTCAAGGCCTTGGCAGACCCAACCCGCAGAGAACTGCTTGATGAGCTGTTCCGCGAGGATGGCCAACCCGCCACAGCCCTCGGAGCCCGGTTCGAGATGACCCGTTTCGGCATCGCCAAGCACCTCAAGCTGCTGGAGGATGCGGGATTAGTGGTCACCCGCCGTCGGGGACGCGAAAAGCTGCACTTCCTGAACCCGGTACCCATCCGCCTCATCCACGATCGTTGGGTGAGTAAATACGCAGAACCATGGGCCGCTGCCCTCAGCGACCTCAAATCCAGATTGGAAAGTCCCATGGAAAAGATCTTCGAGATTTACATCAAGACCACTCCGGAACTGCTCTGGGAAGCCATCACGGACAGCGAAATCCGCAGCAAGTACCAGTTCGGGAACACCTTGACGTCGGATTGGACGCCGGGCAGCCGCTTCGAGATGCACAACGTGAAAGCAGACGCACCGCTCGGCGAGGGCGAGAACATCGAAGTCGATCCCCCGCGCCGCCTCGTCCAAACCATGCGCGCACTCTGGGGCGAGGATGTGAAAGCCGAGGGAACCTCGCGGATCACCTGGGAAATCGAGCCCGTCGGCGATTCATGCCACCTCACAGTCACGCACGATCAGCTCCGCGAAGGCGCAAACGACCAGCTCTACGGCGGTTGGCCGATGATCCTCTCCGGCCTCAAGACCTGGCTCGAAACCGGGCAGAAGCTCACCACACCCGGCTCGCTCATGTACGCGTAGCCGGCCAAGGACAGCACCGCTTAAAGGCGAACGACGACGGCGGGCCGCTGCCGCCGTCGTCGTCAATCCTTCAGTTTCCCGCCAGTCAGGCGACGGGCGCCGCCTCTGTTGCTGCCCGTTCCGTCAGCCAGGCTGCCTGCAGGGTACCCAGCAGGTGAGGCGCGAAGTCCTCACCGATTTCCAGGACCACGCGGCAGCGGGCACCGCGCTGATCCGGCAGTCCGACGTAGAGTCCGCGAAGATCGCAGACCGTCTGGCCGCGGCCCGGTCCGTCGGTGGTGTCCACCTGGACCCGGACCGTGGGTGCCACGGCGAGCTCCACTCCCCGGACAGCAATGGCGGCAGCGAGGGGATCGTGCATCGCCGAGCATGCCCGGCCGAAAATATCCACGTAGAAGCCGAAGTAGTAACCCAGCATCTCACCAAGCGCCTGCGAGACCGGGTGCTCCGAGGCGAGCAGTTCCTGGCGGTGGTTCTCCTCCAGGACGTTGGTCATGGTGACATCCAGGGGTACCAGGGTCACGTTCCAGTCCGCCGCCAGGACCTCGGCAGCGGCTTCGGGATCATTGGCGATGTTGGCTTCGGCCACCGGGGTGATATTCCCCGGCGCCAGCGCCGCTCCGCCCATGATGGTGACCTCGGCAATGAGCTCAGGCAGCTTGGGTTCCAGGCGCAGGGCTTCGGCGATGTTGGTCAGCGGACCGATGGCCACCAGGCGCAGTTCCCCCGCGTACTGGTGGGCCAACTGGACAAGGAGTTCCGCAGCCGAAGCTTGGACCGGTTCGCGGTCCGAAGGAACCAGGTCCACGCCGCCGATGCCGTTGTCCCCGTGGACATGCGGTGCACCGCCGTGGAAAGTACCTACCTGCGGATCGTGCGCACCGATCGCCACGGGGATGTCCGGGTGGCCGGCCAGGTTCAGCAGGTCCAAGGTGTTCCGGGCTCCGCCGGCCGCACTGACGTTGCCGCTCACGGTGCCGATGCCCACGAGGTCCGCCAACGGCGAGGCCAGGAGGTAGGCCAGGGCGAGGGCGTCATCGATGCCGGTATCGCAGTCAAGGAAGAAGGGGGCGGCGGTGCCCGTTGTCATGGGGCGCTGTGTCATGGTCTCTCGTTTCAGGTGGAGCGGACGGCTTGTTCTGTGGAGTGGTGCGAAGCTGCGGTGAGTGGCACGCGGGAGCCGCGTGCCGGCGTCGTGCGCTAGATCTTTTCGCCCTTGGGAGCGGCGATGAACAGGCTCACAACGAAGGCGAGGGCCGTGATGGACACCGAAATCCAGAGGGCCGTGGAGTACCCGGCTGCGGTGCCCAGACCCGCGAACGGGGCGACGACTACGACGCCGAGGCTCGCCCCGATACCGAAGGAGGCACCGTTGATGCCAGGCAAAGCGGCGGGCGCTTCCTTGGGCGACAGCAGGACGGACAGGCCGTTGATGGCAGTCAGGAAGAAGCCGTTGTAGAAGATGCCCAGGGCTGCGATGGCGATGAGGACAGCGATCTGGTTGTGGGCGAACAGGGCAGCGACGATGGCGCAGGCCAGGCTGGTGGCGGTGCCGACGCGGACCGTCTTGATCCAGCCGCGTCGGTCGGCGATCCAACCGGCCAGCGGAGCAGCGAACACACCGATGAGCGCGGCAGGAGTCAGGAACAGCAGTGCGGCCACCGAGGCGGTCAGTCCGAAGCCGCTTTCCTTGTCCTGGCTCAGCAGCACCACGGTGAAGTTGATGATGGCGAAGATGCCCGCGAGCGTCAGCACGGTGGTGGCGATAACGGGCCAGACCTGGCGTGAACGGAGGTGGTGGACTGCCACCAGCGGGGTTTCGCGCTTCTTTTCAATGAGCCAGAAGGCCGTGAAGGACGCAATGCTGCCAGCGAGCAAGCCGAGTGCGGCAGGTGAGGTCCACCCGGCGGACGAACCCGTGGAGACGAAGTACGTGATGAAGACCAGGAACACGGACAGCGAACCTGCGCCCCACCAGTCCATCCGGCCCGGAGCGACGGCGGACTTGCCGCCGGGCACCACTTTGATGACGCAGACGACGGCGATCGCGGCCAGTACCAGCACGGCAACAAAGATCGACTGGAAGCCAAGGGTCTCGGCCATGAGCCCACCGAAGTAGCCGTCAACGCCACCGACGCCGCCGTTGATGGCAGCGATGATGCCGATCGAGGTGCCGAAGAGTCGGGCGGGCAAGTACTCGTTGAGCACGATGTAGGAGAGCGCAAAGATGGCACTGGAGACACCCTGCATGAACCGGCCGGTGACCAGCAGCGGGAGTGTGGGCGCGAAGATGCAGAGCACAGTGCCGGCACCCATGATGGCCAGGACCAACAGCAGTGCATTGCGCCTGCCGATGAAGTCGCTCCAGCGCCCGATCACAGGACCGGAGATGGCGCCGGCGAGGAAGAACATCGACTGCACTTGCGCCACGGCCTCGGGTGTCTCGCCGAAGAAGGAGCCGATGTGCGGGAGTGCCGGGGTGATCATGCTGGCGTTGAGCTGGAAGGCCAGCACGGCAAGCACCAGCGTGGTGATGAGAAGCGCGGCGGCCTTGCCTTGGAAGCGGCCGTGCTCCGCGGCTTTGGCAGGTTCGGTTGCAGCTGGGGCTTGCGGGTCCACAGTCTGCTGGCCTGTGGCGGTGGGGATGTTCACATCAAACTCCTTTGTCCGAGGCGCGGGGCGGCGCCATGAGATGTGAGTTGTTATACAAGCATGTATTACGAGCTTGTGCAACCTGTCACAGTCATCCGGTACAGTATCGGTAACCCATCTCAAGTGAGGCACCCTTGACCGACAATGCCGTCCAGTTCCTGTCCCGACCCATCTCCACGCAACCAGGGCAGCCCCTGCGCGTCGCGGCCTACTCCCGCATCGCCGAAGCCATCCGGACCAAGATCCTGCCGCCCGGTTCGCTGCTCCCCACGGAGACCGAGCTGGGCACCATGATGGACGTCAGCCGCACCGTGATCCGGGAAGCGCTGATGTTGCTGGAAGAGGACGGCCTGACCCGGGCACGACGCGGCGTTGGGCGCTTCGTGGCCGATTCACTCCCCCGCATCGGCATTGAACACATCCGCCCGTTCGATCAGCTTCTTGGTGGCCCCGACCAGGACATCCAGGTCAAACGCGTAGCCGCCATCAAGCAACCGGCGTCTGAATTCGTGGCGCCTGGTATCGGCGTCCAGCCGGACGAAGACGTGTGGTTCTGGGAAAGCGTGCTCATCCGGAACGGCGAGCCCGTGGCGCACCTGCAGGAAAATGTCTCGCAGGGAATCCCCGAAGCTGAGGCCCTCGCGGAAGCGGCAGAGGCTCCTACACTTTCGGCCTCCACGCTGCTGGAGGTCCTCGCCGGACTTCCCGGTGCCTCCCTTGGCCCCGGCGAATGCCAGATCAGCCTTAGTACCGCCGGTCCCAGCCGCGCCAAGCTGCTGGGCCTCCGCCCCTCGGACCCCGTACTGGTCCTCACCCAATACGTACGCCGGAACGGCAACGAGTTCTACCTCGCCAAATGCCTCGTGGCAGCCAAGGCCGGGCACCTCTCCGTCATCCAGTCCTCCTGATTCCTTCCCTGTCTTACTCCCGAAAAGGACCTTCCATGAGCACGTCCCCCCAGCCTGCTGCGCCCTCTTCCCTTACCGTGGTGGGCAGCATCAACCTCGACATCACGGCCACCGCGGGCCGGCTCCCATCGCCGGGTGAAACGGTTGGCGGCGGCGTCCTCCGCCAGCAGCCCGGCGGAAAAGGCGCCAACCAGGCGGTCGCGGCGGCCCGGCTCGCGGGCACGTCCCGCATGGTGGGGGCAGTGGGCCAAGACGACGCCGGACTCAGCCTCATCACGGCAATGGCAGGTGCCGACGTCGACGTTCAGGACATTGCCCGGGTGGATGCGGCCACGGGAACAGCACTGGTGCTGGTGGACAGCGACGGCGAAAACCAGATTGTCGTCTGCCCCGGCGCCAACGGCTCCGTGGCCTTGGACGGTGTCACTTTCGGCGCCGAAGAGGCTGTCCTCTGCCAACTCGAAGTCGACCAGGACGTTGTCCTGGAAGCCGCTCGGCTGGCCAAAGGATTCTTCGCCCTGAACGCCGCCCCTGCAGCGCCGATCCTCCCTGAGCTCCTGGAGCGGTGCGACCTGGTGATCGTGAACGAGACTGAGTATGAGCTGATCCCGGCCCTTCGCAACGCGCCTTTGGTTGCCGTCACGTACGGTGGCGACGGCTCGGCGATCTTCGTCGACGGCGAACGGGTCGCCGAGGCCCCGGCCGTACGTGTCACGGACATTGCCAACACCATCGGAGCCGGGGATGCTTTCTGCGCTGCCTTGGTCCTGGCCGTCCAGTTCGGCCTGGACTATGCGCATGCTTTGGCCGTGGCCAACGCCGTAGGCGCGGACGCTGTTCGGGATGCCTCATCGCAGCCGGCTTTGAAGCCGCTGGAGCACTACATCGAGGCTACGCGGCCCTCTCTTGCTGCAGGTACGGCCGCCACCAAATAGTCGGCCCAGCGCTTCAAGGCAGTCTCGACAGGCGGGTGGCGCAACCCGCCCGCCTCCGCCAAGGCGACCGCGTCCGCCGTCGGATATCCATCGTCGGACAGGAACGACAACGTCTCCGGGTCTGCCCCAGTCAGCTTGGCGGGCAGCTTCTTCAGCAAGGCGCTGGGGATCTTCAGCCGTGGGACCCGAACGTTGAGGTGCTCCCCCAGCATCCCCAGCAGCTCCGGCAACGGGGGTGTGGCGTCGTCGAGCACCCAGTAGGAGGCATTTTCCGCTTCGGGCGTGGTGGGGACCAGCGCCATGAACGAAGCCAGATAGTCGGCCGTGACCACCGGGACGAACGTGCGCTCATTGCCCGGCAGCACGGGCAGCTTTCCACGGAAGAGCTCCAGCACGCTGGCGGCGAGGCCCACCACCTGCCCGGACTCGCCATTGACGGAATCCCCGATCACGGTGGCCGGGTTGACCATGGTGAACCGAACGCCCAAGGAACGCGCGGTTGCCTGCACTACGGCGTCCGATTCCACTTTGGACCCCTCGTAAGCGCCCAGGCGCTTGTAGTCCTTGGCGCGGCGGGAGTCATCCCATGGCACCTCGGCCGGGTCCTGGCCGCCCACCCGGTAACCGGACAGATGCACCAACCTGATCAGCGCCGGCAGCTTGGCGGCAAAGCGAACCACACGCTCGGCGCTGGTCACGTTCGCGGCATAGGCCGCCTCGGCAGTCATGCCAAAGGCGAAGGCGCCGGCGACGTTGTGGACTTCAGTTACCGACCTGCAAGTGTCCGACGTCGGATCGAGGCCCAAGTCGCCCGCACTGAAGTCCACGAGTACCTGCGCTGCGGTTCCGTTGGCGTCGTGCCCTGCCAGCCACCCAGCCAGCCGGTGGAAGGAATCTTCCGTGCGCACGGCGGCCGTGACAGTCACGCCTTGCTGCAATAGTTCGCGGACCAGCCATCTTCCGATGTGGCCCGTGGCGCCGAATACCAGAGCGTGCCGGGAGCTCATACGCTGGCCTCGCTGTGAACTGCTGTCATCAGCATTTTGAGCGTCCCGGCAGCAGCGTCCAGGGGCTGGGTGGACTTGTGGGCGCGGGACAGAATGAGGGCGCCCTCCACCAGGCAGATCATCGATGTCGCCACAGGCTGCGCCTGCTCTTTCCCGAGCCCGAACGTCGCCAGATAGCTGGCCACTGCGCTGACCCAGGCGTCATAGACCTGGCCGCATGCCTCCCTGAGCGGCTCGTTCCCAGACCCTGTGTCCAAGGCAACGGACGAGACCGGACAACCGGCTTGATAGTCGCTTGCTTCCAGAATGCCCTTGAGTTCGGCGACCAGGGTGTCGACCACGGCGTTGGGCGAGGAAGCCGTGGTGGTCGCCCTGCCGATCAGCTCAGCGAATTGATCGCCCGCCAGAGCCACAGCGGCGATCCCGAGTTCGGTTTTTCCTTCCGGGAAATGAAAGTACAAGGAGCCTTTTGGGGCCCCGGATCGCGCCAGCACTGTGTTGAGCCCCGTTCCGTGATAGCCGTGAAGCTGGATGAGGGCGAGCATGGAGTCGACCAAGCGCTGCCGGGTTGCGAGTCCTTTGGGGTATGAGGAAGCCATGCCTGAATAATAGACCAGTCTATATATTTTAAGCCAGCCCTCCGGCTATTGAGCACAGTGCTACGATTGCTACGGAGGGTGATGATGACAACTATTCCGCACCGGGAACTGCGCAACCAGAGCAGTAAGATTCTGGAACGCGTCAGGAATGGCGAAGTTATCGACGTCACCAACAATGGCGAGGTGGCAGCCACCCTCATTCCCCCGTCGGCTTCACCCTTTGAGCGGCTGCTCCAAGCCGGTAGTGTCCGACCAGCCAGTCCTTCACCTGTGGACTTCCGCACCCTGCCCCGCGTCAGCAGCGACATGACTACAACCGGGATCCTGTCTGATCTGCGCGGGGATCGGTGATCGTCTACGCGGACACATCCGCGATTCTGAAGCTTGTTGTGGAAGAAAACGAATCCGAAGCCCTGGCCGCCCATCTCCAAGGAGTCCGGGTCGCGGGAGGCCACTTGGTGACGTCGATGCTCCTCTATACCGAGCTTCACTGCGCAGCACGCCGCCGCAGCCTGCCCTTTGATTCAGTCAACGATGTTCTTGCCGGCCTCAACCTTGTAGATGTCACCCGCACGGATTTGATGTTTGCCTCGGCGCTGCCCGGGCAACTTCGTAGCGCAGACGCAATTCATCTGGCAACAGCCATCAGATTGCAAGTGGACTCCATGGTGGCGTATGACCAGGAACTGCTCCTGGCTGCCAAGGAATCCGGACTCATGACTGCGTCACCGGGCCCCGGCGGCTCCTAATCCACGATCCGGAAGGTATCGAACTCCCCTGTGGCCTCGGAAACCCTGAAGTCAACGTCCGCCACGCGGCCCGGGGCCAGCGACGACTGGAGCCATGTCACGAGGTGCTCAACATCGGAGACAGTTCCCTCGGCGACCAGCTCCACCGAGCCGTCGTGGTTGTTTCGGACCGTCCCTTTCACGCCGAGCTCGTCCGCTTTCCGGGCAGTCCAATAGCGGAAACCCACACCTTGGACAACGCCGGTGACGCGGGCCGTGAGGCGAACGGTTTCGTCAGTCATGGACCCACCTTAACGAAACCAGCCCTTGTTCGTCCCACTCGCCGTTCAACGGTGAGCAAAGCGAACTAGGGCAGGTTTCGAACCGGCGAAAAGACTTAGCCGATCACAATGTCCCGCGTCACGTGGCTGTACGTGATGGTGACCGGACCGCCGTCGTGGTTCAACTCGTGGTTGGCACCATCGCGGGCACCGAACGCACCGTAGTTCTCGTCCCACGACCGGTTCAGCGCGATCTTGTAGGTGTAGAAGCCGGCGGGCAGTTCAGCCGTCAGCGTCCACACCTGGACCAAGGGATTGAATTCCATCTGGGCTTCGTCGTACTGCGGGGCCCAGTCCTCGGGTGCTCCAAGGATCTTGTTGAAGTCACCGGCAATCGCGACAGCCCCGGGCTGCGGCACGGTCTCGACGGCGGCAGCCGCCTTCGTCTTGGCCGGCGCCTTGCGGGTGGTGGCCTTCTTTGCTGCCGGCGCGACCTTCACCGCCGCGGCCTTGGGTTCAGCTGCCTTCTTCGAAACCGCACGCTTCGGTGCCGCCGCCTTTTTAGCCTGGGGCTTCGCAGGCGGGGCCGTCGGAACGGGAACGTCGGCAGGTACCGGAGTTCCGGCGTCGAGCGCTGATCCGAAAGCGGAGACGTCCGGGAAGGCGACCGTCGCACGCAGGCCGTCGTCCGGAATGGTCCAGCCCGAGCGGCCCTTGACCAGCCAGCCGGCCTTGACCAGCTTGGCCGACGCCGAAGTGAGGGTCTTGTGGCCGCGGGGAATGCCGCCACTGAGGAGTTCAGCCTCGTGGTCATTGAAAGGTACGCGGACGATCGCTTCGGCCAGGACTTCGCCGGCGTTGAGGGTTGTCTCGGACCACACGCCTTCAGCGAGGATGTCCAGTACGGCCTTCAGACGAAGGTTGGTGTTCTCGGCGGTGTTCGCGCCCATGCTTCTCCTTCAACGGTGGATACTCCATTGCAGTTTGCCAATGAATTGTTAATTCCCACGACTGCAAATGGTAAACACCGTGTGTCGTGACCGAGTGTGACATCCCGGGTGCCGCAAGTGATTTACCGGTCTCGGCTGTCGGCCTCTAGGGGTGCGGCACCGAGGCTTTGACCCACTCCGTCACCTCGTCCAACAGCACCGACTTCCGGGCGTCACTGGCAAAGGAGGACCGGATGGAGTTGGCCGCCAACGTGGCCTGCTCCGGAACCGAGAACTCCAAAACCTTGGCCAACTGCTCAAAGTTGTCATCCACGTAGCCACCGAAGTAGGCGGGATCATCCGAGTTCACGCTGACGTTCAAACCGATGGCCAGCATCTCCGGCAACGGGTGGTCAGCCAGCTTGTCCACCGCGCGCAGCCGCACGTTGGAGAGAGGACAGACTGTGAGGGGCACCTGTTCGGCGACGAGCCGCTGCACGACATCCGTGTCTTCCATGCAGCGGATGCCGTGGTCGATCCGCTCGACGTGAAGCACGTCCAACGCCTCGGTGATGTACGACGCCGGACCCTCTTCGCCCGCGTGGGCGATCCTCCGCAAGCCCGCCTCGCCGGCACGCTGGTACAGTCGCTCAAATTTCGACGGCGGATTGCCCACCTCTGCGGAGTCCAGCCCGATGCCCGCGATCGGTGCGTGCATGGCCAGGAGCTGGTCCAACACTTCGAGGGCGGATTCCTCGGACATGTCACGCAGGAAAGCGGCGATGAGGAGGGTCGAAACACCAAAGTCCTCTTCAGAGGTCGCCAGCGCGTTGGCTACACCATTGACGCAGGTCTCCAGCGCTACACCCCGGGATACGTGGGCTTGGGGGTCCATCATGATTTCCGCGTGGCGCACTCCCCCGGCGGCGGCCCGCTTCAGGTAGGCGCGGGTCATGTCCGTGAAATCCTGCTCGGTCTGCAGGACGGCCATGTTGGCGTAATAGAGGTCCAGGAAGGATTGCAGGTCCGTGAACTCGTACTTTTCCCGGAGTTCTTCGATGTCTTCGTACGGCAGTTCAATGCCGTTTCGTTCGGCCAGGGCAAAGATCAGCTCTGGCTGGAGAGTCCCTTCGATGTGCAGGTGCAGTTCGGCAACCGGGGGCGCCGTGGTGACAGTTTTCTCGTCAAAAGTTTCCACCCTGCAACTCTAGGCCCCATCAATGGCACGTGTCCCGGAGCACTCAACTTGGTTCTCACGCCCGGCACCCTCAAACTGAAAGGATGCAGACTTTCCTCCCTTTCGCCGATTTCCGTGAGAGTGCCGCGGCGCTCGACACTTCAAGGCTCGGCAAACAGCGCGTCGAAGCACTCCAGGTCCTCCGCGCGTTGGTGATCCCGGAGTACGGTTGGCAGCAGCACCCCGCCGTCCGCATGTGGATGGGCCACGTCCCGGCGCTGACCCTCTATGGCCTCGCGATGGCCGACGAGTGGATGGAACGCGGCCACCCGGACAACACGCGGGACAACATCGCGGAGTTCGCGCCTCAGGCGGCACACCCTGACTACGCATCCCGGATCATCATGCCGCCATGGCTCGGACACGAGGACCTGCACCTCAGCCACCGCTCCAAGCTGCTCGGCAAGGACCCCAAGTTCTACGCCGATGTTTTCCCCGGCGCCGAGGAAAAGCTCGAGTACATCTGGCCGGAACCCAAGCACGAGTTCCACCCCGAAGATCCGGAGGAAGACGCCCTGTTGATCCTCCGCGCCAACGTGGAGGACCTCCGCCCGGAGCAGCTCACCACGGTCAGCATGCCCCCGCACGGCAAGTCCAAGGCCATCCCGGCCGCAGACCCTGATGAGTACCAGTTTGTGTACGCAGAGGAGAAATCCCGCCGGCACGTCGGCGCCCCCAAGAAGCGCCCCGTCGCGCAGCGCGAGAAGAAGCCGACCCGGAAACGCCAGGCACAGGAGCAGGCCTTCAACACCCTGCCCGGCAAGACTGAGCTCGCTGTCCCGTTCGACGGCGGGCAAACCTTCGCTGTCGGGCTCATCCAAGGCCGACCCATCACGGTCGATGGCCGGTTCGCCCGCAACTTCGAGGTCACCAACGTGATCAAGCGCTCCGATTTCGACTACCCCGCACTGCTGCAGGACCCCCGGGTGTTCTTCCCGGTCCCGGCGCCCGCGGAGTAGCGGAACGTTCGAACAACGCGCGACGGCGGCAGCCAGGTTCCGTTTCAACGGAACCTGGCTGCCGCCGTCGCTATTTGTTGTGTGAGACGGTGGAGGCACGCAGCTATGGAGGAGGGCCATGGATTTCCAGCACGTCATCGAAGAAGTCGGCCGGTACATGGACGCCGTCGGGGTGGCAGTCATGGTGATCGGCGCCCTGGTATCCGTCCCCCTGGCCCTGCGTGGCTACCAACCGAAACGGGCTCGCGGGCTCACGCCGTTCTCCCCGTACCGCTCGTACCGGCAACTGCTGGGCAGGTCCATCCTCCTGGGCCTTGAGCTCCTGGTGGCCGCCGACATCATCCGCACGGTCGCGGTGACTCCAACGTTCGAAAGCGTCGGTGTCCTGGCAATTATCGTGCTGATCCGGACGTTCCTTAGCTTCTCCCTTGAATTGGAAATCACGGGCCGCTGGCCGTGGCAGAAGGAAAAGGACGCATGACGCAGCCGTGGAGCCCGGACATTCTTGGCGCAGGCTTTGAGCAGCAGACGCTGAACCTCGACGGCGGTGCTGTCGCCACCCTGGTCCGGTATCTCGGCTCCGGCCCGCAATGGTTGGATGCCCCGGAAGGCGTTGGCCTCGACGCAGATGTCCTGTACGTGCACGGCTGGTCCGACTACTTCTTCCAGCGCCACGTCGCCGAATTCTGGCACCGGGCCGGTGCACGCTTCCACGCCCTGGATCTGCACAACTACGGCCGCAGCCTGGCGCCGGGACTCGTTCCGGGTTTTGTCACCAACCTGGCCGACTACGACGCCGACATCGCGGCCGCCCTGTCAGCCATGGGCCGCTCCGGTGTTCCTGGCGAGGACCGCCCACTCATTCTGCTGGGCCACTCCACCGGTGGGCTCACGCTCAGCCTGTGGGCATCCCGCCACCCTGGCGTGGCGTCGGCCCTGATCCTCAATAGCCCCTGGCTGGAATTTCAGGCCACTGAACTCGGCAGGCGCGCGATTGCACCCCTGGTGGGGCTCCACGCAAAGCTCCACCCGCTGGCACCCCTGCCGCCGGTGGATCCGGGCATCTACACCCGTGCCGTATCAGCTACGCTCGACGGCGAATGGGAGTACAACCTTGACTGGCGGCCGGACCGGGGCTTCCCTGTTACGCCTGCATTCCTTGACGCCGTGTTCCGCGGGCAGGCCACCGTTGCGGCCGGCCTTGGCATCGACGTACCGGTGCTCGTCATGCTCTCGGACAAGAGCTACCTGCAACCGAAATGGTCAGCCGACGCCCTCACAGCCGACGTCGCGCTGAATGTCGACGCCGTCGCCCACCGTTCGCTGTCCTTGGCGGACACTGTCACCGTGAGCCGGCTGCCGAACGCGTTCCACGACATCTTCCTGTCCCCCGAACCCATCCGGCGCGAGGCTTTCCAGCGCATCGGCCGCTGGCTTCCCACGGCGCTGCAGCCCTCGGAGGCAGTGGCGTGGGAAGCCAGGACGGCGGGCCTGTAGGAGTTACTTGCCGAGACCGGCCCGGCGCAGAGCTTCAGCCATGGCGGTGTTCGCGGGCTCCGGAGCCTGCTGGGGCTTGCCTGGCCGCGCGCCGCCCTGACGACGATCGCCCTGGCCCTGCCGCGGCGCCCCTTGGCCAGGCTGGCCGGCACGCTGACCACCCGAATTCCTGTCTCCGGAATCCCGTCCACCCGAAGCACGTCCACCGGAGCCGCGGCCGCCCGCGGTGCCGGGTTCGTCGTCGAGCCTCAACGTCAAGGAGATGCGCTTACGCTCAGGGTCTGCCTCAAGGACCTTGACCCGGACCACCTGACCGGACTTCACGATTTCACGCGGATCGGAAACGAACTTGTTGGACAGCGCCGACACATGGACAAGGCCGTCCTGGTGGACTCCGACGTCCACGAAGGCCCCGAATGCGGCCACGTTGGTGACGGTTCCCTCGAGGATCATGCCGGGCTTGAGGTCGGAAATCTTCTCGATGCCCTCCGAGAACGACGCCGCCTTGAAAGCCGGACGCGGATCGCGGCCAGGTTTCTCCAGTTCGGACATGATGTCCTTGACCGTGGGCAGGCCGAAAGTGCCATCGACGAACGCCTGCGGATCCAGGGACGTAGCGGGTCCACCTCCGGCTGCGACCAGGATCTTGCGGGCCACGGAGTACGCTTCCGGGTGCACGCTGGAGGCATCCAAGGGTTCGGCTCCCCCGGTGATCCGAAGGAAGCCGGCGCACTGTTCAAAGGCCTTCGCACCCAAGCGCGGGACCTTCTTGAGGTCGCTGCGCTTGGCGAAAGGCCCATTCTCATTCCGGTAGGCCACGATGTTCTCGCTGAGCAATGGCCCTACGCCGGCCACCCGGCTTAGCAGTGCGGGCGAGGCCGTGTTGACGTCCACACCCACGGCGTTCACGCAGTCTTCCACCACGGCATCCAGTGAACGGTCCAGCTTCGCGGCCGTGACGTCGTGCTGGTACTGACCCACACCGATGGACTTCGGTTCGATCTTGACCAGTTCCGCCAGCGGATCCTGCAGGCGGCGGGCGATGGACACGGCACCTCGCAGCGAGACATCCATGCCCGGAAGTTCAGAAGCTGCCAGTGCCGAAGCGGAGTACACGGAGGCCCCGGCCTCCGAAACAACCAGCTTCTGGATCCCCTTGGATCCGGCAGCTTCGAGGGACTTGATGAGTTCCGTGGCCAGCTTGTCCGTCTCGCGGGAAGCCGTTCCGTTGCCGATGGCGACGAGTTCCACGTTGTACTGCTTGGCGAGCCGGCCGAGGGTGGCCAACGCCTCGTCCCACTTTTTCGCAGGGGCGTGCGGGTAGATGGTGTCCGTGGTGACCACCTTGCCAGTGCCATCCACGACGGCCACCTTCACACCTGTCCTGAGCCCCGGGTCCAGGCCGAGCGTGGAGCGGTTGCCCGCAGGAGCGGCCAGCAGGACATCGCGCAGATTGGCGGCGAAAACGCGCACAGCTTCATCTTCGGCGTCGGCGAACATACGTCCGCGAAGGTCGGTGGTGAGGCGGTCCAGGATGCGTCCCCGCCAGGCAAGCTGGGCCGTCTGCGTCAGCCAGGTATCGGCGGGCCGCCCCTGGTTGGCGACCCCGAGGCACTTGGCCACAGCGTTCTCGTACTTCCCGCGGGCGGCGGCCAGGGCGTCGTCGTCGGCCGGGTCCGCCTCGGCGAGATCCAACTCCAGGACACCGTCCTTTTCACCACGCAACAGCGCGAGCACGCGGTGCGACGGCATGCCGGAGGGCACCTGCGTGAACTCGAAGTAGTCCTTGAACTTCTGGCCCTCGGCCTCCATGCCCTTCTTGACACGGGACACCATGCGTCCCTGCTTCCAAAGGCGTTCGCGGAGGTCCTCGGCGAGGTCGGCGTCCTGCCCGACACGCTCCACCAGGATGGCGCGGGCGCCTGCGAGCGCCATGGCGGCGTCATCGATGGAGTGCTCGGCGTTCAGGTACTTGGCGGCTTCAGCAGCCGGGTCCAGTTGCGGGTTGGCGAGCAGGACGTCGGCCAGCGGTTCCAGCCCGGCTTCACGGGCGATCTGGGCTTTGGTGCGGCGCTTGGATTTGAAGGGGAGGTAGATGTCCTCCAGACGTGCCTTGGTATCAGCGCCGACGACGGCGGCTTCCAGTTCCGGAGTCAGCTTGCCTTGGGCGGCAATCGCCTCGAGCACGGACTTACGACGTTCCTCCAGCTCACGCAGGTATCTGAGCCGTTCTTCGAGGTCGCGGAGCTGGGTGTCATCGAGCGTCCCGGTAACTTCCTTGCGGTAGCGGGCGATGAACGGGACGGTGGATCCGGCGTCGAGCAGTTCCACCGCGGCCTTGACTTGCCAGGCCTTGACGCCGAGCTCGGCGGCGATCTGGGCGTGGATGGCGGAGTCAGCTGACTGGTGTTGGAGATTTGAAGTCACCATGACAGTTTGCCTCACGTGGCCGACAGTTTCCGAAGGGAGGTATCGGGAAGCCCTATCCCGGCGGCGCCGTTAGTGCTGTAGTTGGACCATGCAGGAACTGCTCATCATCCTTCAGGACGGCTTCGTCTCCGATGACGTCACCGTGACCGTCAACGGCAAGGAAGCCGTCTCCGAGCGCGGCATCTCCACCAAAATGTTGCTGGGGATGGCCGACGAAGTCACTGTGGAACTGCCGGCCAAGGGCGCCACGGTGGGAGTGGAAGTCAGCAGCAGGAAACTCAGCGCAACGAAGAAGCTCGTGGGAAAACCAAAGAGCCTGATCGTCTCCATCGAAGAAGGCGAACTCGTACTGCGTGAAGGAACGGGCCGCGAGGCCTTCCTCTAAGGAAGGCCTCGCGGCGGCTGGATTGGTTGCTGGGCTCAGCGTGGTTGCTGTTCCTCAATGGGCCATGTGTTCCTTGGCGGAGATGTGCTCCACCATTTCGCCGAGGCGCTGTTCTGCGTAGTGGTTGCGGGCAATATCGCCCTGGCTGATGATTCCTACCAACTTGTGGTCGCTGATGACGGGCAGGCGGCGAACCTGGCGGTCCTCCATCATGGTGACGGCCTCGTCCACGTTGGCGTCGGCGTCCACCCAGTACGGTTTGCCGGTTGCGAGCTCGCGGGCAAGGACTTCGCGGGCATCCTTGCCTTCGGCCAAGCACTTGACCACGATGTCGCGGTCGGTGATGAAGCCGGTGAGCTTGCCGTCGGTGCCGCAGATGGGAAGTGAACCGCAGTCCAGGTCCCTCATCAGCATGGCGGCTTCCTGAAGAGTCTTATCCTCGGCGATGCACTGTGCATTCGTCGTCATGAATTCACGTACGGCACTCATGGGTCCTCCTTCATCGATTGGGGTCATCGACGCGGGGCCTTCGGCACGGGTCCTTCGGCTCCGGGCGCCGATGATGCCAGCCTACGCTCGGCGGGAACACCTGACCAGACGATCCAGCCCCTTCCGGACGGCAGAAAACAACACCATTCCTCTGGATATAATCCATTCGCTGGAGTATCCTCATTTTGGGTTACACACGGCTTCTGGGCATTGGCCATTCGGACTCATATTGAGCACTCATCACGCGCACCCGCCTCGCCCTGAACCGTCATGCCGTTCATGTGCAGATCCATGAACGAACGCATATTGACTGCTTGAAGAGCGAGAAAGATCTCCCCATGGACACCCCCAACGTCCCCAGCACCTACTACAACCCTGACGTCTCCCTTGAACCTGTCCAGTCCCTTCCCTCCACGGAATTCTGGAGGTGCCGGCGACCCGCAGCGGTCAGCGGGCGATATGAAGGTTTTCAAGGCAACCCCGGCCCCATCGGAAGCGCAGTGGACCTCCGTTTGGATATCGACTCCCGCGACGGCGTCCAGTCTCCTGTCATGAACAAGGTCAGCGGTGACTTCTACAGCACCCGCTTCGTCAAGGTGGCAGGGGTCAACCAACTTGTGAAGACCTATGTTGAGTCCTGGATCGTGGACACACCCCTTGTGACGTTCACCGATACCGACGTACACATCCTCGGAACCGTCCGCTATTGGAAAGGAACCCATCCTGCCACCACGGTGGACATTGTGGTGTCGTGGTCCCACGGCGCAGTCACGGGAGCTGTTGCCACCTTTACTTCCGGCGGAGTCCTCGGCCAGCCCTACGCGTGCACCTACCGTTCGGACGCCTTCCGCGACATGAACCTGGAGTTGGATTATTGCTCGTCCGTAGACATAGAACCCAAGGTTCCCATCTACAACAGCCACGCCCACAACAACCGACCCGCGGACCTGCCCAACCGGACCATCACCATCGAGTCGTCGTATAAGGACGCCGGAATCGCGGTCACCGTCGATCCGGTCCATACAGTCATCGACGACAGCGCCGCGGGCTTTGCTTCCTGGAATGTCGGCGAACTCCACGACGCCATGGAAACCTCGTTCGGCAAGTACAACTCGGGCTGGCCTGCGTGGAACATGTGGGGCATCCAGGCCGGCATCTTTGACAGCGCGGGGGTGGGTGGCATTATGTTCGACGCCGCTGCGGGCTTTGGCGGCGCTGGTCGCGGACCCGACCGCCAGGGTTTTGCGGTATTCCGGAACCATTCCTGGTTCACCAACCTTGTCTCCAACCCCACCACCCAGGATCAGGCCTGGGCCATGCGGCACTTCCTCTACACCTGGGTCCACGAAGCCGGGCACGCCTTCAACTTCCTGCATGCCTGGGACAAAGCCCGCCCGGATGCACTGTCCTGGATGAACTACGACTGGAAATACGATCAGCGCAACGGCACGGACACTTTCTGGGCCAACTTCCGTTTCCGCTTTGACGACGACGAGCTCCTCCACATGCGCCACGGTGACCGGGCCTCCGTGATCATGGGTGGAGATCCCTGGGCCTCCGGCGGGCATCTGGAATCCCCTGCCGGCGCCATGACGGTCTCCGGGCCGGGCAGCGACGTTGAACTGACGCTCTCGGCCAAGGACCACTTCGACTACATGGAGCCCGTGTCCATCGAGTTCCGGCTGCGGAATACCACCGACGTGCCCGTCATGGTGGATGGCAGGCTCGATCCCCGGTACGGCAACACGACGGTCTACGTGCAGAAGCCCAACGGAACTGTGGTGCTGCATGAATCGGTGGTTTGCTTCTACGGACTTCCGGAGATCGTAACGCTGGCTCCTGCGCCGGTGGGCGACGACGACGGCAGCGACCGCTACAGCCAACTCGTCCAGCTCGCCTACGGAGTGGGAGGCTTCGCTTTCGACGAGCCCGGGCAGTACCTGGTCCGCGCCGTCTATGCCACGGACGGCATCGTCCAAGCGTCCAATACCTTGCCTCTTCGTGTCGGTTTTCCCGGCACCCGTGAAGAGGACCGGTTCGCGCCGGAGTTCTTCACGCGCGAGGTGGGCCTGACCCTCGCTTTCGAGGGCTCCATGTCGCCGTATCTCAGCAAGGGCCTGGACGCATTGACCGAGGCGGCCGGGCGTTTCGGTGGCGAGCCCTTGGGCGTCAAGGCTGCCACCGCCGTCGCGCAGTCCGTGGGAGATGACTTCTACCGCCGCAAGGACGAAAAGATGGTCAAGCACCACAGCGCCGACCCTGAGCGTGCACTGGCGCTGACTGATGCCGGCCTGGCCAGCTACCAGCAAGGCGCCGGCGCGGCAAGCAACCTCGCCTACCGCGGCCTGGTGGAGCTGCGTACCGAACTCCACGCCAAAGCGGACAGTACCGCGGCCGCGAAGTCCGAGGTCGAGACCCTCGCCAAGGATCTGGGCACCCGTGGCGCCAACGCCGCAGTGCTGGCCCAAGTCAAGGAACTGATTCCATCAACTCCGGCGGCCCGTTCCCGCCGGTCGGCTCCGAGGAAGCCTGCCAAAAAGCCGTCGGATGGCTAGCTGGTATATGGATCCTCTGTAGCCGGCGACGGCGGCACCCCGCCCTTGGTGCCGCCGTCGCTCTCTCCTTGCCGCCGCTTAGTCGCGGCGGCTACTCAGCGATGTCCTCGGCCCACAGTTCGGCGTGTTCTGCCTGGAATGCACGCATCATGTCCACGCAGCGCGCATCGTCCAGGACCACTACCTCGACGCCGCGTGAACGCAGGAGGTCGAATTCGCCAGGGAACGTCTCGGCTTCGCCCACCACTACGCGCGGGATCTTGAACTGGATGATGGTTCCCGTGCACATCGCGCAGGGCGCCAACGTGGTGTAGAGCGTGGTGTCACGGTATGTCTTTTGGCGTCCGGCGGCACGAAGTGCGGACATCTCGCCGTGCGCAATCGGATCGCCGTGCTGCACCCTTTCGTTGTGGCCACTGGCGATGACTTCTCCGCCCCGGGCCAAGGCCGCCCCGATGGGAATGCCGCCCTCGCTGAGGCTCTTCTGTGCGGCCTGGTACGCGGCTTCGAAAGCAGGGTCAATGGTGGGGGCTGTTTCAGTCATGGGTGCAGTCTAGGTTGGCCCGACGCTACTTTGCCGGAAGGTATTTTGTCGGTGCCCGCTGATAGCTTGGCTACAAGGATTTCAACTGGTGTGGAAGAGAGGTGGGTCGCTGTGTTCTTTCTCGATCCGGAGACAGCGGGCGCCCCGCAGGACCTGGTCTTCTCGGCCAGCGACCTCGTCATCGCGGCCACCTGCGAATACCAATTGCTCCGGAAACTCGATGAAAAACTCGGCCGGTCACCCAAACCGGACTTCGCGGCGGACGCCATGTTGGATCGCACGGCCAAGCTGGGCGACGTACACGAACATCGCGTACTGGACGAGTTCGTGGCTGAATTCGGGCACTGGGACGCGGCAACAGGAAAAGGCGTTTACGACGTCGTCCCCGCCACTTCGATGGACCGTGCCACCCTGACGGCCAAGCATGCGGAATCCGTCCACGCCCTGCGCCTCGGAGCGGATGTAGTATTCCAAGCCGCGTTCTTCGACGGCCAGTTCCACGGACGCTCGGATTTTCTGGTCAAGCAACCCGGCGGACTGTATGCGGTGTTCGATACCAAGCTGGCCCGCCATGCCAAGGTCACAGCACTTTTGCAGCTTGCCGCCTACGGAGACCAGCTCCTCAAGGCCGGAATAACCCCGGATCCAACCGTCACCCTGGTGCTGGGCAACCGCGTCCACAGCGACCACCCCCTTGCGCAGATCCTCCCCGTCTTCAAGGAACGCCGGGAACGCTTCCTCGGCATGACAGCTGCCCATGTTTCCGAGGCCGGCCCCGCGGAGTGGGGCGACACCCGTTTCTCCGCTTGCGGCCGCTGTGACTACTGCGCCGAGCAGGTCCAGCTGAACAGGGATCTGCTCATGGTGGCTGGCATGAGAATCAGCCGTCGCAAGAAACTGATCGAGACCGGGGTGACCACCATCGATCAGCTCGCAGCCATGCCGGCCACTGGCGACTCGACGCTGCTCAGGCTCCGCGAGCAAGCCCAACTCCAGACCGGCACAGGCACCCCGGACGGCACCGTCAACTACACGGACAAAACCGGTAAAGCCAAATCCGTTAGTTACAAGGTGCTCCCGGATAACACATTGGGAAGGCTCCCCGCTCCCGATCCGGGCGACATCTTCTTCGACTTCGAGGGAGACCCCCTCTGGCAGGATCCCGCCAGCGGAAAGTGGGGCCTCGAGTATCTGTTCGGGGTTATCGAGAACCCAGTGGGACCGGGTGCCGAGCCTGTTTTCCGGCCATTCTGGGCGCACTCACGGGTGGAGGAAGGCCAAGCGTTTGTGGATTTCCTGGAATACGTTGCCAAGCGCCGCGCCATTTACCCCGGAATGCACATCTACCACTACGCGGCCTACGAAAAGACGGCCCTTCGCAATCTTTCGCTGACGCATGTGGTGGGCGAAACCGCCGTCGATGACCTCCTGCGCCAAGGCGTCCTGGTGGACCTCTACGACACCGTCCGGCACAGCATCCGGGTCTCCGAGAACTCCTACAGCATCAAGAAGCTGGAACCCCTCTACATGGGGCAGCATCTGCGCTCGGGTGATGTCACCGACGCCGGTGCCTCCGTGGTTGCCTACGCCGACTTCTGCACTGCCAGGGACACGGGCCAAGCCCAGCAAGCTGCCACCATTCTCGAAGGTATCCGGGACTACAACGAATACGACTGCCTCTCAACACTGGAGTTGCGTAACTGGCTGCTCGCCCGTGCTGCGGAGCGCTCGATCGTTCCGGGCGGCCCCGTGGAGGACGAGCCCCGATCAGAGGCCGAGCCGGAGAAGTACGAGGCACCACCGGAAGAGAAGGCCCTTTTCGACTACCTTGCCCGGTTGCCCGAAGATGATCAGACTCCATCGGACTTCCGGGCCATCGGCATCGTCGCCGCCGGAGTCGGGTATCACCGCCGCGAGGACAAGCAGCACTGGTGGGGGCACTTCGACCGCTTGGAAAAGCCGACTTCGCAATGGGACGAGTCCCGCGATCTCTTCATCGTGGACCACGTCGAGTTGCTGCAGGACTGGGCCAAGCCAACCCCTCGCAGCAACCCTGCACGGATCGTGAAACTGCTCGGCCGGTCAGGTGACGGAGCCGGACTGGACCGCGGCAGGAAGTACTTCCGCATGTACCAATCCCCGTTGCCGGACGCGTTGGCGGCCAAGGAATCCCCGGTGCTCGGCCGTGCGGGTTGGGCTGGAACGGAGGTCATCGACGTCGGCGAAGAGGGAGACTTCGAATCGGTCACCATCGCCGAGAAACTACGCAACGATTCGACGGAGTTCACACAAACCCCCATGGCGCTGACCCCGGACAGCCCGATTCAGACGAATGGGCAGCGGGCCGCCTTGGCCACGTTGGCCACCAAGCTCCGCGCATCGTTGCCTTCCTGGCCCAAGGATCCGGCCTTGGACCTGGTCCGCCGGCAGCAGCCGCGGCTGCGCACCTTGGCCCACCTTCCAGCCATACCCTCCGGGCCCGATGGCTACATTAATGCCATTACGGCGGCAGTGAAGGACCTGGACCATTCCTACGTGGCAGTCCAAGGTCCACCGGGCAGCGGGAAGACCCACGTGGGTGCCCACGTGCTTGCCAGGCTGGTGGCCGACGGGTGGAAAGTCGGGGTCGTGGCGCAATCCCATGCGGTCGTGGAAAACATGCTCTGCGCTGCCGTGGAGAAGGCCGGTGTCGATCCCCGCCTCGTGGCCAAGGATGTCAAGCACAACGATCCGGTGCCCTGGACGAACTGTGCCAAGGGCGACGTCGAAGAGCTGCTGGCCCGGCCAGGTGGGGCCCTGATCGGAGGCACCGCCTGGACCATGGTGGGCAAGGAAGTCCCGGCCGGTTCGCTTGATCTCCTGGTCATCGACGAAGCGGGACAGTTCTCGCTTGCCAACACCATGGCCGTCAGCCGGGCAGCCAAACGGCTCCTGCTGCTGGGCGATCCACAGCAGCTTCCGCAGGTCACCCAGGGCAAGCACCCGGAACCGGTTGATGAATCAGCTTTGGGCTGGTTGTCGGAGGGCTACAACACGTTGCCCGCACATCTGGGCTATTTCCTGGCGTTGTCGTGGCGCATGCATCCGGAGCTGTGCAGCGCCGTTTCCGAGCTGTCCTACGACAATCGGCTCGAGGCTGCCCCTGCGGCGAAGGAACGATCCGTGGAGGGCGCGGCTCCGGGTATTTCCTGCGTTTACGTCACGCACACCGCCAACTCCACTGCCTCGCAAGAAGAAGCTGTTGAGGTCGTGCGGCAAGTCCAAGCACACCTCGGCCTGAAGTGGCTGGACCCTTCCGGCTCCCCCGAAAACCGCCCCCTCGAGGAAACAGACATCCTGGTGGTCGCCGCTTACAACGCCCAGGTCCAGCTCATCAAGCATGAGCTCAGGGCAGCAGGGCTGGGCAAGGTGCGTGTGGGTACCGTGGACAAGTTCCAGGGCCAGGAAGCACCTGTGGTCATCGTTTCCATGGCAGCGTCGGCAGCTGGCGAAGTTCCCCGCGGCACGGAATTCCTGCTGTCCCGCAACCGGATCAACGTGGCGGTGTCGCGCGGTCAGTGGCGTGCCGTCGTCGTGCGTTCGCCGGAGCTTACCAACTACCTGCCGACGCATCCGGAAGGCCTGGAGAACCTTGGCGGATTCGTGGCCCTCTGCCAGCGGAGTTTTTGTACACCTAATGCCCTTTAGAAGGCGTCTTAGGGGCATCTGCTGTACAAAAACTCAGGGCTTCGTCCAGGACCCGGCCAAAGTTGGTGGCGTCGTGCGCGAACCGGCCAAGGAAAAGCCCTGACACCCCGTCCAGCTGTGGCAACAAGCCTGGTTGTGCCGATCCGCCGTAGATGACGGGAATTCCTGCCAGTCCGTGGTGGCCCAGCGATTCCCGTAGCGCGGCCGCTACCCGCGAAACATACCCGGCTGAGGCGGGCTCCGGGGCACCGATCGCCCACACAGGTTCGTAAGCGATAACCAGTTGTGAGGCAACGGACCAGTCACCTGCCACTGCTGCCTTGATCTGCCGGAACACCGTATCAGCCGCCGCCCCCGGATCGCCGACGTCGCGTTCCCCCACACACAGCAGCGGCGTCAGCCCGGAGTCGACGGCGGCGCTGACCTTGAGCGCGATCATCGCCTCGTCTTCTGCAAAGAAACGTCGCCGCTCGGCATGACCGATTTCCACCAGGCCAGCCCCGAGTTCAGCAAGCATCGACGGAGAAACCTCACCCGTCCACGGCCCATCAGACCAGCCGCAGTTCTGGGCGCCGAGCACCAAGGATGTGCCCTCCAGCATCCGTGCCGCTGCGGGCAAAACCGGAAAGGACGGGATCACAAACGGGACCACCCGCCCGGCCGCAAGGGCCGGACGGGCGTCCACTTCTGCCACCAGCTGCTCCAACCACGCCAGGCTCTGCGCGTAGCCCATGTACATCTTGGTGCTGACCCCGATGAACAGGGTGTCAGGAGCAGAGAGCATCACGATCTACTTGCCCAGCAGTTCGTCGGCCTTGTTGCTGAAGCGCTTGGTACCGAACATCAGCAATGCCGCAACGAAAGGCAGGACGCCCAAGGCGTAGACGCCCATGGTTCCCGTGTCCGAAGCCGTGACCTGGTTGACCGTGGTGCGCAGGATCGGGGCGACGAACCCGCCCAGGTTTCCGAGGGAGTTGATCAGCCCGATGCCGGCAGCCGCGGCAGTTCCGGTGAGGAACGCCGTCGGATACGACCAGCAAATGGGACCGGTGGACAAGAAGCTGCACACCGCCAAGGTGATGAAGATGATGCCGAGCGCGGGCAGCTGGTTGGCGCCCGCCCACGCGGATCCGAAGATGCAGAGCCCCGTGGAGATGAACAGTGCCGTGCCCCAACGGCGACGACGCGCCACCGTGTTGGCGGCCTTGCCGATGAAGTAGCAGGCGAAGATTCCGAAGAACCACGGGATAGCCGCAAGAAGTCCGACGGCGATGCCCACCTTTTGTCCGGTCAGCTGCGCCACCTGCTGGGGCAGGTAGAACGTCACACCGTAGACCGCTACCTGCAGGCAGAAGTAGATGACGGTGAAGTACCAGACGCGGCCGTTCCGCATGGAGGCCAGGACGCCCCGGGGACCCGTTTCCTCCTTGACAGTGTCTTCGAGTGCCATGACGTCGGACAGCGCCTTTTTCTCTTCCTTGGTCAGGAACTTAGCGTCTTGTGGGCTGTTGATCAGGAAGAAGTAGGCGGCGATACCGGCCAGGACGGCCAGCATGCCTTCGACGAAGAACATCACCTGCCAGCCTGCAACGCCCGGGACCTGGTCACCGATGTTGATGAGCCAACCGGACAGCGGTGCACCCATCATCTGGGAGAAGGGCTGGGCCAGGTAGAAGATGGCGAACATCTTCACTCGGACCTTGTTGGGGAACCACGCCGCCAGGAACATGATGACGCCCGGGAACAAGCCGGCCTCAGTGACGCCCAGCAAGAACCGGAGAATGATGAACGACGTCTCGCCCTGCACGAAAGCAAAACACGCCGAGACGATGCCCCACGTGATGGCGATGCGGGCGAGCCACACCTTGGCCCCGAACTTGGTGAGCAGCAGGTTGCTGGGGATCTCGAACAGCGCGTAACCGATGAAGAAGATCCCCGCGCCCAGGGCGTAGGCGCCCGCTGTGATGCCCTTGTCCACTTCCAGCGCTGCTTCTGCGAAGCCAACGTTGGTGCGGTCCAGGAAGGCCACCACGTACAGGATGACGAGCATCGGCATGAGCCGCCGTGACGCTTTGGAGATCGCCGATTTGAGGACCGGCGTATCCAGCAACTCCTTGGTGGAATTGGTGGCAACAGACATTGAAACTCCTCTTTGAGTGACAGGAAACAACTAATGCAGCCGCGGTCAGCGCGGGAAGAAAATGAGCACCATGCCCACTGCGCAGGCAAGGATGCCCACGGCAAGGTAGATCTTGCGTTCTCTTGTCCAGGTCCGCATGGGGGCGCCTAGTGCATGTACAGTCCGCCATCCACATTCAGCGTCTGGCCGGAGATGTATCCGGAGTCCTCGCTGATGAGGAAGGCGATGGCGGCAGCAATGTCGCGGGTGGAGCCCACCCGGTTCACCACAAGGTCCTTGGTGAGTTCGTCCTTGCGTTCCTGGCTCAGGGTGCCGCCCATGATGTCGGTGTCGATGGGGCCGGGGGAAATGGCGTTGACGGTGATGTCGTACTCACCCAGCTCACGGGCGGTTGCGCGGGTCAGGCCGATGACGCCGGCCTTGGCCACCGAGTACGGGGTCTTGGAGAAGGTTCCGCCGCCACGCTGGGCTGAAACGGAGGAGATGTTCACGATGCGGCCGATGCGGTTCTTGACCATGGACTCGGCCGCGCGGCGGGTGGCGTAGTGGACGCCATTGAGGTTGATGTTCAGGACCCGGTCCCATTCGGCCGGTTCGAGTTCGAGGTAACCAACAGGCGAGCTGACTCCGGCAACATTGGCCAGGGCGACGATCTGCGGCAGTTCTGCCTCCAGTTCGTCAATGGCGGCGCGGACCTCGGCCTCGCTGGCCACGTTGGCGCCAACGCCGTGGGCCTGGACGCCGTATTCCGCGGCGATTTCCTTGGCTGCGATCTTGCAGGCGGCGTCATCCAGGTCGATGATGCCGATGTTCCAGCCTTGGGCGGCCAGGTAGTTGACTGTTGCGCGGCCGATGCCGCGTTCGGAAACGGCGCCGGTGACGATTGCGGTGCGTTCTGCGGGGAAAGTCATGTGTTTACTCCTGAAGGAAGGGTTAGTTGATGGGGGCCGGGCCGAGCTCTTCAATGAGCTTCTGCATAGCGACGTAGGCCTTGTTGCGGTAAGCGATGAGTTCGGGCGTGCGCTCGGCGGGGACGTTGAGGAACCCGGCGCCGGTCTTGGTGCCGAGCTTGCCTGCCTCAACCAGGTCCGACAGGATCTTCGGCGTCGCGAAGCGTTCCGGGAATCCTGTTTGCAGCGACTTGTAGCAGAAGTTGTAGACATCCAAACCGGCCATATCCGCGATGGCGAACGGACCAAAGAACGGCAAGCGGAAGCCGAACGTCGTACGGACCAGGGTGTCGACGTCGTCCGCTGTTGCGATGCCCTGCTCCACCAGCTGCGCCGCTTCGTGGAAGAGCGCGTACTGCAGGCGGTTGAGCACGAAACCGGTAACGTCCTTGACGACGGCGGTCTGCTTGCCGGCCGCGTGGACCAGCTCGCGGGAGGCGGCGACGGTAGCGGCAGCGGTGCCGGCGTGCGGGATGACCTCGACGCCAGGAATGAACGGTGACGGGTTGGAGAAGTGGACGCCCAGGAAGCGCTCCGGGTTGGTGACGGCCTCCGCGAGCGCACCAATGGAGATGGTGGAGGTGTTCGAACCGATCACGGCGTCCGGGCGGGCCGCGGCACTGATCCGGGCGAGGGTCTGGTGCTTGATCTCCAGGACTTCGGGAACGGCTTCTTCGATGAAGTCGGCGTCCGCGACTGCTTCCTCAATGTCCTTGGCGGCCCACAGGTTCTGCTTGAGGATTTCCGTGGAACCCGCTGGGAAGAGTCCGTCGGCAATGAACTGGTCCGACTCCACCAGGAGGCGGTCGAAGTTCTTCTGCGCGATCTCGGCAGAGACATCGGCCAGGGCAACACGCGCCCCGCCAAGAGCCAAGACCTGGGCGATGCCGCCACCCATGTAACCGGAGCCGACGACGGCGATCTTCCGGGCTGCGTTCGTCGAGGAACCTTCGGTTGCTTCAGGAGTGGTCATGATCAGACTGCCTTCGTGTAGTCGGGCTCGTACGAGCAGATGGCATCCACCTTGGCGGCGGAAGATGAGGTGTGGTCGAAGCGGTGGTCGAGCCACTCCCCTACGAGCTTTTTGGCCAGTTCCAAGCCAATCACCCGCTGGCCGAGGGTGAGGACCTGGGCGTTGTTGCTCAGCACCGAACGCTCCACGGAGTAGCTGTCGTGGGCGGTGACCGCGCGGATTCCTGGGACCTTGTTGGCTGCAATAGCAACCCCGAGCCCTGTGCCACAGATCAGGAGTGCCCTGTCTGCCTCGCCCTCGGCCACTTTGCGGGCGGCGTCAACGGCGACGTGCGGGTACGCGGTGGAGTCGTTGAAACCAACGCCGACGTCGGTCACCGATGCCACGCGCGGGTCCGCCTCCAGCAAGGCGAGAAGTGCCTGCTTGTACTCGACTCCGGCTTCGTCATTGCCAACGACGATGCGCCAGCCTTGGGTGTTGCTCATGCTTGGGCTCCGTTTCCGGCCGTTGCCGACAGCTCTCCGGCTGAGGCAACCGTGGCCAGTTGTGAATCGATGAACTGTGAAATCCTGGCGGCAATCAGCCCGAAGGAGACTGCCCCGGGGTCGGGATGGCCCAGGCTCTTTTCCGCGAGGGGACGGGCCCGGCCCTTGAGGGGACGCAGGTCCGCGGTCTTCGCGGCAGCTGACTGGGCCGCCGCGGCGGCGACCGCCAGGGCCCGGTCAACGGGAGCGCCGCCGTCGAGCTCCGTCTGGAAGGCGTCCCTGAACGGCAGGAGCGCGTCCACCATGGTCTTGTCCCCCGGCTCGGCCTTGCCGAGTTCGGTGATGGCGCGGACGAAGGCATTGACCGCGGCCGCTGCGTCCTTCGCCGCGTATGCATCCCGGTTGCCCAGTGCTTGTCCGGCGGCGATAACTGCCGAGCCCCACAGGGCTCCGGACGTGCCGCCGGCGCGTTCGCTCCAGGCCTCCCCGGCCGTGGTCAGGATGCGTGCTGCAGACGAACCGGCCACGCTTTCCCCGGCCGCCGCTGCGGCATCCACGCCACGGCGCATGCCGATTCCGTGGTCGCCGTCTCCAGCAATGGCGTCCAGCTTGCCGAGCTCTTCCTCATGGTCCACCACAACGTCCCGCACCTGGGCGAGGATGGCAAGAGCCAACCGCCCGAGGTCGGCTGCAGCCGAGGTGGTCTGTTCTGCGTCGGCCGTTTCGGCGTCGTCGATTACCGCGTCAGCGCGAGGTGCGCGGGGCGACATGCTGCCCTTGCGGAACGCCGGGGTGTCGGCAGGCGCAGCCCAGTACTGTTCCAATTCCTCGTCCAACCACAGCAGGGTCAGGGACAGTCCGGACATATCCAGGCTGGTCACCAACTCGCCGCATTCCGGTTCAACGACGGTGAGCCCGGCCGCGGTCAGCAGCTTCTCGACCTTGCCGAACAGCAGGAAGAGTTCGTCGTACTTCACCGTGCCAAGTCCGTTGACGATGGCAACCACCCGGTCACCTGCGTCCTCGGGCTTGTCGTTGAGGAGTTTAGAGACGAGAAGTTCGGCCAGCTCGGATGCTGTTGGCATCGGGTGCTCGGAGATGCCGGGCTCGCCGTGAATCCCGAGGCCGAGCGACATCTGCCCGGCCGGCACGTGGAACAGCGGATCCTTGGCGCCCGGCAGTGTGCACCCGTCAAAGGCCACACCCAGCGAACGGGTCCGGTAGTTGGTCTTGATGGCCAAACGCTCGACGTCGTCAAGGTCCAGTCCCGCTTCGGCCGCGGCACCGGCGATCTTGAAGACCGTCAGGTCACCGGCAATGCCACGGCGTTTCCCGAGTTCGCCGATCGGAGCACTGGCGATGTCGTCCGTGACGGTGACCGTGCGTGTTTCGATGCCCTCGGCGTTGAGCCGGAGCTGGGCCTGGCCGAAGTGCAGGACGTCGCCGGCGTAATTGCCGTAGCTCAGGAGGACTCCGCCTCCGGCGTTGGCAGCCTTGGCCACCCGGTACACCTGGCCTGCGGCCGGGGAAGCGAACATGTTCCCGCAGGCCGAGCCCGTCGCGAGTCCGGGTCCGACGAGTCCGGCGAACGCCGGGTAGTGTCCCGAACCGCCGCCGACCACCAACGCCACCTGGCCGGCAGGGACTTCAGTGGAGCGGACGACGCCGCCATCAACGCGGGCAACATAGCCACGGTTGGCCGCAACGAAGCCGTCCAACGCCTCATCGGCGAAGTCTGCCGGGTTGTCGAAAATCTGTGTCATGTTCCTAAACTCCTGCGAGCTGCGTGGCTGGTTCCTGGCGCCCCTGCGCTACCTGGCTCTTGCCGAGTTCGTAGCCTTCGCTCTTGGGCAGGACGTGGCGGCGGAGGTAGTCCTGGTTGCTGGCCGTGACGCTCAGGCCGTCGCCGCCGTAGTGCTCGGTGCAGAGGATGCCCTGGAAGCCCACGGAGAGAGCCAGTTTGAAGGCTTCGCGGTAGTTGATGAGTCCGCTTTCCATCGGGGCTGGCATGGTGATGTAGCTGTCGCGGGCAACGTCTTCGTCGCGGATGTAGTTCTTCATGTGCCAGTAGTTCGAGTACGGCAGGGTCTTTGCCACCATCTCGCCCCAGTCCTCGATGGGCCGGTGCAGTCGGATGAGGTTGCCGAGGTCCGGGTTGAGGCCCACGTTGGCCAGGCCGATGTCCTGGACCAGTTGAACTGAAGAGTCAGCGGTTCCGAGGTACGTGTCCTCGTACATTTCCAAGGAAAGGAGGATGCCGGCGTCTGCTGCGTGCTGGCCGAGCTCACGGAGGCGGGAGACGGCGTTGCCCCACGCTTCCTTGTCCCCCACCGGGTCCTTGTATCCCTCGACGGTCCAGAACCACAGCTGCTTCTGCTGCTCCGGGGTGATGGCCTGGTGGAGTCCAAACGATACGACTTCGCAACCGAGCTCCGCGGCGGCGTCAATGGTCCGGTGGCTGTACGCCAGGTTCTCGGCCCAGTCCGTCGCGTGGATGACGCTGCGGCGGATGGCAGAGATGACCGGAACACCGATGCCCACTTCATCAGCGGTCTGCTTGAACTCGGCGAGGCGATCCTTGCTGAGGTCGCCGGGACGAACCCAGCTGTCAGTGAGGTCCGCGTTGGCGAAACCTGCGTCCTTCACTTCCTGGAGGACCGAAGCCCAAACGGAAGCATCGGCGTCGTTGACCTGCTGCCCCGCGGCGTCGGTGCCCGGGAACTGCAGGAGGGCCGCGGTAATGGGCCAATTCTCGGCGGTGTACGCCATGACGATCACTCCTTCGTGGAATCCTGTTTCCTATAGGATTTACGAATCAAGCAAGACTGTCAACCCTTTTCCGGAACTTCCTAGATCCTATATGTCTTACATATGCATGTGAAGGGGGTCACTGTGCGCACAAATAAGGCCCGCCGGCGCAGCCGGCGAGCCCCTTGTTTAGTCCGGTGTTTAGTCCTCCGGCGCGTCAGCCATGGCCCGGCCACGGACCTTTTCGACGTGGTCAACCATCATCTCCGCGGCCTTCTCCGGGTCGCCGCCGAGCATGGCGTCAAGCACAGCCTGGTGCTCTGCAATGGCTTGCTCCGCATCAGTGATGCCCACTCCCCCGAACAGCCGGAAGCGCTGGATCTGGCCACCGAGGGTGTTGTAGGCCGCGAGCAGGAACTGGTTGTTTGCCTGCGCGGCGATGAGCTGATGGAACCGCTCGTCTGCCTCAAGGTAGCTGCGGTACTCGGCAAACGTGCCCCCACGAGGGGCGGTCTTGAGATCCTCGACGGCCCGCTTCAGGGCGTCCAATCCGTCCGGCGTCATGCGGGAACAAGCCAACTTGGCGTTAACGGGCTCGATGGACAGGCGGGCTTCCATGAGCTCCGCAAAGTCCTCCCGGGTGAATACGGGCGCCACCCGGTACCCTTTCAGCGCAACGCGCCGGACCATGCCAGTGTGCTCCAGGCGAGCCAGGGCTTCGCGCACCGGAGTGGGAGAAACGTCGAGTTCGCGCGCCATCCCGTCGATGCTCACGGCCGCCCCGGGCTCCAGGCGGCCGTCCATGAGCCACTCGAGGAGCGCTTCATAAACGTGGTCGGCCAACACTTGGCGGCTGACGGGAAAACCAGCGCGGGCACCAGCCGGGGAAGGATCAGACATGCCACAAATCCTATAGGAAAGCAGGCGCGGGGCCGGTCATATTCCGCGCGGGCGGCCGCAAGGTTAAACCACGACGTCGGCACCCGGGCGGGCGCCGACGTCGTGCTTCTGCTGAGGTGCTTTGGGCTAACAGCGGATGGCGGACCTAGTTCGCGTAGAACGGGTAGTCGGTGTAGCCCTCGGCGCCGTCGGCGTAGAAGGTGGAGGCGTCCGGCTCGTTGAGCGGCAGGCTTTCGCGCCAGCGGCGGGCGAGGTCCGGGTTGGCAATGGCGGGGCGGCCGACCACCACGGCGTCCGCGAGGCCGCCTTCGATGATGGCGAAGGCTTCGTCGCGGGTCGTAATTTCGCTGAACCCGGTGTTGACAAGGAACGTCCCATTGAAACGCTCCCGGAGGTCCTGGACCAGGCTGCTCTTGGGGTCGTGGTGCAGGATGCTCAGGTAAGCGAGGTTCAGCGGTGCGATGGTGTCCACCAGGACTTCATATGTTGCCCGGACGTCAGCGGCATCGGTTTCCGCGATGCCCTGGACGTTGTGCTCCGGGGAAATCCGGATGCCCACACGGTTGGCACCGAGGGCTTCCACCACGGCGTTGACGGTCTCGATCACGAAGCGGGCCCGGTTCTCCGGGGAGCCACCGTAGCTGTCCGTGCGGATGTTGGAATTGGGCGCAAGGAATTCGTGCAGCAGGTAACCATTGGCGGAGTGGAGTTCCACGCCGTCGAACCCTGCCTCGATGGCGTTCTTGGATGCGGTGACGATTTCCTGAATGACACCCGGCAGTTCGTCGGTGCGGAGTTCGCGCGGGACCGGGTACGGCTGCTTGCCGCTGGGGGTGCGGACGTCGCCTTCGATGGCGACAGCGCTGGGACCAACGATCTCATTGCCGCCCGTGATGTCCGAGTGCGAAACGCGGCCACCGTGCATGACCTGCGCGAAGATGCGCCCACCCTCGGAGTGAACGGCCTCGGTGACTGTCTTCCAACCCGCGATTTGTTCGTCGGTGACGAGTCCGGGCTGTCCCGGGTATGACTGGCCGGCCGGAACCGGGTAGGTACCCTCGCTCACGATCAGCCCCAGGGAAGCCCGCTGCCTGTAATGCTCGGCGATCAACGGACCCGGCACGCCATTCTGACCCGCACGAAGACGCGTCAGGGGCGCCATCACCAGTCGGTTGGAAAGTTCAAGCTCGCCGAGGGCCAGGGGGGAAAACAGCATGCGCAGTTCCTTTCAGAATGAAACAGGTTCACTCTGCCCAACTGCAAGGCGTCTGCAACTATTCCGATAGAGGCGCAGATCACACGCACGTGTCAGCGCGGGAGGACTTACTCCGCGTTGCGGTTCTTCAGTGCGTCATCGAAGCACTCACAGAGGGCCAGCACCGCGACGAGGTGCGCTTCCTCCGCGTGGGCGGGGTCCGTGTTGACGCAGATGGCCTCATCGACCGACTGCGCCAGGTCCTTGGATTCCTTTCCGGTCAGAGCCCACACCCGCGCTCCACCAGACTTCGCGGCGGCAGCAGCATCCCTGAGGTCCTCGGTGATGCCCTTCGCGGCGAGCAGCACCACAATGTCTCCGCGTCGGACCTGATCCGAGATCCGGGCACTAATACTTCCTGCGGCCCCATCTGATCCGTCGGCGCCTTTGGGGATGTAGATCGCTTTGAAACCGGAACCGTCCCCGGGATCGTGGGCGGCAAGCTCGGAAGTGAATCTCTGGGCCTCGTGCGAGGACCCGTCACTGCCCGCGGCAAAGACAGTTCCACCGCGCAGCCTGACAAGTGCCAGCTGTTCGCCCCATTCGGCGAGCCTGGAAGATTCGCGCCGCAGTGCCGCTACTGCCGGGCCAATCTCCCCCAAATGCCCCAAAACGACGTCAACCGCGTGCCGGCTCGCCTTCGACTCAGCCGAGCGCACCGCCTGACCTGTTCGTCTCACCACGATGCTCACTTCCTGCCTCCGTTCCATGGAAACTATGAATTCCTGTCACCCTCGCGCGTTGAATCGTCACGCACTGAATCGTCACGTCCGTTGCGGTCGCGCCTCAGGCGCGCACCGTCGTCGACCGTTGCCTGGTCCCGACCAGTCGCGCGCTCCGTATGCTCATCGCGTTCCTCGTCTGCCCCGCGGCCATCCCTGACGTTGGGGTCCAGCTTGTCAGCGTGCCGAAGGTGCTCCTCGACCCGCTCATGCGCCTCGCCGGCCTTCTCCGCGTGGCGCTCCGCGTCCTTGCGAAGCCGGTTCGCCTCGACTTCCGCCTGGAGCGCGGCCGCTTCAGCTTGCGCCGACTCGGCTTTGGCTTGGTGTGCTCCGATGGCTTCCTCGGCTGCTTTCTCACGCAACTCCTCGGCCCGGTGCCGGTTCATCTCCGTTTTCTTACGGCGTCCAATCACCACTGCGGCAATCACCACAGCAATAACTACGACGGCCAACACGATGATGAGAACCAGTTGTCCCGTGTCCATGTGCACTACCTCCTGATGGGCGGCTTTTATGGGTGCCGCTCGTGGCCCACGCTGTGCTTGATACTCGAGGTGTGCCCCGATGAGGCCACCTCGAAACTACGGGCTCTCAGGCCGGCAGCTCCATCCGGAATCCGCAGCGGCATTGGATCACGCGCGTCTTCAGGTAAACGTCCAGCAAGCCGTCGTCCACGTCCTCAGTGGTCATGGGGGCGTATACGCTCCGGGTGGACGATTTCGCGAAGGTCATGGCTTCTCCGCAGTGAAAGTACGTCCCGCCGAATTGGAGCAACCCGGAAACGCTTCCGCTGCGGTTGAGGACCGCGGCAACGTCATGGAACGCAGCGTTGTGGGCGTACGACGCCTCGCAGGCCAGGCAGCTATAGGACACCCGGACCATCAAATCGCCGGCATGCGGGTCAATGGATTCGATGGTTTCCAGATCCAAGTGATCAGCGGACCGGCATTGGCTGCACCGGAGGGGTTCGGCGTGAGGACGGGTTGCGTCCCCTGGAACCAGAGGGTTTTTCATTGACGGCAATGCGGACACTCCTCGGTCATCTCTGCCCGAAACTCTCCCTTGCCCACCATGTTAACACCGATGGTCAGATTACTTATGGTTTTATTTGCCGGTAGTTTCGGGATGGCCGGCGCTCACTCAGCGTCGAAGACGTCCCTGATCCCACGCTTTGAACCCGGACGATCAGGCCAAGTGCTTCCCACCCGTGACGCCAATGACCGATCCCGAGATATAGCTGGAATCCTCACTGGCCAACAACACATAGGTCGAAGCAAGTTCGGCCGGCTGCCCCGCACGGCCCAGCGGGGTGTCCTGCCCGAACGCTTGGATCTTTTCCACGGGCTGGGTGGGCGGCTGCAGCGGGGTCCACACCGGGCCTGGGGCCACAGCGTTGACGCGTATGCCCTTCGGCCCCAGTGATTCCGCCAAGGAAAAGGTCATGCTGTTGATCGCTGCTTTGGTAGCGGCGTAGTCGATCAGGGACGGGCTTGGGTGGTAGCCCTGGATGGACGAGGTGTTGATGATTGCGGAGCCCGGCTGCAGGTGAGGGAGGGCAGCCTTGGTGAGCCAGAACAGGGCGTAGACATTGGTCTTGAACGTCCGGTCAAACTGATCGGTGCTGAGGTCTTCGAGTCCTTGGCTTGTTGTCATCTGGAACCCGGCGTTGTTCACCAGGACGTTGAGCCCACCGAAATCCATCACGGTTTGGGCAATGACCTCCTGGCAGAACTCCTCGTCCCGCAGGTCGCCTGGTAATGCCAAAGCCCTGCTTCCGGCGTCTTCAATCAGCTGGACCGTGTGCTCGGCGTCCTGCTCTTCTTCGGGCAGGTAGGTGAACGCAACATCGGCACCTTCCCGGGCAAAGGCGATGGCCACGGCCTTGCCGATTCCGCTGTCGCCGCCGGTGATCAAGGTCCGGCGGCCCAGCAGGCGGTGGTGGCCCACATAGCTTTGCTCGCCGTGGTCGGGCCGTGGGTTCATGGCCTCGGTCCAGCCGGGGTAATCCTGGGTTTGTGGCTCGAATTCTCCCGACGGGTATTTGGTGCGGGGATCCGCGCTCTCCCCGTCAGGATCGTAGGACCCGGACGCCACATTGTTGGCCAAGGCCATGGCGATGTCCTCGTCAAGGTCGGTCTTCTCCGTTTGTTCGTTCCGGATCTCCGCAGCCATGGTCTCAGTGTAAGCATCCTGACTATTTTTGGACTCCATTCAGGAAGTACCCAGAATTGCTCGATAGCCTAGCAATTGTCAGCGTTTGATTACATCGAAGGAGGGCCCATGGGACTCGGAGACAAGATCAGCAACAAGGCACAGGAAGTCACCGGCAAGGCAAAGGAAGCCTTGGGCGACGCCACCAACAACGAGAAACTGCAGGCCGAGGGTGTCGCTGACCAAGCGGCGGCCAAGACCAAGCAGGCCGGCGAGAACGTCAAGGACGCCGCAAAGGACGCCTTCGACAAGTAAGCCCCTGGCCCCGCAAACACAGCACTAAACACACAGCAGAACGCCCCGGCTCCTTTCCTGGAAGCCGGGGCGTTCTGCGTGCACCCAAGTAGGTCGCAGATCAGGTCCTACTGAGCTCTCAAAACGACCTGGTCTGACACCTGGTTGGGTTCGGGGATGGGCTACTTCTGGGCCGGGAGCACCAGCTCGCCCGACTTATCCGTGGACAAGGCAAGGGACGAGATGTACTGGGGTTCGCCGTCGGGCCCGTCCTGACCGGACCGGAGCATGTCCGGGCGTTCGAACTCAAGGCCCGTGACGTGGCAGAGAAGCTTCGCGTCGCTCGGGTTGCCGTCGGCATCGAACATGGGGAGGTCGATGCCGTCGTCAGTCCGGCGCAGGTAGTAGCGGCCCTTCGTGGCAAGGGCGAGAACGGGCGGCAGCACCAGGGCCAGACCCACCGCGAAGATGGGCGAGAACGGCTGGACACCGGAACCGAACGCCCCGAAGAACACCGCGATGGAGACTCCCGCTGAGACCAGCATGGACAGGAAGCCCACCGGGTTCACGGCGTAGAGCATGCCGCGGCGGAACTCCGGAACCTTGGGCGAGATCTTCAGCAGGTACTTGTTGATCGCGATATCGGAGGCAACCGTGACCACCCAGGCCATGGCGCAGTTGGCGTAGAAACCGAGGATGGTGTTGAGGAACTCGAACATGTTCGACTCCATCAGGATCAGCGCGATGACCAGGTTGACCACCACGAACACCATGCGGCCCGGGTAGGTCTTGGTGATGCGGGTGAAGGAGTTGGTCCAGGCCAGCGAACCCGAGTAGGCGTTGGTGACGTTGATCTTGATCTGGGAAATAACCACCAGCACCACAGCCAGTGTCATCGCCAGCCATGCCGGCATCATCTCCTCGTAGACGCCCAGGAACTGGTGGACCGGCTCATTCGCGGAAGAAGCAGCTGCGGGGTCCAGCTTGGCAATGAGGTAGATCGCGATGAAGAGGCCAATGATCTGCTTGATGGCACCGAAGATGACCCAGCCCGGTCCGGCGAGGATCACGGCGCGCCACCAGGCACCCTTGTTCTCGGCGGTCTTGGGCGGCATGAAGCGAAGGTAGTCGATCTGCTCAGCGATCTGCGCCATCAGGGACAAACAAACACCTGCGGCCAGCATCACCGAGGCCAGGTTGGGGCCGCCCCCGCCGGACGCACCGGTGAAAGCGAAGAAGGCATCGATGCTCTCGGGGTGCGACAGCAGCAGGTAGCCAACGGGAACCACCATCAGCAACAGCCAGAGCGGGGTGGTCCACACCTGCAACGTAGCGAGTGTCTTCATCCCATAGATCACCAAGGGAATGATGATGATGGTGGACACTGCGTAGCCGATCCATTGAGGGATACCCAGGCCCAACTGCAACCCCTGGGCCATGATGGAGCCCTCGAGGGCGAAGAAGATGAACGTGAAGGTGGCGAAGATGATGTTGGTGACCACCGAGCCGTAGTAGCCAAAGCCCGAGCCTCGGGTGATGAGGTCAAGGTCGATGTTGTACCGGGCGGCGTAGTAGGCCAACGGGAACCCGGTGGCGAAGATGATCACGGCCGCCACAATGATGCCAAAGATCGCATTCACCGTTCCGTACGCGATGCCGATGTTCGCGCCGATCGAAAAGTCGGCCAGGTAGGCGATGCCACCCAGCGCGCTCGTGGCCACCACACCGGCGCTCCACTTCCGGTAGGAGCGCGGGGCGAAGCGGAGCGTGTAATCCTCCAGGCTCTCCTTCGCTGCACTCATTGCGTCGGAGTTGCCGGCTGCTGGAGCACCCGAGGTGCCGGTTCCGACGGCGGTGCTTGCCGCCGTCGTTGGCTCCAGTGTGGCGGTACTCGTCTTGTCGTCGATCATTCGTGGTCGCTTTCGTCGGGGTCTGTGCCTCGCCCCCGACGCTAGTCACGCAGCGCGTCAATTCAGTCACGTCCATGTTTCACAGCTGTAACTTCTGCACCAGGCGCCCTGGGCAGTCAAGTCCAAAATCAACCACCCGCGTTTGTACGCACCCCACAAAATCGCCCTTCACCAGCGCGGATACCGTCAAGGACATGAGCACCCAAGCAACCCAGGAATCCCGGGAAACCACCACCTACGCCATCCTGGACACCGCCCGCGAGCAGGTCCTCGAACGCGGCGAGGGCCTGACCGAAGCCCAACTCATCGAGATCCTTGAGCTCCCCGACGACGCCATCCCCGCAGCCCTGCAACTGGCCCACGAGGTTCGCCTCAAGCACTGCGGCGAGGACGTGGAAGTGGAGGGCATCATCTCCATCAAGACCGGCGGCTGCCCCGAGGACTGTCATTTCTGCAGCCAATCCGGCCTGTTCGACTCCCCTGTACGCGGTGTCTGGCTGGACATTCCGGAACTGGTCAAGGCCGCCAAGGAGACCGCCGCAACGGGGGCCACGGAGTTCTGCATCGTCGCAGCCGTGCGCGGGCCCGACATCAAGCTCATGAACCAGATCAAGTTCGCGATCGACCGTATCAACGAAGCAGTGGAGATCAACATCGCCTGCTCGCTTGGCATGCTCACGCAGCGGCAAGTGGACCAGCTGGCCGAGTGGGGCGTCCACCGGTACAACCACAACCTTGAAACGGCCCGGAGCTACTTCCCCGAGGTTGTGACCACCCATAGCTACGAAGAACGCCTGGAAACGTGCGCCATGGTCAAGGCCGCCGGCATGGAACTGTGCTGCGGCGCCCTGATCGGCATGGGCGAATCAGTGGCCCAGCGTGCCGAACTCGCAGCCCAGCTCGCGGCCCTTGAACCCCACGAAGTCCCGCTCAACTTCCTCAACCCCCGCCCCGGAACACCCCTGGAGAACCAAGGCATCATGGACGGCAAGGACGCCCTCCGTGCCATCGCGGCGTTCCGGCTCGCCATGCCCCGGACCGTGCTCCGCTATGCCGGTGGCCGTGAACTCACCCTCGGCGACCTCGGCACCCGCGAGGGCCTGCTCGGCGGAATCAACGCTGTCATCGTGGGCAACTACCTCACCACCCTGGGGCGCCCCGCCGACGCCGACCTGAACCTGCTGGTGGAGCTCAACATGCCCATCAAGGAATTCCAGAAGTCGCTGTGACCACCGCAGACTTCCAACAGTTTTGCGGGCATTGCGGCGGTAACGTCCATGGCAGCGGTGACAGCCCGACGTCGGACTCCCAGCAAAACTGCCACCAGCGGCTGGCGATGGAGCCGCCGCGCTTCTGCCCGCAGTGCCGCCGCCGCATGAAGGTCCAGGTCACGCCGCTGGGGTGGACCGCGGACTGTTCCAGGCACGGACGGCTGGCATCATGAGCACGCTGATCGAGCGTGACCGCGCGAGCCTATGGCACCCTTACGCGCCTGCCTCCCCGACGCTTCCCCTGTGGGAGGTGGAAGCGGCCGACGGCGTGGCGCTGCGGCTTCGCGACGAACGGGGACGAACGCATGAGGTGCTGGACGCGATGTCGTCGTGGTGGTCGGTGATCCACGGCTACCGGAACCCCGTCATGGATGCCGCCCTCCAGCGCCAGCTCAGCAGTTTCAGCCACGTGATGTTCGGCGGGCTCACGCACCAGCCCGCCGTGGAACTCGCGGAAAGCCTGCTGTCCATGGCGCCGGGCGAACCGGGGAGGCGCCTGGAACGGGTGTTCCTGGCAGATTCGGGATCCATCTCGGTCGAGGTCGCGCTCAAACTGGCGGTGCAGTTCCAGACGGCAACCGGCCGGCCCACGCGGCAGAGTTTCCTGACCATCCGTGGCGGTTACCACGGGGACACGTTCGCGGCCATGGGCGTCTGCGATCCTGTGGACGGCATGCATTCGTCCTTCCCAGGGTTGCTGGCCCGCAACGTCTTCGCGCCCCGCCCACCTGCGGCCGCAACAGCCACCCCCGCCGGAATCGAGGAATGGCGGGACGCCGTGGAGCGCCTTGCCATGGAGCGTTCCAACGAACTCGCCGCGATTATCGTGGAGCCATTGCTTCAAGGCGCAGGCGGCATGTTCATGTACCCGGCCGAGTGCGTTCGGATCCTGCGTGGGATCGCGGACCGCCACGGACTGCTGCTGATCCTGGACGAGATCGCCACGGGTTTCGGGCGAACCGGTGAACTCTTCGCCGCGGACCACGCACGCGTCGTCCCGGACATCATGTGCGTCGGCAAAGCGCTCACCGGCGGTTACCTCACCTTGGCTGCGACGCTGTGTACCGGCGACGTTGCCCGGGCGGTATCTTCCGGAGGCGCCGGGGCACTCCTGCACGGGCCCACCTTCATGGCCAATCCCCTGGCGTGCGCCGCCGCCAACGCAAGCCTCGGCATCCTTGCCACGGGAGCTTGGCGAGAGGACGTGGAACGCGTTGGCACCGCACTTGCCGAGGGTTTGGCCCCGGCGATGACGCTCGACGCCGTTGCCGGCGTCCGTACCTTCGGCGCCGTGGGCGTCATCGAATTGAGGGACGCGGTGGATGTGACCGCGGTGACGAAGGCCGCCGTCGAGCATGGCGTGTGGGTTCGCCCGTTCCGGAACCTGGTCTATGCGATGCCGCCGTACATTAGTTCCGCCGCTGAAGTGCGCGCGATGGCCGCTGGCATGGTGGCCGCCGTGGCGGAAACCTCCCACCAGGGGGTGGCCGCGTGAGCACCGCCATGGCCACATGGCTGCAGGAACAGGCCCGGGTCCGCGAGCGCCGGGGTTTGGTGAGGACGCCTCAAGTTCGCCGGGCGGACCACCGGATGATCGACCTCGCCAGTAACGACTACCTCGGCTTGGCCACGGATCCCAGGCTCGCCGAAGCCGCGCGGGAAGCCATCGCCAAGTGGGGCACGGGCGCCACGTCGTCCCGACTGGTAGCGGGCACCACCGCGCTGCACCTGGAGTTGGAGCACGGACTCGCTGAGCTGACAGGGATGGACGCCGGGCTGGTTTTCTCCTCCGGCTATCTAGCGAACCTTGGAGTCACTACCGCCCTCGGCGGCCCGGGGGCATTGATTGTTGCCGACACGCAGTGCCATGCCTCGCTGATCGATGGCTTCCGGCTGAGCCGCTCCGAGGTGAAGGAATTCACGCACAACAGCGTGGCGGACGCGGCGGAAAAACTGGCCAAACGTACCCAGCCACGGGGGATCATCGTCGTGGAGTCCATTTATAGCGTGGGCGGGGATGCCGCACCGCTACTGGAACTCCTGGACCTGGCCGAAGCCCATGACGCCGTGCTGCTGGTTGACGAAGCCCACAGCCTGGGCGTCGCGGGCTCCGGGAAGGACGCCGGACGTGGCGCGATCGCAGGAACCGGATTGGCCGGCCATCCCAACGTCATCGTCACAGCCACCCTGTCCAAGGCGCTTGGCAGCCAAGGCGGAGCCGTGCTGGGCCCAGCCCTGCTCAGGGAGCACCTGGTGAACAGGGCCAGAAGCTTCATCTTCGACACAGCACTCGCTCCCCCGGCGGCGGCCGCGGCGCTCGCTGCCATCGGCGTCGTGCGTGCCGAACCGTGGCGTGCAGCGGCTGTCCACCACAACGCAGCTGCCATGGCTGCCCACCTTCAGCCTGCGCTGGAGAGGCTCGGCAGCGCCGTCGAACGCTCCGCCGGAGCAGTCCAGTCCATCCCGATGCCCTCCGCTGCAGAGGCTCTCGCTGCCAGCGGGGCCGCCCATGCGGAGGGCGTCCTTGTGGGGTGCTTCCGCCCACCGTCCGTCCCGGATGGGGTGTCCCGCCTTCGCCTCACGGCCAGGGCCACCCTCACCCCGGCTGACATCGACCACGCCTGCGCGACGTTGCGCGGCATTCTGGAGAGAACATCATGAAACTGCCTCCCATCGTCCTGGTCACCGGCACCGATACCGGCGTCGGTAAGACCATCACGACGGCGGCCGTCACCGCTGCCCTTCATCAGAGGGGCCGGACGGTTGCCGTTTACAAGCCCTGCCAGAGCGGAAATGTGGTGGGCGATTCCGATTGCGCCGAGGTGACCCGCTTGGCGGATCCGCTCACTACGGAGGCCGGCGTCGTTCTCCAAGAGCCCATGGCGCCCGTCCCTGCAGCCGTCCTCGATGAGGTCACCCTGCCACTGCTGGACGTTCACGCCGGGCGGATCCGTGAGCTGTCAGCAGCGCACGATCACGTGCTGGTGGAGGGCGCCGGCGGACTGCTGGTGGAGTTGGATCACGACGGCGGGACGCTGGCCGATCTGGGAACCCGGCTGGGCGATTCGGCTGCTTTTGTTGTGGTGGCGCGGTCCGCCCTGGGCACCTTGAACCACACGGCGCTGACGCTGGAGGCATTGGACCGAAGGACCTTGCCGGTAGTGGGAGTGGTTCTCGGAAGCTGGCCGGTGACGCCGGGCGCGGTGGAGCGGAGTAACAGGGCTGCCATCACCTCGTGGCCGGTTCCATTCCTTGGTGCCATCCCGGTTGATGCCTCCGGACTGGATCCTGCCGATTTCCGCGCCCATTCATGCGCATGGCTTGAGGGGCTGCCGGCATGAGCGCGGCAGCAACCACCGAAGTGGGTCTTCCCGAGTCCGGCGCCTGCCCTTACCGGGTGCTCCGGAATCCGGATACTGTCCGCGAAGTGCTGCACAGGCCGCAGGACTTCAGCCCGGCCAACGCGCTGCTGGCCGTGACGCCGTTGAGCGGACGGGCGCTGCGGGTGCTGCAGAAGGCCCGGTTTGCGCTTCCGCCGGTCCTGGCCAGCAACGACACCGGGACACACGCAGGCATCCGCAAGGTAGTGGCGGGTTTCTTCACGCCAGCCAAAGTGGCAGCGATGGAACCCCGCATTCGTGCCTTGGCGCGCGAAGCAGCTGCCCGTGCCGCGCAACTGATGGCCTCCGGAGGGAGCGTGGACCTGGTGCAGGCCGTGGCCGCCGATCCCCCGGCCATCGTGATGCTGGAGATGCTGGGGTTGCCGGTCCGCGACGTGCCGGCGTTGAAAGCGTGGAGCCTGGACTCGTTGGAACTGTTCTGGGGCTGGCCGGATGAGGACCGGCAACTCGAGCTGGCCCACAGCGCCGCAGACTTCTACTCCTGGCTCAGGGAACTGGTGTTGGAATCGGTGGCATCGCCGGAACCCAGCCTCTTCAATGCGCTGGCCCGCCACGGTCTCAGCACTCCCGGGATCTGCTCCCTGGGCTACTTCCTGCTGATCGCTGGACAGGAGACCACCACGCAACTGATCAGCACCACGTTGTTCCGCCTGGCCGAAGGGTCCCGTGGCATCTCCTGGTGCGAAGCCGCTTCCGCCCCCAAGGCCCGCGACCTGGTCCGCCACGTCCTTGCAACGGAGTCTTCCGTGCCCACGTGGCGACGGGTGGCCAGCCAGGACACGGAGCTGGACGGTCAGCGTATCCCGGCGGGTGAGGAGATTCTCTTGGAGCTGACGGGCAATCATGGATTCCCTTGGGCAGATACTGCCGGCGCCGATACTGCCGGCGCCGATCGTCCGGGCCCCACGCCCTACGGCCTCGCCTTCGGCTCCGGGATCCACCGGTGCCTGGGTGCCAAGCTCGCCGAGCTGGAGGCCGCCGTCGTCGTTCATGAAACGGCAGCTGCCCTCAAGGGTGTCCGGCTTCGGGACTCAAACCCGGATTGGCTCCGGTTGTTGTCCTTCCAAGCGCCCAGGACAGTAACCCTGGAGTTTTTGTACAGCTAATGCCTCTAAAACCCGGTCTTAGGGGCAAGAGGTGTACAAAAACTCCGCCTGCTGGTCCGCAAGCTCCTGCACGCGAAAGGGTACCGGTACCGGCTGCACGGCCAGGCCGGGGCGGCGAAGCTGCCGGGGCGTCCGGACTTGGTGTTCGCGGGACGGCGCAAGGTCATTTTCGTCAACGGCTGTTTCTGGCATTTCCATGACTGCCGGGTCGGGCAGCATGCGCCAGCGGCCAATGCCGGGTTCTGGGAAGCCAAGCGAACCCGGACCCGTCAACGCGATGCCGAGCAACGGGAGCAGCTGGCTGCGGGAGGCTGGGACGTACTGACGGTATGGGAGTGCCAGCTGAAGGACCGGTCAGTACTGGAAGACCGGCTCACGGAGTTTCTGGATGGGCAGCCTGGGAACCCCTCCGGCTATCGCGCAGGCGGAGCAGATGGGGCGGACGTGACCGACTGATCAGTAGCTGCGGGACGGGTGCTCTGTTCCCAGAGTGCGAACGCTGCGGTGCCACCGATGCCAAGGAGAACGGTCATGCAAAAGACGATGATGACCATGAGGCCTGGTGCTGGACGAGCACTACTGTTCATGCTGTTTCCCGTTCCTTGATTCAAGCCTGGAATCCCCCGGATCCGCGATCTTTCAGCTGCTCGTCCCAACTCTGTGGGCCGGTGATCAAGACTCCCTCTGAGTCCGCTCAAGATTGGATCAAGCTTTGCTTTTATGGCGCGTCGGCAGTTGAACGGGTCCTACTGTTGAATCGTGAATCTATTGTTTGGAGGCGGGAGGAGTCTGGTGTCTGAGTATGACGAGTGCACAGACGCCCTGGTGGATCGCACCGTCCTGACCGAACTCCAGGCTGAGCTTGGCGGAGACCAAGCCATCATCGGCGCCTTCGTCCGTAACTACGTAGCCCTCCTGCCGTGGCGGGTTTCGCGGCTTCATCGTGCCTTGGAAAACCTGGACATGGAAGACGCCATGGACGCTGTCCTGAGCTTGAAGACCTCCAGCCACATGGTGGGTGCCATCTGCATGAACCGGCTGGCGACAGAGCTCGAGATCAGCATCCGGCTCCTGCCCAACGCGGACCACCTCTACGAACTCGCTCCGCAGGTCAGCGAAATCGACCTTTACGTGCGCGGGACCATCAGTGAGCTTGAAACACCACTCCTGTAAATTTCTTCAACTTATTGAAGAGAAACCATTGACTCGCTAAAGATCTTCACTATAGTTGTGTGAGTTAGCTCACCAACGAAGGATGCGGCAATGACTACCGAGACTCCTGCTCCACCGGCCACCAGCGAACTGCTGGCGACCGTCGGAAACAAGGTGCGCACCATGCGCAAGGCAAAGGGAATGACCTTGGCCCAACTCTCGGACATCACCGGCCTTAGCCAGGCGATCGTCAGCCAAATCGAACGCGGCATGGCCAACCCTTCCTTCACCACACTCGCTCAATTGGCCCACGGCCTGGACATCCCGGTGGGAAGATTCTTCATCGGCCAGGAAGAATCCAAGTCTCCCGTGGTCCGCAGGTCCGATCGACGCAACCTTAAGAACGTCACCCGCGAATCCGTGGGTGAAGCAGTGCACGAGCTGCTCACCCCGAACCGCGACGGCAGCATCGAAGCGCAGTGGATCAGCACGCCCCCAGGGCACGACACCAGCGACACCCCCTTTACCCACAGCGGTGAAGAGTTCTGCTACATCATCTCCGGCCGTAAGGACGTCTATCTCAACGGCGTCTGCTACAGCCTTGAAGAGGGCGACTCCATCACCTACTCCTCAGAGATTCCCCACTGGTACAAGAACAGCTACGAAGAGGTATGCGTAGCCATCTGGGTCAACGCACCACACGCGTGGTAACCCTGCCGCCCCGACACGGCGCCAGCGTTTTCCCTTAACTGTCCGGACACGACACCGTGGCCGCTGACAATCCTTGCCACTTTCGCATCAAGCGCCTCCTCCAACAGGCGTTCCTGCGTCATACCCTCCCACGCCCTCCTGGGCGTCAGCGTAAGGACACTTCCATGCTCGACACCACAACGACGGACAACGTAGTCCCATCACCAAGCACCACCCATTCATCTCCCCGGAAGAACGCAAAATTCACCCCGGAAGTCCGCAAAGGCCTGCTGGGCCTGGGACTCGGAAACGCCCTGGAATGGTACGACTGGATGGTCTTCGGACTCCTGTCCGCCTTCATCGGCCCCAACTTCTTCCCCAACACCGATCCACTCTCCGCAACGCTGAACGCCTTGGCCGTGTTCGCCGTCGGATTCGCGTTCCGTCCCCTGGGCGGCATCCTGCTGGGAACCCTGGCCGACCGTATCGGCCGCCGCCGCGTCATGCTGCTCTCCATCATGTTGATGGCCGGAACAACGCTGATCATCGCCGTCACTCCGAGCTATGCGACCATCGGCCCCGCTGCGGGAATCATCCTGCTGGTTTGCCGCGTCCTGCAAGGCATTTCCACCGGCATTGAGGCTCCGCTGTCCACCTCGCACGCCGTTGAACTCGCCCCAGAGGGTCGGGAAGGCTACGTGGCCGGCATCATGTCCTTCTACGTCAACATCGGCATCCTGCTCGCCTCGCTCATCAGCTTCCTCTGCAGCCTGGTCCTGGGCGGAGCCGCTATGGCCGACTGGGGCTGGCGCGTACCGTTCATCATCGGCGCCCTCTTCGGATTCGTGGTTCTCTACCTCCGCCGTTCCCTGCCGGAAACGCTCAAGGCCGAGGAAATGGCCACCAACACCCCCCGCGCAGTGTGGTCCGGAGTCCGTAAGCACTGGCTGTCCGTCCTGGCCATCATCTTCGTGGTGGGCGCAGCACAGGCCTACAATTACGCCTGGAACGTCGGGCTCCCCAGCGCAGCACGCAGCGGATTCAAGGAAGATCCCACCGCCGTCTTCGCCCTCACCACCATCCTGGGCGTCATCCTGGTGGTCGGCAGCTGGGTCATCGGCAAGCTGGCCGACGGCAAGGCAATGTCCAAGTGGTTCCTCGTCACCCGAATCCTTGCCATCCCGTCCGTATTCCTCATGCTGATGTACGTCCAGCCAGGCATCGGCGGCTTCGCGGCCGTACTTCTTGGCGGCTCCATTGTCCTGGTCCTGAACATGACCCTCTACAACGTGGTCAGCTCGTCCCTGATGCCCAAGAACATCCGCGGCACGGGCGTGGCCCTGGGCTACGGAATCGGCGTGGCCCTCTTTGGCGGCACTGCTTCCTATCTTCTGGTCTGGTTCCAATCGCTGAACCTCACCTGGGTTTTCCCGGTCTACGTGGCCGTCCTCTCCATCCTCAGCATCGTCTTCTACCTCGCCGCACGCCGCAGCAACGGCATCTTCGTCGGAAAGTAAGGAACCTCCCATGAACGCTCTGAACTCACTGGAACTCAGCACCACGACGGCGGACCTCACCGCCCCGGTCATCTCACGCTCCAATGTCCTGGTAGTTGGTGGTGGCCCCGCCGGCGTGGCCGCTGCCGTCACCGCAGCCCGTTCGGGCGCCAAAGTCACGCTGCTGGAACGCTACTCATCCTTGGGCGGCCTCGCCTCCGGCGGTATGGTCCTGGTTCTCGATGACATGATCAACGGCCAGGAAATCACTGTCACGGGCATCGTCTCCGAGTACGTCGAACGCCTCCAGAAGCTCGGCTTGGCAATCGTCCCGCCGGCAGATGACCGTAAGACCTCCGAGGAACTGTGGAACAAGTGGGGCCGCTACGGCACCTTCGACTTCCACTCCCACACCAACCCCAAGCCCATCTGCTACGCCGCCGCCTTCGATCCCGATGGCTGGAAGCGCGTCTCCAACGACCTCGTCCGCGAGGCAGGCGTGGACCTCCGCCTGCACTCCTGGTTCTCCCGCCCCATCGTGGACAACGGCGTGATCAAGGGCGTCATCTGCGAAACCAAGCTTGGCCCACAGGCCTTTATGGCCGACGTCGTCATCGACACCACCGGTGACATCGACGTCGCCTCCCGTGCCGGCGCCAGCTACGCCAAGGACAACTACCTCACCACGCTGGTCTTCCGCCTGGGCAATGTGGACACCAACGCCGCAGAGGCCTTCGAGCAGGCCAACCCCAAGGAAGCCCGCGCCATCAACCGCAAGATCAAGCGCCTCCTTGGCGGCGCCTGGGAACTGTGGTGGCTCAAGACCCCCATCGACGGCGTGGTGTGGTGCAACGCCCCCCACATGACCGGTTTCGACGGCGTCGATCCCGCCGACATGACTGCCGCCGAATTCGCCGCCCGGGACCGCATCTCCGAAGCGGTGGACTACGTCCGCGCCAACCTCCCCGGCTTCGAAAACTGCTACATGCTGGACGTCGCCTCCCAGATGGGCGTCCGCCAGACCCGCCTCCTGCAGGGCGAGTACGTCATGACCAAGGACGACGTCACCCAGCGCCGGCACTTCGCTGACACCGTGGCCCGCGGCCGCGACTACTACTACCCCTACCGCTCGCTCCTGCCCAAGGAAGTGGACCAACTCCTGGTGGCCGGCCGCCACTACTCCGCAACGCCGGAGGCGCAGAAGATGTCCCGCGAGATCCCGCCCTGCATGGCCATGGGCCAGGCCGTCGGCGTCGCGGCAGCCCTCGCCGTGGAGAACAACCTCCTGGTCCGCGACGTCTCCGCGCTGGACATCCAGCAGGGCATGCGCCACCACGGTGCAGACCCGGGCGACGTCCCGTCGTCGAACGCTACTGTCGACGCAACCGCGGCGGTGCCGGCATGAGCACCGTGACCGTAGAACCAGAACAGCAGGAAAGCACGACGGCGGCACTCGCCACCGGGTCTCCCGCAACCGTGCCGCTCCCGCTGGATGGCATCAAGATCGTGGATTTCACGCAGGTGTTCATGGGCCCATCCTGCACGCAACTGCTGGGTGACTACGGCGCGGACATCATCAAGGTGGAACGCCCGGGCGCCGGTGACATCTCGCGCAACTCCTTCCCGGACCAGGACGGCCAGGACAACCCGATCTTCCTGTCCATCAACCGCAACAAGCGCAGCGTCTCCATCGACACCCGCACCGAAGAAGGCCGCGAGGTGCTGCACCGGCTGCTCGCCGATGCAGACGTAGTGGTCAGCAACTTCCGCTCCGGTGTCATGGAGCGCATGGGCTTCGGCTACGAAGAGCTCAAGGCCACGAACCCGGGGATCATCTGGGCATCGGGCACCGGTTTCGGACCTGCCGGCCCGTACTCCCACAAGGGTGGCCAGGACGCGATCGCGCAGGCATACTCCGGTGTGATGTGGCGGCGCGAGTCCGAAGACACCAAGCCGGCCATCTACCCCACCACCTTGTGCGACTACATCACCGGCATGCACCTCATGCAGGGCATCCTGCTGGCGTTGCGCACCCGGGAAAGCTCCGGAGTTGGCCAGCGTGTGGAGGTGACCATGTATGACTCCATGCTGCACCTGCAGATGCAGGAGGCGTGCATGCAGCTCAACCGCGGTTACGAGGTCAACTGGGGTGCCATGCCCCTGAGCGGCGTCTTCGAAACCACTGACGGTGCCGTGTGCATGGTGGGTGGCTTCACGCCGGACCCGCTGGCCCGGATCTCCGACGCCCTGGGGCTGGATGAGGACCTGACGCAGCGTCCGGAATTCTCCAGCCTGGAACAGCAGTTCAAGAACAAGCCGGCGTTGCAGGCGATCTTCCGGGAGCACATCGCCACCAACTCCACCGAGTACTGGACCCACCAACTCGAGGAGCAAGGACTGCTCAACGCTCCGGTGCACACCTTGGAGCAGGCGTTGGCGGATGCACAGACAGAAGCCAACGGCATGATCGTGGAAGTCGAACACCCCTCAGTAGGCACGGTCCGCATGCTGAACGCGCCCATCCGGCTCTCGGCAACGCCTCCCAGCATCCGTCGTGCAGCGCCCCGCCTGGGCGAGCACAACGTGGAGGTCCTGTTGGAGAACGGCTTTGACCAGGAAACCATCGAACGCCTGCAGCAGCTGGGAGTCCTCCGGTGACGGCTGTTGTGGAGTCCCGCGTTGACACCGTGACCCTGACCATTGAGAACCACGTGGCAACGGTGGTCATCGATCGCCAGCATGTCCTCAACGCCGTCGATGCCACCGCCCAAGCCCGGCTCAACGGGATCTGGGACCAGCTGGAGAACGATCCATCAGTGCGTGTCGTCGTGATCACGGGCGCCGGATCCCGTGCCTTCTCGGTGGGCGCGGACATGTCTGCCTCCGCCGTGGACAAGACGGGCCTTGAATACTGGGCCGGCCTGGATCCCAACGGCTTCGGCGGCCTGAGCCTGCGCACCACCCTCGATATCCCGGTGATCGCCCGAGTCAACGGCTACGCCCTGGGCGGCGGCATGGAGATGGTGCTCGGCGCAGACATCGTGGTGGCGGCCGATACCGCAAAGTTCGGCCTGACCGAGCCTCGCGTGGGGCGGTTGGCGCTCGACGGCGGCATCCACCAGTTGGTGCGGCGGATCCCGCACACGCAGGCCATGGGCATGCTGCTGACCGGTCGCAAAGCCGACGCCGCGGAAATGCACTCCATGGGCCTGGTCAACGAGGTGGTTCCGGCTGAAGAGCTGGACGCCGCGGTGCAGCGCTGGGTGGACCAGATCGTTGCCTGCGCCCCCACGTCGGTCCGGGCAGTGAAGCAGATGGTCACGCAGACCACCCACCTCACGGCCAAGGAGGCCCGTGGCCTTCGCCTGCCAGCCCTCATGGCTGCCTTGGACAGCGAAGACTCAGCCGAAGGCGTCCGCGCTTTCCAGGAAAAACGCCCGCCTGTCTGGCCGGGCCGCTAGTAATCCGCCTTCCCGTATTTTGCGGTTTGCACTGAAAGGAACCAACCATGACGCAATCCTTTGCGCCCAAAAACAGAGAATCCCTGCCTGCAGGCGTGTGGGGCGTCGTAGCCACACCGTTCCAAGGCAGCACACTGGACGTTGACCTGGACAGTCTGGCCGGGCTTGTGGAGCACTACGAAGCCATCGGCGCCACCGGGCTCACCGTCCTGGGCGTCTTCGGCGAAGCAGCCGCGCTCACGGCCGAGGAGCGCCGGGATGTCCTGGAAACCGTGGTCGAATGCACCTCGCTCCCTTTGGTCGTTGGCGTGACCGCCCTGGCCACCCGCACTGCCATCGAGGAAGTACTTGCAGCCCAGGAAGTGGCCGGCAGCCGGCTCGGGGCCGTGATGGTTCAGGCCAACTCTGCCAAAGCTGGGACGGTGATTGACCATCTGGAGGCCATTCACCGTGCTACCGGCGCCAAGGTGGTCCTGCAGGATTACCCACTGGCCAGCGGTGTCAGCATCGCGACGTCCGCGCTGATCTCCGTGGTCAACGCCTGCGAGTACGTGATCGCCGTTAAGGCCGAAGCGCCGCCCACCAGCGTCGCGATCGCGGAGCTGAGTGCCGCCGTCGGCGTTTCCATCTTTGGTGGTCTTGGCGGGCAGGGCCTGCTGGACGAACTCATGGCCGGTGCGGCCGGCGCCATGACGGGGTTCTCCTACCCCGAAGCCTTGATCGCCTGTGTACGGGCGTGGCAAGAGGACGGCTACGAGGCCGCCCAACGCGAGTTGCTGCCCTACCTGCCGCTGATCAACTTTGAGCAGCAGGCCAAGGTGGCGTTGGCCATCCGCAAGGAATGCCTGCGCGAACGCGGCCTCATCAAGGACCCGGGCGTCCGGGCGCCAGCGGCGGGCTTCCCCGAGAACCTGCGGACCAGCATGGGGACGCACCTGGGCGAAGCAGCGTCGGCGCTGGAGACCGCGAAAACAACAGTGGGGAGCTTCTGATGGACCTGGGAATTGCCGGCAAGACCGCGTTGATTGCTGCGTCCACGGGTGGGCTGGGCCTGGCCGTGGCGCGTGCCTTGGCTGCCGAGGGAGTACGGGTGGCGATCGTTGGCCGCCGCAGGGACCGCGCCAAGGAGATCGTCGGGGAACTGCAGGCTGCGTACGGGACTGGCTCACTGGGTACCAGCGGTTTTGACGCCGTCGCCATCGAGGCCGACCTCACCACTGCCGAAGGCATCGAGTCCGCCATTGAACAGACCGTGGCGGACTTGGGACCCATCGACATCCTGGTCCTCAACGGTCCCGGCCCCAAGCCCGGCGCCGCCGCGACCTTGAGTTCGGACGACATCGCCGCGGCCTTCGATCTCCTGGTCAAACCCCATCACGCCTTGGTATCGCACGTCCTTCCGGGGATGCGGGAACGGCGTTGGGGCCGCATCCTGGCCATCGGATCCAGCGGCGTCGTCGCTCCGCTGCCCAACCTCGCCGTCTCCAACACCGGACGCGCTGCCCTGGCCGGGTACCTCAAGACGCTCGCCGCTGAAGTGGCGTTGGATGAAGTCACCGTGAACCTGCTGCTGCCCGGCCGGATCGCCACGGATCGTGTCACCCAGCTGGACCAAGCCGCCGCCAAACGACGCGGCACCACCATGGAAGACATCCAGCTCGAATCCCGCAAGACCATCCCTGCACGCCGCTATGGAGAACCCGCCGAGTTCGGTGCGGCCGCCGCGTTCCTGTGCAGCGCGCCGGCGTCGTACATCACCGGAGTCGCGCTCAGGTGCGACGGCGGACTGATCCGCAGCCTCTAACCCCACTACTTTCAAAGGAAACGCCATGACGTCCACAGCCCTGGAAACCACCCTTGCCGTGAATACCAACCCCGGACAACACTCCAGCATCACCGCACAACACCTCATCAACGGCCAATGGCTGGGCGAAGGCGACACCCAGCGGATGAACCCGGCCCGTCCGGAAGAGCTCGCCGCACTCTCTCCCAGCGGTACTGCCGGGGACCTTGACGCCGCCGTCACGGCAGCCGCAGCAGCCCAGCCGGGCTGGGCTGCCATGCCCGCACCGTCGCGGGGCGCCATCCTCATCGCTGCCGGCAACCTGTTGATCGAACGCCAGGCTGCCATCGCCGAGGACCTGGTCCGTGAAGAAGGCAAAACCCTGGCCGAGGCCAAAGGCGAGGTCAAGCGGGCCTCTGACGTCCTCCGTTTCTTCGGCTCCCTCGGCTGGGCCGCCACCGGTGAGGTGCTGCCCAGCGGATTGCCGGACACCACCATCACCACACGCCGCGAGCCGCTGGGCGTCATCGGCCTCATTACCCCGTGGAACTTCCCCATCGCCATCCCGGCATGGAAGACAGCCCCGGCCCTGATCAGCGGGAACACCGTGGTCATCAAGCCGGCTGAACTCACGCCGTTGTCGGCAACCCACCTGGCCCGTGCACTCCAGGACGCCGGACTGCCCGCGGGCGTGTTCAACGTGGTGCACGGAAAGGGCCGCGTGGTGGGTGATGCCCTGGCCCGGGATCCGCGCATCGCCGGAATGTCCTTCACGGGCTCCACCAATGTGGGCCTCGGACTGCAGGAGATCCTGAACGGCCGCCGTGCCCGGGTCCAGCTGGAAATGGGCGGCAAGAACGGTGTCCTGGTCCTCGACGACGCCGATGCCCGCAAGGCTGCCCAGGTGGTGGCGGCAGGTGCTTTCGGCCTGACGGGACAAGCCTGCACGGCAACCTCGCGCGTGTACGTGACGCCGGGAATCCGCGCTGCGTTCCTGGACGCACTGGTCCAGGAGGCCGCTGCATACAGCACCGGAGACGGTCTTGACCCGGATGCCCGGATGGGCGCCGTGGTGAGCAGGCAGCAATTCGAACAGGACCAGGCCGCGGTGCGTACCGCCGTCGAACGCGGCGCAACGCTCCTGCACGGAAGCCACGACGGCGACCCGAACGGTCCGCTGTTCTTCCCGGCCGCGGTTCTGGCTGACCTGGCATTCGACGACGCCGCGGTCACCGAAGAAATTTTCGGTCCCGTGGTTGCAGTACTTGAGGTGCCCGATTACGAGGCCGGCCTCGCTGCCATCAACGATTCCCGCTATGGCCTCACCGCCGGCATCTGCACGGACTCACTGGCCCTCGCGACGGACTTTGCCGCACGGGCGCAGGCCGGCGTGGTCAAGGTCAACCGCCCCACCGCGGGGCTGGACCTCAACGTGCCTTTCGGCGGCGTGAAGGACTCCTCAACAAATACCTTCCGTGAGCAAGGCAGGTCCGCCCTGGACTTCTACACGTGGGGCAAGACCGTCTACACGGGTGTGTAGCGAGCCATGAGCTACGTGATCGCCCAGCCCTGCGTTGATGTCAAGGACAAAGCGTGCATCGAGGAATGCCCCGTGGACTGCATCTACGAGGGCGAACGCTCGCTCTATATCCACCCGTCTGAATGTGTGGACTGCGGGGCATGCGATCCTGTGTGCCCCGTTGAGGCGATCTACTACGCGGACGATGTCCCGGATGAATGGGCCGACTACGTTAGGGCCAACGTGGAGTTCTTCGAGGAACTGGGCTCGCCGCAGGGCGCGAACGGTTTGGGCAACCTGGGCCGCGATCACCCGGTGATCGCGGCGGAGCCCCTGCGGGTTGCTTAGTTGTTGTTCGCGGGAGCCAGCCGGTAGCCGACGCCGCGGACCGTCTCAAGCCAGCGGGGCGCCTGGATGCTGTCGCCAAGTTTCTTGCGCAGGTTCCCCATGTGCACCTCAACGGCACGTTCGTCCGCGTCGCTGACGTAACTGCCGACGTCGTACGGTTCGTTGCGCAGGCGACGGGCGAGGTCTGCCTTGGTCCGCACAATCCGTCCCGTCTCCAGCAAGGCAAGCAGGAGGTCGAATTCGGTGCGGGTGAGCTTCAGCTCGGCGCCATTGAGGACCGCCGTCCGGGAGCCGGCCGAGACGGCCAAGCCGTTGTGGCTCACCTCGGGGTCCACTTGTTCCGGAACGTTTTTGGTGTCCGACGACGCGCGGGGCCTTCGCATCATGGCCTCGACACGGGCGCGCAGTTCGCGGGGTCGGAACGGCTTGGTCAGGTAGTCGTCACCACCGGCTTCGAGTCCCATGAGGGTATCGAGTTCCTCAGCGCGTGCCGTCAGCATAATGATGTAGGCGTCGGAGGACTTGCGGATCTGGCGTGCTACTTCGAAGCCGTCGATGTCGGGCAGGCCCAGGTCCAGGGTAATGACGTCCGGGTTCAGTTCACGGGCTGACGTCACACCTGCAGATCCCGTGGACGCAGTGTGCACATCAAATCCCGCCTGGGACAGGACCACACGTACTAGTTCCCGAATATCCTGGTCATCTTCAATGACCAACCCCACACGTACTTCACTCATCGCAGCCCCTCAGCCCCTTCGATAACCTCAGAAGTATATCCATTATGGTTAGGCTGATCTCATGAACCGACTTTCTTCTGCATCCGTGGTGGATGTGCCATGACCCACCCTTCGACTTGGGATATTGGTGAAAAGAAGAAACTCTTGGTTTTTCAACGCTCCTTCCACGAACATACCCTGCGGATGCGTGTAGTCCTCAGCCAGCTGCCCCTATCGGTTTGTGTTTGTATTTCGGCCATCCTGGTGTGGCTGTTTTTCCCGGCCACGCTGGAAAACCCCCTCTTCCTGATATTCCTGCTCAGCCAGGCATTCCTTTTGGCGCTGTGCGTCATTGTCCCGTGGCACCGGCTGCCCTTTGCCAGCTTCCTCAGCATTCCCATCCTGGACATGGTGTCGATCTCGTTCGGTCGCGAGGGCGGCCAGGAGGCACTCACCGGCGTCAGCGTTTTGGTGGTCTTGCCGGTCATCTGGTTGTGCGCGTCGGGGCTTTATCCAAAGTTGGCCATCGCCCTGTCGTTCCTCGGCCCGTTGGGTATCGTGTGGATCCCCTTGTTTATCCGTGGTGACGTCACCGAACAGGCCCTGACCAAACCGCTGCTCTTCCCCATCCTGATTCTCGGGATCGGAGTTTCCGTCAGCGTTCTGACGTTGAGCATGGTGCGCCAGCAACGCGCCATGGAGCAAAAGGACGAGGCACTCAAGGAAGCATTGGATGTCAGCACCAAGCAGGAACGGCTCCTGAACACCGTCATGGAGGCCTTGCCCCTGGGAGTCGTGGCCGTGGACGGCAACGGGCATGACATCCTCATGAACCGCCGCCAACGCCAAACCCACACCCTGGCAACCCCCTCGGACAACGAGGACCCCAACGAATCCCAGCTGCTGGTGTTTGATACTGACCGGACCACGCCGCTGCCCACGGACCGCCGCCCCGTGCGGCGTGCGGTGCTCGGTGAACGCTTTACTGACCAGTTGGTGTGGCTCGGAGCAGGACAGGAGCAGCGCGCCTTTACCACCAGCGCGCGTCCCATGGTGGACGACGACGGGAAGTTCGCCGGTTCCGTAGTGGTCTTCAGCGACGTGACGGACCTGGTCAACGCGCTTGCTGCCAAGGATGACTTTGTGGCCAACGTGTCCCACGAGTTCCGGACTCCGCTGACCTCCATCCTGGGCTACGTGGAACTGATCCTGGATGATCCCGACGTACTGGATGCACGGTCCCGCAAACAGCTCGACATTGTCCGGCGCAACGCCGAACGACTCCTCACCCTCGTCTCCGACCTCCTGGCCGTCAGATCCGGCCAGATTGTCATCCAGCCCCACGCAGTGGACGTGGCAGAGCTGGTGCGAGGCAGCGTAACCTCCGCCGAACCCCGGGCTGCCAAAGCCGGCATTCGGCTTTCCATGGACCTCCCCGACGCCTTGGAAGCACACGTTGATTCCTCCCGCATCGCCCAGGTTCTGGACAACCTGGTATCCAATGCGATCAAGTACTCCCCCGACGGCGGCGACGTGGAAGTAGCGGCCTGGGAGGACGAAGACTACGTGTTCTGCCGGGTCACCGACACTGGGATGGGCATGAATGAGGAGGAGCAGGCCGAGGCGTTCACCAAGTTCTTCCGGGCCGGCGGCGTCCGTAACAGCACCATCCCCGGCGTCGGCCTTGGGCTGCCCATCAGCAAGGCAATCGTTGAAGCCCACGGCGGCACCATCACCCTGACCAGCGAACCGGGACGGGGCACCACCTTTACGGTGAAAATGCCCGCCTGAACTTAGCTGTTCAACCCTGCTGCATCCCGACGGCGGCCGAACAGGAAATAGCTGACCGGGCCGAAGAAGTTGATGAAGGACACTGCGCGCCAGACGGCCTTCTTGCCCCTGATGTTCGAGTCCGGGGTCTTGGCGATGCTGCGCTGCGCGGCCACCAGCAGAGCCAGGTTCAGCACTCCGCTGACCACGACTGAAATGCGTTGACCTTTACTCATGTCGCGCCACGATTTCTTGCCGGCCATGATGCCTCCTTGTCGCCAACGGTTTAAGTCTCAGGCTAGTCCGACGCCGACCGGCCCGCCACAGCCTGGCGTACTACTTCACCCCACGATTGCTCAGCGAGGTCCGCCACCGCCGCAAGAATCTCCGACGGCGGCAGCGACAGGTCCAGCGGGTACTCCACGATATCGATGTCCGTGTTGAGGATTCGCCGCAGCTTCACTTCCCCGGCACCGGCGTACACAAGCCACGCTGTGGGGACCCGGAGCGCGGTGCAGTACGCCAGCAACTGATAATGGTCGGCACTGAGCGAGGCCCCGGCGTCGGAGGCTGCTTTGTATTTGGAGTCGTAGACCACCACGGGGCGGCCGCCAAGGAAGTGCACGGCGTCGGGGCGGACCGTCAGGCGATCTGAGTCATTGACTGCCTCGTTCAGGAGCGCCCCGTATTGGAGTCGCATCTCCCCGGGATGGGCGCTCATGGCTCCGCGCAGCGCGGTCCCCACGAACTCCTCGAACACCTGGGCCATATCCACCACGAAGGACGCCGTTTGTTGCTTGCCCTCGCCCGCCTCGGCGGAGGCATTGCGCAGGATCACTTCGGACAGCCTCAGCACAGGGTGGTACCGGAGGTTCATCCGGCTGGCCCGCCACGGCGGCAGCGGTGCTCCGGACTGAAGCCGCGTGACGGCGTCGAGCTTTCCCTTGAGCTGCCTGATACGGCTCAGGACGTCGGGCCGTACCCCCGGCACCTTTCCCATCCGCTCCAACGCGGCACGGAGAATACGGTTCTCGGCGATATCCTCGGTGAATTCGTCGTAGGACACCTCCAGCGGCACCATCATGCCGGGGCGGCGGGAGATCTGGTCCGAAATCCGGATCCGGCCTTTGACGGTCCGCAGCGATTCCTCCACCGTCAGGTAGCCCTGCAGGACGCCGCGGCTGAGGGCCCGGTCCGCCAACTGCGCCAGCGACTCAGCCAAGGCGCTCCACAGGTCCGGATGCTCCACGGCCTCCACCGCATGGTCGCGGAAACCCTGTTCCCCGGCGTAGCCCAGAAGGAACAGCAGGCGGCTTAGGCCAAGGCGGTCCTTGGGCCGGACTTCCAGTTGAACTGTGGGGGTGCGGACGGAGCCCACTTTGCCCACTGGCTCGATCCTGTAGAGGCCCATGCCCATGGGAGAAGCTTTGGCCAGGCCGCTGGCATTGATGAACGCTGCGGATTCGGGATCGAGTTTGTCCACCACGCCGCCGGAGAGCTCGTCCATGACGATGTGCCGGGGCGCCGCGGCCCGGCCAGCACTGGCTGGTGCCCGGCCCGGCCTGGGTGGGATGGCTTTAGCGGGCTGCAAGACGTCCCAGTAACTGGTCCAGGCCGAAGCGCTCCTCCAGCTGTGCCCGGTTCAGCTGCCCGTGGTAGTGCTCCTCCAGCAACGGCATGAGCTCGTACTTCCAGATCCGGCGCAGGCCCGTCGGATTCTGGGCGGCGTTCTTCATGAAGTACGACGGCCCGATCATCAGGTCCCGGTCCCAGTCATCGATCGCGGCGTTGAGCGCGTCCAGGAGGTCCGCGTTGAGAGTGTCCAGTCCCCGTGCCTCCAGGAACCGCCGCAGCGATCCCTTGACCGGTTCGACGTTGGGGTGCAGTTCGATGAACGCGAAACGGCGCCGGATGGCGGCGTCCATCATGGCGATGGAGCGGTCCGCCGTGTTCATGGTGCCGATGATGTAAAGGTTGTCAGGCAGGCTGAAGGGCTCGTTGGGGCTGTACTGCAGGTAGATCCGGTCGTCCCGGTATTCGAGTAGGAAGTAGAGCTCGCCGAACACCTTGGCCAGGTTGGCGCGGTTCATTTCATCGATGATGAGGAAGTACGGTTTGTGCGCGTTTTCCGGTTTGGCGGCTTCCTCGGCTAGCCGGCGCAACGGCCCGGCGACGAGCTTGAAGGACACCTGGCCGTCGTCGGTCTTGTCCGGCCGGTAGCCCTCAAAGAAGTCCTCGTAGGCATAGGACGGGTGGAACTGCACCAGCTTCACGCGTTCGTCGGTGTGATCTCCCGCCAGTTCGGCGGCGAGGTGCTTGGCAAGGTAGGTCTTGCCGGTGCCCGGAGGACCATAAAGAACCAGCTGCCGGTTCTCCTCCAGTAGTTCCGCGATCTCCTTGAGCGGCTCGAGGTCCATGTGAAGGGACGCTGCGAACTGGTCGGTCAGGGGCCGGAAGCCTTGCTGGACAACCTCGACGACGGCGGTGGGCGGGGCTTCGTCCTCGCCGTCGGTTTCAGCTTCTACCGGGAGCAGTTCCTGCAGTGCCTGGATGACCCGGGTGACATCCACCAGGATGCCGGGGGTGGACAGCTGCCGCTGGGCGTGGCGGGGAAGCTCGGGGATGGCATAACTGTCATCGAACCAGCGGACCTTGCGGCGGATCCGGCGGTTGTCTTCGTGGTGTTCGGGCTCGCCGAGGACCACTCCAACCCGTACCCGTCCGGTGTGCTGGTAGAGCGTGAGGTCGCCGGGCTTCATGACAGTAAGGAAGGCGAAGACGGCAGTCTTGGTGTCCTCCCGTTCCACATAGCCAAGGTGCTTGTAATCCTCGTCCACTGCATGCTGGACCACGCCTGCCGTAACCCCCGCGGTGAGCGTACGCAGGTGCTCCACGTCCAAGGTGGCCTTTTCTTCGGCTACCCAGGCCGCCAGGAGGTCCGCATTGTCGTGATGGGTGCGCAGGAGCCAGGAACGACGACCCGGGTCTCCCACCTTGCGCCACTGGCTCACCAGTTGGCGGGCGTACCAGTCGATGCGTTGCCCGGCTTGCTCGTCCAGGTGCAGGCGGATGCGGTGGATGTCCGCGGTGATGTCCTCGTCCGAGTCACCTTTGGCACCGCCCACAAGCGAAGCAAACGCGTCCCGGATTTCCTGGCGTTCCACGTCCGCCACCACGGGTTCGAAATAGCTGGGCCACACCAGGTACTCGATGCTGCGGCGCAGGGCGGGTTGGTCCTCCGGCGTTGCTGCCGCGAGCTCATGGAATGCCAAGGGGTCCGCGAGCGCCTGGTTGATGGCGTCGGTGTTTTGGCTGTCGACGTGGGCCACAAACCGGCACAGCCACTTCAAGTGGTCCCAGATGGTCCAGTTGAATTCGGCAGTGCGGTCTCGGATGACTCCATGGTCCGTCATGCCCTCGTAGAGCTCATCCGGCAAGGCGATGGCAGGCTCAACCCAGGACGCGGCTTCGGCAACGCGGGCGCGCTTCACCCTGAGTGACTTGACCTCATGGGCGAGCGGCAGCGACTGCAGGAACAGCAATTCCACGGCAAGCAGCTTGGCTTCCCTGGACGCGCCGTCCAGGTTCTGCCGAAGGTTGGTCATCATGGGCGCTTTGGAGTCCTCAACCCCGCGCTCAAGCCTTTCGAGCAACTCTCCTGCGGCATCCGCGGTCCACGTCAACGTCGCGCCGTCCAGCGCCGAAGGTCTCCCCTGCAGCGCCGGACCGAGCACATACCAGGCCGCGTCCTCGATCTCCTTTGAGACTCCGGGGGCGCGGTCAATGGCAGGTTTTACGGAGGGAATCACCATGCCAACTTACCTTGTTTGGCTTACCTAAGCATCCGGATTTCCACAGGGCATGGGTAGGGTTGGTGGGATGACGAGCCTGGACATTGAGAGTATTCGCGCGGAGATCGATGAATTGGATCGGGAGATCGTGGGGCTTGTTTCCCGGCGTCAACATTGGGTGGAGGAGGCCGGCAAGCTCAAGGCGGATCGGGCTGCCGTCCAGGCGCCTGATCGAGTCGAGAAGGTCATTGCAAAGGTACGCTCAATCGCTGAGGAGTCCGGGGCTGCGCCGGATGTGGTCGAGCGAATGTACCGGGCCATGATTGCGGCATTTATCGATCTGGAATTGTCAGTCCACCAGCAGCATAAGTCTTGACCACTCCACCGGTCGGCGGTATGTTTACGTTGACATCATGTTCACGTAAACATACCCGGATCGGATCAAGACAATGTCGTCGACCTCCAACTCTTTGGCCGGGCTAGACCCCGCCCCTAACGGTGAGCGCCGTGAATACCGGCCATTCTGACGGCCACCACCGCGTAACCCCGCTCCACGTTCCGCCCGCCACCCGGACCCGCCACCGGATCCCGCTGCCCCTGGCAGTACTCACTGCCGCAACCTTGATCGGCAGCTTCCCTTCGGGTGCTGTTCAGACTCTCCACCCCTCCGCAGAGCAAGCCCAGGCACACACCGTTGAACCCGCTCCGGCGGCAGCAGGGAGCCCAGCAGGATCCAGGGGTTCCGCGAACGAGCCCGCATTTCGGGCCTCAAGCGCCTCCACGACGACGCCACCCACCTTCGCATCTTCGGATGGCTTAGGGGCGCTGCTGTGCGGGCAAACGAACACCGGGCGCGGAGCGCTCCCAGCGGGCGGCCCCGTTTCAGACGTCCAACTCCGGAACGCCTCCGCCATTGTGGCGGCGGCGGAAGAGTTGGCCCTGCCCGCCGATGCCCGGATCCTTGGCATTCAGGCCGCACTTGGCGAATCGTCCCTGGAGAGCAAGGACTACGGTGACGCCGCAGGGCCGGACTCGCGGGGCCTGTTCCAGCAGCGCGCCAATGGGGCCTGGGGCTCCTCCGCCGATCGCATGGATCCCTTTGTCAGCGCAACCAGCTTCTTCCTGGCCCTGAAAGACGTCAAGGACTGGCAGGCTCTGCCTTCCAGCATTGCCATCCACCGCGTGCAGCGGAACCAAGATCCTGACCACTACACCAAATACCGGCAGTTGGCCGAGGAGATCGCGGGCTTCCTGGGCTCCCAAAGCCTGTCAGCACCCGGCACCTGTTCCTTCAGCGGCGGCTCATGGGGCGCAACCGCTGGTGACACGTCCCGCCGACCGGCCCGGCCTGGCCCAGGGACCTTGATTTCTCCGCTGGTGAACCTCCATCCGAGTTCGCCCTTCGGGCAGCGCACCAACCCCATGACGGGTTCCGCCGGAGAATTCCATACGGGACAGGACTACGCCGCAGCCTGTGGCACGCCGGTGCATTCCGCTGACGAGGGAACCGTGCGCGAGGTCGGCTGGCATCCTTGGGGCGGAGGGAACCGGGTGGAAATAGACCACGGCAGCGGCCTGGTCACCACCTATAACCACCTGCAGTCCGTCGCAGTGCGCAAGGGAGAAACGGTCCTGGCTGCCGACGTCGTAGGACTTGTTGGCTCAACCGGCGCGTCCACCGGGTGCCATCTTCATTTTGAAACCATCGTGAACGGCACACTGGCCGATCCGTCAGCGTGGAGCCTGGTACCCCTGGCATTTGAGGCGCATGTCAATGCGCTGCGGCTGACCAGCTTCGCGCAGCAGACAGATACGACGCCGGCATGGAACGTGCCGCAATGGTCGCCCACCACCGCGCTTGGGAACCAAGAGACACCTGCCGCCGGTCCCGCTACTCCACCGCCGGCACCGGCATCCACACCGCCGGCCACAGACCCACCGATACCGTTCGCGCCGCCAACCACTCCCCCGTCACCGACAGCCGCCCCCACACCGGCAACCACACCGCCTGCGTCTAGTCCGACGTCACCGCCGGCAACGCCGGGTGTGCCAACAGCTCCGCCAACCACGGAACCAACGACTCCGACAACCACCGCGCCTGTAGCGCCAACAACGCCGCCAACCACGGAACCAACGACTCCGACAACCACCGCACCGGCACCGCCGGTAACGCCAACAGCACCGCCAACCACCGCACCGGCACCTGTCGAACCCGTCACGCCGCCCACCACACCGGCACCTGTCGAACCCGTCACGCCGCCCACCACACCGGCACCGGCACCGGCACCGGCACCGGCCATCCTGCCTATTCCCGCACCGGTCGCGACGGCGACCGCCGTGCCTGCGATTCCCTGAGGCAGCCAGTCTGCGTCGGAGAACGGGCAGCGCGGCCGGGGGCTAGCTGCCGTCGCGGAGGTTCTCCGGCGCTGTCTCTATGAATTTGATGCTGTCGAACCGCGCCTCGCAGCTATCCCCCATGGGCGCCTGCGACATGAACCCAACGCGGACAGGTTTGTCGGTGTCCAGCCTGAAAAGACGGACAAAGGACCAGTCCCGCCCGTCGGTTGACGAATGGAACGCCCAAGCGGGACCCACCCGGCTGACCCGCAGGTAGACCCACGGTGCGGTCACCACCGGACCGTTCGAGTCATCAGAGTAGGTATTGGTCACCACGCTGACCACCATGGCCTCCCCTTGCGGAGAGTACTCGAAGCAGAGCTTGGCCCAGTGGTCGCTGTCCGTCCACAAAGCCAGCACACCGGCGTCGAACGTTGTGCGTGGCGAGGCCACCATGACCCTGGCCGACAACGAGAACGACGCTGGAGCCGTGAAAGCCAGGGCCGAGGCCCGGTGCTGCTGTTCGCCCCCGAGCGAGTCGTTGGACCAATCGACGCCGGGCGCTGCCGTGAGCGTGAGTGTTCCCTCGGCGTCGTCGTAGCTCGCGTGGCTGGGCGATGACGTCCACCCAAGGGAAGGAAGTCCAGCTATTTCGGGAATCAATGGGCGCTCCTTGTATTCGGCAGTCAGGACATTTCTCTGCAACTTTTTCATACTGGACACAAAAATAGTCCGGCTCCCCCAGGAGCCGGACCACCAATGCGTCTACTCGAACAACGACAACGTCAGGTTCGCGGTGTAGTCGCCGGGCGCGACGGTAGCCGGCGTACGGAGGAACAATCCGGCCGTTGCGGTCCACTGCCCTTCAGGCGCAACCGCGGCTGAGTCCAGGGCCAGGGCCAGCAATTCCTGGTCCACCAGGCCCACTGCGTCCGCACCCGAGTCCATGACCGTTTCCACAACGTCGCCCTCGGCAACCTGCCCCGATTCACCACCGTCAATCAGCGAAGGGGACCACCCCAAATGTCCAGCCCCGATCGCCGGCTGGCCCGTGGTTCCCGTGAAGTCGGTGGATGTACCAATGACGTACCAGCCGGCACCGGCCGGGATCTGGTCCGGGAGTCGCGTATCAGTCACCGTTACCGTGGGCAGCGAACCCGTGAACTGGCGGACGGTGGGAGACGATCCGGCTTCGGTCAGGGTGGCCGTGGTTCCTGCCACGCTCATGGCCAGAATTCCGGGCTCATCGATCTGCGCAATCGCCACGTTCACGTCGACGTCCTGGTCGCCATGGTTTTCTTCAGCCAGTGCGGCTCCGGCCACGCCGGCCAGTACGGCAGTGCCAGCGGCAACTGCTGAGATTCTTACGATCAAGCTTGTTTTGCTCATCGTCTTGCTCCTTCATTGCAATGCGGGGGAGATTCATATCCTGAGGTGTCGGTAAGGGAAGCGCCAGGGCGGACTCCGTGCTCGTATACGGAGTCCAGTTGGGCGAAATTCCACCCTCCCCCGCCCGCTGTGAGCGGTTGCCTCGAGGGTGGGTGGGCATGCTGGGCGATGCGCGGCTGTGCGCACCGAAGCAGGTGATTCAGGTAACCAGGTGCAAAGATTCTTAAGAATGTTTACGTAAACTTACACGGAATATTGGCACCCAGCAAGGGGTTTTTGTACCTTTTGGCGGGGCGTGCATCCATGATGTCGCGTCCTTGGCCTAGCCGCCCGTGGGAAGGCGTCGCGTAGCGGCTTGCCCGCGCCCGACGAACAGGAGGAGCACCCCGGTCCCGCCGCAGAGCCCGGCAGCCACGAGGGCCCCTACGGGGTCGAGGCCCGTCGCGGGGAGTCCGTTCGGAAGGCACTGGCCGCTACATTGTGTGCGCGGCGCAATGTCAACACTGATCTTGATGTCGGAGCCGTTGATCTCCGAAGCCCAACCCGGCGTAAGCCCCAGCACCAGGCTGAAGCCGACCAGCACGCATGACAAGAGGATCCTGGCCGAATCCGCTGAACGGATTCGAACAGTGAAGCGCCGGCGGGTGGAGCGAGGCGTGCCCCGCGATCCCTTCGTCTCAGGCGTCATGCTTCTCATAGGTGTAGCCGTAGGGCACGTCCGGTGAGAGCTCCACCGTGTAGGACGCATAGTCCAGCCGCGTGACCAGGATCCCGCAGCGGCCTTCATTGCGCGCACGCTGCTCCGCAGCCTGGATGGCGGCGTTGAGGTTGATTTCCATGGTGGTCTTGCTGGTAGCCGTGACGGTAGCCAGCAGTTCCGGGGCGTCGATCATGATGTTCCTTTGGGATAGTGCGTTGCAGTGCTAGTGGGTGGATAACTTCTGGTTCCCGGCTGCCGCCCAGGCGCTGGAGATCATGTCCCGGAGCGTATGCCTCGGTTCCCAGGCGATGTCCCGGCGTGCCAGTTCGCCGGAAGCGACGATCCGGGCAGGATCGCCGGGCCGGGCTGCGCAAATCTGTGGAGCGAACTGAATCTCCGTCACAGAGGCCATTTCGGTCATGATCTGACGGACAGATACCCCGGTACCGCTGCCAAGGTTGTAGACGGGTTCAAGATCAACGCCCTCCTGGAGTTTCCGGGCAGCTTCCACGTGGGCCGCGGCAACGTCGGCAACGTGGACGTAATCCCTGACGCAGCTGCCGTCCGGCGTGGCATAGGCGGTACCAAAGATCTTCGGCGTTGCGCCATCCTTCAGCGCTTGGAAGACCAAGGGGAACAGGTTGTGCGGACTGACATCCACCACGTCCGGAATCCCGGAGCCAACAACGTTGAAATACCGGAGGGATGTATGGCGAAGCCCGGTTGCCCGTGATTGGTCTGCGATGAGCCACTCACCAATGAGCTTGGATTCGCCATAGGGAGATTCCGGCCTCGTGGGCGTCGATTCGGTCACGAGATCCACGTCAGTGTTCCCATACACGGCGGCGCTCGAGGAAAAAACGATCGCCCGTACAGAGGCTGCTTCCATGGCGGCGAGCAGGTTTCCCGTACCGGTGACGTTTTGGAAATAGGTGTGAAGCGGCCATTCAACCGATACGCCGGCGTACTTGAAACCCGCTAAGTGGATCACGCCGGCCACGTCGTGGCGTGCGAAGACGTCTTTAAGGAAACCAGTATCCAGCAGGGATCCCTGTTCGAAGGCTGCGCCTTCCTGCACAAATCCGAGCTTGCCGCTGGACAGGTCATCGATGACCACCACGTCGTGGCCGTCATCCATGAGTGCTTGGGCTACGTGGGAGCCGATGTAGCCGGCTCCTCCAGTTACTAGCCATGCCATGGTCAGTTCTCTCCTCTATGGTGGTTGCCCTGTGCGGGGCCGAGCCGGTGTGAAATCCCCCAGGTCGAGATCCATTCCTCCCCCGGTTCAAGCCAGCGCAGGCCGGCTCCGGAGTTGAAGGCGTTGGGGAGCGCCGTCATGGGTTCCACCGCTACCGCGGTCCGGTGGCCTCCCGCTGGATAGCTCGTGGTGGTGTACACCTGCGCGTACTGGTAGTTGGCATCGCCCCAGACCTCCACGGCGTCACCGTTGGGCGCCTCCAGGAGGTGCCGGTACATTCCGTCCGGCGCCGGAGTGAGATCCAGGAATGCTGTGTCCAGGTGCAGCCAGCCCACCTTGGGCCCTGCGGACAGATCCATGGGCGTCCCGGAGACAGGGGACGTACCCACGGGATTCAGACGCTCATCCACCACCACATACGAGGCAGCGTTGATGGTCAAGGAAACGTCCTGCATGGGCGTGGCACCCACCCGCATGTACGGATGGGATCCAATGGCCACAGGGGCGGGCTTGGCTGACTTGTTGGTCAAAGCGTGAGTGACCGCCAGCCCCTCCGGAGATACCGAATACGTGGTCTCCACGTCCACAGCGAACGGGTAACCGTCGCTCGGGTAGATCCGAACGTGAAGGGTCAGCTCGCTGGCGGACCGGCTAACCATCGTGTGAGGACGTAACCTGACCAGGCCGTGAATGGCGTTGCCACGCCCGGGTTCGCTGATGGCCAGTTGGAGGTCTTTCCCGTCATGCGTCCATCGCCCATCCCGGACCCTGTTGGGCCAAGGAATGAGGATCTCGCCCTCGCAGTGTTTGGGGAGACCGAACTCGGGGAACTCCTCGATCAGGGGCTCGCCGTCCACGGTGAGGCTGCGGATGGTGCCGCCGACCTCCGTGATCACCGCCGCAACCACGCGGCCATCTGTCTCCGATTCCGCAGAAATCCGAAACTGACGGCCGGTCGGAGCAGCAGTTCCTGCCGTTGTTGCTTGAGTCAGCGTCATGGTCAGAACTCCGTATGGCCAAGGTCGTGGCTGGCCACGAAGGAAACCGTGCTGTGGGAGGCCGCCTGGAGTTCAAGCATGGTGATGGTGTTGCCGTGCTTTCGCAGGAGGGGGCCGGGAACGTAAAGCGTGGCCTGCGGTCCGCGGGACCAGTACCGGCCCAGGCAGAAGCCGTTGATCCACACCACACCCTTGGTCCAACCCACGGTGGAAAGGAAGGTATCGCCGCCGCCGGGGAGGTCAAAAGTCCCCTGGACAAAGACCGGCCCGGACACTGGTACGTCAGGAAGGGAGGGCTGTTCCTCCAACGCCGCTGAGACCGGAACTGCGTCGTCGAGTTCCAAGGGAAGGATGTCCCAGTTCCAGAGAGTTTCTCCGTTGATCCGGGCATTTCCGATCAGGCCCTTGGACTCCCCCAAACGGGGACCGTAGTTCACGCGTCCTTGGTCCTCCACCAGGATTTCCAGCGTGCCAACCGCGTCATGGGGCAGCGCCAGGGAACTTTCATGGTGATCCCGGGAGAGGATTCCCACCGGCACCCTGTCCAGGAATACCTGGGCCCGGTCACGTACTTCGTCGAACTCCAGTACAGCGGGACCGGACACTTCGATTTCCCTGCGGTAGAGGGTGAAGCCGGAGTAGTGGCCCAGCTCATCGTGGGAGCGGATTCCCTCGTGCGAGGTCCACTTCCCGAACCGGTCCAGGCAATCCCACAGCGGGAGGGACTGCGCCAGCGGGACGCTAAAACTGGAACCGAGTTGCGCAGGTGCCGGCACGTCGTCGTCGTCGAGGTCTGTGTACTTGGCAATAACGTCACGGAACGCCCAATACTTCGCCGTCGGGTTTCCAGCTTCGTCCAAAGGGGCGTCGTAGTCGTAGCTGGTGACGATCGGCTGGTAAACACCCTTGTCGTTGGCACCGTTGGTGAATCCAAAGTTGGTGCCGCCGTGGAACATGTAGATATTCACGGACGCGCCAAGCTCCAGCAGCACCTCCAGGTCGGTGGCGGACTGCTCCACGGTGGTGGTGTGGTGGTGCGCACCCCAGTGATCGAACCAGCCCACCCAGAATTCAGAACACATGAGGGGGCCGGTGGGCTGATGGCGGCGAAGTGTTTCCAGGCGCTCCGCAGAGCGGCTGCCGAACGAGCCCGTCTTGTGCAGTTCCGGGAGGCTGCCGTTGGCCAACATGTCATCCTGCGGCTGGTCAACCGTGGTGAACGGCACGGTCAGCCCCATTTCCCGGTTGACCTTGACGAGCTTTTCCAGGTAGAACCGGTCAGCGCCATAGGCACCGTACTCGTTCTCAATCTGGATCAGGATGATGGGACCGCCGGCGTCGATCTGACGGGGAACAAGAATGGGGGCGAGCTGTTCAAGGTACTCGGTGAGGGCTGCCATATACACGGGATCATCGGCCCGAATGGCCGCAGCGCCGCGGTCAAACAACCATGCAGGGAGCCCGCCGTTGTCCCACTCTGCACAGATGTATGGACCAGGGCGAACGATCGCGTGCATTCCTTCCGCAGCGATCAGGTCCAGGAATCGGCCCAGATCCAATCCCCCCGAGGTGTCGAAGACTTCAGGGGACGGAGCATGGGTGTTCCACGGAATGTAGGTCTCAATGGTGTTGAGCCCCATTTGCCTGGCCTTCCGGATCCGGTCCGCCCATTGATCCGGATGGACGCGGAAGTAATGCAGGGCGCCGGAAAGGATGCGGTGGGGCTGACCGTCAAGCATGAAGTCCTGCTCGCCGATAGTGAAGGTTGGCATAGGGGAAATCCAATCTGAAATGGTGGAACGGGGTCCAGGGCCGGGGGACGCCCTGGACCCGCGCCACGTCTTACTTGGTGGTAACTGTGAAGCCTTGCTGCTGGCCGTACTTTGCCGTGGCATCCTGCCAGGCCTTGAGGCCATCATTCAGATCGCCCTTGGAACCGTAGGCCTGACCAACGGTGTCGCTGTAGATGCTGTTGGCGTAGGTCTGGAACGGAAGGTAGCTCCACCCCGGAACAACGTCCTTGGAAGCCTGGACCAGGACCTCGTTGATCTTCTGGCCGCCGAAGTAGGCGCTTTCGGCGTTCAGGAACGCTTCGCTCTGAAGATCGGCCGTCGTGGAGGGGAACCCACCGTTTGCAGCGTGGATCTTGGACCCTTCCGGGCCGTTCGCGAACTGCAGGAAGCCGTAGGCGGCCGCCTTGTTCTTGCTCTGCTTCATCACGGCGTCACCGCCGCCGCCGTTTTCAGCCGTTGCTGCCGCACCCTTTTCGTAGGTGGGCATCGGCGCTACACGCCACTGTCCGCTGGCACTTGCCGCACCCGATTCCAGGTTTGCGGGCATCCATGCGCCGATGATCAGCGTGGCAATGCTTCCGTCCGAGAGGCCCTTGTACCATTCGTCGCTCCAGCTGGTGACGGGCGACAGGAGATCGTTCTTGAGCAGCTGGTTCCAGGTGCCGGTCCACTTCCTGGCGCCCTCATCCTGGAGATCAACGGCTACCTTGGTGCTTCCGTCCAGCGTGTAGGGCTTGCCGCCGGCCTGCCAGATCATGCTGGTGGTGAATCCGGCATCGCCGGTGTCACTGGTGATGTAGGCCTTGGGGTCGGCAGCGTGGAGCTTCTTGCCGGCTTCAACGTACTCATCCCAGGTGGTGGGGATGCTGATGCCGTGCTTTTCGAAGACATCCGCCCGGTAGAACATGGCCATGGGACCGGAGTCCTGCGGGAGTGCGTAGACGCCACCGTTGAGGTTCACCGAACCCCAGGTGGACGCCGTGTAGTTGTCCTTGAGTTCCTCGGCACCGAAGTCCTTCAGATTTACCAGGGAATCGGACAGGGCGAACTGCGGCAGGGCGTTGTATTCGATCTGCGCAACGTCCGGAGCACCGCTTCCGGCCTTAACGGCGTTCTGAAGCTTGGTGTAGTGGGCGTTGCCCGTTCCCACGTTTTCCAGGTTGACGTGGACCTTGGGGTACTTGGCCTCGAAGGCCTCCACGATCGGCTCGAGCTGCGGAGCCCAGCCCCACACCGTGAGGGTGGTCTCCGTGTCCAGCGCCTTGGCGATGTCGGCGGCGCTGGCGCCTTCGGCCCCGGCGCTTGCGGTTGTTCCGGAGCCACTGCAGGCCGCGAGTCCGCCTACCAGGAGGCTGGCCGCCAGGGCGGCAGTGGCCACCCGCCGGAAGCGATGGTTGTTCTTCATTGAATGAGTGCCTTTCAGATGCGGTTTGGAGATTTACGACGGCGGGAGGTCGCCGTCGTCGGGTCTTCTACTTGACGCTTCCCGCAGACAGTCCTGACTGCCAGAAGCGCTGGAGGAAGAGGAACGCCCCCACGATGGGCACGATGGTGAGGAATGATCCGGTGATGACGAGGTTGTAGATGGCCTCGCCTCCGGCCGTAGTCGCTTGGGCGTTCCAGCTGTTGAGCCCCACGGTGAGCGGGTACCAGGTTGATTGGCTCAACATGATCAAGGGGAGGAAGTAGTTGTTCCAGGTGGCCACCACCGTGAACAACAGGACGGTGATGAAGCCGGGAGCCAGCATTCGCAAGGAGATGGTGAAGAACGTGCGGAACTCCCCTGCGCCGTCCATGCGCGCTGCTTCCAGAACTTCCGTGGGGACGGACTCGAGGGCGTAGATCCACACCAGGTAGAGCCCGAACGGGCTGATCAGGGACGGAATAATGACCGACCACGGGGTGTTGGTGAGCCCCATCTGGCTGAACATGAGGAACGTCGGAACGGCAAGGGCAGTGCCCGGAATAGCTACCGCTCCCAGGACCACCGCGAAGACGCCGCGCTTGCCGGGGAAATCGAACTTGGCCAGGCCATAGCCGGCCAGGGTGGCAAGGAATGTTGCCCCGCCGGCACCCACCACGACATAGAGCACGGTGTTGGCAAGCCAGCGCAGGAATTCGCCGTCGTTGTAGGTCAGGGTACCCACGATGTTGTCCCACAGTGCGAAGTCCCCGGAGAACCACAGGCCGAAGGAGCTGAAAAGGGAGGTTTGCGTCTTGGTGGAGTTGACCAGCAACCAGAACAAGGGAAGCAGTGCGTACACTGCCATGACCCCCATCAGGATGGTGAGGAGGACGGACGAGCGCTTCCGGCTGACCCCGTGGCGCCGGGTGTTCAACCTGGGTGCAGGTGACCGCCGGGGCCTCACCGCCGGTGACGGTGTGGGCGCGGTATCGCTGGAATGGGCTGGGCTCAAACGTACGGACATGGGCTAGGCATCCTTTCGCGAGCCGGAGAGCTGGACGACGTAGGCAACAATGACCGTCAGGACGCCCATGATGATGGAGATAGCCGCGGCGTAATTGAACTGCTGGCCTGCAAACGAGAGGTTGTATGCGTACATGTTCGGCGTGAAGTAGGAGCTGATGGAGTTTGGTGCCAACGCCTTGAGGATGTTCGGCTCGTTGAACAACTGGAAGCTGCCGATGACCGAGAAGATGCTCGCAATGCCGATGGCTCCGCGGATGGAGGGAAGCTTGATGCTCCGTATCACCCGGAACGTGCCTGCTCCGTCAAGGTTTGCTGCTTCATACAGTTCCGCGGGGATGACCTTCAGCGCCGAATAGAAGATCAGCATGTTGTAGCCCGTGAACTCCCAGGTGTTGATGTTCCCGATCGAGGCGAGGATCCAGCTGGAAGAGAGGGGCTCGGCCAGATCCAACCCGAAGAAGTCGTTAATGCTGCCGAACAGGCCAAAACGGGGGCCGTAGATGAATCCCCACATCAGCGTCGCTACTACTGCCGGGACGGCGTACGGGAGGAACACCGAAATGCGGAAGAACGACGACGCGCGCAGACGCCCGCTGTCCAGTGCCAAGGCCGCGAAAAGGGCGAGGAACAACATGATGGGGACCTGGACCACCAGGAAGACGGCCACCCTGATCACGGAGTCCCAGAACTGGGGATCGCCAAGCGCCTGAAGGTAGTTGGCTCCCCCAACGAACTTGTCGCCGCCCACCATCTGGTTCTGGAAGAGGCTCAGGTAGAACGCGTAGAGGACTGGAGCCACGAATACCAGCAGGAAGACAGCCATGAACGGGCCCACAAATGCCCACCCCATCCATCGACCTGCGCGCTTGCGGGATTGGACCAAGGGTGGAGCGTCGGCCACGGGCGACGTCGTTGTCATGATGAATTCTTCTCTTCTCGCTATGTTTACGCAAACATTCTTGAAAGAAGATTAGCATGTTTAGGTGAACATACAAGAGGATGCCGCAGACAGCGTTAGCCCGGCCAGCACGTCGCACAACAGCGATTCGCCCTCGGTCAGGAGTGCCCGGGCTGCCCGCGGCCCCTCAATCGGCGATGTTGCACGAGCAGCCGGGGTTTCCGCCCAGACCGTCTCCCGCGTATCCAACGGCCTGACGAATGTAGAAGAAAAGACCAAGCAGCGGGTGCTGGACGCCATGAAACAACTGGGCTATCGGCCCAACAGGGCTGCACGCGCACTCAAGAGTGGTCAGTTCAAATCCATTGGCGTCATCATGTTCAATCTCTCGACCTACGGCAACAGACGCACCCTGGATGCCATCGCCACCGCGGCCTCACAGGCCGGATACTCGGTGAACCTCATCCCCCTCCACGATCCCACTACAGGTACCGTGACAGGCGCCTACAACCGGCTGAAGGAACAGGATGTGGACGGGGTGGTCATCATCTTTGAGGCGCACCTGTTTGATCGTGCGGACATTACGTTGCCCGAGGACCTCCCCGCTGTGGTCATCGACTCAAGCCCCGGTTACGGCTATCCCATGGTGGACACAGACCAAGCCGAGGGTGCGCGCTTTGCTACCGAGCACCTCCTCGATCTAGGCCACCAGCAGGTTTGGCACATCGGGGGCCCGGTGTCCTCCTTTTCAGCCAGGCACCGGGAGGAGTCCTGGAGACGGACGCTGGACGAGGCAGGCATCGAAGCACCCACTGTCCTTCATGGAGATTGGTCCACCGAATCCGGATATCAGGTCGGGATGGAGCTCGGCCGCGATCGGGAAGTCACGGCAATCTTCGCCGCGAACGATCAGATGGCGCTCGGGGCAATGCGGGCCCTTCATGAACTTGGGCGCCTCATCCCGGAGGATGTCAGCGTTGTGGGATTTGATGACCTCGAGGAATCCACTTCCTTCTGGCCTCCGCTGACCACCATCCGTCAAGACTTCCTCGCAGTTGGCCGGCTGAGCATTGAAAAGCTGCTTCAGCAGATCGCCGGAAACACCCCGGCCAGCGTCGTCACCACGGTGCCGACCCGCCTCATGGTGCGCAAAAGCACGGCCGCGCCGGCCCATTAGGGCAACGCGACCGTGCTGGCCTGCTGAGGCAGCCGGGCTGCTTATGGGCAGCTGGTGCCGGCGTAAGGAACTGTCGAGGTGAAGCCTGCAGACTCATCCGTTGCACCCGAGGTGACACTGACGGAGCCAGCCGGGAGTATCGCAGCACGGCTGTTGAAAGCGATCGAAGCACCCTTCCCCGGGGCTACCCCGGCAAAGGACTTGGACCCATAGGCAGTATCCACAGCGATGGTCAGGGCCTCTGCCGTGGTGTTCTGCACGGAGACCGCGAGATAGGCCTTGTTTCCGATGCATCGCATGGCGGTGGTGGCCGAGTGCGTGGGCGGGTTACCGGTTTCCCCAGGGTTCACGGCACTGACAATGAGCCAGCTCAACTGCACATCAGAGGAGCGCGTCTTGCTGAGCGTGAAGGTGAGTTCGCCGTTCTCGCCAACGGTGACGTTGCCGTAGGCCGCGGCCTGGTTCTCCGATGAGTAGTCATGGTCGGCTTCGCGGACCTCGTTGTTAATGGTCACCTCGGCACCGCGGTTGTCCCAGGACCAGGGATCGGCATACCCGGCGTGAACCGTGTACATGCCCGGCTGAAGGTTTCCAAACCGGTAGGTCAGGTCCCGGCTGGACACGGCGTACCGCAACGTTGAGAACATATCTCCGCTGGATTCGCCGCTGCTCCCACTACCGGGGCTTTCGTATCCCCAAGGCGCTCCGCCGGCCGGGTCCGCACCGAAGGGCTGATCGGCCGTGCTGTTGAGGAGACCCCCGTCCTGGGCGGCCGCACCGGTCAGCGACACCCAGTCAGATGTCTGCTGTCCGCCGGCGTTGACCACGTAACGGATGTCGGACGCCGCGATCGCGTCCTGGATACCCACCGCGTCCACAGCCCAGAAGGAACTGTTCTCTCCCGTGTAACGGAACCGGAACTGTGCCGTCGTGGCTCCTGTTGGCACGGTGAAGGGCAGTTTCTCCACCGTATTCGTAGCCGTGGAGTAACTCTTCAGCGTCTGGGCGGCCCCGGTATCGAAGGTTACTGTGACCGTGGCTGACTGGGGACCATCGATGGCGTAGTTGGTTGCGTAGCTGAGGCTCGCGCGTCGCAGCCCGTCAACGGGAAAAGCGGGACTGACCAGCGTCGAGTCGAACTGACCGGACGTGTGCTGCTTGTCGTCCCATTCGTCCGAGTCAGCCACCGCGATCACGTCGCGGCCACGTACCGTGGTTTCACGGCCCTGATCGCGATCGGCTGCTGTCCAGAAGTCATCCGTGGCAAAGGTCCACCCCCGCCACTCCGCAGTCCCACCGGTAGGCATTGCCGAGTTGTCGATGGACCACCCCACAGGCGTCGCCTTGGTCCACCCAAGAATGCCCGCGGGGATCGCGGTCTCATCGACGCCGGGCTGCAGCACTGGGCGCAGGGAGTCGAAGTCATCGTGGGTGAGGCTGCCAAAGGAATTTCCGTCGAGATTCCATTCGGACTTCACGGGCACCCCTGCGGCGGCCATGACGGTGGGGGCAACGTCCACAAGCTTGGCGTCGTACCGGGTGACGTTTGCGGCGATTCCCTTGCCAACCATCGTGGTAAAGACACGCCGCTCCCCCGCGGAGCTTCCGCCGTGGCCTCCTGTTGGGGTGTGCCCATGGTCGGTGGTGACAACAACCGTCCATTCCTCGTTGCTTGGGCGTGCCGCCACCGCGTCCATGACTTGGCCAATCCTTGCGTCCGCGCTGGCAAGAGCCGCGCCGTAGTCAGCCCCACTGGTGCCCACACGGTGCCCCACCGTGTCCACGTCCTCCAGGTAGAAGAAGAGATCGTCCACTGAGCCAGTGGAGATTGCGTCCACTGCGGCCGTCGTTGTGTCCGCATCGGTGGAGAACTTGGTCCGCACGTCCACACCCGGACCGAAAATGGTGGCGGTAATTGGCTGCCATGTTCCCATTGCCGCGGTCTTGCGCGACGGTGATGCCGCGTTAATGCGTGTCAGGTAGTCCGGGTAAGCGCCAAATTGTGGAGAGCCAAACCCGTTGTCCAGGACGTTGTGCTTGTCCGGCCAGACGCCGGTGGCGATGGTTGCCCATCCCGGCCCGGAGGACGTCTCCGCCATTGGCTGGGTATACAGGTTGCTGACCGACGTTGTGCCCTGAGCACGCAGCGCATCCAACCGGGGCATCTCTGCCGGGCCCAGTGAATCGAAGGCTGCCCCGTCAACCCCGATAATCAGCGTCTTCGCTATGGGCGCCTCGGCGGCCATCACGGGGGCGCTGGACAAGACTGTGCCGGTCAGTGCCACGGCCGTAGCCGCGACCCCCGCCCACAGACGTAGATGGTGTGCCATGGAGTGGTTCTCACGATCTCTAGGGTGCTCGTGGTGCAGCGACCAGCTGCCAGGCAGTGCCCCACCAACACCCGAAATCGTCTGCACCTACGAATGATTACGTAAACATTGAAGGGTTGCCCCGGCGTCATTGTCAAGAGTGTGGGAACCGCGATCCCGCCATGACACAGCCGTAGTCGCGGGCCGCCCCGCCAGCACCCCTGCCGAAGGGGCTTGGACTACCCGCGTAGAATGTTCTATTTTGGTAGCTATTGTTTAATAATGGTGCAATCCTTAGGGTGGATCGTTCCGAAGATTCTTGTACCGGTGGCACTGGCCGCTTCCTTCTCCACCGCTGCGCTTTCCCAAGTCCGTTGCCTGCCCCCATGAGTTTCGATGCGCACCAAGGCGCAGAATGAAGGAATAATCCACCAATGTTTCCGACCACGTTTCCCGAGCCTGAACTCTTCTCCCCGGGCAAAGACGTCCCGGCGTTGCGTTGGGGGCTGCTGGCGCCTGGATGGATAGCGGACCTTTTCGTGTCCGCCATGCACGAGCACACTGACCAACGATTCGTCGCCGTCGGCTCCCGGTCTGCTGACCGTGCGCGATCGTTCTCAGCGCAGCACAGCATTGCAAGGGCGTACGACTCGTACGAGCAGCTCGTCGCCGACCCCGAGGTTGACGTGGTCTATATAGCTGCGCCGCAAAGTGAGCACTTAACGCTCGGGCGCCTGTCTATCGCTGCCGGAAAGCACACTTTGATCGAGAAGCCGATGGCGACCACTGCCGACGAAGCCCGCGCGCTGGCCGCGGCGGCTCGAAACGCCGGAGTGCTGCTGATGGAGGCGCTGTGGAGCCGCTACCTACCGCAGACCTCCGTGGTGCGCACTCTGGTCAACGACGGGTTCCTCGGGGACGTCCGTTCTGTGGTCGCCGATCACGGCCAGGCCATTCCTGGCTACCCGGATCATCGCCTTCACCGCCGCGAACTGGGCGGAGGGGCACTGCTCGACCTCGGCATCTACCCCGTACAACTGGATTCGATGGTCCTGGGTGCGCCACAATCGATCACGGCGATCGGCGGTCTACTCGATACCGGCGTCGACGCCTTCTCCACTCTTGTGCTTGGACATGGGCGTGACGTCCAATCCACTCTCACCACCAGTCTTGCCGTCCGTACTCCGTCCACCGCAGTCATCTCAGGCACACAAGCGAGAATCGAGATGGATGGTTCCTTCTACATGCCGACCACTTTCCGCCTCGCGGGCAATGATGGTGGCGCAATGGTGTGGAACGATACGACCGGGGTGACGTCCATGGCCGGGCTGTCTTGGGAAGCGACGGCATTGGCACGATTCGTTGGCGAAGGCCGTACAGAATCGCCCATCCATACTCTGGACGAGACCATCTCCATCCTCGAGACACTTGACGAAGCGCGCCGTCAGCTCGATGCATCCGCATCGCTCTAGACAACCCCTTCCTTCCGCCAGCGCCGACCTCCCGGCCGTTCCGGCACTGGAAGCCTTTTGGCAACACTTGGAAATATCTACGCAAGCGGGACTGAAAGTGACAGTACCTTTGTTTAGGTGAACATGGATCAGGAGAACACAAGCATCGGGACTCCGGCGGGACCGTCCAAGGAGTCCCGGAAGCTCGCGGCCAAAAAGCGCGCCACCAGGGGGCCGTCCATCGGGGACGTGGCACAGGCCGCAGGCGTCTCCGCCCAAACCGTTTCCCGGGTTTCCAACGGACTCACCAATGTCGAAGAATCCACTAAGAACAGGGTTCTCGACGCCATGAAGGAACTTGGCTACCGGCCCAACAGGGCCGCACGTGCGCTCAAGAGCGGCCAGTTCAAATCCATCGGTGTCATCATGTTCACCCTCTCCAGCTTCGGCAACATGCGAACCTTGGACGCCATCGCCACGGCTGCCTCGCAGGCGGGCTATTCAGTGACGCTCATCCCCGTGCAGGACCCCACCACCGGAACCGTGTCCGGGGCCTACGAAAGACTGCGGGAGCAGCAGGTCGACGGTGTAGTTGTCATCTTCGAAGCCCACCTTTTGGATGACGCTGACATAACGCTTCCTGAGGACCTCCCGGCCGTGGTCATCGATTCCAACGCCGGTTTTGGCTATCCCATGGTGGATACTGACCAGGCACAGGGTGCACGATTCGCTACCCAGCACCTTTTGGACCTTGGCCACCAACAGGTGTGGCATATCGGTGGACCCACCACGTCCTTCTCGGCGACGCACCGGGAAGAATCATGGAGGCGGACGCTCAAGGACGCCGGTATTGAGGCCCCTTCGGTCCCCCATGGCGACTGGTCCACCGAATCCGGCTACCAAATCGGTCTGGAGCTTGCGGGCAACCCGGATGTCACCGCCATTTTTGCCGCCAACGACCAAATGGCCTTGGGAGCGATGCGTGCCCTGCATGAACAGGGTCGCCGCATTCCCGAAGATGTCAGCATTGTTGGATTCGACGACCTGGACGAGTCCACGTCCTTCTGGCCGCCACTGACAACAATCCACCAGGATTTCTACGCCGTGGGCCGACTCAGCATCGAAAACCTGCTTCAGCAGATTGCCGGCACCGGTTCGGTGGACGATTTCACCACCGTGCCTACCAGCATGGTGGTGCGCAAGAGCACTGCCGCTCCCCCTCAGGGAGCCCGGCCGCCGTCTGCGCGGAAAAAGCGCGTAGCTGCGGACAAGGGTTGACCCTCCTCCGCAGCTACGCCGTTGTGGACTGCTACCCCTTGCTTGCGCCCAGGGTAAGCCCTGCCACGAACTGTCGTTGCAGGACAAGGTAGATGATCATGGTGGGAATCAAGGTGATCATGGCACCAGCCGCGATCAGGTTGTAGTTGCTCAGGAACTGGCCCTGGAGGTTGTTGATGGCGGTGGTGATCGGGAGCCTGTCACCGCTCTGGATAAACAGCAAGGGCCAGAAGAAGTCGTTGTAGATGAAGATGACTTGCAGCGTGCCCAAAGCCGCGAGTGCCGGACGGCAGAGTGGCATGATGATGTTCCAGTACTGCCGCCAGATTCCAGCGCCATCCACCAACGCAGCTTCCGTCAGGTCTTGCGGCAGGGCTTTCATGTAATTGGAGAGCACAAAGGTGCAGAAGCCAATCTGGAAAGCAGTGTCCACGATGATGACGGCTATGTAGGTATTGAGCAGGTTACCGGAGTCGCTGATGGAGTACGGCAGGGAAACATGCTTGAACATCTCAAACAGCGGTGCTGCAAGGACCTGCGGTGGCAGGAGGTTGCCGGCGGTGAACATGATCAGCAGCGTGATGTTGAACTTCCAGCTCACCCGCGATACTGCAAAAGCCATCATGGACGCGAAGAGAAGCGTCAGCAGGACGGTGGGAACCGTGATCAGGACTGAGTTCAGGAAGTACTTCGAGAATCCTCCCTGGTTCCAGGCCTGGACGAAGTTCTCGAAGCCGAAGCTGCCGCCGAAGCTGAAGTAGCCGTATTTGTCGGTGTCCTCTTTGGGACGGAGCGCCGTATAGAGCGACCAGACCAGCGGCACCAACCAGATGGCGGCCATGACGATGAGGAAGATGTGAGTGCCATAGTGGCGTTTGCCTGTCTTGCCGGTCCTGCCGGTCTGGACAGGAAGGGTACGGGCGATGGTGCTCATGCCTCTTTCTCCTTGCCGAAGGTGCGGATGAGGTAGAAGACAATCGGCACCAGGGAAATCACCAGCAGTACCACGGCCAATGCTGAACCGACGCCGATCACCTGTCCTTCACCGATCAGGTTTTGGATCACCAAGGCGCTGAGCAGTTCAAGCCCGTTGGTGCCGCGGTTGATGACATAGACAATGTCAAAGGCGCGGAGGGACTCAATGATGGTGATGACCACGATCACGATGTTGACCGGGCGCATGGCGGGGAAGACAACCCGGAAGAAGGTCTGGACAGCGTTGGCGCCGTCAATCGACGCTGCTTCCCTGAGGGCAGGGTCCACACCCTTCAGGCCAGCCAAGTAGAGGATCATGACGTAGCCTGCGTGGCGCCACGTAGCCGCGATCATGGCGGCCCAGATGTTGACGTTCGAGTCGCCGAACCAGTCCACTGCCTGGGGCGTGCCGGCCGTACCGAGCAGGAAGTTCAGCAGACCGCTGTCGCGGTTGTAGAAGAGCTGCCAGATGATACCGATCAATGCCAGGGAGAGCATGACGGGCGTGAAGAAGATGCTCTGGTAGATCTTGCTTCCCCGGATCTTCTGGTCCAGGAGCACAGCGAGCAGAAGGCCCAGCGGCGTTGCAATCAGGGCCAGGAAAGCCAGCCACAGCACGTTGTGCTGCATGGCCGGCCAGAACGGTGGGTAGTTCTGGCTGATGAACTCATAGTTTTCCGTCCCGGCAGACTTGATGTCGGCCAAGTCCAGCCCGTTCCATCGGGTGAAGCTCAGACCAATAGAGGCCAGGGTGGGCAACCAAACGAACAGCAGCTGAATGAGCGTTGGAAGGCCCACCATGATGCCAAGGACGATTTTGTCCCTGCGACTCAGGCGGCGAACCTTCCTGGACTTCTTGCGCGTTCTTCCGGCTGTTGCCGGCGAGGCGTGTGCTGCCCCGCGTTGGGCGCCGCCTGCAGGGGGCCCACTGTTCGGGGAGGCCGGTTTTTCGGCTGTGGTACTCATGGGAATTCCTTTGGTATTCGTCGCACAGGGGCCGGCCGCGGTGTGACCCGCGGCCGACCCTTGCTCGGGAAGCCTGGCCGGTTGACCAGCAACCGTATGGCCAAGGCAGTCCTGCGCTATTGGGCCGCGTAGAGCGACTTTGCCTGCGCTTCCAGGTTCTTCACGTCGACGCTTCCATCCTTAATGAAGGACTGAAGAGCCGGAATCATGACGTTGTTGGCCATGGCCGGCAACGCATCGCGGTCCAGGAACTGGCTGATGTACTTCGCGTTCGCGATGGTGTCCGCACACTTCTTGTTCAGGGCAGAGTACTTGGAGGTGTCAGCGCCCTTGGCCGTCGCGATGTTGGAAGTATCTACGGCCGCGTAAGCGTCCTGGCCCTCCGGGGTTCCCATGAAGGCAAGGTAGTCGCGGGCAGCCTGGTTCTCTCCACCCTTCTTCGACAGCAGCAGGCCATCGATCGGAGCTTCAACAGCGTCAGTTCCCTCCATGGCGATCTCCGGGAACGGGAAGAAGTCGATGTCCGCCAGTACTGCGGGATCCGTGAACTGCTGCGTCACGAATGAGCCCAGGAGATACATGCCGGTCTTCTTGGCCTCGAGGGCTTTGGCTGCGTCCTGCCAGGTCTGCCCCAGTGCTGCGGGGTCCTGGAACGGCAGGAGTGCTTTCCAGGTATCGAAGACGTCGCTGACCTTCTTCTGGTCCCAGCTCTCCTTGTGCGCGGTCAGGTCGATGTGGAACTGGTACCCGTTGAGGCGCATGTTGATGTAGTCGAAAGTGCCCATGGCGGGCCAGCCGTCCTTGTCGGCAAAGCCGATCGGAATGATGCCATCGGCCTTCATCTTGGCAGCGAGCGTGGTCAGCTCATCGAAGGTAGCGGGAACTGAGTAGCCCTTTTCCGCCCAGAAGCTCTTCCGGTAGAAGAAGCCCCACGGGTAGTTGTAGTTGGGGACCAAGTACATCTTGCCGTCGGGGCCGGTGGACGCCTTCTTGATGGCGTCGGAGAAGTTGCCGCCGATCTTTTCCCACACGTCGTCGACGGGAGCCAGGAGGCCCTTCTCTGCGTAGTACTGCATGCGGTAACCGGCAAACCAGGTGAAGGACTCATCCGGGCTGCCCTGCAGGTAGGAGTTGATCTTGTTCTGGAAGTCGTTGTGGGGAACCACGTTGGTCACCACGTCGAAGCCCGACTTTTTGGTGAAGGCGTCCGTTACTGCCTTGTAGGCAGCACGGGGAACTTCGTCCGATGAACCCGAGCCGAAGGTGAGGCTTTTTGATGAAGCACCAGGGGCTGGACCGGAACCACCCGTGCATGCAGACAGCAACGGGATGCCGGAGGCGGCTACGGCGCCGATTCCAAGTGTTTTGAGGAAGGTTCGCCGTCCTGGACCGGCGCCTTCCGCCGCCTGGAACGGGCCAAGATTTACAGCCATGATTACTCCTTTGGATCGTGGTTCTTCGTGAGACTGTCCAACATCCACATGCGCACCGTGAGATAGCTCAAGTGTGGGCCTGTGGAGGCAGAAAGTCGCCGGATCTAATCAACATTCTTGTGAATGTTCACGTAAACATTGAGTTGCAAGAAGTTTACGTAAACATCGGTGGTTTGACAAGGGTATTTTTGCTGCATTCCGGCACTTTTACGGGAGCGCGGCAAGCACCCCGATATCAGGGGGTTTCCGCTTCCCGACGCCCGGCCTCGCGGGCCTCTTCGACCAGCCGGACAAGCTCCTTCTTCCGCCGCTTGCGACCTAGGAAAAGGCCCGCAAACAGAAGCAACAAAGCAACAAGGACGGCGAGCTGCGGCCAGGGAATCGCCCATAGCGTCACGCTTTCCTGCACGGGATCCAGCGATTGGGTGGCCCCGTCAGGGGCAATCACCCCTTGCGAAACGGTCACCGGCAAAGTCATCATGCCCAGCGGCCACACCTGAGGTACGTGGATACTGACGGTTCGACGGTCCCCGGGCAGCAATTCGAGAGTTCTGGCTTCTTCGGTCCCGGCGGCCGGCCACCGGGCGTCATTGACCATGGTGGAGGGATCCACCGAAAGTCGGACGTTGCCCGTATTCTCCAGGTCAACGGTAAGGTCAGCGGATCCTGGTTCCAGGGGATTCCACGACATATCGTAGCTCGCGGTTGCCTTCATGCTGAGCGCAGGTCTGACCTCCCCCTTTACCCGGGTCATGACACGGAACCCAACACGGCTTTCCACACCCAGTTGCGTCCCGTCCGAGCCGCCCTGTGAATAGATTGAGGCTGCTATGCCCGCTGCATGGTCGCCTGGTGTCGCGTTGTCCGGGACCGTCACCGTGAACGGCACGACGGCGGTACCTCCCGCCGCTACGGTGACCGTCTTGTCCATGGAGATCCAGGTACCTGCAGCTACCGACTGCTTGTCGCCAGGGAGCATGTTGAAGCGGCCGGTCGGAGTGAAATACCCATCAGCCGCGGTGAGGGCAAAGGTAACGTCCCTGTCGCTGAGGTTCCTGACCGCCAAGTGTTCGTCGACACTGGCTCCTGGGTCGAGTTCGAGTTCCACCCACGAGCGGCCGTCAGGGCCCGCCGCGTCCGCAGGAGTCACGGCCCACGTGACCGGACTCTCCGTGGCACCGCCGGTGGTAGCAAAGCCGGCCGGCGCGAAAGCGGCACTTGCAAGGACTATTGACGCCACAAGGTACATGGCAAGGACAGCTCGCCGCAGGTGACCAAGGCCTGCCTGCCCGAGGAATGGGAGCCTCATGGGATGAAGATACCTCCGGTGTATCTATTCGAACAGGGAGAGGGTGAGCTTGGCGGTGTAGTTGCCGGGAGCTGGGGGTAGTGCTACCTAAGAGGTTTTATACAGGTTCCAAGCCCCACTCCTGACTTGACGATCCGGTTGCGGTGGCCTGAACCAAACGGGCACCGTTGGAGCTCGAACCATCCTTGACGTCCAGGCAAAGACCGCTCGACACATTAACTAGCCGGTAGTACTGGCCGTTGTCCGTGGGGACCAGCCGCCACCATTGGTTGGGCCCGTAGGTATCCGACCATTGGTCCAGTTGTTGACCACTGGTGGTTGAACTTGCCGGGTTATCCAGGACCTTTCCGCTCATGACGCTGGTGAGCCTGAACGATCCATCGTGGACCGAGACCAGCTTCCATTTCTGGTTTGCACCGCCGCTCCATGGCCATTGAATGACAGCGGCGCCGTTATTGTGGGACTGCCCATCAACGTCCATCACTTTGCCACTGTTTCGGTTGACGAGTTTTACGGTTGTGGGCAACAGGCCGATCACGATCTTCGTGCGCACCCCGGCAGAGAGCTGCAGCGTTCTGCCATGACCTCCGATCGAGGATGAGGTCAGCGTCGCACCAGTGGCGGTGACGGTGTTGATCCCGCGGCGGCACACCAGCTCAAGGCTCTGGGTAATAGCCGACACAATGCTGGCCTCCACGGTACGGGCGTCGGTGTCCCACACCAGATTCTCCACGAGGACCCGGTTACGCCCTCGGACGCCTGTGATGGTGCCCTTGGCCAGCTGTTCCGGCAGCGCCGGCAGCAGCTCCAGCATTCCCGGGCGGCTGTAGATCAATGCCTCCGCAATGATTGCGGGGAGCGCATTGGCCGCATCCGAATTGAAGATGTGCAAATCAGGATTGTGCGTGGTCATCAAGGAAGGAAGCACCATGTTGCTTCCAAGAACCTTCTTGATGTTGGTGTAAACCCCGGCACCGTCTTTGATGCGAGCCGCCGCAAGGGCGCGATGCAGGCTGCCGTGCGCGGAGTAATTCTCGTCGCCGCGCAGTTCCAGTGCGCGGTGGGAGGCTCGTACCAGCTCAGGTTTGTCCTCGGGGTTGATTTCGTGGAGCGGCCAGGCACCATAGAGGTGATGGACGTGCCGGTGGTTGTACCGGTCGGTGAGCCCTGGCCAGGACCATTCGGCCAATGCTTCGTCGCCGTTGATGGTGTAATTGGGCAGCTTGCCCAGCATCGCAGTCCAACGGGCTACGCCTTGTCCGGCCCCTTGTTCGCGGTTCAGAGTATTCGCTGCAAGGATGGCTGATTCCAAAGCATGTCGACCCGCCATGATTTCACCGGTCGCATTGGTGGACAGCATCTGACCAGTTGAGGACGGAGAGTTCTCCATGGAGAAGGACGGGACGAAGATGACGTTCCCTTGCGGATCAGTTCGGGAGAGGTAGTCCTCGTAAAAGAGAGCCAGTTCCATCAAGGCCGGGCCCAGCTTGTCCCGCATAAAGGCTTCATCGCCGGTGACCTGGTAGTACTCCAACAATGGGTACAGCATCCAGTCCGCACCACCGGTCCAGGCCTGCCCGGGAAAATCACTGCCGTTGAAGTGGAGCATGTGACCATGTTCGCCATCAGTTCTGGTGGGCGCGAGGAACCCCCGGGCCCCGTACATCCGGATAGCGTTGCTGCGCCAGTCATCGAGCTGACCTAGCACCAGATCGAAGTAGCCCTTCATTGCGTCGCCGTGGTTGAGGATATTGCCACCGGCCACCTGAAGGTTGACGTTAGCGTCAGTAGTGAAGTCGCCTGCCCATGCGTTGGTCCAGCTACCGGTCCAGATACCTGTCAACCGTGGCGGCAAGATACCGCTGGAGCTGGCAAACAGATAACGGCCGGAATCGTACATTCGTTCAAGCAGGGCAACATCGAGGGCGGACCGGTTGGCATTCTGGCGCGAGGTGAGCTCGCTGGTGGACAGCTGGCGGTCCTGCTGGGAAACGTTGAGTTGCAAGGACGAGCTGTCAAAGAGCGATTGGTGCTTGGGGGTGTGCTTGCGCAGCAGGGCGTCGTAGTCGCTCAACAGGACACTCAAGGCCGCGTGCAGCGGCTTGCTGTTCCATTCAGCGGCCGACTCATAACGGCCAAGCTTGGTCAAAAGGATGACCTTGGTGGCATTGGTAATGGTTAGCTTGGAACCATCGCTGGTGATGGAGGAGCCGGTCCCCGTGATGACTACCCGCGTGACACCTTCGTACCCGAACGCTCCCAAACCAGCGGGGTAGGTCCCCCGCAATCCCAGATAACCGTTCCGGCCGCTGACGGTCGCATTGACGTCATAAGTCACGGACGATGGCACACCCTCCAACGCAGTGTTGACACTCAAGACAGTGTTGATTTTGCCGTTCGCGCCCGGCAGCAGCTCTTGGACCACAGCTGTGCTGGCTCGTGAAACGAACGCACGGCGCTTCCAGCTCCCGGCACTGTCGGACCACGTGGTCACCACTTCGCCGGTCCGGAAGTTCGTGGTCCTCGCGTAGTCGTTGTACGTGGTGAGATCAGGACTTGCAATGAGCAATTCGTATCCCGGGTGGAAGCTCTGGGTCCATTTCAATTCCCAGTCGGACGCAAAGGTGGAAGCGGCTCCCCAATAGTCACCTGCAAGGGCCTTGTCCTGCACCTCGGGGAGGCGGTCAGCGACGTCGGGGGCCTTCATGCCGCGGGTGCCGTTGGGCATAACAAAGCGATGATGATTCAGTACTACTCGCTCCGCGGCAGGCGTGCCGTGGAAGATGGCACCGTACTCGCCGTTGCCGGACAGGAACCCGTCGGTCCAGGACGACGCGGGACTTGTATCAAAGACTCCACGCTCGGGGAGGACGGCAGAATTTGGTGGTGCAGCAGCAGCCCGCTGCGAAAACGGGAAGGCCAAGGCGCCCGCGGCCAAAGCTGTACCGGCCAGAAATCCACGCCGATTAAAGGGGGTGCTTGCGATGTTCATGAAACAGGCTTTCAGCCGGCATCGTTGCCGGACTTGAAGTAGACGGATTATTCGAACAGGGACAGGGTGAGCTTGGCGGTGTAGTTACCGGGGGCCACTGTTGCGGGGGTTTTCATGAAGAGGTCCGCGTTGGCTGTCCACTGTCCTTCCGAGGCAATCGCTCCTGAGTCCAGGGCCAGCGCCAGCAGTTCCTGGTCCACCAGGCCCACAGCAATCGGCCCCTGGTCCATGACGGTGTCTACCTGGTCGCCTTCGGCCACCTGACCGGACGCGCCGCCGTCGATCACCTTCGGTGCCCACCCCAAGTGTGATGCGCTGATGGCCGGTTGTCCCGCGCCGCCGACGAAATCCGTTGAGGTGCCCAGCACATACCAGCCGGCACCGGCAGGGATCTCATCCGGGGACCGGGTATCGGTCACCGTCACTGTAGGCAGGGTGCCTTTGAACTGGCGCACAGTAGGCGTGGAACCGTCCTCGGTCAGTGCCGTGGCCGTGCCTGCCACGCTCATGGCCAGCACACCGCCGTCGACGATTTCGGTAATGCCGACGTTGACATCCACGTCCTGGTCGCCGTGGTTCTGGTCAGCCATCGCCATACCGGCGACACCCAGCAACAACGCCGTGGCAGTTGTGACGGCGCCAACACGGGGCAGAAATTTATGTCGGTTCACTTTCATGCTTCTTTCACGTAGGTCCGGCACACCAGCCGGATGGAGAGGGGTAAGAGAAGCTGGTGGCCCGCCAATCAGGCGGACCACCAGCGTCAGGTTAGTTGCAGGATGCTGCGTTGTAGGCGGCGTTTGCTGTCACTGTTACCGGTTGGCCGTTGACCGTGGCCTTGGCTTCAACGGCCACGGTGCCTGCCTGTACCGAAGCGGCACGGGTGGTGAAGGCATGGACCGCGTTCTTGCCCGGCTTGACCTCGGCGAAGGACTTGGTTCCGTAGGCCGAGGTGAAGGTGGCCTGGACCGACTTGGTGTCGTTGTTCGTCAGCTGCGCGGTCACGGTGACCTTGCCGGCAACACACTTGGTGCTGGCCACTGCCGTGACGTTCAGCTGCGGTGCGGCCGGGACCGGGTTGGCGATCATCAGCCAGCTGAGCTGCACATCCGGGCCCCGGGTGGGGCTCAAGGAGAAGGTCAGTTTCCCGTCCGTGCCCACCGTGACGTTCTGGTAGGCCGCGGACTGGTAGTCACCGCTGTAGTCGTGGTCAGCTTCCACCACTGCGCCGTTGACGGTGACCTTGGCCCCGCGGTCGTCCCACTGGGCCCACGGATCGTAGTACCCGGCGTAGACCGTGTAGGTGCCCGGAGCCAGATCGTTGAACTTGTAGGTCAGGTCCCTCCCGGCCTTGGCGTAGCGGAGGGTGGTGAAGATATTGCCATCCGCGGTTCCGGAGACTCCGCTGTCCTGGCTTTCGTAACCCCAGCTCTTGCCCGTCGCCGGATCAGCGCCGAAGGGCTGGTCCGCCGCGCTGTTCAGGACAGGTCCGTCCTGGGCCGCTGCTGCCATCAACGCAGTCCAGTCGGCTGTCTGCTGCCCACCGGCGTTGACCGCGTACTGGACACCGTCAGGAACAACAGGGATGGTCCGGGTGAATGTCCGGTTACCGAAACCGGGGAGCGTGCCCGTAGCGGTGATGACTCCCACGGTGTTCGTGTTGCCGGTGACCTGCCAGGTGACGGGCTGGGTGGAGCTCTGTCCGTTCTGGGTGACTGTCACGGAGTTAACACTGAAGGTTGAGCCAACAGCCAGGCTGGCAGGAACACCGGTGACGTTCCATGCGGAGTTGGCGTCCAGATCCTCAAGTTTCCACTCGGACGGGGACTTCACCGCCAGCGTCTTGCCACCCTCGCCCATCTGGATAGGCAGCCACACCATCGGTGCGGTGGCCAGGGCCTGGTCGGATCCGCCGTTCCAGCGGTCGCCCATGTAGATGAACTTGCCGTTCGCTGGATCAACGGGGATCACCGAGGACGGCTGCGAGTTGTTGGAGTTCCAGGAAACATCGCTGCTGAACGGATCTCCCATGTCAGTCCACTCCCCCAGGATGCTGGTGGCCGTGCCGTACCGGGACGGGTTCGGCGACCAACCAGTGGTTCCCGACGAGATGATGAAGTAGCGGCCCTGGTATTTCATGATGGCCGGTGATTCACGGGACTGGTTGACAAAGGCCCGCCGGAAGTCGACGCCCTCCACCGCTGTATCCGGTGAAGCGGACAGGTAGGTGTAATCAGCGTTGAGCTTGGAGATGAACATGGTCTTGTTCTCTTCGCTGGAGTAGATGATGTAGCCGGTGCCATCGTCATCCACAAAGAGGTTCATGTCCCTGGCCATGCCCGGGTTGTTCGGAGCGAAGTTGGTGGGATCGCCGGCCGTTGCCTTGTGGAGGCGGTAGCTGTCGATGTACCGGAACGGTCCGAACGGTGAATCAGAAACTGCTACGCCTGCGTTGGCTTTGGCGTACTGAGCGGTAGACCACGACGACGGCCCGTCAGCGTGGACCCACATGACCCACTTGTTGGTGGCCGCGTTGTAAATAACCTTCGGTCGCTCAAGGATCGGCGGGGTCTGGCCATTCACAGGCACCGTACCGAGGTCACGGTAGACGGCGTCCTTCTGCTCCGTGGTGTAGCCCGAGTACAGGTTCTGGAAGTACGGATCCGAGTCGATTTGCCCGCGTGAGGACAACGTCTTCAGCGCAACTCCCTCGTCCTTCCAGTTGTACAGATCGTAGGAGCTGTAAGCGTGCACGCCCGGTGCGGAGTGGTAACCGTTGGTGCGGTCCTCCCCGTACAGGTAGTAGATCGTCTTGCCTTCGGAATCCTTGGACGTCACCACCTGGCCACCATGGGCCTGGATCAGGTTGCCGTTGTTATCCCGCCAGTCCTGGCCGGGCCGGAAGCTGTTGTAGCCCGTGCCCTCACTGGCATTCCGCAGGGTGAAGGCCTGGTTGGCCCCACCGTTGGAGGTCCACAACCCAATCCAAGCACCTTCGTGCGTGGACTGGTTTGAGACGTCCAGGACCTGGTGAACGCCAGCGTTCAGAAGGCTGAACGAGGTACCGTCCGTGGTGCTGAACAGCCACTGGGCCGAGCTATCCGTGCGTGCTTCTTCGTCAGTGATGGTGCGCAGCGTAGTGCCGTTGGTATCGGCCGCCAAAGCACGGCCATCAGCGAGCCTCAGGACAAAACGGTCACGAGTGGTGCCGTCTTCATCGGCGATAAGGGTTGCTTTCCATACCTGGTTTCCGCCGGCGACCGAATCGCTGAGCACGGTTTTCGGTGAGCCATCCGATGCCGTAACTGCACGGCCACTCTGAACTCCGACGAAGCTGTAGGACTGTCCATCCTGTACCGCCGGCGCATCCGCTGCGACGCCGGATGCCCCGTTCACCACGAAGGTGGTGACGGACTTGGCAGGAACGGTCAGCGTCGCCGAGCGCGTTCCGGCGTCGACGGCGACGGCGGTGCCACTGACAAGCGCGTTGGCCGTCGGATCACCGGATGGGGACTGGGTGGTGACCACTGGAGTAACCGTGGCACCGGCAGCGATCGTTGCGAACTTGGACAAGTCCACCTTGATGGTCTTGGCCTGGTCGGAATCGTTGGTGTGCACCATCGACAGGCCGGAACCATCGGCCTTCAGCGCAGATGTGGTCTTGCCGTCGCTGGTGGGAATGATCCGGTCACCCGGGGCGATGTAGTGGGTGAAGTTGCGGATGGTGTTGTACTTCGAGTTCACCGTGGTGCGGCACGAAGGATCTGCGGCGTCTGCGGCCAAACGCCGCACGGAGTCGCCATCGGCGTTGCAGTCGAAGTCGATGAAGACGGATCCCCAGTTCTTCTTCTCGCCCAGTTCCATGTTGTAGAGGTCTTCGACCGGCTGCCACAGCACCCAGGACTCAGGATCGAGCTCGCGGAGGTCATCGGTGATGCGCGTGGCCATACCCAAACCGTTTTCGATGCTCTCCGGATTCCAGGAGTCACCGCCCCAGTTGCCTTCGACTTCGCTCATGGACAGCGGCTTGTCCGTTGCCTTGGCGATGTCGCGGACCGCGAGGCGGTCGCCGGTGGAGTAGGTGTGGACGTTCAGCTGGCTGACGGCCTCTTTGGTTTCCGGAGTCCAGCCGTTCCAATCTTCCAGGAAGCGGCTCGGGGAGGTCTCATCCGGACCGGAGACCTTGGCCTCGGTGGTGGTGCCCGGTTCGGCGAGCTCGGCAGCCATGGCGGTCAGCACCTGGGACTGCAGTGCGGGGCCTGCGTGGGCACCCTCCTGGCCTCCTCCATTTGGCAGGCCGTTGCCGCCGAAGGTGGTCTTCCAGTAATTCGTGTTGGGCTCGTTGAGGGGGTTGATCGTGTCGAAGCTGATGCCTTCAGTGTCTTCGACGTGCTCAGCCGCCTTTTTGACGTAGTTGACGAACTTACCGATGGCTGCGGGCTTGATCTGGTCGGCGTTGGGGTCTGTACCACCGCTGACGTAGCCGCTTTCGGTCATGAAGTAGGGCGGCGAGTTGCTGAAGGCCTCCCAGGTGGTCACTTTGTCCTTGATGGCCGCGATCCAGGCCCGCTGGGAAGCATCGGCGTCGAGGTTGTAATCCGAGGCGTTCTCGCCGGTCCAGGCGGCCAGGAAACGGTCCCGGTCAGCGTAGTTGGTGGTGATCGGCCCATTCTGGTCGGAGAGGCCGGCATTCGGGTTCCACCAGCCGGGAACAGCTCCGCCGGGACGAAGGTAGTCGGGGATATCCGTGGCGTTGCCACCGCCAACGTTATAGCGGGCGATGTTGAGGTTCAGGCCGTCGTCACCGAAGACCTTGTCGATCAGATCGTTCCGGATGGCTTCCGGATACTGTCCGGTGGCGTTGGCCATCCAGACGAGGCTGGTGCCCCAGCCTTTGAACGACGGGCCTGCCTGGGCCGGGTTGGGGGTGAGGACAAGGTCCTCAGCGGCGGATGCCGGCGAGGCCAGCAGGGGAAGGGCGCCTAGGGCGAGGGTTGAAGCAGCTAAGGCCGCGACCAAACGATGACGCGACGATGCGTGCGAGCTCGACAACATTGTCTTAAATCCAATCCGTTCATGTTTACGTGAACATAGAAGAGGTTTACGTAAACATACAGTGACCCACGTCACCCGTCAAGTGGTGATTTTTGCTGGCCGCCCAACGTCTGCCACCCGGCCGCCGGGGATAGCGCATTCCCACTGCAACCCACTATCCCCGGGACTTTTTATCCTTCGAAGGGACTAATGCATCCCGAATTGGTACGCGGCAGGCACCGCCTCGTTCGGGCAGACTTCCTGCCACAGCGCCGCGAGCGCATCCTCCCCCTCCCGGAGGTCCGGGATCTCGACGCCCTCGCGCAGGATCGCAGCCGCCCCACCGGGGTTTCCGGTCCTTGCGAGCGCCAACGCCCTGAGGAACCTCAAACGTCCGACGCCGGCACCCTCCTTGGGTGCCGTGTCGTTCAGTTCCAGCGCCATGGCCGGGTCCCCGTGCCGGATGCTGAGCGTCACGGCTTCTGTCAGCAAAGCTGCGTTTGAAAAGTCAGACTCCACGCCCTTCCGGAGTTCAGCGAGTCCAGCGGTGTCCTGTCCGGCGGCGAGCAACGCCAAGCCCAATCCGCGGTGTGCGAGCGCCTTGACACCGGCAGAAGCCTCTCCATTGGACAGCACGTCCCGGTACAACTCCTTCGCACCCTCCAGATCCTGCCGGGCGTGCCGCATGGTGGCCAGTTGGAAGGTCGCCTCAGGGCTGTCCTGCGCCACGAGCAATGCTTCCCAGTCCGTTCCCGCAACGAAGCTGGGGGCGCCGTCGAACGCTTTTCCCTGCAGTAGCCCAAGCCACGGTTCCTGCTCCCCCGTGATGCTTTCATCCACGAACGGAGTTCCACTCTCGTCGACCCAGCCCTTGCCGGTCTTCAGCCGCCGGGCCCGCTCCACCACTCCCCAGCCGCTGCCGTGGAGCAACATTGTCGACGGCGGGACGTCGGCGTCGGCGATGGCTGCGGGAAGCATCGCCTCGAGTTCTTCGTGCGGCAGAAGCCCTTCCAAACGTTCGCCGGCGTGCGCCACCGCGGCGGCCCAATCATCACCGTGCGAGGTCTCCGAATCCAGATGCCCGTTACCGTACGCCTCAACCCATGCCCACTGGGCGCCGGCTGGCATCACCAGGTGCTCAAACTGCGTCTGCGCCAAACCGGCCTGGATCTCGGCATACGGCCCAGCTCCGGGGCTCAGCCATTCCTGCCAGCGTTTGCCGCCCTGTCCCTGGCCCCACACGAAGAGCTTCTTGCCGCGCAGGAGGCCCGTGGACAGCATCGCCAGCCCGTCGCCGTCGTCGTCTGCTGCCACAACCCAGCGCCGTTCGGCAGGGTCGATGTCGAAGAAAAAGTCCGCCGCGTGGGGGCTGTTGACCGGCCACGTGCCGTCATAGCCTTCGTGGCTGGTGGGCCGGACGCGGGTGATGTCCGTGGTGTAGTCACTGCCGTAGGCCTCATCGGCCGGGGCGATGACGCGGGTGCGGTCCGTCTCCGGGATGGCCGCATTGCTCCACCAGTACATCGGAACGTCGTGGTCATTGGGGTTCCGGATCCGCACCGCAGCGAACACCACGGGCGAGTCCGCGGGGAGCCAGATGTCCACTTGGAACACCACTTCCCTCAGCCGTTCGAACTCCCACATGCGCAGGATGTGCTTGCCGTCGGGCGTGTGGACGATGGCGGTGTGCAAGGGATCGCAGCTGGTGGGCGAGTGCCCGCGGGTCCCGATGTTCCACTCCAGTCCGCCCGCGAACCACGCCTTACGCAGCGCGATGTTTGCCAGTTGCGGAGCATCGTGGGTGTGGAGGAGCTGCTTGCCGGTCGCTTTGTCGAAGAGCTCCCAGATGCGGCCACCCAGCGACGGGATGACCGTCACCTTGAGCTTGCTGTTTTCCAGCACGACGGCGGGCACTTCCTTGGGTGCCGCCTCGCGGCTGTAGCCATCCTGCATAAGGTACGGGTACACGTTGGGCACCACACCGTAGCGGGCCGAGGCCTGCAGATCGTCGGGAACGCCCTCGCCCACGGTATAGGGCTGGTCGAGTTCGGCGGCGACCACGGGCAAGGGGTTGAGCGGACCGAGTTCGGCCATGGTCAGGGAAATGGTGGTGACGGTAAGGTTGGAGGTTGCTGTGTCTGCCACGTCAGTATCCGATCGTGAGGAGGAGGCCGCGCTGCGGCTCAAGGGTGATGGGCTCGCCGGGCACGTAGCTCGCGGCGGATTGGAAGCCAGGGATCGCCGGGGCATCCGCGCTGGTAGTGGCCGCTTCGTCGTCGAATATCAGCCTCACATGTTCAGTCTGCCCGGCCCATGAAGCCAGCGCTACGACCATTCCGCGTTCCGTCACCCAGGTGGTGGCAAGGACCTCGGGGTGGCTTGTCCGCACCGGTGCGTGGTGGTCCCAGAACCCATGCATCGTCGCGTGCTCCAGCCCGGTTTCGGCCCAGAACTCCCAGAGGGGCCGGTTGTCCACGGCAGGCGCCCGGCCAGTCATGCCGAACACCATGCCACGCCACGGGTTGCCGCCGCCCTCCAGCATCTCGCCCATCAGGCCAAAGGGAATGCCGGACAGTTCAACCAACCAATAGTCGGGATCGGTGGTGTCGTAGTCGAAGTACTCCCCCAGCCATAGCCTGTCCACATAGGGCAGCTGTTCCATGTACAGATTGGCTGAGGACGCGTAGCCGTCGTGGGCTGTGAACTGGTTGGCCGAGTGGAGATCGATCTCAGGGCCGTCCACACCGCGCGCCTCGCAAGCCCGCTCAAGGACCTTGCGGACACGCAGCATGGCGTGCCGATCGTACGCGACATCGTCCAGGTAGATACCGTCGATCCCGTCCTCACCCTTGGCCAATTCCGCCAGGCTCCGAACGTAAAAGTTCTCCCACCGGGACTCGCCCGTGGTCACCACTGCGATGTCCTCAACGTTCGGAGCGAACCAGGCGGACACGTAGCCGCTCCCGGCGTGCTCCTGGAGCCAGATGTGTCCCTTGCCCGGTCCGTCGCTGAAGATCTCATGATCCAGTTGCATCAGCGGCAGCAACTCCGGGCTGTGGAAGGTGAGTTCCCGGACGGTGTTGTAGATCTTGGCTTTCAGGCCATGCCGATGGCACGCAGCAACGTATCTGCGCAGCGAGTCACCAGTGAGCAGGGGGTCGTTGATGTACGGAGCCGGGGCCGTGGCGTGGTGGACATTGACCACGGTGGCGCCGGCCGCCTTGATGTCCGCTGGGTCGGCGGGCTGGTGGAAGTAACGCTTGGACAGGTGTTTCCCGGGCTCGATCGGCTTGAAGGGCGTCAGCAGCAGCCGGAAATCGAAGTGCAATGGCTCACCCGTATTGAGGGTCCGGGCGCCACTGAAGGCGCGCACCGTCACTGTGCTTCCCGCAGTCCGCAGCCTAACCCCACCTCGCACCACCTCGCCCTTCCCGTCGCCGGGTTGCCGGTTGGCCCACGATTTCGGCTCCACCAGAGGCTTCTCCCGGTAGAAGTTGGTATTGAGGGGCCGTTCGTAGCTCCCATCCCGAAGGGCCAGCTGAACCCCGGCGTTCACCCCACCGAGCCACAGCGCATCCTGGTTCTTCGCGGCCACGTCCCACGTCCAGTCCAGGGTTTCCGGCCGCCGTCCGCCCGGGACGCCCAAGCCCATGGCGAGCGGCACTGCAGCCTCGTGGAACCCAAGCTGCAGGCCGACGTCGGGCACCTCCACAGTCTGCACCGGGGTGAGTTGCAGCGAGTACCCGACTGTTCCGTCAGCGTCGAGCACGCCGGTCAGGTCCACCGATACGGCAGCCTTGCCGCCGTGTTGTCCATTCCAGTGGCAGTGCCACGAGATCCGTGCCGGCCCTTCCGCCGTGAAAGTGAGCGGTGAGTAGTTCCAGTCGATCCCCTCAATCTCCAGATTCACCGGAGCCTCAAAAAGCTCGACGGCGGGGCCGTCCGTTGAGGTGACAGCTGCGGTAAAGGTGGACGTCACCTGCTCCGGAAGCCCCGACGCGTTCAGCCGAAGGGTCCTGCCCAGGATTCCCAATGTCCTGTCCGCTTCGTCCAGCGTGATGGCGGTGAACGGCTCCACAAGCTCCGCATCCTGGGCCACCGTCGAGTCCAGCCATGCCAGCCGCCGCAGGAAACGGGGGTCGCCGAAACCGCCCGCCCCCACCGACGGGTCTGCGTCCTTTTCGGCTGCCACGTCCAAGCGGATGCCAATCTCTTGGGCCGTTTGGCCGGTGGCCGTGATGGTCACGGCCACCGCCAGTGTGGTTCCCGCGCTCTCCGACGGGACCGGCAGGACCACATACAGTGCCTGCACCTTCCCAGCCGGAACAGTCAGCGTCCTCTGCCACGGATTACCCAGGCGGTCCACTCCATGGGTGTTGATGCAGTGGCCGCCTCCTGGCGAGGCCACGTGGACGTCCACGCCGTCCACGTCTTCCAAGGCGTACAGCCCAAGTTGGACCACGAAGTCCTCCCCCGGCTGGGCAGCTCCATGGACGATCCTCGACGGTCCATCGATCACCCAGTGAGCCGGTAGGTCATCACGCATGGAAACGGGATTCAGCCGGTCCTCGGGGAAAACCAGGAAGGCCTCGCCTGCGTGGCTGCTGTGGAGGTCCTCCAGTTCATCGGCGCGGGCGGTGAAGTTCATTGGCGCGAACGAGTCCCGCTCGCTGGCCGCCTCATAACGCAGGACACGGGCCTGGGACGGTTCGACTTGCGCTGCGGGCGTCCAAGGAGAACGCACGACGGCGGCAGCCCACGCGGGTTCTGCCGCTGGGCGACCCGGGAGGTACTGCGCCTGCGGATAGTGCGGTTTCCCCAGCATGGCGTAGGGCAGGTAGTACACAAAGTAGATCCCGGGGCCGTCGATGGCCTCGAACAGCAGCGTCCCCGATGCGCGCGTGGCCTCTTCCACGATCACGTTTCGCACCCTGGTGCCCGACTCTTCCGAGACGACGATGACATCCACGGATGCCGGGTCCTGGTCCTGCCGGCGCCAAGGGAGGACTACCCTGTGCGCGTGCGCTCCTCCGGTGCTTTCACCCTGCAGCGCTTCCACCACAAACCGGTGGTTTCCGTAGAGCAGTTTGTCCCACGTTCCGATGCCACATGCCACCTCCGGATGGCCTGTCTTCCTGCTGTTTTGGGAGGTTGTTGGAGGGGACATGACAACCGGTGAAACCGGCGTGGGCAGCGGCATCGCTGGGACTCCTGAAGGTAGCTTCCGGGGCTTGTTCACCGACTTGGTGAATCCTTACATCATCCCGGCGTTCCGCAGAATCGTAAAGGGTTATTGCGATGCGTACTCACTGGCATTCCTGCCTTGAGGCACTGGACGGGGGCTACTTCGTGGCGGCCAGGTTCAGCGCGTTGACCTTCGCCTTGGCGGCCCGGACAATCTCGCGGTCAGTGACGGTGTACGCGGTGGGGTCGGCACCGTCCTGGGCGCCAAGGGAGATCACGCCATCGCCCAGCGTGGAGACAGTCTTCTTGGCCGACAAGTGAACGGCGGAGAGGCCCGCTGCATGCATCGCGGGGATGTCCTCCAAGGACAGTCCCCCGCCGGCCATGATTTCCAAGGCGCCGCCGGCTCTTTCCACCATCGCGGTCAAGGTCTGAAGCCCCGCCCCGGCGGTGGCCTCATGGCCTGAAGTAAGGACCCTGGTAAAGCCGAGATCCAGCAATTGATCCAGGGCCGCGAACGGATCCCGGGATTGATCGATCGCGCGATGGAAGGTCAGCTGGGCGTCCGCGTTGGCCTCCCTGGCCGCGTCCACCAGGCGCCGGATCGCGTGAATGTCCACGTCGCCTTGCGGAGTCAGGGCCCCCACCACCACCCCGCGTGCTCCCTGCGCCAGAAGATGCCGGATCTCGTGGACCATGGTGTCCACGTCCGACGCTGAGTACCGGAAGTCGCCGGGCCTTGGGCGAATCAGGGGATGGATTTCCAAGCGGCCGTCAACGTGCTCCATGCTGGCTTCCATGAGTCCTTGGCTGGGCGTGATGCCACCAAGTTCCAGGCTGCTGCAGAGCTCAACGCGGTTGGCGCCTTCGGCGGCGGCGGTACCTGCACCGGCGGCACTGACCACGGCAATTTCAAGTTTCATGCTGAAACTCTACGCGGAGTTTTTGTACAGGTAATGCCCCTAAGAAGGCTCCTTAAGGGCATCACCTGTACAAAAACTCGTCAGGCTTGGTAGCGCCCGAGCTTTTCCTTTTGTTCCGTGGTGAGCCTGAGCACCCGGCCGGTGTCCTCGGCGACGAAAGCCAAATGCGTGGTGGCTTTGACGCAGTCCTCCCGCGTAACGGGGTCCTTGATGACGTAGTGAAGATCGAAGCTGGCGCCTTTGACGGCACCCACCCAGATCTCCACAACAGCAGGAATGTTGCGGTACTCCAAGGTCCGGACATACCGGACCTTGTGCTCCACCACGAGGGTCATGGTGCCCTCTTCGACATCGTTGAACAGGGCAGCCGGAGGCTCTACACCGGGAAGGCCCGCGCCGCGGGGTGGCCCGAAGGCTGCGATGCGGGCTTCCTCCAACATACGGACGATCTGGACATTGTTGATGTGTCCGTATGCGTCCATGTCACCCCAGCGCATCGGCACGAGGACCTCAATGCGCTGGGGTGCAAAGGAATCCTGGGCGGTTTGCCCAGTCTTCAGTGAATCGGTACTCAGCTGTGCACCGCCGTCGAATCATCCACAGCGGTCTCTTCCTCGCCTGCGAACTGCGACATGTACAACCGGTAGTACGCGCCTTGGAGGGCGAGCAGCTGGGTGTGGTTGCCTTGCTCCACGATCTTGCCGTTCTCCATCACCAGGATGGTGTCGGCGTCGCGGATGGTGGAGAGACGGTGGGCGATCACGAAGCTCGTCCGGTCCGTGCGGAGGGCGGCCATGGCCTTCTGCAACAGCAACTCGGTGCGGGTGTCCACGGAGCTCGTGGCTTCATCCAGGATCAGGAGCGAAGGATCGGAGACGAAGGCACGGGCGATGGTGATGAGCTGCTTTTCACCGGCGCTGACGTTGTTTCCTTCTTCGTCGATGATCGTCTGGTATCCGTCCGGGAGCGCACGTACGAAGCGGTCCACGTAGGTGGCCTTGGCCGCCTCCATGATCTGCTCTTCGGTGGCGTCCAGCTTGCCGTATTTGATGTTGTCGTAGATGGTCCCGCCGAACAGCCAGGCATCCTGCAACACCATGCCCACCTTGGAGCGCAGTTCGGAACGGGTGAGGTCCTTGATGTCCACCCCATCCAAAGTGATCCGGCCGGCGTTGAGCTCGTAGAAACGCATCACGAGGTTCACCAAGGTGGTCTTGCCGGCGCCCGTGGGTCCTACGATCGCAACGGTATGGCCAGGCTCCGCTGCGAAGGACAGGTCTTCAATGAGCGGCTTGTCCTCCACATAGCTGAACGAGACGTGCTCGAACTCAACGTGGCCGTCAGTCTTGGAGGGCAGGTGGCGGGTGCCGTTCTCTTCGACTTCTTCATCAGCATCAAGGAACTCGAAGACGCGCTCGGCAGAGGCCACGCCGGACTGGAGCATGTTCGCCATACCGGCGATCTGGCCCAGCGGCTGGGTGAACTCACGCGAGTACTGGATGAATGCCGTGGCGTCGCCCAGGCTCATGGAGCCCGAGGCAACCCGGAGGCCACCCACCACGGCGATCCCGACGTAGGACAGGTAAGAAACAAAGTTCATGGCCGGGAAGATCACACCGGACACGAACTGCGCACCGAAGGAGGCCTTGTAGAGTTCCTCGTTCTTGGCGTCGAAACGCTCCAGCATGTCGGCATCGCGCCCGAAGACCTTCACAAGATCGTGGCCGGAGAACGATTCTTCGATCTGGCCGTTCAATGCGCCGGTGTTCTTCCACTGTGCTGCGAAGAGTTTCTGGCTGCGGGCACCAATAACACCCGCCACAATGCCGGACAACGGCAGGGCGATCAGCGCGATCAGCGCCAACTCCCAGGACACGATGAACATCATGACCGTGATGCCAAGGACCGTGAGCACTGAGCTGACCAACTGGGAGAATGCCTGCTGCAGACCTTGCTGGACGTTGTCGACGTCGTTGGTCACGCGGGACAGGATGTCGCCGCGCTGGCGGGTGTCGAAGTAGTTCAGCGGGAGCCTGTTGAGCTTCGCCTGGACATCGTTGCGGAGCTTCTTGATGACCCGCATGACGATCCTGTTGAGCAACCAGCCCTGGGCCCACAGGAAGATGTTGGCCACAAAGTACATGAGCAGCACGATCGAAATCAGGAACGTCAGCTTGGGGAAGTCGATCCCGTTGGTGAGCTCCATCTTGGAGACCATGTCCGCAAAGTTGCCCTGGCCCTGCTGGCGCATGAGTTCCACGAACTGCTCTTGGGAGACCCCCTCAGGGATCTGCTTTCCCATGACACCACCAAAGATGACGTCCATGGCGTTGCCCAGGACCTTGGGGGCGATCACGTTGAGGACCACCGAGACGATAACGAGCCCGATCACGATGTACACGCCAACGGCCTCGGGCTTCAGCAGCCCCATAAGCCGTTTGGCGGACGGCCAGAACTCCTTGGCCTTCTTTGCCGGGACGTCGCCGAACATGCCGCCATCGGCTTCCGAGGGGACGTATTCCTCCTCGACGAAGTCCTCGTCGTCAAGCAGCTCTGTTGCCACCTCGGCCTCGGCTGTTGCCTTGGCCTCCTTGGCGGCTTCTGCCTTGGCAGCCCAGCCACGCTTCTTCTGCTGGTTCTGCTCGCTCATGCCACTTCCTCCACGCTCAGCTGGGATTCAACGATTTCCTGGTACGTGGGTGACGTCTCCAGGAGTTCGTCGTGCGTTCCGCGGTCAACGATGCGGCCGTTATCCAGCACCAGGATCTCGTCCGCATCCGCGATGGTGGAGACGCGCTGGGCCACTATGATGACCGTCGCCTCTCGGGTTTTGGCCTTCAAGGCCTTTCGAAGCCGGGCGTCCGTCGCGACGTCCAAGGCAGAGAATGAATCGTCGAACAGGTACACATTCGGTTTCGTCACCAGGGCCCTGGCAATGGACAGCCTCTGGCGCTGGCCACCGGAGACGTTGGTTCCGCCCTGGGCAATGCGCCGGTTCAGGCCTGAGGACTTCTCCTCGACGAATCCCTTGGCCTGCGCGGTTTCCAGCGCATCCCACAGTTCCTCGTCGGTGGCGTCCGGCTTGCCGAAGCGCAGGTTGTGCTCGATGGTCCCTGAGAACAGATATGGCCTCTGCGGCACGGCCGACACGCGGCTGGTGATCTCGGAGGCATCCATGTCGGTGACGGGGACGCCGTCGAGCAGCACGTGACCGGAAGCGACGTCGTAAAGCCGCGGCAGCAACGAAACCAGGGTGGTCTTACCGGCACCCGTGGAGCCGATGATGGCCAGGGTCTTGCCGGGCTCCGCGGTGAAGGAAATGTTGCTCAGCACTGGCGCCTCGGCACCGGGGTACTTGAACGTGACGTCGCGGAACTCCACGCGTCCCTTCTTCTCGGCCGGCACCACAGGTGAGGTGGGGTTGTGAATGGAAGGCTCGACGTCGAGCACCTCGCCAATACGGTCTGCACAAACAGAAGCGCGGGGAATCATCATGGCCATGAACGTGCCCATCATGACTGCCATCAGGATCTGCAACAGGTACTGGAGGAACGCCGTCAGCGCGCCCACCTGCATCTCGCCCGAGTCCACGCGCTGTCCACCGAACCACAACACCGCCGCTGTGGAGAGGTGCAGGATCATGCCAATCGCCGGGAACATCAGGACGAACAGGTTGCCGATCTTCACGGACACGGCAGTGAGTTCCTCATTGGCGTCGCCGAAGCGCTTTGCCTCGTGGGGTTCACGCACGAAGGCACGGACTACACGGATACCGATGATCTGTTCGCGCAGCACGCCGTTGATGGCGTCGATCTTGGTCTGCATGGAACGGAACAGCGGCATCAGACGGACTACGAGGTAACCCACGACCGCCACCAGAACCGGGACGGAAACCCACACGAGCCAGGAAAGATTGAGGTCCTCGCGAAGCGCCATGATGATGCCGCCAATGCACATGATCGGCGTGGACACCATGAAGTTCAAGCCCATCAGCACAAGCATCTGGACCTGCTGGACATCATTGGTTCCACGGGTAATCAGCGTGGGAGCACCGAACTTGTTGACGTCCTGGGCGGAGAAACTGCTGACCTGGCGGAAAACACCGCGGCGCAGGTCCCGCCCAATGGCCATGGCCACGCGGGAGCCGAAGTAGACGGCGACGATGGCAGCAAGCACCTGTCCAAGGGCGACGGCGAGCATGAGCGCACCGGTCTGCCAGATGAAATCGGTGTCGCCGCGGGAAACTCCCTCATCAATGATTTTGGCGTTGAGGCTGGGAAGGTAGAGCGTGGCGATGGTGGATGCCAACTGAAAGATCAGCACGGCCACAATCTGCGGCAAATACGGCTTGGAGTAGCGCCGTATAAGGGTGACAAGCATGCCCACGGGTCCTTAGAAAGAGTGCGTGAATGAGATAAGAGAAGTGTTGCAGCGGGGGCTGACAGTATTAGCCTCCCTACTCTACGAAATCCGTTGCCCCGGCGAAACAACTTACGGAAAAGATCATCCCAGCGGAGTATCCGCCGTGTCGCGGGGTGCTCCCCTGCCGGAGCACCCCAAGGGGCAGACACAGCAGCCCAAGGGGCAGAGGCAGCAGCAGAGGCAGCAAAGCGCCGGCTGGTATTCCAGCCGGCGCCTTGGTCCCGCACTCGTTCGCTGCCCCCGGCGCAGGACAACCGGGAATTTCGAATGGGGGCCAGATTCAGCCTGCGTGCTTTCCGTGGTCCGGACGGGCTTCGCGCGCTTCAACACCCTGCAGCAGCAACAACGCCATCCGCTCTTGCTGCCTGCGTTCGCGCTTGAGTTCCTTCCGGATCGCAGCGAGTTCCCCTGCGGTGTTGGCCTGCTGCTCCGCGATTGTTTGCTGTTCCCTCAACCGCGCCTGCAGTTCCACATTGGCACGGCTGAGCTGCAACTGCTGCTCCGCCAGTACGTACTGGGTGCGGGTCAGCTGTTCCTGCACTTCCTTCACATCAGTTGCTTCCTTGACAGCAGCCGTGGGGTGCGGGCGTTCCTGCGTGAGGATCCGGGCAAACTCGAGGTCCAGGTCTGCCCCGGAATCCTGCTTCGGAGCCTGATGCCCGGCCCCGGAAACAGTGCGTCCGGCACCAAAGGCGTTGCCGCCGTCGTCGTCCGCCTTCACGGCGTCCAAGGAAGAGGTGTCCAGCGACATCCCGGCGTCTCCCGATGCTGTGGCGATGAGTTCCTTCTCAGGAGCGGCATCCACGGTGCGGCGCAGCGGACGTTCCTTGATGAACAGTACGGCCAGGAGGGCCACGACACTGATGATCGCGGAGATCAGGAAGATCTGTGCTGTGGCGTCGCCATAGGCAGCACGCATGATCTCGGCGATGGGAGCGGGCATGTCGGCGAGGTCCATGCTGGCTCCTGAAGCGCCACCCTGGACGGGGATGCCTGCAGCGGCCATGCCTTCAACGGCCAGGTCCTTCACGTGGTTGGACATGATGGCGCCCAGGACGGAAACGCCGATTGCGCCACCCACCGAGCGGAAGAATGCCACGGAGGCACTCGCGGTTCCGATGTCCTTGGCCTGGACCGTGTTCTGCACGGCCAGCACCAGGTTCTGCATCAGCATGCCAAGGCCCAGGCCGAACACGCCGGTGTAGATCGCGACGATCCACAGTTCAGTGGTGTGGTCCATGGTTCCGGCGAATGCGAGGCCGCCAATCAGCAGGACGGAGCCTGCGATCAGGAACCTCTTCCACTTACCGAAGCGGCTGATCAGGATGCCGGACGCGACGGAACCAATCAGGTTGCCGGCGATCATCGGCAGCGTCAGCAGGCCGGCCTCGGTGGGCGTGGCGCCGCGGGCAACTTGGAAGTACTGACCCAGGAACGTGGAGGAACCGAACATGGCGATGCCGACAGCAACCGACGCGACGATGGCCAGGGCCGTGGTGCGCTCGGAGATGATCTTCAGCGGGATGATCGGCTGGGCAACCTTGGTTTCCACGAATACCAGGACGGCCAGCAGCGCTACGCCGCCACCCACCATGAGGGCCGACTGCCAGGAGAACCAGTCGTAGTAGTCCGGGTTGCCGGCGAAGGAGACCCAGATCAGGAGCAGGCTCACGCCCGAAGTCAGCAGGATGGAGCCGAGCCAGTCGATCTTGGCGGGCCGTTTGATGTGCTGGATCTTCAGGGTCACCTGGAGCAGGATGAGCGCGACGACGGCCAGTGGCACGCAGACGAAGAACGTCCAGCGCCAGCCGAGCGGGCTGTCAACGATGAAGCCACCCAGCAGCGGGCCACCGGCGGTGCCGACGGCCATGACGGCACCCATGTAGCCGGAGTACTTACCACGATCACGCGGCGGGATCATGGAGCCGATGATGGCTTGCGCCAAGGCCGTGAGGCCACCCATCGCTACACCCTGGATGACGCGTGCGGTCAGCAGCAGGGGGATCGTTTCGGACAGACCGGCCATGACGGAACCGGCCACAAAGATGATGATGCTCAGCTGGACCAGGAGCTTTTTGTCGAAGAGGTCCGCGAGCTTGCCCCAGATGGGCGTGGTTGCAGCGTTCGCCAGCAACGCGGCCGTGATGACCCAGGCGAAGTCGGTTTGCGTGCCCTTGAGTTCGGACATGATGGTGGGCAGTGCGTTGGCGACGATCGTGCTGCTGAGGATCGCCGTGAAGAAGGCCGCCAGGAGGCCCGTCAGGGCTTCCATGATTTGACGGTGCGTCATGGGCGCGGCGGCCTTGTTAACTGAGGCGTCCACCGCCTTGGTGTGCTGAACTGCTGGTGTGGCCATGCTTGGCTCCTAAGCTGTCTGGTTTGTTGTGATGGAGCCGGCCGCCGTTGCCCGGATTGAGTCCTTGAGGGACTCCGTGAGTTTGTTGATGACCTGGGAGGCCTCGAGGGCGTCTGCCTCGCTCCAATCCGCCAGGTAATCCCGCAGTCTCACGCTGCGTTGTTCTTCGAATTCGTGCAGCTTCGCCGCGCCCCTGTCCGTGAGGGCGAGGAGTTGGGCCCTTCCGTCCGCTGGATCGGGCCGCCTGACCACGAAGCCAAGCTCTTCCAGCTCGGTGATGTGCCGGCTGAGCACCGGGGCGCTGACGCCCAGGCGCGTGGCCAGGTGCGTAGCGCGGGTCTCCCCCTCGCCGATGAACCGCATGACGCCCTGGACTGCCATTCCGACGTCGGGAACGCGGGCCATGTGGGCGGTCACCACACAGCGCAGAGTGCGCTGGAGGTCGAAGATTTGATGCACAAGATCGGTCGCTGTGGCAGAACCGACGGACATGGGAAACACCCCTCTTTTTGTTTGCCTAAAGCAACTATAACCTTATTTGATTGCTTTGGGAAACTAAAGATGAGGAGGAGGGCTTACCGGGCCAGGTGGATCGCTGCCTTGATGACCTCATCTACCCTGCGTGGCCGCGTGATCCCCGGGGGCACGGCAGCGACGAGCCAACTCTCAGGGAGATCGTCTTCAATGGGCACCAGGGCAACTTTGGCGTCCGCGTAAACAGGCGCGACCCCCGGCCACGCGTGAGTGACGGAGATAGCCCTTCCGCTGGCCACCACGCCGCGGATGGTCTGCGCCACCACGCTTTTCCAGCGGACCTTCGGCTCAATGCCCGCCGAGAGGAACATGGCCGTGACGCGCTCGGCACTGGGCGGCACGTTGAAGAGGATGACATCCTCGCTGGCGAGGTCGGCGAAGCGTAGCGATGCCCTTCCCGCCAGGGGGTGGCTCGCGGCCAGCATGAACTGCGGACGCGACTCCACCACCTTGACCACATCCACGCCCGGCACCACCTGAAGGGAGTAGACAAACGCGAGGTCCAGTTCACCCTCCCCCACCGCCTTCTGCAGGTCTTCGGCAGCGCCCTCCACAAAGTCGAGCTCCACCTCGGGCCACTTCTCCGCGAAATAGCCGATGAGTTCCGGGATCACCCGGGGCGAAATGGCCACCATGCAGCCGATGGACACCCGGCCGCGCATCTCTTCATGGGACCGCATCAGTGCCCCGGCCTGCAGATCCGCCGTTTCCCCGAGGATTCGCCGGGCACGGACGCCGAGTTCAAGTCCCGCCGGCGTGGGCTCCACCCTCTTGGCGCGGGTCCGGATGAGCAGGTCCAGGCCGAGGCTTTTTTCCAATTGGGCGATTGCCATTGAGGCAGCGGCCTGGGAGATGTTGCTTTCGCTCGCAGCTTTGGTGAGGGAGCCATGATCGAGCACGGCCACAAAATACTCGAGCTGGCGCAGGGTGAACTCGGCCATCAGTTCTCCTTATGAACTTCTTAGAATTGATTGATTATACAAGCGCAGGGAGCCGGGCCACACTGGAGAAAAGCCAACGTCGAAGGAGACACCCGTGACACTGACGTCATCCCTGAAACCGCACATCGTCACCCTGGGGACCGCCGGCGGCCCCAGATGGTGGGCGGCAGCCGAAACCGGCGAGCGCACGGGAATCGCCACTGCCGTGGTGGTGGGAGAGGCCTTCTACCTGGTGGATTTCGGCCAAGGCGCCGGACGCAGGCTCAGCCAGTCAGGCCTGGAACTCAAGGATTTGAGGGCGCTCTTCATCACCCACCTCCATTCGGACCATGTCTATGATCTGGCCGGCCTGGGCATCTTTGGCCTGTACGCCCTTGCTGATCGCACCGATAATCCGGTCAGGATCATTGGCCCGGGCAACCGGGGTGAGCTTCCCCCGGTGTCGCCGCGCGCCGTCGTCGAGCCTCTTCCGCTGGCGCCGGAGAATCCGACGCCGGGTACCCGGCAGATGTTCGAGCAACTCATGGCCGCCCACGCTACGGACCTCAATGACCGCATCCTGGACAGCCTCCGGCCCAGCCCCTTGGAAATCTTCAAGGCCGAAGATCTCCGGATACCAGTCGAAACCGGGTACCACCCCAACAGCAATCCAACGCCGGACATGGAGCCGTTCGAGGTCTACCGGGATGAGCTTGTCACCGTGACCGCCATCCTGGTGGAGCACCCGCCGGTTGCTCCGGCGTTCGCCTTCCGCTTCGAGACTGCCGAGGGCTCCGTGACGATTTCCGGCGATACCGCCTACACGCAAAACATGATCACCCTGGCCCAGGACACGGACCTCCTGTTGCATGAGGCCATCGACTTCGCGTGGGTGGAATCGCTGTATGCGGACAAGACCGACGATGGCAGCCGGGCCGCGCGGGACCACCATTACAAGTCCCACACCAGCGTCCGCGAGGCAGCGAAACTGGCCGAAGCCGCCGGTGCCGGGCACCTGGCCCTGCATCACCTCGTTCCGGGCTCGGCCTCCGCATCTGTCTGGCACGAGGCCGCAGAACACTTCACGGGAAAGTTCACCGTCCCCAACGATCTCGACGTCATTCCGTTCGCCCGTCAACGCTGACGGCCGGACCCCAGCAACCTGAGGAATCACATGAGCCCAGCATCACCGCAGGACATCCTGCCAGGAACGGCGCCCCTCGCACCTGAGAATTCCATGAAGTCCAAGGACATGCGCCGCATCCTTGCCTCCAGCTTCATCGGCAGTGCGATCGAGTACTACGACTTCATGCTCTACGCCACAGCCGCCAGTTTGGTGTTCAACAAGGTCTTCTTCGCCAATCTCGGCCCCGGCTTCGCGCTCTTCGCGTCCTTTGTCACGCTCGCCGTCGGTTACATTGCCCGACCCCTTGGCGGCCTGATCTTCGGCCACTTCGGAGACCGGATGGGCCGCAAGAAGATGCTTGTCCTCTCCATGCTCATCATGGGTTTTGGGACCACGATGATCGGACTGCTGCCAACCACGGCCCAGATCGGCATTGCCGCGCCCATCGCGTTGGTGGTGCTCAGGCTGGTCCAGGGCGTCGCTGTGGGCGGCGAGTGGGGTGGCGCTGCCCTCATGGCCATAGAGCACGCGCCCAAGAAGCACCGCGGATTCGCGGCAGCTTTCGCCAACGCCGGAGGCCCGGCTGGAGCCATCCTGGGCACGCTCGCGCTGTCCCTGTTCGCAGCACTCTCCGGCGACGACTTCCTGGCGTGGGGTTGGCGCGTACCGTTCCTGCTCAGCGCCGCGCTGATCGCCGTCGGTATGGTCATCCGCCTCAAAGTCTCCGAGACTCCTGCCTTCCAGAAACTGGAAGCGGAAGGATCCAAACGGCGGGTCCCCCTGCTCGACGTCCTCAAGAACAACCGCCGCGCCGTGGTGCTCGGGTTGCTGGCAACCACAGCGTTCTATGTGTGCCAGTCGATGACCACCGTGTGGGGTGTCTCGGTGGCCGTTGAGAACGGTGCTGACAAGAACGGTGTCCTGAACATCAAGGCTTTCGCGGCACTTCTCACGCTGATCATCTGCTTCTACTCGGCACGCCTCAGCGATAGGATCGGCCGACGCCGCGTCCTTATTGGCGCATCCTTGCTGGGCGCTGTCCTTGCCTACCCCATCCTGCTGCTCATCAACAACGGCGACCTGTGGGCATTTGCCCTGGCCATCGTGTTGGGCAATGGCCTCGTGCAAGGCTTCCTCTACGGGCCCATTGCCGCCTACGTGGCCGAACAGTTCCCCACCCGCAACCGCTACACCGGCGCGTCCCTGGCCTATCAAGGTGCCTCGATGATCGGTGCCGGCTTCACTCCCATGATCGTCGCCGGCCTCAGCCTCGCAGCCGGCGGTGGCCTGTGGCTCATCGCGGTGTTCTGGATCGCCGCGATGCTTGCCGCGGTTGTCGCTGTGAAACTCACTCCTGAGGGCACCCAGCGCGAACTCGACTGAGTGTCCTTAAGCAGCCAGCCCCCGCACGGATGACCTTGCGGGGCTGGCTGTTTTTGGGTCTGTTTAATCCAAATGCGTGGGGCCGAACATCTTCAGCAGCGTTTCAACCACGACGACGTTGGGTCCGTCCGCTTCGAACGACTCCTTGAGCGCGTCCCCGACTTCCTCGGGGGCAACCCGGCGGGCCGGGACGCCGAAGGACTCGGCAAGCTTGACGAAGTCCGGGCGGGCGAGTTCGGTGGCCGTGGCCTGGCCGAAGGCGCCCACCATGTATTCGCGCAGGATGCCATAGCCGCCGTCGTCCACGATCAGCCAGGTGACCGGGACGTTGTGCTGCTTGGCGGTGGCGAGTTCGGAGATGGAGTACATGGAGGAACCGTCACCGGACACAGCCAGCACCCGGCTCGGTTTGCCCGTGGTTTCCAGCCCCACGGCACCGCCGATTGCTGCGGGGAAGCCGTAGCCCAGGCCGCCGGCTCCTTGGGCGGAGTGGAACTGGCCCTGCCGGGCATCCCAGCAGCTCCAACCCCAGTAAGCGGAGATGGTCATGTCCCAGAACGTCTGCATATCAGCCGGCACAGCCTCGCGGATGTCCGACATGAACTTCAGTTCCTTGGCCAGGTCCTGCGATTCCAGGCGTGCGGTGACCTTGGCCAAGGACTCCTTGACCACCTCTTCCGGGCTGGTGCCATGCCAGGAACGCTGTGTCGCATCCGCTGCACCCGCCTCAGCGAGGGCTTCGTCCAGCGCTGCGAGGGCCTGGCCTGCGTCGGCGCGGATGCCAAGCCCGGGCCGGTTGGATTCCAGGACGCGGGGTTCGGCGTCGATCTGGATGATGCGGCCGCGGGGTTCAAAGGTGAAGTAGTTGGAGGTCACTTCACCCAGCGAGGAGCCAATGACGATCAACACGTCGGCGTCTTCGAGGACGTCAGTCATGTACCGGTCCTCGATCCACGACTGCAGTGACAGCTCGTGGGTCCATGGGAACGCACCGTTACCGCCGGGAGTGCAGATCACCGGGGCACGGAGCTGTTCGGCGATGGAGAGCAGCGACTTCTCGGCCCGGCCACGACGCGTACCGCCGCCTGCGATGATCGCCGGACGTTCCGCCGTCGAAAGCCATTTGACGGCTTCGCGGATCAACTCCACGCGCGGCGGGTTATCGAAGGCCTCGGCGAGCGCGTCTTCCACCGGGGGAACCATGATGGGATCCAACAGGACGTTCTGCGGGATTTCGATCCAGACCGGCCCCTGCGGCGAGGAGATCGCTTCGGTCCAGGCATCCTGGATGGCCGACGGGATCCCGGAAGCGTGCTGGATCAGGCGCTGGCTCTTGGTGACGTTCGCGGCCGAGGCCTTCTGGTCATCAAGCTGGTGCAGCATGCCCTTGCGGCGTGCGCCCAGGCCGTCAAGCGGGATCTGGCTGGCAACAACCACCATGGGAACACCCGTGGCGTAAGCCTCCTGCAGCCCTGCAAGGGAGGTCAGCGCGCCGGGCCCGGTGGACAGGAACAGCACACCCACCTCACCGGTGGCGCGGGAATAGCCGTCAGCGGCAAACGCCGAGTTGTTCTCCACCCGGGAGGAAACAAAGTGCAGGTTGCCGCGGCCCATGGCGTCAAAAAGACCCAACGCGTGCTGCCCCGGGATACCAAAAACGGTCTTTGCGCCCAACGCTTCGAGGGTCTCGACGACGAGGTCCCCGCCGTTGCGCTGGTTGGTCCCCTTTGTCGGGGCTGCTGTACCGGGATCGAAGTCGATCATCGCTGGTCTCCGGTTGCCTTGGCGAGCTCGGCAATGCGGGCGCCGAGCGCCTGCTGTGCGTAGCCGTTCGGAGCGCCGAGACGGTCGCCTTCCACGGCGTTGTCTGCCATGAGGGTCACGAGCTCATAAGCTACATGGCTGCCGGCAACACCGGTGATTTCTGCGTGGTCATACGCCGGAGCGACTTCCACGATGTCCGCGCCCACGAGGTTCATGCCGCGGAAGCCACGGATGATTTCCAGGAGTTCGCGGCTGGTGATGCCGCCGGCTTCGGGGGTTCCGGTTCCGGGCGCGTGCGCCGGATCCAGGACATCGATGTCAACGGAGATGTACAGCGGTCGGTTGCCAATGCGGTCACGGATCTTGGCTACCGTCTCCAGGACGCCCTGGTAGTAGACGTCAGCGGAGGTGACGATTCCGAAGCCGAAGCGGTGGTCGTCGTCGAGGTCCTTCTTGCCGTACAACGGACCGCGGGTGCCGACATGGCTGATGGCTTCCGTGTCCAGGATGCCTTCCTCCACTGCGCGGCGGAACGGCGTACCGTGCGTGTACTCGGCGCCGAAGTAGGTGTCCCAGGTATCCAGGTGCGCATCGAAGTGGAGCATGGCAATGGGTTCGCCGGCGCGTTCTGCTGCTGCCCTCAGGAGCGGGAGGGCAATGGTGTGGTCGCCACCGAGGGTGACCAGCTTGCTGCCGCCGGCCGTGAGGTCCAGGGCATTCTGCTGGATGGTCTCGATGGCCTCGTTGATGTTGAACGGGTTCACGGCCATGTCGCCTGCGTCGGCAACCTGGATGTTCTCGAACGGGCTGACGTCCCAAGCCGGGTTGTACGGGCGCAGCAGACGGCTGGCCTCACGCACGTGGTTGGCGCCAAAGCGGGCGCCGGGACGGTAGGAAACGCCGGAGTCGAAGGGGACGCCAACTACGGTGACGTCGGCCTTGGCGACCTGGTCCAGGCGAGGCAGTCGGGCGTAGGTGGCGGCACCGGCGTAGCGCGGGATGCGGGACGAATCGATGGGGCCGAGGTTCCCGTTGGCTTCAATACGGAGCTCTTCCAAAATGTGCCACTCCTTGTCATCTTTGGGGGGATTGGATCACTAGCTGTGACACCCATCATACACTCGAAGTTGCCTAATATGCATCACCTGTTTACAAATTTGTGGTGAACCGAGAGGGTGAGATGCCGGTCACAGCAGGCGTAAAGATTCCATAAAAACCGGGGTCCCGGCGTCGAATGCGGCCATACGCTCCTAGCGGAAGCAGTACCGTGCTGCGCGAAAGGAAAACGTGACCACCCTGACGAGGCCTCCGGCCGACCCGGCCAACCGGCCAAAGAATTCCTTCAAGCTCAAAGCATGGCTTTTGGAAGGAATGCCGGAAACCTCAGGAAAGCGGCAAGGCCCACACGGCCGCCCCACGGACTCGCATAAGCCCCAAGCCTGGTGGAAAGTCATGTGCCTCACCGGCCTGGACTACTTCTCCACCCTTGGGTACCAGCCGGCCATCGCCGCACTGGCCGCCGGCCTGCTGTCCCCGCTGGCCACCTTGCTCCTGGTGTTCGCAACCCTTGCCGGCGCACTGCCCGTGTATCGCCGTGTTGCGAAGGAAAGCCCGCGCGGCGAGGGCTCCATTGCCATGCTGGAACGCCTACTGCCCCGATGGGGAGGCAAGCTCTTCGTCCTGGCCCTCCTCGGCTTCGCCGCCACGGACTTCATGATCACCATTACCCTTTCCGCCGCGGACGCCACAGCCCACCTCATCGAGAACCCCTTCGCTCCGCACTTCCTCGAAGGCCAGCAAGTGGTTATCACGTTGGCCTTGATAGCGGGCCTCGGCGTCGTCTTCCTCCGCGGCTTCAAGGAAGCCATCAACGTGGCAGTAGTCCTCGTGGCGGCATTCCTGGCGCTGAACCTGGTGGTGATTGCCGTATCCATGGCCCACCTCTTCACAGAGTCCGGCGTCATCACCGATTGGTGGACCGCCCTCACCACCTCCCATGGCGACCCGATCATGATGATCGCCCTGGCACTCCTGGTGTTCCCCCGCCTGGCACTGGGCCTCTCCGGATTCGAAACCGGCGTGGCTGTCATGCCCCAGATCAAGGGCCACGCTACAGACACCGAAGCCAAGCCCACAGGCCGGATCAAGGGCGCCCACAAGCTGCTCACCACAGCAGCCATCATCATGAGCTCATTCCTCATCACGTCCAGCTTCACCACCGTCATGCTGATCCCCGCCGCCGAATTCCAAGACGGCGGCAAGGCCGAGGGCCGCGCACTCGCCTACCTCGCCCACAAATTCCTCGGCGACGGCTTCGGAACTGTCTATGACGTCAGCACCATCGCCATCCTCTGGTTCGCCGGCGCTTCCGCCATGGCGGGACTGCTCAACCTGGTCCCGAGGTACCTGCCCCGCTACGGCATGGCGCCGGCGTGGGCCCGCGCCCTTCGTCCGCTGGTGCTGGTATTCACAGTCATCGCCTTCCTTGTCACCATCATCTTCAAGGCGGACGTCAACGCCCAGGGTGGCGCCTACGCCACAGGCGTGCTGGTCCTCATCACCTCGGCCTCCATAGCCGTGACCCTGTCCGCACGGCGAAAGAAGCAACGGGCCCAGGTCATCGGCTTCGGGCTGATCTCCCTCGTGTTCGTCTACACCACCGTGGTCAACTCGATCGAACGCCCCGACGGCTTGAAGATTGCGGCGCTCTTCATCCTGGGCATCATGGTCGTCAGCTTCATTTCCCGCATGAGGCGCGCCTTCGAACTCCGGGCCACCCACATCAAGATGGATGAGAAGGCCCTCGAATTCACGGCGAACGCTGCCGAAGGACCAGTGCGCATCATCGCCCACGAGCCCAAGCACCTCAGCGCAAGCCGCTACCGGGAGAAGCTCCAGCACGCCCAGCAGGCCAACCACCTGCCCGTTGACTGCGACGCCGTGTTCATCGAAGTCATCGTGGACGACAGCTCGGACTTCGAGCAGGAACTCCAGGTCGTAGGCAGGCAGAGGCACGGGTTCAAGATCCTGGAAGTGCACAGCAACAACGTGCCCAACACCGTAGCCGCAGTCCTGCTGCACATCCGCGACGTCACCGGGTTCATGCCGCACATCTACTTCCGCTGGACCGAGGGCAACCCGATCTCCAACCTCAGCAAGTTCCTGTTCTTCGGCGAAGGCGAGATCGCGCCTGTCACCCGTGAAGTGCTGAGGGAAGCCGAGCCGGACATCACCCGCCGGCCGTGGGTGCACGTCGGCTAGCTGCCGCCCCCGCGCGTTGGCGCGAAACTAGCGGCTGGCCGCTGGAACCAGCACCCAGAGCACCTCGACGGTTTCGTCCGTGGGGTTGATCCAGGTATGCGGCTCGCGCCCCGGGAAGGAGAGGGTGTCCCCCTCTTCGAGGTCGTACTCCTCATTGGTCAGGATGAGCTTGATCCTGCCCTTGACCACGTGCAGGACGTCTACGTCGCAGTCCACGGCGTAAAGCTCGTTTTCACCGCGGCCCCGGGGCTCGATGGTTGCTTGCAGGATCTGGAGCCGCCGCTCCGAGCGGGCGGTCAGTAAGCGCTCCACTATGCCCTGGCCACCCAGGGAGATGCGGGGACCGTCGTCGCGCTTGGTCAAGTGCGTCTCCGGGGCTGCGAACAAGTCCCCCACCGATACCGACAGGACCTGGCACAGGGTGACCAAGGAAGCGACCGACGGCGATGTCAGGTCTCGCTCCACACGGCTGAGGAAGCCCTTGGTCAGCCCGGTAGCGTCCGCCACTTGCTCGATGGTGAGGCGCTGCGCCTGCCGGGCTGCGCGGATTCTGGAACCGATGGCAACGGGAACATTGCTCGGTTCAACGGGTAGAGCCTTCATTCACGAACCTTTCAGGCCTGTCATGTGGCCCTGTCATTGGAGCAATAGTAGCCGGGAGACAGGCCAACAAGGCCAGAATCCGCGGAACCATGACCAAAGCATCTTGACTGTTACTCCGATCACAACATATCCTCATAGGCAACAAGTGTTGTCTGTGAGGCACACAACACATCCCCAATCTCCAATCATCAGCACAGAGACTTCGACGCTTCGCAGGAGTATCGTCGAAAACCCCAACCTCCGTGCATCAGCTCCAAGGACCTCTCATGGAATCTTCGGCTATTAACATCGCAATCGTGGTGGTGTACCTGCTCGCCATGCTGGCATTCGGCTGGTGGGGCAAGTCCCGCACCAAGAACAACAGCGACTTCCTGGTGGCCGGCCGCCGCCTGGGCCCCTTCCTTTACACCGGCACCATGGCCGCAGTGGTCCTCGGTGGCGCATCCACCGTGGGCGGCGTCGGCCTCGGCTACAAGTTCGGCATCTCCGGCATGTGGCTGGTTGTGGCAATCGGCTCGGGCGTGCTGCTGCTCAGCCTCCTGTTCGCAGGCACCATCCAGCGCCTGAAGATCTACACGGTCTCCCAGATGCTGAGCCTTCGCTACGGCAGCAAGGCCACGCAGACCTCCGGAATCGTGATGCTGGCGTACACGCTGATGCTGTGTGCCACGTCCACCGGCGCTTACGCCACCATCTTCGTGGTCCTCTTCGATTGGGAACGCTGGCTGGCCATCGCAGTTGGCGGCGCGATCGTGCTCGTCTACTCGACCATCGGCGGTATGTGGTCCATCACCCTGGCCGACCAGGTCCAGTTCATCATCAAGACCGTAGGCATCTTCTTCCTGATGCTCCCGTTCGTCATGAACGCAGCCGGCGGCATGGACGGCATCCGTGAGCGCCTCGACGCAAGCTTCTTCCAGATCGACGGCATTGGTGTCCAGACGATCATCACCTACTTCGTGGTGTACACGCTCGGCCTCCTGATCGGCCAGGACATCTGGCAGCGCGTCTTCACCGCCAAGACCCCCACCGTCGCACGCTGGGGCGGCGCCACCGCAGGTGTCTACTGCATCCTTTACGGCATCGCCGGGGCCCTGATCGGCCTGGCTGCCCGCGTAGCGCTCCCGGACATCGACGTCGCCAACCTCGGCAAGGACGTGGTTTACGCAGAGGTAGCAACGCACATCCTGCCTGTCGGCATCGGCGGCCTGGTCATGGCCGCAGCTGTTGCAGCAATGATGTCCACCGCATCCGGAGCCCTGATTGCCGCGGCAACGGTGGCACGTGCAGACGTCGTCCCGTTCGTGGCCAGCTGGTTCGGCAAGACCATCAACACTGATGACACGGAGAACCCCGAGCACGACGTCAAGGCCAACCGCTACTGGGTACTTGGCCTCGGTATCGTAGCCGTGCTGATTTCCATGGCTGCGCAGGACGTGGTTGTCGCCCTCACCATCGCCTACGACATCCTGGTAGGTGGCCTCCTGGTGGCAATCCTGGGCGGCCTGGTGTGGAAGCGCGGCACGGGCATCGCCGCCGCGTGGTCCATGGCAGTGGGCTCGGTGCTGACGCTTGTCCTGCTGATCTTCTTCGCCGTTGGAGTCATTCCCAGCGCTGACGGCGTCTACGCCAACGAGCCGATCTACTTCGGCCTCGCGGCTTCCTTCATCGCCTACGTAGTGATCTCGCTGCTCACCCCGCCCACGGATCCCGCGGTTCGCGAGGCATGGGACAAGCGCGTCGCAGGTGCTGTCTCGGAAGAGCTGCCGCCGGAGGCCCACCCGGTCAGCAGCCACAAGTAAAAGTGCACGGCAAGTAACAGAGCAACGTTCGACGGCGGCGCCACCCCTTTTCGGGGAGGCGTCGCCGTTGTTTCGTCCCCGGGAAGAACGCCCGGTGGGGTAGGGTTGTCCCAGCTTCAAGAGATGTGGTGCCAAGCTCCGACTGGCCACACACCAACCCCATGTTCACGGGTGGTTCGGATGAGGAAGCGGCCCGTCCCGGACCAGAGACAACCGAGCGGGCAAGAGCACTCCACTGAGGAGCAGTCCCTTGCCGTACCAAGGCGATACCACCCAGGCATCCACGCCGGCCGCAAGTGCGCCGGCCACAGGAACCCCTGCCAAAACCGCAGCCCGCACGGTCACGGTGATTCCCGCCGTCGACCTTTTCCTGGGCACGGTGACCATCATCTCCAACGCCGGTACGGCGCGGTTTGGGCATCCCGAACCGCACTTGATCACCCGGGCCCTGACGCAGGCTGTCCGGCCGACGCAATGGTGTGCGGCCTCAAGGACCCTGACGGTGACCGTTGCTGCCGCCGGAAAGCGCGAGGGCGTGCAGCGGCACTTCCCTCTCTGCCCGTGGGAGCAGGCCTAGTTCCCTTCGTCCTCCTCGCGGAAGTCCTCGGTTTCATCGATCGGGACGACGCGTTCGTCGTCCTCCGGGGCGTCCACCTCTTCCACCCAGGCTTCGTCCACTTCCTGATCCTCGGCGTAGTCATAGGCTGGGTCCGACTCGATGGTCGCCCGCGGGTGGCTGGCGTGTGATTCGGTGGTGTCCATAATGCAACCTCCGTCTCGTGGGCCGGTCAAAGCCCGGTAACCGGAAAACGGGGAGCTCCCCGCTCCTGTCCTTCCATCTGAGCACCGCCTCAGTCGAGGGTCAAGGGTGCCCGGAATTACGGTGCGCCGAACATTCCAGTTGAGGAATACCAGCCAAAAATCCCCGCCAATAAGCGGTAGTGTGGGGCGTGCAATGGGGCCGAAACCACCCCACCCAGCACAGGAGAGAAAGTGCAACAGCACCAGGAATCCCCCGGTTCGTCGAGCCCGGCTCCGGACCCCGCCACCGAAAACACGGCCCCCGAAACAACGGCCGTCGCCAGCGTAGCCTCGAAAAATGATGCATCCCCGTCGTCCTCGGACATCCGCCGCTGGCGTCAGTATCTGGCCGATGAGCGCGCCGAGGCTGCCGTCTATCGCGAACTCGCCCAGAGGCGCGACGGCGAAGAACGCCAAATCCTCCTGGCCCTGGCCGAAGCCGAAGGGCGTCACGAGGCCCACTGGCTCAAGCTCCTGGGCGAGCACGCCGGAATGCCCAAGGCCGCCTCAACCCGCAGCCAGTTCCTGGGCTTCCTGGCCCGCAACTTCGGGTCCGTGTTTGTGCTGGCGCTGGCCCAGCGTGCAGAGGGCCGCTCCCCCTACGGCACCGAACCGGCGGCAACAGCAGCCATGGTGGCCGATGAGCAGATCCACGAAGAAGTGGTCCGGGGCCTGGCCACGCGTGGACGCAACAGGCTCTCCGGCACTTTCCGCGCTGCTGTCTTCGGCGCAAACGATGGCTTGGTCAGCAACCTTTCGCTGGTCATGGGCATGGCCGCAACCGGCGTGCCCAGCCCTGTCGTGCTGATGAGCGGCGTCGCAGGCCTGTTGGCCGGGGCGTTGTCCATGGGCGCCGGCGAGTACGTTTCTGTGCGCTCCCAGCGGGAATTGCTTAACGCCACGTTGCCCACTCAGGCCACGCTCACAGCAGCACCTTCGTTGGACATCGAGCACAACGAGCTGGTTCTTGTGTACTTGGCGCGGGGCATGACCCACGAAGCCGCCGAACACCGCGCCGCCGAACGCATGGGCGTCTTCAGCTGCGACTGCGACCCCAGCCTCTCCCTGCAGCCAGAGAAGCCGGCCACCGATGAGCACGAATCCGTCGGTTCGGCGTGGGGCGCCGCGTTGTCCAGCTTCTGCTTCTTCGCCTCGGGCGCCATCGTGCCCATCCTGCCGTTCATTTTCGGCATGACGGGTGTGGCTGCTTTGCTGGTAGCCGGCGTGCTGGTGGGCATCGCGCTCCTGGCGACCGGCGCCGTCGTGGGCTTGCTGTCCGGAACGTCGCCGCTGAGCCGCGGGCTGCGGCAGCTCGCCATTGGTCTTGGAGCAGCGGCTGCCACCTATGGGCTGGGCCTGGTGTTCGGCGCAACGATCGTCTAGGTTTGGACGCCTCCCTCCGCAGCCCGTAATGTTGGTTCGTCCTCCGCGCTGCCCCGCGTGACCAGGGCGTGAGGAATGGAGAACCGTGGACTCGGAGCGGGAAACGCGTGCGCCAAAGCACCGACGTGCGGCAACTGCCTGGCGGGTCCTTCGCGGCCTCCTCATGGCCGGCATCGCCGCAGTGGTGGCCGTCCTGGTGAGCGGATTCCTGCACGGAGACCCCCGCATCACCGCACTTTTCCCCGGGGTCAGCGTCCCCGGCGCCCCGCAAAGCGGACAAAACCAAACAAAACCTGCCCGTGCCGCCGACGCCCCGCCGCCGGGTGTTGACGAGGCGGACGCCCCTCTCGCCTCACCGCCGGCGCCCGGGACAGCGAACGATTCGTTCAAGTTCCTGGCCACCAACGACGACGGCACTCCCGTTGGCTATTCACCGTGCCGGCCGCTGCACTACGTAGTGAACAACGCCTCTGCGCCGGAAGGCTCTGATGCGTTGCTGGAGGCTGCGATCGCCAAGGTATCCGCCGCTTCGGGAATCCAGTTCGTCAACGACGGCAGCACCGATGAGTTGCCCGTGGACCGCCGCGAACCATACCAGCCCGCCAAATACGGCGATCGATGGGCTCCCCTGCTGATCTCATGGACCACGCCGGAGGCAGCGCCGGCCTTGGCAGACAAAGTCATCGGGACCGGCGGCAGCACCATGTACTCGCTCAACAATGGACCCAAAAGCTATATCACCGGCAGCCTCGAGTTGGACACTCCGCAGGTAGCCGAACTACTGGCCAACCCAGAAGGGGCCGACTACGTCCTGGCGGTCATGCAACACGAACTGGGACATGTGATGGGCTTGGACCACGTGGATGATCCGGTCCAGCTCATGTACCCGGAAATCGGTGCCCCGGACGGCCTCGCGGCCGGCGACCTGAACGGCCTGCACCTCCTGGCATCAGCGCCCTGCCGCAAGGACATCTAGCAGCCGACCACTTCCGGCATGGACTCCCGTGGCGTCCGGACTTATGCTGGCGACTACGGCCGACGGCGGCGCCCCACCTCCCGTCCGCGGCCTCCACGTCAGGGGGTTCCATGGAACCTTACGGGTCGCCCCAGTGGCCGGACCCCGATCCCCCAGCGCCGCGTCCACCGATCAAGCACAGCAGCATCGCCGCCATCCTGTTCCTGTTCGGCGTCCTCGGCCTTGTCTGCGCGGGCGCGTATTTCAGCGGCGACCTGCAGCGGTTCCTCTACGGATCATCCGCCACGCAGAGCCAGGCTCCACGCCCCGGTTTAGTACCGTTCGGACAACGCCAGGACCCGTTGCCCGGGCTGGAAGAAGCCGACGCGCCGCTGGGAACTCCGGCGCCAGTAAACCGGACCAGTACCTCCTACAAGTTCCTTGCCGTCAAAGAAGACGGAACCCCTCTGGCCTACTCGCCGTGCAGGCCCATCCATTACGTGGTGAACGCCGACCAGGCGGATCCTTCCTGGCAGCCCCTGGTGGAAGAAGCCGTCCGGCAAGCCAGCGTGGCCACTGGATTGAAGTTCATCTACGACGGTCCGAGTTCCGAGGTCCCTTCCACCAACAGGACCGGATACCAGCCGGCCAGGTACGGGGACCGATGGGCTCCTGTCCTGATCGCCTGGACCACTCCGGAGCAGGTGCCGCGCCTGACAGGCCAGACTGTGGGTCTGGGCGGAAGCTCATCGATTGGCCTGAGCAACGGCTATAAGGCCTACGTCACAGGCACCGTGTCCCTGGACGCGCCCCAGTTCGCAGGCATTGTGGACACTTCCGAGGGCAAGGAGATCGGCATCGCGGTGATCATGCATGAGCTGGGACACCTGCTGGGCCTGGACCACGTGGACGATCCCCGGCAGCTCATGTTTGACCAGGCTTCGTGGGTCCGGCAATACGCTGCCGGCGACCGGACGGGCCTGGCCCAACTCGGCCAAGGTCCGTGCAGCAAGGACTTCTAGCCGCGCCGTGCTCCTTGGCCGGAAACTACTGCGAGTGCCTCCTCCACGCTATCGACCAGGAAGATCCTGTGCTCCATGGGCTTCCCCGCGGCGAGGCCCTGCAACATCGGCCATGCCGGGAGTGTCCGTTCCCAATGGTCGCGTCCCACCAGCACCATGGGAGTGATGGTCTCCGGCGCTCCGTAGTAGTTTTCGCAGGCGTCCTGGAAGATTTCCTGCACCGTTCCTGCGGCCCCCGGAAGGAAGATGGTCCCACCATTGCAAAGCTCCAACAGGATGGCTTCCCGGAGGGCGTTGGCGAAGTACTTGGCGATGTGGGTGGCAAACAGGTTCGGAGGCTCATGGCCGTAGAACCACGTGGGTATTCCAAGCGTCGGGGTGCCTTCCGGATGACGTTCGACGACGACGGCTGCTTGCCGTGCCCAAGCCGTCACCGAGGGCCTGAACCCCGGTACCTCGGCGAGGGTTCCCAGCGCGGCTGTTGTGTCGACGTCGGGCAGCCCACTCAAGTAGGCGCCCAGGTTGGCCGCTTCCATGGCTCCGGGTCCACCTCCGGTGGCGACAGCGAAACCGGCCTGGGCGAGCAGGCGGCCCAGCCTCGCGGCGTCGGCGAATTCGCTGGTGCCACGCTGGGCGGCGTGTCCACCCATGACTCCCACGATTTTGCTCCCGGCGAGCGCCCCATGATCCAGCAACTCATCCAGGGCGTCGCCGATCGCGTGGTCATGAAGGGCCGCGGCAAGGGTGGCGTCGAGGCTCGCCCGCTGTCCGGGAAGGATGCTCCATTGGTAGACCTGCGCGTCGAGGGTGGCTTCGTATTCTGTGGAGGAGATGTCCTGGTAGAGCTCCGCGGCGCTGTAGAGGCTGCCCCGGTAGGGGTCGAACGGAACGCCCTGCAGTTTGGGAAAGATGAGTGCCCCGCGGCGTCGGAGGCTCTCTTCCACGCCGTCGTCGAACGTGCATCCCAGGAAGATCGCCCCTTGGGGGTTGAGGGCCTTGAGGTCCCGGGCGTGGCCTCGAAGGTCCAGCGACTGCGCGTGCCAACCACTCATGGACCCCGCACCGGCACTCACCAGACGTTCGAAGTGGACAACGCTTTGGATGTCGAGAGTTCGCGGACTCGGGTTCAAGGGTGCGCTGCGGTTCATGGCTTCAGCGTAGTATCGCTGCGCCATGACGCCGGCGTTTGCGCACCCGGCCGCTGAGCGGTGCATCATGAAGGATGAAGAGTTCAGAAGTTGCCCGTCCGCGTATCGGCGTTCCGGTTCGCCTCAGCAGTTCGGACGCTCCGGACGCCCGTGTGGGTGAGGCCAACCGACTGTTCACCTTCATCGTGGACCTGCTGCGTGAGGCCGGTGCGCGGCCCGTGCTGCTGACCCCGGTGTCGGCTGACAGCGCCGGGAGGCTGGCCACTGAAATGCAGGAGCTCGACGGCGTGCTGCTGCCGGGCGGCGGCGACATCAATCCGCGCCTCTATGGCCAGGATCCGCAGGACTCCCTGTACGACGTCAACGCTGAGCAGGACCATCTGGACATGGATGTTGCCCGCGCAACCATCGACGCCGGACTTCCGCTGCTGGGCATCTGCCGCGGCCACCAACTGCTGAATGTGCTTTATGGTGGGACGCTGATTCAGGACATGGCACCCACTGCTGTGACCCACAACGGCTTGGATCCACACGACACCACGGCCAGCGAATGGGCATGGCACGATGTGCTGCTCACCGCCGGATCCAAAACTGCATCACTGTATGGTTCCCCCGAAGGGAGCACCATCAAGATCGCTTCCGGGCACCATCAAGCTGTCGCAAGGGTGGGCGAAGGCCTGGTCGTCACGGCCGTCGCCGACGACGGTACGGTGGAGGCCCTGGAAGACCCCTCACGGTGGGTGGCCTCAGTGCAGTGGCACCCCGAGGCGTCCCAGCTTCCCGACTCTGATCGGTTGCTGCCTTTCACATCCTTCGTAGATGTCTGCCGGAACCCTACCCAGGCTCGTCCCGGTGGAGTACAGTAGCGCTCACTGCATCGCTTTCAGTTCCGTTGAAAGTTCAGCAAAAGCCCAATTTCATTCGCATGACGTCCAGGGGGCGTCGTAAGTTTGCCGGCTGGGGGGCCCAACATCTGCTCAAAGGAGCATAGTTGTGGACCGTCCAAAACACGTCAGCCGATCCTCTCATCCGAAGACCCGTCCATCCTTCCCCAAGCGCCTGCTAGGGCTGCTCCTCGGGCCTGCTTTGGTTTTGGGCGGACTCGTCCTGACCTCCGCATCGCCTGCGGCTGCTGCTGAACCGCCGTGCGCGGGAACTGGCGGAGCCATGCAGATCGTTGCCCACACAGACGACGATCTGCTCTTCCTCAGCCCGGATTTCATGCGGGACATCCAAGCCAAGCGATGTGTTCAAACGGTGTTCACCACCGCGGGAGAGGCCGGCGAGGGAGCCACCTACTGGCGGAGCCTCGAGTCAGGCATCCAAGCCAGTTACGCCAAAATGGCCGGTGTATCCAACAGCTGGACAACATCCGATGCCGGAGTGCCCGGGCGTCCGCTGACCATGCGTACCCTGAACGGTGCTCCCAACGTCTCGGTGGTCTATATGCGGCTTCCCGATGGCTTTCCGAACGGCCTGGGCAGCGCCGCCTACAACAGCCAGAGCATCCTCAAACTCTGGGACGGCCGGCTCTCCTCCATCCGGCCCGTGGACAATGCAGCGACCTTCACCAAATCCCAGTTCCAAACCGCGTTGAACCGCCTGGTGGTCAACTTCCAGCCCACCACCTTCCGCACCCAGGACTGGACCGGGAACTTCAATACCCCCTACGACCACAGCGACCACTGGGCCACGGCCAAGTTCGCCCAGCTGGCGACCCGAAGCTACACCGGGCCGCACACGTCCCTGGCCTACGATGCCTACGTCATCGATGAGTATGCGCAGAACGTGACCGGGGCCGAACTCACGGCCAAAGTGGACACGTTTGTCCGGTTCGCCGATTTCGACATGTACGTCTGCAGCAGCCCCGGTGAAGGGTGCCCGGATTCCCCCTACGACGAATGGCTGAAGCGGCAATACATCACAGCCATTGAGTGGGTGGGCAACGCTGCCAAATCGGCGGGCACCACCGTCACGGCGTCTTCGCAGAAAGCCTCCGCACAGAGCCCGGAGAAGGCGAGGGACGGTTACCAGTGGGGTGCTCCGATGGATGCCACGCGGGAGTGGGTCTCTGCTGGTGAAAAGGCCGGCAGTTGGATTCAGTACAGTTTCTCCCCCACCCGGACCATCAATGCGGTCACCCTGTCCGATCGGCCACTCCTGACCGATCAGATTACCGGTGGCAACCTTCAGTTCTCTGATGGAAGTACCGTGGCCGTTCCAGCCCTGCCCAACAACGGCTCCGGCCTCACCATCAACTTCCCCGCCAAGACAGTGAGCTCCGTGCGGCTCAACATCACCTCAGTCAGCGCGGGCACCACCAACGCCGGGTTGGCTGAGTTTGAGGCCTATCTCGGCACCGACAACGTGGCTCCCGTCGTCACCGCGGCACCCCCGGGTGGAACCTACACGGCGGGCCAGGCGATAACCCTGACCGCCAATGAAACATCCACCATTTACTACACCACCAATGGCAGCACCCCCACCACGGCAAGCAGCAAGTACACCGCTCCGCTGATTTTGAACGGTCCGCTGACCTTGAAGTACTTCGCCGTGGACAGCGCGAACAACTCGTCGGCTGTGGTCACCCAGACGTACTCCACCGGCCCGGATGTGACGAAGCCCGTGGTCACGGCCACGCCCCTGGGAGGTCAGTACGCGCCAGGCACCACCATCACCTTGGCTGCGAACGAGCCGGCCGAAATCCGCTACACCACGGACGGCACCGATCCCCTGACGGCTGGACTCCCCTACACCACGGCGATCCCCTTCAACGGACCCGGTCCCATGACGTTGAAGTACTTCGCCCGGGATACTGCCGGAAACGTGTCCGAGGTAGCCACGCAGAGCTACTCCGTGCCACCGGACACCACCGCGCCCACGGTATCGGCCAATCCCACCGGCAGGGCCTTGGCCAGTGGGGCCACCATCGCGCTGACCGCCAATGAGCCTGCCGCCATCTACTACACCACCAATGGCAGCACCCCTACGGCCACGGAATCAGCCACCAACATCAAGTACAGTGCCGCGCAACCGATCGTCATGGGCAGTACCACGCTGGTGCTCAAATACATCGGCGTCGACACTGCCGGCAACACCTCAGCCGTGGGTACCCAGACCTACACGGTGCCCGCAGCCGGACCGCCGTCGGCCCATGACTTCAACGGTGACGGCCGTGCGGACGTGCTGGCCGCTGATGCCGCCGGCAACCTGTACCTCTACCCCGGCAACAGTTCGGGCGGACTCGATCCGCGGCAGGTCGCCCTCGCAGCACCAGCGTGGTCCACCATCACGGACACCGTCACCCCTGGCGACTTCAACAAGGATGGCAAGCCTGACCTTCTGGCCCGGGCCGGAGACATCCTCTGGTTCTACCCCGGCGACGGCGCAGGCAGCTTCGCGGCCAGGAAGCAGGTCAGCACCGGGTGGAGCACCATGACGCAGATCTTCTCCCCCGGCGATTTCAGCGGCGATGGCATCCCCGATTTTATTGGCCGCCGAAGCAATGGCGAGCTCCGGCTCTACGAAGGAAACGGCACCGGAGGCCAGCGGAGTCCCTACACCGTCGGCTGGGGTTGGGACGTCATGAATGCCATCTTCAGCACCGGCGATTTCAACGGGGACGGCAAGGGAGATGTACTGGCGCGGCGCACCGACACAGGCGCATTATGGCTATATCCGGGCAATGGCTCCGGGGGCTGGCTGCAATGGACGCAGATCGGGACGGGCTGGGGAACCCGCACTGCGGTGGCCGGTCCGCGGGACCTTGACGGCGACGGCAGGAACGACGTCGTGGGCCGCATCGGAGACACCTTGTGGCTGTATCCCGGATCGGGAGGCGGAACGCTCAGCAACGTGCCGCCGATCAGCCTCGGCACCGGCTGGCAGGCCATGAAAGTCATCGCCTAGCCTGCCCCCTGAACCTGGCGCGGGTCGGAGTTTTCCCCCAGACTCTTCGGCCCGCGTCAGCCATGTCCAAACCTTCTACGGGGCAACCTTTACCGGGGCGCCTTTTTCCAGGGACTCCTGCGCAGCGTCTGCCACCTTCGAGGCCGCGACAGCATCTTCGGGAGTGCAGGGGTTCTTGCGCTGGCCAAGCACAAGTTCCACGAACGCGGCCATCTCTGAGCGATACGCCTGATCGAAGCGCTCGGCGAAGGTGGTATGGGAGGCACCGGTGGGGAATTCGACTCCGGGTTCGGCTGACCGCAAGGCCATCTGCTGGTCCATTCCCACAAGCACAGAGCTCTCGGAGCCTTGGAGTTCCAGCCGGACATCATGCCCGGCCCCGTTGTATCGGCTGGCCGACACCGTGCCTACCGTGCCGTCGTCGAAAGTCACCAAAGCCAGGGCGGTATCGACGTCGCCAACCTCACCGATGGCCGGGTCGCCGTTATTGGAGCCCTTGGCATAGACCTCCACGATTTCCTTGCCGGTGAGCCACCGGAGGATGTCGAAGTCGTGGACGGAGCAGTCCCGGAACAACCCGCCGGACGTTGCAAGGAATTGGACTGCTGGCGGGGTCATATCGCATGTGACGGCCCGAACCGAGTGGATCCACCCGAGTTCCCCGGCCTCATAGGCCCGTTTGGCTTCCAGGTAGCCGGCGTCAAAACGGCGCTGGTGGCCGATCTGCACCACTCCGGCCTTCTCACGGATGTAGTCAAGGACCGGGAGTGACTCGGCCACGTTCACGGCTACTGGTTTTTCGCAGAACACCGGAATGCCCGCGTCCACGCCGGCCCGGATGAGGTCCGGGTGGGTGGCGGTGCCTGTCGCGATGACCAGCCCGTTCACTCCGGAGGCTATGAGTTCCCCCACCGAGCCCACGTACTCCCCGCCGACGTCGCGTGCTACCGAACGTGCGTGCTCTTCTGCCACATCCGTGAGCTTTAGCTGGACCTGGATACCGTCCTGGGCCAGGGCTTCGTTGAGCGCGCTGATGTTCTTTGCGTGCATCACGCCGATCCGGCCAACACCTACCAGGCCGAGGGTCACTTGCTTCGTCATTTTCTGTCTCCGTCAGTGCAGCAGAAGTTTTGTCTCATGGGAGAGATCCTTCAGGCGACACTAAACCTTGTTAGTTTGTCCTGTCAAACATTGCTGGTGGAATCACAGGTGCTAGAGCTGGACGACAATGCCCTCACGGGCGCTCCGGCGGGCGGCATCGAGCACTTCAATCGTCCTCACGCCCTCCTCGGCCGGCACCGGCTCCGGGCCTTCCCCACGGACCGCCCGGGCGAACTCCGTGTAGAAGGTAGCGTAATTGCCCTGCGCGGACGCCACCCGTGTTCGATGTCCGCCAACGGCCAGGGTGCCTTCGTTCCCGGGCACATCAATCCCCCACGTTTCCGGTTCCGCGGCTGGCCGCCGGCCGGCAAAGAGGGCGTCGGCCTGGACATCAGCCCCAGCGGCGACATAGCTGCCAGCACTTCCATAGGCACGCAATTCACGCGTGGTGGAGTGGTTGAGTTTGCTGGCGGACACGGTGGACACGACGCCCGAAGCGTGGGTCAGGGTGATGAAAAACCCGCAGTCCGTTTCTTCACCAAACTTGTCCGTCCAGTCGAGCGTGGCGTGCACCCGGGACGCGGGGCCCAGCAGCCAGAGCATCTGATCCACAAGGTGACTGCCCAAATCCCGCAGGAGGCCTCCCGTCGGGCCAACCTCCAGGGTGTCGGCGCCATCCTGGTCCATGATGGAGTGCACGCGCCACGGCTCCCCCAAGGCTCCGGAGGACAGCACATCGGCCAGGGTAAGGATGTCGGCATCGCGGCGGCGGTTGTGGTAGACATTCAGCACCACGCCGGCCTCCCCGGCGGCATGGACAAGTTCCCGCGCGCATTCAGCATCGGGGGCGAAGGGCTTATCCGCCACCACATGGACGCCTGCTGCCACGGCCTCCAGGACCAGCTCCCGGCGAGTGTGCGGAGGTGTGGTGATGGTGACGGCGTCCACCCCGGCGGACAGCATGTCAGCAAGGCTCCCATAGACCGGGACCCCCGGATAGTCGGCCTGGACTTCCGCCCGCCGTGCCTCGGAGCGCGCCACGACACCTGCCAACTCAAGTCCCTCCGCGGCGTCAATGAACGGGGCATGAAAGTACCTGCCCCCCACTCCGTATCCCACAATTCCAATGCGCACGCGCCACAGTCCTTCCGTATGAATGGTCGTCTTACACGGCTAGGCGGCGGCCGTACGCCGCCGCCTTGCCTCATGCTGCAGTAATCAGGCTGGAACGTTCAGGGATGTTTCCAATGCCGCGTCGGCATCCCGCAGGACTTTGGCCGCAACCTCAAGGCCTTCGATACGCCCCAGCGAGACGTCCTCGTGCTCGATGTTGACCAGCATGTTCGGATCCACGTCGTGGAGCGCACGGAGGAACCGGGTCCAGAAGGCAGTATCGTGACCGCGGCCAAGTGCCACGAAATCCCAGGCCGAGTTCTTGGGCCACTCGTTTGCCCACTCGTCGCCACCCAGGTTGGTGCGGTTCTCGTCGGCTGAGAGCCTGCGGAAGCTGTTGTCCAGCACCCCATAGAGCGCCGCATTCTCCGTGTTGACGCGGACGTCCTTGGCGGCCGCCTGGAAGACCAGGGGTCCGAGTTCGCGGACCACTGCTACCGGGTCCATCTGCTGCCAGAACAAGTGGGAGGCGTCCAATTCGACACCCACGTGCGTGGCACCTGTGAGCTCGATGAGCTTGTAAACGTCCGCTGTATTGAAGACGATGTTCTGCGGGTGCAGCTCCAACGCCACCTTGACGCCGTGATCGGCGGCGAGCCGGTCGGTTTGCTTCCAGAATTCCGCGGTAATGCCCCACTGGTAATCGAGGACGTCCAGTGCTGCCGAGTTCCAGGCATTGACCACCCAGTTGACGGTGGTGGCGCCGGGCTCGCCGCCGGGCAGGCCGGACATGGTGACCACGCGGTTCTGGCCCAGGCGGCTCGCGAGGCGAATGGAGCGGCGAATGTCCTCCGCGTGCTTTTCACCGATTTCACGCTTGGGGTGCAGCGGGTTGCCGTTGCAGTTCAGGCCGGCGATGGCGACGCCGGTGCCCTCGAAGATCGCCAGGTAGTCGTCGCGGGCTGCGTCGCTTTCCAGGATCTGATCAAAGGTGGGGACGTGCACGGCAGGCAGGAAGCCGCCCGTGTTGATCTCGATTCCCGTGAGTCCCAAGTCAGAGATGACCTTCAGCGCCTCGGGCAGCGGGCGGTCGTGCAGGATCGCGTTGTAGACGCCGAGCTTCATACCGTGATCTTCTTTCCGTTGTTGAGGGCGGATTCGGTGACGGCACCGAGGAGCTCCATGTTGCGGACGCCTTCATCGAAGGTCGCACAGCGGGGCAGGGATGAACCTGCGCCGAGGCCCGCAACCTCTTCGAGGAATGCACGCGCTTGGTAGCCGAAAGCGTCGTTCTGGCCGAAGCCGACTTCCGGGGCGTCCATGGCAAGGCCGCCGGTGATGTAAGGGTGGCCCGGGCCGAGCATGACCTGTCGGTAGCCATTCTCATTCCCGGATCCATCGTTCAGGAACAACTGGATTTCGGATGGGCGGCGCTGGTCGAACTTGGCCGCACCGTTCTCGCAGAAAACCTCGAACTGGAGGCTGTTCGCATGGCCGGCCGCTACGCGGGAGACTTCGAAACTGCCGGCGCCGCTGGCGAACTCTGCGTTGAAGGCTGCGTAGTCGTCGTTTTCCACGGCCTCGTACGTGTCGCTCACAGCCACGTGGTCGTGGCCCATGACCGCGCCAAGGGGCAGGGGGCGCTTGTCGATCGCGGTCGTCAGGCGACCGCCACTGATGGACTTAATGTCGCCGCAGAGGAATTCGGAGACGTACGTCAGGTGGCTTCCGACGTCGGCCAGCGCACCGGAGCCGGGCCCGCCCTTGTAGCGCCAGCTCATGGGAGCGGCGGGACTGAAGCCATAGTCGGTCCAGTACCGGCCGCTGAAATGCAGGACGTTGCCGAGCGTTCCGTTGCGGATCAGTTCCCGGATATAGGCGATGCCAGGCGTCCGGCGGAACGTGAAGCCGATGCGGGCGAGGGTTCCGCGGGTTTCCGCTGCGCGGGCGGCGTCGGCCATGGCACGTGCGTCGTCCAAGGTGTCGCTGAGTGGCTTCTCGCACAGGACGTGCTTGCCCGCGGCCAGCAAACCTTCAACCACTTCGCGGTGCAGCGAGTTGGCAATGACCACGCTGACAACATCAATGTCGTCAGCCTCGGCAATGGCCTGCCAGGACGTGTCAGTGCGCTCGTACCCGAAGCGGCGTGCAGCCAGCGAGCCGAACTCGGCGTTCACGTCGCCGATCGAGACCAGGCGCACGGGCGGAAGCACGGGGCTGTAGAGGGCAGATGCCGTGCGGTATGCGGCAGCATGGGCCTTGCCGGCCATGCCTGCTCCGATGACGGCGACGCCGAGGCTTTCAGCCATTGATTCTCCTTCGAAATTTCGCCGCCGCGTGGGGCGCTGTGCGGCATTTTGTAGCGCTACAATTTTTACGCTGGATTTGATCGTAACTATGTCTATATGTCCTGTCAATCATTAACCGACTATCCTCGAGAGCAGACACGAAAGGCACACCGATTCCGTTGAAGAGCCCCGAAACGCAGGACAGTCCCCGCGCCCGACGCACCACCCTCTACGACGTCGCCACGCAGGCCGGAGTCTCGCCGTCGCTGGTTTCCTTATTCCTCAAGGACCCAGGGAGGATCAGCGAAAAGCGTCGGGTCGCCGTACAACAAGCCATCTCCGAGCTCGGATACCGGCCCAGCCGGGCCGCCACCACGCTCGCCAGCAGCCGTACCAAGAGCATCGGCCTGGTCATCGACGACTACCGGAACCTGTGGTTCGTCGACCTCCTCCGCGGTATGGAATCCGTCCTTTCAGACCGTGGCTACCAGGTGATGCTCGCGGACTCAAGACCGGGTGAAAACCGCATCAGGGAAGCCACGGACGGCCTGCTCGCCATGCACGTGGACGCCTTGGTCCTCGCAGCCGAGCCCAGCGAAGCCATGCTGTCCAGAACATGGGTCCCCACTGTGGTTGCGGGGTGGCGCAAGGGTGTTCCGGTAGGCGCGGACCTCATCACCAACGACGACGACGGCGGGGGCAGCATGGCTGCCAACCACGTACTGGGGTTGGGTCACGTCCGCATCGGCCACCTCTCAGGTTCCGACGGCGCCTCCGCACACCGGCGGGCGGGTTTCCTTCGCGCGGTGGAGGCTGCCGGCGTCGAGCCTGTCATCAGTGAGTCCGACGGAACGTCGGAAGAGGACGGCTACGCAGCAGCCTGCCGGCTCTTGGAGCACCGCCCGGACACCACCGCGATCTTTGCCGCGAACGACACCATGGCGCTGGGCGCCTTCGCCGCCATCAAAGCCCGTGGGCTGTCGGTACCCCGGGATGTTTCGGTGATTGGCTACGACAACTCCCCTTTAGCGAAGTCGCGCTACCTGGACCTCACATCCGTGGACAACCGAAGCGACCTCGTAGGCGTTGACGCGGCGCACAGGCTGCTGGCACGGATCGAGGACCCCACCCTCCAACCGGAGCGGACACTGATCGAGCCGGCGCTGGTACTGCGCGGCACCACCTCGACCGTTCGCTAGGGACGACTCTGCTCGCTAGGGACGACTCTGCCCGGAGCCACTACGGGTTCCGGGCAGAGTACCTTCGGAAGGCTAGTGCCGCTTCGCAGCGCTCTCCGGAGCGGCGTCAGCCACGCCCGCCACTTCGGCTTTCACTTCCTCAAGGGCATCTGAATGCCCACCAAGCTGTTCCAGCTCGTGGGCCAATTCGGCCAGTTCGGCGCCGCCGGCCATCTGGGCCGTCAGCTCATCCAAGGTGATGTCCTTCTTGTCGTAGTAGCCGATCGACTTGCCGCGCTTGAGCAGCAGGAACCGATCACCCACGGGGAAGGCGTGGTGCGGGTTGTGGGTAATGAAGATGACACCCAGCCCGCGGTCACGGGCCTGGAGGATGTAACGGAGTACGACGCCGGACTGCTTGACTCCCAGCGCGGCCGTCGGCTCGTCCAGGATCAGAACCTTCGCGCCGAAGTAGACCGCGCGGGCGATCGCGACGCACTGCCTCTCACCGCCTGAGAGCTGGCCGATGGGCTGCTCAACATCGCGCAAGTCGATGCCCATGTCCGCGAGCTCCTTTTTGGTGATGTCCTTCATTTTCTGGACATCCATGCTCTTGAACGGACCAAACCCGCTGGTCAGTTCGGAGCCAAGGAAGAAGTTGCGCCAGATGGGCATCAACGGGACCACCGCCAAGTCCTGGTAGACGGTGGCGATACCGGCATCCAGGGCCTCACGGGGCGAGGAGAACTTCTTGGCATCTCCCATTACGTGCAACGTGCCTTCGTCATGCTGGTGCAGGCCCGCGATGATCTTGATCAGGGTGGACTTGCCGGCGCCATTGTCGCCCAGGACGCAGGTGACGCGGCCATTATCCACGGCCATGGTGACATCGCGCAGGGCAATGATATTGCCGTAGTGCTTGCCAACACCGTCAAGCGAAAGCAGGTGCACTGGTGTGTGCGTCAAGGGGTCCTTCTCATCCTTTAGCAGGGTCTGCTGGTCAATCTGTTGTGCATTCATTGTTCCGGTCCTTTACTTGAGCTCTGCCCGGCGCTTGACGATCAGGTTGACGATGGTGGCCAGCAGGAGCATCAAGCCCAGGAAGAACTTGAACCAGTCTGGATTCCATTGTGCGTACACGATGCCCTTGTTGGCCATGCCAAAGATAAAGGCACCGATGGCGCCACCCACGGCCGACCCGTAGCCACCGGTCAGGAGGCAGCCGCCAATAACGGCGGCGATGATGTACAGGAACTCGTTGCCCACGCCCTCACCCGACTGCACCGAATCGAAGGCGAAGAGGTTGTGCATGCCCAGGATCCAGCCACAGAAACCGACAGCCATGAACAGGCCGATCTTGGTCTTGGTCACCGGGACGCCCACAGCGCGGGCAGCGTTGGCATCACCACCAACAGCGAAGATCCAGTTGCCAACCCGGGTGCGGAGCAGGATCCACGAGGCTACAGCCACCAGGGCGATCCAGATGAACACCGTGATCTTGACGTCAACGCCACCGATCGACACTGACGAGGCAAATACGGCTTGAGCCGAGTCAAAGCCATCCATGTTTGAGATTGACGGCGACGATACAGATCCGCCGATGAGTCGGGTCAGCCCGAGGTTCAAACCGGTCAACATCAGGAAGGACGCCAGGGTGACGATGAAGCTGGGAAGCTTGGTCTTGACCAGGATCCAGCCGTTGATCAGGCCGATCCCCAAGGAAACGACGAGGGCCAGGAAGACTCCCACCCAGACGTTGGTGGTGAAGTACCAACTGAACAGCGAGGCCGTGAGCGCCGAAGAGATGACGGCGACACCGGTGGAGAGGTCGAACTCGCCGCCGATCATCAGCAGGGACACGCCAACAGCCATGATGCCAATGGTGGAGCTTCCGTAGAGGACGGTGGCGAACGCGTTCGGCTGGATGAACGTCTGCGAGACGGAGGCGAAGAAGATGAAGAGGACGACGGCGCCAACGAGGGCGCCGACTTCCGGACGGCCCAGAAGCTTCTGGAGCGGGTTGCGTTGACCAACGCGCTCGTCAGCTGGAATTGGCTTTGCGGCAGTGGGGGTCATAGTCATGATGATGTTCCTTGCTGCCGGGCCCGGTTTCCACCGGGCCCGGCGAGTCAGTGCTAGCGGATACCCTGCTCAGCGAACTTCAGGACGTCGGTGGCGTTGGCCTTGTCGATGATGGCCGGCCCGGTCAGGACGGACTGGCCGCCACCGATAGTGAAACCACCGCGCTTGTTCTGCCAAATGGCGTCGATGGCGCCGTAGCCCTGCAACCATGGCTGCTGGTCCACGGTAAACAGCACTCCGCCGTCCGCGATCTTTTGTGCCAGTTCCTTGTTCAGGTCGAAGCTGGCCACCTTGGCGGAGCTTCCTGCCGTGGACACGGACTTGATGAGCGTCAGGGTGATCGGCGCACCCAAGCCGATGATCACGTCTGCATCCTTGGAAGCCTGCAGTTTGGCGGTTGCCGTGGATTCCACGGAGGTCATGTCCGCGCCGTTGACGTAGAGGATTTCCGTGCCAGGAACCTTCGCTTTAACACCGGCACAACGGGCTTCCAAGCCTACGTGCCCCTGCGCTTGGATGACGCAGATGGGGTGCTTGAAGTTTTCTGCGGCCAGCCGCTCACCCACCGCTTCACCGGCAAGCTTCTCATTGGAACCGAAGTGCGTGAACGCGCCGAGCTGCTTGGAGACCGACTCGCCCGCGTTCAAGCTGACAATCGGGATTCCGGCCTCGGTTGCCTTCTTGAGTGAATCCTTCAGCGCATCGGGGGTGGCGAGCGTGACCGCGATGCCGTCGACTTTCTGGTCCACGGCCTGCTGGATCAACTGCGCTTGGCGTCCTGCTTCGGCGTCGCTGGTGTACAGCAGTTCCACGTTGTCCTTGGCTGCTGCTTCCTCCGCCCCCTTGCGAACGGTGTCCCAGAAGGTGTCACCGGGAGGAGCGTGCGTGATGAGGGCGATCTTGATGCGCTCGGTGCTTGCGACTTGGCCGGCCGCTCCACCCCCGCCGGTATCAGCCGGCTTGCCACCCTGGCTGGAACAGGCGCTCAGTGCCACGAGGGGAACCACTGCCGCGACGACTGCCGCTGTTCGCCATGAGAATTTTGCCACCGTTATCTCCTTTGATGTCAGGTTCAGGCCTCCGGAGACTCGTATCCGGATGACCTACTACTCAGATCATGGTGACTCGCCTCACACTTTGTCAATAGTTTGTCCTGACATTAGGATGTTTTAACGTAACCTTCTCGAGTGGAAGGCCTCGCGGCCCCGCCCGGCGGCGACTTCCTTGACGGCCGCACCCCGGCTGCTATTATCAGAAAAAGGCAATATGTCCTATCAAGAGAACATGAGCGGACATAGGCATCCATCCGGCACAGGAGCCGCAACCCCGCTCCCGCCCGGCCTTCAGCAGGCGTCTAGGAGAATCCAGTGGCGAACCAACTCAGTCTCAGCATCGATCGTTCGTCCCCCGTGCCCCTCTACCATCAGGTGGTCCAGGGCATCGAGGCCGCGATTCACAGCGGCATCCTGGAACCCGGCAGCCGCCTGGACAACGAGATCGACCTCGCAGCCCAGCTCAACCTGTCCCGCCCCACCATGCGCAAGGCCATGGACGAGCTTGTCCGCGCCGGACTATTGGTCCGCAAACGCGGTGTGGGAACGCAGGTGGTCTCCAGCCAGGTGCGTCGCCCGCTGGAACTCTCCAGCCTCTACGACGACCTCAGCAACAACGGCAAGAAGCCCACCACCGAGGTCCTGAGCTTCTCCCACGTGGAGGCAGACCCCCTCACGCTCGCAGCTCTCCAACTACCTGCCGGGTCCAAGGTCTACCACTTCACTCGTCTGCGCAAAGTGGGCGGCAAACCCTTGGCGCTCATGGAGAACTGGGTCCGCGACGACATCACCAGCATCGATGAAGCCCAGCTCGCCAAGGAAGGGCTCTACGCCATTCTCCGGCGTGGCGGCGTGAACTTCCGGCTGGCTTCCCAACGTATCGGCGCCATGATCGCCAATGACTACCAGGCTCCCCTCCTCGAAGCCGAGGCGGGCTCAGCACTGGTCACCATGGAACGCACGGCGGTGGACGACACCGGACGCATGGTGGAAACCGGCCACCACGTCTACCGCGCCGATTCCTACAGCTTTGAAATGACACTCGTACAGCGCTAACACAAGGACAACTACTTATGGCCAACTGGGTATACCCGCTGGGAACAGCCAACGACGGCAAATGGGACATCTCGCTGGGGACTTCCGATTCCACCCTGGCCATTGACGGCTGGGCCCACACTGGCCTGAAGGTCGCGACACTCGCCGCAGGTGCGGCCGTCGAACTTCCCGCCGCAGCGGAAGAGCGCATCGTGGTGCCGTTGAGCGGAACGTTCACGGTAACGCTCGACGACGGCGAGTACAGCCTCGCGGGCCGGCAGTCCGTTTTCCACGGACCCAGCGACGTCCTCTACACCGGTATCGGCAAGGCCCTCACCATCAGCTCGCACGACGGCGGCCGTGTTGCCGTGGCGACCGCACCGGCCAAGGCCGGGTACCCCACCCGCCTGGTGACTGCTGCCGAGACACCCGTAGAACTTCGCGGAGCCGGTAATTGCTCACGCCAGGTCCACAACTTCGGCACTCCCGCTGCGCTGGAAGCCGATCGCTTCATTGTGTGCGAGGTCATCACCCCAGCCGGCAACTGGTCCTCCTACCCTCCCCATAAGCACGATGAGGAGAAGGAGGGCGAAACCAGCCTCGAAGAGATCTACTACTTCGAAACCCGCGTGGCGCCTGAATCCCCGGCACCGGAAGACTCCGACGCCATCGGCTACGCGCGCGTGTACGCATCCGACGAACGGCCCATTGACGTCTCTGCGGAGGTCCGCACGGGCGACGTCGTGCTGGTGCCATATGGCTGGCACGGTCCGGCCATGGCTGCCCCCGGCTACGACCTCTACTACCTCAACGTCATGGCCGGCCCCGGCCGCGTGCGTGACTGGCTCATCAGCGACGACCCGCACCACGGCTGGATTCGCCAGACCTGGGACGGCCAGGACATCGACTCCCGGCTCCCGTTCGGCCCGTAGCGCCGTAGTTTGAACACAGCAAATGCCCCTAAGAACGTTTCTTAGGGGCATTAGCTGTGTTCAAACCCGGTTAGGCGCGTGCTTTGAAGAACGCTTCCAGCTCTTCCAGGCTCTTACCCCTGGTTTCCGGCACGGTTCGCTTCACCCAGACGATCGCCACCAACTGCAGGGCAACGAACACCAGGAACGTGGCTGAGACGCCCATCCAGGCCACCATCTGGGGGAAGAAGAAGCCCACCATGAAGTTGATGATCCACAATACGAAGACGCAGATGCCCATTCCCACGCCGCGGACGTGCAGCGGGAAGATCTCGGCCAGGGTCAGCCACGTGACAGTGCCGATACAGGACTGCATGGAGGCCAGGAACGTCACCATGAACAGGAGTACCAAGTAACCACGGAGCATGCCTTCGGGCACTGCAAAGGACGTGATGGAGATAGCCGTCAGCGAGGCCGCCGTCCCGCACAATCCGAAGATCAGCATTGATTTACGGTTCAGCCGCGTCATCATCCACATGCCCACAATGACGGCCACCACCGACGTCACGCCGTTGACCACGTTGGCCAGCAGAGCGCCTTGATCGCCGAAGCCGGACGAGGACAGGATGGATGTGCCGTAGTACATGATGGCGTTGACGCCACTGATCTGGTTGATCACGGCCATGCCCAGGCCCACCACAAAAATTCTGCGGACCCAGGGAACAGCGAGGTCTTTGAACGTCCCCATCTTCGACTGGTAATCCTCGCGGGCGGCGCGGCGGACGTCGTCGAACTCCTTGGAGACTTCGCCGGCAGCGCGCGTCCGGCGGAGCACGTCCATCACCTCGCCGAAACGGCCGGAAGACGCCAGCCAGCGCGGGCTCTCCGGCAGTACCAGCATGCCGAACCACAGAATAACGGCCGGCAGGGTGGCAATCACCAGCATCCAGCGCCACACGTGCATCGAGTCCGGGAACAGGTTGCCCAGGACCGCGTTGAAGGTGAACGCCAGGAACTGGCCCGTCACAATCATGAGCTCGTTCTGCGTGACGATCCTGCCCCGCTGGGCGGCAGGCGACATCTCCGCAAGGTAGACGGGAACAATCACGGAGGCACCGCCAACGGCCAGCCCCAGGACAGTGCGCGCAAGCACCAGCAGCTCGGTGGTCGGAGCCAAAGAGCACGCCACAGTGGCGAAGGCGAAGATCAGGGCCAGGCCCATGATGGTTTTGCGCCGGCCGAAACGGTCCGACAACCGCCCTGCGCTGATTGCACCGAACGCGGCACCAAACAGCAGGGTGGACGTCACAAGGCCTTCGGTCAGCGGTGTGAGTCCAAGGTCTTTTTGCATGAACGGCAGGGCGCCATTGATGACGCCGGTGTCGTAGCCGAACAGCAGCCCGCCGAAGGTGGAGAACAGCGCCACCTTCCTGAGGAACTTCTTGGGATTGGCCGGCTTGGCGTCCTTCCCTCCGCTCGTGCGGGGGACGCCGGTCTGGTCGGTTTGGGTTTCCAGTGAGGATGAATTGGTCATGGGTTCCTTAGCTCGTCACCGGTCCTTAGCGGGCCCGGGCAACGTGGTCCACCATCGTTTTGAGTTGGTAGCGGGACACGTCTTCCGCATTGTCATCTTCGGCGAACACTGAGGACACCATCACGGTGTTCTCTTTATCCAGGAACCCGATCTCTTTGAGCCCACCAAAGAACTCGTCCCAGTTCACGTCGCCGTCACCGATCTTCAGGTGCTGGTGGACGCGGACAGCATTGCCGGGCGGGTTGGTGATGTACCTCAGGCCGTGGGAAGCGTGATGGTTCATGGTGTCCGAGACGTGGACCAAGCGCAGCTTGTCTCCAGCGGCGCGCATGATCTCCAGCGGCTTGTTGCCCATGTGGAACGTGTGCGAGGCAACGTAGACCAGGCCGATGTTCGGCGAGTTGATGCCGCGAATGACGCGCAGGGCGGCCAAGCCGTCCTCCACAAAATCGTCCGGGTGCGGATCGATCAGGACGTCCATACCTTCCCGTTCGATGATTGGCAGCAGTTCTTCCATGGAGCGGTAAAATGCGCGCTCGGACTCCTCTGCTTTCTCCGGGCGGCCGCTGAACTCCGTGTTCATGGTTTGGACGCCCAAGTCCACGGCGATCTGGATGGCACGCTTCCAATAGCGGACGGCAGCTTCGCGGGCGTCCTCGTCCGGACCGGACCAGCGCAGCACAGGCAAGACGGAAGCGATGTCGACGCCGGCGTCCTTACACGCTGCCTTCAGCTTCCCCACCAGATCGTCATCGGCCTTGGGGTGGTTGTAGAACGGGATGAGGTCCGCGTGCGGAGTCATCTGGAGGTACTTGTAGCCGAGGTCGGCCGCAACGCGTGGGAATTCCAACAGGCTGTGGCTGTGGTGGAACGGAGTGGGGTCCAGTGCGATTTTCATGGTCAATCCCCTACTTGTAGAGATCCGGCTTGGTGTTCAGCTGAACCTTGACTTTCTCGCCGGACTTCTGGGCCTCGATGCCGGCCTCGCAGCACGCGGCGGTTGCATAACCGTCCCAGGCGGTGGGACCGCCGATGTCACCGCGGAGGGCGGCGTCCACCCAAGCCTGCACCTCGACGTCGTACGCCGCTCCAAAACGCTCCTCAAAGCCGGGGGTGACGTTGCCGCCCCACTTACCGGAGGACTGGACGTACGGGCCACTGTCGCCGCCGATGCTCACAATGCCGTCCTCAAAGGACGCCTGCGTGGCAACCTGGTAGCCGAACTTGGCATTCACGTAAATTTCGACGTCGGCCAGGACACCGGACTCGGTTTCCAGCAGCACGTGCTGGGGGTCGTGCTGGCCGTTCGGCGCGTTGCGCGTTGCCTTGCCCAGACGGACCTGCACGGAGGTGATTTCCTCACCGGTGAAGTAGCGGATCGCGTCGAACTCGTGAACCACGGAGTCATTGATCAGCATCTCGTTGGTGAAGCCCTCAGGGGTGGTCGGATTGCGGTGCTGGTGGTGCAACATCAACAGCTCCCCCAAATCGCTGTTGCGGATGATCGCACCCAACGCCGAGTACTCGGCATCGAAGCGGCGCATGAAGCCCACCTGAATGCGCTTGTGCCCGAGCGCCTGCTCAGCCTGGACCACCTTCCATGCGCTGTGGGCATCCGGCGTCAGCGGCTTCTCGCACAGGATCGGGAAGTCCTTCTCCAAGGCCTTGTAAAGAATCTCCTCGTGGAGAAATCCCGGGGTAGCAATCAGCACGGCGTTGACGTCGCCGTTGTTGAGTGCCTCGTCGGCACTGGCCAGCGCCACGGCGCCATCAATGCCTTCGATGGCAACCTGTGCGCGTGCAAGGTCGACGTCGACGACGGCGGCCACTTCAGCGCCGTGGATGCGGGTACTGAGGCGCTTGATGTGATCCGCACCCATGCGGCCTGCGCCGATAACGGCAACGCGGAGAGTCTTTGTCACTGTATCTGTCCTTCGTGGGGTTCTTGGCTGGAACGGCGTTACTGGCCGTATTACTGGACGCGGGTGCGGGATCCGCAGGAAAGCAGGTAATTGCGGGTGCGCTTGGCGATGGGCATCGGCACATCGAACGCTACCGGGTACATGTCCTGCTCCACGATGCCGAAGATCGGCCGGTTGAGCGCTTCCACAGCTTCAATGACGGCACGCAGGTCCGGGAGGCCGTTCGGCGGCTCAGTCATGACGCCGGCCAGGTTGGCAGCTGCCCAGGTCATGTTCTTCTCATTGACCTCGGCCAGGATCCCAGGGTTAATCTGCTTGAGGTGCAGGTAGCCGATGCGGTCCGGGTAGTTCTTGATGAGTTCCAGGCTGGAAGCTCCGCAGTATTCAGCATGTCCCGTGTCCAGGCAGAGGTTCAGGTACTGCGGATCGGTCGCCGCCAGCAGGGTCTCGATGTCCTTCTGCGCACCGACGTGCGAGTCGGCGTGGGAGTGGAACTGCTGGTGCAGGCCGAAGTCCTCCAGCAGGACTCTGCCCATGCGATTGTGGCCGGCGAAGAGGTCGGCCCACTGCCCGCCCGTGAGTTCACCGTTTTCCACGGCTTCGCCCGTGACATCGTCACGCCACATCGCGGGGATCACGACGATGTGTTCGCCGCCCATGGCTGCTGTCAGTTCGGCTACCTTGCGCGCCGGTTCCCACGCTTCGTCATACTGCTTGGCGCCGCGGTGGAAGGCCGTGAAGACCGTTCCTGCGGTGACCTGGAGGTCACGCTGCTTGAGTTCTTCTGCCAGGCGGGTGGGGTCGTTCGGCAGGTAGCCGTACGGACCCAGTTCAATCCATTTGTAGCCGGACTCTGCAACCTCGTCCAGGAACCGTTCCCACGGTGTCTGCTGCGGGTCGTCGGCAAACCATACGCCCCAGGAGTCGGGGGCGGTGCCGATGATCAGCTTGTTCTCGACATCAGTCATGACAGCGTTGTCTTTCTGCTGGGGCTGCTAGTTGGAGGGGAAGTTGTAGGAGGCGCCGGAGGCGTGGGTGGGTTCGGGCCAGCGTGAGGTGATGACTTTGCCGCGGGTGTAGAAGGAGACGCCTTCGGGGCCGTAGATGTGCTTGTCGCCGAAGAGGGAGTTCTTCCAACCGCCGAAGGAGTGGTAGGCCACGGGGACGGGCAGCGGCACATTGATGCCCACCATGCCCACCGTCACGGAGCGCTGAAACTTCCGTGCTGCGGCGCCGTTGGAGGTAAAGATCGCCGTGCCGTTACCGTACGGGTTGGAGTTGATCAGGGCGACGCCTTCCTCCAGATCCGCCACACGGACCACGACCAGGACCGGTCCGAAGATTTCCTCGGCGTAGGCCGTCATTTCGGCCGTGACGTGATCGATCACGGTAGGCCCAACCCAGAAACCATCTTCATGACCGGGGACTACCAGGTCGCGGCCGTCCACCACCATCGCCGCTCCGGCGGTTTCGGCTTCGGTGACGATCCGGAGGATGCGTTCCTTGGAGGCCGGGGTAATGACCGGGCCCATGTCGGCGTCGGGTTCGGTGCCATTGGCGACCTTGATGGCCAGGGCGCGTTCCTCGACCTTCTTCACGATCAGATCCGCAGCGTCCCCCACAGCCACGGCGACGGAGATGGCCATGCAGCGCTCCCCGGCGGAACCGAAAGCAGCAGCAGCGAGGTGGTCGGCGGCGTTGTCCAGGTCCGCGTCGGGCATCACGATGGCATGGTTCTTCGCCCCGCCCAAGGCCTGAACCCTTTTGCCGTGCTTGGTGGCGGTCTCGTGGACATACTGGGCGATCGGAGTGGACCCAACAAACGAGATGCCGTCCACGTCCGGGTGGGTCAGCAACCCATCGACCGTTTCCTTGCCGCCGTGCAGGACCTGGAACACGCCATCGGGCAGGCCGGCCCGCTTCCACAGCTGGGCCAGCAGCATCGGGGCGGACGGGTCGCGCTCCGAAGGCTTGAGGATGAACGCGTTGCCGGTGGCGATGGCCATCGGGGCCATCCACAACGGCACCATGACCGGGAAGTTGAACGGCGTGATACCAGCCACCACGCCCAGGGGTTCGCGGAAGGAGAAGACGTCAATGCCGGTGGAGACCTGGTCGGAGTAGTCGCCCTTGAGCAGCTGCGGGATGCCACAGGCGAACTCGATGACCTCCAGGCCACGGCCGATCTCACCCTTCGCGTCCGAAAGGACCTTGCCGTGCTCGGCGGTGATCAGCTCGGCGAGTTCGTCCACGTGCGCTGCGACGAGTTCACGGAACTTGAACAACACCGCGGTGCGCTTGGCCAGGGAAATATCGCCCCAGGAATCAGCTGCTGCGCGGGCCGCCGCGACAGTTGCGTTCAGGTCTGCCTCGTTGGCCAGGCGCAGCTCTGCCGAAACCCGCCCCGTCGCCGGGTTGTACACCGGTTGCGTACGGTCCCCCTCGCCCGTGGTCTCAGTGCCGTTAATGAAGTGGTGAATGGTGGCCAGTGTGGTCGTCGTCGTCATTGTGCGGACTTCCTTTTAGTCTTTGGGATTTCAGCCGAGCAGCTTGCGCTGGCGGTTCTTGTGGTCGGTGTACGTCTTGTAGGCCTGCTGGGTGGATTCGAGGTCTGAAACCTGCGAGACGGGAACGTCCCACCAGGACTCCGAGCTCGGGGCGTCCAACAGAGGATCGGACTCGACGTGAATGACAATCGGCCCACTCTCCGGGGCTGCCTTGGCTTCCTTGATGGCAGCGCCGAGTGCCTCGATGACGTTCTCCCCCGGTTCGATCCGGATGACCTTGGCGCCCAGGGATTCTGCATTGGTGGCGAGGTCGATGGGCAGGTTCTCACCGGCGTCGAAGCTGTGCTGTTCCTTGTCCAGGACGCGGTACTGCGTGCCGAAGCGCTGCGAGCCAAGGGACTCGGACAGCGAACCGATGGAGGCGTATCCGTGGTTCTGGATCAGGACCACGATCAGTTTGATGCGTTCGGCGACGGCGGTGACCAGTTCGGTGTGCATCATCAGGTAGGAGCCGTCTCCCACCATGACCACCACATCCCTGTCCGGGCCACCGGCGGCGGCTTCGGCCAGAGCGGCACGCTTGACGCCCAGGCCGCCGGGGATTTCGTAGCCCATGCAGGAGTACGCGTACTCCACGTGGTAGCCGAACGGGTCACGGACGCGCCACATCTTATGCAGGTCACCAGGCAGTGAACCTGCAGCGCAGATGACAACGTCGTGGTCATCCATGGCCTTGTTGGTGGCCCCGATGATTTCGTTCTGGGCCGGAAGCGGCGTGTAGCGGGTCTCGAAGGCCTCGTCCACAATTCCGTTCCAGCGCTTCTTCTCCGCTGCGACCTTCTGTTCCAAATCGCCGCCGACCCGGTAACCGCCCAAAGCCTGGTTCAATTTCACCAGTGCCTTGCGGGCATCAGCAACAATCGGCAGCGTGGAGCCGTGCTTGTATGCATCAATCGCGGCGACGTTGATGTTCACGAACTTCACGTCCGGGTTCTGGAACGCCGTCCGGGATGCGGTGGTGAAGTCCTCGTAGCGCGTGCCGATCCCGATGATGAGATCCGCTTCGGCAGCAATGGCGTTAGCCGCCGTCGTGCCGGTTGAACCAATGGCACCGAGGGAGAACTTATGGTCCCACGGCAGGACGCCGACGCCTGCCTGGGTGTTGCCCACCGGAATGCCGGTCACTTCAGCAAACTTCGCGAGTTCGTCGTTGGCATACGCGTAAAGGACGCCGCCGCCGGCGATGATCAGCGGGCGCTTGGCGGCGCGGATGGCCGCGACTGCGCGGCGAATGTCGTCATCCTCGGCCTCAGGACGGCGGATCCGCCATTCACGCTCGGCCAGGAACTCTTCCGGGACGTCGAAGGCCTCAGCCTGGACATCCTGCGGCAGCGAAATGGTCACCGCGCCGGTCTCGGCAGGGTCCGTCAGGACACGCAGTCCGTGGTGGAACGCGGAGAACAACTGCTCCGGACGGGAGACCCTGTCGAAGAACTTGGACAACGGACGGAAAGCATCATTGACCGTGATGTCGTAGGCGTAGGGCAACTCCAACTGCTGGAGCACAGGATCTGCGGCGCGGGTGGCGAACGTGTCACTGGGCAGCAGCAGCACCGGCAGGCGGTTGGTGGTGGCCAGGGCGGCACCGGTCAGCAAGTTGGAGGACCCCGGGCCGATAGAGGTGCTGATCGCGAACGTCTGGCGGCGACGCGTGTGCCGCGCGTAACCAACAGCCTGATGTACCTGCGCCTGCTCATTCCGGCCTTGGTAGTACGGCATGATCGACGGGTCCGCGGCTTGGTACTGCTTCAGGGCCTGCCCCACGCCGGCAACGTTGCCGTGCCCGAAAATACCAAACGTCCCCGGAATCAGGCGCTCACGGTAGTCGACGCCGTTGATCGCATCGACGGTGTACTGCTTGGATAGAAACTCGACCACGGCCTGCGCCACAGTCATCCGACGGGTTGCTGTTCCCATGGGTCTTTACTCCGATACTTTCACGGGGATGCGGTCTGACGCTGAGTGCTCTGAAACGCCCTGTTCAACGATTGCCGGCGCGGACGCCGTGTTGTTCAGCAGCGAGGCGGCCGTAGCAACGGCACCTGCCACGTCGTCGTCGTGCGGGTAAAGCAGCGTCCGCCCAACCGTGAGGCCGCGAACGCCCGGAAGCGCAAGAGCTGCCTGCCAGCTGGCGAATACTTCATCCTGGGTGCCGCTGGGGTCGCCGCCCAAGAGCACGGTAGGCAAAGTAGTGGAGGCCATAACGCGTTCCATCTCGTCCACTACCGGCAGTTTCATCCACGTGTAGGCGCTGGTGGAGCCAAGGCCCTCGGCGATACCGACGGATTTGATGACGGCGTCCGCACGGAGGTCGTTGCGGACCTTGCCGTGGGAATCGCGAACGGAGAGGAACGGCTCCACCATAGCGATGAGCTTGCGGGCAGCAAGCGAATCGATCGCCTTGGCAGTCGCTTCGAGCGTGGCCACCGTGTCCGGGTCACCAAGGCAGATGCGGGTGAGCATCTTGCCGCCATCGGCGCCAAGGGCCTCCAACGCAGCCGCCGTGTGTCCGGTGAACCGGTCGTCGAATTCGTTGACCAGACCGGCCAGCCCTCCGCGGTTCATGGAACCGAAGACAAGTTTTCCTTCCAGGGCGCCCAGGAGCAGGAGGTCGTCCATGATGTCCGGCGAAGCCAGGATGCCGTCCACTGCCGGGTTGGCCAAGGCGATCTGCAGGCGGTCCAGGAGGTCGCGGCGATCAGCCATGGCCATCGGCTGCGTACCCACGGAGAGGGCGCCGCGGGCAGGGTGGTCGGCAGCGACGATGAAATTCTGGACGCCGTGCTTCAGGCCGGGATGTTTGCGGCGGGTGGCCGCAGCGCGGGCAACAGCCTCGGGGTCCTCAAGCCTGATCCGGCTCAAGTGCTCGTAACGGCGGGGATCATCGTTGAGGCTCAACGCACTGCTCCTTCTGGAATGGTGGCGGAGGCTGCAAGTGTGGCACCGGGGATGGGCCGACCGCGTTCCGCGAGCAGCGAGGTGACCTCCTCCGGCGTCGGCATCGCGTCCGCGCACGACAGGCGGGAGGCTACGATCGCTCCGGAAGCGTTGGCGTAATCCAGGACCTCTGACAGAGGCCAGCCGGACAGCAGGCCGTGGCAGAACGCGCCACCGAAGGAGTCACCGGCGCCCAGGCCGTTGACGGTTTCCACCGGAACCGGTGCGGAGACGACGCGTTCGGTGCGGGTCTTGGCCATGACACCTTCGGGCCCGAGTTTCACGACGGCGATTTCGACGCCGGCGGCCAGCAGGCGATCCGCTTGTTCGTCGGGAGTTCCCTCGCCAACCGCTACGGCGCATTCCTTGTCGTTGCCGATGGCGACAGTCACGTGCGGGAGGACTTTGGCGACCTCGGCGCGGGCTTCCTCTTCCGAGGCCCAGAACATCGGGCGGTAGTCCAGGTCCAGGATGGTGAACTGGCCATCCTTCAAGCCCGTGCGCGGACGGGCCTCGTGCGCCGCGATGTGAGCGCTTCGGCTCGGCTCCTGGCAGAGGCCGGTGACGGTGGACCAGAAGATCCCGGTGTTCCTGATGGCTTCCAGGTCCAGTTCCTCTGCCTTGATCTGCAGGTCCGGGGCTGTCGGGAAGCGGCCATAAAAGTAGAGTGGGAAGTCTTCCGGTGGCTTGATGGCGCAGAAGGTCACAGCCGTGGGGTACTCCTTGACCGGGGAGACGAAGGTGTCGTCCACGTTGAACTTGTGGAGCTCCCGGTGGAGGTAGTTGCCGAAGGCGTCGTCGCCGGTGCGGGTTATGACTCCGGTGCGGCGGCCGTGGCGTGCCGCAGCAACGGCCACATTGGAGGGTGAGCCTCCGAGGTATTTGCCGAAGGACGTAACATCCTCCAGGTCAACTCCGATGTCATTCGGGTAGATATCAACGCTGATGCGCCCGATCGTGAGTAGTTCGTGGGTCACGGTGATCGTTGACCTTTCTCTTGTGAACTCTGAACCTTGAGCGCTGGGCCCCAATGCCTTGCCACCCCTGAGTGAGCGAGGCCACATGACTACTTTGCCTCAGATTTCATGTCCTGTCAAAGGTTTGTACTGACATATTTACAACATGACACCCGGAGGGTTACTTGCGCGGAACGGCCAATTCTCCCGTGACATACTGGCTCCGCCCGAAGCCGAAAGACCAGTCCCCGGGCGAGTTCTCCACATAGCCCACAAAGACGTCCTCTCCGACGATGCCAAGCTCGGCCAGGCCGCTCGCGATCGCTTCGAAAAGCGAGCTCTTGGCCATTTGGCTGCGGCCGCCTTGGGTAAAGATCTGGATCATCACAACGCCGGACGTGCGCTCAAAACCCAGCCCTGCATCCTGCGCCACAATCTGGCCCTGCGGATGCTCCGTGAGGATATGGAAGTAGTCCCGCTCGGGAATCCCATACTCGGCGAGGATTGCATCGTGGATTGCGCGGCTCAGCCCCGCCAGCTCTTCCGGCGAACGGCCCTGGTTGACGTCGATTCGAACAAGTGGCATGCTCAGCCCCCTCTGTAGTTTGTCCTTACATACTAACAAACTATTGCTACAGGAGTGCAACAAAAGGCCCCTCCGGATCTCCCGGGTGGGCCTTGGACTTTTCATGGACGTACGCGTCAGCTACGTCCGCTTAAAGTACGACGACGGCCCGGTACCTTCCGTGGGGAAGGCGCCGGGCCGTCGTCGTACTTCTTGTGCCTTGCGGCCGAAAACCTAGAGCGTTGCGAAAACTTCGCGCAGCAGCTTGGCGGTCTCGGACGGCGTCTTGCCGACCTTCACGCCAGCGGCTTCGAGGGCTTCCTTCTTGGCCTGGGCCGTGCCCGCGGAGCCGGAAACGATGGCGCCTGCGTGGCCCATGGTCTTGCCCTCGGGAGCGGTGAAGCCGGCAACATAGCCGACAACCGGCTTGGTGACGTTGGCCTTGATGAAGTCGGCTGCGCGCTCTTCAGCGTCGCCACCGATTTCGCCGATCATGACGATCGCCTTGGTCTCGGGGTCAGCTTCGAACGCAGCCAGGGCGTCGATGTGCGTGGTGCCGATGACGGGGTCGCCACCGATGCCGATCGCGGTGGAGAAGCCGAGGTCGCGGAGTTCGTACATCATCTGGTAGGTCAAGGTACCGGACTTGGACACCAGGCCGATGGGGCCCTTGCCCGTGATGTTCGCCGGGGTGATGCCAACCAGCGCTTCGCCCGGGGTGATGATGCCGGGGCAGTTCGGCCCGATGATGCGGGTGACCTGCTTGCCGTCAGCGTCCACCTTGGACTGGGCGAGTGCCCAGAATTCGGCGGAGTCCTGGACCGGAACGCCTTCGGTGATGACGACTACGAGGCCGATGCCGGCTTCGATGGCTTCAACAACGGCGTCCTTGGTGAATGCCGGCGGGACGAAGACGATGGAGACGTCTGCGCCGGTTTCAGCGATGGCTTCCTTGACGGTGCCGAAGACGTTGATTTCCTTGTCGCCGTGCAGGACCGTGGTGCCGGCCTTGCGGGCGTTGACGCCACCAACAATGTTGGTGCCGGCCTTGAGCATCAGGGCGGTGTGCTTGGTGCCCTCGCCGCCGGTGATGCCCTGAACGATGACCTTGGAGTCTTTGTTGAGGTAGATAGACATTGTCGCGTCCCTTTACTTAGCTGCGTTGGCGAGCTCGGCGGCCTTGTCGGCGCCCTCGTCCATGGTGGCGGCCAGGGTAACCAGCGGGTGGTTGGCCTCGGTCAGGATGCGGCGGCCTTCCTCAACGTTGTTGCCGTCGAGGCGAACGACCAGCGGCTTGTTCGCGGAGGAACCAAGCTCAGCAAGTGCACCCACGATGCCCTTTGCCACGGCGTCACACGCGGTGATGCCACCGAAAACGTTCACGAAGACGCTCTTGACCTGGGAGTCGCCCAGGATAACGTCCAGGCCGTTGGCCATGACCTCGGCGGAAGCTCCACCGCCGATGTCCAGGAAGTTGGCGGGCTTGACGTTGCCGTGGTTCTCACCGGCGTAAGCGACGACGTCGAGGGTGGACATCACAAGACCGGCGCCGTTGCCGATGATGCCTACTTCGCCGTCCAGCTTGACGTAGTTGAGGTCCTGCGCCTTGGCCTTGGCCTCCAGCGGGTCAGCTGCATCCTTGTCTTCCAGCGTGGCGTGGTGCACGTGGCGGAAGTCAGCGTTCTCGTCCAGGGAAACCTTGCCATCGAGGGCAACGATCTCGCCTGCGCCGGTGCGAACCAGCGGGTTGACCTCAACAAGGGTGGCGTCTTCCTTCTTGAAGACATCCCAGAGCTTCAGAATGACGTCGGCCACTTTGCCGCGCAGTTCTTCAGCGAAACCTGCAGCTGCGACGATCTCGTCAGCCTTTGCCTGGTCGATTCCCACAGCGGGGTCGATGGCGATCTTGGCCAGGGCCTCGGGACGCTCGACAGCAAGCTGTTCGATCTCCATGCCGCCCTCAACCGAGCACATGGCCAGGTAGTTGCGGTTGGCGCGGTCCAGGAGGACCGAGAAGTAGAACTCTTCGGCGATGTCCGCGCCCTGGGCGATCATCACCTTGTTGACGGTGTGGCCCTTGATGTCCATGCCCAGGATGTTGGTGGAGTGCTCAAGCGCCTCTTCGGCGGTCTTGGCAACCTTGACGCCGCCAGCCTTGCCGCGGCCACCAACCTTAACCTGTGCCTTGACGACAGTTACGCCGCCGATCTTCTCGGCAGCTGCCTTTGCTTCTTCAGGAGTGTGCGCCACGATGCCGGCGAGCACGGGTACACCGTGCGCTTCGAACATATCGCGCGCCTGATATTCAAACAGGTCCACGGTTTAGTGTCCTTCTACGTCGAAGTAGTTTTCTGTTCAGCCGGGAACCGCGATGACCGCGATAGCCAGCTGCGGAAAGTACGCGGTAAACAACCAGGATTGAAGCCGGTCACATTGCGTAAGGTCCTCTCGGAACTTTAGCCCTTTGAGGAGTCCCGCCAGCTACACACTACCTGTTAAGTGAGTAACCTTACACTTCTATCGGCTGTAGAAAAACCGCAGAATGACGCGGTTTTTGGACCTTTCAACGGCTGCCCGTCGTCTGTCCGCCGGCGATCAGGACGCTTGTTTCAGCGTCCCGCTGACCGTTTTGCCGCCGTCGGAAATCAACTGGTAGCCCTCGGACGTCACGAAGAAAGCGACGCCACCGGAGACGTTTCCGCAGGCAACACCGCCGTTGTACGCCGAACACCGCAGGCCGTTGCGCTCGATGTTCTGCCCATCCGCCAACTCCCGCAACTTGGAGATCGGACCGTTTCGGCTGCCTTTGGGCCCAAACTCCGACTCCATTTGTGTTACGCCGGAACGACACGAGCCATAGACAGCCGCGTCCGGGGACAGCAGCACTGTCCCGCCGAGGTAGCCGAGGCCCGTTCCGGCGCAGTCGTCGGCAATGTCAGCCAGCTCCGGTTTGGCATACTTGGCCAGTTCGCAGTGCGCCACCGGGATGACCGCAAACTTGTTGTTGGCGGCGTCCGAGTATGAATTGGCCTCGTAGGGCAGGTTGAGGTGGCCACCCCGTGAGGATGTCATGGCGCACACAATGTTCCGGTCCGCCGTGACGAAAGCGGTGACATCTTCACCGGCAGACAGGCTGCTCTGCTCCGTGACGGGAACCTGTTCCAGTTGCTCCAGCGGCGCCAAAGGAGCCGGAGGAACATAGTCCGGATCCTCGGTGGCGAAGGAGCAGCCCGTGGCCAACACCAAGAGCACGGCAGCAAGAATCCCCAGAACAGTCCGTCGCATGCCACCAATTATGCCGGTAACCTCACGCCGGACTGCCTCGGCGGCGCCGGAGGCTGTTGAAGACCATCAGCGCGGCGCCCGCGGCCAGCAGGCCCGCGGCAGCCCACAGAGTGGTGTGCAGCCTTTCGGACTCCAGGCCGGTCGCCGCAAGTTCAGCGCAGGTAAGTTCAGTGCCCGACGCCGGGACCACTGCTCCTGCCGGAGTCACCGCCGCCGGAGGTGCTGGAACTGCCGAAGCAGGCGGCGGGTTCTCCGCGGGTGGCCGGGCGGCCAGGACCGTCACCGTTGTCCAGAAAATGCGCTGCTTCAGCTGATCAGAGTCGCGGACCCACACAGCAATGCTGAAACTGCCAACACGGGTTGCGGCGATGGGGCAGCAAACAGACGTCGGCCCCAGTGCAACGCCCGGCCAGTCTAGGCCGGGAAGGGGGTCAGGACAACAGGTACGGAGGCCAGCTGCCGGCGAAGGTCATGCATCAAGCTTGGTCAGCGGCGCGTAACGCAACAGCAGGCGCTTCTCCCCGACGTCGAACTTCACCTTGGCCACTGTCTTGTCCCCCGCGCCTTCAACGCCCAGGACCACGCCGTTACCGAAGCTCGTGTGGTTGACCTTGTCCCCCACCACCACGGAAATGACTTCCTTCTGGGGCTGCACCCTGTTGCGTGCGACGGCGGCAGGAACGTCGGCGTCGAACCCCGCAGTGGGGCTGGCGGCAGCACCGCGCGAGGTGCCCGCTCCCCAGAACGAACCGCCATAGCGGTTGGAACCGATGGGGGCGCTGCCCCAACCGCCTGCTTGGCGGCTCATGCCTTCGCGCTTCCACTCCACCAGTTCGGAAGGGATTTCTTCGAGGAACTGGCTGGCGGGGTTGTACTGGCTCTGGCCCCACATGCTGCGGACTTCGGATCGCGTGACGTAGAGCCGCTTGCGGGCGCGGGTGAGGCCAACGTAGGCGAGCCTGCGTTCTTCCGCGAGTTCCTTGGGATCGGTGGCCGAGCGCTGGTGCGGGAAGATCCCGTGCTCCATGCCGGTCAGGAAGACCACCGGGAACTCCAGGCCCTTGGCGGTGTGCAGGGTCATGAGCGTGACCACACCCATGCGCTTGGCCTCTGCAACCGCGGCGTCGATGTCAGCGCCGGGTGCATCCGGAATCTGGTCGGCGTCCGCCACCAGGGAAACCTGCTCCAGGAACTCCCCCAGGGAACCTTCCGGGTTGTCGCGTTCGTACTCGCGGACTACGGCCACCAGTTCGGCGAGGTTTTCCACACGGGACTCGTCCTGCGGATCCGTGCTGGCGCGCAGCCCGGCAAGGTAGCCGGTTTGCTCCAGGACGGCCTCCAGGGCCGCAGCGGCACCGGAACCGGACGCTACCTCGGAGAGGTCATCCATCAGCTTCACGAAGCCCAGGACCAGGTTGACGGAGCGGCTGGCCATTCCGGGCGCTTGATCCGCACGGCGGGCGGCGGCCATGAAGGAGGACCGCTCACGTTCAGCCAGGGCAGCAACGGCGCCTTCGGCCCGATCACCGATCCCGCGCTTTGGTTCGTTGAGGATACGGCGCAGGTTGACGTCGTCGTCAGGGTTCACCAGGACGCGCAGGTAGGCGAGGGCGTCCTTGATCTCCTTGCGCTCATAGAAGCGGGTTCCACCAACAACTTTGTAGGGCAAGCCGACCCGGACCAGCACGTCTTCGATGGAGCGCGACTGGGCATTGGTGCGGTAGAAGATGGCGACGTCGCCCGGACGCAGGCTTTCCTCGTCCTGCAGCCGGTCTATTTCCTTGGCGATGAACTGCGCTTCGTCGTGCTCGTTCTCACCGACGTAGCCAACGATCTTTTCGCCATCACCTTCAGCGGTCCACAGGCGCTTTTCCTGGCGGTTCGGGTTGCGTGAGATCACCGAGTTGGCGGCGCTGAGAATGTTCTGCGTGGAGCGGTAGTTCTGTTCGAGCTTGATGGTGCGGGCATTGGGGTAGTCGGCCTCGAATTCGACGATGTTGCGGATGTCCGCACCCCGGAAGGCATAAATGGACTGGTCCGAGTCGCCCACCACGGTGAGTTCGCTGGGTTGGACGCTGGTATCGGTCCCCAGGCCCACGATTTCCCTGACCAAGGCGTACTGGGCGTGGTTGGTGTCCTGGTATTCGTCCACCAGGACATGGCGGAAACGGCGTCGATAGGACTCTGCGAGCGCCGGGAAAGCCCGGAACATGTAGACGGTCTCGGCGATGAGGTCATCGAAATCCATGGCATTGGCTTGGCGAAGGCGCTGCGTGTAGCCCTTGAAGACCTCGGCCACGGCGGTTTCGAAGGGGTCGTTGTAATTCGCGGAGGACGCATAGGAGTCGGCGTCGACGAGTTCGTTCTTGAGGGCAGAGATCTTGTGCTGGATGGCCTTGGGTGCGAACTTCTTTGGATCAAGGTCCAGGTTCTTGGCCACAAGGGTGATCAGGCGCAGTGAGTCCGCGGAGTCGTAGATGGAGAAATTCGAGTTCAGCCCGACAGTGGTGGCTTCCCTGCGCAGGATGCGGACACAGGAGGAGTGGAACGTGGAGATCCACATGCTCTTGGCGCGGCCGCCCACCAGGGCTTCGATGCGTTCCCGCATTTCCGCCGCCGCCTTGTTGGTGAAGGTGATGGCCAGGATTTCCCCGTGGTGGGCACGCTTGGTGGCGATGAGGTAGGCGATCCTGTTACTGAGGACGCGGGTCTTGCCTGACCCGGCACCTGCCACGATCAACAAAGGGCTGCCGGCGTGTTTGACTGCCTCTTCCTGCTGCGGGTTCAGACCTTGGAGGAGTGCCTCAGCAGTTGGCAGACCGGAGCCGCTTTGGTTGCCCCATCCACCTGAAGCTGGTCCTTGAGGAGCGTCCGATGACCCGCTGTTTCCCGGCTGGAGGCGGGCGCCGGCCGCACCGCCGCCTGAGTGGGAAAGCTCCGGGGCAGCCTTGACTGCGGCTTTGGTGCCTGCTTTGAAGGGTCCGTCTGCGTAGGGGTCAAACAACATATCCATGGTGCCTACCAGTCTAGGCGGTGGCTCCGACACTATAAGGCGGGCACTCCACGGCGGCCGGATCGAAGGCCATGGAGGTCACTGTTTTGGGTCCTCCAGCAGCCAGCCGTCCGAGACCAATCGCTCCCTGAGTGCCAGCCGGGTCAACGGTTCGGAACCGTCCTGGAATTTTCGCCGCACCGCCGCCAGGTGCTTCTTCACCCCATCGATGGAAATTCCGAGGACATGCGCGGTCTCTGCAAGGGTGCCGGCAACGCCGCCCAGATACACGGAAACCACTTGATGCTCCCGCGCCGATAGTTGAGGCCCGGCCTGCTCGGCTTGCAGGGCAGCTGCGACTTCCTCCGTAATATATGAGATTCCCTGTGCCGCCTGGCGGAGCGCGGTTTCCACCACGCCGGCGGGCGCCGTCTTGGGGATGTAGGCCAGTGCGCCTGCAGCGATGGCCTGGCGCATCACGGCGGGGTCCACCACTGAACTGCAGACCACCACCTGTGGTCCGGTGGAGACGATTGCCTGGATTTTGGCGCGAAGCGGCACTTGGTCGCCGAGCAGTACGTCCAGGACCACGACGTCGGACAACCCCCGCAGGTTCGCGGCCGCTTCGGCCCACGAGCCGTACCGGCCCACCACCCGAATCCCGGGGGCATTGGCCTGGAGCCATTGAGCCAACCCTTCGAGAAGGACGGCGTGGTCTTCCACGATGTCGACTTCAATGGCGGGTCGGGACACCGGGTATCGCAACAACGCGCCCCTCCCCCCCATATGATTTGGAAATGTCGTCACCATTTTAGGTGACACGGGTTTCGGGGGAGACATTCATGGGGGCATGGATTAACCGGCCGGCAACAGAGCGGCCGGTGCAGTATGGTTCGGACGTGCTGGTCCGCAGCGGTGCCGTGGTCAGCTTCGTCTTTATCGCGGCTTCGTGGCTGTACTTGGCGCCAATCATGGGCGGGCCGGGATGGCACCGTGTGGTTGCCGCCGTGCTGATGGTCCTGGTTTTTGCTTGCCTTACCGCGATGTGGTGGACCGACGCCTGGCCGCTCAGGCTGGTGATCGTCCTGGCAATGATCACCCTTTCCGAACTCCTTGCCGGTGTCACCTACCGCCAGGATTCAGACTCATTACTCCTGGCGCACAGCCTGGTCCTCGCGGCAAGTTCACCCCTGGTCCTGTCCCTGCGTGATTCATGGAAATCCGCGGTCTTTACGGGAATTCTGGCAGTTCTGGTCTTGGGACACACCCTCATGTCGTCCATGGTTCATAACCTGGGGCCTACCACCATGCTGATGGTCACGGGGGCCTGGTACGTCATGTTCGTGGTGGGCCATTCAGCACCCAAAGCCCTTGCGGCCTATTGGCGCGATCAAGCCGTCAGGGCGGAATCGGCCGCTGCCCAGGCTGTAGCCTGCGCCAAAATCGACGCCACCGCAGCCGAGGCCAGGGTCCTGCATGACACCGTCCTGCGCTCACTGACGCTCTTGGCCAGGGGCGGTGCAGGAGCGGCCCCGGACGAGTTGCGGGAAATGCTCACCACTGGAACACCCGACGCCGGTGGGCTGGATCCGCGGACCTCGGCCGCCGAAGCCCACCTACGGGATGCGATGAGGCACCTGGACGGTCCTGTCGGCGCCCAAGGTGCGGTGGCCGGCGTCGAACCCTGCAACGAACTTGCCCTGCTGCTGACGGACCGCGCCCGCCACCACAGCCGTGATGGATTCGCCGTGGACGTCTTCGGCGAAGGGGGAACATTGCCGGTGCCGCTTCAGTTGGCGATTGCCGATGCCGCCGAGGAATGCATGGTCAATGCCGCCCGCCATGCCGGAACCGACCGTGTTGACGTGCTGGTATCGCGCTCCGGTTCACTGGTGTCGGTGTTGATCAGCGACTCCGGGGTAGGGTTCGACCCCGATGCCATCCCCGCGGAACGCTTCGGGGTGAAGAATTCCGTGGTGAACCGCATGGGCGGGGTCGGTGGCCGGGCCCAGGTCATGTCAGCCCCCGGCCGTGGGACCACCATTGTCCTCGAAGCGGACGCGCCATGAGCCTGGCGCACCTGAACACAGCTTCCAAGGACGGCCCGCTGTTCGTTTCCCGGACCGTCGTAGTGATCACCAGCGTGACCATTTGGATCATTTCCTGCATCCTGAACGCCGCCTCCCTCGATGGAAGCAGCCTTGACCGTTTGAAGCTTGGCGCATTGGCGTTCGACCTTTTGGGGCTTGCCGTGGCCAGCATGGCTTCGGCCCCGAAGACACCTCGCCGCCATTTGCCCTACGTGCGCCTCATCTGGCTGGCGTCGTCCATTGCTTCCGGAACCATGACCGCCCAATTCGTCACGCTCACATCGGGTTACCTGTCCCTGGCGTTGAACGTTCTCCTTGGGACTGCGTTGGTCTTCCTTGTCGCCATGCGCTGGGACCTGCTGGGCTTCCTGGTCCTTGTAGCCGCCAACTCGGTCCTGAGCGGCGCCTATTACGCCACCACCCCGCGGTTCGGCTCCGGGGAAGGGCTGCTCATCTTCTTCATCACCCTCCTCCCCGGCCTCCTGGGCGGGCTGTCTGTCTTTATCCTCCACAGCCACCTGCACGGCGCCATGGAGCGGAGGACCCTGGAGGCCCTGAACACACTGACCGAACAATCCGTGTCGCGCGATTCCGGGAGGGTCGAGGGCCTGGCCGAAACGCACCAACAGATCCAGTCGTTGTTCGCCAAGGTTGCCGAGGGGCGTGAACTCCCCCTCGACCCCCACTTCTCGGAACAGGCCCAGGAGTTGGCAAAGCAGCTACGCAACCAGTTGGTGCTTTCGCAATCCACCACGTGGCTCACTGAGTCCTTGGCGTTGGCCGACCTGGAATCCACCGTCATGGTCGTGGCGCAATCGGACCTGGTGGACCGGATGCCGCAGGCTTCGCGGTCAGCTGTGTTGGCGGCAACCATGCTCCTGGCCACAGCGGCAGGAGAGCCCGACAACCGGTTGATTGACCGGCCCCGAAGGATCCACATCTTTGTGGAACCGGATATGGACTCCACGTTGCTCATTACATGGCGGGTGACCCAGCTGAACCCCAATCGATGCACTCCGGCATTGTGGAGCGAGCTCGAGTTGTTGGGTTCCCCCCGAGTCCACACAGATCCAGGAGGTGCCAGCATCATGGTCCGTACCAAGGCGCAGAAACCATGGTGACCCGTATGGTGGTTGTCGATCATCACCAGCTGATGATCGACACCTTGGATGCATGGTTGCGTTGCAACGCTCCGGACTTGGTGGTTGCCTCCGGGCTGAACGCCATTCCACCCCGCCTGGACAAGCCCGATTTTGGTGGGGACTCCATTTCAGTTGCCGTCCTGGGGACCTTGGACCACCAAGCTGAACTGATTCCTGCGGTCCACTGGCTTATCGACTCCGGCCTCCGGGTGGTGGTCCTGGCCACCGCCATGGACGGGTGGGAGGCAGGGGCAGCCCGCGCAGCCGGCGCCCTGGGATACGTGCCCAAGTCCGCTGGTCCAACACACACCGAGACGGCCATCCGGGCTGCGGCTGACGGGCAGCCGTACGTGCACCCCGACGCGGCCGCCATCATGGTCGATACCGCCCCCGTTCGGGTCAAGTTATCCCTGCGCGAACAGCGGCTGGCGGAGCTCTACCTCGGAAGCGAAGCTTTGTCCGTGCGCGGCGTTGCGGACGCCATGGGCATCAGTGAACAAACCGTCAAGGCCCACCTGCACAGGATCAGGCAGCGCTATGCCGCTGCCGGAATCAAGCTCGGCAACGTGATCAGCCTGCGCAAGCAGCTAAACGCTGACGGCTGGGTCACGTAGCTTCTCAGGGCGTACCTCCGGCGTCGCTTGGTCAGGCACCGCGGGTTCCGGTTGCTGAAGCACAGGCTTTTGCGGTTGGGACGCCAGGATGCTGATCAACGCCACCAGCAATGGCACGCACAGCGCAGCATGGAACCCGGAAAGGATCAGTTGGCGATACATCTCGGGCTGTCCCGATCCCAGCATGACCACCCAGAACTGCAACCATCCGCCCACCACGACAATTACCGCAAGGCGACCCACTGCTGCCTTCTTACGGAAGGCAACGGCAAAGCCCAGCAATAGAGTCAGCAACTGCATGGCCACCAAGGCCACAGGCACGGCTTTCATGGCGGTGAAAAGGCCCAGGATCACTGGGAAGCGGCGGTCCTTGTCGAAAGGTTCATGCCCCTGCCCCTCCATGTAGGAACCAATGTAGCCAAGTTCGGGTGCCAGCATGGCCGTGATCCCCCGTTCACCAATACCGATCAGCCGTTCAGGGTGCGTCAGGTAGAACCCAACGAGCTTCGCTGGCCCGGCCTGCTCCTGGAACTCGTGGAACCTGGGGTTCAACGCAGCTGAACGCGGCGACGCAACTGTGGTTCCGCTGGCCGCGAGGAAACCCGGTTCCAGGCCCAGCCACTTGAGGTCATCTTCAGGAACCGGACTGTGCGGCAGGATTTCGGCGAAGACAGCGTTGTAGAGGTTCACGTCACTGGTGCGCTTGGGCTGAACGGCAAGGAATGCCACCGCGAAAGCTACGATTGCCAGAATCGCCGCGAACGGAACCATGCGCTGCCGCCACCAGTTTGCCGTCGGCGCCCTGCGGCCGGAACGTTGCGAACGCACATACGGCAGCCACAACAACGCCATCGCGAGCACAGGCAGCCACGAAACCATCTCCGGCTTTGCCGCGACAGTGAAAGTACCGGCCGCGACCACCCACAGGATGGCCAACCAGCGGTTTCCACGGCCGTTCCAGTAGTTCAGCAACGCCACCAGCAATGCCAGCGTCCCCAGGAAAGCTGCAGCTTCGGGGTAGGGGGAAATGAAGAAATCAGCAAAGACACCGTCAGCCATCACTGCAGCGACCAGTGCGGCAACCAGGAGCCGGAAACTGGTGCGTCCCGGCAGCACAGCAACCAGCGCGGCAATCAGCGAGCCGAAGACGAGGCAGCAGACAATCCCCACGGCCCGCATATCCAGGCCGGGACCCCAACCAAACAACGGGGTGAACACCTTGCCCAACCACAGGAAGGCCAGTTGGGACGAGTACACGGCTTCACCCGAGCCAACAGCCCCGCACGCCTCCCCGACGAAGTGGTGCGGGGACCAGCTTGGGTAAATGAACCTCGTGAAGTCGGCGTAGTCCCAGGGCCGGACATTGCTGACGCCAAGGGAGCAGACCAGCGCGTGGCCGTCTCCCTGGTCCGCCATGCCTACAGGCCCTGGAACGAAGAGCCTCACCATCATGGCGACGGCGGACACCACGCCGGCAAGGACAGCCGGGACGGGGACTCCTCCAAGCGCCAGCTCTCCGGGTCCGAAGAACCTGGCGAGAAATCCCGCTGCCCTGCGAACCGGGCCGGACGTGGGGCCCTTGCCGGACCGCACCGGCATCGGAGCGAACTCTCCCGCTTCGGGTGTGGATGGTTTCGGTTCTCCAGGCTTGGTCTCAACCATTGGCCGCTCCCCCATTCAGTGTGCCGGCCAGGGGCGCAAGCGTTCCTGTCCAGGGCTCCGGGCTGGCTTGCAGCGGTGCCACTCCGCAACGGACAGCCCTTGCACCGCCGTCGATCCTGACAATTGGCCGGACTTCCACGTCCGCCGGCAGGACGTCCACTTTCAGGAAGTCAAGAACGAACGGCAGGCAGCGTTCCTGCTGCGCGGCGAGGCCGACCAACGAGGCGTCCTGGCCGAACCAAGCACTGACGTCCTCGGTGGTGTGGGGCTCGGAACAGGTGGTATCCGAGCCTTCGGAGCTGAGCACGCCGTCCTTGATTTCCTGGGCATAGCAAAGGCGGATCTGCGCCGAATCCGGCCCCGCGAGCGCGTCTTTGAGGTCCATGGTGGTTTCCCGCGGAGCCTGGTCGGGCGACGTCAGCAGGACGTCGCAGCGTACAGTCCGGCTCCCGGCAGCCCACTCGGACCGGCTCGGATAGAAACCGGTGACGGCCATGCCCGCCGTAGCGTCGCGGTCGTTGCCGGCAAGGTACTTGCGCAGCTCGGCTGCCGGGCAAAGACGAGTGGTGAGGTTCTGCAATTGCTCGTGGAGCGGGCGCTCGGACTGGCCGGCCAACGGTTCGGGGACACTGGAAACCAGGAATGTCTGAGTGGTGTGCGGCTCGGAACACGCAACGGCGGGACGCGAGTCACTGCTTGCACCGTATTCCTCCGGGGTGGTGATCACGTGGCACTGGCCCGCTGTGCTTTCCGAAGAAGCGCCGGTTACCTGGCCGTCAGTGGCCGATTCGGCATCTCCGGGCGCGCAGCCGGCCAAAGCCATGGCGGCCGTGAGCGCAACAGCCGCGAAGACCAGTGGCAACCTACGACGCACGCCGGCCCCTGCGAGCCGGAGCGGCACGGTCTTTACGGACGACGGCGGCCCGCACCAGGACGATGATGGCGGCCACGAAGCCGAGAATCACCACGAAGGAGCCGAAGAAGTGGTGCATGAGGTCGAAGCCTTGCTGGCCCCAGCTCTGCTGTGCCGCCGCGATCATGAAGTATCGGATGGCGTTGCTGACAGAGACGATGACCAGGGCCGTGATGGCAGCGGGCATGAGCCGCGCAACCGGGATGCGGCCCATGAGGAACAGGATTCCGGCGAGTGCGGCGATGGGTGTCAGGAGGACCGCGCTGGAGCAAAGGCCAGTGACCATGAGTGCGTAGGGTTGGCCGCCACCGACGTTGTGGAAGATGATGTCGTCCACACTGTAGGACGCCCCGCCGAGGATTCCGTCGAAGACGGTAGCCATGAGCCAGGCTTCCGCTGCCCGGATGCTTTCCTGTTGGAGCATCGCCACTACGGCCGCAGCGATGAAGACCAGCCCGATCACGCCCCCGCCGCGGCCCTTCCGAACGGGTATGGCGCGCGGTCCACGGGGGACGGAGACGTTGCTGATGTCGGCGCTCATTGCCACTAGGCTTCCTTCGCTAGGAGTTTGACGTCGGACTCGTGGTTACGGCGGGTTTTTGCCCAGCCCTGCCGGCCCGTGATGAGGCGGTACGTTGCCCGCAGTACCGTCACGTAGTTTTGGTACATATAGAGCCAATAGCCAAGGCCCCACACCACGCCCATCATGAAGTTCTTTTCCGGCGTCACCTGCCGCCGGTACACCAGTCCCCACAGGGCGAAGGGCAGCACGCCGGTGGCGAAGATCAACGGAATGATGAACCAGGCCGCGGAAATCCAGGCTGCGAAGCTGCCCATGGTCAGTGCGCCCTGGGCCACCATGGTGACGAACAGCGTCGGCCACAGGACCAGGCCAACAATCTGGATGAACGGCTGGATCAGGAAGTAGCTGGATTCGATCGCGCCAACATTGCTGAAGTACGGCGACTCGAAGATCCGCTTCAAATAGGTGCTGCATTGCATGCCGCCATGGCACCAGCGTGTTCTTTGGGTCAGGAGGCGGCGGAGGTCCGGAAGTGCCTCTTGGGCGACGTGGGTGTCGTGCATATACACGGTCTTGTAACCGCCCAGCATGATGTGGATGGCGAGTTCATAGTCTTCAAGGAGCGCGCCGTGCCACGGTTGTCCCGACGTCCTGGCGATGGCGTCCAGGGCGGACAGCCGGGTGAACTGGCCGTTTCCGCCCAGCCCCACGGTCAGGGTGTGGCGCCGGAGGGACTGCATTGCTGCGATGGTCGTGCGGAATTCCATGTCCTGCATCAGGACCAGGTAGCGGCCGAAGGCCTTCTTGATGCGGTCGAGCCCCTGGCCACCCTTGAGCTCGGGGTCCTCCAGGTTGGACATAAACACGGCGGTTTGCGCGGCGCCGACCTCTGCGTCGCCGAACGCGAGGGGACCGGCCGCCTGCCGGAAGGCGTTGTCCGCAAGGTGACCATCGGCGTCGACCACCAGGACAATCACCGAGGAACGGTCGACGTCGGCGGGCAGCCATCCGTCCAGGGTCCGGTAGGCGGCGTTGAGGGCGTCCCCCTTGCCGGTGCGGGCCAGTGGCCGCCGGCGTCGGACCAGGTGGATCATGCTGTCGCGGTCCGAAGCCGCTTCAACAATGGCCGCCGTGGCATCGTCGCTGTCGTCATCGACTACCCAGACATGGGCTTCGGGAAACTTCGCACGGAGCAGCTCCAGCGTTTTCCCAATGACCACCTCCTCGTCACGGCATGGAATGAACACATGCCAGGAGAAAGAGCCGGGATCGCCCTCGGGATCGGGTTTGCGCCGCAGGAACGGCACCAGGATCACGAGGATATACGACAGAAAAACCACCAGGAGCACAAAAGCCAGCGCCTGCGCGGATTCGAGTACCGACATTTACTTCCCATGCTTGGGGCGTGGCCGGGGAGGCCTGTTCGAAAAGATTAAGGGTGGCGGGACGGCCCTTGCAGGAGCCGTCCCGCCGGTGGTGCTACGGGTTAGGGCCCGCATCCCGCTTCGCAGCCTTGAGCCTGCTGTTACGCAGGACCACGAAGCCGGTGATCAGCAAGGCAACACCCACCAGGATGACCCACCCAAGGGTGGGGGCTCCGGTGACAGCGAGGGCGGTACCGCCGGCTGCTGTGCCGCCTGCAGTCCAGTTATGGCCGTACATAAGGAGTTCTCCTTTCGCTGATGCTTGATGCGCTCAAGGCGATCAGGCAGCAGCTACCGCAGACCGGCGGCGCGAGCGAACGAACAGCCAGGTGAGCAGTGCCAGGAGGGCCACGCCACCGCTGATGGCCATGGTGTCGGCGTTGACCAGCGGGATCGCCGCTGCGTCAAGGTTGGGACCAACAGTTGCGTTGGCGAGGTTGACGGTGGCAATGGCGCCCCCGGCAATACCGACCTGCAGGGCGCGCTGGGTGAAGGCGCCCGACGGTGCGGTTTCCTGGACGTTGACCTTGGCCGAAACCAAAGCAGTCAGGGCTGAACCAAGCGGGGTGACGATGGTGGTTGCCACGCCTGCGACAACACCGTTAAGTGCCGCGGTCAGGACTGCCAGGGCAGGTCCGGCGGTGAGCTGGGCGATCGGGCCAAGGCCATTCACGGCAGTAGTGGCAGTTGCCAGGGTGCTGCTGACCAGGGTGGTCAGCTTGGTGGCGACGGCCTGGGGCAGGAAGGAAACCAAATCCGTTCCAGGCGCCAGGGAATTCAGGTCCGCAACGCCTGCCGCGGCCAGGAGGTCAGCTTCGGTGATGGCGATGGTGCCGCCGGCCACCGGGTTGGCAACCGTCACGCCGAGCGGGGTCAGGACGAGGTTGGCTGTGTTGATCGCGGTGCTGACGGTGCCTGCAACGCCTCCCACCACTGTGCCGCCGACCTCAGCCGAAACACCGGCAAGGGCGTAGGCGCCCTGGGGTGCTGCACCCTGGTCCTTCTTGGCTGCTGCCGCGAGGGTGGTGATGTCGAGCTGGAGGTTGACCAGGTCGGTGCCACCAAGGATGTCTGCGGTGCCGGCCGAGATACGGGCTGCCGGAATGGCCGGGTCGCCGGAGGTCGGAAGGCCGCCGGGCAGGGTTACCAGACCCGGGGCGCCGGAGACAGTGCCCGAGAATGCTTCGGAGGAACCGTCGTTGACGGCCTTGCCGTACTGGCTGACCGCACCAACCTGGATGATGCCGTTGTCCTGCAGGAGCGGGATGTTGCCCGCACCGACGTTGACTACGCCGAAGACCGCGCTGAGATCCAGCGGGGTGGTGTTTTCGATGATGGCCGGGCCGGACGGCGGCGTGCCGATCTGTTCGGCCTTGGCTGCGCCGTTGGCTGCGAGGCCGGCGAAGTTCGGGATGGCCAGGACTGAGCCATCAATGATCTGTCCACTGCCGACCGAAATGACGTCAGTGGGTGCTGCGTTGGCTGCCGGTACGGCCACGAGGCCGATGGCCAGAACCGAGACGGCGGTGACGCCGACGGCGGTGGGCCACAGCTTGCTCTTGCTGTTCAAGTACTTCCCCCTTGCGAACGCTGCAGGACAAGGCTTGCCTGCAGCTGAGACCGTGGGGGCAAACGCCCCCCGGTGCAAAATAACAAGGGCAAACAGTGGAGCTTCGCGGGGGTACCCGAAGGGGTTAACCCGGTTTCAGCACCTAGGCAAATTGGGGAACAGAGGTGAGCGCCGCGCTCAACTCGCGCACCGCCGTCGGGCCTCCAGCGACGAACCAGTTAAGTCCGTTGACCTTCACGACGGCGGTGTCCCCGCCTGCGGCACGGACAATCGCCTTACCGGGGAGCCAGTCCCATTCGGGGCAGCTGTGCTGGAACCAGCAGCCGAGTTCGCCGTCGGCAACCCGGCCAAGGTCGCAGGAGCCGGACCCGAACATACGAAGGGACGCGGCAGTGATCGCGGCAGCGTGCCACGGCATGGCTGTGCGGGGGTCCGCCAGCCACGTGGGGTGGATGTAGGTAGCTGCGCTGATTTCACTGACGGAGCGGTCGCCGGAGCCGGAGATCGGTTCTCCGTTCAGCGTGGCGGGGTGTTCCCCGCCGCCAAGCCAAAGCTTGTCCAATTCGGGCTGGTAGATGGCGCCAAGCAGCACGTCCGGATCAACAACCGCGGTGCCCCCGTGGTCTGAATCGTCCCGTTTGAGGGCAATGGCCGAGCACCAGTACGTGGAGCCGTGCAGGAAGTTGTAGGTGCCGTCCACGGGGTCGATCACCCAGGTCCGGCCGCTTGTTCCGGCCACCGACGCACCTTCTTCCCCGAGGATGCCATCCTCGGGGCGGCAGCGCCGCAACTGTTCCAGGACGTATGCCTCTGCAGCGTGATCGGCCGCCGTGACGACGTCGGACACCGAGGTCTTGCGTTCGCCCTGCAGGCCGCCCATCCGCATGAGCAGCGCCAGTTGGCCTGCCTCGCGGACAAGCGCGCTTGCCAGTTGGTAGTCGTCGAGTGAAGGATCGAGTTCAGTTGCGGTGTGCCTGCCGGTGGTCATGGTTCCAGCTTATGTGGCGGGATAATGGATGACATGGCCAAGACACCAGCGCAGCGCATCAAGAAGCACGGAGCAAAGGCTGTGGTTCCCGATCACACCTTGCCTCCCGTGATCAACACCACCACCCAGCGCACCCCGCAAAAGGCGCAGGGCAACTCCAAGCTCATTGTGATCGCGGGCGTCGTGGCCAGCCTGTTCCTGTTCTGGTACCTGCACCTGCTGACCCTGAACCAGATGACCCAGCTCTCCGGCGGCCTGGCGATGCCGGACTCGCTGATCGGCGGCTTCTCACAGGACTACGTCTCGCAGCTCCGCGATGCCATGGATGAGTCCGCGCGCGGCCAGCTCAACTACGTCCACAAGACTGCCGGCACGCTGTTTCCGCTGATCTTCGGCTTCAGCTGGCTGCTGCTGATCGGCACCAATGTGGCGCGGAAGTCATGGCGTTGGGCCATGTGGGCTGCTCCGCTGCTGTTCGCGGTGGCCCACCTGTGGTCCAATGTGGCCATCGATTCCATGCTGTCAACGGACACGCCCGACGCCGGTGCGGTGGCTTTGGCCTCTTCGCTCACCGTTGCGTCGTGGGTGCTGTTCCTCATCAGCCTCCTGTGCGGCGTGGCTGCGGTGTTCCTGGGACGGAAGAACGCACCACAGCCCTGACAGCTTTCCTTTGCTTCGTCACCCGTCGTGCCACTACCAGGCCCACCATGGATAACCCCATGATGATCGGATAGGCCATGGTCCGTTCGATCGCACCCGGTTCCTCCACGCGCAGCCCCACTGCAAGGATGTAGATGGTGGTTCCCAGGGACACCGCACCGCACACGAGGACAAACCAGGACATCTGCGTATGCCTCCTCCACACGACGCCCAGGATCGCCAAGGACAGTGGCCCGGCAATGAAGTACATGCCCGCGCCGACCAGGTGCAACGCCAGGTCCGTGTCTTCGGGAACAAGCCCAACCATTGCCTGGCCTATGCCCGCCACGAGGATCAGCGCCCGCACAACCCCGGCCGCGAGCCAGGGAATGGACTCCGCTGCCCTGCGGGACTCCGAGGCCATCCGGGGAGTGATGACCCGCGCGCCCGGCTCGGCCGCGATGGACAACACGGCCGTATTGACCAACACGGCGCCCAGAATCATGGCTGCGCCCTGAAGCACGAACGAGACATTCATCAACCAATTGAGCGGGGAACAGACTTCATACCCGTTGAAAGGTCCGCAGTGGGCCGCACCGAGATCGCTGATGACGTGTGCCCGCCGTTCATAGCCCGGGTTGCCCAGCCACGCAGCTATCGCCACGGCTTCCACTATGAAGTAGTGGATGGGCGTGATCGCTGCCCATCCCCCAACCAGCTCGCGTCTCCCGGCGAGGTCGGGCAGAAGCCCGCGGTCACTGCCGCGCGGACCGGCCGCCGTCGTCATAGCGCCAGAATAGACCCCGCCAAGGTCCGGCGCACCAGTTGTTCGCTTCTGCGTGCATCAGGGCCCGCCCTCAGCCCACCCGTATTGCCTTCCGTTCCGCGTGCACCCGCTGGGCGATCACCAGCCCGGCTGCTGCCAACCCGATAGTCACCGGGTACCCCATCAGCCGCTCCACAAGGCCGGGCAAGGCAACTTCCATCCCGGTGACCCCACCAATGATGAGCGCAACGATACAAACCAGGCCGCACAGGGCAAGGAACCAGCTGACCGGAGTCTGCCGGAACCACAGGACGCCCAACAGCAGCAGGGCGAATCCACCGCCGATGAAGAACATCAGGGCACCTGCGAAATGCCATGGCGAGTCGAGGTCTTCAGGCACCAACCCAACAAGGACGGTTCCTACGCCGGCAACTCCGGTGAGGATCCGGATCGCGACAGCCAGGATCCACGGCACAGTCAGCACGCGGGCTGGAGCGGAATCGGCTGCAACGGACCGGAAACGCCGGGCAGCAACACCGGGTCGCGCTGCTACGCACAGGAGCCCGGCGGTCAGGAAGAGCGCACCCAGGATCAGGCCCAGTCCTTGGACCACGAAGGAGGCGTTCATCAGCAAGTGCAAGGGCGAGCAGACGGCCCTGTCCTCGTACACGCCACAAGAGATGGCTCCCAGGTCGCTGATGTAGCCAGTGGCCCTGCTGTAGGGCTCCGGACCTGCCCAGGCCTGGATCACGGCGGCTTCGGCCACAAAGTACTGGACGACGCTCAGCTGCGCCCAGCCGCCGATGTTCGCCCTGACGCTGCGGAGGTTGGGGAGGAACGATCCGGCCGGTGCTGCTGCAGTCGAGTGCCCTTTCATGGTCGCCAGCCTAGCGGTGTTCGGGCAGCGCCCCGGCAGCTTGTATGCTTGTAGTCGTGTCCGGGCCCTTGAGCTCCAGCAGTGGGATTCAGAGCCATGGACACACAGGCCCTCGTAGCTCAGTGGATAGAGCACGGCTCTCCTAAAGCCGGTGTCGTTGGTTCGATTCCAATCGAGGGCACTTGAACCACCAGGAACCCATCCAGGACTTGCAGGCCTACTTGGCCGGCAGCTGGACTGTGGAGCGGACACTCCTGGACCGGGCCTCCGGCACCCGCGGTACTTTTACCGGCGTCGTGCGTTATGCACTGAACCCCGACGGCGGCCTGGACTACCGCGAAGACGGCACCATGCACTGGCCTACCCATTCCGGCCCGGCTTTCCGCGAGTATGTCCTCACACCAGGCGCCGCCACGGATTCGATGGACGTGTTCTTTCCTGACGGCAGGCCCTTCCACATCATGAGCTTCTCTGAGCAGGGCAACCAGGACAAGCATTGGTGCGATCCCGACGATTACCGCGTCAACTACGTCCTTGAGGGCCCGGATTCGTTCAGCTTTACGTGGGATGTCCATGGGCCCGCCAAGGATTTGCTCCTGGAATCGCACCTGGTCCGACTCAACGCCGGGAGGCAATTGTGACCACTACGGACCTCATCGTGGTCAGCGCCGTTTGCGTCTACAACGACGAAGGCCACCTGCTCACCGTTCGCAAGCGCGGGACGGATAAGTTCATGCATCCGGGCGGCAAGCCCGAGCCCGGCGAAACAGCGGTTGAAGCAGCTTCGCGGGAACTGTCTGAAGAAGTCGGCATCGAAGTAGCAGCGGACCGGCTCCAGCCCCTTGGTGTCTGGCTTGCCGTGGCCGCCAACGAAGCAGCAACGAACATTGAGGCCACAGTCTTCACCGCTCCCGGAACCTGGGAGGCGCACCCTTCGGCGGAGATCGCCGAGATTCGTTGGCTGGACCTGAACGGGCCGTTGCCCACGGACCTTGCGCCCCTGCTGACGGACCACGTCATCCCGCTGCTGACCACGCCCAAGTAGGTAGCAGATCAGCTACAGCTCCGGGACGGCTTCCTGGGCCACCGCTGTGGCTTCGGCGAATTGGGTTTGATACAGCTCGGCGTACCTTCCCTCTGCCGCAAGCAGTTCGGTGTGCGTGCCGCGTTCCACGATCCTGCCGTCCTCAACCACCAAAATGGCGTCCGCCGCACGGATGGTGGACAGCCTGTGCGCAATCACGACGGCGGTACGCCCCTCGAGCGCCTCGCCCAAGGCCGCCTGCACGGCGGCTTCGTTGGTGGAATCCAAGGCCGCAGTGGCTTCGTCGAGGATCACAACCCGCGGCTGCTTGATCAGGAGGCGGGCAATGGTGAGGCGTTGGCGTTCACCGCCGGAGAGCCGGTAGCCGCGCTCCCCCACCACGGTTTCCAAGCCGTCAGGCAATGACCGGATCATCGGTTCCAGGCGTGCCCGGCGGAGCACATCCCACATGTCGTCTTCGGTGGCATCCGGACGGGCGAGGCGCAGGTTGGACGCGATGCTTTCGTGGAACAGGTGGCCGTCCTGGGTCACCATGCCCATCGTGTCCCGCAGGGAATCGAAACTTAGATCGCGGACATCCACACCGGTTCCGGGGTTCTGTCCGCCAAGGCGCACGGCGCCTGAATCGACGTCGTACAAACGCGAGAGCAGCTGGGCCACTGTGGACTTGCCCGCACCCGAGGAGCCCACCAAGGCCACAGTCTGGCCGGGTTCCACCCTGAAGCTGATCCCGTGCAGGACTTCCTCGCCGCCCCGGGTGTCCAGGGTTGCCACCTCTTCCAACGAGGCAAGGGACACTTTATCCGCGGAAGGGTAGGAGAAGCGGACGTCGTCGAACTCCACGGCCACGGGTCCGGCCGGAACTTCCACGGCGTCCGGTTTCTGGGTGATCAGGGGCTGCAGGTCCAGGATCTCAAACACCCGCTCGAAGCTGACCAGCGCGCTCATGATTTCCACACGGGCGTTGGACAGCGCTGTCAGCGGAGCGTAGAGGCGGGTCAGCAGGAGCGCCAGGACCACCACGTCACCGGGCGCCAGTTGCCCGCCGATGGCCAGCCAGCCGCCGAGTCCGTAGACCAGGGCAAGAGCCAACGCCGACACCAAGGTCAGTGCCGTGACGAAGGTGAACTGCAGCATCGCAGTCCGGATACCGATGTCCCGCACCCGTCCCGCGCGGGCAGCGAATTCCCGGGATTCCTCGTCGGGGCGGCCGAACAGCTTCACCAGGGTGGCACCCGGCGCGGAGAACCGTTCGGTCATCTGCGTACCCATGGCCGCGTTGTGCGCAGCAGCCTCACGGCGGAGGTCCGCCAACTTGGAGCCCATGCGCCGGGCAGGGATCAGGAAGATGGGCAGCAGGACCATGGCCAGCACGGTCACCAACCATGACGTGTTCAGCATGACCGCAAGTGTGAGGGCCAAAGCCACCACGTTGCTGACCACTCCGGACAGCGTGCCGGCGAAGGCGGACTGCGCTCCGATGACGTCATTGTTCAGTCGGCTGACCAGGGCACCGGTGCGGGTCCTGGTGAAGAAGGCAATGGGCATGCGCTGCACATGGTCAAAGACGCGGGTGCGGAGATCCACAATGACGCCCTCGCCAATGATGGATGACAGCCAGCGGGTCACCAGCCCCACGCCGGCCTCGCCTACGGCGACGATGGCGATCAGGACGGCGAGCCAAATCACCGTTCCAACACCGGCGTTGGCGATGATGGCGTCAACTACCTGACCTGCCAGCACGGGCGTCGCAACAGCCAGGAAAGCACCTGCGATGGAAGCGATCACGAAGGCAATGAGCTTGGCCTTGTGCGGGGCAGCAAAAGCCATGACGCGCTTCAGCGTTTCCTTGGAGAACGGTTTCGATCCGATCTTGGCCGTGGTGATGTTGTACAGCGAGCTCCAGGCCACGCGGTCCATGCTCATGGTTATTTCTCCTGGCTTGGGGTGTGGTGAAGTTCCTGGACTTGGCCGTTCTCGAGGTGCCAGCGGGAATCGAGCCGAACGTTTTCCAACAGCCGGCGGTCATGGGTGACCAGCAGTAGCGCGCCCTCGTAGCTTTCCAGCGCCTCTTCAAGCTGCTCGATCGCAGGGAGGTCCAAATGGTTGGTGGGCTCGTCCAGCACCAGGAGGTTGACGCCACGGGCCTGCAGCAGGGCCAGGGCAGCACGGGTCCGCTCCCCCGGGGACAACGAATCCACTGTCCGAGCGGTGTGGTCCGCCTTCAGGCCGAACTTGGCCAAAAGCGTCCGGACATCCGCACTGTTCCAGCCCACCAGCACGGCTTCCACTGCATCTCCGAGCGGCTGCCCGCCGTCGAGCAGTCCACGCGCCTGGTCGATTTCGCCGATGGCGACGGAGGCGCCCATGGAGGCATCGCCGTCGTCCGGTTCCTGCGTTCCCAGCAGCAGGCGCAGGAGCGTCGACTTGCCGGCCCCGTTCGGTCCTGTGATGCCGATGCGTTCGCCGCCGTTGAGTTGGAGGTTCACCGGTCCCAGCGTGAAGTCACCTTGGCGCGCGACGACGTCACGCAAGGTGGCGACGACGGCACTGGAGCGGGGTGCCTGGCCGATGCTGAACTGAAGCTGCCATTCCTTGCGAGGTTCTTCGACCTCGGTGAGCCTGGCAATCCGGGACTCCATCTGGCGGACCTTCTGGGCCTGCTTCTCCGAGGATTCGCTGCTCGCGGCGCGCCGGATCTTGTCGTTGTCCGGGTTCTTCTTCATGGCGTTCCGGACGCCTTGGGAACTCCATTCCCGTTGGGTGCGCGCGCGGGACACCAGGTCTGCCTTGGTGTTGGCGAACTCTTCGTAGCGTTCACGGGCGTGGCGCCTGGCTACTGCACGCTCTTCGAGGAAGGCCTCGTATCCGCCGTCATAAACGGCCACGGAATTCTGGGCGAGGTCCAGTTCCACCACGGTAGTGACGCAGCGGGCCAGGAATTCACGGTCGTGGGACACCAGCACCACGCCGCCGCGCAGGCCCTGGACGAAAGCCTCCAGGCGGGCCAGGCCGTCGAGGTCAAGATCGTTGGTGGGTTCGTCAAGGAGGACGACGTCGAAGCGGCTGAGCAGCAATGCAGCCAATGCCACGCGCGCGGCCTGTCCGCCGGAAAGTCCGGTCATGAGGGCCTCTGCGCCAAGCTCCAGCCCGAGGTCCGCCAGCACGGCCGGGATACGGTCTTCCAGGTCTGCTGCCCCTGACGCCATCCAGCGGTCGAAGGCCAGGGAGTAGGCATCATCGGCGCCGGGAGCCCCGGAGCCGAGGGCCTCTGCGGTGGATTCCATCTCTGTCGTTGCCTGGGCGCAGCCGGTGCGCCGGGCAATGTAGGCCCCGATTGTTTCGCCGGCAGTGCGCTCGTGCTCCTGCGGCAACCAGCCAACAAACGCGTCCGACGGCGCCAGGCTGACGCTGCCCGCTTGGGGCTGGTCCACGCCGGCAAGGATCCGCAGCAGCGTGGATTTGCCGGCACCGTTCGCGCCGACGACGCCGACAACGTCGCCGGGAGCCACCGTCAGGGAAAGTTCGGAAAAGAGTGTTCGATGGCCGTGGCCACCGGCAAGATTCTTGGCCACCAAGGTTGCTGTCATTTGTGTATCCTCCAGCAGGGAAAACGCAGGAATTCAGGCCGCGATTCCCGCAGGCATGGAAAAACCCGTTGGTCCGGACTTGGGGGGTGTACGGACCAACGGGTTCAAGCATCAAGCATAATTCAATGTGGCGTCCGCGTAAAATCGATTCGTACTCCCACTTACGGCCTACTCCTGTCCTGCCCCGCGACCCTTCCCGGAAAGTTCCACATGCCCTTACAGTCCAAGGCGTTCCAGCGCTGGCTTCACGGCGTTGCGCCCGATGCCAGTACAGCTGACGTCTGCAGGATCGCCGGCATCAAGCGGACAACACTGGCCCAGCAGTTGGTCCGCGGCAAGGTTGCCGAGTCCACTTTGGTGAGTATCAGCCGCGGCTTCCAGCTGAGCCCCGTGGAAGCACTGTCCACTTTCGATCTTTACTCCGAACTCCGCGGCGCGCCGGTCCCGCCCACGGGCTGCGAACTCGTGAGCCAGATCGCCACCATCGATTTACTGCGCGCGGTAGTGGACCGAAGCGAACCAGGTTCCGCGCCCGCTGGCCACCTTTCCGAACCACCGCACCCTACGTCGGTGCGGAACTGGGTGGACGCAATCGACGACGGCGAGTTACGCCACCGGGTCAGCGACACCACGGGGATCGCCCCGCAAAACTTCTCCGCACATTTGACGGCCAACAGGCTTCCACCAGAACTCGCCATCGCCACCTCACGGGCAGCAGGAGTGGGACCGGCCGGAGGACTGGTGGCGGGCGGGCTCATCACCGAAGCCGAGGCCGGATGGCCACCCAATGCCCGGCAGGAGGCGCTGGACAAAATGTCCCAAAGCGAACTGGTAACCCTGGCCGGCGAACGGCTCCTGGCCCTCGGTAAGACACTGCGCCGCCAGGAACAAGACCACGAACGTACTGAACGAATATGGGAGAACCTCGGATGACGGCTGTCCTGCCTTGGGTGACGCTGGTTGTTTGCCTGGCAATTACGCTTGCGCGGATCCCAAGCCTGATCCGGGGCGAGAACCGGGTGGTTTTCTACATCTTCGCGTTGATCACCCTGGACATCCTCCTCAGCATCGAGGGGCCCTACCTTGCCATCGACGCACTCTTGGGCGGAATCAACGTCACTAACCTGGTCCTGCGGTTCCTGCTCTACGGAACGTTCCTGCTCATGGGCATCAAGATCGCCATGGGGTTCGGCTCGCAGTCAGCCGTCCGCGCCATACGCGGCCCCTGGGGGCTGACCGTCCTGGGATTCACCGTGGCGCTGACCATTTTCTTCTTCGTCATCACGGACACACGCGGTTCCACTGTGGGCATGACGGGGCTGACGTGGGGACCTTCGATGGAGGCCTACGCGGCGCTGGGGCGCTTTTATCCCGGCTATGTGTCGGCTTGTTTGTTGCCTGCGATCTGGCGGACCATCGTTGGCCGCTACCCTGCCTTGCTCAGGGGTGCCTCAGCCCTGCTCTTCCTCGGCCTGGCCCTGCTGTTGATCTCCCAGCTCTTCCCCCTGATCCCCTTGGTCCACCTGTGGTTGCGTTCGCTGATCAACTACTCCGCAGTGCTGGCCACGGCCATTGGGTTGGCCGGGATCTGGTTCTCGAAAGCCTATTCGCGCCGAAAACGACGTCTCTCGGCGTAAGACTTTCACAAAACCATTAGATCGTGGCACAATCATGAATGTGTGAACGCGGTTGCAGCCTGACACCGGAATCAGAGAACGGGTTTCCGGTGGATGTGGCGCCCACGTGAACACAATTGGGGGGATGAGTGGTGGCGGGCTGTTGGGGACCGCCCCCACTCAGCCTTTTTAACGCCCCTGTTGCCGGTCGCCGGCGGCCCCACACCCAGCAAGGTTCCTTACGGTGGCTAAGATGGCTCCATGAACAGCCTTCGCACCCGACGCTCTGTCCTCGCAGCTACGCTGGCCTCGGCCGCCCTTGCACTTTCTGCGTGCGGTGGCGGGTCCACGCCCGCACAGTCAGGCGGCGACACGTCCCTTTCAGATGTGAAGTCCAAAGGTGAATTGGTGATCGCCACCGAGGGTACCTACCGTCCCTTCAGCTTCCATGCTGACGGCGCAGGCGAACTGACCGGATTCGACGTCGAGATCGCCCAGGCCGTGGCCGGGAAACTCGGCGTGAAAGCCTCGTTCCAGGAAACGCAGTTCGATGGCATCTTCGCCGGGCTGGACTCCAAGCGCTTCGACACCATCGCCAACCAGATTTCCATCAATGACGAGCGCAAGGCCAAATACGACTTCTCCACGCCCTACACCGTCTCCACCGGAGTGGTGGTGACCAAGTCGGACAACACCAGCATTAACAGCTTCGCGGACCTCAAGGGCAAAACCACGGCACAATCGCTGACCAGCAACTTCTACAAGATGGCCGTTGAAGCCGGCGCCAATGTCCAGGCGGTTGAGGGCTGGGCGCAGTCCGCCACCCTGGTGCAGCAGGGACGCGTGGATGCCACCGTGAACGACAAACTCACCTACTTGGACTACGCCAAGAACACTCCCGACTCCGGACTGAAGGTCGCGGCGGAAGCGCCGGAGAAGACCGAGAGTGCGTTTGTCTTCCGCAAGGGGTCCACCGAGCTCACCGCAGCGGTGGACAAGGCGCTGGCCGATCTCCGGGCCGATGGCACCCTTGCGAAGATTTCGGATAAGTACTTCGGCGCAGATGTCACCAAATAAATGAACTGGGACCTCATCTGGAGTTCCTTCGGGCCGATCATTACCGGCGCCGTCACGGGCACCATACCCCTGACCCTTGCCTCGTTCGCCTTCGGGCTGGTTTTGGCGTTGGTGGTTGCACTGTTGCGGCTGAGCCCCAACTGGTTTCTCTCGGGCCTGGGGCGCTTCTACGTATCGGTCATCCGAGGCACGCCCCTGCTGGTGCAGCTCTTCGTGATTTTCTTCGGGCTACCCAGCATCGGGGTCAGGCTGGATCCCTGGCCCAGCGCCATCATCGCGTTCTCCCTGAACGTGGGCGGCTACGCGGCCGAGATCATCCGCGCCGCCATCCTGTCCGTGCCCAAGGGCCAGTGGGAAGCCGGCCACACCATCGGCATGTCGCGCCCGCAGACCCTGGTCCGCATCATCCTCCCCCAAGCCGCAAGGGTGTCAGTACCGCCGTTGTCCAACACCTTTATTTCACTGGTGAAGGACACGTCCCTCGCATCATTGATCCTGGTCACCGAACTCTTCCGCAACGCCCAGCAAATTGCGGCGTTCAGCAACGAGTTCCTGATCCTCTACTTGCAGGCAGCCCTGGTCTACTGGGTCATCTGCCTGGTCCTTTCCACCGCGCAGTCCGCCGTGGAAAAGAGATTGGACCGCTATGTCGCCCACTAACGAATCCATCCCGGAGCCGAGCGCTACGTCTGTCCTGAAAGCAAGGAACCTCGCCAAGGCGTTCGGAAGCAACGTGGTGCTGCGGGACATCGACATCGATATCCGCCGCGGCCAGGTGGTAGCCCTGATCGGTCCCTCAGGCTCAGGCAAGACCACCGTCCTGCGCTCGCTCAACGGCCTTGAAATTCCCGACGGCGGCACGGTCACCTTCGGGGACAGTGATGCCGCGGGCGGTCTGGCCATCGACTTCGATGCCAAAGTTGGCAAGAAGGAGATCGCCGCACTGCGGGACCGGAGCGCCATGGTCTTCCAGCACTACAACCTGTTCCCGCACATGACGGTCCTGAAGAACATTATCGAGGGCCCCGTCCAGGTCCAGAAGCGGCTGCGTGCCGAAGCCATCGCCGAAGCCGAACGCCTGCTGGAACGGGTTGGCCTTGCCGACAAGCGCGACGCATACCCTTTTGAGCTCTCCGGCGGACAGCAGCAGCGTGTGGGCATTGTCAGGGCCCTTGCCCTCAAGCCCCAGTTGCTCCTGTTCGACGAGCCTACGTCCGCGCTGGACCCCGAATTGGTGGGAGACGTCCTGGGCGTCATCAAGGAACTCGCTGAAGAGGGCTGGACCATGGTGATCGTGACCCATGAACTTGCTTTCGCCCAGCACGTGGCGGACGAGGTCATCTTCATGGATGGCGGCGTGGTGGTGGAACGGGGTCCCGCTGCCGAGGTGCTGCGCGCACCCCGGCAGGAACGGACCAAACTTTTTGTCAAACGGCTACAGCACGACGTCTAGGAGACTCAAGAAAATGGGGGAAGAGACTTTGGATGCAGCAGCCCAACCAGGCCGCAGAAAGTCCCGGCGTACTATCATCATCGTCGCGGTGGTTGTCATCGCTGTTCTGGCTGGAGGACTCGGCACGTGGTTTGCCCTCTCCCGCCCGGCAGGCGTCCAGCGCGCAGATGTGGTCCGTTTGGACAAGGAACGCCTCATACTGGACAACTCAATGAACCTCTACGATCCGCTGGTCACCCAGTTCTCGGTCCGGCTGACGAACGTGATGTCCGAAACCGCCGGGCAAGAGGCCAAGGACACGGTCCTCAACCAGGATGGTGACCGCTTGAAACGCGAGTCAGGGATAAACCGGGACCGTTTGGAACGGATGGGGTCATCACCGGCAGTGCAGGAACAGGAAATCCGCGACGCCTACAACCGGTTCAAAGAGCACTACGGAGCCGTGATCGCCTACAACGATCAACTGGTGGTCAACACGGCGAACATTACCCAATCCATTGGTGGTCCCTGCGCTCCCCTGCATTCGTCCTTGAATGTTGGCAGCGAGACCTACTCCGCAGATTACGTCAAGGCTGCAGAGTCCTGCCTAACGGCCATAGCCTCAGCCAAGGAGAACACCGACGCCGGGACAACCGAACTCCTGACCTCGGTTGAGGGCATCATCCGCGGACAGCGGGACAAACAACAGGAAGCCCTGGATGGCAAGGACGAATTCGAGCGCCTGGCCAAACGGATGCTGGCTGGCCTGGCGATGCTGGATATCAACGACGCACTCAAAACCGCCGAAACAAAGTATGAGAGCTCCGCGAAGGAGCAATACACCCAGCTCATCAATAACGCCAATGACTCCAACAAAGCTTTTGAAAGTGCCCTCAAGAAGCGCACGGACCAGTTTGATGCTGCAGGCAAGGACGGGGAATAGCCATGACGATTGAACCCGGACCCACAAGTCAACCGGACCTCCCGCAGCAACCGGACCCCGCAGGGCAACCGGCGCCCAAAAAGCGCAAACTGGCCCTCATCCTGATCTCCAGCGTTGTTGTCCTGTTGGTGATTGCCGCGGCGGCTGTTGTGACCATGACCCAAGTATCCGGACAGCAGCGCAAGGAAAGCCTGCAGCAGCTGAAGGATGGCCAGCTCACCGCGCTGGTGGATTCCCGGGCCAAGCTTCAGCCGGCAGCCAATGAATACCTCGCTGCCTACAAGAAAGCGCGGAACGCCCCCGCCTCACAGGAAGAGGCCGGGAAGAACTCCCGCAAGGAACGGGACGAGTTCCAGAAAGCTGCAGATGAGGCCCGGTCCGCACTGCAGAAAGTACAGTCCGCCCACGAGTCCCGTGAAGATGGAATCGGCGTCGCCATCGGGCAACTCGAAGACTCGTATGAAGGCTACATCGACCATATGGAAGGCCTGGTGGAGTCATACCCACAGTTTGAAGGCCTCTTCAGGGCCGACGGTGCAGGCTGCAACGGCCTGTTTGTCGGTTCCAAGGCCGCCAACCTTCGGGAGCGCCAAACCTTGCTGAGCCAGGCCGCGGCCCCTTGCCGCGAAGCAGCCGGCCAACTCAAGCAATCCAAGAACGTGGCCTACGTCGAATTTGCCCGTACCTTTGACAACCGGGTAGGACAGCTCGAATCGAACGCCGGGATCACGGCAAAGTCTGAAGAGACTTACAACGAGTTTGTCCGACTCAAGGACCAGTTGGTCCAGAAGACGGATGAAGCGACCGCACGCAACGCCTCTGATGAGGAATTGCTGAAAATTGCCGACGAAGCCAAGGCACTTAACACCCGCATCAAGAACAACAGGTCAGAGTTTGACTTCGCAGCCAAGCGCTACCTGTCGGGAGTGAAGGACATGCCTGTCCTGGTGGAGGAAGTGTTCTCCAAGAAGATCGCAGCCGAACTCAAGAGCTACGACGCGGTGATCCCCTTGCGCGTTCAAATCCTGAAAGACGCAGTGGACGTCGAACTGGTCGAATAGCCCCCCGCCTGGTCGAGTAACCCCCGGCGGCATCTGACGCCGGGGGTACCCGTCAGCGCGTGAAGCGCAGTGTCACCAGTTGGAACGGACGAAGCACCAGGTGGACTTCCGAGTCCTCCCCCACGGTCACTCCTGGAGCCACTGCCACACGCTCCAGCAGGTCAGTGGCCGTCGCTCCAACAGCCTCAAAACCGGGCCTGACAGTGGCAGATGAGCGCTCACCCAGCGATTCGTACAACCGGACGATGACATCGCCTGAACCGTCCTCGGCCAGCTTCACGGCTTCCACCACCACGGCGGGGTTGGACACCGAGACCAGCGGCTCCACAGCATGTCCGCCGGTGACGAACCTCGGCTTCAGGTTGGTCCGGTACCCCTCTTCCACGGCGTCGGCAATCGCTGCCCCTGGCCTGATGGACAGTTCCAGGGTGTGCTCTCCCCGGTCTGCTTCCGGGTCCGGGAACCGGGCGGACCTCAGCAGGGAGGTCCTGACCGTCGTCGTGGTTCCGCCGTCGGGGCGAACCGCCCTGGTGACATCGTGCCCGTAGCTCGACGAGTTGCTCACCGCGACTCCATAGCCGGGCTCGGCCACGTGGATCCAGCGGTGGGCGCAAATCTCGAACTTCGCCGCTTCCCAGGAGGTGTTGGTATGGGTGGGCCGGAAGACGTGGCCAAACTGCGTTTCCGACGCCGAGCGATCCGCCCTCACATCCAGCGGGAAGGCGATCTTCAGCATCTTTTCGCGTTCCTGCCAGTCCACGGTGGTGGCGATGCCCAATGACTTGGCGCCGGCGTCGAGCGTCACGCGCTGGGTGATGGTGGAGGCGCCCACCTTGCGCTGGACCACCACGACGGCGCCTGCTGGCGTGCGTTCAAGGTCGATGGTGTCCGCTTGGGTCAGTTGGGTGACGTTCCGACGGTAGAACTCCTCGATATCCCACGCATCCCACTCATTAGGGGTGTCGCGGAAGAGCTCCAACAGGTTGCCGGTTTGTCCCGGGGCGATCGCGTCACGGCCGCTGGCGTGATCCACCAATGACGTGAGCAGGCCGTTCCCGTCCAGGACTGCACGGATGACGCCGTTGTCCAGGATGAAGCTCTCCCCGGACTGGTCCACCTGGACGCCTACGCCGGATCCGGCGCCTTCACCGATACCCAGGGCGGCCACGCCGTCGCGGCGATGCGGAGCCGCATTGAGCAGGTAGCTTGTGTCGCCGTCCCCCACCAGGGCCTGCGCGGCGTCGCTGATGATGGCCTCGAGGTCACGGGAAATGGCCTCATAGTTGCGCTCGGCGTCCTGGTGCACCCAGGCAATGGAACTGCCCGGCAGGATGTCGTGGAACTGCTGCAGGAGAACAAGCCGCCAGAGCCGCTTCAACTCGTCCCGGGGGTATGCATAGTCCGCACCGAGCCGGACGGCAGCCGTGGAGCACCACAGCTCGGCCTCCCGCAGAAGGTGCTCGCTGCGGCGGTTGCCACGCTTGGTCTTGGCTTGGCTGGTATAGGTACCGCGGTGCATTTCCAAGTACATTTCACCCACCCAGACCGGCAGGTTGGTGTACTCGGCTTCAGCTTGCGTGAAAAAGTCCTTGGCGGTGCCCATGCGGACCTTAGGCGAACCTTCCAGGTCTGCCGTACGGTGCGCAGCAGCCACCATTTCGCGCGTGGGGCCGCCACCGCCGTCGCCATAACCGAAAGGCACCAAGGACATGGTCCCCCGGCCGTGGTCCCGGTAATTGCGCTCCGCGTGGGCCAGTTCGCGGCCGTGCAGTTCAGCGTTGTACGAGTCGACCGGCGGGAAGTGCGTAAACAACCGGGTTCCGTCGATGCCTTCCCACGTGAAGGTGTGGTGCGGCATCCGGTTGACCTTGTTCCAGGAAATCTTCTGTGTCAGGAACCAACGGGAACCGGCTTCCTTGACGATCTGCGGGATGGCGCCGGAGTAGCCGAAGGAGTCAGGCAGCCAGGCTTCCTGGCACTCGACGTCGAACTCCTTCAGGAAGAAGCTCTTGCCCTCCACGAACTGGCGGGCCATCGCCTCGCCGCCGGGCATGTTGGTGTCCGATTCCACCCACATGCCGCCTACGGGAATGAACTGACCGGCTTTGACCTTCTCCCGGATCCGGACAAAGAGCTCCGGGAAGTACTCCTTGATCCACGCCATCTGCTGGGCCGAGGAACAGGAGAACACAAAATCCGGATCCTCGTCCATGAGGGCCACCACGTTGGAGAACGTCCGGGCACACTTGCGGATGGTTTCACGGACCGGCCACAGCCAAGCCGAGTCGATGTGCGCATGGCCGGTGGCCAGGAGCTGGTGCGCGGATGCATACGCGGGACGGTCCAGGACCACTTTCAACTCCTCGCGACCTGCCGCCGCGGTCCCGGCGACATCGTCCGGGTCCATAACGTCCAGCATCCGTTCCAGCGCCCGCAGGATTTCATGGCGGCGGGGAAGCTCAGTAGGGAGTTCATGCATGAGGCCGCTGAGCGTCCAGATGTCCTGGTTCAGTTCCCAGACCGTTTCGTTCAGCTCTGCCATGGCGATGCGGCCCAGGCGGTACCGGGGATCGTCGCCGGAGGTGGCCTTATCCCCTAACGGTGTGGGTGCAAAGGACCAGCCTTGCGCAACGTCCGGGTTGGCGGCGGCCTCCACATAGAAGTCGACGGACAGTCCACCACCCAGAAGTTTGAGCGGGACGTGGAAGTTCCGGGGGGAAATCGCTTTGATGATGCTGCCATCGGCACGCCAGGCAGTGCCTTCGCACTGGAATCCGGGGGCGTCGCTGTTGAAGCCGAGGTCCACGATGATTTCCACCGACGTGGAATCGGCCATGCCCCAGTCCTGCGGAACTTCGCCCTGAAGGTGCAGCCACTTGGTGCTCCAGGCCTTTCCCCAGGGGGCGCCGTGTTCCTGGGGCGTGAAGAGCTGGCGGATGGCCTCCGCAGCCGGCACGGGCTCACCCGGAGCATCCCAGCTGCTGAGCTGCAGCGGTATGGCCCTGCCGTAAATGGCCGGAAGAATGCGTTCCCGAACAAATCGGTCAAGACGCTGTTCAGTGATCCGGCGGTCGTCGTGCAATTAATTCCCCTTTGGGCTTCAGCTGAATAACAAGGTTGGCAGCCCCGCCCCGGATGTGCCGGGCACGGGCGGCGATTCTGGGGTCGCCGCGCTTCCAATCGATGGATAAAATCTACGTTGTTCCAGCTTAATAGCCAAGTGATTGCCTGCTATCCCCCGACGACCTGCCGCTCCGATTCGACTGTTTCCCCGACGATCCTGTCCCGTCCGGCGTAGACGTTCAGACTGTGTCCGCGGCTGAACCCCGCCAGCGTAATTCCGGTTTCCTCCGCCAGGTCCGCCGCGAGGCTGGACGGCGCACTGACGGCGGCCAGAACAGGAATGCCGGCCATGGCAGCTTTCTGGACGAGTTCAAAGGATGCCCTGCCGGATACCTGGAGCACTGTGCCCCTCAACGGCAGCATTCCTGCACGCAAGGCCCAGCCCACCACTTTGTCCACCGCGTTGTGCCTACCCACATCTTCGCGGAGGCACAGCAGCTCGGTGGTGCCGTCGTCGTGGATCCTGAAGAGGCCGGCAGCATGGACGCCGCCGGTCTTGTCGAAGACCGCCTGCGCCTCCCGGAGGCGGTCCGGCAGAGCTGCAAGCGCCCTGACCGGGATGGTGACGTCGTCTTCCTTGGGACTGTGATGGGAGGACTTGCGGACGGCGTCGATGGAATCAGTGCCGCAAATCCCGCACGAGCTGGACGTGTAGACGTTGCGCCCGGTGTCAGGCCTCACCACGTCAGGCCTGAGCTGGGCGTCCACCACGTTGAAGGTCTGCACACCGTCTTCGTTCTCCCCCGCGCAGAACCGTTCGGAGATCAGCTGCGAAGGTTCCCACACGATGCCTTCCGAGACAAGGAATCCCGCCACGAGGTCGAAGTCGTCCCCGGGGGTGCGCATGGTGACGGAGAAGGACATGTCCCCCAACCGGATTTCCAGGGGCTCCTCCACTGCCAGCACGTCCTCCTTGAAGCGGACGGGATGCTCCAGTGCCTGTGGCGAGCCGTCCAGGACAAACTTGTGCACCTTGCGGCGCTGCGTCACTCGTCCCATGTCAGGATCCGTTCTCTTCATTCTTGACGAAACGCACGGTCATGGCCTTGTAGCCAGGGGTGTTGGATTCCCGGGCCACCAGCTCGCGGTGCACCAATGCGTTGGCTTCGGGGAAGTACGCTGCGGCACACCCCTTGGCCGTGGGGTACCCGATGAGCCTGAACTTGTTGGCACGCCGTTCCGTCCCTGCGAACGTGGAAATGACATCCACCAGGTCACGGTCCTTGAATCCCAAATCCTCGATGTCTCCGGGGTGCACCAGGATGACCCGGCGTCCATCGGAAACGCCCCGGTACCGGTCATCCAAGCCGTAGAACGTGGTGTTGTACTGATCGTGGCTGCGGACCGTCTGCAGGATCAAGTGACCGGCAGGGGCTTCCAGGTACTCAAGTGGCCGCACCGAGAACCGCCCCTTGCCGATGTCCGTGGCGAAGGTGCGGGTATCCCTGGGCGGGTTGGGAAGGACAAAACCGTTCTTGGTCCGGACCCTGGCGTTGAAGTCCTCAAAGCCCGGAATGACCCTGGCAATGTGGTCGCGGATCACGTCGTAATCCTCTGCCATGGCCCGCCAGTCGACGCTGTGGTTCTCACCCAGTGTCGCCTGTGCCATGCGGGCCACGATCACCGGCTCGCTCAGCAGGTGATCTGAGACCGGCTCCAGCCGGCCCTGCGTTTTATGGATGACGGACATGGAGTCTTCCACCGACAGGAACTGCTTTCCCTTGGGGTGTTTGTCATCCGTGTCCGTCCGCCCCAGCGTGGGAAGGATCAGGGATGTCTTGCCGTGCACCACGTGGGCGCGGTTGGGCTTGGTGGAAATGTGGACGGTGAGCCCGGCGTTCCTCAGCCCCTGTTCCAGGGCCGCCGTGTCCGATCCCGCGGCTGCGAAGTTTCCGCCCATGGACACGAAGACCTTCACGTCTCCCTTTTCCAAGGCGTGCTGGGTTTCCACGGAGTCATAGCCGTGGTCGCGCGGCATGTGGAAGCCGAATTCGGCGTCCAACGCGGCCAGGAACGATTCCTTGGGTTTCTCCCAAATGCCCATGGTCCGGTCACCCTGGACGTTCGAGTGTCCACGGACGGGGCACGCACCGGCCCCGCGCTTGCCGAAGTTTCCCTGGAGCAGCAGGAGGTTGATGATTTCCCGCAGGGTATCCACCGAGTGCGGCTGCTGGGTCAGTCCAAGGGCCCAGCAAATAATGGTCGCCTTGGACGCGGCCATCATGCCGGCAGCCTTGGTGATTTCTTCCCTGGTCAGCCCTGTTGCCCGTTCTGTTTCGTCCCAGTCCAGCACCGAACGCGCTTCCCTGTAGGCCGCGAACCCTTCGGTCTGCTGCTCAATGAAGGAATGGTCGACGACGGTGCCCGGGTTTCGCTTCTCTTCCTCCAGGAGCAAGTGGCCCAGCGCCTGGAACAGCGCGAGGTCGCCACCGACCTTGATCTGCAGGAACTCATCCGCGATGGTGGTGCCGCCGCCGATGACGCCGTTGAGGGATTGCGGATCCTTGAAGTTCAGGAGGCCGGCCTCGGGGAGCGGGTTGACGGCTACAATCTTTCCGCCGTTGTTCTTGCAGTCGCGGAGGGCGGACAACATGCGGGGATGGTTGGTTCCCGGGTTCTGGCCTACTACCAGTACCAGCTCAGCGTGGTGGATGTCCTCCAGGGAAACAGTGCCCTTGCCGATGCCGATGGTTGGGTTGAGCGCGCTCCCGGAGGATTCATGGCACATGTTGGAGCAGTCCGGCAGGTTATTGGTGCCGAGGCTTCGTGCAAACAGTTGATACATGAAGGCCGTCTCATTGGCCGTCCTGCCGGAGGTGTAGAAGACGCACTTGTCCGGCGTGGTGGCGTTGACGTGCTCGCCGATCAGGGCGAATGCCTCGGTCCAGCTGATGGGCGAGTAGTGAGTGTCGCCCGGTTTGATGACCACGGGTTCCGACAATCTTCCCTGGCTCCCCAGCCAGTACTCCGTCTTATCCTCAAGGTCGGCCAGGGAATGTTTCGCCCAGAATTCGGCACCGACGGTCCGGGTGGTGCTTTCCTCGGCGATCGCCTTGGCCCCGTTCTCGCAAAATTCAGCGGGACTGCGCCTTCCGGTTATGGATTCCGGCCATGCACACCCGGGGCAGTCAAAGCCATCATGCTGGTTGACCCTGAGCATGGACCGGACCGTGCGGGCCACCCCGGCCTGGGCGTATCCCCGTTCAAGGGCAACGGTGACGGCTTTAAGGCCTGCCGCAGCTTGTTTGGGCGGATGGATTTGCAGGTCATCTTCGTTGATGTCCTGTTCGGGAGCATGCCTGTTCATGAGTCCATCATTGCACTTTGTGGGCACCGACCAGGAGGCTGGCCCCGGCCCTCATGCGTCTAGGGCACTCCAGTCCACCGGACCTGGCGGGGTCTTCTTTTGGCTCCGCGGCGGCGCCTTGCGGGGCTTGTCTTCAGGTGTCTTCGGCGCGGGCAACGGTTTGCCCCACGGCAAGGCAAAGGCCGGGACCAGCTCGCCCAGTTGGACTCCATGCGGCGGTACCACCATGACCCCGTCCGCACCGGCCAGGCCACGCATCATTCCCGGGCCAGCATGCTGTGCCGGCGACGCCAAGCCATACACCAGTTTGAAAGGCATCAGGCGGGTCCGTCCGGGCTCCGCGTCGATCATCGCTCCACAAGGAACTTCGCCCACTTCCTGGAGGCTTCCGTGGCCCAAGGCAGCCAGCAAGGGCGCCCCCAGGGTAAATAAGGCCATCATCGCGGCAAGCGGATTTCCAGGCAGACCCAGGACGAACCGGCCATCGGGCAACTCCGCCAACACGGCCGGATGTCCAGGCCGCATGGCAATACCGTCGATCAGCAACCGGCCACCAAGTTCTGCCACCGCCCGCCTGAAGTGGTCAGTCCCCGAACGCCCTGTCCCGCCGGTCGTAATGACGACGTCGGCAGGCGGTTCAGTTTCTGCGTACGGTTCGTCTGCGCTGAGTTCCTCGGGGGACGGCTCGGTGTCCTGAAGTGCGGCGAGCCACTCCCCATAACTGTCGCCCACCCTGAGCTGCTCCCCGGCGATACCGCCCAGGAGTTCCACCACGGCGCCGAGTTGCGGGCCGAAGGTGTCCCGGACCTGTCCAGGCCGCGGGATACCTTGGGCCACCACCTCCGAACCCGTCAAAAGGAACCTGACCAGTGGTTTGCCCATGACTTCCACGTGATCCAGGCCTGCCAACGCTGCCAGCGCGATGTGCGCCGGGTTGAGCACTGTCCCGGCTTTGAGCAGGACATCACCCTCGGCTGCCTCTTCTGCAGCCCTGCGGATGTGTTGGCCGTTGCGCGGCTCCCCCGGTTTGGCGGTGCCGCCCAACGCAAGGACCGGAAGGCCGTCGTCGTCCGTAGTGATGACGCCACTCTCGCTGCGCAGCACGGCTTTGGCCCCGGGAGGTATCAGCCCACCGGTAACAATGGGACTGGCTTGGTGAGGCGCAAGCCTCTGGCCCGGCTCACTGAGTATCCACGGGCCGCTACCATTGACGGCCCAGCCATCCATGGCGGAAGAAGCATAGTGGGGCATGTCCTGCACTGCCAGGGCATCCGATGCCAAGGTGCGGCCAAGGGCAGACCCCAGCGGGACCGGGCCTGGCGGGATGGGAGCAGCGCCATCGAACGCGCGCTGCCGAGCCTCATGCCACGTGTGTGCCGCGTGATGGCCCTCGTTGGGGGCCTGGGTCATTCGGCGCCAGCCCCGGACTCCGAATACTCTTGGGCAACTTTGCGGGCCAGGTCCAAGGCAGCGTTCATGGACGCGTCGTCGCTGGCCTGGCCAATGCCGCGGGCCATGCCGGCGGCGTATCCGGCGATGAACGTGGTCAAGGGTGCGGCGGGGCGCACCACTGAATGCGCAGCAACGCCAGCCACTGCCAGGACCTCGTTAACGTCCACTTCAACGCCTTCAAGCTCAAACGCCTGCAGCAATGTGCGGCACCATTCCTCGAGCGTCTCTTCCTGGCTCTTCACGTGCGCCTCCAACTCGTAGTCAATGCCCAAGGCCGCTGCGTCCTCCCACGTGTCCACGTCATCCGTAGAGCCTGCGGGGACGGCAACGTCCAGCACATTCAGCCTAGCAAGCAGCCGGAACACTGAAGAGTTCGTTAACCCGGAACCTTGCGAAGCTACGCCTACCTCCCGTTCCATGGCTGCGGTGCTGTAGGCGCCCAGCAGCGGTTGCTTCCGGCCGTCCGCGGAGACCGCCATGGCCCCCTCCACCCCGGGCTGTGAGGCAAGTGCTTCCCACAGGAGTGCAACGCCACGGGAGGCATGCGGCATATCGCAAGCCAGGACAAGCGTCCACGGAGCGCCCATGCCGTGGTTCTTCAACGCGGCCAAGCCCGCTGCAATCGCAGCGGCCGGACCCGCGTACGCCGGTTCCTCCCGCGCCCTCAGCACATTGTCCGGTAGCAGCACACCGCCGGATCCTGAAGCATCGGGCCCTACGACTACCACGGCTGCGGCACCCCGGACTGCCTGCAGGGCATGCGAAAGGAGCGACGCGCCGTCGTACGTCAGCGACGGCTTGGGCACGCCTCCGAGGCGGGTGGCCCTGCCTCCCGCCAAAATCACGGCGTTGAACTCCATCCGCCCAGATTACCCGGACGTCCGGAGGTCAGCAGAAATCGATCAGGCAGCGGATTCCGGCAACAGGAACGGGTCCCAGTCCGGCGCAGGTTTCTCGAGTTCTTTGATCTGCCACATGGTTCCCTGGGGCACGCCGGGCTTGAAACGGAGTTTCCAACCCATTTCGGCCAGCGTGTGGTCGCTCTTGGCGTTGTTGCATTTCAAGCACGCCGCAACCAGGTTTTCCCAGGAATCCGCGCCGCCCCTGGACTTGGGGTGGACGTGGTCTATGGTGTGGGCTGTTTTCCCGCAGTAGGCGCAGTGGTGACCGTCGCGGCGAAGGACCCCGCGGCGACTCACGGCAGTAATCCTGTTGTACCGGGGACGGATGTAGCGGTTGAGGAGGATCACGGATGGTCGTCCGAGAATCTCCTGTGGCCCGACGACAGGCTCGTCGCCTTCGGCCACAACGCTAGCTTTCCCAGTGAGCACAAGGACCAGCGCCCGGCGGAATGTTATTACCGCCAGCGGTTCATATCCAGCATTCAGAACGAGTGTGCGCATGCACGTACCTCTTCACGGCCGCACCCGTCAGGGGCACGAGGGCCGGCTGCCCTCTGCTTGTACGGGCTGTGGATCGACAACATAAGGGTAAGCACTTATATGCCGTATCCACGAATCTTTCTGCCGTTTCGCCTGCGGTGTCGGCAAGAGTTCATGCGCGGTTAAAGCAGAACACCCCGCCGGCCGGAGCCTGCGGGGTGTTCATGATGATGTGGGATCAGCCGTTGACGCGGATGAAAACCGGGCCGGAGCCGACGTTGACGCTGAACAGTGCCGTGGTGGATCCGTTCCATCCACCATGGACTGCCATGCCGTTGCCAACGTAGACGGCGATGTGGGCCTGTCCAGCCAAACCACCGTTGGCGTAGTAGGCGAGGTCGCCGGGCTGCGCTTCTGCTGCACTGACCGTGCGGCCCAGGGACAGGTAACCAGCGGGCCAGTCGTGGAAGTTGATGCCAACGGCGGCCAGGGAGTTGGTCACCAACATGGTGCAGTCCTGGGTGACGCCAAGCTGTGCGTAGGCGGCAGCAGCGATTGCTGCACCAAGGCCGCTGGCAGCTGCCGGAGCCTTTGCCGCCGGAGCCGCAGTGTTGACGGCGACCGTAGCGTTGCCGGACGTTGCTGTGCTCTCCGTGGCCGCCTTGGTTTCAACCTTGGCCGGAGCCTTCTTCACTACCGGAGCCGGAGCTTCCACCGTGGTGACCACGGGGCGCTCGTAGGAGATGGCAACCGTGGAGTCCGCAGCGATGGTCGCCTGAACTACCGACTGGACGTCAAGGGTGGACGTCGAGGTGGACTCGCGGTCCACCTTGGTCTCGGCAGCGTTGGCAGCAACACTACCGGTCAGGACCAGGCCTGAAGCTGCGGCAATGACTGCTGCCTGGCGGCCAACGCCACCGGCGTTGTCGCTGACGGCCTTGGCGATGACGGCAAGCGAGCTGGTCTTGGGGGCCTCAGCGCGATGCCGTGCAACTTTGTTTGCACTGGTCATGGTTTTCTCTTTTCATATCCGCATGCAGTTGGGGTACACGCGGCTAATCGGCGCGCCAGCACTTGGGGGGCATGCTGGCGAACCTCGAACCGGATTGTTTCTAGCGGAGGGTGAAGAAGGAGGACGTGCCGGTGGAGGCAGCTGAGTGCAGGAGCGTGCCCTGGCCCGGGTTCAAAGCGCTGATCATCATGCCGTTGCCAACGTAGATGCCTACGTGGGCTCCGCCGTTCTGCATGACCAGGTCACCGGGGGCCGGAGTGCTGGTGGGCTTCATGGCCGTCCAGGCGTTGACGCGCGGGATGCTGATGCCAGCCTGTGCGTAGACCCACTGGGTGAAGCCGGAGCAGTCCCATCCGTTGGGCGTTGTGCCGCCCCAAACGTACGGGTGGCCAATGCCGGTGTAGGCGATGGCAGCGAGGCCGGAGGCCGCGGCGCTGGAAGCAGCGTCCTTGGCTTCGGACGACTTGGCGGTGACAGCACCTGCTGCGTCCTGCGTGCCGTTTGCAGTGGCCCGCTGGGTGGTCTGCGAAGCGCGCTGGATCTTGGGGGCTTCCTTGGTGGCCACAACGGGGCTTTCAAAGGAAACGGTAGCTGTGGGCTCCGCGGTGACGACGGCGGTGGTAACCATCTGCTGGGTGCTGGAGGCTTCCGACTTGGAAACGTCGGTGTCAGCTGCCTGTGCCGGCAAGCCGACGCTGAGGACGAGGCCTGATGCTGCTGCCAGAACGACGGCCTGGCGGCCAACGGTACCGGCATTCGATGAAACAGCCTTGGAAAGCGTGTTCAAGGGGTTCGTACGAACCGATTCGGCGCGGTGGCGCGCAGGGGTAGTGCGTGATGACACGTAGGTAGCCTCTCCCAATGCCTGCGAGGTGAGCTGTCGGATTCGGATGGGAGTCATCCGGCCGCGCTGCTTCAAGGAAGCTTTGCGACTTAACCCCAAGGCCTTCTTTCGAAGACCAGAAGTGGTTCCCCCGCCCCTGCCAGACGATTTATGCGAACGGACCTCGAGTGGTGGCAGAGCTAGGCAATCCACTCAAGTGCACCGGCCCCCTAAAAAGCCGATGCGCTTTGTACGGTACAACAGTTGAACGCGAATGTCACATTCAGGTCACGGGGTGTGTCACGAATGCGAGAGACAACCATCAACTGGCCCTAGAGCCAGCCCATGGGGTCGACAACTTCACCATTGACCTGGACCTCAAAGTGGAGGTGGCAGCCGGTGGAAGCGCCTGTGGTGCCGCTCAGTGCGACCGTATCGCCGCGGCTGACCGTCTGGCCCACCTTGACGGTGAAGGATGACAGGTGGTTGTACGTGGTTTCGAGGCCATTCCCGTGGTCTACCACCACGCGGTTGCCTCCGCCGTACTCGTGCCATCCAGCAAAGGTGACCTTGCCGCTGGCTGCCGCATGTACGGCGGTGCCGCACTGAGCCACGAAGTCCTGGCCGCGGTGGAAGTCGCCGGCGCCGCCCGTGAGGGGGCTGACGCGGTAGCCAAACGGGGAAGCTGTGGTCAGCGTGTCCAAGGGGCTGGCCATGGTGCCCGCCGACGAGGCCCGCTGAATGCTGCCCGCGGACTGCGCACTGAGCAGTTGCTTCAGCTTTCCGTCGGGGTCGGCTGCAGTGGCAACGGCAGCGCGGCTGAAGTCGATCTTGGCGGATGCGGCTGCGGAAACCTCGGGCTGGCTGCCACCGGCGACGGCAAGGGCCGACTCGGTTTGGCCTGATTCCGAGGTGGCCATGACGGGGCTCGTGGCCGGCAGACCGACAGTCAGGGCGAGTCCGGTGGCGGCAAGCGCAACTCCGGCCTTCTGCCCGACGCCACTGGCTGCGGCAAAGTCGGCTACCTGGCGCAACGGGCTCTTACGGCGACGCACCTGGCGCTCGGTGTCGCGTGGCCGGATCTCCGATACGACGCGGGCTGGCCGCAGCTCAGCAGCGGGGCCGGACGCGCGGCGGCGGCCCCTGACGTTCTGCGTTGTCAAACTCTGTTCCTCTCTAAAAAGCCTGCGAAGTTAGCTGTCGGATTCGGGTCAGAGAGTTCAAAGACCCGGTCCGCACGAGGCGCTCACGGCACACAGGTATCCAAGGAAGGACTTGCGTCAGTGGGCACTTCTGCTGCGGACTTCACCCCAAGGCTGCTTCTTTAGACAGCCGCTTGTGGTTCCCCCGCCTCTGCCAGTGGTGGATGACACACCTGTTCCGCTGGCAGAGCTCGGCTCCGGAACAGGTAACGCTTTGGTATCAGCGCTAGTAGATAACTATAGGGGATTAAGCCCCGCAGTAATAAATTCGTTATCAACAGAAACGCACGTGGCGCGGCAGGCCCTTATCATCAATCCTGAAAAACCGCAGGTCACACGCGCGCCAAAGCCGCGAAAGTGAGATATGACACGGGTTGGGTACAGGCCAGCCCTCAGCTGACGGATACGAAGACGTGTGCCGCAACTTCCGGCGGAAGCTCCAGCGCGCCCTCGATGCCGGGAACCCGGACGGAGATGTACTCGCCGACGCGCGCCAGCGAGACTGTTGCGCCTGGACGGATTCCACCTTCGTCCAGCTGCGTGAGGAGTTCAGGTTCCACCTGGATGGGCTCCGCGAGGCGGGTTACCGCCACCCGGGAATCTGTGGCATAGCCGTCCATAGCCTGCAGGAGGTTGACGTCAATCCGGGACAAGGGCTGGCTCGCAAGGCCGCCAAGCGCTTCAAGTCCGGGGATGGGGTTGCCATACGGGGATTCGGTGGGGTGTTCCAGGAGCTCGTACAACCGGCGCTCCACCCGCTCGCTCATCACATGCTCCCACCGGCACGCTTCATCATGGACGTAGGCCCAGTCCAGGCCGATAACGTCCGCCAGGAGCCGCTCGGCAAGGCGGTGCTTGCGCATGACCTCTGTGGCACGCTTCCGTCCAACCTCGGTAAGTTCCAGGTGGCGGTCGTTGGACACAACCACCAGGCCGTCGCGCTCCATGCGTCCGATGGTCTGGGAAACCGTAGGTCCGGAGTGCCGCAGGCGCTCGGCGATGCGGGCCCGCAACGCCACGATGTTTTCTTCCTCAAGCTCCAAAATGGTCCGAAGATACATCTCAGTGGTATCGATCAGATCCGTCATCCAGCTCAGCTCTCCTCGAACGCAGTTCCTTGCGTAATCTCCACCGTACCGCGTCCCTTGCCGGTGCGGACGGTGTGCACCGCCGCCCCATGAACGCCAACCCCCAGCCTAGCTTATTTGGAATTACTCTGGATAATTCCGGTCGCATATGGTTCGTCCATATTCCACGTGGCGGACTATGACGGCCACAGGTTCCTGCCCCCGGGCCACGTCAGGCAGAATTGGGGTGTCGAAGGGGCAGTTGATGCCACCTGCCACGACCCATCTCTAGCCGATACCCATTGGAGCCACACGTGAGCGACAACAGCATCACCATTCCCGCCGATCTGCTGCCCAAGGACGGACGCTTCGGCGCAGGACCGTCCAAGGTCCGCCCGGAGCAGATCGAGGCCCTGTCTGCCGCGTCGTCCACCATCCTCGGCACGTCACACCGCCAGGCACCGGTGAAAAACCTGGTGGGGTCCGTCCGGGAAGGGCTCAGCCAGTTCTTCCGCGCACCCGAGGGCTATGAGGTTGTCCTCGGCGTTGGCGGCTCCACGGCATTCTGGGACGTCGCTGCCTTCGGACTGGTGGAGAAGAAGGCCCAGCACCTTTCCTTCGGCGAATTCGGATCGAAGTTTGCCGCCGCTACCAACAAGGCACCGTTCCTTGATGCATCGTCCATCATTAAATCCGAGCCCGGCACCCGCCCGGTGGCACAGGCCGAAACGGGCGTCGACGTCTATGCCTGGCCCCAGAACGAGACCTCCACGGGTGTAGCTGCTCCCGTAAAGCGCGTGCAGGGGGCCGACGAAGGCTCCCTCGTCCTGGTGGATGCCACCTCGGCTGCCGGCGGCCTCGACGTTGACGTTGCCGAGTCGGATGTCTACTACTTCGCCCCGCAGAAGAACTTCGCCTCCGATGGTGGACTGTGGCTGGGCCTCTTCTCCCCCGCCGCCCTGGAACGCGCCGCGCGGGTCAAGGCCAGCGGCCGCTGGATCCCGGACTTCCTGGACCTTCAGACGGCCATCGACAACTCCAAGCTGAACCAGACGTACAACACACCGTCGTTGTCCACCCTGGTGACGCTGGACGCCCAGGTGCAGTGGCTCAACAGCAACGGCGGCCTGGACTTCGCCAGCAAGCGCACTGCGGACTCGGCCAACCGCATCTACTCGTGGGCAGAGGCTTCGGACTACGCGACGCCGTTTGTCACCAACCCCGAAGACCGCTCCAATGTCATCGCCACGATCGACTTCGACGATTCCATTGATGCCGCAGCCATCGCCAAGGTCCTGCGCGCCAACGGCGTGGTGGACACCGAGCCTTACCGCAAGCTCGGCCGCAACCAGCTGCGCATTGCCACGTTCGTCGCCATCGAACCGGACGACGTTTCCGCACTGCTCGCCAGCATCGACTACGTAGTGGGCGAACTGAAGAAGTAGCAACACCGGCTGTGGTCGGCGTCGTTCGGTAAGTCCGGACGGCGCCGCCGCTGTTTAAGGCGCAGTTCGGTGTCCAAGGCGCAGTTCGGTGTCCAAGGCGCATCCAGTGGTTAAACAGCTGAAGGTGGACATCAGTGTCCACCTTCAGCTCCGTTCACCCCGGGATTACCGCAACGCTTATTCGGCACCGGTTTCGTCGTCGTCATCTTCACTGCCTGCGCCGGGTTCGTCGGAATCGGCGTCCGCGTCAGCCGGTTCCGTGGCCTCGTCTTCGTCCGCTTGAACGGACTCCTCCGTGACGTCCTCCACGGTTTCCTCCACCAAGGGCGTCTCATCCTCGGGACGGACACGCTTGGCCCATGGCACCCATTCAGGGGCCAGGATGGAATCCTCTGAGGGCAGCAGGCCCAGTTCGCTCACGGTCACGATCTTGGATCGTGAATTGCGGGTCACCACGGCATACCACTGCCAACCGCCATATCCGGCAAGCCTGGACTCAAACAGGTGGGTGACAACGCGGTCGCCCTCCGATTTGGCACCGAGGTGCGGCCCGACCTCACCGGGATTGGCAATGCCCTCCACGGCCTCGCGCGCAGTGTCGACGGCGGCAGCAAGGAACGCGTCCGGCTTCCCGGTGCGCCACACGGGCAAGCCGGCCCGTGACTTGTCCGCAACGGGCTTCCGCGCGGGGGCTTCCCCGTTGCCAGGAGCCTGGGCAGCGTCAGGACCGGCCGCAGGGCTTGCCTCGGCGTTCCTTCCGGCCTTTGTATCCTGTGCGGATTCCGATGTCATGGCCGGTCCTAGGCTTCCAGCTCGTCGGCAACCTTGCGCAGCGCCATGCTGATGGCTTTTGCCTTGTTGCCGTCAGGGTACTTGCCGGACGACAAAGAACCCGAGAGGTTGTCCAGTACCGTCACCAGGTCCTGCACCATTGGCGCGAGGTCCCGGGCGTTCATGCGCTTGGCCTTGGCGATGGACGGGGTCTTTTCCAGGACACGCAGCCCCAGCGCCTGCGCGCCGCGGCGGCCATCGGCCACGCCGAACTCCACGCGGGTTCCGGCCTTGAGCTCCGTTACGCCCGCGGGCAGGGACGTCTTGGGCAGGAATACTTCCTGGCCGTCTTCAGCCGCGAGGAATCCGAAGCCTTTTTCCTTGTCATACCACTTGACCTTGCCGGTAGGCACGTAATCAACCTTCTTCGTTCTTGCTTTTGGGAGACACGTCGGGCCAAACACCGCATCCGCAGGGTTCTGCGGGATCGAGGGTGACAGCCCGGTCCGTGTTGGTCTGTTCCTTCAAGGTTATCCTGCCTGGCCCGCTATTCCCGCTTTGCCGCGATCAGGGAGGACAGCAGCCGTACCCGAACAGCATCGAGGCAGCCGTAATGCATCCTGTTCCGGTGCTGCTGCTAGCGTTGGGGGCATGACTTCCCAGGGTTACCGCCGCCCCCTCATGATCATCGCCGCCGTGATCGCGGTAGCCTCCCTGGCCGCCGTCGGGGCCGTCATGGCGATCGCCTACAACGGTGGTGCGGCACCGGTTTGGGTCACCTACACAGCCCTTTATGGCTTGCCCGTGGCCTTCATGCTGGCGGTGGTCCTGGTATTGGACGCGGTTCGCCAGCGCCGCCGTCAGTAACCAGGTGAGCTGCCGGCAGGCACCAGCGGCCGCGGGGCGGTAACGTTGGATTGATGTCCCTTATACGCGCGCTCAGCAAGGAACTGGAAGCGCGCAGCGACAATTCGCTGCGGGCCTTGTTTGCTGCGCGACCGGACCTGATCTCCCCCATGGCGCCGGACTTTGCCGCCTTGGCTGCGAGGGCGAGTGCCCGTGTCAGTGTTCAGCGGGCCTTGGAACGCCTGAACAAGCCCGAAATGCAGGTCTTGGAGACACTGCACCTGTGTACCAACGCCGATACCGGGCACAGCATTTCCGCAGCAGGACTCAAGAAGGTCATTGCCGGCTCCACCCTGTCGGCGCTGGACCCCATCCTTGCCAAACTGCAGGAGCTGGCCCTCATCCACCGTGCCGATCCGCCGGCCGGTTCGCCTGCCACCTCGTCCCGCCAGCGCTTCTACCTTCCAGTAGGCAGCCTCAAGGACGTCATCGGAATCTATCCGGCAGGTTTGGGCAGGAGTTATACGGAACTGGTCCGTCTGCAGCCCGCCTTTGCCCAGCGCGTGGTGCAATTGGTGGCCGAACTCCAGCAAAGCGGCGCTGGCATCCACCCTGCCAGCACTCCCATGGATGCAGCCCTCGCGCTCCAGCGTTGGACCTCCACACCGGATAACCTGCGCGCGATCCTGGCGACGGCACCGGAGCGGACCGTGGGCCTGCTGGACAAGTTTGGCAGTTGGGCCATGGGCGCAGTACCCCAAGCACAGCGGCGGGCGTCCGTCACCCACGAAAGCCACGACGTCGGGCCCATCGACTGGCTGTTGGCCCGCGGCCTGCTTGTTCCCCTGGATGCCGGCCATGTTGAACTGCCCCACAGCGTGGGACTTGCCCTCCGTGGGGGTGCGATCGTGGATGACTTCACGCTCTCGCCGCCCGTTCCGGAGCTGGGCCACACCAGCGCTGCCTTGCGGCGGAACGCTGCGATGGGTGCCATTGCGGAGATCCTGCGACTGACCAGCGAGCTGCTGTTCGCTGTGCGGGAGCAGCCCCTGTCCACCCTCAGGAGCGGCGGTGTGGGCGTGCGCGAACTGCGGCGACTGGCCGAATCCGTCCGCATGGGCGTGCATGAAACAGCGGTCATCCTTGAACTGTGCGCAATGGCCGGGCTGCTGCGCCTGGACGTCGACAGCTCCACGTGGGTGCAGCCACCGTCGCTTGAATGGCTCAACCTTCCCCGGCAGGAGCAATGGCTCTGGCTGGTCAATGCCTGGCTGGCCAGCGAGCGTGCACCTTCACTGGTGGGACAACCACTCACGGGTCCGTCGTCGGCCGCGCATCAAGGAGCCGCCGGCACCACCATCAATGCGCTGTCCGCGGAAGCGCAGCGGCCTGACGCTCCTGTCGTCCGACGCCGGGTCCTTGAGATCCTGAACGAACTCACCGTAGAAGCCGCCGCACCGGACGGCAAAGCGCCCGTCCTGGATGCCAGGGCCGTCCTGCAACGGGCTGAATGGTCCCAGCCGCGAATGTCCCGCCGGTTCAGTTCCCTGGTCCGCGGCATCCTCGAGGAAGCCACGCTCCTTGGCTTGATGGGTTCCGGTGCCCTGACCCAATTGGGTTCGGCCATTGCCGAGGCCCAGCCCGAACACGCACTGACCATCCTCGGCGAGCATTTGCCGGCCGCGGTGAACCACATCCTCCTGCAGGCCGACCTGACAGCCGTCGCACCCGGATACCTTGCGCCGGAGCTGAGCGAGACGCTCCTGTTGATGGCCGACGCCGAGGGGCAGGGGCCGGCGTCGATCTACCGGTTTTCTGCCACCACCATCCGCAGGGCGCTCGACGCCGGACAGGATGCGGAATCGCTGTTGGCGTTCCTCCGGGAGCACTCGGCCACGGACGTGCCGCAACCACTGGCGTACCTCGTGCAGGACACGGCGTCGCGGCATGGACGCCTCCGGATCGGCACGAGCGCCAGCTTCATCCAAAGCGATGACGAAACGGCCATCACCGATCTCTTGAATGAGGCCCGTACGTCGGCTTTGAGCCTGGTGCGCATAGCTCCCACCGTCCTGACGTCGTCCGCGAGCCCCCGTGAAACGGCGCGCGTTCTGCGCGAGCTGGGACTTTCGCCCGCCGTGCAAGAGGCCGAGCCCGCCGTCGTGCGTTTCAAACGGACAACAGCGGTGCCCGGCAGCGCCCGCCCTGTGTACACGGCGCCACGGACGGCACCCCCGGACGACGACGTCGAGGCACAGTTGTCGGTCCTTCGCCAGCACCGCGGAGTGCGGTCCGAAGCGGCGGGCGAAGCGTCCACGCAGCTGGGCCTGGAGACCTTGCAAACGGCCATCCGGCTCAAACAGGCGGTCACCATGAACGTGGTGGACAGCCTGGGGAATGCCAACACGGAAACCGTTGTTCCTGTATCCGTATCCGGTGGACGAGTCAGGGTGTTCGATCCCGCCAAGGACACCGAACGGGTTTTGTCCATCCACCGGATCATCGATGTGGAGCCCGCAGGCGAACTGCGGTCATGAAAACCGCGCCGTTCCCAAGACCGCCGTTCCAAAAAAGCGCAGTGAGGATTCAACAGTGACCGACGGTCCGCTGATCGTACAAAGTGACAAGACCATCCTGCTGGAAGTCGACCACGAGCTCGCTACCGAGGCACGACACGCCATTGCGGCCTTCGCAGAGTTGGAACGCGCCCCCGAACACATGCACAGCTACCGGCTGACCCCGCTGGGACTCTGGAATGCCCGGGCTGCCGGGCTGGATGCGGAGCAGGTACTGGACACCTTGCTGAAGTACTCCCGCTTCCCGGTTCCGCATGCCTTGCTCATCGATATTGAAGAGACCATGTCCCGCTACGGCCGTCTGCGGCTGGAGAAAGACCCTCAACACGGGCTGGTGATGCGTACCGATGACTACCCCGTGCTGGAGGAAGTCATCCGTGCCAAGAAGATCGCTCCCCTGCTGGGTCCGCGGATCGATGGCGAAACCGTGGTGGTGCACTCCTCGCAGCGCGGCCAGCTGAAGCAGCTGCTCCTCAAATTGGGCTGGCCGGCGGAGGACCTGGCCGGCTACGTGGACGGGCAACCACACCTCATCATGCTGGACGAAAGCGGCTGGCAGCTGCGTCCTTACCAGAAGCTGGCCACGGAGAACTTCTGGGCCGGTGGCAGCGGCGTCGTTGTACTCCCCTGTGGTGCCGGCAAGACGCTGGTAGGTGCGGCAGCGATGGCGACATCCTCCACCACCACGCTGATCCTGGTCACCAACACCGTCTCTGCACGGCAATGGAAGGACGAGCTCCTCAAGCGCACTTCCCTGACCGAGGACGAGATCGGTGAATACTCCGGAGCAGTCAAGGAAGTCCGCCCCGTGACCATCGCTACTTACCAGGTCCTCACCACAAAGCGTGGAGGCCTGTATCCCCACTTGGAACTCGTGGACGGCCACGATTGGGGACTCATCATCTACGACGAAGTCCACCTGCTGCCCGCCCCGATCTTCCGCATGACCGCCGACCTGCAAGCCCGGCGTCGCCTTGGCCTCACGGCAACCCTGGTCAGGGAGGACGGACGCGAAGGCGAGGTCTTCAGCCTGATCGGGCCCAAACGGTACGACGCACCGTGGAAGGACATCGAGGCCCAGGGCTACATCGCACCCGCCGACTGCGTGGAAGTCCGTGTGGACCTGCCCCGGGACGAACGCGTTGCCTATGCCATGGCCGACGACGCGGACAAGTACCGGCTCTGCGCTACCTCGGAAACAAAGACCAAGCTGGTGGAAGAGCTCGTTGCGGTCCACAAGGGTGAACAGTTACTGGTGATCGGCCAGTACATCGATCAGCTGGACGAGATCGCCGAGCGCTTGGATGCTCCCCTGATCAAAGGCGAAACCACCGTCAAAGCCCGCCAGAGGCTCTTCGATGCTTTCCGCAAGGGTGAGATCCACACGCTGGTGGTCTCCAAGGTGGCCAACTTCTCCATCGACCTTCCGGAAGCATCTGTAGCCATCCAGGTATCCGGCTCCTTCGGCTCACGCCAGGAAGAGGCCCAGCGGCTGGGACGGCTCCTGCGTCCGAAGCAGGACGGCCGTGCCGCCCGCTTCTACTCCCTGGTGGCCCGTGACACCCTTGACCAGGATTTCGCAGCCAAACGCCAACGCTTCCTGGCCGAACAGGGCTACGCCTACCGGATCATGGATGCCAAGGACGTGGGCAAGGACGTGGGGCACGAACAGTAAAGCCGGCTGGGAAGCAATAAACCCTTGCTATTCATCTCCAGCGAATTTACGATTCCAAGTGAAGCTCTCCGCCCTTAATGGTTGCCCTTGGTCCAGGCATCCTGGCGGCCAGCCGTCGGCGGTGGGGGAAGCCCGCAGCCAGGGAGCCGGCGGTTTGAAGGCCTAGAAGAATCTGCGAATTTCCACCAGAGGATTCCCCCATGCGCAAAGCCCTCCTGGTCCTCTCCGCGATCGTCCTGCTGTCAGCACTCGCGCAGTTGTTCTTCGCGGGATATTTCCACTTCCAAAACACCATCGAAGCCCAGCGTGAAGCGGGCGTCTTCCACGCGGCGAACGGACAGTACGTCCTCCGCTATTCAGCGCTTCTGGCCGCCATCGTCGCTGCCATTGCCCGGGTTGGATCCCGGACAATCTGGCTGGCGGCAGGCATTTTCCTGCTGACGTGGCTCCAATTGTTCATCTTCATCATCGGCGGCATGCTGACTGGTTCCTCACCGGAATTCATCACACCGGCAGGCTCATGGGTTGTCTCGATCCACCCCATCGTCGGCGTATTGATGATTTTCATGTCCTACTGGCTCTTTAACCGCGCCAGGGCGGCAGCCCTCAACCCGCAGCCGCTGCCTCCCAAGGCCGCGTCCTCGGATGCTTCCACCTCGCCCACAACGGCCTGACTGCCGGCAGCTGTGAGCACCTCGCAGCTGCTCGCGGTGGACCTTGTGCTTGCCGTCCTCGCGGCCGGCGCATGGATCACCGCGGTCTGGTTGGCCGTCGCCTCAACGACGTCCAGTGCCGACCGCAATCCAGCCACGACCCGGGTAACCGGCCTGGCGCTGCTGTTGGTATGTGCCGCCGTCGTGCTGACGGCGGCGCGTTACGCCCTGCTTCCAGCTTTGGTGGCCGGCAGTTGGTGGTTTGCCAGCGAACGCACAACCATCAACCTGCCTCTGACCGCCATCCCCGCGGCTTGGGCCGCGATGGCCGGTGTTCCGTTCTTGCTGAGGAGACGGAACACCGGCTTCAAACCTGGCAGGCCGGGAGATTCGGCACGGTCCAGGGAGTGGGCAATACTGGCCATGGTCGCAGCCGCGGCGTCGGCCGTAGCGTCGCTGGCATTGACGTTCATCCTGGGCCCGTTCCCGGCTCCGTGGAGCATCGCGGTGCTCCTGTCCATGGTGGTGTTGGCGGTGCTCTTGGCCAAACTGGCGCTGTTCACGCCCGGACGCGCTGCCCGGACAGGACGCGGTGCTGTCCCGTCAGGAAGGCGTCCGACGGCGGTTGCCGCAGTCGCCGGACTCATGGCGTGTACCGCTTTGGGCTCCGGAGTCTTTGCCTGGCTTGGGAGCCGGTCCGCCGACGGCGCGGTGATCGCGGCCGCCGTCGGACATCACGACGGCGGCGAGGCCGCTGCTGTTGCGGACCCGACACCGGTAACCAGCCTGCTGGGTGAATCCCCTGCCGATGCCGTGGTCCGGCACTACGAACTGACGGCCCGGGTGGAACAGGTGACGTTGCCGTCCGGCCAGGGCACCGAGGCTTGGACGTTTGGCAGCCTTCCCGGCCCAGCCTTGGAAGCCCAGCTGGGTGAGGTGATGGAGGTGGTACTCAAGAACCGCGATGTGGCGGCCGGTGTCACCCTGCACTGGCACGGGTACGACGTCCCCAATGCCATGGACGGAGTGGCCGGAGCAACCCAGGACGCCGTGATGCCCGGGCAGTCCATGACTTATCGCTTTACTGCAGCACAGTCGGGTACCTACTGGTACCACACCCACCAGGATTCGGCCGAGGGGGTCCGCAAGGGCCTCTACGGCACATTCGTCGTGCACGACCCAACGTTGCCCCGTGCTGAAACGGACATCGTAGTGGCCGGTCACGACCTCAGCGGTCTGGGGTTGCTGGGCTCCTCAGACCGCAGCAGTGTGTACCCGGCCCCGCCAGGTACAAGCGTGAGGATGCGCCTCATCAATACCGATTCCCTGCCGCAGCGCTACCTTGTGGAGGGCACGACCTTCAAGGCGGTGGCGATGGACGGAACCGAGGTGAATCAGCCCGAAGACGTGTCCGGCAAGGTGGTACGCCTCGGGGCCGGTGGACGGGTGGACATCTCTTTCACCATGCCGGACAAGGCCGTGGCCCTACGCTCAGATGCTGCTTCCAGCGCCGTTGTGGTGGTTGCTCCATCGGGTGCCCCCGGGGCCGGCGCGGCGGCGGCTCCGGTAGACGTCCCTGGGAAAGCTCCGCCGGGAGTCTTCAACACCACCCCTGCGCTGGACCTGCTGGAATATGGCAAACCGTTGGTCGGGACAAGGGCTGGTTCAGACGGCGCTGCCATCACCCGCGAAGAGATAATTGTCCTGGACCGGCAATTCCGATTTGTTAATGGCATTCCGCGCTACGCCTTTACAGTCAACGGTGCCGCTTATCCGTTGGTGCCATCCATGGACGTAGCGCTCGGGGACACCGTGAAAGTGACGGTGGTGAACCGCACCGCCGACCCGCATCCGATGCATCCCCACGGCCACCATGTCCAGGTGCTCAGCAGGAACGGCGTTGCGCCCAGTGGCTCGCCGCTCGTCCTGGACACCGTGGATGTCCTGCCAGGGGAAGTGTGGGAGTTGCTGCTCCACGCTGACAACCCCGGAATCTGGATGGACCACTGCCACAATCTGGATCATGCTGCCGAAGGAATGATGATGCTGCTGAAGTACCAGGGTGTGTCATCGCCGTTCGTCCACGGGGGCCATTCGCACAACCGGCCCGAGTAGCGTGGCCGGATGTGCTTGGTGCCTAGGCAACCATCCGGCTGGTGTGCTGGACCTTGACGTGGTCCACCACGGCCCAGCAATCCTCGTCGCGGAGCTGGGCACTGGCGAAGCGCTCGGCCGCCGCGAGGTCGTGGAAGTCCTCACGCCGGACCCGGCCCGTTTCGCTGTCCAGGTAGGTCACGTGAAACTCGATGTCTTCGGAGAGCTGACGGTGGTGGATGCTCACTGGTGCTGCTGTGTTTGCCATGATTTAAGTGTGGAACGGGGCACTGACATTATTGGAAGCATCCTTGGGCGTGTTCGGATTTAGCCGCTTTCAGGGTTTGGTGAGGTACCGGCCGGACACCTCACGCACCGTATCGCTCAGTACGTCCAGCACCCTGGAAGCTGTCTTCCATCGCTGCCAGTAAAGCGGCACATCGAAGGGCCTCTCCGGGGCCAGCTCAACCAGCCTGCCGTCGGCTATGTCCGGTCCGCACTGGACTTCAGGGATCAAGCCCCACCCCAGGCCAAGCCGGATCGCGTCGCCGAAATCATGCGAGGCCGGCACGTAGTGCCGAGGCCCCCGCCGCTCAGGCACAGGATCTCCCGAGGCGTCGGGCCACGAGCGCACGAAGGCCCACTGGTAGGTATCCTTGCGGTCGAAATCCACTGTGGGCGCAGTGTTGAGTGCGGCCCGGTCCAAACCGTCCGGAAAATCCGGGAACCACCTCTCCAGGTAGCCCGGCGCTGCCACTGCGCGGTATCGCATGACGCCCAGGCTTTCCACGCGACACCCTTGCACGGGCTCGGGGGTTGCCGTCACGGCAGCCATCACAGTCCCGGACCGCAGCAACGACGTGGAGTGCTGCTCGTCGTCCCGGTGGAGGTCGAAAGTGACGTTGAGATCACCGGGCACGTGGGCAAGCGCCTGGAGGAACCACACAGCCAGCGAGTCCGCGTTGACCACGATCGGAACGGCACGTTGCGCACCGTCAGTGCCCAGCCCGAGCTCCCGGCCTGCGTCGGCCTCCAGTTGGGCTACCTGGCGGGCCAGCCGGAGAACCACTTCGCCTGCTTCGGTGGCCTGCGCAGGGTTGCTGCGTTGCAGCAGCACCCGACCCGCTGATTGTTCCAGCGACTTCAACCGCTGCGACACCGCAGAGGGGGTGATGTGAAGCAGGCGCGCTGCCGAATCCAGCGTCCCCTCGGAGAGGACTGTGGCGAAGGTCAGCAATTGCTCGGAGGGAAACTGTGGCATAAGGAGATCTTACGTGGCATCAGAATCATTAGCTGGCCTAAAGTTTGCTTCGACCGTAGTTTCAAAGAGTGACCTACACCGACTTCTTCCACTCCGCAGGCCTCGGCCTGGCCACAGGCCTGGCCCTCATCGTCGCCATTGGCGCACAGAACGCGTTCGTGCTGCGACAAGGCATCCGTGGCGAGCACATCCTTCCCGTCGTGGCCGTCTGCGCATTGTCCGACGCCGTGCTGATCGCTGCCGGTGTCCTCGGCACCGGCGCCCTGATTACGGCAGCCCCTGCCGCCGTCGTCGTACTCCGCTACATTGGCGCCACATTCCTGGTGACGTACGGATTGCTGGCCGCCCGGCGGGCACTGCGTCCGCAGTCGCTGACTGCCAGCGAGGGAGCAGCCGACGACGGCGGTGCGAAACGCGGCCTAGCAGCGGCCGTCACCACCGTCCTTGCACTGACCTGGCTCAACCCGCACGTCTACCTGGATATCGCCCTTCTGGGTTCGATCGCCAGCGCCCAGGGCACTCAGCTGCAGTGGTGGTTTGGGGCCGGCGCGATGCTGGGCAGCATCCTGTGGTTTTGCTCGCTGGGCTTTGGTGCCCGGTTTCTCCGTGGCTTCTTCGCCCGGCCGTTGTCGTGGCGGTTCCTGGACGGCGGCATCGCCGTGACCATGGTGGCGCTGGGGGCTGGCCTCGCATTGGGTGCCTGAGCTGCGGCTCCGGGCAAGGTCGGACGACGCAACCCTGCCACGCAGTGCGCTCACATGCAGCGTCCAGAGAACTCCCAGTTTCTGGGAGCATCATGGATGTCATGAAAAAGAACGGCCCCGAAGCCAAGCTCCTTGTCGTCGATGACGAACCCAACATCCGCGAGCTGCTCTCCACGTCCCTGCGTTTTGCAGGTTTCGAGGTCGTTGCCGCGTCCAATGGTCGCGAAGCCCTCGCAGCAGCGGACCTCCATGCCCCCGACCTCGCCGTCCTGGACGTCATGCTCCCTGACATGGACGGCTTCACGGTGACGCGCCGCCTCCGTGCCGCGGGCAAGCACTTCCCCGTCTTGTTCCTCACGGCGAAGGATGACACCGAGGACAAAGTCACCGGCCTGACCGTCGGCGGCGACGACTATGTCACCAAACCCTTCAGCCTCGACGAAGTCGTGGCACGAATCCGGGCCGTCCTCCGCCGGACCCAGCCGCTGGAAGATGACGACGCCGTGATCCGCGTCGACGATCTTGAACTCGACGACGACGCCCACGAGGTCCGCCGCGGCGGAACCGTGATCGAGCTGTCCCCCACCGAATTCAAGCTCCTGCGCTACCTCATGCTGAACCCCAACCGGGTACTTTCCAAGGCCCAGATCCTGGACCACGTCTGGGAATACGACTTCAACGGTGACGCCTCGATCGTTGAGTCCTATATTTCCTACCTGCGCCGCAAAGTGGACATCGATCCCGATGCCGCTGCCCTGATCCAGACCAAGCGCGGCGTGGGCTACGTGCTGCGAACGGCAGAGAAGCGCTGACCTTGCTGCAACGCTGGAAATCGGCGTCCCTGCGGTCGCAGCTCGTCGCCATCATCATGGGCCTGCTCCTGCTGGCCCTGGCGGCGACGGGATCGGGCACGTTGACGCTCGTCAAGAGCTACCTGCAGGGCCAGGTGGACGACAAACTCAAAACAGCGGTCGCCCTGGCCCAACAGCAGGGTGGTTTCAACAATCTGTCCCGTCCGAACCCCACGGCGCCCAACGACTCCGCCGTGCCCACGGACTACTCGCTCACGCTGTATGTTCCCGGATTTGATCCTTACCAATTGGGCGGCAGCCAGACTGACCGTCCCGCGATTGCCGATATCAGCCTTGCTGAGGCGAAACAGCGCGGCAATACCCCGTTCCAGGTCAGGGGCACAGGCGGGACCGACTGGCGCGTAGTTGCCGTAGGGGTGGTGACCAATGATGGACAAAACGGCGTGGTCATCATCGGACTGCCGCTGACGCCAGTGGACAAGGTCATGGAACATGCCGTCCTGGTGGTGGTAGGCGTTGGCCTCTTGACCCTGGTGCTTGCCTTCTTCATCGCCACTTGGACCGTGGCCCGATCCTTCCGGCCCCTGGCCAAGGTGGAAAAGACGGCCGCGGCCATCGCAGCCGGTGACCTTTCCCGGCGTGTGGAAATCGACAATCCGCACACCGAAGTCGGACGGCTCGGCGGCTCCCTGAACGCCATGCTCGCGCACATTGAGGCCTCATTTGCGGCCCGCGCTGCTTCCGAGGGGCGGATGCGCCGCTTCGCAGCAGATGCTTCCCATGAACTGCGTACGCCCTTGGTGACCATCCGCGGCTTCTCTGAGCTCTACAGGCACGGCGCCCTGACCTCGCAGGAGGATGTGGCGATGGCGATGGGCAGGATCGAAAGCGAAGCCAAGCGCATGGGCTCCATGGTGGAGGACCTGTTGATGCTGGCCCGTCTGGACGAGCAGCGACCACTTCAGCTCAAGCCGGTGGACCTGCAACTCCTGGCCCACGATGCCATGGTGGACACCAAGGCCTCCTCCGGAGACCGGAGCATCACGCTTGCAGGGCTCGACGGCGACTCCCCTTCCGCGGCTCCCGTCCACGGCGACGAAGCCAAGCTTCGGCAGGTTATCGGCAACCTGGTGGGCAATGCCCTCAGGTACACGCCGGAAGGTAGCCCGATTGAACTCGCTGTGGGTGTCCGGACCACCCCCGCCGGCTCAGTGTCGGTCGTGGAGATCCGCGATCACGGGCCCGGAATTCCGGAGACGGAAACCAACAAGATCTTCGAACGGTTCTACCGCGCGGATACTTCGCGGACCCGGGAAACCGGTGGCAGCGGACTCGGCCTTGCCATTGTTGCGGCGATTGTGGGCTCGCACAGCGGTACCGTGCGGGTTACGGAGACCGACGGCGGCGGCGCCACGTTGGTGGTCAGCCTTCCGTTCCGTGAGGAGCCGGCGGAGCTGGTTTCCCAGTAGCTCTGCCACCGGCCGACACTGCTGCCCTACGGGCAGTATTTCCACATAGCGGTGTTGTCCACATAGCGGCGAAGCTGTGTTTCGCGGTTGCTGTGCCCTGCCTAGGCTCGATGTTGTGGCCCACGCATCCCGCCGCAGCCTGCGGAACATCTTCGTCGAAAGGCAATACCCATGAGCGTCATCTCCGTCGATACCGAGTTGCTTCAGCTCAAATCGGCCAATGTCAAAGGAACCGTTGACCGCATCAGTTCCGATGTGTTGGCCATGACCCGTGGCTTGGAGGAACTCCAGACCACGTGGCGGGGGTCCGCAGCCACCAACTTTCAGTCCCTCGTCGTGGAATGGTCCCTCACTCAGAGCAAGGTCGAAGCCTCGCTCGCATCCATCACCATGGCACTGTCTTCAGCCGCCACAAGCTATTCGGAAGTGGAACAGGGCAACACCCAACGCTTCACATACTAGGCTTCCCGCCCATTGAGCTCCTGCGGGGCCGGTTGTCTTCCCCCTGTGCATCCCGGCCCTGCAGGTCATTCATCCAGAGTCCTTGGTTCTCCGCAGTCCTTAGTTCTCCACAGTGCTTAGTTCTCCACAGTCCCTAGTTCTCCACAGTCCCCTGGTGGAAGCGGAGCCGCCATTGACCGCGGTCCAGCATCCAGACAGAACTGCGAAGGGCGGACCCCGTATGGGCGAGGCTGCGGTAGTTCAGCAGGATGGTATTTTCGCTCAGGCGGTCGGCGCTGAGAAGTTCGAGCTCCGTGGGTTCACCCGGGTCCTCTTCCAGCGCCATCATCATGGCGTCCCGGGTCCAAAAACGGCCCGAGCTGCCTATCTCCGCGAAATCCGGGTGGAGCAGCACGCCAATCCGGCCGATGTCAGCCCGAACGTCGGGCCGGAGCAATTCCCGTTCCAAGGCGAGAACAGTGTCTTCAGCGGAGAGCTCCTGGGCCGAAGCTCCTTCGAGTTCACTGAAAAGGTCGGGCTGGCCAAAGATTCCGGACTCCCCAAAGAGGGTCGGCTCGAAATGGGGCCGGGGGCTGCGTTCAAACTTGGGGGAAGCTTTCGCTGCGGTGCCCGTAGAGGAGGCAGCCGCACCCGCGGGAACGGGCTCTGACGCACGGGGCTGAGTCCCTGCCTGAGTTGCTGTCTGCGTCTTGGCCTGCGCGGGGGTCTCTACTTGCCCGTGGCCCTGCCCCAGCGCGCCAGGGAACCCGGGCCCGGCCCGGTGCGCCACACCCTGCTGGTAGGCCGTGGCTACGGCGCGTGCACGCTCATCAGCGGCCTCGTTGAGGTCATGCCCGGCGTGCCCTTTGACCCATTCGAACGTGTATTTGCGGCCAACGATCGCCTGATCGATGTCTTTGAGCAGGTCCACGTTCAACACGGGTTTGCCGTCGGCCTTGCGCCAGCCTTTGCGCTTCCATCCCGGCATCCACTTGGTGACGCAGTTGATGACGTACTGGCTGTCGCAAAGAATCAGCAGTTCTTCCTCCGGCACGTGCGCCGTGGACCGGAACAGGTCCAGGACGGCCATGAGTTCACCCTGGTTGTTGGTGCCGTGCGGCCAGCCTCCTGCGCGCCAACAGGAGTCATCAACGTACCAGGCCCAACCGGCCGGCCCAGGATTGCCGAGGGCGGACCCGTCAGCGGCAGCAATAATCGTCATGCGTTAATCCTGCCAGACCCCACCGACACTGAAACCGTGATAGGCAGCAAAAACGGCGGCCCCCACCAAAAGGTGAGGACCGCCGTCGTTTGCTCTAAAGCGTGATGCTGGGCGCTGTATCGCTACAGCAAGGAGGCTTAGAAGCCGCCCATGCCGCCCATGTCGTCGCCGCCGGCAGCCGGAGCGTTCTTCTCAGGCTTGTCGGCAACTACGGCCTCGGTGGTCAGGAAGAGACCAGCGATGGAAGCAGCGTTCTGGAGAGCCGAGCGGGTGACCTTTACGGGGTCGTTGACGCCGGCAGCCAGAAGGTCTTCGTAGACGCCCGTGGCAGCGTTCAGGCCGTGGCCGGAAGGCAGGCCGCGAACCTTGTCCACCACAACGCCCGGCTCGAGGCCGGCGTTGAAGGCGATCTGCTTCAGCGGAGCGTCGATGGCAACCTTGACGATGTTGGCGCCGGTTGCTTCGTCGCCCTGCAGGTTCAGGTTGGCGAATGCCTTGGCACCAGCCTGGATGAGGGCAACGCCACCACCGGCGACGATGCCTTCTTCAACAGCAGCCTTGGCGTTGCGGACTGCGTCCTCAATGCGGTGCTTGCGTTCCTTGAGCTCAACTTCGGTTGCGGCACCGGCCTTGATGACTGCAACGCCGCCGGCCAGCTTGGCCAGGCGTTCCTGCAGCTTCTCGCGGTCGTAGTCGGAGTCGGAGTTTTCGATCTCGGCGCGGATCTGGGCCACACGGCCTGCGATCTGCTCGGCGTCGCCGGCACCTTCAACGATGGTGGTCTCGTCCTTGGTGACAACAACCTTGCGGGCGGTGCCGAGGAGTTCAAGGCCAGCGTTCTCGAGCTTGAGGCCAACTTCTTCGGAGATGACCTGGCCACCGGTGAGGATGGCGATGTCGGCGAGCTGGGCCTTGCGGCGGTCACCGAAGCCCGGAGCCTTGACGGCAACGGACTTGAAGGTGCCACGGATCTTGTTGACGATCAGGGTGGCCAGGGCCTCGCCCTCGATGTCTTCGGCGATGATCAGCAGCGGCTTGTTCGACTGCATGACCTTCTCCAGAACCGTGACGAGTTCCTTCACGTTGGAGATCTTGGAGTTGACGATCAGGATGTACGGGTCTTCGAGGACCGTTTCCTGGCGCTCTGCGTCGGTGACGAAGTAAGCGGAGATGTAGCCCTTGTCGAAGCGCATACCCTCGGTGAGCTCGAGCTCCAGGCCGAAGGTGTTGGACTCCTCGACCGTGATAACGCCTTCCTTGCCCACCTTGTCCAGGGCTTCGGCGATCAGGCTGCCGATTTCCGGGTCACCGGCGGAGATGGAAGCCGTGGCTGCGATCTCTTCCTTGGTTTCGATTTCCTTGGCGGAGGCCAGCAGTTCGCTGATGACTGCCTCAACGGCCTTCTCGATGCCGCGCTTGAGGGACAGCGGGTCGGCGCCGGCAGCTACGTTGCGGAGGCCTTCCTTCACCAGTGCCTGGGCGAGGACAGTTGCAGTGGTAGTACCGTCGCCAGCGACGTCATCCGTCTTCTTGGCAACTTCCTTGACCAGTTCTGCACCGATCTTCTCGTAAGGGTCGTCCAGCTCGATCTCCTTGGCGATGGAAACACCATCGTTGGTGATCGTGGGGGCGCCCCACTTCTTTTCGAGGACGACGTTGCGTCCACGCGGGCCGAGGGTGACCTTGACGGCGTCTGCGAGGATGTTCAGGCCCCGCTCGAGGCCGCGGCGTGCCTCTTCATCAAATGCAATGATCTTGGCCATAACGGCGGTAGTCCTTTCGGGACAGTCGTTAAGAAGGTACCTGTCAGATGGGGTGCCCGCGACGGACGGTTCTTCGCTTGCGGCCTATGTATGCCCCGCGCTCCGAACCTCACCCCACCAAGGTGTTTCTTGATCCTCCAGTGGTCCATGCGCCGTCCACCACCGGGGTTACCCGGGCCGGACTTAGCAGTCGAACCATAGGAGTGCTAAATCAATAATTAGCACTCGACCGGGGAGAGTGCAAGCAGGGACGCCACTTTGCTCTACATACACAGGGGGTTTCAGCCAATGGCTGACGGTGGCGTGCCGTGGGAGCTAGGCGACGCGTACACCTTCGGCCTGCGGGCCTTTCTGTCCCTCACCCAGTTCAAACTCAACCCGCTGGCCCTCTTCGAGGGCGCGGAAGCCATCCATCTGGATAGCTGACCAGTGTACAAAGACGTCGTCGCCGGATTCATCCACAGTGATGAAGCCGTAGCCTTTTTCGGCGTTGAACCATTTGACGGTTCCCAATGCCATGATGCCCACACTTTCGCAGTAGCCAAGTCCGGTTGCCGGGATCTCCGTACCGGAATTAATCCACTGTAACCACTGTCACTATCCCCGCGCTCCCATGCAAGGCGCGGGGGTGACTTTTGTTATTGAGGCTTAACCGAGTTTGGGCATTCGGAGCCCATCCGGGCCAGTTGGGCTACTGGAAGCCCGGCCCTGCCACAACTACCAAGGGCTGCTGGACCTCGGGAGATTCAACGATCGACTGGATACCCAGCAGGGCGCCCAAAGCCTCGGCGTTCACCTTCTGCTCCGGTGCGTTGTAGAAGATCACGGACGTCTGCTGCGGCAGGCCGCCCCAGTTGCCCACAGTGCTGAGCGTCCATCCGTCGGCCTCCACCAGGCCAGCAACACGGCCAGCCAACCCAGCGGTGCCGGCGCCGTTGTAGACCGCGACCGGCGTGGCCTTGTCCACGGGAGCCGAGGACGGCGTCGCGGATGGGCTATCGGACGGGGTCGGTTCGCCGGATGTGGCCGGGGCGCTGCTGGATTCGCTTGGTGTCGCTGAAGACGAGGCGTCAGTCTGCTGAGGTGCCGGCGTCGAGGCGCTGGGCGCGGCGCCGGGTGCCACGACGCCGAGGTTCGGAAGGACCAGGAAGGCCACCAATCCGAGGACCAAGGCCACCGCCCCAACAGTCAGGACCGGCCACAACGTGGGGCGCGCGGTCTCCTGGGCGTCGCGATGTACGCCCTGCCGGGATGTGTTCTGCGGAACCTGGTCGAATTCGTCCTTGGCATACTTGGTCATGGTGAAGCGTTGTCCTTGCTGGTTGCTGCTGACAGATCAGCCTGGCGATTTACGCGTCGGACCCCAAGCGACGTGCCGTCCGCGCACGCTGGCGGGACGTACGTAGTCTACGCAATCTCTTGACGAGCATGGGATCGTGGGCCAACGCGTCTTCGGTGTCAATCAACGCGTTCAGGATCTGGTAATAGTGTGTGGCCGAGAGATCGAACAGCTCACGGATGGCTTGTTCCTTGGCGCCGGCATACTTCCACCACTGCCGTTCCAGCGCCAGCATCTGCTGGTCCCGTTCGCTGAGCGGAGAGTCACTGCGTATCCCGGCCGCGAGGTCCTGGAGGTCAAAACCCGTTGCCTGCGGCGCCATCGGTTCCGGTGCTGGTTCTGCCACGGCACACTCCTTCGACGCTTGTTGGGGGAAAATGTCCTACCCCCATGTTATAGGCGAATAACAACGCTGTCATTCGCCGGGCCGGGGCGGCGCGGGAGACAATGGCCTGGTGAATGGCGAGGACGCACTCTTTGATCTAGAACCAGCAGATGCGGGCGAGGCTGGCTTCGCCGAGCTGCCTGACCGCCCACTCGAAGAACTGATGACCCCTGACTGGGCCGATGCGCTGCGCCCTGTCGAAGGCCATCTCCGCAGTGCGCTGGCTTTCGTAGCCACCCAAGCCACCAAGGGGACACAGGTCCTGCCTTCCGCCGAGAACCTTCTGCGGGCCTTCAAGCAACCGCTGGCCGACGTCAAAGTACTGATTCTGGGCCAGGACCCGTACCCCACCCCGGGACACGCCGTCGGGCTTTCCTTCGCAGTGTCGCGGCAAACGCGACCCATCCCGCGAAGCCTGGCCAACATCTACCGGGAACTTCACGACGACCTCGGCCTGCCGCCACGGGTCCATGGCGACCTCAGCGCTTGGACGGACCAAGGCGTCCTCCTGCTGAACCGCGTTCTCAGCGTCGCAGCCGGCGATGCCGGTTCACATCGCGGCAAGGGTTGGGAGGCCATCACGACGGCGGCAGTTACCGCCGTCGCCAACCGTACGGACGGCGCGGGGCGCCAGAGCCCGCTGGTGGCGATCTTGTGGGGCAAGGACGCCGAGGGCGTGGTTCCGTTGCTGGGTGGGGCGCCGTCGATCGTATCGGTCCATCCGAGTCCGCTCTCGGCGTCGCGGGGTTTCTTCGGTTCCAAGCCCTTCAGCCGCACCAACGAACTGCTGGTGGGGCAGGGTGCGGATCCCATCGACTGGGAACTGCCCGTCCTGTAGCCCGTCCACCAACCCCGCCCCAAAGCGACGATCTGTGAGAGGGGATCCGCCCCAAAGCGACGATCGGTGAGAGAGCGCCGGGGTTGTAACGTTCGACTCATACCCAGCGGACGTCCAGCGGATTAGCTTAGGCTTACCTATATGACTGCCCTCCCCGTCACATCGTCCGCCACACGCAAAACACGCCCGCAGGTCAACCTGACCGTCCTGCGCACCGAGCTCCTCTCACCGCATATGGTGCGGATCGTGGCAGGCGGGGCAGGATTCAGTGACTATGCGAACAACGAGTACGTGGATCGCTACGTCAAGATCGTCTTCCCTCAGCCGGGCGTCGATTACCAGTACCCGCTGGATTTGTGGGCCATCCGCGAAACCATGCCGCGCGAGCAGTGGCCGCACACACGGACCTACACCATCCGCTGGGTAGATTTGGAAGCCCAGGAGCTGGCCATCGACTTCGTCGTCCATGGCGATGAAGGGCTGGCAGGGCCTTGGGCGGCTGCGGCCGAACCCGGCGATTCGCTGATCTTCACTGGCCCGGGCGGCGCCTACAACCCTGCCCCGGACGCCGACTGGTACCTCTTCGCCGGCGATGACGCCGCCATTCCCGCCATTGCGGCCTGTGTGGAAACCCTTGCGGCGGACGCCCGGGGCACGGTCTACCTCGAGGTGGATAGCGAAGCAGACATCCTTCCGATCTCCGCACCGGCCGGCGTCGAACTGCACTGGCTGCTGCGCAGCGGAGTGCCTGCAGGGGCCAGCGACCTCCTGCTCGAGGCCATGCGCAACACCGAGTGGCTGGACGGCCGCGTGGACGTCTTCGCCCACGGCGAGCGTGGCTACATGAAGGGTCTCCGCGAGATCTTCTTCGCACAGCGCGGCTTGGAGCGTTCCCAGGTCTCGCTGTCGGGCTACTGGGCCCAGGGCCGGGTGGAGGAAGTCTTCCAGGCCGAGAAGAAGCTTCCCGTCGGCCAAATCTAGATACAGGCCAAATCCAGCTTTCGTTCTTAAAGCCGAACGGCGCCGCCCAGGTGGCGGCGCCGTTCGGCTTTTGTTGTTAACGCCTCCGTACCCGGCGGCGCTCGTTACTGGAGAGGCCCTTCGTGAGCGGCCTGGCCAGGTTGTCACCGAGCACGATGCCTGCGGCGACACCCAGCACTATCGCACCGGCATTCAGCATGCCACCGGCACCCGCCAGGAAGTCGCCCCCTTCCACGGTCAGGGCGTACATGGAGCGGAATATCGTCAGTCCAGGCAGCAGGATCAGCGCTGCTGGAACTGCGACCACCAGCTGGGGAGCACCCAATTTAAGCGCGACCACGCGAGCCAGCAGTCCGATAACCACCGCCGCGACGGCGGGCGATAAACGGTCGCCGAGCCCGGCTTCGCCCACACCCCACAAGACGAAGAACCCCACGATGCCGACTGCCGCCGTCGGGAATAACAGCCGCATTTGGGTTTGTTCGGTGACGCCAATGGCCACCACCGCGATGGCGATGAGGATGGCTTGGACCAAGAGGGGGTACGCGTCGGGGAATGTTTGTGTGACGTCCAGGACGGCGCTGCCCATGAGCGTCCCCACCACGACGGCGACGCCGATGCCCGCCACGATGGCCCCGAAGGTCAACAGCGTCGACAGGAACCGGCCCGCGGCCGTTACGGGGAACCCATTGATGGCATCCTGCACCGACGAGACCAGCCGCCCTGTTGGAAGCAGCAGCAGGATGCCGCCGGCCACCACAATGGACGGAGCGATGTCCGCGCCCGCCCACCGCAACATCAAGGCGATAAAGGTGACCAGGAAGGCGCACGCCATGGTGTTGAAGAAGTCTGCGGTCCGCCATCTGGCAAGTTGGCGGGAGAGCAGGCTGACCAGGATGTTGGAACCGAAGGCAACCGCAGAAGCTCCCAGGCCGCCACCCAAAACGCCGACGAAGACTGCGGCAAAGATGCCGAAGGCAATGGTGACCATCCACCGTGGGAAGGGCTTGGCGCTGCGGATGATCTCGTTCAAGCGGCGCACGGCTTCGTCGCGGCCCACTCCCCCGGCCACGATGTCCGTGACCAGTTGGTGCACTTGCGCAAGGCCGGCGTAGTTGTTGGTCCAGGAGCGCACCACGCGGAGCAGCGTGATGGGGGTCTGGTCCTTGGGCGCGTAATTGATGGCCACCGACTGGTTGGTGATGTCCACTTCAACGTTCTTCAGGCCAAGGGCAGCCGTAACGGCGATCATGCTCGTCTCGACTTCCAAGGCACCTGCCCCGTAGCGGAACATGACCTCAGCCAGGTGCAGGGCGAAGTCGATGGTCTTACGGGCGGAGGCATCCACTCCCACCACCTGGATGGTGGGGTTGGCATACGGACTTCCGGCAAGCCGGTCCACGATGTTCATGGGCGCCGTGGGCGGGCTGTCACCCTGGACCAGGCGCATGAGCATGCGTTTGGCGTTGACGTTCTGCCGGACCTGCGATGGCCGCAGCGGCTGGGTCTTGGGCAAGCCGTCGGTATGGGGCCTGCTGGCGGACCCCTCGGGGCGTTCAGTCACGCGGTGATCCTCCCTTGGCTTGATTGATTAGCGGTTCCCCCGCAGGTTTCGTACTACTGGCAATTTCTCAAGGGGCAATCGTCCCAGCACTGTCTGGGCGGCTCCTGCGAGCTTCCTGACCACCCGATAGGCGTTGAAGATGAGCGGGTTCACCGGGGCCACGAAGTCTCCCACCAGTTGGACTACTTCGCCACCGAAGCCCTTCTTGAATTCGTAGCCGCCGTGGCCGGTCTCATCCTGGCCCTGGATGCCGAACGTGCCGTAGAAGTTGTAGCGCGAGTAGCCGTTGTTGAGCGCGTGCAGCATCATGCCCCAGTAGAGGGAGGTGGCACCGTTGAAGTAAATGTAATCCTGAACTGTGCCGCCGATGACGCACACCAGTTCGTCACCTGAGCAAGCGAAGTGGATGGCTGCGACGGTGGCGACGCCTACGGAGTCCGGGAACCGTTCGATGTCCTTGAGGCTTCGCTCGTAGCTGTCCACGAGGTCCTGGACAACCTTGATGCGGTTGGCCTTTTTCTTGCTGCCTGTTTCCTCAACCTCGCGCTTGAGGTCTGCCAGGGTCTTGGATTCGGCATCCAGGCGTTCGGTGATGGACGCGCGGTACTCGGGGATGTTGATTTTGGCCATCATGAGCTTGGTGAACTCATCGGAGGTGTTGCGGAGCAGTTGCTCGTAGTACTCGCGTTCGCGGTACGTGAAGCCCTTCTCGTCGCCGGCGGTGCTCAGCGCGTTGTAGAACTCATCCAAGGTCTCCAGCGTGGCTTGCTCCAGGTAAACGCCGTTCTTTTCGGCTTTCCGGATGGCCTTGCGGGTGCGGTAGTTCATGCCCATGATCAGCTCTTCGGAATCTGCGATCCCGTCGAGCTGCTTGATGAACATCCAGTTGATGTTGGCGAAGTTCATGTCGAAGCCCTGGTGCTTGAAGCCCAGGCCTTCGAACTCCTTCAGCAGTGGGCGGTTGTCCTCTACCTCCGGGTGCTCGGCGCCTTCTTCGTCCCGTGCGATGTACCGGATGTTGGGTGAGATCCGCAGTTCCGCGGCCTTCTTCGAAGCCGCGTGCTTCTTCAGCTGCTCGACGACGAAGCTCACCATCGCGGGGTCGCTGTAGTCCATCAGTGGTCCCTTGGCGCAGTCGCACACCTTGTAGCCGAAGCGGTTGCTTGTGTAGACGAGCTTGCCAGCGGCGATCAGGCTCCCGGCCTGCCTCACGCCAAAGAGCTCGACTTCCTGCCCACGGGCGCGCTGGAAGCGTGTCAGGTCCATGGACTGGATGAAGCTGCCCTGGGGGTGTCCCTTGGCAAACGTCTCGAAATCAGCGTCACTGAGAATCACGAATTCCATGTCGGTTCCAGCCTCAATCGGAGTCAAAGAAAATACCTCACCTAACAGTAGATTTGCACCCGTTGGTGGCCGGGGCGGGCCTGAAGTTTGCTTGCTGCCGATAACTGGCTGTCAGTAGAACTGGCCGCCGGTGCGCATGGTTTCGAGTCGACGGAAGATACGTTCCGCTCCCTTTAGCCACAGCTTGTAGCGGACTGGTCCCAGCACAAGGTCGTAACAGCCCACGAAATCCGTGACGGTCTTGGTGAAGCTGGTCTTGAAGGATCCCAGGCCATAGAGCGGGTGCGACTTGTCCTTGATCTTGGCCGCAGGGGGTGTGCCGCAGAAATCGTATTCCACGCAGCCAAGCTCCTGCATGCGCCGGATCGCAGCCCACTGCGCCAAGTGTGAGTCACCGTACTGCTTGCGGTTCTGGGTGGAACCGCCGTCCTTGTACGTCGCCTTGGAACCGTAGTTGATGACGAAAGCGCCAACGCTCGGCGCCCCGTCCTCGTGAACGAAGAAGAAGTGCCCTTGGCCTCGGCTGCTGAACTCTTCCCAGAACGTGGCGTAGTACTCATAATTCCGGAGCGGCATGGCCCCCTTGGCGTTCATGGTGTTCTGCATGAGGCCGTAAAGCTTGCGGTAACTGTCTTCGCCGGGCTCCGCCTGGACTACCTCGCAGCCTTCACGCTCCGCCCTGCGGACTGCGTTCCGGGCACGCGAGGAAATGTTGCGGAGCACTTCATTGGCCGGTGCCGAGATATCGAGTATCGCCGTTGAGTCGTTGGATTGGATGTTCGGTGCTTTAACCAAGCCAGCGGCCTTCAGGTGCGTCACCGCCTCGGGTGAGTCCACGACGTCGGGCTCTATCTTGATGGCGAAGACGTTCATCTTCTGTTCCTTGGCCAGGGCGGCGATGGCCGTGAGCATGGGGGTCATGTCCTCTACGGCAGCAGCGTCCGGGCCTTTGATCAGGTACCAGAGCCGGCCCATGACCGGGAACTTCTTCTCCAGGAGCAGGTTGTAGCTGGCGTAGCCGGCGCTCTCCACCACAAGGCGGCGGACCAGCCAGCCGTTGCCGTCCTTGACTGCCGCGTAGGCGTCCGATTGCAGCATGTTGCCGCCATTCGGATTGGCCGTGACGTGCTTGTCCCAGTTGTCGATTTCCTCGGCGGTGGCAAAGCGGGCGGTGAATTCTCGCAAGGTGGCCGTGTCCAATCTCAGGGTTTTGGTGCAGTGTTCAAAAGCGTGGTGCGCATGCGGACATGCAGCCCTAAGTCTATCGGGCTGAGAAAAATCGGCTCATTTCTGAGCTGAAGCGGGCGCTAACAGGTGCTTACAAACGGATCTGGTCCATGCTCTCCAGCTGGATTGCCTTCGGTTGCTTTCCGAGTTCACGCTGGCCGCTGACAAGGCGGTCCGCAGTGGACAGCCGGCTCAGGCTTAGTCCTGTCAGGTCCGCGATCTCCCCGATGGGGACCTGGAAGGTCCGGAACGGACCCAGCGGGGGCGGTTCGCCTTCCAGGAGCCGCGTCTCGATGGCTCTCTTCAGGTCAACCTTGCCCAGCAGCGGCGACTGGTCCAGGACGAACCCGACGGCGGCCAGCTTGGCATCGTTGGTCCATGCCGCGATCTTCCAGAACTTCCGCGGGATCTGGACACCACGGTACGGCTGATCATCATCACGGAAGACCGGTCCTGTGAAGACACTGAGTTTGGCGTCGTGGGCGTCGGCATGTTCAAGCACATGGTCTTCGAGCCCCACCCACAGCTCCTTGCCCTGGTTGAAGTCATCCACTTGCGGCGCAGCGTTGGTGAAGGCAAACGTATCCTGGTTGGCTTTCTTGGCCGTAGCAGCATCGCCCCAGACAGGATCAAGGCGCCGGACCAGGTGTCCACGGTCGAACGCGTTGTTCTTGTAGACGTCCGGGCCTGCCTGTTGCTCCTTGGGGATCCTGTCGTCGAAGTGCCAGGTTCCCTCGCGGGCCAAAGGGTTCAGCTCCGCACCGCTGATGTTGACACCCACGATCGCCGCAAGCTTCCGGGCAGCCCGGAAACGCACAGAAAAGTGGATGTAGTCCAACAGAATCGTCGTCGCCGACGGACTGGGCAGCTCAAGGCGTGCCCGCAAAAAATCCCTGTCGTATCCCCCGCTCATGGATACAGCATGGCACTAGCCACCGACAGTAAACAGACTCAGCATTCGACGACGTTGACGGCGAGGCCGCCCATCGCGGTTTCCTTGTACTTATGGGACATGTCCTTGCCCGTCTCCCGCATGGTCACGATCACCTCGTCCAGGGAAACCCGGTGCGTCCCGTCACCCCAGAGCGCCATCTTCGTAGCATTGATCGCCTTCGCCGCAGCGATCGCGTTCCGCTCAATACACGGAATCTGCACCAACCCCCCGATCGGATCACACGTGAGCCCCAGGTTATGTTCCATCGCGATCTCCGCAGCGTTCTCCACCTGACCCGGCGTACCACCCATCACCTCAGCCAACCCAGCAGCAGCCATCGACGACGCCGAACCCACCTCACCCTGACAACCCACCTCAGCCCCCGAAATAGAGGCCTGCTCCTTGTACAACACACCCACAGCACCAGCAGCGAGCAGGAACTTCACCACCACATCATCCCTATCAGCCTGGGTAGCCTGATCCATGCCCGGAGCATAATTCAACGCGTAATACAGCACCGCCGGGATAATCCCCGCCGCACCATTCGTCGGCGCCGTCACCACCCGGCCACCCGAAGCGTTCTCCTCATTGACAGCCAGGGCGATCAGGTTCACCCACTCCTGCCAATACTTCGGATCGTTCCGGTCCTTATCCTCCTTCAGCAACCGCTCCAACCAATCAGGAGCACGACGCCGGACCCGCAACCCACCAGGCAACACACCCTCACGCTTCAAACTCGTTTCAACACAGGCCTCCATCACCGACCAGATATGCAGCAAACCCTCCCGGATCTCCTCCTCCGACCGGGACGCCCGCTCGTTGATGAACATGATGTCGCTGATCCCCAACCCCTTGGACGCACACCGGCCCATCAACTCCGCCGCCGTCCTAAAAGGCAACGGCAACTCCTTCTTGGACTCCTCCAACTCCTGCTGGGCCGCGTTCTCCTCACCCTCACGGACAATGAACCCACCACCGACCGAGAAGAACGTCGCCTCCCGCAGAACATTCCCCTCAGCATCAGAGACAGCAAACTTCATCCCGTTCGTATGCCGCGGCAACACCGTCAACGGATGCAACACCATATCCTCCACCGCATACGGCAGCTCCACACCTTCACCGGACGCACCGGCCAGGTTCAGCACACCCGTCTCAGCGATCATGGCCAACCGCTCCTCCACCTCCTCAGGCAGAATGAGCTCAGGGTCGAAGCCCTCCAGTCCCAGCAACACTGCGGTGAACGTCCCATGGCCTCTGCCCGTCGCAGCCAATGAGCCGTAAAGATCAACCCTCAAGCCCACCACGGAATCGAGCACGCCGGACTCACGCAGCTCGCGGGCAAACACCGCCCCGGCCCGCATCGGCCCCACAGTATGAGAACTCGACGGACCAATACCCACAGAGAACAGATCGAAAACACCAACAGCCATGGTCGGGATCCCTTAATACAGCTTGAAACGGTCCGGCAGATGGTCCTGCCGGATGGCCTCCCCCGCTTGTGGCGGTAGGCGACCGAAGCACGACGCCGGATGGCCCCCAAAGGCGGCAACCCGGCGTCGCAAATTTATTCAGTTCTACAATCCCACGCTACGCCTTGTGGGCCGGTGCTGCCTGCGAGCGTTCGGGCCCGTTGGGTCGACGTCCTCCGCGGGCTCGGTCGCTGAAGCGCCCGCTGGGCGGACGCGAAGCTCCCTTGGACGCCCGCTTCCGGACGCCAGCCCAAAGGGGCCCTTGGCGAGGGCCATCCCGGCGCCCAATACGGGGTCTTGCTGCGGAACATGCCGTGCGCACGGCACGACCCGCAGCGACCCCCCGAATCAGACTCGGTCGAAGGGAGTTAGGAGAGGTCTCCGCCATTCTTGGAGGCGTATTCCTCGGCAGAGAGCAGCGGGCCGTCGGACTCAGCGGCGACCTTGAAGAGCCAGCCGGCACCGTAAGGGTCGCTGTTGATCAGTGCGGGGTCGCCGACAACTGCGTCGTTGATCTCCGTGACCTCACCGGTGACCGGCGAGTACAGGTCCGAGACGGACTTGGTGGACTCAACTTCGCCGCAGGTCTCGCCAGCGGTGACCGTGGAGCCAACCTCGGGCAGGTCAACGTACACGATGTCACCCAGAGCGTCGGTGGCAACCTCGGAGATGCCGACGGATACCGAGTTCCCTTCGCCGCGGGAGACCCACTCGTGCTCGTCGGAGTACTGAAGTTCGGGCGCTACTTTGGGCATTCTGATTCCTTTACGTGTAGTGGCTACATCTAATTGTGTCGCGCCGGGGGCCGTGAGCGCGGATGATTCAGGGGTGTGGCAAAGGATCACCTTCGGCAGGCCCCCACTCCCCCAGCACCTTAGCGGTTCACGAAGCGCCGGAGGACTCTCCCCTTTGGAACCGACATCCGGAAGCGGGCGTCCAAGGGAGCATCGCGTCCGCTCAGCGGGCGCACATGCGACCGAGCCCGCGGAGGATGTCGGTCCCAAAGGACCCGCAACTTACTTTTGGCGCTTGTAGAACGGCAGTGCGACGACTTCGAACGGCTCGCTCTTACCCCGCAGGTCGATGTCCAACGCGGTACCCAGACCAGAGTGCTCGACGTCGACATACGCCAACGCTACCGGGTAGCCGAGCGTGGGGCTGGGCTGGCCGGAGGTCACTTCGCCAACCACTGCACCGTCCTTGAGGACCGGGTAGTGGCCGCGTCCGGCGCGGCGTCCCAAGCCCTTGAGGCCCACGAGCTTGCGCCCGCTGGTGGCACCGGCCCCGTCAGCCTTGAGGGCAGCGAGTGCGTCCTTGCCGACGAAGTCGCCTTCCTTGGACAGCGCCACCACCGGGCCGAGCCCTGCAGCGAAGGGGTTGCCTTCGCGGGAGAGCTCGTTGCCGTAGAGGGGCATGCCGGCTTCGAGACGCAGTGAGTCACGGGAAGCCAGGCCGGCGGGAGTGAGTTCGCCTTCCTCAGCAACGTCGGCGATGGCTTGCCACAGGGCTGCGGCGGAATCGTTCGCCACGAAGATCTCGAAGCCGTCTTCGCCGGTGTATCCGGTGCGGGCCAACAGCAGGTCTTGAGTGCCGCCGTCGAACGTGAACGGGACTTCAACTGCCGCGTAGTACTTCAGTTCGGTGACCAGTGCGTGCTGTTCGGCCGGAACCAAGCGCAGCAGGATGGCTTCGGCGAGCGGGCCCTGCACTGCAATGAGTGAAGTTTCGGCCGAAGCGTCCTCAACCGCGACGTCGAAACCGGCCGCTCGCTCCAGAAGGGCTTCGGCGACAACGGCAGCGTTGCCCGCGTTTGGAACCACCAGGAACTTCTCGGAACCGCGACGGTATGTGATGAGGTCATCGATGATGCCGCCGTCTTCCTGGCAGATCAGCGAGTACTTGGCCTTGCCGTCGGACATGGCGGAGATCTTTCCCACCAGGGCGAAGTCGAGGAACGCAGCAGCCTCCGGACCGGTGACCCAGACTTCGCCCATGTGGGAGAGGTCGAACAGGCCGGCGGATTTGCGGACTGCGTGGTGCTCGGCCAGTTCGGAGGAGTACTTGAGCGGCATCTGCCAGCCACCGAAGTCGGTGAAGGACGCGCCGAGCTTCTTGTGCTCTTCGTAGAGAGCGGTGTAGTTCTCAGTCATGACCAGTCCTTAGTTTTCGAAGTCTTCGATCGGAGGGCAGGAGCAGACCAGGTTGCGGTCTCCCGCTGCGCCATCGATGCGGCCGACAGGCGGGAAGTACTTGTCCTGCTTGAGGTGGTGGACCGGGAAGGCGGCCTGCTCGCGCGGGTACGCGCGGTCCCAATCAGAACTTACGACGGCGGCAGCAGTGTGGGGTGCCTTGCGCAGCGGCGAGTTCTCAACGGCGAAGTCTCCGTTGGCAACCTGGTCGATTTCCTTGCGGATGGTGATCATGGCTTCGATGAAGCGGTCGATCTCCACGAGGTCTTCGGACTCGGTGGGCTCCACCATCAACGTGCCGGCAACCGGGAACGCGAGGGTGGGTGCGTGGAAGCCGAAGTCGATGAGGCGCTTGGCCACGTCTTCAGCCGTGACGCCGGTCTTGGCCGTCAGTTCGCGCAGGTCAAGGATGCACTCGTGCGCTACGAGTCCGCCTTCGCCGGTGTAGAGGACCGGGAAGTGGTCGTTGAGGCGCGAAGCGATGTAGTTCGCAGCCAGCAGCGCGGACTTGGTCGCTTCGGTGAGGCCCTGGCCACCCATCAGCTTCACGTACGCCCAGGAAATCGGCAGGACGCCGGCGGAACCGAAACGGGACGCGGAAATCGGGACGTCGTTGCCTTCGGTCCAGGATGCGGCGTCACCCGGCATGAACGGAGCGAGGTGTGCCTTGGCTGCTACGGGGCCAACGCCGGGTCCGCCACCGCCGTGCGGGATGCAGAAGGTCTTGTGCAGGTTCAAGTGGGAAACGTCCCCGCCGAACTTGCCCGGCTGGGCCAGGCCCACGAGTGCGTTGAGGTTGGCGCCGTCGATGTACACCTGGCCGCCGGCTTCATGGATGGCGTCGCAGACTTCGCGGACGTCGGCGTCGTACACACCATGCGTGGACGGGTAGGTGATCATGATGGCCGAGAGGGCGTCCCTGTTGGCCTCGATCTTGTTCTTGAGGTCAACGTGGTCGATGGTGCCATCGGGTGCGGTGGCGACAACCACTACCTTCATGCCCGCGAGCACTGCGGAGGCAGCGTTGGTGCCGTGCGCCGAGGCGGGGATGAGGCATACGTTGCGCTGGTCATCGCCGTTGGAGAGGTGGTAGCCGCGGATGGCCAGGAGGCCGGCGAGCTCACCCTGGGAGCCGGCGTTCGGCTGGATGGAGACCTGGTCGTAACCAGTGATCTCGGTCAGCTGGGCCTCAAGGTCGGTGATGAGTTCGCGCCAGCCTTCGGTCTGGGAATCCGGGGCGAACGGATGGATCGAAGCGAACTCCGGCCAGGAAATGGCTTCCATCTCAGCGGTGGCGTTGAGCTTCATGGTGCACGAGCCCAGCGGGATCATGGTGCGATCCAGTGCGAGGTCGCGGTCAGAGAGCTTGCGGATGTAGCGGAGGAGCTGGGTTTCGGAGCGGTGCGTGTTGAACACCGGGTGCTGCATGAAGTCGCTCGTGCGCTCAACAGAGCCCTCAAGCGCAAAGCCATCAGCGGACTCAAGCACCGAAGCGCCGAAGACCGACGCGACGTCGGCGACAACCGCCGTCGTCGTGGTCTCATCAACCGAGATGCCCACCGTGTCAGCGTCAACGCCGCGGAGGTTGATGCCCTTCGCTTCCGCAGCGGCCACGATCGCGGCAGCCTTGCCGGGGACGCGGACGGTGATGGTGTCGAAGAAGGAACCGTGGAGGACCTCGACGCCGGCAGCCTTCAGCGACGCTGCGAGGGTCCGGGCGTGGCCGTGGGCGGTCTCGGCGATCGCCTTCAGGCCTTCCGGGCCGTGGTAGACGGCGTACATCGAGGCCACGATGGCGAGGAGTGCCTGGGCGGTACAGATGTTGGAGGTAGCCTTCTCGCGGCGGATGTGCTGCTCGCGGGTCTGCAGCGCCAAGCGGTAGGCGGGGACACCGGCGTCGTCCTTGGAAACGCCCACCAGACGGCCGGGCATGGAACGCTCCAGGCCCTTCTGGACGGCCATGTACGCGGCGTGCGGGCCGCCGAAGAACAGCGGAACGCCCAAGCGCTGCGCGGAACCAACAGCGATATCGGCGCCCTGCTCACCCGGAGGGGTGATGAGCGTCAGGGACAGGAGGTCGGCAGCAACAGTAACCAGCGCGCCGCGTTCCTTGGCTTCAGCAATGACGGCAGAGTGGTCGAACACGCGTCCCGAAACGCCGGGCTGCTGCAGGACGACGCCGTTGATGGCGCCTTCCGGGAGACCGAGCGAGAGGTCGGCGACCTCAACGTCGAAGCCGAGGGCTTCGGCGCGGCCCTTCACAATGGCGATGGTCTGCGGCAGGCAGTCGGCGTCAAGAACGGTCTTGCCGTCCTGGGCGGCCTTGTTCTTGTTGGCGCGGCGCATCATCAGGACGGCCTCGGCCACGGCCGTTGCTTCATCCAGCAGGGAGGCGTTGGCGATCGGCAGGCCAACCAGGTCCTGGACCATGGTCTGGAAGTTCAAGAGTGCTTCGAGGCGGCCCTGGGAGATTTCCGGCTGGTACGGGGTGTAGGCGGTGTACCAGGCCGGGGATTCAAGGATGTTGCGGCGGATCACCGGCGGCGTCACGGTGTCGTAGTAGCCCTGGCCGATCATCTGGACAGCGGTCTTGTTCTTGGACGCAAGTTTGCGCAGCTCTGCCAGGACCTCCACTTCACTCAGCGCGTTTTGCAGTGTGAGGGCGACGTCCTGGCGGATGTCGTTCGGAACGGCGGTGTCGACCAGCGAATCAACGGTGTCGTAGCCGACGGACTTGAGCATGGTCTCAATGTCGGCCTGGCGGCGTGCGCCGATATGCCGATCGACGAAGGTGGTGGAGGCAGAACTAACCGTCACGAAGGAACTCCAATACTTGGGCGGCGTTTGGGTACGCCACAGCGGCTCGGGTTCCTCCCCGCTCTGTATTGGACCTGAGAGTTTCCGCGGGTTGTTGGGACAACCATCGCTTGCACCGTCGGTGAGCACAGCGCCCATTGGCCCGAAGGTGGGCTGAGCGCCTGCTGCTTTCCAGAGTTGCCTTGCCGCGGCGGTGCGTGGGCCTGAGAGATTCCTGGGGAGGGTTTGCTCCTACGGCGCCTGCACCACATGCTTGCAGGACTCTCCCGCCGCAGATCATAGGCATGTTCAGTTGTACGCGACCTCAGTCAGGGCAGGCCACAAGGGTTAATTGTCCTACGTGGCGGTCGCCGCCGCAAATGGGCGACGTGCTACTTCCGCAGCCGGTCCAGGACTCCCAACAGGATTTCGACGTCGGCCTCCCGGCCTGCGTTGCCGTCGTCCTGGCCGCCTTCGAACATTGCGTTGAAATACAGCCCGTCACCCATGTAACTGACGGCCTTGGCGACCTCGGGTCCCACATCCTTGGCCAGGACATCGAGCCATTGCTTTTGGATTCCGGCAAACCTGCGGCGGGTTTCTTCATGGGCAACCTCGGCCAGGCGGGTCGCGGCCACAAACGCACGGTCCATCGGAGTCCCGGCCCACAGGGACGTCCGGATGAAGTACGCGGCAGCACCGTCCGGCGCGGCCCTCATCCGCTCAATGTCCTGTTCAGCCAGTTGGTCCAGTCGTTCCAGCAAGGCACTGATCAGCGATTCCTTGTTGGGGAAGTGGTACAGCAGCCCACCCTTGGAGACCCCGGCCCGCTTGGCGACGGCGTCGAGCGTGGCAGCCCGTTCCCCTACCTCTATGAGGAGGGCTTCGTAGGCATCCAGGACGGCATCCCGGGCAACTGGTTTTCGTGGCATGAGTACATCATTCCCTAAAGGCTTGTTGGGGTTCCATTTGAAACTGTACCGTCTGGACGGTATAGTAAGTGACATGTTCTCGCCGTCCTCAACCCAAGCACCCCGCTCCGCTCGTCCCGATATGGGCCAGGCAGCACCGTGGCGCGATTGGACGGCACTGGCGCTCCTGATGTTCCCGGTGCTGCTGGTGGCCGTCGACAACACCGCGCTCACCTTTGCCCTGCCCGAGATCGCCCGCTCCCTGGACGTGGGCGGCGTTCAACTCCTATGGATTGTTGACGCCTACCCGCTGGTCCTCGCGGCGCTTCTCGTTTCCATGGGTAACCTGGGCGACAGGATCGGACGACGGCGGCTGCTGCTGGTCGGCAGCACAGGCTTCGCTGCGGTGTCGGCTGCTACAGCCTTCGCACCTTCCGCGGAGTGGCTCATTGCCGGACGCGCCGGCCTCGGCGTCTTCGGCGCCATGCTGATGCCGTCCACGCTTTCCCTGATCCGGAACATCTTTACCGACCCCAACCGCCGCCGGCTTGCGATCGCCGTCTGGGCTGCCGGTTTCTCCGGTGGCGCAGCCCTCGGCCCGATCTTTGGCGGCTGGCTGGTGGAACACTTCTGGTGGGGTGCCGTCTTCCTGGTGGCAGCTTTCCTGCTCCTGCCGCTCCTGGCTTTCGGCCGGGTCCTGATTCCCGAGTCCAAGGACTCCAATCCGGGACGTGTGGACGTGCCCAGCATCGTCCTGTCTGTGGTCACCATGGCTCCTTTTGTTTACGGCATCAAGGAATTCGCAGTGCATGGCTTCGGGGCATCCGCGGCAGCCTTCATGGGCTTCGGCGTGGTGATGGGCATTCTCTTCGTTCGCCGCCAGCAGCGGATCGAGAACCCCATGCTGGATGTCGCATTGTTCAGGAACAAGGTGTTCAGCACGGCCATCGTGGCCAACGTGCTGTCCCTCTTCTCCATGACGGGTTTTATCTACTTCTTCGCCCAGCACCTGCAGTTGGTGGAGGGGCAGTCCCCCATGGAGGCGGGCATCGCGATGATTCCCGCGCTCCTGGCCACAGTCATTGCCGGGCTCCTGGTGGTGCCTCTGGTGAAGCGTGTGCGGCCCGGATTCGTGGTGGCGGCCGGGCTGACCTTGAGCGCAGTGGGTTACCTGGTAGTGGTGGTGGGCGACCACGGCAGTGGACCCGTATTCCTGCTCTCAGCACTGACCGTGCTTGCGGTGGGTGTGGGTGCCGCGGAGACCATCTCCAACGACCTCATCCTGGCCTCGGTGCCGGCAGATAAATCCGGAGCGGCCTCGGCCATCTCCGAAACCGGCTACGAACTGGGGTCGCTCCTGGGAACGGCCGTGCTCGGCTCCATCCTTACGGCTTCCTACCAGCACAACCTGATCATTCCGGACGGCATCTCCGAGCAAGCTGCCGGGAACTCCGGCGAAACGCTCGCCGGCGCTGTTGATGCGGCGGCCGCCCTTCCGGCCCCGTTGTCGGAGGCGCTGACACATGCCGCCCGGACAGCTTTCGAGTCCGGTGTCCACATCACTGCGGCGATTGGGCTGGTCCTGATGGCAGGCGCGGCAGTACTCGCCGCCGTCGTACTTCGGCGTGTGCCGAAGGCGCAGTAGTAAACCCAGTGGTGTAGTCAAAGCGGTGCCGACTGAAGCTAGACAGCTTCGGTCGGCGCCGCTTTTGGGTCGACTCCAGCGGTGAGTTCGTCGATTCTGTCGAGGGCGTCACTGAGTCGGGTCACCGTATTCCAAAGCTCTGGATGCTGTTCCCCAACTTCCTGGAGCGTGGTGCCGGCCGAGGTCAAGGACGCGAGGTCGAAGCTCACGTTGGTTCTGGCTCCGGCTATGGCTGCACGGAGGGCTCCAAAGCCCACAACGACATCGGCGATCAGCGCCGGGTTCCCTTTGGAAGCGAGCCAGCCCAGGTCTTCGATGGCCTCGATGGCTCGCTTCCCCAGGACGCCTGAAGCCTCGGCAGCATCGACGGAGGCCTGATGAATCGCGGCGTCGCGTTCCGGACCGGGGTCGAGGCGGAAGGCGGCGCCGAAAGCGTTGGAGGCGGACGCGTCGTCGTCGGCTAATTGAAGCGCAGCTTGGCGAAGTGCATGGGCCCGGGCGTGGATGTCACCGAGCTGTTCATGCTGGGCCTCCTCCGCCTGGGTGTATCCGGCGACCATGGACGTCAGCGAGGCCGCGATGGAGAGCATGACGCCGGTCCCGGCACCCCCGCCCGGCGAACCGGTTGCTTCCGCCAAGGCCTTGGTCCACTCCTCCACGGTGGATTGCTGAGTGGTGACTGGTTCTGAATCCCTCATGCCATCCAGTGTGCCGGGGCTTCCCAGCCTTTGCAGCTTTGGGCTGGATACACTGACCAGATCTAGGCGTCGAACGAAAAGGGCAGACTCATGACCATTGACCTCGAAAAGCTCTACAAGGACCTGCACGCCCATCCGGAGTTGTCGTTCCAAGAGACCCGAACCGCCGGGATCGCCGCGGGTTATCTTGAAGACCTCGGATTCACGGTTCACCGCAATATCGGAAAGACCGGGGTTGTTGGTGTTCTGGAGAATGGACCCGGACCGGTGGTGATGCTCAGGGCAGACATGGATGCGTTGCCGGTCAAGGAAGCAACGGGTTTGGACTATGCGAGCACGGCTGTGGGTGTTGATCATGAGGGCAGGGACATGCCGGTCATGCACGCTTGTGGCCATGACGTGCATGTGAGTTGCCTTGTTGGCGCGGTGGAGGTCCTGGCCGCGCAGCGTGATGAGTGGCAAGGCACCCTGATAGCCCTCTTCCAGCCGGCAGAAGAATGGGGCGGCGGGGCGGAAACCATGGTTGCCGCTGGGTTGTATGACGTGGTGCCGAAACCCGACGTCGTCCTAGGCCAGCACGTGGCCCCTTTCCCTGCCGGATGGTTCGGCATGCGTACCGGCGTCACCATGGCGTCCGCCGATTCCCTCAACATCACTTTGCATGGACGAGGGGGGCACGGATCGCGCCCGGAGACCACTATTGATCCAGTATTGATGGCTGCTGCAACCACTGTCAGGTTGCAGGGCATCGTCTCACGTGAACTCGCAGCCAGCGACTCCGCGGTGGTGACCGTTGGGCAGATTCACTCAGGGACAAAGAATAACATCATCCCGGAAACGGCAACTCTGGGCCTCAGCGTCCGTACCTTCAGTGACGCCACCAGGGATAAGATCCTCGGTTCAATTGAACGCATTGCCAAGGGGGAAGCCACAGCTTCAGGTGCTCCCAAGGAACCGGAAGTTCATTTCGAAGAACGGTTCCCACTGACAGTCAACGACGAAGATGCCACCGGGAAGGTGTCCGCAGCCTTCAAGGCAAAGTTTGGCGAAACACAGATTATCGACCCCGGACCGGTGTCCGGGAGCGAGGACGTGGGAGTCTTGGCCACCGCTGCCGGTGCTCCGCTGGTGTTCTGGTTCCTGGGTGGCTCTGAGCCTTCCTTGTTCAAGGAATTCGCCGCAACAGGTCGCCTTCCCGAGGACATTCCGTCGAATCACTCGCCATACTTTGCACCAGTTATCCAGCCAACGCTGACGCGAGGGACGGAAGCCCTGGTGACGGCTGCCCGAGAGTTCCTGGCCATTCCGTCCTAGGGTTTTATCCACAAGAACCAGCCCGCCGGCAAAGGGTGAAGGCGCTGCGACCGCAGCGCCTTCACCCTTTTGTTCGAGCAGGTCCAGCTTCCATGACTGTGCCTGTGAATGCCTAAACCTTCTCGCGGATGCGGTCGATCTTCGGTTCTGAAACCTCAAATTCCCTGCGACGGCGGGCAAGGAAAGTCCACAGTGTTCCTTCTGTCTGCGGACGCTTCCCTGCGGGTGCTTCATCTTTGCTTGCATCAAACGTGTGCGTCTCGGGCTTGCGCGCGGAGTCCTTCTTCGTGCGCCGCTCGAAGTCGTCGTAGTGCGCGCAGCACATACCAACCTCCTCCAACTGCTGTCCCTTAATCGTCCTCTCGTGAACGCCACAAGCCGACTGTTTTCTGGTCAGCTGTCGCGGCGGTTGCCCAACCAGCTCACCACCGCCGGGTCCCAGTGGTCGAAGAAGAGGCTGCCACGGACTTGGACCGTTATCGTGACAAGGCTGAGAGTCGGGCCGCATCCACAGCCAACCTCGTCTCCTCAACCATCAGATCGGCATTGATGGCTGCCCCTGCCATGACGCCCGAAGCTGCCGACGCCATCACCTGACCGGTGAGGTCGGAGACGTTGCCCGCCGCCCACACACCCGGCATCGACGTCGCGCCCTGTGGCGTCACCTCGACATGGGTCCCCACGCCCATCGGGTGAACCACTGATGCGATGCCCAGCGATTCCAGCACGGCCGAGCGCGCCTGTAGTCGAGGCCCTGTAACGACAGCTTCCACGGGGATCATTTTCCCTGATGCCAGGACAACGCCGGACAAGACGTCATCGGTCACGTCCAGGGACCGCACCTTGCCGTCCACCACCGTGATGGAACGGGCAGCAAGTTGTTCCCATTCCTCTTCCGTCGGCTCCACAATGTCGTTCAGGAACAGGGTGATGTTGGGGCTCCACTGGCGGAAGAGCAGGGCCTGGTGCAGCGCCATGGGCACCGAACCCAGAATTCCAATCGCCTTGTTCCTGACCTCCCAGCCGTGGCAGTAGGGGCAGTGCAGAACATCCCTTCCCCAGCGCTCCCTGATGCCATCGATGTCGGGCAGTTTGTCTACCAGCCCGGTACTGACCAGCAGGCGGCGTGCGGCCACGGTCCGGCCATCGGCCAAGTCCACCTCGAACGCGAGCTCCGCGCCTGAGCCGGGATCCGCCGTCGTCCTCGCTGCAACTGCGATGCCGTCCACGAGGTCGGCCCCATACTGCCGCGCCTCAGCGCGTCCGAGCGCCAGCAGTTCCATGGGATTGATGCCATCCCGGGACAGGAAACCGTGCACCCCGGCCGCCGGCGCATTCCTGGGCTCGCCGGCGTCGATGACCAGGACCGAGCGCAATGCCCTCCCCAGGGTGACCGCCGCACTTAACCCAGCTGCGCCACCTCCCACCACTACGACGTCGTATTGCTCGACCATCTGGCTGTTGTTCAATTCTTCACCCACGGTGCCTCCACATGTCTCAAGCGGCTCCGTACCGCTTTCTTCCATGGTTCGGGACACTCGGCAGTATCAGCAAGTATTTTTGCCGCTATGGCAAACTGGAGGAATGGTTACAGATTTCAGCACCATGCTCGACGCCGTCGGTCCCCGCCTGCGCACGATGCGGACACAGCGCAACGTGACGCTTGCGGAAGCTTCGGAGGCAACCGGCATCTCCGTCAGTACGCTTTCGAGGCTGGAGTCAGGCCAGCGCAAACCCACCCTGGAACTCCTGCTCCCGATCGCGCGGCTCCATCAAGTCCCCCTGGAAGAGTTGATCGACGCCCCGGAGACTGGTGATCCCCGCATCCACCTCAAACCACACGTTCACGAGTGGGGCACCGCCCTCCCCCTCACTCGGCGACCCGGCGGAATCCAGGCGTTCAAGATGGTGCTCAAGAGTGGCACAGGCAAGGAGATTCCGGAGCCGCAATCGCACGAAGGTTACGACTGGATGTACATCCTCAACGGAAAGCTGCGCTTAGTGCTTGGCGACAGCGACTTCATTTTGAAACCGGGCGAGGTGGCGGAATTCGACACCCGCACTCCACACTGGTTTACGAGTGCCACCTCGGAACCGGTGGAACTCCTCACACTATTTGGCCAGCAAGGCGAGCGACTTCATGTTCGGGCCCGCCCCAAGCGCTGAGGCGTCTGCCACAAAGCCTAGGAGGCGAGCCATTCGCGGGCGCTTCGTCGAGAGCCTTCAGCATCTACGCCCTTGTCGGGTTGGTTGATCTCGGCCCATACCTCGTCAAGGGAAAGCCCAAGGACGTCGGCGATCGCAGCTACGGTTGGGAAAGCCGGCGTAGCCACCCTGCCCGACTCAATCTTTCGGAGCGTTTCCGGCGAGACCCGGGCATCGAGGGCGGTCTCCAACATGGATCGCCCGCCCCGGGCGCGACGCAGCAGAGCACCGAGGCGTTGTCCACGCTCGGCCTCTGCGGGAGTAAGCGGCAGCCTGACCATGGCTCCAATTGTAATACCGGGATAATATGGCCGGGATAGTTATTGGTCTCACATGAACGAAAGGCGCCGAATGATCGAAATCCTCAGCCCCGCTGAGCTTGTCCGCGCAAAGGATACGGGGGCATTGGTCGCCAACATTCTGCACACCTTGAAGGGCCGTACCACTGTGGGCACAAACCTCCTGGACATCGACCAGTGGGCAAAGTCCATGATCCTCGAGGCAGGAGCAGTCTCCTGTTACGTCGACTACGCACCCTCCTTTGGACGGGGTCCCTTCGGCCACTACATCTGCACAGGCGTCAACGATGCCGTGCTGCACGGGTTGCCCCGGGACTACGCACTTGCCGACGGCGACCTGTTGACACTCGACCTCGCCGTCTCCCTCCACGGCGTCGCAGCCGACTCTGCCATCAGCTTCATCGTGGGCGAATCGAGGCCGGCGGAGAGCGTGGCGATGATCGAGGTGACCGAGCGAGCCCTGCGCGCCGGAATTGCAGCAGCCCGCCCCGGCGCCAAGATCGGAGACCTCTCCTACGCCATCGGCGCAGTCCTGAGCGAGGCGGGCTACCCCGTCAACACCGAGTTCGGTGGCCATGGCATCGGGTCGACCATGCACCAGGATCCCCACGTCCCAAACATGGGACGGCCCGGCCGCGGCTACAAGCTGCGTCCCGGTTTGCTGCTGGCCCTCGAGCCCTGGGTCATGGCCGACACCGCACAACTGGTCACCGACGCCGACGGATGGACGCTCCGCAGCGTGACGGGTTGCCGGACAGCCCACAGCGAGCACACCATCGCCATCACCAACGACGGAGCCGAAATCCTGACGTTGCCGACACTGGGTTACTAATCACCGGGCCGCTAGATACTGGGCCGCTAAATAAGCCCTGAGCCTTCAGGTTCAGCTGACGAAAATCTCAGGCGACTCGGACATTGGAGCGGTGGCGCGAAGAGTGCCAGGGCCCGGCATCGGCGGGGCTTTGGAACGGTACACATGCCCCGTGGGCGTGCGTAATTCCACGGTATGGACGTCCCCGGACACGGTGTTGGCGCTCCAGCCGGTGTTTTCTTTGGTGTGGTTGCAGGCTTCGCAGAGTCCGGCCCCGTTGGCCAGGGTGGTGGTGCCTCCGGCGTGCCAGGGCACGATGTGGTCGATATGGCGGATGGGCGCGTCGCAGTAGGGGGTGCGGCAGGTGTCATCACGGGTTTCGATGAAGCGTCTGAGCCGGGGTGGGAAGAGCCTGGCTTTGGAATCCATGGTCAGGAGGTCTCCCGTGGCCGGTGCAGTGTAGAGCCGGCGAAGCCAGACCTGGAACTCGCGATCCTGCTCCGGCGGGGCATCCCTAACCCGCGGGACATCCCGGTCTGGCGATGATCCGAAGCTCTGCCGTAGCGAGGGGTCTGGGACCGGCGGTCGCTTTTGGCGTGGTGCGGGTTCGACGCCTGCTATTGGCCTGTGTCCTGGTGATGCCGCTTCTCCCGCGCCGACCAGTTTCCGGGCCCACCCTGCTGGGACAATTCCGTAGCCCTTCACGCGTGCGGGTTCGGCATCGCCCTGGAAGAGGGTTCGGTCGGTCATGACGAGGTCCAGGTTGATCCCTGAGATCCCTCCCGGTGTACCGGTGATGCGCTCGACGAGGGTGTCGGCCATGATCTGGCCCCGGTTCCGGGGATCACCGGCCGAACGGGCAGAATCAGCCCGACGCGTGAGCGCGGCATAGACCGCGACCCCTTGCGCGACGGGCAGCAACGCAGTCAGGTACGTCATGGTGTCCGGCGCCGGACGAAGACTCACGGTCCGCTCGGTGACAGCGTGGGAGGCACGCTTCACCACCGACCGCGGATCACGCCGGTACGCGGCCGCTTTCGCCGCGGCAATGATCGCTTGATCCCCAGCGCCGTCGAAAGTTCCGGTGTCCGCGGCGAGTTCCTCATCCACCGCACACCTGTCCTCCACAGACAAGCACGCCGTTTCCCTGACCAGCAGCGTCGCCCGCCACTCATTCAACTCCCCTGACTCCAGCGCCGCCAGAGTCCTCGGCATCTCCATGACCAGGGCTTTGGCCATCCCCAGGAGTCGGGAGCCACGATTCGGGGACTCCCGCCGAGCCAACGCCACCTGCGCCCCGACACCCTTACCCCGCTCGGACACGGGCACACCGGCCTCGGCCTGCTCTTGCCGTTGTGCCAGATCGAAAGCCACCGCGATCCTCGCCTGCAACCCGGTGACGGCGGACTTCAGATTCTCCAACCCGCGGATCTGATCGATCAGCTCCCCGCTGTCGGCGCCGAGGCGGACTGCGCCCAGGAGTGTGATGAGGTCAGAAACCCGAGGTCCGGATCCCCTGGACGGCGGCCGTTGGGCGCGAGCGAGAGCCGTGCCTGACGGCGTCTGAGTGGCTCGAATCTGCTCCATGCCTCAACTCTTCCAGCCGGCACGTAGCACCATCAGGCCCCAACTTCCCTATGTGGAAAACTTGCCCCAAGACATGAGGGAGCCCAGCTCGATGAGCGTTGGTTCCGTCGGCAAAGAGCCGAGATGCCGCCCCTCGGCAGTCGAACCCACCCATAGTGCGGGGCACGGGACTGGTTGAGATGCCGCCCCACGCAGGCCGTACCCTCGAGCCGGGAGCGGCTCCACCCGCAGCCCAACCCAGACCAGTCATAAATGCATGGCATTCTGCCCGCTCCTTGCGCTGAAGCGTGACTCCGGTCATACTAAATGAACGCTATTCATTTAGTGACTGTCGTCTCACGGAGTACTTGCCCCCATGATTGAAATTGCCAGCCTGGAAGCCCCGACTTTCCTGGCCCGTACCAAACGGGGAGCCCACACCCCAACGCACCGCGCGGCACCGCACAAGCACAAGCACGGACCTCTATCCAAAGGAGCCTCCGCGTGAGCTCTTGGCGCATGCCGTCCGAGACGGCGGCGTCATCGCCTGCAGATTCAACGACCCCATGGACGAGAAAGCGCTCCGCATTCTCGCCGATGCCTACCCCGGACGCCGCGTGGTCAGTGTTGACACGCCGGAACTCTTCGCCCGGGGCGGCCGCATCCACTGCATTACGCAGCAACAGCCTTCGGCCATCTAGAAAGGGCCTCTCATGAGCCAGACAATCCGCCGCAGCGGCAGTGACGCTGCGAAGTCGCACGACATCAGCGGCAAAGGACTGAAGACGGGGCAGTTGGGGCTCCTCGCCGTCGTCGTTCTTGGCATTTCAACCATCGCTCCGGCGTACACACTAACGGGCGCCCTTGGCCCGACAGTCAACGAAGTCGGGCTGCAACTACCCGTCATCTTCCTGATCGGGTTCATTCCGATGATCCTGGTCTCGCTCGCGTACCGGGAGCTCAACGCGGACTCCCCGGACAGCGGCACCACGTTCACCTGGGTCACCAAGGCATTCGGCCCCTGGGTGGGCTGGATGGGTGGCTGGGGCCTGCTCGCGGCCAACATCATTGTGCTGTCCAACCTCGCGGGCGTCGCCGTGGACTTCTTCTACCTGTTCCTGGCGCAGGCCACGGGCTCACCCGAGCTCGCCGACCTCGCTTCGGACAAACTCCTGAACGTTGCCACATGTTTCGTCTTCGTGGCCCTGGCGGTGTGGATCAGCTACCGCGGACTGCACACCACCAAGATCGTCCAGTACGGTTTGGTGGGCTTCCAGCTGCTGGTCCTGGGACTGTTCGTGGCTATGGCTTTCGCCAACTGGTCCACCTCCGAGACCGCTGTTCCGTTCAGCTGGGACTGGTTCGACGTCACCAAGATCGAGACTTTCGGCCAGATCGCGGCCGGCATCTCATTGTCGATCTTCGTCTACTGGGGCTGGGATGTCTGCCTCACTGTGAACGAAGAAACCGCCAACGGCAAGAAGACGGCCGGCCTTGCAGGCACGCTGACCGCAGTGATCGTCCTGGGCATCTACCTGTTGGTCACCATCGCCACCATGATGTTTGCCGGAGTCGGCGATACGGGAATCGGCCTGAACAACGCCGACAACCATGCCAACGTCTTCACGGCACTCGCCTCCCCGGTCATGGGTCCCTTCGCGATCCTCATGTCCCTGGCGGTGCTGTCCAGCTCCGCCGCCTCCCTGCAGTCCACGTTCACCTCGCCGTCGCGCAGCCTGCTGGCCATGGCGCACTACGGCGCCCTGCCCGAGCGCTTCAGCCACATGAGCAAGAAGTTCTCGACGCCGGGCTTCGCCACCGTTGCGGCCGGCGTCCTGTCGGCGGGCTTCTACGCAGTGATGCACGTGATCAGCGAGAACGTCCTTAACGACACCATCCTGGCTTTGGGCTTGATGATCTGCTTCTACTACGGGCTGACGGCGATTGCCTGTGTTTGGTACTTCCGCAACAGCGTGTTCTCCAGCGCCCGGAACTTCTTCTTCCGGCTCGTCTGCCCGCTGCTGGGTGGCGTAGGCCTGTTCGTGGTCTTCCTGCAGACCGCCGTTGACAGCTGGGCTCCGGAGTTCGGCAGCGGCTCGGAGATCTTCGGAGTGGGGCTCGTGTTCGTGCTCGGCATCGGGATCCTGGCGTTGGGTGCCGTGGTCATGCTGATCATGTCCCGTGTCCGCCCGGGCTTCTTCCGCGGCGAGACCATCCGGAAGGACACCCCGGCCCTGGTGGTACCGGAATAGACGCCCCCCCGGTACGCCTGCGTCGAGTTCGTGGGAAAGCGGCCAGTTCGCAGGGAAGTCTCCGGCGAACTGGCCGCTTTCTCGCGTTGTGGCGGACTTCCCGCGTTGTGGCGAGCAGTGGCCGAACCTCCTACCAGCGATGGGCGACGTCCACCACCAGGCGGGACCCGCCGTCGGGCCCGTCCAAGGTGAACACCCGGAACGGAAGCCGGGCACGGACGCCCAAGCCGATGCTCGTGGTGCCCTCGAAGCTGCCCGCAAAGACCACCTGACGGAACGTCTGGTAGCCCGACACGTTGGAGAGCTCTGCCTTGGCTGCAGGCAGGTACGTGGGCTGGCCGTACTGGTCGTGGGAGGGTGCCGTTACCACTACTTGCAGGTCAGCGTCCCCGAGAACCGGGATGGGATAGCCAGTGGCGTCCTGCACCACCACCGGCACATACTGCACCGAATAGCCAGCCACTTTGCCGGTCATGTCAATCACCAAACGGTCGAAACACGGCTGTTGGCCGGTGCGGACGTTCGTGACGTTGGCGGAACTCATGTCGGGATCGGCCTTGGCCAAGGAACCCCACGCGATTCCGCAATATGGCGCTGCCGAGGCCGGCCCCGGTGCCGCCAGACCGAGTCCGGCAGCTGCCAGGACGGCTGCCAAACCCGCTCCTAGTTTCCTCATTTTTTGTGCCCCCTTCAGGCGAAGTTGATACTTCAACTGTAGGAGCGCATGCGGGGTTTGAACGGGTTGTGGCCGCTTCGGCGCGCAACCGTTAAGCGCGCTGTCCAGTGATCACAGGAGGGTCGTCGAAAGCCGGAAACAGCCGCATTCCGCGGCTGTTTTAAAGGTCTCCGCGCACTTTTTCGTGATCGAAGATAACGAGACCCTGGCGTTACTTAGCCCTCGCAGTCCTTGCAGAACTTCAGGCCGTTCTTTTCCAGCGCAATCTGGGAGCGGTGGCGGACAAGGAAGCAGGAACCACAGGTGAATTCATCGGACTGTTCCGGGACCACAATGACAGTCAGTTCTTCACCGGAAAGGTCGGCGCCAGGAAGGTCGATTCCTTCGGCGGTATCGTTTTCCTCGACGTCGATCACTGCAGTCTGCGCACTGTTCCCACGGGATGCCTGAAGGGCTTCAAGCGATTCGGCGGGAGACTCTTCTTCTGTCTTGCGCGGGGCGTCGTAATCAGTAGCCATTGAAGGTTCGCTTTCGTTGCTGCATAGTGCCTATACCGGCACCTCAGTGAAGCAGTTTAGGGCATACTACCCGCGATAAACGAATAGTGTGCCCAACGCAACATACTGCAGCTTTTCGAGCTGGTTCCAGCGCTAAATACGGGGCCTTTCCGCGTGCGATTGGATGGCTCGTGCACTGGCTACCGTGACGCCGCTAAGTGCCGGCAGCCAGGTCAGATCGCTTCTGGCTCCGTACCCCGCTCCGGCGTCTTCCTCCGTTGAAGGGTCCACGCAATCCAGAACATAGGCCGCCTCGATCCACGCCGCCAGGGTGGTGCCGATGCGGGTTGCCAGGGAGGCCAGTGATGCGATCATGCCGCAACCGTATCCAGCCCTGATGTGGGCGCCGTTTCTGCTGGGTCACAGGCTTGTTAACTCTGGCGCCAATCAGTCCTGCAGCGCCTGCTCCACGATGTACTCGGCGATGGCCATCGACGACGTTGCCCCCGGCGATGGCGCGTTGCGCACCAAGACCGTGTCCCGGCGTCGTGCGATCACAAAGTCATCCACCAGCGAACCGTCACCGTTCATGGCCTGGGCCCGGACGCCGCGCGTTCCGGGGAGGATGCCGGCGCCCTCCAGCGAGGGAACAAAGCGCATCGCTTCCCGGATGAACTTCTTCCTACTCACGACGGTCCGGAATTCACGGACGGCAGAGGGCACGTTCTGGCGGGCAAAATTCCAGAACCCCGGGAAAAGCGCGTAATTCAGGATGTCGGAAAAATTCACCTCATTCCACGCGTAGGATTCACGGCCGAACGAGATAAACGCATTCGGCCCGAGCATCATCTCACCGTCGATGCGCTTGGTGAGGTGCACACCCAGGAACGGATGCCTGGGGTCTGGCAGAGGGTAGATCAAGCCCTTCACCTGGTCCCGGGCTTCCTGGCCCAAAAGGTAGTACTGCCCGAAGAACGGCACGATCCGCGGGGTGGCCGGCTCGCCGGTTGCCTCGGCGAGACGGTCGGACTGGAGGCCCGCGCAAGCCACAACGAGGTCATAGTGATCCCGCCCGCCCTTCGTATGAACCACCACCCCACTGCCTTGCTGTTCAAGCCTTGTCACCTCCTGCCCAGGCCGGATCGTTCCGCCCATGGCGCGGACGTCGTCGGCGAGCGCCTGGGTAATGGCCGTATAGTCGACGATCGCGGTTTCCGGAGAGTGCAAAGCAGAAAGTCCGACGGCGTTCGGCTCCACCTCGCGTATTTGGTCACCGTGCAGCATTCGCGCACCCGGCACGCCGTTGGCCGTAGCGCGGGCGAAGATGCTGTCCAGCCGCTTTGATTCCTCAGGCGTCTGGGCGATGACCAGCTTGCCGCAGGCCTCGTAGGGAAGGTTCTTCATGGCGCAGAATTCCTGCAGCAACTCCACTCCCCTGCGGCACAACCGCGCCTTCAGCCCGCCGGGCTCGTAGTAGAGGCCGGCATGGACCACGCCCGAGTTGTGGCCGGTCTGGTGAGCAGCGAGGCGGTCTTCCTTCTCATAGACGGTGACCCGGGCGCCGTCGAGCTTGGTGGCGAGCTCCCTGGCCACCGCAACGCCGATGATTCCGCCGCCCACCACGGCGCAGCGCTTGACGGCCCGTATGCGTGAAGGGCTGGGCCGCATCGGTGAAGGGCTGGGCCTCATCGGTGAAGGGCTGGACATGGCACTCCTCGTCGTTGGGGATCGGTCCGCGTCAGTCACAGCATTTCACGGGGCGGTCCGAAGCAGGCACAGGGCACGCAAAAGGGGCGGCACACGTGGTGCCGCCCCTTTATGGTGATTCTCCTGTTGCTATGCAGCCTTGGGCTGGTCGAAACGCTGACCGGCCGGGTTGGACGGCAGGAGTGCCAAGACGAATACTGCCAGCGCTCCAAGACCCGGGATCAGGATGAGCAGAGCAAGCAGTCCACTGAAGTTTCCGTCGTGCAGACGGCGGATGAGCAGCGCGATGGACGGGACGATCGTAGCGAGGCCCCAGATGCCGAGGAGTGCGTAGAACACGTATGCTCCACCACCCAGGACTACCGTGCCTGAGTCACTAACGGTTGCACCGGCGGCTCCAACAACTCCTGCGAGGATGTTGAAGACCGAGCTGACGATGACCGAAACCAGCGTCCACCACCAGTATTCGCTGCGGCTCGCGCGGCCGGTGAAGTCGGCGTACTTCTTGAAGAAACGCTTAACGGCGGCACCGATCGGTGCGCCATAGTACGGAGCCCACAGCGGCGGCTCGCCGGCCTCTGCTGCATAGGGCTGGGTCTGTTGCGGTTGTTGAGGATAGCTGGTCATTGGTATTTCCCCCGGGGTAGGTGTGAATCATTGAGATGGGTCGTACTCAGTGATGAGTCGTGCCCATCGTAATGCCCCCCGCGCCAATTAGGCAGTTCGTTGGATGAAATTAACCCCGATTTAGCCCAGTAACGGAATATGTCGCCATAAAACGCTCCAACATTTCCTCTTTTCCCGAAGCTCTTCAGGCGACCGTAAAGACGTCGATCTCCACCGAACCCGGACGGCGACGCCCATTTCCCACCGTGACCACGTGGTTCAGCCAGTTCAACTCCGGGGCTGCGGTGGAAAACCGTGGAGTGCAACGGAAGTAGATCAGCGCGGGGTCCACGTCCTCGCCACGGTTGAGCCGGGCGATGTCTTCCGCAGCCCCAAACCGGAGAGCCAGGTTGTGGACATGGACCACGGCTCCTCCATCAAGTTCCACCGCATATCTGGCGTCCAATTCGGTCAGTTCGGCGCTGCGGAGGACCTGGTAGTCAGCGCCGGCGGGCAACACGCGTCCGTTGAATCCAGGGCCGGCTACGGTCCCGCCAACAATCGGAATGATCCGCCGATGCCCCTGGGGCGTTACCCCGACATCAATCGGCGCCCCCACCTGGACGTCCAACGTTGCGAGGAACGTCAGCGCGGGTGGCTCCGGAAAGGTGGTCACTGGGCGTAGTGCTTCCGCAGGTCCATCTTCCGGATTTTCCCGCTGGCCGTGCGCGGCATCTCCTCCACGAACACCACGGACTTGGGAATCTTGTACCTGGCCAGCCGGCTCTCCAGATGCGAGCGCAGTTGCTCCTCCGTGAGAGTGGCACCCTCACGCAAAGTGACGATGGCCCGGGGAACTTCACCCCACTTGTCGTCGGCAACTCCGATCACGGCCACGCTCCCCACAGCAGGCAGGTCCGCGATGGCTGCTTCCACCTCGGCCGGGTAGATGTTCTCGCCACCGGAAATGATCATGTCCTTGATACGGTCCGAGACGAACAGGAAGCCTTCTTCGTCCTGGTGGCCCATGTCCCCCGAACGGAACCAGGAAGAGTCAGCGTAACTGTCCGCGGTGGCCTCCGGCCGGTTCCAGTACTCCTTGATGACGTTGGGGCCGGAAATCTGGATCTCCCCCACCGCGCCTAGGGCAGCAACACCGCCCAGGGGATCCGCAATCCGAACATCCGTGAAGAAGTGCGGCAAACCGGAAGAGCCAGCCTTTTCCTTGGAGCGGGACACGGGCAGCATCGTCGCGCCGGGCGCGGTTTCGGTCATGCCATAACAACTCGTAAAACCAATGCCGCGCTCCTCATATGCGTCCAGCACCCGTTGCGGAACGGCAGAACCGCCGCAGGTGAGCTTATCCAGGGAGGCGAGGTCCGCCGTCGACCATTCCGGATGATCGCAGAGCATCTGGAAGGTGGTTGGCACTCCGTTGAGGGTGGTGACTTTGTGTTGCCCGATCAGCTCGAGGACGCGGCCTGGGTCGAACTTGGTTTCGAGCACCACTGTGGCGCCCTTGAGCAGCATCGGCAGCAGGCCCATATCCAGGGAGGCCACATGGAACAACGGCGAAATCATGAGCGCAACATCGTTGCGGTTCAAATCCATGTCCACCACCGTGTTGAAGCAGTTCCACGTGATATTGCCATGCGTCAACAGCGCACCCTTGGGCTTGCCGGTGGTGCCGGAGGTGTAAAGAATCATGGCGCCGTCGTCGAGGGTTACGGCCTGATCCAGCGGCATCCCGGCCGCTGCAGCGATCACCTCGCCATACTGCTCGACGCCGGACGGCAGCTCCACAGCGGAACCGGCAGTGCCGCCGTCGGGCGCCACCACAAGACGGTGGGTTACCAGTGTGTCCTTCACGGACGCGGACGCCACACCCTCCAGGGCATCAGCGTTGATCAGGAGCCGGGCGCCCGAGTCCTCCAGCTGGAACTGCAATTCCGGGGCGGCGAGCCGCGTGTTGAGCGGAACAAAGATCGCTCCGAGCAGTCCGCAGGCAAAGAAGGTTTCCACGAAGGAGGGGTGGTTTTCGCCGAGATAGGCCACCCGGTCCCCCTTGGCCACTCCCCTGTCTCTGAGGGCGTTCGCCAATTGATCGGTCCGTTCGGCGAGCTCGGCGTAGCTCAGGACATGACTGCCGGAAATGAGCGCCGTCTTGGCACCCGACTTGGCGCGGCGGCGGTGCAGCCAGGATCCAACTCCGTTGTTGTCCATGGTGCGCTACTCCTAACTGACCGTGGAAAGGTCGTTGTTCTTAGACTCCCGCGTCAGCAGGATGAAGACAATCGACACCAGCGACATGACCGACAGGAACACCACCACGGGGACGATGCTCTGGCCGGCGTCCTTGTAGAGGCCGGCGACGATCCCGGGTGTGAAGCCCGCCCCGATCAGCGTGGCCAATTGGTAGCCGACAGCCGCGCCGGTGTAGCGGTTGGTGGTGCCGAACTGTTCTGACACGAACGCAGCGAGGGGTCCGTACAGGGATGAGTGCAGAATGAGCGCCACGGTGAAGGCCAGGAAGATGAGGCCGATGTTGCCGGAGCTGAGCATCCCGAACATTGGGAACAGGTAGAGGATGAACAAGGCCAAACCGGTGACCATCACCGGACGGCGGCCGAAGCGGTCGGACAGCCGGCCTCCCAGGAGGACAAACAGGATGGAGATGGCCGAGGCACCCGCGAACGCATAGAGCACGCCCTGCTGCGGTGCGCCCTTGGAGACCGCGTAGGTCACGGAGAACGTGGGCAGTACTACCTGCAGTCCGAAGCCCGCGGCGCCGGCGAACATGATCATGATCAGTGCCTTGGGACGCTTCAGGACTTCGAGTAACGGGATCTTGCGCTTGGTACCCTGGGCACTTTCCTTCGCCACGGCCTCGGCGAAGATGGGGCTCTCGGAAACCCTGAGCCTTACGAACATGCCCACGATCAGGAGCACGAAGGACAACAGGAACGGCACGCGCCAACCCCACGCCAGGAAAGCGTCCTGTGGCAGCGCTGAGAAGATCCCCATGACAACGGTGCCGAGGACCGCGCCGGTGGGAGCTCCGGCGTTCACGAACGACGCCGCGAAACCGCGTCGCTTGGGATCCGAGTGCTCCAAAGCCATCAGGGCGGCTCCACCCCATTCGCCTCCGACGGCGATTCCCTGGCAGACCCGCAAGACCACCAGGATCACGGCACCCCAGGGGCCAATGACGTTGGCGCCCGGAATCAGGCCGATCAGGGTGGAGGCGATGCCCATCATGGCCATGGACACGATGAGCATGCCCTTGCGTCCGATGCGGTCACCGAAGTGGCCGAAGATGATGCCGCCCAGAGGCCGGGCAACGTAGCCCGCAGCGAACGTGGCGTAAGCAGCAACGACGCCCACCCATTCGTCCGTACCGGCGAAGAACACTTTGGGGAAAGCGACCGCCGCCGCAGTTGCGTAGAGCAGGAAGTCGTAGAACTCGATGGTGCTGCCCAGATAGCTGGACAAGATGACCGTGCGCGCTTCCTTGCGCTTTGCGGTCGTGCTCGACGTAGCGAGCGCAGTGTGTCCTGACATGGCTGTTCCTTGGGAGAGGAGGGGTGGGTTTCTTAGCGAAGGAAAGCGGGTTACTTGTAGAAGCGGGCGAGGAATTCGGCGACGACGGCGGGGCGTTCCTGGCCTTCGATTTCGATGGTGGCGTTGACTTTGATCTGGGCGCCGCCCTTGACTTCGGTGACTTCGGCGATGCTGCCCTGCATGCGGACTTTGGAGCCGACCTTCACCGGGGAGGTGAAGCGGACTTTGTCCAGGCCGTAGTTGACCTTGGTGGTGACCCCGTCGACGTCGAAGAGTTCGCCCCAGAACGGGATGATCAGGGACAAGGTGAGGAAACCATGCGCGATCGGGGCGCCGAAAGGACCGTCCTTGGCGCGTTCGGGGTCGGTGTGGATCCACTGCTGGTCGTCCGTCGCGTCAGCGAACAGGTTGATCTGCTGCTGGGTGATCTCACGGTAATCGGTGGTGCCGAGGTCCTTGCCGGACATGGTGAGCAGGGTGTCGAAATCGACGATGAGATTGGGCATCTTTGCCTCCTGTGGTGTTGTGTGAAGAGATTTAGTTGGTAAAGGCGCTGGCGCCGGTGAGGGCGCGGCCGATGATGAGGGCGTTGATTTCGTGGGTGCCCTCGTAGGAATAGACAGCCTCGGCGTCGGCGTGGAAACGCGCGACGTCGGCGGCGAGGGTGATGCCGTTGCCGCCCACGACTTCGCGGGCGAGGGCGACGGTTTCGCGCATCATCAGGGACGTCTGCATTTTGGCCAGGGCCGAGTCCTGGTCCCGGTAGATCCCCCAGCCCTGCTGCTCGGTGAGCCGCACCACCAACGACAAACTCGCGGTGATGTTGCCCAGCATGCGGGCCAGTTTCTCCTGGACCAGTTGGAACGAACCCAGTGACCGGCCGAACTGCTGCCGTTCCCTCACATACGCCAGGGCGGCTTCGAACGCCCCGGCCTGGATACCGGTGGCGATCCAGGCAACATCGGATCTCATCGCCCGCAGCATCGCCGCGACGTCCTTAAACGAGTTCACGTTATGCAGGCGCATTCCCTCCGGAACCCGGACACTGTCCAGGGTGATGTGGGCGTTCTGCATCATCCGCAGCGAAGTTTTACCCTGGATCTTCTCCAGGGACACCCCGGGAGCGGTGCGGTCCACGAGGAAAGCTTTGACCTGCCCGTCGGCGACATCGCGGGCGAACACACACAACACATCCGCCGTGGAGGCTCCCCCGATCCACCGCTTCGCACCGTCCAGAACCCAGCTACCGCCGTCGGATCCAGTTCCGCCGTCGGGGTCTGTTCCTGGGCTTGGTTCGTAGCGGGCGGTGGTGGCGAGCCCGCCAGCGATGTCCGAACCATGGTCCGGTTCGGTCAACGAGAAAACGCCTTTGAGGGAGAAGTCCAGGACCCTGGGCATCCATTCCTTCTGCTGCTCCTCGGAGGCACCGACGCGGATCGCGGTCCGGAACAAACCAGACTGGGCGTTGAACCAAGTAGCCAATGAAGCATCCGTGCGGGCGAGCTCGAAATTCCGGAACCCGTGGAAGATCCCCCGCGCGGGAGCCTCAACGGTCAGCTCGGCCGGCTCCATCAGGTCAAGATCAATCAACGGCCGGGCCAACTGCTCAGGGAACTCCCCACGCTCCCAATACTCGGCCAGCAACGGCTTGGCCGCGGTCTCCAGGAAGTCCCGCAAGCGGCCCAAAACCCGGCGCTCTTCGGTGGTCAGGAGCGCTTCGGCGTCGTACCAGTCGGCGACGGAGTACAGCCGCTGCTCCACACCTGTTGCTGTCGTCGTGGTGCTCATCCCAAGCCGCCCAGTCCCAGGAGCCGGACCGCGTTGTCCTTGAGGATCTTGGGACGGACCTCGTCCTTGAGCGGCAGGTCCGCGAATGCGCCCAGCCACTTTTGCGGGGTGATCAGCGGGAAGTCCGTGCCGAACAACACCTTGTCCTGCAACACCGAATTCGAGGCTTTCACCAAGGATTCCGGGAAGTACTTCGGCGACCACCCGGACAGGTCGATGAACACGTTGGACTTGTGCGTCGCGATCGAGTTCGCCTCGTCCTGCCACGGCACCGAGGGGTGGGCCATGATGATTTGTAGGCCCGGGAAATCAGCAGCCACCGCATCGAGCAACAACGGGTTCGAGTACGCCAGCTTGATCCCATACCCGCCCGGAAGACCAGCCCCCATGCCGTTCTGGCCCGTGTGGAAAATACACGGCAACCCCAACTCCTGCAGGGCCTCCCACAACGGGTAGAACGCTTCATTGGACGGGTCGAAGCCCTGCAACGAGGGATGGAACTTGAAACCCCGGGCGCCGAGCTCAACAGCTTGGTGCTTGGCCCCGGCGATCGCGTCCTCCCCCGTCCGCGGGTCCACACTGCCGAACGGAATCAGCACATCATTGTTCCGCGCAGCCCCGGCAATCAGCTCCGGGATGCTGTTCGGTTCGTGCTTGAGCTGCGTCCGGGCATCCACCGTGAAAACGACGGCGGCCATGTTGAGTTCGCGGTACACCTCCGCAATCCTGTCCAGCGACGGTGTCCGGTCCTCGGCCTTGAAGTACTTCGCCGACGCCTCCGTCAACGCCTCCGGGAGTGAGCCATGCCCGCAACTGTCCACCTCGAGATGGACATGCATGTCGATCGCATCCAGCCCGGAGGCGTCGATGCCCAGTTCGTAACGGTCTGCCATGATCAGCGCGCCTGAACCGCTTCAGATTTAGCCGGCTCGGGCTGCAACTCCGCGGGCAAGGGCAGGAATTCCTCGCCGAAGCTCTGCAGCGCCTCTGCGCCAAACAGCGAGCCGGCGTTCTCCTGCAGCGCCTCGTAGCTCCAGCCGCCCTCTCGGTACTCAGTGCTCGCCGCGGTCGGGTGCGTCCAGACCTGCAACCGGTCACCACCGGCACCAATCGCCTGGCCCGTGATCCCGGTGGCCTCATCAGAGGCGAGGAAGGCAATCAGCCCGGCAACGTCGTCGGCCGTTCCAAAACCAAGATCGTGACGGAAGAACGACGGCATCGCCTCGCCACGCTCGTCAGCCTCGACAGCTTTCTGGAAATACGGCACCGTCTTGGTCATTGCTGTTGCCGCCACCGGAATCACCGAATTCACCGTCACACCGGCCCTCTTCATCTCCAGGGCCCACGTGCGCACCATGCCGACGATGCCGGCCTTCGCCGCGGCGTAATTGCTCTGGCCAAAGTTGCCGCGCTGGCCGGTCGGCGAACCAATCGTGATGATCCGGCCGGGGATGTTGTTCTCCTTGAAGTACGCAAACGCCTCACGGACACACGTGAATGTGCCTTTCAGGTGGACGTTGATGACGACGTCAAAATCCTCATCCGTCATCTTCAACAAGCTCTTGTCCCGCAGAATCCCGGCGTTCGTCACCAGAATGTCCAGCCCGCCAAACGCCTCCACAGCACCGGCCACCAACGCCTTCGCAGCATCCGTCGAACCCACCGGAACCACCACCGCCGTAGCCCGACCGCCGTCGGCCTCAATCAGCGCAACAGCCTCCGCCGCAGTCTCAGCATTCACGTCATTAATCACGACGGCGGCACCCCGGCGGGCGAGTTCCCTCGCGTAAGCGAGTCCAAGACCCTGCCCACTCCCAGTAACGATTGCAACCTTGCCGTTCAAGCTCATGGCGTGCTCCTTCGCATGCAGTAACCGGCTGACGCCGGTGGGGCCGATCCCACAGCATCGTGAGATCCTTGTCATGATCAATGAGAATACGGATCATTGAAAAAGTCAACGATTGTTTTTCATTACTATTGGAGTTGTCATGGGCCCGCAAAGCACCGAAGTGGAAACCCCGCGCCTGGCCGCAGCAAAAATCGGCAGTGATGTGGGCCTGTTGCTGGCCAAACTGCACGCCACGGGTTCGCTGCTGAACAACAAGGCGCTGGCGGATTACGGACTGAGGGAACGCTCATTTTCCGTGCTGACTCTCGCGTGCAGCGGGCTGGAACCCACGCAGCGGGAGCTCGCTGATTTCCTCAGCCTGGACCCAAGCCAGGTGGTCAGCCTCGTGGACGATCTCGAACACCGCGGCCTGGTCACACGAGCCCAGGGCAAGCAGGACCGCCGGGCGAAGATCATCGTCTCCACAGCCGAGGGCCGGCGGATCCACAACAAGGCGCGGGCCGCGCTGGAAGTTTGCGAGGAGACGCAGCTCGCCGCATTGACCGACGAGGAGAATGTGCAACTGAGGGCGCTGCTCAAGAAGGCGCTCTGGGGCTAGGCACGCGCTACAGCCCGAATGGACATCTGCACAGTCATTCGGGTAGATCGTGGGCGGTTGTCCATATCGGAGGGCGAGCGCATGTGTCAGGATCAGTGACCATGAACCTTCCGCTCTTCCACGATCCCCTGCAGGGCTCCGTCAGCGTTGACGCCCCAGTGCGTGATCCCAAGATTGGACGCGACGCAGCGTTCCGTCGCGATCCGCAGCTCCGTGCCACTCCTCCTAAAGCCAGGCCGGCGGGCCATGAATCAAGGCCTCACCGAAGCGCCCGCCAACGCGAGGTAGCCAAGGTAGCCGACGACCTCCGGGCCTTGATGGCCCGAACGGCCGCCAAACACTGACCTGTTTGCGGGGTTGCTCTAGGCCAAGCGTCCGCGCACAATTTCGCTGACGGTCTTGCCGTCGAAACGACCGGCTACCTTGGCGGTGACGGGCTTCATGACGGCCCCAATGGAACGCATGGAAAGTTCCTGGCCGTCGGCCTTCAGGGCGTCGATGGCTTCGTCAACGATGGATTCCACTTCTTCCCGGGTGAGTGCCTTGGGAAGGTATTCCTCGATGATCTCCGCTTCTGCCACCTCGGCTGCCGCCCGGTCCGCCTCGCCGGCCTCGGTGTAAATACGGGCCGTATCCCGGCGCTTCGCAGCTTCCTTCTGCAGCAGCGACGTCACTTGCACGTCGTCGAGTTCCACAGGGGTCTTGCCCGACTTCTCCCGTGTGGTGATCTCACCCAGCACGTTGCGCACCGTGGTCAGCGCGATCTTGTTTCCGGCTTTCATGTGGTCAACGACGTCGGCCTTCAGGCGTTCTTTGAGGGTCATGATGCTCCTTGTTCGGGATTCCTACTCATATCTTCGCAGCTTGCGCACACCCTCGACCCGAAGGACGTGACATCATGGCTTCCCGCTGGCCGCCTGCTCGGGCCCTTCCTTTTCGATAGGCCCGCTGACCACCACTTGAGCGGGGCTGTGAAGGATGTATCCGTTGAGCCACGAAAACAGGGCACGGATCTTTTGTTGCAAGCCCGACAACAGGGCCAGATGTACCAACAGCCATGAAAGGAAGGCAAAAACGCCCTGCAACTGGATCCGTTTGCGGCCGAGCTCCGCAACGGCGGCACCCCGTCCGATCATCGCCATGTACCCCTTGTCGACGTACCGGAACGGGGTACGGGTCCCACCCTTGAGATCCGCAAGGATGTTTGATGCGGCCCACTTACCTGCCTGTTGAGCCACCGACCCCAGCTGCGGCAACTTCGCACCCGTGGAATCGGTGATGTTGGCGCAATCCCCGACGACGTACACGCCCTCCACATCCGGAGCAGTCAGGTCCGTATCAACGTCAATGCGGCCCCCTCTCCCCTGGGTCAGTCCGGAGCCGGCAATAAGATCGCCCGCTTTCAGGCCTCCGGCCCACACCACGATCTGGCCAGGTACGGAACTCCCATCGGCCAAGGTCACGCCGTCAGCGCGGACCTCGGTAACACCAACTCCCATGTGAAGTTGGACCCCCACCTTCTTCAAGTGTTCTGTTGCGTAGCTCTGGGATTTTGAGGAGAACATGTTCAACACGCTGGGAACCATGTCCACGAGGTGCACACGGCAGCGCGCTGCGAGCTCCGGCGAGAAGTATTTGCGAACCACGTACTTGACGTTCTCGGCCATTGCCCCGGCAGTTTCAACTCCAGTGGGGCCGCCTCCCACCACTACTACATCCACGGAACCGTCAGGCTTTCTGTCCGCCTGGTCCAGCAACCGCGTCAGGCCTGTGCCGAGCCGGGTGGCGTCGGTGACGGAATACAACGGGAAAGCCAGTTCTTCCGCCCCAGGGGTGTTGAAGAAGTTCGGGACGGCCCCGACAGCAATAACCAGGATTTCGGCGCGCATCGTTTGGCCATCAGCAGTTGTGACCGCCCGCTCTCCCGCATTGACGGTGTCCACCTTGGCGGTCAGGACTTTCACCGTCTTGTAGCGGCGGAAAACTGAACGCAGCGGCCGGGCGATGGCCGACACGCCAATCTGGGACGTCGCTACCTGATATAGGAGTGGCTGGAACTGGTGGTAGTTGTTTGAGTCGATCAGCAAGACGCGCACACCCTTGCGGCCAAGTTCTTTGGCAGCTGCAACTCCGGCGAATCCGGCACCGGCAATGATGACCTGATATGAGTCCTCCATGCGAGCAACCTACTTCACCGCGGGTTCCGGGAACAGGGTTCCCCGATCGCCGTCGTGCGTTTATTCTCTGGACCGGTGGGTACCCAGTGGGTAGTGTTCTGCATTCGGCAACGCACGCGGAGGAGTGATCTTTGTGAACGAGGACGGGCTGACGGACGCGGTGCAGGAAGCCGGTGCCGTGGAGTTGCTGCTGATCCGGCACGGTGAAAGCGAAGGCAACGTGGCCGCGACAGAGGCGAGCTTGGCCGGAGCCGAGACCATCCAGGCGACCACGTCGGTGCTGAATGCGTCGATCACCCGTTACGTGCGTCCTACGGGTGCGGGCCCCTGGGAACTGGAGAGTTTCAATGTGGCTGACCATCTGGCCGAGCAGGGAGTGGCAGTGACCGAACATGCAGGGGACGCCAATGTCCACCCGCAGTGAATCCGGTGCCACCATCCTGGTGACGCCCTCGCTGCTGCGTGACTGGCCGTTGCCGGAACCGGGCGAGGACAAGTACTCGCGGGGAGCTGTGCTGGTGATCGGAGGGGCCCGGACCACGCCCGGCGCGGCGCTGCTGGTCGGGACGTGAAAGACCTCGAACGCGATGTTGCCGCCGTGGCAGATCGGTTTGATGCCGTGGTGAGCTGCCAGGGCGTCATTGCCGAGCCGTCGGGCGCCGGCGCGAAGTTATGGAAGATCACCACCGGGCACGGCGGACTGGGGACGTCCGGCAGCGGTGACGTTCTCGCTGGCGCCGTCGCCGGGCTGCGGGCGCGGGGAACCAGCGACGCGCAGGCCGCCTGTTGGGGAACCCACCTTCACGCTGCGGCGGCGGACCGTTTGGCCAGCAAGCTCGGCCCGCTGGGTTTCCTGGCACGCGAACTGGCCGCCGAACTGCCGGCACTGATGCTTGAGCTCAACACCTGAGCCCTCAGCGACGTACCCGGTAGATCAAGTGGGTCACCCGGTTACCCGGAACGATCACCGGCTCGTCAAGCATGATGTCACCATCGAGCTCTCCGAACCACCGTATGCCGCTCCCGAGCAGTGCCGGCACGAGGTCCACGCGCAGTTCGTCGACCAGCCCGCGGCGCAAGCACTGCTGAACGACGTCCGCGCCCGCGACGCCAATTTCTCCGCCTGCCGCGAGGTCGGCAGCACGATCAAATGCCGATTCCAGGTCCGCGACGAACTCGAACGGCACGGGCCTGCCGTCCCGCCTGATGGGCGGCCAATCCGCCGGGGGTTCGCGGTGGGTCAACACCACCGTCGGCGATTCGTTGGGTGGATGCCCGCCCCACCCTTTCGTCATGTCGAAGATTCGGCGGCCGGCGATGAACGCGCCCTCGCGCGGAAGGGAGGTCCAGTACGCAGCATCGGCCTCGCTGAGGTGGAACGGAACAGGGTGTCCCGGCATCCAGGTTTCAACGCTTCCGGCCTCGTACCAGTCGAATAGGGGGCCGATCCCGTCATCGTCGCGGGCAATGAAGCCGTCGAGGGACATCGAAAACTGGGCGGACACACGGCTGTTCCTGTACATGCAATCAGTGTCGTGGCAGCGTCCCGGTTGTCAAGGCTGGAACCATCAACTGACAGCGACGTACGACGGCGACGCGTCCGCCCGCTGGAGCGTCGCCGTCGTACTTTCCGCCTTGGTGGACGGCCCCTAAATGGCGTTCCCGAACTCGCGGATGGTGATTCCGGTGAAGTTGGCCGGGCCGCCGTCGGCATAGAGGGAAATCCCTGTGTCGCCGTCTGCGAAATGCACCTGCTGGGAGACCACCGTATGCCCGGAGTTCACAAACACCTCCACACTTTGCGTGTCAACGAATATGCGCAGGTGAACAGACCGCGCGTTGGCGTCGATGGGTGCTGCAGCGCGCGTGTACGGCGCCAGTGCGTAGCCGCTTTGGTCCGAGGGTGCGCGGTCGACGTACAGTTCAGCACCGTACTTCCCGATGTTGGTGTGGCGCGCGCCATCCGGCGAGCGGCCCACCGATACCCCAACGTTCGCGGCCGTGTCCCAGGAGATATCGAGCTCCAGCTCATACGCCCGCCCGCCCCACGGCAGTACGAAGCTGCCGTTGACGCTGCGATCCGGAAGGGTGGTGGTCGACGTGACGTAGTTGGAAAGCGCCTGAACGGGGGCGCTGAGCAAGGTGTACCAGCCACCCGATTGGCGCTCAAGCCTGAGTTCGCGCGTGATGGAATTCTGTCCGTTGTAACCATCGGATACGTCCGTGGGCACGTCGCGGGCCGCGTATTTCCAGTTGTTCATCCACGCGGTGGCAAGGCGCTTGGTCTCAGGTGCTTCCACGGCCGGCCAGGTCACGGCGGCGTACCAGTCCCATCCCCAGTCAAGCCACTGCGGTGTGAGGTTGTCCGCGATGAACGCTGTGCCGTTCCATGAACCTGTCCAGTAGGCAAAGGTCATGGGCAGGCCAATGCTGTAGGCGTCCATGCTCGCGCCGAACACCCAATGCCGGGTGCCGTCTCCGGCTGTCATCTCGAACAGGTCCGGGCATTCGATGCCGCCCAGGGCGTGGTTGGGGAAGTCGAAGTTGGACTTCCATTGCCAGTCCCTCAGGTTGGGAGAGGTGTAGAAGGCAGCGTAGCGGGCCCTGCCGATGACACAAACCCACTCGTTCCGCGCCGCATCCCAGTGAATCTTGGGGTCACGGAACCATTCAGCGTTCTCTATTTCCGCCGAGGTGGTGGCCGTTCGTCCGTCAGTGTTCACGATCACCGGGTCAGGCAATGCGGTAAAGGTGTAGCCGCCATCCGTGGACCAGTAAAGATACTGTTCCTGGAATTTCCGGATGCCGTCCGTGGGTTGGGTGGCGAGCGCGATCACGGCGCCCGCCCCGAAGCCTGCCGTGTTGGCGGTGTCCACGACGGCCGATCCCGACCACACCGGGAAGTCCGGCTGCAGTGGCATCACCACGCCCTGGTGGGTGTACGACACACCGTCACTCGTGGTCGCGTGGTCCCATCCGCCCGGTCCGTTGTTCTGGCCGGAGTGCAGGTAGTAGAGCTGGTAGGCGCCGTTGGTATGAACGGGACGCTGCGGATCACACAGCCATCCCGATGGCGGAGTCATGTGGTAGATCGCCCGGAGGGATGCCTGGGCGTGCGCTGCTACAGGGACGGCACTGGACATCAGAAGTGCCAGTGCGCCAACTCCTGCACCTTGCAGGGCAGTGCGGCGAGAGATGTCATACGTCATTGATTCGTTTCCTCTCAAGGTTTGGCAGGCACGACGGCGCGCCAAACGTCATTCGGCGGTAATGAACGGGCGCGGGCTGCCGGATGCGGTTCCGGGGCAGCCTGATGCTGCACGTCATGTGGGAGAGCTGGATCGGTACTCGTGGCCTGGTCCGTACGGCTCAGCATCGAGCGGTCCGGTAAGTCATCGGCTACGCAGGACATTAGTGGCAGGGGTTCCGACGGTCAAGCGTTTTAGCACCACTACTTTTACTGAAAATGAATTTTGCTAAAACGCTTGAACACAGATGGTTTTCGCGCTAGCTTACGAGTGATCAAACGCTTTAGCAGAATGGACATCAGCGCAGATGAAACGCTCAGTCTTCTTCCAACCCGCCGACGGATGGGTTGGGGACCTCATCCCCTTCGAGAAGGACGGGGAGTTCTGGCTCTTCTACCTTCACGAAGACCGCTCCGACCCGAAGCCCGGAACCTCATGGAACCTTGTTACCACCAAGGACCTCACGCAGTTTGAGGACCACGGCGTTTCCCTGCACCATGGCAGCGAAACCGACCTGGACTTCAACGCCTATACCGGCAGCATCGTCACGGACGAGTCCGGCATCCACCACTTGTTCTACACAGGCCAGAACCCCCGCAACCTGGGACCCGACGGCGCGCCGCTCCAGCTGGTCATGCACGCCACGAGCACCGATGGCATGCGGACCTGGCAAAAACACCCGGAACTGACTTTCGGCGCTCCGGACGGTTACGAGTCCGGTGACTGGCGGGATCCCTTCGTGTTTTGGGATGACAGCAAGTCGCAATGGAAGATGCTGTTGGCAGCCCGGCATTCCACCGGGCCTGAACGGCGCCGCGGAGTCATCGCGCAGTGTGTGTCCAGTGATCTGATGACCTGGCAGCACACCGAGCCGTTCTGGGATCCGCGCCGTTACATCACCCACGAATGCCCGGACGTGTTCGCCTGGGGTGACTGGTGGTACATGGTGTACTCCGAGTTCTCGGAATCGTTCACCACCCGCTACCGGATGGCCAAGAGCCCGGATGGGCCATGGATCGTGCCGGACCTGGACAGCATCGACGGGCGCGCCTTCTACGCGTCAAAGTCCGCCGAGCGCGACGGGCGACGATTCTTCTTCGGATGGATCGCCAGCAAGGAAGGCAACCGCGATCAAGGGCCGTGGCAGTGGGCTGGCACCATGTCCGTGCTGGAAGCCCGCCAAAACCCCGACGGGACACTCGCTTTCTCCTTCGCGGATGAGCTGGTGGAGAGCTTCTGGGACGACGTTCCGGTATCCCTGACCAGCGCGTTGCCGGCCCGGCTGGCCGTGCCGGACGGATACTCCGCCCTGATCTCCGCGGAAGAGCTGCCGGATCAGTTCTACGCCAAGGCTGTGCTGGACATCGCGGCCAACACCACCGAGTGCGGGCTGCTGCTCCGCTCAAGCCACGACGGCGACCATTCCTACGTCCTGCGTCTGGAACCCAAGCGCGGCCGGCTCGTCTTCGACCGCTGGCCGCGCACCATCACAGGCGATGCGCAGTGGCACGTCTCCGGCGACGTCCCGTTCGACGTCGAACTGGAGCGGCCCTGTGACCTCACCCCGGGCGTGCACACCCTTGAGGTCATCGTCGACGGCGACATTTGCGTCGCCGTCGTCGACCGTCAGGTGGCGCTCAGCGCCAGGATTTACGACCTCGCTTCCGGACGGATCGGCGTCTTCGCCGGCGAAGGAAACGTCACTGTCACCGAACTTGAGGTACGTCAGCGCACCGACAACTGAATACTCCGCCCTACCCCAACCAACCTCTGTTCCAATCAAGGGAGATTGCCGCAATGAAGAAACTATTCCGTGCTGCCGCCGTCGCGGCCGTCGCAGCCTTGGCGTTGACGGCCTGCGGCGGCGGAGGGAGCACCAGCGACCCCGCCAACGTCAGCCCCACCGGGGAGATCAAACCCCGCGAAATATCGTGGCTCCTCTCCAGGCCCGCCGATGGGGCGGTGATCAACATCATGAAGAAGCTCGCCGATGACTACGCCAAGGACCACCCGGGCTTCGCGCTAAACCTCATCACCACCCCGGACCGCCCCTCCTACATCCAGAAACTCGAAACCCTGGCCGCGGCAAACAAGCTCCCCGAACTGTTCGACACGGACGCCACCCCCTTCGCCCAGCAGCTGGCGAAGCAAGGCAAGATGGTGGACGCCGACAAGCTGCTGAAGTCGCTGGACCTCTATGATGACTACCGCCCCGGCGCACTGGACTACCAACGCTTCGACGACGGCTCCCTGTACATGATCCCGTTCCAGTTCGAGCTGGAATTCATCTGGTACAACAAGGCCTTGCTGGAAAAAGCAGGCGTGACTGTGCCTGCATCCTTGGACGACGTCCCCGCGATGTGCACCGCTTTGCGCAACGCAGGAATCACGCCGATCGCCATCGACGGGCAGGACCAGTGGCCGCTGGAACGCTACGTCGCGTACCAGCCGTTCCGGGCCGCTGGACCGGATTTCGTCCAGAAACTGAAGAAGGGCGAGGCTGCGTTCAGCGATCCCGCGGGCCAAAAGACTGTTCAATGGATGGCTGAACTCGGTAAGGCCAAGTGCTTCCAGGATGGTTTCTCCGCGCAAGGCTACTCGGACGCGCAGAACCAGTTCACCTCCGGCCAGGCCGCGATGTACAACATCGGCACGTGGGAGCTGCCCAGCCTGGCAACCGACAAGCTCAACCCCGATGTCCGGGACGACATCGACTTCTTCACCCTTCCCACCACGTCGGGTTCCGTGACGGCGGCCAACGAGTTCGTCTCACCCTCCGGCATCGGCATGGCAGTGAACTCAAAGACGTACGATCCGCTGGTCAGCGACTTCCTGAAGTTTGCTTTGGAGAAGTACCCGGCAGAATACGCGGCCACCGGAGCGCTCTCCCCCACCACCAATGTGCAGACGACCGTCCCCGCGAACGCCACCCCGTTGTATAAGAAGGCACTCGAAACGGCCAACACACTCGGGGAGAAGCAAGCCATGCCGTGGGACACCCAGCTGGATCCCACCACCAACGGGCGCCTGCAACAAGAGCTCGTCCTCCTGGTCCAAGGCAACATCACGCCCGAACAGTTCACCAAGACCATGGACGACGCCATCAAGCAGAACGCGCCCAAGTTCTTCAAGTAAACCGAAGCGGCGGGGGCCGATAAGGCCCCCGCCCGAAAGGCCCACCATGCTTCCCAACAGGTCAAGGACCTCAGTCCTGGTTTTCCTGCTCCCACCCCTGCTGCTCTACTGCGCAGCTGTCCTCTTCCCGATTCTTCAATCCCTGTTCCTGAGCTTTTTCTCCTGGAACGGCATCAGCGACATGGAGTTCGTAGGTCTTGCCAACTACGTCCGAATGCTGACTGCTGATGACATCTTCTGGCGCTCCTTCTTCAACGCCCTCATCTACCTGGCCATTTGCTTGGTCCTGCAATTGGGCGGTGCACTGGTTGTCGCCAGCCTGCTCACTTCCCTGCGCCGGGGACGTGAACTGATCAAGACCCTGTATTTGCTTCCTGCCGTGATCTCCACGGTCGCCATTGCGTTCCTCTTCGTCCGTATCTACTCCATTGATCCAGTCGGACTGCTGAACCAGCTGCTGCACTGGGTGGGGCTGGGTTCCTTTGAACGGGCCTGGTTGTCCGACGTCAACACCGTCCTGGCCGCCGTGTCCGCCCCGGAAGGATGGCGGTTCACCGGGCTTTACATGCTCATCATTTACGCGGCACTGATCGCCGTGCCCAAGGAACTCGAAGAAGCCGCGGTCCTGGACGGCGCTTCGAAGTGGACGCTCTTCACCAAGATCCGCTTCCCCTACATACGACCCGTCTGGATTACCACCACCATCATGGCCACCACGTACGGCTTGCGGGGCTTCGACATCCCCTACCTCATGACCAATGGCGGCCCGGGACAATCCTCCGAGCTGCTCACTACCTATATGTACAAGACAGCCTTCACCAGCACGGATTTTGGCTACGCAAGCACCATCTCCGTCTTCATCGTGATCGAGTGCCTCGTCGCCGTCGGCCTCATCTTGTTCATGCTCAAGCGGAAGGCAGATTAATGATCACCCAGACAGCACCGGCTACTCCGCGCGCTTCGGCTCCGTCTTCCCCGGTTCATCAGCGACGGCGGCGGAAGCCAAGCTTGTACCGAACGCTCTCGCGGGTCCTGATCATGCTCATCGTGATCGTCCAGGTCTACCCGCTCGCCTGGCTGTTCCTGACCAGCCTGCGGACAGAACACGACTTTGCCACGGGTGATCCGTTCGCGCTTCCCAGCTCCTTGACCTGGGAGAACTACGCCCGGGCCTTCGAAACCGGTGACCTCGGGCGGAACATCCTGAACAGTTTCATCGTCACCATGGGCGCCAACATCCTCATTGTCTTGTTCGGCATGATGGCCGCCTACGCCATCCAGGTCCTTGGGTTCCGCCTCAGCAAATTGGTCCGGGGCCTCTTCCTGATCGGGATCATTGTTCCCGTCCAGATCGCTTTGGTCCCGCTGTTCATCGACTACTCCGCCGTGAACCTGCTGGACACCTACCAGTCGATGATCATTCCGCTGGCCGGTTTCGCCCTGCCGATGTCCATCTACCTTTTCTCGTCCTTCTTCGAATACATTCCGCGGGAAACCTACGAGGCAGCATCACTGGATGGGGCTGGCCCGTACAGGATCTTTGGCCTGATCACCCTGCCGCTGTCCCTCAACACGGTGGTCACCGTGGTGTTGGTGAACAGTATCTTCATCTGGAACGACTTCATCTTCGCCAACACGTTCGTTCTTTCCGAAGACCTCAAGACCATCCCGCTGGGCCTGCAGAACTACATCGGTGCCATGGGCAAGGTCGATTGGACGGCAACTTTCGCCGCCGTCTGCGTGACCATCACGCCGTTGCTGCTGGTGTTCCTGGTCCTTAACAAGGCCATGATCCAAGGCCTTGAGAGCGGAGCGAACAAGGGATGACGCCCATGGCAGACGGATATACTCCTGATGGAGGACAGATGATTTCGCAGGAGAGAGAGTCAGGCAACGCGGCCGCCCAGGGCGTTCCTGTCAAGAAAAGCCACGCCCATCCGGTGACCCTCCGCGAAGTTGCTGAACTGGCCGGCGTGTCCACTGCCACGGTCTCCCTGGTGATCAACAAGAAGAAAAACGCCCGCATTGCCAACGAAACCCGTCAACGCGTCACAGCGGCGATCACCCAACTGGGCTACCGTCCCAACGCCATGGCCCAAACGTTGGTGAGCGGCACGTCCAAGTTCATAGGACTGGTTGCCGACGGCGTAGCCACTACGCCCTTCGCCGGCCAAATCATTCATGGGGCCCAGGACGAAGCCTGGAAACATGGCTACGCGCTGCTGATCGCGAACACCGAGGGCAATCAAGAGCTCGAAAAAGATGCGATTGCCATGATGTTGGAGTACAAAGTACGCGGCATCCTGTATTCCACCTGGTTCCACCGCCCCACCGACATCCCGGAAACCCTCCGGGAATCGGATTTTGTCCTGGTCAACTGTTTCTCCCCGGAGGCCGGAACTGCCAGGGCCGTGGTCCCGGACGAAACACAGGGCGGGCAATCGGCCACGGAACTCCTCCTCCGCGGTGGCCACCGCCGCATCGCCTTCATTAATGCCACCACCCCCGCACCGGCCCGGGACGGTCGACTCCAGGGATACAAGGACGCACTCGAAGCCGCCGGAATTCCCTTCGATCCCGCGCTGGTGCTGGAGGCCTACCCGGATCAGGAGGGCGGCTACGGCGCCACGGGCGACCTGCTCAAGCTCGAGGTCTGTGCGGTGTACTGCTACAACGACCGCATGGCCATGGGACTTTACGATGGCCTGCGGGAAAACGGGCTGTCCATTCCGGACGACATGGCCGTGGTGGGTTTCGATAACCAGGAAGTCATCGCAGCCCACCTGCGTCCGCCGCTGTCCACCGTGTCATTGCCTCACTACGAATTGGGCGCTGCGGGCGTACGCATGCTCTTGGGCCTCGACGCCGCTCCCCTGGAGTCGGCTGTCAAGATCGAATGCCCGCCGGTTGAGCGCGCGTCCGTTGCAGTGCATTCACCAGCCCAGTAATCCTTTCGTTGCCCTTCGGCGTCAGTGGGAATAGCGTTGAGGTGGAAGCCCAGTGGTCCCCCATCACTGGGCTTCCCTTTGGACCCGTACCCCCTGGAAGGAAACTTGCTTGATCGGCTCTTTGGAAGCGACGGGTTCAGCGGACCAATTGACCGGCCTTGTCGGTGTCGCCGCGCAGGTTATCGAAGCCCTTGGCGAATGGGGCGTGGGCTTGCTGACGCTGCTGGAGACAGTCTTTCCCCCGATTCCCAGCGAGGTCATCCTCCCCCTGGCCGGATTCCTTACCCAGCAAGGCAGCATCAGCCTGCTCCTGGTGTTCCTCACCAGCACCCTTGGAGCGTACGCAGGAGCACTGTTGTTGTATTGGCTGGGATACAAGGTGGGGCTGGAACGGTCCATCAACCTGTTGTCGAAACTTCCCCTGGTTGATCGTGAGGATTTCGAGAAAGCCGCCAAATGGTTCGAACGTCACGGCAAGTCGGCCATCTTCTTCGGCAGGCTTTTGCCCGGCGTTCGCAGCCTCATTTCCCTCCCGGCAGGCGCCGAAAGCATGAACCTGGTCACCTTCAGCATCTTCACGATTGCCGGGACCGGGCTGTGGAACGCCTTGCTCATTGGCCTGGGCGCGTTGCTTGGCAAGCAATACCACTTAGTGGACCAGTACTCACGATTCCTCAACTACGCCGTGTACGCAGGTGTGGCCGCTTTCGTGGCATGGCTCATTGTCCGCAAGGTACGACGAGGCAAGGAAAACGCCCAGTAGGGCAGAGCCGCCCTAATTGATAATTTCACCGCGCTCGTCGGACAGGAGTGTTGCCAATCGTTCCTTCCAGGCCTGCAGCGCCTCGGGTGCCAGCCGTGTCCATTCGGCGACTTCGCCAATGACCCTGAGTGGTGCGCTGCTGCGATATGACCGGGTGGGATTGCCGGGAAACTTCTTGTCGGTTACGTTCGGGTCGTTTTCGAAGGGCCCGGTCGGCTCGACGGCGTAGACGCGCGGCTCAGCGTCGCCGGCGGCAAGTTCGGCGGCGAGTCCCGCACCATCTCGAAGAGCCGTGAAATAGATGTGGTTCATCACGACTTCGGGACGGTAGTTGGACCTGAACCCTGCGCCCAGGAAATCACCCTCCCGAAGATTGGCCTTTGTTCCGTGAAAGAACGGTCCTTTGTCCAGCGGTTGGTTCACAGCTACAGCCTCTTCCGCACGGCAGAACGGTCGATGCGAAGCTCGTCAAAAAGCGCCGATACGGGGTCGTGTTCTCCGCGCTCCAGGAGCGCCTCGATAAGGTTGGCGGCGGTGATCTGCCGGGACTTTTGATCCACGGCATGCTTGAGCATACTGGCCATGGTCTCCTTGGCCCCCGAACTGAACGGCGGCTTCCTCCCCTTCGTAGGCATGGCTGCCCGCTTGAGGTCCTTGGTTTCGAGTCCGATGCTCTTCAGGGCAGTGGCATCCAGCCGCGAAGCTGCCTTCCGGGCGTCTTCCAGGCTGACGCCAAGGACCGCTTCCGGACCCGGTTCGTGGAGCGCACCCAGAAGGAGGTGCTCCGTTCCCATTCGTTTGTCGCCCCGGCTTCGGGCTTCTTCCATGGCGTACCCAACGATCCTTCGGGTGTCATGGGCAAATTGTTCAAACATGGCTCAACTCATTCCCGGTATTTAGCGTGTATCGATTGTCGTGAAACGCCCAGGGCGTCACCGATCTGCTCCCACGTCCAACCCTGTTCGCGGGCCGCCCCTACGTGGACTGCTTCGACCTGTTCGGCCAGGCGGTGAAGGGCTCCCACGGCGCGTAAGCCGATAGCGGGGCTCGTCGAACGAATCTGTTCGGAGAGTTCATCAGCATTCATATCCGTCAGGCTAGACTGACAGAATTCGTCTGTCAATGCAGACTGACAAAGCCTTGTGGCACCGCCTCGCCCAGACAGCCAGGCTCAAGGAGGAATCTGACGTGCCTTTGCGCTCCCACGGAAGCCTGGCAATGAACCTGACACCTGACGGCCGCACACAAGAGCTGATCCGCCGTCCCACGTCGCACCACTGCGCTCTGTCAGTTCAGTCGCTGAGTGAGGTCAGTTCAGTCGCTGAGTGAGGTGAACTTCGACGGCGTCACCGTCGCCCTTCCCAATGGCTTTGCGGACAGGAGCAGCCACCGGGAGTTTGTGCGTACCGTCTCCCAGCGCCATGAAAGCCCCGGTGAATGGGTGTCCGTCTACGGTGCCGGCCACTTTGACCAGTCCACGGGTTCCAAAGATCTTCGCAGACTCGGGGAGCTGGACACACGTCCAAGTGTCACCTGATCGGACTTTGCCGAGCCGGGCAACGAAGGTGATGTCCAGTGGTTGTGGTTCTGCCATCTTCTCTTCTCCTCCTTATGGGGAGCGCTGTGCCGGACACCCTCCCCATGTCGATTCTGACTCGTCCCTGACGCGTTGCCAACGAACGCCCGCGCGCTCATCGCTAGGATAAGACGAAACTGAAATCAGGGAGGCTTGGTGTTGTGGGGGAACAGCCTGATATGAGTAGCGCCCGAAAACGACACGGGGTGAGCTTCGGTGTCCGTTTGCCGTGCCGGCTGTCAACAGCTTTGACTGTGCCGGGATCCGCGCGAGTACGCTTCCCCGAGCCTCCTGCGCAAACCCGATCCGCCCTCCCGCATAACGAGAAATGAATATGGAACTTCTTGACGCACACACTGCTGTGATCACTGCCGTACTCCTGGTCCACATCACAGGGGTGATGATCGTGGCCGCCTCAATTGCCGGCCTGGTGATCTCACTCTTCGTCGTCGTCCTCGCTGTGCATGCTGTCCGAACCATGTGGGAACTGACGCAAACCTGGCGTGGTAGAGGACGATTCATCGGAGATGTCAGTAAGTTTCTTCGTTCCGTGAATTCAGCAGCCCTCGCTACGCGTCCGATGATAATCGCGGTACGACAGAGGGTCAGCCAGCGAGGCTTCAACAGAAGAGCCGAGTGAAGTAATCGGCCGAGGAGACACCTTCCCGGGTTCGGGTGAGGCGTGCTGCAGAAAGAGCGGTCATTCGTATCACGAACGGCCACTGGCAAGCGGCCGAGGCGGAGTCTCGGCTCAGGTCATTGACTTGTGCCACTCCATACTGGCTGGTTAGCGTCGGTCATCGGATAAGTGACGCCACAACGAAAGGGCGGCTTCTTGGGGGCAGCATTCAGCACGACCATGTTCAGCATCGCTTTCCTTGAGGATTCTGAAAGGGACAGCCGTCTTCTTGCTCGTGTGCACGGCAGCCTTGTGGGTTCTCTTCGCGGTCCTGCCCAAGGATGACGCCAGCGTGCCGTTGATCTTCTTCAGTGGCCTTGGCTTCACTGCAGTCCTGGTCGTGCTTCTCATGCGTATGTACGTCAAGGCTGATGCTGTCGCAACCAAGATCGACTCGGCTGCACGGTCCAAGGCCATCGGGCGTTTCTGAATCGCCTGCGGCGTGCAGCGGACACGACCGCCCGGAATCATGCCAGGATTTTGCCGGTGCGGGAGTCTTGAGTTTTTCCTGAGCGACTGTTGACTGAACACTGGATTGGTTCTTGATCCTGGCCCGGCACAGTAGTTCTTGTCAGCCAGAGAGGCCGACAAGACGGCCGGCCGAACACGGTGGCCACCCGAAAGGAAACCGATTCAGATGGCCATCACCCTCAAGACCACCTCCGGCAAGATCCTCGCCTCCGTCGCACTGGTCGGCACCGCAGCCGCCGTCGCCGGCATGGGCACCTACGGCGCGTTCACCTCCTCCACCTCCGCCTCCCAGGCCGTCACCGCAGGAACCGTCACCATCGCCCTGGGCACCGGAGCCTCCAACACGCTGAACGTCCCCGTCGCCGGCCTCCTGCCGGGCGACAAGGTCGAAAAGCTCGTCACCCTGGCCAACACCGGCAACTCGGACCTGAACAACGTCACCCTCACCACCTCCGCCGGCGCCACCGGATCCCTGCTCACCACCGACGTGACCAACGGCCTGCAACTGAGCATCGAAAACTGCTCCGTCGCCTGGACCGGCACCGCCGCCCCCTACAGCTGCGCCGGCACCAAAACCACCGTCCTGGCCAACGGCCCCGTGATCGCAGCGAACAAGGTCCTGAACAACCTGACCTCCCTGACCTCGACCAAAACCGACAACCTCAAGGTCACCACCGCGTTGCCCGCCACCGCGAACAACGACTTCCAGGGCGCCACCTCCACCGTCGGATTCTCCTTCACCGGCACCCAGCGCACCGAAACCACCAAGTAAGCACCACCTGAATCCCCGCGAGGGGTTCACCCCATAGGCCCCGGGGGCCGGCCGGCATGCCCTTCCGGCCGGTCCCCGGCCCATTTCCCGGGCAAGTCGCGAGGCTGGAATGCTCGCCACCGTCCGGACCAAAGCCCCCAAGAAGTCAGCCCCGGAAAGCGCCCCAGAGCTCCGGGCAGCAGGCCGTGAGCGACCCCGCATGGGAGATTTTCCGGTCTTGAGCGGACCTTGAGTGTTCACCAAGGCCTTTCCTGAGGCTGGTGGGGCACAGTTGACGTTGGAACAGTTGAATTGAACGAACACGCTAAAGGGACGGAAACACGCACATGCAGGGCAAAGGCATCATCTGGCAAGTACCAGCCATCATCCTGGCTGTCGTGCTACTGATGATCAGCGTCCCCGCCTCGCCGGCCCATGCAAAGTTCAACGACACCGACACAGGCGCAATGGCAGTCACCGCGGCCCGAATCCCGGCCCCGGCAGCGAACACGGTGACCGTGACCAAGAGCTGCGATTCATTCCTCTGGTTCGCCCAGGCCAAAATCAGCGTCGGTAATTTCAGTGCCGTCGCCTACGCGAACTACCACGAGCTGAAGATCATCGACCCTGACGGCGTTGTACAGTTCACCGGCGATCTGAGCAAGAGCTCCGGGAAGTCCTACAGCTCAGGAGTCCAAAGCGTGAGCAATCTGTCCGGGACGTGGACTTACCAGATCCGCGGCTATTACAAGGTTCCAAACTCCACCAACGCCTGGGCTGGCCAGCCCCTCACCGGCACCCTGAACTGTCCCTGAAGTCCGGCTTTCGGAATCGTCGGGATCCTCTACGCCGTCTGATGCCGCTGCTCCATTGCGAGTGTCTCCGTCTGCGCAGGTAGGGTCAGCATGAAAATCATTGGGGACGGGAACGCCGATCAGCTCGACGACCTGGTTGCTCTCGACCAGGTCGCACAGCAGGATCCAGACCGGCAACGGGAACTCCGTAGATGGCTCGAGTCCGGTTCGGTCAGGGTAGCCACCAAGGACGGTCCCAGGTCGGCTATACGGTGGTTGAGCCTGCAGCGCCTACTCGCACGCCGCGGATGGGTCTCCGCGGGAATGGTCTTCGGACTGGACGAAGGCGACCCAGAACTCTTCTACCAGTTCACGCAGTCAGCCCTCAACGGGCGCTAAGCCGCAGACCTGAATTCCGCAGCGGTCCCTCCGCCCGCGCTATGTCGCCTTAGCCGGCCTCTCCAGATGGGCTCAGGAGTCAGTGGTCACGTCCGAGGTCTGCCCGTTCAGTCTTGGCGCCTTGGGGCCCGCCCCTCCGGGCCCGGAGCTTCGGGCCGATGGACTGCCCCAGCACAAGCCACCCAATCGTCACCACAAACGCGACATTGCCGAGGGCCGGGTCGCCGCCTGTGACACCGTTGATCAGCAGGAACCACACCACAATGTCGGCCACGACAATGGCCAAGGTGACCGGCCACAAGGGGCGACGCCACGCATACATTCTCTGACCCAGCATTTTCGGCCCCCCAACAGTTAATGCTCCACGGCCCCTCGGCCCGTGCTCGGTGCCCAGTCTTCAGAGAAGGCAACGGCGCCGCAAGTCATACGACACGAAAAAACCCCTCCGTTCCGGGCAAAATCGCCGGAATGGAGGGGTTAGTGGAGCCCCCTGTCGGATTCGAACCGACGACCCCCGCTTTACAAGAGCGGTGCTCTGGCCAACTGAGCTAAGGAGGCGTGCTCCGGATACCCGGAGCAAAGCGCGAAAGAGCGCTAGATAAGGTTAGCCCAGACCATCCCCGTCAACGAAATTCGCCGGAACAACAGCGGCCGGCCACCCGAAAACAAAGGGTGACCGGCCGCCGTCGTACATTCCCGGGCTAGCCCTTGGCGGTGATTGCCGTCTGGATCTCGGCGTTCAGGTCGGTGCTGCCGTCCCACTGCTTGCCGTCGATGAACACGGTGGGCGTGCCGGTGATACCGATCGCCGCAGCCTCCTGCGTGGCAACCTTCACCCACGGACGGAACTGCTTGCTGTCAACGCAGGTGTCGATGTTGGCTGCACCAACTTCGGTGGCCATCTTCTTCAGGTCGTTGTCGGAAATGCCCGCTCCGCCTTCAGCCGGCTGGCGTTCAAAGAGCAAGTTGAAGAAGTCCGCGTACTTTTCCGGGGATGAGTTCACTACGCACGCAGCAGCGTTGGCTGCGCGGGAGGAGTAGTTGGTGGTGGACTGCCGGTCCAGGAAGCCGAGGGGACGGTATTCGAGGGAGATCTTGCCTTCATTGCGGAGATTGGTCAGGGACTCTCCGTAAGTGGTCTCGAACCGCTTGCACACGGGGCAGATGAAGTCGATGTAGGCAACAACCTTGACGGGCTTGCCGGCTTCGGCCTCGCCGCCCGGGACCGTCACGGTTGCAGGCGGGGTGGCCGCAGGGCTGGGAACGTCTGCCACGTTGACGGTGGCGGGTTCGGACTTAACAACTTCACTGTTGGCCAACAGTGTGACGCCACCGTGCACGTTGCCGTTGGCCGGCGTCGGGCCTTGGTCGGCGATGGGTGCGTTGTTCTGCGCCTGGCCGATGACCACGAACGCCACCACCGCGATGATGACGACAACGGCAACCACAATGCCCCAGCCAACCAGAAGCTTGCTGCGCTTGTCCTTTTTCAGCTGGGCTTCGCGGATTTCGCGCGCTCTTTCCCGTGCCTGGGCGGTGCGTTCGGCCTTGGACAGGCGTGGTTCGTTTGCGGGGCTCATCAGTTCCTCGGGGTACTCGACGTCATAGTGCATAGCTAGGGCAACGGGGTCAGTTTACGGGAGCAAACTTGAAGATCTGCCGCAGACCTTCCTGCCCGGTAGTTGAACGATCAAGTGCCAGGGAAGATTCCGCCGGTAGGCTGGGAGTTGAGTCACAGCAACCCCAGGGAGCGTTAATGCAGGATTTGGCAAGCGAAAAACTCAAGACCGAAGACGGCGTCCGGGCTTCTCCCGTCAAGAAGCCCACGGCAACCAAGTTCGACTTCATGGTGGTCTCCAACAGGTTGCCCGTCGATCGCATCAGCGATGACAACGAAGAAAGCGGTTGGCGGCGTTCGCCCGGCGGCCTGGTGACGGCGCTCGCGCCGATGATGACGAAGTCCGACGGCGCGTGGGTGGGTTGGCATGGCGCCCCGGATGAGACGGTGCGCCCCTTCAGCCACGAAGGAATGGACCTTATCCCGGTGCAACTGAGCAGCGACGATGTCGAGCTGTTCTACGAGGGCTTCTCCAACGCGACCATTTGGCCGCTCTACCATGACGTAATCGCGCCGCCTGAATTCCACCGTACGTGGTGGGATTCCTACCGCAAGGTCAACCGGAAGTTTGCCGACGCCGTCGCCCGCCACGCCGCGGACGGCGCCACTGTCTGGGTGCAGGACTACCAACTCCAGCTGGTTCCACGCCTGCTGCGTGAGGCCCGCCCGGACCTCAAGATCGGCTTCTTCAACCACATTCCCTTCCCGCCGCCGGAGATCTTCGCCCAGCTGCCGTGGCGCAGGGAAATCATTGACGGTTTGCTCGGCGCGGACCTCCTGGGCTTCCAGCGGCCCAGCGACGCCGGCAACTTCATGCGTTCGGCCCGCCGCTTCCTGGGCGCCAGCGTCAAACAGCAGCAGGTCCACGTGAAGGGTCCCGACGGCGAGGTGACGCACATCGCCCGGGCACAGGCGTTCCCCATCTCCATCGATGTCGCCCAGATCCGCGAGCTCGCAGCCAACCCGGAGATCATCGAGCGCGCCAAGCAGATCCGCAAAGACCTGGGCAACCCCAAAACCATCCTCCTTGGCGTGGACCGGCTGGACTACACCAAGGGCATCCGACACCGGCTCAAGGCCTTCGAGGAACTCCTGGCTGACGGGCACATCAAGGTGGAGGACGCCACGCTGATCCAGGTGGCAAGCCCCAGCCGCGAACGCGTCGAGCAGTACAGGCTCCTTCGCGAGGAGATCGAAGGCACCGTGGGCCACATCAACGGCACCTACGACACCATCCAGAACACGGCTGTCCGATACCTGCACCACAGTTACCCGGTGGAAGAAATGGTGGCGCTGTACCTCGCTGCGGACGTCATGCTGGTCACCGCCCTGCGCGACGGCATGAACCTGGTGGCCAAGGAATACGTCACCGCCCGTTCCGAGGATGACGGCGCGTTGGTCCTGAGCGAATTCGCCGGCGCTGCCGACCAACTCAAGCAGGCGCTCCTGATCAACCCGCACGACATCGACGGACTCAAGTCCACCGTCCTGCGGGCCATCAACATGCCCGCCAAGGAAGCGCGCCGCCGCATGAAGCTGATGCGCAAGCAAATCCTGGACCACGACGTCGATCACTGGTCGGCTGAGTTCCTTGCCGCCCTGGAAGAAAAGGTAGTGCGCGATGACAGCTGAGAATCTGTCCCTCCCGCCGGAACTGTTGGAGGCTATCCGCAACATCGCCGACACGGAGCATCTCCTGGTGGCCCTCGATTTCGACGGCACGCTCTCCCCCATCGTCGACCGCGCTGAGGACGCGCGCCCCCTTCCAAGGTCAGCAGCGGCCTTGGAGGCCCTCGCCGAACTTCCGCGTACGACGACGGCACTCATCTCGGGCCGGGCGCTGGACAGCTTGCGGCTGGTCGCGTCGCCTCCGGCCAACACGCTGCTGATCGGCAGCCACGGAGCGGAAGTCTGGCTTGGTGAAGGGTCCCTGGGCCTGGAGCTGGACGACGAACAACGCACCAAGCTGGCCGCGGTCCGCGAGGTCCTGGCCGAAATAGTGAATATCGCTCCGGGGACGTTGCTCGAAGACAAACCCGCCGGCGTCGTCCTCCACACAAGGATGGCCGACGACGACGTTGCGGAAGACGCCGTCGAGGCAGCTACCAGGGTGCTGCGCGAGCACCCTGGCGTGTACCTCAAAACCGGCAAGCGGGTGCTGGAAACCTCAGTGGTCCACGCGTCCAAGGGTGAGGCCGTGGAATTCCTGCGCCAGGCCACCGGCGCTACGGCCATCCTGTTCGCCGGGGACGACGTCACCGACGAGGATGCTTTGGGCCGGCTGCTGGGCGATGACGTGGGCATCAAAGTTGGCTTGGACTTCACCCAGGCCCAGTACAGGGTGGAAGCGCCGGTGCACGTGGCGGAGTTGCTGGAAGCGTTGCTGAAGGAGCGTCGGCGGGTTACCGCCGAGGCGTAGCGTGTGAGCAGCGCAACATGTGACGTTCGTAACATTTAGGTAGTTAGTCAAAAAGTCTGACATACTCTTGGATGTGATGTGACGCACAGAACCGTGCGACGTCACACGATCCTCCCCGGCCATTGGCCGGGGAGTTCAACTGAAGAAAATGAACCATTCACAACGGATCGTCCGGCACGTACCTGCCGGTGAAGGGATTGATAACTGTGGCAACAGTTACTTTTGATAACGCTACGCGTCTGTACCCGGGCACAGATAAGCCCGCCGTCGATAAGCTCAACATCGACATCGCCGATGGCGAATTCCTGGTCCTCGTTGGACCCTCCGGTTGCGGTAAGTCCACCTCCCTGCGCATGCTCGCAGGCCTTGAGGACGTCAACGCCGGCCGCATCCTGATCGGTGACCGCGACGTCACGGACGTTCCGCCGAAGGACCGCGACATCGCGATGGTCTTCCAGAACTACGCGCTGTACCCCCACATGACTGTTGCGGACAACATGGGCTTCGCACTGAAGATCGCCGGCATTTCCAAGGAAGAGCGCGCCGAGCGTGTCCGCGAAGCAGCCAAGCTTCTTGACCTTGAGCAGTACCTGGACCGCAAGCCGAAGGCACTCTCCGGTGGTCAGCGCCAGCGTGTTGCCATGGGCCGCGCAATCGTCCGTAACCCGCAGGTCTTCCTCATGGACGAACCGCTGTCCAACCTTGACGCAAAGCTCCGCGTCCAGACCCGTACGCAGATCGCATCCCTGACCCGCCGCCTCGGCGTCACCACGGTTTACGTGACGCACGACCAGGTCGAAGCAATGACCATGGGTGACCGCGTGGCTGTGTTGAAGGACGGCCTCCTCCAGCAGGTTGACACCCCGCGCAACCTGTACGACCGCCCGCAGAACGTCTTCGTTGCAGGCTTCATCGGCTCCCCGGCCATGAACCTCCTGGAACTCCCCGTCGTCGACGGCGGCGTCCAGTTCGGCGGAACGGTTTACCCCGTGCCGCGTGACGTCCTCGAAGAAGCTCACGGCCAGACCGTCACCGTCGGCTCCCGTCCGGAAGACCTCGAGACCGTCGGCAACGGCGAAGGCCTCCAGGTTGAGGTTGACGTTGTCGAAGAACTCGGCGCCGACGCATACGTCTACGGCCACACCATCCTCGATGGCAAGAGCCACGACATCGTTGCACGCGTCGACGGTCGTCGCCCCCCGATGAAGGGCGAGTCCATCTTCGTTCGTCCGCAGTCCGGCCACGTGCACCTGTTCGACACGAAGACCGGCCTCCGCCTGGGCGACTAATCCCACCGGCAGTCACATAACTCCGCATGAAAGCGGCCCGACCCCTCCAGGTCGGGCCGCTCTCGCGTTAACCTTTCTCCCAGAAAGAACGGCATGAACACGACGGACAACCTGATCCCCCGCCCCTCCCACGTCGCACTCCTGGATGGCCCGGCCTTCACGCTTGCTTCCACAGCACGGATCACCGCGGTCGGTTCCGCCGCGCCGGTCGGTGAACAGCTCGCTGCGCTTCTGCACAGTGGCACCGGTTTCGAGCTGCCCCTCGTTGCGGACACCCGCCCCGGCGACATCGCCTTGGAGTTGACGGAAACCTTCGACGGCGGCCCGGAAGCTTATGCCCTTACCGCCGCCGAAGATGGAGTACAGCTCACGGCCTCCACTGCCGCTGGACTCTTCAACGGAGTGCAGACACTCCGGCAGCTTTTCCCGGCGGCTGTCGAAGGCGCTGACCGCAGCGACGATACCTGGGTGATTCCCGCCGTCGAGATTGCCGATGCTCCCCGGTTCGCGTATCGCGGACTGATGCTGGACGTTGCCCGCAGCTTCTTCACGGTGGAGGAGGTCAAGGCCCAGATCGATGTCATGACCCAGTTCAAGTTGAACGCCCTGCACCTGCACCTCACGGACGACCAAGCGTGGCGTATTGAAATCCACGAACCGGAACAAAATCCGTCGGGTTTGCCCTATGCCCAGCTGACCGCCTTGGGCGGACAAGGCGCAGTGGAAGTCCCCACCGCCGTACCCGCCCGCGGGCGCCACGGGTTCTACACGCAGCAGGATTTCAGGGACATCCAGGCCTACGCCGCAACCAAGAACGTGCTGGTAGTGCCGGAAATCGACCTCCCTGGCCACGTCAACGCCGCCCTTGCCGCTATTCCGCAGCTCAACCCGGACGGCGCAGCCAAACCGATGAGCACCACCGCGGAGGTGGGGTGGTCAACCCTCACCGCCGACCTGCCAGCCACCTACGAGTTCGTCCGCGAAGTCCTTGGCCAGCTCGCTGCCATCACAGCGGGTCCCTACCTCCATATCGGTGGCGACGAGGCGAAGGTCACCGACCACGACGATTACGTTGCCATGGTGCAGCAGTTCGTTCGGATCGGTGCTGAGACAGGCAAAACCGTGGTGGGCTGGAACGAATTTGCCGCCGTCGAGCTTCCGGAAGGTGCCGTGATCCAATACTGGCACGGCGATTTCGCCCCCGTGGTGCGGCAGGCAGAACAGGCTGGCTCACAGGTGATCATGTCTCCCGCCGCCAACACCTACCTGGACCAAAAGTACGCCTCGGACAGCCCCATCGGACTTGAATGGGTGGAGGGCGGCCCCTTTACCTGGTCCGAGTACTACAACTGGGATCCTGCCCAGGGCGGGCTCACGGACCAGCAGATCCTGGGCGTCGAAGGGCCGCTGTGGACTGAAACCGTCCGCGACAACCAGCAGGCACAGTGGCTCCTCTACCCACGGGCTGTTTCCCTGGCCGAAGTCGCCTGGTCCGGACAGGAGGTCCGCAACGCCGGTGACTTCCGACGTCGGTTGGGCGCCTTGGGTGCCCGGCTCGCCAAGCAGGGTGTCGTCTTCCAGGAAGCACCCGACGTCGAATGGTCTGCGAAGCCGGAGTATCCCTTTGCCGAAGCGTCAGCCATCAGCGCCAAGTACGGAACAATTGAGGCATGAGCGAGCAAAACGAAGCCCAGTGGCACGACGAACCTACCGACTACGGGCAGATCGGCAAGCTCCCCCGCACTGAAGCGGCCAGTGCCCAGGACACTGCACCGCCTGCCAGCGTCATCGGTTCCCTGAACATTACGGCGGCTGCGGCTGATCCGGAGCTGCTGGACCTGCCGTGGCATATCGCCCTGGAGGACTGGCCCGCCGAGAACCTTGCGGCGCTCCCCCGCGGTATCTCCCGGCACATCGTGCGGTTCGCGCACTTGGGCGGTTCGGTGATCGCCATCAAGGAAACGTCGGAGCACGTGGCACGACACGAGTACCACATGCTGCGCAAGCTGGCCCGGTTGGATGTTCCCTGCGTGGAGCCGGTGGCTGTGATCACCGGACGCACCACCGCGGACGGGCGCCCACTGAACCCTGTGCTGGTAACCCGGCACCTGAAGTTCTCCATGCCGTACCGGGCGTTGTTCTCGCAGATGCTCCGCAAGGACACCCTGACCCGGCTCATTGACGCACAGGCCCTGCTGCTGGTTCGCCTGCACCTTGTGGGCTTCTACTGGGGTGACGTTTCACTGTCCAACACGTTGTTCCGCCGTGATGCCGGCGCCTTCGCCGCCTACCTGGTGGACGCCGAAACCGGCGAGCTCTACCCGGACCTGTCCATGGGCCAGCGCGAATACGACCTCGAAATCGCCCGGGTGAACATCGCCGGTGAACTGATGGACCTGCTGGACGGCGGACTCATCGAAGAGAAGGTGGACCCAGTCGCCACCAGCGAGCTGATCATGGACAGCTACCGTCGGCTCTGGACTGAGCTGACCGAGAAGGAATCTTTCGAACTCGGCGAAAGGTGGCGCGTGGCCGCCCGCATCCGCCGCCTCAACGAGCTGGGCTTCGATGTGGAGGAATACGCCATCAAGACCACGGCGGACGGCTCAACCATCCAGCTCCAGCCGAAGGTCGTCGACGCCGGTCACCACCAGCGCCGCTTGCTGCGCCTCACCGGACTGGACGCCCAGGAGAACCAGGCCCGCAGGCTGCTGAACGACATGGACCAGTTCCGGGCGGACAACAACCCGGATCTCGACGAGGAAATCAGCGCCCACATCTGGGTCAGCCAGATCTTCGAGCCCATTGTGCGGTCCATTCCCCGTCACCTGGCAGGGAAGCTGGAGCCGGCAGAAGTGGTGCACGAGGTCCTGGAGCACCGCTGGTACATGAGCCAGAAGCAGGACAGGTACGTCCCCTTGGCGGAGACTGTGCAGTCCTACCTGGACTCAGTGCTGCAGCACCGACGTGACGAGGCCGCCATCATGCTGAACCCGGACACGGAGCTGCTCAAGATCCTTGAGGTCGAGGTAGAGGAATCCGGCCGGTACGACGACGAGGAAGAGTACCCGGACGCGGACGACTAGCGGAGTTTTTGTACAGATAACGCCCGGAAGAGGTCCCCTAAAGGGCGTTATCTGTACAAAAACTCACGGGTCCAGAGTTTCGGCGAGCCCTGACAGGACCGGTTCGCGGCCCAGCTCGATATGCGAGTAAGCCAGCGAGTATGCCAGGTCCGGCCGGCCTTTCAGGATCGCGTTGCACAGCTCAGTGTGTTCGTCGCGCTGGAGTTCATTGCTGCGATTATGGGCCAGCCCGAAAATCCACCGCATGCGCCCAAAGAGCGGCTTTACGGATTCAATGAGCAGCCTGTTGCCGGAGAGCCGGACGATCTCGGCGTGCAGTTCGGCGCTGATCACCGCCACATCTTCGGTCCGGTCCTCGTCGATGGCCGCCTTGGAAGCGTCCATGAGCTCCTCCAGCCGGCCGCCGTCGCTGCCCTCCGCCACACGAGTGGCAGCCATCCTGGCAGCGAAGGTTTCCAGGCAGAGGCGAATGTCGAACAGCTCATTGACGTCCGTGAGCGTCAGTTGCCGGACCACCGCACCCCGGCGCGGGAAAGTCTCCACAAAGCCGTCCTGCTCCAGTCGCTGAATGGCCTCACGTACGGGGATTCGGGAGACGTTGTAGATCTCCGAGAGCTCGCGTTCACGCAACCGCATCCCCTGGGCGTACTTCCCCGTGACGATGCCCTCCAGCACCAACTGGTAGACGTTTTCCGCGCGGGCCTCTTCATCGCGGCCATTTCCCGTTTCCGGCATCGCCTCAGCCACTGTCAAACTTCCCTTCATGCCAGCGTCCGCTCCCTGTGCCGGACGGCGCCGATCAGCGTTCCAACCGAGCATACACGGGAGGAAAGAGCTCGTCGGCGGGGCGGTTCCGGGCATCCCGGACCGTATAGGCGCTGCGCATCTTTTCGAACAGTTCCTGGCCCTTCAGGCGCCAGTGATCCAGGTCCACTCCGGCTATCACGCCATCAGCCATGATGGTCCGTCCGGCTACTACGGACAGCACGGCTTGGCGGGCCGTGCCGTTCAGGAGGAGGGTCCGCAGCGGGTCGGCGTGGACGCCGTCCCGGATATCTGCCAAGGAGAAGGCCACCATGTCGGCCTGGGCCCCCGGTTCAAGACGCCCCAGGTCAGGCCGCTTCAACGCATGGGCCCCACCCAGAGTGGCGGCGTCGATGTACCCGGCCACGTCACCGGCGTCGTTGGTGCCTGCGAGGATCTTGGCGAGCTGAACGCCGGCATCAATGCCGCGGATGAGGTCCGGCGGGAAAGAGTCCGTGCCAAGGGAGATATTGATGCCGGCTTCCTTGTACGCGTTGAAGGAGTCCAGGGTGCTGCCATACCGCATCGAGGTCAGCGGGCAGTGGATGATGCTGGCACCGCTGCCCGCCAGCCTTGCCAGGTCTCCGCGGTCTTCGCCATGCACCGCGGGATTCCGGTCCGTGTAGGTGGCATGCGGGATCAGGAGGCGTTCGTTGAGCAAACCCACTTGGTCCAGGAGCTCCAAGGGCGTCACGCCGTGCCAGTCCAGGATGAGTTCGCGTTCCACCAAGCCCTGCAGGGAGTGCAGGCGCACCAGCACGTTCCGCTCGCTCGACGCTGCCGCGGTGGCCTTGAGCATCTCGATGTCCAGCGTCTCGATCCGGCACGGGAGCAGGACTGCGTTGACCAGCGGATCGTTGAGTTCGCTCGCATGGTCAATGAAGCGCAAGGCGTCAGCGAGTCCCTCACGGCCGCGACCGTCGTCGAACATTACTGACCGTTCGCCCGTGTCCAACACGACGTTCACGCCGGAACGGTAGGCGGGACCCAGGAAGGCCCGCAGGCCCAAGCGGCTGCTGGTCTCCGCCATCCCCACCAGTTCCTCGAGTGGCTCAGCCCATTCGGAGTGCACCTCGGACGCGATGGGCATGTAAGTGGTGATGCCATGCAGGACCAGTTGGATCAGGGCGTATTCGCGGATCTGCTGGCGTTCTTCGGCGGTGAAGACATCCGCGCGGCGGTTCTGGAAGTAGTCCTCTGACCACTGGTGCCCCTTGGTCTGCTCCGCGCCAGCCCAGCTATCCAGGATGAGGTGGTCAATGTCCGTCAGGGCGTCCAGATCGATCAGGCCTGGCATGAGCAGTGCCTCACCCAGCCGGCGTTCCTCGTCCACAGGGCCCGTGTAGTCATGGCCGACGTACTCGATGGTGTGGCCGCTGTAGACCACGCAGGCGTTCTCCAGCAGGACATGGTGTCCGTTGTGATGGCCCAGCACGTAGCGGGCGGTGACCTTGGTGGGCACGGGCGACTCCTGTTTCCTGTCCTACGGCGGACATTGCGGTGACTACTCTCTGGTATTCCAAACACTACATTATTTGTGATTTACATCGCATGGATCGTGCTCTAGTCTATTTTGGTATACAAGAACTCCGGAGCCAGCTCCTCGGATCATGAATCGAGCAGAACCGTTGACCCAGTTACAGTCCATCGAACCGAACACCGGCAGCCCGCCGCCTCCGGCAACGTCGCCGGAAGGTAAAGCCGCCGCTCCTGCCGAGGCGCGCTCACTGCTCGCCACCGCGTGGATGAGGATCCGGCGCAGCAAGATCGCGCTCCTCAGCCTGTGCGTGGTGGTGGCGATCGTGTTGTTCGCCATCCTGGCTCCCGTATTGAGTGCCATGTCGGGCAACGACCCCTTTACTTCCAACACCAGCCCGGAAGTGCTGGATGACTTCCAGACCCCCGGGCTTCCGCTCCCCGGCTACATGTACCCCTCGGCCCAGCACTGGTTGGGCGTCGAGCCGGGCCTGGGCCGCGACCTCTTCGCGAGGCTCGCCTACGGTGGCCAGGTCTCCCTCACCATCGCTTTGTTATCCACCGCAGTTTCCGTAGTCCTCGGCACGGTGCTGGGCGCGGCGGCCGGCTACTTCGGCGGGAAGACCGACGCCATCATCAGCCGCATCATGGACCTGTTCCTCGCGTTTCCGCACCTCCTGCTCGTGCTGTCGCTGACGCCCATCCTGCAGTCGCGGCTCCGGGATACCCCGCTCGGCGAAGGCAGCTTCCTGCCCATGGCCTCTCTGGTCATCATCCTGGGCTTCTTCGGCTGGGCCTACCTCGCCCGCATTGTCCGCGGCCAGGTGCTGAGCCTCCGCGAGCGCGAGTTCGTCGAAGCCGCACGGTCCTTTGGCGCCTCACACCTGAGCATTCTCTTCCGCCAGATCATCCCCAACGTGATGGGAGTCGTCCTGGTGTACGCCACCATGTTGATCCCCACCAACATCTCGGCGGAGGCCGCGTTGTCCTTCCTGGGCGTGGGCGTCAAGGACCCCACACCGTCGTGGGGCCAGATGCTCAACGCCGCCCAGTCCGGCAACTGGTACCTCAGCGATCCGTGGTTCCTCGCTGTCCCCGGCGTCATGCTCATTATCACCGTCCTGGCCTTCAACCTCCTGGGCGACGCCGTCCGGGATGCCCTGGACCCCAAAGCTTCGCGCCACTAACCCTCATCCCCGCATCGCCTTTCACCCCCTCACAAGGAGCATCATGAAAACCCCTGCAAGAGCACTGGCACTCTCGGTGTTGATCGCCATGGCCGCTACCGGCTGTGGCGCCGGCCAAAGCCAGCCCAGCAGTTCCAAGCCCGCCGGTTCGGTCACGGAGTTGGCCCCCAACGTGGTCAAGTCCGGCTTCAACGGCAAGGGCGGAAACATCAACGTCCTCATGTCTTCCGACTTCCAGACCCTGGATCCGGGCAACAGCAACTATGTCCAGACGGCCAACGTCGGTCAGCTGTACTACCGCACCTTGACCATGGCCAAGGAAACGGCCGGCCAGCCGCCAACTGTCGTCCCGGACCTCGCCACCGATACCGGCAAGGTCTCCGATGACGGACTCAGCTGGACCTTCACCCTGAAGGAAGGCGTGAAGTTCGAGGACGGAACGCCCATCACTTCAGCGGACATCAAATACGGCGTGGAGCGCACCTTCGCGCAGGATGTCTTCACCCAGGCGCCGCAGGAGTTGAACGCAGCGCTCGACGCCGGCGGGTACAAGGGGCCGTACAAGGATCCTTCCGCTGTGCTCAAGGCTGTCGAAACGCCCGATGAGCGCACCGTGGTCTTCCACCTGAAGAAGCCGTTCGCCGAGTTCCCCGCACTGGCATCGCGCTCCAACACGGCGCCGGTCCCGAAGGCCAAGGACACCAAGCTCGACTACACCAACCACCCCGTCTCCTCCGGGCCGTACATGGTGGAGTCCTACAACCGCGGCAAATCCCTCAAGCTGGTCCGCAACCCGCACTGGGATCCCGCCACGGATCCCAACCGCTCCGCCCTTCCGGACACGTTCAGCTTCTCCCTGTCCACCTCCCAGGCCACCATCAGCCAGCAGCTTCTGGCCGACTCGGATCCCAACGCCATCACGCTCGATTCCAACGGTGCCCTGCAGACCTCGGATTCCGCCAAGCTGGCCGACGCCCAGGTCAAGGACCGCGTTGCCTCCGGCCTCCTGGGCTGCAATGACGTCCTGAGCCTGAACACCCAGAAGATCACGGATCCGGACGTCCGCAAGGCCATCGCGCTTGCCCTGGATCGCCAATCCATCCTGGTGCAGTACGGTGGACGCCGCTTCGGTGAGATCACGCAGAGCCCGCTGAACTCCAAGATGCGCGGCTACGTGGAGACCGAACTGGAACTGGATCCCACCGGCAAGCCAAAGCTTGAGGAAGCCAAGAAGCTGCTGGAGGGCAAGGATTACCCCAAGACCCTCACCTACGGCTACGCCAACAACCGGGACGCTTTCAAGAACACCGGCACCGTGGTTCAGCAGAACCTCAAGGCTTTGGGCATCGAGGTTGAGTTGGTTGCGATCCCCGCACCGAACTACTACTCCATCCTGGCCAGCGAGCAACTCCCGGACATGGGCCGCTCCGGCTGGTGTGGCGGCGCCGATCCTGCCTCCATCCGCACCTCCGCAGATCCCCTGCTCGGCCCGAACAACGACGGCACCAGCTACGGCTTCTCCAACACTTCCCGCTACTTCGATCCCGTAGTGTCCAAGGCCATGTTCGAGCTCCGTAATACGGACGGCAACTCGGAGGAACTTGGTAAGAAGTGGTCCGAGGCCTTCGGCTCAGCCTTGAAGACCTACCCGATCGTGCCACTCATCCGCAGCCACACCAACAGCGTGGTCGGTTCCAACGTCCGCAACGCCCAGGTGGGCTACTTCTTCGGCGGCATCGACCTCTCGATCGTCGGCGTCGAGAACTAACCGGGCTTCGAAAATTAATCGGGCATAGTCCAGAAGGAGAAGCGGGCCGCCTGCATCAGCGGGCGGCCCGCAACCACCACAATGATGACTTTCATTCTTCGCCGGACCGGATCGCTGGTATTGCTTCTAGCAGCGGTCAGTTTCATCACCTTCACCCTCTTCCAGCTTGGCCCCTCCGATCCAGCCGCGGCCGCCTGCGGACAGGAATGCACGCCCGAACGCGTCGCTGAGGCCCGCGTGGCCCTGGGCATGGACCAGCCGTTCTTGGTCCAGTACTTCGACTACATCCGCGGGCTCTTCTCCTCCCGGATGATCGGTGCCCCGGGAGCCCAGACCCTCTGCGAATGGCCGTGCCTGGGCAAGTCCTTCCAAACCAATGAGAACGTAGCGGACATCATCGGCCGCTCACTCCCTTACACGTTCTCCATGGCCATCGGCGCGCTGGTGCTGTGGACCATCACCGGCGTCGGGCTCGGCCTCATGGCCGCCCTGCGCAAGGGCTCCCCTGTCGATAAGTTCATTGTCGGCGCCGCCTCCGTGGGTGTTTCGCTGCCCATCCCGGTCACGGGCCTCTTCCTGCTGCTCCTGTTCGTCAACCAGCTGCACCTTTTGCCTTTTACTACCAACGAGATCAACAGCCCCTTTGGCCCGCAAGGACCGGGAGCATGGGTAGCCAACTACCTGCTGCCGTGGATCGCACTGGCCGTCCTCTTCAGTGCTTCCTACATCCGGGTGACGCGCACCAACATGATCGAGACATTCGGCGAAGACTTCATCCGGACAGCCCGCGCCAAGGGCCTGGCACCACGGACTGTGACGTTCAAGCACGGCGTACGGGCGGGCATCACCCCCGTGGTCACGATGCTCGGCATGGACATCGGCCTCCTTCTGGGCGGCGCGGTCCTCACCGAACAGATCTTCTCCGTCCCCGGCCTGGGATTCACCGCAGTGCACGCCGCCATCTCCGGCGACCTCCCTGTCACCATGGCCATCACCATGCTGGCCGCGTTCTTCGTCATCGTCGCCAACGTTGTGGTGGACCTCGCCTATGCCGCCATCGATCCCCGAGTGAGGCTCCAATGACCCAGTTACGTACCACCGCGGCAGCGGCGGGCGCCCCGGCTTCAACCGCCACCGCCCCCTTCCTCGAGGTCCGCGACCTCACCGTGAAATTCCCGACGGACGACGGCGTTGTCTCCGCAGTGAACGGCATGGACTTCGCCCTGGAACGTGGCCAGACCCTGGGCATCGTGGGCGAATCCGGCTCCGGTAAGTCCGTCACCAGCCAGGCACTCATGGGCCTGCTCAAAGGCACATCAGCGCAGGTCAGCGGCCAGGCGATGTTCCAGGGCAAGGACCTGGTCACGCTGCCCGAGTCGGCCATGCGCCAACTCCGCGGCCGCAACATCGGCATGATCTTCCAGGATCCGCTCTCCGCCCTGCACCCCTTCTACACCGTGGGGCACCAGATTGCCGAGGCCTACCTGGTCCACAACAAGGCGAGCAAGAAGCAGGCCCGGGCGGCCGCCGTCGACATGCTGGGAAGGGTGGGTATCCCCAGCCCCGAGCAGCGCTACGACGAGTACCCGCACCATTTCTCAGGGGGAATGCGCCAGCGTGCCATGATCGCGATGGCGCTGATTTGCGAGCCCGAGCTCCTGATCGCCGACGAGCCCACCACCGCCCTGGACGTCACGGTCCAGGCCCAGATCCTGGACCTTATGTCCGAGCTCCAGGAGGAAAGCAACTCTGCGCTCATCCTCATCACGCATGATCTCGGTGTAGTCGCCGAGGTCTGCGACAACGTGCTGGTCATGTACGGCGGCCAGTGCGTCGAGTCCGGGCCGGTGGACGAAATCTTCTACGACACCCAGCACCCCTACACCCTCGGCCTGCTCAACTCGATGCCCACGCTCAACAGCTCCTCAAGCCAGCTGAACCCCATACCCGGCCAGCCGCCGTCGCTCCTTGACCTGCCCAAGGGCTGCATCTTCAGCGCACGGTGCCACTACGCCGAACTCGCCGGCGACGGCGTCTGTGCCAGCCAACGGCCCGAACTGAAGGTCGAGGACGGGCACGGAAAGCGCTGCCATTTGAGTGGCCCGCAGATCATCACCATCCGGAATTCGCGTTAGGACCCGCCATGGACAATCAGCCAATTCTCCAGGTGGAGAACCTGCAAAAGCATTTCCCGCTGAAGGGCGGCCTCCTTCCGGGGGCCGCCAAGAGATCGGTCAAAGCGGTCGACGGCGTGTCGTTCAGTCTTGCCCGAGGCCAGACATTGGGGCTCGTGGGCGAGTCCGGATGCGGTAAGTCGACCACCGGACGCATGGTGGCGCGCCTCATGGACCCGACGGGTGGGCGGATTGTGATCGACGGCGTCGACATCAGCCAGCTGCGTGGCAGGGATCTGTACAACTTCCGGCGTAAGGTCCAGATGATCTTCCAGGATCCCTTTGCCTCGCTGAATCCCCGCCAAACCGTGGGCACGGCCATCGCGGCTCCCATGGTGGCGCAGAAGATCAACCCGCCGGGTGGGCTCAAGAACCGGGTGAAGGAACTCCTGGACCAGGTGGGGTTGAAGCCGGAGCACTACAACCGTTTCCCGCATGAGTTCTCCGGCGGCCAACGTCAACGCGTGGGTATTGCCCGCGCCATTTCCCTGAACCCTTCGGTGATTGTGTGCGACGAACCAGTGTCCGCCCTGGACGTCTCCGTTCAGGCCCAGGTGGTGAACCTGCTGCAGCAGATCCAGCGCGACACCGGCGTTTCCTACATCTTCATTGCGCACGACCTCTCCGTGGTCCGGCACATTTCCCACGAAGTTGCTGTGATGTACCTGGGCAAGATCGTGGAACAGGGGCCCCGTGACGAGCTCTTCCAGAACCCGCTGCACCCCTACACCAAGGCGCTGCTCTCGGCAGTGCCGCTGCCGGATCCCCGGGCGGCCCGCGAACAGGTAAAGATCCGGCTCCGCGGCGACCTGCCGTCTCCGGCCAATCCGCCCAGCGGCTGCGTCTTCCGGACCCGTTGCCCCTTGATCGGCACGCTTCCGGAAGAACAACGTCAACGCTGCATCGACCAGATTCCCACACCGGCCGCGCCTGCAGCCCCCGCCTGCCACCACGCAGGTATGGCGGCATCGGTCCTGGCTGGCGTGCAATAGACGCAGGCAATAGATTCACTACCAAAAGGAGCAAACATTGAACACCCTGATCCGCGCCGTCCGCCCGTGGGGGCAAGCGCTCAGCGACGTCTCCCTTGTGGCGGGCGAAACAGGCGGCAAGATCACCGGCGTCGAGCCCCATGATCCGGCCCGCGCCGTTCCGGCTGGCGTCACTGTCGTGGAGGGGCGCGGACGCCTGCTGTTGCCGTCCTTCTCGGACGTCCACGTGCACCTGGATTCCACCCGCATCGGCTTACCCTTCCGTGAACACACAGGTGGTCCAGGCGTATGGACCATGATGATGAACGACCGTCAAAACTGGCGCAACGCCGAGGTCCCGCTGCAGGAGCGGGTGAACGACACGTTGGGACGGATGATCGCGCGGGGCACCACCCGTGTGCGTTCCTATGCGCAGGTGGATGTGGACTGCAGGCTGGAGCGTTTCGACGCCGTTGCTGCCGCCAAGGAGAAGTTCGCCGGCCAGGCTTCGGTGGATATCATCGCCTTCCCCCAGGCCGGTTTGTTGCTGGAGGAGGGCACTGTTGAGCTGATGGAAGAGGCGCTGAAGGCCGGTGCCAACGTCATGGGTGGCATTGATCCCTGCACCTTGGACAGGGACCCGGCGAAACACCTGGACATCGTGTTCGGCCTGGCCGAGAAATACCAGGTCCCTATCGATATCCACCTCCACGAACCCGGTGAACTGGGAGTCTTCAGCACGGACCTGGTACTGGAACGCACCCGCGCCCTGGGCATGCAGGGCAAAGTAACCATGTCCCACGCCTACCAATTGGGCAGCGTCAACGAAGCGACTACCCGCAGGCTGATTGATGCCTTCGCGGAGCTGGATGTCTCCCTGGCTTCGGTTGCTCCCTCCGCTGCTGGCCAGTTGCCCATCCCGCTGCTCACGGAGGCCGGAGTCCGGCTTGGCCTGGGCGAGGACGGCCAGCGCGACTACTGGTCTCCGTACGGCAACACCGACATGCTGGACCGGACGTGGCAACTCGCCTTCACCCATGGTTTCCGCAAGGACGAGTTGATCGAGCACTCCCTGGCCATCGCCACGATCGGTGGCGCGAGCATCCTTGACCCCAACGCGACCCGGCTCAAGGACACGGCCCACCGTCCCGGCGTCGAGGTTGGAGATCCTGCTGAACTGCTCCTGGTGGACGGTGAAACAGTGGCCTCCACAGTGATGGACCGTGGCAAGGACCGCACCGTGATCCACGCCGGCCGGGTGGTGGCTGACCAGTTGGAACTCGTCTAGCTGGCGCAGGAAACCCGCCCTCGTTTCGAGGGCGGGTTTTGGCGTTAAGGGTCACTCGCCCCGTGCCGTGGGTGCGTCATCCAGCGGTGTCCACCACGTCACCGCAGGGGTGACTGCGAAGCGGCGGCCCGTCACGCTGCCCGGATTGATCCGAATGAATTGGTCCTTCTGGCCCGCCTCCCATGGAAAGAGCAGGAGTCCGATGGTATCCAGCACGTCCTGGGTCAACTTAACGGCAGAGGCCTGCCCTTTGACCACCACGCTCCACGCCACGCCTGTTTCTGCGTTGACGCCATCGGCCTCGATGGCAACCGGAGCATCGCCGAGTGCCGCATGGAGCTTGGTGCCTTCGCCTGTCCGGAACACCATGGTTCCGTGGTCCACTTTGTAGTTCACGGGGAAGATGTCTGGGTGGTCATCCACCACCACGGCAAGCCTGCCCACTGAGACACCCCTAAGGAGCTCCCAACACTCGTTGGTCTCAAGGATCTCGGTGGCGGGTGTGCTTGGCTGATTGGCCCCTGATGGTGAGTTGGTCATATCGCCGAGGATACGCCGACGGCTTGCCACTCAACAGGCCTGCCGGCGGCTGGCACAGCCAGGCCCGACTCTGTTCGTTTCTCCCGGCGCGCCGGGGCAGGATCACCGAACAGGCGAGGGTTTCGCCGCGTCCTGCCGGGATACTTCAGCCCCTTCCACGTTCACAAGCGGTCCGCGGACAGCAAAGAATCCGGCACCGGCCAACACCACGGCTTCGGCAGCGAGCGCCCAGAACGTCACTTCCCAGCCGCCGGTCATGGTGTGCAGCAACCCTGCGAGCAGCGGACCGAGCGATGCCAACGCGAATCCAAGGCCCTGGCTCATGGCCGAGAGCCTCCCGGCTGATGGCGGCCCTGCGGATCGGATCACTACCAGCGCCATGGCCAGTCCGAACCCTGCGCTCTGGACAACTCCAAGGATCCCGACGGCGAGGAACTGCAGCTCAGCCGGTGCCGAGAGGACACCCAACAGCGCGAGAGCAACCGTCATTCCAAGCCCGGGCGCCATGATCCGCAGGACGGCGGGACGGCCAGCCACCACGGGGGCCAGCAAACTCGCTGGGAGCCCGGCAAGGCTGAACCATGCCAGCAAGGACGCGGCGTCGGCTGGCGACAGGCCCCGGGATACCAGATAGACAGCCAGCCAGGACGTGATGGCGAAGTACAGCATGGCCTGGAGGCCGAAGAAGGCCGTGACCGCCCATGCCGTCCCCTGCTTCCTGAGCGGCGTGGCGGGACCAGCACCTATGGTTGCTGTGCCCGCCGAGGTGGGTGCCGCCGTCGGGCGCCCTCCGGACCGCTGGATGAGGAACGCCGCCACCAGGGCGGGGACCGCCCACACGGCAAGCGCTGAGTGCAAGTTGCCGCCGAAGGCCTGCTCCAGTGGCTGGACCAGTCCGGCACCGAGCGCAGCTCCGAGCCCGAAGCCCATGGTGCAAAGGCCCGTCCACCACCCGCTGCCGCGGTTTGCCTTGACGATCTGGGGAACCAGTACGCTCGCAGTCATGATCGCGCTGCCGGCGAGGAACGTTCCGGGTAACAGGAGTGCCGGAACAGTAGCCCGGACAACCAGCGCCGCGGCCAGGACCAACAGGGCCACGGCAACGGCACGCCCGGTCCCGAGCCGGCGGGCCAACCATGGCCCCATCGGCCCCGAGATACCGAAAGCCAACACAGGCAACGTCCCCAACAACGGAAGCAGCGCGGGGTCCAGGCCGAACACTCCGGGCACCTGGTTCATCACCCCGGCAACGGTAGTAATGGCCGGCCGAAGGTTGACCGACACCATGACGAGCGCCAGCAGGGCCAAACCCGTCATCAGCCTCGGACCCAGTCCCGCTCCAGCCTGCCGATTCTTGCGCACGTCATTCCCCTCATAGCATCTTTGGTATACCAAGTAAGACTATGAGGAAGATGAGGGAAAGTAAATGCGGATAAACAAGCAGGCTGGATGTGACAATCGAAGGAAATGATGCCCTTTGGAATACCAGCGAAGGGTCCAGTGGTTGGCATCGTCCCCTGCGGGACGCCCTAAGGCAGCGCTAGATGGCTTTCCCCGGATTCAGAATTCCCCGCGGATCGAACAACTCCTTGATCCGCCGCTGCAGCTCCCGCACCGGCTCGGGCTGCTCCAGGCCCAACCAACGCAGCTTGTACTGCCCGACGCCGTGCTCGCCAGTGATCGTTCCACCCATCTCCAGGCCCACGCGAATGGATTCGTCCAGGGCAGCATTGAGGCGCTGCAATGCGTCAGCATCGGTTGCGGGATCCACGCGGTCCATCCAGAAGGTGGGGTGCAGATTGCCGTCGCCGGCGTGGGCCACTACCTTGAGCCGGACCTGAAAACGGGCGGCCATGGCTTCGAGCGCTGCAACGAAGTCGACCAGCCGTGAGCGCGGGACAGCGATGTCCTCACCCACCCTGAATTCGTCGTCCACTTCGACGCCGCGGCTGTTGCGGCGGAGTTCCACCAGCATCTCGGCCTCAGCGCTGGCTTCCATGGTCACCGTAGCGCCGCCATCGGCCAGCACTTGCCGGACGACGTCTGCTTCCGCGGCCGCACCGAAGCCGTCGGTCTGGATCAGGAGCAGGGACTTGCCGCGCTTTTGCAGGTCGCCGCCGTGGAGTTCGTCCAGCTGTACCAGTGTTCCGTTGTCCAGGAGTTCCATGATGGCGGGCTGCACCCGGGCCCTGCCTACGGCCAGAACGCCTGCGGCTGCGCTGCGGAAGTCCCGGTAGAACGCCGCAATGGTGTGGACTTCGCGGGGCAGGTATTTCAGCCGAACCGTCACTCCCACCACGATGCCCAGCGTTCCTTCCGAGCCCACCAGCAGGGCAGTCAGGTCGTAGCCCGCCACGCCTTTGAACGTTTGGTGGCCGGTGTGCATCAACGAACCGTCCGCCATGACGACATCGAGCGCCAACACGGAATCGCGTGTCACGCCGTATTTGGCACACCGCAGTCCCCCGGCGTTGGTGGCCACGTTGCCACCGATGGTGGACATCTTGTAGCTTGCCGGGTCCGGCGCATACATCAGGCCGTGTTCGGCCGCGGCAGCGTTCAGCTCCGCGTTGATGACACCGGGTTCGACGACGGCGGTTTCGTCGTCGGGGTTCAGATCCAGGATCCGGTTCATCCGCTCGAGTCCCAGGACGATGCAGCCTTCGGTGGCATGGGCCCCGCCGGAGACGCCGGTTCCAGCACCCCTGGCGACGATCGGCACGCCATGTGCGGCGCATCTGCGGACGATGTGCTGCACGTCCTCCACGGATTCGGCCCAGACGACGGCCAGCGGTAAGTGCCGCTCAAGCATTGGCCCTTGGTCGATGGAGTAGACGGTGAGGGTTTCCTCATCCCCGGCTACTTGGTCGGCCCGGAGACCGGCCGCCAGCTCCTGCAGGAACGCTCGTTGCGCGGCTGTCTGCCGGAGCTCTTCCGGGTGACCAGCAGTGCGGTCCTTGATACGTTCCTCTGATGTACCGGCCATGGCCGTTTCGTCCGACAAGGTAATACCTCCACATGAGCGCCGCGGACACGCCAAATCGGCAGTCTTCGCAGCATTTTCAGTGCTCACAGTCTAGCCAGAGCGGCATGGCTCATCGTTGGCGGGGCCCGGGACCCGGCAGGAACTACCCTCCTGCAAGCGCTTCCAAACGCTCTGCACCGAACGGGATGCCGTGAAATACCAATGTGATCTAGCCCCCTAAAAGACAGGACACTTCCTATTGGAAGCGTTTCCAATTCCCCGAAATGTCTTTTACGATGTGACCATGTCCGTCGATTCCCTGCTCCCGGTTGAGGCCCACCAGCCCCCTGTAGCATTCACTCAGCTCACGCCTATTCATGACGCCTCAACGGCGCACGGGTGGTGGCGTTCCGCCGTGATCTACCAGATCTACCCGCGGTCCTTCCGCGATCTGAACGGTGACGGCGTAGGTGACCTGGCTGGTATCACGGCGGAACTCGCGCAGCTTGCGAACCTGGGCGTCGACGCCGTGTGGTTGTCTCCGTTCTACCGCTCACCCCAGCGGGACGCGGGATACGACGTCAGCGACTACTGCGATGTCGATCCTCTGTTCGGCACCTTGGCCGACTTCGATGCCCTCATAGCAGAAGCCAACCGACTCAACCTCCGCGTGATCGCGGACCTCGTTCCCAACCACTGTTCAGACCAGCACGTCGCCTTCCAAGCGGCACTCACTGCTGGCGCCAACAGCCCCGAGCGCGACATGTTCATCTTCCGGGACGGACAAGGACCCGACGGCAACGAACCTCCCAACAACTGGCAGTCCCACTTCGGCGGCCCGGCATGGACGCGCATCACCGAGCCGAACGGACAGCCCGGACAATGGTTCCTGCACCTGTTCGACTCATCACAGCCTGATTTCAACTGGGACAACCCTGCCGTCCACGCCGAGTTCGAACGCGTCCTCCGCTTCTGGCTTGACCGCGGCATTTCCGGCTTCCGCGTGGACGTGGCACACGCACTCGTCAAAGCCGCCGGCCTCCCCAACTGGGGCGGCCGCGCCGACGGCAACAGCTCCGACGGATTCCCGGGCCACGACGCACCCATGTTTGGCCAGCCGGCCCTGCACGACATCTACCGCCGCTGGCGTTCCATCCTGGAAGACTACGGCCCGGACCGCATCCTCTGCGCCGAAGCGAACGTGGATCCGCTCCCCCGGCTGGCACAGTGGGTCCGCCCTGACGAGATGCACCAGGCCTTCAACTTCCCGTACCTGCATGCCGGCCTGGACATCAACCGGCTGCGCCACATCATCACCGATTCCTTGGTCTCCCTGGACGCAGTAGGCGCCCCCAGCACGTGGGTGCTGTCCAACCACGATGTAGTCCGGCATGTCACACGCTTCGGGTACGACGGCCCCGGTCCCCGCGACGGTGACGGCATCGGCCCTGACGACGCCCAGCCCAACGAAGAACTCGGACGACGCCGGGCTGCCGCGGCCACCATGTTCATGCTCGGCCTGCCCGGTGGCGCCTACCTTTACCAGGGCGAGGAACTGGGCCTCCCCGACTCCACCAGCATTCCCGGCACCATGCGCCAGGATCCTACCTTCGCCCGTACCGGGGGTGCGCGCATCGGCCGCGACGGCTGCCGGGTACCGCTCCCCTGGAGGTCCGCCGAGCCGCACGCCGGTTTCGGCGGCGGCCTGGATCCGTGGCTGCCGCAACCCGAGTCCTGGCCGGCCTTGGCCAGGGACAAGCAGGAGTCCGATCCGGCGTCGCACCTAAACCTCTACAGGGAGATGCTCGCCCAGCGTGCCGCGCACCGTCTCGGCCAGGGATCCCTCGCCTGGGTGGAGGACTATTGCACATGGTCTTCGCTGGCCTACCTCAACGGCACTACCTTGGTGATCATGAACGTCGGGACTGACCCGATGCCGCTCCCGGCAGGCCAGACGGTTCTGCGCAGCTCCGCGGCGGGAACCGGCGCTGATCAACCAGACGCTGATCAACTAGGCTCTGGGGAGACAATCTGGCTGACAGTCAGCTGATTTTTGCATGAGGAGCGGCATGACCGGCATCAAGGACGTAGCCGAGCGCGCAGGGCTGTCCGTTGCCACTGTTTCACGCGCGCTGAGCGGTAAGGGCAACGTATCCCCGAGCAGCCGCGAACGGGCACGCTCCGCAGCTGCTGAGCTCGGTTTTGTGTTGTCCTATCACGCCTCAAGCCTGGCCTCCGGTCGCACGCACAACGTCGGCTTGGTTGTCCCCTCGGTGCACCGCTGGTTCTTCTCAGCGGTAATCGAGGGCGCCTCCGCCGCCCTGCTCCAGGCCGGCTACGACCTCACGCTGTACAACATCGGCGAAAACCCCGCGCATCGGCACAGTGTCTTCAACGACTTCCTGCTGCGCAAACGCGTGGACGCAGTCATCGCAGTCTCCCTGGAACTCAGCGAAGCCGAAATTCAGCAGCTCCATGCAATGAACAGGCCGATTGTGGGTATTGGTGGCCCCCTGCCGGGAGCCTCCACCATCAGGATCGACGACACCGGAATCGCCATGAAGGCCACCAACCACCTCCTTGGCTTGGGTCATACCAAAATCGCGCACGTCACCGGTCATGAGGCCTACGACCAGGACTTCCATCTTCCTGGAACCCGTCGCGGCGGCTTCGAAAAAGCCATGAACGACGCCGGCTGTCCAGTCAGGCCCGAATGGATCGTTTCTGCGGACTTCACCGTTGAAGGCGCCTACAAGGCAGCCCGGCAACTGCTGGCAAGCGCGCCCGAACGTCCCACCGCGGTGTTCGCAGCATCCGACGAAATGGCCATCGGCACCATTCTGGCCGCCCGGGACTTCGGGCTGCGCATCCCGGATGACCTGTCAGTGGTGGGCATCGACGGACATGACCTGGGCAACGTCCTGGGCCTGACCACCATCGACCAGGACGCCAAGGGCCAGGGAGCCTTGGCCGTGCGCACCCTCCTGGGCGCGATCAGCAATGGCCTGGTCCTGGAACCAGCCGACGCGGAACACCCCACGAGGCTCGTGGTGCGGACAAGCACGGCCGTGCCGAAGGAGGCCTCTTCCTAGCCCTGGCTTCTATGTCAGGCAGCGAACCATCACAAGCTCCAGCTTGGACGTGTCCTGCGGATACGGCCTGCTTGCACCGGTGGTTTCGAAGCCGTGCCGCCTATAGAAGGCCAACGCCCGGGTGTTATCCTCATGGACCCCGAGCTCCAGGAGTTCCGCCGCCAGCTCCTGCGCTGCGGCTTTGCACGATTCGTGGAGCAGTTCGTCAGCCAAACCCAATCCACGGTGCTCCGGGGCGACATAGACGCTGATGAGCATCGCCTGCAGGGGCTTCTGTGGCTCCTGCGGGTGTTTGACCACTACTCGCATCAGTGCACAAATTTTGCTGCCCTCCACACCGGCGTCAGCCACCAAAGTGATACTGGCATCCCCGGACATGGCCGCCGCACGTTCCTGCCACTGCGTATCAGTCTGCCGGCGGGCAGCATCCAGGCTCTCGATGTAGGCCATGGGTGTATCCGAGAGCATCTCGAGGCGGACTGCCTTCAGCAACCGCCAATCATTGGCGTGGAGTCTGCGGATCCTAGGCAACGGCTCCGCCCATGAATCTCACATAGCGTTCAAGGACGCCTGGCCAGCCTTCGGCGTAGGATGCACGAGAAGCAGCAGGATCTTCGGCGCCTTCCCAACCGTCATGGACCAGCCGGACTTCGGTGCCATCATCCACAGCCCGGAAGGCAACCCGGATCTCAGTGGACCACAGAGGTGTGCTGGCCGGATACCAGCTGGCGTGGAAGGACAGCGGAGGCTGCCAATCGTCGATGGTCCCCCACACCGACGTACGGCCATCCTCTGCGGTCTCCAGGATCAGGTTTTCCTCGAACTCAACGTGCGATCCTGCGCCGAAGACACTCTCCTTCTCCAGGGGCCACCACAGGTGGGGATGATCGGTGAATCCCTGGAATGCATGCGGGACGTTCGTGGGAACCACGACGGTGATGATGAGAGGCTCCAAAGCATCACCGTCCTGCCGGGACGGCTCGGGTTCCGATGCGGGGTGGCTGAAGAGGTTTTCCATGACCACCAACTCTACCGGTGGCAAAAGGCACACAGGTGGGTTAAACAAGGGTGGTTAAATGTGAAGAGCCCCGACCGTCGTGGTCGGGGCTCTTCTTAATGGTTGTCCGGCGGTGTCCTACTCTCCCACACCCTCCCGGGTGCAGTACCATCGGCGCTGTGGGTCTTAGCTTCCGGGTTCGGAATGGGACCGGGCGTTTCCCCCACGCTATGACCGCCGTAACTTTGTTACCCGTCCGCGCCCCGGTGGTGGGGTGGGTGGGAAGTGTGGTTACAACTGTGGTGTTGTTATTTTGTTGTGTTTTTGTTCCTGGAACAAGCGGGTTGTTGTTCGGGAACCACATAGTGGACGCGTGCAGTGTGTTGTGTGGTGTAAGTTGTTGGCCTATTAGTACCGGTCAGCTTCACGAGTCTTTAGTCCTCGCTTCCACATCCGGCCTATCAACCCAGTGGTCTGGCTGGGGGCCTCTCACACATAAATGTGTATGGAAATCTCATCTTGAAGCGAGCTTCCCGCTTAGATGCTTTCAGCGGTTATCCCATCCGAACGTAGCTAATCAGCGATGCACTTGGCAGTACAACTGACACACCAGAGGTTCGTCCGTCCCGGTCCTCTCGTACTAAGGACAGCCCTTCTCAAATTTCCTGCGCGCGCAGCGGATAGGGACCGAACTGTCTCACGACGTTCTAAACCCAGCTCGCGTACCGCTTTAATGGGCGAACAGCCCAACCCTTGGGACCTACTCCAGCCCCAGGATGCGACGAGCCGACATCGAGGTGCCAAACCATGCCGTCGATATGGACTCTTGGGCAAGATCAGCCTGTTATCCCCGAGGTACCTTTTATCCGTTGAGCGACGGCCATTCCACAATGTACCGCCGGATCACTAGTCCCGACTTTCGTCCCTGCTTGAGATGTCTCTCTCACAGTCAAGCTCCCTTGTGCACTTACACTCGACACCTGATTGCCAACCAGGCTGAGGGAACCTTTGGGCGCCTCCGTTACTTTTTAGGAGGCAACCGCCCCAGTTAAACTACCCATCAGGCACTGTCCCTGACCCGGATCACGGGCCGAAGTTAGATGTCCAAAGTGACCAGAGTGGTATTTCAACGATGACTCCACCCGAACTGGCGTCCGGGTTTCAACGTCTCCCACCTATCCTACACAAGCCACTCCGAACACCAATACCAAACTATAGTAAAGGTCTCGGGGTCTTTCCGTCCTGCTGCGCGTAACGAGCATCTTTACTCGTACTGCAATTTCGCCGAGTTTATGGTTGAGACAGCGGGGAAGTCGTTACTCCATTCGTGCAGGTCGGAACTTACCCGACAAGGAATTTCGCTACCTTAGGATGGTTATAGTTACCACCGCCGTTTACTGGGGCTTAAATTCTCAGCTTCGCCACAAGTGGCTAACCGGTCCTCTTAACCTTCCAGCACCGGGCAGGAGTCAGTCCGTATACATCGTCTTGCGACTTCGCACGGACCTGTGTTTTTAGTAAACAGTCGCTTCCCCCTGGTCTCTGCGGCCCACACCCGCTCACGGAGAGCAAGTCTCCATCACGGGGCAGGCCCCCCTTCTCCCGAAGTTACGGGGGCATTTTGCCGAGTTCCTTAACCATAATTCTCTCGATCGCCTTGGTATTCTCTACCTGATCACCTGTGTCGGTTTGGGGTACGGGCGGCTAAAACCTCGCGTCGATGCTTTTCTTGGCAGCATAGGATCACCGGATCCCCCCAAACGGGAGTCCCATCAGATCTCAGGATTGTGCTCGAAACACACAGGAACGGATTTGCCTATCCCTGACCCTACATCCTTAGACCGGGGCAACCATCGCCCGGCCCGGCTACCTTCCTGCGTCACACCTGTTAATACGCTTACCTCCCGGGATCAGGTCCCGCGCTCGGCCAAAACCCACAACACCACAAGGGTGAGCGGGCAGGCTCCGGGCGGTTAGTATCCCCCGCTTGGCATGGGCGGTTTTTCGCCGGTACGGGAATATCAACCCGTTGTCCATCGACTACGCCTGTCGGCCTCGCCTTAGGTCCCGACTTACCCAGGGCAGATTAGCTTGACCCTGGAACCCTTGATCATTCGGCGGACGGGTTTCTCACCCGTCTTTCGCTACTCATGCCTGCATTCTCACTCGTGTAGGCTCCACCGCTGGTTTCCACCGCGACTTCACTGCCCACACGACGCTCCCCTACCACTCCACACCCCTGAACCACGAAGGCTAGGGCAATGTGTGAAATCCACAACTTCGGCGGTGTACTTGAGCCCCGCTACATTGTCGGCGCGGAATCACTTGACCAGTGAGCTATTACGCACTCTTTCAAGGATGGCTGCTTCTAAGCCAACCTCCTGGTTGTCTTCGCAACTCCACATCCTTTCCCACTTAGCACACGCTTAGGGGCCTTAGTTGGTGGTCTGGGCTGTTTCCCTCTCGACTATGAAGCTTATCCCCCACAGTCTCACTGCTGCGCTCTCACTTACCGGCATTCGGAGTTTGGCTGACGTCAGTAACCTTGTAGGGCCCATCGGCCATCCAGTAGCTCTACCTCCGGCAAGAAACACGCAACGCTGCACCTAAATGCATTTCGGGGAGAACCAGCTATCACGGAGTTTGATTGGCCTTTCACCCCTACCCACAGCTCATCCCCTCCATTTTCAACTGAAGTGGGTTCGGTCCTCCACGACGTCTTACCGTCGCTTCAACCTGGCCATGGGTAGATCACTCCGCTTCGGGTCTAGATCACGCCACTACACTCGCCCTATTCAGACTCGCTTTCGCTACGGCTACCCCACACGGGTTAACCTCGCGACGTAACACTAACTCGCAGGCTCATTCTTCAAAAGGCACGCCGTCACCAGAATCAGACTGGCTCCGACGGATTGTAAGCACACGGTTTCAGGTACTGTTTCACTCCCCTCCCGGGGTACTTTTCACCTTTCCCTCACGGTACTGGTCCGCTATCGGTCATTAGGAAGTATTTAGGCTTATCAGGTGGTCCTGACAGATTCGCACGGGATTTCTCGGGCCCCGTGCTACTTGGGATCCTCTCCAGGCGGCACACAACATTACGGTTACGGGGCTCACACCCTCTCTGGCCGGCCTTTCAAGACCGTTCACCTATGCTCATGCTCTCACCCCATTGGTCCGGCAGAACCAAAACGGAAAGTCCCACAACCCCGCCCATGCAACGCCCGCCGGCTATCACACATGGAACGGTTTAGCCTCATCCGCGTTCGCTCGCCACTACTAACGGAATCACTCTTGTTTTCTCTTCCTGCGGGTACTGAGATGTTTCACTTCCCCGCGTTCCCCCCACGCACCCTATGTGTTCAGATGCGGGTCACACAATCACCATGACAGCGTTGTGCGGGGTTTCCCCATTCGGACATCCTGGGATCAACGCTCGGTTATCAACTCCCCCAGGCTTATCGCAGATTCCTACGTCCTTCTTCGGCTCCTAATGCCAAGGCATCCACCGTGTGCCCTTAAAAACTTGACCACACAAAGATCAAAAACTTACTCGAGAGAACCACGACCACAAGGGCCAGGTTCATTCATAAGAAATTGCTGTAAGAACACACACACCAACCCCCAAAAGGATCAGCCACGTGCGTGCTCTAGATGCTCGCGTCCACTATGTAGTTCTCAAACAACAACCCCATCAACCAGACCACCACCCACCACAACCCACACAGGGCTGAAAACAGTGACCAGCAGTACCGGAAGCAGGAACAAAAGAAACACCAGAAGTGCCCCCCTGCATTGCTGCAAAAAGGTCCTGTTGCCTCAGGACCCAACAGTGCGCCAAACACAACCCCCACAAACCGCACGCCCCGGCCACGTTCCAAACAACACCACACCCCAAAGAGGCACAGGTCGCCGTACTGGCACCAGGACACAACCGGTAAAGGCCATGCCAAACAAGTTTGATTCGTTGATATTCCACCCATGAGCACCCACCGCAGAACAGACGCCTGCGCAATGGGCAACACTGACAACCACCACCACACCCATGCAGGCGCAGCAACCAGTTGCTAGCAGCTCCTTAGAAAGGAGGTGATCCAGCCGCACCTTCCGGTACGGCTACCTTGTTACGACTTAGTCCCAATCGCCGGTCCCACCTTCGACGGCTCCCCCCACAAGGGTTAGGCCACCGGCTTCGGGTGTTACCAACTTTCGTGACTTGACGGGCGGTGTGTACAAGGCCCGGGAACGTATTCACCGCAGCGTTGCTGATCTGCGATTACTAGCGACTCCGACTTCATGGGGTCGAGTTGCAGACCCCAATCCGAACTGAGACCGGCTTTTTGGGATTAGCTCCACCTCACAGTATCGCAACCCTTTGTACCGGCCATTGTAGCATGCGTGAAGCCCAAGACATAAGGGGCATGATGATTTGACGTCGTCCCCACCTTCCTCCGAGTTGACCCCGGCAGTCTCCTATGAGTCCCCGCCATAACGCGCTGGCAACATAGAACGAGGGTTGCGCTCGTTGCGGGACTTAACCCAACATCTCACGACACGAGCTGACGACAACCATGCACCACCTGTAAACCGACCGCAAGCGGGGCACCTGTTTCCAGGTATTACCGGTTCATGTCAAGCCTTGGTAAGGTTCTTCGCGTTGCATCGAATTAATCCGCATGCTCCGCCGCTTGTGCGGGCCCCCGTCAATTCCTTTGAGTTTTAGCCTTGCGGCCGTACTCCCCAGGCGGGGCACTTAATGCGTTAGCTACGGCGCGGAAAACGTGGAATGTCCCCCACACCTAGTGCCCAACGTTTACGGCATGGACTACCAGGGTATCTAATCCTGTTCGCTCCCCATGCTTTCGCTCCTCAGCGTCAGTTAATGCCCAGAGACCTGCCTTCGCCATCGGTGTTCCTCCTGATATCTGCGCATTTCACCGCTACACCAGGAATTCCAGTCTCCCCTACATCACTCTAGTCTGCCCGTACCCACTGCAGAACCGGAGTTGAGCCCCGGTCTTTCACAGCAGACGCGACAAACCGCCTACGAGCTCTTTACGCCCAATAATTCCGGATAACGCTTGCGCCCTACGTATTACCGCGGCTGCTGGCACGTAGTTAGCCGGCGCTTCTTCTGCAGGTACCGTCACTTTCGCTTCTTCCCTACTGAAAGAGGTTTACAACCCGAAGGCCGTCATCCCTCACGCGGCGTCGCTGCATCAGGCTTGCGCCCATTGTGCAATATTCCCCACTGCTGCCTCCCGTAGGAGTCTGGGCCGTGTCTCAGTCCCAGTGTGGCCGGTCACCCTCTCAGGCCGGCTACCCGTCGTCGCCTTGGTAGGCCATTACCCCACCAACAAGCTGATAGGCCGCGAGTCCATCCAAAACCACAAAAGCTTTCCACCCCCCACCATGCGATGAGGAGTCATATCCGGTATTAGACCCAGTTTCCCAGGCTTATCCCAGAGTCAAGGGCAGGTTACTCACGTGTTACTCACCCGTTCGCCACTAATCCCCCAGCAAGCTGGGATCATCGTTCGACTTGCATGTGTTAAGCACGCCGCCAGCGTTCATCCTGAGCCAGGATCAAACTCTCCGTTGAAGTAAAACAAATCAAACAGACACAACCACACCCACCGGAAATAACGGTAGAACGCGGCTGCACAAAATTCGAAACCAGCTGAAAACCAGCCCACCACACACGGGGGTGCATGACAGAACTGGCATAAATTTCAACCAATCAATAAAACAATCGGTATCAACAAACTTGGCACACTATTGAGTTCTCAAACAACAGACACACCCGGCACCACCCACACCCCACAGGGTCCAGGATCGCTCCGGAGCAACTTTTCAAACTTACACGCTGCCTGCCTCCGGGTCAAATCGGTGAACTTGACTTGATTTTCCTTGCGGTTTCTTGTCAGCTTCACCGTCCTCCACTGGGGAGCAGCGCGGGTACTAACTATACCCCTACTCGGCCGGGATGGCAAAACCGCTCAGCGACATGCCTCTTCGTTCGAGAAAAATCCCCGGAAACAAAGGGAAGAGGGCCCGGAGCGCGTGGCTCCGGACCCCTCACGGCCTACTGAATCCCCCTAGGAGCCAAGTCTCTACTCAGCTGGCGTGAACCAGGAAGCGCCAAGAGGCGGAAGCGTGATGGTCAACGCTGCGGGCTGACCGTCGGTCCCTGGCGCCGAAGCCTTCAGCGATCCCGCATTGACCACACCCGAACCGCCATACGTTTCAGAGTCGGTGTTCAGGACTTCCCTCCACTCCCCAGAAGACGGAACTCCCAGGATGTAGTCCTGGTGCGGGCCGCCTGAGAAGTTGACGGCGCATACCAACGGCTTGCCGTTGTGATCCCAGCGAATGAACGTCAGGACGTTGTGGTCCGCATCCCCGCCATTGATCCACTGGAAACCACCGGCCTCGTTGTCCCGTTCGTAGAGGGCCGGCGTGGACGAGTAAATCCCGTTCAGGTCCTTGACCAGCAGCTGGAGTCCCCGGTGGGCGGGAATGTCGGCGAGGAACCAGTCCAGTCCATATTGCTCGGACCATTCGGCCTCCTGTCCAAACTCGCTGCCCATGAAGATGAGCTGTTTGCCCGGGTGTGCCCACTGGTAGGCGAAGAAGGCCCGGAGGTTTGCCAGCTGCTGCCAACGGTCACCAGGCATCTTCCGGAGCATCGAACCCTTGCCGTGAACTACCTCGTCGTGGCTGATGGGCAGCAGGAAGTTCTCCGTGAAGGCGTAGACCATGGAGAACGTGATGGTGCCGTGATGCCATTTGCGGTTGATGGGGTCTTCGGAGATGTACTTCAGGGAGTCGTGCATCCACCCCATGTTCCACTTCAGGCCGAAGCCCAGGCCTCCGTGGTTGGTGGGGGCGGTTACCCCCGGGAACGCGGTGGATTCCTCGGCGATGATGATGGCGCCCGGGTGCGACTTGTAAACCGTCGCGTTGACTTCCTGCATAAAGGAAATAGCTTCGAGGTTTTCGCGTCCGCCGAACTTGTTGGGCCGCCACTGTCCTTCCTCACGGGAGTAGTCCAGGTAGATCATGGAGGCCACGGCGTCCACGCGCAGGCCATCGATGTGGAACTCCTCCAGCCAGTACAGCGCATTGGCCACCAGGAAGTTCCTGACCTCGCTGCGTCCGAAGTCGAAGATCAAAGTTCCCCAGTCGGGGTGCTCGCCGAGTGCGGGGTCGGAGTGCTCGTACAGCGGCTGGCCGTCAAACTGTGCCAGCGCCCAGGAATCCTTGGGGAAGTGGGCCGGTACCCAGTCCAGGAGGACGCCAATGCCCGCCTGGTGCAGCGAGTCCACCAGGAACCGGAACTCATCCGGGTGCCCGAACCGCGACGTCGGCGCGAAGTAGGACGTCACCTGGTAGCCCCAGGATCCGCCGAAGGGGTGCTCCGCCACCGGCATGAACTCAACGTGCGAGAAGCCAAGCCATGTGACGTATTCCACGAGCTCCTTGGCCAGTTCTTTATAGCCAAGGCCCAGGCGCCACGAACCCAAATGGACTTCGTAGACGCTCATGGGTGAGTTATGCGGGTCCATCTGAGCGCGGGCATTCATCCATTCCGCGTCCTTGAAGCGGTAGCTGGGATCCACGACGCGTGAGGCGGTCAGCGGCGGAACCTCGGTGCCGAAAGCCAAGGGATCGGCCTTCTCTACCCAGTGACCTCCCTTGGTGAGGATCTCGTATTTGTAGCACGCCCCTGCTACAACACCCGGAATGAACAGTTCCCAGACGCCGGACGAACCCAGCGAGCGCATTCCATGCGAGCGCCCGTCCCATCCATTGAAGTCGCCCTTAACCCGGACAGCCTGGGCGTTCGGTGCCCAGACGGCGAACGAGACCCCATCTACATCGCCGAGCGCGGAACTGTAGTGCTGCACGTGGGCACCGAGGACGTCCCAAAGGCGTTCGTGGCGACCTTCACCGATGAGGTGCAGGTCCACCTCACCTACGGTAGGCAGGTAGTGGTACGGGTCATCGATGGTGACCGGTTCGGCGTCGTACACCACTTCCAAACGGTAGTCCGGCACGTGGCCGGCCTGCAGCGGTTCCAGGACGGCAACCCACACGCCATGCGCTTCGTGAGTCATTTCCGTGCGGCCGGTTTCGGTCACCACCACCACGGACTTGGCGAGGTGCTTCACCGTTCGGATGGTGACGTGGCCGTGGTCGTCCAGATGTGCGCCGAGAACAGAGTGCGGCGCATGGTAGGCGCCGGCTGCCACGCGTTCCAAGGTCTCGGTGTCCACATGCAGTGGGACTCGCGGCCGTTCGGTGCGTGCAGAGCCAGTCATGTCTTTACCTTCCGCTATAGCTGCCGCATGCTTGCCGCGGCTTGAGTTGTCGAGGATTTTTCGCGATGCATTCACCGGTATGGACAGCCAGTCGGGCCGGTTCCGCAGCTCGTAAACCACCTCGTATAAAGCCTTGTCCAGCCACAATGCCACAAAGAGCGGCGAGCGGCGGTCTATGGTTCCGGGAGTGACTTCGATGTACCCCTCAAGGAACGCTTCTGCGCACTCGTCCACCCAGGAGTCGGGAACCTTGGCGTTCGCATTTTCGCGCGTCGCGGCACCGGCAGCGTAGTCGAACGAGCGCAGCATGCCCGTGACATCGCGGAGGGGAAGATCGGGAGTATTACGTTCATCGATGGTCCGTAGCGGCTCGCCCTCGAAGTCGAGGATCGCCCAACGTTCCGGCTGCCCCTCGGCGCCGGGAACCAAAAGGATCTGCCCCAGGTGCAGGTCACCGTGCACACGCTGCAACCGGCCAACGTCCCGGGGATCCAGAGCCGCCAGCAGCTCTTCCAGATTGTCGTCATAAGGCCCGACGGCGGATGCGGCTTCTGCCCACGACTGGCGGACGCGCCGGACAACAGTTGCGATGATGTCCGGGCCCTGTTCCTGGCCGTCCTGGATTCCAAAGGTTTGCGCGAGCCTGGCGTGGACCGTGGCAGTGGCCGCCCCCAGCCCACGGGCCTCGGCGGTGAAGTCCTTGCCGGCTGCTGCGGCCTCTACTGCCAACCGCCAGGCGTCCAATCCACCGACCAGGAATTCGTGGGCTACAGTCAGCTCGCCAGTCGCCGCTGCTGTACCGTTCGACGCCGGCCCGTCCCACGAGCCCGTGATCCAGCCGAGCGTCGCGGGAACCTCACTGGTCCCGGCTGCGGTCAGGGCAGCGCCCAGTTCAACCTCGGGATTCCTGCCAGCCGCCAGCACTCGGAAGATCTTCACGATCGCCGCCGAATGGCCGTCGTCGATGATGACGGACGTGTTGGACTGCTCCCCGGACAGAACGCGTACGGAGGTGGGTGTTTCCGGGAGCGCGACGCGTCCACGCGTCAGGTGCCCCTGGGCGAGTCCCACCAGGCCCTCGCTGCGCATCAACTCCAACCAGGCGGCGACGAACCCGGCGTCGAAGACGGCGTCGTAGATCAGGTGGAGGCCCGAATCGTCGGTAAACTCACCCACCAAGGCGGCCGGAGCGTCCACCAGCGGTTGGCTCCGATAGCTCAACGGAACCTGGACCACGTCGGTCCGGGGACCGCCGTCGGCCGTCCGGTAGGTCACGGCCAGCAGCACCACCTCAAAAGCAGCGTCACCGCCAGTGCCCGGGAGGCTGAAACCGCCCACCTGCTCCAGCGCAAAATCGGGGCTATTGACCGGGAACCAGCGCTTGCCTGGAAGCCAGTTACGGAGAAGTCCTTCAACGGAGGGGTTCAAGTTGTCCTTGCTCATCTCATCCTTTGGAGGTCACCACGGGAATCGCCTGGGTAAAAGGCGACGAGGGATTGGAAAAGGCCGAGCGGACCCTCAGCCAGTAGAAGCTGTGGCTGCCCAGCATCACGGTCAGATGACCGTTGTCGCCGACGGCCGGGAAGGGCTGGCCGCCGAAAATATCGCGCAGGCCGCGGCCTGCGAACTCAGGGATGTCCAACGTTGCCGCCACGGGGTGCTGGGAGAGGTTGAAGACGCACAGAATGGTTTCGGCGTCCTCCCCCTCAGGGTTGCCCGCCGGCAGTTCCCGAACGTAGGCAAGCACCACCTCGTGGTCCGCTTCAATGTGCCGGAAACCGCCCAAACCAAACACCGGGTGGTTCTTGCGCACGCTGAGGATCTGCCGGGTCCAGCGCAACAGTGAACCCGAGTGGGCGGCCTCGGCTTCAACGTTGACCATGCTGTAGTTGTAGACGAGCGACTGGATGACCGGAAGGTACAGCTTGCCCGGATCGGCCCCCGAGAAACCGGCGTTTCGGTCCGGGTTCCATTGCATTGGAGTGCGGACGGCATCGCGGTCATCGAGCCAGATGTTGTCTCCCATGCCGATTTCGTCCCCGTAGTACAGGAAGGGACTGCCGGGCAGGGAGAGCAGCAGCGCGTTGATGAGCTCGATCTCCGAGCGGGAGTTGTCCAACAGAGGCGCCAAACGTCTCCGGATGCCGATGTTGGCACGCATCCGGGGATCGGGGGCATACCAGCCCAGCATGGCGGCGCGCTCCTCCCCCGGCACCATCTCCAAGGTGAGTTCATCGTGGTTCCGCAGGAAAGTTCCCCACTGGGCCCCCTTGGGAATTTCCGGGGTGTCGCGTAAGGTCTCGATGATAGGCGCGGCCTTCTGGTCCCGGAGTGCGTAGTAGAGCCGCGGCATGATGGGGAAGTGGAACGCCATGTGGCATTCGGGCGCTTCCTCGGTACCGAAATACTCCACCACTTCATGCGGGGGCTGGTTGGCCTCGGCAATGATCACCCTGCCGGGATAGTTCGCGTCCACCATGCGCCGTAGGTCCTGCAGGAACGTGTGCGTTGCCGGCAGGTTCTCGCAGTTGGTGCCGTCTTCCTCGAACAGGTACGGAATGGCGTCGGCCCGGAAGCCATCGATCCCTTGGTCCAGCCAGAACCGGACCACGTCATAGAGGGCCTCGATGACCTTGGGGTTCTCGAAGTTCAGGTCCGGTTGGTGGCTGAAGAAACGGTGCCAGAAGAACTGCCGCCGGATGGGATCGAACGTCCAGTTCGATTCCTCGGTGTCAACGAAGATAATGCGGGCGTCCTGGTACTTCTCGTCGGTATCGCTCCACACATAGAAATCGCCAAAGGGACCTGTGGGATCCTTGCGGGATTCCTGGAACCAAGGGTGCTGGTCCGACGTGTGGTTCAAGGGAAGATCGATGATCACCCTGACGCCGCGGGCGTGTGCCTCGGCAACCAGCCGCTTGAAGTCGCTGATGGTGCCGAACTCATCCAGTACGGACGTGTAGTCCGCAATGTCATAGCCGCCATCGCGCAACGGGGAATGGAAGAACGGCGGCAACCATAGGCAGTCAACGCCGAGCCACTGCAGGTAGTCCAGCTTCTCGATCAACCCATGGAAGTCGCCGGACCCATCCCCGTTGGCATCCGCAAAGGCCCGCACCAGTACCTCATAGAAGACTGCCTTGCGGTACCAGTTGGGATCATGCTGGAGACCTGGGGCGTTCAACTCGAAGGTGTTCTTCGGAGTGAAGTACTGGCTCGGGTTCTGCGGGGAAAAACTCACTAAGGCTGCCTCCGGATGCTCAGGATGTGAGCCGGTTCCACGTGGGCATCCAGGCGGACGTAGTTGTGCTCGCCCCATTCCCAGCTCTGGCCGCTGATCAAGTCATCCACCCGGAACCTGCCGTCCTCATTGAGATCCCGGGGGTCCAGTTGCAGGGCCGCCAAGTCCAGGGAGACCGTGCTCTCGCGGGCGCTGTGCGGATCCACGTTGACCACAATGATCAAGGTGTCCTTGGTTCCGTCCGGCAGCGTCTTGTGCTTGGAGTACACGATCGTGGCATCGTCCGTGCTGCTGTGCAGCGTCAGGTTCTGCAGGTCACCCAGGGCAACATGATCCTTGCGGATGGTGTTGAGCCTGGTGATGTACGGAGCCAGGGTGCGTCCGGACTCGGCTGCGCCATCCCAGTCCCTCGCCTTGTACTCGTACTTTTCGTTGTCGATGTACTCCTCGGCGCCAGGCCGGGCTACGTGCTCATACAACTCATAACCGGCATACACACCCCAGAGCGGGCTGGCAGTCGCAGCCAGTGCAGCCCGGATACGGAAGGCTGCCGGACCGCCGTACTGCAAGTACTCGGTGAGGATGTCCGGGGTGTTCACAAAGAAGTTCGGGCGGAAGAACGCCGGACTCTCGTGGCTGACCTCGTGGAAGTACTGCTCAAGCTCCGTCTTGGTGTTCCGCCATGTGAAGTACGTGTAGGACTGCTGGAATCCTGCCCGGCCCAACGCGTGCATCATCGGGGGACGGGTGAAAGCCTCCGCCAGGAAAACAACCTCCGGGTTCTTTTTGTTGATCTTGCCAATCAGCCATTCCCAGAACCAGACAGGCTTGGTGTGGGGATTGTCCACGCGAAAAATCTTCACGCCATGGCTGATCCACAACTGCACGATCCGCAGAATTTCCTTGGAAAGGCCAGTGGGATCGTTGTCGAAGTTCAGGGGATAAATGTCCTGGTACTTCTTCGGCGGGTTCTCTGCGTAGGCGATGGAACCGTCCACTCGGGTGGTGAACCATTCGGGGTTGGACGTCACCCAGGGGTGGTCCGGAGCTGCCTGCAGGGCGAGGTCCAAAGCTACCTCGAGTTCCAGCTCGTTGGCACGCGCCACGAACGCGTCGAAGTCCTCGAACGTACCCAGTTCCGGGTGGATGGCATCGTGGCCACCGTCCTTGGAGCCGATGGCCCACGGCGAACCGGGATCCTGCGGTCCCGGCGTCAAGGTGTTGTTGCGGCCCTTACGGTGCTGGAAGCCGATCGGATGGATGGGCGGCAGGTAGATGACGTCGAAGCCCATGTCCGCTACGGCGTCGAGCCTCTTGGCAGCCGTGCGGAAATTACCGGAAGTCCACGTGCCGGTGGAGTGGTCCAACACGGCGCCCTCGGAGCGGGGGAAGAATTCGTACCAGGAGCCACGGCCCGCGAGGTCGCGCTCCACCTGCAGCGGGAAACGCTCCGATACGGTCACCAGCTCGCGGATCGGAAGACGTTCGACGGCGGCCAGCACCTCAGGGCTGAAACCGGCGCCGAGGCGTTGTTCGGCGGTTTTGGTGGTGTCTGCCAGCACAACGGAAGCGGCACGCAAGGTGCGCTTTTCCGCGCCGGTACGTCCGGCGTTGTCGGCTGCTCCTGCCAGGAGGGCGGCGCCCTCGGCGAGCATCAACTCGACGTCGATTCCGGCAGCGACCTTCACCTCTGCATTGTGGTGCCACGTTCCGTAGCGGTCATGCCAGGCCTCGATAACGAACGACCAGGCCCCGGTGCCGCCCGGCGTGATCAGGCCCTCCCAGCGGTCCAGGCCCTTCCACTGCTCACCCTGCGCAGGGCTCAGCCGGACGCGCTGGCGCTCCCTGCCCCTGGGATCGAGCAGCACAGCGGAAACGCCCAGCTGGTCGTGGCCTTCACGGAACACCGTGGCGCCAACCACGAGGTCCTCCCCCGGCAAGGCCTTCGCCGGGAAACGGCCACCCTCAACAACCGGCTGAACGGCCGTGATGGGGAACCGGCCGAAGCGAAGTCCGTCGGTGATGTCCGTTTTCGTCTTGGATTTCAGAGCGGTGATGGTTCGCACGGTATTCGTCACAAGCACGACGTTAGCGAGAAACATCACAGAATGCTAAGCACACGACCTTTCTTCTCGACGCAAGATGTCTTTTACCTAAAAGAAACCCAATGCGGTTCCGACTGCCATGTGAGTCCGTTAGTGTGGCGCTCGTGAAGGCAATTCGAAGGTTTACAGTCCGTACCGTCCTCCCTGAGCCCATCCGGCCCCTGGCACGTCTGGCCACCAATTTACGTTGGTCATGGCACCGGCCCACTCGGGAACTTTTTGCGAGCCTCAACCCGGCTCTCTGGGAGGCGTCGCAGCACGACCCCATAGCTCTTCTTGGGTCGATCAGCCGCGAACAGTTGCAGGACTTGGCCAACAATGGCGAAGTAGTGGAGCGCGTGCAGCACGCCGCCGCCGACCTGGACCGCTACCTCAGCGAACCACGCTGGTACCAGGGCCTCGGCGAAGACGCTCCGGCGTGCATTGCCTACTTCTCCCCCGAGTTCGGTATCACGGAAGTGCTTCCGCAGTACTCCGGCGGCCTGGGCATCCTGGCAGGCGACCACCTTAAGGCCGCCTCGGACCTGGGCGTGCCGCTGATCGGGGTCGGGCTCCTCTACCAGGCCGGTTACTTCAAGCAGTCGCTGTCCCGCGATGCGTGGCAGCAGGAAACCTACCCGGTGCTGGACCCTGATGGCTTGCCGCTGACGCTGCTTCGCCACCCGGCCAAGGACGGCGCGCCCGGCAAGCCGGTCCAGATCTCGCTTCCGTTGCCCAACGGCCGGGAACTCCACGCGCATGTGTGGCGTGCCGACGTCGGACGCGTTCCGCTGCTGCTGCTGGACTCCAACGTCCCCTCCAATGACGAGGCCGCGCGCGGCATCACCGACCGCCTTTACGGTGGCGGCGGCGACCACCGGTTGCAGCAGGAACTCCTCCTGGGCATGGGTGGCGTCAGGGCCCTCCGCGTCTACCAGGAACTCACCGGCACACCGGCGCCGGAAGTGTTCCATACCAATGAAGGCCACGCAGGTTTCCTGGGAATCGAACGCATCCAGGAAGCCATGTCCGATCCCAACGAGCCCCTCAGCTGGGACGAAGCCCTCGCCGCCGGACGCGCGTCCACCGTCTTCACGACGCATACGCCGGTCCCCGCAGGCATCGACCGCTTTGAGACCGTGCAGATCAAGCATTTCTTTGAAGCCGGGCTGGCGCCTGCCGTACCGACTGACCGGATCCTTGAGCTGGGCCGCGAAAACTACGACGGCGGCAACCCTTCCGTTTTCAACATGGCGGTGATGGGCCTGCGGCTTGCGCAGCGCGCCAACGGCGTGGCGAAGCTGCACGGCGTGGTGTCCCGCGAGATGTTCGCTGGCCTGTGGCCAGGATTCGACCACTCCGAAATCCCCATCGCCTCCGTTACCAACGGCGTCCACGTGCCCACGTGGGTTGACCCGCGCATCTCTTCGCTGGCACGGACCCAGTTCGGTGCAGAAGCCGAAGCACTGGGACGCTGGGACTTGGCCTACAACGTCAGCGACGAAGACGTCTGGAGGCTTCGCAGGGAACTGCGCGCGCAGCTCATCGACGACGTTCGACGCCGGCTCCGGGCTTCGTGGAAGAAGCGCGGCGCAGCGGATGCCGAACTGGGCTGGACCGATTCAGTGCTGGACCCGGACGTGCTCACGATCGGTTTTGCGCGCCGTGTGCCCACGTACAAGCGGCTCACCCTCATGTTGCGCGACCCCGCACGCTTGAAGGCCCTCCTGTTGGACCCGAAGCACCCCATCCAGCTGGTCATCGCCGGCAAGTCGCACCCCGCTGACGACGCCGGCAAGAAGATGATCCAGGACCTGGTGCGCTTCACTGACGACCCCGAAGTGCGGCACAGGATCGTGTTCCTGCCGAACTACGACATCGCCATGGCCCGGACGCTGTTCCCCGGCTGCGACGTCTGGCTCAACAACCCGCTTCGCCCTCTGGAAGCCTGCGGCACCTCCGGGATGAAGGCCGCCATCAACGGCTCGCTCAACCTGTCCGTCCTTGACGGTTGGTGGGACGAAATGTACGACGGCGAAAACGGCTGGGCGATCCCCACCGCGAACAATGGCGCCTCCGCCGATGAACGGGACGACATCGAGGCATCAGCGCTCTATGAGCTGCTCGAGAACCAGGTGGCTCCACGATTCTACGGAACCACGGTGGCCCAGGGCGCCGGTGCTGCAGGACCCTCCGAGTCCAGTCTTGAGACCGTACCCACCCACTGGGTATCCATGATCAAGCACACCCTGGCCAACCTGGGTCCCGCAGTCTCGGCCGAACGCATGCTCCACGACTACGTCAACAACCTCTATTGCCCGGCCGCTGTCTCCGGGCGCAGGGCAGTTGCCGAATCGTTCAAGGAAGCCAAGGAACTCGCCGCCTGGACCACCAAGGTCCGGAACGCGTGGCCCCAGGTCGTGGTGGAACACGTTGACTCCGTGGGTGTCTCCGAGGAACCCCAGGTGGGCGACAGCCTCCAGGTCAACGCCTACGTGGCCCTCAACAGCCTCACCCCGGATGACGTGTCCGTGGAGGTGGCCTTCGGCCGCGCGGAGGAATCCGACGAGCTCGAGGACATCGTGGTTGCGGAACTGGACTCCCTGGAGGACCTCGGCGGCGGACGCCACCTCTTCCATGGCTCCGTGGTCATCAACCGCTCGGGCTCCTTCGGCTACACGGTTCGAGTGTTCCCGAAGCACTCGGCGTTGGCTTCCAAGGCTGAACTGGGGTTGATCGCGAACGCCTAAGCCTTCGAAGGTGCATGGCCCCGCTTTTCCGTTGTTGCCCAACGACGGAAAAGCGGGCGGCCGCCCGTGGAGGGTGCTGTTTAGCATCTATGAAGCTGGTTCGGGGGAACTCCCGCGGGACTTCTACGCGCGAAGTGCAATAGCGGGATCTTTACGGCTGGCGACCCAGGCAGGGTAAATGGCGCTCACAATACCGGTGGTCGCACCCACAAGGAGTCCAACCACCCATAGCTCCGGGGGCAGTACGGGCGGCCAGGCCTGGATCCAGGAGACGCAAAGCGTGGTCATAGTTCCGATGATGCCGCCGAGAGAACCTGCTGTAACTCCAACGATGAAGCCCTCAAGGATGAAGGATCGGCAAATTAGCCATCGACTAGAGCCGATCGCTCGTCGAAGGGCTATCTCTGCCGATCGGTTCTGAACGGTCAGGTACATCGAGGAAGCCGCAGTGATGATCGCCAGGAGCATCAGGACCAGCGATAGCAAAGCGATGAGCGACCCGAGATCATTTGAGACGTCCTGCCTGATTGACTGAATATCGGCTGTGACGTCTACTTTTGCCTTCCCTGGGTCGCTCGGCGAGTATCCAAGCGGCGCTACTCGCGCAATCGCAGCCGAGAAGCCCTTTTCGGTTCGAACTTGAACTTTTAGGTCTGACCTGGAGACGCCACGCATGAGGCTGGCGTTTACGAATACGGAGTCAGCGTACTCAGGAAAATTTGGGCCAGGTTCGAATACACCAACAACCGGCACAAGTCGGTCATCGATCCATATGCTCACCCCTGCCACCGGCCCGGTTTTCTTGCTGTACGGTATGTCGAGCGCAATTGCCGCCTTCGTCGAGACTACTGCGAGAGGACCAGCTCGTGGGTCGTCGAGGGCACTTCGGATGTTGTGGGGAATTAGGTCGATTCCGAAGTCATTGAAGTAGTTCTTCGAGGAGGAGTGGAGTGACAATGGCGCTTCGGGTTCCAGGTCGGAGGGCTTAACCCGTGTTATACGTACGTCTGCCGGAACCGCTGAGTACACATAGGATGCGCCAACTACATGAGGAAGACGGGTAATGCGATCTACCCCGGAACTGGGTGCCGTTGTTTCTGGTGTAGCTCCCGGTTCGACTTGTTGACTTTGCTCGGTAGGCATTCTCCCGCTGCTCAAGGTGAAACCCTCGCTGGCAAAGAAAGAGGATGCGGCTTCCATGGTTGCGCTGTCCATGTGACCATTTTCGGGAGAAGGATACCCCATCTGCATAAGTGCCCGTTGCAATGCCAACACGTCATCTCCCTCATCACCTCGGGAAAGATCGCGATACAAAGGGAGCGGATCAGGCAGGACGAAATAGGGCTTGCCTGAAACCACACCTGCAAGGTCGCCCCACTTCAACGTTTCCCCCGCCTGAAGCGTCTGGCGCACGACAATCGGTTCCTGTGCCTCCAAGTCGATTTGGATCGGCACTGCCGGGCCGGCCTTAATAACTCCAGAGAAGGTAAGACGGTCGTCGACGATACGGTTTTCAACCATTGCATAAACAGGGATCTCAGCCATGGAGTCCTCCGGCCGGATGATCTCTGATTGATCAAAGACGCGTCCGGCGAGCAAACCCACCCCCGCGGACATGACTCCGGTGACTGCCAACAGGACGATTAGCCACCGTCGCGAGAGTCGACTCAATCCAACAGCTGCCGCGGCACTCTGCCGGGGCTGCTCATCGATCACTGCGTCTCTTTCAGTAACTTCTCGGCGGCATCCACGTAGTTCTGGCTTCTATTCTTGAGCGCGGTAAGAACTGCCTCATTCTGCTTGATGAGCGGCAGCTGGTAGCTTGCCTGAATATCACCGAGCGTTTGGGTGAGCCGGACTTCCTGGTTGCATTCGGCCTCAATCGTGGCGATTCGGACGCCTTCGGCTGTGTCCGACTTCGACGGGTTTTGCTGATCTGTCCTCGCCTGCAGGTCAAAGGACTGCTGGCTCGACCACTTGGCGTTGGCAGCATCCCGCCCCGGCGTCAAGCCAGCCGCTGAGATGCATTTGTCCCAGTCGCCCTTGGCATTCTTCCAAGCGTCAGTTTCTGATGCCATCCTGAGACTTTTCAAAGCAATTTCCGCTGCAGCACCACCATTCATCAGGTCATCAGGTGGAGTGATTTCATCAATCTTTCTCTTTTCGCTGGCAAGACATTTGTACCTGGCATCCCCCCACGAGCCTGCCTCGTCGTGCTTCTGGTTCGATTGAGCATCTTCTCCAATAAGCCGGAAGCCGTGCTGTCTCACTCGATCAACGTTCCACACGCCGAAGTTCCGGTTCTCTGCCTTCGGATAAGCAGCATTCGGATCATCGATGAAGCCAAATTCCTTCATGCACGTGGTCATGATGACTTCCCTCGCCAGAAGAATCTGAGAGCGATCACGGGCCGAAATTCTGTATGCGTCCACTGGGAATACGATCAGAGAATTCTCGTAATCCAGATTCACTTTTCCCGATGAGTCCGGCGTGATTGAACTGTCCGCACCCCCCGAACAAGATGAACTAGCCAACGCTACGCCTGTGGCAAGCGAGGCCACAAAATACCTTGTCCAGCGTGCCCGTCGTCCAGTAGTTCTTCTCGACACCATCCCGCGTCCAATCTCGTTTCGTACGCCTCGACTAGTAGTAACCGGGCCTATTTTCAGACAAGAACTTTGACCTGCCGACACTTTATCGGCAGGTCAAAGCATGGTGCCGCTCACTCGATGTATGCGAACCGCTGCGTGGGTTTAGCCCCTGTGGAAGCTGCTGATGTTGTCATTCCATGTACCCAGGAACGGCACGTACCAACCCAGGGCGCTGTAGTCGTTAGCGCTGCCAAAGCCAGCACCGCCGTAGTTGATGTCCTGCCACCAAGTGACGTAGTAGCCGAAGTTCTTGACCGAACTGGTCCTGTTATCAAACGACCCCATCCAGGTCGAATTGTCGGCTCCGTACGTGGCACCGCCGTAATCCCTAATACGCAAATGACGTAGAGCCTAAAGGCCCCTCCGAAATGTATCGCTCGACACATTTAGCGTCAAACTTTGGAAATAATCGGAAAAAGCGCAGAAATATTTAAATTCTCGCATCACGATTGGGTGGCACGCACCACTTAAGCGCTTCGGCGGGAATCACGAACGCATAGGATCAATGCTGGGCCACGCCTCAACTCTCCGTCAGAGCACTCAAGTCGCTGTTTGCGTCGTGGCTTGCCCCCACTGGTATGACGTTGGAGCGACTAATTCTCGAACACGGCGATGACCGCGAGGTCGCGGCCGGCGTAGCGCTCTGCGTCCTGCAGGATCTCGCAGACTACGCCGAAGGAACGGTCCGTGCGGTAGGCCGCCGGGACCTGCCAGATCATGGTGACCGGGCTGCCGTCGTCCTCTGAGAGGGCGTCGGCGTAATCGTGCAGGGAGTCGTTCAGGGCGTCCAGGTTCACGCCGTAGTACTCAGGGAAGTCCAGGACCTGGGCGAAGACTTCCAGGACCGCTTGCTTGGTGGTTGCCGGGGGGACCATCACGGTCCTGCGGCCGGCGTCGGAAATCTGCTCCCGTAGTTCTTCAAGGGTCCAGGTGTCTGCAGAATAGATCTTCATGGGCTCCTACTTGCCTTCGACGATGAACTTGAACGACTCGTAATGGTCCGCGGTGTAGTACTTGGCAGCGTCCTTGCCCACGATGATCCGGCGGGCGCCCCGGTCCGACTCTCCGGGTGTGGGCACCGTGTACTCCTTGTAGAAGCCGCCGGACTTCTTGGGCAGGAGGCCTTCGAAGTTGCCGAAGTTCACGCCGTCACGGTCATACGGGTACGGGCCACCCTTCGCGATGAGGGTCAGCGTCTGGCGGGCTTCCCTGGGTAGCTGCGAGGCGTTGATGGCGGGCAGCGACGAAGGGTTTGCCACCACCGCGGCCCCCGGCGTCGCGGCGGCCGACGTCGCGGAGCCAGGTTCCGGCGTCGTGGTTTGCGCTGTTAACCCACCTCCGCCCACCATGGCGACCACCAGCACGACGACGGCGATCACCAGACCCGCGAACGCCACCAATTTGCTGCGGCTGCGGTTCATGCGGAGAACTCCTGATGTCTGTGTGGCTACGTGCGGTAGATGTTGATGGTGTTGGCTTGCAGGATATCCCGCTCGCCTGAGGCCACCAACGCGCCCTTCCGGCGCTCGTGCAACACCGACGTAGTGAAGCGGAGCTCAAACATGCGCTTGCCGATACCGGTTTCACTCAGAATCTCAGGCAGCACCATCTTCACATCCTGGTTGCTTCCGTTCACCACGATCAAGCCACGGATTTCGCTGTCCTCATGCCCCATCAGGAGTTGGACAGAGCGCACGTTGGGATCGTTCCAGCGTGCGGGAGTCATTCGCTGACCTTTGTCGTCGAACCATTGCAGGCTGGAGTTGTTCGCGTTGCCGGGGAAACTCTCAGGCTGGTGCCTCAGGAACCAGCGGCGGAGCCGAACCAGCTCACGTGTGGTCCGGAACATGGCGTTGGCTTCCTGGGTGCGGCTCCAATCCAGCCATGCCGTGGGGTTGTCCTGGCAGTAGGCGTTGTTGTTGCCCTGCTGGGTGCGGCCAAGTTCGTCGCCGGCAGTAATCATGGGAACCCCGAAGGACAACAGCAAGGTGGCCATCAGGTTCCGAACGGACAGGGCACGGGCAGCAACGATGGCCTCGTTCTCGCTCCTGCCTTCCACGCCGTGGTTGTAGCTGCGGTTATCTCCGTGGCCGTCGCGGTTCTGCTCACCGTTGGCCTCGTTGTGCTTACGGTCGTAGCTCACCAAGTCCTTGAGGGTGAAGCCGTCGTGGGCCGTGATGAAGTTGACCGAGGCCAGCCGGGTGCGTCCCGAGGAGGCAAAGAGGTTGGCCGAACCGGCCATGAGTTCAGCCAAGGAGGCCACGGAACCGCCCTGGCCACCGGCTTCGATGGCTGCGCGGTCGGACAGCCAGAAGCTGCGGACGCCGTCGCGGAAGTGGTCATTCCAATCCGACCAACCGTGCGGGAAGCGGCCTGTCTGCCAGCCACCGTAGCCAACGTCCCAAGGCTCGGCGATGAGCTTGACCGCCGACAATACCGGATCCTCCGCAATGGCTTGCAGGAAGGGGTGCTGGGGATCGAACGTGTTGCCCGCATCCCGGCACAGGGTCACTGCGAGGTCGAAGCGGAAGCCATCCACGTGGAAGTCGTTGACCCAGTACCGCAGGGAATCCAGGGCCAGATCCACCACCACGGGATCGCTGAAGTCCAGGGTGTTGCCACAGCCGGTGGTGTCCAGGTAGCGCCCGTGGGCATCGTGCCGGTAATAGCGCTTCTCTGCCAGTCCGCGGAAGCTGAGGGCAGGACCGTCCGGACCTGCTTCGGCGGTGTGGTTGTACACCACGTCCAGGATGACCTCAATGCCCGCTGCGTGCAGCAACTTGATCATGCCCTTGAGTTCGTCCTGAACCGCGTGGGGGCCAGCGTTGCGGGCAGCTTCGGTGGCGTAGTCCGAATGCGGGGCAAAGAAGGCAGCCGTGTTGTAGCCCCAGTAGTTGGTCATGCCAAGGTCCTGGAGATGTGACTCGTCCAAGTGGAAATGGATTGGCAGGAGCTGAACAGCGGTGATGCCAAGCTCTGTGAGGTGCTGGATCATCACCGGATGCGCCATGCCGGCGTAGGTGCCGCGAAGGTGCTCCGGGATATCCGGGTGAAGCATCGTCTGCCCACGGACGTGGGCCTCGTAGATGACCGAGGTTCGGAGCGGAATACGCGGCGGTTGGTCATCGCCCCAGTCAAAGCCGATTTCCAGGTGGACACTCGTGAGGAATTCACCCCGCTGGTCCACAGCGCGACCGTAGGGATCGAGCAGCAGCCGCTGTTCGCCGTCGTCGTCCAGGTCCAAAGCCGGCACGGACATGGGGAGGCCGGTCTCGGCTGGTGCCGCCCGGAAACCATACCGGGTGCCCGGCGCTACCCCGCTCACCAGCCCGAAGTGGACGCCGTCCTCGACGTTGGGAAGGGCGTGGGCGCGCCACGGCTCGCCGGGAGCCTGGAAGGCAATCTCTACTTGCTCCAGGTCGGGCGCGAAAACGGCCACGTTCACGTGATGATTCTGCGTGTTTTCGGCATCGACGAGATCGGGCTGGGGCGTGCTCAGTCCAAGGGGCCGTGGCCGTGAGGCGTCGACGGCGGCTTCTGTGTCAAAAATAGGCATAACCATTACTTGCAAGTTTAGTTCCACGCCCAGTATGTGCCGCGCCGGCTTCTCATGTGACGAGGTTCTGCATAGCGATTTCATTACTTGCGCGCTAAGCGCCAGATTACTTATGCCGTTCACGTGCTCGAACATTATTCCGGAACCGGATTCAGGCGGCGGGGTCTACTCCAATGTGTCGCGTGGGCCGCTTCCGCGGCGCCCGCTTGGCATACTGGGATGGAGACAACTGGAGGTTCTATCGTGCGCGTGGCACTCGCCCAAGTCATCACCGGCCGGGATCTGGCCGACAACCTGCGGCTCCTGGAGGAGTACGCCCGCCGGGCCAAGGAGGGTGGCGCCGGGTTGGTGGTGTTTCCCGAGGCGATGATGCGCGCGTTCGGAAACTCGCTGCTGGACATTGCCGAACCTTTGGATGGACCGTGGGCCAGCCGCATGCGCGCCCTTGCCGCTGAACTGCAGCTGGTCATCGTGGCGGGCATGTTCACTCCCGGTACTGCCTCGGACTCGGGTGCCCGGCGGGTGCGGAACACGCTGCTCGCCACCGGACCAGGTGTCGAAACCAGCTACGACAAGATTCACCTGTTCGACGCGTTCGGCTTCTCGGAGTCGGACACCGTTGAGGCGGGTACGGACCCCATAACGTTCGACGCCGGCGGCCTCACCTTTGGCCTGGCCACCTGTTACGACATCCGCTTCCCTGCGCTGTTCACGGCCAACGCCGATCGCGGCGCTGTGGTCAACATCGTCTCGGCGTCGTGGGGATCAGGTCCGGGCAAAGCCGAGCAGTGGCAACTTCTCGCCCGCGCCCGTGCCGTTGACACCACCACGTTTGTGCTCGCCTGCGGCCAAGGCGATCCGGCCACGCAGGGTGTCGAGGCCAAGGGTGCTGCGCCCACAGGGGTGGGGTACTCCGCCGTCGTGTCCCCGTTCGGCCAGGTCCTGGAAGCGCTCGAAGGCGAACCGGGCCTCATCTTCGCCGACCTCGACCCCACGGTGGTGGAGGAAGCCCGACAAAAACTCCCGGTGCTGGCCAACCGCCACAACTTCTAGAGCCAGCTCCAACTGTGAGCGAGCGTCGGCCGAAAACCGACGAAAGGTGAGCGAGCGTCGGCCGAAAGGCGACGAGATGAACTGGTCCCCGTTTGTTGGACTGGCTAATTGGGATTTTAGGCTGCGAGGGTCTGGGCCCGGTATTGCACCGGGCTCAGGCCTTCGAGTTTGGTGGAGATCCTTTCGTTGTTATACCAGCGGATGTACTCGTGCAGTGCTGTTGCCAAGGCGTCGGTGCTGAGGAACCGGACGTGGTGGAAGAGTTCTTCCTTGAGATGTCCGAAGAAGTTCTCCATGACGGCGTTGTCGTAGCAGTTGCCCTTGCGGGACATTGACTGGGTGGCGCCGGCTTCGGTGAGCAGCTGCCGCCAGAACACGTGCTGGTATTGGAAGCCTTGGTCCGAGTGAACCAATGGTTTTTGTCCCGGTTCCAGGCAGGTGATGGCCTGAGATAGTGAGGTGTTGGCTAGTTCCAGGTTCGGTGAGTTGCCGATGGAATACGAAATAATTTGCCGGTCGAAAAGGTCCATGACTGGTGAGAGGTAGAGCTTCCGGTCCCCGACGCGGAACTCGGTGACATCAGTGACCCACTTCTGGTTCGGAGCGTCGGCGTCGAACTTCCGGTCCAGCACGTTCGGTGCAATCACCCCCTGCTCGCCTTGGTAGGAGTTATAGCGTTTCCGCCGCCGGATCTTGCAGCGCAAGGCCAGGGCGCGCATCAGTTTCAGCACGGTCTTCTTCGCCACCGTCCATCCTTGCTTCGTCAGCTCGGTGTGGATTCGGCGATGTCCGTAACGGCCGTGGTTGGTCGTGAAAACCTCCGTGATGGCGCTCTTGAGTGCTTCCTGCGGGTCCGGGGACAGGAGCCGGGCCTGATGGTAGAAGAACGTCGAGCGGGCCAGGCCCGCGGCCCGCAGCAGAACCGGGAGCGGGTAATCAGCCTTGAGGGCAACGAGGGCTTGAACCTTCACCGTCGTTCCTGCGCCCTCAAGGCCCGCAATTTTCCCAAGTAGGCCACCTCTGCCCGCAACAGTTCGTTCTCCCGACGCAGTTGCTCAAGCTCCGAAACCTCCGGGGCCTGCGGCGTCGCCCCGGGCTTCACGGACAGCATCGCACCAGGCTTCCGCGACGGCAGGGCCACGGGTTCCCCAGAAGGTGCGGCCTTCGGCTTCGCTGGCGTGCCGTTGCGTTTTGGCATCAGCCCGTCTTCGCCCTCCAAGCGATACGCTCTGACCCATTTCTGCAGCAGTTGCCGTGAAGACAGGCCCGCTTCAACGGCCAGGTCGGGACCGGTTTCGCCCGCCAGGAACCGCTGCACCAAGGCCAGTTTGACCTCGAAAGAGTATGACTTCGGCGCCTTGGTCACCAAGACTCCTTCCCCATGAATCCTCCATAACCCATACAGTCCCCTTACCGGCACCTGGGGCGCATCAAGGTACCGGGCCGCCGCCCGATAGCCAAGCCCTCTTTCAAAACACGCTACAGCCGACACCCGCTGCACCACAGACAAAGAACTACGCGAACACATAAAACTGCTCCCCTCAAATCGGAACTGAAATTCTCAGTCCAACTTCAGGGGAGCAGTTCAAGAGGTGAGAGAGCGTCGGTGGAAAGGCGGCGTGGCCGTCATCCGGAAGCATGCGTCTAAGCGAGGAACGAGCGAGCATGCGGAGGATGACGGCAACGCCGCCTCACCGTGGATTACTTAGCGGCGCGCTGCCTCGACACTTCGTACAGCGAGATACCGACGGCCATGGATGCATTGAGCGACTCCATGGCGGAGTCGATCGGGATCGAGACGATCTGGTCGCAGTTTTCGCGGACCAGCCTGCTCAGGCCCTTGCCTTCGGAGCCCACGACGATGCACACGGGTTCCGTGGCCACACTGAGATCGGGCAGCGAAACGTCGCCGTCGCCGTCCAGGCCGAGAACGTAGATGCCCATGTTCTTGAACTGCTTAAGGGCGTTGTTAAGGTTCGACGCGCGGGCCACGGGTACGCGGACAGCGGCACCGGCGCTGGTCTTCCAGGCGGATGCGGTCACGCCGACGGAGCGACGCTCGGGAACGATCACGCCGTGGCCGCTGAACGCGGAGACGGAGCGGATGATCGCGCCAAGGTTGCGGGGGTCGGTGATGCCGTCCAGTGCCACGAAGATCGGAGCGTTGGAGATGTGCCCCTTCTTCCACTTGGCCAGGGTTGTCTCCGCGAGGTCGTAGGCGTCCTCGTATTCGTACGGCGGGATCTGCAGGACGAGGCCCTGGTGCACGGCGTCCTCGGTCATGCGGTCCAGCTCAACCTTGCCGGTTTCGAGCAGCGGGATGCCGCGTTCAGCCGCGAGCTTGAGGGATTCCTTGACGCGGTCGTCCATCTCGATCCGGATGGCGACGTGCAGTGCCTTGGCCGGAATGCCCGCGCGCAGGGCTTCGACCACCGAGTTGCGGCCGGTAACCAGTTCTTCGGTTGCACGGCCCTTGGGGCCTGAGCGGGCACCGGCGCCACCGGGGCGGGTACCCGTGCCGCGCTTGGCAGCTGAGCGCTCAGCCAGCTGCTTGTTCTTGTATGCCTTGTGGTAGGTGCGGTCCTCCGCCTTGGGCGTGGGACCCTTGCCCTCCAGGGCCTTGCGGCCGTGGCCACCGGTTCCGGTGGAGGGGCCCTTCTTCTGCTTGACCGACCGGCGACCGTTGTTGGCCATGAGATTCCATCCTTGATTTTGTGAGTAAGTCTGGAATCAAGTCTACTGACCCGATGCAATTCGGCCGCCGCGGCCGTTTGTCAGTCGCGTTTGAGGCTCCAAGTGGCGCCGTCCGCACCATCTTCGACGACGACGCCGGCGGCGGCGAGCGTGTCGCGGATCGCGTCGGAGGCGGCCCAGTCCTTGGCGGCCCGCGCCGCTGCCCGGGCGTCGAGTTGAGCTTCGATCAGCACTTCCAGGGCAGCGTGTTCGCGCCCTTGGACAGCTTCCGGACGCTTTACTGCGTCCAGTCCCAGGACTTCCGTCATGGACAGCACGCTGTAGAGGGCGGACTTCGCAGCATCAAGCTCCCCGGAGGCCAAGGCTGTATTGCCTGCCCGTACCGTTTCGTGAAGCACTCCGAGGGCCTGGGGCACATTGAGGTCATCGTCCATGGCGGCGATGAAGGCAGCCGGCATGTTGGCCTGCGGGGAAATGCCTGAGGCGTCTGCCCCCACCTTGGCGGAGGCCTTGTGAATGAAGCCATCAATGCGCTCGACGGCGGCTGCAGCCTCCTGCAACGACGTGGGCCGGTAATCGAGGATGGAGCGGTAGTGTGCCTGTCCCAGGTAGTAGCGAACCACCCGGGGTGAGGCGAGTTCGAGCATCTCGGCCGGGCTCACCGTATTGCCGATGGACTTGGACATCTTTTCACCCTCGAAGGTGACCATGCCGTTGTGCATCCAGAAGTTGGCGAACCCGTCGCCGGCGGCCTGGGATTGGGCCATCTCGTTCTCGTGGTGCGGGAAGCGGAGGTCCAGTCCCCCACCGTGGATATCAAATCGAGGGCCCAGATACTTGGTGACCATGGCGGAGCATTCGAGGTGCCAGCCGGGACGTCCCGCGCCCCAGGGAGACTCCCACTTGGCGGTGACGGGCTCGCCGTCTTTGAAACCCTTCCACAGCGCGAAGTCCCTCGGGTCGCGCTTGCCTCGGGGGTCGGCGTCGGGGGCTCCCTGCATGTCATCGATATTTTGCCGCGTGAGCGAGCCGTACTTGCTCCAGGAGCGGACATCGAAGTAGACATCGCCGGAATCGTCCAGTGCTGGGTAGGCATGGCCGCGGTCGATGAGGCGCTGGATGAGCGCGTGCATTTCCGGGATGTGCCCGGTGGCGCGGGGTTCGTAGGTGGGCCGCTGGACGCCCAAAGAATCGTAAGCGCCCTCGAACTCCTGCTCGTACCGGTACGCGAGGGCCCACCACTCTTCGGCCTGGCGCGCGGACGGTTCAGCATCCCAGTCCGGTCCGAAGGACTGGGCGGACTTGGCAAGGATTTTGTCGTCGATGTCGGTGACGTTCCGCACCACAGTCACGCGGAGGCCACGGAATTCAAGCCAGCGGGTCAGCTGGTCGAAAGCAATGGCCGACCTGACGTGGCCCACGTGCGGCATTCCCTGGACGGTGGCCCCGCAGTAGTACACGCTGGCCTTGCCGTCTTCGAGGGGAACGAAGTCGCGGACTTCGGCGGAGGCGGTGTCATAGAAGCGCAGGGTCACCGCTCCAGATTAGCCGATGACGCGGCGTGACCTGCCTACTTGCAGTATTCGCCGATCTTATTGAACTGGACCGTGAGCTTCTCCTGCTGGTCCTTGGTGGCCGCGCCAAGCGATGAAGCGGCCGCTTCGTCCATGATCGCGGCCATGTCCTTGATCGGGTTGCCGATCTCCGGAGCCAGTTTGTCAGCGATCTCGTGATAATGCGCGGCGATCTGTTTGGACTGCTGCTGTTGGTTGCCATCAGGCTTGAACGTGTCGTTGTTCAGGAATTCACAGCTGGCCGCAACGTCCATCTTCGGTGTCCCCGCACAACCGCCCAGCAGGAGCGCAGCAGCAACGCCCACGGACAGCCCCACTGCGGAACGCACGACGCCGGCATGCAGCTTATCCATGCGGCGCACCTTTCGCGGGACCCGTCTCCGCCGTCGTAGCCTCATGGTCGCGGACCGGGTACACCAGTGCCGTGGCAACAGCCGAAATTCCTTCCCCGCGGCCTGTGAAGCCCAGACCGTCGCTGGTGGTTGCCGTAACGCTGACAGGAGCACCTGCGGCTTCGGTCAGAACCCGCTGGGATTCTTCCCGCCGGGGTCCGAACTTGGGGCGGTTGGCCACGAACTGCACCGCAACGTTCCCGATCTCGAAGCCGGCAGCGCGCACAATGCGGGCCGCTTCACCAAGGAGCTTTACCCCCGAGGCGCCAGCGAACTCGGGGCGGTCCGTGCCGAAGTGGGTGCCCAGGTCACCGATACCGCAGGCCGAAAACAGCGCGTCCGCGGCTGCGTGGGCGACGCAATCGCCGTCGGAATGCCCTGAAAGGCCTTGCTCACCTTCCCAGAAAAGCCCGCCAAGCCAGAGCGGCTGGGGGTCGCCTTCCGGGGCGAACGCGTGCACGTCGACGCCGATGCCGGTCCGGGGCAGGACCATGTTCCGGGTCATCAGCCCTCCACCCAACGGATACCCAGCGGGCCTTCCAGAAGGCCCTCGGCAATGATGAGGTCCAGCGGAGTCGTGATCTTGAGGGACTGGCTGGCTCCGCGGACAGCGTGGACCGGAACGCCCAGAAGCTCCACCAACATGGCGTCATCCGTCACGGCTGCGGCCTGTTTGTCGTCGAAGAGCTCAGCAGCCTGGTGTGCCCGGCGCAGGGTGGCCAGTTCAAAGCCCTGAGGAGTCTGGACGGCCCTGAGGTGTTCGCGGGGCGCTGTTCCGGTAACCACCTCCGGGGCGATGGAGGAGTCCGCGCCAGCGGTCTCGGCGACCGTCTTGATGGTGTCCACCACCGGCATCGCGGGGATGACTGCCTTCGCGCCGGAGGCCAGGGCGTCGGCTACGCGTTGGAACACGCGCTCAGGGGCCAGCGCGCGGGCAGCATCGTGGACGAGTACGAATTCGGTTCCGTCTTCCAAGGCAGCCAAGGCAGCCCGGACGGAATCCGCCCGGGACGAACCGCCGTCGACCACTGAAATTTCCGGGCCGCCATCCACCAGGTCAATCCTGAAGTCGGCGATCAGCTCGCGAAGTTCGGTGTTGCCCTTGGGCACGGCTATGCAGATCTGGCGTGCGACATCCGACGCTACAACACCGCGGAGAGCGTGCATCAGGATGGCTTCGCCGCCGAGCGGAACCTGGGCTTTGGGCATGCCGTAGCCAAGTCGTTCACCGGAACCGGCGGCGACCACGATCACGGCCGTGACGGCGCGCTTGGAAGGAGTACTCATGGGCCCAAGATTACTTGGAAGTACTTGAAGTTACTTGATGATCAAGTAACTCCGGCTGTATTTGGGCAAAAAGAAACCCGGCGGCGCTTTCGCACCACCGGGGCTCAATTCTTAGGAAGCCAAGACCTCGTCAAGAACGCTTGCAGCCTTCTCTTCGTCTGTCTTCTCGGCCAGGGCCAGTTCTGAAATCAGAATCTGCCGCGCCTTGGCCAGCATCCGCTTCTCGCCTGCGGAAAGGCCGCGATCGTGATCACGACGCCAAAGATCGCGAACGACCTCCGCCACCTTGATGACATCGCCCGAAGCAAGCTTCTCCAGGTTCGCCTTGTAACGACGTGACCAGTTGGTAGGCTCTTCAGTGAACTCGGCGCGGAGAACGTCAAATACGTGCTCCAAGCCTTCTTTGCCCACTACGTCCCGGACCCCAACAAGGTCAACGTTCTCTGCTGGAACTTCAATGGTCAGATCACCCTGAGCCACCTTGAGCTTGAGATACATCTTCTCTTCGCCCTTGATGGTGCGCATCTTGATTTCCTCAATTTTTGCTGCACCGTGGTGAGGGTAAACTACTGTCTCGCCGACCTCAAAAACCATGTGGACTTTCCCCTTTCCCGCAGATTAGTCTATCACGGTTAAGGCATACGACTGGCATCGGACGGGCCCTCCAGCCGCGCCAATACAGGGAATAAGGCCTTAAACGACTTCCTCCAACCTCTTGACGAAACCGGGGAAAGATGCTTCGAGCAAGCAACCTGGCGCGCAGATCTTCTCGGTTGGCTGCGCCACAATGCCTTCCCGAATCCTTATTTTGGGGGGTTTGCCGATAGGCTATGGCTGAAAAGTGTTCCAATGACTCTTGAGGAGTAGGTGTCGTGCGCAATACTGCGATGAACCCTGTCCAGCGCGGCAAGCTGGCAATTGCGGCGGCTGCAATCGGCGTCGGTCTTCTGTCCGTCACCGGCTGTGGTTTCGTCAACGCCCAGCAGACTACCCACCAGTACTCGGCATCGGACGGGATCAAAGCTGATCTTGGTCCCCTGCAGTTGCGCAACATCCTGATTGTTGCCTCGGGCGAGAACGAGCCTGGTCGTGTCATAGGTGCTGTGTTCAACCAGTCCAGCAGCGACGCCACCCTCACCATGAGCGGTGCCAACGGGTCCCAGACCGAGATTCCGGTCAAAGCCAATTCTGAGACGTACCTGAACGACACCACTGATGCTGCGATCCTCAGCACCGCAGGCGTTATCCCTGGTGGCCTGACCCCGATCACCATCCGTAGTGGATCTGACTCCGCTACGGTCAACGTACCGGTGGTTGATGGCACGCTCCCCGAGTACGCCAAGTACCTGCCCTCCACGCCGACCCCGACAGCAACGTCGACGTCGACGTCCTCTGCGACTCCCACGGAGTCCGCAGCAGCCGGACACTAGCAGGCAGCACGCTACAAGCCATATAACAAAGGAAGGGCCCAGTTCACGTGAACTGGGCCCTTCCTTTGTTGTTGCCTTTTGGCTTTACGGCTCGAACTTGTAGCCCAGCCCGCGCACCGTCACCAGGTAACGCGGAGCGGAGGGATCGGGCTCGATCTTGCTGCGGAGGCGCTTGACGTGGACGTCCAGCGTTTTGGTGTCGCCGACATAGTCAGAGCCCCATACGCGATCGATGAGCTGCCCCCGGGTCAGGACGCGGCCTGAGTTTCGGAGCAGCATCTCCAGAAGTTCGAACTCCTTCAACGGCAGGGACACCTGCTCGCCGTTGACGCTCACCACGTGGCGTTCGATGTCCATGCGGACCGGCCCGGCCTGCACAGTTGACGTAATGAGTTCCTCTGGCTCGCCCTGGCGGCGGAGGACAGCACGGACGCGGGCTACGAGTTCCCGGGACGAATAGGGCTTGGTGACGTAGTCGTCGGCACCCAACTCCAGGCCCACCACCTTGTCGATTTCCGAGTCCTTGGCGGTCAGCATGATCACAGGCACGCTGGAGCGCTGGCGCAACTGCCGGCACACTTCCGTTCCCGGCGTTCCCGGCAGCTGGAGGTCCAGCAGAACCAGGTCGGCACCGTTGCGGTCAAACTCCACCAAGGCGTCACTGCCGTTGTCTACTACCTCGACGTCGAACCCTTCCTTGCCCAAGAGATAGGACAGGGGGTCGCTGAAGGACTCTTCGTCCTCCACAATCAAAATCCGGCTCAAGCGCTGGCTCCTTGCTCTTGGGCGCCGTTGGCGCCCCCTTGTTGGCTCGGGATACGAGGTTGTTGTCCCGCATGCTGAGGTTGTTGGCTCGCGTGGTGGGGCTCGACGGCGGCAGGTTCCGCCGGAAGTCCGGTGGACGGAACCGCTGTGGCAGCGGGAGCCGGACCACCGGCGTCGTCATCCTGGCCTTCCATCTCCGGCAAGCGGATGGTGAACGTGGACCCCTGGCCGGGCTGGGACCATACGGTCACCTCGCCGCCGTGGTTGGAGACAACGTGCTTGACGATGCTCAAGCCAAGGCCGGTTCCGCCCGTGTGCCGGGAACGTGCAGCGTCAACGCGATAGAAGCGCTCGAACACCCGTTCCTGGTCCTCGGGAGTCAGCCCCTCGCCCTGGTCCGTGACGGAGATGGCGACGACGCCTTCCCTTGTTCGGAGGCCGACGCCAACCCGGGTGTTTTCCGGTGAATAGCGGATGGCGTTGTCGATCAGGTTTCGCAGTGCGGTGACCAGCAAGTCCCGGTCGCCGAACACCAGCGACTCGGAGTGTCCGCCCACCACGATGTGAATGTTCTTGCTCTCCGCCGGCAGCTGTGAACGATCAACTGCCTCCGTGATCACGGTGTTGATGTCCACGGAGTGCCCCTGCTGGGCGACATTGGCACCCTGCAGGCGGGAAAGTTCAATGATGTCCTGAACCAGGGCTGCGAGCCGGCCGGACTCCTTGTGCATGCGCTTGGCAAACCGGCGCACTGCTTCCTCGTCATCGGGAGAGGCTTCCAAGGCCTCTGCCAGGAGCGAGATGGCGCCCACAGGGGTTTTGAGCTCGTGGGAGACGTTGGCCACGAAGTCGTTGCGGATCTCCTCGGTGCGGGTGATCTCGGTGCGGTCGTCCGCCAGGAGCAGGATGTATTCCCAGCCGAGCATGGCTGCCCGGACCTGGACCACAATGGTGCCCTTGCCCAGCGGCCCACGAGGGAGCTCGTATTGCTCCTCCAGGATCACGCCGTCGCGGCGGACCTTCGCTGTCATGTCCAGGAGCTGCTTATGAACCACGGTGTGCCCGCGGACGAGGCCATAGGCGTAAGCTGCCGGACTGGCGCGGACCACGCCGTCGATCGCGTCCACAACAACAAACGCACGCCCGACCACGGCCAGCACTTCCGCTGCCCCCTCGGGGAGCAGGGGTTCAGTAACGTCCAGGTCAACAATGCTGCGTTGCCGCTCGCTGATCTTGAACGCGAGCATGCCAAAGACGCCCAACGACAGACCGACGAGGCCTGCGACGACACCTATGAGCAATGGATCCACGTGTCCAGCTTATGCTGTGGAAACACGGCCAAGCATTGATCCGGCGCTAAACGGGGACGGTTCAACTAACGTTCATCTAAAGGTGCCGAACAGTTCACTGGGTCCTGACACAGTTACTGGTTGGACTGCCAATGGTTTTGAAATCCGACCCCCACCATGGGAACGGGATTTCCAAGGAAAGGACGCCTTAGTGCGCAAGGTTTTTCAGGAGGAGCTCACCCAGGTAGGTGACGACCTCATCGAGATCTCCAAGCTGGTTCACGAAGCGATCACGAAGGCTACTACTTCCTTCGAAGGCGCCGACGTGGATCTTGCCCAGGACGTCATCGCGGCAGATGCCCGCATCGACTTCCTGCAGAACAGCCTCGACGAGCGTGCCATCGACATCCTTGCTTTGCAGGGCCCTGTCGCTAGCGACCTCCGCATGATTGTGGGTTCGCTGCGCATGAGTGCATCGCTGGAACGCATGGGTGATCTCGCCCGCCACGTGGCCCAGCTGGCGCGCCTGCGCTACCCGGCCACCGTTATCCCCGCTTCGCTGACCCAGACCTTCAAGGCCATGGCCCAGCACGACATCGAAATCACGGCCAAGGTCATCGAGCTTCTCGAGACCCGCGACCTTGAGGTTGCCCGCGACATCCTGAAGATCAACATCGCCGTGGACGACCTCCACCTCAGCGTCTTCAAGGCGATCGCCTCCCCTGAGTGGAGCGAGAGCCCGTCCACCACCGTGGACGTGGCCCTGGCCAGCCGCTACTTCGAGCGCTTCGCCGACCACGGCGTCTCGGTTGCCCGAAAGGTCACCTACCTGGTGACGGGCGAATGGCAGCCCGAAGGCTTCTAGCCTCAGCGCATTAAGTACGACGGCGGCCGGTCACCTGAGGTGACCGGCCGCCGTCGTAGTTTTCACTAACGCGTCATTTTTTGCCCTGGTTGGCTACCGCGAGGATGGCCTGGGCTGCTGCTTCGGGATCCAGGTACGTACCGCCCGGGTTGATCGGCTGGAAGTCCTCGTCCAGCTCGTACACCAGCGGGATACCCGTGGGGATGTTCAGCGAAGCAATGGCGTCGTCGCTGATGCCATCAAGGTGCTTGACCAGCGCGCGCAGGGAGTTGCCGTGTGCCGTGACCAAGACGGTCTTGCCGGCCTTCAGGTCTTCCTTGATGTCCGATTCCCAGTAGGGAAGGAGACGGACCAGGACGTCCTTGAGGCATTCAGTGCGCGGCAGGGCGTCGCCGAGATCCGCGTAGCGGACATCGTGTGCCTGGGAAAATTCGCTGTCGTCGGACAGGGGCGGCGGCGGGGTGTCGTAGCTGCGGCGCCATTCCATGAACTGCTCTTCACCGAACTCGGCGAGGGTCTGGGCCTTGTCCTTGCCCTGCAGTGCGCCGTAGTGGCGCTCGTTGAGGCGCCAGTCGCGCTTGACCGGGATCCAGCCGCGGTTGGCCTTGTCCAGTGCCATGTTGGCGGTGTTGATGGCACGCTTCAGGAGCGAGGTGTAAAGGACGTCCGGGAGGATGTTGTTCTCAACCAGGAGTTCCCCACCGCGCACTGCTTCTTCGCGGCCTTGGTCGTTCAGGTCAACGTCCACCCAACCGGTGAACAGGTTCTTGGCGTTCCAGTCGCTGTGGCCGTGGCGCAGCAGAATCAGCTTGTAAGTCATGGTTTTCATCCTAGCTGAGCAGCTCCATTGCCTGCCGGGCATTACGGCCGCGCGAGATAAAGTGGGGGCCGTGGTGCAAAAAGCGGAACGGGTGGGCTCTCCCCGAAGTCGGGGCGGAAAGCCCGTTGGGAATATCACCCGCGGCACGACCAATCCCAACCGCATGCGCCGCCTGGACCGCTGGCTTGCCGGGCCGCAAGCCTGGCGGCTTCGCGCCGCCGTCGAGCCCCTGGTGGTGGACCTGGGCTATGGCGCTTCGCCGACTACCGCCGTCGAACTTTTTGAACGGCTGCAGGCCGTCAGACCGGATGTCCGGGTCTGCGGGATCGAGATTGAACCGGAGCGCGTCCGGACAGCGAAGCCCCTGGAGCGGCCAGGGCTGAGCTTCCATGTGGGCGGATTCGAAGTCCCGGTGCCCGGAAAGCCCGTTCTGGTCCGCGCCTTCAACGTACTGCGGCAATACGAGGAAGCTGACGTTGCCGGAATCTGGAGCCTGGTGCAGTCGCGGCTTGCTCCGGGCGGGCTGTTCATCGACGGCACGTGCGACGAGATTGGCCGCCGCGTCACGTGGGTGGCGCTGGATTCCGAGCGACCGTTGAGCCTGAGCTTTTCTGTCCGGTTTGGCAGTTTTGAGCTGCCGTCGGACGTTGCTGAGCGGTTGCCGAAAGCCCTGATCCACCGGAACGTGCCCGGTGAAGCCATCCACGCGTTCTTGCAGGCCATGGATAAGGCATGGCTGGAGGCGGCGCCGTTGGCGTCCTTCGGAAACCGGCAGCGATGGACCGGAATGTGCCGTTCATTGCGCGACGCCGGGTGGCCACTGCAGGATGGCCCCTCGCGGTGGCGCCTCGGTGAACTGACCGTGGCGTGGGACGCCGTGGCGCCTCAGCAGCGGCCGGATTGACCAGTAACGCCTTTTACCAGGGGCCGTACGGGCCGACGTTGCGGTTGCCGCCGCTGCCTGCTTCACGCAGGGCTGGACGGACATCGGCAAGGTACACGCACGCCGCAGTGACGGCGGCGATGCCGAAGAGGCCCAGGCCGCTTCCGCCGGTGAAGACCGTCAGGGCGCCGATCGCAAAAGCGACGCCGGTGAGGGCGGTCCAGAACGTCTTGGTCCGCTTGGAGGCAGCCACGAAGAGCGTCGGCCGGTGGCGCAGGCAGTCCGCGAAGGCCCACACTTCCAGGGCGAGGGCCACCAAGCCGAGGATGAAGTAGACCCCGTTGGTGACGTAGGCAATCAAGAGTTTTCCGTCCACGCCCTTTAGCCTAGCCGTCCAGCGACTTCAGCGCTTGCTCAAGGTCGGACCAGAGGTCTTCTACGTTCTCGATTCCGACGCTCAAGCGGACCAGGTTCTCCGGAACGCTGAGCGGCTCGGCAGTGTGCCGGCGTCGGCGCTCAATCAGGGACTCCACCCCGCCAAGCGACGTGGCCGGAAGCCACAGCTCCAGCGCACGGACCAGCTCGTCGGCGGCGTCGGCACCACTGCGGTGCTCGTCGCCTGTGATCTGGATGCAGAGGATGGAGCCGAAGCCCTTCATCTGGACCTTGGCGCGCTCGTGCCCGGGATCTGTGGGGAGGCCCGGGTAGCGGATGGTTTCGACGCGCGGGTGGGTGCTGAGGCGTTCTGCGAGCGTCGCGGCCGAAGCCTGCGAACGTTCAATCCGAAGCGCCAGCGTGCGGAGGCCACGCAGTGCCAGCCAGGCTTCGAACGGGCCGGCGATTCCACCGTGGATGATCCGGTGATGAAGAAGGGTGGCGCGCAGCTCCGGGTTGGACGTGACGAGGGCGCCCAAAACGACGTCCGAATGTCCGGCCAGGTATTTGGTCACCGAGTGGAGCACGACGTCGGATCCCAGGCTGAGCGGCTGCTGCACCAACGGCGTGGAGAACGTGTTGTCCGTGACCACGATGGCTCCCACGGCGTGGGCGGCATCGGTGAGCGCGCGGATATCGGCGATACCGAGCATTGGGTTGGTGGGGCTTTCCAGCCAGAGGAGGTCCGCCTGCTTGCCGCTTTCAGGGCTGATGAGCGATTTCACGGCATCGGTGTCCGTGATGTCCACCGTGCGCAGTTCCAGGAAGCCCTTCTCTGCCAGTTCCGTTGCCATCACAAGCGAACCCGCATAGCTGTGGGACGGCATCACGACGACGCCACCGGCAGGTACCAGGGAGAGGGCCGAACTGACTGCCGCGAGACCCGATGCGTAGAGCAGCCCCGGGAGGGTGGCGCCCTCCAGCTTGGCCAGCGCGTCCTCGAACGGATCCCACGTGGGGTTTGCATAGCGTCCGTAGCCGCGGTCTCCCTCACCCAGCGCACCGGTTCCGAAGTATGTGGAGGACAAGACGATGGGCGGATTCACCGGCTCATCGTGGGCCCGCTCGGGGCGGCCAGCCGCAACCACGACGGTTTCCGGAGACAAGTCGGCGGCGTGCTGATCGGAAAGGCTCATGGTTTCAGCGTAGTCGCGGCCACCACTGTGGATGAAAGGCGTTACGCGCCTTTGATGTCAGGGAAGCTCGGTAGGCTAGACGCGTGAGTATTCAGAGCCCAGGTCTTTTCATCGCCTTCGAGGGCGGGGACGGAGCGGGCAAGTCCACCCAGGCCGCCCGGCTCTCTGACGCCCTTGAGTCGCGGGGATTTTCCGTGCTGCGCACCCGCGAGCCCGGCGGCACTCCCATTGGCGAGAAGTTGCGTTCCCTGGTTTTGGACCACGGCCACGGCACCATCGATGCCCGTACCGAAGCCCTCATGTTTGCCGCCGCCCGCGCCGCCCATGCCAGCCAGGTGATCCGTCCCGCCCTGTCTGAGGGGACGGTGGTCATCACTGATCGCTACGTGGACTCCTCAGTTGCCTATCAAGGTGCCGGCCGTGGCTTGGGCGCCGATGGCGTCTTGACCCTGAACGAGTGGGCCACGGAAGGTTTGCGTCCGGACCTGACAGTATTGCTCGACGTCGACCCTTCCGACGGCCGCCAGCGCCGGACCGCCGGGGACGCCACCGAAGACAGGCTCGAATCCGAGCCTGATGCTTTCCATTCGGCCATCCGCCACGCGTTCCTGGACCTCGCAGAGGCTTCGCCGTCGGGCTACCTTGTCCTGCCGGCACGCGCGGACATCAACACCCTCGCCGCGCAGATCCTGGATCGGGTGGAATCACTGCTGGCTGACCGAGTTCCCGGCGACCGTTCGTGAGCGTCTGGGACGACCTTCAGGGGCAGGCGCCCGTCGTTGCGCAACTGAAGCAGGCTGCGCAAGGCGAAACCGGCCTCACCCATGCGTGGCTGTTTACCGGACCTCCTGGATCCGGCCGTTCCAACGCGGCCAAGGCCTTCGCCGCTGCCTTGAACTGCGAGCAGGACGACGTCACCCTTAGAGGCTGTGGGGAGTGTGCCGCGTGCCACACTATCCTTGGCGAGACGCACTCCGATGTGACATTCGTGCGGACCGAGAAAGTCACCATCACCATTGACGAAGCCCGCGAACTGGTCTCCAAGGCTGGCGACCGGCCTGCCACTGGCCGGTGGCGGATCATTGTGGTGGAGGATGCGGACCGCATGGCCGAGCGCACCACCAACGTCCTGCTGAAGGCGATCGAGGAACCCACGCCCCGCACCATCTGGATGCTGTGTGCCCCCTCCCCCGCCGACGTCCTGGTCACCATACGCTCGCGATGCCGTCCGGTGAGCCTCCGGCTTCCGCCGGCGTCCGACGTCGCCGATCTCCTGGTCAGGCGCGACGGCATCGATCGCCAACTCGCGGACATAGCAGCCCGCGCCGCCCAAAGCCATATCGGCATCGCCAGGCGGCTGGCCCGCGACGCTGACGCGCGGCAACGCCGTTTGGATACGGTCCGCATTCCACTCGGCCTTCGTGGCGTCACCGCTGCGGTGATGATGGCCGAGAAGCTGGTCAGGATTGCCACCGACGAGGCCAACAGCTCCAATGACGAACGTGACGCCGCGGAGAAGATCGCGCTGCTGGCGAGCCTCGGTGCCCCCGAGTCCGGCACGCTGCCGCCCTCCATGCGCAGCCAGGTCAAGCAGCTCGAAGACGATCAGAAACGGCGGGCAAAACGCTCCATCACTGACTCGTTGGACCGCACCCTCACTGATCTGCTGTCCTTCTACAGGGACGTGCTGATCATCCAGCTGGGGAACGCCGTAGAGCTGGTCAACGTTGAGCTCAAGAGCGATCTTGAAGAATACGCGGGCCACTCAAACCCCGAAACCACGTTGGCCCGGATGGACGCCATCAACAAAGCCCGCGTCCGTATCACCACCACCAATGTGGCCCCGCTGTTGGCGGTCGAGTCCATGGCCACAAGTCTCATCCAGCAATAGGAGAATCCATGAAGTCCGCACCCCGCCGGTCCGCCGATGCCCCATCAAGGGACCGGTCTGCCCGGCGTGGGGCCGGCCGCGGCTTCGTGGCGACGTGTGTTGCCGTTGCTGCCGCGCTGGTGTTGAGCGCCTGCACCCTGCCGTTCATGCCAACGCCCACGGCCAAGCCGTCCACCAGCACCGTGGATCCATCCATCGCAGCATCAGCGCCCAAGGGCTTGGAGAAGTTCTATTCACAGCCCGTGGAGTGGAGCTCCTGCGAGAACGGCTTCCAGTGCGGCAAAGTCCAGGTACCCAAGGATTACGCCAACCCGGCGTCCGGGGAAATCACACTCGCCGTCATCAAGTTGCCCAGCACCGGCAATAAACAGGGGTCGATCCTGGTCAACCCCGGCGGTCCCGGTGGCTCCGGGGTGGACTACATCAGGGACGCCGGCAACACCAATTTCACCGAGAAAGTGAAGTCCAACTTCGACCTCGTCGGCTTCGATCCCCGTGGTGTGAAACGCTCCGCCCCCGTCACCTGCATGAGCGATGCCGAACGTGACGCGGCCCGCGAAAAGGTGTTCCGGAAGAATACCGACGAGGGACTGGAGGCTGCACTGGCCTTCAATAAGTCCTTCGCTGAGCAGTGCTCAGAGCAGACGGGGGATGTCCTGGGGCACATTGATACCGTGAGCGCGGCCAAGGACCTGGATATCCTGCGCGCGGTGGTCAACGACGCCAAACTCAACTACCTTGGCTTCTCCTACGGCACCTTCCTTGGATCAACTTATGCTGCACTCTTCCCCGACAACGTTGGCCACCTCGTCCTGGATGGCGCCGTGGATCCGTCCATCACCAACGAGGAACTGACCGCGGGACAGGCCCGGGCGTTCGAAAGAGCCATCCACACCTATGTGGCCAGTTGCCAGGGACAGAACCAGTGCCCGCTGAGCGGCTCCGTGGACAACGGAGTCCAGGAAATCAGGGACCTCATCAACGCCGTGGACCAGAACCCCCAGACCGCCAAGGATGGCCGTTTGGTGACCAGCAACGACTTCGTCAACGGCCTCATCCTGCCCCTTTACAACGATCAAAGCTGGCCTGCCCTCACCCAGGCCCTGGAAAGCGCCTTTTCCGGTGATGTGTCCCAGATGATGCGGCTTGCCGATCTGGGCGCCGACCGCGAACCCAATGGCACGTACAGCTCAAACTCGGCTTTCGCGTTCCAGGCCATCAACTGCCTGGACTACCCCATGGTTACCGACACTGCCGGCATGCGGGCCGAGGAAGCACGCCTTATCCAGGACTCCCCCACGTTCGGCTCGTTCTTCGCTTACGGCGGGGTCAACTGCAAGGACTGGCCGTACAAGAACACCCGCACGCCCGCGCCGGTCGAATACAACGGCTCCGCTCCCATCGTGGTGGTTGGCACCACAGGGGACCCCGCCACTCCCCTGGAGTGGTCGCAGTCGCTGCGCAAGCAACTGGAGAACGCCTCACTTGTCACGTGGGAGGGTGAGGGGCACACAGCCTACGGCCGCTCGAACTCCTGCGTCAGCACCGCCGTCGACGATTACTTTGTTGACGGGAAGCTGCCGCAGGACGGCCTCAAATGCTAGCGGTGCCGGGCTTCCCGCTTCTCCACCAAGAGCGGGAGCTGCTTGATGGAATCCACGACGACGGTGGCGCCGGCCGCGCGTAAGGTCGCCTCCGAGTGCGAGCCAGTGAGGACTCCGGCCACCAACGACGCACCTGCACGGACGCCGGAAAGCATGTCCGAGCTGGTGTCGCCCACCACGGCCACCTCGCGGACGTCATCGAGGTCCAGGGCGAGTACCGCAGTCAGGATCATGTCCGGGTAAGGCCGCCCCCGCCCTGCATCCGCCGGACACAAGCTGAGGTCCGCCAAGCCCATCCACCCGAGGGATTCCAGGACCATGTTCTGGGTGTGGCGGCCGAACCCTGTTGCCAGGCAAACCTGCATGCCGGACTCACGCATCCACAAAATGGCGTCCTCCGCGCCCGGAATGGCGCGGACACCGCCGTCGTCGATCATGTGGTCGTATGCCTTCTCGAAAACCTTGTTGGCGCTTTCGGCAACTACGGCTTCCTCGAAGAGGTGGTGGAAGACGGTCAATTTCGAGAAGCCCATGGTGTCCCGGGCGTAGCCGAGCATGCTCTCGAACCTACTGCTGCCCGGCTCGATGCCGTGTTCCACCAGCGCCTGGGACATGGCCCGCTCGGTGCGGCCATCGTCGGTGATGGTTGTCCCCACCATGTCCACCACGGCCAGCCGCAGCCGGTTGGGTGCGTGGCTGGTGTCCCTGGTGAATTCATCCCGATTCAATGCGTCCCCGGTCATTGAGCGGCTCCCTCGTCTGTTGTGAGTGGCGGGCGGACCTCGCCACGGTTGATTTCCCAGCTTCCGGCGGCAGGGAAACGCCCGCCTGAACCCGGCCCGACGCCCGGGTGAACATCCCCGCAACGGCCGCCACTGCCCTCGTTTTGACCCGGGTGCTGTGCCTCTATTACAGTTATGTCTTGCGTGATCGCCCGGGAAACCGGTGATGGACGCGGTGCTTCCTTAGCTCAGTCGGTAGAGCGTTTCACTCGTAATGAAAAGGTCATCAGTTCGATTCTGATAGGAAGCTCGGTATAAGCCCCGGATAAACCCTTGCAACAGGGTTCCCGGGGCTTTTCGCTTGCTACGTCCCGCGCAGTGGCGGACGCAATGATGGAAATATCGAACATTCACCAAAGTTCCAGAAATGTTCGAAATATAGGTCATTTTGAGTAATGAGCCGTATGATCGATTTATGGAACATTCCGATGAGCTGACGCCGTTCTACCGGGCTGTGGATGCCACCTCCCTTGGGCGGTCCATCGCCGATGCCCGCAAAGAAGCCGCTATCACGCAGCAGGAACTCGCCGTGAAACTGGGTGTCACCCGCGGAACCATCGTACGTCTCGAAGCCGGCGGAGCAGTCTCGGTGGTCGTAGCCATGCAGGCCATCAGGGCGGTGGGCCGCGACGTGGCTTTGGTACCGCGCTTTTCCAAGCTGCAGGTGCGGCCGTGAGCCCCCGCAAGACCCTTGACGTGTACCTGCGCGGGGACCGCATCGGTGAGCTGCGCGGCAGTGGCCTCAAGCTGTCCTTCCAATATGACCCGCAGGTGCTGGCAACCTACGGTGCCGGTTCCATCCTGCTGTCCCTGTCCCTGCCGCTGGCCAGGAAACGCCTGGACGGGGTGGAGGTCTACAACTTCTTTGACGGGCTCCTGCCAGAAGGCCAGGTCCGTTCCAATCTGGCCAAGGAACACGGTGTCACTGTCCCGGATGCCTTTGGGCTGCTCCGTGTCTTGGGCGCCGACTGCGCCGGCGCCGTTCAGGTTCTGCCGCCCGGGGAACCTCCCGCGCGGGAGGGCGCTGCTGCGCCCATGACCGAAGAAGAGGTCATCGGGGTGGTTGAATCCCTCCCGACATGGGACCTGCCGGATGACTTCCTGGTCACTGCGTCACTGGGCGGCGTCCAGTCCAAGGTACTGCTGTCCCGACACGGCGACGGCTGGGCCTGGCCCGGCCGTGGTTCGGTGTCGACCCACATCATCAAGCCCGAACCACTTGACTCCACCATCCCGGATCTGCTCCCCGCTGAGGACTGGGCCCTGCGGATAGCAGCCGCGGCAGGGCTTTCTGCGGCCAAAGCCCATCTGGAAACCTTCGGGTCGCGTCGGGCGATCGTCGTGGAGCGCTTCGACCGCACAGGCGAGGGCGATCGGCTGCACCAGGAAGACTTCACCCAGGCCCTGGCCCTGGCCAGTGAAGCGAAGTACGAGGGCACCACCGCACCGCCCTCGCGCCTGACCCGGCTGGTCAACGCCGCGGCGCCGCACACCCGCGACGAGGCCGCGTTTCGCCGTGACCTGTTGCGCGCCGTGACCTACAACCTCCTGATCGGCAACGGCGATGCACACTCCAAGAACTACTCCCTTACCCTCCACGACAATGGAGAAGTGCTGCTGGCACCCCTCTATGACGTGGCGCCAACCCTGCTGCTGTACCAACCGAGCGGCCTGGCCGGGCAATCTGTCAGCGGCCAGATCCGGCTGAGCTACATCACCTTGGAACATCTGGTCGCCGAAGGGACCGCCTGGGGCATGGACGCCGACGATGCGCGGCAGACCGCGGCTTCAACGCTGGAGAGGGTGGCGATAGCAGCGGCGGAAACACCCCCACCTGAGTCTCTCGGCTTCCTGTCCGAGCTCATCGCGGTCCGGGCCCAGGACTTACTGAACGGCGGCACAGCCAGGCGGGTCCTGGCTCCGAAAAACGAGTAGAGCTCCCGTTCCTTCTGAGTGGCCATGACCTCCACCCATCCGGGTCCGCTTTGAGCCGATCCTCAGCGGCGGTGAGTTGAGCGGGCGTGGCACCCATGGGGCAAGCACCGCTGTGGTTTCCGGATCCGTCAGCAGCGAAGAGCGCATACTCTGCCCACTTCTTCCGGCCCACGGGGTAACGCTTGCCGTAGCCGCCCGCTGCCACGCCGAGGACCAGAATCTCCAAACGGGAGCTGCCCGCGGAAACGCCTGCACTTTCGCAGAACATGGGCCCATCATAGGGCGGGCCCGGATGTTTGGCACCGTGGACTGTTTGGCACCCTGGGCCCGGGTCTGAGGACGTCAGCGGCCCAGCCGCGACATCAGCACGGCGACCGCGGCAGCAACTCCCCCGGCCAGCGAACCTTCCAGCTCCGGAGCGAAGAACGGCGAGTGGTTGACGGGGATGGGACCCGGGCCTTCATGTCCGGCCGCGGGCGTGCCGCCGAACATCCAGAACACCGACGGCACGCCAATCGCGGTGCCCAGGTGCCCGAAGTCCTCGCTACCCATCATGGGCGGGGTGATTTCGACCGCTTCGGACCCCAGCGCAAGCCGCAGGGCCTCAATGACGGGAGGAACGGCGTCGGGATCGTTGAAGCACTGGGGGAAGCGGTACATTTCCTCGATAACCGGCTTCGGCGCCCCGGACGCGGCGGCTTCTGCCTCGATGATGCGGCGGACGGCGGCGAGGACCTGGCCACGGACGTCCTCATCGAAAGTGCGGATGTTGAGGGTGAACTCGGCGGAGGCCGGGATGATGTTCTCCTTGAGGCCCGCATGGAACGTCCCGACCGTCACGACGGCGGACTTCCGTGGATCAAGCTCGCGGGACACAATCCCTTGCAGCCGGGTGACCATGTGCGCGGCCATCACGATGGGATCAATGGAATCCTGCGGTTGCGAACCGTGCGATTGCTGGCCGTGCACCGTGACCCTGAGCGAATTTGCCATGGCCGCCACCGGCCCGCTGGAAATCGCAACCGTACCCACCGGCCGCGGCATGACGTGCTGCCCGAAGACCACTTCAGGCCGCGGCGCCTTGTCCCACAGACCGTCGTCGAGCATGGCGAGAGCGCCGGCCGCCGTTTCTTCGCCGGGCTGGAAGATCAACACCAGCGTCCCAGCCCAGGCACCCGGGTTCCCCGCAAGCAGTTCGGCGGCACCCAGCAGGCTGGCCACGTGGGTGTCGTGGCCGCAGCCGTGCATGACCGGAACCACCGTGCCATCAGGCAGTGTGCCTGTGTCCGTGCTGGCATAGTCCAGCCCGGTGGCTTCCGCAATGGGGAGGCCGTCCGAATCGGCGCGGAAGGCCACCACGGGTCCGTCACCGTTTCGCAGGACTCCCACCACCCCTGTCCCGCCGCAGCGGAAGTGCTCAATGCCCAGGCCGTCCAGTTGTTCCTCGATCAACGCCGCGGTGGCGTACTCCTGCATGGACAGTTCCGGATGTGCGTGGAGGTGTCGGTACAGGGAGTGCAGCTTGGCGGTCTGTTCGGAGTCGAGCTGAAGGGCGGTGGCTGTTGAAGTCATGGTTCCTGTCTTCCTGGTTCTGTTTGTCAGGGCACGGTTCGGGCTGGGTCAGGGGCGCGCTGCGGGGCTACTCGATGTGGATGGGCTTCGCCTCAGTGATAGTGGTTTTGCCGCGGAAGAACCATGCCAGCAGGATGGTGCCCAGGACGGCAATGGCGGTGGACACCATGGCGAGCGATGGCACCAGGGGCAGCAGGACGAACACGACGACGGCTGAGACCAGCAAGGCGAACACGGTGGTGCGGGGCTGTTTCATGGACACGATTGCCTGAACCAGGACGGCGCCCAGAACGGTGGGCAGCACATACAGCCGGGTGACGAGCAGGACCGACGGAGGAATGACGCTGATGAGCCAGCTGCCCAGGAGACCCACGAAGATTGCCAGCGAGATCAGGTGCACTACCGCAGCGCCGCAAATAGCAACGACGGCGGCAAGTTCCGCCCGTTTGCTGCCCGGCTTCGCGCCGATATTGGTTTGGGCGATCAGGGCAGCAGGCAGGAGCTTGTTGGAGATATTGCCAATCATGAACGCCTGGTACATCGCGGCCGGACCCAGGATCGGATAGTACGTCAGTGGCTCGACGATCCAGATGATGCCGAACGTGGCGGCCACTGCGGCGAAGGCAATCCAAAGCTGGCCAGGACCTATGTCCAGGCCCGTAGCGAAGACGAGGTACAAAGGGCCGGCCACGGAGATCAGCAGGCCACAGATCATGGTGATCTGGCCCCAGCGGGAGGTGGTGCGGTTGAAGTCCGCCATGGCGGTGTTGTTGGCGGTGGTGGGAGCGGAAGTGATGGAAGACATGAGGGGTGTTCCTTTCGTGCTCAAAGTCCGGGTCTGATGGCGGGAGGCGGGATCAGGCGCCGACAGCGAGGTAGGCTGCGCCGAGCCCGATGACGATGGAAATGCCGAGCCCCCACTCACGCAGCCAGCTCTTGCCGAGTTTCTTGGCCAGCAGCAGGCAGGTGCCCATGACCGCGGCGGAGACAACAAAGGACAGCACATGGATCCCTGACTTGGGCAGTTCGGTGAGCCCCAGGCAGGAGAAGGCTCCGATCAGGGCGGCTGCCGGGACGATGGCCATGGCGGCCGGGTTCACGGATCGGATCTTGGCGTCGCCCTTTCGCAGGACCGGGGTCAGGATCAGGGTGGCGAGCATCCACATCGCTCCGCCGATGCTCATGGCGAAGAAGGCGACTGCGAAGACACTTTGCGTATAGCTGGCATCGCCGAGCTTGGCGCCCATGGAACCTGCCGCGATGCCGGCGGCGGATACGTCGTATGCAGCAGAACCGATCAGCCCGATCCTGGACAGCACAGCCGGCGCGCCGAAGAGGCCGAGCAGCGCAATGGCGACGAGCGAGACTGCCAGGGAGGGGCCGATGGCCGATACAGCGCCGGAGCGGAACGAGGTCTTGATGTCCTGCGTGCTCATGTCCACGGATGGGGCGGCGGTCCGGGCAGCTTTCATGAAGATGACGGACTGAAGGATGATCACGCCGAACACGCCTGCCACGCAGATCCACAGGATGGGATTGTTGGCGATGGCCATGATGTCGGTGGACTCGTTGGGGGCGAGCGGTTGAAGAGCCAGGGGTTGGTGCATGGGAACCTCCGGTGTCGGCCCCTCGGCAAGTCCACATCCGAACCACGCTGTTCGCATCCGGTGCTCTGGGGAAAATCCTACCCAGCGACCAGATCGGCCAGTGGGTTACCAACACCTTCTGCTATGAGCCGGATCACACACAATAGCTGACGGAATCAGCCTTCAATGTGGCCGAATCGGTCAAAGCTTGCCTTTCGCCGTTTCGGGACTTCCCCCACCCCGTGTGACCCGGCACACTTTCAGGCAGTAGCAATCCAGCAAAGGAGCACCATGCCTGACACTATTGGCGAGCTGTCCGCCGTCGAACTTTCCGCAGCCATCCGCGAGAAGAAGGTCTCGGCGCGCGAAGCCTTGGCAGAACATCTGGAGCGCATTTCCGAGGTAAACCCAGCGATCAACGCCGTGGTGACGCTCGACGCCGAAGGCGCCCACGCCTTGGCACACCGCGCCGACCAGCTGACGGCCTCGGGGGCCGCCCTGGCACCCCTCCATGGCGTACCCATGACGCACAAGGACACCAACAACACCGCCGGGATGCGCACCACCCAGGGCTCACTCGCCTTGCGTGAGTATGTTCCCGACGCCGACGACCTCATCATTGCGCGCTTGAAAGCGGCCGGCGTTGTCACTACAGGTAAGTCCAATGTTCCCGAGTTTGGCGCGGGCTCCCATACGTTCAACGACCTGTTCGGCACCACGACCAACCCTTACGCGCCAACGCTGAGTGCCGGCGGCAGCAGCGGTGGCGTGGCCGCCGTCGTCGCATCCCGTGTCCAGAGCATCGGCGACGGCAGCGACATGGGCGGTTCGCTCCGCATCCCGGCTTCCTTCTGCAATGTGGTCGGTTTCAGGCCGTCGACGGCGGTCATCCCCATGCCGTCCGACGTCAACGCCTACGCGTGGCTGGGAAGGACGGGGCCCATGGCCCGGAGCGTGGAGGACATTGCCCTGTTCATGTCCGTGACGGCGGGCAAGGATCCCCGCGTTCCGCACCCTGCGGGCCTTGATCCGAAGGTCTTCCGGGCCGGACTCGAGACCGACATGCGCGGTGTTCGGATTGGCTGGTCGCGGGACTTTGGCATCGGCGTTCCGGTGGACCCTGAGATCGTGGAGCACCTCGAACGGCAACTGGCCGTCTTCGAGGACCTGGGTGCGATTGTTGAGGAAGCCACCCCGGACTTCAGCGAAGCAGACCTGGTATTCGGCAACACGCGTGCCATGGACTTCGCCGCGGGCCTGGGGCCGATTCTGGAGCGCGCCGGGGACGTGATCAAGCCCGAAGTGCATTGGAACGTGGAGAAGGGATTCGCCCTCACTGCGCAGGACTTGATCGAGACAGCCGCCGCCCGCACCCGCCTTGAACGCAGCGTGCAGGAGTTCTTCGGGCGCTACGACCTCTTCGCCAGCCCATGCGCCCAGGTCCTGCCCTTCGACGCCACGCTGCGGTACCCCTCCGATATTGCCGGCGTGGCCTCCGAAACATACTTGGACTGGATGCGGTCAGCCTGCCTCCTGTCCGCCACGGGCCTGCCGGTGCTCAGCGTTCCGGCCGGCTTCAGTTCCACGGGGCTCCCCATCGGTCTGCAGCTGGCTGGCAACCATTACACGGATATGCAGCTGCTCCGCTACGGCCGCGCCTTCGAGCAGCAGACCGGGTACGCCGCCGTTGCTCCAGCTGTCCTGGCAGAACAGCCGCCGCTTACGACGATGAGCGCATGACCCTGCCGCCACGCTTTCGCGCGTCCAACAAAATCGAAACATCCACAGTGACAGCGTTCTGCGCCCACTCTGAGTCCGTGATGAAGCGGTAGAGGGCTGACATGTCCTCCACTGTCACATCGGCCATGATCTGGTAGTCCCCGGCGATCGCCGCGGCATAACGGACAGTGGGAAGCTCAGCCAGGCTTTTTCCAACGTGTTCAACGTGCTGCGGGGAGGCCCGGATCCAGAGCAAGGCCTCGACTCCCAAGCCAAAGGATGCCGGCTCAACGATTGCCCGCAAATGGATCTGGTTGTTGGCCAGCAGCCACTCACTGCGGCGCCGTGCTGTTGCCTCCGAAACACCCACGCGGCGTCCCAACGCTTCAAAGCTCATCCGGCCGTCGGCACAGAGGGCGTCGACAAGCTCGTTGTCCTGGCGGCTCAGATCCTGCCGGGGCACCAGGATGCCTGTGTCCTGGGTGAGGCTGGAGCGGAGCGCCTCGGACTTATCGGCCGTGAGAATCTCCGGGCGCCACTCCCGGATGGTACGGAAGTACCGCAGGACCGGGTAGCTCGTGGCATCACGCAAGCCTATGGTGGACGGTAGTTCATCCGACAACACATCGGCCAGACGGGACGGCTCGGTGAGTATTTCCGCCACGCAGTCGCCCGTTCCGGTGGTGGTGTAGACAAACGTGGTGTCAGTCCGTTGCGAGAGCGCTTGGGCCGCGGCACGAACCGTGCCCGGCATGCACCGCATTTCCACCAGCACCACGGCCGGCCTGGGGCGGATCCCCACCACAGCTACAGCACCGGAGTCCAAAAGCTGTGATCCGCGACGGGCTACAGTTCGCTCCGCCTCGCCGAGGACTGCTGCCATCTTCCGCCAAGGGCACCGCGGATCAAGTTGGAGGGCGGCAACGATCTGCCGCTCCAATGCGTCAAACACCACCATGCAAGCTCCGTCCTCGTCCACTGGGGTTGTTCAATTTCACCACGGACTTCGTCGCGCATGCGTTCCTCTGGCGGGTGCCGCCGTCGACCATTAACGCCGGATGCCCCGCACCCAAGGTGGGTACGGGGCATTCGGGTCAAGCTTCAGGCTTAGGCGAAGTCGGAGACTGCCGGGTCCGGGCCGATGCGGCCTTCGGCACCGCGGTCCAGGCCGTTGATGGCCTCGATGTCGGTGGCGTCGAGCGTGACGTTGAGAGCCGCGAAGTTCTCCTGGATGCGGGACTCGGTGACGGACTTGGGAATGACCACATTGCCGATGGCCAGGTGCCAGGCGATGACGACCTGGGCCGGAGTCGCATCGTGCTTCGCAGCAATCTCAGCAACGGTGGCGCTTTCGAGCAGCTCACCACCCTGTCCCAGCGGCGACCAGGCCTGGGTCAGGATGCCCTTGGAGGCGTTGAATTCGCGCAGCTCGGCCTGGTTGAAGAACGGGTGCAGTTCAACCTGGTTGATGGCCGGAACAACGCCGGTTTCATCGATGATGCGCTGCAGGCCTTCCTTGGTGAAGTTGGAGACACCGATGGACTTGACCCGACCGCGCTTCTTGAGCTCGATGAGTGCTTTCCAGGTGTCAACATACTTTTCCTGCTTGGGCTGCTGCCAGTGAATCAGGTAGAGGTCCAAGGTCTCCAGGCCCAGGTGGTCCAAGGACTTCTCGAAAGCCTCGAGCGTGGACTCGTAGCCCTGATCCGCGTTCCACAGCTTGGTGGTGATGAAGATTTCTTCGGCCGAAAGGCCGGAAGAGGCAATGGCACGGCCGACGCCTGCCTCGTTGCCGTAGATCTTGGCGGTATCGATGTGGCGGAACCCGGCTTCGAAGGCCTGGCGCACCACCTTTTCGGCTACATCGTCTTCAACTTGCCACACCCCGTAGCCGAGCTGGGGGATGGTGTTGCCGTCGTTGAAAGTAAGTGTTGGTGACGAAGTCATGTCTGCCATACTGCCAGCACAAACCCGTGAAAAGCCCTGAATGTTACGGAGATCAGCTATGCGCTTAACTTCTTGTGAAGGAGGAATAAAGGCGTGCGCGTGTAGTTGCGCACGCTTGGCTTATTGTCACTCTCCCGTCAGCTGTTGAGCTGGCGCTCCGCGTCAGCAACCTGTTCGAACACAGACTCCGCGCGTCGCCGGACGGACAGCGCTCCTACCGGGACGGGGCCAACAGCCAACCGCAGCATCGCCGCGGCTTCGGCGGTAGTAGCAAGTGAATTTCCGGCCTTGGACAAGGCACGGTGAACCCCCGCAAGCGCCCCGGGGACATCCAGGCCGTCGCTCGGGGAACGTTTTTGGGCCTCCACGCAGATAGTCCTGACGAGCGGGGACAACCCGGCCAGTTCGTTGGCTATCTCCACGAGTTCGTTGTACAGCTCGTCATCGTCAACGCCCTCAAGAACCTGGTGGTACCGGTCCAGGCCCCGGTGGAAACGGTCGTGGGCGCGTCGCCACAACCCCTTGCCGAGCTCCAGATCGTCTTTCCGTCCTTGGCGGACGGCCCCAAAGAAACCCACGTGCGAGCTCAGAGGTACTGACCCGGACCGTGGTCGGGGTCTTCCGTGCGGCCTTGCGGAGCAGCGCCGTGGGCACCTGGCGCAGAAGCACGCTGTGGTTGGCCGTTCTCGCCAATGACAATGCCCGGGGCGATGACCGTTCCCGGCGGCAGCTGACGGAGTTGCATCTGCGCGGCAGCGTGTTCCTTGGCTGCCTGCTGGGCGGCGATCGCAGCCTGGATACCGTGGAACAGACCCTCCAGCCATCCCACCAGCTGCGCCTGGGCAATACGAAGCTCCGCGTCGGAAGGTGCCTTGCCCTCCGGAAGCGGCAAGCTTATCCGCTCCAACTCTTCAATGAGTTCCGGAGCCAGTCCGTCCTCAAGTTCCTTGATGGAGCGCTCATGAATTTCCGCGAGCCGGCCGCGGGCGGCGTCGTCCAAAGGAGCAGCCTTAACTTCCTCCAGGAGCTGACGGATCATGGTGCCGATCCGCATCACCTTTGCAGGCTCGTCAACGAGCTCATGAAGGCTGGTTGCCTTGGGCTTGACGTCCTGCCCGGACTCTTCCTGCCCGGATGGCTGTCCATCGGCTGCCGCCAGGTCCCGGTCCAACGTGGCGCCGTCCAGCGCGGTGCCGTCCAGCCCGCTGCCGTCCAGCGTGGTGCCCTCCACGGGAGTGTCGTCCGAAGCCTCATCCGTGGGCTGAATGTTGTTCAGATCGCTCATTCGTTCATACTCTCATGTGGTTCAAGCGAAGCCGGGCCCTGGAGCAGTATTTGGACTTCGTTCGTAGCGAAACTCCGCGTCAGCAACACCGGCCCTGGGGATTGCTGTCCTGCCGGTCCATCCGGTCCCGCCAGAACTCGCGTTCAGTCATGGCGGGACCAGCATGGCCCGTGGTGGTGAAGTGCTCCAGGTACTTGCTGTAGGCGTCGGCACCCATGAGCGAGCCCATGAAAGTGGCGAAGCCACGAAGCCCTTTGGCCACGGCATTCATCAGTGATGCCCGGCCTTCTGCGTCCGCTTCTCCGCCGGGAGTGCGTCCCATTCCGCGAGCAGGACCTTCTCCGCCGTCGTGGGGATCAGCCCGGCAGGGGCGAACACTTTGGAAGGAACAGCCGGGTCCTCATGATCTTGTCCGCCGCGGGCGCGGATGGCTTTGATGGTTGCCAGCAGTGCGGCGACGATCACGATGATGCTCAGCGTCACGAAGATGACGGAGAGTACGCCCTGGATCGCGGTGTTGCGGACCACCGCTTCCATGGCCGCCACGGTCTTGGCCGTGCCGAACTCCGTCTTGCCATCGGCCAAGGCCTTGGCGAACGCCTGGTTGTTGGCAAAGTAGCCCACCGCAGGAACGGGCGAGAAGATCTTGTGGAAACTGGCCGTGATGGTCACGACGGCGACGAAAGCCAGCGGGATTGCCACGATCCACAGCCACTTGAACACTCCGCGCTTGGCGCAGATGGCGAGGCATACGGCCAAAGCAATGGCTGCCAGAAGCTGGTTGGCTATTCCGAACAGCGGGAAGAGCGTGTTGATGCCACCCAGGGGGTCGGTCACGCCCATCAGGAGCACCGCACCCCAGGCGCCCACCATGATGGCAGTGCACAGCCAGGCACCGGGACGCCATGAGGCTTCCTTGAACCTGGGAACAAAGTTGCCGATGGAATCCTGCAGCATGAACCGGGCAACACGGGTGCCGGCGTCCACTGCGGTGAGGATGAAAAGGGCCTCGAACATGATAGCGAAGTGGTACCAGAAAGCCATCATTCCGGGTCCGCCGATGAACTGCTGCATGATGTGCGCCAGACCGACAGCCAGCGTGGGCGCACCACCCGAACGGGAAATAATGCTCTCCTCGCCCACGTCCTTTGCCGTCTGGGCCAGCACGTCCGGGGTGATGTTTACGTTGGCCAGGCCGAGGCTGTTCACCCATTGCGCCGCAGATTCCACGGTGCCCCCGGTGAGGGCAAGGGGCGCGTTCATGGCGAAGTAGATGCCGCGGTCGATCGAGATGGCAGCTACCAGGGCCATGATGGCCACAAATGATTCCATGAGCATGCCGCCGTAGCCGATGAAGCGGGTCTGCCGCTCCTTCTCGATCAGCTTGGGTGTGGTCCCCGATGAAATGAGCGCGTGGAATCCGGACAGGGCACCACAGGCAATGGTCACGAACAGGAAGGGGAACAGTGCCCCTGAGAAGACCGGGCCGTTCTCCTTGCCGGCGAACTCGCTGAATGCTGGGACGGTGATTTCCGGACGCACCACGATGATGGCGAGCGCCAGCATCACGATCACGCCGATCTTCATGAACGTGGACAGGTAATCCCGTGGCGCGAGGAGCAGCCACACCGGCAGGATGGCGGCGATGAACCCGTAGACGATGAGCCCCCAGGCAATAGTGACCTTGTCCAGGTGGAAGAAGGCCGCACCCCACTCGGTTCCGGCCACGGCGCCGCCGCCAATGATGGCAGCCATGAGCAGCACGAAGCCGATGATGGATACTTCCATCACCTTGCCCGGCCTGATGAAGCGAAGATAGACGCCCATGAACAATGCGATAGGGATGGTCATCCCCACGGAGAAGACACCCCACGGGCTCTCGCCGAGGGCGTTGACCACCACGAGGGCGAGAATGGCCACGATGATGATCATGATGAGCAGGGTGGCCACGAGGGCCGCCGTCCCACCAATGACGCCAAGTTCTTCACGTGCCATCTGGCCAAGGGAACGGCCACCGCGGCGCATGGAGAAGAACATGACCAGGTAGTCCTGGACGGCGCCGGCAAGGACGACGCCGATAATGATCCAGATTGTGCCTGGCAGGTAACCCATCTGGGCTGCGATGACCGGTCCCACCAGTGGACCGGCGCCGGCAATGGCCGCGAAGTGGTGGCCGAACAACACGTTGCGGTCGGTGCGGACGTAGTCCTTGCCGTCCGCCTTGTACTCGGCAGGAGTGGCACGGCGATCGTCCGGTTTGAGCAGGTAGCGCTCAATGACTTTGGAATAGAAGCGATAGCCGATCAGGTAGGTGCATACTGCAGCGAAAACGAACCAGATGGCGTTGACGGTCTCGCCGCGCACCAGCGCGAGCATGTACCACGCCACCGCTCCAAGCAGCGAGATCGCCGCCCAGAGCCCGATCTTTGCCGGGGTCCACTTCCGCTCTTCAGCCTCCCGGGCGGAGTCATCCACGGCCGGTGAAGGCAGCGTAGGATCCAGCCTTTCCTCGAGATCGCTGAGGTCAAGTTCTTGTTGGCCAAGTTCTTCTTGGCCAAGTTCTTCCTGGTCAGGGGCTCTGCCCATGTCTCCTCCTTGAGAACTGCTGCCGTTGGGGCGCTGAACATTCAGGGAGGACGCTAACAAGGAGCTCAACTACCGCAGATCTGCCCACTCCGGAACGAGGGGGTCCGTGCGGTAAGCGGTGGTTCCCGTGCGGTGGGCGTGGCGGCCAGGCAGCTAGCCTGCTCCGCCAGTCCCCTGAGCCTGGACCATGCGTGCTTCGCAGAGATCCAGCCAACGCACTTCGGCTTCGGCCTGGAAGATCAGCGAGTCAAGCACCAGCAGTCCCGCCGTGTCCATCGAACGCTGATTGGCGGACACCGCCTTTCGCGCTTGAGTATGCTCCTGCAAAGCCCTGACGGAGACCTCCCGCTGGGATTGGATCACCGCTGAGGTATCTACGCCCGGAAGCGTCACGGCGAGCGCCAGCTTGATGGCAATTTCGTTCCGTGGCGGGGTGCCACGGTCCACGGCACCACCAAACCAAGCCCCGACGGCCTCAGCTCCCGCATCGGTGATGCTGTAGACGACGTGGCCGCCGCCGTCGTCGCCGTCTTTACTGACCAATCCATCGCGCTCAAGCCGGTCCAGCGTGGTGTAAACCTGTCCGATGTTCAGCGGCCAGGCTGCGCCGGTCCGGTCCTCGAATTCGACGCGCAGCTCATAGCCGTACCGGGGCTGGTCCTGGAGCAGGGCCAGCAGGCTGTGCCGGATGGACATATGGTTCCTCGCTGCAGTTGGTTGGTCGAATCAGAGGAGCAGCAGGACCTTGCCCACGTGCTCGCCGGAGTCAAAGTATTCATGCGCTTCCCTCACCTGGTCCAGCGGGAAGGACTTGGCGACAAGTGGCCTGATCCGGCCGTCCGTGAGCATGGGCCACACGGATTCACGAACGGCGGACATAATGATGCCCTTTTCGGCAAGCGGCCGCGGACGGAGTGCCGTGCCAATCACGGCAGCACGCTTGCTGAGGAGTTGCCCCAGATTGATTTCGGCTTTCGTTCCGCCTTGCAGGCCTATGATGATCAGCCGGCCGTAGTCGGCAAGGGCGTCGACGTTCTGTTGCAGGTATTTGGCACCCACGACGTCGAGGATCACGTCCGCGCCCTTGCCACCGTTTTGGGCTTTGAGGCTTTCGACGAAGTCTTCTTCTGTGTAGTTGATCGCGATGTCGGCGCCCAGGAAGGCCTTGGCGGTGCCCACTTTTTCGTCAGATCCGGCCGTCGTGGCGACGGTTGCGCCGTGCGCCTTGGCCAACTGGATGGCCATGGTGCCAATACCCCCCGTAGCCCCGTGAATGAGCACCGTTTCACCAGGCTGCAGCTGGGCGGTCATGATGAGGTTCGAGTAAACGGTGGCGGCTACCTCGGGCAGGGACGCCGCCGTGATCAGGTCCACTCCTTCGGGAACCCTGAGCACTTGTTCGGCCGGAACCGCGACCTGCTGGGCGTATCCGCCGCCCGAGAGCAGGGCCACTACTTTGTCCCCCACGGAGAACGCCTTGGTGACGCCGGGACCAAAGGCTGCGATGCGCCCGGAAATCTCCAGCCCGGGAATTTCCGAGGCTCCCGGTGGCGGCGGGTAGAAGCCGCGCCGCTGCTGGACATCCGCACGGTTCAGGCCGGCAGCCACGACGTCGATCAGGACTTCGCCTTCGCCCGGTACCGGGGAGGGGACCTCCCGGATTTCGAGGACTTCGGGCCCGCCTGGCTCTGAGATGTAGACGGCTTTCATGACGAACTCCCGGTTTCTTGCTGGTCCTCCAAGGCCCCGGGGCAGGGTTTGCAGGACGTGATGTTTTGGAACAGCCAACTCCCTATGAAACACTACTAGGCGAGGAAGGTTGTCCGAGCGGCCTAAGGAGCTGGTCTTGAAAACCAGTGTGCGGTAACCCCGTACCAAGGGTTCAAATCCCTTACCTTCCGCCAATGAGATGCCCCGGGTTCCAGGACCCGGGGCATTTTTGTTTGTTTAACTGCTGTTCGGCACGGCCACCCGAGCCCAGAACTGAGAACTGACACCCGGAAGATCATTGAAACTGTCAGACCCCCCGCATAGTGTTCTGTCTGTCTCCACACCACTGACATATGCCGTAGCTTTCGCCGCGGAATAACAACAGGAGCCTGACCCATGCCTAAGCCTGACATCACTCCCGGCGCACCCTGCTGGATTGATCTGATGACGTCCGATACGGAAAAGGCCAAGGCCTTCTACACTGCCCTTTTTGGCTGGACCTACGAGACCGGCGACCAGGAAAAGTACGGCGGCTACATCACGGCGTCGAAGGAAGGCCGGATGGTTGCAGGCATCATGGCGAAGCAGGCGGACATGGGTGCCATGCCGGATGTCTGGTCCACCTACCTGCGCACCGATGACATCAAGGCAACCACCGAGGCAGCTGCCGCCAACGGAGGCCAGGTGTACTTGGAACCCATGGAAGTCCCGGAGCAAGGCAGCATGGCCATGTACGGGGACTCCTCAGGCGCTTCCATTGGAGCCTGGCAGTTCGGTGGCATGAACGGCTACGAGGTGGCGGCCGAGGCGGGGGCTCCCGCGTGGCATGAGCTCCTTTCCAAGGATTACGAGTCCGCTGTCACCTTCTACCAGAAGGTCTTCGGCTGGGACACGGAAGTCATGAGCGACACTCCGGAATTCCGCTACACAACTCTTGGCTCCGGCGACGACGCCAAGGCAGGCATCATGGACGCCTCCGGCTTCCTGCCCGAGCAGGTCCCGTCCATGTGGAGCGTGTACTTCGCCGTGGAGGACACGGACGCGACCGTGGAGCAAGCCGCGGCCCTCGGTGCCACCGTCACGCAGCCGGCGGAGGACACTCCGTTCGGGCGGCTGGCTACGTTGTCGGACCCGACAGGCGCCGTCTTCAAGGTGATCCAGGATTTGGGACAGACAGCCTAGACTTTGACACTTCGGGTCACGTCCGGCGGCCTCCCACCCAGGGGCAGCCGGATTGATCCACTCATTGCCGGCATTGGGGGATCGGCCGGCATGGGTCCTTTTCTGGTCCCTCATTGTTGACCACAGGTCCGTTCTTCCGACGCACCGTGGTCCTTCTGGAATGAGGACAGAATGCTCCACCGTTCGAAAACCGTTCGGACTGCCGCCGTGCTGGCTATGGCATCACTGGCACTGGCCGGCTGTTCGTTGATCAGCAGCGGCGACGCCAAACGCGATGAATCCGGCAAGCCGACGGAGTCGTCCAAGGCCGACGCCTTCAAAGTGAAGATGGGCGACTGCATCGCCAACCCGGACAGCCAGGAAGTTGTGGATGTCACCATCATTCCGTGCGATCAGAGCCACGATTTGGAGGCCTTTGCACTGACAAACATCGACGCTTCAACGTTCCCCGGCGATACCGAGGTTGGCACCCAGGCTGAGGAATACTGTGGCGCACAGTTTGCGACGTTCGTTGGCTTGCCGTTCGAGGAATCCGCGCTGGAGGTCACCTTCCTCCATCCCACCAGCGACTCCTGGAAGAACGGCGACCGCGAGATCGTCTGCCTCATCGGTGGCTCCGCAGGATCCGCCACCACCGGGTCCTTGAAGGGCGCTGCCAAGTAGCACGCCAGTGGCCGGAGAACCCTCCGGCCACCATGGGTCCACCTCCCATTCATTCCGTCGTGTTCTGCTATGCCCGAGCAACAGGTTTACCCCGGAGTAACTTCCGGAACAGCGCCCGTTCCACAAGAGAGCGGGCGTCGTCCAAAGGGCCCCACAGGGCCCCCTAATGAAAGTTAGAGCGGATGCACCAACAACATTGGAAATTAGCAGCGGGAACGGTCCTGTCAGTGGGGTTGCTTGCCGCCCCACTGACGGCCGCGCCGGCCATGGCAGCGGATGAACCGTCCGCCCCCGCAGGCACATCGCCCGTGGTGATCAACGAGGCCTACCTCAGTGGCGGCAGCAGCGGTGCGGCCTTCAAGAACAAGTTCGTGGAACTCTACTATTCCTCGGATGAGCCGGTCAGCCTGGCCGGGTGGTCGTTGCAGTACCGGTCCGGCACAGCCACTGCAGCACCCACGGGGATCACTCCCCTCACGGGCAGCATCCCGGCGAAGGGCTATTTCCTGGTTCAGGGCGCCACCAACAGCGGAACGTCCACGGCGCCGGCACTTCCCACGGCCGATGTGCAGGCTACAGGCACTCTGAACCCCAGCGGAACCACTGGCACGCTGATCCTGGCCAAGCAGTCCGCCGCGGTGTCTCCCTTGCCGTCAGGTTCAGTGACGGGGAACGCGGCCATTGCCGACCTTCTGGGCTACGGCGCCTCCAACACCTTTGAGACCGCCGTTGCCACCGCCCCAACCGGCAACTCGGACGTCAAGAGCCTCAACCGCACCAACGGCGTGGACACTGACTCCAACGCCGCAGACTTCAGCCTCAGCACCACCATCACCCCTACGCCGTCCAATGGCGGAACTCCTCCCACCGACCCTGGGCCGCAACCCGGCGTCAAGGCCATCGCGGAGATCCAAGGGACCGGCGCGGCCAGCCCGTTCGTCGGCAGTACCGTGACCACGCGAGGCAAGGTCACAGCCGCTTACGCAACCGGCGGCTTCAACGGCTACTACGTCCAGACTCCCGGAAGTGGCGGCGAAACCGCGGCGGCGGCCAGGACGGCGTCGGACGCTTTGTTCGTCTATTCACCCACGACGGCAGGAACGGTCCAGCCGGGCGACTATGTGGAACTCACTGGTGTTGTCAGCGAGTTCGCCAACCAGACCCAGCTCACCGTTGAAGCTGCGGGGTTCAAGAAGCTCACGGAGGCCGCACCCGAGGTCAAATCCACACCGTTCGTCTTGCCGGCCAACGAGGCTGCCCGGGAAAGCCTCGAGGGCATGCTCGTTGCACCGCAGGGCGACTTCACTGTCACGGACAACTACTCCCTGAACCAGTACGGCGAGATTGGCCTGGCGGCCGGCACATCGCCCCTGGTACAGCCGACGGCGGTAGCCACCTACGGTTCGCCGGAGTACGCCGCGGTGGTTGCTGACAACGCGCTGCGCGGCATCAAGCTCGACGACGGCGCGTCCACCAACTTCCTCAAGGACGCCACCACCAAGGCCCAGCAGTTACCGTACCTGACTGCGTCCGACCCCGTACGTGTGGGCTCGCCCGCGAAGTTCCGGACCGACGTCATTTTGGGTTATGGCAACAACTCCTGGAAATTCCAGCCCCTCGCCGCCCTGAGCCCGGCCAACGCTGAGACGGTCCAGCCGGCAGGCTTCACCGCCACACGGCCCGAGGGCCCCGCTGACGTAGGCGGCAGCCTCAAGCTCGCTTCCTTCAATGTGCTCAACTACTTCCCCACCACCGGTGACCAGCTTGCCGGCTGCGTCTTCTACACCGACCGCGATGGCAACCCCATCACGGTCAAGGAAGGCTGCAACGCCCGCGGCGCTGCCAACGCGGAGAACTTCGAGCGCCAGCAGGGCAAGATCGTCACGGCCATCAGCAAGTCCGGCGCCGATGTCGTGTCCCTCGAAGAGATCGAGAACTCGGCGCAGTTCGGCAAGAACCGTGACGACGCGTTGTCCAAGCTCGTGGACGCCCTCAACGTCAAGACGCCTGGCGTGTGGGACTACGTGCGCACACCCGCCAATGCTCCCCCGCTGAGCGATGAAGACATGATCAGAACTGCGTTCATCTACAAGAAGGCCGTGGCCGAGCCCGTTGGCGAGTCCATCATCCACAACGACACCGTGGCCTTCGCGAGTGCCCGCAAGCCGCTGGCGCAGGTTTTCAAGCCGGTTGGCGGAGACGATGACAAGAAGTTCATCGCGATAGTGAACCACTTCAAGTCCAAGGGCTCCGCGGCCACACCGGACGACACGGACAAGGGCCAGGGCGCCTCGAATATCGCCCGCACCAAGCAGGCCGAATCGCTGCTTGCCTTCTCCAAGGACCTCCAAGCCTCAAAGGGTACTGACAAGGTCTTCCTGATCGGTGACTTCAACGCCTACTCCAAGGAAGACCCCATCAACGTCCTCACGGGCGCCGGCTACACCGATCTGGAAGTGGGTACGGGCAAGCACTCATACCTCTTCGGCGGCATGGTGGGTTCCCTGGACCACATCCTTGCTTCCCCGTCCGCCGCTGAGGCCGTCACGGGAACCGACATCTGGAACATCAACTCCGTGGAGTCCGTAGCGCTGGAGTACAGCAGGTATAACAACAATGTGACCAACTACTATGCCGGGGACGAGTTCCGGGCCAGCGACCACGACCCCGTCGTGGTGGGCCTGAACCTGACCACCGAGGAACCGGAAACCGTTGACCTGCAGTTCCTGGGCATCAACGACTTCCACGGCCGGATCGATTCCAACACGGTCCTCTTCGCGGGCACCGTGGAGAAGCTTCGTGCGGCAGCCGCCCCCGGTGCGACGGCCTTCATCTCCGCCGGTGACAACATCGGAGCTTCGCTCTTCGCTTCATCCGTAGCGAAGGACCAGCCCACCATCGACGTCCTGAACACCCTTGAACTCCAGGCTTCCGCTGTGGGCAACCACGAATTCGACGGCGGCTGGCAGGACCTGCGCGACCGTGTCATTGCGGGAGGCACCAACGCCAAGTTCGCCTACCTTGGTGCGAACGTCTACCAAAAGGGCACCACCACTCCGGTCTTGCCGGAGTACAAGGTCCTGGATATGAACGGCGTGCGCGTAGCCGTTATCGGCACGGTCACGCAGGAAGTTCCTTCCTTGGTAACCCCTGCCGGAATCACGGATCTCGAGTTCGGTGATCCGGTGGAAGCCATCAACCGGGTAGCGGCCAGGATCAAGGCTGAAAGCCTGGCTGACCTGATCATCGTGGAAAACCACGACGGCGCTGCTTCCGGAACGCCCGAGGGCGCCACCCTGGAGCAGGAAGTTGCTGCCGGTGGACCATTCGCCAAGCTCGTCAACGAAACCACTCCTGATGTCGCGGCGATCTTCACCGGGCACACGCACAAGGAATACGCCTGGGATGCCCCGGTCCTGGACGCCAATGGCCAGCCGACCGGCACGACGCGCCCCATCGTTCAGACAGGCAACTACGGTGAGAACGTGGGTAGCGTGACGCTCACCGTGGACACTGCAAGCAAGTCGGTGACGTCGTACAAAGCCGCGGTCGTGGACCGGACCACGGAGACGGCCGAAAGCCTCGTTGCTGCCTACCCGCGGGTGGCGGCAGTGAAAACCATCGTGGACAAGGCCCTTGCGCAGGCTGCGGAGATCGGCAACCAGCCGGTCGGCGCAGTCACCGCTGATATCACCACGGCGTTCACCCCGGATCCGGCCGGCGGCGCCCCCAAGCGGGACGATCGCGCGAGTGAGTCCACCTTGGGCAACCTTGTGGCGGACTCGCTGGTGGACACGCTCAAGGCTCCTGAGCTGGGCGCGGCGGAGATCGGCGTCGTGAATCCCGGTGGCCTGCGTAACGAGCTGTACTACGCGCCGGACGGCACCATCACGTACGCCGAGGCCAACGCGGTCCTGCCGTTCGTGAACAACTTGTGGACCACGTCCTTGACGGGTGCTCAGTTCAAGACGCTCCTAGAGCAGCAGTGGCAGACCAACGCCGACGGCACCGTTCCCAGCCGCCCCTACCAGCAGCTGGGACTGTCCAAGAACGTGAACTACACCTACGACGCCACACGTCCCGCGGGTGACCGCATCACCGGCATCTGGGTGAACGGCGCTGTGATCGACCCCGCCAAGCAGTACAAGATCGGCACCTTCAGCTTCCTTGCCACCGGCGGTGACAACTTCCGGGTGTTCAAGGAAGGCAGCAACACGAAGGACACCGGTTTGGTGGATCGTGATGCGTGGATCAAGTACCTGCAGGCACACAAGCCCGTGTCTCCGGACTTCGCGCGCCGTTCTGTTGCCGTGGCCAACTCCACGCCGGCTGAGGTCAAGGCCGGAGAGTCCATCACGCTGGCCGTCTCCAAGCTCGACCTGACCTCCATCGGCAGCCCGGCAAACGCGTCGCTCAACGCCGTCTTCGTGGACAGCAAGGGCGCGGCGGTGACGCTTGGATCCGTCCCGGTCACAGCTGGTGCGGCCACAGTGAACCTCAAGGTTCCCGCGGCGGCAGCTGCAGGGACGGGCACACTGGTGCTGACCGCCGTCGAATCCGGGACCGTCGTGAAGGCCCTGGTGAAGGTGGCTGAGAGCGGACCCAACCCGCCGCAGTGCACTCCCCCGGTGAAGCCGTCCAAGTGGTACGACATCGTGGGCTGGCTACGGTACGCCTTTGCGTGGTTGGAGTACCAGAAGTGCTTGAGGGGCTGACAACCTCCCAGTGACACAACAGGGCAGGGCCCCTCACGATCTTCCTTCGTGAGGGGCCCTGCTTTTGCCTCGTCAGACAGTTTGCCTGCTCGGACCGTTTACTTGTTTGCCGGTTCCAGCTCCTGGACCCTGTCCGCGTCCCGCTGCAGTTCTGCCTGGAACGCCGCGTAGCGGGCCAGATGTGCGGGACGGCGGCGGAGGATCGCCCACGCGATGCCCAACATCAGGAACCACGCGGGAGTAGCGAGCAGGGCCGCGAGCGTGTCCGGCTGCGTGGTCAGCGTCCACAGCACGAAGGCAAAGAAGGCGAACACTACCCACACCATCACCACCCCGCCAGGCATCTTGAAGGCCGAGGAGTCGTGCAGGTGTGGTCGGCGCTTCCGGAAGGCCAGGTAGCTGGCCAGGATGATGGACCACACGAAAACGAAGCAGACCGCGGACACTGTGGTCACCATGTCGAACGCCTTGCCAATGTCCGAGCCCGCGTACATGAGCACGACGCCGGACAGCAGCAGGACACAGGACAGGAACAGGGCGTTGCGGGGTACTTTGCGTCCTGAGAGCGCGCCGAACACTTTGGGGGCGTCGCCTTCCTGCGCCAGCCCGAACACCATGCGGGACGTGGAGTAGATGCCCGAGTTGGCCGAGGACATGGCGGAGGTCAGCACCACGAGGTTGACCATGGTGGCCGCTGCGCCGAGGCCAGCGAGCGAGAACATGGCAATGAACGGGCTGTGGCCGGCAGCGAACTGGGTCCACGGGGTGACTGACATGAGGATGATGAGGGCGCCCACGTAGAAGAGCAGGACGCGGATGGGAATGGAGTTGATGGCCTTGGGCAGGTTCTTCTCCGGGTCCTTGGCCTCAGCGGCGGTGGTTCCCACCAGTTCAATGCCCACGAAGGCGAAGACCGCGATCTGGAAGCCCGCAACGAAGCCCATGAACTCGTTGGGGAAGAAACCGCCGTGGCTCCACAGGTTGGTGAAGCTGGCCGGTCCGGCGTCGGACTGGAAGCCGCTGAAAATCATGAACAAGCCAACAATGATGAGTGCTGCAATGGCCACGATCTTGATGAGGGCAAACCAGAACTCGGTCTCGCCGAAGGCTTTTACCGTGGCAAGGTTCAGGAGCAGGAGGATGCCGATCGTGATCAGGCCGGGCACCCACAGCGGAAGGGACGGCCAGAGTTCCTGGGAGTACCCGGCGATCGCGATCACGTCGGCGATGCCCGTAATGACCCAGCAGAACCAGTACGTCCAGCCGGTGAAGAACCCGGCCCAAGGGCCGAGCAGGTCAGCAGCGAAATCGCTGAAGGATTTGTAGTTCAGGTTGCTCAGCAGCAGTTCACCCATGGCGCGCATGACGAAGAACAGCATGAAGCCGATGATCATGTACACGAAAATGACGGAAGGGCCTGCAGCGGAGATGGTCTTTCCGGAGCCCATGAAAAGGCCGGTGCCAATCGCTCCGCCAATGGCGATGAGCTGGATGTGGCGGTTGCTGAGCTGACGCTCAAGATGGGGTGAATCGTTACCGGTGGAAGGATGAATCGTCAAAGGAACTCCATCGTTCAGGCGGCACAGGGTGCCACGAGATTCGGGTTCCTCCCCGCTCTGTAGATGGACCTGAGAGTTTCCGCCTTCCTGCCCGGCAGGAACGCTTGCACCTTCGGTGAGCCCGGTGGCCGGACTGCTTTCCAGAGTTGCCTCGCCGCGGCGGTACATGGGCCTGAGAGATTCCTGGGGAGGATTTGCTCCTACGGCGCCTGGGGTGGTGTACCGGCAGGGCTCTCCCGCCGCGGATCAAAAGCGCGCACCACCACACTGGGTGATGCAGCTCACACAGTAACGAAGGCTGGGCTGCTCTGCAACCCCGCGACGAGACTCATGAATAGTGCTCGCGAAACGGGGTGCATGCCTCATTTGAGAAACGCTCGCGAAATCATGGGCCGCTGCGGGCGCGGCGGTGACGATGAGGGATGGACCTGTCGATGGCAACGCGTAGGGAAATCACGAAGAAGTACGCAGCCGATTATGCGAAGTCGTCGAAGAATGCCAAGGGATTGGTTCTGGACGAGCTGGTCGCCGTCACGGGCTGGTCCAGGGCCAATGCCCGGCGGGCGCTTTCCACAGCGCGCAAGCGCAAGGGCCCTGCGAGGGTGGCGGTACGGAAGCCTCGGGGACGAACCTATGGCTATGACACGCTTAAAGTCCTGATCGGTGTGTGGCGGCTGGCGGGGATGCCCTCGGGCAAATATCTGGCCGCGACCATGGACCTGTGGCTACCGAAGCTCGAAGCGTTTGGTGAACTCGACACCAAGAGACTGACACCGGCTGTCAGAGTGCAGTTGATGCAGGTCTCCGGGGCCACGATCGACCGGCTCCTCAAACCCACCAAGGACGCGGACAAACCCAAAGGGCTCTCCGCGACGAAGGCCGGGCCACTGCTGCGTAATTCGATCACGGTCCGTAAGGCCGGCGACGAGCACGAACAGCTCCCGGGTTTCATCGAGGCGGACCTGGTCGTCCATTGCGGCCCCACCCTGACTGGGGAATTCGCACGAACCCTGACCGCCACGGACGTGTTCACCGGCTGGACCGAGAACGTGGCCGTCCGAAACGGGGCGCACGTCTGGGTCCTTGCGGCCATGGATGAGGTCGTGGCACGACTACCGTTTCCCTTGGTGGGGCTTGATACCGACAACGGCGGGGAATTCATCAACTACGCCATGATCGAGTGGGCCGGGAAGAAGGACATCTACTTCACCCGTGCACGGCCGTATAAGTCCAACGACAATGCTCACGTCGAGCAGAAAAACGGTGACGTCGTGCGCCGGCACGCCTTCCACTACAGGTACGACACGGCGGCCGAACTGAAGCTCCTCAACGCCCTCTACGCCTTGGTCCGGATCCGCCTCAACCTCTTTACCGCGACCACCAAAGCCATCGGCTGGCGCTCAAACAAACACGGCAAAAAGACCCGGATCTATGACAAACCACGGACCCCATACCACCGCGTCATCGACTCCGGGATCCTCACCGAGGCCAAAGCGACCGAACTTGCCGAACTAATGGAGACCACCAACCCGGCCGAACTCACCCGCGGCATCACCAGAATCCAAACCCAGCTCATCGCCCTCGCCGCCGAGAAAACACAGGCTCTGGAAGCCTCAATCACGCGAGCAGAAATAACTGAGGCACGCACAACACTTTCGCGAGCATCTTGACATGAGTCATCACGCCCCGCGCCGCTATCGGGCCAGAATGCTACGGGCGATCTCATCGGCGTCGCGGAGGGTCCGCTGTCCGCTGGCGTAGGCCGGTCCGGTCCGCGGCCGGGCTTCCGCGGCAATGGCCGTGCCCCATTGCGTCGCAGAAAGTTGAAGGCCCAAAACAAACAGGTGTTTTGTGACGGATCCGTTCGCAGCCACCGGCCGGTAGGGATGCGGTTCCACGTCCAGGCCTGTGGTCTGCACGGGCGCGCCCTCACCGCCCATCATGATTTTGGTACGCACCAAGCCATCAGCCATCAGTTGCTCCAGCAGCGGGGAGACGTTCATGCCCACCCTGTTTGCCGGCGACATCGCCTCGATGAGCGTCGGCGCCTCAACCGGCGCATCGTGTACCCACGGCGAAACCGCCCGGAACACCCTTTCGCCCCTGTCCACGCTGAACTTCGGGTCCGGTCCGACAAAACTCACGACGCCGGCACGCGCCAAGGCGGCCAACTGCTCCGAGCGCAGCGCAGGCGCTCCGCTGGCCAGTCCTTCAACGAAGGACTCGAACCAGCCCCGCAACCCTGCGAGCCATGACTCGTCCGTAATGCCGCCGTCTGCCACCACCGACTTGAGGATTGCCCGGCCGGTGTGCAGGGCGCCGATGGCCATCTTGACCGGGTCCGCTTCGCCAAGGGCCGATCGCCGGGCATCATCATCCAGGTACGCGGTAATGGCCGCGTCCAGCTCACCCCGGGAGGCAAAGGTGCGTCCTGCCAGCGGTGCAGCAAGTCCACGGAGGTTCAACCGGCGGGAGGAAACGACGTGCTTTTCGACGAGATCGCCCACGCTGCCCTCCCAATGCGTGGTGGTGTGCGCATGCGGCTGGAGTGCGTCCTCAAGATCAGCGAGGAACTGGGCAGGGTCCTTTATTGCCGTGGGCTGGGACCGGGCCAGCGTTGAATAATAGGCCCACAGCGCGTCGCGGTGAAGCAGTGGCCAGAGGTCGTGGTCAAAGCCCGGTTGGATTCCGGCCGCGCGGAACCGGTCCACGGCGTCTTCGGTCAGGTAACGCATGGTGATGCTGCGTGGATAGTAGCCGTCCAGGCCCGCTTTGGCCCGGTACGGCGTGCCCCTGCGGGAGGCGGCGATGATCTTCGGCTCCCGGCCCGATGCCCGGTACTCCAGCACACCGGCCCCAGGCACACCCGCATCAACGAACGTGCCTCCCCGACCTTCGGTCAACTGCCCCACCACGTCGAAGAAGTTCAGCCCCATACCGCGGACCAGTACTGGCTCGTTGTCCGGCACGGCCTGCCAGTCCACGTCCGCTGGCGGCGCGGGCGGGAAGTACAACAGCCCCTGTTCGTCTGCGGCCCTCTTGAAAGAGCGCTGCTCGGGATTCAGGCGGGACTCGATATGTCCCAGCGCGAGGACCACGGAGCCGACGGTGAGGGACGCACCGTTGGCCAGTTCGACGTCGAACCCGTCCTTCACAGGCCGGGCAGCCACGGCGAGGGTCTCGTGGAAGGTGACCTCAACGCCGTCGGGCAGCCGGTTCAGCAGCCCCTCCAGGGTTTGCCTCAAGTACCGTCCGTACAGCGCCCGGCTGGGGAAGTCGTGCGAGTCCAGGACAGCCAGCTCCGCCTTTTCGGCGGCGTTCAGGCCCTCACCATCACGACGCCGGGCCTCACGCCACTGGTCGAACGAACCACCCGTCAACGGCTGGGCAAGCCCGGGTTCCTCAGGGATGAGCGTCGGGTAGAAGGACTGGGTGTTCATCAGATACAGGCGCGACTGCTCCGGCTGCCACACATGGCCCGAACCGGCCGGGAAAGGATCCACGACATGGATGTGCAGGGCGGTCGATTCAGGTGTCTCCGCGGCCCAGTTCGCAAGCAGCCTCTCAAGGACACTGGTGCCCCGAGGGCCGGCCCCAATCAGGGCAACACGGTTGGTTTGCGATTCATCCACGCTCCAGCCTAACTTCTGCGTGACTTGCTTACCGTTGAACAGTGTTGCTTGGATGGGGCGATGACCACCACAGAAGCTGATCAGACGCCACTTCCCGAGAATGACACTGCGACGGCCGCCGGACCGCGCCACGCTGCGGACGTCGCGCCTGAGCCCACGGATGAAAACGTCTGGCTGGAAGACATCCACGGCGAAGAACAGCTGGCGTGGGTCCGCGAACAGAACGCCCGCACCGAGGAACTCCTGGAGGACTCCGAGTACGCCGCTGTTGAGGCCGGCATCCTGGAAGTCCTCGACTCAACGGACCGCATCGCCATGGTCTCCAAACGTGGCGACTATTACTACAACTTCTGGAAGGACCAGGAACACCCCAAAGGCCTCTGGCGCCGCACCACCTGGGAGAGCTACCTCAGCGAGGAGCCGGAGTGGGATGTCCTGCTGGACATAGATGCCCTGGCCGCCGCTGAGGGTGTCGAGTGGGTGTTCCACGGCGCCGGTTTCCTTCGTCCCGCAGATGGCAGCGAGTACCGGCTGGCTATGGTTTCGCTCTCCCCCGACGGCGGCGACGCTGACCGCCACCGCGAGTTCGACGTCGAATCCCGCACCTTCGTGGACGGCGGCTTTGACCTCCCCACAGCCAAAGGCAACGTCAGCTGGCTCGATGCGGATACCCTCCTGGTGTCCAGCACCGCCGAAGGGCTGCCCGCGACGACCTCCTCCTACGCACGGACTGGTGTGAGGCTGCGCCGCGGCCAATCGCTTGCCCAGGCCGAGCGCCTCTTTGAAATCCCCGAAGACCACATGCTGGCAATGGTGGCCCACGACTCGACTCCGGGCTACGAGCGCACCTTCGCCGTGGACTACATCGACTTCTACAACCGCACCACGTCGTTGCTGAAGGACGACTCATGGGTGGCGATAGACGTTCCTACCGATGTGAATATCAGCGCCCACCGTGACTGGCTGCTGTTCCGTCCGCAGCAGGACTGGGATGTTGCCGGCGTTGTGTACCCGGCGGGGTCCTTGCTGGCTGCTGACTTCGATTCGTATCTTGCGGGGTCCCGTTCCCTGCTGGTCCTCTTCACCCCGGACGCCCAAACGTCGTTGCAGTCCTGGAGCTGGACCAGGGAATACCTGCTGCTGAACCTCCTGCGCGATGTCTCCTCCGAGATCCGGGTGCTGGATCCATCCACTGTTGACGCCGGCGGCGTGTGGGGATCCACCCTCCTGGATGCGTGCCCGCCGCTTCACGACGTCAACGCCTATGCCGTGGACGACGAAGACCAGGGCCCTGCCGGCAATGACTTCTGGCTGGTGGCCACCGGCTTCACCACCCCCACTACCCTGACCCGCGGAACACTGACACGCGGTGCGGATGGGCAGTCTGATGGCGGGCAGTCCGGCGGTGTGGTGAGTCAACACGCCGAGGTGAAGCGGTCGCCGTCGTTCTTCAACGAAGCCGAATACGAAGTCCAGCAGCACTTTGCGGTTTCTGAGGATGGAACCAAGGTTCCCTATTTCCAGGTCGCGTCCAAGGACCTGGTGCTCGACGGCCAGAACCCCACCCAACTCTCCGGCTACGGCGGATTCGAAATTTCCCGGACCCCGGCGTACAGCGGATCCATAGGGCGGGCCTGGCTCGAGCGGCGCACAGTGGGCGCCTCCGCCGAGGACGGCGCCGAAGCACACTCGCGTGGCGGCGTGTACGTTGTGGCCAACATCCGAGGCGGCGGCGAGTACGGACCCTCATGGCACCGCGCCGCCCTCCAGGAAAACCGGCACCGTGCCTATGAGGACTTCGCTGCCGTGGCCAGGGACCTGATCTCCCGCGGCGTCACCAGCCGCCCCCGCCTGGGCTGCGTGGGCGGCTCCAACGGCGGGCTCCTGGTGGGAAACATGCTGACCCAGTACCCCGAACTGTTCGGTGCCGTATCCTGCGGCGTGCCACTTCTGGACATGCGCCGGTACACCAAGCTGTCCGCGGGGTATTCGTGGATTGCCGAATACGGCGATCCCGATGTCCCCGGACAATGGGAGTTCATCCGCACGTTCTCGCCGTACCACCTGCTTCACGACGGTGTGGAATACCCCGAAACGTTCATTTGGACCGCCACGTCCGATGACCGGGTGGGACCCGTCCAGGCCCGGAAGATGGCCGCCCGCATGCAGGCGATGGGGATCCCGAACGTCTGGTTCCACGAGGCACTTGAGGGCGGACATGCCGGAGCCTCGGACAACCGGCAAGCGGCGGCTTTGCAGGCACGGAGCAACCATTTCCTGTGGCGTTCGCTTGCTGGAAGCAACTAACCTCTCCGCCGGGCCCGATTCGATGGTTCCCTGCGCACCATGCCGTGCCAACGGCCTATCCTGCAGCGAACCATCGAAATGGGCGGGCGAATGGCCGCGTTTTGCACTGGACCGCAGGTTCTGCGTATCCTTGGTGGGCTAGCAATAGCAAAGGGAGACGTGCCAGAGCGGCCGAATGGGCTTCACTGCTAATGAAGTGTGGGGCACAACTCCACCGGGGGTTCAAATCCCCCCGTCTCCGCGAATTGGTCCCGGTTTTCGAACCGGGACCTTTTGCGTTTAACCGCGCTTCGCTCCGCCGCTGACTTCGGCTCCCGCATGCCGATGAAGCGTGAGGCTGTCCACAGTGCTGACCAGCATCAGCACCGCCATGGCTACGAAGGCCCCCTTGTACGCCGACACTTGGTCCGGGCCGAACACGTCTGTGGCCTCAAAAAGGCGCAGGAACAAGGCACCCACCGCGATCCCGGCCGCAGCCGCCAGCTGAACCAGCGTTGCGGAGATGGCGTTGGCCGAGGGCAACTGTCCAGGGATGATGTCCGCATACTGCACCGAGGCGTACGCGGAGAAACCGATGGAACGGAAGGCACCGCTGAACAGCAACAAGGCGAAAATGAGTGGCTCGGGTGTTTGGGCATCAAGGAAAGCGCACAACGCAAACGTCACGGCCGAAGCAAACGACGCAAAGACCAGCACGGGCTTGAACCCGAAACGCCTGATCAAGGGCGTAGTGGCCGGTTTGATCCCAATGTTGCCCACGAACACCGCTGCCACCATCACGCCGGCCTTGAGGGGATCCCAACCGAACCCGTCCTGGAACATCAGCGGCAGCAGGAAAGGGACAGAACTGATGGTCAGCCGGTAAATGAACCCCCCGGTGGATGTTGCCCTGAACGTCCTGGTCCCGAAGACGCTGAGGTTGAACAGCGGAACTTTCGCCTTGCTCATCCACCAGACCGCGCCCGCGAGCGACAGCACCCCTGCGGAAACCACTCCCGCGGCCAGCACATTCGATGCGTGTCCCCCCAGGGTTTCCAGCCCCACCACCAACGCGCCTACACCCAGGGTGGTGAGCAGCAAGCCGAACCAGTCCAGCCGGCGCTTCCCGTCGAACTGCGTTTGCGGCACCAGCCGGAGGGCTGCAATGAAGGCAGCCAGGCCCAGCGGGACGTTGATGATGAAGATCCAGTGCCATGAAAGGAAGGTCGTGAGGGCGCCGCCCACCATCGGGGCCAGGACAGGAGCAAGGAGCCCGGGCCACACCAGATAAGCGGTAGCCCGGAGAAGCTCGGATTTGGGGGTGCCCCGCAGCACCACCAGGGTGCCTACGGGAACCATCATGGCCCCGCCCATGCCCTGCGCCACCCGGCTGAGCGTGAGCATAGTCAGGTCGGTGCTGATCGCGCAGAGCAGCGAGGCAATGGTGAACACGGATATCGCAAGGCAGAAGATCCTGCGAGCGCCAAACCGCTCAGCGAGCCAACTGCTCAACGGAATGCCCATGGCGACCGTCACCAGGTACGCCGTCATGGTGATGTTGATGTCAGCAGGTGCCACCCGGAAATCGGAGGCGATGCTGGGGATGGCCGTCGTGAGGATGGTCCCGTCCAGGAATTCCATGAAGAACGTCGCCGCCACGAGCAGTGCCAGGCGCGGCCGCCAACTCGTCTGGTTGGCTGCGTCGACGTCTGTGCTGCTCGGGTTTGTGCTCATGGCTCCGGTCCGGGTTCTGGCGTATGGCCCGCGACAGGGAGCGGGCTGTTTGGTCGATCCTATAGAGGCAGCGTGGGAGCGATCACAACATGACGCAGTCCTACCGGACTGGGCAGCCGCTCTACCCCGCTTGGGCCAGCGCCAGCGGGAGGACCGCACCCACACCAGCCTGGCGCAGTGCCCTGGCCGAGACGGTCATGGTCCATCGGCTGTCAATGAGGTCATCGACCAGCAGTACGGGCTGGCCCCCGGTACCTGCCAAGGCCTGGGCAAGTTCGGGACCGACCACGAGCCTGTCCCAGACCCCGGCCAGCCGATATGCACTGTTGCCTCCACGAGCTCCCGTTGGCCCACCGTGCTGGGGCTGCAGTTGCCCGAGGTAAGGCATCCGCCCAATACCGGCTATTCCCTGGGCCAAGGATTCGACCAGCTGCGGCTTGCTCCGTGACGGAATGCTGACAACTGCCGCAGGACGGCCGACCCCGCTCCACGGGGTTCCGCCTTCAGCCCCTGACCATTCGCGCAGTACCTGGACGCATGCCTGCAGCATGGCAGGGTCTACGGCGCGGTCCGGAGCGCCGGCGGCGAACAACTCCCGGAGGGCTCCGCCCCACCCGAGGTCGGTTAGCCGGGCCAGGATCCGCCCTTCGGACACGCTCTCGTCGGGCTTGATCTTGCCTTTGACCGCAACCCCGAGCCTATCCATGCCGCTGGGCCATTGAAGGCGTGGTTCCACGGCTATGCCGGCTCGCCGCAGGGTTTGTCCCGCGGTGTCGGCTGCCGAGGCTGCCACGTCCACGGGGAACCAACGGCCAGCGCAGTTGTCGCAACGGCCGCACGCGGCAGCTGTTTCGTCGTCCAGTACTGAGGTGATGAATTCCATTCGGCAACCTGCGGTGTCCTGGTAGATCACCATGGAGTCCTGCTCGTCCACACGCGCCTCGGCGATGCGCGCGTACCGCTCGGCATCGTAGTTCCACGGCATGCCGGTGGAACGCCACCCCCCGCCGACGCGTTCTACTGCGCCGTCAACTGCCAGGACTTTGAGGAGGAGTTCCAACGGCGTGCGGCGAAGATCCACCCGGGCTTCCAGCGCGACGGTAGAGAGGGCGGATCCTGCCTCCCCGAGGACGGCCAGTACGGCGTCGGCCTTTTCCGCGGATGGCATGGAGGCTGTGGCAAAGTACTGCCAGATTTCACGGTCCTCAGAGCCGGGAAGCAACAAGACGTCCGCGTTGGCTGCTCCACGTCCAGCACGTCCAACCTGCTGGTAATAGGCAACGGGTGAAGACGGCGCGCCAAGGTGGATGACAAAGCCCAGGTCCGGCTTGTCGAAACCCATTCCCAGGGCGGACGTGGCCACGAGGGCCTTCACCTGGTTGTCCTTGAGGAGTTGCTCAGCGCGTTCCCGGTCCGCGGGATCTGTCCGTCCCGTGTAAGACAGGACGTTGTGTCCCGCTTCTGCGAGGAGCCGGGCGGTGTCTTCTGCGGCCGAAACCGTGAGCGTGTAGATAATCCCGCTGCCGGGCATGTCGGCCAGGTGAGTCAGCAACCAACCCAACCGGTCCCGGGAATCGGGCAGGGTCAGAACGCCGAGGCGCAGTGATTCACGGCCGAGAGCACCCCGGATGGTCAGCACTCCGTCGCCGAGTTGTTCCTCGATGTCATGGACCACCCGGGAGTTGGCTGTGGCTGTAGTGGCCAGGACTGGCACGGATGCCGGCAACTGCGCGATGAGATCGGCAATGCGTCGGTAATCGGGCCGGAAGTCGTGCCCCCAGTCCGAGATGCAGTGAGCCTCGTCAATCACCAGGAGACCGGTACGACGGATGAGCTCCGGGAGCTGGTTCTCCCTGAAGGACGGGTTTGTCAGACGCTCGGGAGAAACCAAGAGGACGTCCACCTCGTCTGCGGCCAACTGGGCCAGGACTGTGTCCCATTCCAAAGCATTGGCAGAGTTGATGGCCACGGCACGCACACCTGCCCGCGCGGCGGCGGCAACCTGATCACGCATGAGGGCGAGCAGGGGCGAGACAATCAGCGTTGGACCCGCTCCCCGTCTCCGCAGCAGCAACGATGCGACGAAATAGACAGCTGACTTTCCCCAACCGGTTCGCTGGACAACCAACGCCCGCCGGCCGGCATCAACCAATGCCTCGATCGCTTCATACTGGCCGTCATGGAACTGCGCTTCGGGGTGCCCCACCAACTCCCGCAGGCACGCCAAAGCCTGTTGCTGGGTGGGTGATTGCACGGAAACGGCAGCGTTCTGGGAGTTGTAGGCCATCACCCCAGTATTCCAGCCGACCCTGACAGCCAGAACCGTTCATCCACGCTATGTGGACAACGGCTATCCACATAGCTCCCTTCCGCATTCATGCCCAATTGCGTTGCCACAGTAGGATTGAGCGCGTGACTAGCGAGCAGAACAAGACATTCGACCTCTCGGCATCCTTCAAGGCGTATGACGTCCGTGGGATCGTGGGTGAATCCATCACGGCTGAAATCGTCGAGGCCGTTGGCGCTGCCTTTATCGACGTCCTGGGCCTCGAGGGCGAGACCGTCCTGGTCGGCGGCGACATGCGTCCCTCCTCGCCCGAGTTCAGCCAGGCCTTTGCCAACGGCGCAGCCACGCGTGGAGCGAACGTCCAACTGCTGGACCTGATCTCCACAGATGAGCTCTACTACGCATGCGGCGCTTTGAACGCCGCCGGCGCCACGTTCACCGCCAGCCACAACCCTGCCGAATACAACGGCATCAAAATGGCCAAGGCCGGTGCCCAGCCCATCTCCTCCGAGTCCGGCCTGAAGGAAATCCAGGCCCTCGCAGAGCAGTACCTGAACTCCGGCACCATCCCTGCAGCGGCCAACCGCGGCGAGATCGGCGTGCACGACGTCCTGAAGGACTACTCCGAGTACCTGCGCAAACTCGTGGACCTTTCCGGCTCCCGTCCGCTGAAGATCGTCGTGGACGCCGGCAACGGCATGGCCGGCCTGACCACTCCGGCAGTCCTTGGAGACAAATTGCTCCCGGCACTGCCGTTCGAGATCGTCCCGCTCTACTTTGAACTGGACGGTTCGTTCCCCAACCACCCGGCCAACCCCCTGGAACCGGAAAACCTCCGTGACCTGCAGGCCGCTGTCATCAAGCACGGCGCGGACATCGGACTGGCCTTCGACGGCGACGCTGACCGCTGCTTCGTGATCGACGAAAAGGGTGAGTCGGTCTCTCCGTCCGCGATCACCGGCATGGTTGCCCGCCGGGAGATCGCCCGCGCCCAGGCAGCAGGGGAACACACCCCTGTGATCATCCACAACCTCCTCACGTCCAAGGCCGTGCCCGAACTGGTGGCCAAGGACGGCGGCCGTGCGGTACGGACCCGCGTGGGACACTCCTTCATCAAAGCCGTCATGGCCGAGGAAGGCGCCGTGTTCGGCGGGGAGCACTCAGCGCACTTCTACTTCCGGGATTTCTGGAACGCCGACACCGGCATGCTTGCTGCCATGCACGTCCTGGCCGCCCTCGGCGAGCAGGACGGTCCGCTCTCCGAGCTCGGCCGCCAGTACGAGCCGTACGTCTCCTCCGGTGAAATCAACTCGGAAATCGAGGACAAGGCAGGCGCAGTCGAGCGCGTCCGCATCGACTTTGAAACCGAAGACATCGACATCGACCACATGGACGGCAGCACGTTCGCGGCCAAGGATGGCAGCTGGTGGTTCAACCTGCGCCCGTCCAACACCGAGCCCTTCCTGCGCCTGAACGCAGAAGCCAAGGACCAGTCCACCATGGAAAAGATCCGCGACCGCGTCCTCGCACTGGTCCGGGCGTAGGTCCAGGCATGAGTGACCAGCCCGTCACCGATGGCGTTTCAGGAGAATCGGACCAGGATCGCGAACTCCGTGAAACCCTGGGAACCGCGCTTGGAACCGCCCAGGAGCATCTCCAGCAGAACGGCGGTTTCTTCCCGTTCGGAGTCACGTTGTCCGAGGACGGCGAGCTGCGGATAGTGATGATTGCTCCTGGCGAGCCGGACGAAAACGGTGACGTCGACGCCGGTCAGATGCTCTCGGACATCCAGGACCTTCTCCGCCAGGGCCGTGATGAGTTCCGGGCCATCGCAGTAGTAAGTGACGTCAGCCTGCCGGACCATGGATCTGACGGTATCCACGGCGCAGCCGAGCACCGGAACGGCGACGTTCTGGCCGCCATCATCCCGTACTCTCCCACGGCGGAGGGCTTTGCCTTCAGCGCGATGGAACCCGATACACACGAGCCATCCATCTGGGTGGACTAGACCCTAACCGTGAGCTGGACCCGACCCGTGAGCTGATCCCATGAAGATAAACGCGTTCGCAGATGTCAGCCTCCGCGCCATCATGGTGTTGGCCGCGGCTCCCGACGGTACGCTGTTGACCACCCAGGCAGTGGCCGACGCCGTCGGGACACCGTACAACCACGTCAGCAAGGCCATGGTCCGCCTGCGTGCACTGGGTTACATCGACGTCGAACGTGGCCGGTTGGGCGGTTCCCGGCTCAATGAATCCGGACGGCGGGCCACCGTCGGGGAAGTCCTTCGGCATTTGGACAGCCGGCAGGATCCGGCGGAGTGCCAATCTCCCACAAAGAATTGCCCGCTTATCACTGAATGCGGCCTGCGCCACGCGATGAATCGCGCCCGGGAGGCCTTTTACCGCGAGCTCGATACTGTGGTCATAGCTTCACTCCCCCACGCCCGCCAGATGAACCCGGTGTTCCAATCCATCGGGCTGCGCCCGGAGTTCAGGGTACCGGCCACCCAGCCGTAAGCGCCCTCGGCAACCCCGGAACGACTTCCCTGGCAGCTGGCCCCTTCACAGCTTGCACAACTCTTCTACGCAGTGTAGAAATTGAGGTATAAATATATGCATTTCAAATGCTTATATATCGGCCAGTCAAGGCTGACCCCTACACCCAGGAGAACCATGCTCTCGGAAAAGTCCCGGCCCATCATCGAAGCAACCCTCCCTTTGGTGGGTGCACGGATCGGCTCGATCACGGCCGACTTCTACCAGCGGCTTTTCGCAGCGCATCCCGAATTACTCGATGGCCTCTTCAGCCGATCCAACCAGCGTTCAGGCGATCAACAGCGGGCTCTCGCCGGGAGCATCGCGGCGTTCGCAACCCACCTGGTGAACAACCCCGGCACACTGCCCGAAAAGGTCCTCTCGCGGATCGCCCACAAGCACGCCTCACTCGGGATCACCGAGGATCAGTACGGCGTGGTCCATGAGCACTTGTTCGCCGCCATCGCCGCAGACCTGGCCGACGTCATCACGCCGGACATTGCGGAAGCCTGGACCGAGGTGTACTGGCTGATGGCCGACGCCCTGATCAAGCTCGAAAAGGACCTCTACGCTTCCCAGGCGAACACAAAAATGTGGACGCCTTGGCGCGTAACCGCCAAGGAAGCCGCGGGCGCGGACGCCATGACATTCACCCTGGAAGCTGCGGACGACACCCCAGCCACGGAAGCGATCCCGGGTCAATACATCAGCGTCAAGGTCCGCCTCAGGGACGGCCTGCGCCAAGTGCGCCAGTATTCGCTGTCCGGTGACACGGGCACCAACCGAACCTTCACCACCAAACTCAACGACGGCGGCGAGGTATCCACCGCCCTGCATGCCGGCGTCGAACCTGGCGACATACTGGAGATCTCGAACCCCTACGGCGAGATCACCCTCAAGGATGGCGATGGACCGGTCGTCCTGGCATCCGCGGGAATCGGATGCACTCCCACGGCGTCCATTCTGCGCTCGCTCGCGGAGTCCGGCACGGATCGGCAGGTTATGGTCCTCCATGCCGAGAAGACCATGGACAACTGGGCGTTGAGGGGCCAGATGACGGCAGACGCCGCGACGATCGACGCAGAGCTGCAGCTCTGGCTTGAATCACCCCATGCCGGTGCCAGCGAAGGCTTCATGTCCTTGCGGGAAGTAGACCTGCCCGCCGAGGCATCGCTCTACCTGTGCGGACCGCTCCCCTTCATGAAGAAAATCCGTGACGAAGCCATCGACGCCGGAATCCCGGCCACCCGGATCCACTACGAAGTGTTCGGGCCGGACGTTTGGCTCGCCAACTAAGGCACGCACATCACGACGGCGGCCCGTCACCTTTCCAACGAAAGGTGACGGGCCGTCGTCGTTCACTTAAGAACGCCGTTGTTCCTAAGAGGTCTAGCCCAGACGGGTCTTGAGACCGTCCAGCTCGGACTGGAGTGCCGCCGGGAGCGATTCGCCGAAGTTGGCGAACCATTCTTCGATGGACGCCAGCTCTGTTGCCCACTCTTCAGGGTCGACGCGAACAGCCGACTCAACCTCGGCCGGAGTCATGTCCAGGCCCTCGAGGTCGATGGACTCACCGGTCGGAACAAAGCCGATCGGGGTTTCCACAGCGTCGGCCTTACCCTCAAGGCGCTCGATGGCCCACTTGAGCACACGGGCGTTGTCTCCGAAGCCAGGCCAGGCGAAGCCGCCCTCGGCCGTGCGGCGGAACCAGTTGACCAGGAAGATCTTGGGCAGACGCTCCGGGTTGGCCTTGGCAGAGAGGTTGACCCAGTGGTTCAGGTAATCGCCTGCGTCGTAGCCGATGAACGGCAGCATGGCCATGGGGTCGCGGCGGACAACGCCAACGGCACCGGCGGCAGCAGCCGTGGTTTCCGAGGACAGCGTGGAACCCATGAAGATGCCGTTGGACCAGTCGCGGGCTTCGGTAACCAGCGGGATGGTGGTCTTACGGCGGCCACCGAACAGGATCGCGGACAGTTCCACGCCCTCCGGGCTGAAGTATTCCTCAGCCAGCATGTCGATCTGGTCGATCGGCGTGCAGAAGCGGGAGTTCGGGTGTGCGGCCGGAGCATCGGAGTCCGGAGTCCAGGACTCACCGCGCCAGTCGGTCAGGTGTGCCGGAGTTTCCTCCGTCATTCCTTCCCACCAGACGCCACCATCGTCGGTCAGAGCCACGTTGGTGAAGATGCTGTTGCCCTTGGCGATGGCACGCATGGCATTGGGGTTGGTGCCCCAACCGGTACCGGGAGCGACGCCGAACAGGCCGGCTTCAGGGTTGACGGCTCGGAGCTCGCCTTCCTTGCCGAAGCGCATCCAGGTGATGTCGTCTCCGAGGGTCTCAACCTTCCAGCCCTTGATGGTGGGATCGAGCAACGCGAGGTTGGTCTTGCCGCAGGCGGACGGGAAAGCAGCGGAGACGTAGTAGGTCTTCTGCTCGGGGGAGGTCAGCTTGAGGATGAGCATGTGCTCGGCCAGCCAACCTTCGTCGCGGGCCATTACCGATGCGATGCGCAGCGCGTAGCACTTCTTGCCCAGGAGGGCGTTGCCGCCGTAGCCGGAGCCGAAGGACCAGATGGAGCGCTCTTCGGGGAAGTGAACAATCCACTTGTCGGTGTTGCACGGCCACGCGACGTCGGCCTGGCCGGCTTCCAGCGGTGCGCCCAGCGAGTGCAATGCCGGAACGAAGAAAGCATCGGTCTGCGTGATGCGGTCAAGCACGTCCGTACCGATGCGGGCCATGATGCGCATGGAGGCAACAACGTAGGCGGAGTCGGTGATCTCGACGCCAAACTTCGGGTCCTCGGCATCCAGGTGGCCCATGACGAACGGAATGACGTACATGGTGCGGCCTCGCATGGAGCCGGCGAACAGGCCGCGCAGCTTCTGCTTCATCTCGGCCGGGGCCATCCAGTTATTGGTGAAGCCTGCGTCGCGCTCGTTCTCTGAGCAGATGAAGGTCTGCTCTTCAACACGGGCAACGTCAGCGGGGTCGGAGAACGCCGCGAAGGAATTCGGGAACGTTTCCGGGTTCAGCCGCTTCAGCGTGCCGGCCTCAACCAGTTCGTCCGTGAGCTTCTTGTTTTCTGCTTCGCTGCCATCAACCCAGTGGATGCGGTCCGGCTGAGTCAGCTCGGCAACTTCCTCAACCCAGGCCAGCAGGCGTGCATGCGTAGTAGGTGCCTTCTCAAGCAGCGGCAGTCGCGCCAGATCGCCCATTGCGGTTCCCTTCCTCGGGTTCAGTGGTGTGTCCTAAACGATAGGGGCCGCGGACCAGACCAATCCGCTGTCAGACATCGGACATCCGGAGGACGGAAAAGCAAAAACCGCTAGAACTCAAGGAGGAAGGTTCTCAAAAGCAGGTTTTAAGTGACTAAGGTCACGTAGACCGGTCTAGTTGCCTAGATTACAGCTTTTCGATTTGGAACTTCACATGAACTTCTGTAAAGTTTATTGAGGTTCGAGGGGGTCAGAGAAACAGACCGCCGAGAATCACACGAAATGCGCCCATAGCTCAGCTGGATAGAGCGTCTGTCTACGGAACAGAAGGTCAGGGGTTCGAATCCCTTTGGGCGCACAAATGAAGACCCGCACCGGTTCGCCGGTGCGGGTCTTTTGCTTTGCCCAAGTACCCACCCAAGTAGGGCAGCGGCGGGTGGGCAACACGCAGAACTAAACGGGCCGCCGTCGTACTTTCCAAAGAAGTACGACGGCGGCCCCTTGCGTTAACCGCGGACGCTTAGTCCCCAACGGCCTCGCTGATGCGGCGGCGGATGCCGTCAAAGTGCCGGTTGAGCAGTTCGGAGGCCATGACTTTGTCACCCGCGGCGACAGCACCATAGATTCCACGGTGCATCGCGGCAGTCTTCACCAGGTCCTCGTTGCCCGGACCGATCTCCACGTGGATCTTCCGGTACACCTTCCAAAACACGCCCATGAGGTTGATCAGGAGCTCGTTGTTCAGGGGTTCGAAAAGTCGGCGGTGGAATTCGGCGTCCGCAGCCACAAAGTTTTCGCCGGCAGCGGCGAGCTCTTCCATCTGTTTCACGGCGTCTTCGATGGAAGCGAGCTGCTCTTTGGTCATGACATCAATGGACGAGCCGATGAGCCCGGATTCCAGTGCCTGGCGCACATCCACCAACTGCAAGGCTTCCAAGCCCTGGTGACGCAGGGAGAGGCGGCCCCGGAAAGTCAGCCCGTCAGCCAAGGCGTCAAAGTTACTGGGGGCGACGAACATGCCGAAGCCGTGGCGGATTTCGATGACACCGAGGGCTTGCAGCACCTTGAGTGACTCGCGGAGCGTATTGCGTCCCACGCCGAGAGCGCCGGAAAGCTCACTTTCCGTCGGCAATGGATCGCCCGCCTCGAGCTCGCGCTCAAGGATCAATTCCATAATGTCCGACTGCAAAGCCCGCAGCCGGGCCTGTGCACTGAACCGCGCCTGCGGAACCACACTGGAAGTTGTCATGGCTTTCTCCTTGCCGATGCACTTGCCTTGAAGCGGGCGGAGGCCAGCCTTGGAAGCAAGTGCGGTGTTAATATTGAGGCGAGCTTAGTGCCCACCAAAGAATGAGTGACTCGCAACATACAATATCGGATGTCCCACCTCCGTCATAGCTATGTGCCGCGAAATCCTTGAGGTTTCCGTTCCGAACCGGCCGCAGCCGGCAATCCACAAGGCGTGCGCCAGCACCCTCAGCGCCGATTCACACTTGACGTCCCGTTGTGACCGCCCTTACAGTTTCAATACGAGCATCGGACGTCCTACATCCGATAACCCACGAAACGCGAATGGTGAGGCACCCTATGAGCAAGACGATCCACAGCCTGCCGCTGGTCAACGACGCCAGCCGCCGGAACTTCCTGAAGCTAAGCGGCGCAGTTGGTGCAGCAGCCGCCTTCACGGCAACCCTCTCCGCGTGCGGCGGCGCTGCCAGCACCACCACGGGCACGACCACCAATACCGCGGCAGTTAACAAGGACCTCACCATCGAGGCAGGCATCTCCTACGCGCTGTCCACTGGCTTTGATCCGCTGAGCTCCTCCGGAGCCACGCCGATGGCCGCCAACCTCCACATCTTTGAAGGCCTCATCGAGCTCCACCCCGCCACTCGGCAGCCCTACAACGCCTTGGCGGCGGCGGACCCCAAGAAGGTCAACGACACCACCTACCAGGTGACCATCCGCGACGGTGCAAAGTTCCACGATGGCTCCCCCGTCACCACCGAAGACGTCGCTTTCTCCTTCACCCGCGTGATGGATCCGGCGAACAAGTCCTTGTTCTCCCAGTTCATCCCCTTCATCCAGGACGTCAAGCCGCTGGATGCCAAGACGGTGGAGTTCACCCTCAAGTACGCCTTCCCCGGCTTCGGTCCCCGTATCTCGGTGGTCAAGATCGTTCCCAAGGCACTCGCCACCGACCTGAAGGCCTTCGACGCTTCACCGGTGGGATCAGGTCCGTACAAGCTCATCTCCGCAGTCAAGGACGACAAGATCGTCTTCGAAGCGTTCGCCGACTACAACGGCCCCAAGCCCGCACTGGCCAAGGGCATGACCTGGCTGCTGCTCTCCGACGCGGCCGCCCGCGTCACCGCCGTCCAGTCCGGCCGTGTCCAGGCCATCGAAGACGTTCCGTACCTGGACGTCGATGGCCTGAAGTCCAAGGTCAAGGTCGAATCCGTCCAGTCGTTCGGCATGCTGTTCCTGATGTTCAACTGCGCCAAGGCTCCGTTCGACAACAAGCTCGTCCGCCAGGCGTTGCATTACGGCATGGACAAGGAATCCATCATCAAGAAGGCGCTGTTCGGCAACGCAAAAGCCGCCAGCTCCTACTTCCAGGAAGGCCACCCGGATTACGTCAAGGCCAAGAATGTCTACGGTTACGACGCTTCCAAGGCCGAAGACCTGCTGAAGCAGGCAGGCGTTACCAGCCTTGAGTTCGAACTGCTCACCACGGACACTGCCTGGGTCAAGGATGTTGCACCGCTGATCCTTGAATCCTGGAACAAGATTCCGGGCGTCAAGGTCACCGTCAAGAGCCTCCAGTCCGGCGCGCTGTACAGCGACCGCGTGGGCAAGGGCGATTTCTCGGTGGTCGCGGCCCCGGGCGATCCCTCAGTCTTCGGCAATGACGCAGACCTCCTCCTGAGCTGGTTCTACTCCGGCGCAACCTGGATGGACAAGCGTGCTTTCTGGACCACCCCCGAGCGCACCAAACTGCAGGACCTCATGAACAAGGGCTCGCAGGCCTCCGGAGACGAGGCCAAAAAGATCGTCGGCGAAATCGTGGACATGGTGTCCGACGAGGTTCCGCTCTACCCCATCTTCCACCGTCAATTGCCCAGTGCCTGGGACGAGAAGAAGCTCAACGGCTTCCAGCCCCTGCCCACCACCGGCTTGTCATTCGTCGACGTCGGACGAACCGCCTAAAGCACCCTTCGAGTTGTGGGGCCCGCTCTGCGGCCTGAATCCCCCAAATAGCCCGCAGAGCGGGCCCCGCAACCAGCAGCACCCAACCAACCGGAGAACAAATTGGTCACGATATTGCGTCTGCTTGGCCGCAGGCTTGCAGCATTGCCATTGATGATCCTGGGCATTACGTTGCTCGTCTTCCTCGTCCTGCAGGCCGCCCCCGGCGACCAGGCAAGCTCCGCCCTCGGTGACGGCGCCAGTGAAGAAGCCAAGCAGCAGTACCGCCAGGACAATGGCCTGAACGATCCCCTGGTCCTGCAGTACTTCCGCTTCCTCGGAAAGCTCCTGCAGTTCGACCTCGGCGTCACCACCCCGCCGGCAAAGTCGGTGGCATCCATGATTGGCTCGGCGTTCCCCCTGACGCTCCAGCTCACCTTCCTGGGCGTGCTCATCGCGATCGTGCTTTCCCTCGCGTTCGGCATCCTCGGCGCCCTGTACCGCGACAAGTGGCAGGACCAGTTGGTCCGCGTCTTCTCCATTGCAGCGATCGCCACGCCATCGTTCTGGCTGGGCATCCTGCTCATCCAGTGGTTCGCGCTGGGCGAGAACCCGATGTTCCCCTCGGGCGGAATTGCGACGCCGGAGTCCGGCTTCGGCGGTTGGCTCAACTCGATGGCCCTCCCGGCCCTCGCGCTTGGCATCCCCGTCTCAGCATCGCTGATCCGGGTGGTCCGCACCTCGATGGTGGAAGAGCTGGACCGTGACTACGTCCGCACCGCCATCGGCAACGGCGTCCCCTACCGCGAGGTCGTCTCCAAGAACGTCCTTCGCAACGCGCTCGTCACCCCGGTGACCGTGCTGGGACTCCGCGTCGGCTACCTGCTGGGTGGCGCCGTCGTGATTGAAATGATCTTCGCCCTCCCCGGCATGGGCCAACTGATCCTCAACGGCATCACCAACCTGGACGTCAACCTGGTCCAGGGCGTGGTGCTCACCATCTCCGTCACCTTCGTTCTGGTGAACATCGTGGTGGACCTTCTCTACCTGCTTATCAACCCCCGAATCAGGACGGTATAGCTCATGCGCAGCAAGCTCGCAGAACGGCTAAGTGCCCCGGGCATTCGTTTCAAGGCCCTGCCCTGGGGCTCCCGTATCGCCCTGCTCTTCCTCATCATGATTGTTCTGGCGGCCATTTTCGCACCGGTCATCGCCCCGCACGATCCGCTGGAGACCTTCATTCCGGCCACCCCGCCGGGCGCAGAACACTTCTTCGGCACTGACCGGCTGGGCCGGGATATCTTCTCGCGCCTCCTCTTTGGTGCACAGTCATCGCTGATGATCGGCCTCGGCGCGGTGGCCTTGGCCATCCTTGCCGGTGCGCTCCTCGGCTCCTTCGCCGCGACGTCCAGCAAGTCCGTGAACGAGATCATCATGCGGCTCATGGACATCCTCATGGCATTCCCCGGCATCGCGCTGGCGGCCGTGCTGCTGGCTGCTTTCGGCAACTCGGTTCCCACCATCATCATCGCGATCGCCATCATCTACACCCCGCAGCTGGCCCGAGTGGTCCGCGCCAACGTCCTGGCCCAGTATGGCGAAGACTACGTCCGTGCCGAGCGCGTGATTGGTGCAGGACGGTTCTACATCCTGGTCAAGCACATCGTCCGCAACACCGCAGCTCCGGTACTGGTGTTCGCCACGGTCATGGTGGCCGACGCCATCATCCTCGAAGCCTCGCTGTCCTTCCTCGGCGCAGGCGTCCAGGACCCGGCGCCATCATGGGGCAACGTCATTTCCTACGGCCGCAACCTGGTCCTGTCCGGCGGCTGGTGGGCCACCACCTTCGCCGGTGTCACCATCTTGTTGACGGTGCTCTCCTTGAACATCCTGGCCGAAGGCCTCACCGACGCCATGGTGAACCCGAAACTGCGCCGCGCACCCGTAGTAAAGGACGACGACGGATCCACCGCCATTGTGGCCGTGGACACCGAGGTCGCAACCTCCGTCGCCCAGCCCTCCGTAGTTGAGGAACACGAGCTCGACGGCGTCCGTGCCGCTTCCGGCGACACCGCCACTTCTGAGGTGGGCACGTCAGCCGTCCTCACCGATGTGAAGCTGGCCGCCGCCAACCCGCACCTCCTCCTGGACCGCGAGTTGGAGCTCCTGGCAGCCATCGAAGCGAAGCGTACCGACCGCCTCCCGCAGGTCTCTTCCGGGGCACGCAATGTGCTGGAAGTGAAGAACCTGTCCATCCGCTTCCCCGGCCGCTTCGGCGACATCGCAATCGTGGACAACGTCTCCTTCACTGTCCGCGAAGGCGAGACCATGGGCCTGGTGGGTGAGTCCGGTTGTGGCAAGTCCATCACCTCGCTCGCAGTCATGGGCCTGCTGCCCAAGACCGCCCAGGTCACCGGTTCCATCAAGTTCGATGGCAAGGAACTCCTGGACTCCGCCACCAAGCACAGCAACCCCAAGGCCTACGAGGGCCTGCGCGGTGAGCAGATCGCCATGGTCTACCAGGACGCGTTGAGCTCCCTGAACCCGTCCATGAAGATCAAGGACCAGATGGAACAGCTGACCAAGCGCGGGGGTCGCAAGACTCCTGCCGAGCTGTTGGACATGGTGAAACTGGATCCCGTCCGGACCCTCGCCAGCTACCCGCACGAGCTCTCCGGCGGCCAGCGCCAACGCGTGCTGATCGCCATGGCCCTGTCCCGTTCGCCGAAGATCGTTGTTGCTGACGAGCCCACCACCGCCCTGGATGTCACCGTCCAAAAGCAGGTTGTGGATCTGCTCAACGAACTGCGCGAACAGCTCGGTTTCGCGATGGTGTTCGTCAGCCACGACCTCGCGTTGGTGGCCTCCCTGGCCCACCGCATCACGGTCATGTACGCCGGCCAGGTGGTTGAATCCGCACAGGCCTCCGAACTGCTGCAGAACCCCAAGCACGAGTACACCCGCGGCTTGCTGGGTGCGGTCCTCTCCATCGAGGCCGACGCTGTCCGCCTCCACCAGATCCCCGGCACTGTCCCGTCCCCGCGGGACTTCGCAACAGGAGACCGCTTCGCGGCCCGCTCGCTGCGCGCCGACGCCGATCCCCACCAGACGCTGGTCCTCACCACGGTTGCCACAGCGAACGGAGACGATGCCGACCACTACTGGGCCAGCCATTTGAAGGAGGACGCGAAATGAGTGAATCAACCGGAAAGCCGGTCATCGAGCTCAAAGACGTCAAGGTCTACCACCATGCACGCACCGGTGGCCTGTTCCGCCCGAACATCGTCAAAGCCGTGGACGGCGTGGACTTCACCATCAGCCGCGGCGAAACCGTGGGCATCGTCGGTGAGTCCGGCTGCGGCAAGTCCACGCTCGCTTCAGTGCTCGTGGGACTGCAGCCGCCGACGTCGGGCAAGGTTCTGTTCCATGGAAAGCCCGCCATCAAGCGGAACGCAGCGATGCGCAAGCAGTTCGGCCGCTCAGTTTCCGTGGTCTTCCAGGATCCGGCGACGGCACTGAACCCCCGCATGACCATCCAGGACATCCTGACGGATCCGCTGCAGATCCATGGCATCGGCAACGCAGCCTCCCGCGCTGCCAAGGTCAAGGAACTGTTGGCGCTGGTTGGCTTGCCGCAATCGGCAGCTGAAGTGACGCCGTCGCAGGTTTCCGGCGGCCAGCGCCAGCGTGTGGCGATCGCCCGCGCACTGGCCTTGGATCCGGACATCATCGTGGCGGACGAGCCGACGTCGGCCCTGGACGTTTCGGTTCGCGCGCAGGTCCTGAACCTGCTGTCCGACCTGAAGACCCAGCTGAACCTCGGCATGGTATTCATCTCGCACGACATCCAGACCGTCCGGTACGTCTCGGACCGCATCTGCGTCATGTACTTCGGCAAGATCGTCGAGCAGGGCACAGCCACCCAGGTCTTCGACAACCCCAGCAACGACTACACCAAGAAGCTGCTCGGCGCCGCGCCGAGCCTGCTCCACATCTAGTTTTTCCCTTCACAAGCTACAAACAACGGAGAATTCTGTGTCCACTCAGTTCCAGGGCGTCATCCCCCCGGTCATCACCCCCCGCCACGCCGACGGCAGCATCGACACCGCGTCGCTGAAGAACGTCACCAAGCACCTGATCGACGGCGGTGTGTCCGGACTTTTCGTCCTGGGCTCCTCCGGCGAAGTCCCCTACATGACCAACGACGAGCGTGAGCTGGTGGTCTCCACCATCGCCGACGCCAACGCAGGAGCCGTCCCGCTGATCGTGGGCGCCAACGAACAAACCACCAACCGCGTCATCGAAGAAGCGCGCAAGGTGGTTGACCTCGGCGCCGACGCGATCGTGGTCACCTCCATGTACTACGCCATTGGCAACGCCGCGGAGACCGAAACGCACTTCCGCAGCATCCACGCCGCCATCGAGAAACCGATCTTCGCCTACGACGTCCCGGTCCGCACGCACTTCAAGCTGCCCACCGACCTCCTGGTCCGCCTCGGCCGCGATGGCGTCCTTGCCGGCGTCAAGGACTCCTCCGGCGACGACGTCTCCTTCCGCCAGCTGCTCCTCGCGGCAAAAGACATCCCCAACTTCGACATCTTCACCGGTCACGAAGTTGTGGTGGACGGCGCCCTCCTGGGCGGCGCGCAGGGTGTTGTCCCCGGCCTCGGCAACGTTGACCCGGCCGGCTACCGTCGACTGTTCGACGCCGCCCAGGCTGGCGACTGGGCTCTCGCGGCAAGGGAGCAGGACCGCTTGGCCGACGTCTTCGAGATCGTCTACACCCCCAATGGCCGCGTGTCCGGCGGAGCCGCTGGTCTGGGTGCGTTCAAGACCGCGCTGCAGGTGATGGGTGTCATCGAGTCCAACACGATGAGCTCGCCGATGCTTTCCCTGAACGATTCCGAGACGGCTGCAATTCGTTCAATTCTGGAGCGGAACGGGCTGGTCTAAGGTTCCATGACCGCTTCCATGACCCATGTGATCGGCGTTGACCTCGGCGGCACGAAAACCGCCGCCGGGGTTGTTGCCCCTTCTGGCGACGTGTTGATGTCGGAGACCATTCCGACGTTGAACCGGGCTGGTGGCGAAGCCATCCTCGATGCCACCGCTGCGCTGATCGCGGGCTTGGTGGAGCGCGCTGCCGACGCCGGACTTTCGGTTTCCGGCGTCGGCATCGGCTCCGCGGGGGTTATTGACGCTGTTGTTGGGTCCGTTGTGTCTGCGACCGACGCGATTCATGGCTGGGCCGGGACTGCGCTTGTGGCCGGGCTTGCTGCGCGGCTTTCGCTGCCGGCTGCTGCGGTGCGGGCCGTCAACGACGTCCATGCGCACGCTCTCGGCGAAGCCTGGCTTGGCGCGGCGGCAGGTTCCTCCAGCTCACTCATGGTGGCGTTCGGGACGGGCGTGGGCGGCAGTTTTGTCTTGGACGGCGCTCCCGTCTTGGGGCACCGTTTTGTCGGCGGGCATGTGGGGCACTTTGCTTCACCCCTTGCGGTGTCTTCCGGGCGTCCTTTGGCCTGCGTTTGCGGTGGAACCGGGCACGTCGAGGCGATCGCTTCCGGGCCAGCCATCCATGAGGCGTACTTGCGGTTTGGCGGGTCTTCGGACGAGGCTGTGGACACCCGGGGCGTGTTTGCCCTTGCCTCTTCTGTCCCTGACGCGCACGACGGCGGTGCTGGCGCTGACTCCGCTGGCAGCCGTGCCGCCGCTGTGCGTGCCATCGGTGTTGGCGCAGCCGCTGCCGGACAAGCCGTGGGCGGACTCATCAACATCCTTGACCCTGAAACTGTGGTGGTCTCCGGTGGTCTGGCCGACGCCGGAGAGCTCTGGTGGAATCCCATGGAAGCTGCCCTGCGCCAGGAACTCCTTGCCCCGTTGACTTCCGTGCCCGTAGTCCGGGCCACCCTTGGCAACACAGCCGCCATCGTTGGCGCTGCGAAACTCGTCCTTAAGCCGTCCGTAAGTAAGGGAACATCATGATCCTCACACCCGAAGGCCTTGAAGCCCTCCGCTCCCAACTGATCGTTTCCTGCCAGGCATACCCCGGCGAGCCCATGCGCGATCCCCGCACCACCGGCCAGGTGGCCGCATCGGCTGTCATCGGTGGCGCTGCGGCTGTCCGCGTACAAGGGTTGGCCGACGTGCAGTTCACGCGTGCCGCCGTCGAAGTTCCGGTCATTGGCCTCTGGAAAGACGGCCACGACGGCGTGTTCATCACCCCCACGCTCCGTCATGCACTCTCCGTGGCGAATGCCGGGGCTCATGTGGTGGCGATCGATGGAACGCGCAGGGCACGCCCGGATGGGCTTTCCCTCGCCGAAACGGTGGCCGGCATCCACGCTGGGTCCCACGCGCTGGTGATGGCCGATTGCGGGTCCCTCGACGACGCAGCGGCAGCTGTTGAAGCCGGGGCAGACCTGATCGGGACGACATTGGCCGGCTACACCGGCGAGCGCCCGAAAACGAACGGCCCGGACCTGGATTTGTTGGAGCAGATCGCTTCCGCCGGACTGGGCAAGCCGCTCATCGCGGAGGGCCGTATCCATACCCCGGCTCACGCGCGGCATGCCCTTGATGCCGGTGCGTTCGCCGTAGTGGTGGGGACTGCGATCACCCACCCGGCGTCGATTACGGGCTGGTTCAAGGGCGCGATGCACGCGTAACCCTGTGTTGCTAGGCCCGCTCTGCGCCCCAAAACCCACGCCAAGCCCGCAAAGCAGGCCTCACAACCCCGGTGACACCCCCTCCACTGGCCGCTCCTGCGCGCGGGAGTACTGGGACCATCCGCCGACGAACAGCTTGCCGTGGCCCATTCCCAGTTGTTCCATCATCAGCAGGTTGTGGCAGGCGGTCACCCCTGAGCCGCAGTAGGAGACAGTGTTCCCTGCGGACAGAACGCCAGGGCGTTCGAAGTTCGCGCGAATCTCAAGCTCGGGCAGCAGATGTCCCAAAGGGTGGAGGTTTCCGCGGCACGGGACGTTCACGGCCCCGGGTATGTGTCCAGGGCGGGGGTCCACGGGATCCTGGAGTCCATCGAAGCGGTCACGGTTGCGCGCGTCGATGACGGGGTACATGCCGTCAGATAACTCGGAGATTTCGGTGAGCAGGCGCCCGGGCCAGGATTGTGTCGAGAAAAACCCTCTGCGTGGCGGAGGTGTTTGGGCTGTGAGCTCTCCCGGGTAAGCGGCCATGCCTCCGTTGAGGATCGCTGCATTGTGTCCCGTCGACCGGAGCATCCACACGAGCCTGGCCGCGATGACTCCACCTGCGTCGTCGTAGGCGATCAGCGCATCCGAGTCACTGATACCCGCTTGCCGCATGCCCTCGGCGAATACTTCGGGGTCCGGCAACGGGTTCCTCCCGGCCTCAGGGGATGCCGGCCCGGACAACCACTGGTCCAGGTCGATGAAGACGGCCCCGGGAAGATGGCCGCGCCGATACGCATCGCTCCCGGATGAGCCATCGAGATACCAGCGGCAATCTGCAAGAACGAACTTCCCGGGGTTGTCCGCGCACCAACTCCAGTCGACAAAAGGTTTCAGCTCTTCTTCCATGCACCCCAGATTAGTCAGCCGTCCCATATTTTGAGATACAGATCCCACTATTCGGACAAACGGCTCGGTGCGAGGCCCGCTCTGCGCCCCAAAAGCCACCTCAAGCCCGCAAAGCGGGCCTCACAACCCATGCTCACCCGGCGTAGGCTTTCCCCATGACTGCCGAGAGCTCCCGGGAATTCGATGTAATCGTGATCGGCGCGGGCGCCGTGGGGGAAAACGTAGCGGACCGGGTGGTCCGAGGCGGCCTGACGGCGGTGATTATCGAGAGCGAATTGGTGGGCGGCGAGTGCTCCTACTGGGCGTGCATCCCGTCCAAGGCATTGCTCCGGCCAGGAAGTGTCCTGCACGCCGCGCAAGTTGTCCCGGGCGCGTCCGAGGCCGTTACCGGGGTGGTCGATGCCCCGGCCGCACTCAAGCATAGGGATTGGTTCACCAATAACTGGCAGGACGGCAGCCAGGTGGAATGGCTGGACAGCGCCGGCATCGAGTTGATCCGTGGACGCGGCCGCATCACCGGCCCCCGCGAGGTCCAGGTTGATGGCCTCGACGGCAACAGCTACGCGCTCAAGGCACACCATGCCGTGGTGGTCGCGACGGGATCAACCCCCACCATCCCCGATATCGAGGGCTTGAAGGACGTCCCGTTCTGGACGACCCGCGGGGCCACGGCAGCCAAGGAAGTCCCCCGGCGCTTCACCGTGCTCGGCGGCGGCGTGGCGGGTGTGGAAATGGCGCAGGCGTTTGCCCGTCTCGGCTCCGACGTGACCCTGATTGCCCGCGGCCGACTGCTGAGCAGTTACCCGGAGGAAGCCGCGAACCTGGTCCTGGCCGGGCTCCGCGCCGATGGCGTGTCCGTCCACGTTCATACCGATGTCCAGAAGGTCGGGACGAACGACGACGGCTCGGTGACGGTCGCGTTCGACGGCAAGACAGTCACCGCCGATAAGCTCCTGGTGGCCTCGGGAAGGCACCCCGCCTTGGCCAACCTGGGCTTGGAGAATGTGGGCGTCGAGGCTCAGAACGGCAAACCACTCCGGCTTACCACCGAATCCAGCGGACTCGTTGAAGGCCCAGCGAGCGATGGCACGAGCGGGCTCTGGCTTTATGCCGCCGGTGACGCCGCCGGCAAGGTACTCCTGACCCACCAGGGCAAGTACGAGGCCCGCGCTACCGGTGACGCCATCGTGGCCCGGGCCAACGGCAAGCTCAAGGGCACGCCCCAGCCGTGGAGCCCGTGGGCCCACACCGCCAACGATCACGCGGTCCCGAGCGTGGTGTTCACCGACCCCGAGGTCGCCTCCGTGGGCCCAAGCCTGGAGCAGGCGTTGTTGCAGGGCAAGAACGTCACCGGCGTGGAACTCCCCATCAACGTATCCGGTTCCCAGCTGCACTCCCCTGATTACAAGGGGTGGGCGCAGATCGTGGTGGATGAGGATCGCAAGGTCATCCTCGGTGCCACCTTCGTAGGCCCGGGGGTGGCCGAACTCCTCCACTCGGCAACCATAGCCATTGTTGGCGAGGTTCCCTTGGACAGGCTCTGGCACGCGGTTCCCTCGTATCCCACCATCAGCGAAGTGTGGCTGCGACTCTTGGAAAAGTACGGACTCTAATTTCTATTTGAACTGACCAGTCAGTTCAGTTAGACTTTTCGCAGACACCATTTCTGCGAAAGGCTTCATTGTGCTGTCCGTACAGCAACTCCAGATCAACGGCCGCCGGGACGATCTCCTTCCAGCCACGTCCCTTCAAGTCCGCCGCGGCGAACTCCTGCTCGTTGCCGGAGAGGGCCAGGACCAGCGGACGGCCCTGGCGTTGGCCTTGAGTGGCCGCATGAAGCCAAGCAACGGCGTCCTCAGCTGGGACACCACCACCAAGACCAAGAAGATCCGCCTCGCAAGCGCCCTCGTGGACTCCCCCGGCGTCAACGAGCCCGAGCAGCACCTCAGCGTCCGCGACCTCGTCACCGAAGACCTCTCCCTCATCCCCCGCCGCTACCGCGGTGCACTGCTGAGCAAGCCGTGGCTGAAGGTCAACAGCTTCGAGGACATCGCGGGACTCTGGATCGAACAGATTCCGGCCGGCCGCCGCCTTGAACTCCTGACCGCGCTTGCCTTGGCTGATCCAGCCACCGACCTCCTCGTGGTTGACTCCCCGGACCGCCACAGCGCCGATCCCGCCGCGTGGTTGCCGCGACTTCAGGCGCTGGCGTCCGACGCCGGGCGGCCGCTTGCCGTCGTCGCCGTCGTAGGTGCCCTCCCGGAGAACTGGACCGGAGCCGCAGCGGTGATCGGCAACTCTGTCGCTCACCCCCCTGAACCGGAAGCGGAACCCGCCCCCTCCGAACCTCAGCCCGCCCAGCCAAAGCCGGGCACCGCCGTCGAGCTCCAGCCGGCCGCCAAGCTCCAGCCGGCCGATGAGCCCAAAGCCAAGCACGCGGCCAAGCCGGCCCCGGAAGACCCGGAAACGCCCGAAACTCCAGCAGCACCTAAAGCCGCTGCCGAACCTGACTCCGAAAACCTCCAAAGGACTGCAAAGTGACTGTTCTGCGGCTCGCCCGCTCCGAACTCAAGCGCATGACCGGCGGGCTCCTGCCCAAGCTGACCATCCTCGCCCTGACCATGGTGCCGTTGCTCTACGGCGCCGTGTACCTTTACGCGAACTGGGATCCGTACGGCAACCTGAACCAGATCGACGCGGCTTTGGTAGTCGAGGACACAGGCGCCACATCATCGGACGGCACCGAGCTGCAGGCCGGCCGGAAAGTAGCGGACAGCCTGGTTGAGGGCCACGTCTTCAACTGGAAGCCGGTCTCCAGCGCCGAGGACGCAGACGCCGGTGTCCGCACGGGCGAGTACGCCTTCGCGCTGCGGATCCCCAAGGACTTCTCCGCCAACCTGGTCTCCCCCGGCAGCTTCGACGCCGCCAACCAGGCCATGCTTCACGTCACCACCAACGACGCCAACAACTACCTGTTGAGCACCATCGTGGACAAGCTCACCACGGCCGTGCATTCCACCGTGGCAAAGGAAGCGGGCGAGGAAACCGCCAACCAGCTCCTCACCGGGTTCGGCACCATCCATTCGTCGATCGTGAAAGCGGCGGACGGAGCCTCGGAACTGGCCACGGGCGTGGGGAAGCTGAGCGACGGCGCCGCCACCCTCCACGACGGCACCACCCAGTTGGTGACGGGTGCCGATCAACTCGTGGCGGGGCAAACCAAGCTGCGTGACGGTGCGGTGCAACTCAACACCGGCGCCAGCCAGTTGAGTTCAGGCCTCACGGAACTGAAGAACAAGACCTCCACCCTCCCGGCCGACTCCAAGAAGCTGGCCGACGGTGCCGCGCAAGTAGCCGCCGGCAACGCCGAGCTGAACGCGAAAGTCCAGGACGTCGTCGGGCAGCTTGAAGCGGCGGACAAGGGCCTCCGGAACCGCGTCGTCGAGTCCAACGCCCGGCTGGTTACCGCTGGCGTGCTGACCCAGGAGCAGGCCGACAAGGTCCTGGCGGACTTCGACGCCGCTGCTGCTTCGGGCCCCGTCACGGACGCAAAGGCCAAGATTTCCGGCGATGCCGCCAAGATCCAGCAGCTCTCGGACGGTTCGGCCGCCGTGAGCGCGGGAGCTTCCAAGCTCGCCGCGGCAACACCAACGTTGACCGACGCCATCTCGCAGGCTGCTGCCGGTGCCGGACAACTGAACACCGGTGCAGCCACGCTGGCTGCCGGCCAGCAGACCGCTTTGGACGGTGCTGCCAAGCTCGACGACGGCGCCCGCCAACTGGACGACGGCGCGGGACAGCTTGCCAGCGGTGGAGTCACAGCCTCCGACGGCGCCCACACCCTGGCCACGGAACTGGCCAAGGGCGCGGGAGAGATCCCCAACCCGAATGATGAGCAGAAGAGCAGCGTGTCCAAGGTGATCGCTGATCCCGTCGCCGTGGACAACGTTTCCCAAGCCAAGGCAGGTTCCTACGGCGCCGGCCTGGCACCCTTCTTCCTGACCCTGGCACTGTGGATCGGCGTCTTCATGCTGGTCCAGGCCATGCGGCCCATCACCCAGCGGGCCTTGGCGTCCAACGCCCCCGCCTGGAAAATCGCCGTCGGAGGCTGGCTGCCGTTCTTCGTCGTCTCGGTCCTGCAGGCCACCATCCTCACCCTTGTAGTGAACCTGGGTCTCGGCTTGAACCCCGCCCACCCCATCGGAATGTGGCTGTTCATGTTGGCCGCGGTGATGGCGTTCAGCGCAATCATCCAAGGCATCGTGGCGCTGATGGGGACACCGGGCAAGTTCGTGGTGCTGATCCTGCTGGTCCTGCAACTGGTGTCCTCGGGCGGCACGTTCCCGTGGCAGACCACCCCCATGCCGCTGCACGTGGTGCACGAGGTCCTGCCCATGGGTTACGTGGTCACCGGCATGAGGCACTTGATCTACGGAGGCGAACTCAGCATGATCTGGCCGACTGTCCTTGGCCTCCTTGGATACACTTTGCTGGGAATGGCGCTGTCCACGCTCGCCGTCCGCAAGCACAAGGTGTGGACCCTCAAGACGCTGAAGCCGGAGATCGCAGTATGAGCACCACTCAGCCCGTCCCCGCCGGCCCTGCAGAAAAGAAGCTCCGGCCGGAACGCACCAACGCCACCAAGCAGCGCCTGTTTGAAGCCTCCATGGAGCTGATCGGCGAGCGCGGCGCCGCGGGGGTAACGGTGGACGAAATCGCCGCCGCGGCCGGGGTCTCCAAGGGCACTGTCTACTACAACTTCGGCAGCAAATCGGACCTCATCGCCCAGTTGCTCCGGCACGGCGTGGACATCATGCTGCTCCGGCTCCAGGATGTTCGTGGACAGGCCAGCGACCCCTTGGAGTCCATGAACAACATGGTGGGCCAGGCCATGGAATTCATGGACGACTACCCCTCCTTCGCACGCTTGTGGGTCAGTGAAAACTGGCGCACGCCCGGCGAGTGGAGCGCCGTGTTCGCCGAACTCCGTGCTGAGCTGCTGGCCGTGATCGGCTCGGCTGTGGAAAGCGTGGCGGCCGGGTACAAGGTCAACGAGTCCATTGCCCGCGGCTCCTTGGAGGCGGCGATCTTCGGGGCAATCTTTGTGGTGGGCCTGGATCGTCAGACATACAACCCGGAGCGGACCCGCGAGCAAAGCGTCGCAGCTGTGATGACCATCATGCACGGATACGTCATCAAGTAACTGGCTGTCCCTAACGGTATTCAACTGCAATGTACGACGGCGTGGCGCGGCCACTCGGTCGGCGATGATTAACCTCATGCGTCACATGGGGAACAGCGGGAAGCTTGCGGTGGTGGCCGCGTTCGTCTCCCTCGGGCTGTTGGTACTGGCAGCGGTGGTGCTCGAGGAACTGGTGTTGTACCTGTTCCTCGGCGCTGTGCTGGTCTGCTATCTTGCGTCCCTCGTCCAGGTCTTCAACCGCCGCCGCTACCTCGTGGTCCTCCTTGGCGCAGTGGGCACCAGCCTCTTCATTGGCTGCAGCATCGCGTTCCTGAGGATGTGGGGCATCGCCTTCAACCAGGATGCCAACGCCTTGGGCAGTGCCAGCAGCACCCAGGACTCCGACATCTACTTCTACCTGGCTGCCGCGGCCGGTGTTGGGACACTGGCGGTGCTGTTCCTCGGGGCCGTAGTGCCCTCGTTCGGATCGCGTGCCGCTGTCCCAACCAAACGACCCTCGACGACGGCAAAGCGCACCCCAGCGCCGCGCAAACCGGCGCCCCGCGCCGGGACACCCGCTAAGCGCCCCGCACCCCGTACGCCAACGACGCCAGCCAAGCGGCCGGCGTCGAACGCTTCCGCCCAACGCAAACCGGCCCCCAAACGCTAACCACCCTGCATTGCGAGGCCCGCTCTCCACGCATCCCAGGGATCTAAACGCGCAGACCAGGCCCCACAACGGGGAGACTCAGGAGTCGAAACCCAGCCCCACGGCGTCGAGCGCTTTGAGGATGAGGTTCCGTTTCCCCTGGTTGTGGTCGGCCCGGTCCATGGACCACCGGGTCAGGTTGATGCCCAGGGAGGCCAGCGGCTCAGGCGGGAATGGCAGCGGGCGTTTCCGGACCATCTCCACCCGCGTGCGCTCGGTGTCGAGGCCGGCCAAAAGATCCAGGAGCACATCGGCAGCAAACGCCGTGGCACCCACACCCAGCCCGGTGAACCCGGCAGCGTACGCCACACGGCCCTTCCGCGCAGTGCCGAAGAACGCGCAGAACTGTGTGCTCGAATCGATGGGGCCAGCCCACTTGTGCGTGAACTTCAGGCCCTCCAATTGCGGGAACGTGGTGAAGAAGTGGGAGGCGATCTTCTCCCACGTGGCGGGCTGATGCTCGTGCCGCTGGTCCACCCGCCGACCCCAGAAGTAGAGCGCGTCGTATCCACCGAACAGGATCCTGTGGTCCTTGGTGATGCGGTAGTAGTGGAACTGGTTGGCCACGTCCCCGATGCCTTGCCGTTTACCCCAGCCGATGGACTCCAGTTGTTCCGCAGTGAGGGGCTCGGTCATGAGGGCGTAGTCGTACACCGGCACGGTCATGAGTTGGTTCCGCTTGAGCAGGGATGGAAACACATTGGTGCCAAGGACGACGTGCCCGGCCTCAACGCTCCCCCGTTCGGTAACCACAGTGACGCCGTCCTCATGGTCCTTGAGTTCACGCACGCGCGTGCCTTCAAAGATCCGCACACCCAACTCCGTTGCCACCCGCGCAAGTTCGAGGCCGAGCTTGTACGGATGGACCATCGCCACGGAGTCCTTGTGCCAGCGGCCCGCCAGGTAGGTAGGCGAGTTGACCTCGGCCTGGATGGCTGCCTGGTCCAGGAAGACGCTCCCCGGGCTGTCGTCGTCCTTGAGCCAGGCAACCTGGTGGGGTTCGACAGCAACGTTGAGCTCACCCGTCCGCTCCCAATCGCAGTCCAGGCCGTATTTCTCCACGGCTTCCTGCATGCGGTCCAGGTTTTCCATGCCCAGCCGGTCAAGGGTCTCCAGCTCGTCCGGCCAACGGTTCCTGCCATTCTCATGGCCGTGGGTGAGGCTGGCCTCGCAGAAGCCGCCGTTGCGGCCGGACGCGGCCCAGGCCACGTGTTCTGCTTCCACCAGGATCACTGTCCGGCCGGGGTCGCGTTCCTTGGCACGCAGCGCCGTCCAGAGGCCGGTGTATCCGCCACCAATGATCACAAGGTCGGCGGCAGCATCGCCGTCGAGCTGGGGGTAGCGAGTTGCTGAGTCCTTCAGGTCGTCGATCCAGAAAGGCCGGTGGGCGGCACCTTCCAGCGCACGGGATACGACGGCGGCCTGCGGGACATTCCGTTCGAAAACGGTGGTCTTCACGGGAGGTTCTCCTGTTTCAATCGTTGATCTAGGAACCGGTCAGGCAGAGACCGGCTCTGCGTCCCACAAGGGCCGGGGACGGGAGGCGATGAGGTTCCGGGTGTAGTCGTCTCCGGGGTCCTCAAGGATTCGCGCCGTGGGACCCTGCTCCACGATCCGGCCCTGGTGCATCACGATCAGCTCGGAACAAATGCGCGAGACCACCGCGAGGTCATGGGTGACGAACAGGATGGTGAGTCCGAACTGGTCCCGCAGCTCCTCCACGAGGTCCAGCACCTGGGCCTGGACAGAGACGTCCAGGGCGCTGGTGGCCTCGTCCAACACCAAGAGCCTGGGACGGGCGGCAAGGGCTTTGGCCAAGGCGACACGCTGCCTCTGGCCACCGGAGAGGGCACGGGGCCGCGCGTCGAACCGTTCGGGCCCGATCCCCACCCGGGCCAGGAGATCGCGTGCACTGTCCTTGGCTTCCTTGCGTCCTTGCTTCTGGTGCAAGCGGAAGACATCGGCCACAGCATTGCCTACCGGAATGCGCGGGTCCAGGGAAAGGTAAGGGTCCTGGAACACAATCTGCACTTCCTTGGCCAGGACTTTCCGCTCGGAGGCCTTCAACGGCCGGTGTGGCCTGGGGACGCCGCGGAGCGTGAGTTCGCCTGAGCTGGCGGTTTCGAGGGCCACCACCAGCCGGGCAAGGGTGGACTTTCCGGAGCCGGACTCGCCCACCACCCCCAGTGAACCGCCCTCGGGAAGGCTGAAGCCGGCATCGTCCAAGGCAGTGATGACGTCGCCGCGGGGCAGTTGGTAGGTCTTGGTGAGCCCGGAAACCTGCAGCAGGGGAGATCCCGCCGTCTCCGGCGCAGAACCGGCACCCACCTCAATCACAGGCGTCGCCTCCACCAGCTGCCGCGTGTAGTCCTGCCGGGGCGCCAGGAACACGGTCCGGGTTGGTCCGTGTTCCACCACTTCGCCGCGACGGAGCACGTAGACGCGTTCGCACAGGCTCGCGGCCAGGTTCAGGTCGTGCGTGATGAACAGCATGCCCATACCGCGGGACTGTTGTTCCTCGCGCAGGAGCCGCACGATCCCGGCCTGGGTGGTGACGTCCAGGGCCGTCGTGGGCTCGTCGCAGAGCAGCAGATCCGGTGAATTCAGGAGCGCAGCGGCAATCATGACCCGCTGGAGCATGCCGCCCGAGAGCTGGTGCGGGTGCTGGTCCATGAGTTCCTTGGCCCGCCGAAGCCCCACTTGCTCCAGTTGCTTCACGGCGCGTTCGGTGGCTTCGGCGCGGGCCAGACCCTCAAACCGCACGAGTGTTTCCGTGAGGAAGTCCCCCACGGTCCGGACCGGATTGATGCCGGCCCGGGGGTCCTGGAAAATCATCGAAGCATGCTTGCGGCGCAGCTCCATCAGCCGTTGCTTGCCGGCCGTCAGGGTATCGAGGCCCTGCACCGACACGAGGCCGGAGGACTGTGCACCGCCGGGAAACAAGCCCAGTGCGGCCCGGGTGGTCAGGGACTTGCCTGAGCCGGACTCCCCCACCAAGGCGACCGCTTCGCCGTCGTCCACGTGCAGGGAAACGCTGTCCAGCAGCGGCGGACGGCCCGGAAACCCGAGCGTAAAGTTTTCGATCTGCAACAGCTGGCTCATGAAAGTTTTCCTCCGATGCGGTCTGAGAGTTCCTCGCCGATGACGTTGACGGCCACCACTACCAGGACCACTACCAAGGCGGGCCAGAAGGCGGGCAGGATGTACCCACCCAGCAGGGCGCCGCGGGACTCCTCGATCATGGCTCCCCAGTCGCTGGTGGGCGGTTGGACGCCCAGTCCGATGAAGGAGAGCGCTGCGAGGTCGGCCAGCACGTAACCGAAGTTCAGCGTGGATTGGGCGCCGACTGTGGGAATGAGGTTGGGCAGCACCCTCCCCAGCACCACCCACGGCGTCCGGAACCCCAGCACGCGGTACGCCTGGACGTAGGGCCGGCTGCGTTCAGCCACCACCAGGGATTGCGCGAGCCTGGCAACGTACGGAACATAGGCGATGGTCATGGCCAGGATCGGAGCAAAGAGCCCCTTACCGAACAGGGCGATGGCGAGCATGGCCATCAGCAGTGCGGGAAAAGCGAAGAGAAGGTCGAAAACCCGGCCAAGGACCTTGCCCAGCCAGCCTTCGGACCAGCCGGCCACCAAGCCAAGCAGAAGTCCCAGCACAGTGGACCCGATCACCACGATGGTGGGTCCCAGGAGCGAGGTCCGTCCACCGTGCATGAGCCGGCTCAGGAGGTCCCGGCCCAGCGCGTCGGTGCCCAGCAGATGTTGCCCGCTGGGACCGGCCAGGACGTTGTTGAGGTCCACATAGTCCGGGTCATACGGTGCCAGGGCCGGGGCGAACAGGGAAAGAAGCACGACGGCGGCGGCAACGGCGAGCGCGCCCCACGCCATGGGTGACAGGAGGCTGCCGTAACGGCGAAGGCCTGTCTGCGGCAGCTGGATGGCCAAGGTCATCGGGACTCCGTTCCGGCCGCGATACGCGGATCAATGAGGGGTTGGACGAGGTCCACCACGGTGTTCACCACAACGAACGCGGCAACCACCACCATGACGATCGCTTGGACGACGGCGAAGTCCAGCCTGTCAATGGACTGCACCAGGAGCTGGCCGATGCCGGAGAGGCCGAACGTCCGCTCGATGATCGCGCTGGAGACGAGGAGGCCGGCCACCAGCACGCCGCTGACGGTCAGGATGGGTCCCAGGGCGTTGCGTAACACGTGGCGTGCCACCACGGATCCGCGGGTGAGGCCCCGGCTGGTTGCAACTTCGACGTGTTCGCGGAGCAGTTGCTCGTTCATGGAGGAGCGCGTCACCCGGGCCACCATCGCGATGTAGGTGATGCCCAAGGCGAGTGCGGGGAGGGTGAGGTGCCAGATCCGGTCCAAGCCGCCGTCGCCGCTTCCAAAGGAGGGGAACCATCCCAGGCCTACGGAGAAGAGTGCTACCAAGGCGATGGCTGCCACGAACGGCGGAACGGCCCCGGCAGCGGTGAGGGTGATGAGGATGAAGCGGTCGCCGAAGCCCTTGTTCAGGCTGGCCACGATCCCGGCGAACAACCCAAGGATCGTGATGAACACTGCGGCCAAAGCCACGAGTTGCAGGGTGGTGGGCAAGCGGCCGAGCAAGACGTCGGAGACGTCCTGGCGGTAGGTCAGCGAGCGCCCCCAGTCTCCGTGCAGGATGCCGCCGAGCCAGTTCAGGTACTGTTCCCAGGCTGGCTTGTCCAAGCCGAACTGGCGGGTGATTTCTTCCAGTGCTTCGGGTTTGGGGCTGCGTCCCCTGAGCAGGAAACGTGCGGGGTCTCCGGGGACCAGGAAGCGGGAGAAGAAGACGGCCAGGGAGGCGACAAACAACGTCAGGGCCAAGGCCAGCAGCTTCTTCACGATGTACACGGCCGGGCGGACTGCCCTGTTCCTGGCCTGCTTACGCATGGGTTCGCCCGGCGCCGGGGTGGCCAGGACCTGTTCTGCAGCGGTCATGTCAGCGACCTCCAATCTGGGCTGCCCACGGGAAGTACATGTAGTTGATGGAGGGGTCCGCTCCGGTAATGCGCTTGCTGAGCCACATGGAGGTAACGGTCTCGTAGAGCGGCCCCCAGACCACTTCCTGGCTGGCCAGTGTGGCGGCCCGGCCCGTGAGCTTGCCGCGGGCGTCAGGGTCCTGCACGCTGTAGGCGGAGTTCACCAGGTCATCGAATTCCGGGTTGCTCCAGCCGCCGTAATTGCTGAAGTCCCCGGTCCGCAGCACGCTGTACATTTCCAGGGGTTCGGTGCTGGAGAGGTACCAGGACGTCACCAGCAGGTCCACGTTCTTGCGGGCCTCCGGGTCAGAGAACAGGGTGGTGTATTTGTCGTTGGACATGGTCTGGATTTCAGGTTCCAAGCCGATCTCCTTGGCCGCGGACGCGATGGCCCGTGCCGTGATGTCGAACGCGGCATTCAGGGAGGCGGTGGCAAAGACGAACTTGCTGCCTTCCGCCCCGGCTTCCTTCACCAGCTTCTTTGCCTCTTCCAGGTCATAGGGCGTGGAGAGGAGGCCATCAAAAGCCTCATCAGCTGTGCCGGCCGGGACGTCCTTCCACACACTCCTGGTGGTCAGTGCGTCCGTGCTCTTCGCGTACCCCTGCTCCGCGGCCTTGATCAGCGCTTCACGGTTGATGGCCATCATGAGTGCCTTGCGGACCCGGACATCCTGGAAGGTCCCGGCCAGGTTGGTGAAGACCATGCTCTGCACGGAGGTGTCATTGCCGAAGTACAGGGACCCGGCGTCCTTGTTGGCTTTGAGGATGTCGATCGCGTTGGACGGAATCGCGAAGCCGCCGTCGATTTCGCCGGTCTGGAAGGCGTTGATACGTGATGTGGCGTCCGGGAGCATGGTGAACGTGACCTGCTTCGACTTGGCTTTCAGGTTCGGATCCCAGTAGTCGTCGAAGCGTTTGAGGGTGATGCTCTCCCCCGCTTCCCACTGGTCGAACTGGAATGGCCCCGTGCAGTTCACGCCCGCTTTGGAGTTGCCGTAGTCCTTGCCTGCTTCCTCGAGGGTTGCTGCGGACTCCACTACGCCCGGGGCGCCAACCAACGAATTGTTGAACACGTAGTCCGGACGCGTGGTGGTGACCGTGACTTCGTAGTCACCGGTCTTCTCGATGGATTCCACGTTTTGGTAGGACGACGCCCAGAACGAACCCACTTCCGGATCGATGTGGCGGCTCAGGGACGCAACGACGTCGTCCGCCGTCATCTCGCTGCCATCGTGGAACTTCACGCCCTGACGGATGGTATAGATCCACGTGAGGGGATCCGGATTCTCCACTCCCGTGGCCAGGCCGGGCGAGGTGGAGAGGTCCGCATTCCAGCGGAAGAGCGATTCGCACACGTTGGCCAGGACAGTGTTGTCCGGGTAATCGAACGCGTAGGCGTAGTCCAGGGAGAACGGCTCCGCGTACATGGCCCAGGTGAAGTTGTCGATCTCCTGGGTGGGCTTCTCTGTGGAGTCGGACAGGGTGTACTTGGCACCGCCCGCGGCGTCGGTCACACTGGCGGGCCGCGTGCCGCAGCCGCCCAGGACCAAGCCGAGCACGACGCCGGCCACCGTCACCGCGGTGATGCGCGACGGCGTCGTCCGCTGTTTGCGGCGCACGGCACCCTGCGCAGGCAGGGGTGCTGTCGGCCGTCTCACTGCGTTACCGTCGTCTGGTGACTGCGGGTTGTTTCCGTGAGTGGGCTTTGAGCGGCCGCCCGGTCATAGACGCACTCGCCCCCAATCCACGTCTGCGTCACCACTGCGCCGTGCAGTTCCTCCACGGGAAGCTCGAAGAGATTGACGTCCAGAATGGCGAGGTCGGCGAGTTTCCCCGGTTCCACCGTTCCCGTTGCGGCGTCCAGGTGGTTGATCCATGCCGTGCCGTGGGTGTAGGCGTCCACGATCTGGTGGAGACTGAGCTTTTGTGATTCCGGGCCGAGCGGGGGCAAGTCCTCGCCGGGAGCTGTGCGGTTCACCGCTACATGGATGGCTGCGATGGGGTCGGCCGTGGAGACCGGCCAGTCGCTGCCTGCCACCACTGTGGCGCCGGCGCGGGCCAGTTCCCCGAACGGGTAGTGCCTGTCTTCCGCACCCGGTTCCAGGAACGGGAGTGTCAGGGTGTCCATCTGTTCCTCGTGGCAGGCCCACAGAGCCTGTACGTTGGCGGCCGCATTAAGCTCCGCGAAGCGGGGAATGTCCTCGCCGCGGACCACCTGCAGGTGAGCGAGGTGGTGCCGGTGATCGTTGGCGCCGTTGCTGATCCGGGCTGCTTCCAGCGCGTCCAGGGCATCCGTGACAGCACGGTCGCCGAGGGCGTGGAAGTGAACCTGCATGCCCTCGGCATCGATCGCGGTGACGAACTCCTTCAACTGCTCCGGCTCGAAGAACTCGATCCCGCGGTTGTCCGTGTGGTGGCCGTGGTGGTCCAGGTAAACATGGTGCATGGCGGCCGTGTAGTTTTCGGCCACGCCATCCACCATGACTTTGACCGTGTTGGCATTGAGCTGCAGGGGGTCGAATGCTTCGCGTACGCTATTCCGGCGTTCCACGATTGCGTCCAGCTGGGACATGCCTGCGGTCCTGTCCCACCATTGGCATGCCGTGACCCGGACTTTGAGATCCCCGGCCTTCGCGGCGTCCTGGTAGACCTCAAGGTGATCGGCATGTTCGCCTTCCGGGATGGGAACCCAGGCGTCCTGCCAGGCTGTGATGCCTTGGGCGAGCAGCAACTGCTGGGATGCGAGCAGCCCTTGGTACGCCAACTCATAGGGCACGGCCGGCTTTACCTCGTTGAAGAGGTCCATGGCACCTTCGTGCACGGTGCCTGCCGGCGTTCCGTCCTGTTCGCGTTCCAACCGGCCACCGTCCGGATCAGGGGTGTCCTTGGTGATCCCGGCGGCTGTGAACGCCGCAGTGTTGGCCCAGGCGCCATGGTGGTCCCTGTTGACGAGGTACACGGGCCGGTCCGGGACCACAGCATCAAGCAAGTCCCGCACGGGTGTGCCACCGGGGAAGAAATCCATGGACCAGCCTGCGCCCAGGATCCACGGTTGGTCCGGGTTGTCCGCGGCGTAGCGGGCAACTGTTGCCACGGCCTCTTCTGCGCTGGCCACCTCCGTCAGGTCGCACTGGAGCAGCTCTATCCCAGCGAAGATGGGGTGGATGTGGGCGTCCTGGAACCCGGGAAGCACCAGTTGCCCTTCCAGGTTCACGCGACGGGTGTTCGGCGTCGCAGTTTCCTCCAGGTCCTCGGGACTGCCGACGGCGATGATCCGGCCGCCCCCTATTGCTACATCTGCCCGAATGGGTCCGGCGCCCTTGCCGGTGTACACCCATCCGTTCTCCAACAAAATCTCTGCGTGCACGATCGAGTCCTTTCGAGGGAAATTCAACTCTGGGAGACAGACTATGAGCCGGATCACATTAAAGTCAACAGTGTTGACATCAACGCTGACAAAGACTTTGACTTATCCTCGAAAGGAGGTGCCCATGGATCATGTAGGTTGATATTCAACCGGGGATCGCATGGAAGGCGGACAACAGATGGTGCAGCCAGCACAGTCGACGGACCGCCGCACGCGCTTGGACCCAGCCACCATCATTGACGCCGTCCTCCGGATTTCACACCAGGAACCCGGCGAACGGTTGACCGTCCGCCGGCTGGGACAGGAACTCGAAGTGGATGCCACCGCCGTCTACCGGCATTTCCGGAACAGGGACGCAATCGTCAGGGCAGCACTGGACAAGCTGTTCATGACATCGGTGGAGCGTACGCTGGCCGCGGCGCGCGATCAGGACTGGCGCACCCGGCTTGAAGCGTACCTGGACGAACTCCTCAGGGTTTTCATGCAGCACCCCTCCTTGGGCAGCGAGTCATTCGCCACGGACACCTACGGCCCCGGCGAGCTAAAGGCAATCGAGTTCGTCCTGCAATGCCTCACCGACGCCGGGCTCGACGAGGACCGCGTGGTGCACTACTACGCAGCCTTGGAAAGCTACACCCTTGCACTCGGCGCCGGCATTGCCGTAGAAATCCAGCGACTCCCGGACTCCGAGGGCCACGATCCCTGGCTCAACCCCAGGGTCTTCACCCGCATCACCGGGCACCCCCTCCTGGAAAAACACCACGCCGCACTGCAAAACCTCGACTCATTGAAGGCATTCCAAGCCGGTCTCGCGGCCATCCTGGACAGCGCCGAACGCGAAAGCACGCAGGCCTGACACCTGCCTGCCCGGCAACGCAACGCACCTCCCCCGCACGACGCCATTATCCGGCGTCGTCCCTTCATCACTGCCCGGACACCGACGCCCGGCAGGGAAAGCACGGCACCCACATGCATCAGTTCATCAACGGACACCTTCTGTCCGGCACCTCGGGCAACACCTTGGACGTCATCAACCCCGCGACCTCCGAGGTGGTGGAAACCGTGAGCCTCGCTTCGGTGGCTGACCTCGAAGCCGCGGTGGCAGCTGCCCGCTCAGCCTTCCCCGCATGGTCACGGACCACCGCGGGAGAACGAGCCGGGATCCTGCAGAAGTTCGCCCGGATCATGGAGGAACGGGCCGCGGAGTTCTCCCGGGTGGAGAGTTCACAGACAGGCAAGCCGCTGCGGCTGACCCGCGAATTCGACGTCCCCGGCACCATCGACAACATCGATTTCTTCGCCGGAGCCGCCCGCCACCTCGAAGGCAAAGCCACAGCTGAGTACTCACCCCAGCACACCTCCTCCATCCGCCGCGAGGCGATTGGCGTGGTGGGGTCCATCGCACCGTGGAACTACCCGCTGCAGATGGCTGCATGGAAGATTCTGCCCGCGATCGCCGCTGGCAACACCATCGTCCTCAAGCCCGCTGAAATCACGCCGCTGACATCGCTCATGTTCGCGCAGGCGCTCACGGATGCCGGGCTGCCCGACGGCGTGGTGAACGTGGTGGTGGGCGACGGCGCCACTGTTGGGGCAGCGCTCATGCGGCACCCCGATGTGGACATGGTGTCTTTCACGGGCTCCACTGCGGTGGGCCGCACGGTCCTGGAAGCTGCTGCCGTCAACGCCAAGCGCGTGCACCTTGAGCTGGGCGGAAAAGCACCCTTTGTGGTGTTCGACGACGCCACGCTGGACGCCGCAGTGCATGGCGCCGTTGCAGGTTCGCTCATCAATACCGGACAGGACTGCACCGCCGCCACCCGCGCCATTGTGCACCGGAGCGTGTACGAAGAATTCGTGGCGAAGGTCGCCGAGCGGTTCGACGGGATCGTCCTTGGCGCGCCTGGGGATACCGACGCGGACCTTGGCCCCCTGGTCTCCTTCAAGCAGCGCGACCATGTGGCGGGAATGGTGGATCGAGCCCGGGGCTACAGCAAAGTAGTGGCCGGGGGTCATGCCCCTACCGGCGGCGGCCTCGAAAAAGGCGCCTTCTACCGGCCCACCCTGGTGGTGGACGCCGCCCCCGATTCAGAGATCGTCAAGGACGAGGTCTTCGGCCCGGTCCTGGTGGTTCTTCCCTTCGACACCGATGACGAAGCGATCCAGCTCGCCAACGACACCGTCTACGGATTGGCAGCGTCAGCCTGGACCAACAACCTCCAACGCGCCATGCGCGCCACCCGCGAGATCAAGGCGGGCTGCGTCTGGGTCAACGACCACATCCCGATCATCTCCGAGATGCCCCACGGCGGTTTCAAGCAGTCCGGATTCGGCAAGGACATGTCCGCGTACTCCTTTGAGGAATACACCCAGGTGAAGCACGTGATGGTGGAGCTGGACGGCGTCATCGAGAAGGACTGGCACCGGACCATCTTCACCCTGCGCTGATTCCCTCCGTTGCGGGGCCCGCTCTGCGCGCTTCCGCGGAAATTAGAGCCGCAGAGCGGGCCCCGCAACGGTCGGTTTGGGACGGATTTTGCGTCCCGCCCCGAGCACTGCCGTGGCCACACCGAGGAGCAGGATCAGACCGCCCACCATTTCGGTGAGCGTGGGAATCTCGTCCAGGACCAACCACGCCGCCGTCATCCCCACCACAGGGACCAAAAGCGTGAAGGGCACGACGTCGGAACTCGGGTACAGCGACAACAACCGGTTCCAGATGCCATAACCAATCAGGGACGCAAACACCGCCGTGTAGATCGCGCTGAGGATGGTGGCCGACTGCAGGTCCGTGAGCGTTGCCCACACCGTGCCCGGCCCGTCCACTACCAACGACAACCCCGCCAAGGGAACAGGAACCACTGCACCGGACCACACCACCAGGCCCAAACCGGAAGCGGCTTTGGAGTGCCGGGCCACCACGTTGCCAACAGCCCAGGACAACGCCGCAGCCAACACGATCATGAGCGGAAGGACGGGGGCCACAGCGCTGCGCCCCAGTGCCACCACGCCCAAGCCCGCAATGCCGAGCACTACTCCGGCCATCTGACGACGACTGGGCTTCTCCCCCAGCACCTTCGATGCCAGCAGGATGGTGAACAGGACCTGCGCCTGGAGGACCAGTGAAGCCAAGCCCGCCGGCATCCCGAGCGCCATGCCCAGGTACAAGAGGCCGAATTGACCGGCGCTCATGAAAAGTCCGACGCCGACTATCGCCTTCCAGCCCACGTCCGGCTTACGGATGAAGAGGATGAACGGAAACACGACGAGCAGGAAGCGCATCGCAACGAAAAGCAGCGGAGGAACTTCCCTGCCGTTCGTGTGCAGGCCAAGGTCAATGGCTACGAAGTTGATGCCCCACAAGACGGCGACCAAAACGGCGAGGGCGGAGTGGCGAAGGTTCACAAGTACACTCTGACTCTCTTCAGTGTGAAGCACCAGCGTTGAATTCTGCATGGAAACGCGTAGATTTGCTTCATGATCGACATCTCAGCTTTGAGGGCGCTTGTTGCCGTGGAACAGCACGGCTCGTTGGTGGCGGCCTCCGATGTGATGGGCTTCAGCCCCTCCGCAGTCTCACAGCAGATCAAAAAACTGGAGAAGCAGACCGGTGTTGCGGTCCTGGAGCGCAATGGCCGCGGCGTGCTCCTCACTGAGCGAGGTCTGGCATTGGCCGGCTATGGCCGACGGATCATGGGTGAACTGGAGGAACTTCAGGCAACGCTGCTCGCTGATCCCGCCAAACCGTCCGGCCTGCTGAGATTGGTGGCGTTCTCAACCGCGTGCCGGGGGCTGGTGGGCCCCATGCTCGGGCGCATGGCGGCCGCCCACTCCGCCGTGGAGATCACAGTGCTGGCAGAGGACCCCCGCGAAGCGGTGCAGAGGGTGGCATCCGGCGAGGCGGAACTGGCAGTGGTCCACAATTGGAACTCCGTGCCACTGGTGATCCCGGAGAACCTGGTGCACGAGGACCTCTGCATCGACCAGGCTGATGTCCTGGTCAACAGCACCCACCCGCTCGCGTCCCGCACCGCCGTCGAGCGTGAAGACTTGCTCAACGAGACCTGGATCAGCACCCCGGCGGGGGCAATCTGTAACGAGGCTCTGCTGCAGATCTTCGCCGGACTGGGGCGGGTTCCCGACATCCGCATTTATGACCCCGACTTTTCCACGCACATCGCCATGGTGGAGCAAGGGGTAGCCGTGGCGCTGGTGCCGCGTCTGGGAAGGCCACCGCTCCCACCGGGAGTCATGGCCATTCCCGTAATGAACCCCGTCCAACAACGTTCAGTTGGCGTGGTGTACCGGAAAACGATGACCGCCAGCCCCACCATCCGCCACACCGTACGCATACTGCGGGACGTGGCCGCTGAGGACCTGCCTTTGCCGCGGGGTTGATCAACGTCACACAGGGGAACATTCGACGCCCAGCCAGATGTTAGCTTAGGCTAACCTTATCTAGCTGTCCGCGCCGCCCGGAGCGCGATCGTCGAAACTTCTGAAGGGGCCCAACTGTGGAAGCAATCCTCTTTCCCACGGACATGAACCACCATCACACGTATGGCCTGGTGAGTTACATCATGATCGACGACGGACTGTATCCGAGCGCCCACAACCGGCGCGATCCCTACGCACTGCCGGCTTTCGATATCCGCGGGCAATGGGTGTACCCCAGCCGCTACAACGAATACATGGCACCGCAGTTGCCGGTCTACATGTTCGACGGCGAGTACCTGATCGCAACGGGGCACGGAGATGAAGCAGCGGGCCTGCCCGTTTTCGAGATTCGTTGCATGTGCATGCCGCAGTTGGCGCACGGAGATTCCAGCAACTCGCAGTAGCAGGTTATGTGCGGGGCACCGTGAAGTGCGTCAGCCGCGCATCCTGCCCATCCAGCTCAGCCCAGGTTTTCTCCGTCTCCAATACCGTCAACGCACTCGTTGGGTATCGGGTGGCGGCATCCATGTAGGCGTCGTGGTCCGAATCGCGCGAAGCCAAGTGCATGGCGAGGTCCTGGACCCCGGGCATGTGCGAGATGACCATCAGGGTGGTCACGGTGTCGGGGACATGATTGATGACCGTTAGCATGCGGTTCGCGGAGGCGGCGTACAGGCCCTCTTCAAGCTTCGGCGTCGGCGCTTTGTCACCCAGCTCATCGCACACCCAGGTGCACGTCTGGCGGGTCCTCAGTGCGGACGAACACAGGATGAAGTCCGGCACCACGCCCTGCTTGAGCAACCACTTGCCCGCGAGCGGAGCCTCACGGTGCCCACGCTCTTCGAGGGGACGCTCATGATCAGGCACACCCATGGGCCAATCAGCCTTGGCATGCCGCATGATCACGAGGCGCTTGATGTGGTGGTCGCTCATGAACCAACCCTATCCGCCCCGGACACGCGGCGGCAGCGGGCGTGCCAAGGGGCTTCACCAGCCAATGCAGGTGGTAGCCCGCACACACCCCTCGCGCACGGACCCTTCAGCCGCGGAGGCCAATCCTCTTCAGGGCAAGCAAAAGCCGAAAGACGGCATATCCCGACAGCGCCGTTGTTGCGTGAGGAACGAGCGCAGGCGCAGAGGGATGATGCCGCCTTTCGGCTGCAGTACTGCTTAGATCGAGTATTCCGGAGCGGCCCACACAATAACTTCGGGGTGCTCGTAGAAGCGGTAGCCCTGGCCGCGGACCGTGCGGACGGTGTTGGCGAGGCGGCCGAGCTTGGAGCGGAGGCGGCGGATGTGGACGTCGATGGTGCGCTCGTTGGGCACCTCTTCGGCGTTGCGCCACAGACCCTCAAGGAGTTCGTCGCGACCCACGGTGCGGGTACCGTTCTCGACGAGGTAGTTGAGGAGCTCGAATTCCTTGAACGTCAGGTTCAGGGATTCGCCATCGAGGTGCACTTCGCGGCGGGCGAGATCGATCAGCACGCCGGAGGGGCGGGATTCCTGCTGGGGCGTCGGACGGGCAGCTTCGGTGCGCTGGCGTGCGGCGACGGTGGGGTCACCGAAGGTAGAACGCACGACGTCGAGTGCGGACCCGGGCGCGCCGGCTGGGGCGACTGCCACGGCAGCATAGCTCTCAGCGCCGGTCACGAGGGACTGCGCATAGGCGCGGATTTCCTGGGCAAGTTTGGCAATGGAGGTGCCGGCTGCCGCTGCGGTTTCTTCGTCAATGCCCATGTAGAGCACAAAGCCACGGGCCACGTTGTCGTTGGCAACGGGGCGGAGCCTGTCGGACTGGGCAATCACCGGAGTGGGCGCAGTCATGGGTGCCGGCTCGGCGGTAGGTACAGCGCGCAACTGGCCATAGGAGTTGGGGTTGTAACCCTGTGGAACATAACCGGGAGCCTGCTGGCCCGTGCCTTGCTGGGCGGGGGCGTAGCCGGGGCGGTTGCCGAAGCCGGGCCGGAGCCCTGCGTTCGACGCGGCCTTGTTGGCGTTACGGACGGAGATGTGGACGTATCCAGATGCAACTGACATGGAGTGCTTACCTCAAAAGTGAATAGCCGTCATCGCGGCTTCGAATGCTGGTTGTCCCCGCAATGAGTTTGGGGATGGGCGCCCAACGCTGGGCTAGGGGGCGAATGCCTGAAACTTCTTGGGGTGGAAAGTTAGGCTTGCATTCGACAACAGCGGTCATCATGGCCAGCGGGTGTGCTGGACCAGGTTGCTGCGGCTGCAGGTGCTGTTGAGTTCTTGTTCACATTGGAAGTGTGCAACGTAACAATGGCAACACGCAAGTAACAAAGCGCCGAACCGTCCACATTTTGAGACGGAGAGGTCTATTGTGCCGTAAATCACAATTCAGCGGTTGTGATAAATGAACGCCATTTCATTCGACTGAGACAAGAAATATTCGCCATCCACTGAATTTTCTTCGGCCAATCGGGCATGATGTGCATCGGCATTCCCGGGAAGTACCCAGCTGCGGAATCTCACGATCTGAAACACTTGTTGTCCAATCGCCGGGGGCCCCGTTCGGGAATTTTCCGCCGAAAATCTGCTACAAGCCGTAGAAACGGGATTCCTCGAGGCTCACGGCTTCCGGACTCCCACCTCGCTAGTGTTGACTTCACAGCATCCTCACAGGACAGGCAAAGCGGTCGCTAACCCGCAGAACAGAGAGTTGTCCCATGGCCTCCTCGCATTCCATGACCAACAATCTCCCCCAACTGTCCCACCCGGACGGCTCACCTATCCGCGCCTTGGTGGTGGATGACGAACCCAGCCTGGCCGAACTCATGAGCATGGGCCTGCGAATGGCCGGCTGGTCGGTAGCAGTTGCCGGCGACGGCCCCGAGGCTGTGAAGCTCGCCAAGGATTTCCGGCCCGACGTCCTTGTTCTGGATGTCATGCTGCCCGGATTCGACGGTGTGGAGGTCCTCAACCGCATCCGAGCGTTCGCCCCCGAAGTTCCCGCGCTTTTCCTCACCGCCAAGGACGCTGTGCAGGACCGCATCGTTGGCCTGGCGGCCGGCGGCGACGACTATGTCACCAAACCCTTCAGCATGGAGGAAGTCCTCCTGCGCCTCCACCGCCTGGTCCAGCGTTCCGGCGTGGCCGCCATGGACACTGCCGAGCTGGTGGTGGGCGACCTCACCCTGAATGTTGACACCCGCGAAGTCACCCGTGCCGGGGAGGACATTCCCCTCACCGCCACCCAGTTCGAACTTCTGCGGTACCTCATGGAAAACCCCAAACGCGTGGTCAGCAAAGCCCAGATCCTGGACCGGGTGTGGGACTACGACTTCGGCGGACAGGCCAACATCGTAGAGCTCTACATCTCATACCTGCGCAAGAAGATCGAGGCCAACCATCCGCCGATGATCCACACCATCCGTGGCGCCGGCTACGTCATCAAACCCGCGGACTAGGCGTTGAGCACACTTTCAGGAGTGGCCAGGACGTCCGGTCGCAGCTGGCTCAACCCCTCCACCTGGCACTTGCGCACGCGGCTGGTCCTGGTGGCCATGGCCCTGCTGGTCGCCATCTGCGGGGCAGTGGGCGTGGTGAGCTACGCCTCCATGGACATGGTGTTCAACAGGCAGCTCGACAGGCAGCTGGAGCAGGCGTCCAGCCGCGCGAATGACTTCGGCAGGCCGCCGTCGAACTTTCCTGGATCCGGAAGGCCTGACCCGCTGGAGGCTCGCGGGCAGGCCGCTGGGACACTGAACGCCCGGATCGACGGCTCAACTGTGAGCAGCTCGGGCCTGATCGATGCCAAGGGCAATCGTGTGTCGCTCTCTACGGACGACGAGCAAGTACTGTTGGCCCTCCCCAAGAACAGTGATCCGGCGGACCGATCCCTCTCCAACGGGGACTACCGGCTGGTGGCTGTCGAGACCGCCTATGGCGATGTGATCGTCACGGGCCTGCCGCTCGCGGACAAGCAAAGCGCCGAGGCCTCACTGGTGTGGACCATGGTGCTGGTTTCCCTGGGCGGTCTGGTCATCATCGGCCTCGCGGGAACAGTGATCATCCGGCGGACCATGCGGCCGTTGGAGCAGCTCTCCGAGGTAGCCACCAAAGTTTCGCGCCTTCCCCTCGACGCCGGTGAGGTGGCACTTGCTGTGCGCGTACCGCCGTCGGCCGCCCATCCCGGAACGGAAGTCGGCAGCGTTGGCCATGCCCTCAACCAGATGCTGAACAACGTCTCCAATGCCCTGGAAGCGCGCCAGGAAAGCGAGACCAAAGTGCGCCAGTTCGTCGCGGACGCGTCGCACGAACTCCGAACGCCGCTGACGGCCATCCGCGGTTACACCGAGCTGCTGAGGATGACCGAGAACTTCACCGATGACGGCCGAAAGTCGCTGTCACGCGTCCAGAGCCAGTCCGAACGGATGACCACCCTGGTGGAGGATCTGCTGCTCCTTGCCAGGCTGGATGAAGGCCAGCCGGTCAAGGTCACGGACGTGGACCTCACCCAGTTGGTGATCGAAACTGTCAGCGATGAGAAAGTCATGGCACCGGACCACATCTGGCAACTTCAACTGCCTGATGAGCCCGTCACGGTCCGGGGTGACGCTACGCAGCTGCACCAGGTCCTTGCCAATCTTCTCTCCAATGCCCGTAAACATACCGACTCCGGCACCACGGTGGTCACCGGCGTCATGCTCTCTGCCGATGGCAGCGCTGTGGTGACCGTGACGGACAACGGGCCCGGCATTCCAGAGGATTTCCAGGGCCGGATCTTCTCCCGCTTTGCCCGCGCCGATGCCGCGCGATCGGGGTCTGAGGGCACCTCCGGACTGGGCCTGTCGATCGTTGAATCCATCGTGGAAGCGCACGGCGGCACCGTGGAAGTGACCTCACGGCCGGGGCGCACGGAATTCGCCCTTCGACTCCCCGCTGTCGCCAACGAACAGATGTAACGAAGTCAGCAAGGCGACTCACCGGCGTCGTGATCTCTGTTACCTAAATGTGACTTCTGCGAATTCCTCCTGTACCGTCGAAAGGGTGGGTCGCCCCAACTGACCCGCATCCGGGATGCGCCGAGCTCTGCCACTTCCCGGAGTCCGTTCTTACTCCGAGGCAGAGACGGGGGACCCAGAGTCTCCGGGCCCAGGCATTTATGCCGGACCCTTGGGGTGAAGCCGCAGCGTGATGCGCGGCCGGATGACCTCATCCGAACCCGACAGCTAACTCCGCAGGCGCTGAGAGGTAATCACACATGTCTGAATTCAATGATCAGACGCGCCCTTCCGCGCGTCACCGCGATGAGCACAACGCACCGTTGACCAAGTCGCAGGCTGTCCTCAAGAACGCTGCCCGCCAGGGTAAGTCCGGCCACCGCATGTCGGTTGTTGCCGGTGTTGTAGCCGCTGCGCTGGGCGTTGCATCGCTCGGTACTGCTGCCAACGCCGCCCTGACCCTCCCCGAGGTAAGCCGCGTTGCAGAGACCCAGGCGAATGCCCAGGTCAGCAACAACAAGACAGCTGAAATCTCCGCTTCCTTGGATGCAGCCGCCGCAAAGGGCGCCGCTGACAGGGCTGCCGTGGACAAGGCCGCTGCCGAAAAGGCTGCAGCCGAGAAGGCCGCAGCGGACCAAGCCGCTGCTGAAAAAGCAGCCGCCGAGAAGGCCGCAGCCGACCAAGCCGCTGCTGAGAAGGCCGCCGCTGACGCTGCAGCCAAGCAAGCCGCCGACGCCGCTGCTGCCGCCGCCGCTGCCGAGGCCGCAGCTGCGGCCGCCGCCCCGAAGGCCGTGGACGACCCCGCCGCCGCCAAGGCCTACGCTGCCAGCATCCTTGGCAACTACGGCTGGAGCGCCAGCGAAATGACTGCGCTGAACACCCTGTGGGAGAAGGAATCCAACTGGAAGACCACCGCCACCAACGCTTCCAGCGGTGCTTACGGCATTGTCCAGTCGCTGCCGGCTACCAAAATGGCAACCGCGGGTGCTGACTGGCAGACCAACTACCAGACCCAGATCAAGTGGGGCCTGAACTACATCAAGGAACGCTACGGATCCCCGTCGGCCGCCCTGGGCTTCCACCTGGCAAACAACTGGTACTAAGCCAGACTGCTTGATCACCGCGCCGGTTCCCGCCGTTCGCACCAGTACCCACTGGAGCGGATGGCGGGAAACGGCGCGGTTTTCGCGTCTCACAGGTGCCGTCCATGGTTCACAGTGGGGTCACAGCTTCCACCTAAAGCCCTCTTAATCGGCGGGCCCATTCTGGAAACATGACGCTCACAGACCCATCTACCAGCGCTCCACCACGACGGTTCCACTCGGCGCGCTTCGGTGGCGCGGCGTTAAGCACCACACAGCAGGGCCTTGCCCAAGCGGGGCCACAAACCCGATGCTCCCCCATTGACACCCGCGCTGCCGTCCCGGTCCTGGACGTCACCCTTCCCGTGTTCAATGAGGAAGACCGCCTGGAACAGAACCTGCGCAGGCTGCACGGACACCTTGCAGACTCCTTTCCGCATACCTTCCGGATCACGGTGGCGGACAACTGCAGCACAGACAACACCCTGAGGATCGCCGAGCGCTTGGCCCGTGAACTGCCTGAACTGAGAGTGGTTCGATTCCAGCAAAGGGGTCGCGGGAACACACTCCGCCACGTCTGGCAGTTCTCGCCATCACCCATGCTCGCCTACATGGAAGCAGACCTTTCCACGGACTTGTCGGCCCTCGCTCCCCTTCTGGCACCGCTGCTCTCGGGCCATTCGGATCTCGCCGTCGGCACGCGGCTGGCACGGAGCTCGCAGGTGGCCCGCAGTCCCCACCGCGGATTCATCTCCCGCAGCTACAACTTCCTGCTGCACGTGGTTCTTGGGGCACGCTTTTCCGACGCCCAGTGTGGGTTCAAGGCCGTCCGCGCCGACGTCGCGCACCGCATCCTTCCACACACGACGGACGACGGCTGGTTCTTCGACACCGAACTCCTGGTGATCGCCGAACGCTGTGGTTTGCGCGTTCACGAAGTCCCCGTTGACTGGACCGACGATCCCACCTCAAGTGTCGACGTCGTACGCACCGCGCTTGCCGACCTGCGCGGCGTAGCGCGCCTGGGACGCGATCTTGGCAGGGGGCGGGTTCCTTTCAGGGAGCTCCGCCGGGACATCGGCCGCATGCCTCCACCCACGGCGGCGTCCGCGGTGACAGGGCTGGTGGGACGTTTAGTTGGCTGGGCCGCGGTGTCCGCTGCCGTGGTGTTCGTCGTCCTCCACGCGGCCCACGTGGTGGGCTAGGACTCCGGTTCAGCCTGCACCGCGCCGCGAACCGCGGCGATGGACGCAGCAACATCCCCTGCGTCCGTGGTCCAGTTGCTCACCGAAATCCTGAGGATTTCACGTCCACGCCACGAGGACCCGGACATCCACACCGCGCCCTCGGCCATCAACCGTTGCGTGACACGGTGTGTCCGGTCATCACTGCCGAAGCTCACCGAGACCTGCGTGAACACGACGTCGTTGAGCACTTCGACTCCCGGGATCGCGGCGAGTCCTTCGGCCAAGGCACGGGCATTTGCAGCGAGCCGCTCCACCATGGAGATCACCCCGTTGCGGCCCAGTTGCCTCAGGGCTGCCCATACAGGGATACCCCGGGCACGGCGGGACATCTCAGGCACTTTCTCGAAAGGATCCCCCGGTCCGGCATCCGTGGCAATGAGGTAACTCGTGTGGACACTGAAAGCACGCCTCAAAGCTTCCGGGCGGGCGACGATTGCCAAACCACAGTCATAGGGGACGTTCAAGGTCTTATGGGCATCCGTGGCCCAGGAATCTGCTTCTTCCACTCCGGCCAGGCGGGCCCGCAGCGTCGGGCTGACGGCCGCCCACAAACCGAAGGCACCATCCACGTGCACCCAGGCTTCACGATCATGGGCCACGGCTATGGCTTCCTCCATGGGATCAAAGGCGCCGGAATGCAGGTTGCCCGCCTGCAGGCAGACCAGCGACGGTCCGGGTTGCTGGTCCATGGCCTCGGCAAGCGCGTCGGGGAGAATGCGTCCTTCCTCGTCGGCGTCTACGGGGACGCACGCCCCCAAGCCGAGATACCGCAACGCCAGATCCACTGCAGCGTGGCGCTCCCTGCCTGCAAAGGTAGTGATGCGAGGGGCGCCGGTCAGCCCCAGGGCCTCCAAGTCCCAGCCCGCCTCGTCCATCAGATACTGCCGCCCTGCCGCCAGCCCCACGAAATTAGCGGTGGTGGCGCCTGTGGTGAATCCGACGTCGGCACTTGCCGGAAGGTGGAGAAGGTCCAGCAGCCACGCGGCCGCTGATTCCTCGATGGCGGCGGCCGCCGGTGTGGCGAATCGAAGCCCCGCATTCTGGTCCCACGCCGAAACAAGCCAATCTGCGGCCATGGCTGCGGGCAGGGTTCCGCCCATGACCCACCCAAAGAACCGTCCGGACTGGATCGCCATCAGGCCTGGCTCAGCCAGAGCGGCGAGCTCGTCAACTACCTCGGCGGCATCGGTGGCTTCCTCCGGCAAACGCGACAGGATGCTCTTGGCTACCTGATCGGCATCGGAGGACGGACGGACTGAACGTGTTGGGACCGACGCAAGCCAGTCACCGGCGTGGGCCATGGCCCGCTCCAGTGCAGCACCGTACGCCTCCGGCATCGCAGACATGGGCACAGCCTACGCCCGGTTTATCGCGTGGAACAGTCTTTAACCCGGCGGTACTAGAGGGTCAGCGTGAGGAGGTGCCCGCCGTCGTCGTCCTTCACAGCGGTGACCGTCACGGCCGAGTAGTCCGGAATCCGCCACATGCCCGGCTCCAGCTCCGCATTGTGCCTGGCAGCGGCCTTGCCCACCACAACAGTCCGCATCCCCGCGGCGCACGCAGCAGCGATCCCGGCAGGCGCGTCTTCGAAAACCACGACGTCGGCCGGGTCGGCTCCCAGGAGCGCCGCCGCCTTGAGATAGCCCTCCGGATGCGGCTTGCCATGGGTGACGGACTCTGCAGTCACGGCAGTGGATGGCATGGTGAGCCCGGCCGCCTGCATGCGGATATCGGCAAGGATGCGGTCTGCTGAGGTGACCAAGGCGATGGCATCATCAGGAAGGCCGGCCAGCAATGCTTCGGCACCGGGAAGCGCGATCACACCGTCCGTCCGGGAACGCTCCATCTCGCCAAGTTCGGCCGTCAGCGCTGCGAAGTCGGCTCCCGCGGGAGCGTAGCGGCGCACTGTGTCGCCGGCTTGGACACCGTGGGACGTGCGCAGGATTTCGTTGAAATCCAAGCCGTAACGCTCGGCGAACTCAAGCCACACCTGCTCGACCACCGCCGTCGAGTCCACCAGTGTTCCGTCCATGTCGAAGAGGACGGCGCGGACAGTCAGCACGGGTGCGGCAGGATGGCTCATGGTTCCATCCTGCCGCACGCTCATGGGGTGGTGCTGAAGTGTGACTTAGCCGTTGGGCCGCTGCGGGAGGTACTGCACCGCCCACTTGTTGCCGTCAGGATCAGCGAAGTAGACGAAGTGGCCCCAGTCCTGGATGTCGATGTCGCTCACGTCCACACCATTGGCCTTGAGTTGCTCGTGCGCTTTGTTGATGTCCGCCACCACCACTTGGAGGCTGGGGGCTGTACCGGGAGGGGCATCGCTGAGCCCCTCCCCGATGGCGATGGAACACGCCGAACCCGGAGGAGTCAGTTGCACGAAACGGATTCCGTCCATGGGACGCTCATCGAAATCGGCGTTGAAACCAACCTTGTTGACGTAGAAGTCCTTCGCGCGATCGACGTCGGAGACAGGGACAAATACCAGTTCAAGTTTCCAGTCCATGCGCCACAGGCTAACGGGGCATGGCGGAAACCGGTAGGGGTCTTTGATTTCGGCAGCCTAAGCCTCACGACGCGGCTTCTTTATCTTGAATACGAGGGACATGACGAAAGCGCAGGCCAAAGCCCCCATGCCGCTGACAACAAGAAACTCGACCACGGGCGAATGCAAGACAGTGTCGTCTGTGAACGCCCGGACGTGCGAAACCGCGAAACCCATGGCTGCGTCTGGAAAAACCAGTAGGGCGGCCGGAGTGCCGTAGCAGTATAGTGCGTGACACCCGGATTGAACCGCTCCGATGGGGCCCGGTCTTCGCACAAGAAACCAACACACCGCAGCAGAGATCCCTGTCCAAAGAAGGAACCACAAGGCATTGCCTAGGTTGGAACCGGCCTCAAATGCCCGGTAGGACTCGAAGATGCCGAGACCGGAAAACTGCGCCGAAGTGACGTAGACGGCGTAGGATCCGAGTGCCCACGGAAACAGCGTAGTTCCCAGCAGGACCCACTTATGCACGGCATGTCTCGGCATCGCCAAGTCCTCCTTTGGCTACCAGTTACAGGTCTGGGATATGGGCCACATTCCAATCCGGCTTCGCCAATTTGGATTTGAATAACGTTCGTACTCTAAGTCGAAGGTTCCCCATTCAGCCATCCCTCCAAGCACATGGCATTCCCATTGCTGCCACATGGACGCTGTAAACATCCATGATGAATGTTTCGTTCGGAGAAGGTTCCAACCCGAGCTCAAGAATTGACCAGCATTGAAGATAGCGTCGTAGCGTCCCCAACCAGAAAGCTCAATGGAAAGCTGATTCATGCCGTAGTAGCTGTTCCAGCCCATTCTGACCAACTGAATAGCTGCCACCATGCGTAGTAGACCTTTGGATCGGCGACCACTGGGTATGCGAGACCTGGCGTGTTATGTTCCACGACTTGGGTCACGGTATTCCCCGACACCTCATAATGGGTTCTCACTGCCGTGCCGTTCGCATCGACCGCCCAAGCTGGAAGGATCATGCCCTGATCCGACCCATCCAGGCCCTTGATTGAAATAGCACCACCGTCAGCCAGCGTGAGGGCTACGCCCTCAGGAGCATCAATTTTGTAGTCGTAGCGGGTAGGCGCTTGCCGGTCATTTATGACCGTCAATTCCCGAACGGCGCCGTCTTCAAGCGTTTGAATTCCAACGTCTGTATGTCTGTTTGGGTCCGCAAAGACGGTTGTACCATCCTCGGCCACTGCAGCATCGTCTGCCTGACCGCTCGTCGGCAGTTCCAACGAGAGTTGCAACCCGTCGGCGCCTCCGTCCAGCAATGCAGTGCCATCTCCTCCGTCCTTTGAAACTTCGACGGTCGATTCCCTGACGTTAGTTGTTACCGAATCGGACGACTCTGCGTGCGGTTGCACGGCAGCAGCCGAGTCTTGGCCCGCGGAGACCACGGCCTCCTGGATAACAGCGGCCGCTGTCTCGGCAGTTTCCTTTCCGGTCTTATCATGTTCCTTGGCTTGCGCAGCCGCTGGCCCCAGCAGAGAAATGACTATGGCCGAAGCACTAGCGAGTGCAGCGAATTGTTTCAATCGCATTCGTCCCCCATCACAATTCGGGAGGAGGGTCCGCCCGCTATGGAAGTGAACTCAGGGCACGAAACGTGACGGGAACCATATTCAGGACCACTTAGTCTGCCATAAGCAGACACAAGTTAGAGGCTCAGAATGACGAGGGATATGGGCGCCGCTTTAGGGTCATGGCACCACCGGCGTGAACTGGCAAGCAAGTAAAAGTCAGAGCATGGCTGCCCGTGAGCCCACCGCAGTTACTACAAGCGCGGCACAGCCAAAGATGTGGGAAACCGGTAGGGGTCTCCCCTTAGCCGGCCACCCCGTAGAGGCGGTCCCCGGCGTCGCCCAAGCCGGGCACGATGTACGACTTCTCGTTGAGCTTCTCGTCAATCGACGCGAGGACGATCTTCACGTTGGCATCGGAGAGCTCTTCTTCCAGCTTGGACAACCCTTCCGGAGCAGCCAGCAGGCAAATGCAGGTGACGTCGGAAGCTCCGCGCTTGAAGAGGAACTTAATGGCTTCGCGCAGGGTGCCGCCGGTGGCGAGCATGGGGTCCAGGACAAAGATCTGGCGGCCGGTGAGGTCCTCGGGGAGGCGCTCGGCGTAGGTGATGATGTCCAGGGTTTCTTCATCGCGGGCCATGCCCAGGAAGCCGACCTCAGCGGTGGGGACCAGCTTGGTCATGCCCTCAAGCATGCCCAGGCCTGCGCGCAGGATGGGGACCACCAGCGGCGTGGGCTTGGTGAAGGCCGTGCCGATGGTCTTGGTGACAGGGGTCTCGATCTCGACTGGCTGCGTCTTGACCTCGCGGGTGGCCTCATAGGCCAGGAGGGTGACGAGTTCTTCAGTGAGTTGCCGGAAGACCGGTGAAGGGGTGTTCTTATCCCGCAGTACGGTGAGCTTGTGAGCGACCAGCGGGTGGTCCACGACGAGTGTGCGCATCCCCCAAAACTATCATTGAGACATGAGCGCCACCGAGCCGTATCACGCAGACCACATGGCCTGGATGGGCCTTGCCCTGGACGAGGCCCGGTTGGCGCTGAAAACTGACGACGTCCCCATTGGCGCTGTCGTCTTGGGGCCCGACGGCGGCGTGCTGGGTTCGGGACGCAACGAACGGGAGGCGCACGGGGACCCGACCGCCCATGCAGAGGTCGTCGCCATCCGCGAAGCTGCCGCTGCGTTGCAACGGCACGCACTCGAAGTGGGCGAGGACGGAGACGGTTGGCGGCTTGAGGATTGCACTCTTGTGGTCACGCTTGAGCCGTGTGCCATGTGTGCCGGGGCTATCGTCCTGGCCAGGATTCCGCGCGTCGTGTTCGGTGCGTGGGACGAGAAGGCGGGAGCCGCGGGATCTGTGTTCGACATCCTCCGCGAGCGCCGCCTTAACCACTGGGTGGAGGTCTACGCCGGGGTCCGCGAGGAAGAGTGCGCGGTCCTGCTAAGGGACTTCTTCGCCTCGCACCGGGTGCCGGCACCGGAGCACCGCCCACCCGCCTGACGTAGCCGAACATATCGGGAGCAAGCCATGCCTGTCAGTTTCAACCACACCATCGTTTACGCCACGGACAAGCACCGTTCCGCGGAGTTCCTCGCCCATATCTTCGGCCTTCCGAAGCCGCAACCCATGTGGTCCTTCGTCACCGTGGCATTGGACAACGGTGTCACGTTGGACTTCCTTGAGGCGAGCGGTGCCATCGCCCCGCAGCACTACGCCTTTCTGGTGAGCGAAGAGGAATTCGACCAGATCTTCCTGCGAATCACCGCGGAGCACATTCCCTATTGGGCGGACCCTGCCCGTTCCCGAGCAAACCAGATCAACCACAACGACGGCGGCCGTGGAATCTACTTCTGCGACCCCGATGGGCATTTCCTTGAGGCGATCACGCGGCCGTACGGTTCGGGCTGACTCTGACCGTTTTGCCCGCGCGGCCGACGGTTGAGCTTAGACTGGCCCATGCTCAAAAAGTCGTGGGGAGCTTTTTGTCTTGCTGCTGTGGTGGTCGCCGGAACTATGACGGCATGCGGACAACAGGCATGCGATTCGATGCTTCGGCGCACTGACGTGAGTATCGATTTTTCCCGGCTTGGAACGTCGTGGGAAACCTTGGAGTACACCGTCAACTGTCCGGGGCAGGAAGCATGTGTGTACACGCCGGACTCTGACACCGAGCGCCACGCCGCTGTGGCCGACAACCCCCTATGGATCGCCGCCGGAATAAAAACCATGGAAGTAACGGTCTACCTCACGGGCTCCACCACGCCCCTTGCGAAGACGACCGCCAAGTTGGAGTGGGATCCGCCGTTCGATCCCTCTGCCTGCTCGACCAGTGCTACAGCAAACTTTGTGGTTTAGTCCCCAGCCCGCTGAGGACAGTGGCGGCAGTGGTGTCCCAGCCTTGTAGATGCTGGCGGGCTTGGAGGGCGTTGTTGCGCCAGCGCTCTTGGAGGACGGGGGTAGTAAGCCAGTTCTTGAGGGTGTCGGCCAGGTTGTTGGGGTCTCCCAGGTCCAGCACCAAACCCGCGTCCGCACTGCCGAGGGCTTCAACGGCCCCTGTCCCCTGCCGGACAAGAACCGGAACGCCATGCGCCAGCGATTCAGTGACCACCATGCCGAAGGATTCGGAGCGCGACAGGAGGACACTGAGGTCCGCCCTCTGCCACTGATCCTCCAGGGCCCGCCCAGTCAGTTCCCCCGTCACGTGGATGCGGTTCTCCAGCCCGTAATGCTCGACGGCGGCCCTCACCTCGGCGGCGTAGCTCGGGTCAGCGTGTTCCGAGCCGATGAGGGCGGCGGTCCACTCAACGTCTTGCAGGGTGGCCAGTGCGTGCACCAGAAGTTCCTGGCTCTTATTGGGCAGCAACGCCGCGACGGCCACGATGTGCTTCGGCTCTGAACCTGCCGAGACGTCCGCTTTCTCCGCACCAGGCGTGGCAATGACGATGTTCTGCGTGCCGTGCCTCACCTCCAGCTCAGCTGCGGCGTGGGCACTCGGGGAGATGACGCCCGTAGCTGCAACCAACGCCTTGGCCTCAAGGTCATGGTGGTACGCCAAAGCCATGTGCGACAGGATCCACACGTTGGTCCCGGCATTGACCGCGGCGGCGATCTCCTCCGGTGCCCCGCTCGCAACCAGACCGTCAGCAATCACGGTTGCACCGCCGTCGAGCATGTCAGAGAACCGCTGCCGATCCGCTGGGCTGCCAACCGGCCAATCGCCGTCGACTGTTACTGTCTCAACGGTGGCACCCAAGGCGGTCAGATGCTCGGCAAGCTTGGCGTTGTACTTGTTGCCGCCGGAGCCGTGCCGGACGTTCCCCGGGACCAGGAAGCGGATCTGCACTTACTTGACCGGAAGCTCCAGCGAGTAGCCAGCCCACGCGTCGGGGTTTTCGCGGAGGATGACGTCGATGCCGCTGAGTGCCGGTCCGTCGGCGGTGTCCTGGATCCGGGTGGCCATGGCGTCGGCGATGTGCTTGGCGAGGGCCTCCGTGGTGGAGAGCTTGCCCTTGAATGCCGGGTGCTCATCGAGGTTCTTGTAGTTCAGGTCCTCCAGGATTTCCTCAAGGATGCCGCCCGCTGCGCCAATGTCCAGAACGATTGCGTCGTCATTGAGATCCGGGCGGCGGAAACTGACTTCGGCCACAAACGTCGCGCCATGGAGACCTTGGGCCGGGCCGAACGCTTCGCGGGGAAGGCTGTGGGCGATCATGAAGTGGCGTCGGACGGTCAGGCTGAACATGTACTAATCCTCCGGGGTGGGATAGGCGACCACGTGGCAGAAACCGCCGGGCCGTTCGAACAATTTAACGAGTGTGGTGGGCAGGTTCCGGAACTGGCATTCGCTGGTCAGGAACGCGTCGAACAGCGGGTCTTTCAACTGGTTCGCCGCTTCTTGCAGGCGCTGGGCATTCGTTCGCCGGTGCCGTCGCGGAAGGGCGACTGCGCCGACCTGGCTGGAGCGGATGTTGAGCCTGCGAGCGTGGAAGTCTTCGCCGAGTGGCAGGGTGACTTCCTTGTCTGCAAACCATGAGAGCTCGATGACGTCGGAGTCGTCTCCGGCCAATTGCAGGCTCAGCTTGAGGCCGTCGTCGGAGGCGGAGCAGTGGAAGACGATGTCGTTGTCGCTGTTCGCGTTGTGGGGCAGGGCGAAATCCACGTCGATGGTTTTCGCCAGTTTGTGCTTCTCCGGGTCCGCATCCACCAGCTGCAGTCGACCGAGCGGATACTTCCGCAGAAGCGTCGCCAGGACGCCACCCACCAGACCACCACCAACGACGGCGACACGGTCACCCAGCCTCGGTCCGGCTTCCCAGAGGGCGTTGATGGCGACTTCGACGATGCCCGTGAGCACGGCGCGACGGGCAGGGACATCCTCCGGGATTGCCGTGAGCTGGCTCGTGGAGACGACGTAGAAGTCTTGGTGGGGATGCAGGCTGAACACAGTCTTTCCCCGCCATTCGTCTGGTCCTTGTTCCACTACCCCGACGCTCAGGTAGCCGTACTTGACCGGGCCCGGGAAGTCGCCTTCCTGATTTGGGGCCTGCATCAGATCTGCGACGCGTTCCGGGACGCGGCCTTCGTGGACCACGCGCTCCGTGCCCCGACTGACGCCTGAGTACAGGGTCCTGACTAGGGCTTCGCCTTCTTTCGGCGTCTCGATGGTTTCGGAGCGCAGCTCACCATCGCCCGTCTCCGTGACCCAATAGGCGTGGGCTTCGTGTTCTCGGTCGTGTTCCTGCGAAATCGTCATGATACTTACGAATCTATCGCTGGGGCGCTGCGGACGGAAGTTGGCGTGGATTGATGGGTGCGCCGCCCGCTTTTTGGGCGGGTCCAGAGGGGCTCGTTTTGGGGAACCGGGCCAATCTCGGGTAGCCTATTTCAGTTGGTGACGTGTCCGAGCGGCCGAAGGTGCAACACTCGAAATGTTGTTTGGTGTAAAAGCCAACGTGGGTTCAAATCCCACCGTCACCGCCAATGAGAAAGGCCCTGCTTCCCTTTGTTTATTAGGGAGGCGGGGCCTTTTCTTATGTCTGTATCGAAGCACCGAGACTTCCAGGTCCTCATGCGGTACCCGAGTGACGACCTGCACGGTGGAGACGTCCCGATAATCAGCGATCAGCTCACGCGCCACATCTCAGGTGGTCGGCGGAACCCCTTGCGTCCTGTTGATGCGGAGGAAAGCGATCTCCCTACCCATCATGAATCCGATGGCCGACACAGGGACGCTTACCAGAGCGAGGCCCTGCCACGGGGCGGGCAACAAGAGGAGTAGCCCCACTTCCAGCACAATCAGTACATATATGGCCCACGATGGACCTTTGACGCCGCTCAGGACGCCCACAGCGGCACTCGCCAGCAAGCCCAGCCCCACAACCAGAAAGGACGATGCCATCTCTTGGTGGGGCCGGTATCCGATTAACACCGCAACCAAAACCGTTAGCAGGACCGCTGGGATTAGCATCCTCAGCCAAAACTCACGAAGCGCGCTAGCACTATTCGGTCGCCGTTGACGATGGTTGTCCACTAGCTGCCCTCCAAAGTCGACTTCCCGCAGCCCAGTACATGGCCCCGCACACGCTCAGTCCCATCCAGCGCGTGCAGACCCTCTTTAGCCGCCCGCTGGGCATCCGCCACCAGGCCCGCAAGGAGCGCCCCGACTTCCACCAGCCCCCCTCTGATGCCCCGCCCGTCACCGGGGGTCGAAGCGCCGACCTTCCGTCTTGGACGGCATAAGCGCCAAAATCAAAACAGCCAGTCCACCGACCATCGGAACAAGCCCAACGAACGCAAGCGGACCCGCAAGATTTGCATCATGCAAACGCCGCCAAAGCAACGACAGCTGCGGCACCACAATGGCCAGCCCCAGAACAACGACGAGAATGAAACCTACCACCATGAGACTTCCAGTCGGGGCGTTCACAATACCAGGAGCGGCCTCATAGAACACTTCTTTCCCGGTGGCCGGATCGAAACCCATGGACTGCACATTAGGGTTCTGCTGAGCCCAGGCAGTACTGGCCACGAACCCGATCGTCATCACGAGGTATGGGACCACCATGACCAGGAAAACGAAAAGCTGACTCCACCAGAACTCACTCCGCGAGGCGCGACCAGCGAACTTCGCATACTTGGCAAAGAACCGCTTCACCGACTTACCAAACGATGCTCCATATAGAGGACCAGCCAGCTCGTCCGAACCCGTAACCTCCGCAACGCCTCCGCCTGCAGGTTCAACAGTCTTGATATCCATCTGTCTTCATGTCCTTCCCAGAAACCATCTATAGAAACCAACAAACAACTATCTTCCAAACGCAATCGTTCTGCGCCGCAATAATCTCATCCGTAGAAGATAATATGCATGAGCAAAACGAAAAAAACACTGATCAGAAGTCGAAACCTCACGCACCCAGAATCGAATACTTTCTTCCATTAGACCTCCCCGCGAACGCTGCACTTTACGGCAGCTCAAGCAACTTGGGGCATTCAACACAAATCACAGTCACCAACTCAATGCTAACGACGTTCGCCGACAGTCAGTGTCAGGCCAATCAATAGACCGGCTGCTGCACCCGCCCATAACGAACCGTAAGCGACTACGATGACCGGCACAACATGGGAGAGTCCGGCGACAGCCAAGCTTCCTCCTATGATTACAACCCCAAAAGCAACCGCGGAAACAAAATTTGATTTCAAGTAAGTCAACCCGCCCACACATAATACGGCGACCGCAGAAACCACAATGTTTGCCACCCAGACGGAAAGCCCAAACTCCGGCGCTCTTCTAATACATGTAATTAGAACCAGAACACCTGGAAATAGAACCCCCAACCAGTAGTACCATTCGGGGGCTACCCGTTTCGTTGGCACATACGCCTTTTTCTTCGACACTAATTTAGTTCACTTCCACGACTCGTCAACAACGGCATTTGTGCTCAAACCCCTCGCTCCTTCAATACTTCAGCACTCATCCTGCTGCGGCGAGGCCGCCGCGGGATGAGCCGTCGTTGCTTTCAGGTCCGCGTCGTTCAGGGGCCCGCAACCCGGTCGGGTCAGGAGTGTTGAGGGGATTGTTCCCGGCGTAGCAATAGAGGCAGACTCAGCAGCGCGCCCCATGCCAAACCCGGAAAGCGACCTCAACGAGATGTCGCCTCCACCCAAGACCGGAAAATTCACGCCACCACAGAACGGAAAGAAATACTAAGTTCCGAAGTAACCGCCTGCAGTAAGGATGGACTGACCCATAACCCACTGGCCAGCAAGACATGCCATGATCATGGCTGTTCCTAGAATGTAGGTCCCGACGCGAGATCCCTTTCGCATCCGGTGCGCATCAGGCTTTCTACCGGACCGCCAAAAGAGGAAGAGCACAAGAAACACAATGAGCATGGCCATCTGCATTGGAATCCCATTGCCAGAGCGATCAAACCTCCCGTCGTAGGGCATTCGCGTATCCCAAGGGACGTGAGTGAAAACAAACACTGCAATACCTATACAAAGCAATGCGACAATCACGCAAAGTATGTCTATATATCTACAGGCTTTCCTTCCCAATCGCAGATCTTCATCCGTGAAATCATCCTTTGCCCCCGAATTCCCCTTTGCACCATTCTCATCATCTACCACAGTGGCGCCCCTGTTCCTTGCTTTACAACTTCATTGCCCACAAATTTCACGCTTTCAACGATAGCCCCGGCATGCGCTCCGCCGTAGGCTGCCATGCTGTGAGTCATCCAGCCTGGATTGGGACTCAGTTCCGCGGCCCCTGGGAAGCGTGTAAGCACCCCCCCTCCCAGTCCGTCATAGACCATCTCCGCGGCTCCGTAGCCCTCACCACGAATCGCATGATCAACGGAGCCGCCAGCGAGTGATCCTCCCGCGCCGACACCGTATTGAACGAATGACGAGAACCGACCTGTCAGCGGTTGGGCTAAATAGCCCGCTTGGGAGCCAATGGCTCCACTGACGATACCGCCACCTGCAGCTCCAAGGACGCCCTCGGGTTTCCACTCGTTCGGTGATCGCTGTACAAGGTACATGCCTGTGTTGCCTAGTCCCCCCGATATCCCATTCGTCAGTGCCGCCCGGCCCATCTGCTGGGCCGACAACTGCGACAAGTAACTCCCCGCACCGGCACTGACACGGGACACTCCCGCAGTGACCGCAGTCCCAACACGCGAACCCAGAGCCGACACAGCAGATCCTGCCCTGGCCGCACCCGACGCAACCACGGAGCCCGCACGGCCCATCGCAGGAAGCAACTGCGTACTCACCGCCGTACCAGCCCGACCGAGCCCTGCCGTCACAACGCTGCTGACCTTCCCAGCCAACGGCCCTGCAACCACGCCAACGGCACCCGTCAAAGCCACCTGCCCCCAATTGACCGAACCGGTGGTTGCTTTCTGGATGATCGTGTCAGCACCCGCACCGATCAAGGCCAAACCAACCGGCCCACCAACACCGGTAGCCATCAACACACCACCAGCGATCACCATCGCACCACCAGCCAAATACTCCCAGTTGTCTCCGAGCCAGTCTCCGGTGGCGGCGAGGGCGCCGCGGGAGGAGCCGTCGTAGGCTTTCAGGTCGTCGTCGGTGAGGGGTCGCAGGCCAGTGGGGTCGGTGGTGTTGAGTGGGTTGTTCCCGGCGTAGGAGTAGGGGTTGCCATCCCAGCCCGCGCCCAGGACGGGGGCGAGGGGGTCGGTGGAGAGGAATCCCCGGGTGGCCGGGTCGTACGCGCGTTTGCCGAGCCATTCGAGCCCGGCGATGTCGATCCCGCCACCAGCGGTCAGGCCGATCCCGGCGGGCAACACACCACCGGCACCCAAACCCGCACCAGCACCGGCACCGGCACCGGCACCGTTTGTTGTGGTGGTTCCGGGGGTGGGGTGTGGGGTGGTGGGGGTGCCGAGGACGGCCCAGGGATCGTGCTGGTCGGTGGGGCGGGCGGCACGCCACCCGGGCGCGGTGAAGGCGTCGCCGATGCCGGTGACCCCGCCGGGCAGGGACAACACCTGGGTGGTGTTGGCACCGGCGAGGGTCGGCACGGGCGCTGCGGTGTCCCACCACAACTGTGCGCCGTCCACGGTGGCGAGTTCACCGAGCGCGTCGACGTGGAGCCGATGCCTGGACACCTCTCCCCCGTCCCGGTCCCGCCCGATGACGCCGGTGAGGTAGCCGGTGGGGCCCCAGGCGTATTCGGTCCAGGACCCGCCCGGGTTGATCACCCGCACCCGCCGACCCAACCCGTCATACACGTACTCAGTCCGGGCCCCGTCAGGTTCCGTGACAGTGTCAGGTTCCGTGACAGTTAGGAGCTGCCCTGCGGCGTCGTACTCAAAGGTGCGGGCCCCGGTGGGGGTGGTTTCGCGGAGCAGCCGCCCACCGGCGTCGTACTCCCACCCCACCACCGAACCGGACGCCTCCGAGTCAGTCACGGTGGTGGTGGCGGCGGAGATCATTTGCCCGGCGGTGTCGTACCCGTACCGGGTCACGGCCCCGTTCCGGGCCAGACCGGTAATCCGGCCGCCGTCCTCACGGCCGATCAGGGTCACATCAGCAGCACCCGCAGGGTTGGTGCCGTTGTCGGCGGTGGTGCGGGTGTGCTCTGCAAGGTTCCCGTCCCGATACACCCACTCCTGGGCGTAGTTCCCGGCCGTCGCGGAGGTGATCCGCCCGGAGGGGTCGTGGGTGAAGGCCGCGTCCCCGAGCAACGGGTTGGAGACCTTCACGACCCGGCCCGCGGCGTCGCGGGTATAGCGGGTGGTGGTGCCGGTGGGGTCGGTGAAGCCGGTCCGGCTCCCGTCGGCGTCGTACTCCCATGACAGCGTCCCGTTCCCGGTCCCGTTGGACTTTCGGGTGAGGAGGCCGCGGCGGTCAAAGCACAGTTCGTGCTCCACCGCGTACCCCGCCCCACCGGTGTGGTCCGTGATGACCACCCTGCGGCCGGGAAGGTCACGTTCGATGGCGGCGATCAGGGCACCGTCCACCGACGTGGACGCTTCCCGGCCCGCGGCGTCGTAGCTCCAGGTGGTGGTGTGCCCGTCCGGGTCCGTCTGCGAGAGTTGCCGGCCGGCCGGGTCATACGTGGCGGTGGTGACACGGCCGAGCGGGTCCGTGACACTAGCGACTTGGTCCGTGGCCGTGTAGGTGCGGGTCGTGACCCCACCGGTGGGGTCGGTGATGCGGGTGAGGCGGCCGCGGGTGTCGTACTCGAACCGGGTCCTGCCCCCTACCCCGTTGATGGTCCCGGTCAGTTCCCCGGCGGTGTTGTATTCGAAGCGGCGGGTCCCGTACCAGGAATCCTGGGCGAAGCTCAGCCGCCCGACCTTGTCGTACCCGTACCGGGCCGTCCCCTCCCCCGGGGTATGCCTCGCGGTCAACCGGCCACACGCGTCGTAGGCGAAGGTTTCGATCTCCCCGGTGGGCAGTCTCCTCGCGGTGAGGCGCTGGTCCGGGTCGTAGGACAGTTCCGTGACCGCCCCGACCGGGTCAAAACTGCGGAACGGGCGGCCGCAGTGGTCGTATTCGAACCGGGTCACCGCCCCCGTCGGGGAGGTGATCGAGGTGATCTTCCCCGCAGCGTCGCGGCCCAGGACCGTCAACCCGCCCTCACCATCGACCAACTCGACCGGGTTCCCCGCCGCGTCATAAGAGACCAGCTCCGCGGACCCGTCCGCGGCTTCCGTCTTGGTGGGGCGGCCGTACTCATCAAAACTGTAGGTATTCGTGGCGAACGCGTCGGTCAGGGACGCGGTGCCGCTGGTCCGGTCGGTGACGGCTCCGGTGCGGACACCGGTCGGATCCACGACGGCGGTGAGGGCGCCGACTGTGTCGTACTCCCGCACCCAGTCATGCCCGCCCGGGTCCGTGATCCCCACGAGCCGGGAGAGGTTGTCGTGGGTGAACCCCCACGACGCCCCGTCCGGCAACACCGCCGCGGTGAGGTTCCCGAGCTCATCAACCACCCGCTCGATACTGCGCCCGAGCGGGTCGGTGGTGCGGAACAGTTCCCCGTTGGGGGCGTACTCGAACACCGTCCTTCCCCCGTCAGGGGCAACCATTGCGGTGGTCCGGCCCGCGGTGTCGTGCTCAAAAGCCCACACCGCCCCATCCGGGTCCACCCGACGTGTCAGCACCCCGGCAGCGTCGTAACTGAACCGGGTCTCAGCCCCCGACGGGCTCAACGCCGTGACCGGACGGCCCGCCCGGTCCCGCACAATCCTCGCGGTGTCACCTGCGGCGTTGGACGTTCCGGTCAGGTCCCCGAACTCGTCGTACTCAAAACCGATAGTGACCCCGACCGGGTCCGTGACCTGGGTCAGGAGCCCGTCCCGCCATACCAGCTCGGTCCGGCCACCCAACGGGTCCACCACCACGGACGGGTCCCGGGAGACCTCATCGGCGTACTCATACGTCACGGTCGCACCGGACGCGGTGACCAGGGTGGTGATGCGGTCCTGCTCGTCCCACCCATACGTCAGGTCTGCGCCTTCCGGGGTCACGGTCCGGATCTTCCGGCCGCGGGCGTCGTAACCGTGGACCGTGACAGCACCGTCACGCTCGGTCAAAGACACCAGATTCGAATGCCCGTCATAAGACATGGACTGGCGCCGGTCCTCCGCATCCAACACCCCCACCAGGCGGCCCTTGCCATCGGCGACCCAGGAGTTGGACCGGGACCCGTCCTCATCGGAGACCACAGTGACCCGGCCCGGTAAGTACGCGAACCTCGTCCGCCGCCCATGCTGCGTGACCTGCATGATGACACGGCCGGCCTCGTCATACGTGTTTTCGGCTTCCACCACACCCGCGGCCGAGACCACCGAACCGATCAGGCCCTGCTCGTTCCACCGATACACCCTCGTACCGGTCTCCGTGCCCACACTGGTCAGCCGGCCCTCGGCGTCGTAACCGTACTCAACCCGGCGCCCATCCGATGAACGGACCACCCCGACAACACCGTCAACGTAATCGATCTCCACGAACCGGCCCCGCACATGCACCAACCGGTCAACCACACCCGGCCCACCGCCGTCGACCGCTGCCTCCGCATCCGGCGAAGCCGCTGCTTCGCGGTGGGCGGAGATGGTCCGGCCGGGCCCTGCCCCGGTCCCGAGCCACACCCCGGCAGTGGTGTAAGCCCACCAACCGCCCTGGTTATCGGTCACGACCAACACCTCAGTAACACCTGTAGGGACCGAGGTCAGCTCCGCCAGGAACGGTGTGCCGGCATCTTCGCGGGTGAGCCAGTAGTTCTCCCCGACGGCGCGGGCCCAGCCGGCCCCTTCGCGGGGGAAGTCCACCGCCCGGCCGTCGGCCATCACCCAACGGCAGCCCTCATCGGACATAACCAGGTGCTGGTCCAGGACCGAGGCCCAGCCCGGACCAAACACCCCAACAGTGTCCAGGCCCGAGCCGAGGGAGTTATACATCCTTGTGACCGCCAGGTCCGCGGCCGCCCCGGCGAACCCGAGATCGGTTTCGGGTTCAATGAAGTTCCCCGTGGCCGTGTTCACCGGATCGTTCGCGTACCCGGACGAGGGCATCGCCCCGGCCGCGGTGGGCGGGTCAATGACCAACCCGGTCCGGGTCCCCGAAACCCCGGCCGCGGCCAGTGCCTCGTTCACCGCCGCGTCCGAGAGGGTCGAAACCGCGCCCTCGCTGCCGGCGGCAGCGAACGCGTCCGCGACCACCACAGCCCACGCCGCGTCCGCCTCGTTAGCCGCCAGATACTGCCGGAACGCGGTCACCACACCCGCGGCGTCGATCCGGCCCCACCCGCACCGGTCCGCGAACGAAGACAACTCCGACTCCAAAGACCCCGGCACCGACGCAACACCCTCATCCAGGCCACGCGAACCAGCCGCGAAAGTCCGCAACGACTCCGGACGGGCCGAGGAGACCCCGCCCCCAAACCCGCCACCCGGGCCAGGGGTCTCCCGCGACCCCGACACCGGAGACTCCGAAGGGAACGACGGCGCACTGCCGGGCTCCATATTCGGACGGGCCTCCTCACCCCAAAGGTTGTCACCAAACTGCTCGAGCCAGTTGCGGTTGTTATGCCGCCGCACCCACTCGTTGTTCTCCCGGCGCCGGTCATCCTCTTCCCGCGCCTCGGAAATCATGGTCCCCACATACCCGGCCACCGTCCGTAACGCCGCGGCCAGGGACTCCGCATCCCGGGACGCCGTAGCCGCGTTCGCCGCGAACACCTCCGAGAAATGCCCCCGGAAATCCTCCCCCGCCCCGGTCACCAACGGCGTCCGCGACCCCGAATGCTCCTGGACCCGCGACGCTGCGGACTCAAAAGCACCCTTCACCGACTCGGCAACCCCATACACAAACCGGCCATCATCGGAATCCGGCAACAACGGCATCTCAACGAACTCGGTCACAACCACAGCCCCCCACAGCACAAGAACGCGAACAAAACCAACAACCCACACAAACCCGGCACCACAAGACCACCAGCACCACAACCACAAGAGCCGGTGCAACAACAACACAGCGCAACGGCCGGGCAACCACACCACGCATCAGCGCGGCACGATCACCCGGCCCCCACACTCACACCAAAAAAAGAATCAGGCCCCGCCACCAGCAGAGAAAATATCCTGCGAAATCTTCTGCAACTGACCCCGCAACTGCTCCAACTCCTCCCGCGCCTTATCCAACGCAGCCTTTGTCTCCGGCCACGTCGAACCACGGAACTCAGCAGCCAACGGACCATCCCACACATTCGGATCCGACAACACACGACCCTGCGCATCCAACGCCGAAATCTGATCCGTAAACCCACCAGTAATAATCGACTGCACCTGACCAATTGCAGCCTTGGCTTGCTCAGTAGACAACACACGCGACATAGAACTTTCCTCCCAATAAGAACAATCGCAACACCCAAGCCAAACAAACCCAGGCGACCAGACGCCCCCTAAACTACCAACACCACCCAATAAATCCAACAAACAGAGAAATAACTATTGCTTCGTATTTCCGGCTGTGACCTGCGGGATCCTTGCGAGGCAGGATTAGTCCATTCGTGAGCGCAACCCCGTATGATACTCAAGGCACCGTGAACGAATGAGGGGACGATCCATGCCCAGGCAGGCTAGTTTTAACCAGCACCACCCGGGGCGTCGCATCCCCCCGGGCCGCGCTCTCGGCATCGCCTTGGTCGCCCTGGGATTGATCGCGACGACGTCCTGCACCCAGACTCCCGAGCCGGAGCCAGTAACCAACCCCGTCAAGCTCCTTCAGAGCGTGCGCGTGGGCTTGTCCCCTGCCGCCGGAGTCCAGACGATCGAAGGCACCACCATTTCCGTATCCGCTGCGGGTGACTCGTCCGCGGAAAACACCACGTACGACACCGCCAAGGTAGTGGGCGAACTCCCGGTGCGCGTGAGCCTGCAGTACCGCGCCGGGGAAAAGTCGGGCTCCGACCTCGCTGACCTTAAGGGCCACACCGGGCCGGTGGAGATCAACCTGACTCTCGAGAACCTCACGGTCAAACCCCAGAACATCCAGTACGACGCCGCCGGCCAGGCCCGCTCCGACACCGCTTTGGTAGGCGCCCCGCTGACAATCGCCGCGTCGACCAAACTACCCGGCATCCGGGCGGACGACGTAACACCTGGCTCAGCCGACGGCGCCACAGGTACCAACGGCGTCCTGAGCAGCACCGAAGACGGCGCCACAGTTGTCCAATGGGCCACGGTCCTGGCTCCCCCACGTTCCGGAGCGAGCACGACGCTGCGTCTCGCCGCAGACGTGAAGGACTTCCAGGTTCCCGAATTCGACGTCGCTGTTCAGCCTGGCCTCAATACGGACCTCAGTGCCAACGGAGTGCTCTCCAGCGCCTTCTCGTCAGGGACAGGTTCGGAAATGGAGCTGCAGCGCCGGACAATCTCGCTGGTATCGGACGTCAACACGGTCCTGGCCAAGGCCGGGTCCACCATCACCGAGGTTCGCCGGAACCTGCAGGCAACGTCACAGACCCTCGGCGCCAAGACAGCCGGTGAACTGCGCGATAACTCCCAAGCACTGGCTGCGACGATGTCGGACCTGAAGCAGCAACTGAAGGTTCTGGGCACTGATCTGGAGTCTTCAACCACCGCCACCCAATCCACCACCATGTCCCAGTTGAAGCTGACGGTCTCCGCCGTGGACGCGATGCTGGGCGACACTTCCGCCACACCCCCGGTCGCTCCCATCACTGGTGACGGTTGCACCGCGGAGGTTGCCAAAGCGGCGCCGGCGGCCACCGTGTACTCCAGCGTCCTCACGATGTCCTCACAGCTGGATGCCTACGCGAAAGTCAGCGCAAGCTGCCGGGACACCGTTGCCGGCGCCCTCAAAGCCACCATGGGACCCGAAAACCCGTCCGCTGCCGAATGCGCTGAGCAGGGTTCCATGACCTGCTCTCTTTATGGTTCGGCCGTAACGGTTACCGGAGCGCTTCTGGGTCTGGTGCAAAAGGGCGACGAACTCGTCTCCGGTCTCCAGCCGCAGGTCGTCGAAGGCGCGATCAAAGACCAGGCGACTTCCGCCGTCGCACTTGAAAAAGTGCGCACCGACCTCGGTGCGATGCTTGACGGCTCTGGAACTTCCGAGGATTACAGCAAGGCACTGGCTGCACTGGATACGGCCATCAAGTCCGCCGCCGACTCTGCAGCCGCGACGCGGAAAGCAGCCACCGCAGCCCAGACCAGCGTTGACGCTCTCCGGCAGAAACTGCTCGCCATCGCCACCAATGCCAAGACTGCCAAGGGGGAACTCGGTCAGGGAACCTGGCTGAACGGCTCCATGCTGCAGCAGAACCAGAAGGTGGCGGACGAGCTGTGCAAGCTGTCCGATGACAGCCTCATCCCCGGCAAGGGCAAGCTGTCCACGAAGGACGTTGAGCGGCTGCGTTCCTATCTGACGTCAGTGCCGTGCGAACCGACTGATGAGGACGGCAACCCCTCACCCGGGCTGAATCCGCCCCCGGGCTTCAAAGAGCCTTTGGACGTACGGCTTGAAGGCCAGTCAACTGCCTGGGACGAGGTCCTTGCAGCCACCGACACCACCGCTGCCGACCAGGCAATCGGCCAGGCGTTCTCGGCACTGGAGACCACCTTCGACGACGCCGATACCAAACTGGAAGCCATCAAGGCGGCCGCCAAGACGCTCGACGGCGCCGCAACAGGAAACGTCAACGGCACCAAACGGGGACTTGAGGCGCTGGATGCTGCACTCGCTGGCGCGATTGACTCATCCGGCACCGTGACGACCGCACTCGCGAAGTTGAAGGAGCAGCAGGACGGACTTGGCGAAAAGATCAAGGAATCCCTCCGCGACGTTTCCGCCGAAACCGCTGCCGAGGTCTACAAAACCGTGGGCGAACAAGTGCGTCAGGTTGCCGACATCGGCGATGCCAGCTCTGAAGCCGTGACCACGGCTTTCAACCGGTCCATTTCCGGGCTGAAGTCCACCTCGGACGACGTTGTGAAGGACGCCGAGGGAACGGTCAACAAACAGCGGGACGAGCTGTTGGGCCAGAGCGGTGACCTCACAGCCGCCCTGTCCAAGAGCACACAGTCCTCGCTGGACACCATCGCGTCCAGCACGTCCGGCTCCACCCGCGACGTCGAAGGTGCCAGCGCCCTTCTCGCTTCCAGCCTCAACAAAGTGATGCTGGATCTCGGTGACCGCGCGGTCAACGGCTCGGGCCTGCTCGGCTCCATGGCCACCAGCGCGGCAAAAGCGGACACCGCGGACTTCCAGTTGGCCCTGGCCTCCCAGAATGCGGAAGGCTACGCCAACATACGCTCCCGCGACGTTGCAGGACTTCTCCTGCGCCAGGCCCAGTTCAAGGCCTCGCTCACTGCAGTGGATGAACTGCCGCCGTTCCAACTCGAGGTCCCTGCAGGTGCGACGTCACAGACGCTCTACACACTGAAGATCGGCGGCACCGCGTGAACCCCCGAAACCGTCTCTTCGTCCTGATCGCTGCGGGAGCCGCCGTCGTGATTGCTGCTGCCGTGGTCCTGACCATGACACTGAACCGCCCCACGGAAGCTCCCCGGCCCGATCCTGTGGCCGCAACAGTTCCTGTCGCCCTGAAGGCTGACGGCCTCCCGGCGGACTTTTCGATCGGCGTCGTCATGACGTTCGGCCAGTCCGGGGAGCCCGGTACCGAAGACAACCGTGCAGCACAGGGTGCTGTAGTGGCGGCACAGCGTTTCGCCCAAGGCGGGGCGACAGTCACCCTGCCCACCCAGAACGACCAAGGCACTGAAGACGGAGCCCGTGCCGCCGTCGCAACACTCGCCGAGCAAGGTGTGTCCGGCGTTGTCGTAGCCAGCACAGGGCCGCAAGCCCGAGCAGCAGCGAAGGCAGCTGAGGAGCGGGACCTCCCGGTTATCCTGCCTTACAGCGAGGCGTCGGAACCGACTCACACCACGTGGACCACTGGACCAACGGCAGCCTCTGTCCAGGCCGGCCTGGGGACCGCACTTGCCGGCAAGAGCCGCGTGCTGCTGGTCAGCGACGGCGGTCAGGTCCCGGCATCCGTCACTCCCGCTGACACACTGACGCTGGATGGCTTGTCCGACGTGTCCGGCTTGGCCCAGGAAGCTGCCATCCGCACAGGCGACCAGCTTCGGCCGCCGTCCAAGGATGCGCCGGCTGACGCTGAGGGCACACGGATTGCCAACCCCGCAGACGCTGTTGTGGTGTCGGCGGCAACCCCGCAGCGCCTGGCGCGGCTTGTCCAAGCCCTCCAGTCACGCGACGTGTCTGTACCGCTGATACTTCCCGACGGCGCCACCACCCCCGCGTTCGCGTCCTCGCTTTCGGAGTTGGACGGCACTGCGTCAGGACAACTGGTCAGCATTGCGCCGGCAACCGGCGACGCTGTCGCGCTCCAGCAGGACGCCCAAGGGCGGGGAATGTCCGCATTCCTCGCCGGCATCAGGCTGGCTACCGGGAATCCGGAGATCAAGAACCTGACGGACGATACCCCGTTCTCGTCGGACGCGTGGGCCGCGGACGCACGCAGCCATGACGCAGTGGTGGCCTTGGTCCGCGCGGCTGCCCTGGCCGGGAGCAACGACCCCGCGAAGGTCGGAGCGTCGCTTCGCACCATGTCGTTCGGTCCCGGAGAAGGACTCGCCGGACCAGCGCTGGACTTCTCGCAATCCCAAGCGCTCACCGCTGAACCAACCCCGGTCTACGCATCCTCCCAGGACCTTGGTCTCCGTCCGGCGGACGAAAACGCGCCACGGCTCGTCTGGGTACCGGCGCCAGCCAGCCCCTAACCAACCATTCTGTCCCGGCCTGAAGGGAACAGATCCACTACAGGAGGAGCGCCCCGGTGCGTGTGCTGATCGACTTGGACGATCGTCGTTTTGAGTGCGAGGTTGCCCATGCTGCGCCCGCCACCACGCTGTCCGACTTAGTGGAAGCCGCCGGCGGACCCAGGGTTTCGCCTGACGAGCCGGTGTTTGTCAATGAGACAGAGGTCCGGGGTGCCACGCCGCTCTCCGAGCTGATTCTGCTGGAAGGCAGCCGCATCTCACGCGCGCCCTGGCCGGTTCCGGACCGCGTGCGTGGGTGGAGCCTCACGCTGGCCGGCGGCCAGCGCACCGGTGGTGTCGTGAATGTTCCGCAGGGGCGTGACATGCTCATCGGCAGGTCGCCCCATGCTGATCTCAGCCTTCCCACCGAAAGTGCGTCGTGGGATCACTTCCGCCTTCGCCGCGAAGAGGACGGACTGCGGGTGGTGGATGGAGGCTCCACCAACGGCACCTTGGTCAACGGCGAGCCCGTGGGCGAGGACGGAGTCCTGGTCACTCAGACAGCCACCATCACGGCGGGCGGCACGGTCCTTCTCCTACGACCAACCCTGGAGGAGACCCCCGCTCCCGCTCCGGGGAGCCTGCATAACCTGACGCCGGCCTCCACCGCTCCCTTCAACAGGCCACCGCGTCCCGGCCGCGCCCCGGCCGGCGATCCACTGGTTCCTCCGAGTCGCAAGGACGTACCGCCGGCCAACAAGTTCAGTTACATCACGGTACTGGCACCGCTGGTCATGGCGGTTGCGATGGTGATGATCCTGAGGGACATGCGCTTCGCCATGTTCGCCATGCTCAGTCCCGTGATGGCGGTGGGCATGTGGTTCGAGCAGAAGCGCCGCCATGCCCGCGGCCTCAAGGAAGAGGCAGAGCGCTTCGACGGGGCGCTCATGGAGTTCGAACAGCAGATCCGTGCGGCCGCAGAGGTGGAAACAGCCCGGAGGCACCGGATGGTCCCCGATCCCGCCACGGTTGTTCGTCGTCCTGCGCTTCCGGCTACCTCACTGTGGCAGCGCCGTGCGGACTCGGACGACTTCCTGGCCCTGCATGCCGGCACCGGTGATGTGCCGTGGCAGCCAGAGGTGGACCGGGCTGCGGGCTCGCGTCCGGACGAAAAAGTCAAGGAATCCCTCACGGCAGCCCGTCTATTGGCCGCACCCGTTCTGGTGGACCTGACCGACGCCGGCGTGGTGGGCATCGTTGGCTCACGGGACGGCGCTTTGGCGTTGGCCCGCTCCCTTGTCGCCCAGGCCGCGGTGCATGTTGGTCCGGCAGATCTGACGATCGGCATTTTCTGCGACGCCGGCCGGGCCGATGAATGGGAATGGGCCTCGTGGCTGCCGCATACACGCCAAACGGGCAGCAGCTCGGGCGAGCGGTGGATGTCCGCGCATCGTGAAACCAGCTTGGCCATGCTGCGCATGCTCAAGGACTCAGTAGATGAACTGCCCACCCCGGCCCTCATGGTGGTCCTCGATTCCGACGTACTCACGGAGGGCAGGGACGCCCCGGCCCGCGCCTTGCTCGGCATGGGCCGTTCCGTGCCAGGCGGCCATATCAACCCGCAGCAGCGCCCACCCCGCGTGGCGGGCATCGTCATAGCGACGTCCGAGGAGCAACTTCCCGCGTCCTGTACCACCATCATCAGGGTTGGGACCGACGCTGCAGCCACCGTGGACCAGCCGGAGGACCTGACCCGGGTGGAGGACGTCATCCTGGCAGGTCTCGACCAGGAAGAAGCCCTGCGCTGCGCCACACGCTTGGCACACTTCGATGATCCCGAGCTCAGCGTTCCCGGGGCTTCCTTGCCCTCCTTGGTGCGGATGCCGGGCATGCTCGGCTACGAGCGCCCCGACGCGGCGACGATCCGCCGGATGTGGCAGGCCCCCACCGGCGTTTCCACGCCCATCGGCACCGGCGAAAACGGCCCACTCACCCTGGACCTCGTCAAGGACGGTCCGCACGGGCTGGTTGGCGGCACCACTGGCTCCGGAAAGTCCGAATTCCTGCGCTCCCTCGTAGCCGGCCTCGCTGCCCGCAACGATCCGACCCGCTTGAACTTCATTCTGGTGGACTTCAAGGGAGGTGCTGCGTTCAAGGCCTGCGAACGCCTGCCGCACACCATCGGCACCATCTCCAACCTGGACGAACAGCTCGCAGACCGCGCCCTGGTCGCTTTGGAAGCAGAGATGGAACGCCGCCAGCGGGTTTTCGCCGAGGCAGGCGAGGGCATCGACAACCTCAACGCCTATTTGGCAACGAACCCGGCCGAGCCGATGCCGCGCTTGCTGCTGGTGGTGGATGAGTTCGCCATGCTGGCCAAGGACTTCCCGGACGTGCTCACCGCCCTCGTCAGCATTGGCGCCGTGGGCCGCACCTTGGGAGTGCACATGATCCTGGCAACGCAGCGCCCGGCCGGCGTGGTGAGCGACGACATCCTCGCGAACACTAACCTTCGGGTGGCGCTACGTGTCCAGAGTCGTGACGACTCCAACAACGTTATTGGCGTACCCGCCGCCTCTGCCATTGGCAGGGCCCAGATGGGCCGTGCCTTTGTGAAACTCGGCCAGGACGACATCACGCCCGTCCAGACCGCGCTGGTCACCGGACAGGCGCAGCTCGACGGCGGTCCCGCCGTCGATGTTCGCGACATCCGGCAGTTCGGTGTCCCCGCGCCGGCGCCGGCGCTGCCGCGGTCCGCGGCAGTGGACGAGAATGATCTGGATCTCCTCATCGACGCCGTTGTCGATGCCAATACAGAGGCTGGCTTCGCCCCTCCGCGGCAGGTCTGGCCAGAAGCGCTGGGCGAACGCGTGGAGCTGGACGGCTTTATGGCGGAGGCTTCTCCGGTGCACGCCTCTACCCCAAGGCTTCCGACAGTGGGCCGCGTCCACGGGTCGACCGTTATGGTGACCCTGCTGGACGAGCCCGAGTTGCAGCGTCAGTCCGCAGCCGGATGGGACATGTCCGTGGGCAACCTGATGCTGATGGGTGTGGCAGGCTCCGGCACAAGCACCACTCTGGCGTCCATCGCGTTGGCGCTTGCCAGGGAGGCAGATCCCACCGAACTGGATCTGATGATTCTGGACATGGGCTCCGGGGACCTTGAGATGCTGAAACGCCTGCCGCACACCGTGGCCTACGTAGGTACGGGTGCCGGCGCCAAGGAGCAGCAGGCCCGATTCCTGCGCCATTTGAGCACTGAGCTGGAGAGTCGCCGCGCGGCACCGGGTACGCATCGTCGCATGGTGGTGCTGCTTGACGGCCTGGCATCCCTCCGTGACGAATTCCAGGACTTTGAAGGGCAGCAACTTCTGGGCCTGCTGTACCGCGCATACGCCGACGGCCCGGCGCTTGGCCTGTCCTTCGCCGTGACCACCACCCGCGCCAAAGCGGTTCCTTCGGTCATGAATGAAGTAACGCTCCAGAAGTGGCTCTTCCGGCTCGCCGATAACTACGACTACTCCTCGCTGGGCGTGCGGGCCAAGAATGTCCCCGCGGCACTCCCCGGGCGCTGCGTAGACCCTCGCACCTCCCTGCAAATGCACGTTGCCACACCCGGAATCGGGTTGGAGGCCGCTGTGGATCGCGTCCGGCACAGTTGGGCCGAAGCACCTGCGAAGACCACCGCGATCCGGAGCCTGCCCACCGACGTCACCATGGCGGATTTGGGCGTGAAGCCGCAACTGGAAACCGAGCCGTGGCACATCCCCGTGGGGATCCGCGAGACGGACCTCGCCCCGGCCTTCCTGGAAATCTACGAGGGCGAGCACGCCCTGATCGCCGGGCCGGCCCGTTCGGGCAAGTCCACCTTGCTGCTGGCCTTGGCCGAAGCCGTTACTGGTGTAGCCACCTCCCGGGGTCCGGCCCAGGTCTGGGGCATCTGCGACCGCCGCTCGCCTTTGGCCACGGCCACTCTGGACAGGGTGGCCATCGGCACGGACGAGGTGCCGGCGCTGCTCGCTTCCCTGCGGATCGAGCGCGGACCGGTGTTCCTGCTGATCGACGACGCCGAACGCTTCGAGGACACGGACCAGTCCATTGCTGGGATCGTGGCCTCCGGGCCTCCGGGGCTGTGCATCATCGCGGCCGGGCGAGCCGCTGATCTGCGTGGGCTGTACAGCCACTGGACCAAGACTGTCCGCAAATCGCGCCTGGGCGTTCTTCTTCAGCCGGACGTGAATTACGACGGCGAACTGCTGGGTGCCACACTTCCGCGGAAGGCACCCGTGGCGCTGACCGCCGGACGCGGGTACATAGGGGTGGGCGGGCAAATGTCGCTCATCCAGTCGGTCAGCCCCGGGAGCTGAGCCGACGGGCAGTAGGCGCCTTGCGCTGGGTGGCCTTGGAGAGAACTGATCGACAGCTTTGGAGAGTACGGACATGCAATTGGCACAGACGGGGCAGGCGCTCGGAGCGTCTTACCGCTTCGGCGAACGGGTGGGTTCCGGTGCTGTTGGCGAGGTCTGGACCGTCACTTCGACGGACGGCCGGACGTTGGCGGCCAAAGTGCTGCGTCCGGAGCATGCCGATGATCCGTCCTTGGTGGAGAGGTTCGTCCGCGAGCGATCCGTGCTGTTGGGACTGCAGGACTCCCACATCGTCACCGTGCGGGACATGGTGGTGGAGGGCGAACGGCTGGCCATCGTCATGGACTACATCGCCGGCGGCTCGTTGCGCGACATGGTCAAGGAAGCCGGACCGCTGGCACCCGAAGATGCTGTGAACGTTGCCGCTGAAATCTTCGACGCCCTCGCGTTCGCCCATTCGCGAGGCGTAACGCATCGGGATATCAAGCCGGACAACGTGCTCCTCGCCCGCCCGTGGTCCGAGCGTGAAACCGGGGACGTGAGGGTGTCCGACTTCGGCATTTCCGACGTCGTGGGCGAGAAAATCCGCCAGACGACAGGCCTGATCGGCACTCCTCAGTACATGCCCCCCGAACTCATCAGCCAGGGGCGGTCAGGCCCCGCCGGAGATGTCTATTCCACAGGCGTCCTGCTGTACGAACTCCTTGCCGGGCGCACTCCCTTCGCTGGTCCGGGCACGGACTTCAGCGTGGCTTACCGCCATGTCTCTTCGCGCCCGCCCCGTATTCCGGTGGACGATGCCTTGTGGGGCGTCCTGGATCGGCTGTTGTCCAAAGACCCCGACCAGCGACCGACGGCCGGTGAGGCTGCGTCGACGCTCCGACGCCTTGCGCCCGGGCTTGCGGGCAAGGCCGCTCTTCTCCGGGGGACAGCGCCGGAAGAGTTCGACGACGTCGAACGTCCCGCTACCGTCGTCCGCGGCGCCTTTACCGATGACGAACTTGCAGCCTTCGCAGCGGCCCCACCTGCCGGCGTCGATGCTGTGGCTCCGGACCTGGGGCAGGCCGGCAGCGCTACCATTGCCCGCCCCATGCCGCGCCGAGAAGTCCGCCCACCGGCGGAGGAACGGGCAAAGGAAAAAGACGCGCCCCCGTTCTGGCGGACCCGCAAAGCGCTCCTCCTTGCCGGTGGCGCGGTCTTACTGATCGTGGCCATGGTGGTGGGCTTCGTTCTCCTGTCCCCCGCCGGCCCGCAGGCAGCTCCCACTCCGCCTGGACAACAGTTGTCGGCGCAGTTGCAGGACCCTGCCCTGCCGACCGGGCTCACCATTTCACGAAGCGCCACGTATGAACCTTCCTCCGGTCGGGTCCGCTTAACGGTGTCCTACTCGGCGCAGAAAGCGCCGTTGTCCGGTGAATTCCTGGAGGTCATCCCCGGACTTGCCGATGGCGATGCCTGCCCGGCTGTGACGTGGGATGGTGGCACAGTGAGCCGTAACCAGGCTTCCATCACCGGTTTGGACGTTGCCTGCGGCTGGAAGATGTCCGGCGTGGAGATCCCCGCCGGAGGATCCGTGCAGCTGACCGCCAAGGTGCCGGTGGCGCCCGCGGACCAGAAAGCAATGGATGCCTGGCTCCGCAGCGGGTCGGCCGCGACCACGGCCGCCACGCAGAACCCCGCGGTCAAAGGCACGGCCTACCCGGTACAACGGCTCAAGGGTGTGGAGGTCCGCACGCCTGCCCGCGTTGTCACGCCCAGCCCCCTGAAAATAACGCTGGTTCCGGTGTGGGCGGGCGGTGCCGATGAACTCAATCCGCTCTACGTGAGCCCGGCTTCAGGTAAGCCATCGCAAATGCTCGCGGCGGTGACCGGTGGTGAAAAGGGAGTGCGGTTCGCCGACGGTTGTGGCGGCGCTTTGGCAGTGGACAGCTCAGGACTCACCGTCACCGCTCTGCAGATCACGCCGCAGTGCACGGTCCGGGCCAGCGTGGGAAACTTCACCGAACTCCAGTCCGTTCCCTTCGGCATCACGTCCCGGGAGAACTCGGGCGAGTAGCCCTCCCACCGCCGAGGAGTTAGATCTCAGCACTTCCCAAGGCATGGGATCTAACCCTTCGGCGCAGCCAAGAGTAGATTAATCGCGGAGGCAATCATGGCCGGGACCACTACCACAAGCAAAAGCACCGACTACGCGTTCGTCACCGTGTGGCGCGTGGCCGGCACACGCGAGGAAGTGGTGAGCGTCCTTGGCAACGCAGCGACGCTCAAGCAATGGTGGCCCTCCGTTTATCTCACGGTCACTAATGTCGCCGACGGCGGACCTGACGGCGTTGGCGCCAGCTTCGACCTCCACACCAAGGGCTGGCTCCCATACACCCTGCGCTGGCGGCTCACCGTTACCGAACCTGTGACCCTCGACGGCTTTGCCCTCACGGCAACAGGGGACCTTAACGGAACGGGCCGCTGGCGGTTCGAGACGGATGGACCTGAAGTCGTCATCACCTACGATTGGCGGGTCAGCGCAGCCAAACCACTGCTCCGTCGGCTGAGCTGGCTTCTCAAACCCGCCTTCTCTGCCAATCACCACTGGGCAATGGCGCGCGGCGAGGAAAGCCTCAAACTGGAGCTCCGCCGTCGACGTTCCATGCCAGGAGCCAGGGTGCCTGAACCGCCGAAACCCACGTTCGTCCGGCGCGCGAGGGGTTAGCTCCCGCCGCTTTGGCTCTTCCAAAGCCCCGAGATCCCGCCCCTCGGCGCAGGTATCCACATAGCCACCCATCCGAGGCCTGTTCGGCGCCGAACTCCCGATAGAATCAAGACGCCGACAATCAAGCAGCCAAAGAGATCAGGGAGGACCACGTGCGCTCATCGCGGACCAGGGCTCCCTTCCATGCGTTGCGGTCGGGCGTCATCTCGCTTGTGGTGGTTCTTCTCGCTGCAGGGGCGCACGTTGCGGGCGGCGGAACGCTGCCCACAGCTCCGGTCCTGCTGGCGCTCGTAGCGCTGACAGCCCTGGTTGCCACGCTGGCTACCCGTTTCAAGTTGAACCTCGTTACCATGGCAGGCCTCCTGGGCGCGGGACAATTGGCACTTCACGAGGCCTTCACCGCGTTGAGCCCCATCACGGCCATCGGTCCGGGGGCGAACCACCACCTCGGCGGCGAAGCCTTGAGCCCCGGGGTGGACATCGCAGCGACGCACACCCATGAGCTCGGGACAGCTTTTGGCGCCATAATGCTGGTGGGCCACGTCCTGGCTACCTTTGCTTCTGCCGTCATTCTGACCAAGGGCGAGGACGCCCTCTGGCAGCTCGCAGCCTGGCTCCGGCCCTTGCTGGCGCTGCCCACCTTGGTGTTCAGGCCCGACGCCGGCGCCTCGCCTGTCGCACCGGGAACGCCCGATGTCTTCATCCCCCGCCCTTGGCGGAACCTCAGGCAAGACAGCCGACGCGGCCCGCCCGCCGTCGTCGTACTTCCTTAGTTCCGCCCGGCACCACGGCGTCGCAACAGCGCGCCGCAAACGCAAAGCCTTTGCATGGTGACGGGCCCCAAACCCGTACCCCCGCGCCGCTTCCGCCGGCGCCCCCGAAAGGCAATCCCATGAACAAGTCCGCCCTCCGTCGCACCCTTTCCGCCACCGCTGTCGCCGGTGGAACTGCCGCCCTGATGATGGCCGGCCTGGCCGGAGCCTCAGCGCATGTTGGGGCAGATCCCAACAAGACTGCTGCAAACTCCTACGCGCTGGTCACCTTCGGCATACCCCACGGTTGCGACACCTTCGGCACCACCAAAGTCGCCATCTCACTGCCCGAGGAATTGAACGACGCCCAGCCGACTGTCAACCCGAACTGGACCGTTGAGAAGGTGACAGAGACCCTCGCCGAACCCAAGAAGCTGGATGACGGCACCACCATCACCAAGAGGACCAGCCAGATCGTGTACACGGCCAAGGCACCGCTGGATCCGCACCTGCGCGATGCACTGGTCCTGTCAGTCAAGCTGCCGGATGCAGCGGGCAAGACCATTTACTTCCCCACTTTGCAGACCTGCGAGCAGGGGCAGACTGACTGGTCCGAGATCGCCAAGGAGGGGCAGGATGAGCACGAGCTCAAGGCCCCGGCACCGTCGGTCACCATCACCGCCGCTGCCGCGGAAGGCGACCACCACGCTGCCACAGCAGTCTCCACCGAGCAGGCCTCCGCGGTCACCGACGACGGCTCGCAGGCACGCAGCTGGGCCGGCCTGATCGCCGGCATCGCTGGCCTGGGTCTGGGCGGTGCGGCCTTCTTCCGCAGCCGCGCGGCCAAGCCCGCAGTGGCCAAGGCTGATTCCTCGAAGTAATTGACGCTGGATTGGCGTCCGGAAGATCACGATCCGGGCGCCAATCCATGCACTTGGCCGTGGCTCAATTGACTCGCGTCACGGCCAACGCAAGGCTGGTGCCCATGTGGACTCAGCGCATTAAAACAGGACTTGTGACGACGACGGCGGCCGCTTCGCTGCTGCTCCTGGCCGGCTGTGGGCCCAGCCCCAGCCCGGCGGGAACAAGTAGTGCCCCGCCCACCACTTCGACTCCGTCGGCCTCGGCGACGCCCAGTTCACCTTCTGCAACGGCTACAACGACGCCATCGTCGTCGGCCACTGCCACGTCAGCAGACTCCACCCTGTGCAAAGCTGCGTCATTGACTGCGGCCACTGACTCCACCGGCGGCGGAGCGGCGGGCAGCATCTACGAAAAGTTGATCTTGACGAACTCCGGGAGCACAAGCTGCGTCCTGGAAGGCTTCGCGGGTGTCTCCCTGACCCCCGATGCCAGTGGTGAACCGATCGGCGAACCGGCAACCCGTGAAACCACCACCCCGGTCACCAAGATCGAACTGGCGCCGGGCAAGTCGGCGTGGGCTGAAATCCGTTACACGCAGGCCGGTAACTACGGCGATTGCACCAAGGTCCCAGCGGCCGGCTTCCGTATCTACCCGCCGAACGACACCGCATCGCTGTTCGTCGCCGAGCCGCACGATGCGTGCAGCAACGCCGGCATCAAGCTCCTGACCATCACCGCGTTCCAGGCAGTCTGACCTTGTCCCTACGGCTCCGGCTTATTCTGTCGGGGCCGTGGGGCATGATGGAGGAATGCAGCAGCCGCAGGCGTCGGATGGCGCCATCAGCCGTTTCAGCCAGGCAACCAGGGAATGGTTCCTCGGCGCTTTTTCCGAGCCCACGCCCGCGCAGGACGGGGCCTGGAACGCGATTTCGTCAGGCTCGCATGCACTGGTAGTAGCCCCCACCGGTTCCGGTAAAACCCTCGCGGCTTTCCTGTGGGCCCTGGACCGGCTGCATTCCACGCCGTCAGATGCACTACCGGGATTGGAATCCGTCCCAGCGAACGGCAAGGGTCGCGCCAGGCGCCCCAAAACGAAAACACGCGTCCTCTATATTTCACCGCTCAAGGCGCTGGGCGTAGACGTCGAACGCAACCTGCGCGCACCTCTGATCGGCATCACGCAGACCGCCAAGCGTTTGGGGCTGCCCGCTCCGCTGGTCACCGTCGGCGTCCGTTCAGGAGATACGACGGCGGCGGATCGCCGCACGCTGTTGACCAGCCCTCCGGACATCCTCATCACCACACCGGAGTCCCTGTTCCTGATGCTGACCTCCCGTGCCCGGGAGACGCTCAGCGAAGTGGACACCATCATCATCGACGAAGTGCACGCTGTGGCCGGCACCAAGCGCGGGGCACATCTTGCCGTTTCCTTGGAGCGCCTCGATGCCCTGCTGCCTAAACCTGCTCAGCGCATCGGACTCTCAGCTACCGTCCAACCGCGTGAATTGGTGGCCCAGTTCCTGGCGGGCCAAGCACCAGTGGAGATCGTGGCACCCCCGTCCAAGAAGAACTGGAACCTTACTGTCACAGTTCCTGTAGAGGACATGTCGGACCTGCAGGGGGCGGCCGGAGCGTTCGATTCCGGCCCCGCGTCTGGCCTGCAGCCGCAGGCCTCCATCTGGCCCCACGTGGAGGAACAGATCGTTGACCTGGTCCTGTCCAAGCAATCCACCATTGTCTTCGCCAACTCCCGGCGCCTTTCCGAGCGCCTGACGGCACGGCTCAATGAAATCTACGCCGAACGCCAGTTGATGGCGGTTGGCGGTGGAGATTGGGCTGGCTCCGGGACGAACCCCGGCGTTCCGGCGTCCACCGCCACCCCGGCCCATATGATGGCGCAGGCGGGGAGCACTACCGGCGCAGATCCCGTGCTGGCGCGCGCACACCACGGCTCCGTTTCCAAGGACCAGCGCGCCATGATCGAGGACGACCTCAAATCCGGCAGACTGCGCTGCGTCGTGGCAACCTCGTCACTGGAACTCGGCATCGATATGGGTGCCGTGGACCTGGTCATCCAAGTGGAGTCTCCGCCGTCGGTGGCCAGTGGCCTCCAACGCGTGGGGCGTGCCGGCCACCAGGTGGGCGAGATTTCCGAGGGCGTATTGTTCCCCAAGCACAGAGCTGATCTCCTGCACACCAGTGTCACAGTGGAACGCATGCTGAGCGGGCAGATTGAACGCTTGAGCATCCCCACCAATCCCTTGGACATCCTTGCCCAGCAGACAGTCGCGGCAACCGCGTTGGGAAGTATCGACGTCGAGGACTGGTTCAGCACGGTTCGGCGATCAGCGCCGTTCGCGAGCCTGCCCCGCTCCGCGTTTGAGGCCACGCTGGACCTGTTGGCGGGCAGGTATCCTTCCGACGAATTCGCTGAGCTACGGCCCCGGATCATCTGGGATCGACACGCAGGGACCATCGAGGGCAGGCCCGGCGCCCAACGCTTGGCTGTTACGTCGGGTGGAACCATCCCGGACCGCGGGCTGTTCGGCGTGTACATCATCGGTACGGAAGTTGAGGGATCGTCCTCCCCCGGCGGCACAGACGGAAGTGAACCCACAGCTTCGGCTCGCGCAGCCAAGGGCGGACGCCGCGTTGGCGAGCTCGATGAAGAGATGGTGTACGAGTCCAGGGTGGGCGACGTCTTCGCCCTTGGAGCCACCAGTTGGAAGATCGAGGACATCACCCACGACCGCGTACTGGTCTCCCCTGCCTTTGGCCAGCCCGGCAAACTCCCCTTCTGGAAGGGCGATTCCCTGGGCCGTCCGGTCGACCTCGGACGGGCGCTCGGTGCCTTCATCCGCGAACTCTCCGCGGCCGATGAGGCGCCTGCCATGGAGCGCTGCCAGGCCAGCGGATTGGATGCCTTCGCTGCCAGCAACCTCCTCCAGTACCTCAGGGAACAGAAGGACGCTACGGAGATAGTGCCCAGCGACAGAACGCTGGTGGTGGAACGGTTCCACGACGAACTCGGCGACTGGCGCGTAGTCCTGCACAGCCCCTTCGGCATGCCCGTCCACGCACCGTGGGCACTCGCCGTGGGCCAACGGCTCCAGCAGCGGTACGGTCTGGACGGCTCTGCGATGGCAGCTGACGATGGCATCGTCCTGCGCGTGCCCATGATGGAAGACGAGCCTCCCGGCGCGGAGCTGTTCCTGTTCGACCCTGAGGAACTGGAACAGATCGTCACCGCAGAAGTCGGCGGCAGCGCACTGTTCGCCTCACGGTTCCGTGAGTGCGCTGCCCGGGCCTTGCTGTTGCCCCGCCAGAATCCCGCCAAGCGCCAACCGCTGTGGCAACAACGGCAACGCTCAGCCCAATTGCTGGACGTCGCCCGAAAATACCCTTCATTCCCCATCGTGCTCGAAACGGTGCGTGAATGCCTGCAGGATGTTTACGACCTCCCCGCGCTGAAGGACATTGCGGCTTCCGTGGAGCGCCGTGAACTCCGGATCGTGGAGACCACAACACAGCAACCCTCCCCCTTCGCGAAGTCCCTGCTCTTCGGCTACGTGGCCCAGTTCCTCTACGAGGGCGACTCCCCTTTGGCGGAACGCCGGGCTGCTGCCCTTGCCTTGGACTCCACGCTCCTCAACGAGCTCCTTGGCCGCGTGGAATTGCGCGAGCTCCTGGACGCGGCAGTCATCGATTCCACGGAAATGGAGTTGCAGCGGCTGGCTCCTGACCGGCGCGTGCGTGGGATGGAGGGCGTCGCAGATCTCCTACGGTTGCTTGGTCCGCTCAGCGTTGAAGAAGTGGCGGAACGGCTTGAAGGAGTGGAACCAGCTGAAGTTGAGGGCGTAGAAGAACTCGAGGAAACGCCGCCAGCCGCGCCACCAGGCACGGTCACCGATGCCGGATCCCACCTCGCTGCCCTGCAGAAAGCCAACCGTGCACTCAAGGTGACCATTGGCGGCGTCGAACGCTTCTCTGCAGTGGAGGATGCCGCGAGACTTCGCGACGCAATCGGCGTTCCCTTGCCTATGGGTGTGCCGCTGGCCTTTATCGAGCCGGTCCATGATCCTTTGGGTGACCTCGTTTCGCGGTATGCCCGCACGCACGGGCCCTTCACTGCATCGGAAGCTGCAGCCCGGCTTGGCCTTGGCGTCGCTGTCGTTAATACTGCGCTGAAACGCCTTGCCGGGGATGGTCGCGTGGTGGAAGGTGAGTTCCGTCCGCACGTTGTCGCCCCCAAGGCCACAGCGGAGGGAGCAGATCCCGAGCTCATGACGTTGGATGCCCCGCCGTCCAGCGAGTGGTGCGATGCCGAGGTATTGAGGAAGCTCCGGCGTCGTTCCCTTGCTGCACTCCGGGCCGAAGTGGAGCCTGTGGACACAGCCGCCTACGGCCGGTTCCTGCCGGCCTGGCAAAACGTCACCGCGCCCGGCAAGTCCAGAAGCCAGGCGTTGCGTGGATTGGACGGCATCATCACGGCCGTGGACCAACTGTCCGGCGTGCCAATCCCCGCATCAGCCTGGGAGCCCTTGGTACTGGCGAGCCGGGTGGCGGACTACAAACCGGCCATGCTCGACGAACTGATGGCCGCAGGCGAGCTTCTCTGGTCCGGCGCCGGGTCGTTGCCCGGGAACGACGGCTGGATCAGCCTTCATGTGGCCGATTCCGCTGAGCTGACCCTCAACCCGTCCCCGGAGTTCGAACCCGGCGATGCCCAACAGCGGCTTCTGGAACACTTCAGCGCGGGCGGTGGCTATTTCTTCCGGCAACTCACGGAAGTGGCAGGCGGCATGGATTCGGTGTTGAGCGACGACGCCGTGGTTTCTGCCCTGTGGGACCTTGTGTGGGCCGGCCGGGTTACGGGAGACACTTTCGCTCCCGTGCGTGCCATGATCGCCGGCGGCAAGACCGCACATCGGCAGGTGGCCAAGGCACCGAGGGCGCGGGCTCCGCGCCTGAGCAGGTTGGGCCGCTCCCATGGAACAGGCCTCCTGGGCTCTCCCGGACTCACCGGAGGCCGCTACGGTTCGGTCTCAAGTGGTATCGCGCCGGCGCCGCCTTCGGCTGTAGGCCGCTGGTCCGCTTTGCCCGCGCCGGAACTGGACCCCACCATCCATGCCCGCGGCACGGCTGAGCTGCTGCTGGACAGGTACGGCGTGGTGACCCGGGGCTCGGTCATGGCCGAGAACATCATTGGCGGCTTCGGGCTCATGTACAAAGTGCTTGCCCGGTTGGAGGAGGCTGGCCGGTGCCGCCGCGGCTACTTCATCGAGCATTTGGGGGCTGCCCAATTCGCTGTCCCCGCGACGGTGGACAGGCTGAGATCGTTCACGGAGGATGCCCGTATTTCCAAGGCAGAGCCTTCGGCCTTGGCGCTGGCCGCAACAGATCCGGCCAACCCCTACGGCGCCGCCCTGCCTTGGCCTGCCTTGTCAGTCGACGCCGGGTCCGGGCACCGCCCGGGGCGGAAGGCCGGAGCCCTGGTGGTGATGGTCGACGGCGTGTTGGTCCTTTACGTCGAACGCGGCGGCAAGACGCTGCTCACCTTCAGCCAGGACGATGCCGTACTGGCACTTGCGGCCCAAGCCTTGGTGGATGTGGTGCGCCGCGGTGCCGTGGACAAGCTCTTCATGGAGAAGGTCAACGGACACGACCTCCTCGAAACCCCTATTGCCGTTGCCCTCGCGGCCGCCGGCGCCTACTCCACTCCGAAGGGACTCCGGATCCGTGCCTGAAGGCGATTCCATTTGGCGCGCCGCCTCGCGTCTGAACGAGGCCTTGGCCGGGCAAACCATTACTGCCTCCGACTTCCGTGTGCCCCGTTTCGCCACCCTGAACCTGGCGGGGTGGACCATGACCGAAGTGGTCCCGCGGGGCAAGCACCTGCTGATGCGCCTCACCGGCCCGGTTGACGGGGAACCCGGCGCCAGCAGGAAACCCCGGGCCCTGACCATCCACTCCCATCTGAAGATGGAGGGCAACTGGATGATCTATCCGCCGGGTGGTCGCTGGACCAAACCGGGCCACACGGCGCGGTGCGTGCTCCGCATGGCCTCGGCGGACGCCGTCGGATTCTCGCTGGGTATCCTGGAAGTGGTCCCCACAGCTGAGGAAGAAAAGATCGTCGGTCACCTGGGTCCGGACCTGCTCGGCCCGGACTGGGACGAAGTGGAAGCACTGCGCAGGCTCCGGGCCGAACCGGACATCACCGTAGGGTTCGCCTTATTGGACCAGCGGAAGCTTGCCGGGATCGGCAACATCTACCGCTGCGAAGCGTGCTTCCTCTCCGGCGTCCATCCCGCCTTGCCCCTCGGAGAAGTTCCCGATCTGGCCAAGACGGTCAACGATGCCAAACGCCTCCTCGGCGAAAACCTGGGTCCAGGACGACGGACCACTCTTGGACCGCGCGCGATGAGGCCCGGGTACTGGGTTTACGGCAGGGAACGCCAACCCTGCAGGCGCTGCGGGACCACCGTCCGGCGCGGTCTCTTGGCTGGCCCGGACGGAACTGAGGAACGGGATATCTACTTCTGCCCGCACTGCCAACCGGCCCCGTAATCACCCAGCCGCCCAAAGTTGTCCAACGGCCCGCGAACAGTTGCTGGCCGCCGTCGGTCCCTTTACGCCACCCGGCGGTCAAGCGGCGGGAGCGGCCTCCACGGCTTCCGTGGGGGCCGTGGAGGCCGTTGCCTCGGTCTTTTCCGGCACCATGAATTTCGGCAGCAATACCTGCACGATCGGGCCAATGGCGAGGGCATACACAACGGTTCCGACGCCAACCGAGCCTCCCAACAGGAAGCCCACAGCCAGGACCACCACTTCGATGCCGGTGCGGACCAGCCTGACGGACCATCCCGTGCGGCGGACCAGGCCGGTCATCAGGCCATCGCGGGCACCGGGGCCGAGCCTGGCGCCGATGTAGCAGGCCGATGCGATGCCATTGAGGATCACGGCTCCGGCGAGCATGGCGATCTGTCCGCCGAGATGGGAGAACGCCGGGATGAGCCATAGCCCAAGGTCGGCAAAGAGCCCCACCAGGACAGCATTGGCGATGGTTCCGATTCCGGGCATTTGCCGCAACGGAATCCAGAGCAGCAGGACGAGGAAGCTGACCGCGATAACCACGACACCGATGCTGAAGCCGGTCTTTTGGGACACGCCTTGGTGGAACACGTCCCAGGGGTCCAAGCCAAGGCCCGCCCGGATGAACATGGCCAGGGAGATGCCATACATCGCGAGGCCGATCAGGAGTTGTGTGATTCTTCGGGTCATCATGGAGTACATCTTCCAAGGAAACTGGCCTTGTATTCCATAGCCAGTTTGGAATACTGGTCTTATGTCCGGCTCATTGAATCCCACTGCCCTCGCCCGCCTCATGGGCAAATGGAACTCCGGCGCCCTGCCCGCCTACCGCGAGCTGGCCGACGTCGTACGTTTGCTGGTGATGGACGGGCGCATCCCGCTGGACGTCGCACTGCCCAGCGAACGCGCGCTGGCGCAGACACTTGGCCTCAGCCGCACCACCGTTACGGCCGCGTATGCGAGCCTGCGCGAGCAGGGATTCCTCACCGCCGGGCAAGGCAGCCGCGGCCGGACCTGCATCCCGCACCGGACGGTACCAGTCAGCGCGCCCGGGCTCGCGGTTCCGGACGGACTGTTGGACCTTGCCTACGCCTCACTGCCAGCAGCAGGCGAGGTGGTGCATCGGGCGTTCGCTGACGCGCTGACCGAACTTCCCGCACTTCTCCCGGATTTTGGGTACGACGCCGTCGGAGTGCCAGCCCTGCGTGAAGCCATCGCGGAAAAGTACACAGCCGAGGGCGTGCCCACTTCCGCCGGCCAGATCCTGGTCACTTCCGGTGCGCAGCACGCCCTCAACATCGTGCTGCGGACCTTGGCTGCGAAGCAGGACCGCGTCCTGGTGGAGCACCCCACCTACCCCAACGCACTGGACGCCATCCGCTCCGCCGGATGCAAGCCGGTTCCGGTCGCTTTGCCAGCCGGCACCTCACCCGCCTGGGACATCGATGCGATGGTGGCCACCATGAACCAGCAGAGGCCCGCGATGGCCTACCTCGTCCCCGACTTCCACAACCCCACGGGTCGCATCATGTCCGATCTGCAGCGGCGGCGACTCGTGCGCGCGGCCACGTCGTCCGGGACTGTGCTGGTGGTGGATGAGACGCTTCGCGGGTTGAACCTCGACGACGTCCGCACCGCGCCGATGTCGGCCTTCAGTCCCGCCGTGGTGTCTATTGGCTCGCTCAGCAAATCCCACTGGGCAGGTTTGCGGACCGGATGGATCCGCGCTGATGAAGCCTTGATTGCCCGCTTTGTGGCGACGAGGACCGTCATGGACCTCGGCGGGCCTGTGGTTGAGCAGTTGGCCGCCGCCCGGCTGGTCAGATCGTTCGCCGAGCCGTTGGACGCCCGCCTTGAGGAGCTCCGCCACAACCGGGATTCGTTGCTGGGACTGCTTGCGGAGCACCTGCCGGAATGGGAGGCCGAGCGCCCCCGGGGCGGGCTGACCGTCTGGTGCCGCCTCCCCTCTCCATGCAGCACGGCGCTGACCGTTCTGGCACCGGACTTCGGGCTCCGCTTGGCAGCCGGGCCCCGCTTCGGGGCGGGTGGCGCCTTTGAACAGTACCTGCGCGTTCCCTATACCTTGCCGCCGGAGCAGTTGGAGTCCGCCGTCCGCGCGCTTCGCGCCGCCCAGGACAAGCTCGACGCCTCGCCCCACCTCCGCCGGACCCTCAAGTCCGAGCGGACCGACGCCGTCGCGGTCGCTTAATGGGCCGGCCGGCCTGCTGTGCCCATGCGCTGCTTCGCCGTGTTGCTGCCGGGACCGACGGGTACGTGCGAGGTTGCTTTGGCTAATCCGAACAGTGGCATGCCGTTGTACACCACCTCAATGCCAGATGCCGGCACCTGGTAGGTCTCGTGCCACACGCCGACGTCCCCGCTGCCGGCGATCTCCTTCATGAATTTCCGCCATGGACCCAGATGAGGCGAATCGCGGTCCGCAGCAAAGCGCCTCAGATGCTCGGGGCTTTCCCAGTAGCTAAGCAGGATGGTGGTCCGCCCAAACCACTGCTCGCTTCCCAGCAGGCCAGCCTCCGGGTTGGCAGCCAGGTGCCGCATCATGGTGGGCATGGCGGACGCGACCTTCGCTACGCGGCCCGTCTTCCACCACTTGTTGGCCCGCATCCCAATGAGGAAGACGGTCACGGTCCCGCGCCCAATGTCCGCAGTGAAGCGGCCGGGGAAAATCTCCTGTGCCATGTGAATCCTTCAGTCGGGGAACCGCGAAGTTCCTGAAGCCAGGTTTCGTAACATCGTTATGAAACAATGTTATGAAACACTTGAAGGCATGGCAAGACCCATCGTTCATGATCAGCACGTCCAGCAGAGGCTTCTGGCGGTTACCGCCGAACTCGTGGACCGTGAGGGGCCCGCCCGCGTGACCCTCAGGGATGTGGCCGCCGCGGCAGACACGTCCACATCCGCGATCTACTCGCTCTTCGGCGGTAAGGCGCAACTGTTGACGGCCGCCGTCGACGACGGTTTCCGATCCTTCGGCGAATCCCAACGTCGCGCCGCCAAGGACGGGCTGCTGGGGCTTGGCCGGGCCTACCGCGCGTGGGCGCTGGAGCACCCGGCCCTCTACCGCCTCATGTTCGGCGGCGCGATGGCCGCCTACGTCGAATGCAGTCCGACGCCGGAGGTCGCCTCCGACTCGATGCTCCCCCTGGTGGACGCAGTCATCGCGGCACAGTCAGGAGGGAAAGTCCGGGCCCAGAACCCCGCCGTGGTGGCGATGGCCATCTGGGGACAAGTCCACGGACTGGTCAGCCTCGAGCTGGCACAAATGAACGATCCCGCGACGGACTGGGCCGGAATCTACGAGGCGGCTCTGGAATCCGTAGCCCGGGCCTGGGCGCCGTAGGCCCCGACGAACCTACCCGTACACCCTCTCCAGGAATCCGCCCCAGGCCTTGGCCGTGAGTTCGGAATCGCCCGAGCCACTGAACTCGTGCACCGTCATGCCCACCGGGGCGCCGAAGGCATTGCGCCCAAAGAACCGGTAGAGAGTATCCCCGGTCCGCAGCCCAAGGAAGTTCTCGTTGGAGAAGTCGACCTCCCCGCTGAGCTGCCCCACGCCGTCGACGTCCGCCTCGAAAGTAGAACCAGCAGCGACACCCTCCACGCCCAAGGCCCGCTTCAGCTGCACGAAACCCTCAGGCGTCTGCGAGGAGCCGGGAGCCTGGATGTCCGTGAACACCACCGGTTTGCCGTCGAAGTGTTGCAAGTACTGGCCCAGGGTGTGCAGGTAGAACTCGGTGTGCTTGCTTGCGCCGTCATACTGTTCATCCCAGTTGTCAGCGAAGATCCCGCTGTGGACGTAATGCAGCTTGGCGCGGCCGCCCTCCACAGGCTCCAGGACGTGTTCCAGCTGGTTGAACCACCCGTCCGGACCGTCCATGCGGGACACCAGGTGGCGCGGGTATTCCTCGACCGTTTTCACGTCCGGCCACTGATCCGCGGGGAACATCCACGCCGGAGTGTCCTTGGTGACCGCCTGCCACACCCGCTCGGGAGTGCCTGGCAGTTCGACGTCCGCTTCGATTTCGAATTTCCGGTTATCAGTCATTGCTTTGGTCCTTTTCTGCTGCTTGCTCCGAGGAGTCTTGGTCCGTTGAAGGGGTCTTAAGTGCGGGGTGAAGTACGACGACGAGCCGGTGCTTGCGCGCCCCGCCCGCCACCGCGGCAGCACCGCCGTCGTGGTACTTATCCACGAGTTGGGTCACCGCCACGCCGAGCTCTTCCGCGAACTCTGCGCGTTCCGCGGCAGAGCGGAAGGTGATCTCCCCGTCGATCGCGAAGCTGGCCAGCTTCTTCTTAGCCACGGCAGCACCGGCGATGAGCTTGCCCATCTCCTGCACGGTTCGCGAGGCAAGGGAGAGAAGCCAGAAAGCGGAGAAGCGATCGGCGAAACGACGAGGATCCGGCGCCACAGATGCCAGGGCGGCCGGGGAGATCAGGTACGACGCCGCCGTCGCACGCAGTACGCGCTCGGTAACGTTGCCTTTCCTGCGCTCTTCCACCAGCTCCACCAAGCCATGACGTTCCAGGGCCTTGAGGTGGTAGTTCACCTTCTGCCGCGGCAACCCGACCCTGGCGGCCAACTGCGTGGCGGACGCCGGCTCGGACAGCTCCCGCAGGATGCGCGTGCGGATCGGGTCCAGCGACGCTTCCGCCGCGGCCGGGTCCTCGATCACTTCGATGTCCAACATGCCTCCAGTATGCTTACCGACAACTTTTATTGTCAAGAACTTTTTTCTCGTCGGTGCTGTAGTTGCGACGCCCCGTTGCGAGGCCCCGTTGCGACGCCCCGTTGCGAGGCCCCGCAACGAGGCCCCGGTAGAATTGTCCGGTGATGCAATCCCCCCTCCCCGTGCGCGACGGCGTGAACGCGACCCGCCTCCGCCTGCCGGACGAGGGCCCGTGGACCACCGCAATGGACTACATGATGCACCGCTGGGGACACATCGACCCCCAAGGCATCGAGGATCGTTTCGACGCCGGCGAGATCGTGGGCGAGGGCGGAGTACCCCTTGATCGCAGCACCAAACTGGAGGACCACACCTTCATTTGGTACTACCGGACCCTCCCACCGGAGACGCGCCTGCCCGTCGAGATCAACATCCTGCACCAGGACGAGCACATCCTGGTGGTGGACAAGCCGCACTTCCTCCCCACCACCCCCGGCGGCACCTACATCCAGGAATCCGCGCTGGTCCGGCTGCGGAACCTGCTGGACCTCCCGGACCTCATCCCCATGCACCGCCTGGACCGCATGACCGCCGGACTGCTGCTGCTCTCCACCAACCCGGAGACGCGCGGCAAATACCAGGTTCTCTTCGAGAAACGCCAGGTCCACAAGGAATACGAGTGTGTGTCCGCCGCGACGCCCGCCGCAGGCTATCCCGCCGTCGAGTTCCCGGCCGTGGTCCGCAACCGCATGACCAAGTCCCGCAGTTACCTGCTGGCCGAAGTGATCGACGGCGAACCCAACGCGGAAACGCGCATCGAACAAACAACAACGTTCGACGCCGGCACTCACCAGCGCGCGCTGTACCGGCTGGAACCCCACACTGGAAAAACCCATCAACTTCGCGTGCACATGGCCTCGTTGGGGCTGGGGATCATCAACGATGCCTTCTACCCGGACCTGCTGGACAAGGCGCCGGATGACTACAGCAAACCGCTCCAACTCCTGGCCCGCGGCATCCGGTTTGTGGATCCCATCAGCAAGCAACCGGTGGAATACCGCAGCCGGTTGAAGCTCAGCGAAGCCTGCACCTAAAAATCTTTGGGAGCCGCGACCCGCCCATTTCGCGCGTCCCAGGGCAGGACTACCATGAAGATCCTGGGGTAGTTTCCGGGAGCGTGTGATGGACAAATCGGTTGAGTTTCCGGGCGACGGGACTGCTTCGGTCTTGGCCTACTCTGCTGCCGCGGTGGGCATAGCCGGCGTCGCGACCCTCGCTGCCATGTACGCCGTGGAAGTGCCCAGGGGTGGCCCGTTCGTTTTCGGCACCATCAACGATGCTGCCGGCGCCGTCTTCAACGTGCTGGTCATTCCCGTGATCCTCCAGGTGCACAAACGCCTTCCTAAAACATCATGGTCCGATCCCCTGAAATGGGTCACCGTGGCAGCCTGCGGAGCCGGCGCCACGAGTTCGGCATTGTTGGTGCTCAAGGTCCTGGCATTCGAGCCATCCACTGCAGTGTCCGTTGCTGCGATCACGATGCAGGCCGTGTGGTTCCTCGCAGCAAACAACAAGCTGCGCACTGTGGAGGGCTACCCGCTCGGGCTGGCCCAGCTAGGCCGGTTCATTGGCGGTGCGCTGGTCATCGGGCTGCCCGTCGCGGGCCTCGGTTTCGTGATTCCCGGGCCCGAGTGGCTGCGATTTGCCGTGATGGGCCTTGGCATCATCGGAGGGGCATCCGCTTGGATCGCCTGGCCCTATTGGTACTTCAAGGCAGGCAAATTCCTGGGTCACCGGCGCACGGTCAACGTGCCCGGCAGCACGACTGCGGCAGCCTGAGCGGCCAGCCCCTGGGTCACTGAGGCCTTCATTGTGGTGGGGAACCAAAAGCAGACCGGAAGGCCGCCGTCGTATCCTCCGAGAACAAAACGAACTCCACCAACGTCAGAGAACTGCCGGACGCGCCACCGGCTGAAGACGACGACGAAAACGACCTCACGGCGTCGAACGCTACGTCGGCCACCTGACGGGCGTCCCATCCATAGACTCCGGCGCTGATCGCGGGGAAGGCGACGGTCCGGGCTCCCAACCTGGCCGCCACCTTCAGGCTTTCGTTGAAGCACGAGGCGAGCAGCGCAGGATCCGTCTGCCCGGCGTGCCGGTTGGGACCTACCGTATGCACCACCCACTGAGCGGGGAGCTGGAAGCCCGGGGTCGCGACGGCGGCGCCCACCGGCAATCCATCCGGCACTTCGGTGCGCCTCAGCTCACGACATGCCTCAAGGAGTTCCGGGCCAGCGGCCCTGTGGATGGCACCGTCCACTCCCCCTCCACCGAGCAATGACGAGTTGGCGGCGTTGACGATCGCATCCACCGTGCGCGTGGTGATGTCACCGTGCAGAATTTCGATTCGCATGGCGCCAGTCTCGCGCCGGAGCGCCAGGAGCGGCAAGTGCGGTACCTTGTGCCCATGGACATCACCGCCCCGGAGACGTGGGGATCCGCAATCTACCTGTGGATCGTTCCCATTGTGCTGGGCGACGCCATCTTCCCACCCATCCCCTCCGAAATGGTGGTGATCACCGGCGGTGCCCTCGCCGCCGACGGCCACGCCAACTTCTGGCTGATCTTCTTCCTCGCGGCTTTCGCTTCCTGGCTGGGCGACGTACTGGTTTTTCTCTTGTTCAAGCGGCGCATCAGCCATGTCCTGGACCGCTGGTCATGGGGCCGCCGGGTTCACCGAGGCATTCACGAGGCAATTGCCAAAGCCGGCCGTTCCTCAACATACGGCGCGATCATCGGCGCACGCTTCATCCCCGGCGGCAGGCTGGCAACATCATCTGCGGCGGGCATCGCCAACGTATCCGCACGCGGGTTCAGCCTTTGTGCGGGTCTGGGCGCGATTCTATGGGCGGTCTGGCAAGTCGGCTTGGGCTATTTCACCGGCTCCGCCACCAGGCTCCCCTTTTGGGCCAGCTCACTGATCGGCGTGGGCGTCGGCCTGGTGATCGGTGTGGTGGTTGGCTTGATCGTCACGCGGCGGCGTGGCAGCCGCTCACCCGTGGATGAACCGTACGACGCCGACAAGCCCGGCGACGTGCCACAGCCCGAGTAGCTTCCCTGGTTTAGACCGGAGCCCAGCGCCCGCGGTTGCGACGCAACACGTACAAGCTCCCTGTGATGGCTACACGTTCGACGGCGTCCCGCATCATGGCTGCCGACGTCCGGGCTTCGTCGTTCTCACCTGAATAGTCGCGGTCGCCCACCGTGAACCGGAGGCTGATCTGGGGGACGCCGCCCACGATGTCCAGCTGGTTGGATTCGACGTGGTGGCGGGTTTCCAACGCCTCCACGGCTGCAGCCATCACCGATTCGGGTGCGTTGCCCGGTTTGAGGCCAGTGATCTTTAACTTGGTCTGGAACGACGGCATCCCACCACCCTAGCGCCCGTTCTGCGCAGCCCTAAAGCCAATCCCTCTCTCGCCTCCTGCACCCGTGGCCGGATCCCTCTCTCACCTCCTGCACCCGTGGCCGGATCCCTCTCTCACCACCTGCACCCGTGGCCGGATCCCTCTCTCACCGGATGAGAGAGGGATCCGTAAAACCCTGCGTGACGTGAGAGAGCGTTCGCTAGCCGGTGTTGCGGAGGCCAGCGGCTACACCGTTGACCGTGATGAGCATGGCCCGCTGGAGCCGCTCGTCGATCTCGGCCCCGGATACGGATTCTTCCCGCACGCGGCGGAGAAGCTCGACCTGAAGGTAGCTGATCGGGTCCAGGTATTGGTCGCGGATTTCCAAGGAACGCTTCAGCGTGGGCTGGGCGTCGAGGAGTTCGATCTCTCCCGTGAGCCGTTCAATTTCGGCTACGGTGAGCTCGTACTCGTCGCGGATCATGTGGAACAGCCGGTGCAATTCCTGCGGAACAAGCGAGGAAACGTAGTGTCCGGCAATCTCCATGTCAGTCTTTGCCAGCGTCATTTCCACGTTGGAGATGACTGAGCGGAAGAAGTGCCAGCGGTCCATCATTTCAAGGAGCTGATCCGTGTTGCCTGCCTCGCGGGCAGCCTTTAGTCCGGAGCCCACGCCGAACCAGCCCGGAACGATCTGCCGGGACTGCGTCCAGCCGAAGACCCACGGGATAGCGCGGAGACCCCCAAGGCCCGCACCGGAATCGGGACGCTTGGACGGGCGAGAGCCGATGTTCAACGACCCCAGCTGCTCCACCGGCGTGGAGGCAAGGAAGTAGGCCGGCAGTTCGGGGTCATCGATCAGTGCGCGGTAGCGGTCGAACGCGGCGTCGGAGATGGTCTCCATGACGTTGGCGTAGCGCTCGCGCTCATCATCGGACGTGCGCGGAGTCCGGTGCAATGCCGAGCCCTGCATGACCGCGGCCAAGGACAGCTCGAGGTTTTCGCGCGCAAGCTCGGGCAGGGAGTACTTGTCCGAGATAACCTCGCCCTGTTCGGTGAACTTGATTTCGCCCTCGAGCACACCATTCGGCTGCGCCATGATGGCGTCGTACGTCGGTCCGCCACCGCGGCCCACAGAGCCACCACGGCCGTGGAAGAGGCGGACGCGGACCCCGTGCTTGGCGGCTACGTCGCGCAGCTTGCGCTGGGTTTTGTGGATTTCCCACTGGCTGGTCATCACTCCGGATTCCTTGTTGGAATCCGAGTAACCCAGCATGACCTCCTGGACGTCGCCGCGGAGCCGGACAAGTTCCCTGTAGGACGGATCAGAGAGCAACTGGTCCACGATCTCCGCCGAGGCGCGGAGTTCCTCCACCGTTTCAAGCAACGGGGCGAAACCGATCTTGGCGCGTGGCTTGCCGCCGAAGAGGTCAATCAAGCCGGCCTCGCGGGCCAGGACCGCTGCTGCCAGGACATCGTCAGCACCACGGGTCATGGAGATGATGTAGGTCTCCACAACGTCCGGACCATAAGTATGCAGCGCCTGACGGATGCTCCGGAAGACGTCGTATGTGCCGTCTGCTGTGCCATCAAGCTTGATCGGGTGCCCTGAGAGGGGGCGGTGTGAGGCCAGTTCTGCGCCGAGGAACGTGAAGCGCTCCTCACGGCTGAGCTCGCTGTATGGCTTCTCCGTGCCGAGCCGGTCCACGAGCTGGCCAACAGCATCGTGGTGGTAATCGGCGTGCTCGCGGATGTCCAGCGTTGCCAGATGCAGGCCAAAAGCGGCGATTGCCCGGCGAACGCGGGCCAAGGCTCCGTCTGCCACCAGAGCTGCCGAGTGGTTGCGCAACGAGTCTTCGAGCAGCCCGAACTCTGCCAGCAATTCGGAAGTGGTGGCGTAGTCGCGACCCGGCTCGTGATAGGTCGAGGCAGAAACGCGGCGTCCGGTATTGATGAGCTTGGCCTTGATGCACGTCAGCTTGAGCCTGTAGGGCTCCTGCGCATTCAGTTCAAGGATGCGCTTGTCCAGGCCCGGAAGGTTCTTCAGGTCCTCGGTGATGGAATCCAGCAACACCTGGTCGGCCCCAAAAAGTGCCGTGGAGTTGGAGAGGACCGAGATGAGCTCATCGATCAACGCAATGCTGATGCGCACGGCGTTCTGGTTCTGCAGCTGCAGGATTTCGCGGGTGACGGCGGCGGTGACGTTGGGGTTGCCATCACGGTCACCACCAATCCACGAACCGAACCGCAAGGGTGCGGCGGCGGCCGGCAGAGTGACACCGTGCTCGGCCAGAAGTTCCGAAAGGTCCGTCAGCATTTCAGGCATGGCATCGGTCAGGATGCTGTTCAGGTAGTAGATGGCGTTTCGGGCCTCATCCACGGGCGTGGGGCGGACCTGGCGCAGTTCATCTGTCTGCCACATCTGGTCGATGATTTCGGCCAGCTGCCGGTCCTGGCGACGCCGGGCAGACGTCCCTTCGGCGGTGGGCTCGGCGAGGACGTCTGAGAGCTTACGGACTTTGTCCAGCACGGAACGGCGTGAAGCCTCGGTGGGGTGCGCTGTAAATATGGGGCGTACGTCGAGCTCATTGATCACATCCTGCAGGACCTGTGGGCCTGCCTGGCCGGCAATCTCGGAAACTGCCTTAGCCAGCCAGCCATCCTTTTCCTGGCGGGTGCGGAGCCCACGGACACGATGAACCTGTTCCGCCGCATTGGTGAGGTGGAAGTAGAACGCAAAGGCCCGCACCAAGTCCGTCGCCTGGTCCAGCGGCAGGGAGGCGAGCAGTTCGCGTACCTGGGCAACGACGTCGTGCGCACTCCACGGACCAGTCGCGTCCGCGCCGCCACGAGCGGCCTCCTTGGACTCCTTGGTCAGCAGGCGGACCTGCTCCACGAGTTCAAGTAGTTCCGGGCCGTGCTGGCGAACCAGCGATTCACCCAGCAGGGTGGAAACGCGTCGCACATCAGCGCGCAGTTCGGCAGCGAGATCGGTGTCTTGATGGGCAGTGTGAACCATGGATGCATACCTTCAGGATCTGGTTTGGCCCGTACACTGCGCTGGATACTGTGAGCCGGATTACTAATGTTTCCTACGGGATCTTACCCGTACCGAACTCGCCCTATGGAATGCGTCTCAGATTTTGACTTCACTTTTTTGGGTGGGCGGCCCGGGCAGGACCATTCTTCCGCTCATCAGCTCATCATGTGCCGGGCCAGGGCCCGCGGTGAGATTCTCGTGCCTGCGCTGTCGCATCTCTTCGATCGCAGCGGCCGCCTCCACCCTGGTAGGTGCACCGGTCGCGGGCTCAACCATGGACAAGACACTTCCCAGCGTGCCCGTTGCACCTTTCGGTGAAACCCCCCGCTGAACGAGGCATGTGCCGGCCCAAATGGAGCCAAGAATCAAGGCAGAACTGACCACTATTGCAACCACTGCATCCATCCCCATGCGGTCAGGGTACTCCCCACGAAAGCCGTAGCCCAGCGTGATCAGTTCGAAAGGAGGCCCTGAGAGCACCGCATCAGGACGTTGTCCAAGAGCTGCGGGACGAAAGCACTGTACGCGCTGAACCGTGCCTCGATCTCCAACACCACTGGCCGGCCGTCCCGCATGCGCCTGACATCCACGGCCAAGGCCCCGGTCAGACCCAAGGCGGCAGCCGCGGACGCTGCCAAGCGGGCGACATCCGGCTCTGCGTTCGTCTCCACCTTCCGGACTCTGGCGAAACCCCCTGGCCATGCTGCTGGGGGTGGTTCTTTCTCCAAACCCACGAGCAGATCATCGGGATCAGCGAGCAATCCGCAGCGATGGACCACGACAGCATATTCGGTGCCTGGGGCGACGCGCTGCACAAGCCACGTATCATCCAAGCCAGCCCAGATTCCCTCCGCGCGGGCGCCGCCGTCGGACGTTCTTTCCAGAAGCCGGACATTGCGTCCGTCGAGGGAAACACGGGGCTTCACCACCAACGGGCCGCCCAATTTGTCCATGGCATCCTGCACGGATCCGAAGGCGCTCGGTAGGCCGAATCCGGGAACCCCGACTCCGGCGCTGCCAAGGCAGGTCATGGTGAGGTACCTGTCATTTGCCGTCCGGACTGATGCCGGATCAGCGATGAGGACTTCAACTCCCGGCGCGAAATCGTTGCGTGCCTCGGACATCAGCACCAGTTCTTCGCTGATGGTGGGAATGAGGATTTCAATGCCGTAATTCGCCACCAGCCCCCGCAGTTCCCATAGATATCCCGGGGCTTGGGGCGGCGAAACAACGGCCGCGGCGTCAACCCCACTGGGGCGGGCACGCTGTGCGTCCGCTCCAAGCACCCAATGCCCTCTGGACTTGAGCTGGCGGGCCAGCGATGACCCGGCAGGGCCGCAAATGCCCGTCACCAGCACGCGTGCCATCAGAAGGTGCCTTTGGCAGTGGCGGGGATCCAAGGATGCACCGTAGCGGTGCCTGTCGGCGAGTTCATTTTTCCCCTTGATGGATGGTTCGTATCACCCGCTTTCGGGCCCAACTGATGGATGAGTGCTCTCACCCGGAACTTCATGACGCAGTCCGGTTCGGGGAATCGACATCAGAAGTTGTAAGAAAAATCGTTGGAAGCGATCCCGGGACCGCTCAGGGTGTAGGTCAGAACCTGGTCGTCGCGACTGCGCTTGTGACCAGCCTCGATGTGGAAGTGAAGGTCATCACGCTGTACTGACTCAGTGGTGCAACTAAGCACGCTGCTGCTTTCCATGGCGCAGGTCCATCCGTCCGGGGCTCGAACCGAGTCCTCCACGAGCCAGGCATTCTGACTCACTGAGAACACAGCCTTGCCGCTGCTCAAGGGTCGGGTGCCGGCGACCTTGAAGTCGATTTCCAAAGGTGTACCACTGGAGCGGCCGTCCCGGTCCCGCCGCACCGAGCCGGAAATATCCGTCGGGGCGGGCGTCGACGGAACAGCCGTGGGCGTGGGGGCTGCAGTAGTAACCGGCGAAGGAAGGGGATCAGGGGTTTGCGCCGGCCCCTGGGAAGGCTCCGGCAACGGCGTGGGGGGTGCAGCCGCGACCGGTGGCGGCGTAGCCGGTGCCTCGGCCGGCGGACTCGATGGTGTCGGGGTCGGCGTCGGCGTCAAGGTCCCGGGGTTCTGTGGCAATTGCGTGGCGACGGTCTCCACGGCCCGCTGGTCCATATAGGCGTCGGGAGTCAGTTGGTCCACTATGCCCACGGCGCCCAGGACCAGGCCAACCCCCGCCGCTGCGATGATGGCCATAACGGCTGGCTGCGCCAAGGTAGGGACCACCAAGGCAGCCTTCACTGGCACTACTCCGCCCAGGACTCCGAGCCCGGCACCTTTGCCGGCCCAAGCTGCGAGAGGTATGCCTGTCACCAAAGGGAGCACCACTGCCCTCATGCTTCCCTGAACGTCCTTTAGTTCAGAGAGCGCGGCGGTGCACTTGGAGCAGCCGTGGAGGTGATTACGGACTTTGCGCTCCGCTGCACTGGAGAGACCGCCCCGAAGGAAGGTGCCGAGTTTGGATACGTACTCGACGCATCCGCTATCGGGTTGGTTCGCAATGTGGCTCTGAAGGTATTCGCGTCGTAAACCCTCGCGTGCGCGAAGAGCAAGGGCTGAAACTGCATTGGCGGACAGCCCCAAAATGGGTGCCACAACCGCCGGCTTCATCCGCTCCACGTCCAGATACCAGAGCACCGCCTGCCAACGTTCCGGCAATGCCCTGAACGCTTTGGCTACCGCATGGGATTCGAAAGCGTTGACGGCTGCATCCGAATCGGTCAAAGTTTGGTCCAGAACAGAATCGTCCCCGCTTGGCAGGACCTTGCCCGCCTTTCGATTCCGCTGGTGGGACAACCTTGTCACCGTGGACAGCAGGTACGCCCGAAAGAACGTGTCCGGCCCTTTCCCCGCCACGAGGCTTTGCAACACGGACTGAAAAGCCTCAGCCACAACATCCTCGACGTCGCTGGGGTTGTCCACGTTCCGTCTTGCCACCGTGGAGGCAATGGAGACGTGGCGCTCATAGAGTCCATTGAAGGCGGACACCTCTCCGCCGCGGACCAACTCAATGAGGTGACCGTCGCTTTCGACGTCCACGCCCACGTTGCTGCCCGATTGTGACCTGTGTGCCATCTAAGGCACCCCCAAACCGTAAATAATCCTGCCCATATATAGGAGTGGTGGCAGGAGGCAAGTCGTGACGCGGTTTATACAAGGTCTTTAGCAATGAATCTCGGTGCTGTTTCGTCACGAAACGGCTTTCGCCCGCACTGTTCGGATATGACATCGTTCCGGACAAAATCATTCGCAGAGTGCACGTTCTCGCGGCACCTTTTGCTGCGTAGATGGCAGACCACCAGCTACCAGACAGGTTGGCGATTCCGTGCGGATTGGTTCCTGCCCGAAGTCCGTACCGTCGTAACTTCGCTCGCCACGAACGCACTGGTTCCAGCTCCCACGGCCAAATCACTGGGTGCCGCCCGTGCGAGGAACGGGGTCAGCATCAGTGAAACCATGACTGACTTCCGGGCCCTGTTCGCGGCGGCAGAACAGACCCTCGACGTCGATGCGCTTCAATCGTTGGCGGAGGGTTGGGCCGAAGTTGCCGACAACGCGCCTCCCATCTCGTGTACCGATGTCTACACAGGACTGGCAACCCAAGCCCACTTCCAGCGACGGATCCACGAGGTCTCAGCGTTGGGATCCGGCCCGGGATGCCCGGCTGCGCACGTCATGGCCATCATCTCCGTCGCACGGCCCCGGGACAGCCGGAGCCATCGCTGGACACTGCTTGCCCGGCTCGGGGAAGAGGTCACCGGGCATCTGCATGGGACCGGAGCCATGGCCATGTATCAAAACTCCGCCGTGCACGTTCTCTTCCCTTTCAGCGAAAGCAATCTCTGCCGGCTGTCGGAGTGCAGGGCTGCCTTGGAAGCTCTGGGCGATGGCGCACTGAGCCCTGCGCACATGAAGTTTTATCCCCTGACCTCGATCGCACCGGCCACCACGGCAGCGGCGCAGGACTCTGCCTTCGAATCGAAATAGGCGGTCGCCTTTTCACGCCGTCACGAACCAACTGGCCCGAACACTCATCCTGTGACGGAACATTCCACCACGGATTCTAAGGACCACCCTGCTCATGAAAAATCAGATCCATCTAAAAACCGTGTCATTGGTGGCCGCGCTTTTAGCGGCTGTCATGGCCGTTCTGGGGCTCAGCATGTCGGCACTTCCAGCCCACGCTGCAGAGCTGGCGGACGCGGAAATCACCCTAAGTACGGAATCAGTTGTTTCCAGTCAATGGGACCAAGTAGATCTGACATGCGCATGGTCCGTGCCGGACAACTCGCAGCCCGGTGACACCTTCAGCATCCAGCTCCCGTCGGAGCTGCGATGGTTCGGTGCCTCTTCCTTCGATCTGGATAACTCGGCGGGCGACACCGTTGCCACGGCCGTGGCCAACGACGCCGGCCTGGTTGTCTTTACCCTCACGGATTTTGTCGGCACACATCCCCTTGACGTGGGGGGAACCTGTTCCTTCACCACCCAGTACTCGGCGAAACCGGCGAACGGTGAAACTCAAGAGTTGACGTTCACCGTGGGCTCCAGCGTGGTCCGCGTACCCGTGGTTATTGAGCCCTGCCCTTCGGACTGCGTCCCGGGAATGCCGACATCCGTGGGTAAGTCCATGTGGTGGTCGGACCCTGGCCAGACGGAACTTGAATCAGTCTTCTCTATGCCTCCCATGTCCTCTGAGACGAACGATGTTGTGATTACCGATACTCCGGCGAGCGGCATGGAAATCGACTGCAGCCGGGTGACGCCCCGGGTCGGCCAAAATATGGGAAATGCCGGCAACATTGTCACTCCCTATGACGATGACGAGTACCCGGCGAGCATCGAATGCAGCCCCCATGAACTGACGGTCACCTGGACGGGACTTCCCGAAGGCGAGCACGTGGAACTCTTCGTCGTAACGAAGGTGACCGATGCGTCCTTGGCTTCCTACGAAAACAACGGAACGGTCATCATTTCGGGCCAGGAAACTCCGGTCGTGGCGCAAACCCGTCGAAGCAGCGGAAGTGGAACGGGCGATGGTACCGCCACGCCGACCCCCACACCCAGCCCCACCACAACCACCCCCACGCCAACCCCCACACCCAGCCCCACCACAACCACCCCCACGCCAACCCCCACACCCAGCCCCACCACAACCACCCCCACGCCAACCCCCACACCCAGCCCCACCACAACCACCCCCACGCCAACCCCCACACCCAGCCCCACCACAACCACCGCCACACCGGCCCCGACCTCGAACACCACAAGCCCGGTTGCTGTGCCGCCGACGATGGAACCGTCCGAACCTGCCCGAGAGGACGCCTCTGAGCAACTCGCCAATACCGGCACCCAAGGAGCAGCATTCGTGTTTGTTGCGGCAGCCCTGCTGGCTGTGGGTTCCGTGCTCGCCTTCGCAGGTGCCAGGTGGTCCCGGCGGCGGTCGCACTAGCAGGCGATCGTAGGAGCCCGCGGTAGGGCGAGAAGACCGTCGAGGGAGCTCCACGAAGGAGCAAGACAGCAGCGATGGGCCGGGTACGTGGTACTAGGCCCATCGATGCAGTCCAGAAATCTCGGCTCGCGCTGGCATGAGTTGGGGGCCAGCGCGGGCCGTTCCAATGTGGTGGTGACACCCGTTGTCGCTGCCCATGGATTCCGGGAATGGCGACGCCCGGCGCATAGTTGAGGGAAGTGCAACCACCGCGAACTGACGTGAACACAGCCGAGGAGACCCATGAGCTCGCCCACCACCGCAACCGACCCCCAGCTGGCCCGTTGGCAACGGTTCCGCACCGGTCGAAAGGAAGCGCTCTCCACCGAACATGGTTGGTTGACCCTGACGTCGTTCCAATGGCTTGAGGCTGCACCCTCCGAACTGGAACTCGTTCCCGGTCTCTGGTCCACCGACGGCACCACAGCATCTCTTTCAGCGAGCGCGGCTGACGGGCTCACTTTCGTTGAGACTGGAGAGAAGGTCGAAGGAACGGTCACTGCCGTGCTGGAAGACGAAGAGTCGCTGATGTGGGTCCAATACGGCGGCCCCAATGGCAAGCAGGTGGTGGTGGAACTCGCCATGCGTGCGGATAAGTACGCTGTTCGCACCCGTGACAATGGCTCTCCCGTACTGACGGAGTTCAGCGGCGTACCGGCGTACGATTTCAACCCTGATTGGATTGTCGGAGGCCGCTTCGAAGCCTATGCCGAGCCCCAGGACGTACCCATCGGCACAGCCAACCCGTTGGTGGACGGGGTCCATCGCTCAGTGGGCGAGGTGGTTTTCCGGGTACCGGGCGTCCCGCACGAGATCCGTCTTCACGCCGAAGAGGAGAAGCTGGGGGCCCTCAATGTGACCTTCCACGATGAAACCAACGGAGACACCACGGATGAGTGGCGCAAGGTATTCATCCCCCGCCCCCGTCCCGATGGCTCCGTGGTGATCGATTTCAACCGCAGTATCAATTACCCCAGCGCTTTCACGCCCTACGGAACGTGCCCCATGCCTGTCCGTGGCAATTCGATAGACGTGCGGGTGGAAGCGGGCGAGAAGCTCCCCCAGCAGGACTAGGCGATCGCCGAAACTCCCGTCACAGCGCGGCCAACGATGAGCGAGTTGATTTCGTACGAGCCCTCGTACGTGAAGATGGCCTCGGCGTCAGCAAAGATCTTGGCGATCCGGTAGTCGGTGACGATTCCGTTGCCGCCAAGAATGGACCGCCCCAGGGCTACCGTCTCCCGCATCCGGGCACTGCAGTATGCTTTCGCGAGCGCCACTTGTGCCATGTCTGCGCCGCCGTGCCGCACACCTTGGGCGTCGGTGTAGATGTCTTCCTGCAATTGCGCGATCCTGACCATCATCCCCATGCTGGCTACGGAGTTTCCCAACATGTCCACCAAGTGTTGCTGGATGAGCTGGAATTTGGCGAGCGGCCTGCCGAACTGCATCCGTTCCACGGCGTACTGCCGGGCTACGTCGAACGCTGCCAGTTGCTGGCCGACGGCCTGCCAGGCGACCATGATCCGGGATCCGCGCAGCAGGTGGTTGGTGTCGGCAAAGCTGCTGATGCCTGCGAAGCGATCTGCCTCAGCTACTTCGACATCCACGAAAACGATGTCGGCGTTCTGCACGGTCCGCAGGGCGATCTTGTTCTCGATGCGGCTCCGGGTGATGCCCGGCAGGGAGGCGTCAACGATGAACGCGCGCACGGCGCCGTCCGCCTCGTCCTTGGCCCACACCAGCATGTAGTCGCAGAACGTCCCGTTGCCGATCCAGCGTTTGGCGCCGTTGATCACCCAGTAGTCACCGCCGTCGTGGTCTGCCCGCTCAACGCGTTGGGCGGTGGTTTCCATACCTCCGGCAACATCGGACCCATGGTCCGGTTCGGTCAGCGCGAAGGCTCCGGTGGTGCGGAGGTTGGACGCGTCGTCGAGGTAGCGGTCCTGTTGGGAGTCGCTGCCGAAGTCGTACAGTGACTCCACGAAGAGATCGTGATGGACCATGAAGAACGTGGCAATTGAAGTATCAACGCGTGTCATCTCGGCGATGACCAGGCCGGCGAAAAGGTGCGTATATCCACGCTGTGCCGGAGCACTGAGCCGCAGGGCTGCGAGCTTGGGCAGGATGTGCTCCGGGAACTCGGCTTTTTCCCACCATTGCCCGGCATAAGGGGCTATCTCCGAGGCGAGGAAGGCCCGGAGTTCGTTGAGTTTCCGCTGTTCCTGGACGCTCAGCAGAGACTCGAAGTCGAAGAAGTCGGCAGTGGGCAGGTCCGCCACGGATGGCGGAACGGCGCCCGCCGAGCCAGGGGACACTGAACCGCCGCTGTAGTCGCCCATCATTTGAGCCCCATGCGGATGGCGCCGTCCAGCCGGATGGTCTCCCCGTTGAGCATGGCGTTCTCCACGATATGGGCGGCCAGGTTGGCGTACTCCGCCGCGCGGCCGAGGCGGGCGGGATGTGGCACCTGCTGGCCCAGGGAATCCTGGGCGGCTTGCGGAAGACCAGCCATCATGGGCGTTTCGAAGATGCCGGGCGCGATGGTGGCCACCCGGATCAGCGAACGGGCAAACTCGCGCGCCAGCGGCAGGGTCATGGCCGCTACGGCACCTTTCGATGCTGCGTAGGCAGGCTGCCCGATCTGGCCTTCGAATGCGGCGACGGACGCGGTGTTGATGACAACGCCGCGCTCGGGCCCGCCAAGTTCAGTGGCAACCGGCTCGGTTTCCACCATGGCTGCGGCGGCGAGGCGGATCACGTTGAACGTGCCCACAAGGTTGATCTGGATGACCTTGTTGAAGTTTTCCAGGGGCAGCACGCCGTCACGGCCCAGGACTTTGCCCGGGGTGGCGATGCCGGCACAGTTGACGACGATGCGGAGCGGCCCAAGTGCAACTGCGGCGTCGACGGCGGCCTGTACCTGGGCCTCGTTGGTGACGTCGGCGGGGACAAAAACGGCCCTCGGAGCCGATGGGCTGTGTGGGCTGCCCGTGTTCAGTTCCGCCGCGTAAGCGTCCCCCGCCGACTGCGGCAGATCCACAAGGACCACCGAAGCCCCCGCGTCGAACAAACGCTTTGCGGTAGCGGCCCCCAACCCTGATGCGCCGCCTGTGATCAGCGCGACCGTGCCCTTGATGTCCATCCATCCTCCTTGATGCAGAACTCAAATCCGTTAATGCATGTTAACTGGAATTGTGAGCCAGCGCACCCTCGGTAGGCTGGGGACATGCCAGCCGATTCCTCCCCTGCCGAGCAGCCGCTCCCCTTCACGGAGCGAACAGAGTGGGCAGAACGCGCCGACCACGCGGCCCGCTCAGTGACCCGCAATTTCGGCCGGCGCCTTCTTTTCCTGCCCGGCACCCACTTAGGTGCGGTGAGTATTCCCGCGAAAGCCGCCCGCAGCGTCTTCGGCCCTTGGCACTATTGGTGGCAGGCGCACTACGTCGATTGCTTGGTGGACGCCGGTCGTCGTGAATTGTCCACCCAAACAAAGTTCGACGGCGACTCCCGCCCCAGTGCGGGCAGGCTCGCTTCACGACTGGTCACCACCATCCGGTTGAGGAACCTGTTCAGGTTTGAGAACCACTTCTACGACGACATGGCCTGGCTGGCCCTCTCCACCCTGAGGCTCGAAAGGCTGGCGGAGGAGACCAGGAACCCGGGCCGTCGGCGCAATGCCTATGTCCGCAGGAAGCTGACGCTGCAGTTCGACTCGGCCTCGACGGAGGACCTGGGCGGTGGAACCTTTTGGAGCACCCAACGGGACTTCAAGAACACGCCGGCCACAGCTCCGGTGGCTCTGTACTTCGCACGGACGGACCACCGCGAGAGGGCGCAGTCCCTGGTGAACTGGCTCAACAGCAAGCTCTTCCACGCGGAACGGGGCGTCTACCAGGATGGGCTGAGGATCAAGAATGGTGAAACCGTCCTGGAAGAGGCCATCTATACCTATAACCAAGGCCCGATTCTGGGTGCCTTACTGGAACTTGGCGGCCAGGAAAATCTGGAACGGGCTGAGCATTTGGTTGAGTCGGTGGCCCGCGAGCTGACCGTCCCCGGGACTCGTGTGGTCCACGGCGATGGAACCGGTGACGGCGGCCTCTTCACCGGGATCCTCGTCAGGTATCTGGCGCTGGCCGCGCGGGACCACCGCCTACAGGAAACCACAAGGCGGACTGCCCGGGCCCTGGTGCACGCCACGGCTGAAGCTTTCTGGCTGACCCGGAGGGAAGCGCCCGAGCTGATGCGGGGCAAGGGCAGCGTGCCATTGATCTTCTCCCCCAATCCCCTGCGGCCGGCGAGCGGGACGTATCCGGCGGGTGCCGCCGTCGAACTTTCCACGCAGTTGCAGGCGTGGATGACATTTGAGGCTGCGGCCAGTATGTAAAACGAATTACGATACGCAACACTTCCGTAATTACCGTGATCCCTGTCACTTAAAGCTCTTTCGGCTTTTGAACAAAGGTATGGCTAACCTACGCTTTTTACGGCGGACCCCAACCTTCCCGCCAGCATGGACACGACACCACTGCCGTGGACTTCCATGCCTGTTCCCAGAAAGTAGCCCCATGAAGCTCCCCAAAAACGCTCTGGCCGGAATCGCACTCCTCGCCACCGCCGCTCTTGGCCTTTCCGCCTGCGGCTCCACCACCACCTCGCCGGACGCGTCCGGTTCGTCGGCCGCGGGCGATGGCATCACGGTCTACAACGCCCAGCATGAGAGCCTGACCAAGGAATGGATCGACGCCTTCACCAAGGAGACCGGCATCAAGGTCACCCTGCGCCAGGGCTCGGACACCGAAATGTCCAACCAGATTGTCCAGGAAGGCGCGGCCTCACCGGCTGACGTCTTCCTCACCGAGAACTCCCCTGCAATGGCGCAGGTGGAGAACGCAGGACTGTTCGCCGACGTCGATAAAGCCACCATCGACCAGGTCCCGGCGGAATTCCGCCCCTCCACGGGGAAGTGGACCGGAATTGCTGCGCGCTCCACCGTCCTGGTGTACGACAAGACCAAAATCAGCGAGGACCAGCTGCCCAAGTCAATGCTGGATCTGGCAAACCCTGAATGGAAGGGAAAGTGGGCAGCGTCGCCCTCCGGCGCTGACTTCCAAGCCATTGTCTCGGCACTGCTTGAGCTCAAGGGCGAGGCCGCAACCGAAGAGTGGCTCAAGGGCATGAAGGAGAACTTCAAGGCCTACAAGGGCAACAGCACTGCCATGAAGGCCGTCAACGCCGGAGAAGTGGACGCGGCACTGATCTACCACTACTACTACTATGGCGACCAGGCCAAAACCGGCGAGAATTCCAAGAACGTCACGCCGTTCTACTTCAAGAACCAGGACCCGGGCGCGTTCGTTTCCGTCTCGGGTGGCGGCGTCCTGAAGTCGTCCAAGAAGGCGGCCGACGCGCAGGCGTTCCTGAAGTTCATCACGGGCAAGGCCGGGCAGGAGATCCTCAAGACCGGAACGTCCTTCGAATACGCCATCGCCTCACAGGTTGATGCCAACGAGAAGCTTGTTCCCATCAAGGACCTGCAGGCTCCCACGGTGGACCCCGCCAAGCTGAACTCCACCAAGGTCACTGAATTGATGACCAAGGCAGGACTCCTGTAACTCTGTGACCACCGAACAATCGGCTCCCAACGTTCCACGTTCAGAGGGAAGCACGACGACGGCGGGCCGGGGCAAGCGCCCCCGCCCGCCTTTCGGCGTTTCCACGGTGTCGTTACTGGCGGTGCTGATAGCGCTGTTTTCGCTGATTCCACTGGGCTACGTGCTGTACATGACGGCCGCGACGGGCTGGGACACGGCCGTTGATCTCATTGTGCGTCCACGCGTAGGCGAGCTCCTGCTGAACACCGTTTTGCTGATGGTGTTCACCGTGCCGCTGTGCCTGGTGCTCGGAGTGGGCGGCGCGTGGCTGGTGGAACGAACCCAACTGCGCGGACACCGTTGGTGGGCCGTGGCGCTGGCTGCCCCGTTGGCTATTCCGGCGTTCGTCAACAGCTACTCCTGGGTGTCCGCGGTTCCCTCCTTGGAGGGCCTCTGGTCCGGGGTTCTGATCGCCACGCTGTCCTACTTCCCGTTGGTGTACATTCCGGCCGCTGCAACCCTTGGCCGGCTGGACCCAGCCATTGAACAGTCCGCAGCGTCGTTGGGCCTGGGCTCCTGGGCTGTCTTCGTCCGGGTGGTGTTGCCGCAACTGCGAATTGCCATGACCGGCGGTGCTCTGCTGGTGGCGCTGCACCTGTTGGCCGAGTATGGCGCCTTCGCGATGATCCGCTTTGACACGTTCACCACGGCCATCATGGTTCAGTTCCAGTCCACCTTCAACGGGACCGCAGGCAACATGCTGGCCAGCGTGTTGGTGTTCCTGTGCCTGCTCCTGCTGCTGGCGGAGGTCAAAAGCCGCGGCTCTGCCCGCTACGCCCGGATCGGCTCCGGCGCGCAAGCGAGGGCCATTCGGTTGCCCCTGGGGGGATACCAGCTGCCTGCGCAGTTGGCCCTCCTGGCCCTCACGGTCCTGGCTTTCGGGCTCCCACTCTGGTTTGTCCTCAAGTGGGTCATGGCGGGCGGTTCGGAAGTGTGGGCAGCCGAGGAGTTCGTCCCGGCGCTCCTTCAGACCCTCATGTACGGGGCGGCCGGAGCGATCGTCACCACGGTGGTGGCATTTCCCATGGCTTACCTTGCCGTCAGGCACCCCAGCTGGTTCAGCAAGATGCTGGAACTCTCCAACTATGTCACCAGTTCACTGCCGGGAATCGTGGTGGGCCTGGCGTTCGTCACCGTCAGCATCCGGGCCGTACCGGGGGTTTACCAGACCGCGGGAGTCCTGATTGCCGCGTACGTCCTGCTGTTCCTTCCACGGGCTTTGGTGAATATCCGTGCAGGCCTGGCACAGGCGCCCAAGGAACTCGATGAGGCCGCGCAGTCCTTGGGCAAGACCCCTTTGGCGTCCTTCTTCAAAGTGACGTTGCGGCTTACTGCGCCGGCCGCTGCAGGCGGTGCAGCGCTGGTCTTCCTTGCCATTGTCAACGAACTGACGGCCACCTTGCTTCTCTCGCCCAACGGCACGCGGACGTTGGCCACGGAGTTCTGGAGCAAAAGCAGCGAGATCGACTACGCCGGTGCCGCACCGTATGCGTTGTTGATGATTCTGTTGTCGGCCCCCATGACGTACCTTCTCTTCCAACAGTCCAAGAAAGTAGCCGGACAGTGACCGAACAATCCCCTTCCAGGCTTCCGTCACCGCGGGTGGCCCCCTCCGTGGCGCCCACCACGAATGCGCACTTGGATATCTCGGAGGTCACCAAGAACTTCGGTTCCCAGGCTGTCTTGAAGGGCGTCAACCTTTCTGTCGCCAAGGGCGGGACCACGGCAATCGTTGGCCCGTCGGGTTCCGGCAAGACCACGTTGTTGAGGCTGATCGCGGGCTTTGAGCATCCGGACACTGGATCCATCAGGCTCAGTGGCGCCCCGGTGGCAGGTGACGGCGTGTGGGTACCTGCCCACAAGCGGCAGGTAGGGTACGTCGCCCAGGACGGTGCCCTCTTTCCCCATCTGACGGTAGGACAGAACGTCGCGTTCGGCGTGGATCCAGGAAAGCTCGACGGCGGTCGCGGCGCCGTGAGGTCACGGGTGCAGGAACTGCTGGACATGGTGTCCTTGGACGCCTCCATGGCCAAGCGCCGACCCCACCAGTTGTCCGGCGGCCAGCAGCAGCGGGTCGCTTTGGCCCGTGCACTGGCCAGGGAACCCGAACTCATGCTGCTTGACGAGCCTTTCTCTGCCCTTGACGCAGGCCTCCGGGTGGCCACGCGCCGGGCCGTCGCCAAGGTGCTCAACGCTGCCGGCGTGACCACCATCCTGGTGACCCATGACCAAGCAGAAGCGCTTTCCTTCGCAGACCAAGTGGCCATCATGCGCGGCGGAAAGCTGGCTCAGATCGGCAATCCCTTTGTGGTCTACACCCGCCCGGCCGATCGCGCCACCGCCGAGTTCCTGGGCGATGCCGTCATTCTCGATGCGTGGATGGAGGGCTCGCTGGCTACCTGCTCCTTGGGCGGAATACCTGTCCGGCGCCCGCCGGCTCAGGGGAAGGTCCAACTCATGCTGAGGCCGGAGCAAATCCGCATTGCATCGGACGGGCCCATCCGCGGCGTTGTGGTGGACACAGACTACTTCGGCCCGGAGACCACGGTTCGTATCAAATTGGGTGAATACAAGGCCCCTGACGGTGGCGCCTCCGGCAACAGCCACCGCTATCCTGGCGGCGGCGAGATCATTACCATCCGGCATTGGAACGCCTCGATCACCAAGCCGGGCACGGAATTGTGCCTGCGTGTGGTGGGCGAAGGCGTGGCGTTCCCTTTCGAGTCCTGACCGGGCAAGTCCAACTACACCGGACGTTTCTTCTGCGGGTACGGCGCTTCGTGCCGGGCAAGCATCTCGACGAATCCGGCGATCTTGCGCGCCCGGGTTTCTGCCCGTTTGACCCCGTTGGTGCGATGGATGAGGGCAAAGCGGTTCTGGGACGTCAGGACGTCGAACATGGCTTGGGCCTCGGGAACTTCGGCGATCGCAGCTGCGAGGTCGTCCGGGACAACTGAGTCCGCGGGTCCGGCATAAGCGGCCTCCCAACGGCCATCGGCTTTGGCGGCCTCGACGGCGGCACGGCCTGCGTCGGTCATCTTGCCTACGGATTCCAACCGGGCGATGTGCCCCACGTTCCTTACGGACCAAATGCTCTTGCGGCCACGCGGCGTCATGCGTTGGAAGTAGCTGTCGGCGTCGCGGCTCCTGGCTTGCCCGTCGATCCAACCAAAGCACAGGGCCTCATCCAAGGCGGCGTCGTAGTCCAGTTCCGTGACGTTGCCACCCTTCTTGTGGAGGATCAGCCACACTCCGGGACTGTCCGCGGCATGTGCCGAAAGCCAGCCACGCCAAGCGGCACCGTCTGTAACCAGTAATTCCTCAAGCTCAATTGCCATGGGTTCATTCTGCTGTGAAACAGGCGGCCATTGACAAGGCCACGCGGCATAGGCTGGAAGCTGACGCCACCGTACCTGCAGGACCCACCCCAGGAGGACCAATGTTGCGATCCCGCCCCACCCACTACACATCCCACCCCGAGCAGTGGGCCACGCTTCTTCAGGCGCTGGGGTTGTTCACCACCGTGGATGAGGGCGATTGGCGGGAATACGACGCCGGTTCGGGTCGCCTCGCGCTGGGCTACGTGGAGCACGGCCACCCGCTGGACGGATCCACGATCTTTGGGGTCGAGGCAGGAAACCTTGAGGAGTTTGCGCGGCGAACCGAGGAAGCCGGCACCCAGGCGGAAATCCACGAGTCACCCGACGGAACCACTGTGCGAATCTCCACTGAGGACGGGTTCGAGTTCTTCGCCTTCCCCGCCCGGCGGGCCCTGGACGGCACGTGGGCAACGTCGACGGAGGCCGATCCAGCCCTCACGGTGGTAGCCACTTGGGTCAGTCCCTTTGTGGGCCTTGCCGCCAACGACCTCCGGAACATCGGTGCCCGTCCGTCATCCGAGGACGACGAATCGGCCACGTTCACCACCAAGAACGGCGGAATCCTGCGGGTGATCCACGGCGCGGACGGCACCAACGGTGACCTCGCATTCGAGTACGACGGCGGACTGGAGCCGCTGCTGGACCGCCTCAGGGCGGCCAAGATAGAGGCCAGAATCAGCGAAGATGTCCTGTACGTCGCCAACCCGGATGCCGCGGGCGGTGCGGCGCCGGCGTCGATCGTGGTGGAAAGAACACCACCACAGAAGACGCCGGCCCCCTAAAGCAGCTAGTCCTCCAACACCCCATCACAAAGCCGGCCGACAACTTCGGTGAGCATGGTCAGTCCGGCAACGATGTCCTCGTCCGTGGTGTATTCGTGCTCGTTGTGGGAGATGCCATCCACGCTCGGCACAAACAGCATCACGGTGGGGACGAGGTCCTTCATGTTGGTGGAGTCGTGTCCGGCCAGGGTCATGACTTCCTTGTTGGACAGGCCCAGGTCGGCGGCCACCTTCGCCGCGAGCTCAACGCCCTTCGGCTGGTACGGGGTGACGGCCCAGGAGTGTGAATGGTGCTTCTCCACCGAGACATTGGCCAGCCGTTCGATCTCCGTGATGCGGGCGTGCAGCAGGGCGTCGGCCTCGGCCAGGACCGCTTCATCGGCGCTGCGCAGGTCTAGCAGCAGGTTCACGCGGGAGGGCACCACCACCGGCGAGTTCGGGTACACGTTCAGCTGCCCCACGGAGGTGTGGAGGGCGCCGGGGAAGCGATCGGCAAGTTCGCGCGCGGCAACCACCAGCATCGAGGCGCCGAGCAGCGCGTCCTTCCGGTCTGCGATCACCGTGGAACCCGTGTGCGCCTGCTCGCCGTGGACCACGAACTCGTACTTGTTCGCAGCCCAGTTGGAGCTGACCAGGCCAATCGTGACGCCTTCGCGTTCCATGCTGCGGCCCTGCTCGATGTGGATCTCGGCGCAGTAGGCCGCCTCCGGCCCTTCAAAGGTTCCACGGCAGCCGATCGCGTCCAAGGCATCGCGGACGGTAACCCCGGCGGCGTCCTTGGTGTTGAGGGCGTCTTCAAGTTCCAGCTTGCCGGTGTAGACGGACGAGCCCATCATGGACGGCTTGAAGCGGCTGCCTTCCTCGTTGAACCAGTTGACGACGGCGAGGTTGAACTTGGGTGCCGTGGCGCCGGCTTCCCAGCGGGCTGCCAGGCGGAACGCGGCGTGGGCGGCGGCGAGGACGCCGTAGGCGCCGTCGTAACGGCCCGCCGTCGGCTGTGAATCCATGTGCGAGCCGACCACCACGAAGGGTGCACCGGGCACGGCTTCGTAGAGGCCCCACTGGTTGCCGGCGTGGTCGAACTTCACGGTGAAGCCGTGCTGCTCAAGGAGGCCTGCCAGCCAGCGGCGCTGTTCACCGTCAGGAATGGTTGCGGCCTGGCGGTCCACGCCGCCGTTCTCAGTGGCACCGAAGGCGCTCATGGTCCGGAAGTCCTGGACGAACGCGGTGTCCTGCGTGGTGAAACTTGTGGTGGTTGTCATGGTCTCCCCTATGAGCTCTGGGTGGCTGAAACACGCGCCGCGAACGGACTTTCCGGGGAAAGTGCCGCTTGGAAGTCGGGTGATTGGTAGGTAAAGCGGCCTCCGACGGCGGTGGCCAGGACCTGCAGTTCGCTGATGGCCGGTGCCGTCAACGGTGAAGCGGAAAGGACAGTAAAGTCGGCGAGTTTGCCCGCTGACAGGGTGCCCTTGTCCGCAAGGGAACCCGTTGCTGAGGCGGCTCCGGACGTGTAGGCGGCCAATGCTTGGTGGGGTGTCAGGCGCTCCGCCGGGTTCCCAAACACCGAGCCGGATTCGGTCCGGCGGTCCACGAACGCCTGCATGCCACGCAGGACGTTTCCGTCGGCGACGGGCCGGTCCGAGCTTCCGGCAAGCGTCACTCCGGCTTCCAGGAAACTGGCTGCCCGGTAGGCCCACGGCAGGCGGTCCGGTCCCAGCGAAGCGGTCATGCCGTCCCCGCCGTCCCGGAAGAAGCTTGCCTGCGGTGTCACGGCAATGCCGGCGTCCGCAAGCCTCTTGAGCTGCTCCGGACGGGTCATGGAGGCGTGCTCGATCCTGTTGGGCACGCGGCGCGGCCCATACGCAGCCTGGCAATCCGTGATGATGTCCACGGCGAGGTCCACGGCCCGGTCCCCGATGGCGTGCGCGGCAATGGACCAGCCGGCGGCGTAGGCGGCCTCGATGCGTTCCCGCAGCTGGGCCGGGTCCGCCTGGAAGTAGCCGGTATTGCCTCGGTTGTCCTTGTGTCCGTGGCTGCAGAACTCGTGGCTCACGGCAGCGGTTTCGCCCAGGAGTGAGCCGTCCAGGAAGACCTTGGCGGGGCCGAGGGAAAGGAACTCGTTCCCGAATCCGCTGGTGATGCCAAGATCCAGTCCGGCCGGCGCGGCACCTGGGCTGTCCGAAGAATGGCCGTTGAGTCCGTGCAGTACGTCCAGCACCGGCATCACCTGTGCCCTGGCGTGCAGCCGGCCGGTGGCCGCAGCGCCCTGGTAGGCGGCGAGTTCGGCCGGGCTGTGCCCGATCCAGCCGCCGCCCACTCCGGCTTCGGTGAAACTCGTGATGCCCTCGGAGGCGTAATACAGCGTTGCCCGTTCAAGGGCGGCCTCGATGTCCTCCAAGGCATACGGCAGGATCAGCTGCTGGATCAGTTCCTGGGCCGTCTCCTGGACGAGTCCCGTGGGCCGTCCCGCTTCGTCACGGACGATCGCGCCGCCGTCGGGATCGGGGAACGACGGCGACTCGGCACCTGCCAGCCGCAGCGCAGCGGTGTTGACCACCGCCATGTGCCCTGAGTTGTGCCGCATGAACAGCGGCCGCTCCCCCGTGATCCGATCAAGCTCGTCGATATCCGGGAAGGAACCGCCGTGCTGGGTCTGGCTGAAACCGGTGGCGAAAAGCCACCCCTCGCCGTCGGACCCGGCGTTTGTGGCAGCGCCCCGCAGCAACTCATAGAGCTCCTCCAGGCCGCGCGCGCCGGACACGTCCAGTTCCGCCAGGCCCAGCCCGAACCATGTGGTGTGGCAATGGGCGTCGATGAAGCCCGGAGTGAGCGTCGCCCCGGCGAGGTCCAGGACCTCGACGGCGTCCAAGCCGTCCAGGTCCTCGTCGAGGCCCACGATGCGTCCCTGCCAGATGCCCAGCGAACTGGCCACGGGGCGGTCCGGATCCATGGTGATGATGTCTGCGTTCCGCAGGAGGAGGTCGAGTTTCATGTCAGGTTCTAGCGGTGCGAGGTGGTGACGGACTTGATGCGGGTGTAGTCCTCGAGGCCGAACACCGAGAGATCCTTGCCGGTGCCCGAGTGCTTAAAGCCACCGTGCGGTGCTTCGGCCGGGATCACTTGGTGGCAGTTGATCCAGACGGCGCCGAAGTCGAGTTCGTTGGACACGCGGGTGACTACGCCATGGTTCTCGGACCAAACACTCGATGCCAGCGCGTACTTGGTGCCGTTGGCGAGCTCGATCGCTTCTTCCTCGGTGGAGAACGGCTGGACCGTCAGCACAGGGCCGAAGATTTCATCGCACACCACTTCGTCTGTTTGGAACACACCGTCAATGACTGTCGGCTCAAAGTGGAAGCCGGTTCCGGTGCGCTTGCCGCCGGACAGGACGCGGGCGTTGGCAGGCAGCCGGGACATGAAGCCCTCCACCCGCTCCAGCTGGGCGGCACTGTTGAGCGGGCCAAGGTCGGCCTCCTCGCCCCCTACCTTCAAGGCGGAAGCGGCATCGGCCAGGGCTGCTGCGAATTCCGTGTGGATGTCCTGGTGGACCAGCACTCGGGTCACCGCGGTGCAGTCCTGCCCGGCGTTGAAGAAGGCAGCCAGGGCGATTTCGCTGGCGGTCCGCTGTATATCGACGTCGGCAAACACCACGGCGGGGGCCTTGCCGCCAAGTTCAAGGTGGACGTCCTTGAGCGTCTTGGACGCCGCGGACATGACCTGCGCGCCGGCCCGGGTGGAGCCGGTGATGGAGACCATCTCCGGGATGTCGTGGTCCACCATCGCGGCGCCGGCTTCGCGGCCACCGCAAACAACGTTAACGACGCCGGCCGGGTAGACCTGCTGTGCCAGTTCACCCAGGACCAGAGTGGACCAGGGGGTGGTGTCGGCAGGCTTGAGGACCAGGGTGTTGCCCGCCGCGAGGGCTGGCCCGATCTTCCAAATGGCCATCATAAACGGGTAGTTCCACGGCGTAATCTGGGCAACCACACCAATGGGCTCCCGCCGGATGGTGGACGAGAAGCCCTCCACGTACTCAGTCTGGGCCGTCCCTGAAACCACTCGGCATGCTCCGGCGAAGAAGCGCAGTTGGTCCGCGCCGCGCAGGATTTCAAGCTCTTTGGTGAGTGCGGACGGCTTGCCGGTGCAGGCAACCTCGGCCTCGACCAGGCGGTCAACATTTACCTCGATAAGGTCGGCCAGCTGCAACAGCAGCGACTGGCGCGTTCCCGGCGTCGTGCGCTTGTAGCTCTTGAAAGCTGCGGCAGCGGCCTGGAAGGCGGAGTCGACGGCGGCCGCGTCACTGTCCGGCGCGGTGCCGATCTGCTGGCCCGTGGCGGGGTCGAAGAACGGCAGGCTGGCCGCGGCGTCCACGGACTCGCCGTTGATGATGTTCTGAAGCTGAATCACAGGAGGCTCCGGTCAGTTCGTTGAAGTCTTGGGAGAACGCGTGGTGGGGTCCTGCGGCAGGTGCAGCAAGGCCGGGAGGCCGGAGTCGACGGCGCGGCGGAACGCGGCTGCGAAGTCTTCCGTGCGGTCCACGCGCTCGCCGTAGCCGCCGTAGGAACGGGCGAGTGCGGCGAAGTCCGGGTTGGTCATGTGGGTGCCGGAGGGGCGGTCCGGGTAGTGCGCTTCCTGGTGCTCGCGGATGGTGGCGAAGATGCCGTTGTCCACCACCAGAACGACGAACGCGGCGCCGTAGCCCATGGCCGTGGCGATTTCCTGGCCGTTCATCATGAAGCAGCCATCGCCGGCGACGGAGATGACCTGGCGGCCGGGGTATGCCAGCGATGCTGCCACGGCTGCGGGAATCCCCATGCCCATGGCGCCGTTGCGCGGAGCGGCCAGGGAGTTGGCCGAGTTGTGGTCCAGATACCGTGCGGGCCACAGGGCGTGGTTTCCGGCGCCGAAGGTGAGGACGGCGTCGTCGGCCATTTCCTTTGTGAGAACCTCCATGGCGACGCCAAGGTCGACGCCGATGCCGCCGTCGGGCCGGGGCGTGGAGAACGTGATCTGATCGGCGCGGGCGCTGGCGAACCAGCCTTCCTCGCAGCGGCCCGCCCCGGCCGTGCCGGGGAGGGCCGCTGCGAACGCCGTGACATCGGCGATGATGTGCTGGTCCACCCGCCCGAAGTGGCCCAGGAGGTTGGCGTCGGCGTTGACCACCACGGTGTCGGCGTTCAGTCCGCGCTTGTAGCCATCGGAGAGGACGTCACCGCGAACGCAGCCAACAAAGACGATCAGATCGGCGTCGTCCAGGCGTTGGGCGTTGGCGTCGCTGCGGCCGTAGCCGAGGAAGCCGGCGTAGGCGTCGCTGCGGTGCGGGACGGCGTCGTAGGCACGGAAGTCGGCCACCACCGGGATGCTGTTGCGGCTTGCCCAGGCGGCCAGCTGCTCGCCGGACTGCTGCGTCCAGCCTTCACCGCCGACGACGACGAGCGGCTTGCGTGCCGCCGCCAGCTTTTGGTTCAGCTCATCCAGGTCAACGGGGGCTGGCTCCGGGCGGGCAATCCTGCGGGGTTCGACGGTGGCGTTCTCCACGACGTGTACCAGCACGTCTTCCGGGAGGCCGATCACTACGGGGCCGGGTCGGCCGCTGAGGGCCGTGAAGATGGCGTCGTCCACAACGCGGGCTGCAGAGGCGGCGTCGTCGAGCGTGACCACTTTCTTGGCCGTGCTGCCGAACCACGCGTTGATGTCGAACTCCTGGAAGGACTCCCGGCCACGGTCGGCTACCGGGATCAGGCCCACGAACAGGATCAGCGGCGTGGCGTCCTGGTAGGCGGTGTGGATGGCGATGAAGGCGTTGGCTGCCCCCGGACCGCGGGTCACCATGGCGACGCCCGGGAGCTCGGTCAGACGGCCTTCGGCCAGTGCCATGAACCCGGCGCCGCCTTCCTGGCGGGCCACCACGTTCTGGATCGGCGAGCCGTGCAAGCCGTCAAGGACGTCAAGGAAGCTTTCGCCCGGGACGGTGTAGACACGCTTGACGCCTGCCCGTTCGAGTTGGCCGACAATCAGGTGGCCTGCGGTGGTGGTGCTCAATGCTTCATTCCTTCTTCTTCGATGGAAAGGGCGGGGAGGAACAGTCCGGACAGCGCCGTCAGCACGGAAACCACCAGCAGGATGATGGCGCCGGGCCAGAAGGAGTTGTTGGCTGCCACCAGGGCGGTGGCGATCAGCGGCACGAAGCCGGAGATGACGCCGGCGGTGTTGGACGTGATGGCGACGCCGGTGTAGCGGACCTTCGTGGCGAACAGGGCAGTCAACGCGGTACCGGAGACGGCGTACGGGATGGAGAGGACGGCGACGCCGATCATCATGCCCAGGACAACAAGGACGGGGTTGCGGCTGTCGATGGCCAGGAACACGGGAACTGCGATAAGCGCCGAGGCCACGCCGCCCCAGAGGATCACCTTGCTGGCGCCGAATTTCTCGCCCAGTCGGCCGGCCCAGATGAGGGCGCCGATCTCCAGGGCTGCAGCCAGCAGGGTGCCCATGAGCAGGAGTTCAGAGGGCAGCTTGAGGACCTTGGTGCCGTAGAAGACCACGAAGCTGGTGATGAGGTAGAAACCGCCGATGCCGAGCAACGCCGAGCACATACCCACCAGGATCTGGCGCCAGCTGTTCTTCAAGACGCCGCGGATGGGAGCGTGTTCGGTTTCTCCGGATTCCATCAGGGCTTCAAATTCGGGTGATTCGCTGAGTCGGCTGCGGATCCACAGGGAGATGGCAAGCAGCGGGATGGCGGCGATGAACGGGATGCGCCAGCCCCACGCGTCAAAGTTCGTTTGGCCCACCAGGAACAGCATGCCGAAGAAGCCACCGGAGGACAGGATGGTGCCGATCGGGGAACCGATCTGCGGCAGGGCGGCGTAGCGTGCGCGCTTCTCCACTGGAGCATTCTCGACGGCGATGATCACCGCGCCGCTCCACTCGCCACCCACGGCAAGGCCCTGGACAATACGCAGGGCCACCAGCAGGATGGGGGCTGCCAGGCCGATGGTCATGTAGTTCGGCAGGAGGCCGATGAGGCCGGTGACAATGCCGATGCCCACGATCGTGACCATGAGGATCTTCTTGCGGCCAACCTTGTCCCCAAGGGCACCGAAGATGAAGCCACCGATCGGGCGGGCCACGAAGCCGACCGCGAGCGTAGCGAAGGAACCCATGGCCGCCACGAAGGGGTCCTGGGAAACGAAGAACTGTGCGTTGAACACCAGCGCAGCGGCTGTGGTGAAAAGGAAGAAGTCGTACCATTCCAGTGCAGTGCCCACGAGGGCAGCCAGGGCCACCTTCTTGGTAACGCTTTCATCGACGACGCGTACTGCCGTGGGACTTGCGTCCGTGGCTCCGCTGACCGTGCTTGCCATAGTTGCTCCATGAGTGCGAACGGGACCGGACGTTGGGGGTGCCCGGGCAAATTTGTGTGACTCAATCCATAGTGCCAGTAGTTTTCCCCAAAAAGACTAGCGATACACCACGGAATCAGGGCGCTAGAATGTGTGAATGCACAATTCCGAAACTTCAGGGCATTCTGTTCGTTGGGCCGAGTTGGTGGATGAGCTCGAAGGCAGGCTGGACACCTTGGCGCAGGCCTTCACCACGAGGGTTCGCGAGATCCCCGAATACGGCGAAAGCCAAGTGACGGTCCTGGAAATCCAGGAGACCGCGCGGGAGACATTCCGGCGCCTGATCAGCGGCCTCAGGAATGGCAAGGCGGACAGCAGCGAAGGATTGCTCGACTTCGCCTCGGACCTCGGTTCCAAACGGGCCAGGGCCGGTATTCCACCAGAGTCCCTCACCTCTGCCGTCCGCCTGGACTTCAGCATTCTGTGGGCCGAACTGCTGGAAATCGCCGACACTGCGGACGCCGCCCTGCTGGCGACACGGGTGGACCAGGTGTGGAGCGTCGTGGACGAGTTCGCCACCCGCACGCACACCAGCTACCTGACCGAGCGCGTCAGGATGGCCCAGGAAGAATCGAGCATTCAACGCGAGTTCATTGCCCGCCTGTTCAACCAGAGCAGCCCTTCCTTGGAAACCTCCGCCCAAGTGGCTTCCGCATTGGGCATCAACCCTGAATCTCGCTTTGCCCTGGTTGCCGCCAGCGGCGATCCCGGGGCGCGGCTCAGGGCGGCAACGTCCCAGTTCGGATCAGGGCAGCACCTCCGGCAGCGGCTGTTCCTGCATGAATCGGGCGGCAACACCTATGTTTTCTGGGCTCTGCCTGCAGTTCGGACCCGCGGCCCTGAACCCCTTGGCGAGACGCGCAGCCCGGAAGCCGAAGGTCAGCAGCTGCCACCCGGCGTCGTGAATGTCCCCTGCGGCTACGTGCCCGAGGTCCTTGGCCTCCGCGCCCTCCCAACAGCGGCCCGAACGGCCGAGAGCCTCGCGGCACTCCTGCGTCCCCGCGATGCCGGACCGCTCTCCGCCGACTCGGCCTGGGCGCGACTGGCCCAGCAAAACCTGCAGGACGCCGGGCTGGACCTCGCCGCGGAACTCGAGGAAGCCCTGGCGGAGTGCCGGGGCGGCGAGCGCGAGCGCCTGCTCGAAACGGTCCGGAACTACCTGGCCACCGGCAACGTCACCGTCACCTCCGAGCAACTGTTCTGCCACCGCAACACCATCCTCAACCGGCTCAACCGCTTCCAGGAGCTCACGGGAATCGATCTCGCCGTTCCCGCGAAGACGGCCAGGTTGGTGGTGGCATGGGCGTAACTCTCTCGCGGGCGCAGGGGCGAGCCGGTGTGTGTTCCCACATTCCAAGCTCCCTTTTGATGGAATTTATGCCATTGATGGTGTGATCGGGCACACACCATAGTTGTAGCTACCTTGCACCGGACACTCGTCCCCGCACCCCATCCGGAGAATCTGATGGCCCACACGGTAGATACTGCCCCCGCATCATCGTCCAGGCTCGACCTGGCAAAGATGCGCAAGATTGCCCTCGCCAGCGTTATTGGCACCACCGTCGAGTGGTACGACCTTTTCGTCTTCGGGACGGCGTCGGCCCTTGTCTTCAACAAGATCTTCTTCCCCAGCTTTGATCCGATCGTCGGCACCATGTTGGCCTTCGGTACGTTCGCTTCCGCCTACATTGCCCGCATGGTGGGCGCCATCATCTTCGGGCACTTCGGTGACCGGCTGGGCCGCAAGTCCATGCTGCTGGTCTCCCTCCTGACCATGGGTGCGGCTACCTTCGCCATCGGCCTGCTGCCCGACTACAACAGCATCGGCATCATGGCCCCGCTCCTGTTGCTGTTCCTCCGCGTTATCCAGGGCCTGGCCCTCGGCGGCGAATGGGGCGGTGCCGTCCTCATGACGGTTGAACACGCTCCTCCCGCCCGCCGCGGCTTCTACGGCTCACTCGTGCAGGTTGGCGTTCCCGCCGGCACCCTCATCGCCAACGTGGCCTTCCTGATTGTGGCCTCCACTGTCAGCACCGAAGCCCTGTACTCGTGGGGCTGGCGTATCCCGTTCCTGGCATCTGTCCTCTTGGTCAGCGTGGGCATCTACATCCGCCTGCACATTGAAGAAACCCCGTCCTTCCAGGCCGTCAAGACCGCCGGCGCCAAGGCGAAGATGCCGTTCGCCGCACTGATGGCCAAGTACTGGAAGCAGGTGGTCCTTGGCGGTGTCGCAACCCTGTCCACGGGCAGCACGTTCACCTTGCTGGTTGCTTCCGGCGTCTCCTACGGCAAGAAGGAACTGGGCCATTCCGAGAGCCTGATGCTCTGGGTAGTCCTGGCATCCTGCATCCTGGGGCTGTTCCTCATCCCGTTCTTCGGCAAGCTCTCGGACAAGTTCGGCCGCAAACCGATCATCTTCGCCGGCGTTGCCGCCGAGGCCGCCCTCGCGTTCCCCATGTTCTGGCTCATGGATACCAAGTCGGTGGCACTGCTCTTTGTTGCTTACCTGGCCATGATGACCGCGTTCTGCGCCAACTACGGCCCCATCGCCACGTTCCTCGCCGAGCTCTTCGGCTCCAAGGTCCGCTACTCCGGCCTCTCCGTGGCCTACATGCTCTCCGGCTTGCTGGGCAGCGCCGCCACGCCGTTCGTCACCACGTGGCTGCTGGGCATGACGGGACAGAGCTCCTCGATCGCCTGGTACATCATGGCCGCGGCCGGGCTGTCCTTGGTGGCCCTCTTCCTGCTGACCGAGACCCGGTACGGCAACATCGACGCCGTCGATGAAGCTCCGGCCCTGGCCGGCTCCACGGAAGCCGCGGCAGCGAAGTGAAGCCAAGCACCATCGGGCGCCTGGCTGGCATCCCCGGCCAGGCGCCCGCCGTCGGGCCCTTTTCCCCAGCGGTCATTGCCAACGGTTTTGTCTTCACCTCCGGCCAGATCCCCGCGATCACCGGCCTGGACCATCAGCCGGACACCTTTGAAGGGCAAGTCCGGCAAACCATCCAGAACCTCGCGGGCGTGTTGGAAGCCGCAGGATCCAGCCTTGACCACGTGGTCAAGGTCAACACCTACCTGACCAGCCAGGAGCAGCTGGAGGAATACAACCGGGTGTACGTGGAGTACTTCGGCACCGCCAAGCCGGCGCGGACCACCGTGTGCGTGAGCCTGTGGGGCGTGTCCCTGGAAATCGAATGCGTAGCAGTGCTGGCCAACATCACGCCGGACACCCCGGAGGAAACCCCATGACCCCAACACTCCTTGGAGACCTGGCAGCAGTCAGCTACCCGACCATCGGCCACTTCCTCGAGGACGGTTTCGTCTCCCCTGCCATCCAGTCGCTGCTGGCAAACGTGAAAATCGCCGGACCCGCCGTCACCGTACGCATCGAGGACCACGACGCCATCGCCATGAACCACGCCCTGCTCGCGCTCCAACCCGGGGACGTGCTGGTGGTGGACATGGGCGGCGACCACCAGCACGCGCCCGTGGGGGCCGTAACGGCAGCCGCGGCGCTCGCCCAAGGAGCGGCCGGCGTCGTGGTTGATGGGGTGGCCACCGATGTGTTGGAACTGAGGGAGGCCGGCCTTCCGGTGTTCGCCCGCGGGACGTCATGCCTGACCACCAAACGCCTGTACGGGACCGGCTACGCCGTCAATGTTCCGGTGCACTGCGGAGGAGTGGAGGTCAACCCCGGCGACCTTGTCCTAGGCGACGACAACGGGCTGGTCATCCTCTCCCCCGAAGCTGCCCGCGAGGTGCTGGGGAAGGCGCTCGCGTCGGACGCGGCCGAGCCGGCCATCCTTGCGCGCATAACATCCGGGGAGCCCCTCGAATCCATTCTGGCGCTCTAATACCGCCGAGAGCGTAACGCCGCAGCCACCGGGACGCCACCAAGGAACTTCGGCTGGGGATGGGGTAGAACTTAACCATGAGCGTACGTACACCCGACCCGTATCCAGGCTGGCTTTCAGATGAAGACCTCTTCGAAGCCCGCGGCCGCCTCCCCATGGTCTACGTGGAGGCTGTCCCGGTCAGGTTGGATCCGCTCGGGTATGTGAACGAAGTTGGCACGCTCCTGCAGGGCGACGCCGACGGCAACATGGTCCGCTACCTCGTCTCCGGCCGCGTCCTCTACCGTGAAACGATCCGCGCGGCGCTCCTGCGGCACATGGAGAAGGACCTCGGTCCCCTGGCCTTCCCGCAGCTGCCCATCAGCCCCGTTCCCTTCACCGTGGCGGAATACTTCCCGGCTCCGTCGCAGACCGGCTTCACGGACGACCGCCAGCACGCCGTCTCGCTGGCCTACATCATTCCCGTGACCGGTGAATGCGAACCCCGCCAGGACGCCCTCGAACTCACATGGATGACGCCCCAAGAGGTGCTGAGCGAGAACGTCCAGCAGGAATTCGACGGCGGACGCGGGAACCTCGTGCGGCAGGCGCTGGCTTTCTCGGGCATCGTTCTCTAGCGGGTCCCCGCCCCCGGGCCGGCCGGTCTTTGTAGACTGGACGGCGGACCCCAAGAGAACCAAAGGACTTCCGATGACTCACAGCCCAGCCACACAGCAATACAGAGAGAAGCAGGCTGGGGACCTGTTGCCCGGAGATTTTGTCTATCCGCCCGGCGACGGGCCAGCCGTCGAAATCGGCAGCATCGAGGTGCAGCATGACGACTACGGCGTGGCCGCGCTGCTGCTGGTGACAATGGTCGACGGCGGCACGGTGCGGATCGCTGTCGGGTCCAGTGTTCCTGTGGGTGACGGAGTTTCGGCCGGCCCAGGTGATGCGGCCACGGACGGCGACGCAGCATCGGGAGCCCCCGACTCCAGCACCTCAGGCTCCAGCACCCCAGACTCCCGCACCCCAGGCTCCAGCACCCCCGCGGAAACCGACGCCGAGGCTTCCGCCGGACCCGCCGTCGTCGTGCCTCCCCGCCCGGAAACGCCGCCCGCGTACACGGGCCCCGGCGCCGAAGAGCTAGCCCTTATCCCCGAGCCCGACGGAACCCCTGAAGCCGTGGTTCGTGCCGCCGCCGCCAACCACAAAGGCAAGAACGGCGTGCAGGTACTGTCCGAACGGCTCGCCAAGGGAATCAACACGAAGTCTGGAAGCTGCCTCCGGGACCTCAGCGACCTCGCGTTCGACCTCTGCATCGTGCTGCGCGATCCGGACCATGCCTTGGCCGTGGCGGACCTGTTGAACGTGCTGCCGTTCGACGGAAACCTGGACCGCTGGGCGTCGATCGAACGGGCGCTGGCGCTGTCCAGCTTCATCTGCCGCGAAGCCGGGCAGACCGAACGGGCCGCCGTCTACGAGAAGCTGCTGCGCGCACCCGAGTCCCAGGAAGAGGACCCGTTCAAGGCCCGGATCAATGCCAGGGTCCGCCAGCGCTCACTCAACGAACCCAATCTGTACGACAAGGAAATCTTCCGCGCGATCGACAACGGCAACCACGAAGCCGAGCGCGAATGGCGGTTCCTGCGCCTCGAAGCGCTGATGTTCCTGCGCGCGCACGGCGGTTCGAAGACCATCGGCGAGGAAGAGTTGGCCCGGAGGATCGGCAATGAGCTGGAATCGGTGCGCGCCTAACGCTGCTGCAAGGCTGTTATGTGGGCGCGAACGGCGGTAGATTCGGGGCCATGACGAACAATCTGAGCGTTGTGGTTAATGCCGATGCACAGCAGGTTTGGACCATGCTGCGTGAACCGTCGTTGGTGGCCCAATGGCATGGCTGGGAAGCCGATGATCTCACTGCCGAAATCAAGCAGATCTACTTCAACACCGACGTTGTGGAAGGGCCCGATCACACGAGCCTGGCTGTCAACGGCGGCGACGTCTTTGAACTCCACCCCGTCTCCGGCGGCACGGAAGTGCGGGTCACCCGGGTGGCCCTGGACCACGATTCCGAGTGGGCTGACTGGGACGAGGACATCACCCAGGGATGGCTCACGTTCCTTCATCAACTGCGCTTTGCCTTGGAGCGGCACCCGCACGGGCACCGGCGGACGCATTTCGTTTCCCTCCCGGGCAAGGGCGGGCCGGCGATCGAGAAGCTGGGGCTCGGGGATTTGCCGCCCGTCGGTGATGAGTATTCGCTCACGCTGTCCACGGGCGAGAAGATTTCCGGAAAGGTCTGGTTCAAGAGCCGGCACCAGGTTGGCCTGACCGTGCACAGCTACGCCGAGCACGGGGAAGGGCTGCTGATCGTCGCCGAGCAGCTGCCGATTCCGGAGAAGAGGCCCGACGGCGGGTCCATGGTGATTGCCTCCACCTACGACTTGGGGGCCCACACCTTGGCGGACATCCGGTCCTCATGGGACAACTGGAAAGAGTCGAACTACGGGTCCTAGGGTTTTTTCGGCAGGCTGCTCCCGGTAAAGCTGGCACACTTGGTAGCGTGCCAGCTTCCTCATCTGCCCCAGCATCCTCCCCTGCGCTGCCCGGTTTGTCCCACCGGCAATCCGAGTTCTCCTTTTCGGTGGGCAAGCGCCTGACTGAAACGTGCTCGCCGTCGGACGCCCAGGTAGAGGCCAACGGCGGCGCCTTCCTGGGCCGCACCGGAACCATCACCACGCCGCACGGGACCATCCAGACGCCCGCGTTCATCGCCGTCGGGACCAAAGCCACCGTCAAAGCAGTGCTGCCCGAGTCCATCGCGGAACTCGGGGCACAGGCTGTCCTTGCCAACGCCTACCACCTGTACCTGCAGCCCGGGCCCGAAATCCTCGACGCCGCGGGCGGGTTGGGCGCGTTCATGAACTGGTCCGGGCCGACCTTCACGGACTCCGGTGGATTCCAGGTGATGAGCCTGGGCTCGGGGTTCAAGAAGGTCATCGACATGAAGAACGTGGACAGCTCCGGTCCGGATGACGCGGTGGCGCCCGGCAAGGAACGGCTTGCTCACATCGATGATGACGGCGTCTGGTTCAAGTCCCACTTGAACGGTGACCGGCACCGCTTCTCCCCCGAGATCTCCATGCAGGTCCAGCACCAGATCGGCGCGGACATCATGTTCGCCTTCGACGAGCTCACCACGCTGCAGAACTCGCGGGCGTATCAGGAGGAGTCGCTGGAGCGGACACGATTGTGGGCGCTACGGTGCTTGGAGGAGCACGCTTCCCTGACTTCGTCCCGCGTGGGCAAGCCATACCAGGCGTTGTTCGGCGTGATCCAAGGCGCCCAGTACGAGGACCTTCGCCGCAAGGCCTGCCAAGACCTCGGCGCCATGCCCTTTGATGGGTACGGAATCGGCGGGGCGCTGGAGAAGGAAAACCTGGGCACGATTGTGCGGTGGTGCAACGAGGAACTGCCCGAGGACAAGCCGCGGCACCTGCTGGGCATCTCCGAGCCGGACGACATCTTCACGGCTATCGAGAACGGCGCCGACACGTTCGACTGCGTCTCCCCCACCCGTGTGGCCCGGAATTCGGCGTTCTACACGCCGTTTGGCCGGTTCAACCTGAGCGGGGCTCGCTATAAAACCGACTTCGGGCCCCTGCAGGATGGATGCGACTGCTACACGTGCGTGAACTATTCACGGGCCTACATCCACCACCTGTTCAAGGCCAAGGAAATGCTCTCGGCAACCCTCATCTCCATCCACAACGAACGCTTCGTGGTGAAGATGGTGGACGATGCCCGACTGGCCATCGAATCCGGGGACTTCTTCGAGTTCAAGGCGGAGACGCTGGGCCGGTACTACTCCTAGTCGCCGAGTTCGAGGCTACGCAGCGACTACCCCGTAGCTGGGCTCGCGCTTCTTGATCCAGCCGACAACCAGCACCGTGACGGGGACGAACAGGAACTCCACGGCGGTCTTATAGACGAAGCCAACCAGGGCGTAGTTCAGGAACGAGCCGAAGTCCGTGATGCCGATGACCGATGCGGCGATGCTGCAGAAGATCAGGGTGTCCACGAATTCGCCCACCACGGACGAGCCCATCAGGCGTGCCCACAGGGATTTCTCGCCGGTGCGGGCCTTCATCTTCACGAGGATCCATGAGTTGATGGTCTGACCTGCCAGGAAGGCAAGGAGTGAACCAAGGACGATCAGCGGCACGGGCCCAAGGGCCCCCTCGATGGCTGCCTGCTTGGCGGTGCTGTAGTCGTCACTGAAACCAGGCAACACGATGATGATCCAGTAGCAGAGGGAGGCAAAGACCGAGAGGGCAAACGAGGTGATGATGGCCTTGCGCGCCACCTTGAAGCCGTAGACCTCGCTCATCACGTCGCCCAGGATGTAGGCGAGAGGGAACAGGAAGAACCCGCCGTCCGTCAGGATTGGCCCGAGTGCGACGCCCTTGGACGCGCCGATGTTGGACAGGATCAGCACCACGGCCATGACGGCCAGCATGATGCCGAAATACGGGGAGCCGATTGAAGCAAAGCGTGGGGCGGGCTTGCTCAAGGTACTGGAGCCTGAGGGCGAGGGCATGGGTCATCCATTTCGTAGTGGTTCGCGCAGGCCCCTTTGTTCAGGGAGCCCCGCTGTATTAGCACTGTGGTTGGTGGGGCATACCGCCCGGCACCGGTTCCATTCTCCCACCTGCCGGCGCCCTCTCACCTCCCACGCCCTTTCCCCCGGCGCTCTCTCACCTTTCACGCCCTTTCCCCCGGCGCCCTCTCACCTTTCACGCCCTTTCCCCCGGCGCTCTCTCACGTACACTTTTGAACACGTTCAGAAATGGTGGCATACTCATCCTTGAACACGTTCAAAAGTTTCATCGAAGGAGTGCAGCATGGCAGCGAAGAGTGAGCAGACCCGCCAACTGGTAGCCGACATTGCCCTGAGGATGTTCCGTGAGATCGGCTTCGAAAAAACCACCATGCGAGCCATTGCCCAGGAAGCGGGGGTTTCGGTCGGCAACGCCTACTACTACTTCGCTTCCAAGGACGAGCTCGTCCAAGAGCTGTACCTCCAGGTTCAGGACGAACACTCGGTTGTTGCCGCCAAGGCACTCAACGACGTCCAGGATCTCGCTGGCCGACTGAAGGCAGTGCTTCACACGGGCATCGATGTCATGGCGCCGTACCATCAGTTCGGTTCCGACTTCATAGCGACGGCGATCCGGCCGTCGTCGCCCGTCAACCCGTTCGGCGAGGCGTCCACCGCCGCCCGCGAGGCTTCGCTCGCGATCTTCCGCTCCGCCGTCGAGGGTTCCTCCCCCGCCGTCGCAAAGAAGCTTCGCGGCGATCTGCCAGAGTTGCTGTGGCTGGCCTACATGGGCGTCGCGCTGTTCTGGGTCTACGACAAATCCGCGGGCCAGCGACGCACGCGCAAGCTGATCGACGGGGCCGCGCCTTTGGTGGCTCGCGGCTTGTCGCTGGCCAAGATTCCGGGCGTGAGCAAGGTGTTCGACGACGTCCTGGGACTCGTCCGCAACGTCAAGGAAGACTCATGAGCTCGCAGACAGTGGTGATCGCGGGTGCCACCGGCTTCATCGGCAGCTACTTCCGGCAGCGATTCATTGCCGAGGGCTGGCAGGTTCGAACGGTTGGGCGGGACGCGTCGGCCGATGCGCAATGGAACGACGACGGCGCCATCACCAGAGCGCTGAACGGCGCCGAGTTGTTGGTGAACCTCGCCGGACGCTCCGTGAATTGCCGTTACAACGAGCGGCGCCGGCGGGAGATTCTGTGCTCCCGGGTTCTCACAACTCGAGCCTTGGGCCGGGCGGTTGCCGCGTGCGCCGAACCGCCCGGGACGTGGATCAATTCCAGCACTGGAACCATCTACCGGCACGCGGAAGACCACCCGCAGTCGGAGGTTTCAGGCGAACTCGGCAGTGGGTTCTCCGTGGATGTCGCCCGTGCTTGGGAGGACGAGTTGGCGGCAGCTGATGTGCCGGGCACCCGCAGAGTGCCCCTGCGCATTGCGATTGTCTTGGGGGCCGGGGGCGTCATGAGCCCTCTCCGGAATCTTGCCCGGCTCGGCTTGGGCGGGCACATGGGACCGGGCACGCAGAAGTTTAGCTGGATCCATGTGGAGGACTTGTTCCGTGTTGTCCTGTTCATCCACGGTCACGGTGAGCTGAGCGGTCCGGTGAATGCGGCGACACCCTACCCCGTAGACAACCGCGAACTGATGTCACTGGTCCGGCAAAGCATGGGCGTCCCGTTCGGAATTCCAACGCCCGCATGGCTCCTCGAGGCCGGCGCTGTCCTGATCCGGACGCAGACAGAACTGGTGCTGAAGAGCCGCTGGGTGGAACCCCGGAAGTTGCTCGATGCGGGCTTCGCGTTCGAGCACCCCTCGCTTGCTGGCGCTCTCAACGAGATCGCCGAGGGGAATCGATGAGCGCGGTCAGTCCCCCGGCAGCCTGCCGATCGGAACGCTGCTAGGCAAGGCACTCCGCGCCGTCCGCAATCAGTGGGTGCATGTGGCTGCGTTCGTTGTTTCGGGAACAGCTGCCGGCGCGTTGGTCGGCGCACTTTTCAGCACACTTCCCAATATTGGCTTTTCTGTATGCACGGCCGTCGCCGCCGGAATCGGCCGGCTATCAATCTGGAAGCTCGTCCGCACCAACGACGAACCCTCTCTCAGCTAATCGGCCCTTCAACCCACCGCTCTCTCACCTCATTGAGAGTTTCAGCCGACCCTCCATCACCTATTCGCGCCTTTGGAGGGACGCTCACTCACATGACGCGATGACGACGGGCGGTCCACGGGGTCGCGTCGTTCCCTCGGCCGTCCCCGAAAATTTCGCCATGCCAGCACGGTAACCCCCGAAACCCCCATGAAGTGAGCGAGGATCCACCAAAACACGACAGACGGTGAGCGAGGGTCCGCCAAAACACGACCAGCGGTGAGCGAGGGTCCGGGGCGAGCGGCCGCCGTCGAGCATTAACGTTCGTGGGCCCGGCCCGCACCCCAACGCAGGCCGAAACCTAAGGAAGTGTTAGGAAATCCCCCGCGAGCTAGGGCTGTGCCGTGCATCACCCCTAGTTTGGAACATGTCCTCTTCACCTTGGAGGGCCTTTCTTAGTCGACGAAGAGCCATGCGCAAGGACGCCATGAGCACCAGCTTCATGGACAGAACGAACTCATGCAAGACACGGCCGCTGCAAAAAGCTGCCGTCCAGGAAGGTTCATTGATGAGCACCCAACAAGCTGAAACTCTGAGCGAAGCCGCCCAGACACGCAAGGCCGTGAGCAACATCCTCAAGGGCTCCGCGGGCAACCTCGTGGAGTGGTTCGATGTTTACGTTTACACAGCTTTCGCGGCGTATTTCCAGTCGCACTTCTTCAACTCCTCCGACGACCTTCAGGCCGGCCTAGAGGCGATGGCCGTCTTCTCGACGTCGTTCCTCATGCGCCCGATCGGCAGCTGGTTCTTCGGCCGTTACGCCGACCGCAAGGGCCGCAAAGCTGCCCTGACACTCAGCGTGACCATGATGTCTGCCGGCTCCTTCGCCATCGCCATTTTGCCGACGCAGGACGTTATTGGCCTGTGGGCCCTGATCCTGCTGGTGTTTATCCGCATGATCCAGGGTTTCTCGGTGGGCGGCGAGTACGGCACCAGCGCCACCTACATGTCCGAGGCTGCGACGGCCAAGCGCCGCGGCTTCTTCTCCAGCTTCCAGTACGTCACGCTGATCGGCGGGCAGATGCTGGCCCTCCTGGTACTGGTGATCCTGCAGAACACCATGAGCAAGGAAGACCTGACCGCGTGGGGCTGGCGCATTCCGTTCGCCATTGGCGGCGTGGCGGCGCTGGTCGTGCTCTGGCTTCGCCGGTCCATGGAGGAAACCCTCTCTGCTGACCAGCTCCGCGCCGCGCACGTCAAGGTTGAGGGCGAGGCCCAGCCTGGCACTATGAAGCTGCTGTTCACCAAGCACTGGAAGCCGCTGCTCATCTGCATCGGCATCACCCTCGGCGGCACCGTGGCGTTCTACACGTACACCAACTTCATCCTGAAGTTCATGAACGATACGTCCGGCATCGCCAAGACCGATACCTCCGTCATCAACTTCTGGGCGCTGTTCATCTTCATGCTGCTGCAGCCCGTGTACGGCATGCTCTCGGACAAGATCGGCCGGAAGCCGCTGCTGATCTGGTTTGGTGTGACCGGTGTGCTCTTCACGTGGCCGCTGCTCTCCACACTTGCTGGAACCAAGGACCCGTTCGTGGCGTTCCTGTTGATGTTCGGAGGCCTGCTCATGGTTGGTGGCTACACATCCATCAACGCGCTGGTGAAGGCTGAACTGTTCCCGGCATCCATCCGCGCCCTCGGCGTGGGGCTCGGTTACGCAATTGCCAACTCCCTGTTCGGCGGTACGGTGCCGCTGATTGGTGCGGCGTTGCAGAAGTCGGGCCAGGTGGACATGTTCTTCACCTACGTCACGGCTGCGATCTTCATCTCGCTGTTGGTCTACATCTTCGCGCTGAAGAACAAGAAGGCGACGCACTTGGACGCGGAGCAGGGCAACGCTTTCGCGGCGAAGGGCGCCGTGAAGGACGACGACGGCACGAAGGATCGCGTCAACGCCTGACCCAGGTGCCTTGTGAGGCCCGTTCTGCGCACTTTGGATCCTCCGAAGGGCGCAGAGCGGGCCTCACAACGTTAAGCTCTAGTAGCAAACCCGCCCGCGACCCAAAGGAGCAGAGACAGTGCACGTGCTCATCGTCGAGGATGACGACGCCATGGCGTCGGCCTTGAGCGCAGCCGTCGCCTCTGCTGGTCACACGCACACCCGGGTATCCCGGGGCGAGGACGCGCTCCTGGCCCACCGGCAGCACGAGGTGATCCTGCTGGACCTTGGCCTTCCGGACTTGGACGGCCTGGAAGTCCTGAGGAAACTCCGGCAGGTCACCCAGATCCCCATCTTGATCCTGACGGCCCGCGATGACGAAAGAAGTGTGGTCCTGGGACTCCGTTCGGGGGCCGATGACTACCTGGTCAAGCCCGTGAAGCTCGTGGAATTACTCGCCAGGATCGAAGCCGTGACGCGGCGAACCAACCGGTCGGGCCAGCAAGCCCCCCACAACATCGTCCTTGGAGAACTGGAAGTAGACCTCGATCGCCGCGTGGCCGCCGTCGGGGAACGGCACCTCGCCCTGACGGCAACAGAGTTCGACCTCCTCAGCCTCCTCGTCAGGAACGCAGGCTCGGTGGTGACCCGCGAGCAGATCCTGGACGCACTCTGGGGCGACGCATTCCTGGCGCACTCCCGGTCCTTGGACGTGCATCTCACCGGCCTGAGGTCCAAGCTCCAGCTGCCGGGATTCATCATCAATGTCCGCGGTGTCGGCTATCGCGTTGAGCAACCGTGAAGTTCCGCGTCCTCGGCATCCTGAGCCTGCTGGTGGTGATCATCGTGGTGACGGTCTCCAGCGTGATCCTGACATCGGCCGGCCGCGAGCTCACCCAGGAACTGCAAATCAACCGCGTCGCCGCGCTGAACCGCTTTGCCCAACTGGCCAGCGATGCTGCGGAAGACAACGACACCACTCAACTGCAACGCGAGATGGACCGCTATTCCGAGCTTTACGGTGAGGGGATCCTGATCCGACTTCAAGAAAAGACAATCCGTTCCGGCGGAATCAGCGCGGACCAGCCCGAGGCCCGGGACGCACTCAACCGGGCCAGCCTCAACCTCAGCGACACCACACTCAACCCCATCCGAGCTTTCGGAACCGGCAACGACATCATCTCGCGGTCCTTCGGTACCGCCAGCCAGGTACTCGGCGAAGTAGTCCTTGAAGTGGACCTCGACGCGGCCCGGCAGAAGCTACGGGAGCGGTGGCTCGTCGTCGGGCTTGCAGCTGTGGCGCTGGGTGCGCTGCTCCTGTTGGCGGCATTACGCATCACCGGCTGGGTCCTTCGCCCGGTCCACAGACTGAGCAAGGCAGTCCACGAACTGGAAACCACCGGCAAAACCAGCCAGCTTCCCGATGCAGGGCCGCCGGAACTGCGCGAGCTCAGCCGCTCCTTCACGGCCATGGCCGATACCCTGACGGAAAGTATGGAGTCCCAGCGCCGGCTCATCGCCGATACCTCGCACCAGCTCCGGAACCCCGTTGGCGCGCTGCGCTTGCGGATCGATTTGCTGCAGCTGGAGCTGAAAAGTGAGCCGGGGCAAGATGCGGCGGCCGGCGTTGTCGCGGAACTTGAGCGAGTGGAGGAAATGCTCGACGGCGTGCTGAAGCTGGCTGCGGCGGAACACCGCGCCTTCGAGGGGTCTGCCCGCGCGGATGAAGCAGACCATCAGCGCTTGGCCGTCATCGATCCCTTCCCAGTCCTGCAGGGCGAAGTCGAGCGGGCAGCACGGGCCGCTCACCTTGCCGGATCACAGCTGACGTTGGAAGACCCGACGTCCGAAAGCCACATCGTGTGCGACCCCGACGAACTCGCCCACATGGTGGGTGAACTCCTCACGAACGCCATAAAGTACGCACCCGGCTCCCGCATCACGGTGGCGACGCAACCGACGCAAGGAGGGACCGCCGTCGTGATTTCCGACGACGGTCCCGGCCTCCCAGCCGAACAGCGCGCTGCGTCCACCACCAGGTTCTGGCGGGCGCCGCAGCATGGCAAGATCCCCGGCAACGGCTTGGGCATGACCATCGTGGAGCGGCTGGCGCAGGCCAATGGTGGGCGGCTCGTCCTTGAGCCGCACGAGCCCCACGGCCTGACAGCACGCCTCGAGTTCGTGAAACCGGAGGAGGACACACATGCCTGATTCCCCCGTGTTCTCCCGGCGAAGCGTCCTCAAAGCCGCCGTCGCCACGGGCCTGGGCGGCAGCCTGCTCGCGTCGACCACCGCCTGCACGCCGGAGGAACAACCAAAAGAACTCACGGTTGCCGGTGGCGAATCCGGCGGTTTCTACCTGGAGTTCGCCACCCTGCTCGCGGCCTTGCTGCAGCGCAAAGGCGTAGCCGCAAACGCCGTCGCGCTGACCACCGGCGGGAGCCTTGAAAACATACAGCGGGTTGTGTCCGGCGAGGCGACCTTCGCCGTCGCGCTGGCCGATGCAGCAGCGCAGGCCGTTGCAGCAGCGCAGGCCGCAGCGCCCGACGCAGCGCCCGCCGGGAAGCCAGCACAGCCCGGAGACCTTGTTGCGATCGGCAAGGTGTACCAGAACTACGTTCACTGCATCGTGCGGGAGGACAGCGGGCTACGGACCCTCGCGGACCTCGCCGGGAAGACCGTGGGCGTGGGTGAAGTGGGCTCGGGAACCACGTTGACCGCTGGACGGATCATCACAGCGGCGGGACTTTCTGAACCACCCCGCACCGTGAAGCAGGTGAATCTCGGCTTGAACCAGGCCCTGGCCGCCTTGCGGGAGGGTTCCATTGACGTGATGATCCAGTCCGGAGGTGTCCCGACGGCACCCATCGCTGCGGCAGCCCAGGAAATCGGCGTGCGTCTCCTCGACATTTCCGCGTTCATCCCCGCAACACGGGCGCAGTCGGGATTCTTCTATGATCGTGTCCTGATCCCGGCCAACAGCTACGGCAACGCTCCCGCCGTGTGGACCATCGGCGTCGCGAACCTGCTCCTGTGCCGCAGGGATCTGGCCGACCATGTTGTTCGGCAGACGGTGGAGTTGCTGGTGGACCAGGCCCAGGATCTGGTTCCGACGTCGAGCACCGGAGTGCAGTTCCTCAGCCCCGAAACCCTCATCAACACCGCGGGTATCCCGCTGCATCCGGCCGCGGAAGCTGCTTACAGGGCGCTGCACGGCTAGGCCTCGCGAGTGTCGGGGGCCTGAATCGGCGTACGGCCGGGCAACTGGCAAAATGGAAACCATGACTTCAGCCGTTGCCCCTGCCATCGCCCTGACCATCGCCGGCTCCGAAGCGACCGGTGGCGCCGGCGCGCAGGCCGACCTCAAGACCTTCCAGGAACTCGGAGTGTTCGGCATCGCGAACCTCACGTGCATCGTTTCCTTCAACCCGCAGGACAACTGGAACCACCGCTTTGTGCCGGTGGACCAGCAGGTTATTGCAGACCAATTGGAAGCCACGACGGCGGCGTATGGTGCCGCTTCCGGCGCACCTTCGGTGTTGGACACGGTGAAGATCGGCATGCTCGGAAGCCCGGCAACCATCAGCACCGTGGAGAAGGCACTCACTGATGGCTCGTTCGCCAATGTGGTCCTGGACCCTGTGCTGATCTGCAAGGGCCAGGAACCGGGCCATGCCTTGGACACCGACCAGGCCCTGAAGGCCCAGATCCTGCCGCTGGCAACGTTTGTCACACCGAACCACTTCGAGGCCGAGTCCCTGTCCGGGCTCACCATTACAGACGAAGAATCGCTCAAGGCCGCGGCGATCCGCATCCACGAGATCAGCGGCGCAGCAGTCCTCGCCAAGGGCGGGGTGCGGCTGGAAGGCCCGGACGCCGTCGACGTCTACTACGACGGCGAAACGCTGGAAGTCCTTCGCGCTCCGAAGGTTGGCGAAGTGGCTGTGTCCGGTGCTGGCTGCTCCCTTGCTGCAGCTGTGACCGCCGAACTCGCGAAGGGCGCGACGCCCCTTGAAGCTGCACGGACGGCCAAGGCTTTCGTGACTGCCGGCATCAAGAACCGGGTGTCCTCCGGCGCTCCTTTTGATGCCCTGTGGCAGGGCGGGGCTCTGTCCTAGCCTCTCTCGATACAGACAAAAGCAGCCGCCCCGGAAACACTTCCGGGGCGGCTGTTTTTTTCGTGCGGGTTAGCGCGAGACCTTGCCCATCAGCGAGGCGATGGGGCGCAGGAACAGGGGCCGGGCGAGGAACCAAGCCGCCGCCGTGAAGACAATGGACGCCGCGAAGATGCCGAAGCCCCACCAGCTGTTGTTGTCGTCGTTGGATGCGTACATGTGGTTGAGGTTCCTCAGCGCACCAGTGGCCAGCACCAGGGTCACGTGGACTATCACGAACGCGACGAAGTAGATCATCACCGGGAAGTGGATCTTGCGGGCCAACTCGATCGGGTAGAACTTATTGATCGCGGCCTTCTTGGGCCACGCCCCGGACATCCGGATACCCGTGATGATGGCCAGCGGGGCGGCGATGAAGACCGTGATGAAGTAGGTCAGGAGCTGAAGACTGTTGTAGTTGTTCCAACCATTTTCAACGGGCCAGTTCAGGGACGCATACTGCAGGCCGGCGGAGACAGCGTTCGGGAAGACGTCCCAGGTGGTGGGGACGATCCGCAACCATTGGCCGGTGGCGAAGAGCAGCACGATGAAGATGATGCCGTTGAGGACCCAGAGCGCGTCCAGCGTCAGGTGGAACCAGAGGTCCAGGCTGATCTTGGTGGGCGGGTTCTTGGTCTTGATGAAGCCCTTGTTGTTCCGGGTCCAGTTGGCGGCCGGGCGGGTGGTGGTCCGCACCTGCCAGCCGGAACGGATGATCAGCACGATGAAGAACATGTTGAGGAAGTGTTGCCAGCCCAGCCAGGCGGGGAAGCCGGTGGGAGTGCCTTCAGGAATGGCTGAGTGCCCGGGGTAGTCGGTGAGGAACTGCTGCACCGGCTGAAGGGTCCGGAGCCATTGCGCAACGAGCACCAGGATCAGTGCCACCACCAAAGCTCCTGCGGTGACGACGACGGGTTTGAACCACCTGTTCGACGTGATCCCGGACGACTTGCTTGAAACGGACATCAGGCCGCGTTCCTCTCTGGCTTGTTTGGCTGCGACCAGTTGGCGCTATATAGCGATTCAACCAGTTGCAGCCCGACGGTGAAAACGGCACCCGGGTTTCGGGGCGTCCGACGTCAAAAATCGCAGCATTCGGATACATGCCGCAATACATATTTCTAGAACAGACTTCCAGAATTATTTCCCGTTGATCTTGGGCCAGTCAAGGCTTCTTGCTGGCTATGTGGATTAATTGGAAGGTAGGATTCCAAAAAATGACAGGTCGACACTCCGGTCTTCGTTCTGCCGATGGGAGGAGCCCGACATGGTTCGGAAAACATCCGAAGTGGCCAGTACCGCGGGCTCCTGGCAGTGGACGCGAACAGCTGCCACCCGACGCAATCTGCTGGATGCGGCCACCGAAGTGTTCGTGGAACACGGCTTTACCGACGCGAGCATCTCGGACATCGTGACCCGCGCCGGATCCAGTGTCGGCAGCCTCTACCACCACTTCGGCGGGAAAACCGAGCTCTTCCTCGCGTTGTGGGACGACTACCAAAACGAACATGAAAGGCTCGTAGCCGCGGCTGTGGCCAAAGCACGGAAGGCCGGTGAGAACAATCCCCTGGCCCTGTTCAACGTAGGCAGCCGCAGCTATTTCGACTACACCTGGAAACACCGGGACTTGGAGCGGGTTTTCATTGAGGGGGACACTCCCCCGGGCTTCGAAGTCCTGCGACGCGAACGCGGCCGTGAATGGGTCCGGCAGAACTCCGTACTCCTGGGCGCCAGCGACGACACTCTGGGCCGGCTCACCATTGCAGTGATCACGGACATCGTGACGGTGTCCGGGCAGGAAGTGGCCCTGAGCGCCTCTAAGCGCGAGGCCGACGAGGTTGTGGACGCCGCTGCTGTGCTGGTGCAGCGCCTGGCAGCTAACGCGGGTCCGCCACCCACCCGGTGAACAGCGGCATGCCGGTCTCCACGTGCACGATCTCGTAGTGGAACGGGTGGTCGAGGATGATCTGCCGTTCGGGGATGAAGGCACTTGAGGCCTCGGCGTTGACTTGGGTCACGGCAGAGGCGATGGTCCCCTTCTCGGCGACGGTGATGTTGGCTGCCTGGGCCGCTTGCGTCAGCTTCATGCCCTGCTGGATCGCGTCGAAATCCTTGTCCGTCGCCAGCGTCTCGTTGAGCCCGAGGGTTTCGAACACCTCCCTCAGCTCGAACGTGGTTTTGTGGTCCCACTTGGGCAGACTAATCTGCACCATGCCAGGCTCTGCCCCGGAAAGCTGCTCCGCCACATCTCCAAGCACCTCCGCGGAAACCGTAGCCGAGCCGGACGAACCCGACGCACCGCCGTCGGGCAGCACCAGCCGCATGACGAAACCCTCTGCGTAAGGCAGGTCCACAGCCTTCCAGCCGGGAGCTTCGGCGTAGGCCATGCTGGTGCCTGTGTTCATGGTTGGCACGTTGATCACTTCACCATCGGCCTTGGTGAAGGGGCGGTCTGATGTGTCGTTGGCGTCGAAAGGTTTTTGCCAGGCGGCGGCGAAGTAGAGTGCGTTGAGCAGGCTGAAGGTGTTGTCGCGGCTGTATTTCGCAGGCGCTTCCTTGATGCGCCCCCCGGTATTTTTGCTGACCCACTGGTCGATTGCCGGTTTGGTCACGGCCTCATCCTGGAACGATACCGGGTACACCCCCGTGCCGAAATGCTTGGCGAGCGTGGCCAGATAGCCCTCGCCCGTGGGCACGCCTTTATCGACGAACAGCCCGTTGGCAGCGTGCATCACCGGTGTGCGCGGCGGGTTCTCCTCGTCCACCGAGCCGGGGTCGCCGTCGAACTTTTCAAGGGAGGCCAGGAGCGCGTTAATTGCTTCGTCGCGCCCCTCGGCGGGCAGGCCGAGGACGGCGTCCATCTCCGCCGCCGTAGGCCCGCTGGCTCCCGCCCGAAGCATGCTCAGTGCGATCAGCAAACTTGACGGGGATGACACCACATTGCCGTTCGTCGCGTCGCCGCCGTCAGCCAACAGCGCGGCGCTGAGCTTCCGCGCGGAGACGTTGAAGGCTTCAAGTTGCGCCGAATAGTCCGCTGCTTGGACCGAAATGCGAGTCACGCCGTCGGCGGTTAGGAGCCCGACGTCGGCTGGTGGGGGCGCGCAGGCACTGATGGTCGCGGAGCTGGTGGCCAATGCGGCTGCCGCGAGTAGCGTCGTCGCCTTGCGGACTCGGTTCATGGCGGATCCCCCTGCTTGGTGTTGTCCTCACATCGTGCCCCTTTGGACGTGGAAACTCCCGGGAGGTGAGAGAAGGATCGCCAAATGTTGCCGGAAGGTGATAGAGCGTCACGCTTAAGCACGCGGAAGGTGATAGAGCGTCAGCGCTCGGAGTGGGCTGCCAGGAAGGAGTACACCTCGGTCTCGTCCACGCCGGGGAACGCCCCGGGAGGCATGGCGGCCAGCAGGTGCGAATGGGCCCGCGCGGAGGGCCAGGCGTTCCCGGCCCACTCGTTCGCCAAAGATGCCGGGGGCCGCTTGCAGCAGTTGGGATCCGGGCAGTTGGACGTTGCGCGTGCGGTGGTCTCCCGGCCGCGGAACCACTTCACATGCTGGTACGGCACGCCGATGCTGAGCGAAAACTCACCCGCTGCAGACCGCTCGGTGCGGGCTGTGCACCAGTACGTGCCCGACGGCGTGTCCGTGTACTGGCTGTAGGCGCTGAACTTGTCCGGCACGTCGAACACAGCACGTGAGGTCCACGCCTTGCACGACGGCTGGCCCTCGATGGCCCCGGTGTGGTCCTGCGGGAACGTCACGCCGTCGTTCTCGTAGGCCTTGTAGATGATGCCGGACTGGTGCGTCTTCTGGAAGTGCGTGGTGATGCCCAGGTGCTTGGTGGCGAGGTTGGTGAAGCGGTGCGCAGCCGTTTCGTAGGACACGGCGAAAGCGTCCCGGATGTCCTCCACAGCGATTTCCTTAGCCGCCTTGGCCTTTTGCAGGAAGTCCACCGTTGCCTGTTCCGGAAGCAACAACGCCGCAGCAAAGTAGTTGGTGGCAACCCTCTGTGCCAGGAAATCCCCGTAGTTCCGCGGAGTTTCATGCCCCAAGACGTAGTGGCCCAAAGCCTGCAGGAGCACCGAGCGGGGATCGTGATCCTGCCGTTGGTTCTGCGTGAGATAAATTCTGTGGTTCTTCAAGTCCGTCACAGACCGTGTCGAGTGCGGCAAATCGCCCACATGATGCAGGCTGAAGCCGAGATTCTCAGCGATGTCAGCAATGACGTGCTGGCTCAGCGGGCCCGCGGTGTAGCCGACCCCCTTGAGGACCTTCTGCGCCTCGGCCTCATACTCGGGGAAATAGTTACCGCGCTCGCGCATCATGGCACGCAACTCGCCGTTCGCGCGGCGGGCTTCTTCCGGCGTCGCCACCTGCTCGTTGAGCTTGCGTTCGAGCTCCTGAAGCAGCCCCACCTGTGACTCCAGCACATCCAGCGGAAGCCGCGAGCTGATGCGGATTCTGGGCAGGTTCAACGACTCGTACAGCGGTCCGCGCTGGTACCGTTCGAGCTCGATTTCCAAGGCCGCCCTGCGGCTCGGGGGCTCCGCTCCCAGCAGCTGATCGATGCTGACGTTCAGGGACGCGGCCAGCTGCTGAAGGAGCCCCAGTTTTGGTTCGCGCTTGCCGTTTTCGATCAGGCTCAGCTGGCTCGGTGCGGTCCCGACGGCGGCACTCAAGTCGTCCAGCGTCAGTCCGGCCTGCTTGCGCAGGTGCCGTACACGGCGGCCAAGGCTGATGACGTCCAGTTCAGGGGACGCAGGCGATAACGACGGTGATGCGACTTCACGATTCCAGCTCACAGGCGACATTTCTTGAGAATACGCGAAGAAGTGCATTTCTTTCCATAGTTTTCCTCTAGTAACCCTCTTGGAAGTGCAGAAAAGTAGGACTTACGAAAAAGAAATACAGACCCCGGGTAAGCCGGCCGATGCAGCAAAGGCGCAGCGGAGGCCGGCCCGGGCACCACCTAGGAGATCAAGATGACCGCTTCATTTGAACCAGCAGAATCTTCCGCTCAGGAAACGGCAAGCGAGCAGGCCGCAGCGCTGGAACTTGAATGGTCCGCCAACCCGCGGTGGGAAGGCGTCACCCGTGATTACTCGGCCACCGACGTCGTCCGCCTCCGCGGTCGCGTCTCCGAAGAGCACACCCTGGCCCGCCGCGGTTCGGAGAAGCTCTGGAAGCAGCTCACTGAGGAAGCTCCCACCGGCGGCTACACCAACGCCCTCGGAGCCCTGACCGGTAACCAGGCAGTGCAGCAGGTTAAGGCCGGCCTCCGTGCCATTTATCTCTCCGGCTGGCAGGTGGCCGCAGACGCCAACCTGTCGGGCCAGACCTACCCGGACCAGTCCCTGTACCCGGCCAACTCGGTGCCCCAGGTTGTCCGCCGCATCAACAACGCCCTGCTCCGTGCAGACCAGATCGAATACGCCGAGGGCGTCAAGACCGTTGAAGACTGGCTGGTCCCGATCGTCGCCGACGCAGAAGCCGGCTTCGGTGGCCCGCTGAACGCCTACGAGCTCATGAAATCCATGATCACCGCTGGCGCCTCGGGCGTTCACTGGGAAGACCAGCTCGCTTCCGAAAAGAAGTGCGGCCACCTCGGCGGCAAGGTCCTGATCCCCACCCAGCAGCACATCCGGACCCTGAACGCCGCACGTCTGGCAGCCGACGTCGCCGATACTCCCACGGTGGTCATTGCCCGCACGGACGCCGAAGCAGCAACCCTGATCACTTCCGACGTTGACGAGCGCGACCAGGAATTCACCACTGGCGAGCGCACTGCCGAGGGCTTCTACAAGGTCCGCAACGGAATCGAACCCTGCATCGCCCGGGCCAAGGCCTACGCACCGTACTCCGACCTCATCTGGATGGAGACCGGAACCCCGGACCTGGAACTGGCCCGCAAGTTCGCCGAATCGGTCAAGGCCGACTTCCCGGACCAGATGCTCTCCTACAACTGCTCCCCGTCCTTCAACTGGCGCAAGCACCTGGACGACACCACCATCGCCAAGTTCCAGCGTGAACTCGGCGCCATGGGCTTCACGTTCCAGTTCATCACCCTGGCCGGCTTCCACGCCCTGAACTACTCGATGTTCGACCTCGCCCACGGCTACGCCCGTGAAGGCATGAGCGCCTACGTCGAGCTCCAGGAAAAGGAATTCGCCTCCGAGTCCCGCGGCTACACCGCCACCAAGCACCAGCGCGAAGTCGGCACCGGCTACTTCGACGACATCGCAACCGCGCTCAACCCGAACGCATCCACCCTCGCACTGGTCGGATCGACCGAAGAGGGCCAATTCCACTAACCACATCGCCCAAGGTGAGCTGCTCGCTTCGCTCACCGGAAGGCACGACGGCGGCACCCACCGCCACCGGGCGGGATGGGGAATCCGGAAGCGTGCGTAAAAGGGGCCCTGTCCCGGACGCCGGCCGAGCTCTGCGAGGCCAAGCGGGCGGGATGGGGAATAGCACGCGGAGGATTACCCAACCCGGCCCGCCGCCGTCGAACTTTTGCTTCTCATAGGAGAGATTGAAATGAACAGCTTCACTGACAACTTCACTATCAATGGCATTACTTTGACCGCGCAGCCCATGTGCCGGCAGAACGAGGTCCTCACGCCGGATGCCCTTGAGTTCATTGGCAAGTTGCACCGGGCTACGGCTGATCGTCGTCAGGAGCTGATGCAGGCACGGCACGCCCGTCGCAACCAGATTTCCGGTGGCCAGGATCCGCGGTTCCTGCCGCAGACCGAGGGCATCCGGAACGATCCGACCTGGCGGGTGGCTCCCCCGGCTCCGGGTTTGGAGGACCGCCGGGTGGAGATCACGGGTCCGGTGGATAAGAAGATGACCATCAATGCCCTGAACTCGGGGGCGAAGGTGTGGCTGGCTGACATGGAGGATTCGTCCACGCCGACATGGCGGAACGTGATCCAGGGTCAGCTGAACCTGACCGATGCTTTGGAGCGTCGGATTGATTTCACGTCCCCTGAGGGCAAGGAATACAAGCTCAAGTCGGCCGAGGACCTGCCCACTATCGTGGTCCGCCCGCGTGGTTGGCACCTGCCGGAGAAGCACATGCTGATCGACGGCAAGCCGATCGCCGGCGGAATCGTGGACTTCGGGTTGTTCTTCTTCCACAACGCCCGCCGCCTGCTGGCCCAGGGCAAGGGCCCGTACTTCTACTTGCCGAAGATCGAGAACCACCTCGAAGCCCGGTTGTGGAACGACATCTTCGTCCTGGCACAGGACCTGCTGGGCATCCCGCAGGGCACCATCCGGGCCACGGTGCTGATCGAGACCATCACCGCCGCGTTCGAGATGGAGGAGATCTTGTACGAACTCCGCGACCATGCGAGCGGTTTGAACGCCGGCCGGTGGGACTACATTTTCTCCCTGATCAAGAACTTCCGTACCCGCGGACCGCGTTTTGTGCTCCCGGACCGCGGCCAGGTGACCATGACCCAGCCGTTCATGCGCGCTTACACCGAGCAACTGGTCCGGGCCTGCCACCGCCGCGGGGCCATGGCGATCGGTGGGATGGCAGCAGCTGTCCCGAACCGCAAGGATGAGGCAGCCAACACTGCTTCGTTCGAGAAGGTTCGTGCTGACAAGACCCGCGAGGCCAACGACGGCTTCGACGGCTCGTGGGTGGCCCACCCGGATCTGGTGCCGGTATGCCGGGAAGTTTTTGACTCAGTTCTCGGAGACCGCTCCAACCAGTTGGACCGTTCCCGCGAGGATGTCACCCCGGATGACCGTGCGCTGATCGATATCGCCAGCACGGAGGGCACCATCACCGAGGGCGGGGTCCGTCTGAACATCGAGGTGGGCATCCGCTACATCGAGTCCTGGCTGCGGGGCAACGGGGCTGTGGCCATTCACAACCTCATGGAAGACGCAGCCACCGCCGAGATCTCCCGGTCCCAGCTGTGGCAGTGGATCCACTCCCACGCCATCATCGAGAACGGTGACGTGATCACCCGTGAATGGGTAGAGGACCTGCTGGACGAGGAATTCGCCCGCCTGGAACGCTTCGATGGAGACCGCTTCGCTGATGCCCGCGCCATCTTCGAGGAAGTCACGTTGGCCGAGGAATTCCCCACCTTCCTGACCATCCCCGCGTACGCACGTTTCCTCACCGAGGCCCGAGAAGAGGCCACGGAAGAGGAACTCGTCGCCGCTTAGGTCCAGGACCTGAGCAAGCGACACATCAAGCCCCGACGCTGGGCTGCCTGCACTCTTCGCAACAAGTGACCCCGACCGCCGGGGAGGCAGCCCAGCAGCGGAATACTCTGGCGCTGCCGGGCAGCCCTAGCGCTGCCGGGCCACCCAGCGCACGGACAACGTGGTGCAGACGCAGAACGCGAGCACCGAGCCGAGGATCACGAAGAGCGGGACAGTCCAGCCGTCGGTCACACTGTGCACGTATCCCACAACAGTCGGCGCCAACGCAGCAAAGCAGTAACCCACCCCCTGCACCATCGCGGACATCTTCCCGGCAGCGGCCTGGGATTGCGCGAACTTGATGATGGCAATGAAGATCACCGTGATGCCACCGCCTTGGGCAACACCGCCCAGCGAGGACCACAACCACCACAGCGAAGGCGAGAGCAGCAAGCCCACGGGAACTGTCAGCCACAGCGCGCTCAAGGTGACCGCCACCGTCGTCGTACTGGCGAAGCGGGCCAGAAGCGGCACGCCCAGACCGCCCACGATCGCGAAGATCTGGAACAGCGAGGACCCCGCACCGGCTTCGGCGGTGCCCATGGCGAGTTCATCGGAGAGGAAACTGGGCAGCCACGCGGTGATGCCGTAGTAGGAGAAGGCCTGGCCAGCGAAACCGAAGGTCAGGCCCACAGTCAGCCAGCCCACACCCGCAACAGGCCCGGCGCTGGAAGCCGGAGGCGCAGGAACAGCTGCCGGAATAAAGGCCCGTCGGGCACCGACGGTTGGCACCCAGAACAGGATGGCCGCCAACGACAACAAGGCGCTCGCGGCCAGGGCCAGCCTCCACCCCACCAGCTCAGCCAAGGGCGCAGTTGCCACCGACGTGAGGAACGAGCCGATGTTGAGCGCGGCCGTATAGACGCCCATCGCGGTTGCCTGCCGCCGAGGTGCAAAGTCGCGCCGGATAATAAGCGGCACTGCGATATTGCCGATGGTGATGGCCACGCCAATGATGACCGTGCCCACCATCATCGAAACGCTGCCGCCACTGGAACGGATCACCACCCCGGCCAGCACGCCGAGCAGCGTGAGCATCACGGCGAATTCGGCTCCGAGGCGTCGTCCGGCCAGGGAGGCCAAGGGGGACGCGAGGGAGAAACAGAGCACCGGAATGCCGGTCAGCAGCCCGAGTTCAACCGGCGAGAAGCCGAGATCCTGCTGCAGGGAATCCACCACGGGAGCCACGGCCACGAAGGGTCCGCGCATGTTCAGGGCAATGAGGCCGATGCACGCGAGGATCAGCCAACCGCGGGGAATTTTGGCAAAGAAAGTAGACATCACTTTCATTGCTATCACGCCACCACCCGTCATACGGCACCGAACAAGGCTTATCCCGTCGCTTGGAGCGTGGCCTCAATCACTGCCGGCGACAGAACGTGCTGGGTGACCATCTGGCTGGCACCCAGGATGGCCGCGCGGTCACCGGCCATGGAGATGCCGATGCGCAGGTGCGTGGTGGCCAGCGGCAGCGAACGTCGGTACACCACTTCGCGGATGCCGGCCACGAGGTGTTCGCCGGCCTCCCCCACGCTGCCGCCGATGATGATCATGGACGGATTGAGCAGGTTGACCACGGTTGCCAGCACATCGCCAACATCGCGGCCCGCCTGGCGCAGCGCCTGGATCGCCTGCAGGTTTCCCTCGCCGACCAGCCGGAGGACGTCGGCACCTGTGGACGCTTCCAGGCCTTGCGCCTGCAGTTGACGCGCGACGGCGGGACCTGAGGCCAGCGCTTCGAGGCACCCGTGGTTGCCGCATCGGCAGAGGACGTCGTCGCCGCGTGGCACCCGGACGTGGCCGAGGTCGCCGGCGGTGCCGTTGGCACCACGCTGCAGCTCACCGCTGCTGATGATGCCGGCGCCGATGCCGGTGGCCACTTTGATGAACAGGAAGTTGTCGTGGTCCGGCCAGTACGCGGTGCGTTCGCCGAGGGCCATGATGTTGACGTCGTTGTCCACCAGGACGGGAACGGGCAACGAGCGCTGGACGTACGTGACGACGTCGAATCCGTCCCACCCGGGCATGATGGGCGGCTTCACGGGCCGCCCGGTGTCGTGTTCAACGGGCCCGGGCAAGCCGATGCCCATGCCGGCGAGGTCGCCAATTTGGCGGCCCGCCTCGGCCAAAAGTTCACGGCCCGCGGAGATGACGCGGCCCAGGACCATCTCGGGGCCGTCGGCGACTTCTTGTGCGAGGCGTCGCTCCGCGAGGATGCTGCCGCTGAGGTCGGTGACGGCAACAATCACGTGGGTCGCTCCGACGTCGACCGCGAGGACGACGCGTGCGGCGGGGTTGAAAGCAAAGCGCGACGGCGGCCTGCCGCCGCTGGAGCTCGCCTCACCGGCGGGTCCCACGAGACCCGAACTGATGAGGGCGTCAATACGGGAAGCGACGGTGGATCGGGCCAGCCCGGTGGTGACTGCGAGTTCGGCGCGGGTGCGGGCTTGCCCGTCGCGAAGTAGTTGGAACAGGTCGCCAGCACGCGAAAGGTTGCCAGCCTCCAGAACGGAGGTATTTCCGGCGTCGTTTCCGGTGGCTGTTGTCATGCCTTTAGTGAAGCACGATTGCTTATGCGTGTCATGCAGCAGAAGTTTGTCGGCAATATTTCAACTTTTGCTTGACGCTCGACAAAAGTCCCTTTAGGTTGTGATGAGCAGCACACCAGTCCGCTTACGAAGAGGTAACTGAACTTGTCCAGCCACATAGACGTCGCCCCTACTTTGGGAGTTGGCATCCTCGGCGCCGGCCCGGTCACCCAGGCCATCCACTTGCCGTCACTCGCCCGCTTGGGCGACATCCTTACCGTCCGCCACATCATGGACGTCGACCCCGCCGTCGCTGAGTCCGTGGCCGCCCGCGTTGGTGCCACGCACAGCACCAGCATCGACGCCCTCCTGGGCGACGCCTCCGTAGACATCGTGGCCATCTGCAGCCCGCACCAGTTCCACGCCGCGCAGGTCATCGCCGCCTGCCGCGCCGGCAAGAAAGCCGTCCTCTGCGAAAAGCCATTTGCCATGAACGCCGAAGAAGCAGCGCAGATCTCCGCCGTCAGCGAAGAAACGGGAGTGCCGATCATCGTGGGCGCCATGCACACCTTCGATCCCGGCTGGCTCGCCGCAAGCGAGAACTGGGGAGACCTGCCGGACAACGTCCACACGATCCGTTCCTCGATCGTCCTGCCGCCCAACGCCCGGTTTGAGGACTTCGCCACTGAGATCATCACCCGTCCCGCCGGCGGCGCCCCGGACTACTCGGACCCCGAGGTCATCAAGGGCGCACTCCGCGGCGGGATCATGGGCCTGGCCATCCACGACCTCCCCTTGATCCGCAGGTTCACACCGGACTTCAAGGACATCGAAGTACTGGAAGCACGCCACGTCCGCCCGTTCGGCTACGTCATCCCGCTCCGCACCCCCACACGGACCATCGAGCTCCGCGCAGCCATGAACAACACATGGAAGCCGGAGTGGAGCTTCGAGGCGTTTTCCGACGACGCCGTCCTCCGCATCGACTTCACACCGTCCTACGTCCAGGCGGGTTCGGCCGTGGCGACCTTCACCCGCGGCAACGAAACCACCATTCACGGCCCCTTCGACCACAACGGCTACGAAGGTGAGTGGCGCGAACTGGCCGCATTGGCTGCAGGAGCAAAGCAACCGCCGTCTGCGCAAACCCTGATTGACGACCTGACCTTCGCGTTGGACATCGCCGATGCCACGGTGGCCAATGTCGAAGCACAGCACACAGCCCAGCACGCGGTTGCCGAAGGAGCCCACGCATGAGCGCCCCCGTGGAAACCAAGCACTACACCGTCCGCGCCACCCCGGAGGCCCAGGAAGCTGGTGCGGTTGCCCTGGCAGTCGCGTCCCTTCCCGAATCCTTCGGCCCAGCCGCCGGAGACAACCAGCCCCACGTCCAGGTCATCGCGGGTACACCGGGCTGGACCGCACACGCCGTAGAGGCCATCAGCGCCGGAGCCCGCGGAATCGTAGTGGTGAACCCCGCCGCGGAAAACACGGAGTTGCTCCAGGCAGCAGCCCAACACAGGGGCACCGTCGTTGTCCTCGACCAGCGCTGGGCCTCCAACCCCGCCATCCCGGCAGCCGAGGATGCCGTCCGTTCCATGGCGGGCCGCGCCGCCGTGCTCGACTCCGTGGCCACCGCGCCGGTGGGAACCGACTCCGGCGAGCTGCTCGCGGACCATCTTGCCGCCGTCGTACGCGTCACCGGACCGTTGGGGAGCCTCAGGGTCCTGAGCCGCGGACCGCACGGTTACACGGCGACGGCGGTACTCGCCAACGGCGCACCGGTTGCGTTGCAGGGCGTCCGCTCCAACGCCTGTCCGGCAGTCGTCAAAGTCACCTTGCTGACCGACGACGGCGGCGTCAGCGTCACGCTGCCGGAACCGGTCGCTGCGTGGCCGGCAACCATCAAAGTCACCGGGCCCCAAGGTGACCTGCTTCTTCCCACGATCTACGAATCCGCTCACCGCGCTACATGGCGTCGGCTCAAGGAACACCTCGACGCCGGCACCAGCCCATCCGACCTGCACAGCTTCGCGGTGTTGTCGGAAACCATCACAGCACTCATCTAACCGAGCTCTACAACAACAGCACTATCCAGCCATTCAGTATCCGTTTGCCCTCCTCAAAGTTGAGCTGGACCGGAACATCAACGCAGAGATCGCGTTGCCGGTCCCGAAAGGAATCACTATGAATGTTCAGTCCGCAGCCACCCGTTCCTTCTCCCGCCGCAATTTCCTCGGCCTCACGGCAGCAGCGGCCTCGGTGCCGCTCCTGGCTGCCTGCGGCGGTGGCTCAGCCACCCAGGGCGGCGGGGGCGGCGCCGGTGGAACCGTAAAGTTCTGGGATATGCCCTGGGCTACGCCGGCCTACAACGACTCCGCCAAGAAGATCGCAGAAGGCTTCGCGGGTGCGAACAACGCCAAGGCCAGCTACCAGATCATCCAGTGGAACAACTTCTACCAGACGTTCTCCTCGGCCATCGCGTCCAAGACCGGCCCGGCAGTGTCCACCGGCGGCGGCTTCCAGGCCTTCCAGTTCGAGCAGCAGGGCCAGATCGCGTACGCGGACAAGGTCATTGAGAAGCTGAAGTCCAACGGCCAGTTCGATGACTTCCTGCCCGGCGTGGTGGAGCCGTTCAAGACGGACAAGGGCTACGTAGCGGTTCCGTGGCAGCTGGATATCCGGCCGCTCTGGTACCGCAAGTCCCTGTTCGAGAAGGCAGGCGTAGCGGTTCCCACGGACTGGGCTTCGCTTCTGGAAGCGGGCAAGAAGATGAAGGGCATAGGTGCTGTTGGCTTCGCCACGGGTTCCGGCGCTGGCAATAATATCGGCAACCACCTGATGATCATGATGATGCTGAACAACGGTGGCGGCGTCTTCAGCAAGGACGGCGGCCAGCTGGATGTCATGAACGACCGAAACGTGGAGGCCATCGAGTTCATGCTTGAGCTTGTCTCCAACGGCATCGTTGACCCTGCTGCCGTTAGCTACACCACGGACAACCTCAACGCCCAGTGGAAGGACGGCAAGGCCGCCTACGGCATGTTGACTTTGGGCGTTCCCGAGCGCGTGGGCGACACCTCCGGCGACATCGTGGTGGCGAGCCCGATCGCCGGTCCGCACGGAGACAAGGCAGCCCTGATCTTCCCGAACAACATCATGATGTACACCAACACTCCGTCCCAGGAAGCTTCCGAAGAGTTCGTGGTCTACTACCTGGGCAAGCTCAAGGAACTGTGGCAGCAAAAGCTCATGAATGCCCTGCCGGTGTTCAAGTCCATCACCGAAATGCCCGAGTTCACTGCTGACCCGAACAACGTGAAGATTGTCGATGAGTACGTCCCGATCGCCAAGACGTTCGCCGCCCAGGGAACAGCTCTCAGCGCTGATCTCGCTGCTTTGGATGGTGGGCAGGCGTTGAATCAGTTCACCCAGACCGTCCTGACAGGCAAGACTGATGCGAAGTCCGCGCTGCAAGCCTTCGAGTCCGGCCTCAAGTCAGTGCTGAAGAAGTAAGCGGCCACCATCATGTCTTCCACGACTACCAGCTCGGGCCTTGCCCGGGCCCGCAAGGGGCTCGCCCCCGGCGGGTCCGGCGGCGGGACCGGGAACCGCAAAAGCAAGCTGTCGGCGCAGACGTCCAGGACGTTCTTCTGGCTCCTGCTTCCCTCAGTCATCCTGCTCGTCCTGATCCATGGTTACCCGCTCTTCCAAGCCGGGATCCAGGCCACGCACGACGGTAACCTGATCCAAACCGGCGACTTCGTCGGGATCGAGAACTTCCAGCAGGTCCTGTCCTCACCGGCTTTCTGGAAAGCCGCCCAATTCACCCTGCTGTTCACCATCGTCGGCGTGTTCGGGTCCTGGGCCGTGGGCCTTGGCCTGGCCTTGTTGCTCAGGACCAAGATCCCCGCCGGGGGCACCTTCAAGGTCCTCCTCCTCCTGCCCTGGGTCGTCCCGATCGTGGTCTCCTCCACCGCCTGGAACTGGCTCGTCGCCACCCCTGAGAGCCTCATCCCGTCCATCTTCCGCAACCTCGGACTCGGAACACCCCTGTTCCTGGCAGACCCCACCCTGGCCGCCGTGACCGTCATGATCTTCAAAGTCTGGGTCTCCTTCCCCTTCATGATGATGATGACCTCCGCAGCCCTGGCCTCCGTGGACAACACCGTCTACGAAGCCGCCAACATGGACGGCGCCTCCCGGTTCCAGCAATTCACCCAAATCACCCTGCCGCTGATCGCCCGCTCCACCTACATCTCGTGGATCCTCATGACGATCTTCTGCGTCAACGACTTCCCCACCATCTACCTGCTCACCGGCGGCGGACCCGTTGACGCCACCACCTCCCTGGTCGTCCTGGCCTACCGCACCGTCTTCCAGGACTTCGCTACCGGTCCCGGCGTCGCCATCGCCTTCCTCATGACCGTCACCCTGGTAGTCGTCTCGGTCATCCTGTACCGCCAGATCCGAAAGTCGAGCGTCGAATAATGAGCGCAGTACTTCACGCCCACCCCGAATCCGGGCCCGCCCTCGGCATCACCCCCACCGGCAAAACCCGCCGCACCCTCTCCGAAGCCGGCATGCGCGGACGCTGGTGGCGGTTCGCCCTGATCCTGGCCATCACCGCGATCGTCCTGGTCCCCATCATGGTCACCGTCATCCTGGCCCTCACCCCGGCACCGAACAGCACCACCACAGGCCTGACCTTCGAAAACATCACCGGCGTCTTCACCAAAACCCTCGCCGGCGTCTGGCTCCAAAACAGCCTCGTCACCACCCTCTCCACCGTGATCGTCTCCGTCGCCGTCGCCGCACCCGCCGGTTACGTCCTCTCCCGCGGCCGATCCAAAGCCGTCTCCGGCTACTCCCTGCTGCTCTTCGTCATGCAATCCCTGCCCATCATCACCTCAGTGGTCCCCCTCTTCATCCTCTTCGCCGCCATGGGCCTGGTAGACAACCTCATGGGCCTGACCATCATCTACGTCGGCTCCACCATGACCGTGGCCACCTGGATGATGGCCGCCTACTTCGACTCCATCCCCATCAGCCTCGAAGAAGCATCCTGGATCGATGGCTGCTCCGTCTTCGGCTCCTTCACCAAAGTCGTCCTCCGCAACTCCCTCCCAGGCATCCTCTCCACCGCCATCTTCGCCTTCCTCCTAGCCTGGAACGACTACCTCGTCGCCATCGTCTTCCTCCGCTCCAACGAAATCTTCACCCTCCCCATGGGCGTCCAATCCTTCTTCCAACAAAACCTCACCGACTGGTCCGGTGTCATGGCCCTCGCCGTCATCATGATGCTCCCACCCATCATCGTCTTCGCCGCCCTCAACAAATACTTCAGCGTCGGCGGCATCGGCGGATCCCTCGCAGGCCGCTAGCTAGACTGGCCGCACGTCCCTAAATTCCCGGAAAATCCAACTCCCGAAAAGGAACCCAATGTCTTACTCACTCCAGCTGTACACCCTCCGCAATGCCATCCAGGAGGACCTGCCTGGAACCATCAAGAAGGTTGCCGAGATCGGTTTTACACAGGTTGAGCCGTACAACTTCGTGGCCACCGCCAAGGAACTCGGCGCGGCGTTGAAGGAAAACGGCCTCACTGCTCCGTCCGGCCACGCACCCTTGTTGAGCCAGGACCAGGACGAGATCTTTGCCGCGGCCAAGGAACTGGGCATCACCACGGTGATCGATCCGTTCCTTCCCGCGGAGCACTGGCAGGACGCCGAGACCATTCAGGCCACGGCCGCCAAGCTCAACGCTGCAGCCAAGAAGGGTGCTGAGTATGGCGTCCGCGTGGGTTACCACAACCACGCGTGGGAGCTGGAGTCCACCATCGAGGGCAAGACCGCCCTGGAATACTTCGAAGGACTGCTGGATCCGGAACTCGTCCTCGAAGTAGACACGTACTGGGTTGCCGTTGGTGGGCAAGACCCCGTGGAACTTTTGGCCCGCCTCGGCGACCGCGTGAAGCTCATCCACATTAAGGACGGCCCGGGCAACACCGATACCAAGGCTCAGCAGCCCGCTGGCCAAGGCACCATTCCGGTCCTGGATGTCATCGCTGCTGCCAAGTCCCTGGAAGTTGGCGTGGTGGAATTCGACGACTACTCCGGCGACATCTTCGAAGGCATCACGGAAAGCCTCGCGTACCTCAACGCCGCAGCAGAAGGAGCCAAGGCATGAGCTTCGCACCCTCCACCCGTACAGGCCCGGTGGGCGTTGCCGTCATCGGCGCGGGCAACATCAGCAAGCAGTACCTGGACAACCTCACCACCTTCCCTGACCTGAAGGTCCTGGTGATCGCGGACCTCTTCGTCGAGGCCGCCGAAGCACGGGCCAAGGAATATGGGATCCCGGAGTTCGGTGCGCCCGAGCTGGCACTGAACCATCCCGACGTCGAAATCATTGTGAACCTGACCATCCCGGCAGCGCACGTGGAGGTGGCCACTGCGGCGGTCAACGCGGGCAAGCACGTCTGGACCGAGAAGCCCTTCTCGTTGGATCGCGAGTCGGGGCTGGGTCTGCTCAAGGCCGCTGATGCCGCCGGCATCCGCCTGGGCACCGCCCCGGACACGTTCCTGGGCGCAGGGTTGCAGACGGCACGCCGGATCATCGAACGTGGCGACATCGGTACCCCATTGACCGGTATGACCACGTTCCAGACTCCCGGTCCGGAGTCGTGGCATCCGAACCCGGCGTTCTTGTTCCAGCACGGTGCCGGTCCGCTGTTCGACATGGGTCCGTACTACCTGACCGCCCTGATCCAGACGTTCGGATCGGTCCGCAAGGTAGCCGCCGTCGGCTCCTCGGCGAAGGCGACCCGCATTATTGGTTCCGGTCCCAAAGCCGGCGAGGAATTCGCCGTCGAGGTCCCCACGCACGTGTCCGCGATGGCGCAGTTCGAGGGCGGGCAGTCCTCGCACAGCGTGTTCTCCTTTGAGTCGCCGCGCCTGCGGATGGGCTTCGTCGAAATCACGGGCTCGGAGGCTACGCTGTCCCTGCCGGACCCGAACTACTTCGACGGCGACCTGAAGCTCTGGCGTCCGGGCGCGGAAGAACCGGAGATCATCCCTGCCACCGGTCCGGCCAACGGCCGCGGCCTGGGTGTGCTGGACATGGCCCGCGCCTTGCGTTCCGGCACTGCGCACCGCGCCACGGGCGATCTTGCCTACCACGTGCTGGACAGCATGGTCTCGATCGCCGAGTCCGTGGAGTCGGGCACGTTCGTGGACGTCACCAGCAACGCACCTGTCTCGGCGGCCCTCCCTGAGGACTGGGCACCCGAAACAGCCACTCTCTAAGAATCAGCGAGGAACAAGAACATGACCACCCCCGCCCACCCATCCGACCATCCTTCCCAGGCGCATCAACCACTCGGCGTGGCCGCCATCGGCTACGCCTTCATGGGAAAGGCCCACTCGAATGCGTGGCGGAACGTGGCCAGTTTCTTCGACGTCCCGGCCTTCGAGCAGAAAGTGCTGGTGGGCCGGGACGCCACCCAGGTGGCCGAGGCAGCAGCCAAGTATGGCTGGGCCGAGTCCGCCACCGACTGGCGCTCCGTGATTGAACGCGACGACATCCACATCGTCGATATCTGCGCGCCCGGCTGGATGCACGCCGAAATCGCCATTGCGGCATTGGCCGCCGGGAAACACGTGCTGGTGGAGAAGCCGCTGGCCAACACCCTGGGTGAGGCCGAGTTGATGGTGGCCGCAGCCGCCTCCGCGCGGGCCAACGGCGTGCAGTCCATGATCGGCTTCAACTACCGCCGTGTCCCGGCCCTGGCGCTTGCCCGGGAACTCATCGCCGAAGGACGCCTCGGCACCATCCGCCACGTCCGCGCCGCGTACTTGCAGGACTGGCTCTCGGATGCCGAGTCCCCCATGACCTGGCGCCTCCGGAAGGAAACGGCCGGTTCCGGTGCCCTGGGCGACATCGCTTCCCACGCCATCGACCAGGTCCTGTTCCTCCTGGGTGACGCGGTCACCGAGGTTTCAGGCCGCTTGCACACCTTCGTGGACCGTCGCCCCGGCGCTAATGGGCTGGAAGATGTCACGGTCGACGACGCCGCTTGGGCCACGCTGACCCTCGCCTCCGGAGCAATCGCCTCAGTAGAGGTTTCGCGGGTAGCGACGGGCCAGAAGAACTCCCTCAAACTCGAAATCTACGGCGACAAGGGCACGATCCTCTTCGACCTTGAAGCCCTCAATGAACTCGGCTTCCTGGACGCCACCGTGCCCGTCCGGGAGCAGGGTTTCCGGCGGATCCTGGTCAACGAACCCGAGCACCCCTACCTCGATGCCTGGTGGCCGCAGGGCCACATCATCGGCTGGGAACACACCTTCACCCACCAGATCCGGGACTTCCTGACTGCCATCGCGGCCGGTGAGGCTCCGTCGCCGTCGTTCGAGGAAGGCCTGAACGTCCAGCACATCCTCGCCGCCGTGGAAGAGTCCGCTGCCGCCAAAAGCTCACTGATCCAACTTTCCAGCACCGCAACTGAAGGAGCCTGACCATGTCCCGCCCGTACACCCTGTTCACCGGCCAGTGGGCCGACCTCCCCTTCGAGGAAGTCGCGCGCCTAGCCTCGGGCTGGGGCTACGACGGCCTGGAAATCGCCGTCTCCGGAGACCACCTTGACGCCTGGCGCTGGGACGAGCCCGGCTACGTCGAGTCCAAGCTCGCCATCCTGGAGAAGTACAACCTGAAGGTCTGGGCCATCTCCAACCACCTCAAAGGCCAGGCCGTCTGCGATGACCCCATCGACTTCCGCCACGAAGCCATCGTCGGCACGCGCGTCTGGGGCGACGGCGATCCCGAAGGCGTCCGCCAACGCGCTGCCGAGGAAATGAAACACACCGCACGCCTCGCCCGCGCGCTCGGGGTGGATACCGTGGTCGGGTTCACCGGTTCCTCCATCTGGCAGTACGTCGCCATGTTCCCGCCCGTCCCCGAGAAAGTCATCGAGGCCGGCTACCAGGACTTCGCCGACCGCTGGAACCCCATCCTGGACGTCTTCGACGAATGCGGGGTCCGTTTCGCCCACGAAGTCCACCCGAGTGAGATCGCCTACGACTACTGGACCACCGTCCGGACCCTCGAAGCGATCGGCCACCGCGAAGCGTTCGGCCTTAACTGGGATCCCTCCCACTTCATGTGGCAGGGCATCGACCCCGTCTCCTTCATCTGGGACTTCAAGGACCGGATCTACCACGTGGACTGCAAGGACACCAAGCTCCGCCCCACCGGCCGCAACACTGTGATGGGCTCCCATCTGCCCTGGGGCGACCCGCGCCGTGGCTGGGACTTCGTCTCCGCCGGACGCGGCGATGTGCCCTGGGAATCGTCCTTCCGCGCCCTCACCGCCATCGGCTACAACGGACCCATCTCCGTTGAGTGGGAAGACGCCGGCATGGACCGTCTCCACGGCGCACCCGAAGCCCTCGCCGCCCTGAAGAAGTTCGACTTCCCTGCCTCCCAGACCTCCTTCGACGCCGCCTTCAGCAGCAAGGACTAGGGCGTGGCTGAGACAGAAACTCACGAGGACGCCGGGTTCGTCCCCCTGTTCGACGGCACCACTCTGTCCGGTTGGAGAACCGTGCCCCGCATTTACGGATCTTTGTACCCGGGTGGCCCTTCCGTCCTGGATCTCTTCGCGCAAGACGGAAGGGAACTTCCGGTCGAGCCCGAGAAGCATCCAGCGAAGTGGTTCGTGGACAACGGTGTGCTGGTGGGCGAACAGGACTCCCCGGGGAGCGGCTACGGCGGATACCTCGTCACGGAGAAGGCCTACGGTGACTTTGAACTGGTCCTGGAAATGCGGCCCGACTGGCCTGCAGATACTGGCGTCATGCTTCGACGCCTGCCTGACAGTTGGGAAGGCTTCCAGGTCTTGGTGGACCACCGTCCGTCCGGCGGCATCGGCGGGTTCTTCGGCAACGGACTGGCGAGTTTCTCGGCTGTACCGTTCGCCGTGGACGTAGCCCGCGACACCTCGGGACGGCCGACTGGCCTGATCGCCGATGACCCCACCTCGTCTGTCGAACCAGTCACCGAAGAAAAGCGTGCCCGACTGAGCTACGCGGCCGACGTCGACGATTTCCTCAATGCCTGGCGCTGGGACGACTGGAACGAGCTTCGGATCCGTTGCGTGGGTGCGCTTCCTGTTATAACGACCTGGGTCAATGGCCTCAAGATCGCCGAGCTTGACACCGCCACCCTGGACTCGCCCGATTACAACCCGTCCGATGTCCTGGACGTGCTCGGCGAACGCGGGCATATCGCGTTGGAGGTCCACGACAACGACTCGTACTTCGGCGAGGCACGCTGGGGTGTCGGAGCGCAATGCCGCTGGCGGAATATCCGTATTAAGGAACTCACGCCTATCGGCACGGAGGTGTCAGAGTGATCCGCGCCCTTCAACCCGGGCAGCGCTGCGAAGTCTGGATCGCGTCGGTCACCGGCCAGGCCGAGCTGGTGTACTCCGCTGATGACGTGCTGCTGGAGGCGCCCAACTGGACCCTCGACGGCGAGGCACTCGTCCTCAACGGGGACGGAAAGTTGTGGCGCTTTGATCTGTCCGCCAGTTCCCTGGAGGCTGTTCCGCTGAGTGGCGTCCCGGACCTCAACAACGATCACGTTCTGGCACCTGACGGCAAGGACATCTTCCTCTCCGCCAACGATGGCCACATCTACCGTGCCGCGCTTTCCGGTGGCCCGGCCACCAGGATCACTGACGACGACGGTTCCTTCCACTTCCTCCACGGAGTCAGCCCTGACGGAAAGGAACTCGCCTACGTGGGCATCGAGGCGGGCGACTTTACGCAGCCGGGCCGCCTGATGACCCTGGCGTCCGACGGCGGTGCTGCCGCCCGCGTTGATGTCGGGTCCGGTCACTGCGACGGCCCGGAGTACTCGCCGGATGGGGAGTGGCTGTACCTGAACACAGAATCGTTCAGCTCGGTACCCGGCCACGCCCAGCTTGCCCGGATCACGATCGACGGCAACGAATTCGAGCAGCTCCTCGAGTCCGATACCGTCGACTGGTTTCCGCACGTCTCCCCCGATGGGCGCTTCGCCAGCTACATCCGATTCCCCAGCGGAACGGAAGGCCACCCCGCCGACTTGCCGGTCGACGTCGTGCTTGTTTCGACCGAGGACTGGACCACTCCCCTCCATACATGGCCACTCTTCGGCGGCCAAGGTACCCTCAACGTCAACAGCTGGTCGCCGGATTCCGGGCGCTTTGCGTTTGTGGCGTACCCAATTTCCGACCCAACAAAGGACTAGGCACGTGACTCTCAGCAATGGCACCTCCGACGGAACCATCCGCTGGGGAATCCTCGGCACCGGTTTTATTGCGGGGCTGCAGACGAAGGACCTGAACGAGAACGGCTTCACGGTGCAGGCCGTGGGGTCCCGTTCGCTGGACTCGAGCAAGGCGTTCGCCGAGCAGTATGGCGTGGCCACCGCGCATGGCTGCTATGAGGATCTGGTGGCTGACCCGTTGATTGACGTGGTGTACATCGCCACACCGCACCCGTTCCACCACGCCAATGCGCTGCTGGCCTTGAACGCTGGCAAGCACGTGCTGGTGGAGAAGTCGTTCACCATGAACGCCCGCGAAGCACAGGACATCATTGACGTGGCCGAGTCCAAGGGGCTCGTGGCCCTGGAAGCCATGTGGACCCGGTTCCTCCCGCACATGATCCGCGTTCGCGACATCATCGCTGCCGGCACCATCGGGGAGGTCCGCAAGGTGGTCGCCAGCCACAACCAGAGCCTCCCCCAAGACCCTGCGCACCGGCTCAACGATCCCGCGCTCGGCGGCGGAGCGCTGCTGGACCTGGGCATTTATCCGGTCTCCTTCGCGTTTGACATCCTGGGAACGCCGGCCGCAATCCGGGCCAGCGCCTCCATGTCCGCGACGGGCGTCGACCGGCAGACCGCTGCGATCTTCGAATACACCAACGGCGCCCAGGCGATTGTTGATTGTGAGCTCGATGCCGCCAGCGCCAACCGCGCAATGGTGATCGGAACCAACGGCTGGATCGACATCGAGCACACTTGGTACAACCCCGTTCCTTTCACAGTCCACGCCGTGGACGGCAGCGTTATTGAACGGTATGACGAGCCCGTCGGCAGCCGTGGGATGCAGTTCCAGGCCGCTGAGCTGGAGCGTCTGGTTCGGGATGGTTCTACTGCTGGAACCGTCCTTCCCCCGGCCGAGACCGTGGCCATCATGGCGGCGATGGACGAGATGCGCCGGCAGATCGGTTTGAGCTACGAGGCCGACGCAGTAGAGGGTGCGTCATGACCGACTCGCCGCGCATTGCTGAGCTGAAGCAGCACGAGGAAGAGCTGGTCTTCGCAGCCTTCGACAACCACGACGCCTGGCGGCTCGGTTCGCTGATCGCCAACCATGCCATCGCTGCCGGCTTCGGGGTTGCCATCGACATCCGCCGTCATAACATCGTGCTCTTCCGCTGCGTCCTGCCGGGGGCAACCTCGGACCAGGAGGAGTGGATCCGCCGCAAGTCCGCGTCGGTGCTGCGCTTTGAGCACAGCACGGCGTTGCTGTCCGAGGAGTTCTCCGCCCGAGGACACAGTCCTGTTGGTGGCGGCTGGCTCGCCCACGAGGACTACACCTTGGCTGGAGGCTCGTTCCCTATCCGGGTGCGCGGCGCCGGCGTGATCGGTGCGATCACGGTGTCCGGGCTGTCGTCCGACGACGACCACCAACTGGTGGTGGACGGGATTCGGAGCTATCTGAAGACGGTGGGGGTTTAGTCGGCGGATTGATGGTTACGGCGTGCCCAAAGAAGACCTCGTCGGACGATTTCCTCTACCGGGGCAGCTGTTAGGTCGTCCAAGTAGTGGCCGAGGGCACTATAGAACACCCGGCCCTTGCCCCAGTCTTTGGTCCACGCTTGCGGCATGCGCTGGCCATCAAGCCAGGGCATGTGTTCGCCGTCGAACACTGTCTCAAGAAGTACGTGATTGCGGGGGTCTACGTTCATGTAGTACTGCTCGCTGGCAGCATGGAAGTCTTGTATTCCACGGGTAATCGGATGGTCCCGATCCATCACATACAACGGGTATGGATGACGCGTTCCCTCACCTGCAGGGTGGTAAAACACGTCGGCGCCCAGCATCATGTGGTACATCACGCTGCCCCTGAACGCCGCCCCACCACCATGCCATGAGACGAATCCGGTCCCTGCCTCCACCGCGCCGAGCAGATGTGCTTCCTGGGACGGGGTCAGAGTCTCGCTGAGGAGGGCATTGTTCCAGTTGTTGATTATCAGGTCGTAATCGGTCAGATCCTGGTCGAGGATGAAGATATCCGTCGATTCCTGCACCTCGAAATCCAGACTCTGCAGCAAGGACCGCGTCCAGTCCGCAACGCCGTAAGGGTTGTGTCCCGGCCAGCCACCGTAGAGATATAGAACTTTGGTCATTCGGACTCCTTCACGGTGCACCGCCCAGCCGGGGCAGGCCCAAGACTGGCAAAAGCTTATATATGTAAATATGAAGCTTACGCATACTTTACCTTATGCAACCAGCGCGACCAAGCGCCCTCTGTAGCTGCCGCATCAGCAACCGTTACCTCTTGACTTATAAGGTTTACTTTCCTTTACTGGAAGTAATGTGGACATTACCTTGGGTACGCCCGAGGGGTAGGGCGTTGGAAACCGAGGCGGCCTGCCAGCACAACTGCGCAACGGCCCGGCGCCTTCCATTGGAGAACAGCAATGACCCTAACGCACGCTCAATCTTCTACGTGGGGCGGTGTCACGCGAACGCAGCTTGTGCGTGCCCGTATCGCCACCTTCTTCGGCTACTTCCAGATAGGCGTAGCCCTCAACATGTGGTCGTCGAGCACATCCTCGCTCCAGCGCAGCTATGGCTGGATCGGGTCCGACGGCACCGTCGACGCCCTCCATTTCGGCATGCTGACGACGGCCATAGGCGTCGGCGCCGTCATTGGAAGCTTTTTGACCGGTCCCTTGGCCGATAGATATGGGCCGCGAATGGTCATCTGGCCCCTCTTGGTGCTTTTTCCCGCAAGCTTCCTCCCTCTTGCCCTGACTAATTCCTTCGTCGCAGCGCTGGTGCTGGGCGTCGCCATCGGCCTCGTCAGGGGCGGCCTCGACACCGCCACGGGGGCCTTGGCAATAGCCTTGGAACGTCACTACGAACGGCCGCTCATGGCTGGATTCCAAGCCATCTTCCCCATCGGTGGATTCTTGGGCGGCTGGGCGTCGAGCGGCCTCATCGTGCTACTGGGCGTCCATGATTCGCCGCTGCCCCTGTACGCAGTAGAGGGCCTCATCCTCGCAGGGATTGGCGCGGTGGTCGGAGGCTGGGTACTCCGCAAAGACCAGATCCTTCCGGCTGACCACCAGAACCACAAGCTGAACTCAGTGCGGCTACAAACGAGTGTCGTCCAGAAAGGCTTGCCGGCCCTGGCATGCGTACTTGGCGGCATGCTCGTGTTGTCCATGTGGGTTGAGTCTTCCCTTTGGGATTGGGGTCAAACGTTCGGAGTCGAGGTTTACGGCTCCACCACCGCAGCCGCTGCGGTCGCAATCTCCTTCTTCTCCCTGGGTGAGTTTGCCGGACGAATGATTTCCGATCGGCTGGTGATGCGATTCGGAGAGGTCAGAGTATTACTGGTGAGCGGACTTATCGGCATCTTCGGAGCGCTGGTCCTCATCCTGGGACGAGGTGATCTCACACTTGCCAGCGGCATGTTCCTCGTTGGCGTAGGCGTCGCAAGCATGGCCCCCGTCATGCTATCGAGCGCGGGTCGACTCGACCCCGCGAACGCCGGGCGGAGCATCGGTATCGTCACCGGAATCGGCTACGTTGCGATGCTCGCAGGGCCCCTGGGAATGACCGTCGTCGTGAGCGCGTTTGGCTCGATTTCGATTCCATTTGTTGCCCTTGCCCTCCTTGTCTTGATCGTCGCATTCTCACCGATGGTCTCAAAGGTCCTTCCGGCGCAACGCAGCGCGGAGCTGGCCTTGTCCGAATCTGCGCGTTAGCGTACGATCGTACACATAAATTCGGGGGGGAACCTTGCTTCTCCCTGTGATGCACGCACCAGTCCAGAGGCTGAGGGGCGTTCGAGGTCTCCTTTGACGGCCGCTCCCAACGTTCCAGGTTCTAGAGGATGCGCGTTCCGAATGACAACCGCATCCCTCGATGTGTAGCAGCGCCAACCACAATATTGTCCGGAAGGATCTCCATGTCTCCCAGCATCCTCACGCCTCGACGGGCACTCGTCCGTGCACGATGGGGTGTGTTCGGCACGTTCGCGGGAGTCGGGTTCCTCTCAGCAATATGGCTTGTCAATATTCCGGACATCCAAGAGCGGACAGGGACTTCCCATGCCGTGCTCGGCGGACTCATCCTTCTTCTGGGGCTCGGTGCGTTGGTGTCCATGCAGTTCACCGGCCTCTTGATCCGCAGGATCGGAAGCCGTGCCAGCTGCTCGTTGGGGCTAGGGCTCTTGGTCATCACGGTGAACTTACCGGGTATGGCCACCGACGCCGTTTCCCTTGGGATCGCCCTTTTTATCTTTGGTCTCGGCCACGGGATTACCGATGTGGCGATGAATCAGCATGCCGTGGTCGTGGAGCGGGAATACGGGCGGCCCATCATGTCCGCCTTCCATGCTTTCTATTCCCTTGGCGGCGCACTGGGTGCCGTTGCCGCAGCAGCGGGGCAATCCACCGGTCTGGACCTTGCATGGATTCTTTTCATTGCTTGCCTCGTTGGTGCGGCAGCCGCAGCTTCTTCGGTGCCTGCCCTTCTTTCCCGGGCAACCGAACGCCGACTCGAAACCGGCACCAGCCCTGTGTCGCTGGCCGAACATGCATCGCCAGTACGTGATACGTCTGGTCGTAACAGGCGCAGAATCGTCGCTCTCGCCGTCATGGCGTTCCTGATACTGCTGTCGGAAGGGGCGGCAAACGATTGGAGCGCTCTCCAGACGGTCGAGCATCTCAACGAGCCCGAGGCTGCGGCCGCCCTGGCCTATGGGGCGTTTGCGGGGGCCATGACAGTCGGTCGGCTCCTCGCCGATCGAGCTTCGAATGCGTTGGGTCCAGTCCGAGTGGTCCGCTACGGTTCCATCATGGCCGGAGCAGGAATGCTTGCGGTAGTCGTGTCGACCTTCTATCCGCTCTCCATCATCGGATGGACCTTGTTCGGTCTGGGACTTTCAGGGATCATTCCGCAGGTTTACACCGCAGCGGGCGCTGCGGGAAGGAGCGATTCCGGCAAAACACTCGCACGGGTGGTCAGCTGCGGGTATGTGGGCCTTCTGGCAGGTCCGGCAATTATTGGCTGGTTGGGTGGAATGGTTGGGCTGACGCTGGCGTTCATCCTGCCGTTGCTGTTTTGTGGTTTCGGAGTCCTCCTTGCCAAAGCCGTGGCCCCTGGGAAGGACGATGGTGTAGCCGACCACCTGCGAAGCATCCCCGCGTCCAGCTCTGATCGCTAGGGCGGGCGGCACTATATGCCCCGTCACTGAGCCAGCACTTGGCCGCCAACGGTTCCTGGTTGTCGACGGCCGGGCGCTGCAGCTACCGTTCCATGAACCTTATTTCTTCTCTCTTGCCACTGTTTGACGCTGCTTGGATAGCGAGACTCACCGCCAGATTGTTCGCGGCATCAAGCCCATCGACTACGGGTCGGGCACCCGAGCGTACCGCTAAGCGGAAATGCTCGAGCGTGATGTCATAGCTATGCCTTCGGTCCCCCACCAAGATCTCCCGGCACCCCCTGTTGTCAGTGAGATGGACAGATCCGACCGGCTCTGGCGTCATGACATCAAGCCCAACGAGGCTGCCTTGTTCACCGTTGATTCTGATAAACGAGGGCGTAAAGGGCAGCGTAAATGAGTCCTGGAAATCGACCAGGACCCCGCCGTCGTATCGGATTGAGGCGCTGGAGGCGTCGTCCGCGCCGGAAGGCCAACTGCCTTGGGAAAGCGTCGTGGCAACGACATCAAGGGGACGAGTGCCCAGCAGTGGGTTGACGACTGAGGCATTGTGGCACGAGAGATCCATGACTACGCCGGCGCCCGGGGCGCTCTCCAGCCGCCAGCCACGGAGGCGTTCAGGCAGGAGTGTGGAGTGCCTGACATTTGCGCTAAGAGGACGTCCGATGGCGCCAGCGGCGACAAGTTCCCGGATGGTGCGATGAGTTCCAGCTGCCGGGAGGTGGTGATTGACGGCTAACACGACGTCATTGGCCCGGCACGCCCCGATCATTGTGTAAGCATCTTCGAGCGTCGTTGCTACGGGCTTTTCACACAGAATGTGCTTTCCCGCGGCGGCTGCCGCGAGGGCTTGTGACGAGTGGTATTCGTTTCGGCTCGAAATGTAGACAGCATCGATTGCCCCGTCCGACAGGAGCTCCTCAAGGGTTCCATGATGCCGGGCGATGTCATGGCGCTGGGCATAGGACTTCGCATGCTTGGCGTCGTTGCTGAAGACTCCAGCCACCAGGTCACCGACCCGGCGAAAGGCAGGGATCATGCGGGTGGCAGCGATGTCGCTGGCGCCGACAAGTCCCCAGACCAAGTGCCCATCCTCGTTCATGTGATGTTCTTCCAGAAACGTGGTATCAGGGATTCGAGGTGCAAAGTACTGCCTTTCCATGCGTCGACCGATGTTAGCGGTCGGGATTCCAAACGCCGGGGACGGTGGCCGCTCCATAAGCAAGCCCGACGGCCCCGGCGTTCGGTTGGGGACTAGTTGGAGGGGAAGTTGTAGGAGGCGCCGGAGGCGTGGGTGGGTTCGGGCCAGCGTGAGGTGATGACTTTGCCACGGGTGTAGAAGGAGACGCCTTCGGGGCCGTAGATGTGCTTGTCGCCGAAGAGGGAGTTCTTCCAACCGCCGAAGGAGTGGTAGGCCACGGGGACGGGCAGCGGCACATTGATGCCGACCATGCCCACCGTCACGGAGCGCTGGAACTTCCGTGCTGCAGCGCCGTTGGAGGTGAAGATCGCCGTGCCGTTACCGTACGGGTTGGAGTTGATCAGGGCGATGCCTTCCTCCAGATCCGCCACACGGACCACGACCAGGACCGGTCCGAAGATTTCCTCGGCGTAGGCCGTCATTTCGGCCGTGACGTGATCGATCACGGTAGGCCCAACCCAGAAACCATCTTCATGACCGGGGACTACCAGGTCGCGGCCGTCCACCACCATCGCCGCTCCGGCGGTTTCGGCTTCGGTGACGATCCGGAGGATGCGTTCCTTGGAGGCCGGGGTAATGACCGGGCCCATGTCGGCGTCGGGTTCGGTGCCGTTCTTGACCTTGATGGCCAGGGCGCGTTCCTCGACCTTCTTCACGATCAGATCCGCAGCGTCCCCCACAGCCACGGCGACGGAGATGGCCATGCAGCGCTCCCCGGCGGAACCGAAAGCAGCAGCAGCGAGGTGGTCGGCGGCGTTGTCCAGGTCCGCGTCGGGCATCACGATGGCATGGTTCTTCGCCCCGCCCAAGGCCTGAACCCTTTTGCCGTGCTTGGTGGCGGTCTCGTGGACATACTGGGCGATCGGAGTGGACCCAACAAAGCTGATGCCGTCCACGTCCGGGTGGGTCAGCAACCCATCGACCGTTTCCTTGCCGCCGTGCAGGACCTGGAACACGCCATCGGGCAGGCCGGCCTGCTTCCACAGCTGGGCCAGCAGCATCGAGGCGGACGGGTCACGCTCGGAAGGCTTGAGGATGAACGCGTTGCCGGTGGCGATGGCCATCGGGGCCATCCACAACGGCACCATGACCGGGAAGTTGAACGGCGTGATACCAGCCACCACGCCCAGGGGTTCGCGGAAGGAGAAGACGTCAATGCCGGTGGAGACCTGGTCGGAGTAGTCGCCCTTGAGCAGCTGAGGGATGCCACAGGCGAACTCGATGACCTCCAGGCCACGGCCGATCTCACCCTTCGCGTCCGAAAGGACCTTGCCGTGCTCGGCGGTGATCAGCTCGGCGAGTTCGTCCACGTGCGCTGCGACGAGTTCACGGAACTTGAACAACACCGCGGTGCGCTTGGCAAGGGAAATATCGCCCCAGGAATCAGCTGCTGCGCGGGCCGCCGCGACGGTTGCGTTCAGGTCTGCCTCGTTGGCCAGACGCAGCTCTGCCGAAACCCGCCCCGTCGCCGGGTTGTACACCGGTTGCGTACGGTCCCCCTCGCCCGTGGTCTCAGTGCCGTTAATGAAATGATGAATAGTGGTCATTTTGTTCCTTTGTGTCTTAATGCATCGGCACGGTTCGTGATCGGCGAGACCTGGCTTCGGTCCCGCTGAGGATAGTTAGGCGTAAATTTCCTCGTAGATGGCCCGGATCTGCCCGGCATCAGGAATGAGCGGGTTGTTACCCGGCGAGCCGGAGGCAAGCGCCTGATCGGCCATGAGCGCGATTTTGGCTTCCCACTCGGAGCGATCGATTCCAAAGGCCTCAGGTGTCGGTACGGCAAGGTCCCGGTTCAACGTGTCCAGTTCCGCGACCAAGGCGTTTGCTGCTTCATGGTCCGAACTGCTCGAAGAGGTGACGCCCAATGCCCGTGCGCAGTCCGCGTACTTCGACTCGGCGGCACAGATCGAGAATTTTGTAACGGCCGGAAACAGCATCGCATTCGCAAGTCCGTGTGCGACGTTGAAGTGGGCTCCGATGGGGCGGCTCATGCCATGGACCAGTGCCACGCTGGAGTTCGAGAAGGCAATACCTGCCTGGGTTGAGGCAAGCATCATCGCTTCTCGCGCCTTGGTGTTCGCCCCGTCGGCATACACGGGCCTGAGATTCGAGCCGATGGCCCGTATTGCCGAGAGCGCGAACGCATCAGAAAAGTGGTTCGATTTACGGCTTACGTAGGCTTCGATGGCGTGTGTGAGCGCATCGATTCCAGTATCGGCCGTCAGCCGCGGTGGCATGGAGACTGTTAGCTCGTAGTCAATGACTGCGGCCACTGGCAGGAACGAGATCCCAGCACAAAGCATCTTTTCATGCGTTTCCGAGTCGCTGATGATCGTGAATTGCGTTGCTTCCGATCCGCTGCCTGCCGTCGTGGGGATGGCGACGACGGGAATGGCTGGCCCGTTGTTGTTGCGTGGAGCCTTATAGTGACGCATCTGACCGCCTTGGCGGCTCAGCAAACCGAGAGCTTTGGCTGTGTCGATGGCGCTCCCACCTCCCAGACCGATGATGATGTCCGCCTCGTGGTTGTGCGCGGCAGTTACACCTTCGTGGAGGGAGTCCGTGGTGGGGTCCGGCACCACGCCTGAAAAGACAGCAGCCTCCAGCCCGCTGCTCTCGATGGAATGCAGGAGCGCGTTTACGCTGCCAGTCGTCAGCATGAATGCGTCTGTGACAACCAGAGGCCTGGCTGCTCCAAGTTCCTCCAGCAGGGCACCAACGTGTTCGATGGCACCTCCGCCAACTTTCATGATCCTGGGCAACGCGATATTTGCGACCATATCTTCCTCTGTTCTTTCCTAGGGGACGGACTCCGTCCCGGCGATTGTCATTGATATTCTCTTTCGAGTCTCCATAGGTTTTTCGCCCGAAACAATGACCAAAAGTACCCGTTGCTGTGCAAATATGCACGTAAGATGGGGGCATGATTTCGGCAGACGACCTCCGCTTCTTCCTCGAAACAGCCCGAACCGGCAAGCTCGTTGCTGCTGCACGCGGCCTCGGAGTGGACCACACGACCGTGGGACGACGGATATCGCACTTGGAGCGCAGTGCCGGTTCCAGATTGTTCGTTCGTTCCGCAGGCGGATGGAAGCTCACCGATGCCGGTGAACGCCTCGCGGTCCACGCGGAAGCCGTTGAGTCCTCGTTGTTAGCCGCCGCCGAAGAACTCGGGTCGGGACCCGGACGCATATCGGGAACCATCCGCATAGCAGCCCCGGATGGATTCGGGGCATTTGTCCTCAGTCCCGGGCTCGGAGCCCTGAGAAGCAGGCACCCGGACTTGGCGGTTGAGATCGTTACAGCTACCCGCTTGAACCTCTTGGCAACGAAAGAGTTTGATGTCGGCATTTCGCTGGCCAAGCCCACCATCCGGGGCGTGGACGCCACCGAACTGGCCGCGTATCCCCTGGGTTTCTATGCTGCCCCGGCGTATTTGGAAGCGAATCCCGTCATATCCGCAGTCGAGGACCTGAAGGAACACGCTGTTATTGGATACGTGGACTCCCTCCTGGATATCCCCGACTTGCGATTCCTGGACGCAGCATTGCCAGGGGTCCGCCCCGCCATTCAGACCAACAACCTCACGGGACAGTGGATGTCTGCGGTCGCCGGCCTTGGGGTTGCCGTTTTGCCTTTGTTTGTGGGCGAACCCGACGGACGTCTCGTCCGGATCCTGGCAGACTCGGTGAGTATCCGCAGAATGTATTGGTTGGCGGTACCGCGGGAACTTCAGCGCTTGGCGCGTACGCGGGCAGTCCAAAATGCCCTGATTGAACTGGCAGTTGCTCATCCCTACTTGGAAGCGGCATGAGGGCCAGTTGCCGTCGGGGATGGCAAGGCTCCGACTACAGAGTGGGCATCGCGTTCCATGTCGGAAACTGTTCCTCGCTTGCCCATACTTCGTAGCCCTCGGACTTCTCCACCATCGTCCTGGTTACCGGTCCGTCCGCCGCGAGCCAGAGTATGGACCCGTCCGAGGTGACGTCCTCCACGAGACCCATACGGGTAGCGTTCAGACGGTGACGTACTTCGATATGGCGACCTCTCGTGAGACACCAGTCGTCCTGCGGCATAGGCTTGCCAGAGAGGGAGACAGCTGGAGATCCGTGAGCGGCAGTAAAATTGTTCATCTTCTTCCATAGGTTGAATGCGCATGGGAGCACCGGGCGCTCCGGCCGAACAGACCTTGTCAGTCGGATTCGTGCCTGGAGTAGCGGCGATGGCTTCCGGCGTAGATTGTGCTGAACAAGCTTCCAGAAGGCACAACAGTTGACGAAGTACTGTTCGGACCGGCCAGTCTTTTTGGGTTCACAACGTTGTTGGGATCGAGCCAGGCCAGGGCAGTTTCGATCCAACGGGGCAGTGGAGAAACGTCACCGCGACCTCGCCGCCGGGCGTTCTTTTCCATAGGGAAGCTCCTTTCCTTGCTTTGGCGATCGGATTGGCGCCGTGGCAGCCCCGCAGGTAAACGGTGGGGCGAACTGAGAGAACAGGCACCCCACCTCAAGGAACCTACGAAGCCCAGGCTGGGCGTTCACCGGCGAGTCTGGCAGCCCTGATGTCACCGGATCGTGCGTGGCCTTCGAAGTTTTCCGCGCGAGCTGCCCTGCCAAGCAGCTCCCCCAGCTCAGCGCTGGCAGCCACGGAAGTGACTTCCTGGTAAGTGACGGTCTTAATGTACTTCCCGACCCACAGGCCGCCGGTGTAGCGGGCGGCCTGACGTGTGGGCAGCACATGGTTGGTGCCGATGACTTTGTCGCCAAAGGAAACACACGTGTTCTCGCCCAGGAATAGTGCACCGTAGTTGGTCATGCTGTCGAGTGCCTCGCGGGGATTGGCAGTCAGGATCTGCACGTGCTCGCTTGCGAACTCGTCGGCGACGGCATAGGCCTCTTTCAGATCGTCGACCAGAATTACTTGGCCGTGGTCGCGCCAAGCGACTTCGGCGACTGCACGGGTTGATAGGCCGAGCAGTTGACGGTCGATCTCTTCAATAACCTGCTCACCAACCACGCGCGACGTGGTGACGAGAATGGCAGGCGAGTCGGGGCCGTGTTCTGCCTGGCTGAGCAGATCGACGGCGATAAGGAACGGATCGGCCGTCTCGTCAGCGACGATCAAAACCTCTGTGGGGCCGGCGAAGAGATCAATTCCCACTTCACCGAACAGCTGCCGTTTCGCCTCGGCAACGTACGCATTTCCTGGGCCGGCCAGGAAATCGACCGGGGCGATGGACTCGGTGCCGACGGCAAGAGCGGCCACGGCCTGAACGCCCCCGAGGAGGTAGATCTCGTCCGCTCCGGCGAAGTGCATGGCGGCGATTGAAGCGTCAGGGACCACTCCCCCGGCAGCCGGCGTGGCGGCAGCCACCCTGCGAACCCCGGCGACCTTGGCAGTGACGATGGTCATGTGCGCAGAGGCCAACAGAGGATACCGGCCACCGGGCACGTAGGCGCCAACTGCGTCAATTGGAATGTTCTTCTGGCCGAGGATGACTCCAGGCTCAACTTCTGCTTCGAATTCAGTGAGCGAGTCCAATTGCAGACGGGCGAAGCGCTCCACGTTCCGCTGAACAGTCTTGATGTCTTCCACGGTTTGTTCGGGGAGCCGGGCAATGGCCGCGTCGATCTCGTCCTGCGAAAGAAGGAAGCACGCGGGCGACCACTTGTCGAACTTTTCGGAGTAGGAGCGGACCGCGGCGTCGCCGCGGTCACGAACGTCCGCGATGACTGTTTCGACTGTTTGCCTCACGCCGACTGGCGACGATGGGTCCGAGATGGTGAATTCAGCGTTCTTAAGGGAGGTGCGCAATGGATTTCTCTTTCGTTGCTGGAGCCAGAGCGCAGGTAGTGCGTGTGCTCCACGTTACTTGAAAACCCTTCAACCATAGCATTACCTATGGGAAAGTAACAGAGTCGAAAGCTTTTACTTATCAAAGACGAGCGACGGCACCCATTGAGGCACGTTAAAGCTATGCTTTTTCTGATTTCTATGCATATCAACTTATAACTGGGTGGGGCCCACATCTCGGACCCCACCAGAGAGTTAGGGGACGAGAATGACCCAAGAGCGTGACACCCGGGTGGAAACAGATCTTCTGGGAACCAGGGAGATTCCCGGGGATGCCTACTGGGGCATCCACACGCTGAGGGCGGTGGAAAACTTCCGGCTGAACGGAGAGACTGTTGGCTCCACGCCGCAACTCGTCAGGGCCATCGCATCGGTCAAGGAAGCAGCGGCCCAGGCCAACATGGAGCTGGGTTTGCTTGCGCCGCGCGTAGGGCATGCCATCGTTTCGGCCTGCCGGGACCTCAGGGCGGGTCAACTGCATGAACAGTTCCCTGTACCCCTGATTCAGGGTGGCGCAGGGACGTCGACAAACATGAACTCCAATGAGGTGATAGCCAACCGGGCTTTGGAGTATATGAAGGAGGCGAAGGGCTCCTATGCCTTAGTTGGTCCCAATGAGCATGTGAACATGGGTCAGTCCACAAACGACGTCTATCCGACAGCCTTAAAGATTGCCACGATCTGGGGCTGCCGGGCCTTGGCGGAGGCCCTTGGCAAGTTCGAGCGGTCCTGTGAGCGGAAGGCACGGGAGTTTGACCATATTGTGAAGATGGGCAGGACCCAGCTTCAAGATGCAGTGCCGATGACATTGGGGCAGGAGTTCCGTAGCTACGCAGTGACCATCCGTGAAGATGTGGCCCGGTTGGGTGAGGCGGTGGCGAATCTCCACGAGATCAACATGGGCGCGACTGCCATTGGTACGGGGCTTAATGCCCACCCTCGATACGCCGCCCTGGTTCGGGACAAGCTGGCGTCACTCACGGGCCTGCCATTGACCACCAGCCCTGATCTCGTGGAAGCGACTCAGGACTGTGGTGTTTTTGTGCTCATTTCCGCCACGGTCAAGCGGGCAGCTGTGAAACTATCCAAGATCAGCAGCGACTTGCGTCTGCTCTCGTCCGGGCCTCGGGCTGGGCTGGGAGAAATCAACCTTCCTCCGCGCCAGGCTGGTTCGAGCATCATGCCAGGCAAAGTGAATCCCGTCATTCCCGAGCTCGTCAATCAAGTTGCTTTCGAAATCATCGGTGCCGACGTGACGATCTCCATGGCCGCCGAGGCAGGACAACTTCAGCTCAACGCCTTCGAACCGATCATCGCCGCGAGTCTGTTCAGAAGTATCGACCATTTGCGCGGCGCCGCCGAGTCATTGGCCGACTTATGTGTTGACGGAATCTCTGCGAACGAGCACACGCTCGAAAAACACCTTGCCCGCAGCATCGGAGTCATCACCGCACTGAGCCCCTACCTCGGCTACCAGACGTCCGGTGAGATAGCCGCGGAGTCATTGAGAACCGGAAGAACGGTCGTGGACCTTGTCGTGGCCCGGGGGCTCCTTGATCCCGGGCTTTTGGCCCGCTTGCTTCAGCCGCAGGTCATAGCTGCGGGTGGACACGTCTTCCCGGAGGGCGAGTCCGCCTCCGTCCTATCCCCCACCGACCTATAGGATTGCCTTATGACTTTGGCCCAACTTGAAGCATTTGTGGCAGCAGCCAGCGGACAGACTTTCACGGCTGCGGCTGCGGCGCTGGGCATGAGTCAACCTGCAGTATCCGACCTTATTCGTCGGTTGGAAACCGAACTCGGAGCCTCTCTGTTCAGTCGCAGTGGCCGAACGCTTGTGTTGTCGGCGGCGGGGGAAGAATTGCTGCCATATGCAGAGCAAACCGTTTTTGCCGCCAAACAGGGCACTGAAGCCGTGAGTGCCTTACTCTCCTTAGGCGGAGGAACGGCGACCTTTGGCCTTCTACGAAATGCGGAGTACTACATCAGGCAGGACCTGGCGAAGCGGTTCCGTCAAAAACACCCGAATGTGCGGATTCGGTTGGTGGGCCAGAACAGCGCAGAGACCGTAAGCGATGTGGTCGCCGGGCATCTGGAAGCGGGTCTTGTCACCCTGCCGATCGACGATGACCGCCTCGATGTACTCCCGCTGGCACGTGACGAAGTGGTCTACGTCAGTGCAGTTCCCGAGCGGGTTCAAACGCCACCGGACATCGCTGCGATATGCGCAGCTCCTCTGGTCCTTTACGACGCCCACTACGCGCAAACCGACCCTGCCCGCAAGCAGCTGTCCGCCAGGGCACGCCTGCGGGGGTTGTCGCTGAACGCCGGTATTGAAGTTGAGTACCTCTCGGCAGCGCTTTCCCTGGCCGCCGACGGATTCGGCGACACAATTGCCTGCAGAGCGGCACTGGAGTCCGAGGTTTACCCGAGGGGATTGCAAGCTGTATCCATGGCCGAGCCTATGTACGACACACTGGCGCTGATCAAGAGGCACGGACAGCTGCTGTCCCCTGCGACCAAGGAAATGGCCCGGCTGGCGCATTCGGCGCTCATCGATCATCAAACGTCTGACCATGGGACCGCTGAGATACTCAACGGCGGACACGATATTGAAGCGTTTCTGGGTGACCGCTGACGGGGGCCCGCTCCGTCCTTGCCTTGATGACTGGGCAAGGGTTCCGCGCTGTTAACGAACGGACGGGCGGCATCTCCTCAGATGCCGCCCGTCGTCGTCTCCGCCGAGGGGAGGGCCGCGCAGCGGCTTATTGCGGATCCCCGGGCACTACCGCCCCAATATGGGGAGCGGGCGCAGCCAACGGGCGGATCTTACGCTTCCATCAACGTGGTGGCCGTTTTTAGCGTCCTGCCAAGGAACCCGCGACCCCGCCGACACTGAAGTATTTGTTCAGGGCCGCAAAGACGATCGCCGGAGGCAGCATCATGATGACGGCGACGGCCATAACCGAACCCCAGTCTGTTGAATGCTGCTGGAAGAACGTTTGAACACCGATGGGCAGCGTAAACGTCCCTGAGGACCGCAGGAAGATACTGGCCACCAGGTAGTCGTTCCAGGCCATCAGGAACGTGAAGATGGCTGTCGAGAGGATTCCCGGCAACGAATTCTTCATGACGATGTGCCAGAAGCTACCGAATACAGAAGCCCCGTCAATCCAGGCCGCCTCTTCCAGGCTGTCTGGAATGCCGTCCATGTACGAAGCCATCATCCAGGTTGATACGGACATTGAACTGGCGACGTAGAGGATGGTGATCCCGATCAGGTTATCGGCCAGGCCCATACCGGAGAACAAAATGAACAATGGAATGACCGACGTAATGACGGGAAGTGACTGGATCACGAAGAGCAGGAGCGAGTAACCTTCCACGAGCCGGCTTCGGCCACGGGAAAGCACATAACCGGCGGGTGCGGCTACAAGGACGGACACAACAACAGTTGCCAGTGTTACCTGAAGGCTGTTGAGTAGCCATGCCACTACTTCGGTGTCGGCGAGGACATGGATGAAGTTATCCAGTGTCACACCGCCGGTGCCGTTGTTTGACCTCAGGGACAGGATGAATGTTCCTGCGATAGGGACCAAGGCAACGCTTGCGACGACGATCAGGATCCAGAACCGCTTCCATTTGCCGCGGTCCGCCGGGTCCATGGTCCTGCGCACCTGGGTGCCTGGGCTTCGGGTGAGGCTGGTGGTTGTCATTCGACTCTCGACTTTCGGATCTGCCGGAACAGGATCGTTGCGACCGTCGCCAGCGCAACAGTCATCATGAATGCGATGGCCACCCCGGGTCCGGTTTGGAAGTTCTGGAAAACCGTCCGGTAGGCCAGGACCACGAGGGTGCTTGTTGAGCCCACCGGGCCACCGTGCGTCAGGAGGTAGATGGCTGGGAATTCGTTGACGCAGAAGATCGTCATGAGCACCCAGGAAATATAGGTGGGCTTGGCGATGATGGGCAGTGTCATGTGGATGAACTGCTGGCGCGGTGTGGCGCCGTCGATCTTTGCGGCTTCATAGATGCTCTCGTCCACTGACGTAAGCGCAGCACTCATCATGAGCATCATGAACGGGAAATTCAGCCAGACGATGAACAGGCACACCGTGACCTGTGCAAGGAACGGATCTGACAAGAACCGCACTTCGCCCAGTCCTAAAGTCCGGAACAGCGAGGGGATGGGGCTGGAATCAGTCGCCAGCAGCCAGTTCCAGGAAGTGGACGAAACGACAACCGGAACCACCCAAGGCAGCAGCAGGATGGTTTTCAGAAAACCCCGGGCCGGGATGCGCTTCTGAAGCAGAAGGGCAAGGCCCAGTCCTGAAATCCAGCTTCCGAAGACACCTGTGAAGGTGAAGACAAGAGTGAACCCCGCAGCCTTCCAGAACGCTTCCCCACCCAGGACACGGGCGAAGTTATCCAGACCCACGAACTCGCCGGAGTTGATCAGGGAGCCGTTGTGAACGGCCTGGAATGCAGCGTAAGCAATGGGGTACGCATTGGTCAGCAACAGGATCAGGACCGATGGCGCGATCAGCAATGCCATTGTCGAACGCGATTGTCCGGGCACCTGCTGACGGCGCCGTTGGTTCCGCCTTTTGGTGGGGGCTACTTCCCCCTGCCGGGCGGCACCATGCTGCCCGGCAGGAGGACGAACAAGTGAAGATTGCTGAGTCATGACGAGGTAACAGACTTGATATCGCCATGGAGTTTAGTGAGAGCTGTCTTGGCGTCGGTCTTGCCTCCGAGCAGCGTCTGGCAGAAGTCCGCCATAGCTTGTCCACCGTCGATCGCTGCAAGCTTGGCGGAGGACTGTGAACCCTGTGAAGCAAGGGTCTTGGCTACTGGCTGCCACTTGTTGACGATGTCGACGTTGGACTGGCTTGCTGTGAAGAACGATGCCTCCGCGATGGACTTCAGCGCGGGAAGCTGGGTTACCAGCTTCTTCTCCCACAGCACCTTCATGTTCTTCAGGTAGTGGGTGACAAAAGCTTCGGATGCTTCCAGGGACGGAGTGTTTTTGTACATCATGATGTTGTTGACGTACTGGATGGTGCCGGTGTCGCCGTGGGGTCCCTTGAGCGGGTCCATGACCACGATGTCCTTGTCAGCAAGCTGATCGTCCAGGCCGAGGTAGTAGAAACCCATGCCGACCTTCTTGTTGGTCCACTGGGTAACCAGGTCGTCGTCCTTGAGGCTCACTGCGCCCGGATCGGTCAATCCAGCCTTTACTGCTTCGATGACGAATTCGGCCGTTTCGGTGTTCCGTTCGGTGACGATGTCGAGTTCGCCGCCTTCGTTGAAGAGGCCGCCGCCATTGTTGATCATCAGGCTCAGGATTGCCATGGGGCCGAAGTTGCCGCTACCGCCGCTGATGCCCCAGGCGTAGTAGCCCTTCGCAGCGATCTTCTTGCCTGCTTCCAGGAACTCATCCCAGGTGGTCGGCGCCGCCACGCCTGCGGCGTCCAGGACTGACTTGCGGTACCAGAGCGTCTGGATGTCCACGGCCCATGGAACGGCGACGTAGCCCTCCGGTGTCTTCATGGCGTCCAGGACGTGTGGAAGGAAATCGTCGTAGAGCCCGTCCGATTTGAACGATTCGATGAGCTTGTCCGCGTACTCCACGGCGCCTTGGGCAGCATATTGGAACGACTGGAAGCCGCCGCCGGTCGAGACTGCAGGGCCGGTCTTTGAAGCGATGGCCGACGAGTAGGTCTCGTTGAAGCCGTTCCACAGAACTTGCTGGTATCCGATGTCCTTGATGTTGCCGGCACCTTGGAATGACTTGGCGAGCTTCTCGGCTTCTTCTGCGTAGCCGGTAGGGCCCCAAGGCATGTCCCAAAATTTCAGGGTGGTGGAACCGGCGGCGTTGCCGCTTCCACCTCCTGCTGCACATGCGGACATCGAGGCCGTCAACGCAGCCGCTCCTGCCAGGGAGATAAAGCCGCGCCGGGACAGGTTACTGACCAGCGATGAGTTGTTGTTCATGACTATTCCTCCGGATTAACTGATGGGTTGGGGAGAGTGTTGACCGACGCGTCGAATCACGTCGCTCAGGTAGTGGAAACTCTTGGTTGCGGCATCCAACGACCCACATTCAACGGAGAGAACGGTGTCGTGGTTAGCGGATGCCAGGGTGCGAACGATGCGTTCCCAGTCAATGACGCCCTCGCCGCAGGCACACCCAAGCATTCCGCGGACTTTCCCGCGGTACTTCCTGGCGTCCTCTACGGAGATATCTTTCGCGTGAAGGTGGGTAACGTTGGAGATGATGTCTTCCAGCCAAGCGTGAGGATCGTTCTCACTCAGGTAACTGTTTCCGGTGTCCAGGTTGATGGTGAGGACGGGTGTGTCCACGAGCTTCATCAGCCGGTCCAGCCCTTCGGGGGTTGCCGTATAGGGGCCGTGGGTTTCGATAGCGATGGCGATGCCGCGAGGCTCTGCAACCATGGCCGCCTCTTGAAGGGTGTACTTCATCAAGGTGAAGTTTTCTTCCTCCGTAGTCCAGACAGGCACGGGACCGTCGTCGACCATAATCATGGGAGCGCCGCACTCAGCTGCATAGCGGACGGCCTGTTTGAGGTAATCCACAGCGATGTCCGGTTTGGCCAGTGGAGCATGACTGGAGATAGACGAGATCTGCAGTCCACGGCTTTCCGCCGCATGCTTTAGCTTCAGCGGGTCATCCAGCATGGACCTGCTGTGAAAGTAGCCAGCCTCGCTCAAGAGTTCACGGCCCCAGTGGACCATGGGCTCCACGTATCGGAAGCCGATTTCCGCCGCGCGGTCCATAGCCCAGTCAAACGAACCGTTTTCGTAGCGTGCAAACTCGAGATTGAGGCCCAGCTTGATCTCACCCATGGCTTTACCTCGTCAGAATCCGCGCTGCGCGACGTATTCGTCGCGGGTTTCGCCGTGATATGCGGGGACGGCGATGTCCCACCACCCGGTGGGGTGCATCTCGCTCCAGGGAAGCTCGTGCGCGCTCATGGCTTCGATGACGACAGGGCCGTCCGTAGCGAAACCGCGCTCGATTGCCTCTGCAAGCCGTGCCGGATCCTCGACTCGTTCAGCGGTACATCCCAGGGAACGCGCGAACTCGGAAATGTTTGCGAAGTAGGGTTTTCCGTCTGGAGTACACCAGTTGGTGATGAGCCGCCGATCGGCCCCGAACAGGCTGATTTGGAGGTCCTTGATTGCCTCCCAGCCTCCGTTGTTCAAAACAACGACCACCAGGGGTGTGCCCAGCATGACTGCGGTTGAAAGCTCGGTTCCGGTCTGCAGGAAGCTGCCGTCGCCGACCATGGCGAGGACAGGAGTCTCAGGGACTGCGATTTGGGCGCCAATGGCCGCAGGAAGACCGAAACCGATCCCGGACATGCCTCCGGCGACGATGTTGGTCTTCGGCCCGTAGATAGGGAACTCATTGAATGCCTGGTTGGCGGGGTTGCTGGAGTCGGTAACCAGGATGCCCTCCCGGGGAAGAGCTTTGCGGATCTCCACCATGGCCCGCGAATTGGTCATCGGTAGGTAGTCTGTCTCGCGCATTGGGGCAAGGTGGTCCTCCCAGCGCTGCTTGTAGTCCTGGAGTTCTTCGAAGTATTCCGTGCCGTGGTAGTCGGGGCCGTCGCCGAGCAACTCCCGCAGCAACGCCAAGGAAGTCTTCGCGTCACCGACGATCCCCACCTCGACGGGGTAATTGCGTCCAATCTCGAAACCATCGATGTCGATCTGGACAAGCTTGGTTCTGGAGGGGATGTTGAAGGTTGTGCCCTCTTTGTAGGAGGAAGTGATGCGGTCGCTGAAACGGCAGCCGACGGCGAGAATGACGTCGGCTTGGGTCGTCATGCGATTTCCCGGGATGGAGCCCATGTCACCACAGGGCCAGGCGTACAGGTCGTGGTCTGCGGGGAAGGCGCCCTTGCCCATGAAGGAGTGTGTAACGGGGGCACCAAGCCGCTCGGCGATCGAGCGAAGTTCCTCGCTGGCTTCAGCTGCGATGACGCCGCCGCCAGCGAGAATTACGGGACGCTTGGCCGAAGCCAGCAGGGCCGCCGCTTCAGCGATGGTCCGTGCATCGCCAGTGGGCCGTGTGTGTGCACGCCGGTCTCCTGGAATATGTCCGTAGTTCCCGTATTCGGCCTGCAGGTCCTGGGGCACGTCTACGAGAACGGGTCCTTTACGGCCTTCGTTCATGGTGTTGAACGCTTGGGCCATGACAGTGGGAATCTGTTCGAGGCGGTTGGGCTGCCACCAGCGCTTGACAACCGGTTCCGCCATCCGGGGAAAGTTGTTACCGTGGGGGCGGTCGATTTCCTGAAGGACGCCGCGGTTTTCCATATACGTGTGGACGGCGCCGGTGATGAGAATGAATGGCTGGGAGTCGGCGAAGGCTGTTACCAGGCCGGTCAGCGTATTGGTGGCCCCAGGGCCGATGGAGGTGCACACCGCGGCAATCCTGCCGGAGGCGCGGTAATACCCGTCCGCCATGTGTGCAGCACCTTGCTCGTGCATGGCTGGTATCACTTGGATTTCATCCGAGCGATCCACGAAGGCGTCCAAGAGCGCGGTGTTGCCATGGCCGGGCACGGCAAAGACTCGATCAACGCCTTCGCGGATGAGGCAGTCGACAATCATTTGTCCGCCGGTCAGCTGCTTCTCAGTCATTGTGGTTACTTCCTGTAAGTACGGGTGTTATCGGTAGAAATTGGTTCTGACGTGTTGCTGCCCAATGCTGGCTGGCACCAGGCACAATGTGGTCCGCTACGCGGAACGCGTTCGCGGCGATCGTCAGGGCCGGGTTCATCACGGGTAGCGATGGGAAGAAGGACGAGTCGACGACGAAAAGGTTGTCGACATCGTGGGTGCGGCAGGTGGGATCGAGCACGGATGTGCGGGGGTCCTCCCCTGCCCTGATGGTCCCTGCCTGATGGGAATTCACGGCAATTCCTGTGGTCTCACTGAAGATCATGGGATAGCCCATCTTCTGCAGGATTCGCTTGACCTTTTTGACAAGGAGCTGGTGGGCCCGGACATTGTTGGGTTTCCAGTTGATTTGAATTGCCTTGTCGTCCCTCAGGGTCACGCGGTTTTCGGGGTCCGGAAGATCCTCGGTGAACAGCCACCAGTCCAGGCTGTGCCCGGCGGCGATATCCAACGCCCATTTGGGAATGAAAGGCTTTTGTCCAACCAGCATGGCGCCTTGAAGCTTCCCGATCAGCTGAACGTGGCCGAGTGGATAGGGAAAGTCCTTGGTGCCCTTGAGGAGGTAGTCGTTGAAATAGAGCGTCTTCTGGAAGTCGACTTTGTTTCGCTTGGGATGGAAGGCAACCATGATGCTGTTGTTGTGCACCATATAGTTCCGGCCGAGCATGCCCGAAGAATTGGCGAGCCCGTTGGGATGCTGATCATCCGCCGATCTCAGCAAAAGAGCTGCGGAGTTGACCGCACCACATGAAACGACGACCTTGCCGGCCTCGACCACGATGCTCCGGCCTCCTACAACGAGCTCGACGCCGGTAGCCGTCTGCCCCGCAGCATCCGTCAGCACCTTCTCGGCGTAGGCACCGGTCAGGATTTCGACGTTTCCGGATTCAAGGGCGGGCCGAACGCAGGCGACGTCGGCGTCCATTTTTGCCAGGACCCTGCATGGAAAACCATCGCAGGTCCGGCAACGGAGGCATGCCCCGCCCTGGCGCCAGTCGATCCCCAAGGGAATATTGGACGGAGTAAGTCCCTGCCGGCGCAAACCATCCGCGACCGCTTGAATTTCCGGCTCGTGCCCGATCGCGGGATAGGGGAATGGTTCGGACCTGGGCAAGGTTGGGTCATCGTCGTGATCGCCATGCACTTTGTAGACGTGTTCTGCACGTGAGTAGTACGGCGCCAAAGCGTCATAGTCGAATGGCCACCGAGGCGAAGTTCCCTCCTCATGCTCGGAGGCGGAAAAATCTTCGCGCCGGAAACGCACCAGCGAGGAGCCGTAGAACTTAGTGTTGCCGCCAACGTAGTAATACGTCCCGGGGTTGAAAGCCTCACCGGTCTCGGAGTACCACTTTTCGGCATTCTTGTAGCGCCCCTGTTCGAAGACCGCATCCGGGTCCCAGTTCTCCGGCTCCTGGGGAACGAATCCTCCACGCTCTACAAGGAGAACGCTTGCCCCGCTGTCTTTCAGGGCATATGCGAGGGTGCCGCCACCCATGCCGCTGCCGATGATTACGACGTCATAGTTCGTCTGTGCTGGACCTTCGGTCTGCAAGGAAGGCTGAACAGTCATTCTTCAAAACCTCTCGATTGTAGCCATCGCTGGTTTGCTTGAGCTTTGGGCTGCTCCATGGACTACGGAGTGCTGTGATTGGGCCAGTGAGGCGCATCACCTATAAGCAAGAGTACACGTTATATTCATTTACTCAAGCATTATCCATGGGTAACGCTTTGCCTATTGGGGCAGCACGTCAGATTTTCCGGTTATGGAGTGATGCCCATCACAAGTTCCAAGACTTTAGTGTACGATCGTACCTAATTAATGTCTAGTGTACGTACGTACATATACAAGGAAGTACTCGGCAGATTGAGAGATTGCCATGGATGATCCGCAGCCAACCGTGGGATCGGGATCCGGCCAGGACGCAGGAGACCGTCTCCGCACCCGGGACAATTCCGGGAGCTCGGCCACGCAGCCACTCCCCGCTCGGAGACGCCGGCGCTTCGACCCGAACCGCAGGGACCGGATCGCGGAGGCGGCCTTGGAAGTAGTGGCCGAATATGGAGTCGCAGAATCAAGCCTCCGGCGGATTGCCGTCAAAGCCGACGTTCCGCTGGGCTCGCTGACGTATCACTTCACGGGGCTGCAGGACCTTCTGGCGACGGCGTTCGAGCGGCTCATAGCCCATGAACTGGACCGGCTTGAGGGTCGGTTTGAAGGAGTCACCGATGCTGCCGGCGCTTCACGAGAACTCTTGATCCTCATCGACGAAGAGGCTTCAAGACCGGCGAGGAGCCTGTGCCTGAGTCGGGAACTCCAGGCCCTTGCACTGAGGGACCCTGAATGCAGAAGGCTTGCCCGGGCATGGATCAATGGCACCACACGGATCCTCCAGCGCCACTTCGACCCTGTCACCGCGGAGATCCTGGAGATCCTTGTGGAGGGCCTGACCGTGCGTCGGTTCGTCTCGTTCACGGACGCTCCAACAGCACTCGCCAAAGACGCCCTGCGTAGAGTGCTTACGCCCGGAAACTCGCCGGCACCCTACCCATGATCGGAGACGCTGATTCGGGCCAAGGGTCAAGCCTGACAGCCCAACGTCGCTAAAGCCTCTTCGCCGGCCGGGTCCCGGCAAGATCGGTTGCCGGAGCGCTGTCGGAGAAGAACAGGCCTGTGCTTGTGGTCGGAGCCGGCCGGGTTGCCACGGAGGCCAGCAGCTTCTCGACCGCCTCGGTGACCAGCCCGCGATCGTAGTCCTGTGGCTCAAAAGCCCTATGTATCGACAACCCCTCAACGAGAGCGTCCAGTTGCCGGGCAACGTCAGGTTCGAAGTGACGCTCAAACGCGGTACGGCTGCGCATCATCCAATCGTGCGTGAGGTGCCGGAATGCCGGTTGCCGGGCCGCCAGGGTGTAGAGCTCCAGCGTCAGCACCAGGGCGTTCCGATCGCCGTAGGTATCCTCAAGGATCATCTCAACAACGGCCGCTTTCACGTCCTCGACTGATTCCGCCTCGTTCATGCGTCGCTCGAAGCGGTCGCTGATTCGGGTGGCGAAAAGCGTGAACGCCTCGTGGAGCAGCTGGTCCATGCCATCGAAGTGGTACGTCATTGAGCCCAAGGGAACGTCTGCCAAGGCCGCGACTTTTCGATGCGACGTTCCGGCGACGCCTTCTGCCGCGATCAGATCCAAGGCGGCTTCGATGATCCGGTCGCGCCTGTCCGGGTCAGTTCTCCGGGTTGTCATATGCCCCACCTAACCGATTGATTTGATCACCTTTGCGGGGCTTCCCACAGCCAAGACGTCCGCAGGCAAATCCTTGGTAACAACTGAACCGGCACCCACAACACTGTTCTCGCCTATGGTCACGCCCGCCAGCACAATGACTCCCCCACCCAGCCAAACATTGTCACCAATGACGATTGGCTTCGCTGCCTCCAACTTGTCCCGCCGAGGCTTGGCCTCCAGAGGATGGGTTGGCGTCAAAAGCTGAACGTTAGGACCGATCTGGCAGTCGCTGCCGATCCGGATCGGGGCTACATCCAAAGCGGTCAGGTTGTAGTTGATGAACGTTCCGGATCCCACGGTCACGTTGAACCCATAATCAACATAAATAGGTGCGCGAATGTGGGAGTCCGCACCCATGGCACCCAGCAATTCACGGGCGACAGCCTGAGCGGCTTCGACGTCGTCCAGGAATGCCGCGTGAAATTCCCCCGCAAGCCGGATTGCCCGCTGCTGTTTGGCCGTGATGTCCTGGTCGTCGGAGATGTAGAAGTCGCCTGAAATCATCCGCTCGTAGTTAGTGCGAGGGTCGCCAAGGAAGTAGTCAGAGGCCATATGTACAACTGTACTAAACACGGGCTAACACCACTCGCGCCTTTGCTGCGGCCTACGACGTGAACGTCTTCGTGGGCTCGATTGTCCACGCAGTTCTGTGCAGGACAGTGGCTACGCGGCGACGGAACCCGACCAGTCGCGTCCGTCTCGCCTTCGCTGCCTCAACCACCGTCGGGGCATGCGGAAGGGCACTTTGTGCCCTCTGATCCAGCTGGGTAAGAAAGAGGGCTACTGGGTGCGTATTAATCATTGAATTCTCCGACTATGCGTCACGGGGCGACGACCATGGGCTTGTGGTGCGCGGACTTCAAGGGTTGGGGGCTGCCCCGAGGCTTGCAGTTACCACTGCCCGTAGATGAGATCCAAGCAACTGAGGCCGGTCCCTGGCCCGCGCTCCACTATTCTAAATCACCCGGCGTACGTTCGTACACATCGCAGCTGGATCTGCCCTTGGGCTACCCGGCGTCCAGCATGCTTACCGCCCCTTCAACACGTAGCGTCTTTCAGGACGTCCGACGCCGTACTTGAGTCTGACCTCCAGCGCCCCCTCGTCGTGGAGGTACTCCAGGTAGCGGCGGGCACTGACGCGCGAGGTCCCGAGTTGCTCGGCAACCTCCGCTGCGGACACGTCGCCCGCAGCGGACTTAAGTGCGGCCTCCACCAATTCGAGCGTCTCAACGCTGCAGCCCTTGGGCAGGGTCCGTTCGGAAACGCCGAGCCCGAACACACGGTTCACATCGGACTGCTCGGCCTCTACCTTGGACGCGTCCAAGCCCTGGTAGGCGCTGAGATAGTGCTCCAACCGCTCCTGAAGGTCCGACTGGGAGAACGGCTTGATCAGGTAATGGACGATCCCACCGCGCAGGGCTTTCCGCACGGTTTCAACTTCACGGGCTGCGCTGATCACCAGCACGTCCAGGTCCGGTGCAACGTCGCGGAGTTGGTGCATGAGGTCCAGCCCGTTGATGTCCGGGAGGTGGATGTCCAGCAACACGAGGTCCGGCTGCAGCCGCTCAGTCTCAACCACGGCCTGGGCACCCGTGTGCGCCACGCCTACCACCTCGAACCCCGTGGTCCTCTGGATGAACCCTGCGTGGACCTTGGCCACCATGAAGTCGTCGTCAACAATCAGTACCTTGATCACAGCCGCTTTGCCCCTTTGCCTGAGTCTGAATCCCGCTTGCTGAACCGCGCGGTGAACACTGCCCCGTTGTCGTTGGACACCGAAAGGTCGCCTCCGGACCGCCGGCAGATCACCCGGGACAACGCCAATCCGAATCCCCGCGCATCGCCCGGCCCGGGGTCCTTCGTGGAGAAACCCTGCCGGAAAATGTCCTCTGCGGAGCCCGTGGGCACACCGGGACCGTTGTCCCGGACGGCGACTGTGACCTCGTCCCGTGAAACAACAACGAGCACGCGGACCGAGGCCCCGGCGAGGCCAGTGACGGCGTCGAACGCGTTATCCACCAGGTTTCCCACCACGGTGGTGAGGTCTCGCGACAGTTCTTCGTTGACGCGCGGCAGCGCGGACTGCGGATCAAGCTGCAGCTCCACGCCACGTTCGGTGGCGAGGCTGGCTTTGGCGATCAGGAGGGCGGCGAGCGCGGGATCCTCGATGCGGCTGGTGACGTCGTCATTAAGCCGGGTGCGGTCCACGGTGGCGCCATTGACGAACTGAACCACGGAATCGTATTCGCCGATCTGGATGAGGCCGGAAATGACGTGCAGTTGGTTCGCGAATTCGTGGGCCTGGGCCCGCAGGGTGTCGGTGACGGTGCGGGTGGCTCCGAGTTCGCTCTCCAAGGACGACAACTCGGTCCGGTCCCTCAAGGTTGTCACTGATCCGATGTCGCGGCCGTGGGAGCGGAGGGCCACACGGTTCATGACCACCAACCGCTCCCCCACTAGCACCAGCTGGTCGGGGTCGGACTGTTCCCGGGTCAGCACCACTTTCAATGCCGGGTCCACGGACAGGGATCGCAGCTTCTTTCCCACGCAATCCGGGGGCAGTCCCAGGAGTTGGCGGGCGCTCTGGTTGGCCACTGTGATCCGCTCATGGGGATCCAGGGCCACCACGCCTTCCTTCAAGCCCTGCAGCATCGCCTCCCGGTTTTCCACCAGACCCGTGATTTCCCGTGGTTCCATGCCCAGGGTTTGCCGTTTGACGCGTCGGGACAGGAGGAAGGAGCCGGCGACACCCAGCACGCTGGCGACACCCAGGTACGTCAGCAGGTTGGGCACGGCATCACCGAGGCGCTCGATGGTGGAGGGATAGTTGCGGCTGATCGAGGCTACGCCGATCATGACTCCGGAGTCGTCCAGGACAGGGACGTGGGCAGAGAGCACGGCGCCTCCGCTGCCTGGCAAAACCCCGGTCCACGCCCTGCCTTCCATCACGCGGCTCTCACCGAGGGGCAGCGGCTGACCCACCAGGCTGGGATCGGACGACGCCACCACCGTACCGTCGAGTTTGGCGAGCGCCACATGGGATGATCCGGACACGGTGCGGACTGATTCGGCCACGGCGGGAAGGGCTGAACCGGCGCGGGGTTCCGCGGTGGGCAGCAAAGCGCGCACCGTGGGGTTGTTGCCCAAGGCTTCCGCGGCGGACAGCGCACGACGCCCCTCGGTCCGCTCGAATACTGCGGCTGATTGGGCAAGGGAGATGGCGACTACAGCCACGAGAACGGCCAGGACAATGAGCAGCTGCAGCACAAGGTATTGCCCGGCCAGGGACATCCCTCTTCTTCGAGACCGTCGAGTCACTGCGTGGATTCCTTTGGGTGGAGCCGGATGCGGGTGGGTTGGCAGGGCCCGCTGCGTGGCGTACCGGAACTATACCCCAGCGGCACGGAAGACCAGCTCAGACGGCCAGAACCCGTGAACGCAATGAACTTAAAGATCACTGCGAACACAAGAGTGACCGCCGTCACGTGCGCACCTAGCATCGAGTGAACGGGGCACAACGCTGATCGCCCTGCACCGAATTTTCGATGATGAGAAGAGGAACACCATGCGCCAGATCCGCGCATTGCGAGTCGCCGCCGTCGCCGCCGGCATCGCCCTGATGGCCACCGGTTGCGGTGCCACAGGCAAGAACTCCACCGGTTCTGAGAGTACCGGCGCCGCAGGACCGCTGACCGGTTTCCAGATCATGGTTCCGAACACTCCGGGCGGTGGCTACGACACCACAGCAAGGGCAGCCGCGAAGGTCCTTGATGACGAGAAGATCTCCACCAATACCGAGGTGTTCAACCTGGCAGGCGCCGGTGGCACCGTAGGCCTGGCCCGCATTGTCAACGAGAAGGGCAACGGCGACCTCACCATGCTCATGGGCCTCGGCGTCGTGGGAGCCAGCTACACCAACAAGTCGGAGTCGAAGCTGACCGAGACCACCCCGTTGGCAAAGCTCATCGAGGAACCCGGGGCCATCATGGTCGGCAAGGACTCCCCGTACAAGACGATCGATGACCTGGTGAAAGCCTGGAAGGCCAACCCGGGTTCCATCGCCGTCGGCGGCGGCTCCTCGCCCGGCGGCCCGGACCATCTCCTGCCGATGCAGTTGGCAGGCGCTGTTGGCATCGACGCCACCAAGGTCAACTTTGTCTCCTACGACGGCGGCGGCGACCTTCTGCCTGCCATCCTCGGCAACAAGCTTGGCTTCGCCGCTTCCGGCGCAGGCGAGTACCTGCAGCAGATCAAGTCCGGCGAAATCCGCGTGCTGGCTACCAGCGGCGAGAACCGTCTGGAAGGCGTGGATGCCCCCACGTTGAAGGAATCCAACATTGACCTGGTCTTCACCAACTGGCGCGGTATCGTGGCCCCTCCGGGCATCAGCGAGGACGACAAGAAGTCCTTGATCGCCGCGCTGGAGAAGATGCACGCATCTGCCGGTTGGAAGGAAGCGCTGAAGACCCATAGCTGGTCTGACGCGTTCGTTACCGGCGACGAGTTCCAGACCTTCCTGACCGACCAGGACAAGCGCGTGGCGGATGTCCTCACCAAGCTCGGGTTGGCGTGAGCTCCATAGCCACAGGCCTGAAAGGCCGCGCCGAGCTGGGGGTAGCCCTCCTGCTCGGCGTGGTCGGCGTCCTGGTCTTCCTGGACGCGAACGGCCTGGTGACCCCGTATTCGCAGTCCGACCCTGTGGGTCCGAAGACTGTTCCGTTCATTGTTTCCGGGCTGCTGATCATCTGCGCCATCCTCCTTGCCATCAATGTCCTGCGTGGCGGCAAAGGTGAGGCCGAAGGCGGCGAGGACGTCGACCTGGCCCACCCTGCGGACTGGAAGACCGTCCTCCCCTTGGCCGGAGCCTTCATCCTCAACATCCTGCTCATCGACTGGGCCGGCTGGGTCATTTCCGGGACCGTCCTGTTCTGGGGCAGCGTCCTTGCCTTGGGCAGCCGCCGCTACATTCGTGATGGCCTGATCTCCATCGCCCTCTCCCTGCTGACCTTCTACGGCTTCTACCTCGGCCTGGGCATCGCGCTGCCGGCCGGACTCCTGGAAGGAATCCTCTAATGGACGTCTGGTCCTCCCTGATGGACGGTTTCGCCACCGCCCTGACCCCCATGAACCTCTTGTTCGCCGTGATCGGCGTGCTGCTGGGGACCGCCGTCGGCGTTCTTCCCGGGCTGGGCCCGGCCATGACCGTCGCGCTGCTGCTGCCCGTCACTGCTGCGCTGGAACCCACCAGCGCCTTCATCATGTTCGCCGGCATCTACTACGGCGGCATGTTCGGCGGTTCCACCACCTCCATCCTGCTGAACACACCGGGTGAATCGTCGTCAGTGGTGACGGCCATCGAAGGCAACAAGATGGCCAAAGCGGGCAGGGCCGCGCAGGCCCTCGCTACCGCCGCCATCGGCTCGTTCATCGCCGGTACCATCGGCACGGCCCTGCTGGCTGTGTTCGCACCCATCGTGGTGCAGTTTGCCGTGAGCTTGGGCGCTCCGAGCTACTTCGCCATCATGGTCCTCGCCCTGCTGGCAGTGACTGCCGTCCTGGGTTCATCAAGGCTCCGCGGTTTCGCTTCGCTTGCCCTCGGCCTGGCCATCGGACTGGTGGGCATCGACTCCGTGACCGGCCAACGCCGCCTGACCTTCGGCCAGCCCTTGCTGGTGGACGGCCTGGACATCGTAGTGGTCGCGGTCGCGATCTTCGCCGTGGGTGAAGCCCTCTGGGTTGCCGCCCACCTCCGCCGCACTCCCCTCCACGTCATTCCGGTAGGCCGCCCGTGGATGGGCAAAAAGGACTGGTCCCGTTCCTGGAAGCCTTGGTTGCGCGGCACCGCTTTTGGCTTCCCGTTCGGCGCTTTGCCCGCCGGTGGCGCCGAAATCCCTACCTTCCTCTCCTATGTCACCGAGAAACGGCTCAGCAAGCATCCGGAGGAGTTCGGCAAGGGCGCCATCGAAGGCGTCGCCGGACCCGAGGCCGCCAACAACGCCGCCGCCGCCGGGACACTGACCCCGATGCTCGCCCTCGGCCTGCCCACCAACGCAACAGCCGCCGTCATGCTCGCGGCCTTCACGTCCTACGGCATCCAGCCCGGCCCGCAATTGTTCTCGAGCCAGGGCCCCTTGGTCTGGGCGTTGATCGCCAGCCTCTTCATCGGCAACTTCCTGCTACTGCTCATCAACCTGCCCTTGGCACCGGTCTGGGCCAAGCTGCTGCAGCTCCCCCGCCCATACCTCTACGCGGGCATCCTGTTCTTCGCCACGCTGGGCGCCTACTCGGTCAACCTGCAAGCTTTCGATCTTGTGATCCTGCTGGTACTCGGCGCACTGGGATTCATGATGCGGCGCTTCGGACTTCCGGTCCTGCCGCTGATCCTCGGAGTTATCCTTGGTCCGCGCATCGAAGGCCAGCTCCGTAAGACGTTGCAGCTGAGCGCCGGCGACCCCGCAGGCCTCTTCAGCGAACCCATCGCGATCGTGGTCTACATCATCGTGGCGATCATCCTGGTATGGCCGTTTGTCTACAAGCTCATCCGGCGCAACCTTCCTGCGAAGAGCCCTCTGCTCCCGGCCAATTCGGGCGCTGCCGACTACAGCGACTGACCAACCCATTTCACGACAACAAGTTTCGGTACAACAAGGAGAAACCATGACCATCGTGGTGGGATACGTCCCCACACCAGAAGGCGAAGCGGCTTTGACGCAGGCCATCGCCGAGGCCAAGAAGAGCAACGACACCCTGTTGGTCATCAACTCGTCCAAGGGCGATGCCTTGGTGGACAACCGCTACGCGCAGGAGCCGGATATCCAGAGCATCGAGGAACGCCTTGCCGAGCACGGCATCCAGCACATCATCAAGCAGCCGGTCCGCGGCCATGATGCAGCTGCCGAAGTCCTGGACGCCGCCGACGAGAACGATGCCGATCTGATTGTCATCGGCCTGCGCCGGCGCAGCCCGGTAGGCAAGCTCATCATGGGCAGCGTCTCCCAGCGGATCCTGTTGGAAGCGGACTGCCCGGTGCTGGCGGTCAAAGCGGACTAACGTCAGAGGGCACGACGGCGGCTGGTCACCTTGGCGACCAGCCGCCGTCGTGCGTTGCAAGGCGGGTCAGCCTCCCCACATAGCCGGGTTGAGCGGCGTCACGGTCAAGCTTTCCAGCCGGGCAGTACCCCCTTCGGAGAAGACCGAAATTGCTGTGGCGCCAGCACCGGGGAAGACCTGGTCCGTGAGGGTCGTCAGGCCATCCTGTGCAAAGACCTCCACAGATGCCCTGTCGACGTAGACCCGGAGGTGGAGCCTGCCATTGATCAACTCCACCTTCGCGTCCTCGACTGAACTGAAGGCGGGATGGAAGCCTTCGTTGCCCGAGTTGGTCCGGTCGATGGAGAGCCGCTGAGAGGCCGTTGCGTAACCGATCCTTGTTGATTCGTTGGCGTTTCCGAGCACTTTCAGGCCGAACGCGGACGCGCTGCCCGGGGAGAACTCAGCATCAATCTGCACCACATCGCCCGTGATCGGAAGTGCGGTGGTTCCCTGTTGGAGGTCCTGCGCGGATGCCGTGTAGCTCGCGGCCGTGTTCTTCAACGCGTCCGCCTGTGACACCACCTGCTGCCGCAGCCTTGGTCCGGCAGGAGTCTGGGTGAGAACCACCTCCCGCGGCAGGGCCATGCTTCCGCGCCAGGTGGAGGTGGGGGTGTCCTGGCCATAATCCCAGTTGTTCATCCAGCCCAGCATGATGCGTTTGCCGTCGGGCGCATTGTTGAACGACACCGTGGCGTAGTAGTCCCTGCCCCAATCCAGCCAATCGTGCTGTTCCAGATGGGATGCGTCCGAAGAAACGAACTCATCGGCAAGGATGTGCCCCCATCCTCCGCGGTTGTTGTCGACGATCCTGATGGTGGCCTGGCTGCCCTTATAGGCGCTGACGTCCCAGGCGTTCCAGGCCAGGTGCTCGGAATTGGCTCCGGTTGCGCTCCGCACCGTCTGGCCGTTGACCACGAGGTTCACGGTGGTTTCGCTGCTGCGGACCTTGGCCGGCTCCGAACCGAGGACCATGTTGTCCAGGGTCAGGTGCCCCCACGGACCCGTTGCGTTATCCACGATCCTGATGCGCGCGATCTGCCCGTACCAAGGGGAAACGTCCCAGTTCTTCCAATTCAGGTCCCCCGAATTGGTTCCCGTCGTGGTCCGGACCGGCACGCCGCCCACCAGCAGTTCCACTTGGAGTTGCCCGTCGGTTCGTTCTCCACCGCCCAGGAGGAAAGCAATGTTGGTGTTGGTCAGGTAGAACTCAGGGGACGTGATGGTGCCGACGTTGTTGTCCTGGTAGGGGCCGCCTTCGAAGGTATTGATTCTTTTCCCGTAGGCGAATTCACCGCCCGACGTCGATGGGTTCAGTGCCGCCTGGAAGTCGCCGCTGAGTTGCCACCCGGCTTGGGAGAGCGTTCCTGGGTAGTCGAACCCGTCAAAAAGCAGGTAACCCGGCGGAGCCTGGTTGCCCGACTGCTGTCCGGGCTGCTGGGCATGCTTTCCGCCTCCGATGAGGAAATTGAGGTAATCCTTGTCCACGGTGAACGGCGCGGACTCCATGGTGCCGACGGGAGTGTCGCCACCGTGGAAGCCGTTCACCAGTCCCGCACCGATGTGACCCGTTACTTGCTGCTGTCCGGGGATGGTTCCCGACGCCGGAGCGCTCCCCCATGGACCGGAACCGTTGGAAGGATCGTTCTGCACGTTCCACCCGCCGTAGTTGCCGCCGTTGAAGCCGGCCAGGACGTTGCCGGGTGGAAGCTGGTCGGCGGGGTCGATGTTTTCCGCGGTGAACGTTGTTCCGTTGAAGTCCCCCACAAAGTACTGTCCGCCGCTGCCGCCGCCGACGGCCCCCGGGTTGATGTTCACAGCCAGGACCCACTTGACGTTATTGGGGTTCCCATCGACTGCCAGCGGGAACAGGTCAGGACACTCCCATTGCCCGCCGACAGCATTCGCCGGGCCGAAGTCGTCCAGGTATTCCCACTGCTTAAGGTCGCTGCTCTTGTAGAAGAGAACCCTGTGCTCGTCCGCCTCCACCGCAGCCATCACCCAATAGTCCCCTCCGGATGGATTGTCGTACCAGAAGACCTTGGGGTCGCGGAAGCTTGGCGTGTTCCGGCTGAGGACAGGGTTTCCGCCGTACTTGGTCCAGCTTTGACCATCGTCCAGGCTGAACGCCAGGGATTGCGCCTGTTTACCCGGGTAGAGCGGGTGCGCTCCCGTGTAGTTGCTCGTGTATACGGCAACCAAGGGCGGGTTCTGCAGGGTCCCGAATCCGCTGCTGTTGTGGGTATCCACCACCACGGATCCTGAGAAGATCTCTTCGATCACCTGCCCGTTGCCGTTGAGTCCCCGCGAAATCGCGAGGGGCTGCTCCTCCCAGTGGATCAGGTCCGTTGAGGAGGCGTGCCCCCAGCTCATGTCACCCCACCGTGTTCCGTTGGGGTTGTACTGGTAGTACATGTGGTATTTGCCGTTGTGGTAAACCAACCCATTGGGGTCGTTCATCCAGTTGGCCTCCGGCGTGTAGTGAAGCGAGGGCCGGTATTGTTGCGTGGCTGGATCCGCGTCGGTGGCCCGGGCAGCGCTGGTAGTCACTGCGAAAGAGGCTGCGGTGAGTGCCACGGCAGTCCCGATCGACAGCCAGGCTTTGGTACGTCTGGTCATCTTTGACCGACCTTTCACGAGTGCTTGCCGGCCGCTATGGCGTGGGCCTGAAGGAGTAGCTGGACGCGTACCGCACCACTTGGTTGCTGTCGCCGCTGTCCAGCACTTTGGACCCGGACGTTGAAGCATCCAACACCACCGTGTGGACGGGAACGGCCGAAACCGTGTTGTTGGTGGCAATGAAATTGTTGTTTCCGGACGCCACCAGGATGATGGTGGGCGTCTGCCCTGCCGGCACCACGGAACCGGATGGGACGTCGTAGCTGAAGTGGTTGCCAGTGACCGTGTTGTTGCTGCCGGCGATGTGCACCAGGCCATAAAGATCGTCCAGGCCGTTGTTGTAGGGCTTCAGTGGATCGAACGGTTCCATCTGCCGCAGTAAATGGTTGGCTCCCACCAGATTCTCAGTGCAGTTCCCCTCGAAATTCACCATGCCGGCATAGAAAGCGTGGAAACGGTTGGACGTAATGGAGGATCGGCCGCAGTCCTTGAAGTGCACGCTGCTCTTTCCACGGGGGAACACATTGTTCCCTGTCACCAGAAGGCCCCAGTGGCCCTCGGCGAAGATGGAGAATCCCACGAATCCTGCGCCAATGAGGTTGTCCGTGACTTTGGAGGCCTGGCCTGATCCCGTCAGCTCTATGCACGATCCGCATTCAGCCAGGAAGTTGCCGCTGACGCTGAGGGCATCAGTGTCGCGCACCACCAAGCCATGTTCGAGGTACACCATGCCCATGCCTTCAACCCTGCAGGAATCGTTGGCGGAGTCGAAGCGGATGCCTGTCTTGCCGTTGGTGTAGTCGTTCTCGTTGGAGCCGAAGGAGACACCGTCCAGGCAGAAGTTCTGGAACACGATCGAGCTAAGCCGCGGGTCTCCGGTCCGGTAGACGCGGAAGGCGTCTGTATTTCCGTCGGTGTTCTCCACGCGGATCCGGCTGCCCCCGGGGTTGATTTCATGCCAGGCGGAGGTGTTGCCGGCGTTGTAGCGGATGCTGCTGGACGTGAATCCGTGCCCGGATCCACGGATGGTCAAAAAGCTGACGTCCACGTTGACACGGGTCTTGAGCGAGTAGTCTCCCGGCGGAATGTAGATCACTGCGCCGGGTTTTGATGCCTGGTTGGTCTGCTGGCTCTTAATGTCAGCGATGATGCTGTTGATGATGAGCCCGATGTCGTTGTACGGGGTGGCGGCGGGGTTCCCTGGCACGCTCCAGGTGGTGACGTCGTAGACAGTGGTCACAGCGTTTTCTCCTCACATCATTGGGGGTACTGCTCGAGTGGCCTTGCGGTGGTGCTGGTGGTGCTTTTGCTGCTAGAGCACACCGATGATGCCCCGGTGCCCTGGGGCTGCCTGGGCCCCTCCCGTAGCAGGCACCTTCTGCGCCGGGCCTTTCGCCATGGCTTCCTTCGCTGACAGCACGACGGCGGTGCCGGCAACTGCCGCCGCTGGAATCAGCCGAAGGATGCTCCTTCGGCTGAGGTATGGGGATGGGGTTGGGTCCATGGTTCTCCTTTGAACTCGATGGTGACTTGGCGGCCCGGCGGCCCGGAACGGGTCAGGACTGGGATGTTTGCCAAAAAATGCCAAATCAGCCAAAATATGCCAAAACGATTTGTCCACTGGCGCGGCCCACTTTATGATCAAGCCACCAATGGCGTCAAGGGGTCCTAAATGTTTCGCGGAAGCCATTGACAGAACTCGCCCTACAGTCCTAATGTCAATGCCAAGTCGTTTTGGCAAAACGATTTTTCAAGCCAACTGCAATCCCCTTCGTCTCTCTGCAATTTCCGTTCAAGAGAAAGTGAGTCGACAGCGATGTCCACTCGAAACACCATCTCCAAGCTCGTCACCCTCGGCGGGCTGTGCACCGCCGTCGCACTCGCTGCCACCGGTTGTGGCGCAGGCGGCCCGGCACCATCCTCCGGCGGCTCCGCCGGCTCCAGCTCCATCAACGTCCTGGTCGAAGCCGGTGGTCACGCCGAACTCACGGGCGTGGCTGAGCAGTGCAAGAAGGACACTGGAATTGAAGCGAACTTTGTGGAGCTCCCCTACGACGGCATGTTCAACCGCCTGTCCAGCGAGTTCTCCTCGGGCAACGTGTCCTTCGACGTCGCGGCTTTGGACTCGGTCTGGCTGCCGAGCTTCAAGGACGCCGTCCAACCCATCGATGAGCTGTTCACAGACGACGTCAAGAAGGACATCTTCCCCGCACTGGTCAAGGAAGCCAACGTGGACGGCCACTTCATCGGCCTGCCAGCCTGGACCAACGCCGAGATCATCCTGTACCGCAAGGACCTCTTCGAAGACGCCAAGAACAAGGCCGATTTCCAGGCAAAATATGGCTACGAACTCGCCGCACCCACCACGTGGAAGCAGTACCAGGACATTTCCGAGTTCTTCACCAAGGACGGCATGTACGGCACGGACGTGAAGGGCGCCGTCGAAACAGAATGGCTGGCCCATGTGCTCCAGGCCGGTTCCCCCATGGTGCTGGACCAGGACAACAACGTGGTCATCGACAACGCGGCCCACAAGGAAGCTCTCGACTTCTATGTGAGCCTGGCCAAGTCTGCCCCCACCGGCGCCGCACAGGTTGACTGGGCCGCGGCACAAAACCTGTTCAACCAGGGCAAGACAGCCATGACCCGCTTCTGGGCCCATGCCTACCGCCAGATCCCTGCTGATGCACCCGTGGCAGGAAAAGTAGGTGCCGCAGCGATGATCGGCGGCAGCGCCGGCGTCGCAGGCGTCCCGGGACCTTGGTACCTGTCCGTTCCCAAGGCAACCAAGAACACTGAAGCCGCCAAGAAGTTCGTCAAATGTGCTTATGACTACAACAGCATGGGCATCGACTCCAAGCTCGGCCTGGCTTCGCGCATCAGCGCGTTTGAGAAATACCAGGACCAGCCTGGCTACGAAAGCTTCAAGCCGCTGATTGAAACCCTCAACGCTCCGGCAACGGCCACCCGGCCGGCAACCGCCAAGTGGCAGCAGATCGTTGACACCGTCCTGATCCCGTTGCTGCAGAAGGCCGTGGCCGGGGGAGACACCTCGGCGCTCCTGGCCGATGCCAAGAAGCAGGTCCAGGACCTCCTGAAGTAGAACTCCGCGGCCGGCACCGGCCCGCGCACAGCGCGAAAGACAGTGCCGGCCGCGGTCCCAACCAGCAGAAAAGAAAACCGTGCGTATCTCCGATCGCCGCTTCGCCCTCTATCTGATGACGCCCGCGGCACTGTTCCTGGCCGTATTCGTGGCCTATCCCCTCTTCCGCTTGGTGGCGGACAGCTTCTTCAAGATCTCCCCTATCGCGGGCGGCCCCCGTGACTTTGTGGGTTTCCAAAACTACGTCACGGCGTTCACCTCCGAAGCCTTCACCAGCGCCGGATGGCGGACCCTTGCCTACACCCTGGTGGTGGTGACACTCGAGTTCGCACTCGGCTTGGGCATGGCCCTGCTGTTCACCACCTTGGGGAAGAAATCCCAGATCTGGCGGACCGTCTTCCTCTACCCCCTGATGATCGCCCCGATCGTGGCTGGCCTGCTGTGGAAGTTCCTGATGATCGATAACTTCGGCCTCATCGGCACACTCCTCCACCAAGCCGGCATCCTGTCCGATCCCAACCAGATCGGCTGGCTTTCCGACCCCAACATTGTGTTGTTCTCGGTGGCCATTCCGGACATCTGGCTCACCACCTCCTTCATGTGCCTTGTGCTCTTTGCGGGCCTCCAGAACATCCCGGGCGATCTGATCGAGGCCGCCCGCCTTGATGGGGCACGGGCTCCGGCGCTCCTCTTCCGGATCATCCTTCCGCTCCTGCGTCCGGTAATCGCCGTCGCGCTGGTGGTTCGCGGCATTGACGCAGCAAGGGCCTTCGACACCATCCTCATCCAGACCAACGGCGGACCGCAGTCGGCTTCGGAAACCATGAGCCTGCTGATCTACCGGACCATGATCCGCTTCGGCGACCCAGGGCTCGCCAGTGCCATGGGCACCATCTATCTCCTCGCAATGCTCGCCATTGCCTTCGTTGCAGTGGCCACCATCTGGCGGCCTGGAAAGGACAACTGATGAGCAACGCGAGCCTAGCCACCAAAGCCAGCCCGCCGGCGTCGGATACTTCCGAGCCACAACCGCTGCGCAACCGGCGGGGGGTCAACCGCGAAGGCCTCGAAGCCGGCAAACGGAGCACCCGTACCATCCTCTGGATCCTGCTGGCCGTGGCCATGGTGCTGTACGGTTTCCCGTTCCTGTACTTGCTGTTCACGTCGTTCAAGACGCCGATCGACACCATCGCGGTTCCCCCCACCATCCTGCCGCGGGAGTGGACTCTGGAGAACTACACCAACGCCCTGGGCCGAAGCGGGGTCTTGGCGTCCTTCATCAACAGCATCCAAACGGCTGTCATCAGTACTGTGTTGTCACTGGTCCTGGCCGTTCCGGCCGCTTACGGCATCACACGCTACAAGACACCGAGCGGACGCGTCTTCATCATGGCCGCCCTGGTCACCCGCATGGTGCCGCCAGTGGCCATCGGCATTCCGCTGGCGTCCATGATGTCCTCGGTGGGCCTGGCGGATACCCCCATAGCCCTGTCCATTGCCCACACCACCATCTCCCTTCCGCTGTCCATCTGGCTGATGTCCAGCTTCTTCGAGTCGGTCCCCCGGGACTTGGAAGAAGCCGCAACCGTGGATGGGTGCAGCCGGCTTGGAGCCCTGTGGCGGGTGGTGATCCCGGTAGTGTCCGGCGGTATCGCCGTCACCGCGATCTTCGCCTTCCTGGCCTCATGGAACGAGTTCCTGTTCGCCCTCCTGATGACAGCCATCCGGTCCCAGACCACGCCCGTGGTGATTGCGAACTTCCAAACGCAGTTCGGCCTGGACTGGGGATCCATGACGGCCCTCGCTGCTGTCTACTCGATCCCGGTCATCCTGCTGACGCTGCTGCTGCAGCGGAAAATCGTGGCAGGCATGACGCTGGGCGCTGTGAAGGGCTGATCATCAAGTCCAGTACTCAAGGGCCAGTGCCACCATCAACGAGTAGCCTACTGATAGCCCCCAAGGGCATCACCAACCATAAGGACGTGGGAGTCGGATGAGCAACAAGAACATCGGTATCAAGGACGTAGCCGTCGCCGCCGGCGTGTCCGTCACCACGGTGTCCCATGTCCTCAACGAGGTTTCCTACGCCCGGATCAGCAGCGAAACCAGGGACAAAGTCAAGACCGCGGCCGAGGAACTAGGCTATGGCCCCAACCGCCTGGCCCAGGCCCTTCGCACGCAAAGGACCGGCATGCTGGGGTTGGTGAGCGAGGAAATCGCCACCACTCCCCACGCCGGCCGGATCATCCTGGGCGCTGATGAGGCCGCCAAGGCCCGGGGCTACAATCTCATGATCATCAACACTCCGGGCTCCGCCAGCCTCGAATCGAGGCAAGCCGACGTCCAGGCCCTCCTGGAACGTCGCGTGGACGGAATCCTTTATGCCACCATGTACCACCGCAATGTGGAACTCCCGGACAACCTGGGCAGCGTCCCGTCCGTGCTGGTGGACTCCGTCGCTATCGGCGGTAACATCACGGCTGTGGTCCCGGACGAGGACGGAGGTGCCCGCGCCGCTGTTGGGGCACTCCTCGACGCCGGCCACACCCGGATAGCCTTCATCAACAACACCGACGACGTCCCCGCAACCCGCCAGCGGCTTCAGGCCTTCCGGGCCATGCTCACCGAAGCAGGGCTCGACGGCGATGCTGCACCTGTCGAGTCCGAGATCTCGGAAGTGCAGGGCGGCTATGAGGCGGCCAAACGGATCCTGTCGCGGGATGACCGCGCCGATATTCCTACAGCCCTGTTCTGCTACAACGACCGCATGGCAATGGGCGCCTACCGGGCCGCAGCCGAGTTGGGCCTCAGCATCCCGGCGGACCTTTCAGTTGTTGGTTTTGATGACCAGGAACTCATCGCGGCCAACCTCTACCCCGGGCTGACCACCGTGGCCCTCCCCCACTACGAAATGGGTGCCTGGGCCACTGAACACCTCATAGACGCTATCGAGGGCAAGGACGATCTGTCCTTGATGGCGCTCCACCCAACCATCCTGGGTTGCCCGTTGGTCAGCCGCGAATCAGTCGCAGCTCCGCGGTAACCCCAACAAGCCACTTCAACGTCCCAAAAGGAACGCACCACATGTCCAGTAGCCTTGATGCCGCACGCCCGGAAACAGCCGCGGCCGTAACTCCCCGATTCCGGCCTGCCATCCATTTCACGGCAAGGGACACCTGGCTGAACGATCCCAATGGCTTGGTTTACCACGACGGTTTGTATCACCTCTTCTTCCAGAACAACCCTTACGGCAACGTCTGGGGGAACATGTCCTGGGGCCACGCCACCTCAACGGATCTCCTGCAGTGGACGGAGCATCCTGTAGCTATTGCCGGCGATGAGAAGGAGGACATCTTCTCCGGAAGCGTGGTGGTGGACCACGGCAATACCTCCGGTTTTGGCACCGTGGAGTCACCGGCTTTGGTGGCTGTGTACACCAGCGCCTTCAAGCCAGGGACCCTTCACAGCGGGACGCAGGCCCAATCCCTGGCGTACAGCACCAATGGCGGAATGACATGGCGCAAATACGATCAGAACCCTGTGGTGACCAGGAACTCCGAGCACTTCCGCGATCCCAAAGTGTTCCGTTACCACGGCGGGGAAGGTTCCTTTTGGGTGATGGTCGCTGTCGAAGCGCAGCAGCAGGAGGTGGTTTTCTACCGCTCCGACGACCTCAAACGCTGGGACTTCCTGAGCCACTTTGGTCCGGCCAACGCCGACTCCGGTGAGTGGGAATGCCCCGACCTCTTTCCCTTGGCGGTGGACGGGGATCCACAGAACATCAGATGGGTGCTGATCGTCAACATCAACCCCGGTGCGGTGGCGGGAGGTTCGGGCGGCCAGTATTTCGTCGGGCACTTCGACGGCGTCCATTTCCTCCCGGATGCCGGTTCTCTGGTGGCTCCTGCCGGTCTCTCGTCAATCGGAGACGCGGATGAGGCAGCTGCGGCACTGCAGCGCTGCATGTGGCTGGATTGGGGACGTGATTGCTACGCTTCCGTGTCCTTCAGCAACACCCCGGATGGCCGGCGGATCATCATGGGTTGGATGAATAACTGGGACTACGCCAACCAGTTGCCCACGGCACCGTGGCGGTCCTCCATGACTCTTGCCCGAGAGGTCGTACTGAGTTCAGTGAACGGCGATTCCGTCAGCGGCGTTTCCTTGAACGGCGCCACACGACTGGTCCAGCGGCCCATCCTGGGAGATCTGAAACAAGAGCTGGCCAAGTCCGGCAGCTTCACGCTGGGCGCCAACGCCTTCCGGTTGCCGGATGCAAGGCCGGATACCGCTCAAGTGATCGAGGCTGACATCGTGCCGGGAACCGCCGAGCGCGTTGATCTGCGGCTTCTCGCGAGGGCCGACGGGAGCCAGGGCACTGTACTGAGCTACACCACAAGCAACGGCCGCATCACCCTTGACCGCACCCGGTCAGGAGACACCACGTTCCACGAAAAGTTCGCGTCAGCCGAATCAGCGCCCGCTGCCTTGGAGGACGGCATCCTCAAGCTGCTCATCGTGGTGGACCAGAGCTCAGTGGAAGTCTTTGCCCAGGACGGCAAGGTGGTCCTGACCGACCTCGTTTTCCCGGACGCCGGGAGCCAGGAGAACTGGCTGACCGCCGAGGGCGGCACAGCAACGGTTCTGAAGCTTACGGTCTCGTCACACGTATAAGGAGAAGCAGGAATGAACAACGTTCAAGCAACCCGACAGGGCTCGGGCGCCGACGTCGTAGTTGTCGGTGAAGCTCTGATCGACATCGTCGTTTCGTCACGGGGCACCGTTGAGCACCCGGGAGGATCCCCCGCCAACGTTGCCTACGGGCTCGGGCGGCTCAACGTATCAACCGCCCTGTTGACGTCCATCGGAGATGACCACCACGGTGCTGCCATCGAGCGGCACTTGGCGAGCGCCGGCGTCGAACTCCTGACCGCTGCCGGGAGGCCCGGCCGGACTGCTACGGCCACCGCCACCCTGGCGTCGGACGGTTCAGCCCACTACGACTTCGACATCCAATGGGAGCTTCCCGCCATTGCCCCCGTGAGCGTGCCAAAAATCCTGCACACGGGATCAATCGCCACCTTCCTGGAGCCTGGAGCATCCGCGGTACGACAACTCCTGGAGCAGGTGCATCAGCGATGCGTAGTCACCTACGATCCCAACGTCCGCCCTGCCCTGCTGGGCAGCCAGACCGAGGCAAAGACCATTTTCGAGGACCTCATCCCCCTGATCGAGGTGGTCAAACTCAGCGACGAGGACGCACGGTGGCTCTACCCGGGCTGGTCGCTTGAGGACACTTCACAGCGCATATTGGACCTTGGGGCCGGGCTTGTTGTGGTCACCAAGGGCTCCGAAGGATCCATGCTTTCAACCCCCGGCGCCCGGCTGTTGGTTCCCTCCTTGAAGTCCACCGTGGTGGACACCATTGGCGCCGGTGACTCGTACATGTCCGCCCTGATCTACGGGCTTCTCCTGACCGGGGCGGTCGGCTTACGGCAAGAGGCTCTGGAATCGTTGGGACGAAGGGCCACCAAGGCCGCGGCCATCACAGTGCGGCGCGCGGGCGCCAACCCACCGACGTCGGACGAACTGCTGGCTGACGTGGTTGAACACCAACCTGCCCTCTGACCACGCCCAAACAACCCACCGCATACACATCAAGGGAACTCAAGCCATGTCCAGCAAGAACTACTACGACGTGACCAACTGGCCCATCGGCAATCCGTCCGAGGACGTCGGCGAGGTCATCAACAGCATCATCGCTGACATCAAGGAACGGCAGAACGCCTCAGACGTCAACGACGGCGGAAAGCCGGGAGCGGTGATCTACCTGCCGCCGGGTGACTACCGCCTGCGCACCCAGGTTTTGATAGACATCAGCTTCCTGAGGATCCAGGGCTCGGGCCACGGGTTCACCTCCTCAAGCATCCGATTCAACGTCCCCGAAGACGAATGGCCCGATCTGCACGAACTGTGGCCGGGAGGGAGCCGCGTCCTGGTGGACCTGCTCCCGGCTGGCGGGGGCACTGACCCGTCCAAGGCTGACCCGGCCAAGGGAGCTGCCTTCCGGGTTGAACGTGCGGGCAGTCCCCGGATCAGTTCGGTGGAGTTCGCCAACTTCTGCATCGATGGGCTCCACTTCGCTCCGGACGGCTCGGAGCTACCCGCGGAAAACAGCTATGTGAATGGGAAGACCGGCATCCAAGTCTCAAGTGCCAACGATTCCTTCCGCGTCAACGAGATGGGTTTTATCTACCTTGAACACGCCCTGACCATCCACAACGCGGACGCCCTGTCCATCCATAACAACTTCATCGCGGAATGCGGAAGCTGCATCGAGCTGCGTGGCTGGGGACAGGCGTCCAAGATCACCGACAACCTGATCGGAGCCGGTTTCAAGGGTCATTCCATCTACGCGGAAAACCACGGCGGGCTCCTTGTCACTGCCAACAACATCTTTCCCCGAGGAGCGAGCAGCGTCCACTTCAACGGCGTAACCCGTTCGAGCGTCACCAACAACCGCCTGCACTCCTTCTACGCGGGCATGGTCGTCCTCGACGGGAACAGCTCGGAAAACCTCGTGGCCACCAACCACTTCCTCCGTGACCACGAGCCCTGGACACCCTTCCTGGGGATCGACAACGGGCTGGATGACCTCCACGGAGTCCTGAGTGTCAGCGGCAACAACAACTCCGTGATCGGCAACCACTTTTCCCAGATCATCGATTCGGGGAGTATCCGTCCCGAAGGCGCGACGCCGGTCATCATCCGGTTGCGCGAAGGTACAGGGAACTTCGTGTCCAACAACCACGTCGTTGCAATGAACGTGCATGCCACCACCAGCGACGATTGCTTCGAAGGTCAGGTGGACGCCCTGCTGACAACAGACGCTGCTGATGCCCTTTCCGTGACGGCTGTCCTGGTTGACCCCGAATCAACACGCAACACCATCCTCGATTCGGGCAGTGAACGGCAAGTACTCGCGGACAGGACTACCAACGCCTTCAGGGCCACCCCCACGGTGGACTAGGAGTTTTCGTACAGCTAATGCCCTTAAGATTCGTTCTTAGGGGCATTACCTGTACAAAAACTCCCGGGGGGGACCACGTGACTGAAACCATCCGCACCGCAACAACGCACGACGCCGGGAAGCTGGCTGAGCTTGCCGCCATCACCTTCCCGCTAGCCTGCCCGCCGGGCTCCTCGCCGGCCGATATCCAGGCCCACATCGAAAAGACGCTCAGTGAGGCCAAGTTCAAGGACTACCTCGCCGACGCGAACATCACCATCCTGGTGCTCGACGACGACGGGCAGCTGAACGGGTACACGCTCTTGGTTGCCAAGCCGGCCAGCGACCCGGATGTCGCCTCTGTGCTGTCCTCGCTCCCTTCCACCGAATTGAGCAAGTGCTACGTGCACCCGGAATACCATGGCAAGGGCGCCGCGTCACGTCTCATCCAGGCGTCGTTGGCCCATTCCGCAGACAAGGGCGCTGCCGGGGTGTGGCTCGGGGTGAACAGCGAGAACGCGAAGGCAATCCGTTTCTATGAGAAGAGCGGCTTCCAACGGATCGGCACCAAGTCCTTCACCCTGGGAAACACCGTGGAGCACGACTTCGTGATGGAATACGAGCTCTGACCGAATCCTGGAAAACGGGCTCCTAGTAAACGGCGCGGCCGCCGGAGAGATCGAACACAAAGCCCGTGGTGTACGAGGCCTCACGTGAAGCGATGAACTCCACCAGGGCTGCTGCCTCCTCAGCTGTCCCCAGGCGACGCATGGGTATTTTCTGCAGGTCTTCGGCTGTCGGCGCCTCTCCGTTGAGCAACGGCGTATCGATCTTGCCAGGTGCGATGGCGTTGATCGTTATGCCCGCGGCGGCGTACTCCTTGGCCAGCGCTTTCACCAAGCCAGTGATGCCGGCTTTGCTCGCTGAATAACCTGTCATCCCCGGAACGCCTTCCTTGCCTGCTGTGGAGGAGAAGTGGATGAGCCGCCCGAAGCCGTTCTCCGCCATAACCGGAAGCACGGCTTTGGAGAGCGCGAACGCCCCGGTGAGGTTGACCCGCAAAAGCAGATCGAACTCTTCGACGGACTCTTCAGAGGACGGCTGAATCTTGCCAAGGATGCCTGCCGTGTTAACAACCACATCCAGGCCACCCAAGCGGGCCACCACTTCCGCAACCACGGCCTGTACCGACTGATTGTCCGTAATATCCATGTCCAGTTGGCTATAGGTACTACCCGAAACAGGCCACCGCGACGATGGAAGGTCCGCGCCGATGACTCGGTGACCGTTGCTGCCAAGCCTCCGCGCAGTTGCCTCCCCTATGCCGGAAGCCGCTCCCACTATGAGGCATCGAAGTCCTGTACCCGTCAAGTTCAGGGTTTTCATACTGTTTGGCGTTCCCTAGCGTTGACGGGTTCTGCGACGTGGCGGCTAAAGCTGTCCACGGTGCGATCCACTATGGTTTGCAGCGGCAACCGCCAGATGTCTTCGTTGAAGATTTCCACCTCGATGGGTCCCGTATAGCCTGAACGGCGGACGGATGAGGTGAGGGCACCAAGGTCGAGGGATCCGTCTCCAGGAAACAGCCTTCCGTTCATGTTTTCCGGAACGGGCAAGGGAAGCGTGAAATCGCTGACCTGGTAACCGGCGATCCTATTGCCTGCGGCGAGGACGTCGTCGTCGAAATTCGGATCCCAGAACGTTGCGTAGGCGTCGATGAGGATTCCCACACTTTCAACCGGAAAATCCTCGACTACACGGAGCGCCTGGGAAATCGTCGTGACGACGCTCCTGCTCTGAACGAACAACGGATGCAGGGGTTCCAGTGCCAAGCGCACTCCCGCTGCACGTGCGTGTGGCTCAAGTTCCTCCAGCAGGCCGCGAAGCCGGTTTTCGGCGCTGCGGATACACGGATCGTGCAGCGGCAACCCTCCAGCAATGAGCGTCAGCATTGGACTGCCCACCTCGGATGAGAGCTCAAGTGCCCGTTTGACGCCATCCATGGCCGCCCGTAATTCGGCTCCCTCTTTGTCGGCGAGGAAACCCACACGGCAGACCGAACTGACGGAAAGGCCGGTGTCGCTGAGCAACCGGCGGGTCCGGGCCAGGCCGAGCTCTTCCACCGGCTCAATCCAGAGGCCGATGTGTCGGATGCCCGCTCGCATGGCAGCCTCTGCTGTTTCAATCAGGGGGTATGGGCGCGTCGTGGCTTGGTTCAGGCTGAGCTCTACATTGGTCCTCATCGTGAAGCCACCACTTGGTTCAAATGGGGGAAGGCCTGCGCTTCCGTGGATCCCTTGCCGATCCGAACCGGCAGTCCCGTCCGGGCAGACTCGTAGACCGCTGCGACGATCTGCAGTGATTTCATCGCTTCCCGCCCGCTCACGCAGGGTGCGCGGCCACTCCTCACGGCATCGACGAAGTCAGCCACCTGGAGTTTGTGCAAAGGGAGGAGCTTGGCATTCACTTCTGCCACGGGAATGTCCCCCGTAAGTCCGTCCTGGAACACGTCGATGGCTCGTTCTTCACCCCGGACAGCCCACAAGTCGTTGATGGCGTCGGAGCCTTCCGGGTATTCAGAGACGTTGACGGTGGCACCGCGGCTTCCTGTCACCACGATCCGGCTTCCCAGATTGGGCGATGCCGCCACTGTGGCGCTAAGGGTCGCTATCGCACCGGAGGCGAAGGTAATAAGTGCCGCCGCCGTGTCTTCTACTTCGATGGACTCCCCATGGACGAACGTGCCGGCCTTAGCGCTGACCTCCACTGGATCTCCCATGAACCATTGCAACAGGTCTATGTAGTGGATGGCCTGGGTCATCAGCACTCCACCGCCGTCGGCCGCCCATGTACCGCGCCACGCGGCAGCGTTGTAGTAATCGGTCCCGCGATGCAGGAGTACTTGGCAGTGGCCGAGCATCGGCTGCCCGAGCCGGCCGTCGTCGATGGCAGCGCGCAAAGCCAGGGCCCCAGGCCAGAACCTACGCTGGAATACGACGCCGAAAGTAACGTCGTGGCGCTCAGCGGCAGCCACCATTCGTTGGGCTGACGCTACGTCCGTCGCCACCGGCTTTTCACACAGAATGTGAACGCCTGCGGCTGCTGCTTCAGTCACTACTGCCTCGTGGGTGGGGTGCGGCGTGCAGACGCTGAGTGCTTCGATCCCCAACTCAATGAGTTCACGAACGGACTGGACCGCTCCGGCAATGCCACGTTCTGCAGCGAAATCCTGGGCGCGGCCAAGATCCACATCGCAGACGCCCACGACGTGGACGTTGGAGATTGCGGAGTAGGACTGGAAGTGGTTGTCGGCGATGTTGCCGCAGCCCACAATTCCTACGCGGAAAGGTTGGTTCATGACTGTTCTCCTGAACGGATGGGGGTGGGCTGGGACTGGTTTGAGATGGGAGATCCGAGTTGATCCAACGGGATTTTGGACGTTTCTTTTGCCGTGAGGGCGCCGGCTACAGCGAGAAGGGAGATGACGGCGGAGATCACTGCCACTGGCAGCCAGTCAGTCGGGTTTCCGGCCGTCAGCGCGGTGTAGATCGTGGGGGCGAAGCCCGCAGCGATCAATCCGATCTGCAGGCCCAGGGCCATTCCCGTCTGGCGGACCTTCAGGTTGAACATCTCCGCGAAGAATGACGGATACGTGGCATTGATGGCCGCGTAAGCGAAGGAGACCGAGAGGAACCCCGTGAGGAACAGCAGGGGGACGTTGCCCGACTGAATCGCGGCGAAGTAGGCGAAGATCATCACGGCACAGCCCAGATTTCCGGCGATGAAGACCGGCTTGCGGCCTACTCGATCGGAAAGGGCAGCGAGCAAGGGCTGCGTCACCAGTGCGCAGATGTGGCTGACGATGAGGACCCACAACATGGTGCTCCGCGGGATGTCGTACACGCTGGTGGCGAAGGAGAGGGCGAAGACTTTGATCACGGTGTCGATGGCGAAGGCGAGTGAGCAGAACGTCACGCGGATAATGGCACCCCAGTGGGACCGGAACACCTCCACAACCGGCACTTTGACCAGCGCGTGCTCAGCCTGGGCTTCCACGAATGCCTCTGGTTCGGTGAGTTTTGCCCGGATCACGAATCCGGCAATGGTGACGAAGGCACTCAGGAAGAACGGGATCCGCCAGCCCCAGCTGAGGAGTTGGGCTTCAGGCAGAGCCGAAATGGGTACGAAGACAAGTGTTGCCAGAACGAAACCGGCCACGATGCCGTTAGGAGCCCAACTCGTGAAGAAGCCGCGGCGGCCTTCAGGAGAAACTTCAATGGTCAATACTGTGGCGGCAGCGGTCTCGCCGCCCACGGAAATTCCCTGGAGAATCCGCAACGTGATCAGCAGGGTGGGCGCCCACACGCCAATCTGCGCGTAGCCGGGCAGGCAGCCGACCAGGAAGGTGGACGTTCCCATGAGGATCAGGATGAAGACCAGCACCTTCTTCCGGCCGATCCGGTCGCCAAAGTGTCCCAAGAGCACTGCACCCAGGGGGCGGGCAACGTAAGAGACCGCGAAGGTGGCCAGCGCAGCCAACGTCGCCACGCCTCCTGCCTCCGGGAAGAAGATCTTCCCGAAAACGAGGGCTGCTGCCAGAGCGTAGATGTAGTTGTCGTAGTACTCCAGCGTTCCGCCGGCCATGCTGGCGACAGCTGCCCGCCGAGGGCTGTTCTTGGCATGCGGTGGAAGCACCGCGGTGTCTTGCAGGGAGGTTTTCACTGATTTCTCCTTCATTGCAGATTCAGTCGTCTTTGGTAATTGCCCTGTTGGGCTAGGGGATGATGAGGGTTTTGCCGCGGCCAAGACGGCCTTGGGCGAAGTCTTCGATTGCCTGGGGGGCATTGCGGAGACCTTGAATGAGGTCATGCGGAAGGGCGTTGAGCCCGTGAAGTGCCACGAGCGCTGCAGCTGTGTGGAGATTGGCAGTGGTGTAGCAGAACGTTCCGGTGATGGTGAGCTCGCGGCGTACCAGGTCACCGGCGGCAGGCAGCGTTCCGCCGGTGGCAAGGCCTGCCACGCAAATCGTGGAGCCCGGCACCATCAGGTCCATCACGGCACTGATGGTGGCGGCACTGCCGACAGTGTCGATCGCAACGTTCCAGCGCTGTCCGGGAACGTCACCGGGAGCCAAGGCGCTCACGCCGAAGGCCTCGATGGCTTCCCTGCGCTGGGGGTCAGGCTCCACCACCGTGATGCTCGCGGCGCCCAGGCTGCGGGCCTGAAGGGCGCAGGCCATTCCGATCGCGCCTCCACCGATGATGCCAAGGTGACTGCCAAACCTTACTTCGGCCCGTGCACATGCGTGGACTCCCACAGCGATCGGTTCGACAAGCGCCAGCGCACGGGAATCCGGTTCCCCGGGAACAAGGATTGTTTGAGCGGCATCCACCGCCACAAAGCTCTGCAGCCCGCCGTCGACGTCCCGTCCCATAAGTTTGCGCTCGCTGCAAAGGCCACGGGAGCCCGCACGGCAGTCCTGGCACTTTCCGCACGTCAGGTTGGGGTCTACAGCTGTCTTTTGTCCAACGGACCTGAACTCCACGTTGGCCCCGACGTCCACAATCGTGCCGCCGAATTCGTGCCCCAGAACAGAGCCTTTCCGGAGACCGTCATGGTCGCCCCGCCAGATGCTGAGGTCAGTGCCGCAGACTCCAACACTTTCGACACGAATCACCACCTGATCCGGACCCGGCGCCGGCCACGCGCTGTCTTCGAAGTCGAGTTGTCCGGGTCCTTCCCACGCTACCCTGCAGCCCACTGTCGAGGTGATCATGAGACTGCAACCAGTTTGTCCGAGGCACGGACAGTGCGCATGGCCGCATCTGCTGCGCGCCGGCCGAAGACGAAACCAAACACGATGCCTCCCACATAACGGAGGTCCTGGGCCCCACCCGCGTCTGCTCCGGCGGCGAACAGCCCGGTGACAGGACGATTGTCGCGGTCCAGAACCTGGCTGTCACCGTTCACCCTCAGTCCGCCGAACGGGATGGTGATGCAGGGCTGGAATTCCACGGCGCGGAACGGGCCCTTCTTGAGCGGGCTTGGACGCTTGGGAAGCGGTGCGTCCAGGCTGACTGATTCGCCATTGGATGCACGCTGGTAGTTCTCCAAGGTCTCCACTAGGCCCGCACGGTCAACACCCCAGCCGGCCACCACTTCCACCAGTTCCTCAAGAGTGGCAGTTTCGGCGGTGCGCGCTCCCAACTGGGAGGCCTCAGCATGCCGGTCGAGGGCCATGCCGCTGGGATACGGTACGGCAAGCGCCCGCGTCTGCTGAACTTCGTCATCCCATATCAGAACACCACGGCGTCCCGGTTCACGGACAACTGCCTGGTTGGAGACCTCATCGCCCAGAGACTCGTCGGTGAACCGCCGTCCCAGCCGGTTTACCATGACGCCGTAGGCGGAGAAGTACAAGGTCAGCCGCAAGAACACTTCCGGAGATACAGGCAAGGGGCTGGGCAACGTGTGCCCATAGAAACCTGAAAGGTGACGGCTGGCGGCACCTCCGGCGGCAGCTCCCAAGCGGAATCCGTCGCCCACCGAGTGGGGATTGCTTCGGACAGCAATATCATCGGCGCCATTGCCAATGAACTTCTGTTTCAGCTCAGGATCGCCCTGGAATCCGCCTGTGGCCAGGAGAACTGCCCCACTGAGGACGGCGATACGTTCCCCACCAAACTCAAACGAGGCACCGGCCACAGCACCGTCCTCAATGATGAGTTCAATATCGTTCACGCCCGTCAGGAGCCCGCCACCGGTGGCTTCAATTTTTGCCGACCATTTGGAAATCAGCTCTTTGATGTCGATCTTGCAGGCACGGCCCCATTCCAGATGGTCCAGCCATTCATCGCTGACAGTTACACCGGCTTCACGGACATCCTGCACCGCTTGGTCGTAGCCTTCAACCACCAACGGTCCAAGAACAGGATCCCCGTCCGGTTGGATGCTCCGAAGGACGTCAAGATTTGGGGCGGTCCAAAGAATCCCCGCCGACAGTGCGGCAGAACCACCAGGTGCCCCGCCCTTCTCCAGGAGCAGCACCCGTCCCCCGAGGTCCACCGCACGGTTGGCGGCCGCCAATCCAGCCGCGCCCGCACCAACCACGATCAGGTCGAAGGGTTTTGTAAGGTCGGTCATTGCATCTCTCCTTTGAGTTCTAACGGATAACGTTTGCCACTATATCCGTAAAGGCATACATCGCAGTGGCAAAGGTTTACCATTACGCTAAGGGTGTACTGACGCACCTGTCAAGCACTTCGTGCCGCGACCAGGGAACCATCCCGGTGGCAGTTAGGCTTGGACGGTTGAATCCACCGAAGGAGTCTGGGAAACATGGCCACATTGCGGGAAGTAGCCGAGCTTGCCGCCGTCTCCGTGGCTACAGCCTCGCGCGTGCTCAATGGCTCAGCCCATCCGGTGTCCCGGGACATTCGCGAGAGTGTCCAATCCGCTGCCCAGACGCTGGGCTACACACCAAGCGCCGCCGCCCAGGCCTTGAAGCAGCAGCGCAGCAAGATCATCGGGGTCATTGCCAGCGACATCCTGGATCCCTACTTCGCCGAGTTGACCCGGGGCATCGAAATAGAAGCCGCCAAGGCTGGATTCGTCACCATCCTGGCCAATGCGAACAGGGACCCTGAACAAGAACGAACCAAGTTCCGCGTTCTCCGGGAGCATCAGGCCTCCGGGATCGTGTTCTGCGGCAGCGACATCGAGGGCTCCCCTGGAACGGCTGAACTGGCGCGGGAGGTCAATCTTGCTGTCAGGGCCGGAACCAGGGTGGTGGCGCTGGCTCCACGCGGATTCGATTCCACCAAAATCGTCATCGACAACCATGCCGCGTCCTACGAATTGACCCGCTATATGCTCTCCCTGGGCCATCGGAGGATTGCATTTGTCGGCGGTATGCCGGGGCTGACAGCCGTGGAACAGCGCGTCATCGGATATCGCCGTGCGATGTTCGAAGCCCGAGCCCTTCCCATGGTGTTGGGGAACGCCGGCATGCGCCAGGAATCCGGGCGGGAGGCAGTGGCGCACCTGATCGCCGCGGGAGAACTGCCCGAAGCGATCGTATGCGCCAATGACGAGATCGCCGTGGGTGTTTTGGCCGGCCTGTGGACCTCCGGCTACCGCATTCCGGATGATGTTTCGGTGGCCGGCATCGGAGGTACCAGAGGCGGGGCGGTCTTCGGCCTCACCACCGTCACCCTTCCGCTTGTGGAACTCGGCGGGCTGGCCGCCGCCTACATCGCCGATGCCGGCCGATCGCCCAAAATCCCGGAAGCCCCGCAATTTGAGCTGCGGCCCGGCACCACAACCGCTGCGAAGGACACCACCGAATCTAGTGAGAGGTACGGCCGCCGCGGCACCCTCTAGAAACTAACCGAACATCTCCCCTGTCAAGGGCGGCCTTGGATCGGACCTCAACTCCAGCCCAGAGGGTGCCCGGTCACGTTCCCTGAGGAGCCGGACGCCTGGATGGTGATCATCGAGCGCCCCAGCAAGTCGTTGTCCGCGGTGAAGGTGCCGAAGGAATCAGGCAGGATGGGTGCCAAATGCAGGACGTTTCGGGTGAAATCTGGGTAGGACCGCAGCAGGATGCGGGCTAATTGCAAGGGCGCCGGAAAAAGCTCCGGAAGTTGACCGCTAAAGTGCTCGGCGGCGTCGAACAGTCCGCTCGCAACCCGGCTGGCTTCCTTCACGAAGCCGTACCGCACGAGACCGAATTCCGAGGTACCAGCGTCCGGATCGGCGTTCCAGGCGGTCAAGGGCGAACAGCTTCCTCCACGGGGGCCAAGACGCGGGCGTAGAGTTCCAGATGGTCTGCCGCCATGCGGGCAGCAGTGAAGCGCTCTTCCACAGTGCGGCGGCACGCTGCCCGGCTGATCCCGGCCACGGCTTCCATGTAATTGGCCAGCTCATTGGACGGGGCGAGGAAGCCGTTGAGTCCGTGGGTCAGGATTTCCGGAGCGGCCCCCCTGGGGGTGGAAAGTACAGGTGTTCCGGTGGCCAGCGCCTCAATCATCACCAAGCCGAAGGGTTCGGGCCATTGGATGGGGTTCAGCAGGACCAAGGCGTCTCCCATGAGCTCATATTTCTCCGGGTCTGAAAGTTCGCCCAGGAACTCCTCATTGGGTCCTAACAGTGGTAGCACCACCTGGTCATGGAACTCCCTCTCGGCCGGGGTGTGCATCTTGGCAGCAATGCGGAGCGGGACGCCGGCTTTCCGGGAAATGTGCACGGCTTCCAGGAGCCCCTTGTCCGGGCACATCCGGCCCACGAAGCACGCGTAGCCACCCTTTCCTTCACCCGCAGATACTTGGGAGAGGTCAATGCCGTGGTGGATGACAGCCGAGATGGGGAGGTCGGGGACTCCGCTGCACTGGTCATGGGATATGGCCACAATGGCGGTGTTCCGCGCCATGTCACGGTACAGCCCGGCCGTCCGGCCGGTGAGGGGCCCATGGATGGTAGTCACTACAGGTATCCCCGGTGGACGGTGAGCGTAGAGAGGGCCGGCCAACGTGTGGTCGTGAATGATGTCCACGTGGTGCATTCCGGCGTAGGCCTTGATGACGTGGTTCAGTTCCGATTCGCTGGTCCCCAGCTCCCCGGGTTCTGACTCTCCGAGGTCGGGGACCCTGGGCACAGGACAGGTACTGTCCGATGTTGTGGCTAACAGAACTTGGTGTCCGGCTGTCATCAACGCGCAGGCGAGGGCGTCCACAACACGTTCCGTTCCGCCGTACTTTTCCGGCGGCACGGTAAACCAAGGGCCAACAATGAGTCCGATGCGCATGCTGGAGCCTCCGCGCAAAACCCCCAGTCCAAGGGCTGGCTTCATAACCCTTTTCAAGAGTATTGGGCTTCGGTGGTAACAACAATGGGTGAGCAAAATAACAGCAGTGCAAGGAATGCCCGGCCGGCCTACAGGGTTGCCAACAGCATGAAGATTGAGATCTGGTCAGACGTCGCGTGCCCGTGGTGCTACATCGGCAAGCGCCGTTTCGAGACCGCCCTGGCACAGTTCCCGCACCGCGACTCCGTTGACATCGAGTGGAAGAGCTATCAGCTGGACCCTTCCGTTCCGGAGCACTACGACGGGACGGAGCTGGACTACCTGAGCAACCGCAAGGGCATGGCTCCGGAGCAGGTCAAGCAGATGTTCGCCCACGTCACCGAGACGGCCAAGGGCGAGGGCCTGGATTACCACTTCGACAAGGTGGTGGTGGCCAACAGCTTCACCGCCCATCGCCTCATCCATCTCGCCGCTGCCCACGGAAGCCAGGACGCCGCCAAGGAGCAGTTGCTCAGCGACCACTTTGAGCACGGCAAGGACATCGGCAACCAGGAGTACCTCACGGAGCTCGGTGCCGCCCTCGGTCTGCCCGCCAACGAAGTTGCAGAACTGTTCACCTCGGACAAATACGCGGAAGAGGTCAACCAGGACATCAATGAGGCCCGCGCCATTGGCGTCACCGGCGTCCCGTTCTTCGTCATCGACCGCAAGTACGGCATCTCCGGGGCCCAGCCCGCGGACCTCTTCAGCCAAGCCCTGAACCAGGCCTGGCAGGAAGCCAACCCCCTGATCCCGGTGGGCGCCTCCGACGCCGAGGCCTGCGGCCCTGACGGCTGCGCAATCTAGCCAGCCAACCGCCGTCGTGCGTTAACCCAACCAGGTGACAGCAAACGTCGCTATGAGTGCTCATAGCGACGTTTGCTGTTACTCAGTCGGGTGGGCGGCTAGCCCTTCACCACGTCAAGCTCGACGACGGCCCACGACAAGGCGGGCAGCGTCAGGCGTAGCTCCGAGCCAGTCGCCTTCACACCTTCCAGCGCCGTCAGGCCCACACGGCGCGGCTGATCCTGGGTGTTGACGGTCAAGCGGTCGCCGCCCTCGGGGATTTCAAGGACCTCGGCGCGGAGCACCTGTCGGGCGTCGAAACCGCGCAAAGCTACCTCGACGTCGGCGGCTTCTTCCAGCCCACGGTTCGCGAAGAAGAGTGCCACGCGGCCCGTCTCCTCGTTCCACGTCGCACTCACGTCCACCAGGTCCGTGTCGCCAAACCGCGCATTCGAGTACTTGTCCGAGTCCACCGAGAGCCGCAGGATCTGGCCCTTGGCGAGCTCGGCCATGCGTGCGAACGGGTGGAAAATGGTCTGCTTCCACGCCGGCCCGTTCTCTTCCGAGAGGATCGGCGCAATGACGTTGACCAACTGGGCCTGGTTGGCGATCTTCACGCGGTCGCCGTGGCGGAGCAGCGAATTGAGCAGGGTACCCACCACAACGGCGTCGGTGACGTTGTACTTGTCCTCAATAACGCGCGGGTGTTCCCGCCAGCCTGCCTTGGCCACATTGTGCGGCTGGTCCTCGGTGTCCAGGCCGCGCTGGTACCAAACGTTCCACTCGTCGAAGGACAGGTTGATGTGCTTCTTGTGCTTGCCCTTGGCGCGCACGGCGTCCGCGGTGGCCACCACTGACTCAATGAAATAGTCAGTATCGACGGCGGAGGCAAGGAAGCTGCCCACGTCACCTTCATGTTCCTGGTAGTAGGCGTGGAGGGATACGTAGTCCACTTCGTCGTAGGTGTGGGTGAGGACGGTCTGCTCCCACGAACCAAAGGTGGGCATGCTGGAGCTGGAACTGCCGCAGGCCACCAGTTCAAGCGAGGGGTCCACGAACCGCATGGCTTTGGCGGCTTCCTGTGCCAGCCGGCCATACTCGTCGGCGGTCTTGTGGCCGATCTGCCACGGCCCGTCCAACTCGTTGCCGAGGCACCAGAGCTTGATGTTGAACGGGTCCTTGTGGCCGTTTTTGGCGCGGAGGTCGGACAGGTAAGTTCCGCCGGGGTGGTTGGCGTACTCCACGATCTCGCGGGCAGCATCCACTCCCCTGGTGCCAAGGTTGATGGCTTCCATGATTTCCGTACCGGCCTGCTTGGACCAGTCCACAAACTCGTGCAGGCCAAAGGCGTTGGTCTCCACGGTGTGCCAGGCACCGTCGAGCCTGCGCGGCCTGTTTTCCTTCGGGCCGATCCCGTCTTCCCAGTTGTAGCCCGAGACGAAGTTGCCACCGGGGTAGCGGATGACGGTGGCGCCGAGTTCCTTGACCAGCTTCATGACGTCCTGGCGGAAGCCGTTTTCGTCAGCCTCGGGGTGCCCGGGCTCATAGATGCCGGTGTAGACGCAGCGGCCCATGTGCTCCACGAAGGAGCCGAAGAGTCGTCGGGGTACCTCGCCAATGGTGAAGTCGCGGTCGAGGGTGATGCGTGCGCGGGACATGTATCTCCTTGGTTGTGATCTGAAACTGTTGTGTTGAAAACTGTTGGGTTCTGAAACTGGTGGTGGGCGCCGGGTGCCGGTCAGGTGCCGGCGAGTCCCGTCGTCGCGACGCCCTTGATGATCTGGCGTTGGAAGAACAGGAAGACGACGATCAGCGGCAGCGCTGCAAGCAGGGCGGACGCCATGTTCTGCGCGTACTGGATGCCGTAGGCGCTCTTGATGGTCTGCAAGCCGACTGGGAGGGTCAGCAGGTTGCCGTCGTTGGTGGCGATGAACGGCCACAGGAAGTTGTTCCACGCGCCGATGAAAACGAAGATCGCGACGGCGGCCAGGATGGGCCGGGACAACGGCAGGATGATTTGGGTGAAGATGCGCAAGCGGCTGGCGCCGTCCATCACGGCCGCTTCTTCGAGCTCGCGCGGGATTTGGTCGAAGAACTTCTTCAGCACGAACACCATCGCGGGGTGGATGACCTGCGGCAGGATGATGGCCCACGAGGTATCTATCAGGTTCAGCGCCAGCATTTGGTAAAACAGCGGGATGATCAGCACGGGCGGCGGGATGATGATGGACGCGATGATCACGGTCATCAGCACCTTCTTCCCCCTGAAATCGATCCGCGACAGTGCATATGCCACCAGTGCCGAGATCACCAGGGTGATGGCCGTGATGGCCGCCGAGGTGTAGAGCGAGTTCCATGTCCAGAGCGGGATGTTGCCGTCTTGGAACACCTTGACGAACGCTTCAGGAGTGAAGCCCGACGGCGGCAGCCAGGTGACGTCCGGAGCTGCGGCATCCGTCTCGGTCTTGAAAGCGGTGGCGGTGGCCCACGCGAACGGGATCAGCCACAGTACGGCAATAAAGGCGGCGACCACGATGGCCGCGATCCTGCCCACCGTCAGTTTCTTGCGGGGTTGGCGGATCTTGGGGCTGTTACCGGTGGTGGTGCTGGGGGCGGGACGGGTCAGGGTAGGGGTTGCCATGGTTATGCGCTCCTGCGGCGGGTGATGACGAACTGCATGACAGAAACAACCACGATCAGTCCGAAGAAGATGTAGGAGATGGCTGCGGAGTAGCCCAGCCGGTAGCCGGTGAACCCGGTTTCAAAGATGTACTGCACCACGGGGCGGGTGGATCCTGCCGGCCCGCCTGCGGTCATTTGGTACACCTGATCGAAAATCTTCAGTGACGCCAGGATCTGGAGGAGCACAATCATCACGGTGGTGGGGGTGAGCTGCGGCAGCGTAATGGAGAAGAACTGGCGCCAGGCTCCGGCGCCGTCCAGCGATGCCGCTTCATAGTGCTGGGCCGGGATGTTTTGCATGGCGGCCAGGTAGAGCAGGAAGTTGAAGCCCACAGTCCACCAAAGTGTGGCGATCACAATGGCCCACATGGCCACGTTCGGATCGTTCAGCCAGGCAACCCTGGGGAGACCGATTCCCGTCAGGAACTCGTTGATCAGGCCAAGCTGCGGGTTGTACATCCAGGTGAAGAACAGTGAAACCACCGTGGAGGCCAGCAGGTACGGTGCAAAGTAGGAGAGCCGCCACAGCCACTGGGCAGGAAGCCCCACGTTGAGCAATGCGGCCATGACCAGGGCCACGAGGACCAGGGGTACGGTGCTGATCACCGTGAAGTAGAGGGTGTTGCCCAGGGACCGCCACATATCTGCGTCGGCCAATGCCTCGGCGTAGTTGGCGAAACCGATCAGGCTGTCATTGGCCCCGGTCAGGGACTTGCCCGTGAGGCTCATGTAGAAGCCGTAGAGGATGGGCCAGACGAGGAAAACGAGGAAGAACACCAGGAACGGGGTGGCGAACGCCCATCCGCTCACGTTGCTGCGGGATCGGCTCCCGGGTTTGCGCAGGGTCTCCGGCCTCGGCCGGGACAGCGTAGAGGTACTCATGAAAGGACTCCTTTGTCGCTCGGTGCGTGGGCCGGTCAGACCGGGTTGGGACGGGAGAGGAGGGTGTTGGTGCGTTGTTCGAAGGCATCCCATCCTGCCGATGCCTTGTCCCTTCCCAGGAGCACGTTCTGGACGTTCTCGGCGAAGTAGGTCTGCCAGTCCGAGCCGGAGCCGCTGAACCAGGCTTCGGGATCGTAGGCAATGATGTCCGCCGCGTTGGCGTAGTGAATCTGCGGGGTGAGTTCGCGGTACGCCTGCGACTGGACCACAGGCTGGTACCCGGGAATGTGTCCGGCTTCTGCCCAGGACAGCGATCCCTTCAGGACGTCGGTGACAAACTTGTAGACATCCCTGCGCTTGTCCTCGTTGACGTTGAGTTGGCGCGGCAGGACGAACGAGTGCGAGTCGGCGTAGGAGGCCGGCGTCCCGTACAGCGTGGGAATGGTGGCGGCGTCAACGGGGATGCCGGCTTTCTTCATGGTGGGAAGTTCCCAGACACCGCTGAACAACATTCCCGAGCCGCCGCGGGCGAACTCGGCGATGCCGGTGCTGATGTCTCCGGCCTGGGCTGCGATGGTGTCGTCAAACAGTGAAGCCATGAATTCCAGCGACTCAATGGCCGCGTCCCGGTCCACCTTCATAGGCTGGCCCGGCGTCAGTTCCATGTCCACGCCATGCTGCTTGTAGAGGGTGTAGAACAGGCGCCACATCTGCGACCCACTGCCCAGGTAGCCGAAGGACAGGCCGTGGGCCTTGGTCACTTTCTGCATTTCCAAGGCCATGGCTTTGAACTCGTCCGGAGAGCTCACCTCCTGAAGCTGCCCGTTGCTGCCCAGGACGCCCGCTTTGCCTGCAACATCTGTGTTGTAGAACATCACGAACGGGTGTGAGTCCAAGGCGATGGAGAAGACCTTGCCGCCATGCTGGCTCTTCTCCCAGATTCTGGGAGCGAAGTCGGATGCCGTCACCCCGTTCTCGGCAAGAAGGTCCAGGTCCCACGGATCGATGAGTCCGCCCGGCGCATAACCGGGCACCCGGCTGGCGTGCATGATGGCCACCTCCGGTGGGCGGCCTCCTGCCGATGCCATGGCCAATTTGGTGTAATACGGAGGCCCCCAGGCAAGCACCGTGGGGTGCACCTTGAAACCGGGATTGGCCTGGTTGGCCGCGTTGATCATGGCCTGCATTTTGATGCCGTCACCGCCGGAGAGGAGGTGCCAGAACCCAATGTCCTGGACGGCCGCAGCCTGGGCGGCCCCTCCACAACCGCTGAGGCCGGTTGCCAGGAGCCCCCCGCCAAGAAGGGCGGAACCTGTCAATAACTGTCTCCGGGACAACTGTTTCCCGGTCAAAGATTCAAACTGCTTCACCCGTCACTCCTTTGGATGGGTCCGCTGAAAGGTCACTGCTGTGTTGCTCAAGATCCGGCTCCGGCGCGTCCCCACACTCGGTAATAGGTGGCCCGGGGGTGACGCAGGTCTCACATTACATCGATGTAATAGACTGGGCAAGAGAAAATTGTTAGCGCACACAATTTGGTGACCGGCTCTCGTTTCAGGCCTTGCTGCTGTCCCGCTCCACAATGCTGTACTCGATTTCAACGAGGCGCTGGCCCTGGCCCCGGTCGCCCATGCGCTCCGTGAGGAGACGCAGGGCTTCGCTGGCAATGGTTCGCTTGTCAAAGGAGACGGTCGTCAGGGAAGGGACGGCGTAGCGGCCATCGGCAATATCATCGAAACCCGCCACCGCGATTTCCTCAGGGATCCGCAAACCCCTCTTCCAGAGCACGCTCAGGGCACCAATCGCCATGGAGTCGGTGAAACAGAAGAGAGCCTCTGGGACAGGATGCGTCTCCAGATAAGCCTCCAGGGCTTTGGCGGCGGTTTCGGGCGTCCACTTTTCGCAAGGAATCAGCAGCGACTCATCCCGCGGAATACTCAGGATGTCCAAAGCGGCTTCATACCCTTGGGTACGCTGGATGGCCGCCGCAGATCCTCGCCCCTGGGTTGTTCCAAGGACCGCAATGCGCCGACGCCCGGGCTTGGCCAGCGCCAGCGTCATGTCCCGGGCCGCCGTCAGGCTGTTCACAAAGACCCGATCGGCCAGCTGCTGCGTCACCTCGCCCAAAAGAACCACAGGAGGCAGGGCCACTCCAACCTTGACCGCACTCTCATCCAACACCACGGGATTGAGGATCAATCCGTCGATCAGGTTGGAGCGGGCCCGGGTCATCAGTTCCTGCTCGCGGCGCGGGTCCGAGCCCGTTTCCTCAATCTGGACAATCCAGCCCTGCTCATGGGCCACCTCCACAATATGGTGGGCCACCTCCGCCGAGTACGGTGTTGCCAGGTCCGGCAAAGCGAGGGCAATAACCCCGGAGCGGCCATTCCGCAGTCCGCGCGCAGAAAGATTGGGTACGTAATCCAGTTCCGCCATGGCCTGTTCAACCCGGAGCCGGGTAGGAGCGCTGACAGGGACCACACCGTTCATCACGTTCGAGACCGTTTTGGGCGAAACCCCTGCACGGCGCGCCACGTCCTTGACCGTTGCGCGCAATACGCCCCCTAGCTACAGTGTTGACCGGCGCAGCGACTGACCGGTTTTCCTTGATGCTACGCGAGTTTTTCTCCCTGGATGCAGCGCCCTGGCGCCAGTTACGGCCAACGCGAGGGCGTTCGGTGCCGTCCCGGGCCCGCGGGCAGGCTGCTCTTGGCTAGCCTTCAAAGGCCGCACGGAAAGCCGCCAGCGCGGCATCACCTGATTGCAGGTCCTCTCCCCCGTCGGCCTTCGCCTCGAGGCCTATGACCCCCGCGTATCCGGCCTTCTGAAGAGCATCTGCGACGCCGCGGTAGTTGACTTCCCCGGTGCCGGGTTCGCAACGGCCGGGGACGTCAGCCACCTGTATTTCTCCGATCCAGGGCAACGCGGCCCGGACAAGTTCGATCAGGTTTCCCTCGCCGATTTGGGCGTGATACAGGTCCAGCATCATCCTGACATTGGGGTGGTTAACTGCGGAGACCAGCGCCAAAGTGTCCTTGGCCCGCGCCAATGGGATTCCAGGGTGGTCCAGGATGGTGTTCAGGTTCTCAAGCGCGAAGGTCACTCCGTGCTTCTCGCCCAGCGCCCCCAGGCGTTCGAGGGTGCTTCGACCGGTCAGCCACATCTCACCGGTAGACCGGTGAACCGGTCGGACAGCCCTGCCTCCCTCCCCGAGCTCCGCAGGGTGGACCACCATCCGCTCGACGCCAAGTTCAAGCGCCACGGGAATCAACTTCTCCGCGGACGCCAGCACGTCCTCGGCACCGCCGGGATCAGTAAGGCTGCCGCCAAAATAGCCGCTCATCGACGAGAACCGGGCACCTGTTGCTGCCAGGGCCGCGACATCCCGGCCGCGGGTGTCCCACAGCTCCACCTCGAACCCTTGCCCGTGGATCCTCTTCACCCGCTCCGTCAAGGGCAGTTCGCCGTAGAGCATTTCAGCGCATACGGCCAGGCGGAAGCTCATGCGTTGTCCCCCACAGTGAGCAGCGCGGGTTCCGCCGGACGCAGTGCGGCAATCGATGCCACATCAACAGACAGCCCGGTGTGGGCCGAACGGGTGGCAGCCAGGGCAACGGCCAGCGCATTCCGCGCGTCGGTTCCGCCAGCACCTTGGGCCGCGGGAGCCTGGGTCCCATCGCGGTCAGCCCTCACCGCATCCACAAAGTGGGCGAGTTCAGCCGTGTAGGCATCGTGAAAGAGGTCCACGTTCAGGCGGACGGTGGCCGCATTGATGCCGGCAGCAGTGTAGCTCGTGGCCGAGTTGGCCTGCGGGCCTCCCGCCGTCACCATCCCCGCAGTGCCAAATACCTCTCCGCGCACGTCATAGCCGTACAGGGCATTGAAGTTGGCCTCGGCCACGGCAATGGCCCCGTTGCTGTAGGTCACGGTGACCACAGCGGTATCCAACAGCCCGCCCTCTTTTGCCTCGGGAGCTACCAGCGCGTCAGCCACTGCATGGACGCGAACAGGGACAGCGCCGGGGTTCAGCCAGTTCAAGGTATCAAAGTCGTGGATGAGGGTCTCAAGGAAAATGGTGCCCGGTGCAATCCGCTCCGGATTGGCAATCCCGTCCTTGTGTCCCGGGTCGCGGGTCAAGGACCGCAACAATTGCGGGGTTCCCACAGCGCCGTCATCAATGAGTCGGCGGGCGGCAGCAAAGTCTTCTGCGTAGCGGCGGTTGAAACCGAAGTGGACCGTCACACCCGCGGCCTCCGCTGCTTCCAGCGCCTCATCAACTTCTTCCACAGTACGGCCGCCTGGCTTTTCGCAGAAGGCATGCTTGCCAGCACGTGCCGCCGCCGCTATCAGCCCGGAATGATAGCGGGCCGGCGCGGAGATCAGGACAGCATCCACTTCCGGATCAGCCAGCACATCCTCCGGGTCAGTGCTGATCTTGCGGACACCCAGCCGGTCAGCCAGCGCCTGGACCGCGGGAAGGGCCGGGTCAGCGATTGCCTCGAGTCGGGCATTGGGGATGCGCCGGGCAATGGATTCGGCGTGAAAACTTCCAATCCACCCCGCTCCGATCAGACCAAGACGAACGGGCCGGTCTTCACTGACCGGATGCTGAAGGTAAACCATGAGAGCTCCTGATGCGTATCTTCTAGATCGTTCTAGTCGAACCATACTGACACGGGATTCACGCCTCGTCTAGATCGTTCTATACACTGGTTGCAACTGGAGGAAATATGTCAGAACTGCAGCGCCGCCCCACCCTGATGGACGTAGCCGAGGCGGCCGGCGTCTCGCGCGCCTTGGTTTCCATCGTGATGCGGGGCGCCCCCGGCGCGGCGGAAGCTACCCGACAAAGAGTCCTGCAGGCGGCCAGCGATCTCGGTTACCGGGCAGACTCCCGCGCGAGGCTGCTGCGGAGCAGCAGAACCAAACTCCTGGGCCTCGCCTTCTCCAGCTCACAGCCGTTTCACGCGGAGATTGTCGATGCCGCGTACGCGGAGGCGTCCGCCAAGGGCTATGAGATAACGCTGAGCGCAGTGGCCGGAGGCCGACCTGAGGCCCGCGCCATCGAGACCTTGCTGGACGTCGGCGCCGAGGCGTTGATCATCATCGCTCCCACCCTCAGCGTGGATGACCTGGCATTGCACGCCCGCCAGGTGCCGGTGGTGAGCCTCCTGCGCGATGACGTGGGCGATCTTGTGGATTCGGTCAGCAGTGACGATCATGCCGGCATCGCACTGGCCGTTGACCATCTGGTTAGCCTGGGTCATCGCCGGATCGTCCACGTGGACGGCGGCACTGCAGTCTCGTCGGACAAACGCCGGGAGGCGTACCGCACGGAAATGATCCGGCATCGCCTGCAACCCGTGGTTGTTTCGGGCGGCCCAGGAGAGGAGGACGGCATGGGGGCAGGGCAGATCCTTCAGGCCGATCTGCCAACGGCTGTTATCGCCTTCAACGACAGGTCGGCCCTGGGAATCATGGAAAGCTTCAGGGCCGCGGGAATCAGCATTCCCGCCGATGTTTCAGTACTCGGCTACGACGACAGCAACTTCGCCAAGCTGAGTTATGTCCAGTTATCCTCTGTCAGCCAGGACGCTCCGCTCCTTGCCGCCGCCGCCGTTGGCCGTGCCGTGGACCGGATCGAAGGGGCAAAGCCACCGGGCAGCGTGGTCCGGACACCACACCTGGTCACCCGCAAAACCACAGCCCGGGCCCCTGAAGGAAACAGCGACACCTGACAAAACCCGCAGCTCTTAGTGACAGATCACTGTAAAGTGTCTATATGCCAAGGATCACGGCCGCCACGAATGCTGCCCAACGTGCCGAGACCCAACGTCGGATTCTGACCGCCTTTGGAGAGCTCCTCTTCACCCATGGCCTTCCCGGCCTCACCATGACCGACGTCGCGCGCCACGCAGGCGTCGGCCGCACCGCCGTCTACAACTACTACGCGGACATGGAGCAACTGCTCATCGCGTACGCCTTGGATGAGACGGAACGCTTCATCGTGGACCTCCGCGATTCGCTGGCCGCACTCGAGAATCCGGTGGATAGGCTGGCCCTCTATGTCCGCGCGCAGGTGGAAGATCTGAGCCGCCGCCACTTGCCTCCCGGGCCGGCCATGGCCGCGGTCCTCTCCCCCGGTTCCTTCGCGAAGCTCGCGGACCACGTGGGAGACCTCAACGTCCTGCTGCAGGACATCCTGCAGGACGGTGTCCACCAGGGCTACCTCCCCGACGTCGACGTCGCCCAACTGGCCCGGCTCATTCTCGGAACGCTGTCTGCCAGCGCCGCACGACGCAACCGAACGCCCGACGGCGAGACTCCCCCGCCAGCCCCGGCCACCGACGTCGAGGCCCACACATCTCAAACTGTGCGCTTCATCCAGCTGGGTGCGGGTGCCCGCTTCGACGAAAAGGGCAGGCCCCTCCGGTTGGATTCACCGTCCCACAACGCCTTGGCCAGCTAGGCTACTGCCCCGCCGGAAGCGTGGGGACGACCGGCCACTTGGAGTTGTCTGCAATCCGGAGGTCTTCACGCGGGCAGAGCAGCTTCCCCGGAGTCTGGTCCACCAGTTCCGGTTCCACCAGGCCTTCGTAGCCCGAGGTGAGGATGACATCCACGGATTCGTCCTCGCGGTTGTCCTGGAAGTAGTCAGTTCCGGCAAGGTTGCGCTGGATATTGAACGCGGCCGCTTGCCCCTTGACTCCGGAAACCACAACGCCGACGCCTGTGTAGGCGGTGTCGCTGTTGTCCACGGACGCCACCTTGAAACCGCGGGCCGTGAACTGCTCAGCGACGGTTCCAGCCAACCCACCACGGGACGTAGCGTTGAAGACATTGAGATTAACCGTTTCGTTCGGGACGTAGTCGAACGTGGTGGTGGGGCACAGACTGGTGGGAGCTTTGCTGGCGATCGCGGTGGGGACCTTGATGACGCCGTTCATGATCGCCCAAGCGCCAACGGCACCGGCAGCGATCACGCCCACCAGCAGCACAAGAACGATTCCGTGGAACAACCGGCGTCGGAAACGGCTCTTCTGGGCCGCGGCATCCTCGGCAAACGTTGCCCGCAGCTCCGGTCCGGTGACCACGTGGTGGCCGTGAAGCTGCGTCGCATCCTTGGGACGCTTAGGTTTTTTTGCTGGGGACGTGTCCACCTCCGGACCCGTCAGCCTAGCCATCGATCACCAGGACGCGTGCGTGGATCGCCGTCCTCTGGTGGAGCGCCGTGCGCACGGCCCTATGGAGCCCGTCTTCGAGGTACATGACGCCCTGATACTGGACAACGTGCGGGAACAGGTCGCCGAAGAAGGTTGAGTCTTCAGCCAACAATGCCTCCAAATCCAGGGTTCGTTTGGTGGTTACCAGTTCATCGAGGCGGATAGGGCGCGGGGGCAAGGCAGCCCAGTCCCGCGGCGCCGAGTATCCATGGTCAGGGTACGGGCGTCCCTCGCCCACAGCTTTGAAGATCACCCTGCAAGCCTATGGAAGTTGGCGCCCTAACGGAACTTGTGACCCGCGGCACAGGCAGGTTGTAGCCAAAAGGTGACTTCCGGCTTCTGCTCCTACGGCCCCGGAGCTGGACTCCCGCAGATCACCCGCTCAAGCAACACCTTGCTTTGCTTCACTGACACATTCAGTTCCTCGGCCACCCGCTCCGTCGTCAGGAATCGGTGCATCTTGGCATCCTCTGGCATACACAACCTCCTAAAGCCGTACAACACCACGACCTCCAATTGCCCAAACAGCAGTTATGCTAATCGTTGGATTTATCGTTCTGGTTTGGGGGCAGGCATGGGAATTGCTTTTGATGACGGCGCGGCCGACGCGCTGATCACTGCCGCAAACTCCGCCGACGAGGTTCTGCGTGCCGAGGGAGGCTTCCTGTATGGGGCCGTGGAGCAGGCAGTGCAGGATTTCAACGGGGGCTACGGGCGCTTGTTCAAGGACGCCTGCGCCATCAGGTCCGATGATCGCGGCAAGCTTTCAGGTGTCCTGGCGGCTCTGGCCGAGGATGTCGGCGAGGCCAAGCACAGGGCCCAGCAAGAGAAAGCCCGGCAAAAGAACATGGAAGCCTGGCAGCAACGCGACAACATCCGCAAACAGCAACTGCTCTCCGGTGACATCGCGAAAGCATCCGCGACAGTCGCAACTATGATTTTGGACCCGATGCCCGAGAGAACGCCGGTCCCTGCACCGGCTGTTTCAGCTGTGTTTTCTCCGCGGGACCGGCCCCGGTTCGCCGGCGGACCAGGAACCGGAACCACCTCGGCTGACCCGGGCAAGCTGCGCGGCTTCGCCTCAGTGTCCCGGACTGCCACGAACACCTTGAACTCACACTTTGTCGCAGTCCGGAACGCCTGGAGCGGCTTCACAGCATCCTGTTCCTGGGTGAACATCGAGACTGAATCGTTTGTTGCTGGTTTTGAGCGGTTGCTCGCCGCCAACGCAGCAGACGCCGATTGGATAGAGCAGGTCGCCACCGCATTCGAAACAGCCGGCAGCGGCGCCGTGGCGGACAGCATGCTCAACGGGCTCTTCATCCAGTACGCAGCACCAAACCAAGTGGGTTTGAACGACATCGGAACCATGAGTGCAGCGCAACTGAAGGTTTGGCTCGGTAATGGTGGCACCGCCCGGCTGCGGGAACTCCTGACCCAACCAGGACTGGACCCCGTAGCCACAGCCACGTGGTGGTCTGGCCTCGGCCACACCGTCGAGCCTGCCACCGGGAAAATCACCGTCGGTGAAGAACAGCACCTTCTGATCGATGCACTTCCGGACGTTATTGGGAACCTGAACGGTGTCACCGCGACCGCCAGGGACCTTGCCAACCGCAAAAAGTTGCTGCAGATGCACGACTACTGGAAGAAGTACCGCGAAGAGCACGGCGGAAAAGTTGATGAAGGCTCCCAGGAAGGCATGGTCAACAAAGTCTGGGAATCGCTCTACGACAGCCAGGGCAAGCCGAAAACCAATCCTCAGGATCCATCCGACATCCGGCAACTAATCAGCTTCGCTCCCTTTAGTCTCGGGACAGGATCGGAGACCGGGTTCGGTGCATCTATTTCCGTGGGAGACCTCGACGCCGCCAAGCACGTCACCTACCAGCTCCCCGGGCTGGACACCACCATCGGCAAGGACCTGGCATCCAAGACCAAACAGGCCAATGATCAGCGGCTTGATCAACGCAAACTCGCCGGTTCCAACGGGCTGGATAAGAACCGGATTGCTGTCGTTGCCTGGATTGGTGTCGAGCCGGCCCAGGGTCTGGGTGTGTTCAGCAACGACCAAGCAAAAGTCGTGGGTCCTGCCCTTCGCAACTACGCGACAGGGGTCAACGCCGTTCACCAAAACCTCGACAACGCAGCCATGACAACAGCAGTCGGGCACTCCATGGGTTCCCTCGGGGCCATGGAGGCAGCAAAAACCGAGCTGCCTGTCGATAACCTCGTTCTCGTCGGGGACGTTGGGGCCCCTGATAACGTGACCTCCGTGAACGATCTCCACCTGAACCCCGGCGGCACCGTATACCGGGGAACCTACGACTGGGATCACGTAGCTGAAGTCGGGCATGGGCTCGGCTGGCAGCGTAAAAGCACCGCAGCCCCGGATTCGGCGCCGTCACCTTCGGCACGGACGGCATCACGGGACCTGATGGTGCCACAGAACTCCCAACGAAAACCCACGACGGACAAACAGGCGGCAAGGACGGCATCTACGGGTACTTCGACAGGAGAACCCAGTCAAGCTATAACCAAGCCAGAATCGCCCTCGGCTTGAATGACCAACTCACGAATGCGACACGATGACAACCATGCACGGCCCCCTTAACAGGCGCATCCTTCCCGCCGCAGCCATCCTTCTAATCACCCTTGCAGGGTGCGGAACAACCCCTGGAACCAACCCACCTACCAGCACCGCGGAGCAAACCATGGACCCAGAACAAGCCCGCACAGAGTACTTCAACCTCTTCAACAAGATTCAGGCCCTCGCCCCCGGCGACTGGGATGTCGCGCCGCCCTCCGAATATCAAGGGGATGTCTGCCGGCTCCCGGACGGGTCTGACGGTACCCAATTCTCAATCGATACCAGTCGAAGTCCGCTGAGCCGGGAAGAAATGGACGCTCTGCACGACAAGGTAAAAACTGTCTTCGTGTCCACGGGGTTCACTGTGAAGCAAGAATCCGATGGCGGCCCGAACTTCGTCAGACACACCGACGTGTTCGGGCCCGACAAATTCGTCATGGGGCTCACCACCGGAAAGTACGAAATAAACCTTGGCGGAAACACCCGCTGCGTTCCCGACCCGGAAGGCAAATTTCGCTAGAAAACGATGACAACCATGCACCGCCCCCTTTACAGACGCGTACTTTCCACCAGTGCCGTCCTGCTGCTGCTCGTGTCCGGATGCGCCGCTGGGTCTTCGGGCAGGAGTGCTGATGGAGGTCTCCCACCCTCTCAAACCGCCGCAAGCAACATGCTTCCCAATGGTGGGAATGGGTTGAATATGACACCGGAAGAGGCCAGAACGGAGTTCTTCGGACTCCTCGATGAGATTCAGGCCTTGTCACCAGGTGACTGGGTGAACGAGGACGTACCGGCAGGTGGATACTGCAACTTCCAGGACACCGGAAGCGGCAAGCAGTTCTCCGGCGGCCGGACCACGGGTCCCCTCAGCTCCGCCGAGCGCGAGACACTCAGGCAGAAAGTCTCAGCATTTTATGAATCACGCGGGTACAAAGTTCAGACCCTCGATAAATCAACCACCACGAATAATTTGCTCATCACTACTGCATTCGGACCCGATGGGTTATCCGTCGCCCTATACACGGGCGACCTCGGCACAATAATCGATGGCAGCAGCCGCTGTGTCCCGGACCCGGAGGTAGCAAAATAGCCTCTCCACGGGCACGGTAATGGTTACAGCGGCCAAAGAGGGAATCAAGAAACGTTGAATCGACTACTGATGGTGTCTAGGTCCAGACACGTCCTTACTGCCGCGGCGGTAATTCTTCTCACCCTTGCAGGATGCGGCTCAGCGCCGAGCACCAACCCGCCTATCAGCACCGCGGAGCAGACCATGGAGCCGGAACAAGCCCGCACGGAATACCTCGGCATCTTCACACAAATTCAAGCTCTCGCCCCGGGCGATTGGACGAAAATTACACCCGATAAACCCGGTATGGCGTGCCCCCTCCCGGACGGGACCGAGGGCACTCGGTTCAATTTCGACAGCATGCACGGCGCGATCTCAGAAGATCAGGCTGAAGCGATACATAAGACGGTAAAGGAAGTCTTTGAAAGCAAAGGGCTAAGAGTTGTACAAACCCAGCCCTCGGGAGCGAACCGAGACCAGACGACCACAGGCTTTGGCGATGGCAAGTTCTCCATGCAGCTTGGAACGAGCAGCTTCGGAACCACACTCGGCGGCAACACCCGATGCGCGCCGGATCCCGAAGGCAAATTCCGGTAGGAAGCAGTGACCAAGCAATGTCCGTCGGTACTGGCGCGTCCTTTCCACGAGTGCCGTCCATATCCTTCGTAGGGCGTCACAGACGTCATAGCTGTGATGGGGACCGCGGGGACTGACAGAATAGGGGCATGACTCAACCGCTCCACGGTACTGACCGGACCGCTGCCCACGCCACGCCTCCTTTGGCGTTGCTGCTGGACGTCGATGGCCCCATCGCCAGCCCTGTGACGCGTGACGTCAAGCCGGACATTATTGCGGACATGGTTGCCCTGGCTTCGGCCGGGATCCCCGTCGTTTTCAACACGGGCCGCTCGGATGCGTTCATCAGCGAGCAGGTCATGGGCCCCATGATCGCCGCCGGGATGCCAGCCAACACCGTCATCCACGCCATCTGCGAGAAGGGCGCTGTGTGGTTCAGCTACACGGCGGAAGGCCCCGGTCCTATCCACGTGGACCACGAACTCGCAGTGCCCAAGGCCTACGGCGACGATATACGCCGATTGGTTGCCGAGGACTATTCCGCGCACATGTTTTTCGACGAGACCAAGCGCGCCATGGTTTCCGTGGAGCAGCACCTCGACGTGGCCAGCGCGGACTACCTGGCCGAACAGAAACTCTTCGACGCCGACGCCCTGGACATCATGGGACGGCATGGTCTCAACGCGGCAATCCTGGACCACCACGCGCCGGAATCCGATGACACGGCGGACTACCGCCTGGACCCCACCATCATCTCCACGGACATCGAATCCGTCCGCCTCGGCAAGGACCTCGGAGCCAGCCGCGCCGTCGAACTGCTCGCGGCGCAGGGCATCACTCCGCTCTCTTGGCGGACCGTGGGTGATTCCCGCACGGACTATGCCATGGCAGACTGGCTTCACCACAACGATCACGACGTAAAGCACGTGGACGTCCGGCCCGCAGACGGCGTACCGGTGAAGCCCTACACCATACTGACGGCCGCTGACCTCCAACTGGCGGACGACGTCATCCACGACGACGCCGGCGGCGCTTTCCTCCGCAGCTGGCGCGAGGCCCTTTCCATCTAACAACCAGCAAGTCCAGTTTCACGCACACCGACGATCCCGGAGACACAGCCATCACACAAGCACAGGTCGATCCGATTTACCACGGCAGCCCGTCCATCGAAGAGGACGCGATTGCCGAGGCGGTCTCGCCTGCCGTCGTTGCGCATCTTAGGCACAGGTCCGACGTCGTCCGTCACCGCGGGCGGTACGCCCTGGTCAACGGCGACCTCACCCCGCAACAGGCCATGGTGTCCGACCTCTTGGCTGTACGGGCCGCCTTGGACGCTGCCGGCGTCGATTTCATCCTTGTGCGCGGCAATGACGAGAGGCCCGTTGTCGCCGTCGATTGGGAGTCGCGCAAGGAGGTGCGGGAGGCGCTGGTGTCGGCGTTCCACAATGAGCCGTTCTACTCCATGACCGTGGACGCAAAAAAGAAGACCTCGGTGCTGGTGGCCGACGGCGAGCTGTCCGCCAACCGAAAATCCCGCATCTTCCGCTTGTACCGCCCCCGCGTCGAAATCGGCGGCGGGCTCTGGTACGGCCCTGCCTTGGGCGTGCAGCTTGAGCTGTGGCGGTTCGAGGGCGACCATCTGGAGCTCCCGGTGGAGAATTCCCTGACCCGCCGCACCATGCTGCGCCAGGACGCAGTACGCGGCACTGTCCAGCGGCATGGCCTGACGTGGCCCACCATCGAGAACATGTTCGCTGACCATGCCAGCGACATCGACTTCGACATCGACATCGTTTTCTCGTGGGTGGATGGCAGCGACCCCGAATACATCGCCAGGAGGCGCGCCCAGCAGGCTGGCGCGGTCCTTGGTGAAGGCGACGACCATGAGGCCCGCTTCCGCCAAATCAATGAACTGAAATACGCGTTGCGATCGGTCCACATGTTTGCGCCCTGGATCCGCCGGATCTTCATCGCTACCGACTCCCCCGCACCGGCCTGGCTGGCCGACCACCCGTCAGTGACCATTGTGCGCAGCGAGGAGTTCTTCGCCGACAAGTCAGTGCTGCCCACCCACAATTCGCAGGCCGTGGAATGCCAGCTTCACCACATTGAGGGGCTCTCAGAGCACTTCCTGTACTCCAACGACGACATGTTCTTTGGCCGACCCGTTGGCCCGGACATGTTCTTCACCCCCGGCGGCATCACCAAGTTCATCGAAGCTGACACCCGGATCGGGCTGGGCGACAACGACGCCGAACGCAGCGGCTTCGAGAACGCGGCACGCGTCAACCGCAAGCTGCTGTGGGAGCGCTTCGGCAGGATCACCACCCGTCACCTCGAACACACGGCTGCTCCGTTGCGCCGTAGCGTGGTGGCCCGGATGGAGAAGGAATTCCCGGCCGAATTCGCCAAGACTGCCGGCAGCCGTTTCCGCGCCGCCGACAACATCTCGGTGACCAACTCCTTCTACCACTATTACGCCTTGCTCACAGGTCGCGCGGTGACGCAGACCAACGCCAAGGTCCGGTATGTGGATTCCACCATGTGGGCCGGGCTGCACTATCTGCCCAAGCTCCTGGCCAAGCGCCACATGGACTTCTTCTGCCTGAATGACGGCAGTTTCCCGGAGGTTGAGGCCAACGAACGTGCCGACCTGGTGACGGACTTCCTGGAGAAGTACTTCCCGGTCAAGGCGCCTTGGGAGAAGTAAAACCGCCCGGAGAAACAAGCGGGATGGAAGAAGTGTGCGTGCCCGGCGAAGTGTGGGCACCCACCCGCGATTCGTGGGGTATGCGGATACCTGCTTCAGCCAGCCGACGCTGAACCTCGGCTGCGTCCACGGGCTCGCCCACGGTGACGCCACCGGACATCGGCACCACCGAATGCACGATCGTGTGCTCGTAGACGTGGATCATGTTGTACGACTGTGCGCCGTCCCGGCCCCGCTGCCCTCCCGCGCGCACGCCCAGGTCCTGGGTGTAACACGTGGCCGAGGCGACAGAGACCGGAATGCCGGCGAAGCCCGCCGTCGTGGAGTAATGCAGGTGGCCACCCAGGATGGTGCGGACGTCCGTATTACGGACGACGGCGGCCAGTGCGGCTTGGCCGCGCAGCTCCACCAACACCGCGAGGTCCTGGACGCACGGGACGGGCGGGTGGTGCAGGGCGAGGATGGTGCCGTCAGGGGCCGGCGTGGACAGTTCAGAGGCCAGCCACTCCAGCTGGGATTCTGACAGTTCACCGTAATGGTGGCCAGGGACGGTGGTGTCCAACGTGATGATGCGGAGTCCGTTGACGAAGTAGCTTCGGTCCACGGGGTCGTGGGGCTTGCTGGCCTCGGAGGCATCCACGAAGGCGGAACGGAAGTTGGCGCGGTTGTCGTGGTTGCCCATGGCCCAGATGGCCTTGGCCCCGAGGGCGTCGCAGACCGGTTCGATCATGTCGCGGAGACGCTTGTAGGCTTCCAGCTCACCCCTGTCCGCGAGGTCTCCGGTGAAAATGATGGCCTCGGGCCTGATCCGGGACGCTATGATCTGGTCGCAGATCTCCTGGAGCCTGGTTGCACTGTCTACGGAGCCATAGAGCGTGCCCGGACCACCCACCAGGTGTAGATCGCTCAGGTGCAAAAGCACATGACCTGGTTTGGGGTACTCTGCCTCGATGAGCTCCATAGCTTGCCTTAGCGTTTGGTGGGAGACGGCGTCTCCCGTATCAATCCAGTAGGGCTAATCCAACCAGACAACTAGCCAACAACTGGCTAACATCCGGCGGAATGTTGGAAAATTACTTTCCTCCCTTCAGAATCGGTGGCTTTATGCCAGCGCCTTTTCCACTGCTTCTACCAAGTCTTCGGAGTCAGGCTCCACTGCGGATGGGAACCTTGCCACGAGCTCACCGTCGCGGTTGATGACGAACTTCTCGAAGTTCCACTTCACCTTGACCGGCTGCCCGTCCTCGTCCTGGGTCAGCTCCGCGAACAGGGGATGCTGCTGCTTGCCCAGGACGTTCGCCTTGGTGGTCAGTGGGAAAGTCACACCGAAGTTCCGCTCGCAGAATTCGGCGATTTCCTGGTCAGCGCCAGGCTCCTGCCCACCGAACTGGTTGCAGGGCACGCCGAGGATCTCCAGGCCCTGCCCGCGGTATTTGCCGTAGAGCTCCTCAAGGCCCGCGTACTGGCGCGTGTAGCCACATTCGGAAGCGACGTTGACCACCAGGACTGCTTTCCCCTCGAACCGGCCGAAGTCTGCTTCGGAGCCATCGTTGAAGGTGAGGGGAATGCTGTACAGGCTGGTCATGGGGTTCGCTTCCTGACGACGTCGGCTGGCGGGGTTACCGCCATCGAGCTTACGGGAGCTGGCTTGGGGCGCGAAACGCAGGGGTGCCTGCGTTTCGCGTTCCTTCAGCGTGTGGACGTTTAGGGCGTCGGGATGATGAGCGTGGACAGCGGCACAATCACGCCGTCAGGTCGCTGAACCAGATCCGGTCCAACCAGGATGTATCCAGGCGGAAGAATCACGGCCGGGAGCGACGACGGGAGCACAGCAGCCGGTGTCGGTGCCGGCACAGGAGCCACCGGGGCCGGGGCGACAACCTGGGTTACCGCCGGCGCGGGGGCTGGAGCCGCCGGAACTACGATCGGTGCAGGGGCCACTACGGCTGGTGCTGGTGCCGGCGCTGCGGGCGCAGGAGCTGCCGGCGCCGGTTCTGCAGGAGGCACGACGGCGGCCGGTGCCGGAGCTGCAGGCGTGGTCACCGTTGGTACGACGGTAGTCGTGGCCGGCGGCTTGGTCGCTGCAGGGACCGTGGTGGTTGGCGTCGGGGTAGGCGTCGGCGTTGCCGTGCCCGTCGGCGTCGGAGTCTGTGTTGGCGTCGGAGTCGGCGTGGCCGTCTGGGTTGGCGTGGGTGTGACCGTCGGGGTCGGCGTCGCGGTCGGCGTCGGCGTGGCCGTCACGGACGGCGAGGGCGTCGGCGTCGTGGGTGTCTGCGTAGCCGGCGGCGTCGTTGTTGGAGTGCCTCCCGAGTTGGCCGGCGGCGTGGTGACCGGCGGAACCACCACAGGCGGGGCCACGGGTTCTTCGTGCTCGCCACCAATGACGGCGCGGTTGGTGCCGTCGGCTACGGGGACGGCCCACTGCGGGGCTGCCGAGGTGCCCGATCCGACACCTGGCTGGTAGTTGACCATGGCAATGGTCTGCAGCGGATCAATCTGCCGCGTGGGCAGGTAGGTCCAGCCGTTGGGGTTGGTGTGCAGGCCGTTCACGATCGTCTCGAAGTGGAGGTGGCAGCCGGTGGACCAGCCAGTGGTGCCAACCTCGGCGATGACTTCGCCTACGCGAACGGATTGGCCCTTGGTGACTCCGATGGCCTGCAAGTGGTTGTAGGTGGTGACCAGGCCGTTGCCGTGCTCGATTTCCACCCTGTTGCCACCGCCCCAGATGTGCCAGCCAACGGCCCGGACCACGCCGGCGTCTGCAGCGTAAACGCGTGTTCCGCAGGCGGCCGCGTAGTCCTGGCCCCAGTGGAATTCGCCGGCAAGACCCGTCAGCGGGCTGTAGCGGTATCCGTAGGGTGAACTCGGGTTGAGGACCTCAAGGGGTGCGTACAAGGCGCCGGTAGGAGGGCGGGACAGACCTGCGGAAGCCACCGTGAGGCCTGTGGATCCGTCTTTGCTGACGGTCCTGACCATGGCGCGGTCGAAGTAAACCATGGGGGTGCCAGCGGTTTGTTCCGGCGGGTCCGGGAGGGGGTCTATCACCAGCGTTTCAGCTTCCGGTGGCACCAACGTGCCCAATGATGTTGGCCCTACGACGCCCTGTGCCAAGGAACCAGTGACCGAACCGGTGGTCATGGCGTTCAGTGGCTGGAAGCCAAACGCGAAGAAGGCCAAAATGGCCAGGCTTCCTGCGACGAAGACGCGGCGGAAACCTTCTGCACGGATCAAATCAAGTACCCGGTCTGAATCATGATGCTTGCCCACAAAACACTCCCCAAAGCCAGCGGCACCAAACCCCAGCCTGGCGTGCAAGCACCATTGTTGCGGGAATTACACCAGAAATAAAGTCTTCCCCGGTCCTTGCCGCGGAAAGGTTCCATCAGTTTTTGCTCAAGACGTCTTGAGCTTTGTTTCAGGCGTTTCTAGCAGAGGGTTGACGATGGGGGAAGTTGCCGCAGAGGAGGGGTGCACCGGTGGATCCACGGATGCAGATCGATACAGATCAAGCCGGTGAAGAGATGCACGAAAACGTTCGTTTCCTGCAGGAGTGGATGCACCGGTGGCCCGTGCAAGCCTGTCAGCCCCTAGTTGTGGAGTTCGGCTATAAATGGCGGTCTTTTTGCGGCGCTATTTGGCGTGTTCCTAGCAGTAGGCTCCGCGTCGGTCTTCACATGGTGCGCCTTTGGAGCTCGCGGTACACCGTGGTCCGGGATACTCGGAACAGCTCCGCCAATTCAGCTTGGGTGTGCTCCCCGGCGTCGTGCAGCGTCAGAAGATGCTTCCGCTGCGCCTTGGACAACTTTGGTTGTTTGCCTTTCAGCCGCCCTTTGGCTTTTGCGACCGCCATGCCCTCGCGGGTGCGCATCCGGATCAGATCCGCCTCAAACTCGGCTACCATTCCCAGGACGTTGAACAGCAGCCTGCCTACCGGATCAGTCGGATCATGGGTGCTGCCGCCGAGACTCAGCACAACGCCCTTAGGCGTCAGTTCATCGGCAATGTCCCTGGCATCAGATAGGGAGCGCGCCAGCCGGTCGAGCTTGGTTACCACGAGGGTATCGCCGGCCCGGCAGGCTGCCATCGCTTCACGGAGCCCAGGGCGCATCCGATTCGCTCCCGTGAGTCCGTGGTCAACGAAGATCAGCTTTTCCTCAACGCCTAGGGCAACTAGGGCATTTCGCTGCGCGGTGAGGTCTTGGTCGTTCGTCGATACCCGGGCATGACCGATCTTCATTCCAGTCATAAGGAACATGGTTGCAGTAATCCCCCCGTCACCGTGCATTTCATCGTGCGGGTCTTACGTGCATGGCCTTGACCAGCAAGCGCGCGGAACGTGACGGCGGGATTCCCGGGCTCGGTGATCGACCGGCTTACGGGCATGCGGCAATGGTCCTAGTTGGGGTCCAGACCCATGTCCGGTTCCGTTTCGGGCCATGGCACTATGGCTTTGTGATTATCGAGTCGATGAACGAGGCCATGAGGCCCCTTCGTCTTTTGGCACAGCCCTTCGTTGAGTCCGGCAGCTTGGATCCCCGGATGCAGGCTGAAGTCGTTGAAGGGCTGACGATTCGGGACGGGTGTCTACTTTTCGTATCGCAGCTGCACAACATCCGGCACTCGAGCGTGACAAGTCTCGGTGGTCCCACCGGATTCGAGGGCTACATTAACAAGCTCCCGCTGGATCAACTGATCGACGGCGCCGATAGGTCGGCTTCTTGGCTGGCCTTCGTGGGCACGAGCGAATGGGCGGCCCGCTGTCTGGCCCAGGGCATGATGCTGGGTCGCGGCATCGCCTCGGCTGCCGCTGATCTAGGAAGCAAGCCGGTCGACGTCTGGATATCCGTGGATTATGGTCCCGACGAGGAGTACCCCTCCGCTGCTTTCCGCTTCGTGACCTACAGGGCAGACGACCTCTGGGCTGGCGACTTGGCGGCCTTCGAACAGCCGGTCTTTCGCATGACTTCCCAGCTGGACCATAGAGATGGATGAAAAATGAACATTGATTCAGAGGCCTTCATGGGCTGGTTGAAGGCAAACGATTCACTCTCAGAGTCAATGCTCCATAATTTGTCTCTCGAAAAATATGGCTATTCCGTCCAGGCCGTTTTCAGACGCGTCATCGATAATGGCGGTGACGTGCTCAGCGTTCATATGATGTCGAGATTCATCTGGAAGCAGTGGACTCCCTGAATCTCGTAGGAGCCCTAATGGATTATTCTGTGGAGCATCCTGAAGAGGTCAACTGGGGTTTCAGCGAAGTCTCCCTCGTCACCTTAGAACCGGAGGATGGCCGCTTCCGCCTCAGGGTCGTCTGGGAGGGCTGGGATCGGAAAATAGAGATCCTTTGTCGTCGGGTGTGGGTATCGATACCTAACCACGCAGTCAATGGTTAGGTGCCCCGCGTGGAGTCTCCCTCGATAGCGCCGGTAAGCCGGTAGCTCTCCAACCGCTCCCAGCACACGGTGAAGGAAGAGAGTTCCTCAGTCAAATCGAATTCGACCTCTTATCGCTGGGGTTCGACCCTGGCGAGGTGATTCATCGTTGAGTCAGCTTCTTCTCCAGGCTCGAGGGCATGCCCGTTGCAGGATCCTCGACCGAACACAGGATGGCTGCTAGGTATGCAGAAGTGTGTCGTGAACCGCCACGTGCTCGCCGACACGCACGATCAATTCGCCGCCGATTCCTTCCCATCGGGACCAAACGTGGAACTCAATGGCGCCGTGCTCGTCTCGGACACTGATCTTCACCGGGGTCTCTCGTTCGATAACAAGGCGCACCTCGTTACCGATGGTCCAGCGGATCCTCGCCGACCCAGCGATCTCGTCCCAAGTAAGCGTTACGGTGCTTCCGTCCTGCGCCCACGCGACCAGAGAGACCACCCAAGGCTGCTCAGACGGTTCGACCATAATCCCGATATCACTCAGGTCTTCAAGCCTAGGAACTTCAAGCTGTGCGCTCATAACCAAATGCTGCCATAACAGCCCGCCACAATGCTTTGGGCCAGATGAACGCTGATGGATCCCCAATCGGACAAAGCGCATTGCCGAAGCGTTCAATGACCTTCGATAGAACGGCATTCAGAGACGAAACACTCAGTGGCTACGGGAGATTCGGTCTCTCAGCCACTCGGTGAACCGATCTCGGTCGTCGTCGGTCGTGAACCAGGTTGTTGGTTCTACCCAAACGATGATTCCGCGCGCGCAAATTTGAGAACCTTCGTACATGCGTAGCTCATCTCCAGGCTGCACGTCACGCCATGCCGGCACGCGGTCGGGGAAGAGAGGCACCAGCACCGCACCTACGGTTTCTCCTGGCTGGATGTCCTTTCTTGAGAACCCCAGCACGGGGGCTGCGGTCTGCTCGCCGTCGGGCCAGCCCGGCAGTCCCCAGTTCGGTCGGTACTTGAAGCGGTTCTCCGCCGCGTAACCACCAAGTAGAGGCGTCCGCCGCCCTCCGTCTGCCGTCGTCGCCAGATGCAGGTCAACGCCAAGCGCAAGAGTGGTGAAGGGCTCCATGGTCGCAGTGTAGTTGGTCCCGCCCATTCCGCTTTGAATCGTCGCCGGCAAAGGATGGCTCAAAGGACGCCGACGTGTCCGGTCGAGGATCCCGCAGCGTGCATGAGCGAGGCGTCCCTCAAAAGTCTTCAAGCAGCACGGTATCCGTTTCTCGGATGAGGTATGCGTCCAGTTCTGGATCGGCGAGGATTCTCCCGGCTGTAGCGATATCACACCCGATGATGAGGCTTCGAGCGTATATATCTTGGCCGATACACCAGTGCAGATCATCCGGCCACCAGTACATGGGAACGCGCCCGCTGTCGGTGATCGGAACGATAGCAGTTCCTTTTTCATCGACCACCTTGCCCGAGTACAAGACCATTCCCCGATGGGCTGGGGAGAAATCGATCACCGATTTGCCGTCCTCCGCGGCATACCCTTCCCACGTTGCAAAGTTGTAGCGACTGGAGTCGAGCTCGAGCACGCGTATCAGGGATTTGGCGAGGCTCGGATGTGGGTTGCCCATGTCGGGTTGCGAATTGTTGGCGGGCATCGCTTCGTAGCTGACCGTCACTTCATCCCATTGCATCCACGGGCTCGCCTCCAGGCCACCACGATTTACGACCTCTGACCACATGACCACCAAGCCGGGTGCAATCTCGATCGGATTAAGAACGCGCACGTACCGCTCGTAGCCAGGCGGAACGAACGCTGTTACTCGTTGGCCGGACGCAGAGAACACATGCTGTTTCCCCTCCTTCGACGTCACACTACCCTTAGCTCCGCCTGCTAACCGGTGAATCGAAGGACGCACCTGTGTCCGCTAGAGGATCCCTTACCGGGCACTGATCGAGCTTGGTCAGATAACAAAAAACAACAGCAAAAAGACCAGACCTGCTCCGAACACCACGGCCGCCGCGACTTTCGATGCCAAGAGCTGAAAGCGATAGGTTTTGAAGTCCGTGCCGTCAGGGAGCCAAGCCCATCCATCTACACCTGATCGTGCCATTTTCTCTCTCAGGAGATAGAGCCCTACTCCGTTGAGCGTGATGAATGCTCCTGCCAAGGCCAGGAATGGTTCATTCACTTAAGAACCTTCCCATGGGGGCCGAAAGATGAACGTGAGCGTGAGGATGGCTAGCCCTGCTAAGAAAAAGACAATGCAGAAGAAGACTCCGGCCCGCTCGAATCCTCTAAGACGCTCTTCCTTAAGTTCCTCATTCTCACCGAACATCTGTGTTGTGGCAGTGTATTGCATCTGCGCGATCCATTTTCGAAGTGCCAGCCAGACCAGGCTAACGGCGATCATGAGAAGGGCGAGTGTCATTCTTTGTCCTTTGTGGGTATGTCACCATCGTAGGACGTTGCCCGCTGTGATGATCGAGCACCGCCTCTTACGGTGCCTGAGGCCCAGCTTTACCCAGGTCACTACACCGGAAGGGCCTTACACCCCGGACTTCTCTAGCCAGTGTCGGACGTACGGGGTCCCCAGGAGACCGCCCGTTGGAGGATCGGCTAACGGGCGCCGTGTCTACTGCTGAGCGAGCTTGAGTACAGAATCGATTGCGGACTCAACCGCCTCGCGGCGTGCGTCGGTTGAGCGATCAAGAAGCGACTGGATCGCTTGCATCAGGGCCTCGAGCTCGGGCGTCCGGAGCGTTGTGAAGCGTCTCATCGAAGTGGCGAGCGATTCAGTGACGAGGACACCTACCTGATCGCCGTAAGCACCCGAGTGAGACCCGTCAGGAGCCACGTAGCTTCCTCCGATAGAGATGTCCCCCAAGAGCGCCAGCAAGGGTACGCGGATCGAGTCTGGGACATCACCAGCGGCAACTGCTGCGATAAAGGGCACTGCATAGGCGGTTGCTTCATAGACCGTGCCCTGGTGGCAGACATTGGAGTAGAGCCCCTCACCGATTGCGAGGGAAGGGTCGTCTCGAAGTGCAGCTAATGATCGGGCTACGTCGCCGGCAATGCTAGGTGAAGCGTTGGAGCCCTCCAGGAAAACGATGCCTTTTCCGTACGCGTGCTGCAGTTGGTTCCAGTCGACGTAGTCGAGTTCGTCCAAGGCATCGAGGCCTGTTGCATTCGGTTGGTACACAGCATCCATACAACTGAGAGTAACCAGACGAACGCAGAAGGATCCTTCACCGGGCGATGTTGCGATCAAGCGAGAACCCAGAAATTTACTTGAAGGAGTCGGGTACTGGACCTAAGAGAGGTTGCGCATCCGCAGGGTTGCGGTAGGACGACTCCCAGGGTAAATGTCCGGTGGAGTCGCTCCAAATTGCTTGTAGGGCGTTTACTTGGCCGTAAACTTCTGCCACCGCTGTCAGTCCCGCGATGTTTTCCACCGCGATGAAAGCGATGGGAGCCGGAGGTTCGGTGAGGTCGGTGGCGATGGTTCCCGGGATGAAGCGTTTACCTGCTTTTACCTCTTCACCCATGAGGTTCAGGAAGGCTTGAGCTACCTCGAACGGCAGGCCCTCCATAACAATCTCCGGATGCTTTAGGGCTGTAAGACCAACGGTGTAGGAAAAAGCAGCCTCATCACCCGCGCCGACATGACGTACCGCCCACCCGTGCTCTTCGATCAACGACAGCAGTTGATTGAAGACGGGGTCATTGCTGTCCTTAAGTTTCACGGACTCAATCTAGCAACGCCGTAAAAGCTCCGTCGCCAATCGTCAGTGCTGCCCATCCCCTGCACGCCCGGATGGGGATCCTTCACCGGACAGCTATTTCGAAGGGCGTCGCTCTCCGCCGCTGGTTCCCGGATGGCAGACTGCACGTATGGACAGAATGAACCGCACAGCGCTCCACTACGCGGCCCTGGAAAATGATGTTGCCACCGTGGAGGCGCTGCTGGCTGACGGCGCTTCGCCCGATGCCCAGGACAAGGCTGGTTTCACGCCACTACATTTTGCTGCACAGGAATATGCCGTCGCCGCAGCTGCTGCTTTGCTTTATGCCGGCGCCACCGTTGACCTGCAAAACGGCTGGGGCAACACTGCGCTCTTTACTGCTGTTGGTAATTCAAACGGCCGTGGCGAACTGATCAAACTCCTGCGTTCGCACGGAGCTGATCCACACAGCGTCAACGGAAGTGGAAAGACCCCCGTTGGGTTTGCACGACTGATCGGCAATTACGACGTCGCACAGTACTTCACGGACGTAGCTGAATGACCCTCTCGGTCCCACCCCTATCCTGATGCCATGGAAAGAGTGCTGCTCGATCAAGTCATCATGACCGACTACGGCCAGTTCGACCTGTATTGGGCCGGCTATGGCTTCGATGGAATCTTTGAACGCTTCTTCGACGACCAAGTCAATGGCCTGGTCGGGTCGACCAATCCGGATGGAATCTATCTCCACTTCGGTCGACGGTCGGGAGGGTCAGCAGTCCGCGTCGTGCTCCTGGATGAGCCACCAGAGCTAAACCCCGATTCCCCGTGGGAGGACATCGTCGAGGTGTCCTTCACTCTTCCCGAGGGACATCACATGCGGTGGACTTCCTGGGGCGACGAGAACAGCGGTGAACTACGCGACGTGACGCCCGGCAGCTACCGTTTGCGGACCAGCGCCAGAGGCCGCGACGAAGGCCATGACGGAGAATTCTCCGAAGAGGTGGTCGATCATTACCTACTGGAGATGTGGCCAGCTTCGCCGCAGCCGGACGCCATCCTATGCTCCAACAGCAAGGACGCTGAGTACTGGCACAAGACGTGGGGAAGCCGCCGCTGAACACAGGAGTATTTTCTTCAAGAGCGCTGTCCACGCGCGAGCTTTGTGGGCCCGCCGATGAGGTGTCCATTGCCCTCTGGCTGCGGCTGACCTAACGCCCAGGCTCTCAGAGGAGAGCACCAGAGCGTTCGCTAGAGGATCCCTGACCGGACAGACTATTTTGCGAGCGGCCTCACCATAACAAGCGAGGGACCGTCCCAATCGATGCGTTCAAACTCTTGTAGAGGTAGAAACCCAGCTCGATGGTAGAAAGCCCTGCTCTTCGCATAGGCCTCGTCCTCGAATGATGGACCCACAGTATGGACTTGAAGCAGTTGGCAGCCCTCGACAACGAGCGACATCGAGACCGCGTTGACCAGAGCCGAACCGACTCCCTTGCCCCGGTGATTGGCCTGCACGGCGATCAGGCTCAGTTCCGCGGATTCTGGAAAATGACGGTTCACCAGCGCAACACCTATGGGCCGGTGAAGCAGAATGCAATGGAGGTAGCAGAACGCGTTGCGCAGAAGGGCGCGCCCTTCCCGGGTTTCAAAGGCGGGCGACCCTTCGAGAATACTGGACCTATGACTCTACCCACGTCCAGCGCGAACGGCCCGATCAAGTATCGAGAATGGGATGTCAATCCCTTCCAGAAGGGAACTAATCGGGGTGGAGAACGAATTGTCACAGGTTCAGACGGGTCTGCGTATTCGACACTGGACCATTACGATACGTTTGTGAGGTTCAGGTGATTGACCCAGAGATGTTCGCCAGTGTGCCCACTGAAACGTCCTTCTTACTTTGCGCCGCAGAGGCAGCGCTCGTCGATGACGTAGTACGTCGGATGGTTGGGAATACAGGTCTGGTTAGGACACTCCGCGGTAGAAAGATGCGGACTGTGCAAGGCGTCATGGACGAATTCGGGGCTGCTCTCCAGTTTCCTAGGTTCTTCGGCGAGAACTGGCCTGCGTTGGATGAATGCCTTAACGATCTGGACTGGCTCTTGCCTGCAGGAGCGCTCGTCTTGATCATTCAAGACGCTAGCGTGGTTTTGGCAAACGAGGATCAGAAGGAACTGCACACCCTAACCGGGGTGCTCAAAACAGCAGTCTCGACCTTTGCGGAACCGATAGCACTGGGTGAAGCCTGGGACAGGCCAGCAGTCCCCTTTTACGTCGTTCTGCAGGCGGAGCAAACAGACGAACAGATCACCGCCGAAAAGTGGGGTTATGCGGGGGCGAAGACAAAAGCTGTCGCTATTTAGCCTGCTGGGAAGTGAGGTGGCTCGTGCCTTCGGATCACGACAGAGACAGCGTCTGGTGGAGGATCCATCTGCTTTCGTCTGGTTACTCTCAGTTGTATGGATACTCCGTATCAGCCGAAGACGACAGGCTTCGATGCGCTGCTTCCTCATCGGAGGCAGCAGAGAAGTAGTCAAAAAGAACACCCATGATCGACATTCTCCACTACGTGAGCACGCCGGACGCTAGGGCGTCTACTTCCGATTAATAATCCGGTAGGTGACCATGCCGGGCCGGTAACGAAGTCCTAACCAAATGCGCCTTGTGGTGAACTACGGCCAACTTCATAAATCACCGCCCGCAAGCCGATCCTTCAGCGGGCACAAACGAACTCACGATTCCATGCGGGCTATGTCGCCAACCGGAGCGACAGCAGGCCGCACTATGCTGGCGGCATGTACAGCGTTCTTTTGGATCAGGTCGTTCTTACTGACTACGGTCAGTTCGATCTCACATGGGGCGACGAGTTCGCTGATGGTGTTGGTTTCAATGGAATTTTCGAATAGTTCTTCAAGGGGCAAGTCAATGGCCTTGTTGGCGCGTCCGACCCTGAGGGACTGTACGTTCACTTCGGCCGCCGCTCAGGTGGCTCTGCTCTTCGCATCATTCTCATGGAAGAGCGGCCCCTGGACGCCACTGACGACGCGATATGGGAGGACATCGTCGAAGTATCCTTCACTCTTCCCGCTGGAAGACAGTTGAAGTGGAGTTCCTGGGCTGCTGAAACCAGCGGCACTTTGGACGCGATTCTCCCGGGCAAGTATCGGCTCCGGGCCAGCGAGAGGGGACGCGACGAGGGCGCTGAAGGCGAGTTCGCCGAACAGCTTCTCGACTGGTATCTGCTGGAGATCTGGCCGGAACCATCTAGCCCCGACCAAGTACTCCGTTCCATGAGCATCAACGGCCAGTACTGGCACAGCACCATAGGTGAGCAACACTCAAAGTCCTAAAGTCGCGACGGTTAGCGCAGTGCCCGGGTAGAGGGCTGAGAAGTCCAGAAGCGACCCGTGCACGTAAGCCGATCCCTCACCTGGCACTTGCCTGCTCCTGAAAAGGCCGGCGTCTGTGCGGCGTGTAGTCTGAGATCTTCGATTTGGGGGAACATAATGCTTCGGACGTCCATAGCTCAGTCTTTACTTTTTGGAGCAATCCTCGGACTTGTTGGGTGGGTTCTGGCCGTTCCGCTTGGTGGACGCGCCGCTCACCAGGAGTATCGCAATGACGAAGACTTCTACACCCTGCTTACGCTGGCCGGGAGCTTCCTCATACTCCTAGGGTTTAGCCTCTTGCTCCTTGGGCTCGTCCTCATGAGCGTGAGCATTTTCAAGAGAATACGCAAGCAATTTGAGCGAACCCCGAGACCAGAGAAATCCATGGTTGCCCCGAAATGACTCGTCAGCGCGTAGGACGTCTCACACGATGCTCGCTCTTGGGATCTTTCTGTTAGCGTGGGTGGGCTCCATCCTCTGGACCGCCATAGATGAAGGGGCGGTGCCCTCAGACTCGGCTTTCTAGGTTATCCCTCTGCCAAGCGAAGCGGGGAGGATCTCCACGGGGTGTGGATCGGGAGGCTGTTGGCGGGAAATGTCTGTAGATGTCAGACCCCCTCATACGTCACGGTCGCTGGCAGCCGAGATGGGGCTGGCAAAAGAGCGATGCGAGCCCACGAACCTCTGGACATTGCGAAAGACCTGCACCGGGATCTCTAGTGACACTGGGGGCCTCAAGGTCTACGTGCGCTACTCCGGCATACTTTCCAAGTACTAAGAGTGCCGCTCGGACAGCCCACTTGCCCGTAGCGGATCCTTCACCGCGCGTTGTCAGATCCAAGCGTCCACGCCCGGCAGAGGCGCAAATGAGTTGGGCAGTTCGGTTGATCGGTAGAAGCGCTCGATTTCACTTTTCTTGTATTTGCTCACACGAATTGATGCCAGAGACTGACAGTTCTCCAAGACGTTTAGTTTGCCGTCCTCGGGAAGCACACCAAAGAGCTCGAGGTGAGCGAGGTGCGGCAACTCAGTTAGAGGGGCCAGGGAATGCACAATCGTCTTCTTCCCAGATGAGTCCCAACTGGGGAGTGTGCTGAGCCTGATCGTCTTCAGTTTGTGCAGCTCACCGAGAGGGTCTAGATCGGAGACCTTTGGCATGTGCATGACGCTCAGATACTCGAGCTGACTGAGACCGTTCAAAGGAGTCAGGTCAGCGTCTGGATAAGTTGCAATGACAAGCGTTCTAAGGTTGGCAAAAGTTGCGAGGCTTTCCAGCGACCTGTATTTGCAATGCCACACGCGCAGGGCCGTCACTTCGGCTGGAGCAGGGTGCGCCGGCATGGACCGAGCTTCGTCTCTCATGAAATCAGCGATCATTATGTAACCGTAGGGGAAGTTGAGCACATTCGGCGCCGAGGCTAAGGCAGCACTTAGGGTCCCTGGACCAAGAATTGTGACTTGGCGGTCTGCGCACCTCGTTAACCGTCCGGTAGAGGATCCTCTACCGGGCTCTTGAAGCGTCCGTAAAACCACCCCCATTCGAAAGGCACTACCCGCTGGCCGCTCCCACGTAGAGTTCGGTGCATGAAGCTTTCCGACCTCTTCTTACGGCAGATACTAGACCTGCCCGGAAAACCCGAACACAATCCACTGACTACTGACTGGATCTTCGAGGAAGCACAACTCCTCGACGTGCGCATAGACGTGCTCCACTCAGCCGTCGGCGCCCTGTTCGAGATTCGCACGTCTTATCTTCCTGCCGAGATCGACATCGTTTCACTGAACTGCGGGGTCATGATCTTTCGAAAGACGACAGAAGTGACGTGGACGAGCACTCACCAAGTGGACAGGCCAAACCCTCAAGTTTGGTCTGTGGCTGAATGCCACATAGAAACGTCTGCCACCGGCGTGACAGTGAGTCCTCTCGGAGGGATCAATGGCATGGATCTGCAAATCAAAGCGCAGGCCGTCGAATTCTATGCGGGCAGACTACCCGCCCTTCCAGCCGACATACCCAGCTATCCAGACCACATAGATGTGACGGGACTCGTTCCAGCGTGGGAGATGGATTTCTCTCCCACAAACGTCTGGACATCCGGCCCAACACGTACGAACACGCGTTGACGTTCGTGCTGACCAGGTGAGTTTCTCAAAACTCTGCGTGACGCTGCCCGCTAGGGGATCCTTTACCGGGCATAGCGCCGTAAGGCAGCAGGAGCCTATATATGCGCCTTTTAGTGTGCGTACAGTGAATCCAGGTCAACGGTGGGTAACGCGCGGTGAAGTCGCACAGAGGGCATGAATCCTAAGCCAAGCGGCATATGGTGGCCGTATGGAGGTCAACACTTAATGCACGAATCAGTCGGAGCGTATCTGCTCTCTCGCTGGGGTGACCCAGCAGGGCGAATCAGGTTCGAAGTTGAAGGGCTTTCCATCCAGGTGTGGAAATGGGATGCCGCAACTACAGGGGAGGGAGTCGACGTATATGTAACCGTAGGCGCCGCCGGCGGCGCTCCTACCCACAGCCCGGGCACGGTAGATCATCGTGCGGAGTTCCTGTTAGGCCTGCGTCCGGGACAAGACGCAGTGGCCAGTCCATTCGCCGCACTAGGGCTTTACGGACATCGGAACGGAGTCACCATAGCGGACGGACACACCGTCCCGTCGGACGGTCCACTCTGGCCTGGAACAGAAATGATGGCGTTCCTGATCCGTGAACAGGAAGCGATAATTCCGACTGTCCGACTATCGGATGGGTCGCACGTCCACTTCCTCCAAGCTATGCCCCTGCATGAATCTGAACTGCAATACAAGCGCCGTCACGGGATGGATGCCCTGACGGCCCATTGGGAAGAGCGACTCGTGCCTTTCTGGGATTCTGAGCGTGGACCGGACGCCCCGACGTTCTAAGTTCAAGAGCGTCTCGTAAGGGGATCCTTCACCGGAAACCCATTCCATCGGCTGACTACCTCAACTGTTGTGTTCGGCCAGTCTCATAATGAAGGACGCCATCGCGTTCTAATGTGAACAATCTGTCGGCGACTTCCTGTGCCTGGGGCTCGCCGCAAGATATGGCGAAGAACCGCGGAGAGATGAAATCGAGGAGGCAACCTTGCTCGGCAAGTTCAGAGGCCAGGGGCTGCCAGGCGTTAGGGTCATCCGATTTCAGCAGGACTCTGAATGTGAAGTTGAGAGCGTCACGCTCCACTCCGGTGGCAACAAGCGCATTCTCCGCCGATCGCATCACGTTCACGCGGTCGCCAAAGTTGACGTCATAGAGATACGCAGGGACTGCCAGGACAGTCGCTGTGCCGTCCTTCTCCAAGCGACCCCGAAGACCCTCCCACATCTGCTCCGTGTCAGGTTCAGGGGGCACCGCAAACCATAGGATCTCTTCCGCTTCCTGAGCTTCTGGAATCGGCTGGAGTGAGTCATCGCGCCAGTGCGCCACGACGCTGGGATGTTGCCGGTAGTCAGTCACCAGCTGAGACTACCCAATGAACGCACCCATGAGAGCGCTCCGGCGGGCATACATGCCCTATGTCCGATGAGGGATCCTTCACCGGGCGCTGTTGCGGCGGTCAGACTTGTCAGGGTGGCATATAGGAAGCATCGCCAACATGCCTCCAATTGCAGATCCTCTCCCAGCTCTTAAGCTGGCCAAGGTTCCGGGCTGCGCCACCGGGCAAAAAACGTGCTGACGGCCTCGGGAGATGACTGGTCGACGGACAGCCATTCAGTAGCCACTTTGCGTCCGACCTGCTCGCACGCTTCCTCCGTCATCGGGCCCCTTGGGTCGTCCAAGTAGTCGCTGACCTCCATCCAGATGGCGTACGCGGCACCACCATGAGAGCAATCGAAGCACTCAGCAATGAACTGACCGGCGTTATCCATGGTGACGTCGTAGGTACGTCCGCTGTCGGGCTGAAGTACCAGCCGGGCTACCGCGGTCATGGCGTCCAGAAATTGCATCTCAAGTCGGTTGCCTTCCACTTCTCCTCCATTTCGATCGGGTCGGGCCGCCCTTCCCGGGGGTGGTCGACGCACAGGCGCTCACGTGATCCCTCCGTAGCGCAGGATTGCGCAGGGAGCCCGCTGAAGGATCCCTAACCGGACGGCCACTTCGAAAGGACTCTCGTGTTGCCAGATAGCTCGGTCAAACTCTCGGGCTCAGAATGGAGCCCTCGCTCACTCAGACCTGGTCCAATGTGATTTCCAAGGACTTGGGCTGCTCGTTTGTGCCAAGCGCCCATTCCCATCCGGGTAGCAGGGCAGCGTTCCTGAAGAAGTCTTCGAGAGCAAAGTCGAAGGACCACAGGCTGTCACTGCCCATTGCAAGGGTCTCAGGCGTCGGATCCCAGTAGAACGTGCATGACAGCTGCCACGTCGGAGCATCGTCGTCGCCGGCTTCAATGAACTGACGTGTGAGATCCACGTTGAATTCCTGGATGCCCCGCACCCCATAAGTCCCGAACTGGGCAAGAACACCATCGCCATCTTCGTCCACAGGGGCGCAGTCATATGCCGGCATAGCCGCGAAACGCTCGAAGACGTTCATCACGGCACCGGGATTCCGAGCCCCGACGCGTGCGTCGGCCCCTGTCACCGCAAGCATCTGCTCCAATTGGGCCTTGGACTCTCGAATCAGCATGCCCTGATTATCCAGCAGGAAACCGTCATCGCTGGAAACGGTATCGAGCACCACGTCGCCCGACATAGCCGCCACGAATAGCTGAAAGTCACAGTTGCGGCTCACTCCGATCTGGTGTCCGGTGAAGGATCCTTCACCGGGGCTGCGCCACCAGAACTAACTTCGTTGTCGCCGTTCCAGGACAAGTCCGTAGACCGCAACGCCCAGCATTGCCGGAAGAACCCACAGCCACGCCACTAAGGCCTTCAGCGGATCGAAACCAGTGAAAAGCAGCGCCGACACGTAACCGATCGCTAGGCCTACCAGTCCGCCTTTAAACGCCCTGCGGGGCTTCTCCGCCATCTGCTTTTCCCTCGTCACCTGTGTAGAGAGTAAGCCCTGCATCTAGATCTCCGCCCGTGGTGTATCAATACGAAGTTCGGCGCCCTGAGAAGGATCCTCATACGGACCGATCATTAAACGCGGACGAGGTGTGCTTGCATTAGACATGACATCCATGGGAAGCCCCGAGCCCAACTTGAGCCGTCAAGACTTGGCTGACTTTATTGATCAATTCAGGGATTCACTGAGACGAGATCCTGAAAGCTGGGAGAATAACGACCTCGATAGCTTCCTGGAGGCGTTGTCGGCTTGGACGCGCGATATGGATGGTTACTTCACAAACCGCGGCGAGCCAGTCCCCGACGTACCTTCCTGGCGGCTTATCGCTCAGATGCTACTCGCTGCCAGAGTGTATGAATAAGTAACTGCAATTTCGGCGCGGCCTGTCTCATCTTCTCCATTGCTCCGCCTTGCCACACCGCCCGGTTAGGGATCCTTCACCGGTCGCGTGCCAGAGGTCAGCAGCGCCGCGGTATGAAGTGAGGATCGTGCCGTTCGAGGATAAAAAGGTGGCTGGTTCCTACTCGCCCAGGAGCCTTGTGAGCTTGTTTTCGACATAGCCGGCGCCCATGAGTCCGTCGGGTACGCACCCTTCTATTTCTGTAGGGGGAACTTGGACTTCCTCCAGCAGAAGATTCGGGTCGGCATCATCGTAGCGAAGCCGAAACGAGCGGCCCATAATGGGCTCAGTACGAACGAACTCCGGCATTGGCCACAGTTCTTGGCTCCAGCCTGGTATTGGTCCAACGATCGGCCACTTGCCTTGCTTCAAATGCAGGTCACCAAAACGCCCAACGAGGACTGCATCCAGTCCGCTCAGTTGCTCCACCTGGCTGGCTTCAAGCGGCTGCGCCGTTTTGGGGCCGAAGAAATATCCAAACAACACTCCCCGCGGGTTGGCTCTGACCACTAAACCAAGACAGTAGCCACCGCTATTCAGGGGAACCGCAAAAAGCACTCCGGGACCGTACTTCAGTTTTCCCACACTAACCCTCCGTCCGGCTTATGAAGTCCCACGGCTGCCCGCCTTACCTTGGCCCCTTGCAGCTCATGCTTCACGAGTAGTCCTCCGGCATAAGGACTAAGGGAATCCGAAGGGATTCCACGAGCAAGTTAGGCCTCCCACTAAAGAGCAGGGAAAAGACAACCTCATGGCCCTGAACAGAGCGGGAGTGTGCGAGGACAGTCAGCTGCGAACCATCGCGCAGTTCAACAGCCCACAGCTCAGGTTCCATCGCAAGCTCCAGGGCATTGTGAACGACACGGACACTGGGTGATAAGTCTTCAAACTTCACTTCGAGGCTGTTCTCTTGGGAACTTGGCGTCGTCGATTCCTCTTCCCACGCGAAGTTTCGAATGTGCCACTCTCCGCCGACTTCTAAACGGTCAGCCAGCGTTCCAGGAGGCAGCTTCGCCATCTCAGCAAGCGACGGGTCAAGCCGTGTGAGGTGACTGATGTGCGCAGCAACTGCTCCATCAGGGGTGTTCGGGTCATCCACGCCATCAGCAAACCCCCACCCGTTGTCAGGGTCATGAAGGACTTGAAGAACGGGTCGTTGACCAGAAAGAACGGACTTCATGACTACAGCACCTAGACCTTCGGGAAAGCGGTCATCCGGAAACGGCCACGGCATCTCTCGGTGCATCTCAGCATTTTGCGACATGGAGATATTGTCCCCGAACACTAAGGGTCACGGATGACCCGTGTGTCTGCCCGTAAGCCGGTCCCCCACCGGCCGTATCGACCGTGTATCGAAGTCCCCGCCGTTCCAGGGCCACTGGATTCCCGTAAGACCCGCCCGCAAAAATGCCCGGTGAAGGTGCCCTAAACGCTACACATATAACCGTCCCACGTCCTTGGAAACGGAACATCGTCGGCGGAACACTTTCCAATCCGAACGGGCCAATGGAGAGAGCGCGCACTGGTCGCCTGTCAGCGGCAGTGGGCTGCCGCCGTCGTGGGTTTCTTACCCTTGGTGGACGGGGTGGCGGACAGGGCAGAACTACCCATGGCACTGCTGCCGGCCGACGCCTAGGATGGCAGGGGACCGCTCGGTCCCTTCAGTCACTTTTTTGGGGAAAAGGACCTTACCCATGCCGTTGCCGCGACCTGCCGCAGACCATCCGTTTCAAAGTTCACGGCAGGGGGTGTGGGCTATCCTGGCGGCCGTCGTCCTGATAGCCGCAGGCCTCTTCGCCGGGGCTGCACCTGCCTCGGCCGCAACCTACACCTTCAAAGGAGTGGTCAAGGGAAAACCGACGGCCACGGCAACGGCCACCGTGCTGGGCGACGTGTGGGTGGGTGCGTACACCAATGACGACCGGGCCGACTTCGTTGCTGGTGCTTGGTCCGCTCCCGATGGCTCCTACAGTTTCACCGTGCCGGCCGCCGGCAGCTACAAAATGTGGACCACCTGCAGCAGCGGCCCCTGCTCCGCCACCTACGCCGGCGAGTGGAACGTGAACCAGTCCGGCTCCTACGGTTCGACGCCGGTTGCGGTCACCGATGCTGCCCCCACCACCACTTACAACCCGCAGTTGGAAGCCTTCGGCAGCATGAGTGGCCGGGTCACCAATAAGGCAGGCCAGCCGCTGACAGCAGTGTCCGTCTCAGCCTCGCCCAGCGGCGGCGGACAAGTAAGCAGCACGAAGCCCGATGCCAACGGTTACTTCAGCCTCACCAAGATCCCGCCCAACCAGGCGTACATCAGCGTCCGGGACGAATCGGGCCAGCGCCTCTATCTGGAGCAGTACTGGACCGGCACCGGCACCGTAGACACCTACACGGCGGCTACCGTACCGTCGGGAGTCGCCTGGACCAACGTGAACTTCGTCCTCAAGGATGAAACCATCATCGAAGCCACGGTGACAGACACCGCTGGCGCGCCGATCGCCGACGTCGGCTACATCCCGTGGGTCTACAACGACGCAACGGGAGCCTGGGACGGACCCCAGATGGGCCCCCTCACCTCTGATGCGCAGGGCAAGATCTACTGGCGGATGGCGGTGGGCAAGAAGTACAAGCTCTGCGTCTCGGACACTTTCTACGATGGCACGCCCCGCGAAAAGCGTTACAAGTCCGAGTGCTACGACAACACCCCCACCAAGGACACGGCCACTGTCCTGACGGCAACCGCTGCTGGTCAACGCGTGAAGCTGACCATGCAGCTGGACGTAGCGGGTCTGTCGTTGGCGCCCGGCAAGCCCTTCGTGTACGGCTCAGCCCAGGCAGGGCAAACACTTACCGTTGACCCCGGCGTATGGGGTCCCGCTCCGGTAGCCCTGGCCTACCAGTGGCAGCGCTCCACTGACGGTACCGAACTGCAGGACATCGCAGGTGCTACCGCGCCTACCTATGTGCCCACCGCTGCCGACGCCGGGTATGATATCTGGGCAAGAGTATCGGGTTCCAAGGCCGGGTATGCTCCGCACTACGACACGGTGCACGCCGGTAAATCGGGCGCCGAGGCTGTCACGGCCTCCAAGCCCTTCACTATCCTGGGTACGCCCAGCGCCGGAAATACCCTGACCGTGGACCACGGCATTTTGACCCCCGCGCCCGACTTTGGCCCCTATTACGACTGGTTCGTCAACGGCGTCCAGGACTACAGGTCGAACCTGAAAACTTTCGTCCTGCAGGCCTCAGACGCCGGCAAAAAAGTCACGGCCCGGCTCAGCGTCCACGACTGGCCGCTCCAGCCGTACTACGGCCAGGCCTCCGTCACTGTTGCTGCAGGTACTTTGACTGCTCCGGTCCCCACGGTTTCGGGGACGGCGAAGGTTGGTTCGGCGTTGACGGCTGTTCCCGGGACATGGGGTCCGGCTCCGGTGACGCTGGCGTATCAGTGGTTCCGCAGCGGTGTCGCGGTGACCGGTGCTACGTCAGCCTCCTACACCTTGGCTGCTGCTGACCTCGGCAAGACCATGACAGTCCGGGTCACGGGTTCCAAGACCGGATTTACGACGACGGCGAAGACCTCCGCCGCAACTGCCGCCGTCGCGGCGGGCACGCTGACTGCGCCCACTCCCACCATCTCGGGAACCAAAACAGTGGGCAGCACACTCACCGCGACCCCCGGCGCATGGGGACCGGCTCCGGTGACGCTGGCGTATCAGTGGTTCCGGAGCGGTGTCGCGTTGACGGGTGCTACGTCAGCTACCTACACCTTGGCTGCTGCTGACCTCGGCAAGACCATGACAGTCCAGGTGACCGGAACGAAAGCCGGGTTTACGACGGCGGCGAAGACCTCCGCTGCGACTGCTGCGGTGGCAGTGGGAACGTTGACCGCTCCGGTGCCGACGGTTTCGGGGACGGCGAAGGTTGGTTCGGCGTTGACGGCTGTTCCCGGGGCGTGGGGTCCGGCCCCGGTGACGCTGGCCTACCAGTGGTTCCGGAGCGGTGTTGCGGTAACAGGTGCTACTTCTGCTTCCTACACCTTGGCTGCTGCTGACCTCGGCAAGACCATGACGGTCCGGGTGACCGGGTCCAAGACCGGATTTACGACGACGGCAAAAACCTCCGCTGCGACTGCTGCCGTGGCGGCGGGCACCTTGACTGCGCCCACTCCCACCATCTCAGGAACCAAAACAGTAGGCAGCACACTTACCGCGACCCCCGGCGTGTGGGGCCCTGCTCCGGTGACGTTGACCTACCAGTGGTTCCGTGGAAGCACTGCCATTTCAGGCGCCACCGCCCAGACCTACAAACTGGTCGCCGCGGACAAGGGAAGCGCCATCAAAGTACGCGTGACGGGCACCAAAACTGCGTACACCACACTGGCCCGCTACTCTGCGGCCACGGCACTGATCGGCTGATCCGCGACCATCGACTGAGCCGCGAACGCCGGGAGGACCCGCGGAACAACCTTGCCTGGAGAGGCCTCCCCCTGTCTGGAGTTAGTGGGTAGCCTGCACCTCTATCCGAGGTTTTCCTTCAGCAACGCACGGTGCTCGACGGCGGCAGTCGAGTGGAGCGCGCGGCCGGCCTCGGTCAGCTCCAGGAACAACGAACGGCGGTCATCCACGCAGGTTTGGCGCGAGACCAGGCCCGCCTTCTCCAGCCGGTCGACAACCTTGGAAACTGCACTTTGCGTCATGGGGGTGCGCTCTCCCAACGCCTTCATCCGGCATGCAGACTCTTCGCTTTCGGCCACGAGATCCAGGATTTCGAACTCGTTCAGGCCGATGTCGAACTTGGCTTCCAGGGCGCGGTCGATAGCTCCCGCGGTACGGAAGTAGGAGTTTTGGATGCTGCGCCACTGCTCAACCAGCTGACGGTCATGCGTCGTTGCCATGCCCTGATTCTAGTTCATTACGCCATTTGAATCCACGTCATAAGATTCTTCGTCATTGAATGACACATCATCGTAGTCCTTGTCATTGAATGACGCGTCATATAGATTGATCGCATGACATCACCCACCACCCTCAAAACTTCCACCGAGCCACCCTTGGTTTCAGCCGTCCGCTGGACGCGGGCACAGTGGCTGCTGCTGATGGTTGTTTGCACCGTCCTGGCCCTTGATGGGCTGGATGTCTCCATGGTTGGCGTCGCTCTGCCTTCCATCGGACAGGAACTCAACCTCGGAACCGATTCCCTGCAGTGGATCGTCTCCGCCTACGTCCTTGGCTACGGGAGCCTGTTGCTCCTCGGCGGCCGACTCGCGGACCTGTTGGGCCGCCGTCGAATCTTCCTCATTGCGCTGACAGTGTTCGCCGCAGCGTCGCTCCTGGGCGGGTTGGTGGACGATCCCGCCATCCTCATCGCCACAAGGTTCATCAAGGGCCTCGCGGCCGCTTTCACTGCACCCACCGGATTCTCCATCATCACCACCAACTTCGCGGAGGGACGCGAGCGCAACAAGGCGCTGTCCATCTTCACCACGTTCGGTGCCAGCGGTTTCTCGCTGGGCCTGGTGGTGGGCGGGCTGATGACCAGCCTCAGCTGGCGTTGGACGTTCCTGGTCTCGGTGCCCATCGCGGTGGTGGTTGTCCTGTTGGGCATCAAGTTCATTCCCAAGGACAAGCCGTCCGTTGAAGACAGCGGGCACGACATCTGGGGTGCAGTGACCCTGGCGCTGGGCATGCTTGGCCTCGTGTACACCTTGGTGTCAGCACCGGAACAAGGCTGGGGATCTGTGGCAACAATCGCCGGATTCGCAGTCTCCGTTGCCGTACTGGCAGCCTTCGCGGTGATCGAAAACAAGGTCAAGCACCCGCTGATCCGCTTCAGCATCCTTAAGGAAGGTTGGGTGGCCAGGGCCAACCTCAGCGCGGTGGGGCTGTTCGGCTCCTACCTGAGCTTCCAGTTCATCGTCACCATGTTCCTGCAGTCCGTCCTCGGCTGGACACCGCTGGGAATGGCCTTGGCCCTGCTGCCGGCGGGCTTGTTGGTGGCGACCAGTGCACCCTTCGCGGACCGGCTCATCGAGAAGTTCGGTGCGACGCAACTGATCTTGACGGGCCTCACCGCCCTCGGGTTGGGCTACGTCCTGTTCCTGCGCGTCGGCACCACGCCAAACTACGTGTTGGACATCCTGCCGTCGGTGGTCCTCCTGGGCATCGGCTTCGCACTGGCCTTCCCGTCCATCAACGTACAGGCCACGGCCGGAATCAAGGACTCCGAACAGGGTCTCGCCGCCGGCCTGATCCAAACGAGCACCCAGGTGGGAGCGGCGCTGGTCCTGGCAGTCACCACGGCCCTGGTCAGCGGCCACGGTCAAGCCGCCGGGACCGTCAGCGCCCAGGCGATGCTGGAACAGTACCGTCCGGGACTGATCCTGAGTGCCGCCGTCGCCATCGCCGCCTTGCTGGTGGCCGCGGCACCGAAACGACGCCGCGTCCGCAGCTAATACCCGCGTTTTTGTACAGGTAATGCCCTAATGCGTCCGCATTAGGGCATTACCTGTACAGAATCTCCCCTGTACACCTCCGCTAAATGGAGGTCGAATGGGATGCATGAGGAACTACCTCACCGAGTACAGGCACGAACTGCAGCGCACCTTCACGGGAACGTCGGGCACGCCTCCGGAGTGGGTGCCGCGCCTCGCAGACGGGAACGACGCCGGATATCACCTTCCGGGGTCGGCTGTCTGGGCGGTGCATGGCCATGTGGCCACCATCGTGGCCGGGATCCGGGTCTTGTTGATGCAGGCCCTCCATCCAGGTGCGCTGGCCGGGGTGTACGAGCATTCGGGGTTCCAGAAAGACCCCCTGGGCAGGCTCGCCAACACCGTGCGATGGATCTTCACCGTGACCTATGGCTCCACCGAGGCCGCCGAAGCCGCAACCTCCCGTGTCCGGAAGATCCACGAACGCGTCCGCGGGACCTACATGGATGGCAACGGAGTCCAACGACAGTACGCCGCCAATGATCCCGAACTCCTCCGCTGGGTCCATGTCACCTACGCGGAGTCCTTCATCACCGCCAACAGGATCTGGGGCCGGCCGATCCCTGGCGGTCCGGATGCTTATGTCCGCGAGTGGGCAGCAGCGGGACGGCTCATGGGAGTGACCGATCCCCCGCTCACCGAGGCCCAGGTCCACGACGAGCTGGAGCAGTGGTACGCCTCCGGGATCCTGCGGGCCGATGAGCGTCTGGCCGAGACGGTGTCGTTCATTCGCTATCCGCCACTGAGCCCGCTGCTCCAACCCGGTTACCGCATATTGTTCGCGGCCGCCGTCGCGAGTCTTGAACCCAAGTATCGAGACCTGCTCGGTCTTCGTCCCGCCCGGCTTGGTCCCGTGCGCCTGCCCGTCATCTCGGCGGCACGGGGCGTGCTGGGGATGGTGCGTTTTGCCTTGGGCTCCCGTGGTCCGAGCGAGCAAGCGGCCCGCCGAAGGTTGCAAAGGCTGGGCTACGCGGAAGCTTAAAAGCGAAAGCCAACCCCTCGACGCAAGCCCACGTTATATGGGCCCGCCGAGGGGTTGGCTTTCAACCTTTTCGCGCGTGCTTTCAGCCGAGAGCTCACCCCTCGGCGCATGCCCTTAGATCAAGTGATCGGACAAGTGGTTCGGCGTGCCGAAGCGGTGGGCCGTGATGGACACAGCTTGCTCGCGGAGGAACGGCAGCATCTCGATCCGACCGGCCTGCGTTACGTCGCCGTGGTAGACCGCGACGTCCGGACGGCCACCCATGGCTGCGCTCAGCGCGGCGAAGTCGCCACCGATCAGGCGGATCCGGCCGGCGTCGAAGCTGGCCGCACGGGCCAGCCACGCGGCGTCGTCCTCGATCCGGACGCTGACGCCCAGGTTCGCGAACACGGTGACCACAGCGTCGGGAAGTACGACGGCGGAGCTCACCGTCAGCTTCGAGCCCGCCACTGCACCGGCTGCTACGACGCGCAGCAACTCAGCGAGCCGCTCGCCTTCGGAGAGGCGGATGGTGACGGGGAGGGAGCGGTAGCGGAAGACGTTGCGCTCTGCGGACAGGGCGGAGACGTCCTTGCTGGTGCCGAACTCGGATTCCCACGCTGCGGCGTCGCTGAAGAGTGACTGCTGCAGCATCTGAAGCTCGTCAGCCGTCACATCAGCGGACTTTGCAGCAGAGAGCAGCTGCGCGGCCGCACCCTGGAGCACGGTGCCACGCTTGGCCTTCGCTTCGGCGGGAAGCCAGCTGCCGAGGCCGATCAGGTAGTTGGGTCCACCGGCCTTGGTTCCGGCACCAACAGCCGACTTCTTCCATCCACCGAACGGCTGGCGCTGGACGATCGCACCGGTGATGCCACGGTTGACGTACAAGTTGCCCGCCTGGATGGTGTCCAGCCAGACGCCCATTTCGGCCGAGTCCAGGGAGTGCAGGCCAGCGGTGAGGCCGTACTCGATCTCGTTCTGGATGGCGATGGCTTCCTCGAGGGTCTCAGCAGTCATGACGCCCAGGACCGGGCCGAAGAACTCGGTCAGGTGGAAGTAGGAGCCACGCTTGACGCCCGAGCGGATGCCCGGGGACCACAAGCGGCCGGTTTCGTCGAGGCGCTCAGGCTTGACTGCCCAGGTTTCGCCGTCGCCCAGGGTGGTGAGGGCGTTCAGGAGCTTGCCGTTGGCGGCCTCGATGATCGGCCCCATCTGGGTGGTGGCATCTTCCGGGTAGCCGACGGTCAGTGAGCGGGCAGCGTCGATCAGCTGGTTGTGGAAGCGGGCGCTCTTGGCAACCGAACCGACCAGGATCACCAGTGAGGCAGCCGAGCACTTCTGGCCGGCGTGACCGAAGGCCGAGTACACGACGTCCTTGGCAGCGAGGTCCAGGTCGGCACTCGGGGTGACGATGATGGCGTTCTTGCCGGAGGTCTCCGCGAGCAGCGGCAGGTCCTGGCGGAAGGAACGGAACAGCTCAGCGGTTTCGTAGCCACCGGTGAGGATGACCCGGTCAACGCTCGGGTGCGAAACCAGCTGGGTGCCCAGCTCACGTTCTTCAAGCTGCACGAGTGCCAGCACTTCGCGCGGCACACCGGCTTCCCACAGCGCATCCACCATGACCGAACCGGAGCGGCGGGCCTGCTTTGCAGGCTTGATCACGACGGCGGAACCTGAGGCGAGCGCTGCGAGCGTCGAGCCTGCGGGGATCGCCACCGGGAAGTTCCACGGCGGTGTCACCACGGTGAGGTTGGCTGGGACGAACGTGGCGCCGTCGACCGTTTCCAGGTCCTTGGCGCGCTCGGCGTAGTAGTGCGCGAAGTCGATCGCTTCGCTGACCTCGGGGTCGCCTTGGTCGATGGTCTTGCCGGTTTCGGAAGCCATGACCTCCAGAAGCTCGGCACGGCGGGCTTCGAGGACTTCGCCGGCGCGGTGCAGGATGGCTGCACGCTCGGCAGCCGGACGGGCGCCCCAGGCCTTGCCGTGATCGACGGCGGTGGCGATGATCCGGTCCAGCTGGGCGGCGTCGGAGACCTTGGTGGACTCGACGATCTTGTCGCCTGCGGTGGAACCGGGGATTCGGGCGAGGATGTCCCGGCCCCATGCACGGTTGGCGGGGAGGGCCGGGTCAGTGTCGGGGGTGTTGCTGAAGCCCTCGAGCGGCGCGGGCTCGGCCGGGAGGCGGCGATCCTGCTTGCGGTTGGGGCCCGGGACCTCGGCCGTCATGCCGGCCAGGGAATCCAGGAAGCGCTTCTGCTCACGCTGGAACAGGGCTTCATTTTCGCTCAGTTCGAAGACAGCGGACATGAAGTTTTCCTGGCTGGCGCCTTCTTCGAGGCGGCGGATCAGGTATGCGATGGCGACGTCGAACTCGCCCGGGTGGACCACCGGTGTGTAGAGCAGGAGGCTGCCGACGTCCTTGCGGACCGCGGTGGCCTGGCCGGTTGCCATGCCCAGGAGCATTTCGAACTCGATGCCCTTGGTGACGCCACGTTCCTTGGCCAGCAGCCAGGCGAAAGCGACGTCAAAGAGGTTGTGGCCTGCGACGCCGATGCGGACTGCGTCAACGCGCTCCGGGGTGAGGGCGTAGTTGATGACGTTCTTGTAGCTGGTGTCCGAGTCCTGCTTGGTACCCCAGGTGGCCAGCGGCCAGTCATGCAGGGAGGCTTCAACCTGCTCCATGGGAAGGTTGGCGCCCTTGACCACGCGGACCTTGATGGGGGCACCGCCCTGGGCACGGCGGGCAGTCGCCCATTCCTGCAGTTCCTGCATGGCACCGAGCGCGTCCGGGAGGTAGGCCTGGAGGACGATGCCGGCCTCGAGGTTCTTGAACTCGGGCATGTCCAGGATGCGCTTGAACACCGCGATGGTCATGCTGAGGTCCTTGTATTCCTCCATGTCCAGGTTGATGAACTTGGGCTTGGGGAAGGACGCTGCGAGGCGGTAGAGCGGGGTGAGCTTCTCCACTACGTGGTCGACGGCTTCGTCGAAGGCCCACGGGGAGTGCGGTGCAACGGTGGAGGACTCCTTGATGGAGACGTAGTCCACATCTTCGCGGGCAAGGAGCTTCAGGGTGCCTTCCAGGCGGCGCTGCGCTTCGTGCTCACCCAGGACGGCTTCGCCCAGGAGGTTCACGTTCAGGTGCACACCGTCCTGGCGGATCTTGGCGATGGCCGGGCCGAGCTTGGCGTCCGTGGCATCCACGATCAGGTGGCCCACCATTTCGCGGAGCACACGACGGGCGATCGGGATGACAACCTGCGGGACGATCGGGGCCATGACGCCGCCAACGCGGACAGCGCTGCGCATGTACCACGGGAGGAACTTGGGGACCTTCGGAGCCAGTTCGGCGAGTTTACGGCCGGCGACCGACAAGTCCTCGGGGCGGATGACGCCGTCGACGAATCCAACCGTGAAGTCCAAGCCGTTCGGGTCCTTCAGGACGCCGGCGAGGCGCTGGGCGGACACGTCGACCGGGATCTTACTGGCTTCGGTCAGCCAGTGGCGGACCAAGGCAATGGCTTCCTGGGCCAAAGCGTCGAACTGTCCGGAATCCTGGGTGCTCGGGGCGGTGGCATCCGGGATGGTGCTGGTCATGGGGGCTCCTTCTGAGACGGAGAAGTTTGTTTGTTTCCATCAGTATGGATCTACAATCACGTTAGGAAAAGCGATCTTTTCTGACGAATATTGATTACCCTTCCCGATGCTTTGGAGGCCACCGTGCTGGACGTCCGCAGACTGCGTTTGCTGCACGAACTAAAGATCCGCGGAACCCTCGCGGAGGTGGCTGACGCGATGCAGTACAGCCCGTCTTCAGTGTCCCAGCAGTTGACCTTGCTGGAGAAGGAAGCGGGGGTCGAATTGCTCCGGAAAGCAGGGCGCCGCGTGCAACTGACGCCCCAGGCCGAAATCCTGGTGGCACACACTGCCGCACTGCTGGAGACCCTGGAGCGGGCAGAAACCGAACTCGCGGCATCGCTCTCCATGGTCACAGGGACGGTCCGCTTGGCCGTCTTCCAATCCGCCGCCTTGGCACTCCTTCCGGACTTCCTCAGCATCATGCGCCAGGAGTACCCGGAGGTGCGCGTGGAAATGACCCAGCGCGAACCCGAAACAGCCCTCTATGAAACGTGGGCGCGGGACTTCGACCTGGTGGTGGCCGAGCAATACCCGGGCCACGCGGCCCCGCACCACAGCGGCCTGGACCGCGTCATCCTCACCAGCGACGCCATCCGCCTGGCCACTCCCCCAGTGGGACTCGGCGGCGAGACCGTTTCCTCCCTTGCGGACACCGCGTCGATGCCGTGGGTCATGGAGCCCCGGGGTGCCGCTTCCCGGCATTGGGCAGAGCAGGCCTGCCGCTCGGCCGGCTTCGAACCCGACGTGCGTTATGAAACAGCCGACCTTCAAGCCCAGATCCGGCTCATCGAATCCGGGAACGCCGTGGCCCTGATGCCGGACCTCGTCTGGACGGGGCGCACGCGGACGGTTCAGCTGCTGGATCTTCCGGGCCTGCCGAAACGAACCGTCTTCACCTCCACCAGGACCGCCGGCCGCATCCATCCCGCCACAGCGGCGTGCCGCGAAGTGCTGGAACGGGTGGCGGCAGCACAGCAGCTGGATGCCGAGCAACAGGCGGACGCTGACTAGCCCGGCTCCATGCGACGGCGTCCGGGAACGCAAAAGGCCCCAGTCCGAAGACTGGGGCCAACCGCGGAGAATGGGGGATTTGAACCCCCGAGGGCGTTAACCCAACACGCGTTCCAGGCGTGCGCCATAGGCCGCTAGGCGAATTCTCCTTGCTTCCGATTCGAAAGCAGATACTACTGTACCTGAGAATTTCGGCATCGTGTAATCGGGCCGTTTGGGCGCCCTTGGACCGGCTTGGCGAAGTGCCGCTTAACGGAAAAATGGACGCCCCCAACGCGCCCATTCTTGCGGTATCACCGTTGAGCCACCGGGTCCGGCCCCTCGCCCCCAGGCCCCGCAGCTCACAATCTTGAGATTGCCCCAATCGGTGTACATACCCATGGTCCGCTGCCGCCTATGGATTTGCAATGGCTGAGACCTGTTTGTAGCCGAAGTTACTGACAAAATGTCCCCATGACGCAGCTTCATGCTTTGGTGGTTTACGTACCGGAGACTCACATTGAAGAGTGAACGGCTGGCGGTGTTTCGCGCAGCCCAGCCACCCGCCGTCGAGCGTTTTCCACACCCCCTTCGGGCCGATTCGAACCCCGAAGTAAGTTCGGGTAAGCTTGTCGACGGCCCCTCATGTGGCGTCATCCTGTTGAACTCCCCCAGGACCGGAAGGTAGCAAGGGTAGATGGGCTCTGGCGGGTGCATGAGGGGTCACTTACTTTAAATGTCAGTCCCTATAGGTAGGTTTCCCCTGTGACTGTTACAACTGCCCTGTACCGCAGGTATCGCCCGGACTCTTTCGCGGACGTTATCGGGCAGGAACACGTCACAGAGCCGCTGATGACGGCCCTCCGGAAGAACCGCGTGAACCACGCCTACCTCTTCTCCGGCCCCCGCGGCTGCGGCAAGACCACCTCTGCGCGCATCCTCGCCCGCTGCCTGAACTGCGCCGAGGGCCCCACTGACACCCCCTGCGGCAAGTGCCCCAGCTGCATCGAACTCGCCCGCGGCGGCTCCGGCTCGCTCGATGTCATCGAGATCGACGCCGCCAGCCACGGTGGCGTCGACGACGCCCGCGACCTCCGTGAACGCGCAACCTTCGCTCCCGTCCGGGACCGCTACAAGATCTTCATCATTGACGAGGCCCACATGGTCACGTCGGCAGGCTTCAACGCGCTCCTGAAGATCGTCGAAGAGCCACCGGAACACATCAAGTTCATCTTTGCCACCACCGAGCCGGACAAGGTCATCGGGACCATCCGCTCCCGCACGCACCACTACCCCTTCCGGTTGGTGCCGCCCGAGCCGCTCATGCAGTACCTCGAGCTCCTCTGCCAGCAGGAAAACGTTCCGGTCGCTCCCGGCGTGCTTTCGCTGGTGATCCGCGCGGGTGGCGGCTCTGTCCGCGACACCCTCTCCGTGTTGGACCAGCTCATGGCGGGCGCCGGACCCAACGGGCTGGACTACGAACTCGCCGTCGCGCTGCTTGGCTACACGCACGCTTCCTTGTTGGACGACATCGTTGATGCCGTCGCCGCCGCCGATGCCGCTACTGTTTTCAGGGCCGTGGACCGTGTCATCCAGACCGGCCACGATCCCCGGCGCTTCGTCGAGGATCTGCTGGAACGCTTCCGCGACCTCATCATCGTCCAGGCGATGCCCGAGAGCGCGCAGGCGATTCTCCGCGGGATGCCCGCCGACCAGATCGCGCGTATGCGCAACCAGGCAACCAACCTGGGCGCAGCCGAACTCTCACGGGCAGCGGACGTCACCAACACGGCGCTCACCGAGATGACCGGCGCCACCTCGCCTCGGCTGCACCTTGAGCTGCTGTGCGCGCGCATCCTCCTGCCCAGCGCTGAACAGACCGAGCGGGGCATTGCGGCCCGCATCGACCGCGTGGAACGTCGCCTGAATTACACGGGCGACGGCGGCGCGCCAGCTGTTGCTGCTGGCCAGGCTGCTGCTGCTGCTGCTGCTGGCCAGTCTGCTGCTGCTGGCCAGGCTGCTGCTGCGCCTGTTGCTCAGTCGACGCCGGTCCCCGCCTCCGCGCCAGTGGCACCCGCTGCCGTTGAGCCGACCCCGGCCGCACCGGTACCCCCTGCAGCGACGCCCGTTCCAGTACCGGCCGATGAGGCTGGGGCGCGTGAGGCCATCACAGCGCCACGGGTGTCCACCAACGACTGGCCTGTTGAGGACCGCCTGGCATCCGGTCGCGCTCCGCAGGCTGCTGAATCCGTGGCGGCTCCAGCCCTTGCGGATCGGGTCCAGGAACCAACCTCGCAGCCCGAGCCTGTACAAGCGCCGACGCCAGCACCATCCCAAGCAGCACCAGCCGTTCAAGCCCCAGCGCAAGCTGCGCCCCAGGCGCCGGCTCCGCAGCCCGCTCAAACGGCAGGACCTGCTGCTTCTGGAGGACCTGCTGCTTCCGGAGGCAGCGGCGATGTTGAGGCCTTGCGCCGCGCATGGCCGGATGTCCTGCAGACGTTGACCAAGATCAAGCGCAGCACGTGGGCGCTCGTGGAACCGAACGCCCAAGTGGCGCAGTTCGACGGGCAGGTGCTGACTCTCGCGTTCACCACGGGCGGCCTTGCCGGCGCGTTTGGACGTGCGGACCACTCCGAGAACCTTCGCCAGGCAATCCACAAGACCCTCGGCATCGACTGCCAGATCGTGGCAGTCGCTGGCGGCAACAGCTCAGCGAGCTCTGAGCCAAACCCAAAAGCGCCTACTAGCCGGGAAACTCCGGCTGCTTCATCGTCAACAGGCGCCCCGGCGTCGGCTGATGATGAATCGCCAGCAGGCAACGCATCGTCAGCAGCGTCGTCGTCAGCAGAATCGCGACCAGCCCCGGTTTCAGCTGTCGACTCCGCTTGGGGTCTTGCCCCCGCCAGCCCTGCGGCTGCAGGGACAACGTCAGCGACCACTCCGTTGCCGACGGAATCCACTCCGCCGGAAATGCCCGCGACGGCGGCAGCACCAACCACTCCTGCAGCAACAGCGACGGCGTCGGTAAATGCACCAACCACTCCGGCAGCACCCGCTCCTTCGCAGTCGACCCCAACGCCTGCCCCGGGCACAGCTGCGCCGGCGGGCACCCCTGCAGCAGCTGGAACCTCGGCACCTTTGAGCACCGAGTCCACCGGCGACTATTCGTACCCTGACGACGATTGGGGTCCCCCACTCGACGAGGATGCCCCGCCGCTGGATGAAGAGCCTCCGGCAGACTGGGAACCCCCATCCGGTTATGGCCAACAACAAAGCCCTGCCCCGGCTGCTGCAGCTGGCAGCCAGCGGCCCGCCGTCAACCAAGCGCCGGTGAACCAATCCCCGGCCAACCAACCACCGGCCAACCAGGCACCGGCGGCATCTTCCACGACCCCGACAGCCGCAGCTTCGGGCGCAGGGGGCAGCGCCGCGGTCGCGGCATCATCCGCCGACCCGTGGTCAAGGGCTGTGGAGCAGGCGCCGGGCACCTGGGTAGTGGGCACGGAATCCAACGTGGGCAAGCAGCCCGCCACGGCATCGGAAGTCGTCGAGCAGGCAACGGAGGCTCCGGATTACGAGCCAGCTGCAGCCCAGGTTCCGGAGAGCACCAACGGAGCGTACGGCCACCCAACCAATGCCGAGCAGAACCCAAGCTCCAGTTGGGACGTCGCACCGGCATCGAGTTGGCCTGCAACCCAATCCATGCCCGCCCCCGCAAGCGGCAGCATCCCGGCAGGCAGCAACCCGGGGGCCGGCAACGCTCCCGCAGTGTGGCCGTCCTTGGCGACGCAACCTGAGGAAGCGCATGGTTCGGTTGCGACGCTCGAGGAGGACGCGCCGTCGGGCAATCCCAACGGCCGTCAGAGCCTGTACCAGCGGCTGACGAACAGTCCTGAAGCCCAAGCCGGTCGTGTCCAAGCACCCGTGCGGACCCAGGCAGCGCCGGCCACCATGGCTGAGGATATCCCCAGCCCGGAGGACGAAACCATCGAGGAATCGAGGGTCTTTGGTCGGGCTGCGGTGGAGCGTATTCTGGGCGGAAAGCTGATCGAAGAGCGCGCCTTGGACGGTTCTCCTCTGCAACCCCGCTGACTCCAGCATTGATTTCAAACAAATGAGGACATTGTGTACGAAGGTGCAGTTCAAGAGCTGATTGATGAGCTCGGCCGGCTTCCCGGTGTGGGCCCGAAATCGGCGCAGCGCCTGGCATTCCATATCCTTGAGGCCGATCCCGAGGATATGAAGCGCCTCGTCACGGCCATCACCACGGTCAAGGAACGCGTGAAGTTCTGCAGTGTCTGCTTCAACGTGACCGAGCAGGAAACGTGCAATATCTGCCGCGACCCGCGCCGTGATCCGTCGGTGATCTGCGTGGTTGAGGAGTCCAAGGACGTTCTGGCCGTTGAGCGTACGCGGTCCTTCCGCGGGCGCTATCACGTGCTGGGCGGGGCCATCAATCCCATTGCTGGAGTTGGTCCCGAGCAGCTGAGGATCCGGGAACTCCTGACACGCCTCAACGACGGCGCCATCCAGGAAATCATCATCGCCACGGACCCGAACCTTGAGGGCGAGGCCACGGCGACGTACTTGGCGCGCATGCTCAAATCGATCGGGATCACCGTGACGCGGCTGGCCTCAGGCCTCCCTGTCGGTGGGGACCTTGAGTACGCCGACGAGGTCACGCTCGGCAGGGCCTTCGAGGGCAGGCGCAACGCACTGTTCTAGTCTCACAATCACAACAACACCGTGATGGGGGTCCCGTGCGAGAGCTTGTGTTCTACGTTGCCGTCAGCCTGGATGGATACATTGCCGGTCCCGGAGGCGAGTTCGACGCATTTCCGGTTGAGGGCGACCATATGGACGCACAAAATGAACGTTTCTCTGATGCCATACCTACGGCGATTGCCGACGCCATGGGCATCGAGCGCAGCGGGACGATGTTCGACACCGTATTGATGGGTTGGAACACCTACGCGGTAGGCCTGCCTTTTGGCATGACCAGCCCGTATCAGCATCTGCGGCAGGTGGTCTTTTCCCGGACCCGGTCCGAGGCTGACATCCCGGGAGACCACCCGAACCTTGCGCTGACCTCCGAAGATCCGGTGGAGGTCGTACGCCGGTTGAAATCCGAGCCAGGAGAATCGATCTGGCTGTGTGGTGGCGGCAAGTTGGCCACTGTGCTCTCCGGTGAGATCGATAGGCTTGTGCTCAAACGAAGCCCGCTGCTCTTTGGCGATGGCATACCGCTCTTTGCGCCCGGCGCCTACCAGCCCAGCGCCTTCAAGGAGGTCTCCACGACGGCGTTCGCGTCGGGCGTCGTGATCTCGGAGTACGCGCGCCAAGACGCTAGCCGGAACCCGAACTAGCATTCTGCCGTCGCGCCATCAGCCAGCGACCCGGCGCCAGGACCACTGCGGCCGCCAAGGCCTGGAGCGCGAGACCGGTCAGGAATACGGGCACCGAAGGAGCGAGTCCCGCGCTTGATTCCCCGCCGAGGCATGGGACCTCGCGTGAGGGCCCGTCGACAGCCCACTGAAGTCCGGACAATACCCACCCGATCTCATTGTCTGTGGCCACGAAGCCGGCTCCGACGCTGCCCAACAGCAAAGCGGGGTTGGACGCTGCCACCCAGGCCACCCGATCCGTGTGCGCCACTTCCACCGGGCGGAGATCGCCCACGCACTGGTAGGAGACGACTCTGCCTGAGTCGTCCCGCTCCACGTTTACAGGCACGGAAGCCTGATCCATGGCGGTGGTTGCAGGAAGCAGCATGAGGGTGACCGCAACGTTTCCAACGCAAAGGAACGCCACCAACACCACAGCCAACGCCATGCCGGGCGCCACGCTTGCGAACAACGCCCGCGAACCAGAACCGATCAGCCCGAACAGGGCTGCTTCCAGGACAATCACGACGACGGCGGCACCGACCAGCGCGATCGGACCGCCGACGCTGATGCCCACCACGAGCAAAGCAACGCACACCGGCACGGCCAGGGCCACACCCCTCATGGCTCCTGCCAGCAGCAATTCCAGAACGCTTCCGCCCGCATGGCGGAAGCCCCAGCCGGTTCCCAATATGGCGGCCATCAACGCCAGGAAAGCGGCCATGATCAACAAGACGGCGCCGGCCACCGTACTTTGGAACCACCCGTTGGATTCTCCCCAGCTGACGAAGCCGACGGCCATCCCCCATGAGAGTGCCACCCCGGCCGCGCTGGCAACCCAGAACCACCACGAAGCGAGGGATTGGCGGGCGATCTGCCATGCCTGGGCAACAGCATTTGTGAACACCGCACGGGTACGGGCAGACGAATCCGGCCCAGTCCGCGGAGCATCGGGAACCCGCCGCTGATCATCGATCATCCCGCCACCGATGACCTCATACTCGGGCTCATTCCATCCCGGACCCGAACTGCCCGGATGGTCAGGGACGCCGGCCATCGCCTCTCGCACTCCTCATGAATTGGATGGTACGCCGGGCAGGCCCGGGAGCAATACGTGCCGCCCGCTTCTACGTTCACAGTCTGGACCCAGCGGGAGGTGGCAGCATGGGTGCATGGTCCGTGTTCCCGGCTTTCCCGAGTCCTTCCGTCGTCCCAAGCCCATCAAGCCCAAGCCAGGCCAGGAATCGGTGTGGGATTACCCACGGCCGCCCAAGGTTGAACCACGCCCGGAACGGATCGTGGTTCGGCTTGGCGGCCAGGTGATTGCGGACTCCACCGATTCCGTGAGGGTTTTGGAAACCAGCCATCCACCGGTCTACTACCTGCCGTTGGATGCCTTTCCCCCGGGTGTCCTCATTCCCCGGGAAGGCACCAGCTTCTGCGAGTTCAAAGGAGAGGCATACTATTTCGACGTCGTTGCCGGCGGAAGGATAGTTTCCCGTGGCGGGTGGACCTACCCGAGGCCAGCCAGGGGTTTCGAGGCCCTCAGCAGCCGGGTGGCCCTCTACCCGGAGCATATGGATTCCTGTGAGGTGAACGGCGAGCAGGTGACCTTCCAGGACGGTAGCTTCTACGGCGGCTGGATCACCCAGCAGATCGTAGGCCCGTTCAAGGGTGGTCCAGGCACGTCCGGGTGGTAGCCAACGCAGGCGGCCGCTATATGGTCACAATTCCTATCAGCCATGCACGCGGCGATAAACTGGGCAAATAAGCTACGCTGGCGTGCTCAAATTTGAAATTGGCATGCCGCGTTCGAACCCTATTGATGCAGTGAGGGTGCGCGCATGACTATGCCCACTACCGAAGTGAAGATCGAAGAGCTCTCCAACGAGGCTGCCATTACCAAGCAGCTGATCGTTCAGAAGTTCGGCGGTTCCTCGGTTGCCGATGCCGATGGCATCAAGCGGGTCGCACAGCGTGTCGTGGATGCGCAGAAGGCCGGCAACGAGGTTGTGGTTGTTGTTTCCGCAATGGGTGACACCACCGACGAACTCCTGGACCTTGCGGGGCAGGTCACTGACTCCGCTCCCGCCCGCGAAATGGACATGTTGTTGTCCGCCGGCGAACGAATTTCCATGGCCCTGCTTGCCATGGCCATCAACAAGTTCGGTGCCTCTGCACAGTCCTTCACGGGTTCCCAGGCAGGCATGATTACCGACGGCATCCACGGCAAGGCGCGGATTATCGACGTGGACCCCCACCGCATCCGCACCGCGCTGGACAAGGGGCACATCGCGATCGTGGCCGGCTTCCAAGGCATGAGCCGGATCACGAACGAAATCACCACCCTTGGCCGCGGCGGCTCGGACACTACGGCCGTTGCCCTCGCCGCAGCACTGGAAGCAGACGTCTGCGAGATCTACACGGACGTGGACGGCATTTACACTGCAGACCCCCGCGTGGTCACGTCCGCCCAGAAGATCGACCGTATCTCCAGCGAAGAAATGCTGGAACTGGCCGCCTCGGGAGCCAAGATCCTGCACCTGCGTTGCGTGGAGTACGCCCGCCGCTTCGGTGTGCCGCTGCACGTCCGTTCCTCATTCAGCCAGCACGAAGGCACCTGGGTTATCCCCGGCGCCGACGAAAAGTTCAACATTCAAGAGGGAGTTGCCTTGGAGCAGCCAATCATCTCCGGCGTTGCACACGACCGGTCCGAAGCCAAGGTCACCGTAGTAGGCGTCCCGGACATCCCCGGCAAGGCTGCTGCGATTTTCCAGGTGATCGCCGATGCCCACTCGAACATCGACATGATTGTCCAGAACGTCTCCACCCACGGCACGGGCCGCACGGACATCTCGTTCACCCTGCCCATCGTTGAGGGCGCCGACGCCTTGGCAGCCCTGCGCGCCGCTGAGGGCCAGATCGGCTTCGAGAGCATCGAATACAACGAGCATGTCGGGAAGCTTTCCCTGATCGGCGCGGGCATGCGTTCGCACCCGGGTGTTTCGGCCACGTTCTTCAAGGCCCTCTCCGACGCCGGGATCAACATCGACATGATCTCCACCTCGGAAATCCGCATCTCCGTGGTGACCAGCGCTGACAAGCTGGATGACGCCGTCCGCGCCATCCACAACGCGTTCGAGCTCGACGGCGACGCTGAGGCAACCGTCTACGGCGGCACCGGCCGCTAGCCAGCCGCGGGCAACGCCCCAAAGTAAGGCAGATAACGCCGTTCTGAACCTTCAGAACGGCGTTATCTGTTACTCAGTTGGGTGGGGCGGTGCCAGCAGGACGTCAATGAGCTGCCGGAGGCCGTCCGCCATGTCAACGGATTTGTCGTAGAGCCACTGCAGTTGCAAGCCGTCGAAAGCGGCCACTGTCAGACGTGCCAGCATGACGGCGTCGACGTCTGTCCGGACTTCCCCGGATGCCTGACGCCGTTCGATGTCAGCGGCGATATCCCGGACCACTGTCTCGTAGCGCTCTTTGAAGTAGCTGTGGGAGTCGTGCCCGGGATCATTTGCGGTTGCCGACGCCACTGCGTAAAGAGTGGTCAATCCAGGCTCGCGCTCGTTCCTTTCCGCGATGGGCGGCATCAGGTTCAGCCCCACATCTGCCTGGCCACTCACGGCGATTGAGCGCCGGTCCCGTTCGGCGAGGACTGCGGTGAGGAGTTCCTGCTTGCCCTTGAAGTAGTGGAAGAGGGTGGCTTCCTTGACGCCCACGAGTTCGGCGACGCGCTTGAGCGCAGTTCCCTCAAACCCCTCGGTGGCAAAGACGTCCGTTGCTGTCTGGATGATCTGTTCTCGGCGTTCCGCACCCTTGGCGTACTGGCCCCGGGCCCTGGACGTTGACATCCGTTCAGTCTATTTCATAGCGTGAAAATCGAGTATCACTCGACTTTTTTCCTGAAAACCTAGTCACACTAGATTTTTGAAGCTAAAGTCATTGCAGCGGCCCAACGGTGGGCCACCCGTTCATCAGGAGGCAATGTGGCCCTCAATATCGATCAGCAGATGGCAGGCGCAGCAACCGCCGCCCCGGGCACCGGAAGCACCCAGCACCAAACCGCGTCCCGCGCCTACGTCATCGGCATGCCCATCGCGAGCGCCGGTCTCTGGATGGCCGTTATTGCACCAGCACTGGTGGTCCTCGCCATCAAGGTTTCGGAGATCACCACCCCGGATACGCGCGCCGGAGCACTCAGTCTTGTGGCAGGAGTCGGGGCAGCTGTCGCGTTGCTCGCCAACCCATTCTTCGGACGCCTCAGCGACCGCACCACATCCCGGTTCGGCATGCGGAAACCCTGGATCGTTGGAGGCTCACTGATAGGCCTGGCGGCGCTCCTCCTGCTGGGTTCGGCCACGGAGGTCGGAACCGTCCTCCTGGCCTGGGTTGTAGCACAGCTGGGCTTCAATGCGGCTCTCGCGGCCCTGGTCGCAACCCTTCCCGACCAAGCGGGCCCAGCGGAGCGCGGACGCCTCTCAGGCCTTATCGGCATGACACTTCCCATTGGACTTGTGTCCGCGGCCTTCTTCGCCCAGATGTTCGATAACGCCTTGCAGATGGCTGTGGTGCCCGGGATCGTGGGCACGGCAGTTGCCATCGCCTTTGCCTTCACGTTCAAGGACCGCGTCCTCACCGAGAAGCCGGCACCGCTGAACATCAAGGAGATTCTCGGTTCCTTCTACTTCAACCCCAAAGATCACCCCGGCCTGGGGTGGGCTTGGGTCACCAAGTTCTTGGTCTATGTGGGCTACTGCGCGGGCTTGCTCTACCTTCCATACTTCTTTACGGACCACCTCCACGTGGCCGAAACGCAGGTCACCAGCCTGGTGTTCCAGGCAACGCTGGTGAGCTCGGCAGGAACCGTCATCACCAGCCTCGCCGGCGGCTGGATCAGCGACCGCATCGGCAAGCGCAAGAGCATGGTGATCATGTCCGCGCTGATCATGATGGCGGGCCTGGTGGTCATCGCCACCAGCACAGGCACCGGCCAGGTCCTGGTTGGCCAAGGCATCCTCGGGCTGGGCCTCGGCATCTTCAGCGCCGTGGACGTCGCCCTCATCACTGACCTGCTGCCCAAGAACCAGTCGGAGAATGCCAAGACCTTTGGTGTCTTCAACATCGCACAGGCCCTTCCCCAGTCCCTGGTTCCCGCCATTGCCTTCCCGGTGATCGCTTTTGGCGGCTACCCCGCATTGTTCCTCGGTGGTGCAACAGTCGGCATCATCGGCGCCCTCCTCGTCACCCGTATCAAAGGAGTCAAGTAAATGAACCCCACCCTCCCGGCAGCTGTCACGGCGCCCCAGGCAGGAACACAGGATGCGGAGGCGAAGATCAGCGAACTCGCCCGAAGCCTCACTCTTGAGCAGCAGGTTCAACTTCTGACCGGCGCGGACGTCTGGTCCACCCACGCCATCCCGGAGATCGGACTGTCCCGCGTGGTCATGTCGGACGGGCCGGCAGGTGTCCGCGGCGAAGACTTTGATGAGCGCCACGACTCAGTCTCCTTGCCGTCGTCGTCCGCTTTGTCAGCAACCTGGAGCGTTGAGACGGCCCGCCGCTACGGACAGGTGCTGGGCCAGGAGGCGCGCCGCAAGGGCGTCCACGCGGTCCTTGGCCCCACCATCAACCTGCACCGCTCGCCCCTGGGCGGCCGCCACTTCGAGTGCATGAGCGAGGACCCGCATCTCACCGCCACCATGGCCGCCGGTTACGTTGCCGGCGTCCAGTCCATGGGAGTCGGCGCAACGCCCAAGCACTACCTGGCCAACGAGGCCGAAACCGAGCGTTTCACTGCCGACTCCGTGGTGGACGAACGCCCGCTCCGAGAGCTCTACCTGGCCGCGTTCGAGGACGCCATCACCGAGGCCCGCGCCTGGCTGGTCATGAGCTCCTACAACTCCATCAACGGCACCACCGCCAGCGAGAACACACTCCTTGAAACCCCGCTGTCCACCGAATGGGGCTTCGACGGCGTCGTAGTCTCCGACTGGACCGGCGTGCGCTCCATCGACGCCGCCAACGCCCACCAGGACCTCGAAATGCCCGGTCCAGTAGGCCACTGGGGCCCCAAGCTGCTGGCGGCCGTCAACGATGGCCGGGTCAGCCGGGACGCCATCCTGGAAAAGGTCACCCGCATCCTCCGCCTCGCCGCCCGGGTGGGATCCCTCGAAGGTTTCACTCCCGCAGTCACCCAGCTCCCCACGGAACTGGAAGGGGCCGCCGTCGCGCGTGAAGTTGCCGTCCGCGGCGCCGTGCTGGTCCGCAACAAGGGCCTGTTGCCGCTGGACGCCAAGGCGCTCGGCAGTGTTGCCGTGATCGGCCACAACGCGGACGAAGCGCGCACCCAGGGCGGCGGCAGCGCCACCGTGATGCCCAAGTACACCGTCTCGCCGCGGGAGGGGCTGCGGAAAGCGTTGCCCGACGACGTCAAGGTCACCTACGCGCGCGGCGCCAAGGTTGCCGAGGGCATCCAGGCTTTCCCCCGGACCTCACTGCACAACCCTGTCTCCAACGTGCCCGGAATCCGGGTGACTTTCCTGGCGGAAGACGGCACGGAGATCTCCGGCGAAGACCGCCTGGCCTCGCACCTGATCTGGTTCGGAGTAGGCATTCCCGACGGCGCCGCCTCCATCCGCATGGAAGCGGACTGGACAGCCGAAACAGCAGGCGTCCACCACCTGGGCGTAGGTACCGTGGGCCGGATCCGCTTTGCCCTGGATGGTACCGAAGTCTTCAACAGCGAGCTTGAGGACTATACGGACGTCCTCGGCGCCGCGCTGTTCGATCCGCCCAAGACTGTCCATGCTTTCGAAACAACAGCCGGGCAGACTGTCCGGATCGAGGCCGAGTACCAGTTGCCCAAGCAGCAGGTCATCCCGTTCACGGCCATTCTGCTGGGTGAGGAGACTGTGGTTACGGACCCGCAGGCGGAAATCGATGCCGCCGTGGAAGCTGCCCGGTCTTCCGACGTCGCAGTGGTGATTGTGGGTACAAACGCGGCTATTGAGTCCGAAGGCTTCGACCGCAAGGACCTGGACCTGCCTGGCTACCAGAACAAGTTGGTGGAGGCCGTCGCAGCAGCCAACCCGCGCACAGTAGTGGTGGTGAACTCCGGCTCGCCAGTGCTCATGCCTTGGTTGGACGCGGTGGATGCGGTCCTGCTGGGCTGGTTCGGCGGCCAGGAGTTCGGCAGCGCCATCGCCGCCATCCTGCTGGGCATCGAAGAACCAGGTGGTCGCTTGCCCACCACGTGGCCCGCCGCGCTGGCAGACGTCCCGGTGTTGAACACCACGCCCGTTGACGGCAAGGTGGTCTACTCCGAGGGCATCCACATCGGCTACCGCGCCTGGCTCAAGCAGGAAGCCGCGGGCGGCGCAGCTCCTGCCCTGCCGTTCGGCTACGGACTCGGCTACACCACCTTCGAACTGGGCACAGCCCACGCCCCGCAGGTAGCGCAGGCCGGGAAGGATATTGTGGTGCACGTTCCCGTCAAGAACACCGGCACCCGCACGGGACGCGAAGTGGTCCAGGTGTATCTGGAACGCGCAGATTCCGCCGTGGACAGGCCGGTCCGCTGGCTCGCAGGCTACTCAGGAACGCACCTCGCCCCGGCTGGTACAGAGAGCGTTGAGATCCGCGTTCCGGCCAAGGCATTTGCACATTACGACGGCGGCTGGCAGTTTGAACGGGGCACGTTCGGCCTGCTGGTGGGTCGCCACGCCGACGACGAATTTCAATCATTGGACATCGAACTCCGGTAATACAGGCGCGAAATCACCGTGTCTGGCAGCTTTTTTGGGCTGCCAGACACGTGGTTTTCGCCACAAGCGTCAGAACTGGGGTATGGTATGGAATTTTCGTGGCATGCTGTACGTTGCATACCCGGTAACCCCCTAACACGAAGAGGCATTAAAAAGTGGCAGCCGATTACGACGAACTCCGTACCGATGTAAAAGAGAACCAGGAGCAATCCCTCCAGGCTCTCCAATCCGCCAGCGCCCCCACGGCCAAGAGCGTCGTGCTGGAACTGGACGAAACCGATGGCCTTGACGCCAACGGCCCCGGCGGCGAAATCGTCGCTGAAGAACTGGTCATCCAGGTCATCCCGCAGGCTAACGACGAGTTCACTTGTCACTCCTGCTTCCTGGTCCGCCACCGCTCGCAGATCGCACGCGAGAAAGATGGCGTCGCCTACTGCACTGACTGCGAAGGCTAAGACGACCCACCACCCCGGCGGGCTAAACATCGTCAGGGAGTGCCGCCGTCGGGATTAAATTGCGGAAGGACCGGAGCAAGCGCTCCGGTCCTTCCGCAGTTAACAGCTTCTAGGGTCCCGCCCCCGGGCCGCCCACAGCCTTCTTGCGGCGATGGTTGACCATTCTGAGCTGGAGGATCCTGGCACCGCCTGCCAGGGCCACCAGCACGCCGCCGCCTACAGCTGCGATGAAGAGCGTGGTGCCGAGGGCCAGCGTCCCTTGGAGTCCGAAGAAGCGGACCGTGATCATGTCCTGGTTTTGGACAAAGAACACAATCAGCATCACCAGGACCACCAAGCCAACGGCCACAGCCACCCACAGGGCCGCGGTGCGGGTTGGCCTGGACGTGGGCGCCACCGAAGGCGGGGCGGTCCGATCCTGACGGGGAGCCTCGCTTGGAACCCCCGCAACATCATCCTGAAAACTCATCGACGACCCCCTTTTGTCACGGCATCACCGCTTTCTACATCATAAGCATGCTGATGAGTTGCGCGATAGTCAGTGACGTACCGAGTAGTCAGTTGAGGTCGGGCCGGGATCGTTGTTCCGGACAGCGTAGTGATGGCCTTCGGAATCGGTCTCGACGTCGAAGTTCTTCAGATCCGCCTCGGAGGCGGTCTCAAAATCGTCATGCTTGTGCACTACAGGGGTATCCATGTCACCGTGGGTTGCCGGTCCAAAGACGGACTGCAGCCGTTCAGTGACATGCTGGAATCCCTCCAACTTGCGTCCCATGTTCTTCCACCTCCTTTCTACGGGAGAGAAAGAGCGGCAGGGCCAGTGCATGCCGTTCAGTGAGGCAATTTTACGCCCAAATCCGTGAAAGAACGCCTACCGCAGCGACTTGTCATCCGGATTGCGGGGCACTACATAGGTGCTGCCATCGGGGCGGCGGAGCGTTTCCCATTGCTGCGTCTCGGCCTGGCGCTGGGCGAGGAGCTTCCGGTTCGCTTCGGTCATTTCATGGTCGAGCGAACTGCTGTGCGCGGGGCCGAAAACAACCCTGAACTTCCCAGTGGCGCGCATGAACTTCCGGGTGAGAGATTCCTTGGCCACGCGGATCGACTCCTCTTTTTTAGACGGTTCAATGAGTCCATAGTACGCTAATTGTTAGTACACTAACTAATTGATCGGCGCGAGCTGACGCAGCAAGCCCAGGAGGCAGCCATGACGGCCATCGACGAGCCCACCCAGGAGACTGACGACCTCCTCCTGGAGCGCCAACTTTGCTTTGCCCTGACCGTCGCGTCCCGCAGCGTGGTGGGCGTCTACAAGCCCGTGCTGGAACGGCTTGGACTAACCCATCCCCAGTATTTGGTGATGCTTGCCCTGTGGGAACGGAGCCCCCGGACGCTGAAGGACATCAGCGACAGCCTCCTCCATGATCCAGCCACCCTCTCCCCCTTGCTGAAGCGCCTCGAGGAAGCCGAGCTCATCACCCGCGAACGCGTGCCCGGCAACGAACGCGCCCTGGCCATCAAGCTGACGGAGAAGGGCGCCGCCCTCCGCAAGCAGGCGACTGCCGTCCCGGGCGAAATCCGCGAACGCCTGCAGCTCAGCCGCGAAGAGGTAGCCGAGCTCCACCAAGCCATGACCGGCCTGATCGCGGCAACCCAACGCAGCAGCTCAACCTGATACCAAACCGACAGCCAGTTTCCCTAGCCAAGCGCACAGCCGCAGTGGTCTGCTGGAAGCGGACACAGAGGCGGGCACCAAAAGTGCCACGTAAAATGGACGCAACCTAGGAGATTCCATGCGCACGCGATTTGTTCGGTACTTGTTGGCAGTCCTGGCCGTCGCTGGCCTCGCCGCATGCTCAGGCACCCCATCGCCAGGTTCGACGGGCAGCGCAACGCAGGCACCGTCGTCGTCGGCCCCCTCAAGCAGCAGCGCAACTCCCAGCGCGTCAGCAGCCACTGGCGCAGGCGATGCCGAGCTCTCCATCACGCTGATTGAAACGCCCGAAGCCGCACCGCAGACCTTCACCCTCGTCTGCACGGCCGGCGCGCCGGCCGCCGAAAGCAACCACCCGTCTGCTGCCGAAGCGTGCACATCCATCAAGAACAGCCCCTCCATCCTTAGCCCTGCCCCCACCAAGACCGACCAGGCCTGCACCATGCAATACGGCGGCCCGGCAACGGCCAAGGTGACCGGTGCCGTGGACGGCAAGGACGTCACGGCGGCGTTCAGCCGGACGGACGGCTGCCAGATCGCGCTATGGGACGCCGCCAAGAGCGTCCTCGGATCAGATGGCGGCCTCTAGGCCGCAGCACCTCCCCCAAGAGCAATGGCTCGGGCTGGAGGCAGCCCATCACGCACGCGTCGCGCGCTACGCAGACCCGTACCTGACTCGACGCTCGGCCGGTAGGAAGCACCCTGTAGAGGACTTCCTCTTCACGTACTACACCCAAAAACCGGGCCAACTGCTGCGCTGGCACCCTGGGGACGGCACAGTCCTCAGCGGTCCGCGCGCCCTTGAGCGTGCCACGTGGAAGTTCTACAGAACGCTCGACGACGGCGAACTCGCCTCACTCGGGCTTCCCGCGGGCACGCCGGCCGTCACCTTTGATCGCAGCAGCTTCGTGGCCGACCGCGCCGAAGCCGTCCGCTTCGCGGGCATCATCCTCGCAGGCACAGCCAAGCGTCCGGCCCAGTTCGGGTGCTTCGGCCTGCACGAGTGGGCCATGGTGTACCGCCAGGAGAAGTTCGAGCTGCGGCACGAATACCTGCAACTGAGGCTCGGCGGTGAAGGAACGGACACCGTGGTGGAAGAGAACCGCATCCGCTGCTCCCACTTCGATGCGTTCCGTTTCTACACCCCTGATGCCATTCCCCTGAACGAGCTCGAACCCACCCGCGAAACCCAGCGGGCCATGGAGCAGCCGGGCTGCCTGCACGCCAACATGGACCTCTACAAGTGGGCGTACAAGCTGACCCCGGCACTGCCAAGCGAGCTGGTGATGGACTGCTTCGAGCTCTCGTGGCGGATCCGTGCCATGGACATGAAGGCCTCCCCGTACGATCTCGAAGAATGGGGCTACCCACCCATCAGGATCGAGACACCGCAGGGCAAGGCCGAGTACGTTGAATACCAGCGGGCTTTCGCAGCAGAATCCCAGGAGCTGCGGGCCCGCGTGCTCCAGGCAGTAGATCCGCTCCTCCATGAGCTGGGTGGATTGGCCGCCTGAGCACCCGCCGCCACCAGCGAAAGGTCACTATGGTTTCCCCCACGAGCGAGTCACCCAACAGCGAGTACGACGTCGACCTCACAGTCACGCTGACCGAGGCACCTGGCGCTGAGAGCCACGAATTCCACCTCCGGTCCGTCGCCGGCCTCCTCTCCCCGGACTCCGACTCACTGGACTCGAACTTGCCGGACGCACCTGCGGCGCTGGCCGCCGTCGAGCAGTTTGGCGAGGAGATCTTCTTCCCGGAACCCCGGCCGGACCGGATCTGCACGCAACAGTACGGCGGCCCCCAAGTAGCCGTGGTCACTGGCTGGTTCCGTGGACGCAAGGTCCACAGCCGTTTCAGCAGGACCGACGGCTGCGAGATTTCGCGCTGGAAAACCCTGGCGTCACTGCTGGGAAACACCGGAGGCTCAACCGGCGCCGCATAGGCGGCGACCCCGCCCGCTCAGCTTTCCCAGGGGATAGCCGTTCTAAGTCGGTCGATCCACCAGCCGGGCGTGCATCCATTCGACCACTTGCGGCCAATGGATGCCGTCAGGGTTGATGGCTTGCAGATGGTCCAAATGGGGCAGCTGCCGGAAGTCGACCGCGTCGCCAAGGCTCGTGGCTTTAGCGCGGTATGCCTTGGAGTGGGCAACCGGGACCCTTTGGTCGTCTGAACCATGGACAACGAGCAGGGGCTTCCCTAGAGGCAACTGATGCACAGGAGAGTACCTCTCCAGCCGGGCGGGGAGGTCCCCTGCGTCGTCACCAATGAACCCTTTTACTGCACTCTCCCCCAGGTCTTCCCTGTAGGCCCGGGGTAAATCGGTGACGGGCGCCAGAGCTACAAAAGCGTCCAGAAGGCCACCATTGAGCATCCCAAGCTGGGCACCTACCGAGTGCCCAATTCCGACCACCTTCCTTGGCTTCCCTGATTCGGCACTCCAGTCGAGCGCGCACTGCACAGCCCTCGAAACATCATTGACCATTGCGGATGGTGCCGGCGCTTGGCCGACCCGCCGGTACTCCACATTGGCAACCGCCCAGCCGCGCATGACCAGGTCTGCCGCAAGCGGCACCATGAGCTCAGCAGTGAAGGCCTCACGCCAGTACCCTCCATGCACCAGCACCGCCGTGCCATGGATCGCACCACCATCACCGGGTTGATGGAAACTGACCACTTGTTGGTCAGATGAGCCGTACTTATGAAGTGAGGATTGCATTTTTCCTTCTGCCTCTCATGGATTTGTTGGAGGAAGGGCACGCGACTAGTCTGGATTTCAGGAATCACTTCTCACAGGAACCCTCACATTATGAGCAGCCACGACGTCCCTCCCGAACTGCTTGATGACTGGATCCGCGCCTGCAACGACGTGTATCGGGTGCTGCGTCGGGGACGCAGCCGGGTAGGCGTGCTGGGCGAAGGCGAGACCCTGACAGAATCCCAGGTGGCCGTGCTGGATTCAGTCGCCCAGCGTGGCGCCCTTCCCGTCGGCGAGATTGCCCGCCAAGCCGGAATCGCGCAGCCTACTGTGACCCGAATGCTGAATTCCCTTGAAGAACGCGGCATAGTTTCCCGTAGGCCCTCCGAGCATGATGACCGGGTGACGCTGGTGGAGCTCACCTCCCGGGGGGCTGAACTTTGGGAAGGGAAGAGACGTATCCTTCGGGACTTCCAGAAAGATTCGCTGCTTCAATTTCCGCCGGAAACACGCCGCCAGGTTGTTGCCGTCCTGCAGGACTTCGTCCAGATCGTTGACGCCCAGATCTCTGCTAAATAGCGGGGCTTGGATCGGCGAGCCTGTCCCACCCTTTGAACCGTTCGCCGACTTCCACCGGCACCTTCATTCCCGTGGGAACCGTTGATGCCGCGCGGGCCCGGGAACGGCCTATCCGCGGCAAGATGGCGGCAACTTTGAGGATCTCCCGACGCGCATCGTCGGGGACGTTGTTCAGTTCACTCACGCGAACCGAGAACCTCTGGGTGTGTTCGATGACCGGTCGCTCCGTGGATTCCCACAGCGCAAGGGCTCCTTCGAGGGAACGTCCGGATTCGGAGACTGCATGCGCCAGGCCAAGTGCCGACATCATGGCGCAGCCGCCCCCTTGCCCCAGATAGGGTGGCTGGGCGTGTGCCGCATCTCCGATGACGGCAACCCGGCCGGCGGACCACTTTGACAGCTCCACCCACTCGAAGTCATCCCAACGGGGAACGGGACCCAATCTCCGGATGAGGGACTCCAGTGCAGGGAATGACCGCACCCATTCGTCCTTCGGCAGATGGCCGCCCATTGCCCCCAGGTCCGAGGCCGGGCAAACGAGCGCCACATAGAGATCCCCTGAGCTGCTGGGCGTATAGAGCAGAAACCGTTGGCCTGACATGTACTCGATGTAGTTGTCTTCGATCTCACGGGGAACATCACCGGCGGCACGGGGCAGGAGGAGTCGTGCACATCTCTGGCCCAAGGCCTGCCGGCGACGCAACAGGCCGAGGCTTTCACGTACCTGCGATCCAACACCATCGGCCGCAATGACCAGATCGGCCGCCCTCGAGCTGCCATCGGCGAACCTGAGAACCCCTTCCACCTCAGCCCCCACCGCCACCGAACCTGTGACAATCTCAACGCCCGACTCAACGGCGGCGTAATGCAGGGCTGCAATCAACTTCTCGCGCAGCACGGTAAGCACCCGAACGGATCCCGCGGTGTTGATGGGCGTCTCCCCGATCAAGGCTCCTTGGCTGTCGCGGCTCTGGATGCTGGGCCCGTAATGGGCGCCCTCCGTGGCCATACCTTCGACGCCCAGCGCGCGGAGCACCGCCAGCCCGTTGTCCCACAGGTATATCCCCGCGCCCAAAGCACGGATTGATTGATTGGCTTCGTGAAGACGGACCGTCCAGCCGCGCCGCGCCAAGGCAGCCGCCGCGGTCAACCCCCCGATGCCGCCACCGGCAATTTCAACATGGCCCTGCGAAACGCTCATTTGGAACTCCTCGATCGGTGCTTGGGTGGATGTGAGCTCGCTCACGCCGAGAAGTATTACATACCTAGCTATGTAATTGGAACTCTCAAAATATTTACATAGCAGGCTATTGACTTGGCGAAGCAGCGGCCCATAAGCTTCCGGTGACGCTCGTCACATTGAATCAATATCCCCTTCTTTCCGACACTCTCGAGTGAGGTCATCGTGCAGCTCAAAACCACGTCCATCAACAAAACATCCCTCGAATACGTCGAATCGGGCGACCCCTCGGCTCCCCCGCTCATCCTGATCCACGGGTGGGCCCAGGACCACCGGCTCTTTCGACTCCTGGAACCCCATCTGCGGGACCACTTCCGTGTGCTGCGGCTGAATTTCCGTGGTCACGACGGCAGTGCAGGGACGCCGGCCGATTTCACTGCCGAGGACCTCATCCAGGACACCGTGGAGTTCATCGAACAACTCGATCTCGAGGATGTCAGGATCGCCTCAACTTCCCACGGCTGCTGGGTCAACATCGGCGTTCAGGAGCGGCTTGGCGCCAAGCGTTTCGGCCAAGCCGTGGTGATCGACTGGCTATTGAAACCATTTGAAGGATTTCACCAGCAGATCGAACAAGGAGCCTCCCCCACTACCGTCGCCGCGGCACGGCAGAGCATGTTCGACGAATGGACCGAAGGCACGGATTCCGTTGATGTCATCGACCACGTCCAGCGGGAGATGACCTGGTTCGGTGAAAGCATGTGGATGCGGGCCTGCCGGGAGATCCAGAAGAGCTATGCACAATGGGAAAACCCACTTGAACGGATGAAAGCCGTCCCGGGCAACCTCGAGGTGGCTCACATCTACTCTCAGCCACTGGACCCCGAATACCGGAAGTTCCAGGAGGAATTCGCGGCCGGGAACCCTTGGTTCACGCCCATCCACATCCCTGGGAAGACGCACTTCCCAACGCTGGAGAATCCCGAATCAGTGGCCGCCGCCATCAAGACGTTCTTCAGCTAAGCGCCGGTTTCGACATGAACAGTCAACTCCAGCAGAACGCTTCCGCACGATGGGTCATGCTGGGCGTCATCGCCGTGGGCTTCGTTGCGATGACCTTCAACTGGTTCGTCATGCCGTCCACGTTCGCCGGCATTTCAGCGGACTACGACGCGGACCTGCCCCAGCTTGCCCTGCTGATTTCCGGCTTCGTCGTCGGCTACGGAATCATGCACATCCCCGCCGGCTTCATCGCCGCGAAATGCGGCATCCGCGCCGCCCTTGTCGGAGGCTTGCTCCTGGAAGGCCTCTTCACCGCGCTGGCCGGGATCGTTGATGGATACACAATGCTGCTGACCTTGCGCGTACTGGCCGGGCTTGCCGCATCTGTGTATGCAGGAATAGGCATTGCGGCCGTCAGCGTCTGGTTCCGCGGGCGTGAACATGCTGCGGCCTTGGGTGTTGTCTCCGCCGCGTTCAGTGCAGGCGTAGCCGTCGGCCTGTACGCCTGGGGACCGGTCGAACGGTCAATGGGCTGGAGGGGAGCCCTCATCCTGGCAGGGCTCATCGCCGTGGCATGTGCGCTTCTGGTTCTGGTGGTGTACCGGATTCCGCAGGGAGTTCCGGCCCTGCTGGGCACGAGGCTTAGCGGCCGGAACATCGCGGCCATACTCCGCAATCGAAGGCTGTGGCGTCACAGCATGGCGTTTTTCGGTGGCTACGGGGCGTACTTCGTCGCTTCCCAACTGATAGGTGTTTATGCGGCAGAAGAACGCGGGTTCTCCGTGGAGGTGGTGGCATTGGCGGGATTGCTGGTCGGCCTCGCGGGCATCCCGGGCAGCATCATTGCCGGCCTCCTCGCTGATCGACTGTTGAGCGCAAAGATCACGTTCCTCCTTTTCCTGGCGATTCAGGGAATCGGGATCCTCTTGTTGCCCGCTGCGGGATCCGACGTGCTGTGGCTGTCCGCAGCGCTCATCGGCTTTGGCTTCAACGGCTGCTTTGCGGTGTGGCAAACCGCTCCCGGAGAAGATCCGGACGTGCCACCGGAACTCATTGGAACAGCGGTGGGCCTTCTCCTGACCGTGACGGCTGTCAGCGGGTTTATTCTGCCTTGGATCTTCGGTGGGATGGCGGCTTCGGCGGGTTACACCCCAGCGTGGTTGATGATCGGCATCGCAACTCTCGCCTTCGGCTTGTTCGCGCTGGGGCCAGGCAAGCCTAAACCACCTGTGCCACCCAAAGCCGACGATCTGCCGAGTTCCGAACCGACCAGCGCTGTTCCTTCCTCGTAACTGATGGGAAGCCGGTAAATGATGGAAAGATACGGCAGTGGCCGGCGGGATATCCCACCGGCCACTGCCTTTCCACCATCAGTTGACTCGTCAAGAAGGCCTTAGCCGGCGTTGTTGCTTTGCGTCGGCTCGTCGGCGCGGATCTTGCCGCGGTCCTTCTTGTCCTTCTTGTCCTTCTTCGGGTCCTCGTCGTCAGGAACCACTACGGTGCCGCCGGCATTGACCAGGACGGTGACGAAGCTCGGCTCGCTGGTACCTGCGAAGGTCAGGCGGCCGATGTAGGAGCCGGGCTCCAGGTTCTTCCAGTTCAGCGAAATCTGGCCCGTCTTGCCGTTGGCGAGGCGGATCGGATTCGGCGTCACCGTGGCGTTGCCCTGGTTGGCTCCCAGGACTGCGGCATCAACAGTGGCCTTGGTGGCCTGGTTGTTGGGGCTCGCGTAGAGGTTGGCGAAGACGTAGTAGTCGCCGGCCTCCGGGTTGGGGACGGACAGGGTTTCGCTGGCAGAAGCCGTAGCCGCCGGCAACTGCTGACCGGAGGGAGTGAGCACCAGCATGTCGAAGTCCGCGGCCTCGTTGGAGGAAATGACCGAGAACTTGGCAAGGGCACTTCCCTGGCCAACCGTCACCTTCTTCACGTAGTTCGAAGCATTGGTCTCACCCGCGAACGGGCCGGGAACAAGCTCGACTGCCGAGGAATCAGCTTTGGACAGGCCATCAACAGTGACGCCCACCGGCAGGTTGGTACCGGAGGTGATGTTGATGGTGGCCGAGCCGTTGCGGCCCGTTCCGGTAAACGCCAGGGCCTTGTCCGCGATGACGGACTGCGGCCTGACAGCGATCGGCGAGGTGACGGTCTTGTTGGCACCCTGCCAGCTCAGCGAACCCATGGCGAACTTGCCCAGGGCTGCGTTGTTGTTTTCGAACTGGACCTTGAACGTCTTCTTCTCACCGGCTGCCCCGAAGTTCAGGACGGACGGAGTGACCTTGACGTTGACGCCCGGGACGTTGACCGAGGCACGGTAGAGGCCCGGGGTCAGCGCCGTCACCGTACGGGTGACCTCGATCTTGCCTGCGAGGTTACCGAGGGCGAAGGAAGGAACGTTCATGTCGCGCGGGGCCGTGGTGCCGAGGCCTTCCATGCCCAGGTCCATGCCTGTGCCTTGGATGAACTTGAGGTAGTCCTCGGTGGTGGCATCGTAGACGAGGCCGGGCGAGAGGACCTTGGCCGGATCAACCTGTCCGGCACCTGTTGCGAAGACGTCCTTGTTGGTGGCGCCGTTGGCCAGCTTGACCGGACCGGCGGTGGTCATCATGGCGGACTTCACGGTGGCCGGGGACCACTTCGGGTTCTTGCCCAGGATCAGCGCGCCGAAACCGGCAACGTGCGGGGAGGCCATGGACGTTCCGGACAGGAAGCCGAAGTTGTCTCCACCGGTACCGATCGGAGAAACACCGGCGAGGATGGCGACGCCGGGGGCGGACACGTCAGGCTTCAACAGGTCCGAGTCCGTGGCAAGCAGCGGTCCGCGCGAGGAGAACCCGGCGATCTGCGGCTGCGCCTCGGCAGGCAGGCCCGTGGTGTCCCGGTTCAGCAGGGACACGGTGATGGCCGGGTTGGCCGTGACTTTGTCCTTGATGGCCTGGGTAGCAGGCGGGTTCACGTGGACCGTGGGGATCACATGCTTGTCGGTGTCCAACGACGAATCCGTCAGGTTCACCAGGATCATGCCCACGCCGCCGCCACGCAGCACCTCGGCGCTCTTGGCGGTACGGTCAACCACGCCGCGGTCGCAGACAACAACCTTGCCGGCTACCTTGGCCGGGTCCAGGGACCCCGGGGCACAGAGTGCCGCGTTGCCTTCACCGCTTGCAGCGTTGGTGGACAGCACGACGCCGGCCCCGTTCACCTCGCGGTTCATGATGCTCGCTCCGCGGAATTTGCTGCCATCGGAGAATTCAACGGTGCCCTGGAGCTCCTGCGAGAAGGAGGTTGCGGCAACGGTGGTCAGCCAGGGTGCTCCGTGGTTCACTGTGCTGGCGGTCGGTCCGGAGTTACCGGCCGAGGTGGCCACGAAGATACCAGCGGAGGCCGCGGACAGGAACGCCAGCGAAACGGGATCCGTGGTGGACGTGGTGGAACCGGAGATGGAGTAGTTCAGGACGTCCACGCCATCCAGGATGGCCTGCTCGATCGCGTCCACGGAAGCGGAGCCGTAGCAGCCACCCGTGGCGGGGTCGGTGTCTTCCCAGCAGACCTTGTAGACGGACAGTTTTGCGGCGGGTGCGATGCCGCTGGTGGTTCCGAAGCTGCGGCCGTCCACCACTGCGTCCACGTTGGCGTTGCCCGCAGCGGTGGACGCGGTGTGGGTGCCGTGGCTGTCCACGTCGACGGGAGAGATGACCTCTTCCGGAGCACGATTCTCCGGGGGAACGGTCTCAAGGAAGGCGTCCGCGAAGTAGTGGGTGCTGAGGACCTTGGAGTTGCAGGCGCTGCCGTCATAATCCGAGCCGGTGTCGGTGCCGGCCTGGCATTCTCCGACGAAGGTATCGCCGTCTGCCTTGAGCATGGCGATCTTGCCGTCGGCCGTGCGGTAGGGAACGCCGACCTGCGGGTTGCCTACCAGCGGGCCAACGGGCTCACCTGCGAAGAACGGGTTGGAGGGGGTGTAGCCGGTGTCGATCACGCCAACAACGGTGCCCTTGCCGGCATTGTCCTGTCCGCCGTACTGGGTGGCCCATGTACCGGTGGGACCGCTGAGCTTCAGGAAGTCGGTTGTTGAGTAGTCCGGGGCGTACTGCGTGTCCGGTGCGACCATGAGGACCTTGGGGTCCTTGGCCAGGTTAATGGCCTGGTCTGCCGTCAGGTTGGCGCTGAAACCATTGACGGCGGTGGTGAAGTCACGCTCGATGGTGACGTTTTCCTGCGTTGCAACTTCCTGCTGCTGCGTTTGCAGGTGCTGCTGGTATTCCTTCACCTCGGCACTGTCGGCGTCGAGTTTCGTGCCTTCTTCCGGTTTGGTGGGCGCAAGGCCCGCCGTGCCGCCGTCGTAGGTTGCTGCAGGCTTCTCGGCAAGGACCACCATGTAACGGCCGTCCTTATACGCGCTGGGGTCAAGGTTCTTCTTGGCCACGCCTGCAACATTCCCGGGCGTCTCCGGAGCGGGAGCGGCCTGGGCCGGCATCGCCATCGAAGAGAGAAGCAACGGCAAGCCCACGGCCAGTGCCGCAGCCTTTCGAAGCCCCCCGCTTCTGACGAAGCTCTTTCCTTGTGATTTCACGAGTCGTTGCACCTTTCACTGAGGGAGGCCCGGGCTCCATCGCCAAGGCCTGTCAACTGGAGTTGGTTGGTTTTTTGACAGTTCCTGTCAAAGAAGCGCAACCAGCCGAGTCACAGAGTACCTAGTGAGAGCCAAATATGACATAGAGCACATTTGGAGAAATTTGTCTTGTCACAGCACCGGCGATTTGTCATGGAACAACCAGTAACGGACCGCAGGAAGTTCCTGCGGTCCGTTACTGTTGTCGAACGGCAATGATCAGCCCTTGGGCGTCACCTGCAGCCGGTCAAACGAGACCTGGACGCCGTCCTTGTCCAGGACCACCACGTCGTCCCGCCCGTTCTTGACGTCCGGGGGAAGGATGAATTCCACGGTGTTGTCCGTGGTGGGGAAGATCCACCCCAGACGGTAGCTGGCCTTGTTCAGGTAGACGTAGTACCAGTCCCCGTATTCCAGGCCTTTCAGCACCACCTTCTGGCCCGTGCGGTACTTGTCCGCGGTTCCCAGGTCGGTGGGCGGCGTGCCCAGGTTCTGGTGGGTCACGGTGGGCTCAGTCTCCGGTTGCAGCGGCTGCACGGCCAGCACCAGCGAATCACCTTCGGCAGCAGTGGCAACTTCACGGGAGCCGTTGCGCGCCTTTGCCTCAAAGGAAACGGCACCGAGCGTTCCGGCAGCGATATCTGCTGCCGTCAGCACATGCTCGCTCGTAGCGGTCACCGTGGACCCGGCGGCGAGCGCAGCCGCCGAGATGCCGGCGTCGGGTGCTTCCAAACCGGTCACGGCGACATTGCCCGCGTTGCCCACCGTGTAGGTGTACGTGACGGGATCACCGGCACTGGCGAACCGGTCGCCGTCGGCGTCTTCCCACGCGGCCGAGACGGTGGCCTCAAGCTTGGGTTCACGAACCTTGAGGTCCACTTCGCCGCCATCCACCGTGATGGTCTTGGTGCTTTGGCCTGCCGAACTGACTTCCCAAGTGGTCTTCGCAGTGAAGAATCCCTGTTCGGCTTCCTCAGCAGTCACGGTGTGCCGTGGGGTGGCGCATTGGTAGCTCTGCCCGGCCGGCAGCACACCGTAGCGGCAGTTGCCCGGCCCTTCCGGAAGGAACGGGCTGAAGTTGCCGGCAGTCGGGACCACCTTCTCAACCAGCGGACTGGTGTTCTTCACTGCGAACGTATACGGAACCACGTCACCTGCAGCGTACGGCTGGGTTGCGAGGTCACGCCCGACGTCGGCACGCGCCCCGCTGATGTCTGCCGTCAGCAGTCCGTCGCGCAGGGCGACCGCAGCGCCGGCGAACGGAACAGTCTTGGTGAGGGACGGCGTCGAACTTGCGGTGATGCTGAAGCTGGCTTCAGGCACGAAGTAGCCCCGCTCAACGTCGGCAGCGGTGATGATGTGCTTGGCGGTGGTGCAATTGTAGCTGGCACCCGCGGCCAGGTTGTTGAAGCGGCAGTTAGGGGCCGACGGCGGCAGGAAGCCGGAGTCGAAAGTCCCGGAAACCGGCACTGAGTTGGCCGTGACGTTGGCCGTGCTCTTGACGTTGAGCGAGTAGCTGAGGACCTCTCCCACCTGGTACGGGCTGGCGACGACATCGCGTGTCGGAGCCGTTCCCGTGATGGTCAGGCCTACCTGCGGGGCCACCGGCACCGTCGCCGTGAACGTGAATTGCGAAACCCGGCCATCCGCCGTCGTAAATGCGGCGTTCAGGTTCTGCGGTCCGCTGGCGTTCGCGGGCGCCGTCAGTGCGACGTTGACGGTTACCGAGGCTCCGGGGGCGACGGCGGGCACCGGCACCGTGGTGGCCGACCAGCCAGTGGGCGTGTAGACAGTGGCTGTTGCGCCGGACAACGTGACGGCTTCCTGGTTGGTGACGGTCACGGACACCTGCTGGGTAGCCCCCGGCGCGGTGGTGACAGCCGGGACCGAGAGCGGGGCGCAGGCGTAGTTCAGCCAGGCGTCATCGAACGCCGCGAACGGCATGTTGTCCGTGTAATTGCCCTCGTAGAGCACGCCGAACTTGCCGTCCCCGAGGCGGCTCACCGTGGAGTAGGCGGAAAAGCCGGACCGGATGGTGCGGACGCCGGGCCAGGTTGCACCGTCGTCGCAAGAGACGCGGGCGGAGACGTTTTCGCGGCCGGTCTTGGAGTTGGCGTTGGTGAAGATGAGCTTCCTGGCATCGGTGGAGCCCTGCGCCGCGTTGGGGAACATGCGGGCAATGGCGCCGTTGTTGGCAGGATCCGGGAGTTCGGTGTCCTGCGTGACGGGACCATAGGTGGCGCCGCCGTCCGTGGAGATGGCCACCTTGCGGTAGCCCTGGTTGGCGTTGTCCCGTGAGTTCAGGAGCACGCGGCCGTCGGAGAGTTCCACGGTCTTGTTCTCGTCCATGCGGTCACCGACGTTGGCGCCCTTGTGCCAGGTGGCGCCGTGGTCATCGGAGTAGACGCTGTAGGCCTGGATCTTGTTGGTGCCGTCCGCCTGGCGGATGTCCCCTGCGTACTGCTGGATCAGGCGGCCCTTGTACTGGCCGTACTTGAGTTGGATGCCCTCGCCGGAGGACGCGAAGTTGGACCGGACATCGCCTGCTGCGGGGCTGGTCTTGCTGGTTCCGGGCTTGGTCACATTGGTGATGAGCCGCGGCTGGCTCCAGGTGACCCCACCATCGGAGGACTCGATGACTGCCGAGGAAATCACGGTCCGGTCAGCGTCGTTGTTGCCGAACTGGCTGCCACCGAAGCCCTGGTCCTTGGAGTACACGAAGAACGCGAAGACCTTCCCCGCCTCAGAGTCGTAGATGTAGGAGGGGTCGCTGTAGCCGTACTTGGGACCGCTGGCATCGCCCACATGGCCGGCCGCGATGACCGTGACCGGCCCCCAGGTCTGGCCGCCGTCGGTGCTGCGGCGCTGCACGATCGAGTTCGGATTGGGAGCGTCCGCGGCTGAATCCGGACGCCCATCCCAGGCCGCGAGCACCACGTTGTTGCCCAGGTACGTCAAGGCGGGGATCCGGTAGAAGAAGTTGGCGCCTGTACGGTCGGCACCGATGTTGGCCTCAGTGAAGGTGCCGGGAGCTGCAGTGGGGTTGCTTGGTGGGATCGGTGCGGCGATGGCCGGGAGGCCGAGGCCTGCCAGGAGGCCCAGGCTCAGTGCGCCGGCGGCTGCGATACGGGCGAGCGATGGTGCAGGGGGTATGGATTTCAAATCCAGTGTCCTTTCGAATCATCACGATGGGCGTTCGTGTTACGTGCTACGTCGAACGTCCTACAACCATAGGGTGTTGGGCGTCACATTGCTAGGGATGAAGTTGGGGGAAGCCCTTCGACGCGGCAAAGCTGTAGCCTCGAAAGCGAAACCGCCAACGTCTTTCGAACCCTGGAGTCGCCGTGAAAATCCTTGTCCCCGACACCATCGACCTTGACCTCGCCCACCTCACCGCGGCAGGGGATAACGCGGTGGTTTACGCAGTAGACAAACTCATTCCCAGCGAGCACCGCGACGCGGAGGTCCTGGTGGTGTGGCGCAACACCACGGAGAACCTGACCGACGCCGCCCGCTCGATGCCCACCCTCAAGCTGGTGCAAACCCTCGCAGCCGGACCGGACCCCGTGCTGGCAGCAGGCTTCGCAGACAGCGTGGCCATCACCTCAGGCCGCTCACTCCATGACGGCCCCGTCGCCGAACACGCCCTGGCGCTCGTACTGGCAGCAACCCGCAGGCTGGACGTTCTGCTGGAATCCCAAAAGGCAGCCACGTGGAACAAGCCCTACAACGAGGCACAGTCCAACCCGGCAACCGAACAGCTCTACACGCTCGACGGCGCCAACGTCACCATTTGGGGCTTCGGCTCCATCGCGGGGCGGCTCGCTCCCCTGCTGACCGCCCTGGGTGCGAAAGTCACCGGCGTGGCCAACTCCAAGGGTGAGCGCTATGGATTCCCTGTGGTTTCAACAGGCGAGCTACCCGAGGTTCTGGGCACCACCGACGTCCTGATTTCCATCCTGCCCGCCACGGACGAGACCACCGACGCCCTCAACGAAGACATCCTCCGAGCCCTCCCCCAGACCGCCATATTCGTCAACGTGGGCCGCGGTGCCACGGTTGACGAAGACGCCCTCCTTGCGGCACTGCAGGAGGGCCGCCTGCGCGCCGCGGCCCTCGATGTCACCAAGGTTGAGCCGCTGCCCGCCGATTCGAAGCTGTGGGCGGCCCCGAACCTCATCATCACGCCCCACGTGGCAGGCAACCGCCCCAAGGGTTCGGCCCACCTGGTCACGGAGAACATCTCAGCATTGAAGGACGGCAAGCCACTGACCAACCAGGTGGCCGGCTAGGAAGAAGTAGCACGCACCCACAAAGAAGCGGGCCTGTCCTCCAAGGAGGGCAGACCCGCTTCTTCGTGGAATATCAGGCGTGCTCGTACGTCAGGCAGTCGGCGGCTTCGCGGCCCGGACCAACCTTGACGTCGTGTGCCTCGCACATGAGGTTGTTGTTGTGGACGCACTCCGAGCGCTGGCAGGCTCCTACGTGGGCGAGGACCTTGGGGAGGCCACCCATGGCATTCGTGTCGATGAACGTGGCGCACGATGCGTGATCCGTGGTTCCGCCAATGGTGATTCCGAAGGCCGTGCAGCCATTGTGGTTGAACCCGCAAGTGCCAACGCTGCAGGCGGATACTTCGGCAACGTGTTCGGTCATTGTTCCTCCTGGTGTGGATCCTGAATAGTACTGGGGTTGAACCCCGCGTGTACTCTCCAAACTACGCCGGAACCACGCTATTTAACCCCTTCGAATAGCGCATTTGTCTGTGCCCTAATCCGCGCCATTCCGCCGCAAAACGGCGGTTTGAACGTTAGGTATTACTTACTTGGCCTGCGCAGGGCGTCGCTGATCCTGGCTCGCGTTTCCGCATCCAGCGGAGCGGTCACCCGGTTCTCGCGGGCAGCCCTGTCCGCCATGATTTTCTGGATGACCATACGGCCCAAACCAGCAAAAACTGCCGCGGCCACAACGCCCAGCACCATCGATTTCGGTTTCTCAGCCATGCCGCAATCCTAGTGACGCCCACCACGCGCGGCCAGTGCCGCCGTCGGCCGTTTTCCAGTACCTGTATCGGGCCGCCATCTGGTCCAATTTGCCCCGCCTCGGCGGGGTGCCCTCGCGCATTCCGGCTGAATAGGGTATGCGCGCCGCGCCCGGTAGAATGGGTGTGCAAGCTCGCGGAGCGCCCCCCATGCCGTTCAAACATTGCAGTTCACCACCGTGTCCAACCCTGTGTTCGAAACGCTGTTTGAATGCGGCTGAACGGCGTGAGACGGCACCTCCGCGGCAGCCTTATTTAAGGTTCACCCAACTCACGCACAGGAGTTACCGGATGCCCCGGATCGTCGTTGACGTCATGCCCAAGCCCGAGATTCTGGACCCCCAGGGGAAGGCCATCGTGGGTGCTCTGCCCCGCCTCGGCTTCAACAGCTTCAGCGCAGTCCGCCAAGGCAAGCGCTTCGAATTGACGGTCGACGGCGAGGTGACCGACGCTATCCTGGCCCAGGCCCGTGAAGCTGCCGAGACCCTCCTGTCCAACCCGGTGATCGAGGATGTTGTCAACGTCGAGGTCGTCGAGGCCTGATATGACGTCGATCCCCCTGATTGGCGAGGCTGTAGCCGTCGCCGCGGAACCCCGCTTGGCAGGCGCCAAGATCGGCGTTGTGACCTTCCCCGGAACCCTTGACGACCGCGACGCCGCCCGTGCAGTGCGGCTTGCAGGCGCTACGGCGGTGCCGCTCTGGCACGCCGACAGCGAACTCGGCGATGTTGACGCAGTCATCATCCCCGGCGGTTTCTCCTACGGTGACTACCTCCGTGCCGGCGCCATTTCCCGGTTCGCTCCGTTGATGTCCAAGATCATCGACGCTGCCAACTCCGACGCCAAGCTCCCGGTTCTGGGTATTTGCAACGGCTTCCAGATCCTGACCGAGTCGCACCTGCTGCCCGGGTCCATGATCAAGAACGACCACCTGAAGTTCATCTGCCGCGACCAGACGCTGCGCGTGGAGAACGCCAACACCGCCTGGACCGTGGACTACACGGACGGCCAGGAAATCATTGTGCCGTTGAAGAACCAGGACGGCCAGTACATCGCCGACGAGAAGACCCTGGATGCCCTCGAGGCTGAGGGCCGCGTGGTGTTCCGCTACGTGGGCTTCAACCCGAACGGCTCCCGCCGCGACATCGCCGGCATCTCCAACGCCGCGGGCAACGTGGTGGGCCTCATGCCGCACCCCGAGCACGCTGTTGAGGCTGGCTTCGGTCCCGAATCGCTTGATGGAACCGGCGGCCTGGACACCGACGGCCTGGGCTTCTTCACCTCCGTACTGACCAAGATTGTGGGAGGCGACAAGTGACCACGGAAACCACCAAGAAGTTCAACATCGACACCGTTGAGCACGCGGCCAAGACCCCGGACACGGAACTCCCGTGGGCCGAACTGGGCCTGAAGCAGAACGAATTCGACGAGATCGTCAAGGTCCTTGGCCGCCGCCCCACCGGCGCCGAGCTGGCCATGTACTCCGTCATGTGGAGCGAACACTGCTCCTACAAGTCCTCCAAGAACCACCTCCGCCAGTTCGGCGAGAAGGTCACCGAGGAAATGAAGAAGGACATGCTGGTGGGCATCGGCGAGAACGCCGGCGTCACCAACCTGGGCGACGGCTGGGCCGTGACCTTCAAGATCGAGTCCCACAACTCGCCGTCGTTCGTTGAGCCGTACCAGGGTGCCGCTACCGGCATCGGCGGCATCGTCCGCGACATCATCTCCATGGGTGCCCGCCCGGTGGCCGTGATGGACCCGTTGCGCTTCGGTGCGATCGACCACCCGGACACGGCCCGCGTCATGCATGGCGCCGTTGCCGGCATCGGCGGCTACGGCAACTGCCTTGGCCTGCCGAACATCGGCGGCGAAATGGTCTTCGACTCCGTCTACCAGGGCAACCCGCTGGTGAACGCACTGGCCGTGGGCGTCATGCGCCACGAGGACATCCGCCTGGCCAACGCCTCCGGCAAGGGCAACAAGGTTGTCCTGTTCGGTGCCCGCACGGGTGGCGACGGCATCGGCGGCGCTTCGGTGCTGGCCTCGGAGTCCTTCGATGACACCAAGCCCTCCAAGCGTCCGGCCGTCCAGGTGGGTGACCCCTTCGCTGAGAAGGTCCTCATCGAGTGCTGCCTGGAGCTCTTCAAGGGCTCCTTGGTTGAAGGCATCCAGGACCTCGGCGCTGCAGGTATTTCCTGTGCCACGTCCGAGCTCGCTTCCAATGGCGACGGCGGCATGCAGGTGGAGCTGACCTCCGTCCTGCTGCGCGACCCCACGCTGACTCCGGGCGAAATCCTCATGTCCGAGTCGCAGGAACGCATGATGGCCGTCGTGACCCCGGAGAACATCGCCGCGTTCGAAGCCGTGATGGACAAGTGGGCCGTGGAGTACTCCTGGCTGGGTGAGGTTACCGACACCGGTCGCCTCATCATCACCTGGGAAGGCGACGTAATCGTCGACGTCGATCCCCGCACCGTAGCGCACGACGGACCGGTCTACGACCGTCCGTTCGCCCGCCCGGAGTGGCAGGACTCGGTTCAGGCCAACACCTTCACCGGTTCCGTCGAGGACGCCGGCCGTCCTTCGGCTCCCTCGGAGCTCGCCGCAGCCGTCACCGAGCTCGTGGCATCGCCGAACATGTGCAGCAAGGCCTGGATCACCAACCAGTACGACCGCTACGTGGGCGGCAACACTGCCATGGCCTTCCCGGACGACTCCGGTGTGGTCCGCGTTGACGAGGAAACCGGCCTGGGCGTTGCCCTGGCCACCGACGCCAACGGCCGCTACACCTACCTCGAGCCGTACCAGGGTGCACAGCTTGCCTTGGCCGAGGCCTACCGCAACGTCGCCACGTCCGGCGCTGTTCCGATGGCCGTCAGCGACTGCCTGAACTTCGGTTCCCCCGAGGACCCGGACGTCATGTGGCAGCTCGCAGAAGCCATCCGTGGCCTCTCCGACGCCTGCATGGAACTCGGCATCCCGGTCACGGGCGGCAACGTGTCCCTGTACAACCAGACCGGCACCACGCCCATCCACCCCTCCCCTGTGGTGGCTGTCCTGGGCAAGCTCGACGACGTCGCCCGCCGCACGCCGTCGGGCTGGCGCGAGGACGGCCAGGCCATCTACCTGCTGGGCACCACCGCAGCAGAGTTGGACGGTTCGGAATGGTCAAACCTCCGCGGACACCTCGGTGGCCTGCCGCCGAAGGTTGACCTCGCAGCAGAGCGCGCGTTGGGCGAGATCCTGATCAACGCTTCCCGCGACGGCATGGTTGACGCAGCACACGACCTCTCCGAGGGTGGCCTCGCGGCTGCCTTGGTGGAGTCCTCGCTGCGCTACGGCGTCGGCGCCCGCATCGCCCTTGAGGAACTCATGGAGCGCGACGGCGTGGACCTGTTCACCGCGCTCTTCTCCGAGTCACAGGCACGTGCGATCGTGTCCGTTCCCCGCTCCGAGGAAGTCCGGTTCAAGGACATGTGCACCGCCCGCGGCTTCGCCCACCTCCGGATCGGCGTTGTTGACGCCGCCGGCGGAAAGCTGGAGATCAACGGCGTGGACGAGCTCTCCCTGGATGCTCTCCGCGAAGCACACGAAGCCACCCTGCCGAAGTACTTCGGCTGATCCTCCCCGCCTAAAGCAACGCGGGGTCACTTACAGCCCATAAATCCCTTCGGGATGGGCCCTAAGTGACCCCGCGTTGCTTGTTTAAGCCGGCCAAACAGTCTGCCGCGCCAGCTGCGCCGTGAATTCGCCCTCCGGCAAAGGCCTGCCGAAGTAATAGCCTTGGCCGCTTGCGCAGCCGATGCTCCGCAGCGCCTCTGCCTCGTCGGCGGTCTCGATGCCTTCCCAAACGCCTTCAAGCCCGCACGATCGGATGACCTCCTGGATGGCGGCAAGGAACTTGAGCTGGGAAGGGTCTTTTCCGAGGTCCTTCACGAACTGCCGGTCCACTTTTACCCGGTCCACGGGGAGTTTCCTCAGGTAGCCCATGGACGAGTAGCCGGCACCGAAGTCGTCGATCTCCATTCCCACGCCAAGCCTGTGCAGGCTTGCCAGGGTGTATCGGTCCAGTTCGTTGTTCTGGATGATGGCGCTCTCGGTCAACTCCAGGACCAGGGATTCCGGGGTCAGGCTTTCCTCCGCCAGGGCCTCGCTGACGTCGTCCACGAATTCCAGGCTTTGAAGGTCCGCGGCTGAAACATTGATGCGCATGGAAAAGTCATGGTGTGCGGTGGCCGGGTTGTCCCGCCAATGCCGGAGTTGACCCACGGCGGTACGCAGGACCCACCTGCCCAGCTCCGCGATGAGCCCCGTCGCTTCGGCAACAGGGATGAACTGGTCCGGCATGATGAGGCCATGTACGGGGTGGTTCCAGCGGACCAAGGCCTCGCAGCCCTCTAACCTTCCACTCGCCAGTTCCACGATCGGTTGATAGAAGAGAACCAGCTGATCCGAGCGGATCGCTTCGCGAAGTTCGCCCACAATCTGCCGCTGGAGCTGACGGGCGTGCAGGGTGGCAGGGTCGAACACCTTGAGCTTGCTACGTCCCTCGCTCTTGGACTCGTCGACCGCAAAATCGGCTTCCTGGAGGAGGTCCTCGAGGGTGTGGTGCGGCTCTGCGATCCGCAGGCCCATGCTGGCACCGCAGCGGACACTGTTGTTCCCGAGATCGATGGCGGGTTCCAGCGCGGCCAGGATCCGGTTGCCGACGGCGGTGGCCCGGGTTTGGGGCGTGGCGGGCAACAGCACGGCGAATTCGTCGCCACCCAGGCGGGTAACGACGTCGTTCTCCCGGACAGCCGACTGTATGCGCATCGCAACGGTGACCAGAACCTGGTCACCCGCGGCATGGCCGGCAGAGTTCTTTAGTGCTTTGAAACTGTCCAGGTTCAGCAGGAGTAGCACAGGCGGAGCGGCGCCCCGGGCAGCGGAATCGCGGGCCGCGGTGAACGCGTCCACCAAGGCCAAACGGTTGCCGAGCCCGGTGAGCGCATCGGTGAGCGCCTCCCGCCGCTGCTCATAACGTGCTTGGTGGAGCTCTTGCATCAGGGCCTGGACGTGCCGTTCCAGTTTTTCGATGCGGGCATCGTCAGTTGAGACCAGCCTTCGAGGCTTGGTGCTGGTCACGATTCTTCCAGGCGCCGCAGCGTGGTGTCGGCGACAGCCTGAGGTTTGTCCACGGGATTGCGGCGTTCGTCCAGGAAGAGCCGGTAGGAGGCAATGTCCAGCCTGCCGTCAGGCTCCACCCGCTTGCCGGCGCGGTACACGTGGGTGATCCAGGATCCGCCGAGGATGGCCTCGATCCAAGCGTCGCATTCGGCCAGCGGAAGGTGGACGCGGGTGCCGGTATTCCTGCGGTGTCCCGCGATGGATACTGTGATGCAGCTTCCCAGAAGGCCTTTGTCGGCCGTGAACCAGGCGAGGCCTTCGACGTCGGCCACTATGGTCAGGTTGGCATTTCCATCCTCCACCGACTGAACAGGCCCCATCCTGACCGAGCGGCGGTCCGCATTCAGCGAGGTGGGTGTTCCCGCCATGTAGGGAGCACTGGTGATGTTTTGCCGGAAGGCGGATAGCTCCTGGGTGTGCTGGACCTGGATCCTGGTGGTGAGTTCGTTGAAGGTCATGATCGTGCCTCATCCGCGATAATTGCCGCCTCGAGGCGGTCAGCTCCTACAATCCGGTTTCTTCCTTGTGCTTTGGCGCTGTAGAGGGCTGCGTCCGCTACTTCGATCATGAATGTCAGATCGGCGCCGGCAGGGATGCTGGAGGTGACTCCGTAGCTGATGGTGGGGAAGGAGACGCCTTCAGGCGCCGGTGTGGCTGCCATGCGGCGGCTGATTTCCGCTGCGATGCTTTCGGCACGATCCTGGGTGGCCCCGGGCAGGAACAGAATGAACTCTTCGCCGCCGTAGCGTCCGATGAGGTCCGTGGACCTGACCGAAGCGCCGCAGGCTTCGGCGAAGGCCCGCAGGGCCACATCCCCGGCACCATGGCCGTATTCGTCGTTGACAGCTTTGAAGTGGTCCAGGTCGGCCAGGACTACAGCCGCGCCGGATCCCGTGGAGTGCAGTCGGTTCAGTTCAGTACCGGCCAAGTCCAGGAAGGTGCCGCGGTTGAGGAGGCCGGTGAGGTGATCCCGGGCTGCGCGTTCCTTGAGGCCCCTGATGAGCTGATCGCTGGTGAGCGCTGTCATGCTGAAAGACACGGTGACCAGAAGAACCATGGATATCAGCGCGGAGGGTCCGGGGCCAAAGTAGGTGGTGAAGGCGTGGCTCGCCGGTCCCTCCAATGCATAAACCATCCAGCGGCCCATGTAATAGATGGCCAACAGGCCTGCGGCAATGGACAGCGCTTTGTGGACTTGGGAGTGCGAGGACTTGATGAACCACAGATCGTAGGCGGCCAACGAAATGCCCACGGTCATCATGGCCAGGTACACGAACCCTCCGGACCACACATTGGTTGCGGGGCTCTCCAGGATGGAAGCGATAGCTGTTACGGCTGGTCCAATGGCCAACTGCCACGGCGGCGCTTTCTGGTCCCGCAGGGTCTTCGCCCCAGCCCAAACGCTGAATGCACCCGCCACCACCAGGACGTTGCCCAAGGGGTTGGCCCACTGTTGGTGAGGGGTGCCGTTCAGAAGGAAAGCAGCATTGCCCACCATGAACTCCAGCAAGGCCAGGCTCCACCAGCCTGCATACGGCGAGCGCGTGCGGTGGAATGAGGTACAGAACAGCACCAGGAGAGTCACTGTAACCACGCCCAGGGCAACTCTTACCGAAAACGCATCGAGCACCATGTCCAACCCCCTCAGCTGGTCATCCATCGGCATTGAGTTCAGTGTCTCGGGGCTTACTCAATCCCGATGCGGCATTTGCTCAAGATTTGCTCAAGATCAGCTGTACTCCACCAAGGTGCGCTCCCTAGGCAGTCCAGTGGCCGTCGTCGTGGTACTCCGCTTCCAGCCCGTGCGGCGTCTTTTCCCACTTGTGCGGGCTGGTGAGCATCTGCCATGCCGCCCGCCACGCAGCCACTGAGTGCAGCACCCAATAGAACGGGTTGAGCAGGGCGAAGATCGCGATCCGCCATCCGTGGCGGCGGAGCGTGGCAACCCCGGAGACAACAATCATCATGGCGTTTCCGAACAGCATGGAGACCACGCCTCCTACCAGGAGCCATTCGGGCAGGACCAGGCCGACGATGTCGTACCCGATGTACGTCACTACGGTGAACCCCACAACCAGCGGGTAGGCCAGGAAAGCCAGGGGTGTTCCCAGGATCAGGCCGAGGAATCCGACGGCGCCGGCAATCCCGGTGCTCTTGATGTAGCGCAGGGTGTTCCTCGTATTGACTGCCGAGGTCACCATGTAGCCCTTGATCCAGCGCGTGCGTTGCTTGATCCACGCCGGCACCTGCGAGCAAGCTTCCTCCCACGTAGTGGAATTGATGACGCCCACGCGGTATCCGTCCACTGCAGCCCGGAGGCCCAGGTCGGCGTCTTCCGTGACGTTCCACGGATCCCACGCGCCGACTTCCTTCAGCAGGGCGGTGACAAAGTGGTTGGACGTGCCGCCCAGCGGCAGCGGGATTCCGGAGTTGTCCAGGCCAGGGAGCATCGAGTCGAACCAGTGGGTGTACTCGATGGTGAACATCCGGGTGAGGACGTTTTGGTCTGCATTGAAATAGTTGAGCGCGGCTTGGACGCAGATGAGTGGCTTGCGCTTGGGGTTAAGGTGTTTCCGCTCGAATTCGTCCTGCTTGAACGCGGCTATGGATGCGCGGAGCTGGCCGGGCTCCGGGCGGTCCTCGGCGTCGTAAATGACCACATACTCGCCGCGGGCGAACGTGAGCCCGTAATTGCAGGCCCTGGGCTTGGTCTGCGGATCGCCCTTGGGCACGATGAGGATGCGGACATACTCCGGCGGCCGTGAGGCTTTCGCTGCGGCGATGGTCTCGGCGTCGTCCTCTTCCAGGAGGACCAGGACATCCAACTTGGACCGCGGATAGTCCAACTGGCCCAGGTTGGTCAGCAGCTTATCGATGATGTTGGCTTCCCGGAACACGGGCACCAGGATGGTGTAGACGGGCAACTCCCCATCGGGAACCCGTTCCTCCGCCAAGGGAGGCAACCCGCGGCCGGCCCTCTCCTTATCCCTGGCCTTGGCCACCGCGGCGTCATGCAAACGGTCGAAAGGGCTGCGAAGGCTGGCAAGTGTCTTGAAGCCGATGCTCACCAGGAACACGATGTTCGCAGCGGCCAACAACACGATGATCGCAGTCAGCGGCGAGAGCACGAAGGCGGCCACCATTCCCAGGACCAGGACCACCGGAAGGTAGCGCTGCCATTGTGTCAGGGCGGTGCGGGCGGACTCTCCGGGCCGTTCTTCGGCAAGGCGCTCGGCGGACTCGTAGAGGAGGTGGCGGCGGAAGGACCGCTGGATGGACTGGTTGATGTCCCAGTCAGTGGTGGTCCGGAAGACGACGTCCTTGGCCCCGAACGTCAGGGCCGCCTCGTGCGCAATGGCCGCCGACGGAGCCACCGCCGTGGCAACTGTCAGGAGGTCTCCCTCCATCCGCCATGGCAGCCAACGTGGTTCACCCAGTCCGCTGTAGCCGAGCATCTCCATGAGCCGGTCGTCGGCCGGTTCGGCAACCAGGTCCACCAGTGGCGCCTCCCAATGCTGAGCCAGGACTTCATAAATCCGACGCCGGTCCAGGCCGGCTTCCAGGATGAGGTGCCGGCCCAGCAATCCACCTTCGCTCACTGCCCGGTCAAGTGCCCGCTGCAACTGTTCCGGTGTTACCAATCCGGCGGCGAGCAGTGCCTGTCCGATCGATTGCCGGTTGAGCGTGGCGTCCGCAAGGTGCGAAGAGGAAGTCATCGGTCGGAGGACCTTTCATAGATCCGGTGGGTGGGGGTGGAAAAGGCAACGGAATAGCGGACGTTGAAGGACGGGTTCTTGCCGATCGCCTGGTACACCAGGTCCGTGGGCCCGGAGTCCCGCGCACCTGCACCTGCTTCAACGTTGACGAAGACCCACTGTGCGTACTTCGCGGGGTCCTCCAGCGCCGGCCCGAAGTAATCCCCGGAAGCTCGGTTGTAGATCTCCTTGAGCGGAATACCCATCACTGGAAGCACCGCATTGCCCCGGGCACTCTCGTCCATCAGGATTCCGCCGGACTCGTAGTGCTCGTTGAGCCAGCGCGCCGCGGCCGTGGAATTCGTGGTGGATTCAGCGGACATCCGCCCTTCCGCCAGCACGGCAAGCCGCCCAGTTGGGTCCTCGCTCCACCACACGTTCTGCACCACGAGTCCTGCCAGCAAGGCGCCGGTCAGCCAAAGCCTGAGCCGTGCGGGCCTGGTGATTTCCTCGACGAACACGGCCACCAGGATGGCCACCAGCGGCAAGGCCGTCAGCGCAAAGCGGTTGTTCCACCACGTGGATGGCAGCGAGTGATCGTTGTTGATGGCGGTCTGGCCCAGGAACAGGCTCAGCAGCGCAAAAGCATAAGCGCTGCCGGTCACCGCCACCAGCAAAGTGCTGTTGGCGAAGCCGCGCCTGAAGACCAGTACGACGGCGCCGCACGCCGCCAAGGCGAGGACAACGACGCCGACCGTCTCCAGCAGCGACCAGTGGAAAGTAGTCAGCGTCAGCCCCAGGTTGCCCTTGGTTGGCAACAGTCCGCCGTCGGTAATGTTCTTTTGCTGCGCGTAAGCGGAGTATTGCCCAAACATGAACTCCAGCGGGTTGCCGTAGATGGCCCAGTTATAGGAGATCCACCAAAGCACTGCCGCGGCCGGGATCATCACGTAGCCGCCGGCCATAACGAAGGCTTCCCGCCACCCGCCGGTGCGGCGTTTGGCCACGATCAGTACAAAGAGCGTTCCGGTCATCACCAAGGCCCACCCCTCGTAACGGGAAAGCACTGCGGCGGCCGATGGGATCCCGGCGAAGACTGCCAGCTCGCCGGCACTCATCCGGCGCCGGCTGGTTGCCCAATGCGCCAGGCCGGCCATGCCTCCCACGATGCACATGATGAGCACGGGCTCGGTCAACGCCGTGGTGTAGACGTAGAGGACCGCCGGGTTGGCCAGGACCACCAGGGTAGCGGCCAGCCGCCCCGCCCTTCCCAACCCGAGGCGGGCGGCGATCAAGTACAAACCGGTGGCGGTGGCGGACAACGCCAGGATACCCAGGATTCCTGCAGCCCAGCCCGTGCTGAACAACCACATGTTCAGCACGAACGGTGCCAGCAGCAGGTGTGGCATGGGCAGCCAAACGGTGCCCAATTGTTCAAAGCCGGGCGCCTTGCTGTCGAAGATACGCCGGGCGATGGTCAGGTGGCTTTGGGCGTCGGAGTAGTCCAGGTTGGTGCCGTGGCCGATCGTGTAAAGGCATGCGATGTAGCCCACCAGCAGCGAAACCACCGCGACGATCCTGGTGCCCGGGACCTTGCGGCCAACCACCGGGGCACCGAGCCGCACCCAGCCCTTCCGGGCCAGCAACACCAGGGCCCGCAGCGCCGGCTGCCGGTGGGCAGCCCGGCGCCGGGTGGCGACGCTAGTTGCCATGTGCCTGTTCGGCCTGCTCTGCCGGTTCGGCCTGCTCTGCCTGTTCGGCCCGTTCCGTTGCCGCCTGTTCAGCGTCCACGTATGTCTGTGCTTCCTTGGCACGACGCCTCATGAGCACGGTCCGGAGTGCGAAGGCCAGTCCGAGCACCAGGACAGCTCCGCCGATCCACCAGGCATAGGGACGGTAGTCGTCGGTAACAGCCTTCTGCGGAACCAGTACGTTGCTTTCCAGCAGGACCGGGGTTCCCGAGGGTTGGGTCACCAGGAGATTGCGGGACAGGGAAGCCCACCCGCCTTCAACGCCACCCACATGGGAGACCAGGGATGCCTGCAACGTGGACGCCGCAGCTGCGTCGCCCTCCGGCGCCCACGCACCGAGCAGCAACAGGTCGCGGCCGCCCTGCTCGAACGCTTCCAGCACGCCGAACGGCGCCGTAGTGCCCACGCCATATTCGACGTCGGACGGAGAGATGGTGCGGAACTCCGCCAACCGCAGGGGCGCCGAGAGCTTGTTGGCCACCTCGGCGGTGGCGCCCACTACCAGCCCGGGCTCGCTGGAGCCTGCCAGGGTATCCAGGCCCACCACGCGGGTGTCCAGCAAGGTGGCACTGTCCCGCTGCAGGGACGCTGTCAGGGACGCTGCGTTGACGGTGTTTGCCTGGGCGTTGCCGTCTCCGAAGGCCACGGCAACGCTCTGGCCCAATGCCTGGGGAAAGCGTGCGAAGCCTGCCTTCGTGGAAGCGCCCCGGACGGCGGTGAGGGTGCTACCCGCGGTATCGAGGGTGACTTCCATGGGCATGACACCCGCGGGCCCGGTGCAGTCACCGCCGGCCGGGAGCGCAGCGAGGCGGATCCGCAGGCCGTTCTTCGCCTGGAGCTGCCCCGCTGGAACCTCGGCGTCCACCGTGAAGGTGTCACCGCCGTCGAGGTTTTTCGAGCCGAGCAGGTAGTCGTTCCAGAAGACCGAAAGCTGCGCATGGGCGTTGTCCGGGACGGCTGTGTGGGTGCCTTTGAGCTGGACCTTCACTGAGGAAACCGGGCCGCCGAACTGCGACTGGCTAACGCCGACGTAGGATTCCGGCGTGCCGTAGCCGGAGAGCTTGAGCGTGGCGCTGCCGAGGTCCTTGAGGCTCTGGACCAGGCCGGGGGCGGCAGGTAGCGCGGAGGTAAGGCCGGTGACGGAGGAGGTCACCGCGAGCGCCGTCTTATCGCTGGAGAACGCCCGGGCTGCGGTGCGGAGTTGTTCATCGTGGCCGCTGAGGATGAGTTGGGGAAGGCCGGCCGCAGCGGTCAGCTGTGTGTTGGTGTCCCCGGAGCCGGCGACGACGCTGATGATCCGGCTCCCTGCCGGCAGGCCGGCTGTGCGGGCCGCGAGTTCAGCGTCCGGAACCACGCTGATGCTGGCCTCAGGGTAGCGGTGGGCCATGGCGGCCGACGCGGTCATGATGGCCGCGGAAACATCTGCTCCGGGATCGGCCGGGACGGGAAGTACGACGGCGGGCACGGACGCCGGGAAGAACTCGCCAACGGTGGTGGGATCCTTGGCGGTTCCGCTGAAGTCAACCGACAGATTGCCGAGCGTTGCCGTGGAGTTGGACAGGACGCACATGGTCTGCGTTGCCGGAATGTATTGCAGTCCAACGGAGAGTTGCTGGCCAACAACGTCGGCGCTGCTGACTGCTTCGTCGAGGGGAACAGTGGCTGCTGCGTTGCTTTCGAGGATGATCCGGCCATTGACCGTGGCCCGGACCATCCCCTCAGGCTTCCCCGACACCGCGATTGTCCCCTTCACCCGGGTGGGTTCCAAGCCGGCCGTCACGGGCACCACCACCATCTGCTCGGATTGGCCTGCGAGGGCCGAAACGCTGGATGAGGTCTGCAGGGCCGCTCCCTGCGCTGGTGCAGGTTCAGCGCTTGCTCCAGGGGCGGTAACGGCGGCCAGCGCCAGGGTTGCGGCAGAGGCGAGCAGGATCCTGACCGGGTGGGGTCGGGTTTGGAGGCGCGGGCGTGGTCCGGCAGGGGTTTGGGTCACGATGTCAGTCCTGAGTAACTAGCAGCGAATGTGTCCGTTAGCCGATCAAGGCCAACCTCATAGACACTGCCGAACCGAACTCAAGGCGCATTGCTGAGTTGGCTCAAGATTCGATCAAGACCATGTCGCCCCTACCGCAGTTGACCTGCGGTGATAATGAACCATGGGGATCGGCAACGGGAGCTGCACAGCGAGGACTAGTACCCGATGACTGCCAAGCGGGTGGAATCGAGGTGCTCGTCGATGGCTTTGTGCGCTGCGTCCAGGCTTCGGCTGCGGAGCGCGTCGACGATCAGTTGGTGTTCCCGCAGGACGTCCCCGGCTCGATCCGTGCCCTGGGTAACGGCTTTGACGCCGATCCTGAGTTGTTTTTGCCGGAGCGACGCGTAGAAGTCGGCGAGTACGGGGTTGCCGCCGGCACGGACCATGAGCGTGTGGAATTCCGTGTCCAGCTCGATGAACCTGGCGGGATCGTCCCGGGCCTCCTGCTGCTGGTCAATCACGCGCTGGAAGGCATCGATCTGGGCCTCAAGCATGGTTTCCACTGCCGAGACGGCCCACTTCTCCACCACGGACCGTGCCTGCAGGATGGCGCGTACGTCGGGGTCGGAGATGGGTGGCACGTAGGCGCCTTTGTGCGGGATCCTCTTGACGAATCCTTCGGCTTCAAGGCGCAGCAATGCCTCACGCACGGGGGTTCGTGAGGTACCCGTGGTCTTGGCCAGGACTCCCTCGTTGAGGAATGTTTCTTCCTCACGGGGCAGGGCTGCGATGTAGCTTTTCATCCACTGGTAGGCCACTTCTGGCTGCGACTGTGCAGCGGGGGTCATCTGGATCATGCAGAGCCTTTCTCGCGTAGCCCAGTATACGAGTTGCATTCAGGACTGTTCGGGACGTTCCTGAAAACTTCTCCTTCAAATATAGACAGGTTGTATACAACCCGTCTACAGTGTTGTTCAGTGACTCCGCTCACGCATCGGAAATACCCAAATTTTCCTGGGAGCCCGGCCGCCAGACTCAACAGAAGCTCCGCGGCTCCCACTCGCAAAGGATTCCCACAATGACCGATTTGAAGAAAGCAGAACTGCGGCAACAGAAGCACTCCAGCCTGCCCGTGGTGGCTGCTTCGAGCCTGGCCGGCACGGCCGTTGAATGGTACGACTTCTTCCTCTACGGCACCGCCGCAGCGCTGGTATTCAACAAGCTCTACTTCCCTACCGACGATCCCCTGGTGGGCACCATGCTGGCCCTCGGAACGTTCGCGGCCGGCTTCCTGGCACGCCCCATCGGCGCCATAGTCCTGGGTCATCTGGGAGACAAACACGGCCGGCGCGCAACACTGGTGGCCAGCCTGATGCTCATGGGTGTCGCCACCACCCTCATCGCCTTCATCCCTTCGTACGCAGCGATCGGCCTTGCAGCACCCCTGCTCCTCCTGCTGCTCCGCTTGATTCAGGGATTTGCCCTCGGCGGCGAATGGGGCGGCGCGGTACTCCTCGTCTCCGAGCACAGCAACGAAAGCGCCCGCCGCGCGTTCTGGGCTTCGTGGCCGAACATGGGCCCACCGCTGGGCAACCTGATGGCTGCCGGCGTCCTGGCCATCCTCGCCGCCACCATGCCGGAGAGCGAGTTCCTGGCATGGGGCTGGCGCATCGCGTTCGGTTTGTCTGCACTGCTGGTAGTCATTGGCCTCGTCCTGCGGCTTTACGTCCAGGAAACCCCGCTGTTCAAGGAAGCACAGCGCAAGCGCGAAGCCGAAGGCAACAAGGAACGGAAGATGCCGCTGACCATCCTGTTCCGCCGCAACTGGCGCGAGATCCTCATCGCCACCGGCAGCCGGATGGGCGAGAACGCAGGCTTCTACATCTATTCGCTGTTCATCATTACCTACGTCACCCAGATCATGGGGTTGCAGCGGCAGACAGGCCTCACCGCCGTCATGATCGGGCAGGGCGTGGCCGTCGTCGCCATTCCCATCCTGGCGCTGTACGCGGACAAGGTAGGGCGGAAGCCCATCCTGATCGGAGCGTCGATTGCCACCATGGTGTGGGCCTTCGCGTTCTTCGCCCTGCTCAATACGGGACAGACCTGGGGAATCATTGCAGCCGCCGTGGGCGGCCTGCTGATCTTCGCCGCGTACAGCTCGGTGATCGGCGCGTTCTTCTCCGAACTTTTCCCCACGGACGTCCGGTACAGCGGCACCTCAGTGGCCTATAACCTGGCATCGCTGATCGCCGGCTCGTTGTCACCGATCATCGCCCTGGCCCTCTACAGCGCATTCGGCACCGGCTATGCGATCGGCATCTACCTCGCCGTCATGGGCCTGATCTCCATGGTCTCGGTGATGTTTGCCAAGGAAACCAAGGGCTTGCGCCTCAGCGACCTGGACAACGATCCACACGGCGCCCCGGAAAAGGAAAAAGCATGAAAATCGCACTTGTCCAAGTAGCCAGCCCGGACTCCGAAACCCGCGAGGACCGCATCCAGCGCGTAGAAGCCATCCTTCGCGGTATCAACGGCGCCGAACTGATCGTCCTGCCGGAACTGTGGAGCGCCGGATACTTCCACTTCGACGAATACGAGGCCTTGGCGGAGACGCTCACCGGCCCCACAGTGTCCATGTGCTCACGGGTAGCCAAAGACCTTGGCGTATACCTTCACCTCGGCAGCATCATCGAGGCGGGCGACGACGGCCGGCTCAGCAACACCTCCATCCTGCTGGGCCCTGACGGCAACGTGGTCCACACGTATCGGAAAATCCACGTCTTCGGGTACAAGTCCAAGGAGGCAAGCCTCCTCACCGCTGGATCGTCCCTCCCCGTAGTCCCCTTGCCTTTCGGGTCCGTTGCAGGCATCACCTGCTACGACCTCCGCTTCCCCGGATTGTGGATGGAGCTGAGCGACCGCGGTGCGGAGATCGTGATCGTCCCCGCGGCCTGGCCGGCGGCCCGGCGTGAACACTGGCGCCTGCTCACCACGGCCCGGGCTGTGGAGCACCAAATCTTCGTGATCGCTTGCAATGCAGCAGGCAGCCAGGAAGGTGTGGAACTCGGCGGACACAGCCGGGTGGTGGACCCCGCCGGCAACGTCCTTGCCGAAGCGGACGCCGGGGAATCAGTGCTCCTGGTGGACATCGATCCCCTGCAGGTCCAGGCCGTCCGCAGCGAGTTCCCCGTCATCGGGGACCGCCTCGCGGCCTACGACGCACTCACCGTTTAGACCCAAGACCGTTCAGAAGCCATCCAAGGAGACGGAATGGAAACAACAAGGCAAGTCCCGCTGACCTTCCAGGTGGTGGGCACAGAGAAAACCATCGTGGTCACGGATTTCCACGGAGTGGTGGCCGGCTACACAGGCCGGGATCCGAAGGCAGTCCAGCACCACATCGATGAACTGGCAGCCATCGGCGTAGCTCCGCCACCGGAGGTTCCCATGTTCTACCGCATGGATTCGGACCTGTTCGAGACCTCCGGCGAGCACGACACCTCGGAGAACCTGACCTCAGGCGAGATTGAACCCCTCTACATCCGCCACGACGGCAAGTACTATCTCGGCATCGGCTCGGACCACACGGACCGCGACATCGAGGCCCGGGACATTGGAGACTCCAAGCGCGCCTGCCCCAAGCCCGTCGCCGGTGAGGTCATCGCCGTCGAATCCTTGGCGGATCTCGACCTCGACAGCTGCACCGCCCGCTCATGGGTGGACGGGGAACTGTACCAAGAGGGTTCGCTGAGCGGCCTGCGCACGCCGGCCGACGTCGTCGAGCGCCTCCTGGACCGTACCGACATCGGCGACGCCGACTTCATGTGCCTCGGCGGCACCCTGCCGCTGCTGGACGGGAAGTTCGTTTATGGAACTTCCTGGAAGTTGGAGCTCTCCTTCCCGAATGGGACCACAATCGAACATAACTACAAAATCAGGAAAGGCTCACTTCGATGAGAACCGGTAAGCAGTATTTGAAGTCCCTGAACGACGGCCGGACAGTGATCCTCGATGGCGAGGTAGTCGGCAACGTCCTGGAACACCCGGCCTTCGCGAAGGTTGCCCGGACCATGTCCGAGCTGTTCGACATCGCGGCCGATCCCGCCAACGGAATGCAGTTCCACTCGGAGGAGATCGACGGACCGGCCAACAGGACCTTCGCCGCTCCCAGGACGCAGGAGGAACTCGTCCTGCGCCGCCAGGCAATCGAGAAATGGGCCAAGCACACCCACGGTTGGGTTGGCCGCAGCCCGGACCATGTGGGCACGTTCTTCGCCGCGTTCGGTTCCCACCCGGACGTTTTCAAGAATGACGAGCGGGACTTCGCCGGGAACGTGGAGCGGTACTACAAGAAGATCCTGTCCGAGAACCTGTACCTTTCCTACGCGATCATTCCCCCACAGGTTTCCCGCGCAACCACAGCGTCAGGTTGGGAGGGCGAATACCTGCAGGTCGGCGTCGTGCGTGAAACCGAGGAGGGCATCATTGTCCGTGGTTCGCAGATGCTCGCCACCGGTGCCGCCATTGCCGATGAAGTTTTTGTCACCTGCATCAAGCCACTGGGCCCGGACGACGTGGACTTTGCGATCAGTTTCGCCATCCCCGTGGCCACGGACGGCCTGAAGCTCTACTGCCGCCGCCCGTTCGCGCCGGCCGCCACCAGCGACTTCGACTACCCGCTGACCAGCCACTACGACGAGCCGGACGCCCTGGTGGTCTTCGACGACGTCCTCATCCCGTGGGACCGCGTCTTCATCAACCGGAACATCGACACCCTGCGCCGTCAGTTCTTCGACACCGGCGCCCACGCCCTGGGCAACTGGCAGGCCCAGATCCGTTTCTCCACCAAGCTGAAGTTCATCGCTTCCGTGGCCCGCAAGGTCACCCAGGTGAACGGCACGGACAAGATTCCCGGCGTCCAGGAGAAGCTCGGCGAGCTCGCAGCGATCGTGCAGTCCGTTGAGTCGGCGGTTCTCGCCGCCGAATACACGGCAACAACGGACGACGCCGGCATGAGGGTTCCCGGAAAGAGTGCACTGTACGGGGCCATGGGCCTGCAGTCCGAGACCTACCCGCGAGTGATCTCGATCCTGCGCGACCTGGTGGGCGGCGGCGTCCTGCAGCTTCCCTCCAGCATCGCCGACATGACCAGCAGCGTGACCCGGCCGGACATGGAACGCTACGTCCAGTCGCCCGGCGTCAGCAGCGAGGAACGGGTGAAGCTCTTCAAGCTGGCCTGGGACATCATCGGTTCCGAGTTCGCCGGCCGCCACCAGCAGTACGAGATGTTCTACGCTGGCGCACCGTTCGTGGTCCGCGGCGCCTACACCTACCGGAACTACGGCTACGACGCCCTGGTGGCGGAGCTGGACACGTTCCTCGGTTCCTACAGCATCGAGGGCTCCACCGAATCGGAGGGGATCTGACCATGGCAAAGCCCGAATTCGAGTTCACCCCCGTTTCCTCGGTGGACTTCGCACCCTGCAACCCGCACATCGAGGGGCTGTCCGAGGCCATCCTCGCCCGCGATTCGGACAATGACAGCGTCACCCGGATCCTCAAGTTCGAGCCCGGCACGGATACCTCCCCCAACGGCGTCCTCACGCACGATTTCTGGGAAGAGGTCTTCATTTTCGAGGGCTCTTTCGTGGACCAGCGTCTCGGCAAGACCTTCAAGGCCGGCGACTGGGCCACCCGCCCACCCGGCATGGAGCACGGCCCGTGGGTCTCCGAGAATGGAGCCAGGATGTTCGAAGTCCGGTACTACACGGAGCCGGTCCCAGCGGAGCGGAGCAACTGACATGAGCCTGGCACCAGCCTTCACCATCCCCGATGCCATGGGGATGCGCCGCGCCATGGGCCGCTTCCTCACGGGCGTTGCCGTGGTCACCACCCAGCACGAGGACGAGCAGTATGGGATGACCATCAGCTCGCTGACGTCCATCAGCCTTGAGCCGCCCATCCTGATGATCTCGCTGAACTTCGGCACCCGGACCGGCGAGGCCCTGATGGAGAGCGGCAAGTTCGCGGTGTCCATCCTCGGCGCGAAGCAGGAGTCCGTGGCCCGGCGGTTCGCCGTCCGCGGCGGGGACCGCTTTGGCGACGGCGACTTCGACATCACCGACAACGGCCTTCCGGTCATCAAGGGCGCCCTCGCCCAGGCGGACTGCAGCGTGGTGCAGCAGTACGACGTCGGCGATCACCAGGTCTTCTTCGGCCAGGTCACCACGTGCCGGGACCGGGACGGCGAGGTGCTCGCGTTCAAGGCCGGCCGCTTCGGCTCGTTCAGCGACTTCGGCCATGCGGAGATCCCCTGGATGTTCTAGTTCCCATAGAACAACGCGGGGTCACTTACGGCCCATGAATCCCTCTGGGATGGGCCGTAAGTGACCCCGCGTTGCTTTAAATGGTGAGCTCGCCCATGCGGTCCCAGCCGCTGCCTTCGAACTGGCGGCTGATGATGTGGGGAGTCTCCACCAAGGCCTGGGGCATGTCCGCCATGGCCTTCTTGAAGTGTTCGCTGTTGACGTGGGCCTCGGCAGCGTCATCCTGGAACGCTTCCACCAGGACGAACTCATTCGGGTTGTCCACGCTGCGGGACCAGTCGAACCACAGGTTGCCGGGCTCAGCGCGGGTCGCTTCGGTGAAATCGGCCACCAGGTCCAGCCACCGGCCGGACCAGTCAGGCTTGACGTTGAACTTGACCACGATAAAGATCACGGGCTGCTGCCTTTCGTTGCACTACAGAATCAGTCCAGCCTTTCACAGCCGCGGGTCCATTCGGAGTCGTGCGTCAGCCGGCAGGGCCGGTCCACCGGCTAGTCATGCAAAATGACCTGGTAAAGGTTGTGGTCCTGCCATTTCCCAGCGATGTGCAGGTACTTCGGCGCCATCCCGATCTTCCGGAAGCCCGCCTTCAACAGCACGCGCTGGGAGCCAACGTTATGCAGGAGAGTGCTCGCTTCCATCCGATGCAGACCCAGCTCGTCCCGGGATTTTTCCACGATCACTTTAACGGCGGCGGACGCCAAACCACGGCCCGCGTACTTGCTGTCAATCCAGTAACCCAGTCCTGCACTCTGGAAAGGACCGCGCACGATTCCTGCAAGGGTGAACCTGCCAATAACGGCATCGTCGGCAATCAACGCCAGGGGGAACCCCTCGCCTGCTTCATGGAAGGCCAGGCGCTTGGCGATATCCGCCGCCTGCCACTCTTCGGTGAAGTACTCGTCGGAACGCACCGGCTCCCAGGCCGCAAGGTATTCACGGTTGCGTACATACGCGGCCGCGAGCGCTGGCGCGTCGCCCACACGGAGCAGGCGCATGCTGACGTCGTTACGGAGTTGGTGTGGCTCGAACATCAGCCAATGGTAAACGCCCGACGGCGGCCCGCACCGTAAGGTGAGGACCGCCGTCGACCGTTTTTTTAGCTTGGCTGTACTACTTGGAGGTGCCTTGCGACACGGAACCCTGCAGCTGGCGCTGGAAGATCACGTAGACGATCAGGACCGGAATGACGGTGACGCTGACCGCGGCGAACAGCGCGCCATAGTCCACTGCGTAACCCATCTGGCCGGCGAAGGCGGCGAGCTCCTGCGAGAGGACGCGTGGGCCGGCGGCGTTGATGGACACCGGAATCAGGAACTGGTTCCACAGGCCCAGGAAGTTGAAGATGGCAACCGAGGCAAGGCCCGGCTTGGCCATCGGCAGCATGACCTGGAAGAACGTCCGCCACTCCCCTGCGCCGTCAAGGGCCGCTGCTTCGGTAATTTCGTGAGGCAGCGACTTGAAGAAGGAGAACAGGAAGAACACCGTGAACGGAAGCGCGAAGCCCACGTACACCAGGATGAGTCCGGGCAAGGTGTTCAGCAGGCCCATGTTCTTCAGGACGAAGAACAACGGCACCATGGCCAGGAAGATCGGAAAGGTCAGGCCGGCGAGCATCAGGTAGTAGATGGCCCTGCTGCCCGGGAACGTATACCGGGCAAGGACGTAGGCACACATGGCACCGAGGACCATGACGATCACCAAGGCAACTGCAACAACGATCACCGAGTTCAGGAAAGCGCTGCCGATGCCGGCTTCGCTCCAGGCCTTGACGTAGTTATCCAGCTTCCACTCACCCGGCAAGGCGAACGGCGAGGCGAAGATCTCGCTGGACGTCTTGAAGGAGGACATGAACGTCCACAGCAGCGGAAGAATGACGATGAGCGTCCAAATGGTCAAAGCCGTGTGCGACACGGCTCCCACCACTTTGTCGCCCTTTGTGGTTGCCGGCGTCCGCGGTTGGAAGTGCAACGACTTCATTTCCGGAGTTGAGACTTTGGTTGTCATTACAGACTCACATCCTTGTCGCCGCCGGTGAGCCGGTTAACCACGAACACCAGGCCGGAGAAGATCAGTGTTGCAATGGCCAGGACAACGCCCATGGCACTTGCGAGCCCGAACTGACCCTTGCTGAAGGCGGTGAAGAACAGCTGCTGGGCCATGACCAGCGTTGAGTTGTCCGGACCACCGCCGGAGTTCAGTGCCGCCATGTAAACGAAAGCGTCCAGAGCCAGGATGCCCATGTAGATGTAGGCAGTCTGGATGTTGTCGCGGATCAAAGGGATGGTGATGGACACGGCGGTACGGAAGCGACCGGCGCCATCGATTCTGGCGGCCTCGAAAAGCTCGGCGGGAATGCCCTTGATGCCTGCAACAAACAGGACCATGTAGAAGCCGACAAAGCCCCAAACGATCACGAACATCGTGGCAATCATGGCGGTGTTCTTGTCACCGAGCCAGGCGAAGTCCTTGAACTGGTCAAAGCCCAGCCCCGTCAGGATGCCGTTGAGCAGGCCGCCGGAGGGATCGTAGATCTGGCCCCACATGATGCCGATGGCTACTGCCGGAATCGTGTACGGGAAGAACGACACAACACGGTAGAAGCTGGAATTGCGAAGTCCCTTGATCTGGCCTTTGCTGCTTCCGCCCACGGTCACCAACGAGGCAAGCACCAGGCTCAGGATGATGGTGATGATCGGGAGGAAGATGACCAGGAGGATGTTGTTCCCCATGGCCTTCATGAAAATGTCGTCGGTGAAGATCTTTACGTAGTTCTCGAGGCCGATGAAGTTCTGGTTCGGCGAGAAGCCCGACCAGTCCGTCAGCGAGTAACCAAAAGCTTGAACGAAGGGCCAAATCACGAACAACAGGTAGATCGCCAGCGGCAGTCCGAGGAAAACCGCGAAGAAGCTGACCTTGTCCCATGTCAACGGCTTCCGCCTCCGCTTTATCACTTGCGGGGCAGCCGTCGCCGGAACGACGGCGGCCAGGCCGTCGTCGTTCCGGCTCTGCTGAGTTTTCACTGAGGTCACTTCACTTCGATCTTCTTGACCGAGCTGTCGTTACGGACCTTGTCGGTGATGTTCTGCAGTGCGGAGGTCAAGGTTGCTACGTCCGACTTGCCGTCCAGGAAGCTGTTCCAGACAACCAGCTGGTCCTTGTTGGTGCCGTAGAGATCGATGAAGTTCCAGGTGAAGATGTCCTCGCCCGCGTCGCCCAGCAACTTGGTCTGCGAAACCAGGGCCGTGGAACCGAAGCCATCGGCCGGAACGGTGTCCTTGACGATGGTGGGAGCCAGCTTGGTCTTGGCGAAGTTGGTGGCAGCTTCCTTGGACAGCATGATGCGGAGCAATTCCTTGCCGCCAGCGGCACTCTTGCCCTGGGAGGGGACAATGAAAGGTTCGCCGGCGGCGCTGTGGAGAGCCGCATAAGGCTTCTTGGAGCTTGCACTCGCGGTGGGCACGGGTGCGCCCATCATGTTGAAGCCCGCCTTGGTCTGGTCCTTCATTTCGTTTTCGATCCACGAACCGGACGGGTAGAACACAGCTTCCTGGGCGTTGCTCCACTGCGCCTGCGCGGCGGTGAACTGCGTGCCCGAGCCACCTGGCTTGAAGAAGCCGGCCTTGACGATCTTGTCCAGAGCGGTAAAGACGGACTGGATGGCGGGGTGCGACCAGGAATCCGCCGTGAGGTTTTCCAACCCGAGGCGAACGTCGTCGCCGCCTTCCTTGATAGCGGAGGCGATCGCCATTTCCTGGTAGTACGTAGCGGCTTCCTTGCCCCAGACGAACAGGTACTTGCCCTTGGCCTTCGCCTGCTCGCCCAAGGCGTACATTTCGTCCCAGGTCTTGGGAACGGTCCAGCCGTTCTCCTTGAGGAGGGAATCCGAGTACCACATTGCATAGACGGTCAGCACGTAGTTCAGGGCGGCCAGCTTGCCATCGAAAGTGCCTGGAGCCAGTACGCCGGTGTACAGGGTGTCCTTGATGACCTTGCCCTCGAGGTTCTTGGCCTCCACGAGCGGCGTGAGGTCCTCGAGCTGGGCCAGGATGGTGCTGAAGCCGATGGACTTGGCACCGGAGTTGTCAATCAGGTCCGGCGGGTTGCCACCCACGAAGCGCGGCTGGAGCTCCTGGGCGATGTCCGTGGACGGGGAAATCTTGGCGGTGGAACCCTCGTGGGTCTTCTCAAAGATCTTGCCGGCGAACTCGACGTAGTCGATGCCGTAGCCACCCTTGAAGATCACGGCGTCGATGGTGGCCTTCTCTGCCATACCGAACGGGTTGGTGTCGGAGACAGTGCCTGTGGGGCCGGTGGTGGTGGTACCGCCACCTGCGGCACATGAAGCAATGGTTCCCCCCATGGGCACGAGCACGGCTGCAGCGAGTGCTCCACGCAGGAATCCACGGCGACCGACGGACTGGTGCTGAACGTTCATTTCTAAACCCTCCAGTGACTCGTAGTGTCGACTGTTGCGGCGGGAAAGCCGTTCAGTCAGACAGTCTGGGTTGGCGCTCTGGCAGCACCAACCTTCTGTGACATAATTCACCACGAATGATCGAAAATCAATATTTCGCGGCAGTTTCGATCAACATTTGTCAAAGCGTGATCTTTCTACGGACCCTCCGCGAGGGCTTTTCCGCACTCTGTGATGGCTTCCCGGGCCAGGGTCTTTTGCCGCTCAGTTCCCCGTCTTTCCGCCCATTGTTCGGCTAATTGGAACTCCACCACGGCCTCAGTGAGCCGGTTTTTACCGCCGAGAAACATGCTGGGGCTAACGTGCAAAGCAATCATCCAGGCCTTGGTTCGATCATCATGGGCCGTAGAGGCATTTTCGACGCCAGTGGAGCGCATATGGAGTTGCGTCTTCTGATCCAGCATCAAACCGCTCCTGACCAGCGCTGAGGCTGAGGTCCTTAGGTATGCAGTATCAATCTAGTCCCATGTCAGCGCCGTGGGGAGTGTGTTCGCGCGCGTGTCAGCTGCCGCGCGGATTGGCGAGCCTGGCCCAGCCCAATTGCTCCTGCTGCTTGCGGCTCAGGGTGGCAACAACAAGGTCGTAGGAGTCCTCCACCATGTCCCTGACCATGTCATCGGAGAGGGCCCCATCCAGCCGGACACCGTTCCAGTGGGTCTTGTTCATGTGCCAGGCACCAGTGATTTCGGGGTTTGCGGCCCTGAGCTGTTCGGCCAAGGCCGGCTCACACTTGAGGCTCACGGACCAGTTGTCCGGGTCCATCGAGGACAGGGCGAACATCTTTGCCTCGTGCCGGGTTCCACCCGCGACGGCGGCACGCACCTTGAAGACGGATGTCTCGGGACCGAAAGGGAAGTCTTCAAAGGCGCCGGGAAAGCCCAGGCAGATTTCGCGGAGGCGGGAAACGTCCATGCAGCGAGCTTACGCAACGCCCAGGAAGTCCTCCAGCAACACTACTTCGAGCCCCGCAGCCAACTGGGCCGCGCGGAACGCAGCGAGGTCCGCCGCGAACTCGGCACGGAAATGCATGAGCACGATGTCGCCCGGGCGCAGCGAGTTACCCACCTGGTAGTCCATCTTTCCGGCGTTTGCCTTGGCTTCCCACGTGACGATCGCCTTCATGCCTGCGTCTGCCACAGCCTTGCGCATCACGTTGGAATAGGCGCCTCCCGGGGGACGGAAAAGCGTGGGTCTGCGGCCGTAGTGCTGGAACGCGTACTCCTGCATTCCCACCATGTCGTTCACCTGCTGCTGGTATCCCCACTGCCGCACCATGTTGATGTTGTGCGTTACCGTGTGGTTCTCGATCAGGCTGCCTTGGGCTTTGAACGCATTAAAGAAGGCAGGATTGTCGGCGATCGTGTCCCTGGTGAGGAAGAGCGATGCCGGGTAGTCGTACCCGGCCATGAGCTTGATCGATTCGGGCGTCTTGATGTTGCCGTCATCGATGGTCAGGAACACCACGGGATGCTGGGTCTCGATCTTAGTAATGACCGGAGCCAATCCGCCCACGATCGGCGGCAACTGGTAGTCCGGAATGAACGATTTCCGAAGGCGCTTGGTGGCCGTAGGAGTAGGCGTGGGAGTAACAGCCGGCGACGCTGAAGCGGCACCGGGCGTCAGCGCCGGCGTCGAACTTTCAGCGCTTTGAGTGTTGTCAGCGCCTTCCGCTGCTGTGCACGCCGTCAAGCCAGCAACCACGGAAGCGCCAAGAATACTGAAGGCGGCCCGTCTGCTGGGAGTGGAAAATGGCACCGCAGAATGGCCGCCGAACATGGCTGTCCCCCAAGACTCAAGAAATGATTCAGCTGCAATCTAGCAGAGGAATCACAAGCCGTAGTGCCAGCCCTCGCGCGCCGGGCAGGAGTTCACCACGACATCCAATCCTGCGTCCCTGGCGCGCTGCGTGGCTTCGTCGTCGAACACGCCGAGCTGGAGCCACACTGCTTTGGCGCCGATGGCAATGGCTTGGTCGATCACTGCACCGACTCGTTGGGAGTTGACGAAGCAGTCCACAACGTCGATGGGGCGCCTCGCCTCTGGAATATCAGCCAGGGTCTTGTACCCCTTCTCGCCGTGCACGTCCTCGCCCTTGAGGTTGACCGGGATGATTTCCATGCCCATGGTGTCCCGGACATAGAGCGAAACGTCGTAAGCGGAGCGCCACTGGTTGGTACTGAGGCCCACGACGGCCCATGTGCCTTTTGTTCGCATCAACCGCTCGACGACGGCCGGATCGTTGACATGCATCATGAGCCAAGCCTACTCCCGCCCCTCCAGGAGCTGCTTTGCCGAATAATCTGCATCATTCGCCGCTCGACCCGGCTCAACAGCGAATATTACGCATGGAGTCTGCCCAATTTTGAGTCAAATGAACGATCGGCTTTAGTAAGGAACGACCATCCCAGCGAAACAATGGGCGACCATCCCTTGAATCGCACTGCGCCAATTCCAGGCATGGAGATTTCGCATGACTTCTGCCGTACCCAAAATTTCACACACCACTTCGGACGCGACGGCCTCTGAAGCAGGGCTGCTTGACGCGCCCGGCTCCCTTCACGGCTCATCGGGATGGTCCTCGACTGAGCCCGCGGACGGCGCAGTGCACGGCGCTGATTTCGGCGAGCGGGCGCGTCACAGCGGTTTTGATGAGACCGGATCGGCCGTCGGCTTCTGGGAAGAGCAGGCACGCCGCCTGCATTGGGCGGCGCCGTGGCACACCGCGCACACTTGGACGCCGACAGACGTCGAAGCGGGCCGCGGCCCGGACATCAGATGGTTCGACGGCGGCAAACTGAACGTCGCGTACAACTGCGTGGACCGGCATGTGCTTGCCGGCAAGGGTGACAAGGTAGCCCTGTACTTCGAGGGCGAGCCGGGTGACCGCCGTGCCATCACCTATGCAGAGCTTCAACGCGAGGTGTCCAAGGCCGCCAACGCGCTCCTGGACCTTGGGATCACCAAGGGCGACCGCGTGGTCATCTACCTGCCGGTGATCCCCGAAACTGTGATCGTTACGCTTGCCGTGGCACGCATCGGCGCCATCCACTCCTTGGTTTTCGGCGGCTTCTCGGCCGAGGCGCTCCGCTTCCGCGTGCAGGACACACAGGCGAAGCTCCTGGTTACTACGGACGGGCAGTTCCGGCGCGGAACGGCTGTGCCCGTGAAGGACAATGCCGATGCCGCCGTCGCCGGTGACAACGCCATCGAGCACGTACTGGTTATCAACCGGACCACTCCTGCCGGGGATCTGGCCAGCGTAAACATGAAGGAAGGCCGCGACGTCTGGTGGCACGATGTCGTGGACACCGCCTCCGACGTGCACGAGCCGAAGGCTTTCGACGCCGAGACTCCGCTGTTCATCATGTACACCTCCGGGACCACGGGTAAGCCGAAAGGCCTGGTTCACACCTCGGGCGGTTACCTCACGCAGGCCTCCTGGAGTTTCGAGTACCTCTTCAGCAACCCGGACCCGTCATTGCGGGAAAGCGACGTGCACTGGTGCACCGCTGACCTCGCGTGGGTCACGGCCCACACCTACGAGATCTACGGGCCGCTCTCCAACGGCGTCACCCAGGTGATTTTCGAGGGCACCCCCAACACCCCGCATCCGGGCCGGCACTTCGAGATCATCGAGCGTTACAAGGTCACCCAGTACTACACCGCGCCCACGCTGGTCCGCTCCCTCATGGGTTGGTTCCCCGACGGCGTGCCGGAGAGCTACGATTTCTCCTCCATCCGTGTATTGGGCACGGTGGGCGAGGCCGTGAACCCCGAAGCCTGGCGCTGGCTGCGCGGGAACATCGGCGGGGGCACTGCACCCATGGTGGACACGTGGTGGCAGTCCGAAACGGGCGCCACCATCATGTCTCCCTCACCAACGGACACCGAGTTCAAACCCGGTTGTGCCGCACGGCCGCTTCCAGGGGTCAGCACGCGGGTAGTGGACCAGGCCGGCACTCTTTCGGAGCCCGGCGTGCAGGGCTTCATCGTGGTGGACCGTCCCGGCCCCGCCATCGCACGGACCGTCTGGGGCAACCCGCGGCGGTACTTCGATTCCTACTGGAGCCAGTACGCGGAGCAGGGCTGGTTCCTTGCCGGCGACGGCGCCAAATACGACTCCGACGGCGACATCTGGATCCTTGGGCGCGTGGACGACACCCTCAACGTCTCAGGCCATTTGCTGTCCACCATCGAGATCGAGTCTGCGCTGGTTTCACACCCGGACGTGGTGGAGGCCGGGGTCTGTCCGGTGGCCGATCCCACCACCGGGCACGCGGTGGTCGCGTTCGTCGTCCTTCGCGGTGACGCCCGCACTGACGCCCGCAGTGACGCCTCCGGTGGGTCAGCTGCGGAAGTGACCAACAACCTGCGCAACCACGTTGCCAAGGAGATCGGCCCCATCGCCAAGCCGCGCGACGTCGTCGTGGTGGCTGACGTACCCAAAACCCGCAGCGGCAAGATCATGCGCCGTCTGTTGACCCAGCTTTTTGAGGGGACCGCCCTGGGCGATACCACCTCACTCCAGAACGAACCGGCTATTGCCGGCATCCAGGACGTCCTGCGCGAGCGGGCCCTAGTAAAGGAAAATTCATGACCGAGATCAGCAACGTCGCCCGACTCTCCGAGCCGCTCAAGTTCGCCTACTGGGTTCCCAACGTCTCCGGCGGCCTGGTGGTGTCCACCATCGAGCAGCGCACCGGCTGGGACTTCGACTACAACAAGAAGCTTGCCCGGATCGCGGAGAACTCCGGCTTCGAATATGCCTTGACCCAGACCCGCTACGCCGCTTCCTACGGTGCGGATAAGCAGCACGAAGCGACGTCGTTCAGCCTGGCGCTCCTCGCGGCGACCGAGCGTCTCAAGGTCATCGCCGCCGTCCACCCGGGCATGTGGCACCCCGGCGTCCTGGCGAAATTCATCATCACCGCGGACCACATCTCCAATGGCCGTGCTGCCGTGAACATCGTCTCGGGCTGGCTCAAGAGCGAGTTCACCAACTTCGGCCTCGAATGGCTGGAACACGATGAGCGCTACGTCCGCACCGAGGAATTCATCAAGGTCCTCCGCGGCCTGTGGACCGAGCAGGGCTACAGCCAGGGCGGCAAGTACTACAACATCACCGACTTCACCCTGAACCCGGCGCCCGTCGACGTTCCCGGGCGTGCGCACCCGGAAATCTTCTTCGGCGGAAACTCGACGGCGGCTCAGGCCACTGCGGGCCGCGTGGCGGACTGGTACTTCTCCAACGGCAAGGACCTGGAGGGCTTCAAGGAGAACATCGCCGGCGTGGTGGCCGCTTCCGGTGAGACTAAGCGCGGCACCGAGGGAGCGCTGTCCTTGCCGAAGTTTGGCCTCAACGGCTTCGTGATCGCCCGCGATTCCGAGAAGGAAGCACGCGACACCCTCCGTGAGATCGTGGAAAAGGCCCACAAGCCGGCAGTCCAGGGCTTCCGGGACGCCGTGCAGGAAGCCGGCGCCTCCACCAAGGACGGCAAGGGCATGTGGGCGGACTCCACGTTTGAGGACCTGGTCCAGTACAACGACGGTTTCAAGACCCAGCTGATCGGCACCCCGGAACAGATTGCCGAGCGGATCGTGGAGTACAAGAAGATCGGCGTGAACCTGTTCCTCACCGGGTACCTGCACTTCCAGGAAGAGCTCGCTGCGTTCGGCCAGGACGTCCTGCCGATCGTCCGTGAACTCGAAGCAGACCTTGCCCGCAAGAACGGCACCGAGCTGGACCTCTCCTCCACACCCGTCGCCGATTCGGTGGCAGTCTGATGGCTGACCGTACCTTCGGATTCCGCACCCGTGCCCTCCATGCCGGAGGCACTCCCGACGCCGAGCACGGCGCCCGCGCGGTGCCGATCTACCAGACCACGTCCTTCGTCTTCAAGGACACCAACGATGCCGCGAACCTCTTCGCCCTGCAGAAGTACGGCAACATCTACTCGCGCATCGGCAACCCAACTGTCGCGGCTTTCGAGGAGCGTATCGCGTCCCTTGAGGGCGGGATCGGGGCGGTAGCAACGGCGTCGGGCATGGCTGCCGAGTTCATCACCTTCGCCGCGCTGACGCAGTCCGGCGACCACATCGTCGCGGCGTCCCAGCTGTACGGCGGCACTGTCACGCAGCTGGACGTGTCCCTTCGCCGCTTTGGCGTGGGCACCACCTTCGTGCCCGGAACGGATCCGGCCGATTACGCCGCAGCCATTCAGGAGAACACCAAGGCATTGTTCGTCGAGGTCGTTGCGAACCCGTCGTCGGAAGTGCAGGATCTTGCCGGGCTGGCCAAGGTAGCGCACGACGCCGGTATCCCCTTGGTGGTCGACGCCACCTTGAGCACGCCTTACCTCGTGCGGCCGTTCGAGCACGGTGCGGACATCGTGATCCACTCGGCCACCAAGTTCATCGGCGGCCACGGCACCACCCTGGGCGGTGTGATCGTGGAAAGCGGCCGGTTCAATTGGGGCAACGGCAAGTTCCCCATGATGACCGAACCTGTCCCGTCCTACGGCAATGTCTCCTGGTGGGGCAACTTTGGCGAATACGGCTTCCTCACCAAGCTGCGTTGCGAGCACCTTCGCGACATCGGCCCGGCGCTCTCACCCCTTTCCGCGTTCCAGCTGCTGCAGGGTGTTGAAACGCTCCCCCAGCGCCTGGATGAGCACCTGAAGAACGCCCAGGCCGTGGCCGGATGGCTCGATGCCGATCCCCGCGTGGCGTACGTGAACTACTCAGGTTTGCCGTCCCACCCGCACTTCGATCGCGCACGGAAGTACCTGCCCAAGGGGCCGGGTTCCGTTTTCTCGTTCGGTGTTGCCGGGGGTCGTGCAGCTGGCCGGAAGTTTATCGAGTCGCTGCAGATCGCGTCCCATCTGGCCAACGTGGGCGACGCCCGCACCTTGGTCATCCACCCCGGTTCCACCACCCACCAGCAGCTCAGCGCCGAACAGCTTGAGTCGGCTGGTGTGCCGGAGGACCTGGTCCGGATCTCCGTTGGCTTGGAAGACCTTGAGGACATCCTCTGGGACCTGGACCAGGCGCTGACGGCGGCCCAGACGGTTGCATCTGATGAAGAACCAGGTGAAGCCTGCGCGGTGGCAATCCCGGCGGCAGGCACTCAAACCGTAGGAGCGAAAGCATGAGCACCACTGAACGTACCTGGGAGGGCCCATCTGCTCCTGAGCGCCTGGCACTCCTCCGGCAGGCGAAGTCCATCGCGATCGTTGGTGCCTCGGACAAGCCGTCCCGTGCCAGCTACTTCGTGGCCACGTACCTGCAGTCGTCCACCCGTTACAAGGTCTACTTCGTCAACCCTGTGGTCAAGGAAATCCTGGGCCAGCCAACGTACGCGTCGCTGGCCGACCTTCCCGAGTCACCGGATATCGTGGACGTCTTCCGCAAGAACGACGACCTTCCGGGGGTCTTGGACGAAGCCGTCGCGGTTGGCGCCAAGACGCTGTGGCTGCAGCTCGGTTCGTGGCATGAAGAGGTTGCCCGCGACGCCGAATCTGCGGGCCTCAACGTGGTCATGGACCGCTGCGTGAAGATCGAGCACGCCCGCTTCCACGGTGGCCTCCATCTGGCTGGCTTCGATACCGGGGTTATCTCTTCGAAGCGCCAGGTTCTGGCGTAGCCAGCCCCCAAACACGACTAGCGGTGACCGCGTTTCAGCCACTGCTTCCACTTGTCCATCGCAGTCTGGAACTGCTCTTCTGCGCGCTTGTCGGACAACGACGGAAGCTGCGGGCCTTGTTTGCTGCCCTGGGCCCCGGGCTTGTCTGACTGCCCCGCACCGGGTTTTGATGCTTCAGGCCAGACTGCTTCCTGGCCCCGCGGCTTGACCTGGCTCGGCTTCGCCTGCGCGTTGTGGGCCGGGTTTGGCTTGGACCCGTTCGGGACGGCGGGGGTGGGTACGGTGGCTTCCGGGACAGCGACCGCTGCCGGCGGCTGTGCCACGTCCGCTGCCGGCGCCTTTGCCGGGGTTTGTGCCGGGGCGGGATTTTCGACAGGCATCGCTGGTGTTGGCACGGTGCCTGCGACGGGAATCGACGGCACTTCCGAGGCAGGTGGAACAGCGGCCGGATCTGCGGCAGGAGCCGCTTCCGTGCTGACACGTGGCGCATCGGGCGCAGGGAGTACCGGCGCGGCGACTGCCGGCTGGGGCTGGAAATTCCCGATGAGTTCATCAATGAAAGACGGGTTCCGAGTGAAGCCCGAACTGGCCGCGGCAACACCGCTCACACCAAGTCCCATCGCAGCAACCACGGCAATGCTGACCACAGCGGTCCGATGCTTGTGCCGCCAACGACGCTTGGACAGTTCATCGTGCGGTCCGGCGATCATGGCAGCGAGCTCCGCGCTGGGGGCAGGAGCCGACAGATTGGCAAAGGTACCCAGCGAAAGCAGCGTATTCCGGACGTCCGAGGCGTCGGCGAGATCGGCGTCGAGCAACAACTCGTCAACCATCGCTTCGCGGTCTGTATCCCTGTATGTCATGGCGACACGTATTCCTTTACTGCCGAATGCTCACGGAGCGTAATAAGAGCCCGGCGCTGCAACTGCTTTACTGCGCCGGCGGTTTTCCCCATGATGTCGGCTACCTGTTCAACCGTCAGGCCGGCCACGATGCGGAGGTTCAGGACCTCACGTTGGTCGTCGCCCAGGTAATCCAGGAGTGCTGCCACCTCATTCGGCGCCAGCCTGGTCAAAGCTTCGGCCTCCGCAGAGCTCGATTCGCGCGTATCCCGCTCGGGCTCGAACTCGTGGTGTATCGGAGCCCGGCTTTGCTTCCGGTGCTCATCCACCATGCGTGCATGGGCCACCGAGAAGATGAATGTCCGCAGGCCGTTAACACCGCCGCTGAGGTCATCCAGCCGCGGCAAGACCGCGAGGAACACATCCTGCGTACTTGCTTCAGGATCGGGCACGCCTTTGGCCGTCAGGTAGCCGAGAACCTGGCCCGCGTAGGACTGGTAGACGGCACTGAACAGTTCCGCGTTATTGCCCTTGAGCGCATGAAGCGCTTCGTCGGTCAATGCGTCGGTCACAGTTATGGGACTTTCGATCGGCGGCAGGTCCGTGGCTTTGTAGCCAGGTCACCCGCCTTTGCACGACGGAGGACTTCACCAAGGGTATCTGCTCTGCCGGGCCATCCTCACGGAGGACCCGCTTGTCCGAGGAAAATCTGATCAGGCAAATTGATCCGGACAAGGAAGAGCCGAGCTGGAACATGATGGGGGACAAATTCCAGCTCGGCCCTTTCACAGACGTAATCGTCCACGTACGCCAAAGGGTTACGCCGGGTACGAATCTTTTTTGAAAACTTTTCAGGGCACGTCAGGACGCACCGATATGGGCGTCCTGCGGGCACGTTTGAACGGCGGTGATTACGTTCTGGAGGGCCGGTGCCCGGGCAGGGGCGGCGCTTGCGAGCGGTAGCTGTGTCCGGTGGGCGTGCGTATTTCCAGGGTGTGTCTTTCCCCGGGCCTGGTGTTGGCGCTCCAGCCCGGGTTTTCTTTGGTGTGGTTGCAGGCTTCGCAGAGTCCGGCCCCGTTGGCCAGGGTGGTGGTGCCTCCGGCGTGCCAGGGCACGATGTGGTCGATGGGGCGGATGGGCGCGTCGCAGTAGGGGGTGCGGCAGGTGTCATCGCGGGTTTCGATGAAACGTCTGAGTCGTGGTGGGAAGAGTCTGGCTTTGGAATCCGTTGTCAGGAGATCTCCTGTGGCCGGTGCAGTGTAGAGCCGGCGGACCCAGACCTGGAGCTCAGGATTCCGCGGAGGACCGGAGTCGCTGCCAGCCGAGGGATCCTGGACGACTGGAATCTCCCTGCCTGCGCCGCCTGCACCGCCGACAGGGCCTGCACCGCCGGCACCGACCAGTTTCCGGGCCCACCCTGCTGGGACGATTCCGTAGCCCTTCACGCGTGCGGGTTCGGCATCGCCCTGGAAGAGGGTTCGGTCGGTCATGACGAGGTCCAGGTTGATCCCTGAGATCCCTCCCGGTGTACCGGTGATGCGCTCGACGAGGGTGTCGGCCATGACCTGGCCCCGGTTCCGGGGATCACCGGCCGAACGGGCAGAATCAGCCCGACGCGTGAGCGCGGCATAGACCGCGACCCCTTGCGCGACCGGCAGCAACGCAGTCAAGTACGTCATGGTGTCCGGCGCCGGACGAAGACTCACGGTCCGCTCGGACACGGCGTGGGAGGCACGCTTCACCACCGACCGCGGATCACGCCGGTACGCGGCCGCTTTCGCCGCGGCAATGATCGCTTGATCCCCAGCGCCGTCGAAAGTTCCGGTGTCCGCGGCGAGTTCCTCATCCACCGCACACCTGTCCTCCACAGACAAGCACGCCGTTTCCTTCACCAGCAACGTGGCACGCCACTCATTCAACTCCCCTGACTCCAGCGCCGCCAGAGTCCTCGGCATCTCCATGACCAGGGCTTTGGCCATCCCCAACAGCCGGGACCCACGGTTCGGGGACTCCCGCCGAGCCAACGCCACCTGCGCCCCAACACCCTTACCCCGCTCGGACACGGGCACACCGGCTTCTGCCTGCTCCTGGCGCTGCGCCAGATCCAACGCCACCGCGATCCTCACCTGCAAAGCAACGATGGCTGACTTCATCTCCTCCAACGCCCGCAACTGATTGATCAAGTCGCCACTGACAGTGCCGGACTCCACAGCACCGAGCCGGATACGGCTTGGACGAACGGAATCGTCACCGACAGGAACCAGCGCAGGAATGGGCGCGCCCGACGCCACCACACCCGCTCGCCTGTCCCAAATCTGCTCCATGTCCATACTCTTGCAGGAGGCACCGACAAAATAAGGAGCACCCCCGGGAACGTTGCCCGGCGGCTGGCAGTGCCGGCCCGCCCGGGCCCTGCAGACGTCAGTCCGGCGCGTCCGTGGGAGCCTCGTAGCCCTCGGGAATCGCTGGCACTGCAGCATCGAGGGCCCCGGTGTAGACCCGCGCCGATGCCATGCTGCCACCTTCACCGCTCAGTTTCACGTGCAACCTTTTTGCGGTGACAACGGGCAGCTGGTGGATGCGTCGGTTACCGACCGTCTTTCCCTCAACAAGCTTTGAATCATCTCCGGAAACAACGTGGTGCGTGATCCGCTGCCCCGAACTCAGGTCCTCCACGAGCTCAAGGTGATTGAAGGTGACCGCAGCCGGAAAGCTCAAGGTCGCTCCGCCGTCGTGATGTTCTACGGTTGCCTCAACCGCGCCGGAGAGCCGACGGTCCAACTCCGCCGTCCATTCCCGGAGCCGTCGCACGTCCTCGTCGGGAATCAATCCGCGGGTGTCCGGCGGCAGGTTCAGCAGAAGGTTGGCTCCCATACCCACAGACTGGTAGTAGATCGCGAGCAGGTGCCCGGTGGATTTTACTTCGTCGTCCGGGTGCCAGAACCAGCCACGACGGATGGAAACGTCGCATTCGGGCGGCAAGTAGTGCGCAGTTCCGAGCCCCGAGCTGGAGTCCGTGTATTGGGTATCGGACGTGCGGTCCACCACGTAGTTCACGGGATCCAACGCCAGGCCGTTCTCGTTGCCCACCCAGCGGATGGTCGGCTGGCCCATGTTGAAAATCATGGCCTCAGGCTGGTGTTCCTTAACTACCGCAATGATCCTGTCCCAGTCGTACTCCCGGCCCACCGAACCCGCGCCGTCGAACCACAGCTCCATGAGCGGACCATAGCCCGTGCACAGTTCCGTGAGCTGCTGGAGGTAGAAGTCGTCATAGGCTGCGGAATCGCTGTAGCAGTCGGCGTTCCGGTCCCAGGGTGACAGGTAGAGGCCCAGTCCTATCCCCTGTTCCGCGCAGGCCTCGGCGACGTCGCGAACCACGTCGCCCTTGCCACCGCGCCACGGCGAGGAAGCGACGGAGTAGTCAGTGGTGGTCGTCGGCCAGAGACAGAAGCCGTCATGGTGCTTGGCAGTGAGGACCAAGTACCTGGCACCCGCTTCCTTGGCCACGCGAACCCAGCTTCCGGCGTCGAGCTCTGAGGGGTTGAAGGTGGAGGCCGGGATGCTGCCGTCGCTCCATTCCTTACCGGCGAAGGTGTTGATGCCGAAGTGGATGAACGCGCCGAATTCCAACTGTTGCCACCGAAGTTGGGCGGGGGTGGGCATCACCTGAGTCACAGAGGAGCTTCCTGTCCGTGGATCAACCACTGTGCCGTGCGAATGATGGTTTGGTCGCCTTGTTCAGTTCGCAGTCCTGCGATGTCGGACCGTGTGACGGCAGCGCCTTCGAAGAGGCTCACTATCGCGGCGGCAACGTCGCTTGTTTGGGGCTCGGTAAGGTCCGGCCTGCCACGCCGGACCACGCCTTGCACACGCGCCGAGTACTGTGAATAGAACGCCCTCACGGCACCGGCCGCTGACTCGTCGGAGGCAGCCATGGCCCAGATTTCCAGGTGCATCCTGACGTCTGCCAGGCCCGAATGCTCCTGGAGCAGCGCCGTGAGCAGGCGGTGGGAATCGTTCTGGGAAAGTTGGCCGGAAGACTCGGCACCGAGCTCAAACCCGGCCGTTTCCTCAAGCCTCCGCAGCGAGCGCTCGAGTGTCCGTTCAAGGACGGAACGGATGAGGTCGGCCCGGGTTGGGAAGTAGTGCTGCAGGTGCCCTATCCGCACACCTGCAGCGGCGGCGAAGTCCCGCATTGCTGCGTTTGCGTTCCCCTTGGTGACCAGCACTTCCTCCGCAGCGTCAAGGAGCGCCGCCTTCCGCAGGGCGCCCTTGCTTTCGGTCATGACCTCAATATTGTCACACCCCACGATTCCAGTTTCGCGAGCTGCGAGGCCGGTTCCGGCACCGATTCAGGGAAAAAGACTCCTGCCTGTGCCCCGGCGCCAAGCACCGAGTGGAGTCCCAACAAACCACCCAACGCGGTCAGGTGCGCCTGTCCCTGGGGATCCGAAATGACGGCAGTTCTGGTGCCGCCCGGCCCCTCCACATCCACACGAAGGTGCGCGGTTCCGCCCGATCCCGGCGAGTACAAAAGGGACCGCCGGAGCGGTTCCCACCGTTCTCCGCTCCCCCAGCGGAACAGCCCTATCGTCCTCGCGGCGAGCAACGCCGTCGTGGAGGTGTTGGAACTGAAGCCAATCCTCGTGGCCACCGAGCCGGCGCCGATAGTCAGCGGCAAGGTGAACTGCTCAGGGGTGTCCAGGCGGGCGACTTTGGTGCGGTGGCCGGCAATGTCCACCCAGCGGGTGTCACTGAGGGGACGTACGACGGCGGCCGTACCGCCTTTGCGTACTTCAAAGTCCAGTCCCAGCCGGTCGATAAAGTCGACAGAGTCGGCGCCGGCTTGGTCGTTGGTGTCATAGCGGATGGCGACGTCGATCTGGTCAGCGCCTCCCACTTCCTCAGCCAATGCCGCTGCCACGATGTTGGTAATGCCTCCCATCCAGCCCGAACTCAACAGCACGGGAGCTTCCGGCTGCATGAGGGTTGCCAGGGTCAGGGCCCGGGTGACACGGCTGGTCCAGCGGGTGACGTCAACATATGGAATCCCGGCCTGGACTGCCGCGCGGAGCACCCTGTCGTCGGGGTCGTTGACCGTGCTGATGACGGCCCTGACGTTGGCTTTGAAGGGTTCCGGCTGGTTGAGGTCCCACCGACGGACGGCAACTCTTTCGTTGGCGAGGCTGCTTCCCCGGTCTGGATTCCTCCCGGTCAGAAGTAGGGGCCACTCCTTCGCGGCGAGTTGGGTGAGGGCAGTTCCGACTGTGCCGTAGCCGCCTGCGATCAGCACAGGGCCGGAGGGATCGAGTTCAAGGAGATCGTTCATAAACTTGATTCTAGGTCATTTGACCTAAAATCGCCTGATGCGTTCACCTTCGTGCCGACGGCGCGTAGGCTGCGGGTATCTACCTGAGGACGCAAAGGAGAGACCATGACCCTTCCGCCAACTCACGAGCCCGAGCCATTCCCACCGGATCCCGGACCCGTGGCGCCACCACCGGACCCCACCACACCGTTTCCGCCCAGTCCCATTCCAAGCCCCAACCCAACACCTGGCCCGTCACCGGCGCCCGATCCTGGGCCCGTTCCGCCGCACCCGAACCCAGATCCCACCTACTGACCTCCTTTGAGAGTCAACGACGGCGGCTGGTCGCCCGTGTGGGCGACCAGCCGCCGTCGCGGATTTCAGACCGTCAGGCGATGGCCCGCTTGATGAGTTCGACGATCTTCGTTTCGACCTCCGGAGTAATCTCCTTGAGGGCAAACGACGTGGGCCACATGGCGCCGTCGTCGAGCTTGGCGTTTTCTTCGAAGCCGAGCGTGGCGTACCGTGCCTTGAACTTGTGTGAGCTCTGGAAGAAGACGATGTTCTTCCCGTCCCTGGCGTAGGCCGGCATCCCGTACCAGGTCTTGGGCGTCAGTTCCGGCGCGTGTTCCTTGACGATTGCGTGGAGCCGTTCGGCCATGACCTTGTCCGCCTCGGGCATTTCGGCGATCTTTGCCATCACGTCGGCTTCACCGTCTGCCTTGGACGCCTTCTTGCGCGGAGCCTTCTTCAGCTCCTGAGCGCGCTCCTTCATTGCGGCGCGCTCTTCCTCCGTAAAGCCGTCGTAGGACTTGGTCTTGTGGGTCGTTCCGGTCTCAGCCATGGCAGGCCCCTCTTCTCTGCTGGATATCTTGCGGATATCCCAAAGCTACGGTGCCGGCAGGCTGGATGCTTCTCCGAAACTGCTCAGTTGGGGCTGTGGTGGGTCTTGGGCTAAAAAAGTCATGGGCACTTTCCTGTCAACTAACGGCGGTCAGGGCGTCGTCGTAAATCGCCAGTGCCTGGCGCACTTCTTCGGGGGTCACGACGGCGGGAGGCACCACGTGCACGCGGTTGTCGGCGATGAAGGGCAACAGTCCGCGGTTGAGCAGTTCCGCTTTGAGCTTGCCCATGAACCCTGCAGTAACGGGCGTGCGGGTTTCGCGGTCTTCGACGAGTTCGAGGGCCCAGAACACGCCGCGTCCGCGCACTTCACCGATGACACCGTGCTTGGCAGCGAGGACCTTCAGGCCGGGCTCCAAGTGGTCGGCGCCGATGCGTGCGGCGTTCCCGATGATGTTCTCTTCTTCGAACGCCTCAATCGAGGCCACGATGGAGGCAGCGGCAAGTGGGTGGCCGGAGTAGGTGAGGCCTCCGGGGAAGACCCTTTCGTCGAAGGTGGCCGAGATTTCTTCGGAGATGATGACGCCGCCCACCGGCACGTAGCCCGAGTTGACTCCTTTGGCGAAGGTGATGAGATCGGGCTTGACGTTGAAGGCGTCCAGGGCGAACCAGTCGCCGGTGCGGCCGAAGCCGGCCATGACCTCGTCCAGGATCAGGACGATTCCGTGCTGATCGCAGAGTGCGCGGACGCCTTCCAGGTAGCCGGGCGGCGGGAGCAGGATGCCGGCGGTGCCGGGAACGGTTTCGAGGAGCACAGCGGCCACTGATTGCGGCCCTTCGAGTTCGATGGTGCGGCGCAGGTGCTGCAGGGCGCGCTCCGCTTCCTGTTCCGGGGTTTCGGCCCAGAACTCGGAGCGATAAAGGTACGGCCCAAAGACGTGGACGTGTCCGCGGGAGTATTCGTTGGGGATGCGGCGCCAGTCACCGGTGGCCACGATGGCTGCACCGGTGTTGCCGTGGTACGAGCGGTAACGGGAGATGACTTTGTCCCGCCCGGTGTGCAGGCGGGCCATGCGTATGGCGTTCTCGTTGGCGTCAGCGCCGCCGTTGGTGAAGAACACCTTGTCCATATTCGACGGCGCGTGGGACAGGACCTTCCGGGCTGCCAGGGCGCGGGTGTGGTTGGCATGCGAGGGTGCAACCGTGGTGAGGGTGTCCAGCTGCTGTTTGATGGCCTCGATCAGGCGCGGGTGCTGGTGGCCGATGTTGGTGTTGACCAGCTGGCTGGAGAAGTCCAGGTACGTCCTGCCTTCGTGGTCCCAGACCGTGCTGCCGGAACCACCGGCGATAGCCAGGGGCTTCAAGGACTTCTGTGCTGACCACGAGTGGAAGACATTGGCCGTGTCCAAGGCAGCAACCTCGGCATTTGACGTGGAAACTGCCAGGGCGGTCCGGGTGGGAGACATTGGAGGGTCCTCTCGAAAGGGCGGGGGCTTCCCTTTCATCATGAGCTTTTGGGAGGAGATGTATCTCTCGACATTTGTATAGTTAGCGGGGTGTGGAACTACGTTTTTCCAAGGAGCGCTTGAGCATGCCGCCAACTATCAACACGATCCTCCACAAGGGCTCGCTGAACCTGAGGCTGGTGACCCCGGAGGCCGCAGATCCCGCGGCGGATGCTTCGGTGTCCTGGGTCCATAGTTCGGACCTTGACGACCCCACCCCGTTCCTCGACGCCGGGCAACTGCTCCTGACGGATGGAACGCAATTTCCTGTCGGCGATGCCCCTGTTTCCCTTTACAGCGATTACGTGGAGCGGTTGGTCAAACACGGGATCAGCGGCCTCGGTTTTGCCACTCAAGTGATCCACGGTGCACTGCCGGCAGGGCTGGTTGAGGCATGCCGGACCCAAGGGTTGCCCTTGCTCGAGGTCCCCGACAGGACTCCCTTCATCGCTGTCATACGGTTCGTTGCGGACTGGTTGGCGAGGGAACAGAACGCGCGGTCTGAGTGGTCGCTCCAAGCCCAACGGGCCATCGCGCGGGCCGCCCTTCGTCCCGACGGACTGCGATCCATATTGGCCGAACTCGAACGGCAACTGCATGGCTGGGTAGCCCTGTTCGACGCCGCAGGAAACCACATCCTGATGCCCAACAACCGTCCCGTGCCCTCTGCCCTGATGCCTGGAGTGGAAGAAGCCGTGCGGAAATCCCTCGACCAAGGATCGCGTTCTGTGTCGCAACTGACGGTCGACGGCGAGCAGATCACCCTGCAGACGCTGGGCCGCAGGCACCATTTGCGCGGAGTCTTGGTCCTGGGCGCCATCGAACCCCTGGACCCGGCCCGCACGGACATCATCAACAGCGTGATTGCTTTGGCAAGCCTTGCACTGGAGCAGACGCGAAACCTGGATACGGCACGCCGCCACCTGCGTGCAGGCGTTTTCGAGCAATTGCTGGCGGGAAGCACGGATGTTGCTGAGCGCACGGCCCGGCAGGTCTGGGGCCGGCTGCCTGCGAACCCCTTGGTGGTGACCTTGGCGCAGCCTCCCGGGCAGGGACAGAACCTCTTGGAAGCGCTGGAGTTGTTGTCGGACGACCACCGCGGTGCCGTCTTCTACGCCCAGCGGAACGAGAACATCGTGGTGCTGGCCGGGCCAGCCCTCCAGCAAAAGGTCACTGTCCTCCTGGAAAGGTACGGCGCAACCGCGGGCTCTTCCGGGGAAACGGACTTCGGCCACCTCGACAAGGCATTGAAGGAAGCCGGGCGATCATTGCAACGGGCGTCGGAACTCTCCCGCCCACTGGTGGCCTTCGATGAGATTTCGCAAGGCGGGATGCTGGGCCTGCTGCACCGGGAAGAGGCTGGGTCAGTTGCTCGGCGCCTGATTGAGCCGTTGGCCAAGCATGATGAATCGGAGCAGACCCAACTGTTGCCGACGGTCACTGCGTGGCTGGCGAACAACTGCGTCTGGGACCGGACGGCACGGCAGTTGGGGGTTCACCGGCACACCCTCAGGAACCGCATTGATGCTGCGGGCACCGTCCTGGGACTCAACCTCGACAGCCTGCGCGACAGGCTGGAACTGTTCGCCGCCGTCGAGTTCCTGGAAGAGCGTTAGCCCAAAACGGGCGAAAGGTGGAAGAGCGTTAGCCCAAAACGGGCAGGAGGTGAGAGGGCGTCCATCAGGTCAGACGCGCTCTCACCTCCCGGCCACAAAATACGGACGCTCGTTACCTTTTTCGTAGCCTGTTTCCTGGTGCAGGATATGGGTGTGCTGGCCTGCTGATCCCGGCATGATTGTGACGCTCTGTCAGTCGATGATCTTGAGAGTGTTGTCACCGGGGTTGGTAGGTGCCGGGAGACCGCTGATAGGGGCAGGACAGTTCGGGAACGTCGTGCGTAACGTGGGTGCCGGGTCCTGACACCGATGGTGGGCCAGTGGAGGTAGTTGACTACGACTGGAGGTGCCAGATGATCACGAACCACGACGGTGTCGAGGTGTTTATTGGGCTGGATGTTGGCAAGGGCGTCCATCATGCCGTTGCCGTGGATCGGGCCGGCAGGAAATTACTGGACCGGGCGCTGCCCAACGATGAAGCCAAAATCCGGGAAATCATCGCCGAACTTGTGGACGCCGGACGTGTGTTGCTGGTCGTTGACCAGCCAGCGACTATCGGCGCGTTGCCGGTAGCGGTTGCCCAGGCCGCCGGGGTGCTGGTCGGCTACCTGCCGGGGCTGGCGATGCGCCGGATCGCGGATCTTCACCCCGGAGAGGCGAAGACCGATGCCCGGGACGCGTTCATCATCGCCGAGGCCGCCAGGACCATGCCGCATGCCCTGCGCTCGGTTCAGTTGGTCGATGAGCAGCTCGCTGAGCTGAGCATGCTTTGCGGGTTCGACGAGGATCTGGCCAAGCAGGCCACGGCGACTTCGAACCGGATCCGTGGGCTGCTCACCCAGATCCACCCAGCTCTGGAAAGGGTGCTGGGACCCTACATGGACCACCCGGCGGTGCATGACCTGCTGCGGACCTGGCCTACCCCTGAAGCGCTCCGTCACGCGGGCCGGCGCCGGATCGGGACCCGGCTGAGCAAACTCGCGCCGCGGATGGGTGAACGTCTTGCCGATGACATCATCGAGGCCTTGGGCCGGCAAACAGTCACTGTCGTAGGAACGAACGCCGCGACCATCGTGCTGCCCCAGCTCGCGGCCATGCTCGCCGGGCTCCACGAAAGCCGCGCCACGGTCCTCACCCAGGTCGAAGCTCTCGTGGAGGCCCACCCTCTTCACCCGGTCCTGATGTCTCTGCCGGCCGTGGGCATCAGGACCGCCGCACGAATCCTCACCGAAGTCGCCGGGAAAGAGTTCCCCACCGCCGGGCACCTGGCCTCTTACGCCGGGCTGGCCCCCGTCACCTGGCGATCCGGGTCCTCCATCCGCGGCGACCATTCCTCAAGAAAAGGCAACAAAGTCCTCAAACGAACCCTGTTCCTCTCCGCATTCGCTGCGCTCCACGACCCACCGTCCCGGGCATACTACGAACGCAAACGAGCCGAAGGAAAACGCCACAACCAAGCACTCATCGCCCTCGCACGACGACGCTGCGACACCCTCTACGCCATGCTCCGCGACGGCACCCTCTACCAACCCCCAACACCCAAAACCGCTTGACGAAAAACATAGGGACACTCTCACCTTTCGTTAGTTTTGCGGGAAGCCCAGGTTGATGCCGCCGTGGCTGGGGTCGAGCCAACGTGACGTGATGGCCTTCTCGCGGGTGAAGAACTGGAAGCCCTGCAGGCCGTAGGCCTTGGAGCTGCCGAAGATGGAGTCCTTGAAGCCGCCGAAGGAGTAGTAGGCCACGGGCACGGGGATCGGCACATTGATGCCCACCATGCCCACCTCGACCTCGGTCTGGAAGCGGCGGGCGGCGCCGCCGTCGTTCGTGAAGATCGCCGTGCCGTTGCCGAAGGCGCCGGAGTTGATCAGGTGCAGGCCCTCTTCGTAGCTCTTCACGCGGACCACGGCCAGCACGGGGCCGAAGATTTCCTCGGTGTACACCCGGGAGGTGACCGGAACGTCGTCGATGAGCGTCGGGCCAAGCCAGAAACCGTTCTGGTCCCCGTCCACCTCGATGCCGCGGCCGTCCACCACGACCTTGGCGCCGTCCTCGATGGCGACGTCAATGTAGGACGCCACCTTGTCGCGGTGCTGGCGGGTGACAAGCGGGCCCATATCGCAGTTGCGTCGGCCATCGCCGATCTTCAGGGTGGACATGCGGTCGGTGATCTTCCCGATCAGCGCGTCGGCGACCGGTTCGACGGCGACCACCACGCTGATGGCCATGCAGCGTTCACCGGCGGAACCGAAGCCGGCGTTGATGGCGGCGTCGGCAGTCAACTCGAGGTCGGCGTCGGGCAGGACCAACATGTGGTTCTTCGCCCCGCCCAGCGCCTGGACGCGCTTGCCGTTGCGGGCAGCGGTCTCGTAGATGTACTGGGCAATCGGTGTGGAACCGACAAAGGAAATCGCTTTGACGTCCGGGTGCTCCAGAAGCCCATCCACTGCTTCCTTGTCGCCGTGCAGCACGTTGAAGACACCATCAGGAAGCCCGGCCTCGGTGAACAGGGCAGCGAGCCAGTTGGCCGCCGTCGGGTCCTTTTCGCTCGGCTTCAACACCACGGTGTTGCCGGCGGCGATGGCGATCGGCAGGAACCACAGCGGCACCATGGCCGGGAAGTTGAACGGGCTGATGATCCCCACAACGCCCAGCGGGGCCTTGGTGGAGTAAACGTCGACGCCGGTGGAGACATTTTCCGAATGCTCACCCTTGATGAGGTGCGGGAAGCCGGTGGCCAGTTCCACGACTTCCTGGCCGCGGGTGATTTCACCAAGGGCGTCGGAGACCACCTTGCCGTGCTCGGAGGTGATGATGCCGGCGAGTTCGCCCTTGCGCTCATTCAGCAGTTCCCGGAAGCGGAAGATGATTTGCTGTCGCTTGGTGATGGACATATCGCGCCAGGCCGGGAATGCCTTGTGGGCCGAAGAGATGGCCGACTCGATGTCTTCCGCGTTCCCGAGGTTGACCAGCTTGGTTTCCCGGCCGAGGGCCGGATCGAAGACAGGGGCCGTGCGATCCCCGGCCGACGGCGACTCGGCGCCACCGATCCAGTGCGGGACGACGTGGAGTTGGTTGATTTCAGTCACTGCATTCTCATTTCTTACGGCGGATCGATGTGCGAAGCATCTGGTTCCACCGTAGGGAAGGGACCTGCAGGAAGAGGCACTACATTCAGCGAAAAGCTGTTTGCTGAATAGACAAATGTACAGACCACAGGGCCGGATACTACGGCGCGTCCGTGGATCCTGCAGGCCCCATCCGCCACGGTGACAACCTCGGCGACGCCGATCCGTGGACGGACACCTGGTTCTACGCGAACCCTGTGTTCATCGACGTCACCGGATAATCCCCAACTCCTCGAGCTGCGCGGACATCCCGGCACCGTCCGGGGCGTAGATCCACGGGACGCCAGGAGTGGGCTGGCCCCCGGACTTGGAACGGCCACCGGCGAGTACGGCTTCGCCGGCCGAGAGTTGGCGGATCGCGATTGCCCTGACGTTTTCGGGATGCTGCTGGGCGAATTCGGAATAGATGGCTTCGTCATGTTGCCCGTCGTCGCCCACCAGCAGCCACTTGACGTGCGGGAACTCTTCGGCGAGGCGCTCCAGGGAGTTCCTCTTGTGCTCCTGGCCGCTGCGGAACCAGCGGTCAGGGGTGGGGCCCCAGTCGGTCAGGAGCTTGGGGCCGGCAGGATACAAATTGCGCGACAGGAACCGTGACAGCGTGGGTGCCACGTTCCATGCTCCCGTGGACAGGTACAACACGGGAGCTGAGGGGGCTGTCCGGGCAATCCGTTCGTACAGCACGGCCATCCCGGGGGTGGGCGTCCTCGCGTGCTCGTTAAGGACGAACGTGTTCCAGGCGGCCAGGAACGGACGGGGCAGCGCAGTGACCATGACGGTGTCGTCGATGTCGGATACGACGCCGAAGTCTGCGTCGTCCGCGACAATCCGTACGGGCGCCTCCACTACCCGGGACTCACCGGACTGCAGCGTGATGGCGTGCCACCCGGCGTCGAGGGCTACCGGGATCCGAGCATCCACCACTCCGCCGCGGTCTGCGACGACGTCATGAACGGTGCCGTCGATAGTGACTTTCACTGCGGCGTTGGCCACGGGGGCACTCGTGAAGTTTCGCCAGCCGCGCATGCTTTCCTGCAACGGCTTGGCGTGGCCCGCAGCGTCCCGGGGGTCGCTCCGTACAACCCGGGCGAGAACCCGGACCCAGGACGTGGAACCGTAGCCCGTATAGGGAATTACTGTCTCTACCCGGCCACGCCGGATGGCAATGCGGGTCTGGAAACCCAGCCACGCGTCGTCGAGCCTCATGGCGAGGTGGCGACGTGCGTTGGCCGCCGGTTTGGGCCCGTCGCTTTCAACGGCGTCGGACTGGGGGCGCGGTTTCATGGGACGGGGAGACATGCGTCCAGTCTTCCACGGCATGCCCCCTAACGCAGCCGGAGCAGCGGGTGCGATGACCAGACCCGAAACCAGCGTGTCCGAACCATTGACATCGGTGGAGTGATAAAGGATCCGCCGCGCGTTGACGTAGCGCAGGTCACGACTTATGATTTATGAATCGATTCAAGATGTAACCTTCCTCACGCTGAATGAGCACCGCATTGTTCAGTCTTGGATGGGAAGAGCTCTTGTTCCTTGCCAACGACGACATAGGAGTTCAGCCGCAATGAGCGTCATGCACGGGAGGGATCTCCCCTCCACCCAGAGCGAAGCCACCGGCCACAAGGATCCCAGGAAAGCCGCGATGAGCGGCTGGATCGGAAGTGCGCTGGAGTACTACGACTTCGCCCTGTACTCACTGGCAGCGACCCTGCTTTTCCCCACTATCTTCTTCCCCACCGAGAATCCCACCGTCGGCATTATCGCCTCGCTGGCCACCTACGCGGTGGGCTATGTTTCCCGCCCGCTCGGCGCCGTCGTCCTGGGTGCCTACGGGGACCGGCACGGCCGCAAAAAGGTGCTCGTGTTCGCGATGCTCCTCATGGGCTTCGCCACCTTTGCCGTGGGGCTCCTGCCCACCTACGGTCAAGTGGGGCTTCTTGCGCCCGTCCTCCTGGTAATCCTCCGGCTGATCCAGGGTTTCGCGGTCGCCGGCGAACTGGGCGGCGCCAGCGCGATGATCGTGGAGCACTCCCCCGATTCCAAGCGTGGCTTCTTTGCCAGCTTCAGCCTGCAAGGCACGCAGGTGGGCTCCATCCTCGCCACAGCCGTCCTGATTCCACTCGCCGCCCTCCTCCCGGAAGAACAGTTCCACTCATGGGGCTGGCGCCTGCCCTTCCTGCTCAGCGCAGTCGTGATCATCGCCGGGTACGTCATCCGCCGCCGAGTGCAGGAGCCGCCCGCCTACCTGGCACAGTCCGAGGACGCCACCGCCAAGCGCAGGTTCCCCTTGGTCGACCTCCTGCGCACCCACCCCTGGGTCCTGGTCCGGTGCATCCTCATGACCTTCACCAACGTCATCGGCATGGCCACCCTCATCTTCGGCGTCTCCTTCGCCACCCAGAAGGGCTACGGCATCGGCTTCTCCAGCAGCGAGTTCCTTTGGGTCACCATGGCTGCCAACGTGGCCGCGGTAGCCACCATCCCGTTGTTCGGCGCCCTGTCCGACCGGATCGGTCGGCGTGCCCTCATGGTGGCCGGTGGAATCTCCGGCGGACTGCTGACCGTTGGGTACCTCTGGGCGATCGAACAGCGAAGCCTGCCGTTGGTGTTCATCTGCGTTGTGATCGTGCAAGGCATCCTCTTCCAGATGTGGAACGCCACCTTTGCCACCTTCTTCCAGGAGCAGTTCCCCATGCGGATGCGGGTGACGGGCTTCGCGGTCTCACAAAACATCGGCCTCATGATCGCGTCGTTCTTCCCCAGCCTTTTCACAGCGATCGCTCCCCCGGGATCAGCGAACATCCCCATGGTCATCGGCCTGACCACACTGGGAATCTGCCTTGTCTCGGCGATAGCCACCCTGCTGTCTTCGGACACCAAGGGCAAATCCCTGGAGGACCTCGAGGTCCGCTAGATCATCAAGGAGCCCAAGGCCTCAGGAAGCCTGCGTCGCACGCCTCCTGAGCCACGCGGCACGCACCTGATCGCGGATGGTGCGCTGGCTGCGACGGCTGACCAGGATCACTGATGCGACGCCCGTGGCGAGGACGATCGCTCCGCCAGCGGCCACCGCCCATCGAGCACCAAACTCCGTGCCGATCCAGCCCATCAGGGGAGCACCAATCGCCGTTCCCCCTTGCAGGATGGCAAGGTACAGGGCGAGGACCCGTCCCCGGAACTGTGGTTCCACGGACAACTGGATAGTGGTGTTGCAGCTGTTGAGGAACGTAATGGAGGCGAGGCCAACGGGGATGAGGACGGCCGCATAGATCCAAAACGTGGGCGAGATGCTGGCCAGGAGGGTGAAGGCCCCCAGGGTCAAGGCACCCCCCAGCATGAAGCGCAGACGGGGACCGGACCGTCGGGCGGCCAGCAGGGCGCCTGCGAGTGTTCCCACGGCCATGATGGAGCCGAGGAGTCCAAATTCTTCAGGACCCATGCCGAATTCGGTGGTGGCCATCAGGGAGTTCGTGACAGCGAAGTTCATGCCGAAGGCACCCAGGAGCCCCACCATGACGAGGATGAGGACCAGGTCCGGACGCTGACGCACGTAGCGCAGGCCCTCCGCCACTTGGTGCTTGCCGCGAACCACCGGGACGCTCGGTTCGAGCTGGGAGATCTTGACGCGGAAGAGCGAAATGATGACCGCCACAAAGCTCGCGGCGTTCAGGAGGAAGACGGGCCCCGTACCGATCCACGCGATGAGCACGCCGGCAATGGCCGGGCCGGTCAGCCGGGCACTGTTGAACGACGCGGAATTGAGGGCCACGGCATTGGAGATCTTGTCCGGTCCTACAAGTTCGGAAACGAACGCCTGCCGGGCCGGGCCGTCGATCGCTGCAGCAAGTCCGAGCGCAAGGGCAGCGAGGTAGACATGCCACAATTGCGCCCAGCCCATGACCACCAGCAGGCCAACGATCAGCCCACAGACCCCCATCGCGGCCTGGGTCCACAGCAGGATCACGCGCTTGCGGTACCGGTCGGCAAGTACGCCGGCGTAGGGGCCCAGCAGCAGCATGGGGAGGAACTGAAGTGCCGTAGTGATGCCAACGGCCGTACCGGAGTGGTTGGTGAGGACAGTCAGGACCAGCCAGTCCTGGGCTACTCGCTGCATCCAGGTGCCGACGTTGGAGACCAGCGCACCGCCCGCCCAGACCCGGTAGTTGGGGTTCTCCAAGGCCCGGAACATGGCACTCACTTGGCGCTCATTTCCTGCATGATGTGCGCGGCGCGGCTGAGCGTCAGTCGGTCCTCCTCGCTAAGTCCTGCGACTCGCTGGGCCAGCCAGGCAGTCCGCTGGCTGCGTGCCTCCGCCAGGACTTCCTGGCCTGCGGGAGTGATGCTGATGTGGACTTGCCGCCCGTCTCCGGGATGCGGCTGCCGGGCAGCGAAACCCTGGTCCGTCAAGGCGTTCACAATCCGGGTCATCGACGGGGCCTGGACGTGCTCGCGTTCGGCCAATTCGCGGAGTGTCTGCGAACCGGCGTTGAGGTGGGCGAGCACTGTGTACTGGCCTGGGGTAATGACATCGCCCGTGGCTTCGATCCGGAGCCTGCGCGAAGTGCGCATCACGGCGGTACGAAGATCGATGGCCAGGATATCCGCCCGAATGCCGTCGGATTCCTGGGCTGTGGCTTGGGTTTTAGTTGCTGTGCTGGTTTTAGTTGCTGGCTTGCTTGCCGTCACTGGGAGGCGCCTCCTGAGGTGCGATAATAGTTAGCAATGCTAATTAGCTCCGCTAACCATTATGCTCCCCTTAACGGCCAGCTGTCGAACGGTTCGCCTTGGCTAACGCTTCGCGACCGTGTCCTGCGTCGATGTCCGCAGTCGGTACAAGGACGTGGTGGCGGTGATGTACAGGTCGCGGCCATCGGCTCCGCCAAAGCAAAGGTTGGAGACTCTTTCCGGAACGTCGACGGCGGTCAGCAACCCGCCGTCGGGCGAATACACGCGGACCGATGACCCAGCTGACGTCCACACCCTACCGTCGACATCAACGCGGAATCCGTCCGATGCCGCGTCATCTTCAAGCTCAACAAACGTCCGGCCTTCCCCGCAAACGCCGCCCTCAACGGGATAAACAGCGATCCGGAAGGGGACCCCGAGGCCCGGACCCGCCGTGTCAGCGACGTACAGCAGCGACTCGTCCGGAGAGAACGCCAGGCCATTGGGGTGAACAAGGTCCGTCACCACCGGCGTCAGCTCTTCCGTTCCCGGGTCGAAGCGGAAGACGTAGCAACCACCGTATTCCTGCTCGCCCTCGTGGCCTTCGACGGTCCCGGGCAGGATTCCGTACGGTGGATCCGTAAACCAGACTGTGCCATCGCCGGCCACCACGACGTCGTTGGGCGAATTGAGCCGATGTCCGCCGAACGAATCGACGATTCCGGTCACCACGCCGTCGTGATCCCGCTCAACGCGCCTGCGGCCATGGCTGCACTGCACCACGCTGCCGTCGCGGTCGAGGGTACGCCCGTTGGTGTATTCGACGGCGGTGGCATACTCACGCGTCCGAGCAGTGGCGGGCGTGAACTCGAGAATCCGGTTGTTGGGGATGTCGCTCCAGCGAACCGTCTGCGACGCAGGAACCCAGACTGGCCCCTCCGCCCACACAGTGCCTTCGAACAGCTTCTCCAGGGTGCCCGTGATCAGATTCTCCATGATTTGAGACTAGTCGTTGGCAGGTTCCGGGCTGGCCTTCCCTGCCGGTTCCGTCCTGCTGACCTTGCCCTCCGACGGCATCGCCAGAACTGCCACGACCGTGAGGATGGCACTGACAAGCACAGCCATGAAGACGGCAGCGGATGCGTGAACTGTGGTTTGAGGATCGGGGCCGCCGCTTGGACCGTTGGCATAAATGGCGTTGGCCACCGCCCCGAACACGGCCACACCGATGGAGCTGCCGATGGAACGCGCAAAGAGGTTGGTCCCGGTGACGACGCCGCGCTCATTCCATTCGACGCTGGTCTGGGCGGCAATGAGGCTTGGAGTTGCCACCAGGCCCAACCCGAGTCCAACGATGAAACAGGCAACCGCCACCAGCAGAACGCTGGGCGACGAGGCGGTGAGGGCCAGGACGGCGGTGCCAACCACCGTGATCACGATGCCAATGACGGCCGTCCGCTTGAACCCGATCCGGAGGTAGAACCGGCCGGCTTGGGAAGCGCTGATGGGCCAGCCCAGCGTCAATGCTGCCAACGCAAGGCCAGCCAGGAGCGGTGACGTGGACAGTGCGCCTTCCAGGAAGGTGGGCACGTAAGAGGTGAGCCCCAGCATCACCGCGCCGACCCCGAAAGCGACCATCGCCGTCGTCGCCAGCAGCCTGCGCGAGACGACCCAGGGCGGCAGGACCGGCTCCGACGCCTTCCGCTCCACCAGGAGGAACGCGATCAGCACCACGGCTCCCCCGGCAAATACAGTGATGCTGATGGGTGAGTTCCACGGCCAGGCCTGGCCCCCTTGGAGCGCCCCCAGGATGAGCAGGCTCAGGGAGATCGTCAGCAGTCCGGCTCCCAGGTAGTCGATGCGGTGCTTGGTACGCTCCACGTTCTCGTGGAAAGTACGGATCAGCATCCAACCCGCCAGGAGGCATAGCGGGATGTTGATGAGGAAGATCCCACGCCAGATTTCCAGCGACGCGAACACGCCACCCAGTGTTGGCCCCACCACGGAAGAAACGGCCCACACGCTCGCCAGGTAGCCCTGCACCTTCGCCCGCTCCGCAAGCGTGTAGATGTCGCCTGCAATGGTGATGGCTACAGGCTGCACGGCTCCCGCACCGAGCCCTTGAAGCACGCGGAATGCGATGAGCGCCGGCATGCTCCACGCCACTCCGCAGAGAATCGATCCGAGCAGGAAAAGGCCGATGCCAAGGAGTATGACCGGTTTGCGGCCCAGGACATCCGAGAGTTTGGCGTAGACAGGGACGGACACCGCCTGGGCCAACAGGTATGCGGAAAAGAGCCACGGGAACGAGGAGAACCCGCCGATGTCATCAACGATCGATGGCACCGCCGTGGCAACAATTGTGGCATCGATCGCCACCAGGCCCGTGGAGAGCATCAAAGCAATCAGAATGGGTCCACGACGGGATCGGAACCCGATTCCGTCATCGGTCACTGTGGTCATCTGCCCGTCCAATCGTGCTCGTCCAATCCTGCTCGTGGAGCCGCTCAAATCCGTCAAGGAGGAGGTCGAGGGCAAACTCGAACTCGAACTGGTCATCGCAACCGGACCCTACAACGGACTCATCCTCATGTGCTGCCGCCAAGGCAATCCGAAAGAGATTCGGGTAGCTCTCGGCCATCTGCCTCGCCATGGCGGTCCGGACCTCGGCCGGCATGCTTTGCTGCCCGCCGGCATCCCGCCCCGCCGAGTCGTCGAAGACCTCTTGGGTGAACCCCCACATCCGGCTGCCCAAGGCGTGCATGACGTGGTGCGTGAGATCCACGGATAACCCTCCCCCAAGGAACATTCCCACAAAGCCGTCCATGTACTCGAGTACGGCCGGCGTGGTGGTGGTGCGGGTCTCAATCACAGGGCGGGCCCAGGGGTGCCGCAGGAGTGCCCGCCTGGCCGAAAGCACCCGCAGCCGGACGGCAGACTTCCACGGCGCCTCCGGAACGGGCGGGTCGATTTCGCTGACGAGGGTGTCCACCATGCCGTCCAGGAGTTCTTCCTTGTTGGCGACGTGCTTGTACAGCGCCATTGGAACAACGCCGAGTTCCTGCGCGAGCCGACGCATGCTCAGTGACTCAATTCCCACCTCGTCGGCAAGCGCGACGGCGGCTTCCAGCACGCGGTCGCGGTTCAGGGGTACGCGTCGGGCTGCTTCCGCCAGCTGGGTCATATGACATGCCTTCCGAAAAGTACCGCAAGGACCGGAGTCCGGGGGTTGACAGGTATACAGCGTACACCTAGCCTTTCCATCATGAAGGTGTACGCCGTACACCTTTCAGGACGCCGGTCACCAAAGAGCGCAAGGCAGAGCCATGACAGCACGAACCACCACATCCTCCCGCGGCAACCACCAGGCAAAGTGGGCGGTGCCCGCGGCCTTGATCGCACTCAGCCTCGTCCCGGTCATAGCCGGTGCCGCCCGCCTCTCTGAATTGACGGGCGGCGCACCCACTCCGCAAAACGCCAGGTTCTTCGGTTCGCCCATCCCGGTGATAACCCACATCGTCACCGTGACGGTTTACAGCCTGCTCGGGGCTTTCCAGTTCATCCCTTCGCTTCGGCGCGGCAAGCGGTCATGGCACCGGATGGCCGGACGCATCCTTGTGCCGGCCGGCTTGCTCGCTGCCCTGTCCGGCTTATGGATGTCCATGTTCTACGACCTCCCCGAAGGCGACGGCGAGGCGCTTCTGGTCCTTCGGCTGATCTTTGGTTCGGCCATGGTCGCGAGCATCATCCTGGGACTCTTTGCGATTCGACGCCGGGACTACGCCACCCACGGCGCATGGATGACGCGGGCCTACGCAATCGCCCTGGGGGCCGGAACGCAAGCCCTGGTCATCCTGTCGTGGATACTGGTTGCCGGCCCCACCAACGAGACAACACGGGCAATCCTCATGGGTGCCTCCTGGGTCATCAACCTTGCGGTGGCCGAGTACGTCATCCGCAGGCGCGCCAGAAGGCCCGGCCACGCCTCCCGCACGGCGGGCCGGGCCGTTAAACCGGAAACGACGACGGCGGGCCACCTGTCGGTTCCATAAGGAACCAAGGTGACCCGCCGCCGTCGTCAGCGTTCAATGAACGGCGAAGTCCGGAAGACCTTAGTCGTTGATCAGGTCGTGAACAACGATGGTCTGGTCGCGGTCCGGGCCGACGCCGATGGCCGAGAAGCGCGTTCCGGAGAGCTTTTCGAGGGCCAGCACGTAGTTGCGGGCGTTCTCCGGGAGGTCCTCCAGGGTGCGCGCACCGGTGATGTCTTCGGTCCAACCGTCGAAGTACTCGAAGATCGGGACAGCGTGGTGGAACTCGGTCTGCGTCATGGGCATCTCGTCGTGGCGGACACCGTCGACGTCGTAGGCGACGCAGACAGGGATCTGCTCGATGCCCGTGAGGACGTCCAGCTTGGTGACGAAGTAGTCCGTGAAGCCGTTGACGCGGGAAGCGTGGCGTGCCAGGACGGCGTCGTACCAACCGCAGCGGCGGGGACGGCCGGTGTTCACACCGAACTCGCCACCGGTCTTCTGCAGGTAAACACCCATCTCATCGAACAGTTCCGTGGGGAACGGTCCGGCGCCAACACGCGTGGTGTACGCCTTGATGATGCCGATGGAGCGCGAGATGCGGGTAGGGCCAATGCCCGAACCAACGGAGGCGCCGCCTGCAGTCGGGTTGGACGAGGTGACGAACGGGTAGGTGCCGTGGTCGACGTCCAGGAACGTGGCCTGGCCACCTTCCATGAGGACGACCTTGCCCTCATCCAGTGCGTTGTTGAGCTCGAGGGTGCTGTCGATGACCAACGGGCGCAGGCGCTCGGCGAAGGACAGGAAGTACTCCACGATCTCGTCAGCAATGATGTCGCGGCGGTTGTACACCTTGACCAGGAGTTCGTTCTTCTGGCGCAGCGAACCTTCCACCTTCTGGCGGAGGATGGACTCGTCAAAGACGTCCTGGACGCGGATGCCGAGGCGGGCCACCTTGTCCATGTAGGCCGGACCGATGCCGCGGCCGGTGGTGCCAATGGCGCGGCTGCCGAGGAAGCGCTCGGTGACCTTGTCCAGCACCTGGTGGTACGGGGCAACCAGGTGGGCGTTGGCCGAGACGCGCAGGCGGGAAGTATCCGCGCCACGGGCTTCGAGGCCATCGATTTCCTGGAACAGGGCCTCGAGGTTCACCACGCAGCCGTTGCCAATAATAGGAATTGCGTTGGGGCTCAGGATGCCCGCGGGAAGGAGCTTCAGCTCATACTTCTCACCGCCAACAACCACGGTGTGCCCGGCGTTGTTACCGCCATTGGGCTTGACCACGTAGTCAACGCGGCCACCGAGCAGATCGGTTGCTTTGCCTTTGCCTTCGTCGCCCCACTGGGCTCCGACGATCACGATAGCGGGCATGGGATCCTCCCCCATTCTTTCGGGCGAGACACTGGCCGGATGACCAGAACTCGACGCCGTACATGAGAATGCCCCGACGTTACCGGTGCAGCCTGCCGCGAGCGGCGACCTACGCAAGAGTTTCGGGGCTCTTACCAGCCAAGTTTAGCCGATGACACCGCTTTCTCTGGTGTCAAGGTGTCTTGGAAGGCGGCAGGGTGAAGTTTTCTTCAGTGAAACCTGGGACGGGCCATCTCTAAGCGGCCGGCAGGTTCCGGCAGTTGCCGCCCAGTCCAAGGATGAGTCCCGCATTCGTGGCCACTGAGGCCGGCTGGGAGGTCCACCCGTACCGCTTCACCACAATGGCGAGTTGGAGTTCCGTGCCAAGGCCCAGCAGACCGCCCAACAAATTGGTGGCAACGTCCGTGGTGTATCCGCCTGCCGCTGTTCCGGTAGTGTTCCCAGCCAACGAGTAGCCGGTCAGTGGCGCCAGAAGGGACCCCAGGCCACTGGTGGAAGCCTGCATTTCTGCATCCGCCAGTGCGTAGCCTGCTGGTGGTTTCCAGTACACCCGCACATAGGCGCCCAGACCGGCGATCCCGTTGTTGTACACACATGGACCGTTGAGTGTTGGAGCCGGGATGGTCACCGTGCCGAAGCTCCCTGCCGAGTACTGATCGCGTTGCCATGCCGCTTCCGTGACGGCCGGTGGGTTCACCGCGGAAAGCACGACGGCGAGGGGCAACGCCACCGTCAGTCCAACCCGCGCCCGCTTGAACATATTCACCCGGCAGCACCCCGCAAACGGGCCAGTCCAAACCCTGCCGCGACCGCCCCGAAACCGAGGAGCGCAAACCCTCCCAGGCGAAAACCGGTGTCTGCCAGGATTCCCGACGACGGCCCGGCCGGGTTTCCGGGGAAGCCCGGCCCACCCGTGTCGTCCCCTGACCCGTGGACGCCCACCACGATCTGCGTACGGCTCCCCTGCACCTCACGGGGCACGTCCTCGGCCAACGTTGCTGTCAGGAGGACGTAGGCGTTGGTCGATTCGGCACTGCCGGGTTCCATGAGGTCCACCTGCACACCCCCGGCAGTGTCCAGCGATGTCCGTCCCAACAAGACACGCTGGCCCTCCGCGCAGGAGCTTCCCTCCCAGGGTTGCGAGCAAGCCTTGAGCTCCACGCTCAGGAAATCCCGCAGCACCTCCGTTGACGCCGGCTCGGATTGCAGCCCGACGTCGAGGGATGTGGCAGGTTCGCCGCGAACATGGACATCCACCGCCCAATCCGCACTGCCGCCCGGGGTGAGCCGATGCACTTGGCCGGCTGGACCGGCGTCGAGCTCCAACCAACCCGAAGCCTCCCCATCGGCGGCAACCGCGGGTGCGGCACCCAGCAGCAGCACTGCCGCAACGGCTGCCGTCCACAACCCACTACGCCGCCACATGCTGCCCGCTCCTGCGCCGGCTCGGATTCCTTGGCCACAGGACCCAGGTCACCAGCCCGGAGACAGCAATAGTTGTGGCGCCAAGAACCACCGGATTGGCGGCCGCGGACAGTGGCTGGGCGAGCCCCGGCACGGACCAGAGGACCAGCCGGACCTTCTCCACCACATAGGGTGCCGGATCCGCTTCGGTGTTGGCATCACCCTTCATGGTGATGGTTCGCGCAGATCCGTCCGCAGGCTCCACTGTTTGGACCCTGTGCGTGATGGGCAGCTTCCCCGGCCTGTCCACGGTCACGACGTCGCCTGCGTTGATCCCGCTGGCAGGGATTTCACGGACCACGGCGAGCGAACCCGCCGGGATACCGGGCGACATCGACCCCGTCTTGAACATGATCAGCGTGATGTTGAACAGCAGTGCGCAGATCACCGCAAGGATGCACACAGCCCCGCCTGCGGCCGCGATGTTCAACAGGACTTCCCGCAGCCGGCTGCGGAACGGGCGGCGGCTCATGAGCTTGAGGTGGCAGTAAATTGCCAGGTTGCGGTGGCGGTCTGGCCTTGCAGGGCATTGTTTGCGCCAAGGGGAAGGGTGACCTCGAAGCAGAACTGCGTCGGAGCCCCGGGAAGCGTCGCTGTTGCGGCGGCCAGGGGATTTACGACGCCGGCCGCCTGCCCTTGCGTGAACGGTTTGGCTCCGTCGCTGCCCACCACGAACGTTGGCGTCCCGGTAAACGACGACGCGTCGCAGGTGGCCGACCGGACCACGCGGTATCTGAGCGCCGCCCCCAGGTCCGCGTTTCCGGTACCGCTGCTGGTCACCACCGGAACCCCGAGGACCACCTCGCCGGCTACCGAGGTGGCTTTGGTCCGGATGGCGAACGGTGCATAGGCCACAGTGCCAGGGCTCATCGCAGTAGCGGCGAACACCAGCGTGCCGCCCGGAGACACGTCATTGGTATTCCATGCGCCTGCGGCGCTGTACGGCTTGGTGACATTGGATTCCGTTTGGAAAACGCTCGCCCCGAAGGAGCCACCGGCAAAGTCGCTGTCAGTCCAGGACGCCAGGGTCACTGAGCTGCCGAGCCCCAGCACCAACGCCCCGGCGAGGATCGCACGGATGCGCAGGGCAACCGCACCGTGCTTGGTCTTGGCTTGTCGACGACCCATGGATCACTGCGATTGCGCGGCGAATTCCCAGGTGGTGGTCCCGGTTTGGGACTGGACGAGGTCATCGTCGGCCGTGATCCGGAAGCACAGGTTCACTGCATCGCCCGGATTGGTGCCCGCTCCCTGCGTCAGCGCAAAGGTGACACTGCCCGGCGTCGTCCCCAGTACTTGTCCGGCTGCCACCAACGTGGTGTCCACTGGTTCGGCGCACCCAAAATCCGTCGATTGCGTGAGGGAGTACGTGAGACCGGTCAGTGCACCCGTTGATGCTTCAGTTGAGACGGTGACGGTGGCGTCGTTGGTGGTGGCATCATCCAGCCTGACCGCGAAGGGCGCCGTGACCACGTCCCCCGGTGAAAGGTTGGACGGCGTGGCAGTGAAGCCAAGCGTTGCCGGTGTCGCAACCGGGTTCTCTCCGAACGCCGTGCCGTCCGTGCTGCCCTCAAGGTTGAACGAACCAGCGGTGAAGGTGCCTTGGGCAAATTCGGAGTCGTTCCACGCTGCCAAGGTAATCGCAGCGCCTACTCCGAGTACCAGCCCACCGGCCAGGAAAGCGCGGACCTTGGGTGCCTTGCTGTGACGCTGCCTTGTTTCCGGTGAAGCTACTTCATGTGCAACCATTGTTCCCCCGAGATGAGTGTTGGCGCGTGACGGGTCGCCAAATGGCTCCCCTTCCAACCCATCTTCTACTCGGGTGGACAGCAGCGGCGCTGACCGGCACTTAAGGGTTAATCACTCACCGGCCACGAACTGCAGCGCAGCTTCGGCGAACGCGGGCCACTCTTCGTTGCAGGAAAAAGGTACTTCAACCCAGTCCTTGAACGGGCGCTTCATTCCTGACGGATCAAACAACACCGCGCCCGGCAGATCAAGCGCACGGGCGTGCTCCGCGGTGTCCCGGCCGAGTTTGAAGACCACCTTGTCGCCGTTCAAGCAGGCCAACGCCTTCTTGTTCAGCATGAGCGAACTGGCCCCGAACATCTTTCCCATGACGACGCCGGCCGCGGCAAGTTCTGCGCCCAGGCCCTCGAAAGCGGAAAGGGCGGCAGCGGACGGTTCTTGTTTCTCCATATGCCGCATCATGCACGACCCCGCGGGCCGTCGTCGAGACTTGACCGCCGCCGTCGAGATACCCGACACGTTTCCGGGCAACACGCCGCGTCGCATTTCGGGGCGCGCCGGAGCGGGCCCCGTTAACCCCCATAGTCCGGTAAGGTTAGTTAGCCCCCAACAGCACCCTTTGAGGTTCGGCTGCGGCATGCCCGCGGCCCCTTGGAATGGTGCGCTGTAACACCTAGGAGACCTAACCCCTGATGCAAGAACTGGCGACTGAATCACCCGAAGAAATCCTCTGGAACCGCCGCTACGAACCGCACATCGCCGAGGTCAACGAGCTGTGCGACTCCATCAAGGAGCAGAAGCCGGGCAGCGAGGTCCTTTACATCGACCCCGCCCACAGCATGGATGACTGCCGCATCGTCAGCCTTTTCTCCAATCAGCGCACCAACACCGGCGAGGGCTTCATCACCCCTGGTGACGACGAAGCCGCCACCCGCATGCTCGGCATGCAGTGGCAGCTTGGCCTCCGCCCCGAGCTCATGATTCCGTGGAACGCGTACCCGTGGATCGAACCCACCGAGGAACCGGGCAAGCTCACGCCGGCCAACATCACCGAAGGCCTCAAGCCTTTGCTGCGCCTCCTCCAGCTCCTCCCGCGCACCTCCGCACTGGTGGCGCACGGCAATGAGGCCCACCGCCTCGCCGACCAGCTCATGAAGGCTGCTCCGGCCAGCATCGCCCGCCGCGGCTTCAAGACCTTCAAGGTCCGCTCGCTCGGTGGCCGCTCCTTCGCCGGAACTCCGGCACGCCAGCAGGAATACCTGGATGCCATCCACGGCGCCTACGCCGAGGCCATGGCACGCACGGGCATCCCCCGCAAGGCCTAGCCGTACCCAACTGAGTCGCATTTGTGCGCGTTTTGAGCGCTCAATACGCGCACAAATGCGACCTACTTGGGCGAATTAACGACGACGGCGGCCCTCACCTTTTGGTGGGGGCCGCTGTCGTACGTTGGGGTGCTTGTTTTGGGGTGGAGGCGTTAGCCGACCAGCATGCTCCGGAGGTCCTTGAGGATCAGCTGGGCGCCGGTGGGGCCGAGGCCGAGGAACCAGACGTCGTCGCTGACGGCCTTGGCCTGGCCGGCTTTGACGGCACCGAGCTTAGGCCAGACAGCGCCTTCAACCACGGACGTTTCGCCGGTGGCAGCGGGGTCACCGTAGCTGCTGTAGAAGATCCAGTCTGCATCCCCTTGCTCGATGTTTTCGGCCGAAATCTCGGCGGCGAGTTCGTCAATATTCTGGTTCTCGGGACGGTCCAGGCCAGCGTCCTTCAGGATGACGCCGATCAGTGACTTGTTCGCATAGAGGCGGATCTTGCCCGGCAGGAAGCGGACCAGCGAGATTTTGGGATCGCCCTTGACGTCTGCCTTGAGGGCGTCCGCTTCCGTTTGGTAGTCGTTCAAGGCCTTGACGGCTTTGTCTTCCTCGCCCAAGGACTTGCCCACCAGGAGGAAGTTCTCTTTCCACGGGAAGCCGGGGCGGATGCTGAAGACTGTGGGGGCAATGGCGGACAGTTGCTTGTACAGTTTGTCGGCGCGGAGCTGGCTGCCCAGGATGAGGTCCGGCTTCAGCGCAGCGATTGCTTCGAGGTTAAGGTCCTGGATGGTGCCTACCGAAGCCACATCCTTGACCTTGTCAGCCAAGTACGTGGGGACAGGGTTGGCGCCTTCGGTGGTGGCCATCCCTACCGGCGTGATGCCAAGGGTCACGACGTCGTCCAGCTCCCCGGTGTCGAGGACCACCACGCGTGTGGGCTTCTTCTCCAAGGTGGTCTCACCGTTGGCGTGCTTCAGGGTACGCGGGAAAACGCCGGGGGCGGCGTCCGTGCCGAGCTTGGCCGTTTCCTGGTCCGCAGTAGTGAACTTGGATCCGCCCGTTGCAACATCCGCGTTGCCGGCACTGGAGCCCGAGCCACCACTGGCGCCGCAGCCCGCAAGGAGGCCAGCTACCAAGGCGACTCCGGCCACCTTCATGGAAAGCTTGCGCATGCGGGAAGCCTTACGCGGCTGTACTTCAAAATCGTCATTTTTCACTGGGTAAGGCTAACCTAATTAAGGCACACTTCCGTGACGTTGTGACAACAGTCACGGGATCGCCCCCTATTACCGCCCCACCTCTCCGGAATGGTCCCCTGCTGTGTCCCACATGACGGCGCTATGTCCCAAGTAGCCGCTCCCGCCCTTCCGGCTGCCGGCGCGGTGCCGCATTCCGGCGTCGTCAATAAATCCCGCTGGCGGATCGTCTTCCTGGCCCTTGCCGCGGCGGTACTCCTGGGTGCCGTGATGTTGAGCCTGGGCATCGGGGCGAAGTTCATCCCGGCTGCCACCGTCCTGGAAGCGTTCACCAACCCACAGGACACGGCAGATCACGCGATCATTCTGGAAAGCCGCCTGCCGCGTACCTTGATGGGGATCGCCGTCGGAGTCGCCCTGGGTGTAGCCGGCGCGCTGATCCAGGCGATCACGCGGAATCCGCTGGCAGATCCTGGCATCCTGGGCGTCAACGCCGGCGCATCCTTCGCGATCGTGCTGGCGATCGGCGTCTTCGGCGTTGGTTCCCTGAGTGGTTACATCTGGTTCGCGTTTGCCGGCGCCATCCTCACAACGGCGGCCGTGTACTTGATCGGCACTTCCGGCAGGAACGTGGTGAATCCGATCCGGCTGACGCTGGCCGGAGTGGCCTTGGGCGCGGTGCTCACCGGCATTGGATCCGGGCTCACGCTCCTGAATCCGAAAGCTTTTGACCACCTGCGCTCGTGGAGCATCGGCTCACTGGACACGCGCAGCATGGAGTCGGTCCTGACTGTGGCGCCGTTCATGGGCGCGGGCCTGCTGGTGGCGTTGTTCTGCGTCCGCGGACTCAATGCCGTGGCGCTGGGCGACGACCTCGCCACCTCCCTGGGGGCCAACGTCAACCGCACGCGCATCCTGGGGATTATTTCCATCACCCTCCTGAGCGGCGCAGCAACGGCCGGTGCCGGAGCCATCGGATTCGTGGGGCTCATGATTCCGCACGTGGCCCGGTGGATCGTGGGCCCGGACCAGCGGTGGATCCTGGCCACCACCGTGGTGCTCTCCCCCATCCTGCTGCTGGTGTCCGACGTCGTTGGCAGGGTTGCCGCACCCGGTGAGCTCCAAGTGGGAGTGGTGACCGCGTTCATCGGTGCTCCCGTGCTGATCGCGTTGGCGCGGCGCCGGAAGGTGAGCGGACTATGAGTCGCCTGGACCCCGGGACTCGAGTGGACTTTGGCCGGCCCACCGTCCTGCTTCGCAACCGCTCGCTGAGCCTCCGGTTCGATGTCCGCAGCATCCTCGTCTGCATCCCGCTGCTCCTGGCCGCGCTTGCCGTGGCCGTGGTTTCACTGGCCACCGGCGACTACGACGTCACTGTGCAACAGGTCCTGCAAGCCTTCACCGGAGATGCCCCGGGACTTGCACAGACCATCGTCATGGAGTGGCGTCTCCCTCGTGTGCTGGCGGCGTTGGTGTTCGGTGCCGCCCTGGGCATGAGCGGCGGCATTTTCCAGTCCATGACCCGCAACCCTTTGGGCAGCCCGGACATCATCGGCTTCAACACAGGCGCCTACACTGGTGCGCTGATCGTGATGCTGACAGTTGGTGGGGGCTACCTTGGCATCGCAGCGGGCGCCCTTGTGGGTGGCGTCCTCACCGCTCTGGCCGTCTATTTGCTGGCTTACCGCCGCGGCTCCCAAGGCTTCCGGCTCATCATCGTGGGCATCGGCATCAGCGCAATGCTGGCCGCCTTGAATCACTGGCTCATCCTGCAGGCCGAACTTGAAGCCGCCCTGGCGGCAGCCGTTTGGGGAGCCGGGTCCCTCAACGGCATCACGTGGGAGCAAGCGGCGCCTGCCGCCGTCGTGGTTGTTGTGGTTGGCTTGGCCACGCTGGCCGTGACGCGTCGGATGCAACTCCTGGAAATGGGCGACGACGCCGCACGCGCCTTGGGCGTCCGGGCGGAACCCACCCGTTTGTTGCTGCTCAGCCTGGGCGTGGCGCTCACTGCGGCTGTGACGGCAGTGGCCGGTCCCATAGCGTTCGTCGCCCTCGCCGCCCCGCAGTTGGCCCGTCGGCTCACCGGGAGCGCCGGCATCACCTTGGTTCCGTCCGCAGTGATGGGTGCCTTCCTGCTGGTGGCGAGCGACCTCGCCGCGCAACGCCTGTTCTCTCCGATCCAGCTCCCCGTCGGCGTTGTGACGGTATGCATCGGCGGTATCTACCTCGTCTGGCTGCTGGCCAGGGAAGCAAGGAAATCATGATCCTCACTACTTCTGCTCCGCAGCTCCACGCCGAAGCCCTGACCATCGGCTACGAGCAACGCATCATCTCCGAGAACCTCAACGTGCGCATCCCCGAGGGAAAGTTCACCGTGATCGTGGGGCCCAACGCCTGCGGCAAGTCCACGCTCCTGCGCGCCCTCGCCCGGCTCATCAAGCCGCGCAGCGGACAGGTGCTGCTGGACGGCAAATCCGTGACCGCGCTGCCCTCGAAGGAACTCTCCCGGCGCCTCGGGTTGCTGCCGCAGTCCTCCATCGCACCCGACGGCATCACCGTGGCCGACCTCGTGGCACGAGGCCGGTACCCGCACCAGAAACTGCTGCGGCAATGGTCCGAAGCCGATGAAATGGCCGTCGTGGAAGCCATGGATGCCACCGGCGTCGCCGCATTGTCCGGGCGGCTGGTTGACGAGCTCTCCGGCGGCCAGCGCCAGCGTGTGTGGGTGGCCATGGTTCTCGCCCAGCAGACGCCGCTGATGCTCCTGGACGAGCCCACCACGTTCCTTGATATCGCACACCAGATCGAACTGTTGGAACTCTTCCGCGAGCTCAACCTGGACAAGGGCCACACGCTGGTCGCAGTGCTGCACGACCTCAACCATGCCAGCCGCTACGCAGACCACATCATCGCCATGAAAGACGGCGTGGTAGTGGCCGAAGGGGCTCCCGCTGACGTGATCACCGAGTCCTTGGTGGAGGACGTGTTCGGCATGGCCTGCCAAATCATCGACGACCCCGTGACGCACACGCCGCTGGTGGTCCCGCTCGGGCGACCCCGCCACGCAGCGGTCACGGACTAACGCTTTTAACGACGACGGCGGCCCTCACCTTTTGGTGAGGGCCGCCGTCGTTCATTGCTTTGATGCCTTAGCGGGCTTCGAGCGCTGCCTTGGCCTTGGGGTCCGAGTCGTTCAGGAACTTCTCGATCCGCTCCGGCTCTTCAGCCTCGCCGATAGCGGAGGCCGCACGGCCCAGCGCGTAGAGCGCACGCAGGAAGCCCTGGTTGGGCTCGTGCTCCCACGGGATGGGTCCGACGCCGCGCCACCCGTTGCGGCGCAGGGAATCCAGGCCGCGGTGGTAGCCGACACGAGCGTAGGCGTAGGACTCGATGGTCCGGCCTTCGGCCCAGGCTTCCTCCGCGAGGATGGCCCACAGCAGGGACGACGTGGGGTTCTTCTCCACGAGGTCCAGTGCTTCCTTGCCGAGAGCCAGGTGCTGGTAGATCTCGGTTTCGGCGGGCAGGAGCGTGGGCTCCGGCCCCATCAGGTTCTTCCGGAATTCGTCCGACATTAGAAGGTCTTGCCCACCGATCCGAGCTGCTGGGCGGCTTCGACGATGCGCGCGGCCATACCGGCTTCAGCCGAAGCACCCCAAACGCGGGGATCGTAGGTCTTCTTGTTGCCCATTTCGCCGTCGATCTTCAGCACGCCGTCGTAGTTGGCGAGCATGTGCCCGGCCACCGGACGGGTGAACGCGTACTGGGTGTCAGTGTCGATGTTCATCTTGATGACACCGTAGGAAACAGCGTCAGCGATTTCCTGCTCCGTGGAGCCCGAACCGCCGTGGAACACCAGGTCAAACGGGTTTTCCTTGCCGATCTTCGCGCCAACCTCGGCCTGGATCTGCTTAAGCAGTTCCGGGCGGAGCTTCACGTTGCCCGGCTTGTACACACCGTGCACGTTGCCGAAGGTCAGCGCGGTGAGGTAGCGGCCGTTTTCGCCGGCACCCAGTGCCTCGATCGTGGCCAGCGCGTCCTCGGTGGTGGTGTAAAGCTTCTCGTTGATTTCGTTCTCAACACCGTCTTCCTCGCCACCAACAGTGCCGATTTCAACCTCGAGGATGATCTTCGCAGCAGCGGCACGCTCCAGCAGTTCACGGCCGATGCGCAGGTTCTCCGACAGGGTCTCGTGCGAGCCGTCCCACATGTGCGAGTTGAAGATCGGGTCCTTGCCGGCCTTGACGGCTTCCTCGGACGCGGCCAGCAACGGCAGGACGAAGTCCGCCAGCTTGTCCTGCGGGCAGTGGTCCGTGTGCAGGGCGATGTTGACGTTGTAGTTCTTGGCAACTTCGCGGGCGAACGCGGCGAAGCCCAGGGAACCGGCCACCATGTCCTTGACCGAAGCGCCGGACCAGTAGGCTGCGCCACCGGTGGAAACCTGGATGATGCCATCGGATTCGGCCTCGGCGAAACCGCGGATCGCAGCGTTCAGAGTCTGCGACGACGTCACGTTGACCGCGGGGAAAGCGAATCCGCCAGCCTTCGCACGGTCGATCATCTCGGAGTAAATCTCTGGGGTTGCAATGGGCATGGTGACTCCTATGCTGAATTCGTCTGTGGGTTGGTAACCCTGGAGTAGACCGCTTACGGCTAGCACCCATCCTAGCGATATCCGCCGGGACGCCGTGTTTCGGGTCACTGTGGCACTTAACACTTCCGCCGAGTTGGCACTCTTGCCATCTCGGCGCAGGGCTAAGCGACTGGCTGCTGGAACACGTGCCGGCGGACCCAGGCGTGCATGGCGATCGCTGCGGCCGACGCCGCGTTCATGGACCGGGTGGATCCGAACTGCTCAATGGACAGGGTTGCGACGGCGGCTTCGTGCACCTCGGGCGTGAGGCCCGGGCCCTCCTGGCCGAACACCAGGACGCACTTCCTGGGAAGGTCGAAGGTTTCAAGCGGCACGGAATCCGGGAAGATATCGATGCCGATTACAGCAAGCCCCTCCCCCTCGGCCCACTGGACAAAGTCCTCAACGGTGGGGTGGTGGCGGACGTGCTGGTAGCGGTCGGTGACCATGGCCCCGCGACGGTTCCACCGCCGTCGGCCAATGATGTGGACCTCTTTGGCGAGGAACGCGTTGGCGGTCCGCACCACGGTGCCGATGTTGAGGTCGTGCTGCCAGTTCTCGATGGCGATGTGGAATTCGTGGCGCTTGGAATCAAGGTCGGCCACGATCGCCTCGTGTTTCCAGTACCGGTACTGGTCCACCACGTTGCGGCGGTCACCATCCCTCAACAGGTCCGGGTCCCAGTGCTCACCAACCGGCAACTCACCTTCCCAAGGCCCGACGCCGACCTCGGGTTTCGCTTCTGCCTCGCCGTCCGGTGTCGTTTCAGCAGGCGTGGGCAGGGCTGTGGTGGGGGGAAGGTCAGTCACCCCTCAACTTTAGCCCTGCCCTGTTGCCCGTTTTGATCGGGCTTCGGCCAGCGGACCTAGCCCATCTTCCACTTGTTGATGCGGTAGGAGTTGGCCAGCTGTTCGAAGAGCCCGGGGTGGGCATCCCAGTATTCCTTGTGTCCGCTGACGCCCAGCATCTGGGGTGTACCCCACGGTGTCACGGAGAACAGGTTGACGGCCTGGATTGCTTCGCCGCGGGCGTTGGTGCAGGTGAAACCAATGACTACTGCGGCGCCACGGCGGAATTCACGGATTTCCGGCATCGAGGTTTTGAAATCGGACGTGCACTTGTGGCCTACCAGGTTCTGGGGAAGTTCGGTGGCCGTCATGCCCTTGTACCGGGCCTCGATGTCCTCGATGGCCTTCTTGACCTCTGCGGGATCCTTGCCGAACTTGCCTTCCTCGGACTCCGCGAAGAACGCGTAGGCGAGCGCGATTCCGTCGCCGTCGGTCTCAACCGTGCCCTGGGCCTTCTTCTGGATCTCCTCACCCGTGGTGGGGTCCTTGGTGATGCCGAACGACTCATCGTGGGTCCATTCGGCAAGGTACTGGAAGGACGATTCGCCGGTGACCCACTTGCTGAACAGGGGGTCGCCGTCGGCCGGAACGTTGGTGGGTCCGGCGAATTCTTCCCATACTGCAGGCAACGGAATGGCGTCAGCGGGCATATCGGTGGACGCCGACGCGTCACCGGAGGGTTCCGACTCGGCGGACGGCTCGGCGGACGGCTCAGCCGCCGCGTCCGACGCTGCGTCAGAGGATGTCACCGACGGCGTTTCGACAGCCGTGGGCTTGGTCATTGCGGGGATCAGCCATGTGAACGCCACGACCAACGCAATAATCACGACGACGGCGACCCCACCCAGGATGAGGAACAGGGACTTCCTGTTGTGGTCGCCCGGGTTCTGGCCGGGTCCGCCGGGCTGTCCGGGGTATCCGGGCTGTCCGGGTCCGCCGGGCTGTCCTGGGTATCCGGGCTGGGACGGGTTGCCTGCACCGGGCGGCGGGAATCCTGGCTGTCCCTGCGGCACAGTGTTGGACGCTGCTGGGAATGCCTGCGTCGGTGGCTGCTGCGCCGGGAACGCTTCAGTCTGGCCCTCAGGCTGGTACGTGGGCTGCGTCTGCCCCGGCTGGTACTGGCCATACTGGCCTTGGCCGGTGTCGTAGCGGGGCTGCGGCACGCCGTCGGGGTTGTAGGGAGGCTGCGGCACTCCGTTGTTGTTGCTCATAGACAGGCCCTTTCAGAGGTAGTGAGTGGGGACCTGCTCCAGCGCGGCGACACAAGAAATCCGCCGTGTCGATCCCCCGACCCACGGTGGTGGCACGCCTGCGCCGCCCCAAGCGTAGTCGAGCATGAGGCTCCAGACGCAAGTCACAGCGGATAATCCGCATGGGCAGAACTACCCACATAAGAGGGATTGCAGGAGGTTAAGGCGGCGGATTGATGAAAGACTGGATGGCAGTGCATGAACAATCCCAGCCGGAGGCAAATATGGCAGAAGAATCCACGCCCCACACATCCACGTCCGTTTACCGGAACGGCCACGAAATCGAATGCTGGCTCACTGACATGGACGGCGTCTTGGTCCATGAAAACCAGGCGATCCCCGGCGCAGCTGAACTCATCCAGCGCTGGGTAGATACCTCCAAGCGCTTCCTGGTGCTGACCAACAACTCCATCTTCACCCCGCGTGACCTTGCCGCCCGCCTCCGTGCGTCCGGCCTGGAAGTCCCCGAAGAGAACATCTGGACCTCCGCACTGGCCACCGCCCAGTTCCTGAAGGACCAGGTCCAATCCTCGGACTCAGGCAACCGCGCCTACACCATCGGCGAGGCCGGCCTTACTACCGCACTGCACGAGGCCGGGTTCATCCTCACTGACACCGATCCCGACTTCGTGGTCCTCGGGGAGACCCGCACCTACTCCTTCGAAGCGATCACCATGGCCGTCCGCCACATCCTGGCCGGTGCACGCTTCATCGCGACCAACCCGGATGCCACCGGTCCTTCCAAGGACGGCCCCATGCCCGCAACCGGCGCCATCGCGGCCATGATCACCAAAGCGACCGGCCGCGAGCCGTACATCGTGGGCAAACCGAACCCCATGATGTTCCGCTCCGCCATGAACCAGATCGATGCCCACTCCGAGACCACGGCTATGATCGGCGACCGAATGGACACGGACATCGTGGCGGGCATGGAAGCTGGCCTGCACACGGTCCTGGTGCTCAGCGGCATCACCCAGCGGGAGGAAATCGTGTCCTTCCCGTTCAGGCCCAATCAGATCCTGAACTCCGTGGCCGACCTCAAGAGCCAAATCTAGAAGGATAGAACCATGGCTGTGCTCAATCTGCGTCCCCTGGCCGGCGGCCGGATTCTCAGGGGGAGCCAGCCCTTCGGTATGGATGCCGCTGCAACGTCCGGCTTCCTGGCGGAGCACGGCATCCAGGCCATCGTGGACCTGCGCAGCGAGCTGGAGCGGTCCTTGGTTCCATGGTTGATTCACGACGACCGGTTGATTCACGACGGCGGGTTGATTAACGACGGCGGGTTGATTCACGACGGCGGCGCGGTCCCGCCCGCCGTCGAACTCGTCAATAACCCACTGGACCCCAACGCCGTGGCGGGCTCGCTCCAGGCAGTCGAAACGGCCGAGGATCTTGGTGACCTTTATCTGGGCTGGATCCGGATACGGCCTGAGTGGGTTGCTGACGCACTGCGTCCCGTCGCCCGAGGCAAACGCACTTTGGTGCACTGTTCGTTGGGTAAGGACCGGACAGGCGTGGTGTCGGCGATCGGGTTCCTGGCATCCGGCGGGACCGAGGATCAAGTGGTGGCTGACTACGCCGCAACCACAGCCAACCTTCCGGATGTCCTGAAGATCATGGCAGAGACATGGCGCCTCAGCGTCCCGTCAACCCCGGAGGAGTACTTCAGCCCTGACCTCATGATCCTGCAAAGTCCCGAAGCTGCGATGCGGCGTTTTCTGGCCGGTTTCGCGCAGGAGTTCGGCGACGTTCACGGCTTCCTGCGCGAGGCGGGCCTTACCGCCGTCGAGGTTGATTCGCTGCGTGAAGCGCGCTGACCGGAGAAACCTACACCGGGCGGATAACCTTGCCATTCGGCTCCTGGAATGACGGTTCCTCGGGCTCGGGCGGGAGCGGCTGGAGCTCATTCTGGACGCGTTCCAGCAACGGACGGTACACACTCCCGTTCCATTGCGGGCTCGCGTGCGCTGGCCGGGCGCCCTCTGTGCTGAGCGTAGGCATCGCCATGTTGGCGCCGAACACCTTGCTCCACCCGGCGCGCGCAGACTCGTAATTCACGGTGCCGTCTTTGGAGTTGCCCATGAACGCCATCTTGGCGCCACCGATCTTTCCAGCCAGGCGGAGTCCGTCGAAGTGGTAGATGTACGCCGACTCCGTCTGGATCAGCACACTGGAAGGGGCGATCGGCGAGAGCTGCTCCAGGCTTTGGTCAAGGATCTGCCGCCACGTGCGCTCGTCCTTGTGGGCCACACGCTCCCCCAGCTCATAGCCGCCGCGCAGGACCGACGGAATACGGAACCCGTTTTCGTACAGGAAGACCACACCGTCGAACCAGCTCTGGTCCAAGACGTCCGCCCGGCTGAACGGGCTCGAGTCCAAGACGATCAACTGTGTCTCAACGCCGTGCAGCTCCAGCAGCCGGGCGGCCACTTGCGTGGCCAGCATCCCACCGAAACTGTGGCCGTAGAAGTACAGCTTCTCCAACTCCAGTTCACGGACGTGCAGGATGATTGCGCGGACGACCTCGTCCACGTCCAGGCCCAGGTTGGAATATCCGACGGCGGCGAGACGGCCGCGCTGGTGCAGGGCCGGGCGCAGGGTGTTGAGAATCCATTGAGCTTCTTCCCAGCTCGTTTTGTACCCGGGGAAGAGGATCCAGCTAGCCTTGGGAAAGTAAAGGTCCGAGTACGGATCGGGCACGCGGAGGATCTTGGTGGCCCGGCGCTCGGCCTGCACATGCCGGGTAAAGAGCATGTCCCCCGCGAGCGCTGCCGAGGCTCCGGCGGTGATGAGGAAGTTGCGGCGGGACGTCGTCTTCAGCCGGGCAGCGTAAGGCAGGACCCGGGCCCATGCGCCCGGATCCTCTGCTTTCCCAGCTTCTGGAGAAGCCGGCACCGGGAGGTTTTCGTCCACCTCCGGAGGTGCCGGGAGCTTCCCTACTTGAACGTCCACGCAGCAAGCATAGGCTTCGAAAGGCGGTGCCTCACAGCCCCGCAGTTTGTGTACAGCTGATGCCCTTAAGATGCGCCTTTAAGGTCAAGAGCTGTACAAAAACTCCTTAGCTGAGGCCCAGCTCGTCCTTGCCGAAAGCGAAGAGGTACGGCACACCGGTTTCGGCTTCGATCTTCTCTTTCGCGCCGGTGTCGCGGTCTACGATCACGGCGACGGCCACCACGTTGCCACCCGCCTTGCGGACACCTTCGACGGCGGTCAGGGCAGACCCGCCGGTGGTGGACGTGTCCTCCAGGACCACAACGTTGCGGCCTTCAACCGAGGGACCTTCCACCTGGCGGCCCATGCCGTAGGACTTCTGGGCCTTACGGACCACGAAGGCATCCACGGCACGCCCGGCGTCGGCAGCAGCGTGCATCACGGCGGTACCGACGGGGTCGGCACCCATGGTGAGTCCGCCGGCGCACTCAACTGAAACGCCGGCGTCGTCGATCATGGCCAACATGACCTGGCCCACCAGCTTGGAGGCCTCGTGGTTCAAGGTGATGCGGCGAAGGTCGATGTAGTAGTCCGCTTCCTTGCCGCTGGAGAGGATCACCTTGCCGCGGACCACCGCGAGTTCTTTGATGAGTTCAAGAAGGCGGGCGCGGGCAGCAGCAGTGTCAGGCGTGGAAGTCATGGCTCCTAGTTTAGTGGGAACGGAGCTTTGTGAAGGGCAGGGGCCGCCGTGGTGGAGCGGATCACCAAGCGGGGATTGACCATCTGTTCGCCGCTGCCTCCGTCTCCCTCCAGTTGCTGCAGCACCGCTTCCATGCAGCGGCGGCCCAATTCCTCGAAATCCTGCTTGATGGTTGTCAGTGGCGGCATGAAGAACTCTGCCTCCGGCTGATCGTCATAGCCCACCACGCTGATGTCTCCCGGAACCTCGCACCCGGCTTCCTGTACAGCCCGGAGGACGCCCACGGCCATCTGGTCGTTGGCGACGAAAACAGCGGTGATGCTGTGGTGTCGGAGGAGTTCCAGGCCGGCGCGGTAGCCGGATGCTGCGTCCCATGTGCCCTGGAGCAGAACCTCGGCTTCAAGGCCTGCACTGCCCAGCGCTTCCTGCCATCCTTTGATGCGTTCGGCAGCGTCGATCCAGTGTGGCGGTCCCGAAATGTGCGCAATATTCCGGTGCCCCAAAGCGATCAAGTGCTGTACAGCCAGACGGGCTCCCAAACGTTGATCCAGGGAGGCGCCCGTCAGCTGGTTTCCGGCACCCGCTCCCACGGCGACGATCGGCACGGGGACCGAAACGTCGCCCAGGACGGCCAGTACGTCAGGGTGCGGAACCAGGATGACGATGCCGTCCACGGATTGGTTTCGGAAGTGGGCGATGGCGTCGTTGACGCTGTCGCTGGTCACTTCGCGAAGGTTGGCGATGCTGACGAAGTACCCCGCTTCCCTTCCCGCCTGTTCAACACCCAAGAGGGTGTTGGCAGGCCCGAACTGGCCTGTCTCGCAGGCGAGCACCCCAATGGTCCGGGATCGCCGCGTCACCAGGCTGCGGGCTGCCGTGTTACGGCGATAACCAAGCACTGCGATGGCGGATTCCACGCGTTCCTTGGTCTTGCCGCTGACGTTCGGGTGGTGGTTCAGCACACGGGAGACGGTCTGGTGCGAGACACCTGCCATCTTCGCGACGTCGCTCATCACTGGCGGCCTGGCCCCGGGCGTTGCCTGGGGCCCGGCCGCTCCCCCTGATGACATCAGGGATTACTTCGCGTCGACGCCGACGGGTTCAGTCCTGGCAGCCGGTGCGGCCTCAGTTGCAGGCGGCGTGGTCTTCCATTTGAAGCGGCGGCCCATGGAGGACCCTCCACCTGCACCGGTCCGGTTCTTGTTGAAGATGTCGAAGCCGACGGCAAGCAGGAGCACCAGGCCCTTGATGAGCTGCTGATAGTCCGTGCCCAGGCCAAGGATGGACATGCCGTTGTTCAGGACGCCCATGATCAGGCCACCGATCATAGCGCCGGCCACGGTGCCGATACCGCCCTGGACCGCGGCGCCACCGATGAAGGCAGCAGCAATGGAGTCCAGTTCGAAGCCGGTGCCGCCCGCGGGTTGCGCCGAGTTCAGGCGTGCCGTGAACACCAGTCCGGCCAACGCGGCGAGGACGCCCATGTTGACGAACAACCGGAAGGTGACCTTCTTGGTCTTGATGCCGGAGAGCTCGGCTGCGTGGAGGTTGCCACCGATCGCGTACGTGTGGCGGCCGAAAACGCTGTTGTTCATCAGGGCCGAGTAAACAATCACCAGGACAGCCAGGACGATCAGGACGATGGGTGTACCGCGGTAGCTGGCCAGGAGGAAGGTGATGATGAGCATCAGGATTGCGATGAACCCGTTCTTGACGGCGAACCAGGCCATGGGCTCATTCTCGAGGTTGAACTTGCGGCGGACCCGGCGTTCCTTCAGGGCCTGGAAGAGGATGGCTGCGGTGCCGCCGACGCCGAGGATGACCGTGAGCCATTCAAGGACGGAGGTGCCCCCGGAAATGTCCGGCAGGAAGCCGCCGCCCAGTGCACGGAGTTCGTTGGGGAACGGGGTGATCTGCTGGTTCTTGAGGGTGATGAGTGTCAGGCCACGGAAGATCAGCATTCCGGCGAGGGTGACGATGAAGGCTGGAATCCCCACATAGGCGATCCAGTAGCCTTGCCATGCTCCCACCAGGGCACCGACCAGGAGGCAGGCCGGGATGGCAATCCACCACGCCCAGCCCCAATGCACGATCATCACGCCGGCTACGGCGCCGATGAAGCCTGCGATGGAACCGACGGAAAGGTCGATGTGCCCGGCGATGATGACCATCACCATGCCTATGGCCAGGATCAGGATGTAGCTGTTCTGGACCACCAGGTTGGTGACGTTCTGCGGCTGCAGCAGGATGCCGTCGGTCAGGACCTGGAAAAGGATGACGATCAGGATCAGGGCGACGAAGATGCCAACCTGGCGGAGGCGGCTTGTGAGGAAGCCAAGGGATTCTCGTAGGGCGGACATGTTCGCTATTCCTTCTCTTTGGTCATGAAGTGCATGAGGGTTTCCTGGGTGGCTTCGGCGATGGGGACCTCGCCGGTAATGTGGCCCGCTGACAGCGTGTAGATCCTGTCGCAGATACCCAGGAGCTCCGGAAGCTCGGAGGAGATCACAATGACGGCCTTCCCGGCAGCTGCGAGCTCCGCGATGATCGTGTAGATCTCGAACTTGGCGCCGACGTCGATCCCGCGGGTTGGTTCGTCCAGGATCAGGACGTCCGGGTCAGAGAACATCCATTTGCTCAGCACTACTTTTTGCTGGTTTCCGCCCGAGAGCTTGCCGGTGATGGCAGCGACGGACGGCGCCTTGATGTTCATGCTCTTGCGGTATTGGTTGGCTACGGTGGTCTCTTTGTTGCCGTCCACCCAGCCGCGCTTGGTCAGCTTGTTCAGCGCTGCCATGGAGATGTTCCGTTTGATATCTTCGATTAGGTTCAGGCCGTAGTGCTTCCGGTCTTCGGTGGCGTAGGCGATCCCGTGGTCGATGGCGTCGGAGACGGTGGACGTGTTGATCTCCTGGCCGTATTTGTAGACCTTGCCCGAAACGGCGCGTCCGTAGGTCCGGCCGAAGACGCTCATGGCAAGTTCGGTCCGGCCGGCCCCCATGAGCCCGGCCAAGCCCACTACCTCACCCCTGCGGACGTTCAGGCTGGCGTTGTTAACCACTGTCCGCGCGTGGTCCTGCGGATGCTGCACCGTCCAGTCCTCGATCCGGAGGACTTCCTCGCCGATGTTGGGTGTTCGGTCCGGGTAGAGGCTCTCAAGGTCGCGCCCGACCATTCCACGGATGATGCGTTCCTGCGTGATCTGGCCTTGGTCCAGCCGCAGTGTCTCAATGGATTTGCCGTCGCGGATGATGGTGACGGCGTCGGCCACTTTGCGGATCTCGTTGAGTTTGTGACTGATGATGATGCTGGTAACGCCCTGGCCCTTGAGGTGCAGGATGAGGTCCAGCAAATGGTCTGAATCTTCATCGTTCAGCGCCGCGGTGGGTTCGTCCAGGATGAGGAGCTTGACCTCTTTGGACAGGGCCTTGGCGATCTCCACCAGTTGCTGCTTGCCAACGCTGATGTGTTGGATGGGCGTGACCGGGTTTTCGCTGAGCCCCACGCGGGCCAGCAGCTTGGCAGCTTCCAGGTTGGTCCTGCGCCAGTCCACCCAGCCTTTGTTGGCCAGCTCGTTGCCCAAGTAGATGTTCTCGGCGATGGACAGGTACGGGCTGAGGGCCAGTTCCTGGTGGATGATCACGATGCCGCGCTTCTCGCTGTCCGTGATGCTTGAAAATTCGCAGGGTTCGTTCTCGAAGAGGATGTCGCCGTCGAAGGTGGTGTTCGCGTAGACGCCGGAGAGCACCTTCATCAGGGTGGACTTGCCGGCGCCGTTCTCACCACAAATGGCGTGGACCTCGCCTCGGTTGACGTCCAGGGTGACGTCCTGGAGGGCTTTAACTCCGGGGAAAGTCTTGGTGATTCCTCGCATTTGAAGAATGGGTACGTTCATCGTCAATTCCCGCTGACTGGTTGGAACTTGGCCGGACCGAGGGCTCGGAGGCTCTAAGGGAGGCTGTGGCCCCACCGCGCCGCGCAGGAACGCACGGGCGCGGCGGGGCCACAGGTGGTGTTACTTGACGTCGGATTCCTTGTAGTAGCCCGAGTCGATGAGTTCCTTCTGGAAGTTGTCCTTGGTGATGATGACGGACTTCAGGAGGAAGGCCGGAACAACCTTGACCTTGTTGTTGTAGGTCTTGGTGTCATTGGTTTCCGGCTCGGTGCCCTTGAGGACAGCGTCCACCATCTTCACGGCCTGCGCGCCGAGCTGGCGGGTGTCCTTGAAGATCGTGGAGTACTGCTCGCCGGCGACGATGGACTTCACGGAGCCCTTTTCTGCGTCCTGGCCCGTGACGACGGGCAGGCTTCCGGTGGAATAGCCACCGGTGCTGGTCAGTGCGGAGATGATGCCGATGGACAGGCCGTCATACGGGGAGAGCACGCCGTCCAGCTTGGTGCCGGAGCTGTAGGCCGAGGTGAGGATGTCTTCCATGCGCTTCTGGGCTACGGGTGCCTGCCAGCGCAGGATTGCAGCCTGCTCAAACTTGGTCTGGCCGCTGGGGACCTTCAAGGTACCCGCATCCATGTACGGCTTGAGGGTGTCCATGGCGCCGGTCCAGAAGAAGTTGGCGTTGTTGTCGTCCGGGCTGCCCGCGAACAGCTCAACGTTGAACGGGCCCTTGCCCTCAACCTTCTTGCCGCTGGCGTCCACCAGGCCCAGGCCGGTCAGCAGCGAGGTGGCCTGCTGGACGCCCACGGTGTAGTTGTCGAACGTGGTGTAGTAGTCAACGTTGGGCGTGCCGTTGATGAGGCGGTCGTAGGCGATGACCTTGACGTTCTGTTCCTTGGCCTTGGCCAGGACATCGGTCAACGTCGTGCCGTCGATGGCGGCAATGATCAGTGCCTTGGCACCCTTGGTCAGCATGTTCTCGATCTGGGAGACCTGCGTGGGGATGTCATCGTTGGCGAACTGGAGGTCTGTTTTGTAGCCGAGGTCCTTCAGGGACTTCTCTACGTTGGCACCGTCAGCGATCCAACGTTCGGATGTCTGGGTGGGCATCGAGATACCTACCAGTGAATCGCTGGGATTCGCAGTGCTGCTGGATTCTGCAGTGCCTCCACGGCTGCCGCAGCCCGTGGCTCCGACAGTCACGGCAAGGACAACCGCTACGGCGCCCAGGAGTTTCTTCAATCTCACGTTGCTCTCCTTCCGCGGCAGCATTGCCGCGAACTCTGATGCAGCCGGAGCATCTGCGCGTCCGGCACGGTAACGCTTTTCCGGGCTTGTGGGCTTGGGGGCGGCACATGCCACGTCAAGGTGGTGCGACTGCCATTGTGAACGCTAACAATACTCGCGGTCAAGTGCCGTGGATCACGAAACGGCCGCGATTCGAAAGGTCTCCCAAGGGCCTTGACTTGAAACGTTGTTAGCGTTCACAATTGTTCACTGCCGCGCCGCAGGCAACAAAAACCCGGCGCTGCCTTGTGGGCAGCGCCGGGTTTTATTTGGCTCCTCCGTGATGGCGGGGAGGAACTCTTCCCTGCTGGGAACAGGGAAATCAGAGGCGGGTGTCGAACGAATCGCAGAACACGTTCTGGTTGAACGTCCCCTGGAATTCGGACTTGCCCTGGATTTTCCGGATGGTGGCGCGAATGGCCTCGCGCGTTCCTGCGTGGGCGTGGATGGCTGTTTTGACCATGGGCACGTCGATCAGGTGGTTTGGCTGGTTCAGCGAGACAAACACCGTGGGAACTTCCGTGGTGTACCAGGGAATCTCGGCAGCCATGGGCGACGACCACTTGATACGGATGGCCGCCTCCTGGGCGAAGCCCTTCACATTGGCGAACACAAAGGCAGCGTCATAGCGCTCCGCGTAGTCGCCGGTGGCTTCCTCGGACAGGACCCGCATGAAGTTCACGCCGGCCTCTCCCGCAGCTTCACGCTGCTCAGCGGTCTTGAAGACGCTGACCTCAAAGCCTGCAGCTTCCAGTTCCTCCCGGACAGTGTCCAGGTACGCCAAAGGATCGGCCCGGGTGAAGTCGGCTCCACCCGAAATGCCGTAGAGGCGGATCCTCGGATGAGTTTCCGGGGTGATCGGAAGGTTGTGACCAGTGTCCTTCACCAGGGTGACGGTCTTGTCCGCGATGTCCGCAGCAATGGCACGGTGGGCCGCACTGCCGATCACCTCAAGGGCCTCCACAGCTGGGACCAGGTCCGCACGAAGGTGCAGGCCAAGGCTCGCTTTCAGGCCGAGAATCCGCCGCAACGCATCCTGCAGCCGCCCCTCGCTGATGACTCCCGACTTGTAGCCGTCCAGCATGTACCCGAAGTCCTCTTCCGGGTTCCGGAAGAACAGGAACATGTCGCAGCCCGCGGCGATCGTCGCGGGCACCAGGTCGCGCCGCTTCATGGCCTGCGTCAAACCAACCATCAGTGACGCATCCGTCAGGACCAGCCCGTTAAAACCGAGTTCGCCACGCAGCAGATCCTGCAGGAGTTCCGGAGCCAGCGTTGCCGGCAACACCTCGGAATCCGACAGTCCTGGGCGGAAATGCCGGGACACCTCAGGAGCGCCGATGTGGCCCACCATAATGGACTGCACGCCGTGCCCGATCATTTCGCGGTACACGTGCCCGTAGCTCTTGTTCCACTCGTCATAGCCAAGAGTGTTGTACGAGGTCACCACGTGCTGGTCGCGCTCATCAATCCCGTCCCCCGGAAAGTGCTTCATGGCGCAGACCGTGGGTGATTCACTGATGCCGTCGAAGTACTCCTTGGCCCGCTCCACCACAATCTCCGGGGTGTTGCCGAACGCACGCGTGGAGATCACGGTGTTCCGCCAGTTGTAGTGGATGTCCACGATCGGCGCGAAGGCCCAGTTACAGCCCAGCGCAGCAGTTTCGACGCCGGCAACCTGGCCCATCTGCCGGGCGATTGACTTGTCCGGGTGGGAAACCCGCCTGCAGGTGGGTGGACACGAACGTGCCGTCGTCGCAACTGCCCGCCCCACCCATTTCCGGGTTGGACGCAATGAGCAATGGGATGCGGGTCTTGGACTGGGCGTAGCGGATGTGTTCCTGAACAGCCGCCGAAGGTCCGGGACGGTACCGCATGCCGCCCACGTGGAAGTTCTCCAGCACGCCGTCGAGGTACCCGGGAGAGTAATCGTTGTTGTGGTTGATGAAGAGCTGGCCGATCTTCTCTTCCAGCGTCATGGTGCTGATGGTGGACTCCACCCATTGCACAGCGGCGTCGTCCAGCTTGAACGGAGCAGCTTTGAGGTCCACGGAGAACCCTCCGGCCGGTACTTCCGCCAACCCGCTCAGGGCTGCGCCCACTTCAGCCACGATGTCTTCCACGGATTGGGCAATGTTCACAACCACCCCGGCTTCGTCGGACTGCAACGGCTCCAGGGTTGCCAATTGCGAGTCCAGCAGCGACGCCGGCATGAAGTGTCCGGGACGCGCGTTCATGCGTGCGTTCAGCAGCTCACGCGTGCCGTGCAGGTGAACGAACACCACCGAGGGATCGGCACTGCGGATAATGTCCCGGTACGAGCGCTTGAGCGCGCTGCACGCAATGACAAGAGCAGAGTTCGACGCCGGGAACCGCCGTCCGATTTCGGCCAGCCATGGTGCCCGGTCGTCGTCGTCCAGCGGAGTACCCGAAGCCATCTTGTCGATATTCGCTTGGGGGTGCAGCGAATCGCCGTCGAGAAATTCTGCGTCGAGGCGCTCAGCAAGGGCGGCACCAATGGTGCTCTTGCCGCAGCCGGCCACCCCCATCACCACGATGTGGTGGCGGGCATTCACATCACCAGTCATGACCGCTTTACCAGTCATGAACAGTGCCGTCCACGAGGCGGTTGTAGGGCAGGTAGGCCTGCTGGTACGGGAACGCCGCGGCAGCTTCCTCGTTGAACTCGACGCCGATGCCGGGGTTGTCGCCCGGGTGCAAGTAGCCATCTTTGAAGGTCATGGACTGCTGGAAGACCTCGTTGGTCTTGTCCGAGTGCTGCATGTATTCCTGGATGCCGTAGTTGTGGATGGCCAGGCCAACGTGCAACTGGGCGGCGAAGCCCACCGGGGAGATGTCAGTGGGTCCGTGGAAGCCTGACTTGATCTGGTACTGGGCGGCGAAGTCCATGACCTTCTTCAACGGTGAGATGCCGCCGAAGTGGGTGGAGGCTGCGCGGACGTAGTCGATCAGCTGTTCCTTGATGAGGGTCTGGAAGTCGAACACGGTGTTGAAGATTTCGCCGATGGCCAGCGGGGTGGTGGTGTGCTGGCGGACCAGGCGCAGGCCTTCCTGGTTTTCGGCCGGGGTGCAGTCCTCCAGCCAGAAGAGGTCGTACGGCTCCAGGGCCTTTCCGAGCTTGGCGGCCTGGATGGGCGTCATCCGGTGGTGGCCGTCGTGCAGCAGCGGGATTTCGGGGCCGAATTCGTTGCGGACGGCTTCGAAGACGGTGGGCAGGTGACGCAGGTAGGCGCGGGTGTCCCAGTCCTCTTCCTGCGGGAACGCGCCGCGGCCAGCGGGCTCGTAGTCGTAACGCTCACCCGAAGCCTGGGCCTGGGCGGCGACACCGTAGACGGCCTTGATGCCGGGGATCGCGGTCTGGATGCGGATGGACTTGTAGCCCAGTTCCAGGTGCTCGCGGACGGAGTCGAACAGCGAAGGAATGTCAGCACCCGAGGCGTGGCCGTAGGCACGAAGCCCGTTGCGGGACGCACCACCGAGCAACTGGTACACCGGCATGCCGGCGATCTTGCCCTTGATATCCCACAGCGCCATATCGACGGCGGCAATGGCCGCCATGGTGACCGGGCCGCGGCGCCAGTACGAGCTGCGGTAGAGGAACTGCCAGGTGTCCTCGATCCGGTGCGGATCCTTGCCGATGAGCAACTGCGCGACGTGTTCTTTGAGGTACGCGGCGACGGCGAGTTCGCGGCCGTTGAGCGTGGCGTCACCGATGCCCGTCACACCGTCCTCGGTGGTGATGCGCAGGGTGACGAAGTTGCGGGACGGGCTGGTCACAAAGACTTCAGCGGCAATGATTTTCACAGCTTGACCTTTCGGGATTCTGCTGGTCGAAGCGTTGACACTCGCGGCGATGCGGTGCCCGCTTCGGGGGATTAAGTACGATTTTAGGTTGGTTTCCATCTTGTGGCAACCGGTTGCCGGACTATTTCTTGTGGGCGTCAGCTTCCACGGTTTCCCGGGCAGCCCGTCCGGATGCGTCGGGCTCCTGTTCCACCAAACGCCGTGCGCTGATCTCACCAACGATCTGCGCGTGCAAAACATCCGTGAGTTTGTATTTGGTCATCACCACGATTGCCAGGATGGTCATGATGGCCGGGAGCGCCCCGGCGGCAAACTGAATGCCCTGCAAGGCTTCGGCACTCTGCGCTACGCCGGACTTGTACCCGCCGACGGCAAGGCAGTAGGCGGCCAGGGCACCACCAACAGCCTGGCCGGTCTTCCGCGTGAAAGAGAACAACGCATAGGTGATTCCTTCGGTGCGTACGCCCGTCTTCCACTCGCCGTACTCCACAGTGTCTGCCTCCAGGGCCCACACCACGATGTTCACGGCCATGACGCCCATCAGGCTGATCACCAGACCGGAAAATCCAACCCAGACCATGGATGAAGGCGAGAGGAAAACGATGATTCCACCCACCGTGGACAGGGCTCCCGCCGCGATGTAGACGTTCTTCTTACCCAGCTTGCGGACCAGCCTCGGCATCAGCGGCGCCAGGGCCAGCGTCATGACCAACTGGACGATGGCCAGCACCGGGTAGAGATCCAATCGCCCCAGGACGTCGCGCAGGTAGTACAGCTGCACGGAGGACAAGGCCATATAGCCGGTGAGGAAAAGGAAGCTGCTCAGGCACAGCATCAGCAGAGGGCGGTTGGTCTTCAGGGTATCCATGCTCTGCTTGAAGGAAACATTGGGCACCGAACGGTGAACGCGCTCCTTGGCGGTAAGCACCGTAAAGAAGTACAGCGCTGCGCCGATCACCACAAAGGCCAAAGTGATGGTGGTGAAGGTGGACTGGAGATCCGCGCCGGGCTTGATCAGGGGAGCCACGAAGATTCCCAGGGCAGAACCGACCAGCAGCGCGCCCACCATGCGGGCCGAGCCAAGCTTGGCGCGGTCCCCCGGGTCCTGGGTCATCGCTCCGGCCAGGGATCCATAGGGGATGTTGACCAAGGAGTAGGCCAACCCCAGGGCCGCGTAGGTCACGTAGGCGTAGAGCAGGGTCCCGGTCTCCCCCAGCTGCGGCACGGAGAACGTGGCAACACTCAGGAGCAGCAGCGGAATGGAACCGAACATGATGAACGGGCGGAACTTCCCGAAACGCTTGCTGTACGTGCGGTCCACCAGGCGTCCGGCGAAAACGTCGGCAAAGGCGTCGAAGATCCTGACCACCAGGAGCAAGGTGCCTGCCGCGGCGGCTGAGATTCCCGCGACATCCGTGTAGTAAACCAACAGGAACATGGTGGCAGTGGTGAAGGCGAGATTATTGGCGGCGTCGCCGGCACCATAGCCGGCGATGCTGAGTTTGCTGAGCTTTTTCAATGCGGGCTCCTTTACCCTTCGCGTCATTGCGGTCCGAGTCGACTCGACAGTGGATCACTGGAACTGGCGGCTCGGTTGTGCAGCTGTTGTAATTCTAGTCACTTTGGCAAGCGGTTGCCGGTGAACTCTGGACAGCCTGGGCACGCTAACGGGTGCCGAATCTCAAAGAGGCCTAAGCCGCAGTCCCTGTCTTCGCGGGAACCACAGACGCGAAGCCTGCGCTGAGCTCCTGGATGAGCTCCACAACCGCGGGATCCCCGGCAAGCCCTGTATCAAGCAACGCCACAAGGGCAGCGGTACGTTCAACGCCGGAAAGTCGGTTGGCCTCAGAGACGGCATCCGACTGCGGGTCCTGCAGGCCGGGATTGCCTGCCACAAATGCGGCCCACACCGCGATCATGGTGGCCGCCCCCGCACCACTCCGACCCGCCTCACGTTCAGCCCGGAGGACAGGTAGTGCCCGCATCCTCAGTTTGGTGCTGGCATCCATGGCAATCTGGGCCAAGTGGTGCGCAATCCGTGAGTTGCCAAATCGCTCCAGCAACGCAGCCCGGTATTCGGGAATCCCCAGCTCGTCACCCGGAAGGTGGCGGGACGCTTCCTCCCAGAACTCCTCCACAGCGTCGCGGCACACGGCGTCGGCCAACGCTTCGGCCACGGTGGTATGCCCTCGAAGCTGCCCGGAGTAGGCCAGGATAGAGTGCGCTCCGTTGAGGAGCCAGAGCTTGCGGTTCTCGTAGGGCTCAATGTCGTCCACGAAGGCGGCTCCGGCGTCTTCCCACCGAGGGCGACCGGCCGGGAAATCCCCGCTCAGTACCCAGTTGTGGAAGGGCTCGGTGACCACCGGGGCGTCGTCCTGGTACCCACACGAGGCCGCGACGGCGTCGAGGTCTGCTTCCGTAGTGCGCGGCGTAATCCTGTCCACCGAGGTGCTGACGAAACTGACGTTGGCTTCGATCCAGTCCGCAAGCCCAGTGTCGTATGCGCGGGCGATACCCAGCACGCTTTCCTTGGCGACGTTTCCATTGTCCGAAAGGTTGTCGCAGGAAACCACGGCGAGGGGACCGGCGTCGGCATCCCGACGGGCGGCGAGGCCGAGGACCAAGCGGCCCAACGGCGTCGTAGGCTGCTTGCCGGAAACCAGCAGCGGAACGTCGTCGGCACCGAGGCCATAGGCCGCTTCCGTGATGGTCAGCGTGACCACAGCAGTCCCCGACGACGCCACCAGTTCAACCAAACGGTCCACGTTGGCGCCATCGACGGCCTCGACGATACTCCCCACAACTTCAAAGGAATCGCCGGCGTCCGAGCGCTCCACCACCGTGAACAAACCGTCCTGCGCGGCGAGAACTTCGGCGGCGTCCGGGCGACGACCGGTGAAGGAGGCAATGCCCCACTCCCCCGCGTCGCCGGCGTGCTGCGTGTACCAGGCCTGATGTGAACGGTGGAAGGCGCCCAGGCCAAGGTGCACTATCCGGATGGGTGCTTTGGCGGCGGGCGACACCGAACGGCCCAGGCGCGGAAGATTCCCGGCGGTCACAGCTTGAACACCCTGCGGGGCGAGGAATCGACGACGTCGAGGATCAGCTCATGCGCGCGGTCTTCGGTCACGCGGTGCTCGGCAACGAGACGCGCCAGGAACGAGGCTTCGATCCTGCGCGAGGCGTCGTGCCTCGCAGGGATGGAGCAGAACGCCCGGGTGTCATCGATGAAACCCGATGACCGCGAGAAGCCAGCGGTCTCAGTGACGGCGGAGCGGAAGCGCAGCATGGCATCGGGCGCGTCGAGGAACCACCAGGGTGCGCCGATGTAGACAGACGGGTAGAAACCGGCAAGTGGAGCCAGTTCGCGGGAGAAGACTGTCTCGTCCAGCGTGAAGAGCACCAGGTGGAAGTCCTTGGCCGTGCCGAAGTCCTGCAGCAGCGGACGGATGGCCTCGGTGTAGTTCACTGCGAACGGAATGTCGTGACCGGTGTCAGCCCCAAACTCATTGAACGTGGGTTCGTGGTGGTTCCGGTAGGAGCCCGGGTGGATGGTCATGACCAGGCCGTCCTGCACGGACATCCGGGCCATCTGGTACATCATGTGGGCCTCGAACGCGTCGCGGTCTACAGCCGTCGCTTTGCCGGAGCGCGCCTTCTCAAAGAGGGCTTCGGCTTCGGCAGGATCGAGTTTGAGTGTTGCGGGCGTTCGGACGCCATGGTCCGCGGAGACCGCGCCATGCTCCACGAAGTAGCGACGGCGGTTTTCCAGGGCTGCGATGTAGCCGGCGTAGCCTGTCGCGCCGTCGGCCGCGGTTTCGATCAGCCTGTCTACGTTGGCACTCCAGCTGGGGTGCGCCACATTGAGGTAGGCGTCGGGGCGGAAGGTTGGCAGGACGCGGCCGTTGAAGCTGGGGTCTTCGGTGAGGGCCTTGTGGCTGGCAAGGCTGTCCAGGGGGTCATCCGTGGTGGCAAGGACTTCGATGTTGAAGTCCTTGAAGAGCTGCCGGGGCCTGAAGTCAGGTTCCACCAGCTTTGCGGCGATCGCGTCGTAGCTCGCGTCCGCCGGCATGTCGCGGAGATCCGCGCCGAGCTTGAACACGTCGTCGAACTGCGTGCGCAGCCAGTACCCGGAGGCCGTGCCCTCGAACAGCGGCCAGGCTTCAACGAACTGTCGCCAGATCTCCCTGGATTCCGGCGCGGAGGCTGCGCCGGAGAGCAACTGGTCCATCGGAACACCATTGGCGTGGATCAGTCGCGTGACGTAGTGGTCCGGACTGACCAGGAGGGCCGCGGGATCGGGGAACGGAGTGTTCTGCTCGATGACGGCGGCGTCAACGTGGCCGTGCGGAGAAATGATGGGCAGGTCCTGGACGCGCTCCAGCAAGGACCGCGCGATGCTGCGCGTCCCGGGATCTGCGGGCAGGAGCCTGTCAGGGTGTGCGGCAATGGACTGTGACATAGGTCAATCTTGCGGCCCACTTGCCATCCTTGTCAACCGGTTGCCAAAAATTGCCAACTAGTTGCTACTGAGCACTTCCTGGAGCCGCCAGCTAGGCGAGAAGCCTGCCACTGGAGCCGCGCACCACGAGTTCGGTTTCCACGCTTACGGCTTCATCCGGGGCGTCATGGCCCTGCAGCACGTCCAGCAGGATGGTCACGGCGCGGGTGCCGCACTCCCCCAGGGGTGAACGCACGGTGGTCAGGGCAGGGGTGGTGAAATCCGCCCCGAAGATGTCATCGAAACCAACAATGCTGATCTGGTCCGGAACGCGCATGCCGCCGGCCTGCAGTTCCTGCATGAGGCCGATGGCCAGGAGGTCGTTGTAGGTGATGACCGCCGTCACCCCGCTCTCCAGGACATCGCGCGCAACCTGCCTGCCGCCGTCGACCGTTGGCTTGGACGATTCCAGGCGGACGGCCCCCAACTTGGACCACTCACAGGCAGCTTTGACACCTTCCCATCGGCGGCCCGTCATCCACGACTGCGCCGGTCCGGCAACGTATGCGAGGCTGGTGTGGCCGTTGGCGGCCAAGCTGCGAACGGCCTCGCTGATGCCCTTGTTGACGTCAGGCACGACGCACGGCACGCCATCGATTTGCCGGTTGATGACCACCACCGGCTTGTCCGCCGCAAGAGCACGGATATGGTCGTCGTCCATGCGGGGACTGGCCAGGATGAGGCCATCGACAGTGCTCAGCAGGCGTCGCGCGGCCGTGACCTCGGTCTCCGGAGACTCTGCGGATTCGGCCAGGACCAGCGTGTAATCGCGGGCTGATCCTGTGGTCTCGGCACCGCGGATGATGTCGAAGAAGGTGGGGTTGGTGATGTCCGCGACGATCAGCCCGATGGTCTGTGTGCGGCCCGTGGGGAGTGCGCGGGCGAAGGGGTTCACCTGGTAGTTCAGTTCCGCCGCCGCGTCCTCGATGATCTTCTGGGTCTTGGCGCTGACCCTGCCCGGCTTGCTGAGGGCCCGGGACACCGTGGAGGGGTTCACCCCCGCAAGCTTGGCGATGTCGTAGATGGTGGCGGAGGATTTCTCGCCCCGTCCACGCTTGGCGGGTGCGGTTGCTGCTCCGGGGCTCGTCACGTCGGTCACCGCTCCATCGTAGACCTCGTGGCAACAAAACAGGCCGGTTGCCAAAGAATGGTGGCAGCCGGCCTGTTCCGAAGGGGTCAGGAGCGCTCGGGGAACTTGCCCTCTTCGGCGATGCGCTTGTTCAGTTCCTGCAGGAATTCGTCCTCGTCGAAGTCCAGGGAGACTTCCTTGCCCGTCCAGCTGGAGAGGTGGATCGCGTTGGCAAGGCGGACACCGTTGATGCCGTCGGATCCCGGAGCGAGCAGCGGCGTGCCGTCCAGGATGTTGGCGGCAAAGTTCTCCAGGACACCTGCGTGCTGGCCGCCCCACACGGACTCGAACTCGATGACCTCGGTGGTGTAGAACTCGTCGCGGTTCAGCTGGCCCATGAAGAGCTTCCGGACATCGTCCATGTCCATGGAATCGCTGAGTTCGCGTTCCGGCTTGACCAGGCGCGTTACCGTGGCAACCTTGCTGTCTTCCACCACGATCTTGCCTTGGTCGCCCAGGATTTCGAAGCGGTCGGTTCCCACGATGTCGTGGGTGGCTGTCACGAAAACGCCTGTGGCGCCGTCGCCATAATCAACTACTGCGGTGACCTCATCCTCGACGGCGATGTCGCGGCGGAAACCGTACGCCACCTTGGAGTACACGGACTTGGGGACGCCGCAGATCCACTGCCAGAGGTCCAGCTGGTGCGGTGCCTGGTTGACCAGGACTCCGCCGCCTTCGCCGCCCCACGTTGCGCGCCACTCACTGGAGTTGTAATAGCCCTGCGGTCGCCACCAGTTGGTGATGATCCAGTTGGTGCGCCGGATACTGCCGATCTCGCCGTTATCAACGATTTCCTTGAGCCTCTTGTACAGCGGGTTGTTGCGCTGGTTGAACATGATGCCGAAGGAAAGCTCCGGCTTGGATGCAGCGAACTCGTTCAGTTCCTTGACCTGCTTGGTGTACACCCCGGCAGGCTTCTCCACCAGCGCGTGGATGTTGCGCTTGAGCGATTCAATGCCCATCTCGGGATGCAGGAAATGGGGGACGCAGGTGACAATTGCGTCCACGGAGCCGCTTTCAAGCATCGCCAGGTAGTCGTCGTAGAACGGAACGCCCGGATACTGGGATGCTGCCAGTTCCTTCTTGGCGGGATCGATGTCGCAGATGGCGCCGATCTCCATGTTGGTGACGGTGCCGTCCTTGATGAACCTGGCGTAGGCGCCACCCTGCTGGCCCAGGCCGATGATGCCGAGGCGTACTTTCTTGCTCATGAATGCATTCTCCTGTGGTGAATAATCTAGAAAAGGTCGGCGTGGCCCATGGCCACCAGGTTGTCGTACGAGGTCTGGAGGGCATCCCATACAGTGCGGCCGTACAGTTCGTCCTGCTCCACCAAGAGGTACTGGGCGCCGGCGGCCACCGCTGCGGGCACGATTGACGGGAAATCCAGGTTTCCCTCGCCCACCTCAGCGAACTGCACCACGTTCTTGAACTCGGCCATGAAGCCGGGGAAGTCGCCCTTTTCCAGGAGGCCGAAGGACGATTCCGGCATTTGCCCGATCCTGTAATCCTTCAGGTGGACCATTGCTGTGCGTCCCGAGTACTTTTCAAGTGTCCGGACCGGGTCCAGGCCGCCGCGCTGAACCCAGTGCACGTCGATTTCCATGCCCATGGCCGGAGAGTTTTCCGCGATGATGTCCAGCATGTATTTGCCGTCGAACTTCGCAAACTCGATGTGGTGGTTGTGATAGTAGAGACTGATGCCCTGCTCCTGGAGCCGCTCGGCATAACCGTTTGCCTGCTTGGCGAAGTCAACCACGGCCTCCAGGGACTTCATGGCCCCGAACGGCAGCATGCCAATCCGCAGCAGCGATGTGTCCAGGCGCTTCGCGTCATCCACAATCTTGTCGAAGTTGTCCGCAAGGGACTCGACGGGCATGCCCTTGCGGCCTTCCACATTCACGGAGAGGGCAGCAATATCCATGCCCAGCTCCGAGCGTGAGCGGTCCAACTCGTCAACATTTTCCGGTGTCATGGGGATCTGGGAGATCTCCACCGCGTTGTACCCGATTGCGTTCACTTTCCGCAGGGTCTCAAACGCTCCAACTTCGGCGAAGCTGTCCTTCAACATCATCGCCTGTACGCCTATTGTGGCCACTTTTTCCTCCAAAATTTCCGGCCACAGTTAAGGGGCCGCGTGGGTTCTGCTGGGTGCCGCCGGCTATCAGGCCACGGCACCCGCTTGTTCAATCTGGTTACGTTGGGTGGCCATCAGCCGGTGCCGGTCTGCCCGGCGTTGTTCCTGCCGGTCCGGATCGGGCACGGGCGATGCGAGCAAAAGCCGCTGCGTGTAGGGGTGTTCGGGATCGCGGGTGACGATCTCCGCGGGGCCTTGTTCCACAATTTCGCCGTGGTACATGACGGCCACACGGTGGCTGATGTGCCGCACGACGTCGAGGTCGTGCGAGACGAACAGGTAGGAAACGCCGGTGTCCTTCTGGATTTGCAGGAAGAGGTCCAGAACCCGGGCCTGGGTGGAGAGGTCCAGTGCGCTCACGGGCTCATCGCAGACAATCAGTTTTGGGGACAGGGCAAGTGCCCGGGCGATCGCAACGCGTTGGCGCTGGCCACCGCTGAACTCGCGTGGCAGCCGGTGGATGGCGTCGGTGGGCAGGCCCACCTGGTCCAGGAGTTCCTTGACACGCTTCTTCGCTGCGGCGGGTTCCATGCCCTGCACCCCCAACGGTTCAGCCAGGATGTCGCCGATTTCCAGCGCCGGGTTGAGCGAGGTGTAAGGGTCCTGGAACACCACTTGCAGGTCCCGGCTGAGCGTGCGGCGTTCTTTGCGCGACGCGTTGCTGATGTCGTTGCCCTCGAAGATCACCTTTCCGGCGGTGACCGGGGCCAGGCCCAGGACGGCGCGGCCAAGGGTGGTCTTGCCCGAACCGGACTCCCCTACCAGCCCGAGGGTTTCGCCCTGGCCGATGGTGATGTTGATGTCCGTCAACGCTCGGAAGGGCTTGGCCCGGAACCGCTTGCTGGGGTACTCCACTACCAGGTTCTCCACTGAGAGGAGCGGGGACTTGTCTGCGGCACTCATGCGACAGGCTCCTTCTGTGCTGCTGATCCAGGCTGTGACACAAGCATGGTCATGGGGGTCTTTCCTTCGAGCATGGACCCCAGCAGGGTCTGCGTGTACGGCTCTTTCGGGTTCCGGAGAATGTCCCGGACCGTGCCTTCTTCCACGAGCCGCCCGTTCTGCATCACGGCCACGCGGTCGCAGAGGTCGGCAACAACTCCGAAGTTGTGGGTCACCAGGATCACGCCGATGTTCAGCCGTTGCTGCAGTTCGCGGAGCAGGTCCAACACATCTGCCTGCACGGTGACATCGAGTGCGGTGGTGGGTTCGTCAGCGATCACCAGGTCCGGTTCGCAGCTGATGGCACCGGCAATCAGCACGCGCTGGGCCATGCCACCGGAGACCTCGTGCGGGTACGCCTCGAAGGTGCGTTCCGGGTTGGCAATGCCGACGTCGGTGAGCAGCTTGAGCGCACGCTGGCGGGCTTCTGCCTTGGAGATTCCCAGGACACGGACCATGGGCGTCACCAGCTGGTAGCCGATGGTGAACGCCGGGTCCAGGTTGCTCATGGGCTCCTGCGGAATGTAGGAGATCCGCTTGCCGCGCAGTTTGGACAGCCGTTCCTGGTTGACGCGGTCATCGCCGGGGGCCACCGTGTAGCTGCCGTCGAACTGGATGGAGCCGCCCACAATCCGGGCGTTGTCCGGCAGCAGGCCCAGGATGGAGAACGCGGTCTGGGACTTGCCCGAGCCCGATTCACCAACGATTCCCAGGATCTCGCCGCGGTCCACGTGGAAGGAAACATCGTCCACTACCTTTTTGATGGAACCGTCAGCCTGCGGATAGCCGACGCCGAGGTTGGTCACCTTGACCAGGTGGTGCTCGGTTCCGACGTCGACGGCGGCCACGGACTTCCGTGACTGGCCCGCCGTGGCGGGGTCCGGCGTCGTGCTTGCAACAGAGGCAACCGCCCGCTTCTTGCGGTGCTTGATCTTTTCGCCGTCTTCCAGGGCGTCGCGGATGGCGTTGCCCAGAAGGACCAGTCCGCCGATGGTCAGGGCCATGGCCAGTGCCGGCCAGAGCAGCAGAATCGGGGTGAGGTAGACGTTCTTGAAGCCTTCCGAGAGCATGACGCCCCAGGTGGCTTTGGTGGGATCGCCCAGGCCCAGGAATTCGAGTCCGGACTGGATGGCGATGGCAACCCCGGCGATGGCGGCGGTTTGGATGATGATGGGTGCGCGGACCACGGAGAAGATGTGGCGGGCAATGATGCTCAGGTCCGAAAGACCGGAAACCCGGGCAGCGTCGACGTAGAGCTCGTTCCGGACCGACTGGACTGCGGTCCGGGTCAACCGGAAATACGACGGGCTGATCAGGACACCAAAGGCGATCATGGAAATCCATACCGACGGTCCGAAGGCTGCGCGGATGGTGAGCAGGACGATCAGGCCGGGCAGGCTCATGAGGATGCTGACTACCCAGTTGGAAACGGCCTCGAATTTGCCTGCGTAGTAGCCGGCGATCAGGCCCGCCGGGAGTCCGATGGCGATCGCCACACCGGCACACAGCAGCGCAGACAACAACGTCAGCTGCGCACCGAAGAGCAGGCGGCTCCAGGTGTCGCGTCCTGCACTGTCCGTGCCCAGGATGTTCACTGAATCCGGGGCGGCCAGGGTCTTGGAAATGTTGGCGAAGTTCTCTTCGAAAGGCGCGATCACCGGCGCCAGGATGGCCAGCGCAGCGATCGTCAGCAGGATCACCAGCGAGGCGATGCCCATGGGGTTCTTCAGGAGACGGCGCATCACGGTGGAACGGACCACCGTGCCGCTCTGGCCTGTCTTGGCCGCAAGGCCGGTGACTGCAGCTGTTGCTGCTGTTGAATCTACGGAGTCGCTCATGAGACACGCACTTTCGGGTTGAGCCAACCATTGAGGATGTCCACCAGGAGGTTCACGACGATGACCACCACCACGGTGTACATCACCACTCCCATGACCACGGGAAGATCGGTTTGGGTGGTAGCGGCAACAGCCAGCGGACCCATGCCCGGGAGGGCGAAGATCTGCTCGATGATCACTACGCCGCCCAGCATGCCGATCAGTTGCAGGCTCAACACCGTCAAGCCTGCAGGTGCCGCGCTGCGGAGCACGTGCTTGAAGAGGATTTCTCGCTCTCCAATGCCGCGGCTGCGCAACGTCCGGACGTAGTCACGCTCAAGCTGTTTGATGACTGCGGAGCGGATCTGCTGTGCGCCGCCAGTCACGCCGTTGATCAGCAAAGCGATCACCGGGAGGGTCATGGAGTAGACCCAGGCCTCCGGCCCCACCTCCGGAGAGATGGTGCTGGTGGCGGGGAAGAAGCCCAGCTGGATGGCCAGGATGGTTACCAGGAACACGCCAATCACATACCCGGGAATGGAGTCCCCAACGATCGCGCCAATCTGGACCACCCTGTCCACCCAGCCGCGCTTCACGGCTGCGGCAACACCGATCAGTGCTGCACAGATGGCGATCAGGATCATTGCGGTGAAAACCATGGTCATGGTGACCGGGATACGGGTGGCCAGGGAGTTGGCCACCGGCTCCGAGGTGAACCAGGAAGCTCCAAGGTTGCCTGTGAGCGCATCGCCCAACCAGGCGAAGTAACGGACAAAGAGCGGTTGATCGAGTCCCAGTTCCTGTTCCTTCAAGGCAACCTGTTCCGGTGTTGCCTGATCGCCCAGGATGTTCTGGGCGATACTTCCGCTGGAGGTGTACAGCAGGGTGAAGGTGAGGACCGAGACTACGAACAACACCACCAGACCACTGCCCAGTCTTTTCGCAATGAACTTGATCATGGGTTCCTACTTGGCGGGCGAGTAGTTGTAGATGGATGGAACGGCCTGCTGTGCCTGCGGGGTGACGTTCACTTTGTCGTTGTGGTAGTACATCTGGTTCACGCGGAACAGCGGGGCGAACCAGGCCTGTTCCACCACGTACTTGTTAACTTCCTGGGCCAGCTTGCCGGCATCCTGGCCGCCGCTGCGGACGGCCGCAATCTTGGCCTCAAGCTCGGGAGTGGTGTTCTTGAACGGGTTGTAAAGAGCCTTGGTGGAGACGATCTGGTCGATCGCAACCGTGGGCTCGCCCTGGAAGAGGTTGAAGAACAGGGCGTGGTACTTCTGCGCCGCAACATCAGAGGTGAAGGTGTTGGTGATCGCAGCGCCCGGCTTCAGGGTGATTCCGACATCCGCCAGTTGCTGCTGGAGCACCGAAATGAGGGTTTCAGCCCCCGGCAAGGTGGGAACGTCAATGGTCACTTTGCCTTCGAAACCGGATTCCTTCAGGAGATCCTTGGCCTTCTGCGGATCGTAGCTGTAGTAGTTCTCCAGCTCCTCGGTCCACGCCCCGCTGTCCTTGCCGAACGGCTGTGAGGTGGGAGTTCCTTGACCCAGCATGACCTGCTCGAGGATGGTCTTGCGGTCGAAAGCGTGGTTGATGGCCTGGCGGACCTTGACGTTGGCCAGCGCCGGGTTCTTGGTGCCGTCACGGTCCAGCAGCAGGAGCCCGGACCAGTCAACCTGGTTGGTCTCAAGCTTCATCTTGGCGCCCTCGGCCTGCTTGCCGTTCTTCGGGTCCAGCAGGGTGGCGTCGATCTGGCCGGAGACCAGTGCGTTGGTGCGTGCAGTGGGATCCAGGAGGACCTTGAGGGTCAGCTTCTTGTACTTCTGCAGGTCCGTGTTCCAGTAACCTTCACGGGCGGTGAACACCGTCTGCGAGTCCTTCACCGAGGCTGCCTTGTCCATGACGTACGGGCCGGAGCCAACGGGCACGGTCTTGATGGCGTCCGTCCCCAGTGCTGCGGGGCTTCCCATCAGGCCGGCTGCCTGGCTCAGGAAGTACTCCAGTGCTGGCTCTGGTGCGCTCAAGTTGATGTCGATGGTGTCCTCGTCCACCACTGCGATGTCAGACACAGAACTCAACTGGGCCATCTGGGGACCGTTGGCCTTCTTGAAGTGGTCCATATTGGCCTTGGCCGCAGTGGCATCGAACTTGGCGCCATCGCTGAAGGTGACGTCCTTCCGGAGATCCACTGTGAGCTTGGTGTTGGTGTCGTTGTACTTCCACGCCGTTGCAAGCATGGGGCTGAGCTTGCCGTCGGGTTCGCGCAGGATCAGGGAATCGTACGCTGCCTGGTACGGCTGCAGCGCGTGGCCTACGTGGGCCTGTGCCGGGTCCCAGGATGTGAGGTCGCGCAGGGTGCCCAGCGTCAAGGCCGTGACCGTCTTGGTGCCGGGAGTGGAACCGGCTCCGGCACCGGCATTCCCGCCGCCACATGCGGTGAGCGCCAGGGAGGCGCTGAGGACGATGGCGGCTGCTGCCGCCTTGGGACCTAACTTCATTGTCGGCTCCTACTGAGTCTTTGCCTGATGCGAGTCAGAGCGGGTGATGTGGCCTGCGCCACATATTTCTGGGTGTGGGATTTACAGTACGGACTTTGTTCGAGGTTGGCAACCGATTGTCAAAAGTTTCTTAGATTGTTGCCAAGTGGCCGCAAGCCCTCATCAAAAGCCGTGAATCAGACACGAAAATGGCCGGAACCCCCAACGGTTTCCGGCCCCCATCGCCAAGCGGTTGCACAGATGGCTCAGCCCACCCGCCCGGGCATTTCAGGGTAGCTCTGTGCGTAGATGTCCTTGATGATGCCCAATGATTTCCCGGCCTCCGCGGGGTTGATCCAGAAAGGTCCGGGTTCTGCCAGCCGGGAATAGAAGTCAGCAATAAGCAGCTCGTGCGAGACACCCCAATAGGACCGGCCGCCGGACTCCACCACCCGCTCCGGGATGACGTCCACCCGGCCGTCGGCGTAGGTCACCGTGAGGTCACCCCGCAAGCTAAGCGTGGCCTTTTCGGTCACAATATCCAGGGTCACAGGGGCGTTGACCGCGTTGGCCAACGTTGCATAGAAGACACTCCGCGCACCGCCAACATGCTCGGCCACGAACTCCGCGGTGTCCTCCACCTCGATGACGCCACCCAACGATCGCGTCGACGCCCGGCCCTCCACCTTGGCCACATCGCCCACCAGCCATTGCAGCAGGTCGACTGTGTGGATGGCTTGATTCATCATCAAGCCCCCGCCGCCTTCGGCCCACGTCCCGCGCCACGGCCGGCTCCGGTAATAGTCGCCGTCCCGGTGCCACATGACGGTGGCCGACGCGCCAATCACCTGGCCCAGCCCGCCGTCGTCGAGCAATTTCCGCATGGCCTGCGACGTCGCGTTGTAGCGGTTCTGGAAGCAGACGGCGATTTTCGCCGGGCTCCGCTCAGCCGCCTCAATGAGCCGCTTACCTTCCGCCAGCGTGTGCGCCAGGGGCTTCTCCACAATGACGTTGACACCGCGCTCAAGGCAGTCGGCGGCCACCGAGGCATGCAGGTGGTGCGGCGTACAGACATGCACGACGTCGGGACGCACCTCCTGGAGCATGTCCAGGTAATCCGCGTACCCCGGTACGCCGTGGGCGGCTGACGCCGCCTCCAACCTCCCGGGATCGGTGTCGCAGACCGCCGCCAACTGGACGCCGGCCAGGGTGGAGATCGCCGAAAAATGGACGGTTGAGATGTCACCGCATCCGATAATTGCCGCTGTAGTCATTCCTGCTCCTTCGAAGGATGATGCTGTCGGGTTTTGCGCTTGTCAGGCGAGGGTGACGTTGTTCTTCGCGGCGAGGCCGGAAAATGCGCGTGCCGCGACGCCGAAGGCGACGGGGCCCGAGTATCCGCCCAGTTCATGGGCGCTGGCCAGGTGCGGCTCAAGGGAGGCAAAACCGGTGTAGCCATCGGCGGCAAGGGCGCTGATGGTGGCGTCCAGTTCTCCGTCACCTTCACCTGACGGGACCACTTCGCCAGTGGTGGCGATGGCATCCTTGACTTGCAGGTACTCCAGGTACGGGCGCAGGATGGCGTAGCCCTCGGTGTATGGCTTGACGCCCACTTGGACGAAGTTGGCGTTGTCCCATGCCACTCGCAGCGCTGGTGAGTTGACCGTTTCCATGATGTCCAGGACCCGGTCCGGGGTATCGCCGTAGATGCCCTTCTCGTTTTCGTGCAACAGGATGATGCCGTGTGCCGCGGCTTCTCCCGCCAGCGCAGCCATGCGTTCCATGACGGCCTCGCGGATGTCGTCCTGGCTCTGGCCTTCAGCGCGGTAGAAGGAGAAGATGCGCACGTATTTGGTGTCCAGGGCCTTGGCGACCGAGATGATCTGGCGGAGCCGGGTGACCTCGTGCTCCACCGGCAGGCTGACATCCACCTTGCCAATAGGGCTGGCGACGGCGGAAACCTTGAGGCCCTTCCCATCAAGGAAGGCCTTGAGCCGCGTCACCGACTCCGTGTCCAGTTCTGAAACATTGGTGCCCCACGCGCTGCGGACTTCGATGTGGTTCGCTCCGAGGGCCAGCAGCACTGCGGCCTGGATGGCGGGGTCAGGATCTACTTCGTCGCCGAAACCGGACAGGTTCCACACGGCATTGGGTTGAGTCACGAAATCTCCTAGGTGGTCCTGGCTTAGTCCTGTGGCCGCACGGCGAAGGGGCTCGGTGATGCGGTTCACAGGCAGGTCTTGTTCCCCTGAGTTTAGCCATAGTGGCATCAGCTTGACAACCGATTGCCAAAATCTGCCAAGGTGTGGCACTCTAGATCAACGGTGTGGCACTGGTCACAGCCGCATGATCCGACGTTCAGAGAGGAACGCCCATGGCGACGCAACCCGTGGCTGCAGGCCGGCCTGCAACCATCCACGACATCGCCGCCCTGTGCGGCGTCGCGGCGTCCACGGTATCCAGGGCCCTCGCCAATCCGGACCGGGTCAATATCCGCACCCGCGAGCGGATCCAGGCCGCCGCCGTCGAACTCAATTACACGCCCAACTCCCAAGCGAAGGCACTAAGTTCCGGCCGGACCGGAGCCGTGGGAGTCCTGGTCCCGGATATCACCAACCCGTTCTACTTCGACCTCATCCGGGGCACGCAGCTGCAGCTCAAGGCCGCCGGCTACACACAGCTGCTCGTGGACACCGAAGAGTCAGATGAAGTGGAGGCCAGCACCCTGGAGCAACTCCGCAAGAGCGCCGATGGCGTGATTGTTGCGGCGTCACGCCTCAACGACGAGGCACTTGCCGCTGCCGCCGCCCGCATGCCGATGGTCACCGTCAACCGGGACGTCGACGGCGTCCCGGCGGTCATCATCGATACGCCCTCGGCCATGCCACAGGCCTTGGACCATCTCATCTCCCTGGGCCACACGTCCGTCGCCTACGTTTCCGGACCGGCGGTTTCCCAGTCCAGTGCCCGACGGTGGGATGCTTTATCCGCGGCCGCTGAAAGCCGGGGCGTGGACGTTCGCATCATTGGTCCCTTCGCGCCCAAGACACAGTCGGGAGCTGCTGCCGCTGATGCGGCGGTCCACAGCGGAGTCACGGCGTGCATCGTCTTCAACGACCTCATTGCCATCGGCATGCTGCAGAGACTTCGGGAGCGCGGACTGCGGGTACCGGAGGACATGAGCATCGTGGGCTGTGACGACATCTTTGGTGCCGACTTCTGCAATCCCCCGTTGACCACCATGAGCTCCCCCATCGAACAGGCGGGACGCGTGGCCGTGTCCATGTTGCTTGCCCAGCTCAACCCGCTGGCCGGGGGCGGAAACCGCAGCCGCTCCGTCATGCCCACCCACCTCACGGTCCGCGGCTCAACGGGACCGACCTCCCCCAACTAACTGTCACTTGGGCCATACGCGTGCAACATGGTTGAGCCTTCGTCACACCGCTGACTAGTGTTGGACCATGCGCGAACTCCAGGCCACCATCATTGAGGAAATGGGCGTACAGCCCCGGATCAATCCTGCGGAGGAGATCCGCAAACGGGTCGCCTTCCTGAAGGATTACGTCAAAGCGACAGGCACCAAGGGTTTTGTCCTGGGCATTTCCGGCGGCATCGACTCGTCCCTTGCCGGCCGCCTCGCCCAGTTGGCTGTCGAGGAGCTGGAGGCTGAAGGCGTCGACGCGAACTTCGTTGCGGTCCGCCTCCCGTACGGCATCCAGCACGATGAAGACGATGCCCAAGCAGCCTTGGACTTCATCAAAGCCAAGACGGAGTGGACCTACAACATTTCCCAGGCCGTGGATGGCTTCGAGGAAGAGTTCGAGAAGACCACCGGATCTCCGATCTCCGATTTCCACAAGGGCAACACCAAGGCCCGCGCGCGCATGATCGCCCAGTATGCACTGGCCGGCGAGCACAACTACCTGGTGATCGGGACCGACCACGGCGCCGAGTCCGTGACGGGCTTCTTCACGAAATTCGGCGACGGCGGCGCGGACATCCTGCCGCTGTTCGGCCTGAACAAACGCCAGAACCGCGCCCTCCTCGCCGAACTCGGCGCACCAGCCCGCGTGTGGGAGAAGATCCCCACCGCCGACCTCCTGGACGGCAAGCCCGGCCGCACCGACGAGGACGAGCTCGGCATCACCTACGACCAGATCGACGATTACCTTGAGGGCCGCGACGTCCCCGAGGAGGCCGCCGGACTGATCGAGCAGAAGTACCTCCGGACGCGCCACAAGCGCACTGTTCCGGTCACCATCTTTGATACGTGGTGGAAATAGCCACCGCTTTTTAGAACAAACCACGACGGCGGGTGCCGGCTTCCGAACGGAAGTCCGCACCCGCCGTCGTGCTTTAACCGATCCCCTCTCACCTTTCGACGCTTTCCCGCGGTCCCTCTCTCACCTTTCGACGCTTTCCCGCGGCCCCTCTCTCACCCCCTAATTTCAGGGTCTTGACGTCGCGATAGTTACCGATATATCGTTAACTATCGCCGATACTCCTTCGGCGTAACAACAACCGAAAGGACGATGCTGTTATGAAAGGCATCAACGAACACGACAACTCATTCCCCGAGCACGATCACGGACACCCGGAACACGGACATGGACGAGGCCGCTTCAATCGCGGCAAAGGCCGACGCGGCCCGGGCGGACACGGCGGCGGCGGATTTGGCCCAGGCTTCGGACCGGGCGGTTTCGGCCCCGGCTTTGGACCCGGATTCGGCCCCAGGGGCTTCGGTCCCGGCGGTTCACGCCGAGCCAACCGCGGCGACGTCCGCGCAGCAATTCTCTCGCTGCTGGCCGAGTCTCCGTCCAACGGCTATGGCTTGATCAAGACCATCGCCGAGAAGACATCCGGCGCATGGCGCCCCAGCCCCGGTTCGGTCTACCCGACGCTGCAGCAGTTGGTCGACGAAGAACTGATCGTCGCCGTCGGCGAAGGTCGGCGCACCGAATTCACGCTCACTGATGACGGCAAGGCCTATATCGCCGAGCATGAAGAGGAACTCGCCAACGCCTGGAACACCGAGGCCGATGGAACCGGCGCCGCATTCCACCAAAGCGTCGGCAAGCTCATGGGCGTCATCCATCAGTTCCGCGCCGCAGCCACTGACGAACAGCGTCAAGCTGCCATCGAGAAGCTGGACGAAACCCGCAGGGCGCTCTACCTGATCCTGGCTGACTAGTGATCGCCACAGTCCCCTTGACCTTGACGTAGCGTCAACCCCTACAGTCGAAGAACAAGGCTAGGACGGAGGACTGATGGACTGGTCAATCCAGGAAATCGCAAAGATCGCAGGCACCACCAGCCGCACGCTGCGTCACTACGACGACATCGGCCTGCTGAAGCCAAACCGGACCGGCCATAACGGCTATCGCTACTATGACGGTCCGGCTCTGGTTCAGCTCCAGCGCATCCTCCTGCTCCGGGAACTGGGGCTTGGCTTGCCGGCCATCGCCGAAGTACTTGACCGCGAGACGGACACCGTCAAAGCGCTGAGCAGCCATCTGGAATGGCTCGCCCAGGAGCAGGACAGGCTGACCCGGCAGATCGCCTCCGTTCGGCAAACCATCGACACGATGAAAGGGGATGGAAAGTACATGGCACAGAACATGTTTGATGGCTTCGACCACACTCAGTACAAAGACGAGGTGGAGGAGCGCTGGGGCAAGGATGCCTACGCCGCCAGCGATTCGTGGTGGCGCGGGATGAGCACCGACGAAAAGCAGCAGTGGAAGGACCGCGTCCAGAAACTGGGCACGGATTGGATCTCAGCCGCAGAATCCGGGATTTCACCGGACAGCGCCGAGGCGCAGGACCTGGCAAGGCGTCACGTTGAGTGGCTCAGCGGCATTCCGGGAACCCCGACGGCGGCGCCTGGCGGAGACGTCAAGGGTTACGTCACGGGACTCGGAGAAATGTACGTTGCTGATCCGCGGTTCGCGGCCAACTACGGCGGGGAATCAGGGGCGACATTCGTCCGGGATGCGCTGCGGGTTTACGCAGAAAAGAACCTGTAGACGCTCAGGATGCGCTGATCAGGGTTTCACAATAGTCTGGCCGAATGGGTACAAGCACCGCAAAGTCCGGCGGACAGGTTGACAGACAAAAACGCATCCTCGACGCAGCCTTGGAACTGCTGTCCCGCCACGGCATTTCGGGCATCAACATGCGCGCTGTGGCGCGTGAAGCCGGCGTCGCACTTGGGCTTGTGAACTACTACTACGAGGACAAACCGAGTTTGATCCGCGCGGTGCTCCACCAGATTGAAGAGCACGACCTCCTCTTGGTGGAGCCGCAGGCTACGTCGACCCCGGACGAGCAACTCCGGGAGTCCCTTCGTCGCGTTGCGGACCCACGCCTCCTGACCACGCCGTATCTATCCCTCCGCCTTCATTTGTGGGCCCTCGCCCAGGCGGATGAGGACTTTGCGCGCATCAATGCCGCAGCCTTTGAGAGGTACCTCCAAGGGCTCGCGGCCTTGATCGGCAACGCCATTCCCGGGCTGTCACCTGAGGAATGCCGGGACCGGGCGGCCGACGTCGTCGTGGTGCAGAACGGCATGTGGCTCACCACGCTCCTGGGCATCGACAAGGCAGCCATCGAGCGCGGTATTGCCCGCACGGAAGACATCGCCTTCGCACCTTCGCGGTGATTCGAACCGCCCTTGCCCCATTCCGCCGCGAGGATCTCACGGTAGCATTGTCTACAGAAGCGTTTCTTCAGTGTGAATCGGAGTTGTCTTGAAGCCAATGAATGACCTTGCATACGTGGGGAGTCAGGTCCGCAGCCTTATTGTCCAGAACGCCGGAGGGACAGGGTCGGAGGCGCTCGACGAGATTTTGGGTCCGGTTGCTTCAGCCGGAAAGATGCTCAGGTCCGGTTTGATTCTCGATATCGGGGCCACCGTCGGTGCCGTGCCCAGTCCGTCGCTCCTTTCGGCTGCGGCGGCGGTCGAGTTGCTTCACGCGGCTTCACTTATTCATGACGATCTGATCGACGGGTCGGATTATCGACGCGATGCACCCGCTGTACATGTCACTGCCGGGGAGGGAATCAGCATCCTGTCGGGTGATCTGCTGTTGGCCAGGGGCATGAAGCTGGCCCATGAGGCAGGGCCCGCTGCCGCCTCGGCTTGGCAGTCTGCCTTTGAGCGTCTGACGCTCGGGCAGCTGGCAGAGTCCCGCTTGTCACTACGTTCAGCGGAACAGGACTTCCTTTCCTACATTTCCATGAAGACGGCCGAGCTTTTTGCTGCCAGCTGTGAGATGGGCGCTCTCGTCCTGGAACTGTCGCCGTCGACAGTTGAACAGGTTCGTTCGTTCGGGTGGAACTTCGGGATGGCATTCCAACTGTTGGATGACCTTCTCGATCTCCTAGGGGACGACCAGGTTCTGGGCAAACCTGTCGAAACGGACCTCCCCAACGGCGTGTTCGGGGTAGCGGCCATCAGGGCTTCCACCACTTCAGGAGCTGCTTTGGAAGAGGCCTTGGAGGCTGGCCAATTCAGCAAGGCTTACGAGTTGCTTCGCGATCCTGACGTCGTTTCCTATTGCCTGGGCCTGCTCGAGGGCTATGTGGATGCTTCTGCTCATTCCCTCGAGTGCGCGTTGCCATTGGACAACGCCGGTCCTCTGGTCTCGTGGACGAAGAAATACTTCAAGGAGGCCTTGGAAGACGGGATGCGCGCTGAATACCGGCATCTTTTGCCGCTGCAGTGGGGAAGGGACAAATAGTGGCTACGAGAGTTACGATCCGGCACGTTGCCAAGGCAGCGGGCGTTTCGGTGACGACAGTCTCCGATTCTTTAAGTGGCAAGGGCAGACTGCCTGAGGAGACTCGAAAGAAAGTACTGGAGACGGCCAAGAGCTTGGGGTATCAGGCAAGCTCTGCCGCGAAGAGTCTCGCGTCCGGCAGGACGGGCATTCTTATGATGTCGATTGCGGCGCCGGAGACAGCTGTAACGTCGATGTGGAATGTCGAGTTTTTTGTCCGGGTCATGAGCGCAGCTTCCGAAGTTGCCTCGTCCAGGGGTTACGCCCTGGCGATGGCTCCTATCGGCGACTGGGCGGGTAAAACCACAATTCCTTACGACGGAGCCATAGTTGTCGACCCCGTGCCTGAGAACAGGCTGGTGCAGCGTGCATTGGTGGACGGCAGGCCCTTGGTGACAGTGGGCAGGTTGGACTCCACAGTCACCAGCAGCGTTGACAACGATTTCTCTGCTGTCGTTTCCGAGGTCCTGGATCACTTGTGGGAGAAGGGTTCCAGGCGACCTGGCTTGATTTCCAGCCCAGTCAGCGCTTCCTATGCCGCGGATTGTGTTCAGGCCTACGAGGGCTGGTGCAAGGTCCGCGGAGTTCAGCCCCGGCTGGAAGTGGTGTCGGGAAGCCTCTCGGAAGACTCCGGGCGCCAGGCTGCTGAACGGCTCCTCAGCAGGGAGGATGCCCCGGACTCCATATTTGCAACACTGGACCGACTCGCCCTTGGGGCTTCAATGGCAGCCTCTGCTGCGCAGGATGTCATGATCGTCAGCCTGGGTGACAGCTCAGCAGTAGCTGGCGCTTCGACGCCCCTCACCGCCGTCGAACTGCAACCAGTGGAGATCGGACGCGCGGCCGCGGAGATGCTCATCGAACAAATTGAAGGAGAACAATCAATAAAGAGCGTGACCATTCCGGCTCACCTCGTTGTCCGCGCAAGCACGGAAGCCGGCGCGCGTCCGACCAACTAGGAACCGCCTAGTACAGTTCCGGCCTCAGGTGGAGCAGGTAGTCGATGTCCGATTCGACCCGGGATCCGTAGCTCAGGTCTACGCAGAGAATCGTCTCGCTGCGTCCGGCCTGGGACAGCACGGCGCCGTTTGGTGCAACGACCCTTGAGCCGCCGACGAAGTCGAACGGACCTTCAGAGCCAGTGCGGTTGACGTAAATGTGGGGGATCCGGTTATCCAGCGCCCTCGCCCTGCCTGCAAGCTCATGATCGTCGTAATACGGGTCCATGTTCGCGGCGATGGAGATGATGAGGTCCGCCCCCTCCTTGGCCAGCTTTCTCGCCGGTTCGGGGAGCTCGATGTCGAAGCAGGTCAGGGGCGCTACCGTAATGGCTCCCAAGTTCACACATTCAAGTTTGTCCCCCGGAGTAAACACTTCTGCTTCTCCGCCAAAAAGATGTGTCTTTCGGTAGACGCCGGCTACAGTGCCGTCCTTGTCGATCATCAGCATCGAATTGTAAGGACGCAACCCGGCTTGTTCGATAAAACCAACAACCAACGCCGTCTGGTGGCCACGGCAGGCGGCCTGGAGCACCTGGATGGGTTGGCTGTCCACCGAAAGCTGCAGCTCCCATACGTCCACGGACGTGTAGCCGGTCAGGAACAGCTCGGGGAAGACCACCAGATCCGCTTCGTGATGTTCCTCAAGAACGCTGAGCACGCGGTGTACATTCTCGTCGATCCGACGGGGAACCGGCTCAAGTTGGGCCAGCACCAGGCGCAGTGTTGTCGGACGGAGATGTTGTTCGACGGGCAGAGAATGTACACCGCGTTGCATTAGACCAGCTCCAGTCCGTAACCCGCAGGCGAGAGACGGCGGACGCCGTCAGACTGCACGAGGTAGTTGTCTTCGAGCTTGAGGAGCATGAATTCGCCGTCCACTTCGATGCCGGTTTCGGGTTCGAGGGAAATGACACTGTTTTCCACGATGACCTGGTCTCGGTCGAAGAGCCCGTGACGGTAAATAGTGGGCAGTTCACAGGCGCGGAGCCCCACGCCGTGACCGATCGCGTACGGGGTGGTCGGCAGGCCCTCGCTGGCGAGGTATTTGTTGACTGCTTCGTCAACCTTGGAGACCAGGACGCCCGGTTTTGCCGCTTCCTCCGCGATGCGGTGGGCGTTCAGCAGCTTCTCGTAGACGGCACGAATTTCCGGACGCGCTTCTCCGCCCACGAAGCCAGTGCGGGCGATGTCGGATGCGTAGCCGTGCTGCCCGTAAACGCCGATGTCGAAGAAGTAGGGGTCTCCTTCGCGAAGAACGCTGCCTTCGGCGAACCATCCACCATTTCCCCTCCTGTGGTTACACAGTGAGTGGCTCAGGAACTCAGGTCCCGATTCCTGAAGTTTGCCCATCACGGCAGCGAGGATATCGTGGTCTGTTGCACCCGGCACGGCGGCTGCGATTCCGGCTTCAGCCCCAATGGAGTTAACGATGCTGGCGTCTTCGAGCAGGATGATTTCATCCTGGGTCTTTCGGATGCGGATGTCGTAGAGTTCCTGGCCGACCGAAACAAAGCTTGCCTGCGGCAGCACAGTTTGGAGGCGGCCGAGGATCGCAGGGTCGATGAGCTCGATGCCAACTTTCGTAGCCCCCTTCAGCGCTGCTGCCAAACCTCTGGTCCAGGTTTCGGGGTGGCCGACGACGGGAGCCCATGACGGCATGGCATGGATGGCCGTAACCCATGGCAGGTCTGCGACCGGGTTTGCCTGGGTCTCGTCGATCCAAGGCGTGAAGATTTCCGCGTTTCCGTCGCGGTCAACGACGGCTGCGAACCAGTCGAAGGCTTCGGCGATGATTTGGGTGCGGTAGTCCGTGGCGTAGCGGATGTGGTCAAACCCAGTCAGGAGGAGGTGGGAGAGCTGGTTTCGCTGCATCAGTTCGGCGATGGCAGTGCGGCGATCCTGGCGGAGCCTGTCGATGTTGATGGTGGACCAGTTGTACATGATTTCCTTCTTTTCTTGGTGGTGCAGGTCTGTGGGGGTTATTCAGCGGACGTCATCGTTGACGCGCTGGGAACGGTGGCGGGCAGTGCGTTCTTGTGTCCCAGGAAGTAATAGAGAGTGCCGGCCACGATGCTGCTGGATAGCCAGGAAAGATCCGTGCCTCCGAGGGCTATCGCAAGGGGGCCTTCGACCCCAGGAATGCCGGTTTTTAGGAAGAGCCACCCGGCTAGCAGCCCCGCTGCCAGGGACACCACTCCGGGCCAGTTGACGTCACGGGACCATTTGACTGAAGGAGCCGCGTAGAGACTTGAAACATCAACCCGCTGGCGGCGGAGGATGAAAAAGTCAACCAAGGTCATCGCGGCCCACGGCGAGATCCAGAGCACGAGAACGCTCATCCACTGCGCTGCGGAGTTGGCGAAGTTTTCGGACTGAAGGAAAAGCCAGAGGACAAAGGAGCCGACGATTCCCCCGCCGAGCGCTATCTTCCACTGCCGCGCCCTGATGTCCAGGGAAAGGACCGCCAGGACGGACGAGTACATGACCACGATGTTGGTTGCGATCGGCCCGTGGAGGATAAGGACGAGGATTGGCAAAGCCAATGCGCCGAAGGCGGTCAGCACCAATTCAGCAGGGTCGGTTCCTCCGCCGGCTGATGCGATGTACGCGCCGAGGAAGCCGAGCCAGACGACGGGAACAAACATTCCAAGCGTCGCGGACCAGAACACCTTCTTAGTGGGCATGGTCGGACGGGTGAAGCGTGTGAAGTCGGCTGCATAAACGAACCAGGTGATGCCCCAACCGATGCCAATCGCGGTCATGACCTGGCTCATGGCAGCCAGTTTGTCGGTGCCGTCCAAGGTCCCGGGGGCGAAGCTCGGATGTACGTTGAGTGAGGCAACGATCGTCATCACGACCATCACCACCAGGATGACGGGCATCGTCCAGCGTTCGAACTTTTTGATGGCGTTAAATCCCCAGGCGGCCAAAAGGACCTGGATAATCATGATGACTGCCGCGATGGAGTACTTCACCGTGTCATTGGGTTGCACGCCCACTTCTTTGAGGGCTGTCATCGCCAGGTCCAAGACGATCCACGTATTGACTCCGACCCACCCCATGGGCATAAGAACCATGACTGCGGCCACGACTTTGGCCCCGCGCCGTCCCAACGCGAGCCGGGCCAGAATCATGGCGTTCACGCCGGTCTTGTGGCCCATGATGCAGAAGAGCCCGAAGAGTGCCGAGCCCATCATGTTGCCAACGAGAATGACGATCAGGGTTTCGGCCAAGCTCAAGCCCAGCCCGAGACCGACCGTTCCCAGCACCCAGTTGATGGGAGCAAGGTTGGCACCGGCCCAGATCCAGAATTGATCAGCTCCCCCGGAGGTCCTGTCCCGCGCCGGAATCGGACAAACTCCGTGGTCTTCAACCAGTGCCTCTGAACTGGAGGAGCCCAGCGGCTCCGTTTTGACTGTTGAGGCCCCATTATTCAATGTGGCCACCTCCAAATGATTGAGGGCCGGACTGTTGTCCGGCAGATGTTGGATGTCAGCGTTCCCCAAGACGCAATTCTGCAGAAACGCTTCTGCAAAAGCGTGTGCTTTATGTCACCTCATGAAGCTTAGGATCTATGATTGCAGAAGCGTTTCTTCTTGTCCAGCACTTCGCCGGCTTCCATCAACTTCCACGGGAAGAGTGTGGGTAAGGCGGGAAGTCCGCCTCCAGGCAGACGGCAATTGGAAGCACTCCATCGACGGACCAGTGACCACCACCGGCAACGGCTGGTTCCAGAAGTCCATCACCGGCACGCCTGTGGCCGTCTTGATGGCCACCCTCCCCACCGGACTGACCGCCAATGACCAGGACCTCGGCGGCGGAGCCTCCTCCATGCCCGCGATGCCTGAAGGTACCCGGGTGTTCGGCTAGCCCCTTCTTACTGCCGGGCTTAAAGAGCCGACGACGGCGGCAGCGCGCCGCCGTCGTCGTCCCCCCCTGTCAGCCCGCGAACTTCGAACAGCTACTCCACCGTCACCATCACCGACGGCCAGCCCGAGGCACCGTCCGGCACTGGATCGGCGCGCTGCTCCGTCTGGACTTCGCCGGTGCCGTCGGTGGCCCGGGCTTTGACGTAGTGCAGGCCGGGCGTGGCATCCCATTCATAGGACCACTGGCGCCAGGTGATGGTGGAGGCTTCGTCGGAAAGGGTTGCTTCCACCCACTCGCCGTCGTCAATCTGGACTTCCACCTTGGTGATTCCCCGCGTCTGGGCCCATGCTGTGCCGCCCACGGCGACCTTTCCCGGCGCGAACTTCGCAAAGGACTTGGGTACGTCCACACGTGCCATGGTCTTGATGGGGCCGCGCTCCGACCAGCCGCGTTCCGTCCAGTACGCCTTGCTGTCAGCGAAGCGGGTGACCTCCAGGTCCACCACCCACTTGGTGGCGGAAACGAACCCGTACAGCCCTGGAACCACCATCCGCACGGGGTATCCGTGTTCCACCGGAAGCGGCTCACCGTTCATGCCGATGGCCAGCATGGCATCGCGGTCATCCTGCAGGACTTCCAGCGGAGTGGAGGCGCTGAAGCCGTCAATGGATGTTGAGAGCACCATGTCCGCGCCTTCCTTCGGTTTGGCCATGGCCAGGACTTCGCGGAGGGGCATGCCCAGCCATTTGGCGTTTCCGGCGAGCTTTCCGCCTACGGGGTTGGATACGCAGGTGAGGGTGACGTGCGATTCGATCAGATCGGCGTCGAGCAGGTCCTGGAAGGTGAGGGTCACTTCCTTCTCAACCATTCCGTGCACCCGCAGTACCCAGTCTTCGACGTTGATTTCCGGGACGCTCAGGGCGGTATCAATGCGGTAGAAATCGTTGTTCGGTGTCAGCCAAGCGGAGACTCCTGCCACCGGGGACTGGACTCCCGCCGGAACAGCGGGCGCAGCCTTGACGGGTGCCGGCAACCGGAGTGCATCCCGGGCCTGCGCAACATTGTTGCGTGCGGCACCCAGCAGCCGCCCACCGGTGGCCGCGATTCCGGCGGCGACGGCGGTGATGCCGGCCGCGGCGAAGAAGCGGCGGCGGCTGGTGCCGGGACCCCCAACCTGGTTGTCGGCGTCGGCCGCTATGTCAGCGGGGGCTTCCGGCCACGACTTCAAGCCCCACAACGGCTTGATAAGGCGGCGCAGGACGAAGAGGCCTGCGATGGTTCCCACGATTGAAGGGACGGCGTCGGCGGGTCCAACGCCGGCGCGGGTGGTGACGGCGGCAACAATCACGGCACCCATGAACAGCACGCCCAGGACGCCCAGCGCCCACTTCTTGTAGGCCACAACACCCAGAACGCAGGCAAGCAGGGCGATGGTAAGGCCCATGCCTACGAACAATGCGGCTTTGTCGTTGGTACCGAACGTGGCAATCGCAAAGTCCTTCATCCACGAGGGCGTGAAGTCGATGAACGTGGATCCCAGCGCGAATACGGGGGTCGCCCTGGCGGTGAAGAATGCACCGACCAGCTCGGCAACGGCAAGCACGACGGCGGCAGATACCACGCCTGCCAGCGCTGCCATGGTTTCGGGGCCTTTGGTCCGGAGTCCGAGCTTTTTCATGTCAGTGGTTCGTAGCGGCAGGGAACAGGGATGGGTGAGAATCCGGACCACCCCAACCACAAACTTTGAACATCTGTTCATAATTTTCCTTGAACGAATGTTCAAGATGCACTAGCCTGCTTCGTATGACCCAAGCCACATTTTCTGATTCTGCCTCCACGCTTTTCATCAACGGCTCGTGGGAGTCGGCCGCGTCAGGCGCCGTGCGGCAGATCCGCAACCCGGCCGACGGCGAACTGGTCGCCACGGTGTCCGAAGCCGGCCGCGAAGATGCCGAGCGCGCCATTTCCGCAGCCCGCAAGGCCTTCGATTCCGGTGTTTGGGCAAACGTCCCCGCTCCCGAGAGGGGCGCGTTCCTGCTCAAGGTCGCCGCGGAACTGCGCGAACGTCGCGAGAAGTTTGCCCGCGCCGAATCCCTGGACACCGGGAAGCGGATCATCGAAAGCCGCATCGACATCGATGACATCGCCGCTTGCTTCGAATATTTCGGACGCCTCGCCGGGCAGTCGGCGGGCCGGGTGGTCGACGCCGGGGACCCCGCCGTCGTCAGCAAAATCGTCTACGAGCCCGTCGGAGTCTGCGGCCTGATCACGCCGTGGAACTACCCGCTGCTGCAGGCCGCGTGGAAGATCGCTCCCGCACTGGCCGCCGGCTGCACCTTCGTTTTGAAGCCCGCGGAGCTGACCCCCTCCACCGCAATCCTTGCCATGCAGTTGCTGCAGGACCTGGGCCTACCGGACGGCGTCGCCAACCTGGTAACGGGCCCCGGCGCTCAAGCGGGCGCACCACTTTCTGAGCACCCCGACATTGACTTGGTGTCCTTCACCGGCGGCTTGGAAACCGGCAAGCGCATTGCCGCCGCCGCAGCCGGCACCGTGAAAAAGGTGGCGCTGGAGCTCGGCGGCAAGAACCCCAACGTGGTGTTCGCTGACGCTGACTTCGACGCCGCCGTCGACAATGCGCTGAACGGCGCCTTTGTGCACTCAGGGCAGGTCTGCTCCGCCGGGGCTCGGCTGGTGGTGGAGGAATCCATCGCGGAGCGTTTCGTCGAGGAACTGGTCCGCAAGGCCAAGGACATCCGCCTGGGCGGCCCGTTCGATGAGTCCGCCGAAACCGGTCCGCTGATTTCCGCCGCACACCGGGAGAAGGTGGACGCCTACGTCCAGCGCGGTGTTGCCGAAGGCGCGCGGCTGCGCTGCGGCGGCGCGGCCCCTGAAGGCGAAAAGTTCGACGCCGGTTTCTACTACCAGCCCACCGTCCTGGACCGCGTGACCCGGGGAATGTCCGTAGTCATCGATGAAGCCTTTGGCCCGGTAGTAACAGTGGAAACCTTCCGCACCGAGGACGAAGCCGTGGCCACCGCCAACGACACCATCTACGGGCTGGCGGGCGCCGTCTGGACCCAGGATGCCGGCAAGGCCCAGCGGGTAGCGGGCCGTTTGCGGCACGGCACGGTCTGGATCAACGACTACCACCCCTACCTTCCGCAGGCCGAGTGGGGCGGCTTCGGCCAGTCCGGCGTCGGCCGCGAACTCGGTCCCACCGGGCTGGGCGAGTACCAGGAAGCCAAGCACATCTACCAGAACACCAGCCCGCAGGTGACCGGCTGGTTCGCAGACCACGGCAAGGAGAAATAGATGCACGTTGACAACATCGAGAACCTCAGCGAGCGCGGGTTCGATTACGTCGTCATTGGCGGAGGATCTGCCGGAGCTGCCGTCGCCGCCCGGCTGAGCGAGGACCCTGCCGTCACCGTTGCCCTGGTGGAAGCCGGCCCGGATGACCGGGGCCTGCCCGAAATTCTGCAGCTCGACCGCTGGATGGAACTGCTGGAATCCGGCTACGACTGGGACTACCCAGTAGAACCGCAGGAGAACGGCAATTCCTTCATGCGCCATGCCCGCGCCAAGGTCATGGGCGGCTGCTCCAGCCACAACTCCTGCATCGCTTTTTGGGCTCCCCGCGAAGACCTGGATGAATGGGAATCGAAGTACGGCGCCACGGGCTGGAACGCTAGTGCCGCCTGGCCTTTGTACCAGCGTCTGGAAACGAACGAGGACGCCGGACCGGAAGCTCCACACCACGGCCACGACGGCCCGGTGCACCTGATGAACGTTCCTCCGAACGATCCCGCCGGGGTCGCGCTCCTTGATGCCTGCGAGCAGACCGGCATCCCCCGCGCGAAGTTCAATGACGGCACCACAGTGATCAACGGCGCCAACTTCTTCCAGATCAACCGACGCTCGGACGGGACACGTTCTTCCAGCTCGGTCTCCTACATCCACCCCATCATTGATCGCGAAAACTTCACCCTGCTGACCGGCCTGCGGGCGCGACAACTGGTGTTCGACGCGGACAAGCGCTGCACCGGCGTCGACGTCGTGGACTCGGCTTTCGGCCGTACGCACAGGCTGAACGCGCATCGCGAGGTCATCCTGTCCACCGGCGCCATCGACTCCCCCAAGCTCCTCATGCTCTCCGGCATAGGCCCGGCCGAACACCTGGCCACGCACGGCATCGAGGTCCTGGTGGATTCCCCCGGCGTCGGCGAGCACCTGCAGGACCACCCGGAAGGCGTGGTTCAGTTCGAGGCCAAGCAGCCCATGGTGCAGGCCTCCACCCAGTGGTGGGAGATCGGCATCTTCACTCCCACCCAGGATGGCCTGGACCGCCCGGACCTGATGATGCACTACGGCTCCGTGCCGTTCGACATGAACACCCTGCGGTACGGCTACCCCACCACGGAGAACGGCTTCAGCCTCACTCCGAATGTCACCCACGCGCGTTCCCGCGGGACCGTTCGCTTGCGCAGCCGGGACTTCCGCGACAAGCCCATGGTGGATCCCCGGTACTTCACCGATCCGGAGGGGCACGACATGCGCGTCATGGTGGCCGGTATCCGCAAGGCCCGCGAAATCGCCACGCAGCCGGCAATGGCCGAATGGACCGGTCGGGAACTCTCCCCTGGCATCGAAGCGCAGACCGATGAAGAACTGCAGGATTACATCCGCAAAACGCACAACACCGTCTACCACCCCGTCGGCACAGTCCGCATGGGATCGGTGGACGACCATATGTCACCCTTGGATCCCGAACTGCGGGTCAAGGGCGTTACCGGATTGCGCGTGGCGGACGCCTCCGTCATGCCGGAACACATCACCGTCAATCCGAATATCACCGTGATGATGATTGGCGAGCGCTGCGCCGATTTCATCAAGGCCGATTTCAACAACAGCCGGACGGAGGACACCACGACGGCGGAAGCCGGCTTCAGCTTGTCCCTCGCCTGACCAGGCACCCTGCTTTTAGACCCACGCAACAAACAATGGGGGAAACAGCCGGAGGCACAACGCGGTGCCCGGCCTTGATTTCATCTGCGTCCAATGGCGGCCGCAGAAAGTCACCATTCGTGCACGTCTGAACTAGGAGTTCGCATGTCAGAACCCAGCAAATTAGGACCCTGCAAGAGCGATGCAAGCGGCATGGACGAGTTTGGCTATGCCCAAACCCTGGACCGCAGCATCGGTAAGTTCGCCAGCTTCGCCGCCGGCGTCAGCTACATCTCCATCCTCACCGGCGTTTTTCAACTGTTTTACTTCGGATTCTCGACGGCGGGACCTGCCTACGCTTGGTCGTGGCCCATCGTCTTCGTCGGCCAGCTGATGGTCGCCCTGTGCTTTGCGGAATTGGCAGGACGCTACCCGGTGGCCGGGTCGGTCTACAACTGGGCCAAGAGGCTCTCGACTGGAACGTGGGCGTGGCTGGCGGGCTGGTTGCTGTTGCTCTCCTCCATCATGGCCCTGGGGTCCGTTGCCTTGGCCCTCCAAATCACCCTCCCGCAAATCTGGAGCGGCTTCCAACTGGTGGGCGACGGAACAGGTCCTTACGACTTCGCCGTCAACGGGGTCATTCTGGCCAGCATCATGATCGGTATTTCCACCCTCATCAACGCTTTTGGCGTGAAACTCATGACCATGATCAACAGCGTGGGCGTGTTCGTGGAGCTGGTTGCAGCCGTCCTGCTCATTGCGGCGCTCATCTGGCACTCCGTTCGCGGACCGGAAGTCCTCTTGGATACTGCGGGATTCGGCGAAGAACATCCCCTGGGCTTCTTTGGCGTGTTCCTCATTGCCGCCATGGCGTCCGGCTACGTCATGTACGGCTTCGACACCGCCAGTTCCCTGGGTGAAGAAACCAAGGACCCCAAGAAAACGGCGCCCAGGGCGATCCTGCGCGCCGTTACGGCGTCCTTCCTCCTGGGAGGATTGCTCCTCCTCGGCGGAATCCTTGCCGCGCCCGATCTTTCAGATCCCAAACTCGGAGCGGCCGATGGCGGGCTGCAGTACATCGTGCTGTCGGTGCTGGGCGGTCCATTCGGCAAGGCCTTCCTGGCGTGCATCGTGGTGGCCGTGGTGGTCTGCACGTTGGCCGTCCACGCAGCAGCCATCCGGATGATGTTCGCCATGGCCAGGGACAACAACCTCCCGTTCAGCCGTCAGCTCAGCAAAGTCCATCCCACCCGCAAAACCCCCACAGTGGCCGCCATCGTTATCGGTGTCGTGGCCGTGATTCCCCTGATCGTCAACATCTCCCAGCCAGCTATCTTCACGATTCTCTCCAGCATCAGCATCGTCCTGATCTACCTGTCATACCTCCTGGTGACGGTGCCCATGCTGCGGCGCCGCTTCTTGAAGAAGTGGCCCCTCAAGGACGACGGATCAGAACCGGGATTCAGCCTCGGCAAATGGGGGCTGCCCGTGAACATCCTGGCGGTGCTGTGGGGCGGTGCCATGACACTGAACCTGGTGTGGCCGCGGCCGGAGATTTACAACTCGGTGCCGCCGTTCGAGTGGTACCTGCAATGGGGCGGCGTCATGTTTGTCGGCACGGTCATCATCGGCGGGACGCTCCTCTACCGCCTGCGCATCCGGCACAAGACCGGAGTCCTGGCCGAACACGCAGCCGTCGCTGCGCCTTCGGACCCGGATCCGGCCTTGGTCGCAGCCCGGAAAGCCTGACGCATGCCCGGGCGGTCTCAGACGAAGGCCGACTTCCCTGTCACCGCCCGGGCAACGATCATCGAATTGATCTCGTAGCTGCCCTCATACGTGTAAAGGATCTCGGCGTCACCGAAGAGCTTGCCCATCTCGTAATCCGTGGTGATCCCGTTCCCGCCCAAGAGGGAACGGCCCATCGCCACGGATGAGCGCGCCAGCCGGGTGGTGGTGGCCTTGCACATGGCAGCTTGGACCATTTCGAGCTTGCCGGCCTGCTGGATCCGCGCGAGCTCAACCATCATGGACAGTGAGGCATTCGCGTTGCCCAAAATATCCGCGAGCTGCTGCTGCACCAGCTGGAAACGGGCCAGCTCCTTGCCGAATTGCTGGCGTTCCAAGGCGTAAGAACGGGCGATATCAAACGCGGCCAGTTGAATCCCTGCAGCCTGCCAACCCACCCAAGCCCGGGAATCACGCAAAAGATCGTTCGCCCGCGAGAACTCCGTGGCCCCCGGCAGGAGATTCTCCAAAGGTATGCGGACCTCATCCAGGAGAATGTCCGCGTTCTGCATGATCCTGAGCCCGATTTTGTTGGAGATCTTAGTGGCCGAGTACCCGGGGCGATCGGTCTCCACAATGAAGCCCTTGATCTGCCCGTCGGATTCGTCCCGGGCCCACACCAGCGCAAAGTCGGCGATGGTGCCTGCACCAATCCAGCGCTTGGCACCGTTGATGACCCATTCGCCGCCGTCGCGCCGCGCCGTCGTCGAGAGTCCTCCGGCGATGTCGGAGCCGTGGTCAGGTTCGGTGAGGGCGAAGGCGCCCAACTGGGTAAAGGCCTCCAGCCCAGGCAGCCACGTGCGCTTCTGCTTATCAGAGCCGAGCTCGTGGATCATGCCCACGATGAGTTCGTTGTGGATGCCCACCAACGCCGAAAGAGACACGTCCGCCCTGGCGATCTCGGTGTACATGAGGCCCTTGAAGAGCTTGGTGGAGCCGTCTGTCTGTAGTCCTCCAAGCCCGAACTTGGCCATGTCGGCCAGCAGTCCGAACGGAAATTCCTCCCGGTTCCAGTACTCGATACTGGCCGCCCGGATGCGTGCCTGCAGGAATTCCCTGATCTCGAGGTAGCGCACACGCTCCGATGGTGGGAGCAGATCCACTACGTGCATAAGGTCCGCCTCCGGGTAAGGAGGGAGGACACGTTCTGTTGCCGCACCGCTGGTGACGGTGCCGGCAGCTTTTTCGTCGAGCATTAGACCCCTTCGTCATGTCCCGCACAGGCTCTTCCAAACCCTTGGATGTCCTAGTATATTGCAAGGTGATGTGGATCACTAGGCCGGGCAATGAAGCCCCAGCGAAAGGCGGACTATGACAGTCACCGATGACTTCCGTGCGGCCCGCGACCGGTTGCTGGAACTGCGCGAGGACTACAAGCAGGCACACAGCGAATTCGCGTGGCCACGCTTCGAGGAGTTCAATTTCGCCTTGGACTGGTTCGACCAGATCGCGGCGGACCAGGAAAAAGGCGGCAAGCCCGCGCTGGTCATCGTGGAACAGGACGGCAGTTCCACCCGCCGCTCGTTCAAGGAGCTCGCAGATCGGTCATCGCAGGTAGCCAACTGGCTGCGCGGCCAGGGCGTCCAGCGCGGCGACCACATGATCATCATGCTCGGCAACCAGGTTGAACTCTGGGAACTCATGCTGGCCGGCATCAAACTGGGCATCGTCATGATCCCCACCACCACCCTCATGGGCGCCCGCGATCTCCAGGACCGCGTTGAGCGCGGTGGGGCCAGCTGGGTGGCCGTCGGAAGTGCCAACATCAGCAAGTTCGCCGCAGTGGAAGGCGATTACACCCTGATCGAGATCGGCGCGGAACCCACCAACGCGGACGCCAAACAGTACGCAGATTCGTACGACGCCGGAACGGACTTCGCGCCCGACGCCCCCACTCGCGCCGACGAGACGCTGCTCCTCTACTTCACCTCCGGCACCACTTCCCGCGCCAAGCTGGTGGAGCACACCCACACGTCCTACCCCGTGGGCCACCTGTCTACGATGTACTGGATCGGCCTCGAACCCGGCGATGTCCACCTCAACGTCGCCTCCCCCGGCTGGGCCAAACATGCATGGTCCAACGTCTTCACTCCTTGGATCGCTGAGGCCTGCGTCTTCATCTACAACTACGAACGCTTCGATGCCGCCGCCCTCATGGAGCAGATGGGCCGGGAGGGCGTCACCAGTTTCTGCGCGCCGCCCACGGTGTGGCGCATGCTCATCCAAGCAGACCTCACGCAGCTCACCACTCCTCCGCTGAAGGTGGTTTCGGCCGGCGAACCACTCAACGCGGAAGTCATCGGGCAAGTAGAGGAGGCCTGGGGCGTCACCATCCGTGACGGCTTCGGCCAGACCGAATCCACGGTCCAGATCGCCAACACTCCTGCCCAGCCGGTAAAGATCGGCTCCATGGGACGGCCGCTGCCCGGGTACGACGTCGTCCTGGTGGACCCGGTCACCGGCCAGGAAGCCGACGACGGCGAACTCTGCTTGCGCTTGGACCCCCGGCCCGTGGGGCTCATGAAGAGCTACTTCGGTGACGAGGCCAAGACGGCCGAGGCCTTCCGCGATGGCTATTATCACACCGGCGATATGGCCAGCCGGGACGCCGATGGCGTCATCACCTATGTCGGCCGGGACGATGACGTCTTCAAGTCCTCCGACTACCGTTTGTCGCCATTCGAACTTGAAAGCGTCCTGATCGAACACCCCGCAGTGGCGGAAGCCGCCGTCGTGCCTTCACCTGATGCCGTGAAGTTGTCGGTACCCAAGGCGTTTGTGGTGCTGGCCGCCGGCTACGAACCGGGACCTGCTGTGGCCGAGGACATTCTCAAGTATTGCCGTGAGCATCTGGCGCCGTTCAAGCGCATCCGGCGGCTGGAATTCGGCGAGTTGCCCAAGACCATTTCCGGCAAGATCCGGCGCGTCGAACTGCGCGGTACAGAGGTTGCTCGGCACGGCGACGGTCCGCTCCCGTCAGGTTTGGGCGTCGAATACTCCGAGGAGGAGTTCCCGAATCTGAAAGACTAGCCAACCGAACACTCGGCCAACCAAGCAAACGAAGGAGGCCCATGGGCACCCCACTCCCCCGCGACCCCATTGCCGATGCCCAGCGCAACTGGGAACGGCATGGCTGGGGCGATGTCGCCGCGCCCATGGCTGCCATCACCGCGATCATGCGCACCCAGCAAATCCTGCTGGCGCGCATCGAAACGGTCCTCAAGCCGTTCGGGCTGACCTTCGCACGCTACGAACTTCTGGCGCTGCTGAGTTTCGCCCGGAGCGGTGCGCTGCCCATGAACAAAGCCAGCGCGCTCCTGCAGGTGCACCCCACCTCGGTGACCAACGCCGTCGACCGCTTGGAAAAAGCCGCCCTGGTGGCCCGCTCGCCGCATCCCACCGACGGCCGCACCACCCTGATAGAACTCACCGCCGAGGGCCGGACCCTCGCCAAGAAGGCGACGGCGGCACTCAACTCCGAGGTTTTCGGCAAGTCAGGTTTCGGAGACGACGACGTCGATCACCTCATCCGCGTACTGGGCACCTTCCGCAGGGATGCGGGAGATTTCGAAGACTAAGGCGCTCAACGGGCTTTCTCGTGTCCGGGGTTTCTACGTTCTGGAGGGGCGGTGTCCCGGCAGGGGCGGTGCCTTTGATTGGTACGAGTGTCCGGTGGGGGTGCTGATTTCCACGGTGTGCACGTCACCGGGCACGGCTTTGGTGCTCCAGCCGGGGTTTTCCTTGGTGTGGTTGCAGGCTTCGCAGAGTCCTGCGCCATTAGCGAGGTTTGTTTGCCCTCCGGAACGCCACGGAACCACATGGTCAATATGCCGGATCGGCGCATCGCAATACGGGGTCCGGCAGATGTCGTCACGGGTTTCGATGAAGTGCCGAAGCCCACCAGCGAAGACCCGGGCCTTGGAGTCGGCGGCAAGGAGTTCTCCCGTGGTTGGCGCGGTGTAGAGCCGGCGAAGCCAGACAGTGAGCTCTGTCTTCGGCACTACCGCATGACCTTGACCGGTTTGCCCTGTTCCGGAAGCTGAGTTCGCGCCCTCCTGTCCCAGGGTTGCGGCTTGCGCCGATCCGAGCAGTTCCCTTCCCCATTCAGCGGGGACGATTCCGTAGCCCTTGAGCCGGGCTGGTTCGCTGTCACCTTGGAACAAGGTGCGGTCCGTCATAACGAGGTCCACGTTGATCCCCGAAATCCCGCCCGGGGTACCGGTGCTGCGTTCGACCAGGGTGTCGGCCATAACCTGGCCCCGACCTCGGGGATCCCCACTGGAACGGGCCGAATCAGCCGCTCGGGTCAGCGCCGCGTAGACCGCCACTCCCTGGGCAACCGGAAGGAGGGCCGTCAGGTAGGTCATGGTGTCCGGCGCCGGGCGCAGGCTGACAGTCCGCTCGGCCGCAGCGCGACTGGCACGCCCGACTACCGACCGCGGATCCCGCCGATACGCGGCAGCCTTCGCCGCGGCCACGATCGCTTTGTCGCCCTTCCCGGCAAAGGTCCCTGTGTCGGGGGCGAGCTCCTCGTCGACAGCGGTTCGGTCCTCAACAGACAGGCAGGCGGTTTCTTTCACCAGCAGCGTGGCACGCCACTCATTCAGCTGCCCGGCCTGCAGCGCCGCCAAGGTGCGCGGCATCTCGATCACGAGCGCCTTCGCCAAACCAAGCAACCGGGAGCCACGGTTCGGTGATTCCCTCCGTGCCAGTGCCACCTGGGCTCCCACGCCCTGGCCACGCTCCGAGGCGGGGACCCCTGCCTCGGCCTGCTCGGCGCGCTGGGCAAGATCAAAAGCCACAGCAACCCGCGCCTGCAAAGCGGTGATTGCCGACTTCATCTCCTCCAGGGCCCGCAACTGCTCGATCAGGTCCCCACTAACGGTGCTGGCTGTACCCCTGCCGCGCTGAACGGAATCCACGACGACTGGAGCGCGCCCGAGCGCCACTACTGCGCCCGCTTGCCTCTCCCCAATCCGCTCCATGCCCTAACTCTGGCAGCAGGCACTGACAATATAAGGCCAGCGATCACAGGGGAGCCCCATTCACTGGCCGCGAGGTGAGGGAGTCCCTTGGAGGACCTCCCTCAAGCGGGACTCCCTCCCCCGCTGCGAACCTGATGTTCTGAAGTCATGACCACTACAATTTCCACCGCCAGGACCCGGCGTTTACCCCTGGTGACCTACGTTCTGGCTGCGGGTGTGTTCCTGATGGGAACCACCGAGTTCATTGTTGCGGGGATACTGCCGGAGATCGCCAGCGACCTGGGCACCTCCGTGGCAAGTGCGGGACTCATGATCACGGTGTTTGCTGTCGGCATGATCGTGGGCACTCCCACGATGTCCATCCTGACCCTCAAGCTGCCACGCCGGCTGACGCTGAGCCTCGCGCTGGTGGTGTTCTCTGTTGGTCACGTCATCGTGGCGCTCACCTCCGATTTCACGCTCATTCTTGGCGCACGTTTCCTGACGGCCTTGGCGACGGGCGCTTTCTGGGCGGTAGCCGCCGTCGTGGGTGCCAAAGCGGCAGGCGCTGCGGCAGCCTCGCGGGCGCTAGGGGTGGTGTTGGGCGGCGGGATGCTTGCCAACGTGGTGGGTGTTCCCCTTGGGGCGTTTGCCGGTCAGGTCATTGGCTGGCGGGGACCGTTCTGGGTACTCGCTGGCCTGGCCCTGGTGGGTGCAGTTACCGTGTACCGGTTGGTTGCCTCGGATCCTGTTTCCGGACCCACCCCGTCGGTCCGTGCTGAGCTGGCGAGTATGCGGGACTCGAGGGTTTGGCTTGTCCTGGCGGGCTGCGCGATGGTGTGCGGATCTTCCTTGGCCGCCTACACCTTCATCTCTCCGCTGCTCACCGAGAACACTGGGCTTGCCGCAGCCGCGGTTCCGCTGGTGCTGATGGCCTACGGCATCGGGGCGTTCATCGGATCCACCCTGGGTGGCCACTTCGGGGCACACCACCCCTACCCGGCCCTGTTCATCTCAGCAGGCATGACATTCCTGGTTCTCGGAGCCCTCTTCCTGTTCTCCCACTACGCCGTGGTGACAGTGGTCCTGATCTTCCTGCTGGGCCTCTTCGGCATGGCAACGAACCCAATATTGATCGGCAAGGCAGTGCGCTACGCCGGGCAAGCTCCAACCCTGGCCTCGGCACTCAGCACTTCGGCGTTCAATCTGGGCACGGCCGTGGGATCGTGGATGGCCGGCTTCGCGCTGGAGTCCGCGCTGGGAGCCAGCGGTCCGGTGCTGGTGGGTGCGGGAGTAGCTGCGCTCTACTTCCTGCCGCTCACGGTGCTGATGCTCAAGGATCGGAAGGAAGGTGCCGTGGCATGAGGCGCAGCGTCGCTGGAAGATTGTTGCCCGCCATCACCATTGCGGCGGCCGCGGCGCTGGCCAGCTGCAACACAACGCCCTCCGGCGAACCCGCACCGAGTCCGGCCGACGAAACATCAACTCCCGCCACCGGCAGCGTCGTAGGTACCGTGGTCCGCTTCAGCACCGGCTCGGCATCACTTGACGTGACCATCGGTGAGGACAACCCGGCCACCCGGGACTTCTTGAGCCTGCTGCCGCTCACGCTCACTATGGAAGAGTTCGCCGGCCGGGAGAAAATCGCTGAGCTGCCGAGACCTCTCAACCACCAAGGATCCCCCGGGTCCGACCCTGAAAACGGCGACCTGATCTACTTCGTCCCTTGGGGGAATCTTGGTTTCTACTACGATGCCTCAGGTATCGGATTTTCGGACCAGACCATCCATTTGGGGCGCTACACCGCCACCCCGGAACGGCTTGCGCAGTTCGAGGGGCCGGACGTCCGGGTAGAAGTCAGCCGCTGAGCGTGGCATCGACATCCACGACGTCGGCACGGACGCCACTTGCCTCGAGTCGGACCGTCACCACGGAGAGGGGTCGCTAGGTCGCACTTGCACCCAGCCCAGGAAGAGGCCTTGAAGCGGCGGCTGAGCAAGAAAAGGCCATGCAGCTCCTCGCACTTCGCCGCACCGAAGATGTCCGTGAGCAGGCGGCGAAACTCGGATCGGAAGTAGAAGGCCACCAAGTGCCCGTAGAGAGTCTTGCCAACCTTGAGCTGGCCACGCGCTGCCGAAGGCATACAGTGCGCTTCAACATGTCATAGACACGGTTGTCGGCTTTCCGTGCGTGAGATTTCGGGTGTGATCAATGGTGTGTTCTAACCGTTGAAACAAAGTGTCATTCATGACAGCATGGAGACATGACAGCAGTTGCAGGAGCCCGGGGAGGGCTGAAGGCCCATCAGGATTCCATTCGGCTGCCCGAGGCCGAGCTAGTCCGCGACCTCAGGGACATCCTGGGCGCAAAACTTGTCGCCTACATCGGCTCAGTCAAGGAAACCCGTGCGGTACGCCAATGGGCAGACGGTGAACGGAAACCCTCCGCAGAGGTCATGACCCGGCTGCGGCACGCCTACCATGTCGCGGCCTTGCTGGCAGAGCGCGATTCCAGGGCCGTGGTCCAGGCTTGGTTCCAGGGCATGAACCCGCAGCTGGACGATGTGCCGCCGGCCAGGCTCTTGCGCGAAGGCCATATCGACGAGGCCGCACAATCGGTCCTTGCAGCTGCCCGGGCCTTCGCGGCCGCCGGCTGACGGGTGGAACAGAACGAACTAGCCATCATCCCAGCGGCCGGCCCTGTGTGGCGCATCGGGTTCCGCCCCGAGCCCTGGGCGTGGAGCGGCTGGGAATGGGCAACGGATGGCCGTTTCCCGGGACGCTGGGATGACCTGCACGGCAACTTCCGCACCGTCTACGCCGGCTCAAGCCTGAAGGCATGCCTCCTGGAAGTCCTGGCCGGCTTCCGCCGCGACGCCAGACTCGCCGCGGAACTGGACGAAATCGTCGAAGACGATGAAGACCAAGTGCTGCACCCGACCATCCCGCCAGGAGAAGTTCCACGTGAATGGCTGGAACCACGAGCAGCGACCCGCGCCGAACTCTCCGGGCACTACTGCGCCGTCACCGCCTCCCAAACCATCGCCGCCCTCTATCCGAACTTCATCGCTACTGCCTTGAGTCTCGGACTGGCCGATTTCGACGCGGCGGCGTTGAAAGACGCCCGCCCGAGACAACTGACTCAGGGCGTCGCCGCCTGGCTATACGAAACAACCACTGTCGATGGTGTCACCTTCAACTCCCGCCACGGCGACGAGCTCCGGCTGTGGGCAATCTTCGAGCGGCCCGGGGATCCCCCAACCAGCCCCAAACTTGGCCGGACCCAAGTGGTTGACATCCACCACGACGCTGCGGCGATCAACGAAGCATTCGAAATCCTCAAACTCAACTGGCGTGAAGCGTAGCGCACTCCTCAACGAGGCTCTTCGACAGCTCCAGCTATCGGCAAGCGGACGAAAGAGTGCTTATCGGCGTTTTAACCGGACCGTGGTGCGTTCAGTTCTAAGGGCGGTGGTTGGGTTGGACCATTCCAGGGCGTCCACGACGGGTCCACCATTGGGTCGGGCACGCTTCACGTCTGTCGATGGTCGTTGGCGTAGGCTGCGACTGCCATTGGTGAGGTTGAGCGGCCGAGGCTGTGCCAGGCGCTGCGATCGTTCTGGGTACCGCAGATGAGAATGCCGATGGTTTCGTTGCGGTTCTCGCGTCGCAGCATTTCCTCTATAAGGGCGACGTGGAAGTCGAGCTGGAACTTGCCCGTCTCCAGTTCAACGACGACGTAGCGAGGAAGAGCAGATCGACCAAGTCGTTGTCGATCGGAGCGCCCGGTCCAAGTTCCCGGAGGCCTTCGGCAATCCGGTTGGTCAGGGCGTTTTCCATTTCGCGTTCGGAGACTTCCCCGAAGAGCTTGCACGCTTCGAAGGCCAGGAAGTCCGTGTAGAAGTCAGCCGCTGAAGACGCATCAGCCGTCCGGCAGTCAGCTGTCCGCGACGGTCCTTTCGGCAGCAGGCTGAACACCGTATTCGCTGGCCGCCCACGATGCCAGCAGCTGAAGGCGCTCGGCCGACGGCGATCCAGGCTCGGCTGCATAGATCGTGAGGGTCAGTCCAGGTTCCGCGGCCATTTCCAGGCCCTCATAGGCGAGTGTCATTTCACCAACGATGGGGTGTTTGAAGGTCTTGAAACCGGTGCCATGATGGCGGACGTTGTGTGCGCCCCAGCGGGTGCGGAACTCATCGCTGCGGGTGCTGAGCTCACCAATGAGATCGTGGAGCTCCTTGTTGTGCGGGTCGCGTCCGGCCTCCGTGCGGAGAATCGAGACAGTCGCCTCGGCAAACGCATCCCAGTCCGGATAGAACTCATGTGCGCGATCGTCCAGGAAGGTGAAGCGGGCGATGTTGGGTGGCTGGCCCGGCATGTCGTAGGAGTCCTTGTAGAACGCCCGGGCCAGCGGGTTCACGGCCAGCAGATCCATCCGGCCGTTGCGGACAAACGCAGGTCCTGCCGTGACAGCATCCAACGCCCACTGCAGGCTCTGGTGGGGCACATAGGACTTCGAGTTCCGGCGTCGCGGCGGTCGGGCAACTGGACTCGCTGCATGGGCCAGATCAAAGAGGTGGGCGCGCTCGGCATCATCCATATTCAGCGCCCTGGCTAGGCTCTCGAGTACTTGTGGCGAAGCGCCACTGATGGCGCCGCGCTCCAGGCGGGTGTAGTACTCGACACTCAGCCCGGCCAGCGTGGCCACCTCGCTGCGACGCAATCCCTTCACGCGCCGATTGGAGCCGACCGGCAATCCAACCTGCTCGGGGGCCACTTGGGCGCGCCGGGAGATCAGGAATTCGCGTACTTCTGCCCGATTGTCCATGACTTCACCATAGGGCCGGTCTGGCCATCAGAGGGAGTCCCTTTGAGGGCCCCCAACGGCTTACGCCGGCCCGGCCTTCCGGCGCGACACCAACACTGGACTGTGGGCATGGTGGAGTACGGCGTGGGCGGTGGAGCCGATGGTGCCCTTGATGACGCCGTGCCCTTTGGTCCCCACCACCGTAAGGCGTGCTCCTTGGGAGGCCTTGACCACCGCCCGGGAGAAGGAAGCATCCACTAACAACTCTCCGGCCACGGTGATCCCGGGTGCTTTGTGGCGGGCCTGGCTCAGCACGGAGTCCAGCAAGGCTTCAGCGTCCGGGTACGCTTCCACAGGTTCACGCAGCAGGCGGTAGCCGGCAGGTTCGTGAAGTACATGGACGATCATGAGGTCCGCGCCCGTTGCCGCAGCGAATACGCAGGCATCGTCGAGTGCTGCCGGTGATCCTGAGTCATCCACGGCAAGCAACACGGGGCCGGAGGGGTGGTCATCCGCACGGATCACGGCCACGGGACATTCTGCGGTTGCGGCCAATTCAAGGCTGACGGATCCCACCAGCAATCCCATGAACCCGCCAAGGCCCCGGCTTCCCAGCACCAGCATCTCCGCGCCGACGGAAACGTGGGCAAGATGGTCGCGGGGCATCCCATGCAACAAGGTGGTGTGGACAGTCAGCTCGGGAACAGTCTCCTGGGCGAGGGCCAACCCCTCTTCCAGGACTTTTTGTGCCGCACGTTCGAGGCCGCTGTCAGCCACCCCGGGGACCGGCCCCCTGTTATGGGACAGCAGGACCCACAGGGAACAGTGGACAATCTGCAGGGAACAGTCCCGCCGGACCGCGTGTCGGGCTGCCCATTGGACGGCACGCTTCGCTTCTTCGGATCCGTCATAGCCAACCACGATCGTGCGGGTTTCCGTCATGGCCAGAGCCTACGCTGGCGCGGGAAGCGGCACCATAGCGTAACGCCCGCCGCCAAAACCCAGTACGCTGCTAGGCTCCGATGCTGACACTTCAGGAGGAAACACCGTGGGCTTTGCCGAAGAACTCAGGAACCAGTACGCCGAAGATTGGGACGCTGCCGTCAACCATCCGTTCGTGGACCAACTTCTGGACGGGTCCCTCCTGGACGAGGACCTGCGCCACTACCTCGTGCAGGATTACCAGTTCTGCGACGCGTTCACGGCCCTCCTGGGCCAGGCCGTGGCGTCGGCTCCATCCCTTCCTTCGCGGCTGGTGTTCGCTGGAGTCCTCGGGGCCTTCGCTTCGGACGAGAACACGTTCTTCCAGGATTGCTTCAATGAACTGGACGTACCGGAAGCAGACAGGACAACACCAGTCCTCGGACCTGCCACCCGCGCTTTCGATGCCCTCATGCGCAGCGCCCTCGCCACCCGCTCCTACCCGGATGTCCTGGCAGTCCTGCTGGTTGCCGAGTGGCTCTACGGCGACTGGGCGGCCCGCGCCGGCGATCCTGACAGCTGGCCCGCCGAACCCAAGCATGCCGAGTGGATCCGTCTCCACAACAACCCTGAGTACAACGCGTGGGTGACGTGGTTGCGCGACGAGTTCGACGCCGTCGAGCCTTCATCCCCGCAGGATCGGCACCGTGTGACCGGTACTTTCGCGGAAGCGGTGCGGCTGGAGCGGGCGTTCTTCGACGCGGCGCTTGTCAGCGCAGCTATCCGCTAGCTCTGCTTCCGCAGGGTGTAACTGAGCTCCACCAGGCCTTGGTCGTAGCTGTTCACGTCCACTAGCTTCAACAGCGCGGGGTCGTGTCCGGCGGGGAAGACGCCGCGGCCGGCGCCTTGGCCCACCGGCATGACCACCAACCGGACCGCGTCCACCTCGCCTGCCGCGAAGAACGTCCCGCCGAGGGACAGGCTGCCCCACAGGACAATGTCCTTTTCGGACTCGCGCTTGATGCGGCGGATCGCTTCGATCGCGTCGCCGGATTCAATAGTCGACGGCGGGAAGTCACCCCACGGGGCTTCCTTCAGTTGGCGCGAAAACACGTGGCGGCGCAGGCCATTGAGGGCCGGTGCAATGATTTCGCCCTCCGATGCAGGCGTAGGCCAGAACTCGGCGAAGTATCTGTACGTGGTGGCGCCCAGAACCATGGCTTCAACGCTGCCGAGCCACTCGAGCTGGGCGCGGTCGAACTCAGCCGTTCCACCTTCCAGCAGTTCATAGGCCTTGAACTCATTGTTGGTGTCGGCGGCGAATCCGTCGGCGGTGACAAAATCCTGGACGATCAGTTGTCCCATGACTCACTCCTCGAACGCGGTGATGGCCCGCAGGAGCCTACGCCGCGAAGTATGAGGGGACAACCCTTGCACGGTTCTCCTGTTCAGCGGACCCTCGGCAGGCCTCCGGAGTTCCCGCCAGGTTCGTCCAGTGCCAGCTGTTAGGGCAGTCGTCGTTATCGCAAAATTGCCAGGTCATGGGTCCCTCGTCGTCGCCTGTTCGTGTGTCCATTGATAGGACACGCGAGCAGGCGGAACGTGACGAAAGAAGGACCGTGACCTGCACCCTATTGACCTGCCGAAGTGAAGATCAGCCTGCCGAGGTGAACGCGAAGATCAGCGCCGAGCCCAAGGACAGGAGACCGATGCCGTAGCCCACAGCCAAAGCCGCAATGGCGAAGCCCCGTCCGCGCTCACCGCGCTGTTGTATCTGGTTCAAGGCCACATGGCCCGCCCCGACGACGAAGACCGCGATGACTGCCATACCCGCGAAGAACAGCCCCACGAGGGCAACTACTGCCATCGCGGCGGCTACGAGGGCCTGCCGGTTGATCGGCTGGGTGGACGCTTCAGTGTGGTTAGCCTGAACGATCTCCGTTGACATGTTCTCTCCCCATTTGTAAGTGCCCCGAGTCTATCCGCGCAGTGCCCAAAACCCTGGCTGCCCCGCCTGCGAATTAGCGGTGTTTGAACTCCGGTTGGCGCTTCTCGCTAAACGCGGCCATGCCTTCCTTCTGGTCCTCAGTGGCGAAGAGTGAGTGGAACACCCGCCGTTCAAAGACAACCCCTTGGGCCAAGCCCGTCTCGAAGGCAGCGTTGACGGCCTCCTTGGCCACCATCGCGACCGGTTTGGACTTGGACGCGATGACGTCGGCAGCCTTGACTGCTTCATCGATCACCTCAGCGGCAGGAACAACCCTGGAGACCAGGCCGGAGCGTTCGGCCTCGTCGGCATCCATGAACCGGCCCGTCAGGATCATGTCCATCGCCTTGGCCTTGCCCACGGCGCGGGTGAGCCGCTGCGAGCCGCCCATCCCCGGAATTACACCGAGGTTGATCTCGGGCTGGCCGAACTTGGCGTTGTCTCCGGCAATAATGAAATCGGCCATCATCGCCAGTTCGCAGCCACCGCCGAGGGCGAAACCGGAGACAGCAGCAATGACAGGAATCCGCAGGCGTGTGAGGTCCTCCCACCGCCGGAACCAGTCTGCGGCGTACATGTCCATGTAACTGTTGGAAGACATTTCCTTGATGTCGGCCCCGGCAGCGAACGCTTTGGCGGAGCCCGTGATGACCACCGCGCCCACGTCCGGATCGGTGTCCATGGCCGTGACAGCATCCACGAGTTCAGTCATGAGCGCCGTGTTCAGCGCATTTAATGCCTCCGGCCGGTTCAGGGTCACCAGGCCCACCCGGCCCCGCCGTTCCATCACAATGTTCTTGTACTGCTCCGTCATGCTCTCCCTCTCCGCCAAGCTCGTCATAAGTTCAGTTCCAACCTTTCACACGGACTTGTCGCGGATCTCCGTAATGATGCCGGAGAAGTCCCTGCCGGCACCCTCGCCGGCGGCAAAAGCATCGTAAATACGCGATGCCAGCGGTCCCATCTCTGCCGCAACACCTGTGCTTTCCAACGCGTTCAGTGCCAGGCGCAGGTCCTTGGCCATCAACGCACCGGCAAACCCCGGCTGGTAATCGCGGTTGGCGGGGCTGGTGGGCACAGGTCCCGGAACGGGACAGTTGGTGGTCAGTGCCCAGCATTGTCCGGACGCGTTGGAGGCGACGTCGAACAACGCCTGGTGCGTGAGGCCCAGCTTCTCGCCGAGGACAAAAGCCTCCGCAACAGCGATCATGGACACGCCCAGAATCATGTTGTTGCAGACCTTGGCGGCCTGCCCTGCACCATGGTCACCACAGTGGACGATCCTCTTGCCCATGAGTTCCAGGATCGGTTTCACGGTCTCGAAATCCTCCGGCAATGCACCCACCATGAACGTCAGGGTGCCCGCTTCGGCACCCACCACGCCGCCGGAAACCGGGGCGTCCACGGAGCGGTGCCCGGCTTCCAGTGCAACGGCAGCCGCTTCGCGCGCTTCGTCCACGTTGATGGTTGAGCAGTCCAGAAACAGGGTGTTCGGCTTCGCAACGGAAAGGAGCCCAGGACCGTCCACGCCCCGGTAGGCGTCCAGCACGTGCTTGCCGCTGGGGAGCATGGTCAACACCACCGCCGCTTCCGCTGCGGCCTCATGTGCCGTGGACGCCATGGGAATCCCGTGGGCCAGCGCTGCCTCGACAGCCGCAGGGACTGGGTCATAGCCGATGACTTCGTGCCCCGCTCTGATCAGGTTCGCCGCCATGGGTCCGCCCATGTGGCCGAGGCCGAGGAAAGCGATGAGTCCTGTTGAGGGGGCTTGGATATCTGACGTGGCTGCGTTCTCTGTCATGCTCGTCTCCTTCAATTCGACTGGACTGGACTGGCTGAAAGCCCCAGCTCGCGTTCTCCAAGCGGCGCGAAGTAGCCCTCGACGTCGGACGTGCGGACGTCAGCGAGCGTCGGCGGCTTCCATTGCGGATTCCTGTCCTTGTCCACCACCTGCGCGCGGATGCCTTCACGGAAGTCCGGACCTGCAAGGCAACGAAGCCCTACCCGGTACTCCTGGTCCAGCGCTTCCTCGAGCGAGAGCCCCCGGACCCGGCGCAGGGATGCCAAAGCGACTTTCACCGACGTTGGCGATTTCGCCTCGATCGTGTCCGCAACGGCAGCCGCTTCAGCCCCCGCCGAGCGCAGGCCCCGCACGATCTCCTCGGCATCGTCGTACGCGTACGCGGCGTCGATCCACCCGCGTTGGGCCGCCAGGGCCGAGTCCGGCGCGGCTTGGGCGAAGCGCTCGACGGCGGCTTCCGCCGTCGAGGTTTCCAGCGCTTCCGCCAACGCGGGCAGGCTTTCGGACGGCACAAAGTGGTCCGCGAGGCCCAGGAACAGGGCATCGGCGCCGGCCAGATGGGCACCCGTCAGGGCAGCGTGGGTTCCCGTCTCCCCCGGCGAGCGTGACAGCAGGAGCGTGCCGCCGACGTCGGGCACGAATCCAATGGTGGTTTCGGGCATTCCGGTGCGTGTCCGTTCGGTGACGACACGCAAGGAACCGTGCGCCGAGATGCCGACACCACCGCCCAGCACCAGGCCGTCCATGAAGGCCACATACGGTTTGGGATAGTGCGAGATCAGGGCGTTCAGCCGGTACTCGTCGGCCCAGAACTCCGCTGTTTCTGTTCCACTGTGGAGCATGTCCTTATAGATGGCCACGATGTCCCCGCCCGCGCACAGGCCGCGGTCGCCGGTGCCGCGCACCAAAACTGTGGCGACGGCGTCGTCGTCCGCCCAGTCCGCCAACTGCCCGAGCATGGCTTTCACCATTCCCGCGTTGAGCGCGTTGACGGCCTTGGGTCGGTTCAGGGTCACGATGCCCAAATGGCCCCGGCGCTCAAAGAGAACCTCGTCTTCTGTCTCCAATGCCCCCATTAGCTGCCTGCCGGCATCACGAAGCTGGCGCCCTGTCGGATGCCGGAGGGCCACCGTGATGTCACGGTCTTGGTCTTGGTGTAGAAGCGGAAGGCGTCGGCGCCGTGCTGGTTGAGGTCGCCGAAGCCGGACGCCTTCCAACCACCGAACGTGTAGTACGCGATCGGGACGGGGATAGGCACGTTGATGCCCACCATGCCTACCTCCACGCGGCTGGCGAAGTCCCGGGCGGAGTCGCCGTCGCGGGTGAAAATTGCGACGCCGTTGCCAAACTCGTGCTCGCTGCAGAGCCTGAGCGCTTCGTCATAGTCAGCCGCGCGCAGCACGCTGAGGACAGGGCCGAAGATCTCTTCCTTATAGATCTTCATGTCCTTGGTGACATTGTCGAAGAGCGTAGGACCAACCCAGAAACCGCCGTCGTAGCCGTCCACGGTGAGGCCGCGGCCATCAGTAACCAGCGTTGCGCCTTCATCCACGCCGGATTGGATGTACCCCTCGATCCGTTCCTTGGCTGAAGCAGCCACTACGGGTCCGAAGTCCGAGTCCTTGTCCAGGCTGTGGCCCACCCTCAGGTCCTTGACGCGCTCGGTCAGCTTGGCCACCAAGGCATCGGCGGTTTCCTGGCCCACCGGCACGGCCACCGAGATCGCCATGCAGCGCTCGCCCGCCGAACCATACCCAGCACCAATCAGGGCGTCGGCGGCCATGTCCAGGTCGGCGTCGGGCATGATCACCATGTGGTTCTTCGCGCCGCCAAAGCACTGCGCGCGCTTGCCGTGCGCGGCTGCTGTGGCGTAGATGTACTGGGCGATCGGTGTGGAGCCCACGAAGCCGATTGCCTTGACGCGCGGATCTTCAAGCAACGCGTCCACGGCTTCCTTGTCGCCGTTGATCACGTTGAAGACGCCGTTCGGAACCCCGGCTTCGCTGTACAGCTCGGCCAGGCGCAGGGGAACCGACGGGTCCCGTTCGGAGGGCTTGAGGATGAACGCATTTCCGGCGGCGAGCGCGGGGCCCGACTTCCACAGCGGGATCATGGCCGGGAAGTTGAAGGGCGTGATGCCCGCGACGACGCCCAAGGGCTGGCGGAGTGAGTGGACGTCAATGCCCTGCCCCGCGTTGTCCGAGAACTCTCCCTTGAGCAGGTGTGGTGCCCCTGCGGAGAACTCGACTACCTCGATGCCGCGCTGGATGTCGCCCTTGGCATCGGCGAACGTCTTGCCGTGCTCGGAGGACAGGAGCTTGGCGAGCTCGTCCATGTTGTCGTTGACCAGGTCCACGAACTTGAGCAGGATGCGTCCACGGCGCTGCGGGTTCATGGCCGCCCATTCGAGCTGGCCCTTCTCCGCATTTGCGACGGCGTTGCGGACCTCGTCCGCGCTGGCCAGCGGAAGCCGGGCCTGGACTTCGCCGGTGCAGGGATCGTAGACATCGCTGAACCGACCGGACGTGCCGTCAATCCTTTGGCCGTCTACGTAGTGTGAAAGCTCGCGCACCATGGTGGAATGCTCCTTTGCATCGTGAATGACTGCCATGCCGCCGGGTGCTGGGACCGCTGCGGGGAACACGTGACCAACTGTGATCCAGGTCATCTCTGAACCCGAATATACTCGGACTTCCTACTAATTTCCAGAGGGGTGTCCTGGGACGCCTAATGGACCTCTTTCATCCCCTTGTACGCCTCCAGCGCTTCCGCCCGGGTGGTCTTGAGGTCCACGATCTCCTCCGGGTAGCCGGGTGTGCCGAACTCCGGAATCCAATGGGCAATGTATTTTCCCTGGGGATCGAACTTAATGCGCTGGGCCTCCGGGTTGAAGATCCTGAAGAACGGCGACGCATCGGCCCCGGACCCTGCCACCCACTGCCAGTTGGCGGGGTTCGACGCCGGATCAGCGTCCACCAGGGTGTCCCAGAACCACTGCTCGCCGAGCTGCCAGTGGATGCCAAGGTTCTTCACCAGGAAGCTCGCGGCAACCATGCGGACACGGTTGTGCATCCACCCCGTATGCCAGAGCTGCCGTTGTCCGGCGTCCACCATGGGGAAGCCGGTGCGGCCTTGCTGCCATGCGCGGAGCTCCTCCGGCGCACTTTCGTGGCCGGGGTGTTTACCGTCGCCACCACTGCTTCCGTCTCCAGCAACCCCGGGCCACGCCCAGGGGAAGCGATCGAACTCAGGGCGAAGGTTAGCCGTTGCGAGCCCAGGGTTGTGGAAGTACTGGTGCCAGCAGAATTCACGCCAGCCCAGCTCGGAAGCGTAAATCGAAGCGCTGTCCGACCTTTTGGAACCCAGGGCATGCCACACCTCAAACGGGCTCAGCTCACCCCAGCGCAGGTAAGGCGAGAGGCAACTGCTGCCATCGGTGTCCGGACGGTTCCGCCCCTCGCTGTAATTGGAAAGCCCCTTCTCCACGAACCCGGCAAGGCGCTGGTGCCCGGCAGCAGCCCCCGGCGTCCACATGTCGGCCAATCCGCCGGACCAGTCCGGGTCGGTGGGCAAGAGATGCCAGGAGTCCAGTTCGTCGTACCCCGGCAGTTCGCCGGCATACCCATGGCCCTTTGCGGGCACAGCCAACGGCTCGCGGAAATCCTGTGCAGACACGGTCCGCCAGAAAGGAGTGAAGACCTTGTATTGCCCGCCCGTTTTCGTGGCCACATTCCATGGCTCGTGGAGCAGGGACGCTTGAAAACTCGCCACATGCAGTCCTGCGTCACCCGCCCAGGCCTTGATTCCGGCGTCGACCGTCCGCTCAGCCGAGCCGTACCGGCGGTTCCAGTAAAGCGCGCCGGCGCCAACCGCCGTCGTCGTCTTCCGGACCACGTCAGAGGCCGCTCCGCGGCGGAGCAGCAGCGGTATGCCCAGCTTGTCCAGCTCATCACGGAGCGCCGTCAGCGAGTGGTGGAGCCACCACCGTGCGGCACCGCCGTGGGCGCGGATGCCTGGCGATTCTTCGTCGAGGACGAATAAGGCAACGGCTTCACCGTCGTCGACGGCGGCACGCAGGGCCGGGTTGTCGGCGACCCGCAGGTCGTCGCGAAACCAAACGATGGACGGTTTCATTAATTCCTTTCAGCGGGCACCCCCGGAAATGGGAACAGCCCATGCCCCCTTATGAATCCTAGGGGCATGGGCTGAACGCTCGCTGTTGAATAAGGCTAGGCGATGGATGGAACAGCTTCCTCGACGATCTCGGAAAGTGCGGGAGCATCGGCCCCCGTTGCATCCCACACGGGAACGCTGTTTACCACGTAGTCCCTGGCTGCAGGGCCTACCATGCTCAATCCTGCATAGATCCTGCGGCCGTTTTCCTTGATGGACCTCAGACCCTCACGGACAAGGGCCGTTTTGAAAGCGGAGTCTGGAATGGGAATTTTTCGTCCAAGAACGCACCAACTGATGTACAGGCCATAGAAAGTGTCAAAATCCAAGCCGTTCTCGGTGTCGTCCTCAAACACCACGCAGTCGCGAATAAAGCTGCCTATTTGGGTGTCGGTCATTACGGGGCCTCCGGCGTCGGAAGAAAATACGGGCCGCCGGGCTGCATCAGCGAATGTCCTGTTCCCCCACTATAGACCCCCCGTACCGCGGAGTAACCGGAAAACAGATTAACTCTGGGTTTCGAAGAGGTGCTGTCCCGCGCCGAAACCGGCGCCACACCGGGCCGTGGCAACCGATGCGCGGGCTCTGGCGCCATCCCCGAGTTCGGCGTAGCTTCAGATACAGCCACACACCCCGGAATCCTGCGTCCCCCAGCGGAGCGGGCAATCAGGGCGTGATGATTGGAGGCAAGCCGTGGCTGGATGGAACGCAGACACCGCAGCCGGCCCACTGGGCTCCGGCACCGTAACCCTCGTGGAAGGCTCTACTTTCTGCATCTCTGCAGCCAACGGAGACATCAGGCCTGACCTGCCGCAGGGCCTGTTCCACTTGGACACACGCATCTTGTCCCGCTGGGAGCTGACCATCAACGGCCAGACCGTCGAACCCCTGGCGGCAGAAACCAAAGAGCCGTACCGGGCCCTGTTCGCAGGCCGTGTGCCGCGCTCAGGCGGCTACGCCGACAGTCCCCTGCTCGTAGAACGGCTCCGTGAAGTAGGGGCCGGCATGCTTGAGGAAATCACTATCCGGAACTACTCCAAAGAACCGGCTGAGTGCAGCATCACGCTGGCGGTCGAAGCGGACTTCGCGGATCTCTTTGAAGTGAAGGAAGCCCGGATCACCCGCGAATGGAAGGAAACGCGTCGTTTGGAAGGTGATTCGCTGGAAATCCGCGGGCTGTGGGAGGGGCTGAAGAAGGGCGTGATGATCAGGGCCGAAGGCGCCGGCGCCGGAGCCAAGGCCTTGGGTTTCAGGACGAGCATTCCGCCCTATGGGCAATGGAGTACACGTATCAGCGCGATGCCCACCCTTGACGGGTCGGCAGCTCCCTTCACCCATCCCGGCCGGGGCGAGATGTCCCCCAGTGATCGGCGGAGGCAGGAATGGGTGGGCAAGATCCCGGTGATGCAAATAGGCAACCGGTCCATCGAAAAGACCCTCCGCAGGAGTTACGAGGACTTGGGTGCCCTCCGCATTCAGGATCCGGCGCACCCGGACAGGGTGGTGGTGGCCGCAGGAGCGCCATGGTTCATGACGTTGTTCGGCCGGGACTCCCTCTGGGCGTCAGAGATGGCACTTCCCGTGGATCCATCCCTGGCGTTGGGCACGCTGCGCACCCTGGCTGACCGCCAAGGAAGCGAGGTGAACACCGCTACGGAGGAAGAACCCGGCAAGATCCTGCATGAGGTGAGGCTGGACGTCTCCAGCAGCCTGGCCCTCGGCGGCAAGTCCGCCTACTACGGCAGCGTCGACGCCACTCCCCTTTTTGTCGCTGTCCTGGGTTCGGTCAGCCGTTGGGGCTTCGCCAAGGACGTGATTTCCGAGCTCCTCCCCAACGCGGATCGCGCGCTCGAGTGGATCAGGGACTATGGCGACCGGGATGGCGACGGCTTCGTGGAGTACGGGCGTCCCAACGAGCACGGCCTCATCAACCAGGGCTGGAAAGATTCCTGGGACGGTATCAACTTTGCCGATGGCACCATCGCTGAGCCACCGTTGGCCCTGTGCGAAGTCCAGGCCTACGTACATGGCGCCTACATGGCGCGCGCTTGGATGGCTTACGACGACGGCGACCACACCTTGGCAGCCGAGCTTCGGGAACGCGCGGATCGCCTGAAAAAGAAGTTCAACGAGGACTTCTGGCTCCCGGACAAGGGCTATTACGCGGTGGCCTTGGATAAGGACAAGCGCCCTGTCGACGCCTGCGCGTCAAATATGGGGCACTGCCTGTGGTTTGGCTTGGTGGACGAAGACAAGGCTCCCCGTGTGGTGGAGCGGCTGATGTCTCCGGAAATGTTCAGCGGTTGGGGAGTCCGCACCCTGGCCAGCGACATGGGCGCCTACAACCCGGCCAGCTACCACAATGGCTCGGTCTGGCCGCATGACAATGCGCTGATAGCGGCAGGCTTGCTCCGCTACGGATTCGTGGAGGAAGCGCAGCGCATCGCCACTGCCCTGCTTGAAGCAGCCGAGTTCTCCGGCGGCAGGCTCCCCGAACTGTTCTGCGGGTTTGCGCGCGAACAGTTCAGGGAGCCCGTGCCGTACCCCACGGCATGTTCCCCACAGGCCTGGGCTGCCGCTACTCCCATCCAGCTCATCACCGGACTCATGCGCTACGACGCCCACATTTCCTTGGGCGGCGTCTGGCTGGATCCCGTATTGCCCGAGTCCTACGGTGACCTGCACATCAGCAACGCCCCCATGGGAAGCGGGCGCATCACCATCGACGTGGTCGGTTCTTCCTCCCGGGTTGAGGGGCTTCCGGAAGGTTTGACGCTCCACCGTGCCCAACGGCCGTGGATCACGGAGCTCGTGGAACGGGCAGAGCTGCGGCGTACTGAGCCCTGAGCCCTGAGCTAAGCGTCGATCACCATGTCAGTGAGCGCCGTTGAGCAGCAGGGCAGGAACTTTCCAGCGTCGATTTCGCGTGCCCGGATGCCGCCCTGGTGGTTCATCTCGACGTCACCGGAAAGCTTGACGATCTTGCAGGAGCCACACATGCCCTCTTTGCAGTTGGCGCCGATCCTGACGCCGGCACGCTGGGCCGGGCCCAGGATGTGCTCGGACGGGTCCACGCGCACATTGATGCCGGTGCGCATGAAGGACAGGGTGAGGCTCCCCGTTCCCACTGTCTCAAAGCTCGAAGCATCGGGAGTTGAGACCTCCGCTCCCGCATCCGCACCGCCGTCGAAAGCTTCGGGACCGGTCAGGTCCGGCTCCGCGGATTCCAGCTCCAGGCCGGTCGCCTGCAAGGTTCCCTCGGCGTCGTAGCCTGGCTCGTAGAGCCCAAACGCAGCGGGCTGGCTTTCGTAGTAATCCTCGGCGGATTCCGCTATTTCCTCGGCGATCTCCTCCGCGATGTCCGCCGCATGCGCAAGCTCCGCCTGGTATTCAAGGATGGTCTGGCGGTCTCCGGTGAAGAACTCCATGTGGATGGAGGTGTCGTCCACGCCCACCTTCCCCAGGAGCTCAGTGGCGGTGTTCAGGTAGCCCTCGGGACCACACGCATAGACCTGCCGTCCGTTGGCATCCGGAGCCACCTCATCCAGCATGGCCGCCGTGAGCCTTCCACTCAGCCCTTCCCAGTCCGCGGGTTTGGCTCGGTTGCCCAGGGAGTAGAAGACCTTGATGCGCGAGTCCACGGAGGCGATGTAGGCGAGTTCCTTGTTGAAGGCAAAGCCCTCGTCCGCCGCCCCGTGATAAAGCACCACCACATCGGCCTGTCCAGGGAGGGAATGGATGGTCCGAACCATGGACATGATGGGGGTGATGCCGGCCCCGGCAGCCAGCAGGAGGTACCGTGCCCGCCGGTCGACGTCGGGCAGGTGGAAGGCCCCCACGGGCCCCAGCATCTCCAAAACGGTGCCGGGTTTGATGTTCTGGTGCACCCACGGTGAAACCAGGCCCGTCGGATCGCGTTTAACAGTGATGTCGAAGGTCCACGGCCTGGTGGGGGCGCTGGACAGCGAGTAGCTGCGGTCCGCCGGGTCCTGGTCTTCCCCGTTCACAGGGAAGGCCACGTTCACGTACTGGCCGGCTCGGAACGCCAGGGGTGCACCATCGGAGCGACGGAACACGAAGGTCATCATGCCGCCCACTTCGGCAACAATCTCCACGCATTCGGCCGTAAACTCCTGCGGATGCCAGGGGCCCAACGCACGGGCTGCGCTGGCGGGTCCCTCGCTGCTTCCCATCACCCTGTTCCACGGCATTTCAAGGCCGCGAATGCGATGTGGCTCCTGGACCAGCGTCTCAGTGAGGAGTTCGGTCATGCCAAGTGCTCCTGGACGCGCTGTACGTACCAGTTGATGAAGGCCTCCACCTGGTACTCGCTCTTCATGTACGGGCCGGGCTCGTAGGCAGGGCTGCCGGCACCGGTCTGGCACAGCTCCACGAATGCCTTGTCCTGCAGGTTGGTCTGCTTCCAGGTGTAGGTGAGCTTCTCCAGGTCGTAGTCCACGCCTTCCACGGCGTCATCCGCTACCAGCCAGGTGGTGCGGACCAAGGACTGGTGCTCGTTGACGGGGAAGACGCCGAACGTGATGACGTGGTCGCTTTGGAAGTGGAACCAGCTGTTGGGCTGCAGGTGCATGGAGCAGCGGCCAAGGCGGAAGTCCGGCAAGTCACCGAGCAGCTTCTTGGAGAGCCTGCGCCCATCGGCCGAGAACGATTCGCCCTCGCCGTCGAGGGATTCGCGTGAAATACGGATTCCGGCGATGCGGGTGTCCAGCTCCTCCACCACTTCGTAGGGAAGGCCATAGCGGCGGCAACGCTCCTCGAGCGAGGACTGTGCCTCCTTGTTGCGGTCCCACACTTCTTCGAGGTGGGCGGGGATCAGGCCCTCCGTCAGGCCCCAGGTGGGGAAGAGGGAACAGGCGAGCTCCGGGTGTCCGTCGCAGTGGTAGCACTCACGGTTGTTCTCCATGACGAGCTTCCAGTTGCCCTCCTCAATGATGTTCTGCTGGTAGGCGACTTTCGTCTTCGACAGATCGTGGGGCGCGAGGTACGGCTCAAAGATCTTTGAGGTTTCGTCGAAGTCGGCTGGTGGCTCGTCGGCAATGCAGACGAAGATGAGTCCGGCCACCACACGGCTGTGGGCGCGCTTGAGGCCGAAGCAGCCTTTGTCGAACTTCGTCTCCCCTGGCGCCGAGGCGTGGATCAGGTTGCCTTCCGGAGAGTACGTCCACGAGTGGTAGCCGCACACCAGGTTTCCTGTGGACCCGGCAGCCTCGGTCAGGACGCGGGCGCCACGGTGACGGCAGACGTTATGCAGGACGTTCACGCCGCCGTCGTCATTGCGCAGCACGATCAGGGAGTAGGGCCCGTAGTCCACCGTGATGTAGTCGCCTGGCTCCGGCAGCTCGGCGACGCTGCCGGCAAAGATCCAGTGCTGGCCAAAAATGGCTTCCATGTCGATCTTGAAGATCGTGGCATCGGTGTAGAAGGGCGCATCGAGGGAAAATCCCTTGCGCCGGAACTCGAACAACGCGCTGATCTCCGCCAGCTGCTCTGCAGGCAAAGATGAGGCGAGTTTTCCGCGTGAGTTGAGGGGCAAGACTGGAGCAGACATATGTTTTCCTCCCGGGAGGCGTGGGTCAGAGTGTGTTTCGTGGGGAGCACCGCTGCGTTGGGGGCGGGCGGCGTGGTCGAAAACCTTATAGTCATGAGATTAGGGACGATTGAACCGCAACAAAAGCGCAAGATTCAGAAGATAACCGTGCACAATAGGTGCATGATCGATGCGAGGCTCATCACACTTCGGGTGTTTGCCCGGTGCGGCACCATTGGCGCAACCGCGGAGCTCACCGGCTACTCCCCGTCCGCTGTTTCCGCACAGCTGCGGGAGCTCCAGCGCATGCTGGGAATGCAGTTGCTGACCAAGGACGGCCGGGGCGTTCGGCTGACCGCCACGGGCCGTTTTCTCGTGGAGGGCTCGGACACCCTCATTGCCGAGTGGGAAAGCCTGCGCGCGGCAGCCATGGAGGCGGGCGATCAGGTGCAGTCCCGTTTTGGCCTCGGCGGATTCTCGACGGCGGCCGCGCAGCTGCTCGCCCCGCTGGCCGCCACCCTCCGCACCACGCGCCCACTAGTGGAGGTGCAGGTACTCGAGGCCAACCCGGCCCGCTGCTTCGACCTGCTGGTGGCAGAACGAATTGATCTTGCGGTCATCGTCGCCATGCAGTCCGACACCTACGTGGAAGACGATCCTCGCTTCGAACAGACGGTCCTGCTCGACGATCCCCTGGACGTGATCATTCCGGCTGACCATCCCTTGGCCTCGCGGGAAACGGTGACGCTGGAAGAGCTCGCGTCTGAACCATGGATCACCGAAGCCGCCGGCTCCACCTACCACGCCCTTTTCACAGCGGCGTTCACGGCCGTCGGGGTGACGCCGCGGATTGCCCATGAGGCCGTTGAGTGGGAAACCCAGATCGCCTTCGTCGGAGCGGGGCTGGGCGTGGGTCTGCTGCCGCGGTTGGCACCCTTGCATAGCACCGAAAACGTGGTTCGGCTTCGTATCAGCGGCAAAGGCAGGCCCTCACGCCGCATCGTCGCTGCGGTTCGCAGGGGCAGCATCGCCTCGCCCCTCATCCAGGAGTCGCTCGCCATCCTGCAGGAGAGCGCTCATCGGATCCTCACGGCCCGCCCAGAGGATGACCGCTAAAAGTCCGGAGTAACAGCCGCTCAGGCCCAGACCTGGTAGCCCGTCGACTTATCGAACAACTTCCTGGTGGAGAGTCCCTCACTAACAAACAAACACTCCCACAACGGAGCGGTGAGCGCTGATCCGGCAGCGTGCGTAAAAGGGTCCCCGCCCCGGCCCGCCAGCAAAATGGCGGCAGCGAGAGCGGGGAATAGCACGCAGAGGATCAGGGCACGCCGGGGGCAACGGAACCTACCAGCCGCGTTCTGCGAGGCGGTGGGGCTGCGGGATGTCGTCGACGTTGATGCCCACCATGGCTTCGCCGAGGCCGCGGGAGACCTTGGCGATGACGTCAGGATCGTCATAGTAGGCGGTGGCGTTGACGACTGCGGCGGCGCGCTCTGCCGGGTTGCCGGACTTGAAGATCCCCGAGCCAACGAACACACCGTCAGCGCCGAGCTGCATCATCATCGCAGCATCAGCCGGAGTGGCGATGCCGCCGGCGGTAAACAACACCACGGGAAGCTTGCCGGTCGCGGCAACTTCCTTGACCAGCTCGTACGGGGCCTGCAACTCCTTGGCCGCAACGTAGAGCTCGTCCTCGGGAAGTGCTGCGAGCTTGGCGATCTCCGAACGGATCTTGCGCATGTGCCCGGTCGCGTTGGAAACATCACCGGTACCGGCTTCACCCTTGGACCGGATCATCGCCGCACCCTCGTTGATGCGGCGCAAAGCCTCACCAAGGTTGGTGGCACCACACACGAACGGGACAGTGAAGTTCCACTTGTCGATGTGGTTGATGTAATCCGCCGGGGTCAGGACCTCGGACTCGTCGATGTAGTCAACACCGAGGGACTGCAGGACCTGGGCTTCGACGAAGTGGCCGATGCGGGCCTTGGCCATGACCGGGATGGACACGGCGGCGATGATCGCATCGATCATGTCCGGATCCGACATGCGGGACACGCCACCCTGGGCGCGGATATCGGCCGGGACACGCTCGAGCGCCATGACAGCGACGGCACCGGCGTCTTCGGCGATGCGGGCCTGCTCGACGTTAACGACGTCCATGATGACGCCGCCCTTGAGCATCTCCGCCATGCCCCGCTTAACGCGGCTGCTGCCCGTCAACGGTATGTTTTCAAAAAGGAGGGGTCTTGTAGGCACGTGATACTCCAAGGGCTGAAGGCTGTGATTGCATCACAAGCGCCCGGACGCAGGCTGGAAGAGCTACTGATATCCGGGTGATATATTAGATGGAATCTTCAGTATGCAATCACGGAAGCGCGGAGTCAACAGGGGTTTTAGCGCTGGAACTAAGCCGCGAAAAGCGCCTGGCGCACGGCCTGCTCGAAGCCGCTGACGTGGACACGGGCCAACTCGGCAGCCTGATCCTCATCACCGTCAATGACCGCCCTGAGCAAGTCCAGGTGTTCACGCACGTGGTGCTCAAGATCGGGCAAGCGATCCAAAACCATGCACCAGATCCGGGTTGCCAGATTGTCGTAGCGAATCAGGATGTCTTCGAGGTGCGGGTTCGCCGCCGCTGCATAGATTCCACGGTGAACGCTGGCGTCAAGCCGTAGGGTTTCAACCACCGAGGCGGCGTCAACGTCAAAGTCCTCCACTGCGCGCATCACTTCGCGCAGGTGCTCCTTGGTGGCAGCGGAAGCAACCCGCGCCGCCCTGGCAGCGGCAAGGGGTTCCAGCTGTGCCCGAATTTCGGAGATAAAGGCGAGGTCGGTTACTTCAACGCGGGTGGCAAACGTCCCCCGCCTCGAATACGTAATGACCAGGCGATCCAGCTCCAGGCGTTTCAGTGCTTCACGCACCGGCGTCCGGCCGATCTCCAGGTCCTTGGCGAGCTGATCGTCGTTAAGGAGGTCGCCGGGTTTGATATCCAACATCAGGAGTCGATCCCGGAGGCGTTCATAGGCGATGTCGGCCAAGGACTTCTTCGTGTCCTCGCCGGCTAATGCCAAAGTTCCAAAAGCCACAGCGCCATCCCCTTCTTCACAACCAAAAAAAGCTATTGACCTGCCTGAGTCACCAGTATACGCTGAATCCCAATCCTAATATATCAGTTCAGGACCCAAGAATATATCTAAAGGAGGCGACATGACCCTCATGGCGACAGACTCACCGGTAAGCACCCTGCCGAAGCCCGAATTGCTCAAAGAAGAGCAAGCACAGAAGTTCGTACTCACATTGTCGTGCGTCGAACGCGCCGGAATCGTTCAGGCAGTAACCACCTTCCTGTTTGACCGCGGCTTCAACATCGAAGAACACCAGCAGTTCGACGACGGCCTCCGCCAGACGCTGCACCTGCGGACCGCTTTCTCGGGCCCGCTGTCCTACTCACCGGAGCGGCTTGAAGAGGAATTCAGCGCGATTGCCGACCGTTTCGAGATGAAGTTCAGCTTCCACGACCAAACCAAGAAACGCGTCCTGGTAATGGTGTCCAAGTTCGGGCACTGCCTGAACGATCTCATCTTCCGCTGGCGGGGTGGCAGCCTTGGCGGCGACCTCGTAGTGGTTGCTTCCAACCACGAAACCCACCGGGCCATGGCTGAAGCCGCAGGCTTGCCTTTCGTCTACCTACCCGTCACCCCGGATACCAAGGCAGAGGCCGAGCAGAAGCTTTTGGACCTGGTGGAGGAGTACAACGTGGACCTCGTTGTGCTGGCACGCTACATGCAGGTGCTTTCGGACGATTTGTGCCGCGCCCTCGAAGGACGTGCCATCAACATCCACCACTCGTTCCTGCCGGGATTCAAGGGCGCCCGCCCTTACCACCAGGCCTATGACCGCGGCGTGAAACTGGTGGGTGCCACTGCCCACTACGTCACTGCGGACCTGGACGAGGGACCGATCATCGAGCAGGAAGTCATCCGCGTCGATCACAGCTACGGCCCCACCACCCTCTCAACCGTGGGCCAGGACGCCGAAGCCCTGGCATTGTCCCGCGCTGTCAGGTGGCACTGCGAACACCGCGTGCTGCTGGACCAGACCAGCACAGTGGTTTTCCGCTAGACACCGCACTAGAACACCAGCAGACTCACCCCTTTAACTTCAGCAGGAGAACCCCCATGGCATCCACGCCTCGCATTGTCATCATCGGAGCTGGGATTGTTGGCACCAACCTCGCCGACGAACTGGTCACCCGCGGTTGGAACAACATCACCGTCCTGGACCAAGGACCCCTGAATATGCCCGGTGGCTCCACGTCCCACGCACCGGGCCTGGTGTTCCAGACCAACCCCTCCAAGTCCATGGCGCTCTTCGCCAAGTACACGGTGGAAAAGCTCCTATCCCTCACCGAGGACGGCCAGAGCTGCTTCAACCAAGTGGGCGGCCTTGAAGTTGCCACGAATGAGACGCGCCTGGCTGACCTGAAGCGCAAGCTCGGCTACGCACAATCGTGGGGCATCGACGGCAAGATCCTCACCCGCGAGGAATGCAAGGAGCTCTACCCCCTGATCAATGAGGAAGACATCCTGGGTGGCCTTCACGTCCCCACCGATGGCCTGGCGCTTGCCGCCCGCGCCGTGCAGTTGCTGATCAAGCGCACCGAAGCTGCCGGCGTGAAGTACATCGGCAACACCGAGGTCACCGGAATTGAGCAGTCAAACCGCCGCGTGACCGGCGTCGAAACCGCCGATGGCGTCATCCCCGCAGATATCGTGGTTTCCTGCGCCGGATTCTGGGGCGCCAAGGTGGGCGAGTTGATCGGGATGTCCGTTCCGCTCCTCCCACTGGCACACCAGTACGTCAAGACCACCCCGGTTCCCGCCCAGAAGGGCAAGAACGAGCTGCCCAACGGCGCCCAGCTGCCCATCCTGCGCCACCAGGACCAGGACCTCTACTACCGCGAGCACGGCGACCGTTACGGCATCGGCTCGTACGCGCACCGCCCCATGCCCGTGGACCTCGATGAGCTGGGAAGCTACGAGCCCAGCAGCATCAGCGAACACAACATGCCCTCCCGCCTGGACTTCACCCTGGAAGACTTCCTCCCCGCGTGGGAGGCAACCAAGCAGATCCTGCCGGCACTGCGGGAAAGCGAAATTGAGGATGGCTTCAACGGCATCTTCTCCTTCACCCCGGACGGCGGCTCGCTGGTGGGCGAGTCCAAGGAAGTGGACGGATTCTTCGTTGCTGAAGCCGTGTGGGTCACCCACTCCGCCGGCATCGCCCGAGCCGTGGCGGAGCTGCTCACCACCGGCAAGTCGCAGATCGACCTCGGCGACTGCGATATCCACCGCTTCGAGGAGGTCCAGCTGACCCCCGAATACGTCAGCGAAACTTCCCAGCAGAACTTCGTGGAAATCTACGACGTCATGCACCCCCTCCAGCCCAAGCTTTCCCCCCGCAACCTTCGCGTCAGCCCTTTCCATGCCCGCCACAAGCAACTGGGTGGATACTTCCTGGAAGGCGCCGGGTGGGAACGCCCTTACTGGTTCGAAGCCAACGCTGAGCTGCTCAAGGAGATGCCGGACGACTGGCAGCCGCCGGCCCGCGATGCTTGGTCCGGAATGTTCAGCTCCCCCATCGCCGCCGCCGAAGCGTGGAAGACCCGTACCGCGGTCGCCATGTACGACATGACGCCGCTCAAGCGCCTTGAAGTATCCGGTCCCGGCGCCCTGAAGTTGCTCCAGGAACTGACCACTGGAGACCTGGCCAAGAAGCCGGGTGCAGTCACCTACACCCTCCTCCTGGACGAAGCCGGCGGCGTCCGAAGCGACATCACGGTGGCCCGCCTGAGCGAAGACACGTTCCAGCTCGGCGCCAACGGCAACATCGACACCGCCTACTTCGAGCGGGCAGCCCGGCACCAAACCGAGAACGGCAGCGCCGGCGACTGGGTCCAGGTCCGCGACACCACCGGTGGCACCTGCTGCATTGGCCTGTGGGGTCCCCTCGCCCGTGACCTCATCAGCACGGTCAGCAGCGATGACTTCACCAACGACGGCCTGAAGTACTTCCGTGCCAAGAAGGTCACCATCGGCGGCGTTACCGTCACCGCAATGCGCCTGTCCTACGTGGGTGAACTCGGATGGGAGCTCTACACCAGCGCGGACAACGGGCAGCGCCTCTGGGACGCCCTGTGGAAGGCCGGACAACCGTTCGGCGTCATCGCCGCAGGCCGCGCAGCCTTCAGCGCGCTGAGGCTCGAAAAGGGCTACCGTTCCTGGGGCACGGACATGACCACTGAGCATGATCCTTACGAAGCGGGCCTTGGTTTCGCGGTGAAGATGACCAAGGAGAACTTCGTCGGCAAGGCCGCTTTGGAGGGGCGCAGCGAGGAAAGCTCCAAGCGCCGCCTGCGCTGCTTGACGGTCGACGACGGCAGGAGCCTGGTGCTGGGCAAGGAACCGGTGTTCTACAAGGACCAGGCGGTGGGTTACGTCACGAGTGCCGCTTACGGCTACTCGGTCCGCAAACCGATTGCTTACGCGTACCTACCCGCTGCAGTATCAATCGGCGACTCCGTGGAAATCGAGTACTTCGGCCGCCGCATCCAGGCGACCGTGACCCAGGACCCGCTGTACGACCCCACCATGAGCCGGCTCCGGGGCTAATCAATGATCAGCTCAGAAACCATCAACGACTACCTCTCCAGGCTTGCCTCACGTCAGCCCACTCCCGGCGGAGGCGCAGCCGCAGCCTTGCATGCCGCCCAGGGCGCTGCCTTGGTCGCCATGGTCGCCAGGTACACCACCGGTGCAAAATATGAGGAACATGCCGCACTTGTCAGCCGGATCACCAGCGCCGCCGACCACCTGATCGTCGAGGCGTTGCGCCTTGCGGACGCCGACGAACACGCTTTCCAGTCCGTCATCGATTCCTACAAGCTCCCCTCGGAAACCGACGAGCTCAAGGCAGTTAAGACAACAGCCATCCAAGACGCCTTGGTCCAGGCTGCCCATACTCCGGCCCAGCTCATCAAGGTTGCCGGTGAGGTGGTGGACCTCGCCACCGAACTCTTTGACGTGGCCAACCCCAACGTCATCAGCGACGTCGCAGCTGCCGCCGATGCAGCCCGCGCAGCCGCCACAACCGCCCGCGTCAACATCGATATCAACGTCGTCGCCATCAAGGACTTCGATGCCCGCTCCGTCCTGGCCGGGCAGACCAACGGCATCGAGGACAAGGTAGTCCTGGCGGCCGATTCCCTGGCGAAGCGTGTCCGCGAAAGGATCCTTGCGTGAACACCGAAATACTCTCCGGCAGGGTGCTCGCTGGCCTCATCCAGCAACAGGCACAGGACGGCGCGCGCATTCTCGAAAACGATGGACTTCGCCCGGCGTTGGCTGTTGTCGTCGCCACGGACGACGAATCAACGCACTGGTACGTGCGGTCCATCGAACGCGCCGCCGGACGCGCCGGCGTCGGATGCAGGATCGTCGACCTCGGCCACGATGCCAGCGAACAAGCGCTGGCTGGTGTCCTGGAGGACCTCAGCGCTGAACCATCCGTACATGGCATTATTCTCCAGACGCCACTGCCCAACGGCGTCAGGGCTGACGGCTTGGTGGGGCTCATAACTCCGGAAAAGGACATCGACGGCGCCAATCCCCTCAGCCTCGGCCGCTTGGCTGTCGGTCAGCCCGCCTTCGCACCCGCCACTGCACGCGCCGTCGTGGAACTGCTGGACCACTTCCACATCCCCGTCGCAGGACGGAACGTGGCCGTCGTCGGGCGTTCCGCCGTGGTGGGCAAGCCGCTGTCCCTGCTCCTGCTCGAACGGGACGCGACCGTCACCATCTGCCACTCAAAATCGGGACCGCTGGAGCGCTATACCCAGCCAGCCGACGTCGTGGTTGTTGCTGCCGGCCGGACGGGGCTGCTGAAGGGCAGCCACCTCTCGCCGGAGACAGTAGTGATCGACGTCGGCACGAATGTCCTGCGCGATGGTTCCCTGGTGGGGGACGTTGACGAAGCCAGCGTCACCGGCGTCGCGGCCGGCCTGAGTCCGGTTCCGGGGGGCGTAGGCTCAGTGACCACCGCGCTTTTGTTGCTGCACACGGTCGAAGCCGCCCGGCAGCAGTCCCGCAGCGGGTTGCTGGCCGCTTCCACTTCCCGGATCTGAAGGGTCTCCCATGCATTCCAAAGCTCCGCGCGAGAACATCGACGAGTCAAAGCTGACCGTCAGCAAGCCCAAGACCAAGGCTGTCGGCATCCCGGCCGTTGCCAACGCGTTGAAAATTTCGCTGGAACAGATGGGACCGCTTCGCAGTGTCCAGACCCTGCTGGCAGTGAACCAGCTGGACGGGTTCGACTGCATGGGCTGCGCCTGGCCCGAACATGAAAAGCGCAATGCAGCGGAATTCTGCGAGAACGGGGCCAAGGCAGTGGCCGAGGAAGCCACCCGTCGCCGTGTCACGCCGGAGTTCTTCGCCAAGCATTCCATTGCCGAGCTCAAGACCCGCGATGACTTCTGGCTGGGTCAACAGGGCAGGCTCACGCACCCGATGTACCTGGACGAAGGTGCGACGCACTACAAACCCATCGACTGGGACGACGCTTATGACCTCATGGCCGAGGAGCTGCGGGGCATGGAACACCCTGACGAAGCGGTCTTCTACACCTCCGGCCGGACCTCCAATGAGGCCGCGTTCGTGTACCAGCTTTTGGTGCGCGGCCTGGGCACCAACAACCTCCCGGACTGCTCCAACATGTGCCACGAATCCTCCGGCTCCGCGCTGGTGGAAACCATTGGCATCGGCAAGGGCTCTGTCAGCCTGACGGACCTGGAAACGGCGTCGCTGATCTTCGTGGCCGGCCAGAACCCCGGCACCAACCACCCGCGCATGCTCAGTGCCTTGGAAAAGGCGAAGAAGAACGGCGCGATCATCGTGTCCGTCAACCCCCTTCCCGAAGCCGGGCTCCTGCACTTCGAAAACCCACAGCATGTGGCCGGCATGATTCAAGGGACCCAGCTGACGGACGACTTCCTGCAGATCCGGGCCGGCGGGGACCAAGCCCTGTTCCAGGGCCTCGGCAAGTACCTGCTGGAGGCCGAAGCTGCGGGACGGAACACCCCGGGCCTGGGCACTGTGCTGGACCATGAATTCATCGACAACCACACCGTGGGTATCGACGACTACCTGCGGTTCCTGGAGAAGGTGGAGTGGGATGACATCGTGGAGGCAACCGGCCTGACCTTGGATCAGATCCATTCGACGGGTGAGCGGCTGCTCGCATCCAATGCCACCATCGTGTGCTGGGCCATGGGACTGACACAGCACAAGCATTCTGTCCCTACCCTGCGCGATGTGGTCAACGTCCTGCTGCTCCAGGGCAACATCGGCAAGCCCGGAGCCGGCGTATGCCCCGTGCGCGGCCACTCGAATGTCCAAGGCGACCGCACCATGGGCATCTTCGAGAAAATGCCTTCGACGTTCCACGACCGGCTGGACCAGGAATTCGAGTTCCGCTCTCCCCGGGAGCACGGCTATGACACCGTGGCAGCCATCCGCGCCATGCAGGACGGGAAAGTCCGCTTCTTCATGGGCATGGGTGGCAACTTCGTCAGGGCAGCCCCGGATTCGGACGTAACTGAACTGGCGCTGGCCAACACCCGGCTGAGTGTCCAGATCTCCACCAAACTGAACCACTCGCACCTGTCCACCGGACGCCGGGCGCTGATCCTGCCCACACTCGGCCGCACCGAGAAAGATACCCAGCGCACCGGCGATCAACGCGTCACCGTGGAGGACTCCATGAGCGCCGTCCATGCCTCACGGGGACGGCTCAAGCCCGCCAGCGACCACCTCCACTCAGAAGTGGCGATCGTCTGCAATCTGGCCCACAGGCTCTTTACTGATGGGAATGCCCGCCTGCCCAACACACCGCAGGCGTCGTGGCTGGCCATGCGGGACGATTACACCCTGATCCGCAAACACATCGAAGCCGTGTTCGACGGATTTGAGGACTTCGAAGCGCGGATCCAACATCCGGGCGGCTTCGTGCTGCCACACCCGCCACGCGATGCCAGGAAGTTCGACACCGCCTCCGGGAAAGCGCACTTCACAGGCAACGCCCTGGAGTTCATCAAGATCCCGCCTGGCCGGCTGGTCCTCCAAACCCTGCGCTCCCACGACCAGTACAACACCACCATCTATGGCAAGGACGACCGCTACCGTGGCATCCATGGCGGCCGGCGCGTAGTCCTCGTGAACGCGGAGGACATCAGCGGGCTCGGCTTTGCCGACGGGGACATGGTCCACCTGATCTCCGAGTTCGAGGGAACCGACAGACGGGCCGAGAACTTCCGCATCGTGTCCTATTCGACGCCGAAGGGTTGCGCGGCCGCGTACTACCCCGAAACCAACGTCCTTGTGCCCCTCGATTCCGTAGCGGATACCAGCGGAACGCCCACCTCAAAGTCGGTGATCATCCGGCTGGAAAAGGCATAGATCCATAACAAGATTCCCACCCGTCTAATTTTCCACGTGTCCAATGGTCCGTGAATGGTGCTTCGGTGCCTGAAACCTGGGGAGGTATTTCCTCATCGAAGCACCGCTTTCGGATCATTGGGCAGCACTTTGCAGCAACAGCCAAAGAATAGGGAGTGACCATGTCAGGAAACAGAGCAGTCGCCTACAAGGAACCCGGTGTCGTTGAAATCATCGACACTGACTACCCAACGTTTGAGCTCAAGGACGGACCGGGCGTCAACCCGGCAAACGTCGGGCGGAAGGTGCCGCATGGCGCGATCCTCCGGACGGTAACCACCAACATCTGCGGTTCGGACCAGCACATGGTCCGGGGCCGCACCACAGCTCCGCAGGACCTGGTCCTCGGCCACGAAATCACCGGCGAAGTGGTGGAGGTTGGCCCCGACGTCGAGTTCATCAAGGTGGGCGACATCGTCTCGGTACCGTTCAACATCTCCTGTGGCCGCTGCCGCAACTGCAAGGAGCAAAAGACCGGCATCTGCCTCAACGTCAACCCTGACCGCCCGGGCAGCGCCTACGGCTACGTGGACATGGGAGGCTGGGTGGGCGGACAGGCCGAGTTTGTGCTGGTTCCCTACGCCGACTGGAACCTTCTGCGTTTCCCGGACCGCGATCAGGCACTGGAAAAGATCATGGACTTGACCATGCTCTCGGACATCTTCCCCACCGGCTTCCACGGCGCCGTCACCGCCGGCGTGGGCGTCGGATCCACGGTTTACGTCGCAGGTGCCGGGCCCGTGGGCCTTGCTGCCGCCGTGGGCGCGCAACTGCTGGGCGCCGCCGTCGTGATTGTGGGCGACATGAACGAGGACCGGCTGGCGCAGGCGCGCTCCTTCGGCTGCGAAACCGTCAACGTGTCCAACGGCGATCCCAAGGAACAGATCGCACAGATCCTTGGCGTTCCGGAAGTGGATTGCGGCGTGGACGCAGTTGGCTTCGAAGCCCGCGGTCACGGCAAGGATGCCTCACATGAGGCTCCGGCCACTGTATTGAACTCCCTCATGGACATCACTGCCGCCGGCGGATCCCTGGGTATCCCGGGGCTCTACGTCACCGGCGACCCGGGTGGAATCGACGACGCCGCCAAGCACGGCTCCCTCTCGCTGTCCCTTGGTACCGGCTGGGCCAAGTCCTTGTCCTTCACCACTGGCCAGTGCCCGGTCATGAAGTACAACCGTCAGTTGATGATGGCCATCCTGCATGACAAGGTCCAGATCGCCAAGGCAGTCAACGCCCAAGCGATCCCGCTCGAGGACGCTCCCCGAGGCTACGCCGAATTCGACGCCGGAGCGGCAACAAAGTTCGTGCTGAACCCCAACGGCTACGTGAAGGCGTAGTACGAACAAATTCAGTACGCACCAACGGATACCGGGGACTGCGCGGCAAGCATGACGGGAAGGCCGTGCAGTCCCCGGTATCTGCTCTTATCAGCACCACCACATCAGGCAGGGGCATCCATGCTCGCACAAGCAATCTTTACCGACGCTCCCAGTCCCCTGGTTGCGGATGAACGAAGGCATGCCCTGGCTTGGGCCGAAGCCCGGCAGCTGGCCTACGACTGGGCCGGCCCGCTTCCGTCGTCGAACGTCGCCCTCGGCGAAGCGATCGGGCGCACGTTGACCAGCCCCGTCACTGCCCACCAGGACCTGCCCCATTACGCGTCATCGGCCATGGACGGCTGGGCCGTCAATGGCAGCGGTCCGTGGATCGTCACAGAGTCAGGCCGGACGCTCGCCGTCGGTGAAGCCAGTGTTATTGCCACCGGCGGCTTGATTCCATCCGGTGCCACTGCGGTACTCCGCAAGGAGAGTGGAGAGGCCTGCGGGGACGCGCACCTCTCAGTCAGGCACGACACGAAGCCGGGCGAAGCTGCCCCTGGTCGGCACATCCGTCCCGCTGGTGAAGAAGCCTCCGCGGGTGAAGTCCTCATACCCGCAGGAACGGTCCTCAATCCAGCCCACATTGCCCTCGCCGCTGTGGCTGGACACGATCACCTGCCGGTACAGCGCAAGCCGAGGGTCGCCGTCGTACTTACCGGATCGGAGGTGGTGACCTCAGGTGAGCCTGTGCCGGGACGGGTCCGCGACGCATTCGGGCCGCAGCTCGATGCCGTCATTTCGCAATTGGGTGGGACGCCCGGGGGCCAGCTCAGGATTGGCGATTCGTACGAAGAGTGGCTTTCAGCCCTGGGCTGCGCCCCTGATGGACCGCGGCCGGACGTGACCATTACTACCGGCGGAACCGGGAAATCGGGGACAGACCACTTCCGCGACGCCGTTGCGGCACTCGGTGGGCGCCTCATCCTGGACGGGATTGCCATGCGGCCGGGCCATCCGGCAGTGTTGGCGGAACTTCCTGATGGCCGTTTCGTCATCGGATTACCGGGAAACCCGCTGGCCGCCATGATGGCCCTGATGACCCTCGGTGAACCCCTCTTCGCCGCTTTGGGCAGCCGTTCCTTCCAACCGGCCGCGCAGATGGTCTCCGGGGCGGACCTTGACCCCGCCCCCGGAAGCACCCGTCTCATACCGTGCACCCTGATCCACGGCCTCGTGTTCCCCGCCTCCCACACTGGGCCCGGGATGATGCGTGGGCTTTCATGGGCGGACGCATACATGGCTGTCCCTCCGGAGGGCGTGGCAGCCGGCTCTCCAGTACCCGTCCTGCCGTTGCCGTGGACAGACCTCCAGCAGCCCCGCTGACCAGCGGTCCGTTGACCATCGCGGGTTCCCTCGGTGTGAAAGGGTCCGTGCAAAACTCCGTCTAGGATGAGGACAGACTAGGGGTGCAGGCCGGACAGAGCGATCAGCCCGGGGCGGCCTGCCTGGACAACGACACGAGGCACCATGGCCGCACGCAACAACCCGGACATCGACAAGGACGCAGACGCCCAAGGCGGCGGCGTCCAATCTGTGGACCGCGCGCTCCAGATCCTGGAAATCCTGGCTCGCCAAGGTGATGCCGGAGTCAGTGAAATCGCCGAAGAAATGGGCGTCCATAAATCCACCGTGTCCAGGCTGGTGGGCTCCTTGGTCAACCGCGACATCGTCCGGCAGAACAGTGAACGCGGCAAGTACCAGCTGGGCTTTGGGATCCTCCGCCTGGCCTCTTCCATCCCCGGCCGGCTCAGTGTGGTGCATGAGGCACGCGGAGTCCTGGAGGCGCTGGCGGCCGAATACAAGGAGACCGTCAACCTGGCCGTGCTGAGGTCGAACTACGCGGTAAACGTGGACCAGGCGATGGGACCGTCGACGCTTGCCACCTACGACTGGGTCGGCAGCCTGACACCCCTGCACGCCACGTCCAGCGGCAAGGTTCTTCTTGCTGCACTGACGGCCGACGAGAGAAGCCAGGTCCTCAAAACGGTGGGCCTGCCCGCGCGTACGCCCCGCACCGTGACGAACCGTGGAGAGCTGGAAAAGCAGCTGCTGGACGTGGCCCGCAGAGGGTATGCCACAGTGCACGAAGAGTTCGAAATCGGCCTCACGGCCGTTGCCGTGCCCATCTACAACCACGCGGGAAGCGTCATTGCCGCGGTGAGCATTTCCGGCCCCGCGTTCCGCTTCTCACCCGAGGACCAGCCAGGACTCATTGACGGTCTCCGCGAGGCCGGGCTGACCATCAGCGACCGAATGGGCTACAGGCGCCGCTAGCGCGACCACGCATCGGCCAACACTCCGGGATGGCGTTCGCCGGCATAACGCCCGCTGCTCCAAGCACCCCAAGGTGACGCGCTATTTGCAACGTCATCCATGATACGCAACGCGTATGCTTCCAGCCAATTGATATATCAATCTGCCGTTAAAGAGTGAAAATCCCTTGACTTTGGATGTGACGGAGAGCACTCTGTTGCATAGTGCGGATGTTGTTGATTCCTGCGGAACACGCTTTCGGAGCGCGGAAGGACGATTCAACCGCCCCCGCCCCACGAACCAGAAGAGGTGCATCATCGCTATCGCCTGCCCGCTCCGTGACCGCGCACTCGGGGAGGCGCCACGGCCCGCCATGACCATCGGATCGGAGGAAGACCCAACCTTCCCACCAGTCCATTCACCAAGGCCTCGTAGAAATGCAGGCTCATGACACGCCGAGCAAAGGACCCGCTCATGGCTATAAACAGTGACACAAAACCGCTAACACCCGACGAATTACCTGCCAATGATCACGTGGCAGGTACCCCGGCCGCAGCCAGCCCCGCCCACGCGGAGAACCCTGAAGCAGTCATCAGCGTCTCCCCCGACGACACCAACTTGGCCGCCCTCAACGCTGAGGACGGAGGCGCAGAGCCCCTCTCCGATTCTGTAGAACACGAACAGATCATGGAAGAGCTGCGCCATGCCAAGACCGAGCAGGCCGTTTCGGCCCGCCGGAACCGCAAACTTACCCTCGACAAAGTCACCTTCGGGATCACGGGCGCCATCGCCGTCGCCTTCGTGGTCTGGGGCTTTGTTGGAAGGGACAGCCTTTCTGAAACTTCGAAAGGTGCCCTCAACTGGGTCATGGAATACACGGGCTGGCTCTTCATGGTCCTCGCCTCGTTGTTCGTGATCTTCGTCCTCTGGCTCGCACTCGGAAAATTCGGCAACATCCCGCTGGGCAAGGACGGCGAGAAGCCCGAATTCCGCACCATCTCCTGGGTGGCCATGATGTTCGCCGCCGGCATGGGCATCGGGCTCATGTTCTATGGCGTGGCTGAACCGCTGTACCACTACATCTCGCCACCACCAGGAACAGTGGACGGCCGCACACCGGCAGCCATCCAGACTGCCATGGCCACCTCCATCTTCCACTGGACCCTGCACCCTTGGGCCATGTACGCAGTAGTCGGCATCGCCATGGCTTACGGCACCTACCGTCTGGGCCGCAAGCAACTGGTTTCCGCGGCCTTCACCTCGCTCTTTGGCATCCGCATGGTGGAAGGGCCGCTCGGCAAGTTCATCAACATCCTGGCCATCTTCGCCACGCTTTTCGGAACTGCCGCCTCGCTGGGCCTCGGTGCCCTCCAGATCGGTAGCGGCATGACGTCCAACGGCTGGCTGGGCGAGATCGGCACTCCCGTGCTGGTGGTCATCGTCGCGATCCTGACCTTCTGCTTCGTGGCATCAGCCGTTTCAGGCATCAGCCGCGGCATCCAGTGGCTGTCCAACATCAACATGGTCCTGGCCGTTGTCCTCGCTCTCATTGTGTTCGTGGCCGGGCCGACACTGTTCATCCTCAACCTGATCCCCTCCGCCGTGGGTGACTACGCCCGGGATTTGGCTGAAATGTCCTCCCGCACCGAGGCCGTGGGAGATGACTCCCTGCGCAGCTGGATGACCAGCTGGACCATCTTCTACTGGGCCTGGTGGATCTCCTGGACGCCCTTCGTGGGAATGTTCATCGCCCGCATCAGCCGTGGACGCACCATCCGCCAGTTCGTCACCGGCGTGCTGCTGGTGCCGAGCGTAGTCAGCGTGATCTGGTTCGGGATCTTCGGCGGTGCCGCCTTCCACGTTCAGCAGGAGGCGGACAAGGCCGGAACTCCCGGGCTGGTGACCATGGTGGACGGCGCCCCCTCCATCAACTTCGACGGCGCCCTCTTCGACTTGGTAAAGAACCTGGGCATGCCCGGCTGGCTGACCGCAGCCGTCATTGTCCTGGCCATGGTCCTGGTGGCGATCTTCTTCGTCACCGGTGCCGACGCGGCTTCCATCGTGATGGGATCCCTCAGCTCCAATGGTGCTGAGCACCCGCGTCGAGGAGTCGTGATCTTCTGGGGAAGCCTCACCGGTGCAGTGGCAGCGGTCATGCTGCTTGCAGGCGGCGATAAACCCTCGGAAGCGTTGTCCGGGCTGCAAAGAGTGACCATTGTGGCTGCCCTGCCTTTTGTGATCGTCATGCTGCTGCTCTGTTTCGCCTTGGTCAAGGACCTTCGCCGCGATCCCCTGCAATTGCATAAACGCCTGGCCACCTCGGTGGTGGAACGAGCCATCCGGACCGGGGTGGAACAACACGGCGGCGTTCAGTTCGACCTCGTCACCAGGCACGATTGCGCCGAAAAGTGCACGGAATCCGATTGCGCCGGGGGAACACCGACGGGAACCATCCCCCTGGTTGGCAAACCACCTCAGGACCCAGACACCAAGTAACCCGGTTTCCGGCCAACACCCATTCACGCATCAGGAAGGTCCACCATGCCCAACACGTCTGCCCCAGGCACCCTCCGCCTCAACACCCAGGCAAGTCGCAATGCCCGAGCCAGCGAGGATGTGAGCCTCACCTTGGACTTATCCAAGCCAATGACAGTCCGGATTGAGGTTGACCACTGCCCGTGTGGATCGGAACACAACAGGGCCGGCTCGTACGTCGACAGTGACTTCGGCCGCTAGGCCTCACCACAACACTCCGCAACACAACAAAGCAGGCGCCGGATCCCGGCGCCTGCTTTGTTGTTGCTACTGCTTTGTTGTTGCTACTGCCAAAACCCTAAGGCTTATTTGGGCATCAGCACCGAGTCGATCAGGTAAACCGTCGCGTTGGCAGTCTGGACGCCACCGCAGATCACGTTGGCTCCGCCGTCAACCGTGAGGGCATCCTTGGTGCCGGCAACCGTCACTTCGCCACCCTGGACAGTCTTGTGGGTGCCGACGATCTGGTCCGGGGTCAGCTGACCGGGGACTACGTGGTAGGTGAGAATCTTGCTCAGCAGGGCATCGTCCGTCTTGAGCGTCTCGATTGTTGCGGGGTCGATCTTGGCGAAGGCATCGTCAACCGGTGCGAACACCGTGAATTCGCTGCCGTTCAGGGTGGAAACCAGGTCCACCTTGGGGTTGAGCTTGCCTGACACAGCGGCGGTCAGGGTCTTGAGCAGCGGGTTGTTCGATGCTGCTACGGCTACCGGGTCCTGGGCCATGCCCATGACCGAACCGGCACCGTCCGGAACCTGTGCGGCGTAACCGGCGCAGCCGGGGCCCACAAGGTTAGCGGCCGGATCCATGGCGGCGCTGCTCATGGAGGCCGACGGCGAAGCAGACGGCATGGCCGACGACGACTCCGGCGCGGAGGACGGAGCTGCCGACGAGGATGAAGGTGTGCTCGAACCACCACAGGCAGTGAGTCCGAGAAGGGCGGCTGCAGTGAGGCCAACGAAGGCGAGGGCGGGGCGCTTTGTGGACAACATGTCATTCTCCTTGTTTTTGGAACCAGGGCGTTGGATCCATCGGGTGGTGGGACACGGGCTGCAGGTGCGGCTTTTGCTACACCGGCGGTTTGTGTCTCACCAGCTATTCGGAGGATGGGACGGGGTGGATGGGTCCGGATTGAAAAAGTTTTTTAAACCAGCGATACCCACCCCACCGCGGCCCCTCGACAGCCGCCGCTCCGCCTTTAGAAGTACGGCTTGGTGATCAGCTCCAGCGCGTGACCGGCGGGGTCTTTGAAATACACGCCGCGGCCGCCGTGTTCGGTGTTTGTCTCGCCCGGGCGGGTCATCTGCGGATCCGCCCAATGTTCGACGCCGGCACTCACCAGACGCTCATAGGCGCGGTCGAAGTGCTGGTCATCAACCAGGAATGCGTAGTGCTGCATCTGGATCTCGACCGGCGGCTCGGCGAATTGCAGCATCACCCCGCCGTCCAGCGTGAGGTTGGTGAAGGGCCCCCAGCCTGGGGCTTCCTCAGCTTCAAGGATGGAACGATAGAACTCGGCTGACGCCGTGCGGTCGAGGGACGCGATGATGGTGTGGTTGAACAACGCGGGCATGCGGAACTCCTTTGTATGCGGGGTTATGTCGATGGGCTGAAGGGTTCATCGATCCACAAGGAGGCGCCCGCGGGGCAACACCACGGTGGGCGCCGCAGCGCGTCAGAGGTCGGCCGGGTAGCCGATCCGTGCAGGGCAGAAGCCCGATCCGGTCATCACGTCCGCAAGTCTAGCTGAGGGGCTCAACCCAATGACAAGATGGGCGCCATGGCAATCGAAGTGCGGCCCGCGACGGTGTTCGATGACGTGAAAGCCCTTGTTGGGCCCAAGAGCCCCGACTCCAATGTGTGTTGGTGCCTGAGTTACAGGATCCCCTCCAAACTCAACCAAGAACTCCAGAGGCAGGACCGTGGAAAGTTCGTGAAGAAGCTGGTGGCCGAGGACCCTCCTCCCGGCGTTTTGGCGTACGACGGCGACGAAGTGGTGGGGTGGGCAGCTGTCCACCCCCGCGCGGACACCACTTTCGCGAAGAACCGGAAGATCCCCCACGTTGACGACGCCGAGGTGTGGTCGGTCTGGTGCATCCGCGTCAGGCCCGGGCATCGCGGCAAAGGCATCTCCCATGAACTCCTGCGCGGCGCCATCGACTTCGCCAAGAGCCACGGCGCCCCGGCCATCGAGGGCTATCCCGTGGACAATAAGGGCGGCAAGGTTGATCTGACCATGGCCTACGTAGGCACGCGGAAGCTCTTCGAGAAGGCAGGTTTCAAGAAGGTAGCTGAGACGACCTCCGTGCTCAACGGTTTCCCCCGGGTGCTGATGCGCCTGGACCTCAGCTAGCCGCCCTGCAACCGGGCCGTCATTCGGTGCGCCTCCTCGAGCAACAGCTTGCCGAGGAATTCCTGGCGGTCCGGACGGAACCGGGGTTCAATTCCCGTCAAGGAAAGTGCCCAGGCCGGCCGGCCTTGCTGGTCAAAGACGGCGGCGCCCATCCCCCAACTGCCTTCCAGGATCAGCCCGGGATTAACGGAAAAGCCCGCCAGCCGGGTCTGAGAAAGGTTACTCCGCACCACGTCCGCAGGATGCCCTCCAGCAAAGTCGCCCGCATGCGACGGCCAATCCGCCAGCAGCGACTCCTGTTCTTCGGAAGACAGGAAAGCCATGATGGCTGTGCCCGCTGACGCCACTCCCAGCGGGAAACGCACACCTTCGTGGAGTACGAATGAACGCACCGGAAACGAGCCCTCTTCCCGCAGGACACATACGGTTTCGTTCCCGCGGCGGATGGAGAAGAACGCGCTCTCGCCCGTCTCCGCAGCGAGCCTGCGCAGGGACGGCCGGGCAATGTCCTCCATGGGAAAGCGAGCCGCGGCCACCGATCCCAGCAGGAAGATCTCCGGTCCCAATACCCACTTTCCGGAGGCGGAATCATGTTCCAGCAAACCCTCTGCGGCCAAGGACGTCAGCAGCCGGTGAACCGTTGGCCTGGTCAGCCCGGATTCGCGCACCAAGCCCGCCAACGACGTGCCCTCGGGCTTCCGACCCACCAGGCGCAGTAACAAGGCCACTCGGCCCACTACTTGGGCTCCTTGTACTGCCACGGCATCCTCCTGGAGAATTCATCCACAATATGGACACCTTCTAGCGTAGCGTCCACACCGTGAGTAGCCAACACCATTGATCGTTGACCACCCACCCGAAGAAACCTAGGCTCCAGTACAGAGGCAACGAGTCCACAAAGTGGATACCATCCAGCCACACTCAACGAGGAGTCCAGAATGTCCATAATCCACGCGAGCGCAGCCCAGGCGCTCCATGACCTGATGGCAGACGGCATGATCATCGCCGTCGGCGGTTTTGGCCTGAGCGGCATCCCCGCAGACCTGATCGACGCCGTCCAGGAGTCGGGCGCCAAGGACCTCACCATCGTCTCGAATAACATGGGCGTGGACGGCAAGGGCCTGGGCGTCCTGATTGAGGCGGGCCAGGTCCGGAAGGTCATCGCGTCCTATGTCGGCGAGAACAAGCTTTTCGCCGAGCAATACCTGGCCGGGCAGCTCGAGGTCGAGTTCACGCCGCAGGGGACGCTGGCCGAGCGCCTCCGCGCCGGTGGCGCAGGCATCCCTGCCTTCTACACGCGGACGGGTGTGGGCACCTTGGTTGCCGAAGGCAAGCCTCTGGAAGAGTTCGACGGCGTCACGTACGTCCGCGAGCGCGCCATCACCGCCGACGTCGCGCTGGTCCATGCCCACACGGCAGATACAGACGGCAACCTGATTTACCGCTATACCGCACGGAACTTCAACCCCGTGGTCGCCACCGCAGGCAAGGTGACCATCGCCGAGGCCGAAGTCATTGTGCAGCCGGGCGGGCTGGACCCCAACCACATCGTCACCCCGGGCGTCTACGTCCAACGGCTGGTGCAGGCGACCGATCGCGTCAAAGACATCGAACAGCGTACGGTCCGGTCGCGACGCGAATCCCTCACGGTTTAGAAACAAAGGAGCATTCACCATGGCATGGACACGCGACCAGATGGCCGCCATCGCGGCCGAAGAATTGAACGACGGCGACTACGTCAACCTCGGCATCGGCATCCCCACGCTGGTGGCCAACAACCTGCCCGACGGCGTGCGGGTGGTTCTCCAGAGCGAGAACGGCCTGCTCGGCATGGGCCCCTTCCCCTATGAAGGGGACGAAGACGCCGACCTTATTAACGCAGGCAAGCAGACCGTCACTATCACCCCCGGCGGGAGCATCTTCGATTCCGCAACGTCGTTCGGCATGATCCGCGGCGGGCACGTGAAGGTGGCCATTCTGGGTGCCATGCAGGTCTCCGGCTCCGGCGACCTCGCCAACTGGACCATCCCCGGCAAGATGGTCAAGGGAATGGGCGGAGCCATGGACTTAGTGGCCGGGACACCGCGCGTCGTGGTCCTCACAGAGCACAATGCCAAGGACGGCACGGCCAAGATCGTCAGCGAATGCACCCTGCCCTTGACCGGGCTCGGATGCGTTGACCGGATCATCACGGACCTCGCCGTTTTCGATATCGAAGAAACGCACGACGGCGGCACCCGCCTTCTGCTGACCCGCCTCGCGCCCGGCGTCACGGTGGAGGAGATCCGCAGCAAGACGGACGCGGAGTTCGCGGAAGCGCACACGTCTGAAGAACACACGCTTGAAGGAGCCAACGCATGAGCCTGAAAGACCAGTTCGGCAAGGACATCCTGCTCACGGGATGGGGACACAGCAAGTTCGGCAAGCTGACGGACGACACCCTGGAATCACTAATTGTCCAGGTTGCGGGGGAAGCAATCAGCAACTCCGGGCTCGACCCCAAGGACATCGACGAGATCTACCTGGGCCAGTTCAATTCCGGCATGCAGCCCCTGGGATTCACGTCGTCCCTGGCGCTCCAACTCTCAGCGGACCTGGGCAATGTCCCGGCCACCCGCACTGAGAACGCCTGCGCTTCAGGATCCGCGGCGTTCCAGCAGGGCGTGAAAGCAGTGCTCGCCGGAACAGCACGCAACGTTTTGGTGATCGGCGCAGAGAAAATGACCGACGCCGGCGCAGATGTGGTGGGAGCAGCCCTCCTCGGTGCTTCGTATGAAATGGCCGGCAAGGCATCCAGCACCGGATTCACGGGCTTGTTCGCAGAGGTGGCCAAGCATTACGGGAAGCGCTACGGGTCCAGCATCGACGCTGAAAAGTACCCCGGTGGCCTCGGCGACATCCTCGGTTCCATCGCCGCCAAGAACCACCACAACGGCATGGACAACCCGTACGCCCAGATGCACCGCGACTTCGGCGTAGAGTTCTGCCGGACTATTTCCGACAAGAACCCCATGGTGGCCGAGCCCTTGCGCCGCACGGACTGTTCGCCGGTATCGGACGGTGCCGCCGCCGTCGTGCTCTCAACGTCGGCAACCGGGGGCGCAACCGCACCTGTGCGCTTGGCTGGTTTTGGCCACGCGAACGACTTTTTCCCGGCAGAGAAGCGCGATCCCACCGAATTCGCCTCCACCAGGGCGTCGTGGGAGCGCGCCTTCACCATGGCGGGCGTCGGCATCGAGGGGTTGGATTTCGCCGAGGTGCACGACTGCTTCACCATCGCCGAGCTCATCATGTACGAGGCCATGGGGCTGACACCGCGCGGCGAAGGCAGCCGTGCCGTCCAGGAGGGTTGGGTCTACAAGGACGGCAAGCTGCCCATCAACGTTTCCGGCGGCCTGAAAGCGAAGGGCCACCCCGTCGGCGCCACAGGTGTCTCGCAGCACGTCATCTCGGCCATGCAACTGAGCGGAACCGCAGGGGACATGCAACTGCCCAACGCGCGCCGCGGTGCCGTGCAGAACATGGGCGGCGTGGGCATCGCGAACTACGTGAGCGTGCTGGAGTCTGTCTAACCCCGGATCAGCGCCGCGATCTCCGCAAACCCGAGCCGCTCTGCGTTCTGCAGGGCGGTTCGGCCTTGGGGGTCACGGATATCCGGGTTGGCTCCCGCAGCGAGGAGCTGCCGGACCACGTCCTGCTGGTTGGGTCCGCCGTTGTTGAGCAGGATGGCTTCCTGCATGGCGGTCCATCCCAGGTTGTTCACGTGGTCCACAGGAACGCCCGCCGCGATGAGGATGCGCACAGTGTCCGTGTGCCCGTGTTCGCTCGCCGGGATCAGGGCAGTGCCGCCGTATCGGTTGATGCTGCGAACATCCGCCCCGGCACCCAACGTCAGCTGAAGGACCTCGTTGAATCCTTCGGCTCCCGCGTAGAGGAACGCTGAGTCCTGGATGTCATCCTTCGCGTTGACGTTGCCACCGGCCGCGATCAGTTCACGGACCTTCACAACATCGTTGGCTTTCGCGGCGAGGATCAGGAGACGGTCGGTTTTGATCTGGGCCTCCGGTGACAGTTGGGGCGGCGCGGCAGCCGACGACGCCGGGCCAGGGCCCACGCTCGACGGTGCGGCTGAGGTGGGAGCTGCTTGAGTCGGGCTCGGGCTGGAAGGCTGCGCGCCGGACGGCGGGGCTGTCGCCGTCGTACATCCGGACAGCAGCGCGAGCACCAGCAATCCCGCCCCAACCACGGGAGTTTTTGTACAGAAAACGCCCCTAAAACGCTTCCATAAGGGCGGTATCTGTACAAAAACTCCACGAGGATTCATGGCTACTTCGCTGCCACGGCCAAGGCCTCAGCGCCGGCGGTGGCGCAGGCTTCGTCCAGGGCACCGTCCGGTGCTCCACCCACGCCGATGCCGGCCACCGAAACACCGTTGACCTTCAGCGGGACGCCACCGGCCAGGAACAGGGTGCCGGGGAGGTCGGCAATCGAGGGTCCGTTGCCATTGATGCGCTTGGCCAGTTCACTGGTGGGAGCACCGAACGCAGCCGCCGTGTACGCCTTCTGCTTGGCCGCCTCAATGGTGTGCTCGGCGGCGTTGTCACCACGGAGGAGCGCCTGAACGGTGCCGAACCGGTCCACCAGGGCCACTGTCACGAAAGGCAGTTTGTCAGCCTGGCACTTGGCGAGCGCGGCGTTCACGGCCTTGCTCGAAGCTCCCACGGTGATGCGGTTCTGGGCCACGACGTTCTCCGGTGCAGGCTGAACGTCGGCTGCGACCTTGACGGGGGCGGCAACCGGCGCGGCGGCAGGCGCAACGGCATTGGCCACGGCTGTAACACCGCCGGTAAGCAACAGTGCTCCGGCTGCGGCGGCGGCAATCATCTTGTTGGACTTCTTCACAGAGTTCTCCTCGTAGTAAGCATCGGGTACATCTCCATGCTCCCGGGACGGAACCGCTGCGGCATCGGCCCGAAGCAGGCCACGGCCTCATACCTTCCGCCAGCGGTATCAGCCAAAAGGTGGAGAGACCAATGAACGCGGGGCATCTAGCATGGGAAGAACGCCCTCTACAGAATCGGAAACGGGAACCACGCATGCCAGCAGCCGCGCCACGGCCGGACACAAGCAGCCGGATCGACGGCCGCATCGACGCCGTCGTGCACTCGGGCTTTGCCGTCCTGATGGTCGCTTCGGCGGTCCGCTACGTCATGCGGCACTCCCCCGCGGACAACCTCTGGACCGTGGCGTTGGCAGCAGCAGTCTGTGCGCTGTACACCGTGACCGCGCTCCTGGCCCATCGGCGGCAACCCGGCGAACGCAGGCACCAGCTGTGGTTGGCATGGATGATCGCTTTGGTTGCAGCGTGGGCCGCGTTGGTGGTGGTCGCCCCGAGCTTCGCGTGGTGTTCCTTCGCCATCTTCTTCCTCACCCGGACGGCCTTCCGCGGGCCGGCCGCGTATGTGGCGGGCGGCGCAACAGTGGCCGCCACCGCCGTCGGACTCTTCCGGATGAGCGAGTGGACGGACGTTGCCATGCTCCTGGGCCCGCTCGCCGCCGGTGCCATGCTCACGTTGATCTATGACAAGGTCGAGCGCGGCCAGGAGCAGCTTGCCGTAAGCGAACGGGAGGCCGGCATCGCCGCGGAACGCGAGCGTGTTTCCCGCGAAATCCACGACACCGTCACCCAAGGCCTGGCTAGCAGCCTGCTCCTCCTGGAGGCAGCACAGCGGTCCTGGCCCGATGCCGCGAACCCTGACGTGCGCAAGGCAACCGATGTGCTGCGACGAAACCTCGCCGACACCCGCAGCCTGGTTCACGAACTCTCCGCCCCGGGCCTGGAGGCCGCGCCCCTCCCCGAGGCGCTGGAACATGCGGCCCGTCAGTACGTCGATGCCATCCGGGTCCAAGTCACCGGAGACCCGAGGCTCCTTCCCTCCGAGGTACGGCACGCCCTTCTGCGCGTGACCCAGAGCGCCGCGGCCAACATCAAGCTGCACGCCAGTGCCGACCACGCCAGCGTGACGCTTGGGTACCTTCCGGATGCGGTGACCTTGGACGTATTCGACGACGGTCGCGGCTTTGACCCCGCAGCGCTGCCATCGCCGTCGGAAAAGGGCGGTTACGGGCTGAGGGCCATGCGGCAACGGGTGGAACAGTTGGGCGGAGAATTGTCGGTGGAAAGCGCGCCGGGAGAAGGCACCATTATCGCGGCGCAGCTGCCTGTCAGCCCGCCGGCCAGTTCTTCCAAGGAGGCCCTGTGACCACCATTTCCGTGGTGCTCGTGGACGACCACACCGTAGTCCGGAGCGGACTCAAGGCGCTTCTGGGCACCCAACCTGATATCGCCGTCGTCGGCGAAGCCGCATCCGGTGAGGAAGCGCTCGAAGTGGCCCAGCAGCACGCACCCGACGTCGTCCTCATGGACCTTGCCATGGGCGCAGGGATGGACGGCATCGAAGCCATCAAACAGCTCCGCCAGCGCAGACCCAAGCAGGCAGTCATCGTGTTCACCACCTATGACTCCGATGCCGATATCGTCCGTGCCGTGGACGCAGGGGCCATGGGCTATTTGCTCAAGGACGCGGCGCCGGCAGAGATCTTCGCAGCGGTCCGTGGCGCTGTGGAGGGTAAGAGCGTGATGAGCGCGCCAGTGGCCTCGCGCCTGTTCCAACAGCTTCGAAATCCGGACGAGATCCTCACCCCGCGCGAAGCCGAACTGCTCAGCCTGCTGACCGAGGGCCTCAGCAACCGCGATCTCGGGAAACGCCTGTTCATCTCCGAGGCAACCGTCAAAACCCACCTCGCCCATATCTACGCCAAACTCGGTGTCGAGACACGGGCTGCAGCAATTGCCACCGCTATCCGGCGCGAGGGGATGCGGTAGGACACGTGGTTGGCTACGCTGACCGTATGTCGGACGCAGCGGATCGAAAATTGTTCAAGACCCCGGGAACGGCTTTGATCGTCAGGGGTGTCCTCGCCATCGTTTTTGGCCTGTTAATCCTGGCTTTGCCAAGCGCCACGGCGTTCGTTGTGGTTGTGATGTTCGGGTTCTTCGCGATCATCGACGGCATCACCAGCCTGGCCCATTACTTTTATGACCCCGCGGGCCGGTCACGGTGGTCGATTGCCGGTGGCCTCATCTCGATCGCTGCCGGCATCCTGGCCATCGCCTGGCCCGGGATCACGGCAGCGGCCGTAGGCGTCCTCATCGGGTTGTGGGCCCTGGTGCTCGGGCTCTCACAGATTGTCTTGTCCTTGGCTGCCAGGAACTTCGTCAGCAACTGGGGGCTCTGGTTCCTGACCGGGCTCATCACCACGGTGTTCGGGATTGTGGTGCTGGTGAATCCGGGCCTCGGCTTCCTGGGCGTGGTGTGGATGCTGGCAGGGTTCGCGATCCTGACTGGCCTGCTGCTCATTGCCTCAGGCATCGGGCTGCGCAAACTGGCCGATACCCGGCCGTTGTATGGCCACTAGTATCCCGGTAAAAAGCCGTGAGGGGATGCGCTCAGCGCCAAGTTCGGTAAGTTAGTGGCTGTGAAGATAGCTACCTGGAATGTGAACTCCCTCCGCGCCCGTGCCGACCGCGTTGAAGCCTGGCTTGAGCGCAGCGACTGCGATGTCCTGGCCATCCAGGAAACCAAATGCAAGGACGAGAACTTCCCGTGGGAGCTCTTTGAGCGCATGGGGTACGAGGTTGCACACTTCGGCGTCAACCAGTGGAACGGGGTGGCCATCGCCTCCCGTGTGGGTTTGGACGATGTGGAGCGCACCTTCCTGGACCAGCCGGCATTCGGCAAGGCAGGCAAGGACCCCGCCCAGGAAGCGCGTGCCATTGCAGCCACCTGCGGCGGCATCCGGATCTGGAGCCTCTACGTTCCCAACGGCCGCTCGTTGGACGACGAACACATGCCGTACAAGATCAAGTGGCTCGACGTCTTGCAGGGCCACGCAGCCGAGTGGGTCAAGTCCGACTCGACCGCCCAGATCGCACTTATGGGTGACTGGAACATCGCCCCGTTCGACGACGACGTGTGGGACATCGAGCTGTTCCGCACCAACAACTACACCCACGTCTCCGAACCCGAGCGCGCCGCCTTCCACGCCTTCGAAGCCGCCGGGTTCACCGACGTCGTCCGCCCTTACACTCCCGGCCCCGGCGTTTACACCTACTGGGACTACACGCAGCTGCGTTTCCCCAAGAAGGAAGGCATGCGCATCGACTTCTGCCTCGCGTCCCCGGCGCTGGCATCGCGTGTCACAGGTGCCTCCATCGACCGTGAGGAACGCAAGGGCAAGGGCGCCTCGGACCACGCTCCCGTGATGGTGGAGCTCGCAGACTAAGAACAGCTCACCGCGACGAAAGGGGACGGCTGGACATGACTGGAAACCTGTATCGGGGCCAGGCAGGACTGCCGTTCTCTTCGTCGCTGCGCATTTATGAGCCGCTCGAAGCGTTCCCGCCCGAACAGCAGCGCCAACTCGTGGCGGAGGGCGGCAAGATAGGTTCCCGGGCCGCCGTCGAAAATGCGGAGCTGCAGGCCTCGCTGGGCCGCATCACGCGGTCCGGCGGCGATCCTTTTCCCACCGGGCGAACGGACCTGGTCCGCATGACGCGGGTGCCCGCCGGGCGGCATGCCGCCGGGGCGGATAAAGAAGATCACGACGCCGGTCGGCTGCTTTACTGCCCCAGCCAACTGGTGATTCGGGCCGGCTTGGCGGCGAACGCGCTCATGGACGGTGTGCATAGTCCGCTGGCCGACCTTCTGATTCCGGTCTCTCAAAGGGATAGGCACCAGGTCAGAATCGATCGCATCAATGCCGGGGAAGACGCCAAGCGCGTCCACACCCGGGCGTCAACATGGGGAATCCCGTTCAGTTGGTTCTCGCTCTTTGCCGAGTCGGACCGCAAGGACGTGGTGGAATCCGAGGGGCGCATTCTGACCGTGCGGGTGTGGACTCCCCTGACGGAGGCCCTGGATCGGGCCCGCTTCGCCGTGGCCCACCTGGCCCTGGCCGCGCCGGACCTGGACATGCTGGATGACCTGACGCAGCTGACGGAATGGCTGGAGCTGTTCCACCTTCAGTCGATGGTTGAGCTGGACTATGGAGCCGTGGCCGACAAGGTGTACCCGGACGAGTCGCCCATGGATGTGCGGCTGGGTATCGAGTGCTTGGCTGAGGGCGACATGACCGGAGCGGCCGCTGCCTACCGCCGGCTCGCGTCGCGGTGGATCCCCATCCGGCAGTTGGCGCGCGCTTCCTAGCTTGGCGGGGCTTGAGGCGCCGAAGGGGGCTTTAGGCGCTTGGCGGGGCTGTTGTCTCGCGAACGATCAGCTCATGGGGGGCAACTTCCGAATGCACGGCTTCCGGGTTGCCGTCCAGCTCGTCAAGGAGCATTTTCGTGGCAAGTTCGGCCTGGTTGTCGGGCCGTTGGCCCACGGTGGTCAGGCCAATGGAGGACGAGAAGTCGTGGTCGTCAATGCCGATGACCGAGAGATCCTGCGGCACCCTGACCCCGTGGCGGCCCGCCTCGAAAATAACGCCCATCGCCATCTCGTCCGAAGAGCAGAAGATGGCCGTGGGCTTGCGCCCCGGCTGGCTCCAAAGCCTGTTGAAGGCCTGCTGGCCGCTGGCAACCGTGAAATCGCCCCACTGGTCCCATTCGGGGCGGACTTCCAGCCCGGCGTCGGCCATGACCTCCTGGAAGGCGCGGATCCGCACCCGGGGGACGTCGAAGTTCAGGTCCGTTTCGTCGTCGCCGTGGAGCAGGGCGATGTCCTTGTGGCCCAGGTCCAGGAGGTGCCGCACGGCCGTGGAAGCGGCGTCGTAATCATTGATGCCGATGTAGGCGCAATCTTCAACATGGCCACCCACCACTACCAGCGGGATGTCGATTTTGTGGAGGTGTTCGAGTTCTTCCTCGGTCAAGGACATACACAGGACCAACAATGCATCGATCTGCTTGTAGACCATGGTGGAACTGAAGAGCCGCTCACGGTTGCTGCCGTGGCCACCAAGGTTGAACAGGGAAAGGTTGTACTTGCGGGAATGCAGTTCCCGGTCCGCGCCCTCGATGGCCTTGGAGAAGAACCATCGGCTGACGAAGGGTGCCAGGACGCCGATGGTACGGGTGCGGCCCGTTGCAAGCCCGGACGCCGACGACGACGCCACGTATCCCAGCGAACTGGCAACTTCGAGGATCTTTTCGCGGGTCGCCGGAGACACCCGCGGCAGTCCCCGCACCGCCCGTGAGACGGTCGCCGTCGAGACGCCAGCGGCTGCAGCGACGTCCTCAATACTGACGCCGGTGTGGCCGCCGCGTTGGGACCTACCCGTTGTTCGTGACACAGGCTCCCCTCTCCGGCCGCCGTTGCTCCGCCTTCACCTTAAATGTGGACGGGTGGTTTGCAGCCCTCGGTTACGCGGCGTCGTAATGCGCTGCGCAGCCGAGGGCTGCGGTTCCTAGCCCTTGAGGCCGCCGGACAGCAGGCCGCGCACGAAGTAGCGCTGCAAGCCGAAGAACACCAGGAGCGGGATGATGATGGAAACGAATGCCGCCGCCGGGTTCAAGTAGTCCCTGGCGCCGCGCGTACCGGAAATCTCCGCCAAACGCTGCGTAATCGGGGCTACATCCGCTGTTCCACCGGAGAACACCAGGGCCACCAGCAGGTCATTCCAGACCCACAGGAACTGGAAGATCGCCAGGGATGCCAGAGCCGGAACGGAGAGCGGCAGGATGATCCGCCAGAAGATGGTGCTGTGTCCGGCACCATCGACCCTTGCCGCCTCGATGACTTCACCGGGAATTTCGGAGATGAAGTTGTGGAGGAGGAAGATACCCAGCGGAAGACCGAACATGGTGTGGGCGATCCAGAGCTGGGCGTACGAGCCCGCCGGCAGGTGCAGGGTCTGCGTGAAGAACTGCAGGAGCGGAATCAACGCCATCTGGAGCGGGATGATCTGCAGGGCAAAGACGAAGATGAACAGTGCGTCCCGCCCCTTGAACTTGCCCCAGGCGAACACGTAGGCAGCCATGGATGCCAGCACCAGCACAAAGATGGTGACCGGGATGACGATCGCTATGGAGTTGACGAAGTACTGGGACAAGTTGGCCGACTGTGAGCCGGCCGGTGTGAGGACGTCCGTGTAGTTCTTGAACGTGAAGTCCCAGTCCACAAAGGCATTCCACCAGCCGTTGGACCGGGGTCCAACTTGCTTGGCAGCCGGCCTGAACGAGGTGACAAACAGACCGAACGTCGGGACGGACCAGACGACGGCGATAACGATCGCTGCCGCTGTTGCCCACTTGGAGGTCAGTTTGGTTTTGACCCTCCGCATGATCGGCTGGGCGTCCTCCGTAGGGTCGGATCCAGGACGCTGCCGGGTGGCCTTCGAGGCCTCTTTCGGGGCTGGCGTGGCTGTCAATGGATCTCCCTTTGCTTGCGAAGGACTCGAGCGTTGTACACGACGATGGGCAGAACCATCAGGAACAGGACCAGCGCCAATGCGGCACCGCGTCCCGGCTCACCTGCGCGGAAGGCCTGTGTGTACATTTCGTTGGCCACAACAGAAGTGTCGTAGTTTCCGGCAGTCATGGTCCGGACGATGTCGAACACCTTCAGGGTGGCGATGGTGATGGTGGTCAGCACCACCACCAGTGCTCCACGGATACCCGGAATGGTGACGTTGCGGAACTGCTGCCAGGCGTTCGCTCCATCAAGGCGGGCTGCCTCGACGAGTTCCACCGGGACACCCTTGATGGCGGCCGAAAGGATCACCATGGCAAAGCCGGTCTGGATCCAGACCATCACGATGATCAGGAAGAACGTGTTTTCCGGGGCGTCCAGGAGGAACTGCTTCGGGTCCATTCCCAGGGCGTCGCGGAAGAAGTTGAGGACACCGGTTTGCTCAATGCCAGGACCACGGTAGTCGTACACAAGCTTCCAGATGATGCCGGCGCCCACAAACGAGATGGCCATCGGCATGAAGACCAAGGACTTCAGTACTTTCTCGCCCCTGGCCTTGTCGATGAAGACTGCGTAGGCGAGTCCAAAGCTCGTGGACAGCAGGGGAACCAGGACAGTCCAGATGACGGTGTTCCGCAGCGTGGTCAGAGCCTCCGGCTGCGTGAACATCCAGACGAAGTTGTCGAATCCGTTGCCATTGCCGCTGGCATCGGTGAAGGCCAGCGTTGATGTGCGGATCGCGGGATACACCAGGCCCACCAGCATAAGGATTGCGGCCGGGGCAAGGAAGCCGGCCACGGTAACCCTGTCCTTGACCGATTTCGGTGCCCTGTCCACCACCAGCATGATGATGCCGATAACCGCTGCGAATATCGCCAGGGCTATCACTACTTGAAGGAGTTTTCCTCCGATAAATTCCATACCCAACCTCCGGGGCGTGAGTGAATCACTGAGTTCCGGGAAAAGCACTGCCTCCCCGGCTGGGCATTCCAGTCAGGGGAGGCAGCACTTTGGGAGTTAGCTCTTAGGCCAGCTGGACTCGATGCTGTTGGCAACATCCTGGGAAGACGTGCCGTTGATCCACTGCACGATGCCCTTCCAGAACGAGTTGGAACCAACTGCACTCGGCATGAGGTCCGAGCCATCGAAACGGAAGACAGTCTCGGGGTCCTGGAGGATCTTGACGGTCAGTTTGTCGAGGTCGGACTGTGCGTTGTTGGGGTCCAGGCCCTTGTTTGCACTGACAACGCCGCCCAGCTTGACGCGGTTGTTGGCAAAGTCGGCGCTTGCCAGGTAGGCCAGGAACGACTGGACCTCTGCGGTGTCCTTGTACGCTCCAACCATCTCTCCGCCACCGGTGACTGCCTTGCCCTTGCTTTCGTCAATCGGCGGGGTGATGAAGGCCCACACATCGCCGTCCTCGGCAACGTTGGTTCCTGCAGGCCAGTTGGCGGCCTGGAAGTTGGCCTGGTGGTGCATCGCGCACGTACCATCCAGGACCGGCTGGCCAGCCTGGGCGAAGCCGGTGCTCAGGATCGAGCGGACGTCACCGAAGCCGCCGTTGACCATGTCCTGGTTGAGCAGGATGTCGCCGGCCTTATCGAAGGACTCCACGATCTTGGGGTCGTTGAACGGAATCTGGTGGGCAACCCACTGATCGTAGACCTCGGGGCCGTGGGCACGCAGGACGACGTCTTCGATCCAGTCAGTGCCGGGCCAACCCGTAGCCTCACCGGACTCGAATCCGGCACACCACGGCTTCATGTTCTTGTCATCTGCCGCGATCTTCTTGGACAAATCGATCATTTCGTCCCACGTCTTGGGGACTTCCCAGCCCTTGTCCTTGAAGGTCTTGGGCGCGTACCAAACGAAGCCCTTGACGTTCGCAAGCATCGGGGCCGCGTAGTACGTTCCGTCCACGGTGCCGTACTTCTTCCAGTCCGGGGACCAGTTCTTGTCCACGAGGTCGGAGACGGTCTTGGGAGCAGGCTTCAAGTACCCGGCCCGGGCCTGGGTTGCAAGAAGACCGGGCTGCGGGAAGATTGCCACGTCAGGAGCGGTGCCGGACTGGGCCCGGACGCCGATCTGCGTTTCGAATTCCTTGCTGCCTTCGTACTTGATGGTGATTCCCGTGCAGTCTTCAAACTGCTTCCAGGATTCCTCGAGGTTGGTGGCTTCGATATCGACGATCGTCGAGTAGACGGAGACGGTCTTGCCGTCGTGCTTGCCGTAGCTTTCGTAGGCGGAGCAGTTATCCGAGCCGGCGGTGGATCCCCCACCACCACCATCTCCGCTACAGGCTGAGAGGGTAAGTGCCAGAACACCGGCGGCTGCGACCGGTAGCAGGTACTTGGTTTTCTTCATGCTAAAGACTCCTCGCTGAGTACAAGTGATTTCGGCGGCGCAATTGATGTGGTGACGCTCACACTAGCCATGATGGAAGCATAAATGCAAGCGCTTACACCGAACGTAACCGCATCGATACCAAGCAGTCTGCTGATCTCGATTGAGGGTCAGTAGCGACCCCTTGGAGCCGCCTCTTCGGAAGTCCGCCGCGACCGGCAGGGCAGCCTTCCGATTTGTTTACCCAGTGTTGCCTATGGAAGGGTAGGAAGTGTGGATGAACTTGAAGCACTGCAGACTATCGGCCGACTGATCAAGGAAGAACGCCTGGCGCAAGGCTTGAGCCAGGTGCAGTTGGCCAAGCAGGCAGGCACCGCCATCAAGACCGTCCGCACGTTGGAATCGGGCACGCGGCGCACCCAGGAAATCAACCAGCGCAAGCTGGAACACGCGTTGGGTTGGCGGGCCGGCTCCGTCTCAGAGGTCCTCAAAGGAAAATCCAGCTTTGCGCCGGAAATGATCACCCCCGACGACATGCGTTCGGGCGACGAACCGCGTCAGGGGCCTCCGCGCATAGCAGTACCCGCCGCTCCCATCGCCCGGGCTTCGCACCTCTCCGACGAAGAACTCCTCGCAGAGCTCACCTACCGGATGATGCACCGCAACAGGGGCTAGGCCCGGCGGATGGTCAGCCCTTGCGCCGGACCATCTCATTGATCCAGCTGGGCGCGAAAGGTGACGTGCAGTTAGGCGGCGTGGGGTAGTCCTTGAGGACTTCAAGCCGCTCGCCGATATCCAAAGCCCTGGCTCGATGTTCCGGGAACTCGATCCCGATCTGGGCCAGGCACTGGTTCATGGCCCACTGGAGGCGGTCCGGAGCGCCCTTCATTTCGGCCTCGATGATGTCCAGAAGCTGCTCCAGGGCCAGGCCCTCAGGTTTCTTGACTACCCGCTCGGACGTCAGCGCCCACCCCGCACTCGCCACAACAGGGTCAGGGTCAGAAAACCACGCCACCCGCAGGTCCTCGGAGTGCGGGCTCTTCTTCACCACATAGTTCACCAGCCAGTCCTGCAGCTTGGGAGTCCGGGACTCACGGAGCATGCTGTCCAGCTCCTCGCTTTCAAAGGCCTTGGGGCGGCAAATCAGGAGTGACAGCAGCCTGGCAGCGGTGTCGCCCGTGGACCACAGTTCGCGCGACAGCTCCTGCTGCGTTTTCAGCCTCTTCGCGACGGCGCGCAGCTTGCTGAGGTTCACGCCGTGGTCGTCGCCGTGCTTTTCGTTGACTTCCCGGGCCCGGGGTTCCTCCAGAGCGGCCAGCTCGTCCATGAGTTCGGCCACGGTCGTTTCCAGCACCGTCGTTCCAGCCACTGCAGTCTCCTGTCCATTGCGTATGAATCTCAGGCTACTAGGCAAGGACAAGAAGATGGCAGCCCCCGTCCCGTCGGTTGTCCGCGGTGGGGGCTGCCATCAGTTGTTTTGCGTGGTTACTTCTCGCCCTTGAACAGACCGGCGATCTTCGAGCCCAAACCCTTGACGTTTTCGGCAACGTCTCCGGCGATTTCCTTGGATTTCTCCGCGACATCGCCCGCCAATTCCTTGGCGTTTTCTCCTACATCACCGGAGAAGAATTCCTTGACATTCTCGGCTGCGTCACCGGCAAACTCCTTGACATTCTCAGCAGCGTCACCGGCAAACTCCTTGACATTCTCAACAGCCTCGCCAGCAAATTCCTTGGCATTCTCCAAGGCATCGCCAGCGGCATCCTTGGCATTTTCCGCCGCGCCGTTGACCGCTTCGGCTCCCGTGGTCTCTTCACTCATGGTGCTCTCCTTTGTGACGGTTGGATCTGGGACAGTACGTGCCAAAGGAAGTTATTCCCCCTTTGGATTCAACCTATTGGCTTGGTGTCGGGTTCTGCAATATCAGCGGACACGTTCCGCCTTAGTGAAACGGGACCGGGCTCCGGAAACCATGTGGACAAGCACCGGCGTCTTCTGACCAATTACTTGGTCCAATACTTCAACAAGCTGCGACACCTCGGCCGCGAGGATATGCGGCGCCACTCCTTGCCTCGGTTGGATCCGAATACGCAGGCCAGGCTTGCCCTTCACTTCATAGGTCGCCACTGAGGCGCCCGCGAGGTCTGATCTCTCAGACAAGGCCGCCCTGAGCGCCTGCTCGGCGACCCCTCCACCAATCCGGACTTCGCCATTGATATGGCTGTCGTCGTCACTGGCGACCAAAAGGTTGGCCCGGCCCTTACCTTGCTGGGAGAGCCAGGCGACCATGGCGATGATGATGACCACCAGGATCGCGCCGGCCGCAATCCACAGCCAGCTTTCTTCCCGCCCTGGGAAGCGCGTCTCGCGGAAGGCGGTCTCCATGCCAGCCCAGACACTGGCGGACCAGCCATGCCACCATGCAGCCACCGCTGGCACGGTGGCCAACAACAGGAGAAGCAGACCGACGGCCAGGAGTTTCACGCCAATAATGAACAGCAGTACACGGTTGAGGGCCCTTGGTGTTCCGTTCACGCGCCAATCACCCCCGACGACGCCAGGTTTACCCGGACAGAAGGCATCGGTACCGGCGACATCTCATCAAGTTCGGCTTGCACCGCAGCCAGAACAGCCTCTTCACTGACCCTGCTGCCCGAGGTGGGCCGTACATTGACCACCACCATTTGGCGCGAGACAACCACCATGACCTGCTCCTGGGTCACGTTCGCAGCAGTTCGTGCACGACGTGCCAGGGCGGAGGCAAGGACCTCATCATCAACTACGACGGCGGTACGCGGGTCCCGGAGCAGATGCCGTGCCCGCCTGCCGGGCAGCACTGCATGCAGGAAAAAGAACAGGCCGATCATCGCGATAACGGCACCACTGGCACCCAACAGCAGGGGCGTAATGCCGTCGGGGAGCTTGATAATGCGTTCGGCCGCTGTGGTGGGGTCGATGAGCCACGGCGGTTGCCCAACTGCGCGAACACCTGCTTCGAGCAGCGCATAGACGCAGAAAAGGATCACCAGCACCGCGGCGATGACGGATGCCCCTGCCCGGGACGAATGGGTCTCACGGCGCAGGATTCGGCTCATTTCTGGGTCTTCACCTGCCACCGGGCCTGCTCCTGCGTTCGAGTCCACCTGTGTTTCCTGGTCCTGTGTCACTGAACGCGGCCTCCCTCCGTCACATGCGCTCCACTGATCCTGATGTCTACCCGGCTTATTTGGGAGCCGCTGAGTCTCGTGACCGTGTCAAGAACACTTGCCTTGGCTGCCACCGCACGATCCCAGATGGATCCCCCGAAGCCCTGTACACGCAACGGATCCCGAAGGACCTCGGTCAAAGCCGGGATGCTGATCGGTGCCACGATCGACAAAGCCAGCAGGCCGTCGTCGTCCGCCCAATCGGCGCGGATGTCGGTGGCGGGAACGCCAAGAGCCTCGGCGGCGGCAGCGCGCGCCAAGGATGTCAATGCCTGGGTACTGATCCGGTTGTGGCCGGCCAGGCTGGTGGTGGTGTCCACAGCCTCAGCCACGCTCATGACGAAGAGCGCCGGCCCGTAATGGCATCCAGGACGCTGCGGAGGTCCAGTTTGCCCTCAGCTGCGCGGCCCAGCAGCGCACCGATGCCCATGAAAAGAAGCGAGATCAGGAAACCCCAGAGTCCGAACGAAAAGGACATGAAGGCCACGAAGGCGCCGATCGCAATTCCAACAACGGTCATGCTCACTGGAGTGCCTCCCTTTCAGCGAGGACATTCTTGGTACCAACAGGTTTGGCCGATGGGGCCACGTAAACGTCGTTGATCTCGATGTTGACCTCAATGACCTGGAGGCCAACAAGTTCCTCAACCGCACGGAAAACAGCACTCCGGACCTGGTTGGCGACGCTGTGCAGGGGATGTCCATAAAGGGCTACCAGATTGATGTCCACGGCCACCTGGGTTTCGCCGACTTCTGCGCGGACGCCCGCTGCATGGTCCGAACTGCCGACGGCGTCGCGAATGGCGCCCAGAGCACGGGACGGCCCCGATCCCAACGAGTAGACGCCCGGCACGGTTCGAGCAGCGATGCCCGCAACTTTGGCCACGGCCGCCTCGGAGATGATGGTGCGTCCGGTACCAAGGATCTCGCCCCCAGGCACGGGATCAAACTGCACGTTCTGGTCTTCCATGGAGCACTCCCCTTCTCTTGAGTACCACCCTAGCGTCTAGCTCCGACGCTTTGGGAGAAGCGTCAGGCGAGAGGGGAGTGCGCGCGGCGGCTACTTACAGTTCTTATCCATCCAGTCCTGAATGGGCTTCATGAGTTCTTCGAACTTCCCATCGCCATACTTGCTGAAATCCGATCCTGCGGACTCCGTGAAAGCCCTGAGCTTTTCGAAGGCGGGCTTCAATTCATCCGGCACTTTGCCCTGCATTTGGGACAACTCCTGCTTGGCCTTCTCCACGTCATCGGGATTGCCGCCCACCAGTCCAGCCAACGGCAGGATGGTGACGCTCAGCATGGTGGCGCTGACCGAGATGCAGGCTTCGGAAATCGACGTGAACTCACCATAGGCTCCGCCCATGCCAGTGGTGGCGCCGGTGCTGGCTGTTGCGTCCGGGCTCGATTCTGAGGGTGCGGCTGAACTGGTTCCCACCTCCGCGGCCGGAGCCTCCGACGACGCACTGGGAGACTGCTGCGCAACCGGCGACGGGATGGTGCACGCGCTGAGGGTCAGCGTGGCAATCAGAAGGGCTACCGGAATGAGGCGGCGGCGCTTGGGCGTACTTGAACGTGGGATGGTGACCATGGTTCCCCCATAGGATGCGTGCGATTGACGGGCCAGCGAGGCAAGACTACGCCCAGCACCCCGCGGTGAAAAGGGTTGGGTTATCCACAAGACCCGGTTCGTGACTGTGGTGGGCGCGTTTGACGCACCTAGACTGGCCGACACACCGCCAAACAGCTGCTGGGGAGCCTGTCATGCCACGCCTTTCGTCTGCCACTTTTCCTTTTGCGCTCTCCCGGACGGCGGCCTTGGGCGTGGGGCTTGCTTTGCTTCTGGCGGGCTGCCAGAACGGCTCCACGCCCGGCGGTTCACCATCTAATACGGGCACGACGACGGCGTCACCCACCACAAGCTCTTCGGTCCCGGCAGCTTCGGCTACCACGGGTACAGCGTCGGCGTCTGCCGTGTACAAGCCTGCGGATGCCCAGGGGAAGGCACAGAATGTGCCGGTTCCTGTGATGCCCGACCTGGCGAAAGAGAACTCGAAGGCTGGGCTGGAAGCGTTTATCAGATATTGGTATGCACAACTGTCCTACGTTGGAGAAACAGGTGACATGTCATTGTGGCTCCCTTTGAGCTCGCCGGAATGCCAGCTTTGTCTTGGCCTTCAGGAGTCCGGTGAAGATGGCTTCGTCGATGGGCGCTGGTTAGCCGGAGGGAAAATCTCCGTACCGGCCATAGAAGCGCTATGGACCGCCGAAGCCGTACAGGCGGTGAAGGTGCAGGTCATTCAAGGTCAAATTGACTACTACAACGCTGACGGAACTGTCGGGAGGTCAAGGTCGGAAGCCTCCAATGATGCCTTCGCCATATTCGCTAAGTATGTCGAGGGAAAATGGACGGTGGTGGACCTTGGCGTCATTGAATGAGACCGCCAGAGGGCTGTCCCTCTTCGCTCTGGGGGTCCTAGGTTGGATCATCCTCACCTTGGCTCTTGCCCTTCCCTCTACCCCGGCCGATGGTGCGTGGGCAGCAAACAATGCTGGGGACCGGGGCATCGAAATAGGTGCAAGGTTTCACGTCGATCCTTTGACAGGACAGCTAGCCCCTAGCCTCGGCGGATCTGGCGATTCGCCGGCCACTGACGACCCAAACCAGTACATGGCTGATACTCACTGCCGCGCCGACGGGCCCGATACCAAGGACCCCGGCTGTGACGCCCTCGAATGCCCTGCAACCACAGTTGGCGGCGAAGAAGGCACCCCTGTTATCTGGAAACAGGCGCCGAAAGCCATCACCAACCCCGGCTGGACCGACTGGATCCCCGTCAGCGGACCCACGTGCCTGTACGACCCCCACCCCGAGAACGTCCTGGCCAACATCGCCGCCAGAATCCTCAACGATTTCCGCCAACTACCCGTAAGTCCAGGAACCCTCGAAGCCCAACCCTTCCCACACACCCTCAAAGGCGGACCCACCAACTTCTACGCCACCGCAGGAGAACAGGCTTTCGACGTCACCATCCTCGGCCAAGGCGTCCACCTCACCGCAACACCCGCCAGCTACACCTACACCTTCGGCGACGGAACAAACCTCGGACCGACCCCGGTAGCTGGCTACTCCATCCCCGAGACCGAATGGCTCAGCAACGAGACCCGCACCAGCCACATCTACACCGAAACCGGCAACTACCAAGCCACCCTCACAGCAAGCTTCACCGGCACCTACTCCGTCAACAACGGCCCACCACTGCCCATCAACGGAACCCTGGACATCAGCACACCGCCCAAAACCATCCAGGTCTGGAAAACAGAAAGAGCACTCGTAGCCGACACCTGCGAAGAGAACCCCAAATCCTGGGGCTGCCCCGGCGGTGAATCCGCACATTAGGGGATGCGGAGGAGCCAGCGGGCGAAGTATCCGTACCGCCACCACCCTCTATGAACTGACGTGAGCTTCGACACACCGGAGATCCGGCGGGTCAGCCCCTGCGAAGAATCAGAGTAAATGCTGGCCGCACACGGCCCTACGCGTCAGGCGGGTTGATCGCGTTAAAGAAGAAAAGCACCAGTTCCGAAGAACTGATGCTTCCCAGTGGTGGCTCCGACCGGCGTCGATCCGGTGACCTTTCGATTTTCAGTCGAACGCTCTACCAACTGAGCTACAGAGCCTAGGTGACGTGTCACCTTGAGAACCGAATTTCTTCGGCGCTCAGAGCGACCCTGACGGGACTTGAACCCGCGACCTCCGCCGTGACAGGGCGGCGCGCTAACCAACTGCGCTACAGGGCCTTGCGTTTGCAGTATCTCTACCGCGTTTTTTTCAAGGCTTCTAGCTTACCAGACTTTTTTCATCCGATTTACCACTTCCTTGCGTACCCCCAACGGGATTCGAACCCGTGCCGCCGCCGTGAAAGGGCGGTGTCCTAGGCCGCTAGACGATGGGGGCCTGAACTCAATTCGGATTTCGCAAAGAAAAGCGACGCTTTACGCGTTCTTTCCGTGTCTCGCTCGTCCGAACTGGACTCTAAAACTTTAGAGCATAGATGGCGATATTCCCAAATCGAGGTCTGCGCACGGTCCAGGGACCCACAGCTGAGGCCATCGGGCCGGTCGCCGAACATTGGCAGGATATTGCCCTGACGCGTCCGAAAACCGCCAGCCGCACCGACTGTCTGACGGCTAGATTTGGCTCTATGACAACCACCTCCCCGGCCGAACCCGGCCAGCCTTCCCCGGACCTGCCCCAGCGCACCACCCCCGCGCCGGCACCGGCCATCAGCAAGCTCGGCATCGCGGCCGTGATCGTCACCGTCGTCCTTTGGGCTTCGGCTTTCGTGGGCATCCGCGCAGTCGGCCCCAGCTTCTCCCCCGGTTCCTTGACGCTCGGACGCTTGGCGGTTGCCGCCGTCGTGCTGGGAATCGTGGTGCTTCCAACGCTGAAAGTCTGGCCAAGCGGCCGGGAATGGTTGCCGATCGTGGCCTACGGTGTCATGTGGTTTGGCGGTTACAACGTAGCTCTGAACGCTGCGGAGCACATGCTGGACGCCGGGACCAGCGCCATGCTGATCAACGTCTCGCCCATCCTGATCGCGATCCTTGCCGGAATCTTCCTCAAGGAGGGCTTCCCGCGTTGGCTGCTGATTGGCAGCGGGGTGGCATTCTGCGGCGTCGCGATGATCGCGTTGGGTTCGGGACAGCGTTCGACGGCGGACGTCGCCGGGGTGCTGTTGTGCTTGCTCGCCGCCGTACTCGCTTCGGTGAGTGCCATCCTGCAGAAGCCCGTGCTCCGGAAGTTCACGGCAGGACAGGCGACGTGGTTCGGGATCATGGTGGGCGCGATCTGCTGCTTGCCTTGGACAGGGCAGCTGATTTCCGAGGTCCAAGCAGCACCGCTCCCCGCCACTCTGGGTTTGATCTACCTTGGCATCTTCCCCACGGCCATCGCATTCACCACGTGGGCTTACGCCCTGTCACTGATTTCGGCGGGAAAGCTGGCTGCCACCACGTACCTGGTGCCGGGCACCACCATCCTGATTTCATGGGCCGTACTTCAGGAGGTCCCCACCATCTGGGGGCTGATCGGAGGCGTGGTGTGCCTGATCGGCGTCGGCCTGACCCGTCGTCGAACCCGTTAGCTTCCCGTTAGCGGGCCATTCCGGCCAAAAGTTCGCGGTGCGTGGGCGGATTGGCGCCCGGCCGGCCGACGGCGATGGAGGCAGCCATGGAGGCAATGGTGCCGATTCGTTCCATGACGGTAGGAGCCAGTCCGTCACTTCCACGAAGCAGGAGCCCCATGATGAGCGCAGCCGTGTAGGAGTCGCCCGCCCCGATGGTGTCCGCGACAGTGGCGGGAACGGCGGGAACGTTGAGCTGTATGTGCCGGGTAGCCATGAGGGAGCCCTTGACCCCTTGGGTCACCACTACCAATCCGGCGCCAAGGGCGAGGAGGTGGTTCGCCGTATCCTCGAGCGCTTTGCCCGGATACAGCCAGCGGGCGTCGGTGCCGCTGAGCTTTACGACGTCGGTCAGCGGCACTATTTCCTCGAAGAGCGCCAGGGCCTCGTGGTGGCTCCCCAGAAGATCGGCGCGGATGTTGGGGTCGTAGGTGACCATGCACCCACCCTGAGCTTGCTCCAGCAAACTCCGGACAACGCTTGCGCCGGGTTCAAGGAAGGTGGCGATTGAGCCTGTGTGCAGGATTCTCGGCGCATAGGGCAAGGCAATCGGAGGCAAGTCCCAATCGATATCGAAGGTGTAATCAGCAGAACCGTCGGCAGCTATGCGGGCCGTCGCCGTCGCGGTCTTTCCGGCTGACATGGAGCCGGGCAACAGCACCACACCCGCGCTGTGCAGATGTGCTGCGATGGCGTCGCCCCGCGCATCACGGCCAATGGCGGTCAGCAAGCCGGCTTTGACGTCCAATCGGCCCAGGCCGAAGGCGACGTTGGCCGGCGAACCACCGGGGTACTCCACCTGCCCATCGGAGGACTGCACGATGTCGATCAAGGCCTCACCTACAACGACGACGTCGAGGGGCTCAGGCGCGAGGGAAGAGGTGCCGGTCATGCGGTTCCTGTGTCTGTCGAAAAGAGATTGACTTTTAGTATCTCTCATCACACACGGCGCCGATGCGGCCGCAGCGGACTAAAGTCGGATCATGCCCGCGAATCTTCCTCCCGGCTTGCCCATCGTCCCGGACGGCGAGCGCCCTTCGTCTCCCCTCAGGGAACGGAACGCGGTGCACAGTCCCGTTGAGCACAATCCCGTGGACGAGGCCTACGCGGCTGGAGCGGCCCGGCCTTTCGAAATGTCTCCCGAGGAATTTGAAGAGGCAGTCAGTGACGCCTTCCAACTGATCCCGCCCAAGGCGGCCAGCGCCATGGACAACGTAGCGATATTCATTGAGGACGACTACACGCCGCAAGCCGGAGAAGATCCGGACACAGTGTTGTTGGGACTCTACGAGGGCGTCCCGCTGACCGAACGTGATTCCTGGTGGGAGGCGGGCTCCCTGCCTGACCGGATCACCATTTACCGCCAGCCGATCCTGGACATCTGCAGCACGCGTGAAGAAGTCATTGATGAAGTGGCCATCACTGTGGTCCATGAGATAGCTCACCATTTTGGGATAGACGACGACCGCTTGCATGAGCTCGGCTGGGGCTAGCCTTATATCCATGGGGCACGACCACAACCACTCCCACGGAGTCACAGCAACCGGCAAGCATCGGAAGCGGCTCATTGCCGTCCTGGCCATCACCTTAGGGGTGGTGGGCATCCAGGTTGTTGGCGCCGTCGTGTCTGGATCCTTGGCCCTGCTGGCTGATGCCGGCCACATGCTCTCTGATGCAGCAGGCGTTTTCATCGCCCTCATGGCGGCGTGGATTGCTACGCGTCCAGCAAGTGACCAGCGCACCTATGGCTATCAGCGGGCCGAAGTGCTGGCTGCCCTGGCCAACGCCCTGATTCTGATTGTCATCGCTGTTGTGATCATGATCGAGGCCATCCGCCGTTTCGGGGAATCCCCGGACATTCATACCGATGTCATGCTGTGGGCCGCCATTCTGGGTGCCGTGGCCAACCTTGTCTCGCTCCTGATCCTGCAGGGTGCACAAAAGGAAAGCCTCAATGTCCGTGGCGCCTACCTTGAGGTCCTTGGAGATCTCCTGGGTTCCATCGCGGTCATCGTGGCAGCAATCGTCATCATGACCACGGGCTTCAGCGCGGCAGACCCCATCGCCTCTGTGGTGATCGCATTGATGATCATTCCCCGTGCCTGGCACTTGCTTCGCGACGTGGTGGATGTCCTCCTGGAGGCCACCCCGAAGGGCGTGGACGTGAACATGATCCGCGAGCACATCCTCGCTGTGGATGGGGTGGTCGAGGCCCACGACATTCACATCTGGACCATCACTTCCGGCGTGCCCGTGTTCTCAGCCCATGTTGTGGTGGAGGACGCGGTCCTCAACGCCAGCGGGGCGGACAGCATCCTTGACCAGCTGGGGTCCTGCCTTGGCCGGCACTTCGACACCGAGCACTGCACCTTCCAGTTGGAGCCTGTGAGCCACTCCGAGCACGAATCGCACCAGCACGCCTAGGCTGTCCCGCCACCCGCGTCCTCAACGCTGACCGTCCCGGCGCCCCCGTCCACCGTGACGCGCTGACCGGTCCCAAGGCGCGATGTTGCGTCCGGAACCCCGACCACTGCGGGGATCCCGTATTCACGGGCCACCACTGCACCGTGTGAGTTGGGCCCGCCCATCTCCATGACCAGTCCCCCAGCAGTAAGGAACAGCGGCGTCCATCCTGGGTCCGTTGACGGTGCGACGAGGATTTCTCCTGGCTCGAGGTGCGCGCCAACGGGATCCATGATGACGCGCGCCGGTGCTGTCACGAGGCCTGCCGACGCCGGGCTGCCGGACAAGGTGCCTGGGCGCTGTTTTCCGCTGATCCCCGGCGTGGCCTCTGGTTCGGTTCCATCAGACAACAGCACCCGCGGGATATGCCTGCGCCGGAGTTCCTGCTGGTAGGCCGCACGATGCTCGGCCACTCTTCCATGGAGGTCATCTCCAGCCAGCGCAGCCTCAGCTTCGTCAAGATCCAGGAAGAAGATGTCCTCAGCACGCTCAATGCGCCCGGACTCTGCCAGTTCGCGTCCCACCGAGAGCAACTGCTCCCGCGCGGCAGCCAGTCCCAGGACGAGGTTGTACTTGGGCAATTCGCGAAGCCCCGCGAACCTCCTGGTCCGGTCCAACGCGACGCGCACGATCGCCGCGTGCACCGGGCTCTTCGCCCTGGCCCGCGCCACGAAGCGCGCAACCTGCTCATCCGCTTCCCGAGCGGCTTTTTGGAACTGCTGATCCGGAGGTTCTGCGCCGTCCGCGAGCCTCAAGTAGTTGGCGACGACCCCAAGGATGTGGGTGGGATCGTCTGACCAGCGGGACATGCCGAGGTCGATCTCGGCAACGGCCCGGTGCCCGTACAGGCTCAGGAAGGAATCCAGTCCTGACTGTGCAACGGGTGGGAGGCTTCCGTCCCGATACTGTTCCGCCAACGCCGCTGCCGTCCGGCCAGCCATGAAGGCAACGGCGTCGGGGTCGTCGCGGATCTGCGAGGCAAGCTGCCACAGGGCCAGATCCATCTCTGTGGTGACATTGTTGGGCAGGCCGCGGATCACCGTCTGAAGTTCGTCGTACGTGGCTTGATCCCCCAGGATCCGCCTCACCAGCGCCAGCATCGCAAAACCGAGCGCGGGAAGGGGCAGTACCTGCGGCACTGTGGCGAACAGCTCCTCGCCAAGGATTCTTTGGACGTGGGCGAGCCGCTGATGGGACGTTGCCGTACGCGGGACATCGAGGGTTTTGCGAAGTTCCGCGGTCAGCGCCTCTAGACGTTTCATGGCGGCAGCCGGGCGGAACAGGCCGCGGAAGAGTGACTCCGGCACACGATACTTGGCAGCGACCGGAGCGACGTGGCGAATCAGCTTCAGGGGTGTCTTGATTCTGACTGTGAAGCGTGGATCGTCGAACAGGCCACGCATGAGCGTGGCTGACCGGGCCTCCATGACATCGAAAACCCGCGGCACGATTGCCCGGCCAACCCGGCTCCTCAGCACCGCAGTGAGGTCGAAGAAGATGCGCTGGCCCGCCTCGTAGTACGGCGGTGGCCCGGACCGGGGATCCGGGACATCGAACGCCGCAGTCCTGGCAACGGACGAGGCTATGAGGCGGATACCGGCCAGGCCCATGGGTGTCAGTGGCCTGGTGAGGCCCTGCGCAAGACTGAAGTTCAGGAAAGCGTGCTCGCCGGCGCCCGGAGGTGTGCGCGTGGTTTGCGGATACAGGGTGGTAATGGGCCGGGCCTGGGTTAGCCAGAGTTTTCCATCATCATCGATGGCCCACTCGGTGTCCTGCGGAGCGCTGTAGTGCTTCTGGACTTTACGGCCCAAGTCCGCCAAGGCGAGGACTTGGGGATCGCTGAGGCAAGGGTGCGGGGCAGGAGCACCAGGACCATCCCGGCCGGGGCGCTCGACACGTTCCGTGCCACCACCAGGAAGCGAACGGATCTCCACCCGCCTGTCCCCGATGGTCCTTTTCACAATGGACCTTCGACGGACGTCCACAACATACTGGTCCGGATTCACCGCTCCGGACACCACGGCCTCTCCCAAACCAGGGCTGGCGTCAATCACTGCCTCATACCGGTTCCCTGTGACCGGATTGGCGGTGAACATGACACCGGCGGTAGCGGAATCCACCATTTCCTGCACGACCACGGCCAGCGTCACCGAAGCATGGTCAATGCCGTTGGTGGTCCGGTAGGCCACGGCACGGTCTGTCCAGAGCGAGGCCCAGCAGCGGCTAACGGCCTCCAGCACAGCGTCGACGCCGACGACGTTCAGGTATGTGTCTTGTTGGCCAGCGAAACTCGCGAAGGCCAGGTCCTCGGCGGTAGCTGACGACCTGACGGCGACAGGGACGTTGCCTCCCAACTGCTGGTAGGCGGACCGCACGGCGTCAGCCACCGCAACCGGGACTCCGGCGTCGAGCACCAAGGACCGGGCACGGGTGGCGAGCCCGTTCAACTGGTCAAGATCAGAAGGGCCGGCCGCTTCCAAGGCGGCAATGACCTCCTGCAGGCCGATGTCCGAGAGCGCGAGCCGGTATGCCGCTGTGGTGAGGCAGAAGCCATGAGGGACGGGCAACCCGGCGCTTGCCAGCTCACCCAGGTTCGCGGCCTTGCCACCCACTTCCGGAAGCATAGGTGCGCGGATGTCGGCAATATCCAGCGTGAACACCGACCCGGACGCGACTGGGTCCGCTCCTTGGTCCTGCGGCTGCTCCCCGGCCTGCTGGCTGTCCATGGAAGGTGGCAATCCGCGGCTTAGGCTGCGCCGAGCATCGGCCCAAACTTGTCGCGGTCAGCAAGCCGGGGATCCTCACGGTCCGGGACCACCAGCACCGGCCCCTTGGCGTGGTGCAGGACGCCGTCCGAGGTGGAACCCAGGAGCATGCCAGCGAACCCGCCGCGGCCACGGGTCCCCAGCACCACCAACTCCACGCTGCGGCTCGTCTCCACCAGGACGTCCACCGGCGATCCATCGCGGAGGTCCGTCTCAATGGTCAGGTGCGGGAAGTGGCTCCTAAGCCACGCGACACCTGCGTCGAGCTGGACCCTGATGTCCGCAAACAGAGCATCGCGGTCCAACGGGGCCGGGACCCAGGCCAGGGAACCGCTGTACTGCGGCACAGCACAGATCACTCGGAGCTTGGCGCCCATGCGCTGGGCTTGCTCAGCTGCTTCGAGCACTGCCACACGGGCTTGCTCGGAGCCATCCACGCCCACTGCAACCACGTTTTCCACGGTGCGGGGGCCTGCCTTGGCATGCTCGGCCTTGATGTGTTTGTCCTCGGTATTCTCCCCCAGCCGGTCGGCGCAATACAGGGGCACCGTCACGGTGGGGCATTTGGCGTGGGCCGGCAAGGCGCTGCTGACGGAACCCAACAGGCGCCCGACGAAACCCCCACGGCCCCGGCTGCCGAAAACAAGGAGTGCGGCCTCTGCAGAGAGATCCAGCAGGACACCTGCAGCGTCGCCGTTCTCCACCGAAGCGTCGACGTCGATGGCATAGCCGGAGATCTTGTCCATGGCCTGCTTCACGATCGCATCCGCGCCCTCGCGAATCACTGAATCGTCCACGGTTGCGTAGCCACCGTCCAGCCCTGATGCGGCGAAGATGGGCACTGAGTAGGCCGTGACGATGTGCAACGGAAGCTGCCGGCGCTCTGCTTCCCGCGCGGCCCAAACCAAGGCACACTGACCGTGCTCCGAACCGTCCACTCCAACGACGATGCCGCCTGGTGCGACAGCTTGGTCGTCGCCCCGCTGTGGCTCTTCACTGTGTCTGCCGTGCTGGTCCATTGGGGCCCGCCTCTCCACCTACTGCTTGATGTTCCGGCTATTCTGCCAGAGGTTTTCCGGGTCGGATTCCCTGACTGCTTCATTGTCAATGGCCGGGGCAGGAGAAACCTGGAAATTTCTCCTTCCAAGGCCCACTATTCTCGGTCGGCAACGCCGAATCAAGGCGACTTTGGGCTATGTGTATAACGGTCCGGGCTCGGTTATCGGAGGTCCATTTTGCGCTCCGGATGAACAACCCAAACACGCGCATCCGGGAGGCTATCCATGGCCGAAAAAGTTCGGTAGTGTTCGAGTCACCGAATGGCCGGCAAACGTGTTTCACGACACACTCCGGCCATTTATTTGCGGCCGCTTGGGGAACTCGGACGCGACCCCACGCGATGCCGAAGGGCACACACGTCAAGGAGGAACCAAGCAGTGTCACTCACGCCTGATTCCGCCACGGAACGCACCACCACCGTGGTCATCGGAGCCGGCTTGTCCGGCTTGGCAGTTGCCAGTGAGCTCAGCCGTTATGGCGTGGGTTCCATCGTCGTGGACGGCTTTGGTGCGTTGTCCGCAACGGGCCCGTCGGTCCATACAGGTATGCTTCAACGCTGCGACGCCGCCGATCCCGCTGCAATGAAGGAACGCAACGAGATCCTCCGCCACTTGCGGAACTACGCGGCAAGCCATCAGCTGGACGTCCGCAGCACCACGCGCGCCGTGCGCCTTGATTTCCTGGGCTCGGATCCGTCACAGCAGATTGGCTACGGTTTGGCCGCCAGCATGACCACTGCGGGGCTGAGAACCGGACTCCACGTATCCGGCCCCCTCGAATCCACCCGTCGCCAGTGGGCAGTCCACACCGCCAACGGGGTTCTCCTGGCCGACCACATCGTGGTCACGCGCTGTGCGCAGAGCCAGCTGCGCCGGATGCTGGCCGAACTCGGGATTGCCATCGGCCAAAACCTGGCCGCGGCCATGAGGGCAGTCGGGATGCATCTTGTAGGCGTCGGCGAACTCATTACGCCCACCCCCAAGGAAGTCCTTCGGCAGGCCAAAGCAGTGGGTCAGGCGATCTCTTCCAAGGTTGCCCTCCCGGCAGGGCCAGGCCTGGCCACCGCCTAGCCGATCCAACCGGCACACCCTGCCCCACTACGCGGCAAAGGCGCGCCTACCCGCCGTCGTACGTCCATGTCTGGAACTTTTACGCACAAAACTTAACGCCAAAGGCCGGTGCCTTCGAGGAGTGATTCCTCAAAGACACCGGCCTTTGGACTGAAGCGTGAGGCTTATGCGCCAGCGCGTACGTAGGTCAGGGGACCCGTTGCGGTCAACCAGCTGATCGGGTGGATGCCCGTCTGGTTGCCGTTGATGCCACCGCTGATGGCCTGGCCGTTGCCGATGTAGATGGCGACGTGGCCGGACTGAACGATCATGTCACCGGGCTGGGGGTCGCTGACGACCTTGCCGTAGTTCATGAACTGCATGGGGCCAAGGTCACCAACAGGGATGCCTGCGGAGCCGAGAGCCCGTTCCACCATGGCGGTGCAGTCCTGCATGATGCCGATCTGGGCGTAAGCCGAGGCAACCATGGCTGCGTTGACGCCACCGACTGCCGGGGCAGCAGCAGCGGGAGCAGCAGCAGCCGGAGCGGCAGCTGCGGCCTTGGCGACAGGAGCCGTTGCAGCGGCAGTGGTGACTGCTGCCTTCTTGGCTACGGGAGCCTCAACGACGGGAGCCGGCTTCTCGATGACCGGAGCCGCTACGGAAGCAACGGCAGGGCGCTCGAAGTTGATGGTCGCCGTGGAGGCGGCGGTAACAACCTGGGTGGGAGCTTCGGAGGCGGTCTCTGCGACCGTGGCGGGGCTGGAGTCCCGCTGAACCGGAGCTTCAGCTGCGTGGGCGGCGATGGAGCCGGTCAAGACGAGGCCCGAGGCTGCTGCGATGACAGCTGCCTGGCGGCCAGCGCCGGAGGCGTTGCTGGCAACTGCCTTGGAGATGGAGATGAACGGATTAGGACGTACGCTGTCCGCCTTACGACGGCCGCGAAGAATGCGTGAAGACATGAAAGAGCCTCTCCCGATGCCTGCGAGGTTAGCTGTCGGATTCGGATGGGAGTCACCCGGTCACTATCCCCCGCTGTTCAGCGGAAGCTTCGTGACTTCACCCCAAGGCACGCTCGAAAGCGACCTAAAATGGGTTCCCCGTCTCTGCCGTAAGGTTTGTCTGCGAACGGATTCCGGACTGCGGCAGAGCTAGGCAATCAGGCCGGAAGTGCCCGCTACGTGGAACAGGCACAGGTACAACCGTACGCGATGATCACGCCGAAGTCACATTTAAGTAACGAGAACTACTCTTCTGGCGTGTCGCGGTGACCGTTTCGAGATATTCGCAGGTACGTAGAAAACCCCGTTATTCCGCGGGATTCTCGCCATCCGCGTCGTTGGAAGCAGCGAGTTTCCTACGTGCCGTAACAGCCAGAAAGATAACGAGTCCGATAGCAACAACGGCCAGTCCCACGATGCTCCACGGGAACGGCTGGGAGGCATCCGCGGCCGGTTCGCTGGTGCCCGTTCCCGGCGCACCGGTACCGGCCGTCGGTACCGAGGCTGAAGGAGCCGAAGCAGACGGTGAGGCAACCGCCGAACCGCTTGCCGACGTCGCGCCTCCGGCTGCCGTGAACGTAAAGGTGCCCTCGATGGGGTGCGAATCGCTGCTGACGACCCGCCAGACCACCGTGTACTCGCCCGCGGGTGCGCCTTCGCGCAGCTTCTGGACAGCTTGGTTGTCAATGATTTCCACGGGACCGTCTGCCCAGTTTTCGCCGCCCGCCGTGACTGTTACGCCCGAACCGATGGCCAGCGGCCGGTTGTTGAACGTGATGGAGACCGACGCCGGGACGACAGTCACGCTGGCACCGTTGGCCGGCGTGGTGGATTCGGCGACGTCATGGGCGGACGCCGGAGCCGCGGAAAACAGCAAGGCCGACGCGAAGGCGAGGGCAGCAACGACGGCGGCCAGAAGCGGGCGGATGGTACGCATGGGGCGGTTTCTCCTAGTGTTGGCTTCCTTACAGACTAGGCGAATCGTCCGGGGCGCCCGTATCCGACCGCATAGGATTTGAGAGCACACTCCCCTCGATCCCCGGAGTCCTTCATGCTTAAACAAGGTTCTGCAGTCGACCGCTACTTCAAAATCACTGAACGTGGATCCACGTACTCCCGGGAAATTCGTGGCGGCTTCGCAACGTTCTTCGCCATGAGCTACATCGTGGTGCTGAACCCCCTGATCCTCTCCGGAGCGGACTCGAGCGGAGCGTCCCTGGGCTTCACGGCCGTCGCAGCCACTACTGCTTTCGTGGCGGGCATCCTGACCATCCTCATGGGCGCGTGGGCCAAGCACCCGTTCGCCGTTGCAACGGGGCTCGGCGTGAACGCGTTCGTGGCCGTCACCGTGGCCTCACACCCCGGACTGACCTGGCCGGACATGATGGGCCTCGTGGTGCTTTCCGGCGTCACCATGCTCATCCTGGTGCTCACCGGTTTCCGTACTGCGGTGTTCAAAGCCGTTCCAGAAGCCCTCAAGACGGCAATCGTGGTGGGCATTGGTCTCTTCATTGCACTGATCGGCCTGGTCAATGCCGGATTCGTGCGCCGCATCCCGGACGCCGCCGGCACCACGGTTCCCCTGGGGCTGGGCGTGGACGGCAAGCTCATGGGCTGGCCCACCCTGGTTTTTGCGGTGGGCCTGATCCTGACCATCGCCCTGGTGGTTCGCAAAGTCCGCGGCGCCATCCTGATCGGGATCGTGGTTTCCACCGCCCTGGCAGCCATCCTTGAATTCACGCTCCACATCGGCCCGAGCTTTGACGGCAAGAACGTCAACCCGCGCGGATGGTCGCTCGTGGCGCCCACGCTCTCCGAATGGGGCGCCCCGGACTTGTCCCTGATCGGCAAGGCGAACCCTTTCGGCGCGTTCGAGCACCTCGGTTTCATCGCTGCTGCTTTGCTGGCCTTCGTGATCCTCCTGAGCATCTTCTTCGATGCCATGGGCACCATGGTGGGCCTGGCAAACGAGGCCGGAACCGTGGACAAGGACGGCAACATCCCCAACGTGGACCGGGTCCTGCAGGTTGACGCCCTCGGCGCAATCGTCGGTGGCGGCGCGTCCGTATCGTCCAACCAGATCTTCGTTGAATCCGGAGCGGGCATCGGCGAAGGCGCACGCACCGGCCTCGCCTCGATCGTTACCGGAGTGCTGTTCCTGGTGGCCATGTTCTTCACGCCGCTGATCAACCTGGTTCCGTTCGAAGCCGTTGCCCCGGCACTGGTTGTCGTGGGCTTCATGATGGTTTCCCAGGTGGGCAAGATCGACTGGCAGGACTGGGGCGTCGGCATCCCGGCGTTCCTGACCATCGCCCTGATGCCGTTCACGTACTCCATCGCCAACGGCCTGGGCGCCGGCTTCATCTCCTACGTCCTGATCCGCACGTTCCAAGGCCGTGCCCGCGAAGTCCACCCGCTCATGTGGGCTGTGGCTGCCGCGTTCCTGCTGTTCTTCGGCATCGGAACCGTGGAAGAGCTGCTCGGGGTCAAATAGGGAAATCCGGGGTTTCAGACACGCGCGGTGCGGGGTGGCTGGTTTTCGCGTGCCCGTTCGGGTGTGCTTGAAGCATGGAAACCACCCTCGCCGTAGATGTCAGCCCCACCCCGTGGACCGGCCGCTTTGACGGCGACGGTGCCGGGCACCGCCGGTGGTGGCAGGCTGTAGCACCCCTGACGTCGCCCGCGCCCGCAACGGCATCGCGTCCCGCCGTCGTACTTGGGTTCTGCAGCGACGCCGGAGTCCTCCGCAACAAGGGCCGCGTGGGTGCCGCGGCGGCACCGGCCGCCATCCGCTCGGCGCTGGGTCCGCTGGCTTTCCACCTTGACCGTGACGTATTCGACGCCGGCGATGTGGTTGTGGAGGACGACTCACTGGAAGCGGGCCAAGAGCGCGCCGGACGCGCCATTTCGGGACTGCTCGACGCCGGAAACCTCACTGTAGTGCTGGGCGGCGGCCACGAGACCGCGTTTGCCAGTTACCTGGGCGTAGCCGGCTCTGAAGCCGTTCGTGGGAAGCGACTGGGCGTGCTGAACCTGGACGCCCACTTTGACCTGCGCGATGAACCCACGCCGAGCTCGGGTACGCCGTTCCTTCAGATGGCCCACGCTGAAGCGGCCGCCGGGCGCGAACTCCAGTACGCCGTCGTGGGCATTTCGGAGCCGAACAATACGCGAACACTCTTCGACACCGCAGACCGGCTGGGCGTGAAGTACATGCTTGATGAGTTGTGCTCCCCGGAGGCCGTGGAGGTATTTGTTGCCGGCTTCCTGGCTGGCGTTGACGCGCTGTACCTGACGATCGACCTGGATGTCATGCCGGCATCCGTGGCGCCCGGAGTGAGCGCGCCTGCCGCATATGGCGTGCCGTTGCCGGTGATCAGCGCAATCTGCCGTCAGGTCGCTGCGAGCGGGAAGCTGGTGCACTTGGACGTCGCGGAACTGAATCCGGAGTTCGACATTGATTCCAGGACAGCAAAAGTAGCGGCACGTCTGGTAAACACGCTGCTCGCCTAGGCCCCTGTTGCCAGCCGCCTCCTCCGCTTAGCCTGTGGGGAGGGAAGGATGGCGATGCGCGAAACTCCTGTGCAGGACAAGTGGGCCTGGATTGCCGGGCCCGTGGCTGTGGTTCTGGGACTCGCAGCGCACATGCTCGCGGGCGGCAGCGCTCCGGCCATACCTGTCGTCTTGGCCTTCGCTGCGCTGGCTGCACTCGCCGCCCAGCTCATTGCCCGTTGGGTGCACGGGCCGCTGTTGTTGCTGCTGTTTTCCGGGCTGGCGCAGCAACTGCTTCACTTCGGCTTCGTCGCATTCGGTGGCTTCTTTGCCGGCAGCGGACTGCTGGACCACTTACACAGCGGCCAGGTCCTGGGAGAAGTGCCAGCAGGGGCCGCTCCCAGCGGTGGCTCCGTGCACCTGTTGCTCTACACCCACATGGCAGCGGCAATCCTCACACTTGTGATTGCCGCGGGTGTGAGCAGGCTGGCGGCGCAGAAACGAGCACAGCCGCTTCGAAGGGCGAACCACAGCCTCTGACCGCCCACCGCTTGTTGGGCCGTGTACGGCCGCGGGGATGGGGTCGCATTTGACAGCTTTGAGGTCACGGGCAGCAACCTGCGGCAACGCTTCGTAGCCCTGCGAAAGCCTGCGAAATGAACTTTGATCCGGCTGCGCCCAGGCGCCTAGTGTCGTTTGCACGTGGTGTACCCGAGAGGCCAGGGAGCTGCCTGCAAAGCAGCGCACGCGGGTTCGAATCCCGCCACCACGTCTCGGGGGACCTGAGCCGGAATCCCCTTCGCGGGATGGCATTTGATGGCAATGTTCCGCTCAGGCATTGGCATTATTCGCCGTCTGGCGGGAGATTATTGGGCTGCGTCGAAGCCCGCCAACAGGCGCCGCGATGCCGTAGCCATGTGCGAGCGCATGTTCTGTGAAACGGCGGACGCGTCCCGGGCAACAAGTGCCTCGTAGATGGCAGTGTGTTCGCGCAGGGCAGCCTCGGCGTGGCCTTCATCGGTCAGTGCCCGGTCCACCCAGATCCGCAGCAGCGAGCGGATGCTTTGGAGGAGTTCTTCCAGGACCATGTTGCCGGAGGCCGCGGCGATCTCGCGGTGGAAGGCCGCATCGGCTTCCACGAAGGCTGCGAGGTCGTCGAGGTTCCTCTCCATGACGTCAAGGTCGGCCCGCATCCGTTCCAAGGCTTCATCCGTGACCCTCAGGGCCGCCAACTCAACAGCCTGAACTTCCAGTCCGCTGCGCAATTCCACCAGCTCGCGGGTCCGCGGCTCCCCCAGCATCAACCCCCAGCTGAGCGTCCGCGGCAAAAGTTCGGAGACACCGTCGCGCAGGTACGTTCCCGAGCCGGGACGGACGATCACGATCCCGAGGATCTCCAGGGCAGCGAGGGCCTCGCGGACGGCCGAACGTCCAACACCAAGTGAAGCCGCCAACTGCCGCTCTGCCGGAAGCCGGGTGCCGGGGGCGATGTCTCCACTCGTGAAGTAGGCAAGGAGGCGCTCCGCTACTTCGGACACAACGGAGCCCTGCTCCATGGGGGCAAGCGCGGCCGTCATGTGGGCCGCTGCTGCTGAGTTCGCTGACACCTTCACAGCGTAGCAACCGGATGACCAATCCCTGCGGCGACTAGTCAGCGCCCAAAAAACTTTAACCAGTCAACCGGTTGACCAATTTAGAATCCAGTCCTATGGTTTAAATCACAAGCTTCGCCATCGCCGGATCCCCGCCGGCCATGCCACGAACCAGCCCGGCGCATCCAGTGCAGGATCCGCAGGGACACCAACATCTAGGAGTCAATGTGGACACCACACAATCGGTGGTCGAAAAATCCGCAATTAAGAAGGTGGCAGTCCGGCTTGTGCCGTTCGTCGCCCTGATGTTCTTCATCAACTATCTGGACCGCACCGCCATTTCTTTCGCCGGCCCCAACGGCATGAATAACGACCTCGCCCTCTCAGCGGCACAGTTCGGCTTCGCCTCCGGAGTCTTCTTTATCGGGTACATCCTGCTCGAAATCCCCAGCAACCTGGCCCTCCACAAGTTCGGCGCCCGCCGCTGGCTGGCCCGCATCATGGTCAGCTGGGGCATCGTGTCCTTGCTCTTCACCTGGGTGGGCAACGTTGAGCAGCTCTACATTCTCCGATTCATCCTGGGTGTGGCAGAAGCCGGCTTCTTCCCCGGCGCCATCCTCTTCCTGAGCCTCTGGGTGCCGTCCAAGCACCGCAGCAAGATCCTGGCCCTCTTCTACTTGGCGCAGCCGCTCACCACGGTGATCGGTGCTCCCCTCGCAGGCGCTTTGATCCAGCAGCACGGAATGTTCTTTGGCCTCGAGGGCTGGCGTTTCATGTTCTTCGGAGTCGCCATCCCCGCGATCATCGTCGGCATCATCGCCTGGTTCTACCTGGCAGACAACCCCTCCAAGGCCAAGTGGCTTACCGCAGAAGAGAAGACCTGGCTGACCGGCGCCCTCGAAAAGGAAAAGAAGGAAACCGCCGCCAGCAACAAGCACGTCAGCGTTCGCACGGTGTTCGGCAACGGCCGCGTCTGGATGCTCTCCCTGATCTACTTCGGCTTCATCTACGGCTTGTACGCGCTGGGCTTCTTCCTGCCGACCATCATCGCCGGCTTCGAAGGCCTCTACGGCACCAAGTTCGATGTGTTCCAGAAGGGACTCATCACGGCCATTCCGTATCTGCCGGCAGCCTTTGCCCTGTACTTCTGGTCCAAGGACGCCACCAAGCGCGGCGTGAAGACCTGGCACATCGCCCTTCCGGCCCTCATCGGCGGTGTCAGCATCCCTCTGGCGCTGTTTGCCGGATCCCCCGCGGCAACCATCGCCGTCATCACGGTCACGGCCATGTCCATCTTCGCTGCCCTGCCGAACTTCTGGACCGTCCCCACGCAGTTCCTCACCGGCGCAGCCGCAGCAGCAGGCATCGCACTGATCAACACGGTGGGCAACCTGGCGGGCTTCAGCGCCGGCTACATCACCGGCTGGCTTAAGGATCTGACGGGCGGCTACACGGTCCCGATGTTCGTCGTCGGCGGCTTCATGTTGCTCTCCTCCATCCTCATGGTGACCCTCAGCAAGCAGGGCAAGGCATCTGCTGGCACGCCTGCCGAGGCGCTGGACCCACAAGGGGCCGGGCAGCACGCGGAGCCGTAACCACCACAAGCAGGTTGTGCCCTTCCAGCAGGGAGGGCACAACCACCACACTTCACACCCTTCAGTACAGCCCAGGAGATACCCCATGACCCGCCTCTTCAACGAGCCCTCAGCCTTCGCTGATGAAATGATCGAAGGCTTCGTCGCATCGCACAGCCGGTGGGTCCGGCGCGTCTCCGGTGGGGTTGCCCGCAGCACGCGGTCGACGCCGGATTCGGTCGCCTTGGTGATCGGCGGGGGCTCCGGCCACTACCCGGCCTTCGCCGGGCTGGTTGGCCAGGGCCTGGCGCACGGCGCGGCGATGGGCAACCTATTCGCCTCACCCTCGGCACAGCAGGTCTATAACGTGGCCAAGGCAGCGGATAACGGCGGCGGCGTACTCCTGGGCTACGGCAATTACGCCGGCGACGTCCTGCACTTCACCCAGGCCCAGGCAAAACTCCGTGCCGAGGGCATCGACTGCAGGAGCATCGCAGTCACGGACGACATCTCTTCGGCTCCCCTGGCCGAGAAACACAAGCGCCGCGGGATCGCCGGGGACCTGACAGTCTTCAAGGTGGTGGCCGCTGCCGCTGAGGCCGACTACTCCATGGACGCTGTGGTGGAGATCGCCGAGCGCGCCAATGACCGCACCCGTTCCTTCGGCGTCGCGTTCACCGGGTGCACGCTCCCGGGCGCGGACCACCCGCTCTTCTCCGTTCCCGAAGGGCGCATGGCAGTGGGCATGGGCATCCACGGCGAACCCGGCATTGCCGAGACGAACATCCCGACGGCGGATGAACTCGCCGAACTGCTGGTCAAGGACCTCCTTGCCGAGATCCCGGACGCCCTTTCCGTGCACGGCGCACGGGTGGTCCCGATCCTCAACGGCCTGGGCAGCGTCAAATACGAAGAGCTGTTCGTGGTCTACCGCCGCGTGGCCCAGCTGCTCGCCGAGGCCGGTATCGAGGCTGTGGACCCGCAGGTGGGCGAGCTCGTGACCAGTTTCGACATGGCCGGCACCTCCCTCACACTGTTCTGGCTGGACTCCGAGCTCGAGGAACTCTGGCTCGCACCCGCGGACGCCCCGGCTTTCCGCCGCGGTGCGGTCAGCGCTCAAGCGCTCGACGCCGACCAGCTCACCATGGCCGCCGAGCAGCAATCCGTGATCCCGGACGCCAGCAAAGAGTCCAAAACCGCAGCGCCCACCATCCTCGCGGCCCTCAACGCCGCCAAAGCCGTGGTTGACGCCAACGTGGAAGAACTCGGCCGGATCGACGCGATCGCCGGCGACGGTGACCACGGGATCGGCATGGAGCGTGGAATCCACGCCGCCGTCGCTGCTGCGGCAGACGCCGTCGAACGCGGTGCAGGGGCAGGGACCGCCCTGAACCTGGCCGCCGACGCCTGGGCGGACAAAGCCGGTGGCACCTCGGGCGCGCTGTGGGGCATGGCCCTGCGCGCCGTCGGACAATCCGTCGGCGACACCGACGCCCCCAGCGCCGTAGCCGTGGCCGAGGGTGTGGCCGAAGCGAAGCGTTCCATCATGGACTTCGGCAAGGCCAAGGTAGGCGACAAAACCTTGGTGGACGTCCTGTCGCCGTTCAGCGAAGCACTCACCGCGGCAGTTCAGGGCGGAGCAACACTTCGGGATGCATGGGGCGCCGCTGCCACCATCGCCGAGCAATCCGCCGAAGCGACCGCCAACCTGCTGCCCCTCATGGGCCGCGCCCGCCCGCACGCCGAAAAGAGCCTCGGAACCCCCGACGCCGGAGCCGTCTCCATGGCATTGATCGTCCGGGCCATCCACAACACTTTCGCGGAAACACAAACCGCAGGGAACACACCAGTTAAGGAGAACGCATGAGCACCAAACTGCGCCTGGTCATAGGATCGGACGACGCCGGATTCGAGTACAAGGAAGCCCTCAAAGCCGACTTGGAAGCGAACGGCCTCGTTGAGTCCGTCACCGACGTCGGAGTGGACGCCACGAGCCACACTCCGTACCCGTCCGTAGCCATCGCCGCTGCTGAACTGATCGCCGCCGGCAAGGCCGACCGGGCACTCCTGGTCTGCGGCACCGGCCTGGGCGTCGCGATCGCCGCCAACAAGGTCCCCGGCATCCGTGCCGTCACCGCCCACGATTCCTTCTCCGTGGAACGCTCGGTCCTGAGCAACAACGCCCAGGTCCTCACGTTCGGCCAGCGCGTGGTCGGGCTGGAACTCGCCCGCCGCCTGGCCAAGGAATGGCTCACTTACACCTTCGACGAAACCTCTGCCTCGGCCGAGAAGGTCACACTGATTAAGGACTACGAGGGTGTCACTTCCTGCTAAGACCACCGACGCGGCTTCCCGGCAACCACGTGCGGTGATCGGCGTGAGCCTGAAGATGTACTTCGGCTACCAGCGCTCCGTGGACTACTGCCGCGACATCGCCACCATCGCCTTCAAGCACCCGGCAGTGGTGGGCGGCGACATCGAACTGTTCGTGCTGCCCACTCTCCCCGCCCTGCCCGAAGCTGCCCGGATCCTGGGCGCGGCCGGCGTTGGTACCGGAGCGCAGGACATCTTCTGGGAAGACGAAGGCGCGTACACCGGCGAGGTAGGCGGCAAAACCGTCGCCGAACTCGGCGGACGGTACGTTGAGGTTGGGCACGCGGAGCGCCGCAGGATCTTCGGCGAAGACGAACGGATCATCGGCCTGAAGACCGCTGCCACTTACCGCAACGGGCTCACCCCGGTGTTGTGCGTTGGCGAACTGATCGCAGGCTCCCCCGAGGAAGCCATCGCCCAGTGCACGGCCGAAATCGACGCCGCCCTCAACCGCGCCGCAACTCTCGGCCCCACAGACCGGACCATCGTGGCCTACGAGCCGCAATGGGCCATCGGCGCCCCGGAACCTGCAACACCGGAATACATCAGCGCCGTGGTCCGCGGACTGGACGAGCACCTGCGTTCGTTGCCCGGCCAGGAAGAGAGCCGCGTCATCTACGGCGGCAGCGCCGGACCGGGCCTCATCACGGAACTGGACACCGCCGTCGCCGGCTTGTTCCTGGGCCGCTTCGCGCACCATCCCGCAGCGCTGAAAACCATCCTGGACGAGACCGCCGCGCGCTTGGCCGCTAAGGCGGTGGCAGCATGAACGGCGCCTCGCAAAGCAGGATCGGCCTCAGCAGCTACGCGTTCTTCTGGCAGCTCTCGGACCAGGTCAGCCAGCCGCTGAGCATCCATGACGCGCTGCGTAAGGCGTCGGATATGGGCGTGGACCTCTTCCAGATCTGCGACTACGCGCCGCTGGAAGACATGAACGACGCCGGGCTCGCCGCCGTCCGCAGTACGGCGGACGAGCTGGGCATCACCCTGGAAGTGGGGACCAAGGGTATCCGTCCGGAGCACCTGGCGAAGTTCCTGCACATCGCCCAGATGCTGGGCTCGGACCTGCTGCGGACCATGTTCAACGTCCCCGGCCACACCCCGGACACCGAGGAAACCGTCAGGATCTTCACCGGGATCCTGCCGGAATTCCAGGCAGCCGGGGTGAGGATCGCCGTCGAGACCTATGAACAGGTCCCCACGGAACGGATCCTGGACGTCGTCCGCCACGTCAACAGCCCCTACCTCGGAATCTGCAGCGACCCCGCCAACACCGTGGCTGCGCTGGAGATGCCGCGGCAGGTGATTGACGCCGTCGCGCCTTATGTCCTGAACATGCACATCAAAGACTTTGCGTTCAGCCGCAAGCAGGGATGGGTCGGGTTTACGTACTCGGGCGCACCCCTCGGCGAAGGCCTTCTCGACTACGACTACATGGTCGAAAAGATCCAGCCCAAAGAAAGAAACATCAACCAAATCGTGGAGCACTGGCTGCCGTGGAAGGACTCCGAAGCGGAGACCATCCGCCTCGAAAACCAGTGGACCCAACAAAGCCTCGATTTCCTAAGGAGCAAGTGAAATGTCAGCAGAACAATTGACCGTCGCCGTTGTCGGAGCCGGTGGCAAAATGGGGATGCGCGTTTCCCGCAACCTCCAGAAGTCCACCCACAACGTCTTCTACAGTGAGAACTCCCCCGCCGGCCAGGACCGCGTCCGCGCCGAAGGCCGCGACATCACCGCCACCGACGACGCCGTTCCCACAGCCGACGTCGTCATCCTCGCCGTACCGGACACCGTCCTCGGCATCGTTTCCGAGGGCGTCGTCCCGCAGATGAAGTCAGGCGCGATCCTGCTGACTCTCGATCCCGCCGCCGCGTACGCAGGCCTGCTGGCCAAGCGCGACGACGTCGTCCAGGCGGTCGCGCACCCCTGCCACCCGTCCGTGTTCCTGGAGCGCACCACCAAGGAAGAATGGGCCGACACCTTCGGCGGCCAGGGCGCCCCACAGAACGTGGTCTCCGCGATCGACGAGGACGCACCCGCAGCAACCCGCGACGTAGCCGAAGCCGTCATCCGCACCATCTACGCACCCGTGATCGACGTTCACTGGGTCACGGTCAAGCAACTCGCCATCCTGGAACCCACCCTGGTGGAAACCGTGGCCTGCATGATCGGCACGCTCCTCAACGAGGCACTCCACGAGACCGTGCACACCGCCGGCGTTCCCGAGGAAGCAGCCAAGGCCATGCTGTTCGGCCACGTCCAGATCGCCCTCACCAACGCCCTGCGCGGATCCAACCCGTTCTCCGAAGCCTGCGAAATCGCCATCCAGTACGGCAAGGACACCATCATCAAGGACGACTGGAAGAAGATCTTCGACGACTCCGAACTCGACGGCGTGATCGCCAAGATGCTCAAGCTGGACGCCGTCAAGCGCTAAGGCCTCCCATCCCTCCACCGAGGTGGCATTTGATGCCAATGTTTGGCTGGCAAAGTCATAGGGTCGTTGCAACGCTCTGATTGATGGAGCGTTTCATGGTCAAGTTGTTTCCTTCGGGTGCGCGTGCCGAGTTTGTTGATTTGGTGTGTGCGGGGGTCTCGGTTCTTGAGGCTTCCCGGCGTGTCGGGGCGGTGCACGCGACCGGGGGAAACTGGTGGGCTCAGTCTGGCCTGATGATGACGTTGAACCGTGGCGCTGTCGGGGGTCTTGCCGATCCTGCGCCTTCGGCAGAGGGACCTGGCCGGGCCTTGGGTCTGGGCGAGCGGGGGATGATCCAGATGGGTGTTCTGCTGGGGCTCAGTTACGCCAAGATCGGTGAATTGATTGGCCGGGATAAGTCCGTGGTCTGGCGGGAGGTGAAACGGCACAGAAGCGCGGACGGGAAGTATTACGCCTCGGTCGCCCACGCCAAAGCGCACCAGGACAGGCGCCGGCCCAAACCGTTCAAACTCGTCCAGGACGAGGACCTCTGCCGGCTGATCGGTGTGTGGATGGATGACGGGTGGAGCCCGAAATTGATCTCCTCAATGTTGGCGCACTACTTCGTCGACGATCAGACTATGCAGGTGAGCCACGAGACGATCTATCAAGCGCTGTATGTCCAAACCCGCGGGAACCTGCGGGCGGACCTGGCCGAAAAGCTCAGCCTGAAACGCAAGCAACGCGTTCCGCACACCAGTGACCGCCGTAAGAACAGCCCTTACGGTGAGGCATTCAAGATCAGCCAACGCCCGCCCGAGGTCCAAGACCGGGCAGTGCCTGGCCACTGGGAAGGGGACCTCATCATCGGGACCGACGGGACCGCGATCGGCACGTTGGTGGAACGCTCGACCCGGTTCACGATCCTGCTGCACCTGCCCGGGGACCACACCGCGGAGACCGTTGCCGCTGCGATGATCCGGGAGATGGCTTCCCTCCCGGATCACCTGCGACTCTCGATCACTTGGGACCGCGGAACCGAACTGGCCGACTACGCGAAGATCCAAACCGCACTCGAAACGACCCTGTATTTCTGCGACCCGCACTCACCCTGGCAACGCGGCACCAACGAGAACACCAACAGGCTCCTGAGGTTCTGGTTCGAGAAAGGCACCGACCTTTCAGTGCACACCCCCGAGGACCTCCGCCTGGTCGCAGCGAAACTCAACCGCCGACCCAGACCAACCCTGAACCTCGAAACACCAGCCAACCGACTAAACCAGCTGCTACAAGCGGCCTAACCCCCAGCGTTGCTCCCACCAGTTGACTTTGCCGCTCAAACAGTGGCATGAGGTGCCATCTCGCGGGGTTTAAGCGATCATGAGAATATGTCCTCCAGCACCGAGCCGGCGGACGGATTCCTGACCGACTACTACGAGCACGTGGCCGAGGACGACGCCCGCAACTACACGCCGGAAACGCTGCTGGAACGCGCCCGCTACCACCGGTCGTTGGCCGAACGGCGGGAACCGGGGCAGGCCGTCATCGGAGTTCTGCATGAGTCCGACGCCAGCGTGGTGGCCGTCGTGGCAGATGACATGCCCTACCTCCTCCCCTCCGTCACTGCGGAGATCGCCCGGGATACCGCCTCCATCCGACTCCTCGTCCATCCCACCTTCAGCGTCACCCGCGATCCAGCCACCCATCGCCTGACCGAAATCCAGCGGGCACCGCACCGCACCGGGCTCCCCGCCAGCGTCGAAGCTTCCGCCGCCGGCACCAGTGCGCAGGTGCCCGCCCAACACGAGGAGTACGACGGCGGACCACTCGCCGAGGCGTGGATGGCGATCGAGATTCCAAGGCTCCCGGACGAGCCCGGGACGGAACTCCTCATTGGCCGGCTGCACAGGGTCCTGCACGATGTCCGGACCGCCGCTGAGGACCATGCTGCAATCCATGAGGAACTGGCCCGCGAGGTCAGGGCCTTGGGTGAGCGGGCAGGCTCGGATCCTGAAGCCAGGGAAGCCCGCGAGCTGCTGCAATGGCTGGGCGACGGGAACTTCGTGTTCCTCGGATTTCGCGGGCGCCGCGGGCTAGGCGTTCTGCGGGAACCGATGGACGCGGAGGAACTGCACAGGAATCCTCCGGGGGCAGAACCCCGGATCCTCACGCTCACCAAGTCCGCCCAGCGTTCCACGGTCCTGCGCCGCGCCTACCTCGACGAGATTACGGTGGCCTCGTCCGGCCCGGAGGGGAAGGACGGCGGACAAACCTTTGTTGGTCTCTTCTCCCCCAATTCCACGGCGCAATCGGCCTTGGAGATTCCTGTCATCCGGGACACCGTGAAGGAAGTGCTGCGGGCGTTTGGCTACCCGCCCAGCTCGCATCACGGCAAGGAACTCCTGGCCGTCATGGAGGGCTATCCCCGCGATGAGCTATTCCACATCGACGCCGAACAGCTCGCCGCCCATGCCCGCGAAATCCTGCGACTCCAGGAACGCCACAGCACCCGACTGTTCCTGCGCCCGGACTCCTATGGACGGTTCATGACAGCGCTCGTGTTCCTCCCGCGCCGTCGGTACAGCACCGCAGTCAGGCTCAACATTGAACGCGAACTGCGCGAGGCATTCGGTGCGGACTCCATCGAGTTTGAGCTCCGCTTGGGCGAATCCGCCATGGCCAGGGTGTTCTTCCGGGTGCTGTTACCGCAGGCGGCGTCGACGCGTCAGGGGACTCCCGGCGTCGTAGATGCCTCGGTACTGGAGCCGCGGATCATCGCCGCCACCAGGACCTGGGCCCAAGGCCTGGCCGAAGCGCTGCAGGCGCGCTACCCGTTGGAGGAGGCCGGGCGGCTTTCCCGCGAATGGGCCGCGGCCTTCCCTGCCAGTTACAAAGCCGATTTCGAAGTAGAGGACGCGGTGGAGGACATCTCGAAGTTCGAGAGCTTTCCGCCAGGCCAAAGCGAGGAACCAGACCCGCTGCTGACCGTCTACAAACGACCCGGAACTGCTGTTCTCATCGAAGATGCCAGGATCAGGCTGTATTTGACCCGCCCCCAGAGCCTCACCCAGATCCTTCCGTTCTTCCACAACCTTGGCTTGAAGGTACTGGACCAGCGTCCGTTCGACGTCCAGCGTGGAGATGGCCGACAGTTCTTTCTGTACGACCTCGGGCTGAAGTACCCGCGCGGGGTGGACCCGTTGACCACGGGCGAACTGCTGGGCGGCGCGTTCTGCGCCGCCATGCGCGGCGCTGCGGAGTCGGACGCCTTCGATGCCTTGGTCATCCGCGAAGGCATCGGTTGGCGGCGGGTGGCTATCCTCCGCGCCTACGCCAAGTACTTGCGGCAATTGGGGAGCACCAACTCTTACGGCTTCATCGCGGACACACTCCGGGCGAACACGGAGGCAACACATGCGCTCCTGGAACTCTTCGAGGCGAAGTTCAATCCGGACAGCTACGCGCCGGACCTGTTTGATCCCGAACTCAACAGCCACGCACACCGGCCTGACGGCGATGTTTTTGAGGAAGGCAGCAGCGAACTGAGCCATCGTACGCAGGCCATCCACGCAGCCCGTGCCAGACTTGGCGAGGCTATTGACGCCATCCCGGTCCTGGACGCCGACCGACTCCTCCGGACGCTCGCAAGCCTGGTGGACGCCACCCTGCGCACCAATTTCTACTTGGACAAGCCGTACATCAGCTTCAAACTCAATCCGTCCGGCATTCCGGCCGCACCGGCGCCACGTCCTAAATTCGAAATCTGGGTCTACTCACCCCGCGTTGAGGGGGTCCACCTGCGCTTCGGACCGTTGGCCCGCGGAGGACTCCGGTGGTCGGACCGGCGCGAGGACTTCCGGACGGAAATCCTTGGGCTGGTGAAGGCACAAACTGTCAAGAACGCCGTGATTGTTCCCACCGGCGCCAAAGGTGGTTTCTTCCCCAAACTACTACCGGACCCGGCGGAGGATCGCGCTGCTTGGCTCGCGGAGGGCCAGGAAAGCTACCGGACTTTTATTCGTGGGCTGCTGGACGTCACGGACAACCTCATGCCGGATCCCGACGGCGGCAGCAACAGCCGGGTGGCGACCCCGCCCCGGGTGGTACGCCACGATGGCGACGACTACTATCTGGTGGTCGCGGCGGATAAGGGAACTGCCGCCTTCTCAGACATCGCCAACGCTGTGGCGGAGGAGTACGGCTTCTGGCTGGGGGACGCCTTCGCTTCCGGCGGCTCAGTGGGTTACGACCACAAGCAGATGGGCATCACGGCCCGCGGCGCATGGGAATCGGTGCGCCACCATTTCAGTGAACTCATGATCGATTCAACCGCGGAGGATTTCACCGTGGTGGGCATCGGGGACATGAGCGGTGATGTCTTCGGCAATGGCATGCTTCTCTCCAAGCACATCAAGTTGGTAGCTGCGTTCGATCATCGGCATATCTTCCTGGACCCCACACCGGATCCGCTGGAGTCCTATGCCGAGCGGGAACGCCTGTTCAAGCTCCCCCGGTCATCCTGGGCGGACTACAACCCGGGAAGGTTGAGCCCGGGTGGCGGTGTCTTCGCGAGGACGGCGAAGTCAATAGTGATTACCGAGGAGGTCCGGCTCGCCCTGGGTTTGGAAGAGGGTGCAGGGCTGGAAGCAGGCTCCGAACCCAACGGCCAGCAGGTCATGAGTCCGCCGGAGCTCCTCAAGGCGATCCTCATGGCGCCGGTGGACCTGCTGTACAACGGCGGAATTGGCACCTACGTGAAGTCGTCCACGGAGTCCCATGCCGACGTCGGGGATAAAGCGAACGATGCCATCCGCGTTGATGGCAACCAGCTCCGCACCCACATCATCGCTGAAGGCGGCAACCTCGGCGTCACCCAGCGCGGCCGGATCCAGGCTGCGCTGGCGGGCATCCTGGTGAACACCGATGCGATCGACAATTCGGCAGGGGTGGATTGTTCCGACCATGAGGTGAACATCAAGGTCTTCCTGGACCGTATGATCGCGGCCGGCAGGATGCCTGCGGCCGAACGGACCGTATTCCTGCACTCACTCCAAGGTGAAGTGGGGAAGCTGGTGCTGAAAACCAATGACCACCAGAACGTCCTGTTGCTCAATGACAAGCAGTTGGCCGTCGAGTGGAGCCCCAGCTTCGAAAGGACCATGGACTGGCTTGAGTCAGTCACCGACCTGGACCGGGACCTGGAGTTCCTCCCCGGCAACGAGGAACTCCAGGCCCGCGTCCTGACGGGCAAGGGGCTGACAACCCCCGAGCTCGCAGTGCTGGCCGCCTACGCCAAAATCGAGCTGGCCCGGGAACTCACGGAGGGAGGCCTTGCCGACGATCCGTGGTTCTCGCAGACGCTCCACGACTATTTCCCCCAACAAGTCTCGGAGCGGTTCGGCGAACATCTGTCCACCCACCCCCTGCGCCGGGAGATCGTAGCCACTGTGGTGGCCAACGACATGATCAATATGGGTGGCATTGCGTTCGCCTTCCGGGCCATGGAAGAGACCACCGTGTCAGCCGCGGCCGTAGCACGCGCGTTCGTGGTGATGCGGAACGTCTGGGATCTGGACTCGGTAACGCAGGCAATCGCCCGACTGCCGGCCAGCACACCCAGCGAGCATGGCGCAGCCGTGGCCCTGGACATGCGGCGCCTGTTGGACCGGTCCGTGCGCTGGTACGTGACCCACGATTTCCGTGACAAGCCGATCTCCGATGCCTTGGCCCGGCTTGAACAACCGATGTCCTTGATGCGCGCCAATTTCACCGGGTTGCTGCATGGCATCAATCTGGCGCACTCTTTGAAGCGCCTCGCCCACACTGACGCCGTCGGCCTGCCGCACTCTTTGGGGATCCGCGCTTCAGAGCTCCTGGTCAGCTACGGACTGCTGGACATTTCCGCCATCGCCGAGGAACTGCAGGAGCCGGCAGAGGGTGTGGCGGAGGTGTACTTCGCCGTTTTTGAGCGGATCTCCGCAATCCCCTTGCTGGAACACATCACCATGCTTCCGCGCGACACGCACTGGGAGTCGTTGGCGAGGGCAGCGCTGAGGGACGACATGTATCTGGTCCTGGCCGACATGACCAAGGCGGTGGTCCGGCATACTCCGCGGTCCACCGTGGCTGCTGATCCCGTGGAACGGATCATGGATTGGGAGCACGGAAACATCGAACAATTGGCGCGCATCCAGGAGACCATCCAGGAAGCCATCAAGCCAGGTCCGGTGGACATCGCGGCTCTTTCCGTGGCGGTAAAACTGCTCCGCGCCATGGTTCGCAGATGAGACCCAGGTCACTCACCTGCCAGTCATCTTACATATTTTCGGGTCTCAGCGATTATGATTGATGGGTCGCCCTCGCATGCGGCACGTAATAGGAGGCCCCCAATGACCCCTGCAATGACTGCAGAACGCGAAATTCGCCTGTCCTTCTCGAAGGCAGACGAGATCCACGACGGACTCGACCGCGCAGTGGATGCCCTGATCGAAAACGCAGCAGCAGACGCTGCCTGTGGAATTCTGGTGACGCGCCACGAGCCCGGCACCTACACCGTGGCCCTGGACGAATCCGTTCCCTTCGGTCAGACCCACGAAGTCCTCGCCGCCTGATACCCCCAACGTATTTTCTGGCAGCGACGCCAAAAACCGGGGCCCGTTCCCTTCCGCATCTACTACCCGCGGAAGGGAACGAGCCCCGGTTTCTGTTTAACAACTATCCCACCCAAGCAGGTCGCAATTGGGTACCTATGCCCGGCGGAGAGTGACGCCGTCGGACTTCATGAACAGTTCCTTGCCCTCTTCGGTGACGCCGGGGCCCGAGTGCTCAAGCCACACCACATTCCCGCTGCTGGAAATTTCCTCGACCCGGCCGGTGGCGATCACGTGGGCGTATTTGACCACTTCCACCGCCTCGCCAACGTTCAGCGTCTTCCAGTCGGAAACCGTAGCCGAGTGAGCGTTTCGCCTGGACAGGACTGCTCCGCGTGCCTTCATTGAACTTCTACCCCTTTGTGGATGTTCTCTGTTGTGTATTGAGTTGTTCGAACGGTTGACCGTCAAGCCCACGACATCATTGGCGTGGACGTGACGTACACCATAAGTTCTACTACATTTGCCACGCCCCGGTGATTGCGTTGCGAACAAAGACCGGGGCGTGACAAATATGCCCATCAAATGAGCGTTTTATTCGACGTCAGGCCAATATGCCGACGGCGGATTCGGCGGCCGCGCGGACCGCTCCGGAGCCGACCAAACGGTCAGCCGCTTCCAGTTCCGGCGACAGGAACCTGTCGGTACCGGGACCCTGGACCACTTCACGAAGCACCTCAAGCACAGCCGTACCGGCGGGACCCGGGGTGAGTTCGCCGTCGGACATTTGCGTCCGCATGTCAATGGCACGGGCGCTGGTGACAAGCTCGACGGCGAGCACTCGGCGGAGGTTCTCCACGGCCTTGCGCAGCTTCCGGGCAGCGTGCCAGCCCATGGACACGTGGTCTTCCTGCATGGCGGAGCTCGGGATCGAGTCCACCGACGCCGGAACGGCCAGGCGCTTGTTATCCGAGACCAGGCCGGCCTGGGTGTACTGGGCGATCATCAGGCCGGAGTCAACGCCGGGGTCTCCGGCGAGGAAGGCCGGCAGTCCGTGCGAGCGGGCGGGATCGAGCATACGGTCCGTGCGTCGTTCGGCGATGGAGCTCAGGTCCGCCACGGCGATGGCCAGGAAGTCCAGGACGTAGGCCACGGGAGCGCCGTGGAAGTTGCCGTTGGACGTCACGCGGCCGTCCGGGAGGACCACCGGGTTGTCGATCGCTGCGGCGAGCTCGCGGGACGCCACCAGCGCGGCGTGGTCCACGGTGTCGCGGACAGCGCCGGCAACCTGCGGAGCGCAGCGCAGCGAGTAGGCGTCCTGGACCTTGGTGTCGTTGATCCGGTGGGATGCGACGATCGGCGAGTTGGACAGCACCCGCAGCATGTTGTCCGCACTGGCAGCCTGGCCGGGGTGCGGCCTGAGTGCGGCGTGGAGCTCCGGGAGGAACACCTGGTCCGTGCCGAGCAGCGCCTCGACGCTGAGCGCGGCGGTGACATCCGCCGTCGCAAGGAGCAAGCGGATATCGGCGATGGCCATCAGCAGCATGCCGAGCATGCCTTCGGTGCCGTTGACGAGGGCCAGGCCCTCCTTCTCGGCAAGGGTGACCGGCTCGATGCCGTGCTGCGTAAGAAGCTCAGCGACAGGCGGCTTGCCTGCGGTTCCGTACAGTTCGCCGTCGGGACCCATTGCTTCGCCTTCGCCCATGAGGACCAGCGCACAGTGGGACAGCGGGGCGAGGTCGCCGGAGCAGCCCAGTGAACCGAACTCGCGGACCAGCGGGGTGATGCCGGCGTTGAGGACGTCCACCATGGTCTGCAGGACCACGGGGCGGACGCCTGTGCGGCCGGAGGCCAGGGTCTTGGCGCGGAGGAACATGATGCCGCGGACCACTTCACGTTCCACGGCCGGGCCCATGCCGGCAGCGTGGCTGCGGATCAGCGACTTCTGCAGCTGGGTGCGGAGGTCGTTGGGGATGTGGCGGTTGGCCAGCGCGCCGAAGCCCGTGGAAATGCCGTAGGCGGGGACATCGCTGGTGGCGAGGTCGTCAATGTGGGCGCGGACCTTGGCAACGTTGTCCAGGGCGTCCTGGGCGATGGTCACCTTGGCATCGTGGCGTGCGACGGCGACGACGTCTTCCGGCGTGACGCCGCTGGAGCCGAGGGTGACGGTGAGCTGTTCGTTGGATGTAATGGTCATGTTCTTACTTCTCATTCATGGGGATGCGGACGCCGCGTTCGTTGGCGACTTCGACGGCGCGGTCGTAGCCGGCGTCGACGTGGCGGATGACGCCCATACCGGGGTCGTTGGTCAGGAGCCGTTCGAGCTTCTCGGCAGCCAGGTCGGTGCCGTCGGCGACCGAAACCTGTCCGGCGTGCAGGGACCGGCCAATACCGACACCGCCGCCGTGGTGGATCGAAACCCAGGTAGCGCCCGAAGAGGTGTTGATCAGGGCGTTCAGCAACGGCCAGTCAGCAATCGCGTCGGACCCGTCAGCCATGGACTCCGTCTCACGGTATGGAGACGCCACGGAACCCGAATCCAGGTGGTCACGGCCGATCACGATCGGGGCCTTGACCTTGCCCTCCTTCACGAGCTGGTTGAACAACAACCCGGCCTTGGCACGTTCGCCGTACCCGAGCCAGCAAATACGTGCCGGGAGGCCCTCGAACTCCACCCGGTCCGCCGCGGCATCGAGCCACTTGTGCAGGTGGGTGTTCTCCGGGAACAGTTCCTTGATGGCTTTGTCCGTTACGGCGATGTCTTCCGGGTCACCGGAGAGCGCGACCCAGCGGAACGGGCCCAAACCCTCGCAGAACAACGGCCGGATATAGGCCGGCACGAAGCCGGGGAACTCGAACGCCCGCTCGTACCCGCCCTTGCGTGCCTCATCCCGGATGGAGTTGCCGTAATCGAACACCTCAGAGCCGGCGTCCTGGAACTCCACCATCGCCTGGACGTGGCGGGCCATCGAAGCCTGGGCCTTCTTGGTGAACCCTTCCGGATCCGCCTCGGCTTCGGTGTGCCACTCGTTGACGGTGATGCCTTCGGGCAGGTAGGACAGGGGGTCATGCGCACTGGTCTGGTCGGTGACCACATCAAAAGTGACCTCGCCGGCCTTGTGGCGGCGCAGCAGTTCCGGGAACACTTCCGCGGCGTTACCCACGTAACCGACGGACCAGCCACGGCGCTCGTCCTTGGCCTTCTGGACCTTCGCGATCGCAGCATCCAGGTCCGTTTCGACCTCGTCCAGGTAGCGCTTGCCGGCGCGGCGGCGGAGACGGGTCTCATCGACGTCCACGATCAAGCAGGCGCCGTCGTTCAGGGTCACGGCCAGCGGCTGGGCCCCGCCCATGCCACCACAACCACCCGTCAACGTCAGCGTCCCGGCCAGCGGCCCCTCGGTGGAACCCTCCGCGGCGGGTGCCGGGTGGCGTCCCTCAGCAGCCAACTTGTTTCCGACGGCGGCAAAGGTTTCGTAGGTGCCCTGCAGGATGCCCTGGGTGCCGATATAGATCCAGGAACCAGCCGTCATCTGGCCGTACATCATCAAACCCTCAGCCTCGAGCCGGCGGAACTCAGGCCACGTGGCCCAGTCACCGACGAGGTTGGAGTTGGCGAGGAGAACACGGGGCGCCCACTCGTGGGTGCGGAACACACCCACCGGCTTCCCCGACTGCACCAGCAGCGTCTCGTCCTTCTCCATGGTTTCCAGGGTCCGGGTGATCGCATCAAACGCAGCCCAGGAACGCACAGCACGGCCCGTGCCTCCGTACACCACCAGATCATCCGGGCGCTCAGCGACCTCGGGATCCAGGTTGTTCATCAGCATGCGCAACGGCGCCTCGGTCTGCCACGACTTGGCAGTAAGTTCAGTACCCCGGGCGGCCTTGACCGGACGGGCACCAGTGGTGAAATCGGCGGGTGCCATGGTGACTCCTTCGTCTGTGGGAAGTGTGTGGTGGAAAGATCTTCTGCTTCTACTAAAGCCCCTTTATCCCGCGGCCGGAACGGCTTTTGGAAGGGTGCTGTCCGGGATTACAGACGCGCCCGGCGTTTCCTACTGGGCAGGGCGCCCGTGGATCCGGACCGACAACTCGTCTGCCGCTTTGCGGATGCGGGCAGCCAGCACCGGCCATTGCTCAGCCGGCACCTTGTCCTCCAAGAACGTGACGGCGACTGCCGCCGTCGGCCATCCAACGTGGTCCGTCACTGCGGCCGCGATGGAGCAGAACCCCGGCGTAATTTCGCCGTTTTCCGTGGCGTAGCCACGCTGGCGCACCTGGTCCAAATGCGAGGACAATGCGGAGTACTTCATGATGGGGAACTCCACCTCGTGCCGTGAGGTAAAGGCTGCGGCGTTGGGGTAAAGGGCACGGACCTGCGACTTTGGCAGGGCGGCCAGAATCGCGCGGCCCGAGGCCGTGAGGTGACTGGGCAGGCGGACCCCGACGTCGGTCACCAGGCTCGGGCGGTTCTTGGCGCGTTCCTCCACGATGTAGAGAACGTCGCGGCCATGGAGCACGGCGAGGTGGGCGCTCTCGCCGATCACGTCCACCAGCGAAGCAAGCATGGGCCGGCCAAGACGCGACAGTGGTTCCTGGCGTGAGTAGGCCGAGCTGAGCTCGAAGGCGCTGATGCCCAGACCATAACGCTGTTCCTCATGCAGGTGCAGGACGAAGCCATTGGCCTCCATCACACCCAGCAGGTGATACACGCTGGAGCGCGGGAGACCCAGCGCGGTGGCAATATTCGACGCCGCCATGGGACCACGGCGCGAGGCCAACAGTTTCAGGATCCGCAGCGTGTTTTCGGCGGCAGGGACTTTGGAGGTGGCCTTGCCTGGTGCCATTGGCGACGTTGTCATGGTTCCTCACTGCTGGGGGGTCGGTATCTCGTCGAACAGCGCATGTCCGGTATCCCGTACTCCAGCGTGCACCCTCGGCAGGGCAGGCGCCAGCCCACCACGCCGGGGTGATGTCTGAAATGCCAGACATTGCCGTTCCCGCCACCCAAGCCTTCCGGGAAGTGTCTGCGATCAAAGACACCAAACCCCCGTGAGTCCGATCACAAGCGGCCCAAAAGTGATCTGCTGGATAGCGATCCCCTCCCAAAGACGAGAAGGTTTTACTATGCAACAGACCAAGCTGGCTGCGGAGAGCTCTGTGCTCCAAGCCGCGGGTACGGCGCTCAGCCGAGGCCTCAACGTCCGCCACATCCGCTTTATGGCACTCGGATCCGCGATCGGCACGGGCCTCTTCTACGGCTCCGCCTCCGCCATCCAAAAGGCCGGACCGGCCGTCCTGCTCGCCTACATCATCGGCGGCGCGGCCGTGTTCATGGTGATGCGCGCCCTCGGCGAAATGGCAGTTCGACACCCCGTGTCGGGCTCGTTCGGCCAGTACGCCAGCAAGTATCTGGGACCGTTCGCAGGCTTTGTGACCGGGTGGACCTACGTGTTCGAGATGGCGATCGTAGCCATTGCCGACGTCACGGCCTTCAGTATCTACATGGGCTTCTGGTTCCCTCAGGTGGAGAGATGGATCTGGGTGCTCGCGATCATCCTGTTCCTGGGCGCCATGAACCTGCTCAGCGTGAAGGTGTTCGGTGAGCTCGAGTTCTGGTTCTCGCTCATCAAGGTGGTGGCGATTGTCGCCATGATCGTCGGAGGCGCAGCGATCGTCGTGTTCGGCTTCCAAACGGGCGACGGCGGTGGCGTGGCACCGGGGCTGGGGAACCTCGTGAACCACGGCGGTTTGTTCCCGAACGGTTTCGAGGGGCTACTGGCCGCGTTCGCCGTCGTGATGTTTGCCTTCGGCGGGATCGAAACGATCGGTATCACCGCCGGCGAAGCGGCCAATCCCAAGAAGGTCATCCCGCAGGCAGTCAACACTGTTCCGGTCCGCGTTCTGCTCTTCTATGTCCTGACCTTGGGCGTGCTGATGAGCATCTTCCCGTGGAATGAAATCGGCAGCAGTGGAAGCCCGTTCGTGCAGATCTTTGACGGACTGGGCATCCCTGCCGCTCCGCATATCCTCAATGCCGTGGTCATCACGGCTGCTCTCTCGGCGATCAACAGCGACATTTTCGGCGCCGGCCGCATCCTGTTTGGACTGGCCCAGCAGGGCCACGCACCCAAGAGCTTCAGCAAGATCTCCCGCCATGGTGTTCCGTGGATGACCGTGGTGATGATGGGCGGAATCCTGCTGGTGGGCGTCGTCCTGAATGCCGTCATTCCAGAGGACGTGTTCGTGCTGATTGCATCGATCGCCACGTTCGCCACCGTGTGGGTCTGGGTGATGATCCTCGCTTCGCACGTCGCCATGAAGCGGGAGATCAAGCGCAAGGGCCTGCCGGCGTCGGAATTCGGTTCACCGCTGTGGCCTGCCGCGTCCATCCTGACCATGGCGTTCATGGCCATGGTGATCGTGATCCTCGGCGTTTTCGAGGACACCCGGGTAGCCCTGTATGTAGGTGGCACGTGGCTGGTGCTGCTGTTCGTGGCCTACAAACTGTGGGTCCGCGGTGGAGGGCTGCGCCGGGCAGAGCTGGTGGACGAAACCGCCTGATTCCCTGCGCCGAAACTACAGTTAATGCCAATGTTCGCGCGGAACATTGGCATTAACTGTTGTCGTGCGAGGGGGTTCGGCTCAGATTGCAGCAGCTGCGGAGCGCACGGCGTCGGACAAGGGAGTTGCCGGGCGCCCGATCAGTTTCCGGAGATCACCGGTGGTGACCAACAGTTCGCCGCGGCCAATGCCCAGATCGGTATCGGCCAGGATCTGCGCGAAGCCTTCCGGTACCCCTGCGCCCGTCAAGAGATCGGCGTACTGGTCTGCCGGGAGGTCTCGGTATTCGATGGACTTCCCTGATGCAGCGCTGATTTCGGCGGCCAGCTCGTCCAAGGTAAAGGCCTCGTCCCCACCCAGTTCGTAGATCTTGCCGGCCTGGTGCTCCGCGACCAGAACCGCGGCTGCAGCTTGTGCATAGTCTGCGCGGGAAGCGCCGCTGACCTTGCCGTTTCCGGCGCTGCCAGCAAGCGCCCCCTGCGCAAGCGTTCCCGGCAGCTGATCGGTGTAGTTCTCGATGTACCAGCTGTTGCGAAGGAGGGCGAAGGGAACGCCGGATTCTTTGAGGATGGATTCCGTGGCCTGGTGCTCTGCGGCCAGCTTCATGCGGGTGGTGTCTGCGTTGGCAATGCTGGTGTAGGCCAGAAGCTCCACGCCCTCGGCCTTTGCTGCCTCGATGACCGTGCGGTGCTGCTCTACCCGCTGACCGACGGCGCTTCCCGAAATGAGAAGGACCTTGGTGGCACCCTTAAGCGCTTGGGCCACCGAAGCAGCGTCGTCGTAGTCCATTGCAGCCGCGCGAACGCCGCGGGCAACAAAGCCGGACAGCTTTTCGATGGAGCGGCCGGTGGCAACAATGCTGTCAGCGGGGACATTGCGCTCGAGCAGGGCCTCTATGACGTGGCGGCCCAGCTGGCCTGTTGCTCCGGTAATGACGATGCTCATGACTGGTTCCTTTCAAGGAAGTTATTGGGTCGGTCACCGATCACAACCAGTGCTTTCATGGATAACTTCCCGAAAGAGAGTACGCACTTAAAGGTAAGGTACTGACATGAAAGTAAGTACCCTCTTGGCTCCCCTCCCTGCCGGCGTCGCGGACGGTGTCTTCCCAGCCGGCTGCCCGAGCAGGACGGTACTGGACCACATCACCAGCAAATGGGGCGTGCTGATCCTGCTGTCGCTGTCCGAAGGAGATCAGCGATGGAGCGAACTGCGCCGACGGGCTGAGGGCATCAGCGAGAAAATGCTGGCCCAAACCCTGAAAACGCTCGAACGGGACGGACTGGTACGCCGCGACGCACGACCCGTCATCCCGCCGCGCGTGGACTACAGCCTGACTGAACGCGGCCGCGAGCTCACGGCACTGCTGATCCCCCTGGTGACCTGGGCCTTCGATAATGCCGAAGAAATCATCGGCGGCCAAAGTTAGCCCGAATTCCCCCGCCGACCGGGCCTACCGGGCCGACCAACCACCGTCCATGGTGTAGCTCGCGCCGGTGACCATGCCGGCGTCGTCGGAGGCCATCCAGGCTGCCAGCGACGCAACTTCCTCCACCTCCACCAGGCGCTTGACCGCGGACTCCGTCAGCATCACTTTGGCCAGGACTTCGGCCTCGGGGATGCCGTGGAGCCGGGCCTGGTCGGCGATCTGCTTCTCCACCAACGGCGTGCGTACGTAGCCCGGGTTGATGCAGTTGGACGTGACGCCGTGCTCGCCACCCTCCAAGGCAGTGACCTTGCTGAGTCCCTCAAGGCCGTGCTTGGCGGAGACGTACGCGCTCTTGTAGGCGGAGGCCCGGAGGCCGTGGACCGATGAGATATTGATGATCCGGCCGAACCCGTTGGCATACATATGCGGGAGCGCGGCCCTGATGAGGAGGAACGGAGCCTCCAGCATCAGGGCCAGGATCCGCCGGAACTCCGCGGGTTCAAACTCCTCGATCGGCGCGACCTTCTGGATGCCGGCGTTGTTGACCAGGATGTCGCAGTCGAGGCTCAGTGCGGCCAGGGCGTCCACGTCCAGCAGATCAACCGTCCAGGCGGTGCCGCCCAGCTCGTCGGCCAAGGCCGCGGCTCCGGAGGCATCGACGTCGGCCACTACTACCTTCGCCCCGCGGGCGGCGAGGGCCCGGGCACAGGCGGCCCCGATTCCGCTCGCGCCACCGGTCACCAGGGCTTTGCGTCCGTTCAGGGAGTTGTCCATGGGTCTAGCCTTTCGAAGCGGATGAAGTAACCAGCCCGTGCCGGATCGCGTCGGCCTCGTCCACCTCTTGGAGCGCGATGCCCTTGGTTTCCTTGAGCGAAACGACGGCGACGACGGTGATGGCGCACGCGACCACAAGATAGATCGCGGTGGGAACCCATGAGCCGGTGTCCTTGAGCCACTGGGTCGCCAGGAGCGGCGCGAGTGAGCCGGCGAAGATCGACGTGACCTGCGAGCCGAGGGAAACGCCGGAGTAGCGCATGCGGGTGGGGAAGAGCTCGGACATGATGGCCGGCTGCCCGGCGTACATGAAGGCATGCAGGCAGAGGCCGATGGTCACGGCGAGCACGATCACCACAGCGTTCCTGGTGTCGAACATGGGGAAGGCGAAGAACGGCCAGGTTGCACCGGCGATCGCGCCAACCAGGTACACGGGCTTGCGTCCCCATGAATCCACCAGTCGTCCCACCTGGGGAATGACCAGGAAGTGGATGACGTGGGCGATCAGCAGTGCCATCAGGAGCGAGGACGTGTCGTACTTGTGGACGCTCTTGAGGTAGACGATCGCGAAGCTCACCACCAGGTAGTACATGATGTTCTCCGCGAAGCGCAGGCCCATGGCCTGGAGGATTCCCTTGGGGTACTTGCGGATGACCTCGCCCACGCCGTAGCTGATGGCCTTGGACTCCTCCACCTGCGCCTTGGCCTCAAGGAAGATCGGGGCTTCGGTGACGTGGGTACGGATGTAGTAGCCAACGAACACGATCACGGCAGACAGCCAGAACGCGACGCGCCAGCCCCAGCCGAGGAAGGCCTCGCTGCTGAGCGTGGTGGACATGACGAACAGGACCAGGGTGGCCAGGAGGTTGCCCACCGGCACGGCAGCCTGTGGCCATGAGGACCAGAAGCCGCGGGACTTGTTGGGGCTGTGCTCAGCCACGAGCAGAACGGCGCCGCCCCATTCCCCGCCGAGCGCGAAGCCCTGGATGAAGCGGAGAGCCACCAGCATGGCCGGTGCCCAGTACCCGATTTCCATGAAGCCAGGGAGGCAGCCCATCAGGAAGGTGGAGACGCCCACGATCACGATGGTCAGCTGCAGGGTGGGCTTGCGGCCGAGTTTGTCACCGATCTGGCCGAACACGATTCCGCCGAGTGGCCGGGCTACGAAACCCACAGCGTAGGTGATGAACGCCTGAATGATGCCGTCCAGTTCGTTGCCCGTGCTGGGGAAGAAGTACTTGCCGAATACCAGGGTGGCGGCGGTGGCGTACAGGAAGAACTCGTACCACTCCACCACGGTGCCCACCATCGACGCCGCGACGATCTTCTTCAGGCCGGAGCCCTTGCCGGCGTCTTTCCCGGCTCTTGATGCGGAGCGCTGCTCTACGCTCATATCCATCTCCTCAGTGTCCTCTTTGACCCTTGTGAACGTGATGTGATCCACAACACGAAATGCTCCACTGAGTATTGCCGCAGATTTGCCGCGCCTCAATGACCAAAGAGGCACCATGTGTGTGCAAAATTGCAGATATGAAGCCGAATCCCGATGACCTTCTCATCTTCCTGGCCGTCTCACGTTCAGGAAGATTCACGACGGCGGCCCAAGCCTTGGGGCTCAACCACACCACCGTTTCGCGCAGGATAGCGGCGCTGGAGAAGGCGCTGGGCGGCAGGGTCCTTGCACGAGCAGCCGGTGGTTGGGAGGTGACGGAGTTGGGCACCGAAGCCGTGCAGGCCGCAGAGCGAATCGAAGCTGCGGTGGGCACGCTGGGACCCAGCGACCGCGCACCAGACCCGATTACCGGCGTCGTGCGCATGACCGCGACCGATGGCTTCAGCGCATATATCGCGGCCCCAGCGGTGGCGCGCTTGCGGAGGGCGCACCCCGGGCTGAGTTTCGAGATCGTGACAGTGACCCGGCGGGCATTGCAGCAGCGGTCCGGTTTGGACATCGAGGTGGTGGTCGGGACGCCGCAGGTGCACCGTGCCCAAGCGATCAGGCTCGGCGAATACCGGCTGGGAATGTACGCGTCCCGCGCGTACTTGACGGACCACGGGTCACCCGCCAGCGTCGAAGAGCTCACGGAGCACCAACTGGTCTACTTCGTGGATTCCATGCTGCAAGTGGACGACCTGGATGCGCCCCGCAGGTTGGTCCCGACCATGCGCGACGGGCTGAGCTCCACCAATGTGTTCGTCCACGTCGAGGCCACCCGGGCAGGGGCAGGCATCGGGTTCCTGCCGTGCTTCATGGCCGATCGGCACGCGGATTTGGTGCGGCTCCTGCCGTCGGACTTCGCCGAGCTCCTCCCCTACTGGATGGTCCTCCGCCCGGACTCCATGCGCCGCCCCGCGGTAGCCGCCGTCGTGCAGGCCTTGCGTGAAGAGACGGAGAACCGGCGGGAGGAGTTGTTGGGCGCAGGCTGAGGTCCACCCCGCGGGTAAATCAAGACCCCAGCGGGATCACCAGCGGCGTGTGGCTCACGGGATCGTCGATCACGATGCACGGCAGCCCGAACACGTGCTCCACCAGCTCGGCCGTCACAACATCGGCGGGCCGGCCCTCGGCAACCACTGCGCCGTCCTTCATCGCGATCAGGTGGGTGGCATAGCGGCAGGCGTGGTTGAGGTCGTGGAGCACGGCCACCAGGGTGTTGCCTTCGCCATTGAGGCGCCGGAACAACTCCAGAAGCTCGATCTGGTGCGCGATATCAAGGAACGTGGTGGGCTCATCCAACAGGAGCAGCGGGGTTTGCTGAGCGAGGACCATGGCCACCCACACGCGCTGCCGCTGCCCGCCGGAGAGTTCGTCCACCAATCGGCCGGACAGCGAGGTCACGTTGGTGGCCTCCAGGGCGGCAACGACCGCGGCCTCATCTGCCTCAGACCACTGACGCAGCAACTTCTGGTGCGGGTAGCGCCCCCTGGCAACGAGGTCCGCCACGGTGATCCCGTCGGGCGCAATGGAGGTTTGCGGCAACAAACCCAGACGTCGGGCCACCTCCTTGGCACCGTAGGACGAGATGCTCTTGCCGTCCAACAGCACGGACCCGGAGCTGGGCTCCAGCAGCCGGGACAGCGCCCGCAGCAGCGTCGATTTACCGCAGGCATTGGGGCCCACGATGACCGTGAATTCGCCGTCGGGAATCCGCACGTCCAGCGCCGAAGACACAGTGCGGCCCGCGTAACCCAGGCTCACGTTCTCGGCGCTGAGGCGTGCGGCAACCGGCGCCAACCCAGGAACAGGAACCGTTTCAAGCACCACGTCAGTCATAGCAATCTCCTTCAATTCTTCACTCATTGCCGCTTCACCTCACGGGCAAGGAGCCACACGAGGTAGCAGCCACCGATGCTGACGGTCACTACGCCCACGGGCAGTTGGATCGGCGCGAAAAGGTTCTGCGCCACGATGTCGCTGGCCACCAGGAGGAATGCACCCATGGCGGCAGAGGGAACCATTCCCACGGAAGCGGAACGGGTCAGGCGGCGGGCCAGCTGTGGTGCCGCCAAAGAAACAAAGGCAATGGGACCAGCCGCGGCGGTGACCATCGCGGTCAAAGCCACGCCCACCACTGCGAGGACCAGCCGCGAGCCTTCCAGCCGGACGCCCAAGGCCCGGGCGGCGTCGTCGCCCATCTCCAGGAGCCCCAACCGCCGCCCGTACAATGACAGCACCGCCAGCAGCACCACGAACACGATCACCACAGGCAGAACTTGGTCCCATGTGATCTTGTTCAGGGACCCGGCACCCCAGACGGCAGCGGACATGGCCTGCTCCAAGGACGCCTTGAGGATCATGAAGGTGTTCACCGACGCCAACATGGCGCTCACTGCGATGCCGGCAATGATGAGCCGAAAACCTTGGATGCCCTTCTTGAAGGCGAACAAGTAAACCAGTGCGGCAGTCACCAGCCCGCCCACCAGCGCACCGGCAGACACGGCAAAGTAGCCGCCGCCCATCAACAGGATGACCACCAGCGCTCCCGTGTAGGCGCCGGTGTTGAAACCGATCACGTCCGGGCTTCCCAGCGCGTTGCGGGTCAGCGATTGGAAGATTGCCCCGCTGACCCCCATGGCCGCCCCCAACAACAGGGCCAGGAGGACGCGGGGCAATCTCCACTCCACCACCACCATGTGCACGGCACCGCTGGAGTGCCCCAGCAGCGCCGAAACAACGTCCGGTACCGCAACTCTGAACTCGCCCAGGCCAAGGGCGACGACGGCGAGCGCCAGTGCGGCGGCAAACAGGACGGCGGTGACAACCAGGGTGCGGACGTCGACGCGAAGTGAGACGCGTCCGCCAAAATGGCGAACGGCGAAGGTGCGACGACCGAAGTCGATGGAAGACGCACGATCAGCGGACGTCGCCTGATCAACCGATGTCATAGCGTGCTCACTTTCCGGCGTCGAATGAGCCAGATGAGGACGGGTGCGCCAACGAATGCGGTGATGATTCCTACCTGCATTTCGCCGGGGCGGAGAACGAGCCTGCCAAGAATGTCGGACACCAGGAGCAGCACGGGCGAGAGCACCAGGGTGTAGGCCAGGATCCAGCGCTGGTCCGGCCCAACGATCCACCGGGCGACGTGCGGGACCATGAGCCCTACGAATCCGATAGGGCCGGCGGCTGCCGTCGCGGCGCCGCAGAGCAGGGTGACTGAGACGATGGTCCAGATCCGGGTTCGCACAATGTTGGCACCAAGCGACCTGGCGGTATCGTCACCCATGGCAACGGCGTTCAAGGGTCGGGCCATGGCGAGGGCGATGAGGGTTCCAACCAGGATGAACGATGCCACGGTGGTGAAGATTTCCCATGTGCGGTTGTTCAAAGTACCCGCGCTCCAACTGCGCATGCTGTCGAAAACGGCGGGGCGCAGGAGCGTGATGCCGGACGAAATACCGCCCAGGACTGCTCCCAGGGCAACTCCGGCAAGGGTGAGTCGGAGCGGGGTTGCCCCTCCCCTGCCCCGCGACCCTATGAAGTACACAGCCACAGTGGCCACCACGGCACCGGCGAAGGAGAACCAGATGTAGTCCTGGATGCTGGTCACTCCGAAAAGTGCCACTCCCAGGACCACGAAGAAGCCCGCACCAGCGTTGACGCCCAGGATGCCGGGGTCCGCCAACGGGTTGCGTGTCAGCGCCTGGATCAGTGCCCCGGACAGTCCCAGGGCAATGCCCACCACCACGCCGGTGACGGTTCGGGGCAGGCGGAGGTCGTGGATGATCACGTGTTCCGGCGAGCCGTCGTATGCGGTGATCGCGGGCCACAGCTTGGCCATGTCCACGTCTTTGGAGCCCACCACCAGGCTCAACCAGAGAACCAGGGCCAGCACGGCGACCGCCCCCAGCAACCCCAGGAACCGGTACCGGTTCACGCCCGCCAAGCCCGCTGGGCGTGGACCACCCTGGCGCGCGTCCTGGGCAGAAACCGGTGCCGCGTCCTGCGCTTGAGGTGCAACAGAACGCGGCACCATGGTTCCGGACGCCATTTAGAGGCCCAGCAATTCGAACTTGGCGTCCTGCAGGTCCACGATTTCCTCGCGATCCCGCTTCTCGTTGGACCAGAGGTCGTCGAACCAGCGCCGGGTTTCGGCGTCGAGGTTTTCCCAGCGCTCTTCCCAGGCTTCGCTCTTGTCCGTCCAGTAGCCGATCAGCTTGTAGGACTCGGGCGTGAGCTTCTTTTCGTGCCGAAGGTACTTGCGGATCCCACGCAGCACCTTGGTCTCGCCGGCCACCCAGATGTAGCCGACGCCGCCGGGGAACTCCATGCTCTTGAGGACCTCGTCCAGCCGGGACTGGCTGTGGCCGTTCCCGCCGTGAATCCATGCGACTTCCGTTCCAGCGCCGAGCGTCAGCTCCTGCTGGTGCGACGGGTCCTCAACCTCGATCAGCACACGCGTCCGGACACCCGGCGGCGTCTGCTCCACCAGCCGGGCAACAGCCGGAAGGCCAGTGGCGTCGGCCAGCAGGATCTGCCACTGCAGCCCGGCCGGCGGTTCATACAGTCCGGTAGGCGAGTTAAGCCCGACGGCGTCACCCACCTGGGCGCGCTGCGCCCACGAAGCTGCCAAACCGCCGTCGTGGACGACGAAGTCGATGTCCACGGTTCCTGCAGCGGCGTCCACAGCGCGGACCGTGTAGGTCCGCATGGCGGACGGTTCGACGCCCTCGGACCAATCCCAGGAGTCCCCGGTGGAGATCGGCAGGCGAGCCTCATGGGTGCCCGGATCCGGCAGGAACACACGGAGGTATTCGTCGCCGACACCCGTGGTGTCGAAGCCGGCCAGCCCTGGACCGCCAAAGGTGATCCGGACCATTCCGGGGGTGAGCTTGCGGGTAGCGACTACCTCGGCCCGGTAGATGCCCATCATGACAGGAGGGCCTTTTCGAACTTCTCCAGCAGTGCGTACTGGCCGCTCGGGGAGCCGTAGATCATTTCGAGGTCGTAGGTGTGGATCTGCTTGTTGGCCACGAAGGGCAGCGAGGTCCACAGCTTGTTGTTGGCCAAAGGAGCGAAGGCATCAGGGTTGGCGCCGTCCTTTTCGGGGACCTCGGTGGTGATGATGGCGTCGATTCCGTTGAGCTGTTCGAGCTGCTCGGCGCTGAGTTTGACGCCTTCACCATCGGCCAGCGGGGAAACCTTCAAACCGAGGTCTTTGATGACCAGGCACGGCGTTCCGTAGCAGCTGACCGATACTTGGTCTTCGTAGTAGTCCACCGGGCCGATGACCAGGTCACTCTTGCCTGCCTCGGCCAGACGCTTCTTCACGTCGTCAACCTTGGCCTGGTACTTGTCCATCCACGCCTGGTACTGCCCGGTCTTGCCGAAGGCCTCGGCGACGGTCTTGAACTTGGTGCGCCAGTCGCTGCCGTCGAATCCGTTGAAAGTGTAGGTCGGGGCGATGTCGGAGAGCTTGGCGTCAAGCTCCTTCTCGTAACCCAGGCCGTTCAGGATGACATCCGGCTGCGCCTTGAGGATGGCCTCAAAGTTGAACTCCGGGTAGTTGGTGAACGGTGTGATGTCCTTGAGGGCGTCCTGGTCGAAGAAGTACGGGAAGCCCGAGTAACCGCTGTCGCGGATGGGCTGCTGGCTGGCAAGCGGAATCCCGAGGGTGATGAGCATGTCCAGGTCCGTGGTGTACATGCCCAGAGCCTTCTTGGGCTCGGCCGGCATGACTACTTCCTTGACCTCGCTTTGGACCGTCCGGGTTTCCGATGTGGCGGTGGCGCTGGCGTCGGTGGTGGCGCATCCGCTCAGGAGAAGAGCTGCGGAGGCCAGGGCCGCAACGGCGGCGGACATGGTTTTGGTGCGTGAAATCACTGCGGTCCTCTTGATTCTCAGGGGAGTTGGGGAAGCTCCCGTTGGCGCCGCGACCCGTTGATGGATTCTCTGAGCGGCTACCGAAGTTAGGTATACCTACCCTAACAATGCATCGACCCCTGAAACCGCTCGATTCTATTCGGAACCGGCCAAAGAGTGGTGGTTTCCGGCCTTAAGTGAGGACACGTACCAACCGGGGGTGTGCCCCATGACCTTCCGGAACACCTGAACAAAGGCGCTGGGGTTGTTGTAGCCCACCCGCCTGCTGACGGACGACACCGGATACCCCGCCGCCAGCAATCCCAGCGCCACGCGCACCCGGGCATGGATGCGCCACTGCGCAAACGTCATGCCGGTTTCCTTGTGGAACAAGCGGGACAGGTTGCGGACACTGATGGATACTTCGATGCTCCATTCCTCCAGCGAGCGGTCCAGGGCGGGGTTGTCCAGGAGGGCGCGGGCAATGAGTTCCAGCCGCGGATCGGTGGGCATCGGCAGCAGCATGGGGCGCGCATCCACTACGTCGAGCAACCCCAGCACCACCCGCTCCGAACGCCTCCTCAGGGAGTCGTCCATGTCGAAATTGCTCATATGGCGCAACAGCTCCTGAGCCGCAGTGGGCACCGTGACCGCCACGGTCCGAGCTGCCAGGTTCGGGGCAACCCGCGCATCAATATGCGAACAGTAAAACCCGGTCCCCTGCGTGGATTTCACGGCATGGACCACGCCCGCGGGAATCCATAGCCCCAAGGTGGCCGGAACAGCATAGAAGCCGCCATCGGCCTCAACGGTCAGCACGCCACGGGCACCCCATAGCAGCTCATGGGTTTCGTGGACATGTTCAGTCCACGTCGCGGGCGTGGCGCACTCGAAGTATCCCGTGTAGACGCCGTACACCGGAAAGGACGCCGGGTCCTCGTCGGGGGCTACCGGCCGCAAGTCCGGCTCTGCATCCACCGGCGGTACGGACTGTCCGGATTGCGATAAAGCTTGGCGGGTCATCTGGCCTTCTTGAAGTTAGGTGAGCCTTACTATGGTAAGCATGCCCTCCAGTTCTGCCATTCCGTCCTGCCCACCCGGGCGTAACAAGCAAGCACCCTGGAAGGTCTCCAGACTCTTCACCGTCGCACTGTTCGCCAACGGCCGCTGGAAGCTCCTGCTGGCCGGTTGTGCCGGGCTTGGACTGCACCAGGTCAGCGAGGCTTTGGTCCCTGCAACCATCGGCGCCGCAGTGGACAACGCCATTCAACCGAACAATTTCGGCGCCCTCCTCGGATGGCTCGGCGCGTTGGCTGTGGTGTTCGTCGTGCTGGCACTTTCCTGGCGGCTTGGCACACTGGCCACCGAGCGTTCCTTCCTTCTGAGCTCCCACGACCTCCGGCAACTTGCCGTGGAGCGCACCCTGCACCCCCGCGGGATGGCCGCCCGGCGCGCACCCGGCGAAATTGTTGCCATTGCATCCTCCGACGCTGACAGGGTGGCCGGCTTGGCGTGGCTGATCGCCGGCGCCCTCGCTGCCACGGCCGGCGTCGTCACATCAGCCGTCACACTCCTCCTCATTTCCGTCCCCCTGGGACTGGCCGTTCTCATTGCGACTCCCGTGATGCTGCTGGTCATGCGCCGGCTCACCAAACCCTTGGAGGACCGAAGCGACGTGGAGCAGTCGACGGCGGCCCGCGCCGGCGCCCTGGCGACGGACTTCATCACGGGATCACGACCCCTCAAAGGCTTGGGCGCCGAAGATGCAGCCGTGACCCGCTATCGGACCGCCAGCCGGACCTCCTTGGTGGCGGGGTTGCGGGCTGTCCGCTCCCGATCTGCCTACAACGGCGCCAGCACCGCGCTGTCCGCAGCGTTCCTGGCCGGAATCGCCTTCTTCGCGGCCTGGTTCGCCGTCCAGGGCAGCATCACAGTGGGACAGTTGGTGGCAGTTGTTGGCGTGACCCAATTCGTTCAGGGCCCCATGACCGCCCTTGGCTTCCTCAGCGTCGAACTCGCTCGGAAGCGCGCCTCAGCGGCCCGCATAGCAGTCCTGCTCGCGGAACCGGATGCTGTCCCCGCACCTGAATCAGAAGAACGCACGACGGCGGCAGCCACCTCAGCAGCAACGCTCACCTCCCGGGGCGAACCAGTCCCGCTGCTGGAACTCCGGCCCGGCTCCGGCGACGCTGCTTTCCCTCCCTTCACAGCCTCGGCCGGCGAAATCGTGGGCGTCGTTCTTCCCAGCGGTACTCAAGCCCGGCTCCTGGTGGACACCCTGGGCTTTCGCACGCCCGCTCCCCGCGGATTGGTGGCCATCGATGGCCAGGACGCCGCAGACCTGGACCCGGTCCACGTCCGGTCCAGGATCTTCGCAGACAGCCATGACGGAGTGCTGTTCCGCGGCAGTGTCCGCGAGAACGTCGCAGCAGCCGACGCCCAACTGGAGGAACGCGCCATGGCAGCTGCCGCCGTCGGGGACTTCGTCTCGCAACTGGCCGAAGGCACCGAAACTGTACTTACCGGGCACGGCCAGAGCCTGTCCGGCGGTCAGCGTCAGCGACTGGTCCTGGGCCGTTCCCTGCACCAAAAGCAAGCGGTGCTGGTCCTGCACGACCCCACTACCGCCGTCGATACCGCCACCGAAGCCGTGATCGCCGATGGCTTGCGGAACTTCCCTGACAAGGCCTTGGTGCTGGTGACCACCAGTCCCACGCTGCTGGCCGTCTGCCACCGGGTGGTGATGGGCGGAAGCGGCGCTGCTGCATCTGAAACCGGCACGCACCGCGAACTGCTTGCCACGTCCGCTGGCTACCGCGGGGTGGTGGGCTCTTGAGCACCGAAATCCTTCCCATTGCCACACCCCGCGAGACCCGGAAGGCCATGTGGCGCCTGCTGGCGCAGCGGCCCGGCCGACTCACCCTGACCATCCTGGTGCTGCTGGCAGCATCCTGCTGTGGGCTGGCGGCACCGGCCATCCTGGGCATCATGGTCAATATTGCAGCCAGCGGCGGAGACGTCATGGCCCTGCTCTGGCTGGCGATCGGGCTCTTGGTTGCCGGTGGCCTGGGTGCCCTGCTGGGCATACTGGGACAGAACCTGCTGGCCCGGATCTGCGAGGAAGCCCTCGCCGGACTTCGCGAGGAAGTGTTCGCCGCAGCTGTCCGCAAGCCGCTCGCGCAACTCGAAAAGGCAGGCATCGGCGACGTCGTGGCCCGCGTGTCCGGCGACGTTGAGGCCGTCAGCGAGGCAATTTCCGGAGTACTGCCCGCGTTCACCAGCGCGGCCTTCACCATCGCCGTGACGCTGTTGGGCCTGGGCGTGATCGACTGGCGCTTCGCCGTCGCGGTGCTCATTGCCGCCCCGTTGCAGGTCTTCACCCTCCGCTGGTTCCTCCGGCGCACCGCACCCATTTATCGGACTGTCCGGATTACCGAGGCCAACAGGACCGAGCAGATCATCGAGACGGTTCACGGATCCGCTTCCGTCCTGGCCCTTGGGCTCGGGGCACGTCACGCCGACCTGGTTGCTGCCGCTTCCCGGGAGAACATCGGCCATGCACTCAAGGGCGTCAACTACCTGACCCGCTTCTACAACCGCCTCAACCTGGCGGAACTCATCGGCCTGTCCGCCGTGCTGGTGGTGGGTTTCTGGCTCCATGCCGAGGGCGCAGTGACCATTGGTGCGGCCACGGCTGCCGCACTGTACTTCTACCGGCTCTTCGATCCGATCGGCCTTGTCCTGGGACAGTTCGACGAGCTCCAGAAAGCCGCGGCCGGCCTGGGCCGGATGTTCGGTCTGACCATATCCGCGGCGCCGGCCCCCGCCCCGACCAGGGCACCGGTCACTGACGCCGGCATCGTCCTGGACAACGTCACGTTCGCCTACCCCGGCCAGCGCCCCGCCCTCCGCGGCGTTTCCCTCACCGTGAAGCCCGGCGAGCGAGTGGCGATTGTGGGAACCTCCGGCGCAGGCAAAACCACCCTGGCCAAAGTCATCATGGGATTGGAACATCCGGGAAGCGGGACGGCCTGGGTGGGTGGGCTGGACTCCGCGGCGGCTCCCCCGGAAGACTTGCATGAGCGCATCGCCATGGTCAGCCAGGAGGTGCACGTCTTCTCCGGCACGCTCGCCGAGGACCTCCTGCTCGCCAAGCCCGACGCTTCCGCCGAGGAACTTACGCGCGCCCTCCAGGAAGTAGGGGCTGCCTGGGTTCAAACGCTCGACGACGGGCTGCAGACGTCCGTAGGTGCCGGCGGCCACCAACTCACACCCGAGCAGGCGCAGCAGTTGGCGCTCGCACGCCTGATGCTCAAGGACCCGCCCATCGCGGTCCTTGACGAAGCCACCGCTGAGGCAGGAACGGGCTCGGCCACCATGCTGGATCAGGCCGCCGAGGCTGCGCTGGCAGGAAGGACGTCCGTGGTGATCGCGCACCGCCTGTCCCAGGCTGCCTCGGCGGACATCGTAGTAGTGATGGACCACGGTGGGATTGTCGAGTCGGGCTCCCACCAGGAACTGTTGGCTAACGGCGGCCGCTACGCAACGCTCTGGGAAGCGTGGAACAGCTCACTCAGCCGGAGCTGACGCCGGCTCGGGGGCCGGCTCCGGCGCTGGGTCGTGCCGGACCGGCGTACCTGCGGCGAACGCGCGCACCTTGGCATCATCCCAGATGTGCGCGGGGACGCCGCCGCCCAGGAGCTTACGGGCCAACGTGGGGTCTTCACCGAACGGCGCATGGCTCCCTGCCATGATCATGTTGCCGTAGCGGCGGCCCTTCAGCATGGCGGGGTCGGCGATGATCATGGTGTGCTCGAACGTGTCCGCGATGGTGGCAGCATCGGCCCGGGCGTTCTTGAGGTCCGGGGCGTCACCGGAATTGACCACATACAAGCCGTCGGGGGCCAGGACAGCGTCCGCATACGCAGTGAATTCACGAGTGGTGAGGGCACGGGGTGTGAAGGCTCCGGCGAATACATCGCGAATGATGAGGTCGCGGGTGTCCGGAGTAAGTGACTCGGTCACGTGCCGGGCCTCCCCCACACGGATCCGCAGCAAGGGGGCCTTGGGAAGATCGAACCAGCCACGGACGTAGTCGGCCAGCTTGCCGTCGAGCTCAACGACTACCTGACGGGCCTCGGGGTAAGCGGCATGGAAGTAGCGCGCCATGGAACAGGCACCCCCGCCCAAATGCAGTGCGCGGAGTTTCGGTTTCTGCTCCCGCGGCCACCGCGATTCCACCAACGCCGCGATCCAGCGCATGTATTCAAAGTCGAGGAACAGCGGATCGGCGAGGTCGATGTGCGAGCTCATCACACCGTTGATCTTCAGGAGCCAGCCGTTGGAGTTGTCCTGGTCCGGGACCAACTCGCAGTCGCCGGTATCGATGTAGTAAACGCCCGCCACCGGACCGTCAGGACGGGCGCCGACCGGCACCTCGACGACTCCCGCCGTCGACCTCTGAGACCTGTTTGGTTTACCGCGTTTCGCCACTACTGCCGCCCTGTCCCAGTCATACTTCAAGCCTAGTGGAGCATGGGGACGGAGGTATCGACCGTCGACTGCTGGCTCGTGCCGGTGGTCCACAAGTGTCAGGAGCTGCGGATGGAGATGGGTTCGTAGACGGTGGCCGAGCGTGCCGCCGGGGCCCGGCACGTCAACTGGGTCGCCGGTTCGCGGCGGGCTCGCAGCTCCACCTCGATCATTGCCGGGTGGGGTGGGCGGCCAGTGACATGGAGGTGCCAATAGTCGCCCTCGCGCAAGGACTCAGTGACCAGAAAGTCATTCCGGCCGGCAGGACCGAAGCGGTCGAGCACGGCCACGACAGCAGCTTGTTGCGGTGGGGATAGATCCGTATACCCCCGAAGGAATTCTGCGTGGATGAGGCCTGCGAGATGATCCTCAACGGTAGCGACGGCGGACTTCGCATCGAGTCCGCCGTAGTACACACCGTCCGGAGCGACGACGACGTTGGCTGCGAACCTGTCACCCCCAATGTGGGAGCACTCCCATACCTGCTCCGGCCACCGCTCACCGAGCGCACGCCCCACGGGCAGGCCCCGCACTGCGCAACAAGGATCATGCCGACCATGCGCACAGACCAGGATGACCGGCGGGTAACCGGGCATTCCAGGTGACGCCAGTGCTGGAACAATATCGGCAAGGTCCCCATCCCGAGCCCACGTTCCCCAGAGTTGTTGATAGGCGCCGGTACTTTGATGGCGCAGCACGGCCCAACGGCTCGGACCGCGGCTCTGGCGGGGGCCAGGCCGCCGGACCAGGAGAACCCGTGCTCGCGCCGTCCGCGCCGCCGCCAACACCAGGGCCTTGGTCCCAGCCTCCAGCTCAAGGCCGTCGAAGCCGGTGGATGGCCACCCACCCCGGTGCTCTATGAGGACCCAAACCACGCCTGGTGACGCCGTGCCCGCCATCGAGTCGCCGCGTATCCGGGCGCTGTCCGCGCAGAAGAAACGTCCTGTTGCGGCCACCGGGGTCGTCACTGTCCACCGTCGCTGTTCAGCTCAAGGTCACTGTTCAGCTCAACGTGACTGTTCAACTCAATGCGACTGTTCAACTCAATGCGACTGTTCAGCTGGGACGAGAACGCCTGCGCGTAACAGCCTTTCGACGAGTTCAATGCCGAGATCGGCCGCGAGGTGATCCCCGCCGTCGAGCAGGCGCCTTACAGTCAACAGATTTGCCTCGGCAAAGTCGAGCCAACCCACGCGGGTCGTCAGGCGTGAGCCCTCGAGCCTGGCCTCCAAGGCATCCCGAAGCCGCACCAGCGACTCGGGGCCGAGGCCCTCGACAGCCGCGAGCTGGGCGACGGGACCAAGCGGAGACGGGCGTCCCTGTCCCCTCCGGGTGCGGTGGAAAAGGGAAGCGGAATCAGCCTCGACGACTGCCTCGGCGAGACGTTTACGGACGGCGGCGATGTCCCCATCGGGTCCATCGACGCCCAATGGCAGGGACCGGCGCATCTCGGGATCGTCGTTGAGAGCCGCCAATGCGGCCTGGGCGAGCTGCTCGGCCAGCGCGTAGCGGGTCCAGTTATGGACTCCCAGTGTGAGATGGATCGAGACCTTGCCCTGGGCCTCTGCGGCGTGCAACCATCCACGCGGCAGGTAGAGGACGTCACCGGGCTCGAGGACCGTATCGATGTAGGCCTTGCCCTGAGCGGCCTCGGCGACGGCGGAACGGCGATCGGTCCAAGGCTGGCTGCGCAGCGGGTCCACATGGACTGGCTCATGGATGATCCAGCGCTTGGTGCCCTCGATTTGCAGGACGAAGACGTCGTGGATGTCGTAGTGATCGTCGAAACCACGGTTCTGGGGCGGGGTGATGTAGGCATTGGCCTGCACTGGATGTCCCAGCTCGGTGCTTAGCTGGGTGCTGAAGCTCGATACCGGCTCCCATGTACGATGCAGCGCCTGCAGGACAAGGGTGGCTCCGTCGGCGAATTTGCGCCAAAGTTCGGTGTCGTCGAGCTGGTCGGAGATGGTGGCCCCGACGCCCGCCGGGGAAGTGAATGAGGACTCTGGAAGTGTCGAGCCCCCCTTGGCGACGCGCAGGAAAGGTGTCCGCAATCCGCGGCGCGAGACCAGTTCGTCGACGGCGTTGGCCGAGAACAAATCAGAGAAGTCACTGACACCACGCGTGAGCAACGCGGTCCGCCCCCAGACGTCGCGGGCGAACCTCTCATAGCCGATGTCGATCAGGCGCGTTTCCAGGACCCCGGCATCCTTGACAGCTCCGGGGTCCTGGAAATCAGTGCTGGTGGAACTCAAAACCTAGCTGCCTGGTCTTTCGGCGCCACTATCCGCGCCACCGTCGGCGCCACCATCGTGGGTGCCAGGGACTCCAGCCGCACCGCCGTCTGCCGGCCCTTCAGCACCACCATCCGCACCGCCGTCTGCCGGCCCTTCAGCACCACCATCCGCGCCGCCGTCGGCACCACCATCCGCGCCGCCGTCGTGGGCGCCAGGGACTCCGGCCGCACCGCCGTCTGCCGGCCCTTCCTGCTCGCTTGGATCCTGCTCTGGATTGGACATGTTTCCTCCCAAGAATCGACCCGGGCGATCCCCATCGACACCGCCCGTGATCACCATATCGAGATGAGTCAGCCCTGGGAACAGTCCGCGGGCGCTCCGGGACGCGCCATCCGATGTTCCGGCAGCGAATGCCACGAGGGATCGCACAACTGCCGTTTTCCGTCCGGCACAAAACCGTTGCGCCGGTAGAAAGCCTGGGCCCGGGGGTTGTCATCAAGGACCCAGAGGTAGGCCGGTCCGTCGCCGATCAAGGCATCCATCAAGGCCTGGCCCACACCACGGCCATGGATGCGCTCCAGGGTGTAAAGCATGAACAGCTCAACGTCGCAGGGGCCGTCCTCGTCCCTGCTGGGTCCGGCCGCCCCGAGCCCCACAAGATCACCGTCAGGACCGTGGGCCAGCATCCGTGTGTGCCCCGCTGCTATGAAGGCCCGGTACCGTTCGATGCGATCAGGCAGCGCCGCCTCCTGCTTTGCGAAGAACTCCGGAGGCAACAAGGACCCGTAGCTCTCGCGCCATGACTGGACGTGCATGATGGCCATGGCTTCGGCGTCATCCACCGTTGCCGGGCGAAGAGTGAAATCCACCTACCGCACCCGCGCTATCGCGAAACCGTCCCAGCCTTTGCTGCCAACGGTCTGAATCGCCGTGGCATCCAAGCGCGGATCCTGCCCCATCATTTCCAACGCCTTCACGATTCCGGGCGCATTGACATCGTCCCGCCCGGGTTCAAGGATGGCGCCGTCCCAAATGACGTTGTCCACCACGATCACCGTTCCCGGGTGGCCAAGCCTGATGGCCCACTCCAGGTAGTTGGAGTCGTTTTCCTTATCCGCATCAATGAAGACAAAATCGAACGATTCCTGGCTCGTCAGTGTGGGGAGGGTGTCCAGCGCAGCCCCCACCCGGATGTCCACCTTGTGCCCCACGCCCGCAGCATCCACGTTTGCCCGCGCTACGTCCGCGTGTTTCTGGAGGAATTCGCACGTAACTATCCTGCCGTCGTCGGGCAGTCCCTGCGCCATCCAGATGCTGCTGAACCCGGCCAGGGTTCCGATCTCCAGGACCCGCCTGGCTCCCGACATCTGCACCAGCATCCGCAACAGCTTGCCCGCGTTGGGCGCGACTTCGATGGCAGGCATGCCTGCCTCGACGGCGGATGCCAGGGCGCGCTGATGGGCAGGATCAGGACGGACGACGACGTCAGTCAAGTAACGCTCGACGTCAACCCACCCGGGTTCAGTCACGTGTTCAATCATGGCCCCCAGTCTGGCATCCGCGGCACCCCGGGGGAAGGATCTAGTCCGTGGCGGAGATGGCGTCTTCCAAGCGTTCCACCTTGCCGGTGAGTTCTCCACTGTAACCGGGACGGATGTCTGCCTTGATCACCAGGGAGACGCGGCTCCCATAGCGGCCGACGGCCTCGGTGGCGCGCTTGACGACGTCGAAGACTTCGTCCCATTCACCTTCAATGGTGGTGAACATGGAGTCCGTTTGGTTCGGCAATCCAGACTCTCGGACGATCTTGACGGCGGCAGCTACGGCGTCGTGAACCGAAGCGTCGGGGGTCGGTCCCCCATTGGCGGCGGAAGCGGGCTGGCCCGATGGGGCGACTGAGAATGCAAGCAACATGAAATCCAGTGTTTCACGTGCTGGTTTGTCATATAACAACGTACTCCCGCGTAACAACGGGCCAGCAGTCCTCCGTTGCTAATCTGGCAAGCATGGAACAGCCCTCTGAACGCAAGCCCCTCAGGGCCGACGCCGCACGCAATGTGGACAAGATCATTACGGCGGCCCGGCAGTGTTTCCGGGAACATGGCCCCGACGTACCCTTGCAGACCATTGCCGCCACCGCTGGAGTTGGCCCCGCAACGCTGTTCCGCAACTTCTCGGATAAAGAGCAATTGGTCCTCGCCGCGCTGTCCCGCCAGCTGCGGCAGCATGTGGACCCGGTGGCTGCGGATGCCCTGGACGGCATGGACGCCGCTGAGGGCCTGATCAACGTCATCGACGCCGTGATGAAGGTCGCCAGCGACGATGCGAACCTGCTTGACGCCGTCGCCGGCCGACGCGGACTCCTCATGGGCATCACCGGCGGCCTCATCGGATCCATGGCGACCCTTCTTGAGCGCGGCCAGGGCCAAGGGTCCTTGCGACGTGACATCACCATCGAAGATATGGTCCGACTGGTTGCAATGCTGATCGGGGCAGTGGACACCATGGAACCCGGATCAGAAGCCTGGAAGCGTCCGGTGGCATTGATCGAAGACGCTATCCGTACCGAGCGCCCGTCCCGGCCGCTTCCTGAGCAATCGGATATCCCTGGCGTGACGTTCGCGGAGCCTCTCTAAGGCCCATTTGCCGGGCCTGCGATGGTGAGTCCTGCCCATGGCAGGACAGCCCAACCCCACGTAGTGTCGATCGCATGAATATTCCCCTGAGCTCATACTCTTCCAGCGGCGCCGAGTCCGCTGCCACGGCTGGCCTCGTCCTGCTGTTTATGCTGATCTACTTCGCCGTGGTTTTCGCGATCGTTGGCGTGCTTTACATGGGAATCTTCACCAAGGCCGGCCGCCCCGCGTGGGGTGCCTTCGTGCCGGTTTACAACGGCATTAAACTCTTGGAGATCGCAGGCCGTCCTTGGTACTGGTACCTGCTGTTCTTCATCCCGTTTGCAGGCATCTACTTCGGCATCGTGTCATTGAACGACCTCGCCAAGTCGTTTGGAAAGGACGCCGGCTACACGGTCGGCCTGGTCCTGCTGCCAGTTGTCTTCGTGCCGATGCTTTCCTACGGCTCCGCCCAGTACCTCGGACCTGCTGCCGGTCGACAGTTCGTGGCCTATCCGCCGGCGTACCCGCAAGGCTACGCCCAGCCGCCGGTCCAGCAGCCCAACGGGCAGCAGTACCGCTAGCCCCAACCCAGCAGCCGCAGCAACGCTGCGGCTGCTGCCCCTGAGATGACGACCACCAGGAACGGAGCCCGAAGCCATAGCGCGACGGCGGCAGCCACCAAGGCGCCGATGCGGGCATCGAGGACCAAGCCCTGGCCCGAAGCTACGGCGTTCACCGCTGTCAGGGAGGCCAGGAGGCCAATGGTCATGGTTCCGGCGACGTGCATGATCCGCGGGCTCTCCAGCAGCTTTGCGGGCACAAAATAGCCCACCAGCTTGGTGAGGTACGCCAGCGCGCAGGCAATAAGAATCCAAAGCCAGAGGTTCATTTCCCGCCCCCGTGTTCGCGCTTGTGCTGCCCTGCGTAGGGATCCACGTCCGGTTCAAGCCCTTCATCCATGCGTGCGTGGCTGAACCATCCGATAACGCCCGCCACCACTGCCGCCACCAGGATGGGAACACCTGAGGGCACAAACGGCACGGCCAGGATGGTGGCCAATGCGCACGCGGCGGCGATGGCCCACGGTTCACGGCCCTTCAGCCTCGGCCACAGCAAGGCCAGGAACGCCGCAACAGCTGCTCCGTCCAAGCCCCATTGCTTGGGGTCTCCCATCGCGTCACCAGCCAGGGCGCCGATGGCCGTGAAAATATTCCACAAGATGAATATTCCGATTCCGGCAGTCCAAAAACCGCGTTGCTGCTCATCGGGATCGGACTGGCCGGACGCCGTGGCCGTCGATTCATCAATGGTGACATGGGCGGATATGTAGCGTCTCCACCCTCCGGGGCGCAGCATGGCGTTGATCTGCATACCGTAGATGCCGTTGCGGAGGCCCAAAAGGGCACTGGCCGTCATGGCCGCCACGCCGGAACCCCCGCCGGCCACGACACCGATGAAGGCAAACTGCGATCCCCCGCTGAACAGCAGGAGGCTCAACACCATCGTCTGCCAGAAATCGAACCCCGACGCCACGGCAAGGGCGCCAAAAGACACGCCGTAAAGACCCGTGGCGATACTCAGGGACACCGCGATCTTGAAGGCGGGCGAATCCCGGAGCTTCATGGGAGCGGCATTGCCGCTCATTTCCGGAGACTCCACGACCACAGGATGAGGGGAACCTGAAGGGGCAGGCGAAGGGTATGGATACGCCGCTCGGTCGCTGTGCCGTGGGGGCCATAGGCACGCCGGAGGGCGTCAATATGCCCCGCCAGGAATGCAGCAAACATCGCTGTCGTTGCGTTCGCGGCAACCTTACGGGTAGCAGGGATCAGAAGTCCGACGGCGGCAGTCGCCTCAAGCAGGCCGGAGGAGGCAACCCATTCCTCGCGGGACATAACTGCCAGGGGCCCGTTGGGCCGGCTCCCCGGCTCGTCCTTTCGGCACAGGTACTCCGGGACCACTGGGTAATAGAACTTGGGCGTGCGGAAGTGCTTCGCTGCGCTGGCCAGGAGCAGTGCGCTCAAGGCTACTGCGGAAGTTGTTCGGGTTGCTTGTGCTGACCAGCGAAGTGACATGAGACCACTCAATCACAAGCGCGGTGACCCCCAAAGCCGGACCCAAGTAAGTAGCAGAAGATGCCGTTTTGACGGCTCAAAACGTCGCCAGCTGCGACCTACCTGGACACCATCAGCTGCGCAAGTACCTGCGCCGGCCTGTTGGTCGTGATTTCGTGAATGCCGAGGCCTTGGCAGAGCGCGACGTCCCTTTCCGAGTCGACAGTCCAAACCCGGAAGATGCGGCCCGACTCCAACCAGCGCTGAACGTTCCGTGCATGCTCCCTCACGTATTCAATTCCGGGGCCGGCAATGACCACTTCTCCTTCGTCCAATACTCGTTCGGCCTCAAGCTGGGTTGCCCGCATCACGTTGGCTACGGCGCCGCCCGTCAGGAAGCCCAATCCGAGTTCCTGCCGGAGTTCCTGGACCGTAAAGTCGTCCACCAGTTGGCAGATGTATTCCTTCGGCACGCTGTGCAGGAGGCGCTGGACAGAATCGGTATCAAAGCTCATGAAGGAAATCCGGATGTTCTCCAACCGGGACTCCTCCGGAGTCCAGCCCTCTTCTTCCAGAAGGGCCAGCACGCGGTCCTCGAGCTTGAGCTTGTAGGGGCTGGGGTGCTTCAGCTCAATGGCCAAGCCAATCTCCCGGCCCGCCCCGCGCAGGATATCCAGGAGTTCGGGCAGGGTAAGGAGTTGGTCTGCCACTCCCCCATAGGCCTCGGGAATGCGTGCGCCTTTCCATGAGGAGAAATCCAACCCACGGAGTTCATCCAGGGTGTGCTCCGCGACTGGCCCCGTACCGGTGGAGGTCCTGTCCAGGTTGGCGTCGTGCAGCAGCACAACGTGTTGGTCCCGGGTCAGGTGGACATCGCATTCCACACCATCGGCACCCTCGTCAATGGCCTTCAGGTAAGCGGCACGGGTGTGCTCGGCGAAGGCCGCGCTGGCACCTCGATGGGCGTAGACCTTGGGCCGGCTTGGGGTGGAGTCGTCGCTAGTCATGCAGACACGGTAGCCCACGCTGGTGCATGTACGGGGGCTACGCTGGGCTCATGCAGGTGAACTCTGAACAAATCCCAACCGAAGACGTCACCAACCCCGCCCGGCCAGCCCCGGCCACAGGTTCCGCTCCCGCGAAAGGACGTTCCGCCGTCGTCGGCCTTTCTGCCGGCGACATGGAAAAAGCGGCAGCGCTGCTCCGAATGAAACGGTTGGCGTTGGCGCTGCTGATCGCGATGGCCGTCATCTTTACGCTGGCGTTTGCGTTCCAGAAGCAGTATCCGTGGCTGGAATACGTCCGTGCAGCGGCCGAAGGCGGCATGGTGGGCGCCTTGGCTGACTGGTTCGCGGTGACGGCGCTGTTCAAGTACCCCATGGGCCTGAAAATCCCCCACACGGCCATCATTCCGCGCCGCAAGGACCAGATCGGCGAATCGCTCAGCGACTTCGTCGAAAGCAACTTCCTGTCCCAGGAAGTTGTGCAGGACAAGTTGGCCAGCATCGATATTGCCCGCAAGGCCGGCCGCTGGTTGTCCGCGCCGGGCGGCGCCGAACGTGTAGCCAAGGAAGGCGGCGCGATGATCCGCGGTGCCTTCACCGTCCTGAACGACGACGACGTGCAGGCAGTTATCGAGGGTATGGTCCGCAAGCACCTGCTCACCCCGCCTTGGGGACCGCCCGTTGGACGGATGGCCGAACGGATCTTCGCGGACGGGCACCACCACACGCTGGTTGACTTGTTGGTTGACCGTGCCGCCGACTGGGTGGACGCCAACCATGCCACGGTGAACCGGCTCGTCTCGGACCGCTCGCCTTTGTGGGTGCCGACGTTCGTGGACGGCCTGGTGGGCGACCGGGTGTACGTTGAACTCTCCAAATTTGTTCGGGCCGTACAAGCGGACCAGAACCACCAGGTCCGCCAGTCGATCGATGCGTACCTCACGGACCTGGCACAGGACCTGCAGCACGATCCCGCCATGATTGAGCGCGCTGAAAGCATCAAGGCGCAAATCCTGGGCGACCCCGAGGTCCGCGAACTGGCATCCCGCACATGGGGAACCGTGAAGACTGCGCTGCTCAACGCCGTCGACGATCCCGACAGCGAACTGAGCCTGCGCTTCAAGACCGCCGTCCGCGAGTTCGGTGCGCGCCTGGTCAACGACGACGAACTGGCCGGCAAGGTCAACGCGTGGATCGGTGATGCGGCCGGGTACCTGGTCAACACCTACCGTTCGGATATCGCCGGCGTCATCTCGGATACCGTGGCCCGTTGGGATGCCGAGGAAACGTCACAGAAGATCGAACTGCAGGTGGGCAAGGACCTCCAGTACATCCGGATCAATGGAACCGTGGTTGGTGCGCTGGCCGGGTTGGCGATCTTCACGGTGGCGCATCTGCTGTTCGGTTAGGGGCACTGGAGCTATCCAGTGGGCCTTGGTACCTTCAACGCATGCCTATCAAACTTGAGAACGTCGGTATTGCGGTTCGGGATCTCGAAGAAACCATCGCGTTCTTCACGGACCTCGGCCTCACAGTGCTGGGCCGTGACACAGTCAGCGGTGAGTGGGCCGACACTGCCGTGGGGCTGGATGGCAACCACGCAAAAATTGCGGTGCTCCAGACCCCGGATGGCAACGGGCAACTGGAGCTTTTCGAATACATCCACCCTGACGCGATCGAAACCAACCCGACTCTTCCCAACGAGATCGGAATGCACCGGGTGGCCTTCTCGGTGGACGATATCGATCACGCGCTGGACATAGCTGCGAAGCATGGATGCCACCCCCTGCGGGGCGTGGCGACCTACGGCGACGTCTACAAACTCACCTATCTCCGCGGCCCCAGCGGGATTTTGGTCATGCTGGCCCAGAAACTCCAAGGCTGAGACCGGGGCGGGCACAATGTTGCACTGCAGGAAGGAGGCCCTTCCATGCTGAAGCAACTTGCTGAGGGCGTTCTGGTTCACGAGAGCGAATTCATCCAGAGCAATTGCACCGTGGTTCAAGGCCGGGACGGGGTGCTGCTGATCGACCCCGGGATCACTGCCAACGAAATGGCGGCGATCGCGAAGGACCTTCGCTGGCTGGGCCAACCGGTGGTTGCAGGCTTTTCCACACATCCTGATTGGGACCACGTGCTGTGGCACCCCGATTTTGGTGATCCGCCCCGGTACGGAACGTCCCGATGCGCGGCTTCCATCCAGGATGTCCTGTCCAACGCGGACTGGAAGGAACAGGTGGCCGAAGGGCTGCCGCCGGAGCACGCCGACGATATCCCGATGGACTTGCTCGGGCTCATCACCGGACTGCCGGCAGAGACCCCGCACATTCCTTGGGATGGCCCCGCAGTCCGCATCCTGGAGCATCAGGCCCATGCGCCCGGACATGCGGCGCTGTTGATCGAGGGAGCCGGCGTCCTGGTGGCGGGCGACATGCTTTCCGACATCCTGATGCCGTTCCTCGACCTGCAGGCAGCGGATCCCCTGGACGACTACCTCCACGCTTTGCGGCTCTTCGAGTCGGTGGCCGACGACGTTGTTGCCGTCATCCCCGGCCACGGCTCGGTGGGCGGATCCGTGCAACTGGGGGAACGGGTCAGCATGGATCGCGCGTACGCGCAGGCGCTCAGAGATGGCCGGGAACCCGACGATCCCCGCATCGGCCCCTCGGCCCCGTTGGAATGGCTGGCTGACGTACATGGTTGGCAGATGCAGCAACTGGCCGCGAAACGGCAAGGATAGGTTCAGGGCAGGATCCGACGACACAGAATCAAGTCGGCGATAGGAGGCGGCACGGCGGCCTTAGATGGTCCTCTGGCGAGCAGTTTCCCAAAGCCAGCCCATCGCGAGAAAATCGATATCGCGCTTTCTCAGCCGAGCAGATGCACCATCTGTCCCGGTCTTGCCTGGCCGATCAAGTCCAGGTCCTCGTCGCGGACCACCGCTATCACGGGGGACCCGGCAGTTGGCGGGTGGCCGGCCAACGCAATGACGGGAAGGCCCGACGGCGGCAAGAGGACCAAGCCTGCTTCCAGCGGTTGTGGTTGGGGTACCTGAGTCGCGCCGCCCTCCCTCGGAGCGACCTCAAGAGGCCGCCCCGCCAGTCGCGCACCTGCCCGGTCCGACTCCGGCGAGAGAATCCAAGGTTCGCTGGTCAACCGAAGCCAACTGCCGGCGTCGTCATTCCTGGCCTGGGGCCCCCGCGTAACCCTGGCGACCACCGGTCGTTCCGGATCCAGCGCACGCCGGGCGGGATGATTGAGCTCGGGGAAGCCGTGGCCGTGCGGCCGTCCGAACGTCACCGAAGCACCGGCCCGCAAGGGTGCAGTCCCAGCTTCCACGCCGCCCTGAACAGCTACGTAATACCGAATGCCAAACAGCGCGGGACCGAATTCCAGCACTGCCCCCGGGGCCACCCGGACCGCCTTGTTCAGGGGAAGTTCAGAGCCGTTGAGCGTCACCATGCCCTCGGCACCTGTAACTGCCACGGCTGACCCTGTCACGAACCTCAGCTTGAGCCCGCCCAGCAGCACCTCAAGCCCGGCTGAGGTGTCCGGATTGCCGAGCAGGGTGTTGGCGAGGTACATGGACGCGCGGTCCAAGGCGTGGTCGGGCTCGACAGCAAGTGTCAACGTCCCCGGATCCGTCACGACTGCACTCATCAGGCAAACCCTCCTTAAGGATCCAGACCTATGCGAACGCTTCAATCTGAACGCCGGCCTGGTCAAGGCCCTCCCGGACAGCGGCAGCCATGGTGACGGCGCCGGGCGTATCCCCGTGGATGCACAGCGAATCGGCCTGCACCGGCACCACGGTTCCGTCGATGGCCAGCACTTCCTTGCGCGTTGCCAGCCGCACGGCCTGTGCCACCACGGCGGCCTGGTCATGGAGAACTGCACCTTCCTGGGTGCGGGGTACCAGCGTGCCGTCCGGCAGGTAGGCCCTGTCCACGAACGCCTCGCGGAACACCGGATGACCGGATTGTTCGGCGAGTGTCAGCCATGCCGAGCCCGGCAGGCCAAGCACAGGCAGCCCGGGATCGTACGCGTGGACGGCGGCTACCACGGCCTCGGCCTGCTCTTCATCACGGACGATCCTGTTGTAGAGGGCGCCGTGCGGTTTCACATAATCCACCGAGGCTCCCACCGCGTGGGCCATGCCATCGAGTGCACCAAGTTGGTAGAGCACATCGCCGAAGAGTTCGTCGAACGTCATGTCCAAGGAACGCCGCCCGAAGCCAGCCAGGTCCCTGTATCCCACGTGGGCTCCAACGCGGACGTCCAGTTCAAAGGCCGCGCGGCAGCTGTCCAGCATGGTGAGGGGATCGCCTGCGTGGAAGCCGCAGGCCACATTGGCGCTGGTCACGATGCGGAACATCGATGCGTCGTCTCCCATGGTCCATGAGCCGAAAGACTCCCCGAGGTCAGCGTTCAGGTCCACTGCTACCGCCTTCCAGCGTTGTGTTGATCAGGGCGTTTTTGGGTGCGTTCGGGAGCAATTCGCCCGGGACGGTGTCCGGCAGCGGGCCGAACGCATCCTTGGCGGTGGACACCACGGCACGCCCCATCATCAGGTTGCCCGCACCACCTACCACGGCACCTACGCCGAACGGCAGGGCGCGGCCCAGGAATGCGGAACCTTGCCGCTTCACCAGGCTCTTGAGGAATGCCCGCTGGATGGTGTCACGGATGACCCCGAAGCCGCTGCCGGGAATCTTCTTGGTCAGCGTCCTGCCCCACGCGTTGGTGACGCCCTTGCCGCGCCCCAAAGACTGTCCGCTCAGTGCCCCGAGCATGGAAGTACCTTCCTCGCCCAACATGATGGCCATGACCATGGTCTGCGCCCGCACCGGGTCAGTCAGGCGGATGCCATGGAGTTCGGCCAGGGACGACGCGTACAGCGCGGTTGTCTCCAGGAAGCCCACTGTTGCGAGCGCGGAAAGTCCCAGCGACGCGGCGGTTCCAATACCGGGCACGACGGCGGTAGCACCCACCGCTGCTCCCCCGCCGGAGATGGCCAGCAGGTAGTGGCGCTCCAGTTTCGCGGCGAGCTGGGCCGGTGAGTCGTTAGGGTGCCGGCGTTGCAGCCTGCGGAGGTTGGCCAGGACGAGTGGACGCTGGACTTCCACCGCTTTCAGCAAGACGTTGTGCACTCCGGGCTTGGTGTTGCCTTGCTCGTCAAACACAGCGTTGTGGGCTGTTTCCTGGGCGATTTTCACCGCCGGGTTGGGTCGCTTTGGCATCTTCACCTCTCCTTGGCAGTTAGTCGTTTCACGGGAACTGCTGGATTCAGCCTATGCCACGCCCCTGACATGCTGGACCCGCAAATGGCCCTATGTGGACAGGATTCCGCGCAGAGCGCACACCACAGGGGAGCTCCGGCGGAGGGTGACCTCCTCCCGCTCGCCGTTCCGGTGCCCCGGGCGCCGGCCACAGCACAAACCCCGCCTTCCACAGTGTCATCGCACAGGTTTAGGCTGGTGGGATGGCCGCGTTGAGGGCGCTGCGTCCCTTTGCACACCGGGAATTCCGGGTGCTGATTTCTGCGCTGTCCATCTCCATCTTCGGATCCGGTATGTGGGCAGTGGCGATGGTCTATGAAGTGATCCACCTCGGCGGCGGCCCGCTGGAGTTGTCGCTGGTTGCTACGGCCGCCAGCGTCGGTTTGGTGGGGTTCGTTCTGGCGGGCGGCATCGCGGCTGACAGGCTGCCGCAGCGGCTGCTGATCATCGCGGTGGAAGGCGCCAACCTGGCCGTCATCGCCACGGTGACGGCGCTGGCCATGCTCAATGTCCTGCAACTGTGGCACCTGGCCATCGGCGCCTTCGTCCTGGGCGTTGGACAGGCGTTCTTCTTCCCCGCCTACTCGGCCATCCTGCCGCGCATCCTGCCTGCTGATGATCTCCTGGCAGCCAATGGCTTGGAAGGTACTGTGCGGCCGGTTCTGCAGCAGGCCGCCGGCCCAGCCCTTGCGGGGATCCTGGTGGCTGCACTGTCTCCGGCACACGCTGTCGCAGGGGTTGCTGTCTGCCATTTGCTGGCGTTCGGGATCGTGAACTTCCTTAGCCGCCAAACGTTCGGTCCGTCCTCCCCCGATCCTGGCGGGCCACCGGCAAAGTCATCCCTCTTCAAGGACCTCCGGGAAGGATTCAGCTACACCATCCGCACCCCGTGGCTGCTGTGGACGCTGATGTGGGCATGCCTGTCCGTACTGTTCCTGATCGGTCCAATCGAGGTCCTGCTTCCCTTCGTGGTCCAGGACCAGTTGGGAGGCGATTCGAGGATGTTTGGCTTCCTGCTGGCCATCATGGGAGTCGGCAGCGCCATAGCTGCACTGGCAACGGCATCCTTACGCCTCCCCCGGCGCTACCTGACGGTGATGGTGGTGACATGGGGTTTGGGGAGCCTGCCGGTTGCCGCTATTGGTTTCATGGACAGCTTCTGGATGCTCGGTGCTGCCATGCTCATCTTCGGAGTCACAGAGGGCATCGGGACAGTCATCTGGGGCACGTTGCTGCAACGGCGCGTGCCACGGCATTTGCTGGGCCGGATTTCCAGTTTGGACTTTTTTGTTTCCTTGGCTCTGATGCCGGTTTCCATGGCTCTGGCCGGCCCGGTTGCGGAGGTTGTTCCCCTCTGGCTGATCTTCTTTATCGGTGGTTTGGCGTGCCCCATCATGGCCTTCGTGGCGCTCTTCGCAGCACGAATGATGACTGATGAGATCGAGAACCCCTTGACCTCCGGTGCCGAGGATCCGGAATCTGCAGACACGCAGCCAGACTCTGTGTAGCGTGTGCAGTACCTCAGGAAGGACACATCCATGGCCGCTGGAATCAAAGACGATCCCTGGCAACTCACCACTGCCCCGGGATCCTCCGACTACACCATGTACAAGGACGAAGCCGCAGATCCGCCTGCCCTTGTTTGCCAAGTGGGTTCCACCAAGTTGCTTTACCAGCTGCGCGCCATAGAGGACCTCCATGCATGGCTCGTGGAACAAGGCGATTGGGTTCCCCTGGGTGCTGCTGACGAAGGCAAGGACGCCGCCCCCGGAACCGTCGAAGCCTGGGGCCGCAGCGAAAGCAACCCCGTGGGTGGCTGGTACGGGCTTCGCAAGGGTTACCGTGGCAGGTTCGGCATGTACATGCCGCCGCTGCTGGAGGCGCTCGGTTTGGCTGAGCTCACCCACGAGAAGCGGAACAACACCATGCGGGCCATCACGCGGTAGGACTGCCGGACCATCAATCGTTTGGTTGACCTTGTGCCCGGGAAGCGAAGATGTTCAGGCCCAGGACGCGGGAGAGATACGCTGTGGCCTGCTGGCCACGAACGCTGTTGCCGGCGGGATCGAGCCGCGGAGAGAAGGCCCCGATTCCGGCCTTCCCGGGAGACACGGTCAGCAGGCCGCCGGACACTCCGGACTTACCCGGAAGGCCGATCTCGAACAACCATTCCCCCGACCTTTCGTACAGCCCGTTTGCTGCAAGGATCGCCAGGGTGTCCCGGCAGACGTCAGCTGAGACCACCCGCGTGCCTGTCACAGGGTTGACGCCGCCATCGGCGAGTGTGGCGCCCATGGTGGCAAGGTCGCGGGCACTGACCCGGAGTGCGCATTGTTTGGTATAGACGTCCACCACTTCCATCGGATCGCGAGCGATCCTCCCGTAGCTTTCCAATAGGCGGGCAATGGCACGGTTGCGGGTGTTGGTGGCTGCCTCGGACCGGCACACCTCCTCATCCAGCACCAGGTCCCGACCCGCGAAAGCCGATAGTCCTGAGTGAATGGCCTCCCATTGCTCATCGGGAGTACTGCCGGGCATCAGTGCTGTGGTGGCCAGGGCACCCGCGTTAACCATGGGGTTCATGGGATGGCCGTCGTTGAGCTCAAGGGCAATCACGGAGTTGAACGCCAGGCCGGTGTTGTTGACGCCCACAAGGCCTGCCAAAGCGGCATGGCCAAATTCCCCACAGACCAAGGCGTAAACGAAAGCCTTGGAAATGGACTGTATGGAAAACTCCACGTTCGCGTCGCCGGCCGCATGCACTCCGCCGTCCACCTCCACCAAGCAGACGCCGAAGAGTTCCGGATCGGCATGTGCCAAGGCAGGAATGTAGTCTGCGACAGCACCGTCCTTGCACGCACGATTCCGGCTATGCGATTCGACGACCAGCGAATCAACCTGCTCCCAGCCGGGCAATGTTCCTGTGGAGACCGACTGCTCCACGCCTTCAACATTCGAATCCAACACGGCTGCCCCCAAAGGTTGGCTTATAAACCCTGATCGTGAGACACCTGCTATTTGCCGGGGGCAAGCGTGCCGAGATCATCCCCGCCCTGGCCGAATACTGCCAGCTTTCCGTCTTCCTGGATCTTGGCGGTCACGGCATTCGACAGCCACGTGTCAACGCCCTCACAAGCCATGCGAGTGGACGAGAAACCCCCGAACGTGATGGTTTTGCCGTCTTCTTTCCAGGAGCCGACCAGCCTGTTGCAACCGTCAGTTCCCGTGGCGCTGCCGTCGGACTTCATATCGAGGGACGGTTGCTTGGCATCGCTGGTGTCGCCCCAGACTCCGACGAATGGACTGGTGCCGCTTCCCGCACAGCCTGCCAGAAAAGAAGCAGCAACGAAGGCCAGGGAAACAGTGCGAATAATGCGGGTCTGGGTCTGCGCCATGCGGTCAGTTTAGGTTTACATCTCCGGAATTCACCAGAGCTTGGGCAAACTGCCTACAAACACCTAATTGCGCTCACAATTCGGCCGTAGAAAAGGATCGTGCGGTCGATCGCGACTCAGACGACCGACCGCACTAGCCCCGTTTTACGCAGCGACGGCGCCCCGGGCGGGCCCCAGAACCCGCCACACCCATCGCTGCTAACTCCGTCGATGAACCGCAACGCAGCCGAAAAGGGCAACGGCGCATTCCGCAGTTCAGCGACATGGGCACTGAATATGTGCTCTGACCTGCGTAAACGTGACGCGGTGTTTCAAAAATTGTTTTCGGGCGCGCAATCTGGCAACGCCGTCGCCCTTGACGCACGCTCTCCCGGGTACACCACGGCTTTGAGCTGGCCGGGCTGTTTGCCGGCCTTGAGTGCGGCTTCGGACTCGGAGAGGGCAAACTTGCCGGTGACCAGGACATCCAGGTTCACTCTGCCGTCTGCGAGCAGTTGGATGGCAAGGGGCCAGGTGTTGGTGTAGCGGAACACGCCGGAGAGCCAGATCTCGCGGTTCTGGATGTAGGAAACGGGCAGTTCGACGTCGTCTGCGCCGAGTCCCACCAAGATCACCCGGCCTGCGGGCCCCACTGCTTTGATGCCGGAACGGACAGCTTGAGGTGCGCCGGAAGCGTCAATGAAGGCATCGACGTCGAGCCCTTCCACGGTGTCCGTCAGCGCGTTCAGCGCGTGGGTGGCGCCGTGTTCCAAGGCGAAGGCGAGGCGGTCCCCGGCGATGTCCGTGACATATATTTCGCTTGCGCCAAAGGCCCGGGCGGCCTGCGCGGCGATGATGCCGATGGGGCCGGCGCCGGCAATCAGGACCCGGCTGCCGGGCTTGATTTCAGCGCGTTCGCACGCCCAGAGCCCTACCGAGAGCGGCTCGATCAGGGCAGCGGCTTCGTCGCTGACGTTGTCCGGGATGTCGTGCGCGAAGTCGCTTTGGATGGTGACGTACTCGGCGAAAGCACCGTCCACGGGAGGGGTCGCGTAGAACTCCATTTCGGGGCAGAGGTTGTAGCGTCCTGCCTTGCACTGCTTGCAGGTCCGGCACGGGCGTTGCGGCTCGACGGCAACTCTGGCACCAATGCGGGCCGGGTCCACGGAACTTCCGACGGCGGCAATCCGCCCCGCGAGTTCGTGGCCGAGGATCAAGGGGTGGTCCACCACGTAATCGCCGATCCGGCCGTGCTCGTAGTAGTGCACGTCGCTTCCGCAGACTCCGACGGCGGATACCTGCACCAGGACTTGATCGGCTTCGAGGTGCGGGATGGGCAGGGTTTCCATGGTCATCTCGCCTTGGCGCTGCAGGATGGCCGCACGCATGGTGGCCGGCAGCCCGGGCTGGTTGGGCAGAGGGGCTTGAGTGGTTGAGGTTGTCATGATGAAAGTCCTTGGAGTTGGTTTCTTGACCGCGCTGAATTACTTGACCGCGCCGAGCGAGAGGCCCTGGACGAGCTTGTCCTGCGCCGCGAATCCGGCGAACAGTACAGGGAGCGAAATGACGACGGCGGCCGCGCAGACTTTCGCGAGGAAGAGGCCCTGGCTGGAGACGAATCCGGTCAGGAACACGGGGGCCGTGCCGGCGACAACGCCTGTGAGCACCCGGGCCAAGAGCAGTTCGTTCCAGCTGAAGATGAAGCAGATCAGGGCTGTGGCGGCGATGCCCGGCATTGCCACTGGTGCGATCACCTTGCGGAGCGTGAGGATCAGGTTGGCGCCGTCGATCTGTGCCGCTTCCAGCATTTCGACGGGGACTTCGGCGAGGAAGGACCGCATCATCCACACGGCGATGGGCAGGTTCATGGACGTGTACATGAGGATCAGGAACCAGATGTTGTCCAGTGCGCCCACTGTCTTGGCGAAAAGGTAGAGCGGCAGGATAGCTGCCACCACCGGCATCATCTTCGTGGAGAGGAAGAAGAACATGACGTCCGTCCACTTCTTCACCGGCCGGATGGACAGGGCATACGCGGCGGGAATGGCCAGGGCGAGCACCAGTACCGTGGACAGGATGGAGGCGGTGGCGGAGTTGATCAGCGACGGCCACGGGCTCACGCCTGAGGCCTCCCCGAAGAACTCCTTGTAGGCATCCAGGGTGAGATTGGCAGCCACGGATGGCGGGTTGGTGGCGGCGTCCGTCTCGGAGTGGAACGAGGTCAGGATCATCCAGAGGACGGGTGTGGCAAAGAGCAATGCCAGCAGCCAGGCTGTGATGCCGGCGGCCGTGTTGTTTCGCGTTGGATCCATCCGGGATTTGCCGCGACGTCGGACAACGGCGGGCGCGCTCGATTTTTCAGGCGTCGTGCGGGCTGCGGCGGGACTGAGGGTGCTCATCGTGCTGCCTCCTTCTTGAAGAGCGAGAAAACGGTGCGGAGGGCGAACGTCGCCACGAGGATGGTGCCAATGACCACCACGACGCCGGCAGCGGAGGCCAGCCCGTACTCATTGGCGTAGTAGAACGTCTGGTAAATCGCGTACGGAAGATTCGCGGTACCCAAGCCACCCGACGTCAGGGTGAAAACGGCGTCGAAATTCTGAACGATGTAGATCGCGCCCAGGAGGCCGCCGAGTTCCAGGTACTGGCGCAGGTGCGGGAGCGTCAGGTGCCGGAAGATGGCCCACGGCGTGGCGCCGTCCATCTGGGCTGCCTCCACGGTATCCATGGGCCTCGACTGCAGGCCTGCCAGCAGAATCAGCATCATGAACGGAGTCCACTGCCACACCAGCGAGATGATGACGGCCATCAGCGGTGCTTGCGACAGCAGGTCCAGCTGCGGAGGAGTATCGCTGCCAAACAGGGACCAGGTCCACGTCAGGACGCCATTGATCAGCCCGTAGGTGGGGTTGAGCAGTGCGTGCTTCCAAATCAGGGCAGCGGCCACGGGCACTACCAGGAACGGTGCAATCAGCAGCGTCCTTGCCAAGCCGCGTCCGATGAACTTCTTATCCAACAGCAGCGCCAGTCCCAGGCCGATGACCAGACTCGCCAGGACCACGGCCACCGTGAGGAGGATGGTAGTGAAGATTGCCTGGCGGAGATCGGGATCGGTGAGGACCGTGACGTAGTTCTCGAAGCCAGCAAAGCCGGTGGTGCCGGGGCTCAGGCTGTTCCAGTTCAGGAACGAGATGATCAGGGTCACCACGAACGGCAGTTGCGTGACGATGATGAGGAAGATGAGGGCAGGAAGCAGCGGCGCGCGCCGTGCCCAGGCCAGGGCGCGTTCCCGCGATGCTTTGTTTCGTGAAGGTTTGGCAGTGGCATGTCCCGGGCGGGAGATGCGCGCCGTTGCGGTAGTCATGATGTTCTCCTGCGGTTTCCGTTATTGCTTCTTCTTGTATTTGTCGCCAACCTTTTGCGCGGCCTCCTGGCCCTTGGCCAGCGCATCGGCCACGCTCCCTTGACCGGCGATTGCAGAGCTCACGCCTTGGGAGACATTGGTGCCAAGCGCGGCGAACTCGGGGATGCCGACAAACTGGATGCCGACGGCGGGCCGCTCCTGGAGGCCGGGGTTCTTCGGGTCTGCATTCTCAATGGCGAAACGTTCGGCTTCGAAGAACGGGGCTGCGTCCTGGAAGTCGGCGTTCTCATACGTGGAGATGCGCTTGCCCGAGGGCACCTTGGCCCAACCGAGTTCGGAGGCCACCAGTTCTTCGTATTCCTTGGAGCTGGCCCACGCGATGAACTTCTCAGCGGAGTCCTTTTTCTTTGAAGCCGCCTGCAGGGCCCAGGACCACGTCCACAACCAACCGGAGGATGCGGTTTCCTTCACCGGTGCCTGGGCGTAACCGATCTTGCCCTTCACCGGGGAAGCTTCAGCCTCCAGCGCGCCGGCAGCCGACGTGGCGTCGTACCACATGGCCACTTTGCTTTGGGTGAGGTTGTTCAGGCATTCGGTGAAGCCCGCCTGGGCTGCACCGGCCTGACCATGTTCCCGCACCAGCTTGGTGTAGAACTCTGTTGCTTCAGTGAATTCGGGCGAGTTGACCTTGGCGTTCCAGTCTTTGTCGAACCACGTACCGCCGAAGGTGTTGACCACCGTTGTCAGCGGCGCGAAGACCTGCCCCCACCCAGGCTGGCCCCGGAGGCAGATGCCCTTCATCCCTGGTTCCGCACCGTCTACTTTGGCGGCGAGCTGTGCCACTTCGTCCCAGGTGGGCTTGTCCGGCATGGTGAGGCCCTTGGCGTCGAAAACGTCCTTCCGGTACATCAGGAATGAGGATTCGCCATAGAACGGCTCACCGTAGAGCTTGCCGTCGGTGCCGGTGAGGGACGCGGTGTAGGCCGGGAGGATGTCGGCCTGATTGAACTCCGGGTCGTCCGCGACATCGTCAAGAGGCGCCAACCAGCCGTTGGCCGAGTAGAACGGGATCTCGTAGTTGGACAACGAGGCGACGTCGTACTGGCCGGCCTGGCTGGAGAACTCCTGGCTGATCTTTGCCCGGACATCGTTCTCCGGCAGCACCGTGTAGTTGACCCGGATGCCGGTCTCCTTGGTGAAGTTATCCGCAGTGAGCCTCTGCAGATCTTCCATCTGCGGGTTGTTGACCATGAGGACGCTGATGCTGTTCCGGTCACCAGCCCCTGTTCCGCCCGCTCCGGCACAGGCCGTGGCGGTGAGCGCGATGCACAGGGCGCCGGCTGCAAGGGCTGCCGCACGTGTATTTGGGCGCATTGAGGACTCCTTCGTTCTTCATGGGGGTGCGCAGTCTCCGCACTCCTACTACTGCGTGGAAGTACAAGACCTGGGCGGGGCATTCAGCCGGGATATCCGGGGAGCCTCGCTGTGTTCCTCAACACTAGGCGTGTGGGGTGGGACACAACTAGCGTCCTTGATGACGCATACTGATACTTATTTTCCCTGCTCCCCTGGAGGCCTCTGATGAGTCCAACCGATCCTGGAGACGGTGCAGCGACGCGGCTGGCACACCGTCTGGTGGGGATGCGCGCCAACCGCGAAGTGATTCCCGAAGATCCACATCATTCGGTCAGATGGCACGAACACGACTACCCCAGCCCTATAGCCCGCTGGAACTATCATCCCGAGTACGAGATCCACCTGATCCGCAAGGGCACCGGGAAGTTCATTGTGGGCGACCATATCGGCACCTTCGAGGCCGGCCACGTCGCGTTGGTCGGGGCCGGACTACCTCACGACTGGGTCAGCGACCTCGACCCAGGGGAAGTCCTTGAAAATCGCGATGCCGTGATCCAGTTCGACGGCAAATGGGTGGAGCAGGCTGCTGTACTGGTGCCCGAACTGACCGAGGTACTGCCGCTCCTGGAACAGTCGGCTCGTGGGATCGAATTCTTTGGCCAGACGGCACAAACGGCAGCCGCCTCCATTGAAGCCATGGGCGGCTCCAACGGATTGGAACGGCTGCGTCACCTGCTGGCCCTGTTCGCGATCCTCTCCCGGGCACCGGACCACGAACGCAAATACCTCGCCGACGAATGGTTCCGGCCGCAGTTGGACGGCCAGGCCGAAGCTGTGGTGGACATTGTCCTGGAGTACGTGTTCAGCAACCATGCCGGCAGCGTCTCCATGTCAGAGGCCGCAGCGATGGTGGGCATGGCCGAGCCCACGTTCTCCAAATACTTCAAACGTGCCACCGGGCAAAATTTCACGGACCTTGTCCGGAAGCTGCGGCTGGCCCATTCACGGCGCCTGCTGGAACGCACCGACAAGCCAGTATCGGACATTTGCTACGAGGTAGGCTTCAGCAACTTGTCCAACTTCAACCGTCAGTTCCTCAGGGAAACCGGCGAGACGCCGCGAAAATTCAGGCAACGGATGCAGGGCTAGCACCGAATGACTGCATCCACCCTGTTTAATGGGCCCCATGAGCACTGTGGACCCCATCGCCCTCAGGAAACTCCGCGCAAACAAACGCCCCGGTCCGGTCAGCATCGTGCTGGCGCTGGCCTTCCAATTCATCGGCGGACTCGCCGCAGGTTATGGCTGGCCGCACCTGGCCCTGTTGGAAGAGGTCGAACCGCCGGCATTGCCCATGATCGCGATCGTCTCAAGCATCCCGGTTTTGGTCCTGAGCTCCATCGCGTGGACTGCCGTGGCCATAAAGCACAGCAAACTCGGACTCGCCCTTGGTGGGACCTTGGCGTGGCTTGGCGCCTCGCTCGGAGTCGCAGCGATCGCGGTCCAGTCGGGCCTGACGCCGCTGCTCACCTGGGTGGGCGCCGGCTGCCTGGCCATTGCCTTGTTCCTCGGCATCCTGGGAATCATCGGCGCAAGGACCCGCAGGGCCATCGCGCACCGCGAAGCGATGGTGATGAGCACCGGCACCATGACGTCAGCGAGGGTCACCGACAAGGGCTACCTGTCCTTCAGCGACAGCGCCAAGATCCTCACTACTGTGACTTTCACTTTCCACGATGCGAACGGGACCCAACGCTGGGTCCAGCGCCCGCTGCTGATTACTGCCGCCGAGCCTGTAGTGGACGGCCAGGAGACCACTCTCTGGTACGACCCCCTGGACCCAGGCAATGACAAGAAGATCGTGGTGAAACTGGCCAAGGACATGCCGTTGCGCCGGCCCTGACCAACAAGGCCGCCTGAACCCGCGTCACTTTCAGCTGGTTCCGCCCACTTATCAGTGGACGGAAAAACTGCCAACGGATGCGCCCCAGGAGCAAGAAATGAACTCACCCCACGGAATGGCCATGACGGCCGCCTTTGTGTTGCCCGAAGCGCCGGACTTCCGCCTGTTGTTCATGGCAGGACTGGTGTTCCTGGCGGGTCTAGCCGGTACGGGCAGCGTCCTGCTGCTCCTGCTGTTCGCACCCATCATCAGTTTGGCCCTCATGGGCCGTGGCTATCAACGCAAGGTTGCCGCGACGACTCCCGGCACCCGCTTAGCAGCAGCACGGCCGCAGTGGCTGCGACGATCAGACCGATCCCGGCCCACTGCCCCACGGCAAGGTCCTGATGCAGGGCTACGGCACCGATGATCGCGGCAAACACTGGGTTGATGCTTATGAGGACGCCAGGATTCCGGCACCACCGCGCGAGCGTGAGCAGATTGTGGAACTGCTGAGGGGGCTGTACCGCTGGTTTCAGTCTTCGAAGCGCAGATGGCTTTCGGTGCTGCCGCTCAAGTGCGCGATGATGTCCGTTGCGACGGCATGCAGTTTCTTGTTCCTGTGGCTCGAGGCCTTGGTCAGGAACTCGAAGGCCTCGTCCTGGCTGCAACGGTTCTGGGCCATAATGACGCCGCAGGCAAGGTCAATGACAGTCCTGGAGGACATCGCCGTCTTCAGGTCCGCGTTCAGTTGCTCCACGGTTTCGATCCTGATGGCCAGACGCAGGGTACTTCCCGTGACCTCCGTAAACGAGGCAGCTTCGGCTATCACAGCATCAGTGAATGTACCCGCCTTTGGGGCGAAGAAGTTGATGACCGCCTGGGATGTCTCACCCAGGGCCATCGGTACACCCAAGGCACTGTGGATACCTTCTGCAGCCAAAGCCCGGCTGTACTCCGGCCAGTTGGTGTCGGTGGCAACGTCTGCCAGAAGCACCGGACGGCCGGCGTCCAACGCTTCCAGACAGGGGCCCTGCCCAAGGGCCTGTTCAATCTTGTCCAGCTGAATTGCCCTCTCACTGCTACCTGCAACAGTGGAGGTCCGTTTGCGGCGACGCAGTGTGAGGGCACAATCGATGTTCTCCCCGGCCACTTTGCTCATTGCGTCGGAGGCGAAGCCAGTCACGCCGTTCAAAATTCCGTGGATGTCTGAGCTGCCGACTACCAATTCGTGCAGGCTTCGGATGTGTTCGGCATTGTCCATGGGTTCCATGGGCCTAATCGTAGGAAGAGTTCGGCCTCCCGTCACCTGTTGCCGGGTAAACCACCTTCCTGGAGGACGACACTCCCGGACATCAGCACCGCTGGGATGCCCAGCACATCGCCTCGTTCGTTTTCCCTTTGGTGATCTACGCCGTGGGCGGCGTCCTGATCGTTATATCCCTTCCGGCCGGTTTGGTGGTGGTGGCCCTCGGAACGATCATCGCGCTGATCGGTGCGGTGGTTTTTTCGTGGGTGGCCCTGGTGGAGATACTGCGCTGACAAAGCGAACGACGACGGGAAGTCCCGTCGTCGTTCGCTTGGCGTTGAGTCTTTCAGTCAGCTTTTCCAGCCAACGCCACCAGCACGCCGGCGGTGGCAAAGAACTTGTTGCTGCCGAGATCGCGCACCGTCTTGATGCCCAGCCCTGCAAGTAATTCATCGTGTTTTTCGGTCAGTCCGGCAAGCGCCGACGGCGGTGCGGCGAGGACTTCGTCCAGGCTTGCATTTTCGTAGGATTTGTCGAGTGCTTTGCCCAATTCAACAGAAACAGCCAAGGCTTTTCCTTTCATCGATACAGAACAATTACAAACGTGCAGAACATGAAACAACAGCATTATTACCAAGCAGCCTGCGGACCCTCCCGGGGGAATTGTCAATTTGAGCCGCCTAACGATCAAGATAGCCCACAATGGCGCAAATTTGTTGGCCTCTGAACCATAAATTGCCCAGGCATGCGTGAACCGGGTCGCTGGCCGCGCCACCCTGCTGCCTTGGGAAGCCCGCCATACGGGGGAACGTTAAGAGCGCGTCAAGATTTGGGGCCGCCGCGTTAAGGAACCGTAAGGAACGCCTTTTGGCCACTTTCACGGGGGTTGACTGACATCAGCCCCGCGAACGGGGCGCGGATGAAAGGACGTTCCAATGGCCGACGTGGCTGTTGTGGCGATTCTCGTGGTGAGCATGGGAATCGTGATGTGGGTGGCCCACCTTTTGGGCAAAATGATCGACGGCGAGGGCCCGGTGAGCGGGCAATGAACCTGGACGCCATCATGTGGGTTGCGTTGTTCATCGTGGGCCTGGCCATGACCGGGTACTTGCTGGCTGTGTTGCTTCACCCGGAAAAGTGGTGACGGCAAGTGGTTTTCAGCACGGCAGCATTCATCACCCAAATAGTTGTCCTTCTCCTCGCGTTGCTTCTGTTGCACAAGCCCTTGGGCCTCTACATGGAACGCGTTTTCGCGGGGAGCACGCATTCCAGGTTGGAGCGGGTGTTCTACCGGCTCGCGGGGGTGGACGTCGGAACTGAACAGAGCTGGTCTGTGTATCTGCGCAGCGTTCTGGTCTTTTCGGCCGTTTCCATCCTGGCTATCTTTGCCCTGCAGCGGCTTCAGGGTCTGCTGCCCGGGAGCAACGGGCTTCCGGGCGTAGATCCGTGGATCGCCATGAACACGGCCATCTCCTTTGTCACCAACACCAACTGGCAAACGTACGTGCCTGAGGCCACCGTGGGCACCTTCGTCCAGATGTGCCTCCTGGCAGTGCAGAATTTCCTCTCCGCCGCAGTTGGAATCGTGGTGGCCGTGGCCTTGATCCGCGGCATCGTGCGGACAAAGACGGACCGTTTGGGTAACTTCTGGGTTGATGTCACCCGGGCATCTTTCCGGCTCCTGCTGCCCATCGCCGCAGTGGGCGCCATCGCGTTGGTGATGGGCGGCGTCGTACAGAATTTCTGGTCCACCGAGGTTGCCAACCAAGCCACGGGGGTCACCCAGGTGATACCTGGCGGACCGGTAGCCTCCCAGGAGGCCATCAAGGTCCTGGGCACCAACGGCGGCGGCTACTTCAACGCCAACTCCGCCCACCCCTTCGAGAATCCAAGTGTCTTCACCAGCCTGTTCCAGGTGTTCCTGATCCTGCTCATCCCTTCCGCCCTTCCCTATACCTACGGAAGGATGGTCGGCGACCGGCGCCAAGGCTTCACCGTTGCCGGCGTCATGGCCGCTCTTTGGCTGACCTCCACTGCCCTGATGGGCTGGGCGGTCGCGTCGGGCCAAGGGGCTGCATCGTCGGCGGCCGGAGGCTTGGGTGAAGGCTTCGAACAACGCCTGGGGCCAGCCGCAAGCTCCATCTTCGCCGCGTCCACCACCCTCACCTCCACCGGAGCGGTGAATGTGGCCCATGATTCCCTTCCCCCTCTCGCGGGCGGAATCGCCATGGTGAACATGATGCTGGGCGAGGTGGCCCCCGGAGGCACCGGTTCCGGACTGTACGGCATGCTGATCCTGGCGATTATCGCCGTCTTCATCGCAGGCCTGATGGTCGGCCGGACGCCGGAGTTCCTGGGCAAGAAGATCGGCCCGCGGGAAATGAAGCTCGCGGCCCTCTACATCCTGGTGACCCCCACCCTGGTGCTGGTCCTGGCAGGCATCACAGCGCTGCTCCCTGACGTCATGGCCAACGCGCCGGCGGCCGGACCCCACCAGTTCAGTGAGTTGCTGTATGCCTTCACCTCAGGCGCCAACAACAACGGTTCAGCTTTCGGTGGTATCACCAGCTCCGGACCGTATCTGTCCGTGATGCTCGGAATTGCCATGTTGCTGGGTCGCTTCCTCCCGATCGTCCTGGTCCTGGCACTGGCCGGGTCCTTGGCGCGGCAACGGAAGATCCCCGCATCAGCGGGAACCGTGCCAACCCACGGAGGGCTCTTCGGATCACTCCTCCTCAGCGTCACCGTGATCATGACGGCCCTCAGCTACTTCCCTGCCCTCGCCCTGGGCCCACTCGCAGAAGGACTTATCAAATGACCCGGTCCAGCACGGCTACAGCCGCGGACACGTCAGCACTCACCTACGCTGACGGCAACCCACTCGGAACACCCGGGGAACACAAACACCACACCAAGGCTCCGGCGAAACTCAATGCCGCCACTCTCCGCGCGGCCCTGCCGGTGGCGTTCAAAAAGCTGGATCCCCGGCAGATGGTCCATTCGCCCGTCATGTTCGTGGTGCTGGTGGGAGCCGCCGCCTGCACCTTGATTTGTGTGTTCAAACCGGCAGTCTTTGGCATTGTTGTCACGGCGTGGCTTTGGCTGACGGTCCTGTTCGGCACCCTGTCCGAGGCCATCGCCGAGGGCCGGGGGAAAGCCCAGGCGGACAGCCTCCGCGCCAGCCGCAAGGGCGTCCTGGCCCGCCTGCGGCTGGACGATGGAACCACCAAGGAAGTGGCCGGCACGGACCTCAAGCTCAACGACGTCGTCATCTGCGAAGCGGGTGACGTTATCCCCTCCGACGGCGAAATCATCGAAGGCCTAGCAAGCGTGGACGAGTCCACCATCACGGGCGAGTCAGCACCGGTCATCCGGGAGTCCGGCGGTGACCGTTCGTCAGTGACCGGCGGTACCAAGGTTTTGTCGGACCGGATCTTGGTCCGCATCACGGCTGAACCCGGAGCTACGTTCATTGACCGGATGATCAAACTCGTTGAGGGAGCCGTCCGTCAAAAGACTCCCAATGAGATCGCCCTGCACGTGCTCCTGGTTTCGTTGACCATCGTGTTCCTGGTGGTCACCATGACCCTGGCCCCGCTCGCGTCGCTGGCGGGAGCAACACCGTCGCCGATCGTCCTGGTCGCCCTCCTGGTTTGCCTCATTCCCACCACCATTGGCGCCCTGGTTCCGGCTATCGGCATCGCCGGCATGGACCGACTGGTCCAACACAACGTGCTGGCGACCTCCGGGCGGGCAGTGGAAACTGCCGGTGACATCACCACATTGCTGCTGGATAAGACGGGCACCATCACCTACGGCAACAGGCGGGCGGTCAACTTCTTCCCGGCCAACGACGTGGAACGCCACGAACTCATCACCGCGGCCCGGTTGTCCAGCCTCGCGGATGAAACCCCTGAGGGCCGCTCCATTGTGGAACTCGCCAACGACAAAGGCGTGGACGGCCCGGAGCTTGACCACCTCCGTAAGGACTCCAAGGACATCAGCATCGTGGAGTTCACGGCCAGCACACGCATGAGCGGGCTGGACGTCGACGGGCGCCTGATCCGCAAAGGCGCCGCGGCCGCCGTCGAACGCTTCGTCGCCGAAGCCGGTGGGCGCATGCCTGCAGAAGTCCAGCGTCGAGTGCAGGAAATCTCCGCCGAGGGCGGCACGCCGCTGCTGGTCGCCGAGCACACGCACGACGGCGGCGCCCGGGTTCTGGGAACAGTGCACCTGGCCGATGTGGTCAAGCCCGGCATGCACGCCCGTTTCGCGGAGCTGCGCAGGATGGGGATCCGCACGGTGATGATCACCGGCGACAACCCCGTGACGGCAAAGGCAATCGCGGCGGAGGCCGGCGTCGACGACTTCGTGGCGGAAGCCACGCCCGAGGACAAACTGGACGTCATCCGGCGCGAGCAGGGCGAAGGGCGGTTGGTTGCCATGACGGGTGACGGCACCAACGACGCCCCAGCGTTGGCCGCGGCTGACGTGGGCGTGGCGATGAATTCGGGAACACCCGCTGCCAAGGAGGCGGCCAACATGGTGGACCTGGATTCCGATCCCACCAAACTGATCAACATCGTGGGCATCGGCAAGCAACTGCTGATAACACGCGGGGCGCTGACCACGTTCTCGGTGGCCAATGACGTGGCGAAGTACTTCGCGATCGTGCCGGCGCTGTTCACTGCTGCGTTCCCGGGACTCGGGATGCTGAACATCATGGGCCTGGCGAGTCCGTCGTCGGCCATCCTTTCGGCGGTGATCTTCAACGCCCTCATCATCCTGGTACTGGTTCCTTTGGCGCTGCGTGGCGTGAAGTACCGTGCCGTGTCCGCGAATCAAGCGCTTGCCAGGAATCTGCTGCTGTATGGCCTCGGCGGCCTCGTGGCACCGTTCCTCGGGATCAAGCTCATTGACCTGATCATTTCCCTCATCCCCGGCATCGGCTAGGACTCCACCATGAATGTGTTTACCGGTTATCTTCGCCAGGCGGGCACCGCAGCCCGGTTCCTGCTTCTCGCGACCATCGTCCTGGGGCTCCTGTACCCGCTTGCGATCTTCGGGGTCGGGCAGTTGGTGGCTCCCTTCCAAGCGAACGGTTCAGTGGTCAAGGACTCTGCGGGCGAACCCGCGGCATCGGCACTGATCGCCCAGGTGTCCGCAGACGACGCCGGCACGCAGGATCCCGCGTGGTTCCACGCACGGCCCTCGGCCGTCGGATGGGATCCCGCATCGTCTTCGGCCAGCAATTTGGGCCCCAACGACGCGAAACTGCTCGACGCCGTTGCCGCCAACCGCGCCGCAGTGGCCGCGGCAGAAGGCGTCAGTGAGGCCGACGTCCCCGCCGATGCGGTGACGGCCAGCGGGTCCGGCCTTGATCCACACATCTCACCTGACTACGCGGCCCTCCAGGTCGCCCGGGTTGCTGCAGCCCACGGGCTCAGCACGGACGTTGTGCAGGGTTTGGTGGACAAGCGGACGAGCAGCGGGCTGGAAGCGTTCCTCGGCCAACCGTCGGTCAACGTGACACTGCTGAACCTGGATGTCGCCGCGGCCGGCAATGATCAGTAGGCTCCCGTTCCGAGTGGAAGAATGACGTTATGGCGCGGGCAACACTGAGAATATTCCTGGGGGCCGCCCCGGGCGTCGGCAAGACCTACGCCATGCTCGAGGAAGCCCACAGATTGCTTGGCCGTGGCGAGGACGTGGTGGTGGCCTTCGCCATGCACCACGGCCGCGCCGATACCCGCGCATTGACCCAAGGGCTCGAAGTCATCCCCACCCGGAGCATCGACTACCGGGGCAGTTCGTTTGAGGAACTGGACCTGGACGCCGTCCTGGAGCGTCGGCCGCGCATAGCCATCGTTGACGAGTACGCGCACACGAACATCCCCGGCAGCCGCAACCACAAGCGCTGGGAGGACATTGAGGAACTGCTGGAAGCGGGTATCGATGTCCTCTCCACCGTCAACGTGCAGCATCTGGCCTCCCTGGGCGACGTCGTCAGCGCCATCACCGATGTGCACCAGGCGGAGACTGTCCCGGACGACGTCGTGCGTCGCGCCGACCAGATCCACCTGGTGGACATCTCACCGGAACTGCTGAGGCAGCGGCTGGGCGACGGCAAGATCTACGCCGCGGACAAGATCGACGCGGCCCTGTCCAACTACTTCCGGGTGGGTAACCTGACGGCGCTCCGCGAGCTTGCCCTGCTGTGGCTTGCGGACCGGGTGGACGAAGGCCTGGCCCGCTACCGTGAAGAAAACCAGATCGAGGAAAGCTGGCCGGCCAGGGAACGCATCGTCATCGGACTGACAGGTGGTCCCGAAGGTGAGGTCCTGATCCGACGGGCCGCGAGGATCCTCAAACGTGTCAACGGAGGCGATCTGCTGGCCGTCCATGTTCGCGCGGCCGATGGCGTGGCCGCCGAATCCCCGCAGGCCTTGGAAGCCCAACGCACCCTCATCCGGGATCTCGGCGGCAGCTACCACATTGTGGCTGGTGAGGACCCCGCCAAAGCCTTGCTCGACTTCGCCCGAAGCGTCAATGCCACCCAGATCGTGGTGGGCGTATCGCGTCGGAAGGCCCTGGCCGGGCGGCTCACCGGCGGCGTAGGGAACAAAGTGGTCCGGGACTCGGGCGACATCGACGTCCACATGGTTTCGCATCCCCTTGGTGGCCGCGGCAAGGAACCTTCGCGGCCACGCGACCTGGGCCGGGTCCGGGTGATGGTTGGCTTTGCCATGGCCATTGTGGTGCCCGTCCTGCTGCAACTCCTGTTGGCCGCAAGCCCATCGCACAACATCGCGACGGCCGTCCTGGTCCAGCTCAGCGGTTCTGTTGCCGTTGCCCTGGTGGGTGGCCTGTGGCCCGCTTTGCTGGGTGCCCTGTGGAGCAGTGCCCTGGTGAATTTCTTCTCCGTTCCGCCCCTTGGCACCCTGACCATCAGCGATCCCCAGAACCTGCTGGCACTGCTGGTCTTCGCGGGGGTTTCCTCGGCTGTGGCCGTGGTGGTGGACCTTTCGGCCAGGCGCTCCAAGGAGGCCGCCCGGGCCCGTTCGGAAGCAGCCACCCTGGGCGATCTCACCCGCGGAGCGACCACGGCCGAGGACACGGTGGTGGGCCTGCTGGAGCAGGCTGTGGACGTCTTCCAAGTCCGCCGGGCCGCCCTCTACGAGTCGTCTTCCCCTGACGACGGCTGGCGACTCGTAGCCGCGGCCGGGGATGAAGCCCCGGACGACAACGAGAACATCGAACAGATCGACGCCAGCACGCGACTGGTCCTGACCGGCCGGGTCCTCCCTGCCAGCGACCGCCGCCTGCTCGGTGCCTTCGGCTCACACCTCTCAGCACAGCTGGAACGCCGGCAACTTGCAGCGAGCCGCCGCGAAGTCATGCGGCTGGCCGAAAGCAACACGATGCGCACGTCCATTCTCCGCGCCGTATCCCACGACCTCCGCACCCCCCTGGCCGGCATCAAACTGGCCGTCGGCGGCCTGCGGCAGCCCGGTATCCACTACACGGAACAAGAGGAACAGGAGCTCCTGGCCACCATCGATGAATGCTCGGACCGCTTGGACGTGCTGGTGGGGAACCTCCTGGACATGTCCCGGATTACCTCCGATTCTGTGAACGCCCTGATCAAGCCCGTCCGTTGGTTCGACGTGATTCCAGCTGCACTTCACGGAGTCCCGGCTGGACGGGTCCGTGTGGACCTCCTCCCCAACATGCCCGAGGTGGACGCCGACGCCGGCATGCTTGAACGGGTGGTTGCCAACATCGTGGAGAATGCCGTGAAATACGCGCCGACCTCCGACATCGTGATTGTTGGCGCCGCCGGCGGACTCAGCACCACCACCTTGGCCGGGCAACCGGCCAGCGAACTCCGAATCATCGACCATGGCCAAGGTGTCCCCGCGGCCAGCGTGCTCCAAATGTTCCAGCCCTTCCAGCGGCTCGACGACGTCCCGGCCGCCACTGGAGTGGGGTTGGGACTCGCCGTGGCCAAGGGATTCACCGAGGCAATGGGCGGCACCCTCACCGCCGAGGAAACACCCGGCGGCGGCCTGACCATGGTGATCCGGCTGCCCTTATCCACGGGCGTGTACTTCCTCCCGTCCCCCGAAAGACACCCAGTGAATGGCATCCGGCATGAATAGCGTTTTGGTAGTGGACGACGATCCCCACATTGTCCGCGCACTTGCCATCACCCTCAAAGGGCAGGGATACACGGTCACAACAGCCATGGATGGGGAATCGGCACTCCACGCTGCCGCGCAACGGCCAGTCAACGTCGTCATCCTTGACCTGGGCTTGCCGGACATCGACGGCACCACGGTCATCACCCGGCTCCGCGAGTGGAGCGCCGTGCCCATCCTGGTCCTGTCAGCCCGGCACGGGTCCAGCGACAAGGTGGAAGCCCTCGACGCCGGCGCGGACGACTACATCACCAAGCCCTTCGGACTGGACGAACTGCTGGCACGCCTCCGGGCCATCCTGCGGCGAAGCACCGAATCCAGCGGGGAAACCACCACGATCGAGACCAGCTCTTTCACCGTGGACCTTGCGAAGAGGCAAATCACCAAGTCCGGACAGGACGTCAGGATGACGCCCACCGAATGGAACATCCTGGACATCCTGGTCCGCAATCCGGACAAACTGATCACCCAACAGCAGCTCCTCAGCGAAGTCTGGGGCCCGGCGTATGCCAAGGAAGCCAACTACTTGCGCGTCTACATGGCCCAGCTCCGCCGAAAGCTGGAAGTTGAACCGGGCAACCCGCGCCATTTCATCACCGAGCCCGGGATGGGCTACCGGTTCGTCCCATAAACGAAAGCCGCCCACCGGCGTCGTGCGTTCATGATGTCGTGCGAAATAGATTCCTTTACCGCAGGCCAGCTGAGTGCGCCAAAGCAATCGCCTCGGTCCTGGAACGCACGTCGAGTTTCCGGAAGAGGTTCCGGATATGGAACTTCACCGTGTTCTCACTGATGTGGAGCGCACCAGCGATGCCCCGGTTCCGCTGCCCTGAAGTGAGCAACTGCAGGACCTCCAACTCGCGGGGCGCCAGATCCCAGACGGCAACATCACCTGCTGGAGCCGCCGGCGGATCCAGCGGCAACACCACGGAAATATCGGCACCCCAGCCCTGCATCACCTCGAGGGACATCCGCCCGTCAACTGCCTGCACCCGCTGCTGCAGCCGGACGATGTTGGGAGAATCCGGCGAGAGGGCGCCCAGGCCGTCGTCGCGCACATTGATCAGCAGGTTCTCGCCGTCGCAATCCCACTGTGCCCGGACCCGGCGGACGTCCGGCTGCTCCGCGATGGCCAGCACAAGCCCACGGACAACGGCGCGGGCAGCATGGGCAACCTCACCAGGGAGTGCACGCCCGTTGGCGGGCGGCTCGATGAACTGGATGTCGATATTGCTGAAGTGCATCAGGGGGCGGAGGTCTTCGCGAAGCCGCTCAAATGCGGTCGCCACCGGTTCCTCCACCAGATCACTGGTCCGGTCGCTGAGCGTCCGCAAATCCACCAGTGCCTTGACGGCTAGGTCCGTCACTGAGGCGCGCGCCACGGCGTCGTTCATGGAGGTCGACCGCAAGGCCGCCAGCAGCGTTTCAAGGGTCGTGGAGTGCTGGTCGACCAGCTCGGCCGTTACGCGGATCCGCTCAGCGGATGCGGCCCGTGATTCCAAAAGGTACGACGGCGGCGCGTCGGTTACCTTCTCCTGGATGCGTCGGGCGGTTAATCCCCACAGATAGCTGAGAAGACGGTGCGCTTCCCCTGCTGCTTCCGATCCTTCCAACCCGGCAGTCACGGAGGGGTCGGTCAGCACCAGCAGCGCCTGGCTGGGCGCATAGCCCAAGGCAAGGACTTGCCGCTCCTCACCGGCGATGACCGCGGACGTGCGCCACGGATCCTCACCCGGCATCGCCGAGCGCAACTGGTCCAGTTCCGTGATGGACACGCGGCTGACTATGCTTTCGTCGCCCGCCTTCTTCTGGGGCCGTCCCGTGCAGTCCTCCGTGAAGATGACCAGAGCACTGCTTGCCAGGAACGGGAGAGTGGCCTCACGGAGGCTTTCGGCAATGCGGTTCAGCGGCGCGGCAGCCAGGTCGCTGACGGAGTGGAGGAGTGCCCAGTTCTGCATTCGGCCAGCATATGTGCCAAACAGGGTCCGGTACTACCCAAACGGATAGGAAAGACTGTCACAAATCAGCGTTCTCCCCACCCTTGGACTGCACCAAGCTGGAAGGGAAGCAAACACCACGGTTACTGAAGGAGAGAGTGTGGACGCTGTCGCAGAAAAGCCCGCCCTGAGCCAAACGCCAGCCCGGGCCGCGCTCAACCTGTCCCTGATCCAGGACGAACTTGTCAGCACCACCAACGCGATCGACGTCAACCAGCTGGCAGTCCTCGCCGACAGAATCCGAGGGGCAGAGCGTGTCTTCCTCGCAGGAGCCGGGCGCAGCGGACTGGTTCTTCGCATGGCAGCCATGCGACTCATGCACTTGGGCCTGACGGTCCATGTTGCCGGCGACACCACCACGCCCGCCATCGCCTCTGGTGACCTCCTGCTGGTGGCATCCGGCTCGGGAACCACCTCAGGTGTGGTCAAGTCAGCGCAAACCGCAGCCGCCGCCGGGGCGGACGTTGCCGCCGTGACCACCGACCAGGAATCACCCTTGGCCGCCCTGGCCGATGCGCTGGTGATCATACCCGCAGCGCAGAAAACCGATCACGGCTCCAGCCGTTCCCGCCAGTACTCCGGCAGCCTGTTCGAGCAATCCCTCTTCCTTGCAACGGAGACAGTGTTCCAAACGCTCTGGGAGGACACCAACGAGCCTGCGGAACACCTCTGGCTGCGCCACGCCAATCTCGAGTAATCCCACCCCTAGCCCGCACTACCCGCTCCACACGAAACATTCCGAATGAAAGAAGAACACCATGAAACTTCAGGTAGCACTGGATCTCCTCACCGTCGAGGACGCCTTGGAACTGGCCGCCAAAGTGGCCGAGCACGTGGACATCATCGAGCTCGGCACACCGCTGATCAAAGCTGCAGGCCTGAGCGCAGTCACCGCGATCAAGGAAGCCCACCCCAGCAAGATCGTCTTCGCGGACATGAAGACCATGGATGCAGGTGAGCTCGAAGCCGACATCGCCTTCAGCGCCGGAGCGGACCTGGTCTCTGTCCTGGGCACGGCCGATGACTCCACCATTGCCGGCGCGGTCAAGGCCGCGAAGACTCACAACAAGGGCATCGTGGTGGACTTGATCGGTGTGGCGGACAAGGTTTCCCGTGCCAAGGAAGCCCGCGCGTTGGGAGCCAAGTTCGTTGAGTTCCATGCAGGCCTGGATGAGCAGGCACAGCCCGGTTACAACCTGCGCACGCTGCTCAACGCAGGCGAGGAAGCACGCGTGCCGTTCTCCGTAGCTGGTGGCGTGAACGTCGGAACCATTGCAGCCGTGCAGCTGGCTGGCGCAGACGTCGCCGTTGCAGGCAGTGCCATCTACAGCGCTTCAGACCCCGGGTTGGCCGCCAAGGAACTGAAGGCAGCCATTAACTAGCTCAGACCAATTCCGCTACGTCGACCTGCCCAACCGGGCAGGTCGACGTTCGCGTGCCGCGGTGCGTTACAGGTTTTCCACCAGCGAGACGTCGCGGACGGCGCCCTTGTCCGCGGACAGTGCCATGGCGGCGTAAGCGCGCAACGCGGGTGAGACGTGGCGTTCACGGTCCTTTGGCTTGTAGCCACCGTTGACTTCAAGTTTTTCGCGGCGTTCGGCGAGGATCTCGTCGGAGACCTGCAACTGGAGGGAGCGCTGCGTGATATCGATGCTGATGATATCGCCGTCCTCAACCAGGGCGATCGCGCCGCCGGAGGCAGCCTCCGGGGAGATGTGGCCGATCGACAGGCCCGAGGTGCCGCCGGAGAAGCGGCCGTCCGTGATGAGGGCGCACTTCTTGCCCAGGCCGCGGCCCTTGAGGAACGACGTCGGGTAGAGCATTTCCTGCATGCCCGGACCACCCCTGGGGCCTTCGTAGCGGATGACCACCACGTCGCCTTCCTTGATGGACTTGTTCAGGATCTTTTCCACGGCTTCGTCCTGTGACTCGCACACAACGGCCGGGCCTTCGAAGATCCAGATGGACTCATCCACGCCTGCGGTCTTCACCACGGCGCCGTCCACTGCGACATTGCCGCGCAGCACAGCCAGGCCGCCGTCCTTGGAGAAGGCGTGCTCCACGGAACGGATGCAGCCACCCTCGGCGTCGGTGTCCAGGGAGGTCCACTCGTTCGACTGCGAGAACGCGGTGGAGGAGCGGACGCCTCCGGGAGCCGCATGCCAGAGCGCTTGCGCCTCCTCGGTGGCCTTGCCGCCGCGGACGTCCCAGTCGTCCAGCCAGCCGTCCAGGTCGTTGGAGTGCACGGAATGAACATTCTTGTGCAGGAGGCCGCCACGGTTCAGTTCACCCAGCAGGGCGGGAATGCCACCGGCGCGGTGCACGTCCTCCATGTAATACGTCTTGTCCCCGGCAACATTCGGGGCCACCTTGGCCAGGCAAGGCACTTGGCGGGACTTGGCATCCATCTCGGCCAGGCCGTACTCCACGCCCGCCTCCTGCGCCGCGGCCAGCAGGTGCAGGATGGTGTTCGTGGAGCCGCCCATGGAGATGTCCAGGGCCATGGCGTTGTCGAAGGCCTCGGCGGTGGCGATGGAGCGCGGCAGGACGGAGTCGTCGTCGCCGTCGTAGTAGCGCTTCACGAGATCGACGACGGTGGCGCCGGCCTTCTCGTACAGCGCCTTGCGGGCGGTGTGGGTCGCGAGCACGGAGCCGTTGCCCGGCAGGGCCAGGCCGATGGCCTCGGCGAGGCAGTTCATGGAGTTGGCGGTGAACATGCCCGAGCAGGAACCGCAGGTGGGGCAGGCGTTCTCTTCGATGAGGTTGATGTCTTCATCGGAGATGGATTCGTCCACGGCGTCGGCAATCGCGTTGACCAGGTCCAGGGAGCGGACGGACCCATCCGTCAGGGTCACGCGGCCGGCCTCCATGGGACCGCCGGAAACGAACACTACGGGGATGTTCAGGCGGAGCGCCGCCATGAGCATGCCGGGGGTGATCTTGTCGCAGTTGGAGATACAGACCAGGGCGTCGGCGCAGTGTGCGTTGACCATGTACTCAACGGAGTCGGCGATCAGGTCGCGGGACGGCAGGGAGTAGAGCATGCCGGAGTGGCCCATGGCGATGCCGTCGTCCACGGCGATGGTGTTGAATTCGCGCGGAACAGCGCCGGCGGCGAGGATCGCGTCGGAGACGATCCGGCCCACGGGAGCCAAGTGGGTGTGTCCGGGGACGAATTCCGTGAAGGAGTTGGCGACGGCGATGATCGGCTTGCCGATGTCCGTGTTGGCGACGCCGGAGGCACGCAGCAGTGCGCGGGCGCCGGCCATGTTGCGGCCATGGGTAACTGTTCTTGAGCGTAGTGCAGGCATGAATACCATCCTGCTGTTCTTCCTTGGTCGGTGGAAGACGGTGTTGCTACTAGTAGTGAAAGTACCAGAGTAATAGTGTTGAAGGCGTGAAAGATGAGAGGCGCAAGGAGCTGGGGCTATACCTCAGGACACGCCGCACCCAGGCCCTGCGCTCGGACTACGGGCTGCCCCCGGTAGGACGATCCCGCGAGCGAGGGCTTCGCCGGGAAGAGATCGCCTTCCTGTCCGGCGTGAGCGTCACCTGGTACACCTGGCTGGAGCAAGGCCGGGACATCAGTCCCTCGCGGCAGGTCCTGGAATCCATAGCGCGGGCGCTGCATCTCTCCGATACCGGGTTGAGCTACGTGCTTTCCCTGGGTGGCTATTCCTCCGCTCCACCGAAGGGCCCGGTGGCCGCCGATGCACCGGCCCATGTCCAACGCCTGCTCGATGCCTTGGACCCCAACCCCTCCTACGCACTGTCCCCGGATTGGGGCATCGCCGGTTGGAATCGAGCGTACGAGGCGCTGTACCCCAACATCGGAACGTTCGATGCCTCGGACAGGAACCTGCTGTGGCTTGTCTTCACCGACCCCTACATCCGCGACCTGCTCCCGGACTGGGACGTCACGAGCAAACGCTTTTTGGCTGAGTTCAGGGCCGAAACCGGCCAACGGTTGGGTGATCCGGATGTGGAGTACCAAGTGGAACGGCTCAAAGCAGCCAGCCCGGAGTTCCAAGAGAGCTGGGACCGGTACGACATCCTGGGCTTCGAATCCCGCGAGCGGCAGTTCCACCACCCCGCGGTTGGCGTTCTCCACATGGAACATCACCAGGTCTCCCCATCGGACCGGCCGGACCTCCACATCGTGGTCTATACACCTGCACCCGGGAATGACGCCGGTGAGCAGATGCGGCGGTTGATGGGGAGCTGAAGCACGCTGCCGGGCACCCGGTTCAGCTGAGCTCCTGCTTGTCCAGGACGAAGTGCGCAGGGGTCGAAGCGACGCCGTTTGCCTGGACCACAACGTAGTGCTGCCCTGGGTAATAGGAGCGGGTTGTTATGGGGCGGAACGAGTGTGTTTTTGTGACTGTGACGGTCTCGCCGGGTGGAATGCGGCGGGACGTGAGCTTGAAGGTCTTTGCGCTGACCGTGCCGTTGGAACGCTGGAACCCGATGGAGTAGTCGATGGCTGCGTTGGCGGGCTGGGGGCCTTCGTTGACTACCTCGGCTGAAAATTCCACGGTTCCGTCCCATGCCACTGCCGTGTGGCGGAGGTGAGGCTCCCTGACCACCAGCTGGCCGCCGGTGTAGCCCAGGAGGGCGAGCGCGTCCGGATTGCCTTGTTTAACCAGGGTCCTAAGTCCATGCCGTATCACCTTGGGTGTGGTGTCATCAGGTTTGCCTGACCAACGGCGCGCTGTAGCCAGCACCAGCTGCGGATCGATCCGGCTCAGGTCGTTGAGATGGTTCGCTGCGGAGCGCCGGACATAGTCGGTGGGATCCTGGTAGGTGGCATCAAGGATCCCCTGGGTTGCCGCTGGATTGGCCACCAGCCAAGGTACCCGTTTAGCCCATGGCAGGTAGGCGCGGGAGCCCTCCGTTGCGAGTCGGCGGACGTGTTCGTCGTTGTGATTCGTCCAGGTTTGCATCGTCGCAATGGCACGTTCCGGCCGGGTGGCTATGAGGTCGCGGATAGCGAACTCTGCCGTGAGCCTCCCCGTCAGGCGGGACAGGACCGCGAGCGCAGCATCAAAATCGGTGAGCGATCCCGAGTGAAGAGCCCTTCCGGTCACCACTTCGGTGGCCGGCCAGACCATCCATCCCGTAAAGCGGGGGTCGTCGAGAGCATCGATCATGATCCTCTGAACATCGGAGGATCCCGCCGGTAAGTCCTGAAGGAGGGCATCCCTCACTACATCCACCCGCTGCCGGAGGCGTTGCCCGTCGAGGTCACCATGTGAGCGCTCCAGTGTTGGCAGCTCAATGCCCGGACTGGCGCCCATGAGTATGGAGCGCAGCTCGGTCACCACCGTGGAATTGATCAGCTCATCCATGGCGCCCATATACGTCCTCCTTCGCCGGTGCTGTCATCGTAGGCGATGGGAGTGACACCGAAAGCAGACACGCAAAGCCGCCCACCGCCGTCGTGCTGCTGTTAATAAGGCACGACGGCGGCAGGCGGCTTAAGCGCCATCCGTCAGGCAGGCAGCTGGTTGGCGACGCGGGGCGCCACGGGGGCAGGCACGCCCTCGCCCGCCTGGCCATACAACCAGTCGTTGTACTGGAAGTCGTTGTCCTTGCGGCTCTTGAAGAGCAGGTTTCGCAGCGTGCGCCCCAAGCCGGAGACGTGCCAGGACTCTCCCCACACGCGGGCCGTGCTTTGGACACGGGCGGTCCGGGCGGCGCGGGCGGAGTTGAACGCGACAATTGCCTCGTCCCACGCCGCCGGGTTGACGCCGTCGGTGGTGAAGACGGTGCCTGCGCTGACGTCCTGCAGCACGGCGGCGTCTTCGAGTGCCTGGCAGGCACCCTGGGCCAAGTACTGGAGCATGGGGTGGGCGGCGTCGCCCATCAGGACCATTCGGCCGGCAATCCAGTTCTCGATCGGATCGCGGTCGTACATGGGCCAGCGGATGCCCGTGCCGAGGTTCGCGAGGGCTGCCTGCACCGCGGGAATGCAGTCCTTGTAGGCGGCCTGGAGCTCGTCTACTCCCCCATACTGCTCTTCACCGCGCTCAAACGACGGCGATTTGAAGACGGCCACGGTGTTCAGCAGTTCACCCTTGCGCAGCGGGTACTGCACCAGGTGGCAGTCCGGGCCGAGGTAAACCACCACGTCCTCCAGGTCGGCCGCCGGGGTCTCGGAGGTAATGGGCACGGTGCCGCGGTAGGCAACGTAGGCAGAGGACACGGGCTCATCTGTTGCCACGAGCGGGCGAAGCGTGGACTTGAGACCGTCTGCGCCGATGATTACGTCTGCTTCATAGTCCACGCCGGCTGCCGTGTGCACTACGCCGCGTCCGTCCACGGTTTCCACGCTCTCAACCATGACGTCGTTGACCAGCTTCACGCCGGCAGCTTCACATCCTTCGAGGAGCACGCGGTGCAGGTCGCTGCGGTGGATCACTACGTACGGGGCGCCGTAGCGTTCCTCAAACTCCCCGCGCAGCGACTGACGGGTGAGCTCCTCACCGGTGGTCGCGTCGCGGAACACCAGATGCCTGGGCTGCACCCCGATCTCCAGCGCCTTCTCCAACAGGCCCCAACGCTTCAAAACCCGGGAGGCGTTCGGGGCCATCTGCAGGCCGGCACCGACCTCGCCAAATTCCGGTGCCCGTTCCACGAGCGTGACGTTGGCACCGTTTTCGCGGAGGGCCAGGGCTCCGGCCAAACCGGCCATGCCCCCTCCCACCACCAGGACATCGGTGGATGTGGTGTACTCAGGCATTGCGTGCTCCTTGCGAGATGGTGGATTTGATTTTGAGTCCGACGGCGGCCAACAGGACCGCTGCGATGGCGGCGGCTCCGGCGAACGCGAGGAAGTTGGAGTTGACGCCCAGCCCGGCTGCCAGCAGGAGGCCACCCACCTGCGGTGCGACGACGGCGCCAATGCGGCCGGTTCCGAGCGCCCAGCCGAGCGCGGTCCCCCGCAAATGGTCGGGATAGTGACTGGCGACTGCGGCGATGATGAGGCACTGCGTGCCGTGGGTTCCGACGCCGGCAAGCACCAGGGCGAGGTAAACAACGGTGACGGGCGGGCTGGCCAGGAGGACGGAAAGCCCGACGGCGGCCACCGCGGCTGCCGCTATCGCCGTCGGAATCGGACCGAAGCGCGTGCCGGCCCAAGCGGTAATGACCGAACCGGCAACGGCGCCGAGATTCAGGGCCAGGGCGAAGGTGAGCGCCGATCCCAGGTTGTAGCCAGCCAGCTGCATGAGGTTAGGCAGCCACGTGCCCAGGCCGTACCAAGCGAAGAGAGTGGCAATCGTGGCCATTGCGAACAGTACGCTGACGCCTAGGTAGGGCGCCCGGAGCAGTGAACCGAAACCGGCGGAGCCCTTGGAGGCTTTGCTTGCGGATCCGGCGGGTGTCAGTGTCTCCGGAATGTACTTCAGCCCCAGCGGCACCACGATCACGAGTGCCAGCACGGCCACCAAGAACATGGCCTCCCAACCGAACGCGGGAATCAGCGGGATGCCCACCAGTGCGGCGATTGAGCCGCCGATCGGGACGCCGGACATCATCAGCGTGGCAATAGTGGACCGCCACTTGGTGGGAACCAGTTCGGCCACCAAGGCGTTGGCGGACGGCACCAAACCGCCGAGTCCGATGCCGGCGAGCAGCCGCAGAGCACCGAACACGGCCGCGTTGGGGGCGAAGGCGCAGAGGATGGTGAAGATGGAGAAGACGATCGCGCAACCCAGGATGGTCTTGCGCCTGCCCCAGGAGTCGGCCATGCGTCCGGCGAAGATGGCTCCGATCATCATGCCCAGGAACGCCATGGAGCCAATGGTCCCTGCGGTTGCCTTGGTGAGGCCCCAGCCTGTTTCGGAGATCAGGGAGGACTGCACCGTTCCGTAAACGATGAGGTCATAGCCGTCGAAGACCACCAACAGCCAACAAACCAGGACGGCGAGTGCAGAGCCTTTGGAGAACCGCGGCGCACTGCCGGCAGCGTTGACGATTGACCCTTGCGACGCTGCAGCGGGAAGTGTGTGATTCATCCCACCACTGTCCGGTGAACGGCAAGCGAAGGGCCATACAATTCTGTTGTGCAGAACATCAACCCGGGTCGGGCCAGCCGGAAGCCAGCCCAAAACCGGAAACCCGTGCAGAAGCGGCCCACGTATTCCATTGACGCCGTGGACAACGCCCTTCAACTCCTCCAGCTGCTCCGCGACGGCGGCGCCCTCCGCCTCAAGGATGCCGCGGCGGAGTTGGCCGTAGCCCCGTCAACCGCCCATCGACTCCTGGCGATGCTGGTCTATCGCGGTTTCGCGGTCCAGGATGAAAACCGCCGCTACGTGCCCGGGCCAGCAATGGGTGTTGGCCCGGCGGGACTTAGCTGGACCAGGCTCCTTCGAAACCTCGCCCAGCCCCACATGGAGCTCCTGTCCTCGCGGCTCGACGAGACCGTAAACCTGATGGTCCGCGTCGGCACCAAGGTCCGCTTCCTCAGCACAGTTGAAGGCGGCAACGTCCTGAGGATCGGAGACCGCCAGGGTACCGTGATGCCTGCCGACAAGACGTCCGGTGGCAAGGTGATGTTGGCCGAACTGGACCCGGCCATGATCGAGCAACTGTTCCGGAGCCAGAACGCCGAAATCGGCGGGGACACCATTCCGGAGGCCGAGTACCAGGCCTTCCTGCGCGAACTCGACAGCATCCGCGCCAACGGCTTCGCGGCCAACTTCGAGGGCACCGAGGAAGGCGTCAGCGCCCTGGGCATGGCTCTGCATAACCGGCACGGCCAGGTAGTTGGGGCGCTCAGCGTCGCCACGCCTGCCACACGGTTCCGAAAGGTGTTCGACGCCGGATTGGTCGCCGCCCTGCGCGAAACCTGCCGGCAGTTGGAGATCGACATCGCTGCAAACCCGGCTGATCCCGAATAAGAATAATTCTGTACAGCAGAATTGACTCGATGTCGCAGCCTGGCATCCCTAGGGTCGAACTACGCCAAAAACTGTTCGGACCCTATCGAGGAGGCCTACGTGTCCATCAGCGCCGAGAACACGACCCATGAATCCGTGGCCGCCAGCCACGCCTTGCCGGAGCCGACTCCGGAGGAAGCTGCCCAGTTGGAGCAGCTGTACAAGGATTTCGCTGCGGGGAACATGGTGCCTTTGTGGACGGAGATCGGTGATTTGATGCCGATGGTCCCTACTCCGAAGGCTGTTCCGCATGTGTGGCGCTGGAATGACTTGTACCCGTTGGCCGCCCGTGCCGGGGATCTGGTTCCGGTGGGCCGAGGTGGGGAACGCCGCGCGATTGCCCTGGCGAACCCGGGCCTTGCCGGCACCCCGTACGCGACTCCGACGTTGTGGGCCGCCATCCAGTACCTCGGCGCACACGAAGTCGCTCCAGAGCACCGCCATTCCCAGAACGCGTTCCGTTTCGTGGTGGAGGGTGAAGGCGTGTGGACCGTGGTGAACGGGGATCCGGTGGCGATGCGCCGCGGCGATTTCCTGCTCACCCCGGGGTGGAACTTCCATGGCCACCACAATGACACCGACCAGCCCATGGCGTGGATCGACGGCCTCGACATCCCGTTCGTGCATTACGCCGATGCCGGGTTCTTCGAGTTCGGCACCGAACGCGTCACCGACGAAGCGACCCCGGATATTTCCCGTTCCGAACGGCTCTGGGCCCACCCGGGCCTGCGTCCCCTGTCCGGGTTGGATGACACGACCAACTCCCCCATCGCGGCGTACCGCTGGGAACACACCGACGCTGCCCTCCGTGAGCAGTTGTTGTTGGAGGATGAGGGCCACCCGGCCACGGTGTCCCAGGGCCACGCTGCCGTCCGGTACTCGAACCCGACCACGGGCGGGGACGTTATGCCCACTATCCGGGCCGAGTTCCACCGCCTCCGTCCCGGCGCCTCCACCGAGCCGCTCCGCGAGGTCGGCTCCAGTGTCTGGCAGGTCTTCGAGGGTACCGGCTCCGTGGTGTTGAACGGTGAAACCAAGCAGCTGGCCAGGGGTGACCTGTTCGTGGTCCCGTCCTGGCAGGAGTGGTCCCTGACCGCCGACGCTGACCAGCCAGGGTTTGATCTGTTCCGCTTCAGCGACGCCCCCATCTTCGAACGACTGAACTTCAACCGCAGCTACACCGAAGGACGCAAGTAAATGAGACTCCTCACCCTCCGCACCGAAACCGGAACCAAGGCCGTCCGTCAGGACGGCGACACCCTCACCGAAATCCCAGGCTTCGCCGATGTCGGCGCGCTGCTGGCGGACCCCGCCTGGGAAACCACCGCTGCGGCGGCCAACGGCGCAACGCACGCGGCCGACGGCGCGGACCTGGCCGCCGTCGTGCCCGCACCGGGAAAGATCATCTGCGTGGGCCACAACTACCGCAACCACATCAAGGAAATGGGCCGGGACATCCCCGAACACCCCACCCTGTTCGCCAAGTACCAGGAATCGCTGATCGGCCCGAATGATGACCTGGCGTTGCCGCAGGAATCGGACACCGTGGACTGGGAAGCCGAACTCGCCGTCATCATCGGCAAAAAGGGCCGCCGCATCGCCGAGGCAGACGCCGCCGACCACATCGCCGGCTACGCGGTCCTGAACGACATCAGCATGCGGGACTACCAGTTCCGCACCATCCAGTGGCTGCAGGGCAAGACGTGGGAGAACTCCACCCCGTTCGGCCCGGCCCTGGTCACCCGCGACGAATTCACCGCCGGCCCGCTCATGACCTCCGCCGTGGACGGCGAAATCCAGCAGTCCACCCCCACCGGCGACCTCGTCTTCACTCCGGAGTTCCTGGTCTCGTATATTTCCACGATCATCACCTTGAACCCCGGTGACGTGATCGCGACCGGCACCCCCGGCGGTGTCGGCCACGCCCAGGACCCCAAAAGGTACCTGCAGGAAGGCCAGCTCCTGGTCACCACCATCGAGGGCCTGGGCCAACTGAACAACCGCGTGGTCAAGGAAGCCTGATGGCAGCCCGCCACGACCTCGCCACCGATCCGGGCCTGCAGGAAGACCTCCTGCAGGCGCGGCGGGGCACCGCGTTCTTCGCCCGCAAACTCAACGAACTCACCGATGCAGAGCTCGACGGCGGCACCCGCCTTCCGGACTGGACCCGCCGCCACGTCGTGGCACACGTCGGCTACAACGCCCGTGCAATCGCACGCCTGATCGAATGGGCTGCCACCGGCGTCGAAACGCCCATGTATCCCTCCCCCGAGGCGCGGAACCACGAAATCAACTTCGGCGCGACCCTGTCTCCGATTGCGTTGCGGAACCTGTTCGACCACTCCGCGGTGCACCTGTCCGTCGAATGGCGCGACCTGCCCGACGCGAACTGGGCCAACGAAGTCCGCACCGCCCAAGGCCGCACAGTCCCCGCCTCGGAAACCGTGTGGATGCGCACCCGCGAAGTCTGGATCCACGCCATTGACCTGGACAACGGAGCCACGTTCAACGACATCCCAGCCCTCGTCCTCGAACGTCTGCTCAAAGACATCACCGGCGCCTGGAAAACCCGCGGCACAGACACCGGACTCGTCATCAAGGCCACCAACACTGCCGGGAACGGCACCGACCTCACGTTCGGCGACACCACCGCCACGGACCCGACGATCATCACCGGCTCCCTTCCCGCCGTCGTCGAATGGGCCACCGGCCGCGGAACTACGGGCGTCACAGCAACCGGACCCAACAACAACAGCATCACACCGGCAGCGCCACAGTGGATCTAGCCACTCCACCCATGGCGCAGCGGGTCGACTAAGCGCACTATGGGGGGATGAACGCCCAGAGTGCCAATGGATGGTCACAGGGCGGTTCCGGCAGCTTCGGGGCCGGCCTGCACCCGTGGAGCCGTTATGTGGCTTTGGGCGACTCGTTCACCGAGGGTTTAGGCGATCCGGAGCCGCGGAGCCCCGGCGGCCTCCGCGGGTGGGCGGACCGGGTGGCGGAAGAATTGAGCGCCGGTCACGATGATTTCGCCTATGCGAACCTGGCGATCAGCGGACGCCTGCTCCATCAGATCCTCGAAGAGCAAGTGGGCCCGGCACTGGACCTCAAGCCGGATCTGATCACCCTCAACGCCGGCGGCAATGACCTGCTCTTCCATAGGAGCGACCCCGACAAACTCGCGCTGGAACTGGACGCAGGCGTGGCAGAACTTGCCTCCACCGGCGCCGCCATCCTGCTGTTCACCGGGCCGGACTGGGGCGCTACCCCGGTGTTGGGCCTGGCCCGCGGCAAGGTTGCCATCTACAACGAGAACATCCGGGTAGTAGCTGCCCGCCATGACGCTGTGGTGGCGGATCTGTGGGCGCTGCGCCGACTCACCGATCCCCGGATGTGGGACCCGGATCGGCTGCATTTCTCGCCGCTGGGGCAGCACACCATCGCCACCATGGTGCTCGATACCCTGAATGTCCCACATTCCTTGGAGCCCCTAACGCCTAAACCCCTGCCCGAGCGCAACTGGCGCGAAGCACGGGCGGACGACATCGTCTGGGCGCGCGAACACCTCTTTCCGTGGGTGGTGCGCCGCCTGACGCAGCGGAATGCCGACGACGGCCGTCACCCCAAGCGACCGGACCCGGGCCCTGTCTTTGGCGCCGGGATGCCTCCCGGAACGTTCGTTGGCAACGATCCCCGGCACATCGCGGACACCTAGCCTGCAGGCTGGGCTTCCGCTTGCGCGCGGATGCTCCAAGCCGACCAGTCCAGGGGGTGAACCGAAGGGCGTCCCAAGAGGTATCCCTGGGCTGCGGTGATCTTGAGCGCGGTGACTTCCTGGAGTTCTTCCGCGGTTTCGACGCCGACTGCAATGACTTCGGCACCGATCTCCCTGGCAAGCTCAACGATGGCCCGGGCCCGGATCCGTTGCCCCTCGCTGCCTTCGATGCCCTCAATCAGGTGCCGGTCCAGTTTGATGATGTCGGGGCGCAGTTGTTCCACCCGCTCCAAGGAGACCAAAGCTGCGCCGGATGCGCTGATGGCTACCCGCAGGCCGAGTGTGCGCAGCGGCCCCAGTCCGTCGTTGCCGGTTTGGGCCTCAACATCCGCCAGGCTGCCGGTCAGTTCAACAATGATCCGGTCCGGGGCGAGGGACGCGGCGGCCAGCAGGTTCCGCACCCTCGGGTCACTGGAAGTTGCCGGAGTGAGGTTCAGTGCAACAGACATGTTGTCCGGGACGTCGTGCGCCGCCGTCAGCGCGCAGTGCAGCGCAGCAATCTCCAACTCGGTCCCCAGCCCAGCGGCAGCAGCCTCGTTGAACCAGACGTCGGCGCCGGCACCATCTTCTCCGACGAACCTTGTCAATGCTTCCACGCCAACCACATCGCCGGTTGGGAGTGCATGGACAGGTTGGAAGGCCGTCAGGAGGAGCTTGTCCGCGAGGATCGCCTGGATACCTTCGCGCACCTCGTGGCTGACGGGGACTGAAACGGTCCGGGCGGCGCCAACGGACTCAAGGTGGACGCTGGAGGATTCAAGTTGAACGGGGACGGCGGCTGCCGATGAAGGCTCCTTGCGCGTTTCCAGCAGGTGCTCCAGCAGGGCCCCCGCAGGATCGTCCGGATTTGCTTCCACCAACTCGCGGAGCTTGATTCTGGCGCCTTCGCTGCGCGGTTCAGAATCGGCAAGGATGGACTCGATAATGTCCTTCACCTGCTCGCGCATGGTCGCTGCGGCAGACGCGGTCGTTTCAGCAGATACGGTCGCCCCAGCGGGCGGTGACGCGTCAACGCCGTTCGGGCGTACGGATTCCGCACCGCCGTCCGGTGAGAGAGAGCCCTCTTCTTGAGCCATCGGCTATTCCTTTATGTGTATCCCCCGCTGGCTGAGCCAGACAACTACCCGACCGACCCATCTGTGGGCCCTGTCACGAATAATACAGAAGAACCCTCCGACGTTGTGGCGGTGCGCTTTTCCAGACGCGCAAAACCGTGTCGCAGCGCCACAAGCCCTGAGATGCTTAGGGGGTGACGTCCATCTCAACGGAAGCATCCCGCACCGCGGTCAGCTGGAAACTGTTGCCCGCAGCGTTGCTTTCCTTATCCGGTGTACCGCTCTTCGCCTTTGGCAACGAGCTTCTCGGGTACGGCCTGCTGCTCGCGGGTGTCGTCACGGCCGCTTTCATCGACTACCGGTTGATGCGTCACCTCGCGTTGATAGCTGCGGGCATGTTCATCTTCAGCCAGGTCCCCCTCAACGCGGACCTCAGCACCGAACACATGGCCCTCATGGGTGGTGCGCTGGCGCTGGCTGTCGTGGTGCCCTGGCTGGTGTCCCGCTTCGTGTATCGCGAAGACATCATCAAGTTCCCCGTCAACACCGGCCGTAAGTGGCCGTTGGCCGCAAAGTTGTACCTGGTTGGCGTAGTGGCACTGGGCTACTTCATTCTTCCCGTCTACCTGATCAGCACCGGCGTGTACCAAAACTGGCCCGATGCTTCCGATCCCGACGTCTTCTGGCGGCTCTTCGTTGGCGTCAATGCCGTGGGGATCTGGGACGAGTTATTCTTCATCTGCACCACGTTCACCCTGCTCCGCCAGCACTTCCCGGATTGGCTGGCCAACCTCCTGCAGGCCGTGGTGTTCTCCTCATTCCTCTGGGAGATCGGCTACCAATCCTGGGGTCCCTTGCTGACGTTCCCCTTCGCACTGCTGCAGGGCCACACGTTCAAGCTGACCAAGTCGTTCACCTACGTGGTGTCGGTGCACCTGCTTTTTGACTTCGTGTTGTTCCTGGCGCTGGTGCACGCCCACAACCGGGAGTGGCTGCCGATCTTCCTGTACTAGCCCTCGCTGCAGTAGCTGGCTAGCTCCCTGCCCATGCCTCTTCGGTCACTTCGATTTCCCGGGCCATGTCGTCCAGGAAGCGCATCACCGTTTCACGTTCCGCGGGCGTCAGTCGGGCCGCAGCCAGAAAACGCTTGGCCTGCTGCCGCCCGACTGTCCGCATAGCAGCGTCGTGCGTTGCGGGCGTGATGGCGATGGCAAGCGCGCGGCGGTCGGAGGGGTGGGCGTGTCGCGTGACGTGGCCCGCGCGTTCCAGCCGATCAAGCAGCTTGGTGGTGGACGCCGTCGAAATGTGAAGCTGGGCGGCTATTGCGCCAGGGGTGGCAATCACGCCATGGTTGGCGCAGATGATCAGGTAATGCAGTGCGCGCATGTCTGATTGGTTGAGTTTCATGTACCGCAGTGAGGCGTCGGAGAGTCGCTGTTCGGCCTCTCGCAGTCTTCCCAGTGCAGCCATGAGGTCACTGATCTGCTCAACATCAGATTCGGACAGACCTGAGCGATCCACCAGTTCGTGGTTCGGATCATTGGCGTCCAAATGGTAAATCCCGAAGGAAACCGGGGTCCCGGCTTCTTCAGGAATCTGTTCTGGACTGGACATGTTGAGTATGTTACACCTAACTTCCTACATGGTAGCCTTTCTTCTAGCTTGTCTAGCAATATTCAAGTTTCTCTAAGGCACAGGGTGTGGGAGGAAGGCGCAAGATGAACGCGACAGAGATGGTGGTCCTCCTTGATGACGCCGGAGCTCCCATCGGGGAGTCCCCGAAGAGCAGTGTGCACACACTGGAAACCCCACTCCATCTGGCCTTTTCCTGCTACCTGCTCAACGAGGCCGGCGAAATTCTCCTGACCCGCCGTTCACCTGAGAAGAAGACCTGGCCGGGAGTCTGGACCAACAGCTTCTGCGGACACCCTGGACCGGGCGAAGACTTCGAAGACGCCGTGCTGCGGCGTGCGCAGTTCGAACTCGGGGTGGACGCGAACCGGATCGAACTCGTCCTCCCCGATTTCCGCTACCGGGCGGTGGACCCCACGGGCATCGTGGAGAACGAAGTGTGCCCCGTCTTTGTGGCCCGGATCAGCGGCGCACTGCACCCGAATCCCGCCGAGGTCGCTGACTGGGCCTGGATTTCGCCCTCGCTGCTCGCTGACGCTTTGGAGCACACGCCGTCCGCTTTCAGCCCCTGGCTCGGGCTGCAGTTCCCGCAGCTCCTCAAAGCGCGCGCGTTGCCCCTCCAAGCTGGGGCCGACGCATGACCGTCACCTCCGGCGCCATTCGAAGCCGTACCGATCTCTGCGCCGCCATCGAAAACGAACTGGGCGGACTTATCGGCAAGAGGGCCAGCGCGGCAGCGGCCTATGGCCCCAACTTCGCACGGCTATGGGCGCTGGCAGGCCGGAATGTGCTCGGCGGCAAGTTCGTCCGGCCCTTGCTGCTCATGGAAATGTTCGACGCCCTGGAACAGGCCGGCTCCAAACAGCGCGAAACCGCCATCAACATCGCCGCCGCCGTCGAACTCCTCCACTATGCCTTCCTCCTCCACGATGACGTGATCGACGGCGACCTCGTCCGCCGCGGGCACCCGAACCTGATTGGTTCCCTCCTCGCGGAGGCCGGCGAACTCCCGGACAACACCCATGGCGCACGCAGCGGAAGCGGACTGCACTGGGCACAAACCGGCGGGATACTGATGGGTGACATGCTGCTCGCCGCCACGCACCAAGCCTTTGCGCGTGCCGATCTACCCCGGGAACCGCGTCTGCGCCTGCTGGACCTCCTGGAACACACCATCAACGAGACCGTTGCCGGTGAGCAACTGGATGTCGGCCTGGGCGACGGCATCATTGCCCCGGACCTCGAGACCATCCTGGTCATGTGCGGCTACAAGACCGCCACCTATACTTTCGAACTCCCGCTGCGGGCGGCCGCGACCCTGGCCGGCGCCGACTTCGCCGTCGAGACTGCCCTGGCAACTGCAGGCCGGCATCTGGGGCTCGCGTTCCAACTCCAGGACGACCTCCTGTCCACGTTCGGAGATCCCCGCCGCCACGGCAAAGATCCTTTTTCGGACCTCCGGGAAGGCAAGGAAACCGCCATCATCGCCCATGCCCGCACCACCAGCACGTGGCCGGACATCGAGCCCTACTTCGGCAGGCCCAGGCTAAATGGCAACGAAGGCGAGCATGTTCGCCGGCACCTCAGCGACTGCGGGGCGGAAGCCTTTGTCCAGGGCCTCATCGAAGACCAGGTACAGGCCTTCAACACACTGCTGACAAGCACGATTCCGCCGGGCGCACGCAATGTACTGCTTGACCTTGCGGGGCAGCTGGAAGGACGGCAATCATGAGCGTCGCCACCGAAACCTCGTTCATCCATTTCACCCGGACAGCCGAGCGCGCGGCCAACCAGGTCATCGCCGCCTACTCCACGTCCTTCGGCCTGGCATGCAGGCTGCTGGGACCAAGGCACCGCCAACACGTCCGCAATATTTATGCGCTGGTGCGGGTGGCGGACGAACTCGTCGATGGCGTCACTGCCGAAGCCGGCCTCAGCTACCAGGAACAGTGCGACGCCTTGGCCCACTTCATTGATGAGACCCACCGCGCCGTCAAACTCGGCTACAGCAGCGACCTCATCGTCCATGCATTTGCCCAAACGGCCCGGACTGCGGGCATCGATGACACGCTCATCGATCCGTTCTTTGACTCCATGCGCATGGACCTCGGCGAGCGCACTGACTCTCTCAAGGGCACCGGCTCACGCGCGTCTTCGCAACAGCCGGCACCCCTCCGCTTCGATGCCGATGCCCACGACGGCTATGTCCACGGCTCCGCCGAGGTGGTGGGGCTGATGTGCCTGCGCGTCTTCATGCGGGATGAGAACATCGACGACGGCGACGCAGCGGCTTTGCAGCATGGTGCCAGCAGGTTGGGCGCTGCTTTCCAAAACATCAACTTCCTGCGGGACCTCGCCGACGACACCACCCGCTTGGGCCGCAGCTACCTCGGCACCTCGGACCACCTTGAGGACCGCGATCGCATGGAATGGGTCAGCACCATCCGGTCCCAATTGGCCGATGCCAACGCCGTCATTCCGCTGTTGCCGCGCGACGCCCGGGCGGCAGTCCGCAGCGCCCTGGCCCTGTTCTCCGCACTGACGGACCGGATTGAACAGACAACCGTGGACGAGCTGTACCGCCACCGGGTGCGGGTTCCGGACGCCGTGAAGGCCGGCCTCGCCGCCCGCGCGGTCGCCTCTACCTGGATGGAGTTGCACCGATGACCCGGACAGTGGTGATCGGCGGTGGCATCGCGGGGCTTGCCACGGCCGCACTCCTCGCCCATGAAGGACACGAGGTCCAGCTCCTCGAGCAGCGCGACCGGGTTGGCGGGCGCGCGGGCAGCCTTGAACGGAACGGCTTCCGGTGGGACACCGGCCCTTCCTGGTACCTGATGCCGGGAGTCTTCGACCACTTCTTCCGGTTGCTCGGCACCAGCGCTGCCGAACAGTTGGACCTTCACACCCTCAGTCCCGCGTACCGCGTCTTCAGCGAACCAAACCACGACGGCGTGCGGCCGGACCCCCTGACGGTCCCCTTGGGCAGCGATCAGGTCTTGGAGACTTTCGAGGGAGTTGAGCCTGGCAGCGCGAAGGAGCTCACCTCCTACCTCGCCTCCGCCAGGCACACGACGGAGATGGCGGAACGCTTTTTCCTCTATAACCCGTTCACCAAATTGCAGGCACTGCTCCATCCGGAGGTGGTGCGGAGTTTGCCCAGGCTCGCGCAACTGCTCCTGACGCCCCTCGATAAGTACGTCTCCCAGCGGTTCCAGCACCCTGTTCTGCGTCAGGTCCTCGGATACCCGGCGGTTTTCCTTGGCACCAACCCCGCAGCTGCTCCCGCCATGTACCACTTGATGAGTGCCTTGGACCTGGGCGACGGCGTGCAGTATCCGATGGGCGGGTTCCACGAGCTCGTGGGCCGGCTTGAGGCGCTGGCAGTGGACGCCGGCGTCAGGATCCACACCGGAGCGGAAGCCCAAAAGATCACCACGCGCGAGGCCTCCCGGACCAAGAAGCTGGGCCGCTTCGATGGCGTCAGGCTCCCTGCTCCTCTTTCCGGGAAGGACTGCCGGGAGGTCACCGGGGTAAAGTGGCGCGACCATGCCGGTGCGGAGCATTACAGCGTTGCGGACCTCGTGGTCTCCGGCGCCGACCTGCACCACACCGAAACCCAACTGCTGGGTGTCAGGGACCGGAGCTACAACAGCAAGTACTGGCAGAGCCGCACCAGCGGTCCCGGCGCAGTCCTGGTCATGCTTGGCGTGAAGGGTTCGCTGCCGGAACTTCCCCACCACTCCCTGTTCTTCACGCGGGACTGGGAGGCGAACTTCGCCGCGATCTTCGGGGAGGAGACCAGCATCCCCGACCCCGCCTCCATCTACGTCTGCAAACCCAGCGCCACCGACTCCGGCGTCGCCCCGCAGGGCCACGAAAACCTCTTCGTCCTGGTTCCCGTCCCGGCCGATCCGCAGCTTGGCGCCGGTGGTCCCGACGGTAGCGGCGATGCCCTCATCGAGCGGACCGCCGACGCCGCCATCGACCAGATCGCCCGTTGGGCCAACATCCCGGACCTCCGCGAGAGGATCGTTGTCCGGCACACCACGGGCCCCGCTGACTTCGTCCACGAGTACAACTCATGGCGCGGCGGCATGCTGGGACCGGCACACACGCTAAGGCAGAGCGCAATGTTCAGGGCCCAGAACGCCTCCAAGCGTGTGCGTGGCCTCTACTACGCCGGCGCCACCACTGCCCCCGGCGTGGGGGTACCGATGTGCCTCATCAGTGCAGAGCTGGTACTGAAGCGGATCCGCGGCGACCACAGTCCCGGCCCCACCACGGTGAGGCCCGTAGCCAGCAGGATTGGCTGATGGGTGTCCTCTATTTGCTCTCGCTGCTGCTCGGGATCGGCTGCATGCTCCTGCTGGACCACCGCTTCCGCCTGTTTTTCTGGCGCGATGCCAAAGCAGCGGCGATCGTCACCGCCGTCGGGGTCTTGTTCCTTCTCTTCTGGGACCTGGCCGGAATCGGCTTGGGGATCTTCCTGCGCGGTGAAGGTACCATCGCGACAGGTCTGTTGATCGCCCCCGAGCTGCCCATCGAGGAGCCAGTCTTCCTGCTTTTCCTGGTGCTGTGCACGATGGTTTTGTACACAGGCTCCCGGCGGCTGCTTGACCGGATCCCGTCCACCCGCAGCGGGAAGCAGCGGGAGCGGGTGAACGTATGACGTACTTGTGGCTCGCGCTCGTCTTCATCGCGGCGGCAGTGGTGGCCGGCGTGGTTTTTGCCCGCCATGGCGCGTTTCCCGGCGAGGCAGGCAGGCATTGGAAAGCGGTTGGCCTCGCGTTCGCGGCCTTGGTTGTCCTGACCGCTGTGTTCGACTCCGTCATGATCGGCATGGAGCTCTTCCACTACGACGCATCGCACATCCTTGGCGTCAAGGTAGGACTCGCGCCGATCGAGGATTTCGCCTATCCGCTGGCCGGCGTCGTGGCACTTCCAGGACTGTGGATGTGGTTGACGCGCAAGCGCAAGCAACCCAGCGAGGGCGGCGCGGAACCGGGGCTCAAGGGCCTTGTCCCCCAAGCATTGCTCGCATCCCGCCCGGTCAGCTGGATCAACACTGCCTACCCATTCGCCGCGGCCATGCTCCTGACCACCCGCGAGATCGATTGGGTGCTGGTTGTCGGCACGTTCTATTTCCTGATCCCCTACAACCTGGCCATGTACGGGATCAACGATGTCTTCGATTATGAGTCGGACCTGAAGAATCCGCGCAAGGGTGGGATCGAGGGTGCGCTGCTCCAGCCCCGGTTGCACCGGCCCATGCTGTGGCTCGCGGCGATCACCAATGTGCCGTTCCTGCTGTTGCTCGCCGTCGCCGGAGGACCAGCCGCATGGCTGAGCCTGGCCGTCAGCGCCTTCGCCGTTGTGGCCTACTCCGTGGCCGGCCTGCGCTTCAAGGAACGCCCGGTCTTGGACTCGCTGACGTCCAGCACGCACTTCGTGAGTCCCGCCGTCGTCGGCCTTGCCTTGGCCGGCGCCAATGTGACACCGGGCTTGATCGTCGTGCTGGCGGCGTTCTTCCTGTGGGGCATGGCCGCGCACGCCTTCGGCGCCGTCCAGGACATCGAGCCCGACCGGCAGGCCGGCATCGGCTCCATAGCGACAGTCATCGGTGCCCGACGAACGGTGAGGCTCGCCGTCGTGCTCTGGTTTGTTGCCGGTCTGGCAATGTTGGCCACGCCGTGGCCCGGACCCCTGGCGGCGATCATCGCCGTCCCGTACATCGTTAACTGCGCGCCTTACAGGAACGTGACGGATACGACGGCGGCACGCACCAATGTGGCCTGGCGGCGGTTCATCTGGCTCAATTACGGTTCAGGGTTTTTGGTGACCCTGATACTGATCCTGCAGTGGAGCCTCACATCATGAACGGGGCTGGTCCCCGGGCTCTTCGTCAAGGGTATCCAGGGCCTCGCGCATGTGCTGGAGGAAATTCACCACGATCTGGGATTCGTCCGGGCTCAACGCGCACGCCGCATCCAGCATCCGGCGGTGCATTCCGCCCAGGGTGTGCCGCACTTCCTGGTCTGAACCGGGAGTGGCCTTCAGGATCAAGGCCCGCCGGTCAGTGGGGTGGGGTTCGCGGCGAATATGGCCGGATTCCACCAAACGGTCGATCAGGGTGGTCATGGACGCCGACGTTATCCCCAGCTTGTCGCCCAAGTCCTTCGGCTTCATCACCTTGCCGGCGGCCTCTGCCTCGAACAAATAACGCAGGGCCAGCAGGTCCTTCTCACCCATTCCCATGGACGAACGCGTCCTCCGGCGCATCGCCTGCTCGGAGGCGCGGTAGTCGCGCAGGGCGTTCAGTACGTCAATGGCAATGGCCTTCTGACCTGGGTCTTTGCCGTACCAGTAGCCCTTTGAGTGGCCTTCCGAGTCCATCCGATGTTCCTTCGATAAGCGTAAAGCTTGATTCACTAGCATTTTGATACTAGGTCAAGGACCTCGTGAATGCATGACACCGTCCATCCCACACCCACGCAGCACCAGGAAAGAGGCACTGCACATGGCAACAGCAAGCTCCGACCTCGCCCGGCAAATCACGGTCACCGTGAGCTTGGCGGTCTGCATCATCGGCTCGATGATCGGCGTGGGGGTGTTCGGCGGCACCCCGATTGCGCAGGCAGCGGGCGGGGCTTTGTCCGCCGACTCCACTCTGCTGGCTCCGGCCACCCCCGCGTTCTCCATCTGGTCCGTGGTGTACACCGGCCTTGTTGCCTACACGGTGTGGCAGTGGCTGCCGTCCCAGCAGGCCAATCCGCGGCAGCGCTCCCTCGGCTGGATCGTGGCCGTGTCCATGGTCCTGAACGCCGCGTGGATCCTGTCCGTGCAGGCTGGGTGGCTCTTCGTCAGTGTTCTGGTGATCTTGGCGCTGCTGGTGTCCCTCGTCCTGGCGTTCCTTCGCTACAGCCAGAGCCGCGCTGCCTCGTGGGTTGAGGCAGTTGTGGTGGACGGAACCCTGGGGTTGTATCTGGGCTGGACCAGCGTGGCCGTGTGCGCCAACATCGCAGCAGCTTTGAAAGCGTTTGGTTTTCTGGGCTTCGGACTGCGTCCTGAGATCTGGTCCGTCGCTGTGCTCGTGGTGGTGGCGGTCGTCGGTGTCGCCTTGGCTATCAAAGGACACGGGCGCCTCGCCCTGGCAGCCGCCATCGCGTGGGGCCTCGTCTGGATCACGGTCGGCCGCAGTACCGATGCACCCGAGTCCTTCCCGACGGCGGTCGCGGCGGCCGTCGCTGCTGCCCTGGTTCTCGGGGCGGCCATCACGGTGAGGGCCCGGACTGTGTTGGCAGGCCGCTAGATCCAACCACGTTTCCCCGACAGCTCCGGCATGGCATCAGTTGCTCGTTGGACGTAGACGTCATCGCTTTTCCACATAGGGGGCTTTCGACCTTATGGCGCCCAATGCCTGCTGGAAGAGTTGAGGCATGGAGCAGATTCGGGGCATGCAGACACCGCCAGACGCGGCGCTTGTTCCTGTCTCGAGGCATTGGACCGACGAGACCACGCCTCGGGTTTCTGATCTCATCACGCTCCTGGGCGCGATCCCCCTCGGCACCGCGAGCCGGGAGCTTATCGACCAGATCCGCGGGCTTGAAGACCTGAAGTCCGCCATCGTGGGGTTGCAGGCCCGTGCCGCGGTGGCCTTTGACTTCGCCCAACGGCAGGAGCAGGCCGCGGCGGGTGTGCCCGCGTCCGAACGGGGCCACGGTGTTGGGGCGCAGATCGCGTTGGCCCGGCGGGAATCCCCGAACCGGGGCTCGCGACTCCTGGGCATGGCGAAGGCGCTGGTGACAGAGATGCCGCACACCATGGCAGCGCTGGAATCGGGCCAGTTGAATGAATGGCGGGCCACGCTGCTGGTCAAGGAAACAGCATGCCTGTCTGCGGAGGACCGCTGCGCCGTGGACGAGGAACTCTCCGCAGACACCGGCACGTTCGAGGGGAAGGGCGACCGGGCGATCATCGCCGCGGCGAAGGCAGCCGCCTACCGGCGTGATCCGCGTTCCGTTGCCCAACGCGCCGCCCACGCTTCCACCGAACGGACCGTGACCCTGCGCCCGGCGCCGGACGCCATGACCTACCTGACCGCCCTCCTTCCGGTCGCGAAGGGTGTGGCGGCGTACACCGCTCTGACCCGGGCTGCTGACTCTGCCCGTTCGGCCGGGGACCCCCGGATCCGGGGCCAGGTCATGGCAGACACCCTCGTCGAGCGCATCACCGGCAGGCGCGGCGGGATCAGCGGAATCGACCTGCAGCTCGTCATGACCGATCGAACCCTCTTACAGGGCGACAGCGAACCTGCCCGGCTCGAAGGCTACGGAATCGTCCCCGCTGAATGGGCCAGGAAGCTACTTCGCGCCGGAAGCGGGGCCCTGTCCGAGCAAGACCCCGCACCAAGGCAGGAGCCGGCGCCAACGCGGGACGACGAGCTAACCGTGTGGCTCCGCCGGCTCTACACCGCGCCGGCCACAGGCGAACTCCTGAGCATGGACTCCAAAGCGAGGCTCTTTCCACCACGACTCAGGCGTTTCATCGAAACCCGTGATGACACCTGCCGCACCCCATATTGCGACGCGCCCATCCGGCATATCGATCACGTGGTCCCTTGGCATTCCGGCGGGACCACCACCCTGGCCAACGGGGCCGGACTCTGCGAAGCCTGCAACCACACCAAAGAAAACCCCGGCTGGACGGCGAAAACCCTCCCCGAAGGTGTCCACACTCTCGAAATCCGCACACCCACCGGTCACAGTTATCAATCGAAGGCCCAGCCTCTGCCCGGGCATAATTACGGGCACGTGGCGGCGCCTCCACCGGCAAGCAGAGTTCCCACGCTTGAACAGCAACAGCAGTCACACCAACGGCAGTCCCAGCACAACCGACGCAGGCACATCAAGCGCGCGAAGGCAGGCAAGTTTCACCGGAGAAAGAAGCGGGTCCCAGCCTAGAAACCGGCCGGGCAGCAGCAACGCCGCGCAGCCCCAGCGCAGCCGCGCCCTATGCCGGGCAGGCGTCCTTCAATGCCTGAACGGACTCAGCTGGCACTTGGTCGCCGGCCTCCGCGATCTGGTTCAACGGCGTCGTGATGTCCGAGGGAACTCCAGCAGCATTGGCTGCCGACACCAAACCGGACAGCAGCTGCTTGTCCTGAACGCTGACCAAGCCGTCCTGGACCACTGCGCAAATCTGCTTGGTTACTTCATCGGCAGCGGCAGTGGCTACCTTTGAGGCGGCCTCGCTGGCGGCATTTCCGGCAGCTTCCTCTACTGCTCCGCAGCCGACAAGCAGCAGCAAAAGAGGGACGGCGGACAGGGCTGCAAGGCGACGGGTCATGAGTCCAGCCTAGCAATCCGGCAGCATGGCCCATGTTTGCCTAGTCCGTGGTTGCTTGGATTGATACGCTCGCGGAATGCGGATCCGGCCGATCGATCTTGTGGATGTACTCGTCTACTTGGTCGTGTTGGGCGTGTTTATCCAGCTGTTCCCCGCCGTCATTTCAGAGTCCTTCCTGCTGGCCCTTCTCACGGCGATCCTGCTGAAAGCAGTGCTCGAGATCGTGATGTTCGCCAAGAAGAAGATCGTCGGACGCATCAGGGATGGAAAGACCGTGGCAGCCCGGATTGTCAGCGTTGTCGCACTGCTGTTTGTCATGCCGGGAAGCAAGTTCGTGGTGCTGGAGTTGGTCGATTTCGTGTTCGGCGACGCCGTACAACTCGGCGGGTTCTTCGCAGTGACAGCCCTCATCATCGTGCTGATGCTGGCGCGTGGTGGGATGCGACGCCTATTCGCCAGGTCAGGGCAGTGATTGGCTAGGGGCGTTCTATGAGCCGGTACACCGATACGTGGCTGCGGGACTCAGCGGTGAATTCGCTGCGGTCCCAGTCGGCCCACCTGGATTCCAGTTCAAAACCTGCTATCCGTGCCATGAGGTCGAGCTCGCTCGGCCAGATATAGCGGTGTGGCGTCCGGCCAATCAGGGCCTCACGCCCATCGGATAGCTCAGAGCCGAACCGCACATGGTGCGAGACAACGTGCTGGCGGAGCACATCGTAAGTGTCCACCAACAAGTAGCCGGGCTCGCTCACTTCCACCGTTCCCCCATGTCCCGGGGGCAGTGAACGCAGTTGTGGGACCCAGAGTTCAATGACAAACCGACCGCCGGGGGCGAGATGGCCGGCAGCGTTCTCGAAGCACCGGACTTGCTGGTCCTGTGTCAGAAGATTCGCGATGGTGTTGAACACCAGGAAGGCCAGGGTGAAATTCCCGCCTATTGAAGCCTCGGACATGTCGCCCTGAACCACGCGAATCTGGTCCTCGCCCACCTTTTCGCGTAAGCGCGCGATCATGGCGTGGGACAGCTCAATGCCGCTGACCGGCACGCCGGCTTCCAGGAGCGGGATGGCCACGCGCCCGGTTCCGATCGCAAACTCGACGGCGGGACCTCCCGACGCGAGTTCCGACAACACCTCCACGGTGGGGCCAAGTACGTCAGGGGAGAACATCCCCTGCCCGGGAGTGTCGTACTGCTGCGCGGCATCGTCGTCCCAGAGTTGTTGCTGGTTGATCATCCTGCCACTATTGCAGCCGACCGCCGGCGAGTTGAAGAGGCATGGCCCCACCTATGCTTGAGGGATGGGAGAAGAGACTGTGGACCACAAGGCCCTGGCCGTCTGCATGATTGATATCTCGTCCGACATTCGCCGCAAGTCACTGAACGAGACCGGCCTCCGCCCCATCTCGAATGGTCTGCTGGAAATCCTTCGCGTTGTTGAAAGCCATCCTGGTGTCACCGTTGCCGAGGTGGCGGCCAGACTTGGGCGGCAGTTGAGCAACATCAGTTCCCAGTTGCGCGAGCTCGTAGCTTCCGGCTTGGTCACGCGGGTCAAGGATGCCTCAGACAAGCGCTACGTTTCCCTCCACCCCACGGACGAATCCAGACGGATCAAGGCGCTCCTGGAGAATGGGTGGGCTGACGCCATCATCGCGGCGAGCGCCCGCCTGCTTCCCGAAGAGCGCGAGCAGATCGCGGCCAGCCTTCCGGCGCTGCAGCGGTTGGCTTCGTTCCTTTCAGAACCTGAGATGGACCCGGCACACCCCAAGCTTCCGCACCCCAGGAACACGTAAGGCACGTCACCCTGATCCGGGCTTACACCCGCCACCATAAGTACTTATACATTTATAAGTATTACTACTTTCAAGAATGGGTGACGCGTGGCATCGCAACTACTGGAGACATCGGGCGGACAAGCCCAAGCAAACACACCAGCCCCACCGGGCGGTAAAGGCAACATCGGCTGGCGGGCCCTACCCTTCCTGGCCCTCGCCCAGTTCATGGTGGTCCTGGATGGCACCATCGTGAACCTGGCACTCCCCCGCCTCCAGATGGAAATGGGCATCAGCGATTCCACCCGCTCCTGGGTGGTCACTGCGTACGCCCTCGTCTTCGGCGCCTTCCTCCTCTTGGGCGGACGGATCTCCGATTTCTGGGGACGGAAGCGGACCTTCATCACGGCCTCGGCAGGCTTCGCGGTGGCATCACTCATCGGCGGACTGGCCCAGCAGCCCTGGGAACTCATCGGGGCCCGCGCACTTCAGGGCATCTTCGCTGCCCTCCTCGCGCCGGCGGCCCTGGCACTCCTGACGGTAGCCTTCCCCGGTGGCAAGGACCGCGGCACAGCCTTCGCCATCTTCGGCTCCATCAGCGGCGTCGGTGCAGCGGTGGGAGTTCTGCTGGGCGGCTTCCTCACCGAATTTGTCTCGTGGCGGTGGTGCTTCTTCGTCAACGTACCTATCGCGGTCATCGCGCTGATCGGCGTGTGGACCTTGGTGGGCGAAAGCAAAGCGGGAGGCTCCACCAAATACGACTGGCCCGGCGTCGTCCTTGCCGCCTTGGGCCTGGGCTCATTGGTCTACGGCTTCGCCAACGCCGAACACGGCTGGGGTGCGGTGGAATCGTGGGGCTTCATTGCGGCAGGTGCGCTGTTGCTGGTACTTTTCGTCGCCGTCGAACGCAAGGTCAAGAACCCGCTGCTTCCGTTGCGCGTCGCCACCGAGCGTAACCGCGCCGCTGCATTCCTGGCGTCCTTCCTTGCCGGAGCAGTGCTGATCGGCGGCATCCTGTTCATCAACTTCTACCTCCAGATCGTTCTGGGCTTCGCCCCGTTCGCGGCCGGAATCGCATCCCTGCCCATGACGGTGGTGCTGATCATCACGGCGGGCGTTGCGGCGAAGAACCTGCCCCGACTGGGCGCCAAGGTCCCCAGCGCAGTGGGTCCGGTCTTCATGGCCGCAGCCATGCTGTGGCTCACTCAGGTCACGCCGGATGGGACGTACGCGGTGAACATGCTGCCTGCGTTGATCCTCATGGGCATCGGATTGGGCCTGGTCTTCGTCCCCATGCAGAACCTGGCCCTTTTCGGTGTGGACAAGGACGACGCCGGGGTGGCCAGCGCCCTGGTCAACGCTTCGCAGCAGATCGGCGGATCGCTGGGCATTGCACTCTTCAGCGCCATAGCGGCTGCTACCACCGCGGCAGCGACCACTACGGCAGCTGGCGGCGGTCCCCTTACGGCGCTGACCTCGGGCTATTCAATGGTGTTCCTTTGGGCGGCCGGGGTGGCGGTTTTGATAACCCCACTCACACTCCTCCTGATCAGGATCGACCGCAGGAGCTTCAGCGGAACAAGCGATACCCCGCACGTTCACCTGGGCTGAACGATCGGCGTCGCCACCCTGTCCGGGTGGCGGCGCCCGCATCTTTAGTACGGCTCGGCGGATATCTCGCGTTAATATTGACATGACATAAGTCACATTCTGTAAGCTAATTTCAAAGTCAGGCATACGGCTTCCTTCGCCCTACCCGGGGAGGTCCCCATGGCCCCGAATTCACTCAAGGCCGAGAATCTCATGGCCCATGGCGTCGCGCTCTCGGCGGCCACCATCGCCAGGCGACGGGCAGCCGCTCAGCACGGCAACCATGGCGTGGCAAACAAGCCCGATGCCCTCCTCGGAGCGATTGCAGTCCGTCAGCTGTTCCACCGCTGGCCCTTGGTGCCATCCCGTGAACTGGAACGCATCCGCCACGTACTGATCCATTGCGATCAACTCGGTTCACCCGACACGCATCACTTATCCGAACCAGCGCAGGCGCTGCTGGACCTCATCAACTGCGAGTTGGAGCGTCGACGTGTGGCGGGGAATCAGGCGTCCGGAACGGCACCGGTCGGAGACGCAGTGGTGGCAGGACAGGCATCAGTCGCCCCGGACAAGGACGCCTCCTGAGGCTGGCTGGCCTTTGGCGTTGGCCCCCATGGAAACCTGAAGCTCCCTCAGTTCCGCCAGGACTGCTGAACAGTGGTGACAGTGATCCGCGTGCTGCCTGATTCTGGCCTGCGCATTTCCGCTCAAGCCGTTGCGGACGTACCTGCCGAAATGCTTCAGATATTGTGCGCAGGACTGGATGGTGGGCTCGCCCACATGCTTCTGCAGGTACCTTTGCAGGAGCCCCTCGCGTGCACGCAGGGCCAACGCGGACACGGCGTTCGGGGTCAGCCCCAGCAACGGGCCGGCTTGTGCCGGCTTGAGACCCTCAACGTCCACATACCAGAGCACATCCTGCCAGCGCCGGGGAAGATCACGGAAGGCCTGCACCAAAATGATGGTCTCGTGGGTCCCCAGGACGTGATCGTCACCGGCAAAGGCCAGGGCATCCATCGCGCTGGAGTCAGTGAGAACCAGCCGGGCGGACGTCTGGTTCTTTCGGTGGGCCATCCTGCGGATGGTGGTCAGGAGGTAGGGCCGGAACGACTCCACAGGACCCTTGCCCTTAATGGTCGCTTGGAAGACGGCGGCAAAAGCTTCACCCACTACGTCTGCGGCGTCAAAGGGGTTGTCTGATTCCGCGCGGGCCACGAAACTTCCCACCCGCCGGTACCGGATGAACAGTTCCCCGAAGGCTGCAACATCACCTCCCCGCACCAACGCCAACAGCTGTTGGTCGCTCAGTGGTTCTGCGGAAGCCGGGTCACCACCGTTTGGGCAGGGCGTCGTTTGGACTGCCATAACGGGCCTTTCAAGGGATGGAGAAGCCTGGACGGAGCTGCCGGGATTGAGGTGATGCGGGCAGTGTCGTGGGCGCAGTCAAGGAAGGCCCCGCCCAAATACGCTGTGACATGCATCGGACGGGGCCGCGTGAAGGTGTTGGGACGTTCCTGCGGGGTCGCGGTTGTTACGGGATGGCCGCCACGACGTCGATCTCCACCAGGAAGTCACCCAGGAACGAACCAACGGTGGTCCGCGCCGGGTAAGGAGCCACGACGTACTTTTCATAGATGGCGTTGAAGCCCTCGAAGTCGCGCCCCGGGTGGTGCAGGTGCACGGTCGCCTTAACCACGTGGGAGAAGTCCAGACCGTGGGCACCCAGGACCTCACCCAGGTTCTTCATGGCCTGGATGGTTTGTTCCTCGATGGTGATCCCGACGCGTTCGTCCGTCATGGGGTCGTGCGGGGTCTGGCCTGCGGTGAAAAGGAATCCGTTGGCCACGATGGCCTGGGAGTAGGGACCGGCCGGGCTGGGTGCGAGGTCCGTGGTGACTTGGTGACGGGTCATGATGGTGATGCCTTTCGCGGTGCTTGGAGAACTTACAAAACCTTGGAGAGGAACGCCTTGGTGCGTTCGTGCTGCGGATCGCCCAGGACCTGCTCGGGCGGGCCGCTTTCCACCACCACGCCGCCGTCCATGAACACCACCTGATCGGCCACCTGCCGGGCGAAACCGAGTTCGTGCGTGACCACAACCATGGTCATTCCTGCTTCAGCCAGGGACTTCATCACGTCCAGGACTTCGCCCACCAGTTCGGGGTCAAGAGCGGAGGTGGGCTCGTCGAAGAGCATCAGCTTGGGCTTCATGGCCAAGGCCCTGGCGATCGCAATGCGCTGCTGCTGCCCGCCGGAGAGCTCCTGGGGGTAGGAGTGCCCGCGGTCACCCAGGCCCACCCGGTCCAGCAGGGCCTGGGCTTCGACAACAACTTCACGCCGGGGCCGGCCAAGAACGTGCACGGGTGCCTCGATGATGTTCTCCAGCACGGTCATGTGCGGGAAGAGGTTGAAGCGTTGGAACACCATGCCGGCATTGAGCCGTGAGCGGGCCGTTTGGCGTTCCTTCATTTCGTAGAGCTTCCCGTTGCGCTCTGCGTAGCCCACCAGGTGCTCGTCCACGTAGAGCCGGCCGGCGTCAACCTTTTCGAGGTGGTTGATGCAGCGAAGGAACGTGGTCTTGCCGGAACCGGACGGACCGATCAGGCAGGTCACCGATCCCTTTTCAACCCTGAGGTCGATGCCTTTCAGGATTTCGATAACGCCGAAGTTCTTCCGGACTCCCCGGGCTTCCACCATGGCGGTAGTCATCATGCTGTCCTTGTCTTAGGCTTACGGATCCGTCGGGGTGCTGAGTCGAAGCCACGTCCGTAACGGCGTTCAAGTTTGTTTTGGAAGAAGCTCAGGACAGTGGTCATGAGCAGGTACCAGAGGCTGGCCACAATGAGCAGCGGGATGGTCTGGTAGTTGTTCGCGTAGATGATCTGGGCCGAGTAGAGCAGGTCCGAAATCGCCAGGACACTCACCAGGGACGTGCCCTTCAGCATCGAGATGACCTGGTTGCCGGTGGGCGGAAGGACCACCCGCATGGCCTGGGGCAGGATGACCCGGTTCATCAGCTTGCCACCGCTCATTCCCAAGGCACGGGCTGCATCGTACTGGCCCTTATCCACGGAGCCGATGCCGCCGCGGATAATCTCGGCCATGTACGCGGCCTCGTTCAGGGACAATCCCAGGAGCGCAGCCCCCAGCGGTGAGATCAGCACGTTGGCCGAGCCCAGGACCATGGACGGTCCCCCGAACGGAAGACCGAAGGCGATCACCGGGTAAAGGGCTGCAATGTTGTACCAAAAGATCAGCTGGACCAGCAGCGGCGTACCGCGGAAGAACCAGATGTAGGCACGGCTGATGGTGCTCAGGATCGGGTTGTCGGAAAGCCGCATGATGGCCAGCAGCGTACCCAGGGCTATGCCGACGGTCATGGACACCACTGTCAGCACGATTGTCAGTCCGGCGCCGGCAAGAATCTGCGGGGCGAACAGGTAGGACACCACGACGTCCCAGCGGTAACGCTCGTTCACCGCCACATCCCAGGCGGCGCTCAGCGCAACAAGGATGAGGACGATGGCCAGGGCCAAGCGGACCGGGTGCTTCAGGGGCACTACGGGAATCGAATCTCCGGAAGCCGCTGTCGCCGGCTCCTTGGTGTCAGGGACTGGGGGTTGATTGTGCATTGCCGTCACCTCTTTGCTGGTGGAATTCATTACTGTGTATTCCGCTACTGGGCGAAGTTGACGCGGGCGTCGGTGATGGCGCTGGTCTCCAGGCCGTACTTACCGAGGACCTTGATGTAGGACTCGCTCTTGATCACGACGTCCAGGGCGGCGGAAACGGACTTCACCAAGCCGGATTCCTTAGGCATCCCCACCCCTACGGGAGCGAACTCGTACGTACGGGCAACCTCGATCTGCGGGTTCTGGGTAGCTGCGTAATTGAGGATGGGCGAGTCAGCCAATACCGTATCCAGCCGTCCGCTGGTCAGTGCGGAGATTGCCTGCCGGGTGTCCTGGAATTCGCTCTTCTGGATGGCTTCCTTGCCGGCCGCGACGCACGCTTCGTCGTATGAAGGAACGTTGACGGTCAGCTGGTACGAGCCCGTGAGGAGTCCTACCTTCTTTCCACACAGTGCGTTCTCGTCCTTGATGCCTGCCGGGTTGCCCTTGGGAACAGCGATCGCGTTACCGATTTGCATGTAGTCAACGAAGTCCAGGACTTCCATGCGCTTTTCAGTGGGGGTCATGGAGGAGACCGTCATGTCGTAGCGGTCGGCTGCAAGGCCGGGAATGATGGAGTCGAAGTTTGCCACCTGGATGTCCACTTTGACACCCAATGCCTCGCCGATGAGACGGGCCACATCCGGATTGGTTCCGGTCATTTCCTGCGTGCCTTCGCGGTAGAACTGCGTTGGCGGTTCGTTGGTGGGGATGGCCACGCGCAGGACCTTGGAAGCCTTGATGGACTCCGGAAGAAGGTCGACGGCGGCTTGGTTGACTTCCAGCGCGGGGACGCCGGTCCCCGCTGCGGCTGCGTCGCCGGACGGGTTCGACGCCGATGCGTTGCCGGTGGGGCTGCATGCCGTCACTGCCAGCATGAGCGCTGCCGTGACGACGACGGTGGGTAAGCCGAGTTTGGCAGGCAAGTTCTTCATCAGGGGGTCCTCATTTCTTCGAGGCCCGAAGGGGCCCCAGGGATTAGGTTGGGTTGGGTGCGGGTGAACGCTTCGTTGCGGTGCCGGATCAAGTCCCGGCCTTCGGTACGCAGTTCCTTGATGGTGGATACTCCGAGGAGCATCATGGTGCGGGTCATTTCGGCCCGGAACATTTTTAGGACGTGGGCAACGCCCGCTTCACTGGCCGCAGCCAGCCCGTAAAGGTAGGGGCGGCCGATGGAGCAGGCATCCGCGCCCAGCGCCAACGCCTTGACCACGTCCGAACCCCGGCGGATTCCGCCGTCGACAATGATTTCCATCCGGCCGGCGGTCCTCTCAACGATGTCCGCGAGGACATCCAGTGGAGCAGCCATGTGGTCCAGCTGCCGTCCGCCGTGGTTACTGACCTGGATGGCGTCGATTCCCATGGCAGCTGCCAGCGCGGCGTCGTTCGCGTTCACAACGCCCTTCAGCACGATGGGACCGTTCCAGCGATCCCGCAGGTCCCTGATATCGTCCCAATCGGTGGGCTCATAGGAACCGGCAAGCAGCGTGCGCCACATGTCCGGCGAGCTGGCCAGTGGGCCCTCAGGCACCTCGGCGTCCAGGTTGGGGAAGGCGATCGCGTCATTGGCCAGGAATCCCAGCGCCCACGCGGGGTGCAACATTCCCTCCACAACCGTCTTCGGCTTGATGGACGGCGGGGCGGTAAATCCGTTGCGGTAATCGCGCTCGCGGTGTCCTATGGCCCGGCAATCGACATTGACCAGCAGAGCTTCGTAGCCGGCGTTGGATACCCGGTCCAGGACGGCCTGCAGGAGGCCCTTGTCCGAGGTGGGTTCCAGGTTGAACCATCGGCGAAGTCCCGGTGCCGCCGCGCTGACGTCTTCCATGGTGGTGGTGCTCAGGTGGGCCAGGCCGTACGGAATACCTTCGGCGAGCGCTGCACGGGCGACGGCGGACTCGCCCTGCGGGTGGAACAGCCGGGTACCGCCTGTGGGTGAGAGGGTCACCGGCATCGAAACGGGTCCGCCCAGGAGGGTTGAGCTGAGGTCCAGGTTCTCCACGGAGCCCCATTTGGGGAGGAAGGACCAATCGTCGAACGATGAGCGGTTGCGGCGCAGCGACACCTCGTCCTCGCCGCCACCTTCGATGTATTCGAAGATGCTCTTGGGCAGGCGCTTGGCCGCCAGCTTCCGCATGTCCTCCACGCTGTAGCACTTACGCGACAGGCGCTCCGAGACGGATCGGGCCGGTCCCTGCACCGAGGCGAGCGCCTTGATGTCCTTGAGTTTCATGGTGTGTCCTCTGCGTTCCTGCTGGGGTTACCCTCCCAGCTCCTTTCCCAATAGTGACGCAGATCTCCATCTCTCTATATGTGAATTCCTCTATAAGATAGGAATCCCTCTTGTGATAACGTCCATTCATGGACCAAGCAGCGCCGCTTCCCGATCCTCAACAGGCCGAGCGTTCCCAGTCAGGGATGCAGCAATCCGTGGTGCGGTTGTCCGACTGCATCCAACTCATGCAGGCGGACCTGGTGCACGCCAATCCCACACCGGAGAACCTGGGGCACCCCGTTTCTGACGTACTGATGTACGACCCCCTGGATAACTGGTCCAGTGTGGGCGACCGCATCATCCTGGCGGTCGGATGCACCTTCGGGTCCCCGGATTTCGATCAACTCCTCCACAGGGCGGCGAACAGCAACGCGGCTGCAGTGATCGTCAAGGCACATGGCGCAAAGATGGAGCAGCTGCGTTCTGCTGCGGTTGGTTACAGCCTGTCCGTGCTCGTCGCCCCTGATACCGCGGACTGGACGCGGTTGGTGGCACTGGCCAGGGCATCGGTGATGGGTGCGGCAGCGGATTCAGTCTCAGGGGTACGGCTCGGTGACCTCTACGCCTTCGCCAACGCCGCGGCCTCCATCACCAACGGCGCCGCCAGCATAGTAGATCCGCTCGGCCGCATCCTTGGCTATTCCACCTTGCCGGGCCAGCCCATCGATGAGCTCAGGCGCATCACCACGCTCACCCTGCAGGAGACCACCCAACCGGCTTTCGACCAGGACTTCAAGATCGTCTACGCAGCCCCGGGAGCGGTGCTGGTGCCGGCGCCCGACGACGGCATGGCCCGCCTTGCGCTGGCCGTCCGGGCCGGCGGTGAGCTGCTGGGTTCCGTCTGGATCATCGACCCTGGTGAGGAGAAACGCGCCACCGCGTTGAACGCACTGGACCGGATGGCGCCCTTGGCCGGGTTGCACATGCTCCACGCGCGCTCGGCCTCGGACTTTGGCGAGCGACGCAATGCCGACCTCATCCGGACCCTCATGGATGACACTCCGCACGCATCGTTTGCTGCTGCCCAACTGGGCCTGGACACAGCCAACGGCCTGGCCGTGGCAGCCTTTTCCATAGTCCGGCCGGAGACCGGAAGCCTTGAATCAGTGCGTGACATCCATCGCCTGCTGCACCTTGTAACCACTGTGTGCAATGTGCAGTTCGGCACCAGCCACAGCGCCTTGATCGGGTCTGTGGTCTACGCACTGCTCCCCTGCAACGGGACCTCACCGCGGGCACTGCACGGACGGATCATCCAGGAAATTGAGGCGTACTCGCATACCATCAGCTCCTTCCCGGTCATCGCCACCGTGGGAGGCATCGCCGAAAGCATCGAGGGCCTTGCCCGATCCAGGTCCGAGGCCATGCAAACCCTGCACCACCTGCTGAACCTCCAGTCACGGGAGAACAAGGCACGCGGGATAAAAGCGCCGGGCATTGCACTTTTTGAAGACTTTCAAATACCGCTGGACCTGCTGAAAATCGGCGCGTTCATTGAAGACAACGGGCTGGGCGGCTCGGACGGGATCGCCAGGATCCAGGCCCGCGACGCCGAGCAGCAAACAGATTACCTCGAAACCCTCCGGGCCTATCTGGCGTCCAACGGCAACATCTCCGCCATGGCCACCCAACTCCATGTACACAACAACACCGTCCGCTACCGCGTGGCCCGCCTGGCCGAGGACTTCAACCTGGACCTGGCGGACCCGCAGAAACGGCTGTGGTTGTGGCTGCGCCTGACCACCATGGACCTCGCGGCCAAGTAGCCGCCAAGTAGCCCCGCGAAGGCGGGACTTAACGGATGATCGGGAGGCCCGCCGTCGGGAAGACGCTGGGGAAGATCGACGGCGGCGGGACCGGTACGGTTTCCAGCGGCACCGTCACGGTGTCCGCGCCGACTGTAACGTGGTGGTCCCGCACGTTCAGGCGCAGCGGCTCGTCGCTGTAGTCCGGTCCGCCTGCGAGTGTGAGCGCGATGGAACCTTGCGAAAGATCCACGGCCAGCAAGCGCCCCTGGACCTTGAGCCGGAAGGACAAACCCTCCCACTCCACGGGCAGACGCGGATCGAAGCGCAGCACCTCGCCCTGGTCCCGCATGCCCGCGAAACCGCACACCAAGGAGCTCCAGATTCCGCCGGTGGAGGCGATGTGGACGCCGTCGATCGTGTTGCCGTGGGAATTGTCGAGGTCGATGAACAGGGCGTCGGTGAAGTGCTTCAAGGCAACGTCGCCATACCCGACCTCGGCCGCCATGATGCCTTGGACGCACGCAGACAGGGTGGAGTCGCCGGTGGTGATGGGATCGTAGAAGTCAAAGGCGCGCTGCTTTTCCTCCGCCGTGAAGTCCTGCCACTGGAGGAACATCGCCAACACGGTATCGGCCTGCTTGAGGACCTGGTGCCGGTAGATCACCAACGGGTGGAAGTTCAGCAGCAACGGGTACTTGGACTTGGGAGTGTTCCAGTCCCATGGCTCCAGGGTCATGAAGTCGTTGTCCTGGCTGAACACTTCAAGGTGGGGGTCGTAAGGCAGTGACATGCGCTCGGCGGCCTGGCGCCACACCATCCGCTCGGTGTCGGCGATTCCCTCATCCTCCAGGGCGGCAGCGGCACGCAGGTTGAAACGCGCCATGACGTTTGTGTACAGGTTGTCGTTGACCACGGCCGTGTATTCATCCGGGCCGGTGACGCCGTGGATGTGGAACATGCCGTCCTTGCCGAAGAACCCCAGGGAGGCCCACATGCGTGCTGTTTCAATCAGCAGGTCGGCCCCCAGTTCGCCGCTGAAGGTGTCGTCGCCGCTGGCCCACTGGTACCGGTTGGCCGCGAAAGCGATGGCCGCGGCGATGTGGAACTGGGCAGTCCCGGCAGCGTAGTAGGCACTGGCCTCAAGCCCGTTGATGGTGCGCCACGGGAACAGTGCGCCATCAACGCTGAGCTCCTTGGCCCGCACCCGGGCATCCGGCAGCATGGCATGGCGGGATTCGAGCACCTTCCGGGCACCGCAGGGGTTGGTGTACGTCAGGTACGGCAGGAGGTAGACCTCCTGGTCCCAGAAGTAGTGGCCCTCATAGCCGGACCCGCTGACGCCCTTTGCCGGAATACCGGCCACCCCGGCACGTGCAGTGGCCTGCGCCAGCTGGAAGAGTCCCCAGCGAACGGCCTGCTGCATCTCGGGTTGGCCGCCGATGGAGATGTCGGCCGTGGTCCAGTACTGCTCGTAGTGCGCTTTGCTTTGCGCCAGGACCTCGGCGAAGGAAACGAGGTTGGCTTCCGCATCGGCGGCCAGGCTCTCGCCGCGGTCCTCGGCGTCGCTGGAGCCGGCCACGACGTAACTGACCGACTTCTCGACGCGGAAAGTGTCGCCGTCGTGGATTGCCAGGACATAGCGCACGGACGATTCGTCCTCAGCCACCAACGTCTCGAACGGCTGGCCTTCGGCAGAGATCCAGTGATCCACGGCCATGGCAACACGCTGTCGCGATTCGGAGGTCTCCCACGCCAGGCGGAGGGAACCGTCGGCTCCCTGCAGGTGCAAGGGCAACAGGACGCGGCCGGCGTGCCGGCCGGAGCGGCGCGGATCATGGACGGAGTGGTCCTCCACAGGCTGGTCCTGGCGGTTGACGACGCCGGAAGTGATGTCCGCGGACACGTCCCGGTCAGCTGTCAGCGACAGTTCCAAGCCAAGGCATCCGCGCGAATCGAACCCGACCGCACGGCGCTCCACCGTGGTGACCGTGGCACCTGAACGGCAGGCCCAGGTAATGCTTTCCTCGTAGACGCCTGTGGAGAAGTCCACGCTGCGGTGGTAGTCCACCACCGTGGACTCCGCCAGGCTCAGGGCCTCACCGTCAATGGACACCGTGAAATTGTTGGCGTCCGGCACGTAGACGATCCGCTGGCCCGTCCGGGCGAAGCCGTAAGCATTCTCGGCGTGCTTGATGTCCCAGATCTCATGGAAACCGTTGACGAACGTACCGGGAAGTTCGCTGTCCCCGGCCGTTGAATGCGAGCCACGGATACCAAGGTGGCCGTTGCCGAGCGCGAACAGCGTTTCCAGCGTTCCCTCGTCACCGGCGACGTGGATGTTTTCCACGAGCTTCCAGGGCTCGCAGGGGAAGCGCAGCCGATCGGAGCTGATGAGTGCCATGGGCTGTTGAAGTCCTTCGAAAAAGTAGGGTCAGAGAAGATCGTTGAGGTCGTCGACCACCAGCGTGGCGCCGGCGTCGAGCAAGGCCTGTCGGCCTGCTCCGCGGTCCACACCGATCACGGCGAAGAAGTTGGCACCGGCGCCGGCCTGCACGCCGGACACTGCGTCCTCCACCACGATGCATTCCTCCACGGGCACGCCCAGCAGGCTTGCTCCATAGACATACGTGGCCGGGTCCGGCTTACCGGGAAGTCCGACGGCGGCGGCCACCTGACCGTCGACGACAACCTCGAAGTGGTGGTCCAGGCCCGCGGCCTTCAGTACTGCGGGCGCGTTGCGGGAGGAGGACACCACAGCCACCTTGAGCCCCAACTCCACCGCCGCGTTGATGAATTTGACCGAGCCCTCGTACGGCTCGACGCCGCGGGAATTTACGATCTCATTGAAAATCGCGTTCTTCCGGTTGCCCAGGCCCTGCACCGTCTCGTTGTCGGGGTCGTCGTGGACCGGACCTTCGGGCAAGGTAATGCCACGGGAGGCCAGGAAATCCCGGACTCCGTCGAAGCGCGGCTTCCCGTCGATGTGATCGAAGTAGTCGCTCTCCTGGTAACCCTGCGGATGGCCCGCACCAGTCAGGTAGCCATCGAACAGCTCCTGCCACGCATGCTCGTGCACCACGGCAGTGGGCGTCAGCACGCCGTCGAGGTCGAACAGCAGCGCAGAGGCGCCCGTCCAGGCAGTACGAAGATCAGTCATGTGCAGTATTCCGTTCAGCGCTTGTGGCGCGTGGTTTTGCGTTCGATGAGCTTGGTATCGAGCAGGTGGTTGGTCGGTTGATGGGGAGTTTCGATATTCAGCAGGCGTTCACACAGCAGGTTTGCTGCGAAGGCGCCTTGGTCTGCGACGGGCTGCGCCACAGTGCTCAGGCCAAGGAACCCGCTCATGGGGTGGTCGTCCATACCGATCACGGACACGTTTTTGGGCACGGACAGGCCGTGTTCTCGCAGCGCAGTCAACACACCGAACGCGGCCTCATCACAGTGGGCAAACACTGCCGTGGGCCTTGCACCGCGGGCGACGAGTTCTGTCATTGCCCGCCGGCCGTCGTCGATGCTTGGCCCGGAACCCACCACAAAGTCCGGGTGGACGGTGAGGTGGTGTTCATCCAGCGCACGCCTGAAACCACGGAACCGTGGGGTCTCAGTCACAACGGGGTGCTCATTGCTCGAGAGAACGGCCAAGTCCCAATGGCCCAGCCCCAGCAGGTGTTGGGTGGCCTGCCAGGCCGCGTGTTCGTCATCGATACCTACATTGTCCCACGGAACATTTCCCATACCCACGCTGGCCACTGCCAGCCCGGACGCTTGCAACGCTTCCACCTCCGCGGCCGCGAGGTCAATATTGAGCAGGAGAAGCCCGTCCACCCGCTGGGCGAGGTTCTCCAACTCCCCAAAGACCTGCTTCCTCACGCTGGGTTTGTTGCGCAGGCTGATCAGGACTGTGTCATAGCCGCTGTCGCCGAAGACTTCTTCTGCTGCTTCCACTGCTTGGGCGAAGAACCAGGCCGTGGCCGTCGGTGCAACGATGGCCACCGATCCCGTGGTGCCGCCTGCCAGCCGTGACGCGGCAGCCGAGGCTTTGTAGCCAAGTTTGCTGGCGGCCTCCGCCACCTGTCGTTGTGCCTTTTCAGAAACATTGGGGAGCTTCCTGAGTGCCCGCGACACCGTGCAAATGGACAATCCGGAGAGGACGGCTACGTCCTGGATCGTCACCCTGTGAGTCCTAACCATGCAACACGGCCTCAACCCTTTCCATGCTCGCCTGACGCCTGGGGCGTGAGACCCCGACCGGGTCACCAGCCAAAAGTGTAAGCGCTTACAATTTTGTCATTCAATAGAGTGCAGTCGAATGCGATATTGTGACGCGAATCTCACCAAGGGCTTGATTCCGGAGCCCTGATGCCTTCTAATCCGGGCATTCCTTCCACGGTCCGGCAGCGGTCAGGCACCGTTCAGGACAGGTCAGGCACCGTTCAGGACGTAGTACTTCAGGAATGCACTGACATCCACCAACTCCGGCGCTTCGATCCTGTGCCCCATGCCCGGATAGCTTCGCGCGGTGAGGGCAACGTTGGCCTCCAACCACTCTTCGGTGTGGGCGATCGCGTCCTCGTTGATCACGGGGTCAGCCTTGTCCCGGCCCCAGAAGAACGGCGGCGGGGAATCGAAGGACTCACTCAGGGCGAGGAGGTCGTTGTCCAGGACGAAACCGGACAGGCCGACGGTGGCTTGGAAGGCGTGCGGCCGCAAACGCAGGAGGGTGCTGGCCATGGCCATACCCTGCGAGTAGCCCAGCAGGCTGACACTGCTGTGGTTGTCCTTGACGGAGTTGATCCAGTTGAACACCGAGTTGGTGGACGCGATGACGTCGGCGAAGTCGTTGGTCAGGAAGTAGTCCAGCAGGAACCATCCGTAGTGGTCGCCGATCACTTTGGGACCCCGAAGTGCGGCACACGCGAACTCGCCGGGCAGGTGCGGGAAGAGGTCCACCATGCGCTGTTCGCTGGTTCCATAACCGTGCATCATCACCAGCAGAGGAGTGTCCTTGCGCTGGCTTTCGGGCTTCGACCACACCACTGAATCCATGGTCACGAGCCTAGTAGACTGTCGCCATGACTCCGCAGGAACTGGCCAACCTGGCCCATCTGCGGCGCGCACGCGACTTCATCGATCGCGAGTATGCGCGTCCATTGGATGTGCCCACCATGGCCGCCGGCGCGCTCATGTCTCCTGCGCATTTCTCCCGCCAGTTCAAAGCCGCATACGGCGAATCCCCCTACAACTACCTCATGACCAGGCGGATCGAGCGGGCCATGGCCCTGCTTCGTGCGGGCACCAGCGTCACCGATGCCTGCATGGAAGTGGGCTGTACGTCGTTGGGTTCCTTCAGCGCACGCTTCACCGAAATCGTGGGCATCAACCCCAGCGAATACCGCTCCCGTGAACATCACGCGGTGAAAGCCATGCCCAATTGCATCGCCAAGCAACAAACCCGCCCTGAAAGAACCAGGAACAGTGACAGCAACAAAAACCTGAGCAGGATTGAAGAAGCGCCCACGTCACAGCTGCAATAGCGTGTGATTCATGAACATTTCATTGAAGTACGCACACGTCACAGTCAACGATGTCGATGAGTCGCTCGCCTTCTACCGGGACGCCCTGGGCATGGAAGTAAGGAACGACGTCGGCTCCGACGGCCAGCGCTGGGTCACCTTGGGCAGCGATGCCCAGCCTGACCTTGAACTGGTCCTGTCCCCTCCGCACGCCGGCCGCTCCCAGGCCGACGGCGACGCCATCCAGGAACTGCTGACCAAGGGCGTCATGCCGATGCTCGTGTTCAACACGGACGATCTGGACGGCACCTTTGAGAAGCTCCGCGCGTCCGGCGCCGAAGTACTCCAGGAACCGATCGACCAGCCGTGGGGTCCGCGCGACTGCGCCTTCCGCGATCCCTCGGGCAATATGATCCGCATCAACCAAGGCTGATTCAGGCGACGCCGGCCTGCTAGAGACTCAGCAGGCCGGCGTCGGACAGTTCACCGTCCTGGTGCGTCGACGCAATGGCGGCGGACACGACGTCGGACAATCGGCGCCGTTGACCGTACGCCTGGCGTTGCAGCCGCTCGCCGGTTCCGCGGCGCAAAATGTTCGCGACTCCAGCCCGCGCGAGCCCCAAGTCCCCGGCCTCGCTCAAGGCTTGGCGGACGTGTCGGAGCAGGGCGCCCACCACGTCCGCGGCGGGATAGGGCTGCTGCTCCAGCGGGTGGAGCAGCTGGTTGCTGACACCAAACCGGCTGGCTTTCCAGTTCGCCATACGAATCACGGGGGTCATGGTGCTCGACGGCGGCCCGCCGCTCCGCCATTCGGCGGCCGCTGTTTCCACCAGGGCACGCGCGATGACCGCAATGGTCAGTGCATCTTCGGCGTAGAGGCAGACGTCGGCGATCCTCACTTCAACCGTGGGGTGCCCCCTGGACAGCCGGGCATCGAAATAGATCATGCCTTCATCCAGCGGAACTCCCGTCTCCAGAAGCTCGGAAAGCACTGCCCGGTAGCCATCGGCGGAACCGAAAACGTCCATGGGTCCGGCCGTGGGCCACCTGTTCCAAATCTGGGTACGGTAGCTTGCAAAGCCGGTATCGGCCCCCATCCAGAACGGCGAGTTCGCACTCAACGCCAGGAGTACGGGCAGCCAATGGCGCATCCGGTCCAGGACTGCGACACCTTCCTCGGGCGACTCGATGGAGACGTGCACGTGGAAGCCGCAGGTGAGCTGCTCGCGCGCTATCAACCCAAACTCGTTGCCCATGGTGCTGTACCGCTGATTACCCAAGGTAGGCGTGGCATGAAAAACCGGGGGTGTGGCCAGCGCGGCAACCCGCGCACCCACGGCACTCGCGGCCTCGTCCGACATCGCCCGTCCGGCACGGATTTCAGCACGGAGCTCGGCCGCAGTTCTACAGGGGCGTGAATTGACCTCCACTTGCTCCTGCTTGAACTCCGATTTGAGCGTCGCTTCATCAGCGCCATACTCCCCGCGCCCGGCCTCCCCACTCCGAGGAGCTGCCACGTCCAGGACGTCGGCCGCCAGCGCCAACGGCAAGCCGTCCGAGGGATCCGAGATCAGCAGTTCCTCTTCAACACCAAACGTGCGCACAGCCACCCCTCCCCGCGATGAGTTATTCAGAGACGGCGGTCATCCAACGTGGCGTGGAACCTCCATTTGGAAACCGCAACGGCAATGCAGCACCTGCGTCTGCAAGTAGACCTCCAGGAGGCTGGGGCTTTCCGGATCATCGGTGGTCCGGGGGGCCTCAATCACCCGCTCGGCGGGACGCCCCAAGGTCATCGGATCGCCGCAATGGGTACAGCTGAACCAGAGTCCCGCTGCCGAAGTGGAAAGAAATTCCCGCTGGATCTCCGGTACCAATGACTCCAGGCGGACTGTGTGGGCATAGAACGTATCGCACTCGCTGCAGGTGTAGCTGACTTCGACAACCTCTGACTGATTCGCTTCCGCTTCCACCACCGTTTCCACAAAAATGTAGGAATCAGTGCCGCAAGCTGTGCACCAAGGACGTACCCCGGTCTCGGCAGTTGCGGGTTCTGTCTCTCGCGCAGGCTTCGGGACGGGCAGGGATCCAAGCGTCATTGCCATTCTCCTTTTAGTACTCCAAGGAGCCTGCATGCGGCACGCTGCGAGCCGGCCGAAAGCGGCCACGGCTAAAGGTGCAGTTCTTGGTCCATCCGGGATGGCACAACGTCATGAGACTCCAAGGGCTATCTGCTTAACCCACCTAAAATGTAGTTCACCAGTGGCGCGCGTCACAAGTCATGGGTTTGCCGGCTTGCACCCTTTGTGGGGTCAGGCCTCAAAGTGGGCAACGGGAGCCTGCTGCGCCACGGTCTTGACCAACGACTCGGCGACGACCCGCAGCTTCTGGTTCCGGGTACTCGAGGCCTTCTTGAGGATCTGGAATGCTTCTTCCTGGGTACAGCGGTTCTGCCCCATGATGATGCCGCATGCAAGGTCGATGACAGTCCTTGACTGCATGGCCTCCTGGAGGTCATCAGCATGTTGCTGCTTCACGCCTATCCGCACAGCCAACCGCAGGGAGCGCTCGGCTTGGCTGGCGTACAGCTCGCAATTTTGGATGGTGGCTGCATCGAAGGCGTCGATCTGCGGAGCAAAGAAGTTCAAGGCCGCAGTGGCTCCTTCATCCAGCTCCAGCGGGACGCAGAGGGCGGAAAGATGACCACGCTCCGCAATCACCGTGCAGTACTCCGGCCACCGCTCCTCGGTGGAAGTATGGGGAACATGCACGGTTGCGTGGCTGCGCATCGCCTCCAGGCACGGCCCATCACCGTAGGCCTGCTGAACTTCATCGATCAGCCTGGCTTCGTGGGTGCTGCCGGCCACCGTTGCCGTACGGCGGCGCCGGCTAAGGGTGATGCCACAATGAACATTCATGCCAACGGCCTGGGACACGGCCGCAGCCGAGAACACAGCGAGTTCTCCCAGGAATCCACCCACGTCTTCGCTGTCGATCACAAGGTCCTGCAGCCGTTCAGGCACCGAAGAATCGTCGGGCGCTGAGGCGGCATCAGGCAGCGCCAATTCAACGTTCATTTCGTCCATGCCTTAGTTTACGGTCGTCCGGGTTCGGCTTGTCACCCTCTGGCGAAAGGCCGCAGAAATCCTTGCATCTGCGGTGCACCTATGTGCACAATCTAGCTAACAGTCCCCATCACAGGACCCAGGCTTTTAGCTCATGCAGACGGGCGTCCCGCATTTTTTGATGCAGAGGTTACACCCATGCCCGCCCAGCCAGCGTCCAGAGTCCCGGACGAAGCCCACCAACCGCCTGACCAACCTCTTTGGTGCCAGCGGTGCAATTCGGACAAGCACTTGCTGGTGAATTCCATCCAGTCGCACTATCCACCCGCGCCCAACATGGTTGACGTCAGCTATGAATGCCATGCCTGCAAGTACGCCTACCAACAGATCGCCTCCGTTCAGAGGGTTGCGGTGATACTGAACCGTCCCGGCGTCTCGCAGGGTGTCCTTCAATTCGGCGGCCAGTACCTGCACTGCGGTGAGCCCATGAAAACCAAGAGCTGCGAGTTGCGGAGGATCCAGGCTCCCCTTGCCCTGAAGCCCGGTGGACAGTTGCGGATCTACGAGGTACTCATCAACACGCGCATCCTGGGGTGCCAGTGCGGTTTCCGCATGGAAATCCCGGACTGAGGACCAGCGCACAGCAGTTTCGGAGCTACAGGGAGGGAAAGCATGCACGCAGAATCACAGAGGAAAGAAACGTCCACAACAGGTTCCACGCCGCGGCCGGCCAGCAGGCACAAACTTCCCGACCCGCCGGATCCGGACAATTTGCCCATTGACTACAGGGCCGCCGGGTGGGATTCCCAGCGAAACCCCTCCGCCGTCCCCAAAAGTCCGGAACCAAAACACCCCTCACACCGAAGGAGCGCCTGATCATGAGCGAGTTCCCACCGGACCCTTCACAGCCTGATCCCACACGCGATCCAAGTCCGGATCCAACCCGGGAGCCCGGCCCTACTCCCGAGCCCGTCCCCTTGCCGGAGCCTGGGCCACCGCCCATTCCTGACCCCACGCCCGGACCGACCATGCCGTCGCCGCCCGGACAGGGAGAACCGCCCGCTCCCCTGACCTAGGGTCCACCGGGCACATCCAAGGACCGGATCCCGGCAAATCCCCCAGTCGGGATCCGAACGAGGGCATGTCGCGCCACAGGGAGCGCGGCATGCCCTTTGGCATGTCCGGAGGCAGCCCACCCCAGCGATCTTTGTTTATGTTGATTTCTATTGACTTACCAACATAAACAAAGATAGAGTCAAGCAATTCCACAACGTTGTGACAGCAGTCACCAAGGTGGCTGAACTGAAAATCTTGGCTTTTACCGCAATGGAGGGTAAGTGTTCGCAGAAGAGCGCCAGCAACTGATCTCCGCACTCGTCGCAGAGCGCGGACGGGTGAGCGTTACCGACCTCGCCGACCGTTTCAGCATCACTACTGAGACAGTCCGCCGGGATCTCGCAGCCCTTGAAGTCTCGGGGAACCTGAGGCGAGTCCACGGTGGCGCCGTCCCGTCGGACCGTCTCAGCACACGTGAAGAAAGCATCCTGGAACGTGCGGTCCAACGTCAGATAGAGAAGCTTCGCATCGCAAACGCGGCCTTGGCGCTTATCCCGGAACTTACGACAGGCAGCATCCTGCTGGACGCAGGATCCACCACGGAAATCCTGGCGGACCTGCTGGCCCAGCGGACACCATCGGCCAATGGAAACGATGAACTCGTGGTGATCACCCATGCCATTCCCATCGCCGGCAAACTTTCCTCCACGCAGGGCATCGCACTCCAGATCCTTGGCGGCCGTGTCCGCGGACTGACGCAGGCCGCCGTCGGGCAGTCCACTGTGGAGGCCGCCTACAAACTTCGCCCCGACATCGCATTTGTGGGCGCAAACGGCATTCACTCCACCTTCGGGCTTAGCACTCCCGATCCTGAGGAAGCCGCGGTCAAAGCCGCCTTCGTCACGTCAGCCCGCCGAGTGGTGGCCCTGGCCGACTCTTCCAAGCTGGACGCCGAAACGCTGGTCCAGTTCGCCACTTTGAAGGATGTTGACACCTTGATTACAGACAGCGAACCGTCCGCGGAACTCGCAGCGGCCCTGGCCGATGCCGGCGTTGACGTGGTGATCGCATGATCGTCACCCTGACCGCCAACCCCAGCCTGGACCGCACCGTGGAACTTCCAGGAGCCCTCGCCCGCGGTGAGGTACAGCGCGCCGTGGCCGTCCACCAGGAGTCCGGCGGAAAGGGCGTCAACGTTTCCCGGGCGCTGGTGGCCTCCGGACTCGACACCCTGGCAGTGCTTCCGGGCGCAGATTCGGACCCGGTCCTTTCAGGACTGCACGACGCCGGCGTGCCGTTCGCGGCGCTGCCCATCGGTCAGGCGTTGCGCAGCAACGTCACGCTCACGGAACCGGATGGCGTCACTACCAAGATCAACGAACCCGGCCCGGAGCTGAGCGGTGACCAGCAGGAGGCCCTGATCGGGCTCTTGCTGGAGCGCTCCCGTGGCGCCAGCTGGGTGGTACTCGCAGGATCGCTCCCACCAGGAGTTCCCGCGGATTTCTACGCCACAATCGCGCGTCGGCTCCGGTCGAACGCGGACGGAACGGCCGCCCCCGGCATCGCCATCGACTCTTCCGGGGCACCGCTTGCGGCTGCGCTGGTGGGCGACGCCCCAGGTAAACCGGACCTCCTCAAGCCGAACGCTGAAGAGCTCGCAGAGCTTGCCGCCGCCGCCGGCTTCACCAACGTCTCCACAGCTGACGAACTGGAAGCGGACCCGGCCAAGGCCGTCCAAGCCGCCGCCGCCGTCGTCGCCAGCGGTGTAGGCGCCGTTCTCGCAACACTCGGGTCCAAGGGAGCAATCCTGGTGACGGCAGACGGAGCGTGGCTTGCCACTCATTCGCCCATCAAAGCCGTCAGCACGGTAGGCGCCGGGGACTCTGCATTGGCCGGATATTTGCTGGCTGCAACCCAAGGCGGGTCCGCGCAGGACTGCCTTCGTCAGGCCGTGGCACATGGTGCCGCTGCTGCTTCCCTGCCGGGCTCCACTGTCCCGGCAGTCCACCAAACAACCCCCGATGCCGTAACCATCACGGCCCTCCAGAAGGACTCACAGTGACCCAGCTGATCACAACCCAATTGGTCACCCTCGACCAAAACCTGGGCGACTCCCCTGCCGACGTCATCCGCGTCCTGGCCGGCAAAGTTGCCGACACCGGCCGTGCTTCCGAGGTTGAAGGGCTCTTCACTGATGCCTTTGCCCGCGAGCAGAAGACCGCAACGGGCGTCCCCGGCGGTATCGCCATCCCGCACTGCCGCTCGGCCGCCGTCACCGAACCTGCCCTTGCCATGGCCCGCCTCTCGCACAAGGTGGACTTCGGCGCCAAGGACGGCCCGGCAGACCTGATCTTCTTCATCGCAGCCCCGGACGGCGCGGACCAGGAACACCTGAAGCTGCTCTCCAAACTGGCTCGTTCGCTGATCAAGAAGGACTTCACGGCGGCGCTGCGTGCGGCCGCCACTGAGCAGGACATCGTGGACCTCGTGGACGGCGCGCTGGCAGACAAGCCTGCGGCTGCTGCCGCAGCTCCTGTAGAAAACACGACGGCGGCTGCCGCACCAAAGCGCATTGTCGCCGTGACCGCCTGCCCAACGGGTATTGCACACACCTACATGGCCGCTGATTCGCTCGTCGCCGCCGCCAAGGAAATGGGCGTTGACCTGCAGGTCGAAACCCAGGGTTCTTCCGGCGCCAAGCCGTTGGACCCGGCGGTGATCGCTGCGGCTGACGCAGTGATCTTCGCCGTCGACGTTGATGTTCGCGGCAAGGAGCGCTTCGCCGGAAAGCCTGTCATCAACGCACCGGTCAAGCGCGGCATCGACGAACCCACCAAGATGGTCCAGGAAGCTCTCGCCGCCGCTGAAGATCCGCATGCCCGCCGTGTTCCGCACTCCGGCGCCGAAGAGCAGGCTGAGCGTGCCGAGGACGAGAAGGGCGAGCACATCGGCCAGAAGCTGAAGCGCGCACTCCTCACCGGTGTGAGCTACATGATTCCGTTCGTGGCCGGTGGTGGTCTGCTGATTGCCCTCGGGTTCCTGCTGGGCGGCTATGACATCACTGCCGTGGCGGACAAGGTGGTGCTGGAGAACAACTTCGGCAACCTGCCTGAGGGCGGCCTCACCATCTACCTCGGTGCGGTCCTGTTCAAGATCGGCGCCCTGTCCATGGGCTTCCTGGTCCCGGCCCTGGCTGGCTACATTGCCTACGCCATCGCCGACCGTCCGGGTATTGCCCCGGGCTTCGTCGCCGGTGCCGTATCAGGCTTCATGGGTGCAGGGTTCCTCGGCGGCATCGTCGGCGGCCTACTGGCCGGTTACATCGCGCATCTGATCGGAACCTGGCAGGTACCCCGCTGGCTCCGTGGCCTGATGCCCGTCGTCATCATCCCGCTGCTTGCCTCCATCGTCGCGTCCGGCCTGATGTTCCTGGTTCTCGGCGGTCCCATCGCAGGCCTCACGGTAGCCCTGAACACTTGGCTCACCGGCATGAGCGGCGCTTCCGCCGTGGTCCTTGGCATCATCCTCGGCCTCATGATGTGCTTCGATCTGGGTGGTCCGGTCAACAAGGTTGCCTACGCCTTCGCAGTTGCCGGCTTGAGCGCGGGCAGCGCCGACAACCAGGCTCCGTGGATGATTATGGGCACCGTGATGGCGGCCGGCATGGTCCCGCCGCTGGCGATGGCCTTGGCTACCGCGTTGGACAAGAAGGTCTTCACCCTCAACGAGCGTGAGAACGGCAAGGCGGCTTGGCTGCTGGGTGCATCCTTCATCTCCGAAGGCGCCATTCCCTTCGCCGCAGCCGACCCGCTGCGTGTTATCCCCGCCAGCATGCTGGGCGGCGCACTGACCGGCGCACTCTGCATGGCCACCGGGGTCACCTCGCAGGCTCCCCATGGCGGTTTGTTCGTCTTCTTCGCCATCGGCAACCTGGTGATGTTCGTCGTCGCCATCGTGGCCGGAATGGTGGTCAGCGCCCTGGCTGTCATCGCCCTCAAGCGCTGGGCCGTGAAGAAGCCGGTTGAAGCAGAACCCGTTCCTGCAACCGCCAGTGTCTAAAGGTCCTACGGTCTAGACTTCCCACAAAGCCACCCACCACCACAAAGGAGCACCAATGCCTGAACGTACCGCCACCATCGCAAGCCGTGTGGGCCTCCATGCCCGCCCCGCCGCAATCTTCGCCGAAGCTGCCGGCGACCTTGACCTCGACATCACCATCGCCCGCCAAGGCGAGCCTGCCGACGACGCCATGGACGCTGCCAGCATCCTGTCCCTGATGAGCTTGGGAGCATCCCACGGTGACGTGGTGGTTCTGCGTGCCGAGGGTGAAGGTGCGGACGCCGCTTTGGACAGCCTGGTGAAGATCCTCGAAACGGACCACGACGCCGAGTAGGGAACCACTCAGCGACGCAGAAAGAGCCTGGCGACACCCGGATATGGGTGTCGCCAGGCTCTTTCTGTAGCACCCGCCTCTAGGAGTCGCTTCCGTTCAGGTAGGCCGCAATCGACGCTTCGGTGGGCTTCACGTCCTTGAGTTCTTCGGACAGGTACCCCTCGATGATCCTCGGGTCCACGTAGGAGGATCGCGCCACGGATGGAGTATTGCCCAGAAGTTCCGAGGCTTCCTTGATGGCCCGCACTACGGCCTGGCGGGGAGTGCCTTTGTGGCCGGATTTGATGAGGCAGAGCGCCGCAGCCGCAGTGCCTTTCCATGTCCGGAAATCCTTCGAGGAATAGGCCTCCCCCGCGATGCCACGCAGGTATTCATTGATCATGGACGCGTCGACGGGTACCCAGGTTCCGTCGGATTGGTAAGCCAGCAGGCGTTCCTTGCCTGGCCGCTCCGCCAGTGGTTCCAGAAAGGCCGCCAGGGCAGGGTCGCGGATGGAGGTGTCCCACAATTGGCCGCTCTTGCCGGGGAACTTGAGGAAGACGTCCGGTCCTTCCACCCGCGCGTGACGGCACCGGAGAGTGGTGAGCCCGTAGGAGCCGTTCTGCTTCATGTAGATCTCCGACCCGACGCGCAGGGCACCCAGATCCATGAACCGCACTGCGGCAGCAAGGGTTTGCTGCCGGGGGTCCCCTGAATCCTGGAGATGCACGGTCACGTTACGTCGGACGGACGGCAGGACCCTCCCCAGCGTGGCAGCCCGAATGAACTTCTCGGTGTCCTTCCGTTCCCGCCATGTGGGGTGGTAGATGTACTGGCTGCGCCCCGCATCATCCACGCCAGTCGCCAGGATGTGCCCGTTCTCGAAAGGGCTGATCCATACATCGGTCCAAGCAGGCGGGATCGCCAGCGCATTGACGCGCTGGCGATCCTCCTTGCTGACCAGACTCCCGTCCGGGTGGCGGTAGCTGAATCCTTTTCCTACCTTGCGGCGAACAATGCCGGGCTTGGAAAGGTCACTCCGCTTAAGCCTTGGCACGGTTGATCCGCCCTGTCCGTGATCAGCCGGCCAGGCTAGGCTTCGTCCGGGTCCGTTACGGAAGCGCCGGCGTTCATGATTTCCGCGTTGATCATCCACACCAGCTGCTCAAGGCGGGCGATGAACGCGTGCAGCAGGTCCGCCGTCGTGGGATCTTCCTCGTCCACCTCATCATGGACGTCGCGCATTGTCTGGACAGCGCGCTCCACGCGGTCGGTCACCAATTTGACGGCGTTCTTGGTGTTGACCAGGCCGGCTGGGAATTCCTCCAGGCGGGTGCCCTTGGCGATGGTTGCGCTGCGGCCATCAGGCAATGCATGAAGGGCCCGCATGCGCTCGGCGGTGTCATCGGCAAACTGGCGGGTGGCGAGGACCAGCTCGTCCAACTGAAGGTGCAGATCGCGGAAGTTCGGTCCCACGATGTTCCAGTGGGCCTGCTTCCCTTGGAGCTGTAGCTCGATAAGGTCTGTCAGGACGATCTGAAGGTTGTCTGCAAGCTGCTGTGACGCTTTCATGTGTTCCTCTCGTGGACGTTCATGTGAGCGAAGAGATGCCGCCTAATACCCACGGCATCTGCCCCCATCATCAGGTGACGACTTCAACAAGCCTTTCATAAGGGTGCTTAGTAGTACAATGAGAAGTGTTACTGTTCACGACTGGCGAACTTCGCCCTTCAGCGAAGACCAGTATGTGATAACTGAAAGGCACTTCGAGGCGGCAGGGCCGCTTCAAAGTACCGGCATCACTAAATCGAAGTAAACGGAATGCATAGTTGGGAACGGGCGGCAATAGCCAAAGTTCCCCCAGAAAGGAATGTGCTGACCATGAATACGCTTCTGATCATTGCTGGTGTAGTGGCAATTGTTCTCCTCCTTGTAGGCGGTTTCTCCCAAGCCCTTAACTGGTTGCTTTGGGTGGGCGTCATCCTCCTCGTCGTCGCGGCCATCGGATGGTTGCTGAGCTTCATGTCAGGCCGTCGGGGCCATACGGTTTAGACACACCGCGACCCCAACGCGCACTGAGGTCGATCCTCCGGCGTGATCAACCGCCGTCCGAAGCGCTACCAGTTGCTGAGGGCGGCGGCGCCGCGTCGGGATCCTTGGGCGGGCAGTTCCTGTTCGGGCGCAGGCGTTCGTCGGCGTCCACCAATACGCGGAGGTTCACGAATGGTAGAGCCGGAACCGGCACCCAGATTCGGCAGGAACGAGTCCACCGAAGAACGGATGGACCGGAACTGGATGGAGTTAATCCAGGAACTTCGTGTCCTTCAAACCGGAGTGCAGATCCTGGGCGGGTTCCTGCTGACGTTGCCTTTTCAACCGCGCTTTGGCGAGCTGGACGACTGGCAACGGAGCCTCTACCTCACCAACGTGATGGTTGCCGCCCTGACCACCGTGCTCATAGTGCTTCCCGTCAGCGTTCACCGAAGACTCTTCCGCCGCGGCCTCAAATCCGTGCTCGTCTCCAGCGCAGACACCATTACCAAATGGGCGCTGGGTGGAGTCGCCATCTTGATCACCGGCTCCGCATCGCTGGTCTTCGACGTCACGGCAGGCAGGACCGCCGGATTGGTGGCGGGCGGCTTCATCATCCTGGTGCTGCTTGTCCTGGTGGTCGGAATGCCTTTATGGCTGTACCGGCAAGGAATGCGCAACAACGGCGACTCGAAGGAAGAGTGAGCAATGCGGCGACCCAAGTGAGCAATGCGGCGACCTCATCCGGGAAAGGAAATTGACGACGCCGGTTCACGCCTTTTTCTTTGCCCGCGCCTTTGGCTTGCTGGCAGTTTTGCTGGCGGCAGCATCGTCGTCGGACTCTTTTTCCTTGCCGCGCTTCTTATCCAGACTGCGCTTGAGTGCTTCCATGAGGTCGATGACGTCGCCGCCCTCGCCTTCGCCTTCCACGACGCCGAAGGTGGCCTCGGTGTCCAGGGCCTCGCCCTTCTCCAGCTTCGCCTCGATCAGTGTCTTCAGCTGCGCTTGATAGTCATCGGTGTATTCGTCCGGATCAAAGTCGTGCGCCATGGACTCCACCAGGGCGGAGGACATCTCGAGTTCCTTGTCGGAGATCTTGATGTCCGTCTCCAGCGACGGGAACTTGGCCTCACGGACTTCGTCGCCCCATAGCAGTGCCTGGAGCAACAGCACATCGCCGCGTACCCGCAACGCCCCCAGCCGGGTCTTTTGGCGCAGCGCATACTGGACAATGGCTATCCTGTCCGTGTCCTCCAGCGTCTGCCGCAACAGCATATAGGCCTTGGGGGATTTGGAATCCGGCTCAAGGAAATAGCTGCGCTCGTACATGATGGGATCCAGCTGCTCAGCGGGGATAAACTCCACCACTTCGATCTCACGGCTGTTCTCCTCGGGCAAGGACTTTAATTCAGCGGCGGTAAGGACCACTGTCCGGCCTTCTTCTTCGTAGGCCTTGTCGATATCCTCATAGGCCACGACTTCGCTGCAAATTTCGCATTTTCGCTGGTACCGAATCCGCCCGCCGTCCTTATTGTGGACTTGGTGCAGGCCAATATCGTGATCCTCCGTGGCACTGTAGAGCTTCACTGGTACGTTGACCAGACCGAACGCGATGGATCCCTTCCATATGGCCCTCATGCACCCAGTCAACAGCACAAGACAGCAGAGGAGAAGAGGTGGCAGGCAAGCAACAGGAGCGGGTAAACGTGGAAGGCCACGAGCTCACCCTCACCAACCTGGGCAAAATCATCTACCCGGAAACCGGGACAACCAAGGCTGAAGTACTGGAGTACTACGCCGCCGTGGCGCCTTTTCTCATCCCGGCAGCGGCGAACAGGCCCGTGACGCGAAAGCGCTGGGTCAACGGCGTTGGTACGGCAGAGCACCCAGGCCAGGTGTTCTTCCAGAAGAACCTTGAGGACTCCGCGCCCAAGTGGATACCGCGGGCCACCATCCACCACTCGGACCACACCAACGACTACCCCATGGTCAATAACCTGGCCACGCTCACCTGGATGGCCCAAATCGCCTCCCTGGAGATCCACGTTCCGCAATGGCAGGTGGACGCCGCCGGGAATCCGCTCCGGCCCGACCGCTTCGTGCTGGATCTTGATCCCGGCCCCGGAGCCGGCCTTCCCGAATGCGTTGAAGTGGCCAAGCTGGCCCGCTCCATCCTGCAGGACATGGGCATGGACCCCGTCCCGGTCACCAGCGGCAGCAAAGGCATCCACCTCTACACGGGCGTTGACGGGACCCTGAAGTCCGAGCAGGTTTCCGCCTTCGCCCACGAGCTCGCGCGCGCCCTGGAGTCCGACCACCCGGAACTGGTGGTCAGCGACATGAAGAAGTCCCTCCGCAAAGGCAAAGTCCTGGTGGACTGGAGCCAGAACAGCGGAAATAAGACGACGATCGTCCCCTACTCACTCCGCGGAAAAGCTCGGCCCACCGTCGCAGCGCCGCGTACGTGGCGGGAGCTCGCCTCCCCCTCGTTGGAGCACCTGGACTTTCTTTCCGTGATGAAACGGGTCAAGTCAGGCAAGGACCACTTCGCTTCGATCTCCGACCGGCACCTGCCGCCGCACGGCGAGGATGGCAATGACGACGGCGGTGCTGCCGGCGGCAGTTCAGGCACGGGTGGGGCCGCCCGTGAGCGGGCGGTGACGGTCGAGAACCGTCTCGCCAAGTACGTTGGGATGCGCGATCCGGACAAGACTCCGGAGCCGTTTCCGTCGTCGTCGGCCGCATCTGCCGCGAGGGCGCCGTCCGGTAGCTCGTCCCCGGACCAGCCGAAACCCGGCGAGCCACCGCCACCGGGCGGCACCTTCGTCATCCAGGAGCACCACGCCCGCCGCTACCATCTGGATTTCAGGCTGGAACACGACGGCGTCCTGGTCTCCTGGGCACTCCCCCGCGGCGTGCCCGAAACCCCGGACCGGAACAACCTTGCCGTGCACACCGAAGACCATCCCATGGACTATGCCAACTTCGCCGGCGTCATTCCCAAAGGTGAATACGGCGCCGGGACGGTCACCATCTGGGACCGCGGGGAGTACACCTGCGAGAAATGGCGCGATGGCAAGGAAGTGATCGCGACCCTCACGGGCGAGCCCGGCGGTGGGTTGCATGGGACCAAGCGGTTCGCCCTCATCAACACTGGTCAGAACTGGCTGATCCACCTCATGAAGGAGCAGCCTGGAGGGCGGAAGGGCCCACCAAGCAAGGACGTGAAGCCGGCGCTCTCCCAGCCGCCGGTCAAGCCGCCCGCACCCCAGGCCATGCCGGACTACACCCCCATGCTGGCCACCTCGGGGTCCACGGACGATCTCCACGGCGACGACTGGCTGTATGAGCTGAAGTGGGATGGGATCCGCGCAGTTATCACAGGTACAGAGGGAAGGATCCGCCTCATGAGCCGCAACGGGAACGACCTCACGGCCACGTACCCGGAGCTCACTGACCGTTCGTGCTGGCCCGACGGTGACTTCGTGGCGGACGGCGAAATCGTGGCGCTGGGCAAGGGCTCCCGACCGGATTTCGGTCGGCTGCAGCTGCGGATGAACCTGGTCAAAACCGCAGATATCGAGCGGGCACGCGCATCGGTGCCGGTGCAGCTCATGCTGTTCGACCTTCTTTACGACGGCGGCACGGACCTGAGCGCCCTGCCATTCCACGAGCGCCGCGAACGGCTTTCAGCCTTTGCGGATCGCCTGCGCAAAGGCTGTCCCCTTCACCTATCCGCCGTGTTGGACCACGACGTGGAAGACCTCATGGCCAGCGCCGCCGAGCTTGGCCTGGAAGGCGTCATGGCGAAGAAGGCGGACAGCCGCTACGTGATCGGGCGCCGGAGCAGGTCCTGGCTCAAGCTCAAGCTGGAGCAGAGCCAGGAGGTGGTGGTGGGTGGCTGGCGTACCGGCGCGGGGGCCCGAAGCGGGACGTTCGGCTCGTTGCTGTTGGGCATTCCGGACGGCGACAAGCTGCACTATGTGGGCAGGGTTGGCAGCGGGTTCAAGGATTGGCAGCTCCGGGACATCATGGAAAAGCTGGAGCCCCTGGTGATTGCTGATTCTCCCTTTGCCGATATTCCCCGGGAAGACGCTGCGGGCGCGAAGTGGGTGAGTCCTGGCCTTGTGGCCGAGGTGACGTTCGGCGAATGGACGGGCCCCGGCCGGCTGCGGCACCCCGTGTGGCGTGGGTGGCGTCCGGACAAGTCCCCCTTAGACGTCAGCCAGCCCAACTGAGTCACAGTTGGGCTGGCTGCGGGGGTACGGGCCTAGGAGGAGTGTGGCATCTGCGGGCGGCTGGTTCTGTGGATTGCCGTCACAGCTGCGCCTTGGCCCATGCGGCCGTGGGCCTGGTCGCGGTCTTTCGGGTGCCGGCGTTTGCCATTCCCGTCAGGCCACTGATTGCCTTGTTCCGTGCCCAGCGCAACCGCGATGGTTGCCGGTTCGGGCATCGGAGCCATGTCCATGGACTCCACCAAGTGGCTGGCTACCTCAGGATTGATGTTTTCAGCTTCATGTTTCGCAGTCATGATTCTTCCTTTCCAGAGTGAAACGAAGGGATTTCAATACTAGGTGCGCCGGAGAGGCTTGTCTGCAGGAATCAGCTGGCTGCTGCTTCCTACCAGCGGACCTTCTTCTCCGTTTTGGCCAGCTTGCCGCTGGCCGATGTGGGCTTGTGGCCCTTGCCCGTGCTTTGCCAGCCAGCGGGAGCCCCGCCACCGGACTTGCTGGCGAGCATGGCCTTTTGGGCGTCGGTCAGCTTGGACTTGATGCCGCCGGAGGCCGGAGCCTGGGCAGCGGATTCGGTTCCGCTCCCAGGGGTGGTGTTCTCAGGTGAGGTGTTGTCGGAAGGGTTGGCAGTCATGCGTGGACTCCTAGAGTGTGAGTCCTGAAGAGACACTTGTGCCATGGCGTTGCGGTTCGAGAAAAGGCGTCGACAACGGGAACGGCATGGAGGCAGGGCCTCGACAGGCGTGGATTTTTGTCAGGTGAAACTCGGTGCGTGCTACAGAAGCAGGCGCCGGTCTACTCAAAAATCAGTGTTCCCATGCCTCTTACCCTAACCAAAAACTGCGAACTTTGGGAACCCCTTGGCTAGCATGGCCAACATGACCCGGGTATCCGACGTTGCCACCACCGCCAACGTTGCCACCACCCTGCGCGCTGCTGGATGCGTCTTTGCCGACGACGAGGCCCAGCTCCTGGTTGACGCGGCCCGCCACGTGGACGAGCTCAACCGCATGGTGAGCCAACGCGTCAGTGGGCTTCCCCTTGAGCACATCGTTGGTTGGGTGGAGTTTTCCGGGAAGCGCATGGCAGTGGAACCCGGAGTGTTCGTGCCGCGTCGTCGCACGGAGTTCCTGGTGCGTCAGGCGGCGATGATCGCCCGGCCTGGTGCCGTCGTCGTCGACCTTTGCTGTGGTTCGGGGTCCTTGGGTGCGGCGCTAAGCGACTGTCTGGGGCGCTGCGAGTTGCACGCTGCGGACATCGACCCGGCAGCGGTCCGCTGCGCACGACGCAACGTTGAGCCCCGCGGCGGAAACGTCCACCAAGGCGACCTCTACACGGCGCTCCCGCTGGAACTCATGGGCCGGGTGGACGTGCTTCTGGCGAATGCGCCGTATGTTCCCACCCGGTCCATCGGGATGATGCCACCGGAGGCGCGGCTCCACGAGCCGCTGGTGGCGCTCGACGGCGGCGCTGACGGTTTGGCCGTTCAACGCCGGGTTGCGCAGGGGGCGGCTCAGTGGTTGGCACCGGGCGGTGTACTCCTGGTCGAAACCTCGCTGCAGCAGGCCGGGCAGACGGTAAGGATCCTGACCACGGCGGGCCTGCTCGCAGCGGTGGCTGCCGATGAGGAACTGGGCGCCACCGTGGTGCTCGGCTGGAACCACGGGACCCGGCAAACCATCAGCTTTTAGGCCCGAATCCGCCCCGTTAAGTGGGCTCAGCTAAACAATTTGGTAACAACGTGCTCACCGGGGCAAAAACCGGCCACGTTCCGCTTGATTGCAGGGCAAGAGCGGGTAATGAGATGCAACACAGCTAGGCAATTTGCACCCTCATTTGGCCCAAAAATCCGATCTCAACTCGGGTTTTCGGCCCAAAACGCGTAAAATTGAAACCCTGCCCAGAGCGGGGCAGCAGAAGTCGCAAGCAAATGACCTCCCTAGGAGAAGCCCAAATGCCCATAGACCAAAGCAAGTCCGTCTCTCCGGATGGCGCAAGGAACGCCACCGGAAACCAGGAACCGGCAGCCCCCACGGGCGCCGCAAACGCAGTAAAGAACGCAACGAAGAAAACGAAGCTTCGCCCGAAGCGCCGGCTCAAAGAGTCCGACGTTAACGTGGTGAACAAGCCGATGCTGCGCAAAGCACTCGGCGGCACGATCGTCGGCAACACCATGGAGTGGTACGACGTCGGCGTGTTCGGCTACCTCATCACCACCATGGGCCCTGTCTTCCTGCCGGAAGCAGACAAGTCCGTCCAGACACTCTTCCTTCTGGGCACCTTCGCCGCAACCTTCATCGCGCGCCCCCTCGGCGGCGTCGTATTCGGTTGGCTCGGCGACAAGGTGGGCCGCCAGAAGGTCCTCGCAGCAACACTGATGCTGATGGCGGCAAGTACATTCGCCGTCGGCCTCCTTCCCGGTTACGCGCAGATCGGCATCTGGGCCGCCGCGTTGCTGGTGATCCTGAAGCTCATCCAGGGCTTCTCCACCGGTGGCGAGTACGCCGGTGCCACAACGTTCGTCAGCGAGTACGCCCCGGACAAGCGCCGCGGTTACTTCGCCAGCTTCCTCGATATGGGCAGCTACATCGGCTTCGCCCTCGGCGCCGCCTTGGTTTCGGTCCTGCAGCTCACGCTCGGACAGGCAGCCATGGAGGAATGGGGTTGGAGGATTCCGTTCCTGATCGCTGGTCCGCTGGGCCTTATCGCCGTGTACTTCCGTAGCAAGATCGAGGAATCTCCCCAGTTCCAGGCAACCCTTGACGCCCAGGAGGCCTCCGCCAAGGACGCCGCATCCCAGGATGCAGCTGTCGCCAAGGGACCCATTGGCATCATCAAGGCCTACTGGCGCCAGATCGTGCTGGCCATGATCCTCGCGGCCGCAGCCAACACCGTTGGTTACGCGCTGACCTCGTACATGCCCACGTACCTGACGGATTCCAAGGGCTACGACCCCGTCCACGGCACCCTGCTGACCATCCCGGTCCTGGTGATCATGGCCGTATGCATCCCGCTGACCGGCAAGCTCTCGGACCGTATCGGCCGCCGCCCCGTCTTGTGGGTAGGCGCAGGCAGCACCATCGTGTTCTCGGTACCTGCCTTCCTTCTGATCGGCATTGGCGACATCTGGTCCACACTGGCCGGCCTTGCGCTGATCGCATTCCCAGTGACGTTCTACATCGCCAACCTGGCTTCGGCCCTGCCGGCGCTGTTCCCGACGTCCAGCCGCTATGGCGGCATGGGTATCGCTTACAACTTCTCTGTGGCGATCTTCGGCGGAACCACGCCGTTCATCGTCCAGGGACTCATTGAGGGCACCGGCGATGACATGATGCCGGCGTACTACCTGATGGGTACGTCCATCATCGGTGCGATCGCCATCTACTTCCTGCGCGAATCGGCCCAGCGCCCCCTGCCGGGCTCCATGCCCAGCGTGGACACCCAGGCTGAAGCACGCGAGCTCGTAGCAACGCAGGACACCAACCCGCTCATCAACCTGGACGAGATGCCGTTCGACGGCCAGCCAATCGATGATGCCGTGTTTGGCAAAGGCAACAAGGACCTGACACCCGCTTAGGAACTCTTTGCCTGCAACTTCTGCGCAGCGATTCAGATAGTTCGCGGCAGCTTGCCGCCCACCGTAGCCACCAACCCCAAGGCGCTCTCCTTGGTGCTGGTGGCTACGGCTGTTAAGTGGGGTTCGACGGCGCCCGCGGCTCAGGCCTGCAGCAAGCCTTTGACTGCCTCACCGATGATCCGTGCACCCTCCGGAAAGGCGCCCGGGTTGGGTCCCGCGTAATTGAGCCTGATGTACGGGCCCTCCGGTTCAGCGGGGAACCACTCCGTGCCGGCGGCAATGAGCACCCCGGCCGCCTCGCAATCCCTGGTGAGTTGCTCGACGTCGAACCCGTCCGGCATCCGCAACCACAAGTTAAGGCCGCCTTTGGGCAGATGGCTGAGGTGCGCCTGCGGCACGTGCTCCCGCAGGCTGGTGACCAGGAGGTCGCGGCGTGATTGCAGCTGATGGCTGAGACCGCGAAGGTGGGTCTGCCACCCCGGTTGCGTGACGACGTCGAGCGCCGCCGCCTGAAGCAGTCCGCTAACGTACATCGACTCCGCGGCCTGCGCGCCCATAATGCGTTCGCGCGCCGGACCACGGGCGATGATCGCGGCCACGCGGACGGATGGCGAGACACTCTTGGTCAGCGAGCGGATATAGACCACGTGGCCGGAATCGTCCTTGGCTGCGATCGGAACGGACGGGGCAGTGATGCCGAAGTCGTGGGCCCAGTCGTCCTCCACAAGGAAAGCGCCGTGTCGCTGGACGATCCGCAGGACCTCCTCGCCGCGTTCCGCCGACCATTGCGCACCCGTGGGGTTCGCGAAGTTGGGCTGGGCGTAGAACAGGCGTGCCCCGGATTCCGCAAAGGCCCTGTCCAGCTCGTCGGGATCGGGGCCTTCCGGGCCGCTGGGGACAGGGATGACATTCACGCCGGCCTGGCCGGCGGCCAGCAGCGCGCCCCAGTAACTGGGGGACTCCACCAGCAGGGGCTGGCCGTGCCCCACCAGACCTCGGAAGATCGAGCTGAGTCCGCTCTGGCTGCCGGGAAGTACGACGACGTCGCTCGGCTGGGGCGGCGTGACGCCCACTGGCGTTGAGGTGCTGAGCTCTTGCGCGAACCATGATTGCAGCTCGGGAATGCCTTGCGCCGGCGGTCTTGAAAGGGCAGCGTCTCCGCGGGCAGACCGCGTCAGCGCCGCACGTACGAGCCGTTCGGGAAGCAATTCGCGGGCCGGGTAGCCTGAGTGGAACGCGATGACGTCGTTGGAGGCGCTGCGCATGGCGGCTGAATTCAGGGGACGCGCGGCCTTGGCTGCCCTCAGAGCGGCTGTTTGCCAGCCGTAGTCCGAAGGCCGTGCCGTGCGGTACGCCCGGACGAATGTCCCGACGCCCGGGCGGCTCTCGATCAAACCCTGGGCTGTGAGCGTCCGCAGGGCCTTTTGAACGGTGACCGGGCTTGCCTTGTGTTCAGTTACGAGTTGCCGGGTAGATGGCAGTTTAGCTCCCGGGGCCGCCCCTGCGATCCATTCCTTTACTCGCGAGACGATGAGGGAACTGCTATCGTTGTTCATGAGTCACAATAGTAGCGCTACTACTCTTTCGCGGACAGTGGTATCCACTCCGACATCGATCGGAATCTGGTGGGGCCTCCTCGGTGTTGTTGCCTTCTCCTTCACCGTGCCGCTCACCCGCGTGGCTGTGGAGGGAATGTCTCCCCTGTTCATCGGAGCGGGCAGGGCCGTTGTGGCAGCCATCCTTGCGGCGCTGGCACTGGCCCTGACCCGGCAGCGTTTTCCACAGGGCCGCCAGTGGATCCGACTGGCCGTGGTGGCCGGCGGAATTGTGGCCGGGTTCCCTTTGCTCACCACCTTCGCCCTCACCAGCACCTCTGCCAGCCATGGCGCCGTGGTGATCGCGCTACTACCCGCAGCCACGGCTACCGCGGCGGTCATCCGGGGACGGGAACGTCCACGCCTGCTCTTCTGGATCCTTACGGCCGTGGGTGTTGTGGCCGCGCTTGTTTTCGCGCTGGTTCAGGCCGGTGGTTTCGGCTCCCTGCATTGGGCCGACCTCCTGCTGCTCGGAGCGGTCCTTGCTGCAGCCGTTGGCTACGCAGAAGGAGGATTGCTGGCCCGCGAACTCGGCTCATGGCAAACCATCTCGTGGGCACTGGTGGTGGCTGCGCCAGCGATGATCGTGCTGACTCTGTTGTCTTTGGACTCCGGCATGCCGAACGCTACGCCCGTCCAATGGTTGTCCTTCGCGTACCTGGGTGTAGTGAGCATGTTCCTCGGCTTCTTCGCCTGGTACCGGGGCCTGGCCATTGGGCCCATGGCGCAGGTCAGCCAGATCCAGCTCGTCCAACCCGTCATGACCATCGCGTGGGCCGCCCTTCTCCTGGGCGAGCCGATGACGTGGACCACCGTAGTGGGTGGCCTCGCTGTCATCGTCTGCGCCGGTGCCGCTGTCCGCGTCAGGCTCAGGAAGTAGGAAGCCATGTACACACCCGCACACTTTGCCCCCTCCGCCGAAGCCGTGGAGGCGCTGCTCCAGGACGCCGGTGCCGCAAACCTCGTGACCATGTCGGAGGATGGACTGCTCGCCACGCTCCTACCGTTTGTCTACGAGCCATCGATAGGTGACCACGGTGCCTTGCACGCCCACATGGCCCGCAACAATACGCAGTGGTCCTCGCCCGTTACCGGTGAGGCACTCATGATCGTGCAGGGCAACGACGCCTACATCTCGCCCTCCTGGTATGCCTCGAAAGCCGAGCACGGCCGGGTGGTGCCGACCTGGAACTATTCCACCGCCCACGTCTACGGCGAGCTGGTGATCCATGACGACGCCGAATGGCTGGCCCGGCACGTGCGCCGCCTGTCACACCAGCACGAAGCCGCGATGCCGCAGCCTTGGACTGTGGACGAAGCACCCGAGCGGTTCATCGCCGGGCAGCTGAAGGCGATTGTCGGCGTCGAACTTGTGATCACCCGGGTGGAGGCGAAGACGAAGCTCAGCCAGAACCGGAGCGCCGCAGACGTGGCCGGGGTCATCGAGGGCTTGCGCACCGTGGGCGACCCGGCGAGCGCGGCAGATGTGGAACGGGCGCGGACCTCATAGAAGCTTCGAGGTTGAACTCGTGGCGCGTTAGGGCCGTGGCAGCGCAACTCCGTGCTTCTTCTGGAACGGGCTGGCCCCTGGAAGCTCGGGGGTGACTTCGAAGACCCGCAGCGTCTCGCCAGCGCAGGAAGCGGTCTCCGTGGTCAATTCGCCGGACACTTGGGGCCGCGGTTCAAGGTCGGTCATGTAAATGAAGCCCCACTCATTAAGAATGACCGGAGTGTCCGCCTGCACCGCTGCATTAGCGTAAACGCGGCCCTCGGCATCCACGGGCAGCGACCTGATGGCCGCTGTGAATCCGGTGGGCCAGCGCAGGTACACCTTCTCGGCACTGTTCTCAAAGGTGAAGCAGGCCCCGGCAACGGACATGTGCCCACGGACCACCCCTTCCCTTGATCCTCCCGTGCCCTCCGTTCCCTTGACGACATCGGGAGCCACCCCTCCTGAACGGTTTCCTTCGTATGTCGATACCGGAACATCCCCCATGGGTGCGACATTTATGCGTGCACGCAGGTCATCGCCGATGTCGACGGGCTCATCCGTGACCGGATTTACTGTGGTGGAGGTACGGATATTTTGAACCCGCAGCAGTGAGTGTGCTGTGTTCATCAACTGCAGACCGCCGTCACCACCCCGGGCAAAGAAGCCGAGGAACGTCATGGGTGCTTCCTTCTGGGAATCCCGCCAAAGCAGCGTTCCGCTGATCCTGTCGTCAGCTGCAGACACGTCAACCGAGGTGGTTCCCACAGCACTTGAGCCCTTCAACACCTGCCTGACGTTGACCGGTTCGATGCCGAGTTGCTGCATGCTCCCGGTGGGCAATGCTTCAACCACCAGCACTTCGTCCGCGGAGACGAACATGTCATGGAACGGCCCGGCCGGCGGAAGTTGCGCGGCGGTGGGCGTCGGAGTTGCTGCCCCGGTCCCCGTACCAGCCGGCAGCTCTATTGCCGCCGGCGGAGTGGAGGGCGGTGACTGAAGGATGGCGGGAACAAGGACTGTGGCCCCCACCACCGCGGCGGCCACCACTATGCCGCCGACCCAGCGGCGGCGCCTCACGGCCCTCCGCTGGCGGCCGATCCCGGAACCGCCGGCAAAGATGTGGGTCAGGTCCGAGTCCTGGAATGACAGGCTTCTGGCCCGGCTCCGTTCCAACTCGGACTCTGTGACATCCGAGGCAGGGTCGGCAGCGAGCAGGCGGTCCACATCCTTTGCGGAAAGCTCTTTCATCGTTGGGACTCCTGTGACTCTCGTTCGCGCTGGAGCAGGTGGCCGAGCGCTTTCCTGGCACGGTGAAGGCGCATCCGTACGGCGGTGGCCGAGGTGTTGAGGAGGTCGGATACCTCGCTCGAGGTGAATCCGTCCCAGTACGTGAGCAGCAGGACCTCGCGGTCGTCCGGCTTGAGCTGGTCCAAGGCATCCCGGACGGACGCGTCTGCGTCGGTTCCGTGGTCTTGGCCCAAGTCCATGCGCTCCATGAGAAGGGAAGACAAAAGGTTGGCGGAACGAGCCGAGGACCTCATGTGATTGCGCAATACGTTATGGGCGATGCCGAAGAGGACCATGGCCGAGAGGTCTTGGTCCTCATGCGCGGACTTCTCCCACGTGATCCGAAAGACCTCGGCGCATAGGTCTTCCGCCGTGGAAGGATTCGTGGTTCGGCGACGAAAGTAGCGGTACACGGCGTCGTGACAGGCTGCATGGGCCGCCGTAAACCGCTTTTGTCTTTTCACGTCCACGCGATCCCCCAGATGCGTTTGCAAGCTCATACCCGGTTAATGTCCGGCAGCCCGGCAAGTGTAACCACGGTACGAAAGTTTCCTGCCCTACTTCGGCGGTACCGCCGGGCGCCACATCGCTACTCGTGGCCAGCGGGTCAAGCCCAACCCGGCTTCGTGCTCCATGAGGCGGGCCAGTTCGGGCCCCCAGGTGCCGGCGTCGAGCACTTCGAACCCAAGCCGACGGTAGTACGGGGCGTTCCACGGCACATCCCGGAAAGTGCTGAGGGTTTGCCGATGCATCCCATGTCCCCTGGACCATACCCGCGCCGCGTGCAGCAGTTCGCGGCCCAGGCCCTGGTGGGCATAGTCGGGGTGGACGCTGACTTGCTCAACGTGGCCGGCTCCATCCACGATGTCCGCCAGGAGATAAGCCACTGGATAGTCGAGCCCGTCCACGAACACCCATGCCCGGCCAGCTACGGCATAGTGGTTCAGCTCCTCGACGGAGAGGGGCTCGTCCTCGGCGATGGAGTCCATCCCCAATGCCCGGAAAGCCTGGCCCGCGGCACGCTCGATGTCCTGCAAAATCAGGAGATCGTCCGCATGCGCGAGCCTGATCATGGCCGGCTATCCAGCGCTGGAGGTGCTTGGGCCACCAGGAATTCGTTGCGTACTTCGATCAGGTTCTGCAGGTAGCGGGCCAGCACCAGCTTCTCCACCCATCGGCCCAATGGACCGAACGGTGCGGCAAACTCCACAGTGTCCACCATGAGTGTCCCGCTTCCGTTGGGCCGGAACTCGTGCGTGTGGCGGAGGTACTTGAAGGGGCCCTTCACCTGTTCGTCCGAGAACGACGCCGGTGCCTCCATCCGCGTGATGCGGCTGGTCATGCGGAACCGGACGCCGAGGTGCCACGCCTGCCAGGTGACAGTCTCACCTTCGGAGATCAAACCAGTGGTGACACCGTCCACGGCCTTCTCGCGGCTCTTGGTCATGGACCCCACGTGGGCGTCAATGTTGCGGGCGAGATCGAACAACTCCTGCGGCGGCATGGCGGAGCGGGTGCGGCAGACGAAAGCGACGGGCATACCTCGATCTTCCCAGACCATCCGGGGTGCGTGTGCCCTATCCCGCTACGGCTTGTGACCGGGCTAATGGCGGGGTGCTGGTCATCCTGATAATTTTCAAGGGAGTCCCTCGATGATTGGTGGTGTTTCCCCGTGCCCGCAATCATCGCCCATGCCCGCGAACTACACCGGCTGGGCCCTGCCAACAACGATCGCCTCTCGGCTGTACGTGTTGCCCTCAGTGTCGCGGTGCCGGGACTGTTCCTTATCCTCATCGGCCGCCCGGACCTCATGATGTACGCCGTGTTTGGTGCTCTGACCGGGATGTACGGGCGCAACGAGGCACATCAGCTCAGGCTCAAGCACCAGTCCCAAGCGGCCCTGTTCCTGGTGGGTGGGCTGTCCATCGGCGTGTTCCTGTCCGTCAACCACATCCACTCCTGGTGGTTGGTCCTCGTGGTCACCGTGTTCGCCGGCGCCGGTTCCCTCTATGCGGACGCCGTGCGCCTCAGGCCCATCGGACCGTTCTTCGGCATCCTCGCATTGGGCGCCTGCGCGTCCGTGCCCACCAATGTTCCCTGGACGACGGCGGTACTCATCGGAGCTGCATCCGCCGGCTTTTCCTTGCTGGTTGGCTTCGCCGGCTGGTTCCGGCACCGCGCGTGGGAGGCTGGCGCCGCCCGTGATGTTCCCGTCCTCCGCGGCCCGCTGCGTCAGGCAGCGCTGGTCCATGCTGCGCGCTATTCCCTCGCAGTAAGTGCCGCCGGGGCCATCGGTGTCCTCAGCGGCAGTGGCCACCCGCACTGGGCCATGGCTGCCGCAGCCGTTCCACTCGCCGGCGCTGACCTCCCCAGCCGAGTCCACCGGGGCATCCACCGCATTGTGGGGACGTTCCTCGGGTTGGCGGTGGTCGCCGTCGTACTTTTCCCCGGTCCACTATCGCCGCTTCAGTACTTCCCTGGCCAGACCGCAGTGGTCCTCGCCGTGCTGGTGGTGGTGTGCCAGTTCCCCACCGAGCTGTTCATGGCGCGGCATTACGGATGGGCCATGGTGTTCTTCACTCCCGTGATCCTGCTCATCGCCCAGCTTGCGGCACCCATGGATCCAGGCGTGCTGGTGATGGAGCGTGCCATCGAGACGTTCGTGGGAGCGGTGGTGGGCATCGCGGTGGCCGTGTTGGTTCGGGCACCGCGGAGGAGCGTTCCTCAAGGACCGCAGATTAACCCGGTCCCCCGCACCTGAAGCCAGTCACCTCCGAACGTGTTGCTTAGAAGGTGTTGGAGAATGTTGCCGTCTCAATGCCTGTACCGCTGAACTCGTAGTACATCGTGGTGGTCCCCGCGTCGTCCACTTTGGAGACGCCGAGCAGGAACTCCAGGGCCTCCGGGTCCACAGCGGTGCTGGTGCAGCGGAATTGCCTGGTGGCCGAGTCAGCTGACGAGCAGTTCCAGCCTGGCGGTTCGATCAATTTTCCTGGAATCATGTCCGCGCCGGCAGAAATCGTGAACACCACCTCGGCGGCGGCCGGCACAGTCCCTCCCTGCAGGTGGAAGGTGATGGAGACATTGGTATCCGAGGCCGTGGTACCCGGTTCTGCTGTGAACGTCGCCGTCACTGCGGGCTCCGGTGTCGGTGCGTCGGTGGCGGTAGGGGTGGGCGTGGCCGTGGGGGTTTGCGGCGGAGGGGGGACTGGCGTTGCGGAAGGACTCGGCGTTGACGTTGGGCCTGGAGCAAGGGTTGGGCCCGGAGTCGGCACCAGGGCCGGGAAGGTCGGTGGCCCTGTGGGTGCGAACGTCGGAAACAGTGGTTGCGTCGGGGACGGCGCGGGCTTTGGGAACCCGATGGGTGTTGTTTTCGTGGGCATGGGAAAGGGAAACAAGGCTGGCTTCTCGATCCCTCCGTTTGACGGCTCATCGGGGCCCGGTAGTTCGGACTCCTCGTCTTCCCCGGCTCCAGGGCCGGGCGGATCTGTGCCATGGGAAACTTGCCCACCAGAGGTAGGGTACGCCTCCGCCACAGGCGGGCCCACCGCGGCCGGTCCTCCACCTCCAAACGCCACGGCCGCGCCCACCGTCACTGCCGCGACGGCCAGCACACCTGCGCCCACTTTCAAGAAGAAGGCCATCTCCTTGTGCGGCACGCCGTGCACCAAGCCGGCGCCCGCCCCGGCGCCGGTGCCCGCCCCTGCAAGAGCTGGAAAGACGGAGGTAAACGCTGCACCTGCGACCAACGGGAAGACCACAGCCCGCATGGCTGACTGGACGTCATTGAGATCCAGGAGCAAGGCAGTGCACTTGGGGCAGTTCTCAAGATGTGCCTGAACCCTGTCCTGGCTCCTCCGGTTCAGCCCGTCCCGGGAGTACGCGCCCAACTGGGTTGAGCATTCCTCGCAGTCTTCCCCTGCCGAGGACCTGATGTGGTTCTGAAGGTAGGCCTGGCGCAGGCGTTCCCGTGCGCGGAGGGCAAGGGAGGAGACTCCATTGGGAGTCAGGCCAAGCAGCGGCGAAACTGCAGCGGGCTTCAGCCCCTCGATGTCCACGTACCAAAGGACTTCCTGCCAACGGGCAGGAAGAGAGCGGAACGCCTGGGCCACCGCTGTTGATTCGAACGCAGCCAGGGCTGGATCATCATGGGCAATTGCCGAATCCAACATGTAAGACTCAGATGTTGGGCGCGTACGGGTCGCCGCCCTGTTCATGAGGTGGGCCGTTCGCCGGACCGCGGTCAGAAGGTACGCGCGGAAAAAGGTATCAGGTCCCTTCCCCGCGGCCAGGGCCTGGTAAACAGAGGCGAAAGCGTCAGCCACAACATCGTCCACGTCAGCAAAGTTGTCCAGTTGCGCTGCGGCCACCGTTCGGGCAATGGAATGGTGCCGCCCATAGAGCGTCTCGAACGCAGCTTTGTCCCCCGAACGGACCTGCAGGACCAGTTCCATGTCGCTGTCCGCCATGGCGACGGCACCGCCGTCGTGCGTTCCGCGCCGCCCCTGGCCACCCATTGGAGCCGATTCGCCCATGCCGCTACCCGCTTCGGACACGGCATCATACGCGGGCAAACAAGACCTTCGTGAGGCCTGCATGCGGGACCACGCTGCTGTAGCCCCAGTGCGGCAGCCGCGCCCGGTGCCACATTCCAGCCCCAGCCTAAGGCCCGGAACCGATCAAGTGAACACCACCGGACCGGGTTTTACGTCGATGGCTCCAGTGGCCGACGAGGTGGGCCGGACGTGAGCTTGGCTGGCAGGATGCGGGCGAAGAAGCTGACCACCTTGTACCTGCGCGTCGGTATGGAAACGCCTTTGCCTTCGGCGTTGTCCTCCAGCCCTTCGCGCACCACTCGTTCGGCTGTGAGCCACAGGAATCGGGGAGCCACGGACTTATCCATGCCCATGCGATCGTGGAACTCGGTGTGGGTGAAACCCGGGCAAACCGCGGTGACCTGCACTCCGGATTTCGCGTAGGTGATGTTGGCCCACCGGCTGAACGTCACTTGCCAGGCCTTGGCAGCAGAGTAGGTGCCCCTGTTGGCGAACGCTGCCACGCTGGCGACGTTGATGATCCGGCCCTTCCCCCGTGCCAGCATCACTTCGAGCGCAGCGTGGCACAGCTCCATGGGTGTCTGGACGTGCAGCCGAAGGTGTCGCCGTTCCTCATCCAGGCCGTTCCTCTCGAATGGCTTCAACAACCCGATGCCGGCGTTATTGACCAGCACGTCCACCGGACGGCCAGCGTCCCGCAACCGGTCCGCCACTGCCGAAACCCCGACGTCGGTGGTCAGGTCCGCGGACAGGACCTCCACCGAGATACTGAAGTCGCGTTCAAGCTCTTCTGCCTTTTCCTTCAGGCGTTCTTCGTCGCGGGCTACCAGGACCAGGTGGTGTCCGGCTTCGGCGAGTTGGCGGGCGAATTCCGCACCGAGCCCGGCGGTGGCCCCAGTGACCAAGGCGGTGAGTTCATTGGCTCGTGTCGTCATGCGCCAAGACTAGTCCCCTCCCCGGCCCGCGCCGGGATGGCACCTCATGACGATACGGCCGAGGAGGATTGCCACTAACGGGAACGTCGGTGCGTAAGATGGTTTTGAAACGATGCAAAGCCGCAAAGGATTTCCATGGTCAACGACGCACCATCCCTGCAGGAGCCACTGGTCCTCAACAACAACGGCGCCTGGTGCTGGTTCCAGGATGAGCGGGCACTCATCGACCCCGCCAACAACTCGCTGCTGCTCGGGTCGGTTGCCGCACCGGAGGGCCCGGGAGGGCTTGAACGCGGGGGCAACATCGAGATCTCTGTCCTGGATCTTGCTACCGGCGAGTGCAGCATCCACGTCCTCCACGAACGCCTGGAGGCCGATGACCACAATGCGCCGGCTCTCCTGATCCGGCCGGATGGCCGTTACGTGGCAATGTACGCCAAGCACAAGACGGACAACTACTCACGGTGGCGGGTTTCCACCCACCCGCACGACGCTTCAGCATGGGAACCGGAGCAGCAGTTCGATTGGACTGAGCTTGCGGACGGCCGCGGTGCCACTTACTCCAACCTGCAGCGGCTCGACGCCGAAGAACGGGTCTACAACTTTGTCCGCGCCATCAACGACGACCCCACGCTGCTGGTCTCCGACGATGACGGCAGCACCTGGAGCTACGGCGGCAAGCTCTTCACCCGCCCTAAGATCGGCTATGTCAACGGCTACACCCGGTACGTGTCCAACGGCGTTGACCGCATCGACCTCATCACCACGGACCACCACCCGCGCGACTTCAACAACAGCATCTACCACGGCTACATCCAAGGCGATGGGCTCCACGACGCCGGGGGGACCGTGGTTGGCAAGCCCGTCATCGGTTCGGCCGGCGTCAACCAGATGGCCCTCACCACCGTTTTTGAGGCCGGGATGACGCTCGACGGCGACACCCTCACCCATGGCTGGACTACTGACCTTCGCCGGCAGGGCAAGGAACTTGCCGCGATCGTCACCTGCCGGGCCAACGACGTCAACGGTCCGCTGCAGCGGGAGCAAATGCTCGACGTCGACGATCACCGCCTGCTGTACGCCCGCTTTGATGGGGTGCGCTGGGAACTTCATCCGCTCGCCGTCGCCGGTGCGGGCCTGCTGCCGCACGAGCAGGACTACACAGGGCTGGGCGCCGTGGACCCCAACAACCTGGACCGGGTGTACATCTCCACGCCGGTAGATCCACGGACGGCTGTTGCTACCGCGCACTACGAGATCTACCGCGGTGTAACTTCCGACGCCGGAGTGAGCTGGACGTGGGAAGCCGTGACCGAAGACTCCTCCGTGGACAACCTCCGCCCGATGGTGGTGCCCGGCGACCCTTCGGTGCACGCAGTGTGCTGGTTCAGGGGATCAATGAAGTCCTCGCAGGCGTATGAGACCGAGGTGGTACTGCGCCTGACTAGGCGAACTTAGCCAACGGGTTCGCCAGCCGGCCTGCCATCTGGAGTCCTCCGGAGGGATCCGAGATGTCCAGCATCTGCTGGTTGTTCCGCAACTGCAGGCGGTTGAGGCATGACAGTTCGAAGTCGGCCGCGAAGAGATCGTGCATGGCGAACTGGTCTGCAAGCTCCGGGTGGCGCTGCTGGTATTCGCGGAGCACGGCAGCTGCGGTTCCCCAGAACTCGTCCTCGCGCAACGTCCCGTCCTCCACAAGGATGGCTCCAAGGAAGCGGAAGATGCAGTCGAACACGTCCGTGAAGATCGCCAGGACCATTTCCTCGGCAGGGATCTCGGCCTTCACGCGGGAGACCTCCTCCGGCAGTTCCAGCCTGTCCCCCATGACCACGATTTCCTCGGCGATGTCCTTCATGATTGCGCGGACCGGCACACCGTCCTCGAGGATCAGGATGACATTCTCGCCGTGGGGCATGAACGCGAGCTCGTACTCGTAGAGGCAGTGGACCAGCGGCACCAGGTAGGCGTCGAAGTAGCGGCGAAGCCACTCTGTGGGTGCCAGGCCTGAACGTTCAATCAGGGACGTGACCACGGAGTTCCCGGCCCCATCAACGTGCAGCAGCGATGCCATGGTGGCCAACTGCTGGCCGTCCTTGAGCAGCGGAAGGGGACTTTCCCTCCACAGCGCTGAGAGCATCTTCCGGTAGGGAGAGCCCTTGGCGGAGGCGGCCTCGTAGTAGTGGTTGTGGTAACCGATGGCTGCTGATTCGCGGATCATGGCCAGGCCCCGGTTCTGGAGCTCCTGGTCGTTTCCGATCAGTTCCTGCAACCAGTCGTTGATGGCCGGCGTCGCTTTCATGTACTGCGGGGACAAGCCACGCATGAAGCCCATGTTCAGCACGGACATGGCCGTCTTGACGTAGGCCTTCTCCGGGTAGTCGGTGTTGAAGAACGTGCGGATGGACTGCTGCGCCTGGTAGGCGTCCTCCCCGGCTCCGAGGTGGACAATGTGGCGCTGGGCGATTTCTGCCGCGAACGTCACGGTGAGTTTGTTGTCCCACTGCCAGGGGTGGACTGGCATGAGCAGGTAGTCCTCGGGGTCCAGTCCGGATGCGGAGAGTTCAGCGTTGAACCAATCAAGCGTGGCTGGTCCGAGTTCGGCTTCAAAATGGGTCCGGTAATCCAGTCCTGCGCTGGACGTGAACACCGCCTTGCTGCGGTGCACCGCGATCCACTGCAGCTTCACCGTGGCACCCGTTTCCGGCGCGAAGGCGTGGTAGTCGGCAATCCCGAAGCCCAGCCGGCCATTGTTGGCCACGAAGCAAGGGTGCCCCTCGGTCATGCTGTGTTCGATGGCCTGGAAGTCGGCAGCGCGGTCAGCCCCGCCAGTGATGCCCGCAGCCAACTGGGCTGAGCTGAACGGTTTGCCCTGCTTGTACGCGTGGCTGGCCAGCGTGCTGCTGATTTCCTCCAGATAGACAGGCAGCATTTCCTGGCGGATGGCCAGTGCCTCATGGAACTCGGCGATGAAGTCCAAAGCGTCCACCGGCAATTCCTCGCCGTCGCGCAGCTTCACGATGGATTCCGCGGAGACGGACCAGTGCTCCAACTGCAGGAGGCGCGCCCGGAAGCGGTACTCAACGGTGTCGTCGTCGCTCACCACCTTGTAAAGGCCGACGCCGGCGCCCTCCTCCCGGATCAGCTCCGGGACCAGGATGCGTTCGTGCGAGAACTCGGCGATGGCCTTGCGGACCAGGTGCCTGTTGGCAATGGCCCAGCGTTCAGGGGCCAGGTGGAACACGGAATCAACGGCGGTGGCAGTCGCGTTGTCGGCAGTGGTGGTCACAGGGATTCTCCTCTGGTCGCCGCGACAGGCGCGGCCAGAATCGGGGTCAGGGTTGCGAGGAAATCCTCGCGCGTGCAGAAGCTCAGCAGGCCCTGCTTGTGGTCTTCGGCGGGATCGACGGCGGGAAGGGTCACCACGCCATGCGGACGGAAGCCCACTTTTTCGTTCAGGACATGGATCTTGTGGTTCCGGGCGTCAGGCTCGACGACGACCCGCAGGGTTTCCGCGTCAGCGAACAGTTCGGCCATCACGGCCTGCATGACGGACGTAGTGAACCCAGGCTGCGGTTCGCCGGATGGCGGGGATACCAGGAGGTGCATGCCCACATCACCGGGCTGGACCTCGTAGACGTCCGCCAACGGCGATAACTCGGGACGGTACCGCTCCATCAGGAAGGCGGGAACGCCGTCGTCGAGCCCCAGGAACGCTTGGTGATGGCCCGAATCCGAGATCTTCGTGTACTCCTCCACAACATCCTGCTCACTGGCGGAAACCATGCCCCAGAACCGCGCGTACTCCTGGCTGACCCAGCTGTGGAGGACAGGTGCGTCCGTCACTGGATCGACGGGCCGGAAGGTGAAGCTCATACGGTTGCCCCCACTGCATCCGGAAGCGCTGCGGCCACGGGAGCGGGAGCGCCGAACTGTTGGAAGGCGATGCTGCGCTCGATCGGGTAGACCTCGCGGCCCGTGATTTCGCGCAGGATGCAGGAGTTGCGATAGGCCGCCATACCGAGGTCCGGGGTGACGAAGCCGTGCGTGTGCAGCTCCGCGTTCTGGACGAAGATTTCGCCGGGTTCGACGCCGGTCCCATAGTTGCGCTCGACGTCGAAACGGCCCTTGGAATCGCGGCGGATCCGGTCCTGGATGCCGGCCAGGAAGGCGGGCTCCTTGTAGGTATAGCCGGTAGCGAGGACGACGGCCTCGGACTCCAGGCTGTAGTCGCGGCCGTGTTCCTCGTGGTGCAACTGGAGGGCGTGGGTACCAGTGGTGGGGTCCCACTCTGCGGCGGTGAGGGACGAGTGCGTGTGCAACTGCGTATCCACCATGCCGGAGAGGCTCTTGGTATAGAGGAGATCGTAAATGTCGTCGATCAGGTCCGAGTTGATGCCCTTGTACAGGTTCTTCTGGCTCTTGATCAGGGAATCCCGCTGCCCGCCCGGGAGCGAGTGGAAGTAGTCCACGTATTCCGGGGAAGTCATCTCAAGGGTGAGCTTGGTGTATTCCAGCGGGAAGAAGCGGCCGGAACGGGTCACCCAGTTGAGCTGGTAGCCGTAGACGTCGATTTCCTGAAGCAGTTCGTAATACAGCTCCGCGGCGCTCTGGCCGCTGCCCACGATGGTGATGCTGCGCTTGGACTGCAGCTCACTCTTCCTCGACAGGTAGTCGGCGTTGTGGAGGACAAGTCCGCCGGCTTCGACTATCCCCGCGCAGGAGTCCGGAACATACGGGGACGTGCCAGTGCCAAGGACCAGTTTGCGGGCGCGAAGCACCTCAGCGCCGTCCGGGCCCTGCACCGAAAGGCGGTATACGCCGTCGTCGTACGCCACATCCAGCACATCCGTGCTAAAACGAACGGATTCAAGCTGGCCGGCCACCCACTGGCAGTACTGGTTGTACTCGGCGCGCAACGGGTAGAAGTTCTCCCGGATATAGAAGCGGTACAGGCGGCCTGTCTGCTTCAGGAAGTTCAGGAACGAGAACGGCGACGTCGGATCGGCAAGCGTCACGAGGTCCGCCATGAACGGGACCTGCAGGTGCGCGGGCTCCAGCATCATGCCAGGGTGCCAGTCGAAGGACTCACGGCGGTCCAGGAACACGCAGTCCAGGTTCTCCACCGGTTCGCTCAGCGCGGCCAGGCCCAGGTTGAAAGGCCCGACGCCGATTCCGGCGACGTCGTAGATCTTGCCGTTGTCTTGGGTGCTCACGCTGCAGCCTCCGTGGTGTCCGCAAGCAGGCTGTGGCCCGTCCGGCGGATAAGTTCGATGATTTCCTGGATGTCCCTCAGGCTCGCCTCGGCGTTGAGGAGGGTGAATTTGAGGTAGTGGCGGCCAGCCACCTTGGTGCCGGCAACCACGGCCTCGCCGGAGGCGAAGATGGCTGCGCGGATGGCCGGGTTGAGGACGTCTGCAGCATCGTCGTTAAGGGTCGCGCCATCAACCAGCGGGCGGTAGCGGAACACCAGGGTGCTCAACTGGGGCTCGGCGGCGAGCTCGAATTCGGCGTCGTCAGCCAGCAGCGTCCCCACCCGGGCGGCGAGGTCGATCGCTTCATCGAACAGGGCGCCGATCGCGTCGGCACCCATGATGCGCAGCGTGAGCCACAGCTTCAGGGCGTCAAAGCGGCGGGTGGTCTGGATGCTCTTGTCCACCTGGTTGGGGATCTCGGCCTTCGCGGCGCTCTCCGGGTTGAGATAGTCCGCGTAATAGGTGACGTGGCCCATCATGGAGCCGTTGCGGACCAGGACTGCGCTGGAGCTGACCGGCTGGAAGAAGGTCTTGTGGAAGTCGACGGTGACGGAGTCCGCAAGGTGGATCCCGTTCAGGAGGTGGCGATGGCGGCCGGAAACGATGAGTCCTCCACCGTAGGCGCCGTCCACGTGCAGCCAGGAATCGTAAGCACGAACCAAGGCGGCCATTTCGGACAGCGGGTCAACCGAACCGAAGTCCGTCGTCCCGGCAGTGGCCACTACCGCCATCGGCACCAGTCCGGCGTCGTGCGCTTCGGCCAAAGCAGCCGCAAGTGCGGTGGGGTCCATGCGGTGGTCTTCGGTCGTGGGCACTGCAATGACGGCGTCGAAGCCCAGGCCCAGCATGGAAGCGGACTTCTGAATGCTGAAGTGGCTGTCCACGGAGGTGAAGATCCGGAGCCGGTCCAGCAGGTGCGGCAGGCGCGCGTCCCCCTTCGCGGCCCGCAGCTTGGCAACGGCATGGTTGCGGGCAATCAGCAATGCCTGGAAGTTGGACTGGCTGCCACCCGAAGTGAACACGCCGTCGGCATCGGCGTCGAAACCGATGCGCTCCGCGGTCCAATCGATGAGTCGGCGCTCGATCATGGTGGCTCCGGCGCTCTGGTCCCAGGTGTCCATGGAGGAGTTCACGGCCGAGAGCACCGCTTCGCCAACCAACGCGGGAATGACCACCGGGCAGTTAAGGTGCGCGGCGTAGCGGGAATCGTGGAAGTAGATGGCGTCCTTGAGGTAGAGCTCGTCCAGCTCCTCGAGGGCGGCGGCTGTGTCCGGCAAGGGACGCTCAAGATCGACGGCACCCACCTTGGCCTTCAGTTCAGCATGCCCGACGCCGGTGAACGGCTGGGTGGTCCGCTGGACTTTGGTGGAGACAGCATTGACTCCTTGAAGAACCTGCGCGACGTAGCTGGGCGAATTTCGTGCGTTGAACAGCTGGTTGGTGGCAGCGAGGGCCAGTTCCACCTTGGAGCCAAAATCCTGCTCCTGAGCGATCCGCTCTTCGACACTAGGTGACGTCACGTCAGCTTCCTTCCATTGCGTTGGGGCGCTTATTAGCAAAGGCAAGCCTTACTTAGGTAAGCCTTTCCGTCAAACTTTTGTGACCTATTTCGCTTAGAAGGCGGTTTCTCGCGCTTGTACCGCCCGGTAGCGCGTCATTGACTTTTCTTCGGGCCCTCTTGGGTGCAAAATATGGCACTCTTTTCGGCCACGGAGTGTCGTCCTCGGGCCATGTGCTGGGCCCCGCCTCCCAGGGGGCCTGGAGTAGTAGAGTGCAAGGACTATCCACTGCCAACGGTTGGGGGACCACATGAAGGACCACGTTCACGAGCGCATCGGCTTCCGCGAAATCGACGAACATGGCAACGCCGTGCAGGCCGTCAGTCCCCATGTGCCGGAGACCGCAGGCCCGGAACGCAAGCGCTTCCCGGTCAACCCGTTCATCATTGCGTTGTGGGTTCTGGACGCCGGCCTTGCGTGGTTCGGAATGTGGGCACTTACTGCGGCGATGAGCGCGGTTGCGGGTCCTATACCAGTCCAGTCCGCCGAGTCGGCCCAACTGAACTTCATGATCTTCTCCAACGCACCATATGCGCTCTTGGGCTCCATCCTGATCACCGCTGCTCTCCTCTTGTGGCACGCGGTTCAGTGGCAAAAAAAGTGGCCGACCAGGTAGTAGATACCCGATCGGCCGCGCCTTCCTGGTTCCAGTTACAGGACCGTGGCCCCCAGAACGCACTTAAGCGCCGTGGCAGGCCTGGTCACCTCTGCGTTCGCGACCCAGTCAAGGGCCTCGCCTGCTGCGGCGTCCTCGAAGGTCTGCTCACCCCGGGCCAGGACGGCCGAGGTTGTCGGATCCACCCAGCTGACAGTGATCTTGACCGTGCCTTTGGTTCCCTCAGGAGGAGTCACGGTCCCCTTTGCCGTCACCTTTCCAGGCGCTGTATCGCAGGAGGTCATCTTGGTGGCCCCAATGATGCCCGTGCCGGGGTTGGCCGGTCTTGCCTCGCCTGTCGTAGCGGCCTGGGTTGTCGTTGACGACGGCGGCGTCCCCGCCTCGCTGCTTGAGGACGACGAGCAACCTGCAAGTGCAGTTGCAGAAACAAGCACGCCCGCAATACACGCGACTGTCTTCTTCATGTGATGACTACCTGGTTCTTTCCAGTTTTGTGGGTTCACGTTTGTGAGTTCAAGGAAAATACGCGGCAACCGGGGTTGGGGCCCCGGGTGCCGCGCACTCTTGTCCTACGCCTCGGAACGCTGACGACGTCCAACGAGGAACAGGAACAGTCCCGAGCCAACAACCAGGAGGCTGATAGGCAGCACGGTGAGGACAACTCCCGTGTTGGCCAGTGGGCCTCCAGAGTGGTTCGGAACCACCGGCGGGAACGTCACAACAACACTTGCAGGTGGAGTGGTGACAGGGGGTCCCGCCGGAGGCGTACCCGTCACGGTCGCCGAATTGGCGACCCTGCCGGCGTTGATGTCCGCCTGGGTGATTGCGTACGTAGCCGTGGCAGTCACCATCTGGCCGGGCAGCAAGGTCCCGGCAGCACCGGGCCACACGTAAGCCAAGTCCGACAGGCCGGGCATCAAATCGTTGACAGCGACGTCCGTTATGGGCACGTTCCCAGTGTTCTTTGCCTTGAACTTATAGGTGATGATGTCACCCACTTGGGTGGGGTCTCCCACTGCTGAAGCATCCGCTGTCTTGGTGAACTCCACGCCGGAATCCGGCGTGAGCGGGGTGTCCGTTTCGCCCGGAGGAGGCCCTACCGGCGGACCGGCGGGCGGAGTGCCCGTGGTCGTGGCGCTGTTGGCGACATGGCCGGCGTCGATATCAGCCTGTGTGATCGCGTATGTTGCCGTAGCCGTCACGGTTTCACCGGGCATCAGGGTCCCTGCAACACCAGGCCAGGTGTAGGTCAACGCCGAGAGACCAGCCAGCGGATCGGTAATGGACACGTTGGCGAGCTTCACGTTGCCGGTATTCCTGGCCGTGAAATCGTAGGTGATCACGTCACCCACCTTCGACGGCCTGTCGATTGCCGGTGCCACAGCGGTCTTGCTGAACTCCATCGCAGGAGCCGTGATCAGCGCGGTGTCCGTTTCGCCCGGAGGAGGCGTGACGGCGGGACCCGTCGGCGGGGTGCCAGTGGTCGTGGCGCTGTTGGCGACATGACTTGCGTCGATATCAGCCTGTGTGATGGCGTACGTTGCCGTAGCCGTCACGGTTTCACCGGGCAACAGGGTCCCTGCAACACCAGGCCAGGTATAGGTCAACGCAGACAGGCCAGCCAGCGGATCGGTGATGGCAACATCCTTCAACGTGACGTTTCCGGTGTTCTTCGTGGAGAAGGCGTACGTGATCACGTCGCCAGACGTTGAAGGGTCCCGGACTGCCGAAGCGTCTGCAGACTTGCTGAACTCCATCGCAGGCTTCGGGGTCAACGGGGTATCCGTCGTTCCGGGCGGCGGGGTGACTGGCGGACCGGTGGGTGGAGTGCCAGTGGTCGTGGCACTGTTGGCGACATGGCCGGCGTCGATATCAGCCTGCGTGATCGCGTACGTTGCGGTGGCAGTCACTGCCTGGCCGGGGAGGAGCTCGCCCGGGGTGCCCGGCCATGCGTAAGTGAGCGGCGAGAGACCCACCAGCGGATCATTGATGGCCACGTTGGTCAACGCAACGTTCCCGGTATTCGCGGACGTGAACGTGTAGGTCATCAGATCGCCTGCAACAGAGGGATTCTGAATCGCTGAAGCGTCAGCAGTCTTGCTGAATTCCATGGCCGGACCAGGAGTCAACGGAGTATCGGTTCCTGCGGGCGGCGGGGTGACTGGCGGACCGGTGGGTGGAGTACCAGTCGTCGTGGCGCTGTTCGCGACGTGGCCGGCCTCAATGTCAGCCTGTGTGATCGCGTATGTTGCCGTGGCCGTGACGGCCTGGCCGGGGAGCAGTTCGCCGGGAGTTCCCGGCCACGTATAAACCAGCGCCGAGAGACCGGCCAGCGGATCATCGATGACCACACCCGTCAGTTTCACGTTCCCGGTGTTCGCGGACGTGAACGTGTAGGTCATCCGGTCACCCACAACCGACGGATTCCGGATGCCGGAAGCGTCGGCTGACTTGCTGAACTCCATGGCCGGACCAGGTGTCAACGGAGTATCGGTTGCTGCGGGCGGCGGGGTGACTGGGGGACCTGTCGGAGGATTACCCGTGGTGGTTGCCAGGTTGGCTATATGACCCGCGCCAATGTCCGCCTGGGTGATCGCGTAGGTCGCCATGGCGGTGACGGTCTCCCCGGGCAGTAATGTACCCGGCGTGCCCGGCCAGGTGTAAGTCAGTGCGGACAGGCCATCCAGCGGGTCATTAATGGTGACGCCGGTCAGCGGCACATTTCCGGTGTTCCTGGACGTAAAGGTGTACGTGATCCGGTCACCCACAACCGACGGATTCCGGATGCCGGACGAGTCGGCGGACTTGCTGAACTCCATCTCCGGTGCCGGGACGGCGGTGTTGGTGAGCACGCAGCTGATATCGGCGCCGGCAACGGGCACCAGATCCAGCGAACCATCAAAAGCATCACCGTTGGGCAGTTCGGCCTGCAGTCCGTTGGCGTCGAGGCACGTGATGGCACTGTCATAGCTGGCCAGGTTGGCGCCACCCGACTCGGTCAGGAAGTAGGTGGCGTTTGCGTTGGCCACGTATTCGCCGGTCATGCCCGTACCGGCAGTAACGGTGGAACCCGTACCCGTGGTGGTCGCGTTGGCGGTGTTGCTGACAATCGGTCCTGTGGCTGAACCCGTACGGATTTCAACGGTGAATTGATCCGAATCCAGCAGTCTCGGGGCGTCCAGTGCCTTGGTCAGTTGGAGGCGAGGTGCACGAACGATGAGAGTGGCGTTTGCCGGAGGATTGAGGTTGGTCGCGATGTTGGCGGGACCGTTGACATACGTTCCTTCCTCGGCGGCCGTGACATCTACGGTGATGGTGCATGAGGTCATCCCCAACGCCATGTCACCGCCGGCGACAGAAATGGTGTTGCTTCCAGCCACCGCCGTCCGCACCAAGGGATTGGTTCCCGAGGCTTGCACACAGGTGCCCCCGATGTTGGGAGTACCGGCGACAACCACTCCTGCCGGGAGGGTGTCCGTGATAAACCAGTCGTTCTTGGCCTTCAGGTCATCCGTATTGGTCACCGTCAGGGTAACGGTGGAGGTCCCGCCAGGTGCGATGAGGGAGGGCAGGAAGGACTTGTCCACTTGGGGGGTGACGTCCACAATCTGCGGGAGGTCGAAGGCGACGTCGTTACCGGATCCGGTGGTGGCCTCATTCCTTAGCTCAAGGCCGAGGGAGGGGGTTGTGCCTGCGGGAATCTGGTAGGCAGCCGATTGGAGCTTGGTGACCTGCACTTTTGCCAGATTGCTGCCGCCACAGGGGTCAAGCCCTGTACTGAGCACTTGCCGTGTGCCGTTGATGAGAAGGCTGAAGGTCTCACTGGCGTGTGCCGCGTGGCAATTGACTTGGGCGAAGTAGCCGGATACGGCGTAGTAGTGGCCCGCGATCGCGGGAATAGTGTTGGCTTTGGTCCGGAACTGGACACCCGGCGCAATGATTCCCGAGGCACTGTTGGTGTACTCGGAGAGCGACTGGTTGCTGGCGGCCTGCGCTGCCGTTTGCCCTTGCGCCAAGCCAAGGGCAGTCGACATTTGCTGGATTTGGCCCCAGCCGTCGGGCTGGTTCCTGAGGCAGCCGGTATCGGAGGTTGGCAGCGGGGTCAGGGAGTTCAGTATCCAGCCGTCGCATTGTCCGCCAGCGGGAGTGTAGGGCGTATCAGCCGTGTACATCTCCTTGGCTGCGGCGGGGCCGCCCGCGTAGTTGAGAATGCTGACGGCACCAGCGGTGGCATTCTGGTTCGAGAAGTCTTCCGTGTAGACGGGGGTGCCTGGCTGGGCTACGCCAGGGGTGCCGGGCGTGGTGGCCAAGACTGGCGGCGCTACGGCGCCACCCATCCACAGCGACATGATCGCTGCGGCGGCAACTGCCGCCAACAGCTTCTGTGAACGTGCGTGTTTCACGGGTTTTCTCGCTTCTAGTGGTCACGCAAGAGGCCGGTCCACAGCATGAACCGGCATCGAGCTAGGCTTCTCGCCAGTACTCCAGTGGAAGAAGTCGCGTGTTCGTGACGCGAAAATCTGAGAAATTTCAAAAAATATTCAAGAAATTCTGGCCAGGCGACTCCCGGGCAGGTTCTGCCGGGCCTGGAATGCCAACCGCGGGCTCGTGAAAGTGCCGGTCATAGCCCGCTGGCGTAGCGAAAACCGGGTCACCTGCACCACGCGGAAGGCGCCTAGTGGAAGGTGTTGGTGAAGTTCTTGGTGACGATGCCCTGCCCGGTGAACCGGTAGTTCAACGTTCCACTCCCGGCGGAAGCAGGCATGGCAATTCCCAGCGTGAACGCGAGGCCGTTGTTGGCCAGGGAATCAGTGGCGCAACGAACCTGGCGGACGCTCGAAGAATCGTTGGCGCATGTCCATCCAGCTGGGGCAACGGTCTGTCCCGCCACAAAGGTCGCTTGGTCCGGAAGGGTGAACAGCACGTCACCGCTTGTCGGTACGCCCTCACCTTGAAGCGAAAACTGCACCTGCAGTTCCCGTTCCGTTGGAATCGAGCCCTGGGAGGCCGAGAACGCGGCGTCAACCGTTTGGGTTGTGGGCGCCGTGGGCGTCGAGGCCGTGGCTCCGGGCGTCGACACTACGGTCCCGGAGTCGACTACGACGGCACTTCGCGGCGACGGCGCCACCGGAGGAACCACGACGGCGGGAAGCTGCGGTGCCGCTTCCACGGGAGGGCTCGACGCCTGCTGGGGTGCCGGCTCTGGCGCTTGCGACGCAGTGGGACTGGGCGTCGCCGTGGGAACCGATTCCTTCACCGGCGGGACGTCGGACGTCGCTTCGGAAGTGACAGTGGACTGCGAAGCCGGGTCTGGCTGAAGAATCCATGCCAGAGCTGCAGCCAACGCGACCACACCCAGCACAATGGCAGCGGTCAACTTCCATACTTTGCTGACGCTGCCGAACGCGTGCGTGGCGACGTTGCCCGGCGCAGCGCTTCCTGCGCCCGTGGCCGTGCCTGCAGCCGTTCCTCCGAAGCCAATGGCTGCAGCAACAGCCGGGGTGAAAGTGATCCCCGTGAGCAACGGGAACAGGATGGCGCGCATGCCGCTTTGGACGTCATTGAGTTCAAGCAACAAAGCCGTGCATTTGGCGCAGCCTTCCAGGTGACTGCCGACCCTTTCCTTCGACGTCCGTTTCAGCGCATTGCGGGCGTACTTCCCCAATTGGCTGGCATATTCGTCACAGGCTTCGTCAACCGTATTGCTGATGTGCTGTTGCAGGTAAGCCTGGCGCAGGCCCTCCCGGGCCCTTAGCGCCAATGCCGAAACACCGTTGGGGGTAAGCCCCACGAAGGGGGCAGCCGCTGCGGGCTTCAGGCCTTCGATGTCCAAGTGCCAAAGAACGGCCTGCCAACGCTCAGGCAATGATTTGAAAGCCTTGGCCATGATGCTCGACTCGAGGTCGCTGAGGACGGGATCGTCATCCAGGACAGCCACATCGAGAAGCGTCTCATCATCCGCCACCGGCATGCGGCGGGCCTTGCGGTTCCGATCGTGGGCGGTACGCCGCACAACTGTCAGGAGGTAGGACCGGAAGAACTCCTTGGGCCCCTTGCCTTCTGTCAGCAGTTGGAAGATGGAGGCAAAGGCCTCGGCGACGACGTCATCGGCATCGCTGGGGTTGTCCGATTGGGCACGAGCCACATAGTGGGCGACCTTCACATGCCGCTCATAGAGCACATCGAAGGCGTTCGTGACGCCCTGGCGCACCAATGAAATGATCTGGGGATCGCTGTCGGAGGCCATCGCCAAAGTTGGTGACGCCCCATCAGCGCCTACCGCAAATACTTGATCCATAAACAATAGTGTGACATCAGAAACTGTTTGACTTGAATCGAGCGTTCCCTGCCTGTAGAGAACTCCTGCTTTCGCATCACGATTCCGCCTCGCGCCCCACGTATATGACGTGACCTTCCAATCCCCCTGGTGCGAATCGAGGAACCATGGACATCCAGCGCCCCCGCCCCTTCCTGAAACTGATGCGTGCCATCCATAAGGACGCCGCGCAGCAACAGAACACCATCGTTCGCGTAGTGCCGCCCCTCCGTTCGGCCGTCCTCGCCAGGAAGATCAATGCGGGACATGTTGCCCTGGTCTATGGAGCTGACAGGCCCGTGGCCATTCCGGGCGATACCGTCATCTTCACAGCGTGGATCACCAACGACTCCCCAAGCCACCTGCGGGACGTGACGCTTGTACCCCGTTCCTTCACCAACGAGGGCATGGAGATGCTGTCCTATACGGCAGAACCCGTCGAGCGTGACTTACGGATCCGCCGCCTGGCTCCCGGACAATCCGTGATGCGGAGCTTTTCCTACCTGGTTACGGACGCCGACCACGTCCATGGCGGCAGCCTGGTCAGCGCAATGCAGGTCCGCGCGACATGCCGCGGCCAGGTAGTTTCCGATGAGCACGACGCAATCGTCTCCCTCAGCGGTACGCGGAGGGACTGGCCGTTCCCGTCCGACAGGGCCGAACAGCCGCGAAGGCGCAGTAAGGACCCCGGGCAGCCGGTGCCCGCCTAGGCACTACTCGTTGTCCGGTTCGCCCACCGGCTTCTCGGCGGGCCAGTCGACATCCTGCTCGTAGCCTTCGTGCTTTTTCAGGTACGCAGCGATGTACGGGCAATGCGGAATGATGCGCTTGCCGGACGCCACCACATCGTCCAAAGCAAAATGGGCCAGCACTTTAGCCAGGCCTTGGCCATTGAACTGGGGCTTCGTTTCGGTATGGATGAAATCGATGTGACCGGGCCGGTCCAGGAACTGGGAAATCACGGCCAGTTCGCCGTCTACGTGCAGCTCATAGCGGTGGAATTTGTCATTGCGCACCGTAGTGACGCCAGGGCGAAAAGACTCTGCCAGTGAATCCGTGTACTCGGTCATGGTTCGAGATTGGCACTTAAACCTGGCTCTGGCAACGTGGGCGACTGACCCTCCTGACGCTTCAGGACGTTAACGTCGGGCGATGGCGGCAATACGGGCGTCGGAACCCTGCCAAGCAAAAGGACTGAAAGGGCAAAGCATGCCGCTCCCCCACCCAGCAGCGCCAGCGTCAAACCGTTGAACGCTGCGTCCGCCACCGGAATAAAGACCACGACGGCGGCCGTCACCACAGCGATACGCGAGGGACCACGGGCGTGGCTGGCCGCCGTCGGACGGTTCTCCAGACGGCCAAAAAGCCACACCACCGGAACGAGCAGGCTGACGACGGCGAAGAAGACGGGGATTCGGGCCCACCACCACTCCGCGGTCCCGGCCAGGGGTTTGGGGACGTTGGTGAGCAACAGCAGCCCTGACATACCTACCAGCAGCGGCAGATGCCACAGGTAAACGGTCATGGATCGGCGCCCGGCGACAGCAATCATCGACTGGATCCAGCGAACTCCTGCGAGCCAACCAATGACGTTTTTCAGCAGCTGGAGTGATGCGGCCTGCGAGATGCCCAGCAAGAGCAGGCACAGGTTGGGCGGGTTGATATTGACCACCATGTTCCCTGGATAGACAGCCACGCCGGTCACGAGGCCCAGGAGCAAGTTGCTGGAAACAACGGCACCTACCAGCCAGGTGCGGCTGCGCTGTTCGAAGAAGCCGTCGGCCATGAGGAATCCCAGCTGCTGGACCGCGCACCACACGAAGACCAGATTGCTGAACGCGAGCACGGGAAGAGTGCCGCGTAGGGAATCGACGGTGACGATGAGGACCACCAAGGCCGCGAAGGTCAGGATCGGTGCGCGTTGGTGAAACCGTGCCATGAGGGGAACGCTGAGCTGCGCCGTGAGATACGCCGCCAGGAACCACAGGGGCATGGCCGCGCCGGCGGTCATGAGCTGGATGACTTGGGGATCGACACCAAGCAGCAGCGCCACCCACAGCCCTCCCCACATGAAAGCGAGCAGTGCCATGGCAGGACGGACCAGGCGCAGGAGCCGAAGCTGGGCGAAGTCGAACCCGGTACCGCCGCGGGCCTTCAACCGCCGCCACGACTGCAGCCCCGTCACACCGCCAAGGACGAAGAACAATGGAACGATCATGAGCGCCCAGGCAACGGGAACAAACCAGCCTTGATCCATGAGGACGTTCTCCGTGGTGACCGTCCCGTCCTTGTGTAGAACAGAACTGACCATCATGCAGTGGCATGCCACCACCACCAGCAGGCAGGTGAAACGGACAAGATCGATCGCCGGATCCCTTCGCGCAGCCGCTACTGCCCTGACCGCAGGATACGTGTCCCTCTCCATGGCTCTCCCTACGAGGCACGCACCCGCGTGCTGAGTCCATTGTCCGCCCGGTCATGGGCCGGGGCCAGCAAGCGGACCGGACTAGTTGTCCCGCCCACCCCGGAGCAGCCGCCTCCTCTGTTCCGGGTCCCGGGCCGCCGCGGTTGCCGCTGCCGCCAACCCGAACGACCCTTCCAAGACTGCTGCGTCCGCCCCTGCCGACGCACCGAATGCGGCGAACTCCGCTGTGTGGTGCGCGGCGCCACGTACGTCATAGCCGACAACCGGGTGGATGGATGGCACCACTTGCGAAACATTGCCCATGTCCGTGGAAGCCACAGGATCGGCATTGAAGGCAACATCCCTTCCCTTGGCCTGCATCGCTTCCCGGTAGGCCTGGGACAGGAACGGATCCTGTCGCAACTCGGCATAATCGTTGCCCTTCGGGGTCACCTGCACTGTGCAACCGCTCGCGAGGGCGCCGGCTTCCAAGCATCGCCGGACCTTGTCCTGGATCAGACGCAGCTGGCCGATTCCGGGAGCCCGCATTTCCACGCTCGCCCGTGCCCGCTCAGGGATGACGTTGACCGCGCTGCCACCCTCGGTGACGATAAGGGACACGACCGATCCAGCCGGGAGTTGTTGCCTCGCCAAAGCGATGGCCAGCTGCGCGACCACCAGCGCGTCCAAGGCGTTGACACCCTCAGAAGGTGCCGCTGCAGCGTGTGCCGGGCGCCCTTCGAAAAGCACTTCCCACATGGACATCGCCAACGAGGAGCCACCCACTACATCCGCAGCGCCGGCGTGGACCATCATGGCGAGCGAAACGTCGTCGAAGAAGCCCTCCTCGATCAGGTCCACTTTGCCTCCGGTGGTTTCCTCCGCCGGCGTCCCCAACACCTTGACGGTGATGTCCAGCTCCCGGGCCACGGCGGCCAATGCCAAAGCTGCCCCCACTGCGCCGGCCGCGTTGACGTTGTGGCCGCAGGCATGCCCGATGTCCGGCAAGGCGTCGTATTCAACACAGAGCGCCACCACCAGTTCGCCGCTGCCGTATCTCGCGCTGAAGGCCGTTGGCTGCGCAGGCTGCTCTTCATCGAAAGTGAATCCGGCTTTTCGGAGCAACTCTTGTACGCGTTTGACGGCGCGGAACTCCTCCCCGCCAAGCTCCGGATCAGCGTGGATGGCGTGGCTGAGGTCCAGAATTTCCGTCCTCCAGCGCTGCACTGTGCTCTCCAGAGTTGCGTGAAGGCTGTCCAGAGTTGCGTGAAGGCTGTCCAGAGTTGCGTGAAGGCTGTCCACCCCGGCGTTCATGCGGTCACCCCGACAGGCTGTAGCTTCGGGTAGCGGGCGCTGGCCGCTGCAGCGATCAGGGCGGCGAAGGCCAAGGTTCCCCAGATAGTCAACAACCCGGCTTCGGTGATGCGCCCGGACTCGACGGACGCTGATGACAACAGTTTGACGACTGCCGCTCCCACTGCGATGCCTACCGACAACGCCAGCTCGTTGAGCCCCGCGGCCGTGGAGGTCTCCTCCAAGGGAACGCCTTCCACCGACAGGGAGCGGGTTCCCGCCTGGTACATCCCCAGGCTCAGGTTGAACATCGCGAAGCCGAAGCAGTAGCCGGCAAAGGAACCATGGGCGAGCATCATGACCAGGAATCCGCCTGCGAGCATGACCCCGGCAAGAACGAGCGTGGCCCGCTCACCGAAACGCCGCAAAGCACGTGCCGTCAACAATGAGGACACCAGCGAAAGAACAGAAGCCAAAGCCAGGACGATCGCAATCATCAGGGGGCTGAGGCCAAACCCGTAGCCGGTCTTGTCCGGGTTGGAATGCAGGAAGATCCCGTTGGTGCCGAAGTAGCTGATGGAGGCAAAGCCGAAGAAGAACGTTGCCAGGGAAATGACCCGGATCCGGGGATTGGCGAGCATACGCAGGTCCATGAACCGGCTGCCGGCACCACCGCTGTAGTCGCGCCTGGCCCAGGAGGCCAGCAGTGCCAGTCCCAGCAGGCCGGCCCCCAGCGTGCGGACGTCCAGCCATCCCCATTCAGGAGCCATGGAGAGCGCTACAACAAAGGCTATGAGACCGAGCGAACACGCCAACAGCGGGGCCAAGGCGATGCCCTCACGAGTCGGGATCCCGGCGTCGGGCAGTAAGAAGGAACAAACCAAGGCGATCACCGCGAATGGCACAGCGACCCAGAACCCCAGGGTGGGATCCGTGACGCCAACAATCCCGGCGAGCAAGCCACCCGCACCCACCATGATCATGAGCATGCCGATCATGACGCTGACACCCGTGCGGGTGTCGGCGGGGCTCGTAACGCGGAGGATTCCCATCATCAGGGGGATGAAGCCCACCACGCAGGTGAGCATGACGACGCCCAGGGTCACTGTCCACAGCGATGGCCACAACGCCATGAGCAGCACGCCGACAGTCACCACACCGGTGGACCAGCGGAGCACAAGGCGGTAACCGTAGCTGTCGCCGAGCCTGGAAATGATGGGGGTCAGGACAGCGAAGCTGACGTTGGAGATGAGGAAAATGCCGTTGATGGTGGGGTCGTCAATCTCAAAGACCGGTCCCAGCGCGGGCAGGATGGGGTTCAAGTACCCCTGGGTGACGCCACTGAGCGACTCGATGAGCGCCATTGCCAGGATCATGCCCGCTATGGCCCTGCGGGTGGTGGCCGCCGCCGCAGGAGGTGCTGTGTTGCTTGCCATGTGTTTCCTTGGGTGTTGTGCCGGTTGGTTCAGCCGGATTCGCTGGTGGTGATGCGAGTCACAACGTTAGGGCGGTCGATTACACTGACCTCCAGATTGTTTGAAAACAACACGAGGCAGCGAATATTGAACGAATCATCCATGATCACCGAGTTGGACCTGGAAATCCTCAATGCACTCCAGATCAATCCGCGTGCGGAATGGAGCCGGGTGGCGGATGCGCTGGGGCTGTCCGGCCCAACCGTTGCGCGGCGCTGGCAAGCCCTGGCCGGGGACCGGCTGGCATGGATCACACCGTCTCCCGGGCAGCGCTACCTCAACGCAGGTTGGTCCGCTTTCATCCAACTCTCGTCATTGCCCGGCGAAACCGAGGCACTGATCCAACGGCTGTGCGCGGAGCCGGCCTTCGGCACGGTTTCGATGGTCAGCGGCTCGCACGATGTGTTCATTGATTGCTTCGCGTCGAGCCACGACGAACTGATGGACATTGTCACCGACTCCTTTCCGAAGCTTCCGGGGGTTACGCACCGCGAGGTCGTTTTCGTCACCAAGCTGTACCGGCAGGCCTCCGAATGGCGCAGTGGAACGCTGGAACCCGCTCGCGCTCGACAGGTCTCGTCGCAGTCCAAGGCCGCGCCCGCAGGCTACTCATTCGATCGATTGGACGCCGCGCTGCTGGAGGAACTCGCCAAGGACGGCCGCGCCAGTTGGGCCGACCTGGGCGTCGCCTGTGGCGTTTCACCGCAAACAGCACGACGCCGGGTGGAGCGGTTTCTGGCGTCCGGCTACGTCACGCTGAGGTGCGATGCCTCTACTGCAGCGAACAGGGGCCTGCGGGAGGTCACGCTCATGCTCAACATCCCGGCGCAATTCGTTGACCAAGTGGGCCGCTATTTCGCGGCACAAAGCAACTGTCGTCTTTGTGCCCAAGTGCTGGGCACGCAAAATATGGTGGTCACCTTGTGGGTGCGCGACTACTTGGAGGCCCAGGCGTTCGAACGGGAACTGGCAGAGCGCGCACCGGGCAGCACAGTGATCTCCCGGCAGGCGGTAGTCCGAACCTACAAGCGCTTGGGCCACCTGCTTGATGGAAGCGGACGCAGTTTGTCCGTGGTGCCCCTTCCGCTGTGGAGGGAAGCACCTTAGCGGAATCCACAACTGGTGTTTGGGGTCTGGACGGGGCGCAAAAACACCGGCAGGATCAGACGCATGACTACGTCCATTTTCGTCAACCTGCCCGTCAGCGACCTCGAGGCCTCCAAGGCCTTCTACGCAGCACTTGGTTACTCCATCAACCCGAACTTCACCGACGAGACAGCCGCCTGCGTGGTCTTCAGCGACACCATTTACGCCATGCTCCTGACCCACGACAAATTCAGCCAGTTCACCAAACAGCCCATCGCAGACACCAAAAACTCGACGGCGGCAATCGTCGCCATTTCAGCCGACAGCCGAGAATCCGTGGACGCTCTGGCCAGCAAGGCCCTTGAGGCCGGCGGATCCGAAACGTACGACGCCCAGGATCTTGGCTTCATGTACAGCCGGGCATTCCGCGACCTGGACGGCCACCACTGGGAAGTCCTCTGGATGGACGAAGCTGCAGCGCAGGCCGGTCCCCCGGAGCACTAGCCCAGCGTTATCGCCAGCACCCCGAGCACGACCGCGAGCAGCGGAGTGGTGCCTTGCAGCGTCGCTGCCCGGAGATACTTTTTGCCGCTCGCTGCGAGCACCAAGGCTGCCAGGAGCATGGAACCGCAGCTGCTGAAGACAAGGGTCCAGCCGACCTGGGGTGACCCAGCCCAGACGGCGATGATGCCAATCAGTGCACCAATGGCGAGGAACAGGTTATAGAAACCCTGGTTGTACGCGAGCGGCTTGGTAGTTTCCGCGTCGGCCTGGGAAGTGATGCTGAACGTTTTCCAGGTCTTGGGCTTGGTCCATGTGATGGACTCCATGGTGAAGATATACACGTGCAGCAATGCCGCAAAGAGGGCAAAAATCAGGGAGGCCAGGATCATGGTTTGATCCTAGCCTCCCTGACGTACAGTGCCGGTGATGCGGCGGGACTCAGGCGCTGAGCAGCTCCAGCGTGGCGCCCGCGAATGCCGCGGCCGAACCGTTCCAGCGCGCCAGCAGACCCTGGAGATTCTCGCCGTCCGCGCGGTGCGCCGCAGTTTCAGCTTCGAGAGTCGAGAGGATTCCGGTCCGGAGCTCAGTATTGAAGTTGACCTTGCCAACCCGCAGGGACGAAGCCTTGGCAAGCTCGCTGGCGGGGATTCCCGATGCGCCGTGCAGCACCAGCGGCACGTCGGTGCGCGCGGCAACGTCCTGCAGCACGTCCCAGCGGATGTTGGGCACTCCCTTGTACTTGCCGTGCACGTTCCCCACCGCAACGGCCAGGAGTTGCGCGCCGGTTCGTTCAACGAAGTCCGCCACCTGCGCCGGGTCAGTGAGCCCCGCAACTGAAGCGCCGGCGTCGTGCGCTGAATCATCGGTACCGAACGCCTTGTCTTCATCCCCCGCAAGGCCGCCAAGCTCCGCTTCGATCACGACGTCGGAGGCACCTTGCGCGTCCAGCACGGCACGGACTTCGCGGACCAGGGCGATGTTGTCCTCGAAGGGCAAGGACGAGCCGTCCGCCAACACCGCGTCCGCACCGGCAGCCACGGAATCACGGATGACCTGCAGGTCCGAGGCATGGTCGAGCTGCACGGAGACCGGAACGCCGGCGTCATCGGCAAGGCCGCGGAGGGCTGCGATGAGACGCAGCCCGTTCGGAGTGGAGGCAGTCTTCGGGGCCACCAGCAGGATGACTCCAAGCCGGGATTCCTCCGCAGCCGAAACAACAGCCAGTGCGGTGGTGAAGTCGTAGCAGGTGAAGGCCGGAACGGCGGAGCCGGAGGCCAGTGCAGAGGTGACCAGCTGGTCGAGTTTGGTGCGCATCAGTGGGCCAGGCCTCCCACCAGGATCCAGGCGACGTACGTCAGGGCGAAGCCGGCCAGGCCCAGGATGGTGGTGAGGACGGTCCAGGTCTTGAGGCCGTCGGAAACCGTGAGGCCGTAGTACCGGATAACGGTCCAGAAGCCCGCGTCAGTCACGTGGGACAGGCCCAGCGAGCCGAAGCCGATGGCGATCACGATCACGGCGATCTGGGCCGGCGAGTAGCCACCCTCCATGACCGCGGACGTAAGCAGGCCGGTGGTCGTCACGATGGCGACGGTGGCCGAACCCTGTGCGGCGCGCAGAGCCAGGGAGATGATGAAGCCGAGCACGATCACCGGCAGCCCAAGGCTGTCCAGGGTGTGCGAAAGTGCGGCACCGATGCCAGACGTGCGGAGGACTTCACCGAAGACACCGCCTGCGGCAACCACCATGAGGATGGAGGCGATGGGAGGCAGGGCCCCTTCGAAGATCTCCCCGGTTTCCTTGAGGGACCAGTTACGGCGGACCGCCAGCAGGAAGAAGGACAGGGCGACGGCGACCAGCAGCGCGAAGAACGGGTTGCCGATGAACGCGGCCACGCCGTACCAGTAGTTGTCCTTGGCAATGGTCAGCGTACCGACGGTGCCGAGGAGGATCTGGACGATCGGGGCGGCAATCAGGAACATGATCAGGCCGGGACGGGGTGGAGCGATGGCACGGGCGCCCGGGCCGTCGTGGCCAACGTGGACCAGGGATTCGGAACCGAATTCTTCCACCTGCTGCTTCACGCCCGGGAGAAGCTCGTAATCCTTGCGGTTCATGATGCTGGCAACCCAGTAGGACAGGAACCCGAGGGGAATGCAGATGATCAGCGAAATCATCGTGATGAGTCCAATGTCCGCGCCGAAGACGCCGGCACCGGCCACGATGCCCGGGTGCGGCGGGACCGCGACGTGGATGGACAGCATGATGCCGGCCATGGGCAAACCGAACTTGATCGGGTGGACATTCGCGATCTTGGCGAAGGCGTAGACGATCGGGACCAGGACGATCACGCCGACTTCGAAGAACACAGGGATGGCCACCAGGAAGCCCACCGCCGTCAAGGCGACAGCAACGCGCTTGGCGCCGAGCTTGTCAGTGAAGTGGGTGGCCAGCGACTGGACGCCACCGGACACCTCGATCATGCGGCCAAGGATGGCACCGAGGGCGATCAGCAGAGCGACCTTACCCATGGTGCTGCCAACGCCGGTGGTCACTACGGTGAAGATGTCCTTGAGCGGGATCTGGGCTGCGACGCCCACCAGGATGCTGACGGCCAGCAGGGCAACGAAAGCCTGGATCTTGAATCGGATGATCAGCACCAGCAACAGGGCGATCCCTGCCGCGGCGATGGTCAGCAGAAGCGGTGTTCCCAGCTCCACTGCGGGCTTGATGGCGGGGGCATCGGCCGCCCGAACCATCAGCGAGTTGACGAGGGGATTCATTGGGGGTGTCTCCTTTGACATACCAGTCTAGAGAAGACCGGCGGAGGTGGCGACGACGGCGAAGGGGGGACCGCCGTCGTCGCGGGTTCTTTGTTGGGGGTGGTTAGGCGGTGCGCTTGGAGGGCGCAACAACCTTGATGACGGCGGAGTCGTCGGCAGCGGCGAGGCCCTGGGCCTGGCCGAGAAGGTAAAGCTGTTCAGCGGCGGCGGCGACGGGAGCGGCAAGTCCTGCGGCGCGGGTGGCTTTGCCCACGATGCCCATGTCCTTGACGAAGATGTCCAGGCGGCTGAGCACCTCGGCGCCGTCTTCGGTGTAGGCCTCGAGGATGCGCGGGCCGCGGTTGGAGAGCATGAAGGAACCAGCGGCTCCGGCTTCGAGGGCAGCGAGGGTCTTGGCCTGGTCGAGGCCGAGGGCGTCGGCGAGGGCCATGGCCTCGGCAGCGGCAGCGATGTGCACACCGCACAGGAGCTGGTTGACGGTCTTCAGTGCCTGGCCGTCGCCGGGCTTGTCGCCCACGATGCTGAGGGTAGAGGCCAGCAGTTCCAGCGCGGGACGGGCTTTCCCGAGTGCTTCCGGCTCGGCGCCAACAACGATCAGCAGGTCACCTTCGCCGGCACGCTTCGGGCCGCCGGACAGCGGAGCGTCCACCAGGGCCACTCCGTATTCTGCAAGCTTTTCCACCGTGGCCGGGATTGCTTCCGTGCCGACGGTGCTGCCAAGGATCACGACGGCGCCCGGCTTCAGGACCGAAGCCACGCCGTTCTCGCCGAAGAGGACATCGTTGAGCTGTTCGCCGTTGCGGACGGCCAGGAGCAGCGCATCAGCGCCATTCGAAGCTTCGCGGGCGGAAGCAAAAGTCTTGATGCCGGCTGCTGCCGCGAGTTCCAGGCGCGGCTCGGCGATGTCGAAGCCGTGGACCGTGAGCTCGGACGCGAGGCGGGTTGCCATGGGCAGGCCCATGGCGCCGAGGCCCAGGACGGTGACGGTGTAGTTGCTGCTGGTCATGGTGTTCTCCATTGAATTTTTTGGGGCCGGGAGTTCTAGAAGGTGGCGCTGAGTTTGCGGGTGACCTGGGTGAGGGATTGGTCGTCGCCGACGTTGCCCGCGAAGACGATGTACGGGATGCCCTTGGCGGGGCCGTCGACCGGCTCCCAGAGCGAGACGATGCCCGGCAGCATGGGGCCGCGGACAATTGCGTGGCGGATTTCCAGGCCGTGCGCAGCCACATCCGAGGACGTGATGCCGCCCTTGGCGATGACGAACCGCGGCGGGAAGGTCTTCAGGGTGCGGTTCACGACGGTGACGACGGCGGCCGAAACGGTGCGGGCGATCTTCAGGCTCGCTGCGGCGTCGTCGGTTTTGATGAGCAGGCGGCTGGTGTGGACGATCACGTCGCCCTGGCGGAGGGCATCGACGACGTCGGACACGACGGTTTCGATATAGGCATCGGCTTCGGCTTCGAGAAGCTTCTCGACGTCGATCTCGATGGTCCGTGCCGAGCCATGCGCGGCTGTGAGGTCATTGAGCTGGCGCGTGGTGACACCCACATGGGAGCCGACCACGATCAAGCCGCCCGCTGTGGACGGGGTGTTGCCCGCGAAGGCTTCTTCGGAGGTCAGCGCGGTGCGGATTTCCTGGCCAATGCGGCCGCGGACGAACGGCGGGCCCACGCGGTAGAGGAGTTTCTTGCCGCGGCGTTCGGCTTCCTCGAGGCCAAGAGCCAGGGCGCGGAAGTCGTTCTCGGTGACGATGTCGGCCACGATCGGCGTGGAGTTGGTGGCGGATTCCAGGGCGTCGGCGATGGCTTTGGCGGAGATGGTGGGGTCCTGCGCGGAGGCTCCGGCGCGGATGATGTTCAGGTCCAGGACGATGACGTCGCTGGCGGGGAACCGGCCGTGCGACTTCTCCTCCACGTACTTGGCCATCTCGGAGTTGGCGAAGCCGAAGCTCGCGTCCTTGGCGAATTCCGTCTCGGCAACGGGAGTGAGGGAGCCGGCATCCTCTCCGGTGCCGCGCATGTAGTGCACGCCGCCGATGGTGACGCGGCCGGCGTCGGGGAAAGCGGGAACAATCACCACGCCGTCGGTTGCTTCGCCGGTTTCGGCTGCAACAGTGGCTGCGATGACGTCCGGTTCCAGCGGGTAGTGGCCACGGAGGGTGGAGTCACTGCGGCTCACGAAACCGAGGCGCAGCCGAGGACCAGTACCGTCGCTGGCGGCTGCGGCCAGGGCGTTGCGCACAATTTCCTCGTTGCGGGCTGCGGCTTCGGCCGGGTCCAGGCTGCGGGTGTTGGTGAGGACGTAGACGGCGGGCTTGGTCTGGTTCTCGCGGATGTGGGTGAAGGCCCAGGTGAAATCCTCCACCTCCCAGCGGGTGAGCACGGCGAGATCCGCCACGGACTGCGTTCCCGTGGGGTCGTCGTCGAGGACAACCAGCACGCGCGGGGTGGTGGCTGCGGACGCTGCTACGGCGTCGGCCACCAGGTGAGCGGGAATCTGGACTTCCGCCGGGAAGGCGGCCAGAACGTCTGCTTCAAGGGTCACTGTGCACTCCATCGTGGGAAATCTGTGTAGCGGTTTAGTGAATGTAAGATGTCAGACATCTAACATTTGAATGCTAGTGTGACACACGGCTCTTCGCTGCGCAAGGTGCCCGCCGTCACTAGGCTGGGTGCATGGCTGACAGCGCGGTTCCGCTTCCCTTCATGGATGTGCGGATGCCCAGGAATGCTGCGGACGATGTCCCGGCGGTGCTGATCCATGGCTGGGCTTCGGGTTCGGTGTATTGGGAACCACTGGCAGGGAAACTACTCGACGACGGCAGGCCGGCCTGGATTCTTGACCTCCCGGGCTACCACCCCGGAGAGGAATTACCCGGTCACCATGAGTGGACGCTGGACTCCGCAGCAGCCTCGGTTGCAGCGGCACTTGATGCCCGGGGAACCGGCCCAGTGCATCTCGTGGGGCACTCGATGGGCGGAAGCGTCTCCTTGACCTTGGCGGCAGCCCGTCCCGAACTGGTTGCCACAGTGACCTTGGTGGGCATGGTCCCGGCGCCACCAAACGAGGGATTCAAGAACCTGCTGGTCTCGCAGCTGGAGCAGGGATTCTTCGACGCCGGCACGAGGGCGAAGTTGATGAACGCTTGGTACGGGGAACTGGCCGGGGACGAGATGGAGCAGCTCAGCAAGGGCTTCGACGCGCCGTTCGAGGTTCTGGCCGCGAGCGCGTTGGCGGCAATGACCGGCGTCGAGCCTTCAGTGCCCGGGCGCGTCCACGCGCCCTTGCTGGTCATTGCCGGGACCGCAGACCGTGTGCGGTCCATCGACCATATGGCTGCCTTCGTGGATGCCGGCCCACATCGGCACCTGAAGGCCATTCCCGGAGCGGGTCACAGCGTCCACTGGGAGCAGCCGCAAGAATGCGCCGACACACTGCACGAATTTTGGAGAACGAGCTGGCCACCGCCAGCGTAAGATGTCTGACAACCATCCCGCCCCAGGGGAAGATCCACGGGGCGTCGGGCGGTCCGGAGTACAGGAATGGGGATACATGGCACGCAAGTCGCTGGTCGGCGTCGTGGCTGATGAGCTGCTGGACCGGATCATCGCTGGCGAGTTTCCGCCTGGAACGGTGGTCCCTGGAGAGTTGGAGCTCAGCGCCAAGCACGAGGTAAGCCGCATGACCGTGCGTGAGGCCATGAAAACCCTTGAGGCGCAGCGGATCCTGAGCGTCGAGCGGGGCCGCGGAACCTTTGTGAATCCCCTGAACCAGTGGGCATCGCTGGAAGCTGTGCTGCGTGCTGCGTCTGAGGGAACCAAGGACGCTGCTGCGGCGATCCAGCTCATTGAGCTCCGTCGGATGCTCGAAACCGGTGCGTGCGAACTCGCGGCGGAGCGCATCTCAGACGACGAGCTGGTTGCGCTTAAGGAACACGTTGAAAAAATGCAGGCAGCCCATGAGGCCAACGACCTCGCAGCTTTTGTGGAGGCAGACCTCGCCTTCCACGACGTCATCCTCCACGCTTCGGGCAACGTGTTCGTGGCCGTCCTGTTTGAGCCGCTGCACCGGGTCCTCGAGGCCAGGCGCACCGAGACCTCTGCGTTCCCGGAAATCCAGGAACACGCGATCGGCCATCATCGGAAAATTGCTGCCGCATTGGAGTCACGCAATCCCAACGACTCGCGTCTCGCCATGGACGCCCATATGCAGCAGACGCTGGATGACCTGAAGACGTACGTGCTGGAGGCCTAACTGTAGTGTCCCGGCAGGTTGGTGACACGGATTGATGTGACGCAATAAGAGGACCTCCGGGTGTTGTGTGGTGCTTGTCGAGAGCAAACACACAAACCAGGAGGTCGTCGTGTCCCACTCTAACGCGATCCTTACCCCTGCCGGCCGCCTAAAACTCGCCCACTGCGTGGTCGATGGCCACTGACCTTTGCGGCGGGCCGCTGAACGCTTCAACGTTTCGGTACCAACGGCTGCCCGCTGGGCCAAGCGCAATGTCGAGCTCGGCGAAGCCGGCATGCAGGACCGTCCCAGCCGACCGCTGAGCTGCCCGCACCGCAGTTCAGTGCGGACAGAACATCGCGTCGTGGGCCTTCGGACATCCAAGCGCTGGGGACCGGCCAGGATCGCCTACCACCTGCACTTGAACATCTCCACGGTCCATCGGATCCTGCACCGCTATCACTGCCCACCGCTGCGCTTCACGGACCGTGCCACCGGAATCAGGATCCGCCGAGAACGCGCACGCCATTATGAATACGCCTGGCCCGGGGAAATGATCCACGTCGACGTGAAGAAGCTCGGCAGGATCCCCGATGGCGGTGGCCATAAGAGCCTTGGCCGGGTGGCCGGGGAGGCCAACTCCCGGGCCCGGAATCTGGCTGAAGGAACCCGCAAGAACAGAGGCCTGCTCCGTGGTTACACGTTCATCCACCATGCCGTCGATGGCCACTCCCGCTACGTCTACTCCGAAATCCTGCCCGACGAAACCAAGGAAACCGCCTCAGCTTTCATGCGCAACGCCATTGCCGCGTTCGCCGCCCACGGCGTGAAGATCCAAAGGGTGCTCACCGATAACGGCTCCTGCTACCGGTCCAAGACCTTCGCCCAGGTCCTGAAAGAAGCCGGGATCCGACACAAACGCACCAGGCCCTACCGACCCCAAACCAACGGCAAAGTCGAACGCTTCAACCGCATCCTCCTCGAAGAATGGGCGTACGCCCGGCCTTACACCTCAAAACCCGACCGGCAAGCCTGTTTCCCGGTTTCATCGAGCACTACAATCACACCAGGCCACACACCGCGCTCAAAGGCGCCTCCCCAGCCAGCCGCGTCACCAAGCTACCGGGTTAGTACACGTAGCCTTCAACGCCTTGCGGCGTTCGACCCGTTCCTAGGAAACGCTCCGGAACCTCGTCGTTGAGCGAGAACGGTCCCCACGCATCATTCTTGGGCAGGGTCTCGTCGACTTCATGCCATCGTTCCCATGCTGCTTGGCGGGTCACCCCCAGGGCTGTGGCGATCTCGGCCCAAGACAGGCCGGCCTTCCGCGCGTATCGCACGGTTCGGAGTTCGGTGAGGTCGCACGCTTGACGGACCTGCTGGATGGCGGTCAGGGTGGTCGTCACTTCCGTCTTCCACCCCTCCGGGCTCGTCAAGGACACCACAATGCTCCGAGGACCGGTCATGGCCCTGTGGACGGTTGGCCCGCCGCTATATCGTGCCATGGCTCGTGGTGAGCTTGTCCGCCTCTACTGTCAAGGCATCTTGGCAGTCAGTGACGGGCCAGACGGTACCTACATGTTGAACATCAGACGCCATTTGACCGGCACACCGTTGACGGTGGTGATGACAGTGCAGTATTGGACGATGATGCCGCGCTGTGCGTAGTACTCAGCGGCCTGGTTGCATGTTGAAAGCGACTCGTAGGTGTACACCCTGAGGGTGGCCGCCTGGGCGGGAATTGCACCGCTGACGAGTGTGGATCCGGCGATGCCCAACCCGAGCAATGCTGCAGCAATTCTGCGTTTCATGGTTACTCCCCCAAATAGTCCTGAATGGATAGAGCGAAACTATCAGCGTGGGCGGGGCATGGAACATGGGAAGGGGTGCCCATGCCGGAGCGTGCGCTGTCCGCTCAGGTTGGCTACTCAGCTATTGCCCTGCTCCGAAACTGCTTTCACGACGCACCTAGACTGGTGCGATGAAAACTCAAGGGGTCGTCCGTTTCTGGAGCGACGAACACGGATGGGGCGTCATCGACTCCGCACCGACTCCCGGCGGGTGCTGGGCCCATTTCAGTGTCGTCGAGGTTGCCGGCTATCGGTCGCTCACTGCCGGCGAAAACGTGGAGTTGGAGTGGGAGGCCGTTGAGCAGGACGGGTACGCCTTCAGGGCGATCTCGGTCAGGACTGCTGAGAGCGAGACTCAACCATGAGGCTCGGTCGCACGATCAGAACTGACCAACCGATGGGCAATGTCCCGAAGTGCCACGCCGGGTGCCGGCCCACCCACAGAAAGCCGGGGCGAAATTGTTGATGCAGTACTGGGACCTGGAGCCACTCACCGAGTACTACCTGGAGGACAGTTTCGTGCTGGACGTCCGGGCCACCCCGGGCAGGTTTTCCATCATGCTCGACTTTGTCCTCCGGGAAGGCCACCCGCAGTACGCCTCTCCCCTGCCGGGAGAACAGTACTCCTACCGAAAAGGCCGCCTAGTGTTCAGCGGCGTCAAAGAAATTTCATGGAGCGGTCAGGGCCGCATCAACCCGCCGATCGACGCCAACGACGAGATCGATTACGGCGGAATCGACTCCTTCACAATCGAAGACAACGTCTACCGCTTGGAAGGTGATTTTGGGCTACTCGAGGTCAGCGCCGCCTCAGTTGGTGCCGAGCTAAAGGAGGGCATGACTACCGGCCCAAAGGTGTCATCATGAGTACCTTCCTGGAACGCTTCGCTGCAGCGACCAATGAAGAGGGTCTACGGTCCGGATGGTCACCGGCTGCCTACTTGGAGGCTTGGGCGGCCTTCACGGAGGACTGCGAGAACGGGTACCAAGGGAACATCTACGAATACGAAAACGACATCAGCGTCCGGTACGTGATCGAGAAGGTAATGACTTCGCTTGGTCCGGTCGAAGACGCTGCAGTTGCCGTCTTCGCGGATGCTGTCGCTGAAATCGATGCCCGTTTCGCCGCCGTTCTGAACTCCGGCCCAGCAATACGAGACGAAACCGTCCCCTGGTGGCGCCGACGGCTCCCCAGCAGCGGCGGACCCGAGTTTGCTGCAGATGCCCGGCAGCACTTCTCCGTGATGCCTTCTCCCGTCGAAACCTAGAACCGGGAGCTGTCCCGAGCATGGCAGGATTGCTCCGTGATGACCGAGACGATGAATGAGGCGATGCGGCCCCTTCGTGTTTTGGCGGAGCCTTTCGTCAAGTCCAGCCGTCTGGATCCCCACCCGCCGGTCCCCCATCGGCGGGCTTTCCTGCGTCAGTTTTGACTGCCGAGTGCCTGCAGTTCCGTCTCTGCTCGCTGCAGCAGTCGCTCAGCTTCCTCCTGGCTGTAAGGCGTGACGTGGATCCACTCCCAGCCTGCCCCGTAGTAGTCGTCATAGACGGCAATGCGTGCGATCCGGAGTAACCGTCCCAGCTCGGCCAGGGAAAGGGCCGCACCGACCTCCAGCTGCACCATGAGGTCCTGGCGCCATGCGGTGAAGGCATCGGCGTCGTCAAAGCCGTGCTGCCGTGCGAAGTTGTCGGCGGCTCTGGCCGGACCTCCCCAGACACCTAGTGCCGTATGGAAGAAGACCCGCAGTTCCTTATCCAACGTTCTGGCTGGCCTGTCCACGGCCGGAGTCCGGTTCAGTAGCGTCCGGCTTGAGCCGCAGGAGTCGGATCGTCTGCACGATGAGGCCGAACTGGAGGAACAGTATGAAGTACGGGAAACTGCCGTTGACTTCGAGCGTATCGACGATGCTAAAGAGATCGGACGCCAGGCTGACCACCGCAATGACCAGGGCAGCGATGAGCGGCACCACCGACGTGCTTCTCCGGGCGACAATGTTCCAGATTCCCACCCCGATCAGCGCCAGAATGAGAAGAACAACGAGAGCATCCGCCACGACGACTTCACTCTTTTGGCTCGCGGTAAGGGTTTCGAGAAGATACCCGTAGGTCGAGTACGCCCAGATCATGCTGTAGATGTTGAACGCACCAACAATAAGAAGGGCGATACCGACACTGGTTCGTCCCCTGCGGAGTTGTTTCGTGTCCGCGGTTGGAGCAGCAGCTGCAGGTAAGTCGCTTGGGCGCGGCAGTTGAAGGCTCATACGGGTTCCCTCTAAGAGTGCAGGGAGTACCCAGTGCGCCCCCATCGGGAACAATGTAGCAGTCGGCAACCATCGCCAAGTTGTGGTTACCTCTGAGCATGGGATTATTTCGGAAGAAGGCCCACGGCCCTGCCCTGGCTGTTGAAACAGAGAGCACCGTAGAAGCGGCGGGCACTGTCGAACCAGAAATCACCGTGGAAGTGGCGAGCACAGTCGAAGTCGAGGATGTGGCACCGACGCCGCTGCTGTTGACGGCTGAAGAGCTCCCTGAGGGTTTCGTTTACCCGCGGGGACTGCTGCGGCTCGTGGAACTGGAACTGTTCGAACTGGAACCGTGGTGGATCCTCACCGGTGATCGGCTCCGGGACCGCAACCGTGGCCTGGCCGTACGCTATCCGGACCGGAAGCTGATCTTCTTCGCCAGGCGTCAGGACAATGACGACACTGCCTGCTGGGATTTGAACACCGGCAAGGTCGCGATAGTTCACGACTTCGCCTCCCCCGGGTGGGAGGCCCGTGGCGAATTCGAAGACTTCGATGCCTGGTTGCACTCGGCCATCGATGACCTCATCGAGTTCTAGGGGCTACCAAGTTTTAGCGGACGTGCCAGCAGGGCGGCAACACCCTGGGCATCTTTGTGAGCCTGCTTTCTGCCCTAGTTATCCGCACGAGCGAACCCTGCTAGCCATTCCCGAGCGGACTCTCTGGAGTTGAAGTACGCCTGGGGGATGTCGCTGTTACGGCCCATTCGCGCTGCTTGGACACGGTCGATACTGGTTGCACCGACAATCGCGACTGCTGAGGGACTAACGGAAGACAGTGCGTGTTGCCTGACTCCTGACGCCAAATGGTTCCCGTTGGCTTCGACTAGCAGAGCTATGACGCGGCCTTCTGTGAGCTCACGGCTCGCGGCGGCGACCTCCATGGCGTCTGCAGCAAGGATCGGAACGTTCGTTGCCCAAATGAGGTGCAGGACCCCGGCGGCATCCAAGCGCAGGGTTGCTTTGCCGCTGGCCAGGCAGAATTCTTTGACCGTATCCTCCATGAGGACACCTTAACGACGCGAGGGCCATAAAGCAGCGCTCACTCGACAAACTTTTGGAATAGGACAACGGCAAGCAGGTCCCGTTATCCCTACACGCACACACAGCAGTAAAGTCGCTGCCCGGAAGAGCGTCTTCTAGAGGACACCAATGATGGCCAGCCGCTGCTCTTTCGCCTCAAGGACGTGTCAAGTTGCTCTCTCGTTAGTCCTGAGGACTTTTCGCTGGAAGTAGGGAACCACATTGCTCTAACGAGCGCCCCACAGCCAAACCTCATCAACAAGATCACGCTTGACGACGATCAGTTTGTACGCTTTGGTGTCGGACTCGAGCATTACAAGTCTGAGGAGCTTCCCCATCTCCTCAAGGTGGTTCAAGTACTCCTGAATCGAATCGACAAGAGACTCGCAAAACGTCAGATAGTCAGCCGCACTGCATAGATCGAACTGATGATCACTGCTTTCGCCGAACGGGGCGGTGTACTTCACGGCATCGCCTCGGGAGCCACGGCGTACCGATAAAGGCTTTTCACCCATGACACCGCACCGCCCGCGATCGCCTTGATACGGTGGTCCCCGCTGGAAAGGAAACCATGGGAAATTTTGAGACGTCCGTTTACACCGCTGGATCATGGTCAGGGAACGAGGCCGCCGACGAGTGGCAGCTCCGGATCTCTGTCCACGACAGCGACATCGCCACGATTGACTACCGTCCCCATGAGGGAGCGTCCGGGCGTTTCTATTTAGGTTTCCAGCCGAGGGACTACTTCGAAAACCCTGACGCCAGCGCGCCGGTGGACCTGATCACCGAATCGGAAAGCTTCTCTGCCTGGGCCGCCACAGTGGCGGGTGCGGTTGTCCCCGCCGACGAGCTCAGGGCATTCATGGCGGTCGAAGCTGTTGAAGAGCCCGACGACACCTTCGTGGAGGACACCGTTGTCCGGCTTCTTGGACGGCTCAACATTCCGCTTCCGGAGTGGCTGGCCGACTGATCCCCGCGAGGGGCAGAAACACGGTCTGTCTGAGGATCGAGTACCCTTTGACTACTTCAAACACTGCCGATCTCAGTCTCTGTGCCACTCAATGCCACCACCGGGCCCCAGCGTATCTGTCCGACACTGCGCCATGGTGTCAGCCGGATTTTTCCGCTCGCCCGGCTGCCTCAAGTGCCATGTCATGGCACAAGCCAACGTGGTTGAGTGGATCAAGTAGCTCATCAATCTGTTCGGGCCCCAGATGGGCTGTCACGGCTGGGTCGTTCCGGACGACGTCCCCGAACTGCCGTCCGGTCCGGATCGCTTCCTGAGCCGATTCATAGACGACGTCGTGGGCGTGCTGCCTGCCAATGACGTGGCCTAAGGAAAGCATGACAGCTTCGGAGGAGATCAGGCCGTGAGTAATTTCGAGGTTGGCGCGCATCCTCTCTTCGTCGATGTCGAGTTGGGAGAGGATGATGTGGAGCCGTGCCAGCATGTCCCCGGTGAGGATCACTGAGCGGCTGAGGGCGTCGTCCATCATGGCGGTGTTGGCGCCATTGACTTCCTGGTCTTGGAGCATGGCTTCCAGAGCGAGGGGAACGTTTGCTCGAATCTGTGCCGAGATAGTGAGCACGTCCTGTGACAGCTGGGGATTCTGCTTGTGGGGCATGGTCGAACTCCCCACTGTTCCGCCCGGTGACGCTTCGCGGGCTTCAGCGATCTCTGGTCGCATGAGATTGTAAATCTCACCGGCTATCCGTCCGCCTGTGGCGGCCAGAAGCGCCAGAACAGTGACGTACTCTGCGAATTGATCGCCTATCCCTCGGGAGGGGATTCTCATGCTTCCGAGCCCCAGGTCTGCGGCCATGAGACGTTGGACTTCTGGGCCCTTCCGGCCGAGGGAGGCGAAACTGCCGACGGCGCCGCCTGCCATTGCAGTGAAGACCCGTGGTTCGAGCTGGGCGAGCCGTTCCTGATGCCGGAGCAGCTCGTCAATCCAGACGGCGACTTTGAATCCAAAGGTGATGGGTACGGCTTGTTGGCTGTGTGTCCGCCCTGCCATCACTGCCGTAGCACCTTTACGGGCCAACGCTGCGGCGGCGGAAAGAACCGTTTGCAGTTGGCCCGTCAGGATGACGTGGGCTTGCTTGAGCTGGAGAACGTCACCGCTCTGGGTGATGTTCTGCGTAGTTGCGCCCCAATGCACCCAGCCGCCATGTTCCTCACCGGTGGCTCTGCTCAGTTCTGTGATCAGAGCCATCAGTGGGTGACTAGTGGCGGCGATGCCGCGACGGATGGAGACGACGTCAAGGCTGGATAGGTGCGCCTGAGCTGCTATTTCTGTGGCTGCTCCTGTAGGGATGATGCCGAGCCGGGCTTGTGCCCCGGCCAAGGCTGCTTCTACGTGGAGCCAGCTCTCCCACCGTGCTTCGAGGGTGAAGAGGTCCCGGATTCCCGGGTCTGGAACACGGTAGTCGGTAAAACGCACCGGCATGTCGCCGGTGTCTGAGTAGGCAGTCGGCAGGCTGGTTGAGTCGAGCGGAATTGTGTCGGTCATTTGTCGGATCCTGCCGTCAGGCCTTCACTGAGGAGGCGTTCGCTGCCGAAGAAGAGGACGATGATCGGCAGTGTGAGGATCACGGAGCCGGCCATGAGCACCGTCGTGGGGACTTCGAGGCTCCCTGAGAGCTGTGCCAGGCCGAGCGATACTGTCCATTTGTCGCGGTCTTCGACGAGGAAGAGCAGTGCGAAGAGGAATTCGTTCCAGGCGATCATAAAGACGAACAGCGCGTTGGACATGATGGCCGGTCCCGCCAGGGGCAGGCTGATACGGAGCATCGTGCCTATCCTGCCAAGACCGTCGAGGGCCGCGGCTTCCTCGAGGCTTTCGGGGATGGTCTGGAAATAGTTGCGGAGCATGAAGATGGAGACGGCAATGGTTTGGGAGACGTAGACGACCAGCAGCACACCGACAGCGCCGCGCAGCCCCAGCCTCGTGAAGAAGACAAACAACGGGACGGCAAGCAAGATGCTGGGGAACAGGTACACGGCAAGGAACAGGGCGCTGATTTGCCGGCGACCGAAGAACTGCAGACGGCTCACGGCGTAGGCGCCGGGAATGGCGATCAGCAGGGTGAGCGCAACGGTTCCCAGTGCGACCAGCCCACTGGTGATGATGAAACCGGTAAAGCCTTGGCCGCCGTCGGCGACGGAGGCGAGGACGCTGGTATAGGCGTCGAAGCTGATCTCGGCGAGATTGGGCCAGATCCGGGCGGGGTCGGCAATGAGCGAACCGATGTCCCGCACGGAGAGGGTGATCATGTAGTAGAACGGGAACACCGTCACCACCAGCAGCCCGATAATCACGAGCCAGCGGAGGATCCGGAAGAGTTTGGTTTCCGCGAGGTCCCGTGAGAACTGCCGTTTTCGCGGCGGCCGGGCGGCCGCGGTGTTCCGGCGTACGGGGGTTTCATTCATGACGGTCATCAGGCCACTTCCTCGTCCTTGACGGCGAACTTCATGTAGATCAGGACCATCACGGTCAGGATGGCTGCCAGAACCAGCGCCTGGGCTGAGGCGGAGCCGATGTCTCCGCGGCCGATCAGGTAGTTGAAAACGCCCACGCTCACCACTTCGGTGCCTGCCCCGCCGCCGGTGAGGAGGTAGACGTCGTCGAAGTTATTGAACGTCCAGATGAAGCGGAGCACGCTGAGCACGGCGATGGTGGGGAGCAGTTGCGGCAGCAGGATGTGCCGGAACATCTGGGTAGGTACGGCCCCGTCCATGCGTGCCGCTTCCTCGATGGACTTCGGCACTGCCTGGAGCCGGGCCGTTACGAAGAGAAACACGAACGGGAAGGTCCGCCAGATTTCAAAGGCGATGACCGTGAACAGGGCGGTGGGCACAGGGACGGTCAATCCGAGGATCTCAACCTCGCTCGTGCGGGTGGTAAGAAAGGAGACTGGTTGGTCCCAGCCCAGTGCACCGGTCCCCCATGCGTTGACGACGCCGAACTGCGGGTTGAGCATGGTCTTCCACACGAAGGCTGCTGCGACGACGGGCGAAACGTAGGGAAGCAGCATGGCTGCCCTGACCAGGGTGCGTCCGCGGAAGGCGTTGCGGAGGGAAAGTGCTGCCATGAGGCCAACGACGATTGCCCCGCCGGTACCGAGCACCGAGTACGTGAGGGTGGTGCCCAGGGAGGACCAGAGTGCTTCGGAGGTCAGAACATTGATGAAATTGTCGAGCGTGTAGTTGCCGAAGAGGTTGGCTCTGCGGATTTGGATGAGGCGCACGTCCTGGAAGGCGAGCATGACGGTCCAGAGGATCGGCAGGACAACCAGGACGAGGACGATGATGACGCTGGGTGAGACAAGGGCGATGCCCGCGCGGGCTTGGCGGCGGCTGACGCTTCCCTTGCGCCGGAGTGTGGTTGTGGTGCTCATGATGATCCGTTATTTGAGGGTCGACTGGATGGTGCGTGCGGTGTCAGCTGCGCTCTTGGCAGCTTCCGGGCCTGTCGTGCTGCCGGTCACCATGGAGTTGATGGCCTTTGCCACGGGCTGCTCTGCGAGCAATGCCCCGGCCAATGCGCCTTGGCCCTGGGGCACTGCCCAGAGGGTCATTTTCTCGGGCGATGAACTCAGCTGGTCAATAACGGACTGCGGGTAGAAATCGGACAGCGGGGCTTTCGTGGTGGTGCCGGACGGGAGTGCCTTCCAGGCGTCCACGTAGGCGGATGGCTTGTCCTTGGTTCCCTGGCGTGCGGGGACTTTGCCTTCCGGGGCGAAGGCGAGCCAACGCTCGTACCCGTCGCTCATCATGTACTTCACGAAGTCCGATGCTGCGGGGGAGGCTTCAACGGGGATGGCCCAGTTGACCTGTGAACCGAACTGCGCCGGGGTCTCACCGCTGGGGCCTTTGATGGCGGTCACGACGCCGGTGTTCTTGGCCAGGTAGCCGGTGTCGCTGGCACATTCGGCGCAGGATGGGAGCATGTCCTTCCGCAGGCCAGCCAGCTCGTCGAGGATGAACGAGGAGAACATGGTCATGGCTGAACGTCCGGAGAGGTAGTTTGACCGGGCGGTGTTAGTGTCCTGCTCGCCAGGAACCGAGTACTTGGTCATGAGTTCGCGGTAGAAGCTGAAGGACTCAACGCATTCAGGGCTTTCGAGGCCGATCTTCTTGTCCTGCCCTACCAATTGGCAGCCGTTACCCAGCGCGAGGTGCTCGAAGGTTTCCTGGTTGGTGGTGAATCCGGAGAAGCCGACACGGCCATCGCCGGTGAGTGCCTGCGCCGCCTTCATAATGTCGTCATAGGTTTCCGGAGCTTTCAGGCCCGCCTTGTCGAAGAGGTCTTTGCGGTAGACGAGCACCGAAGCCCAGGAATCGCTGGGAACAGCCAGTTGTTGGCCGTCGATGCTTGCCAGTTCCAGGGCACGCGGGGCAAAGGTGTCCTTTCCCAGTTCATCGACCACACGGGCTGCGGCCTCACCGTCCAGCAGGTCGTTTGCCTGAAGGGCCCCAACCCCGGGCAGACCCAGACCTCCAACGACATCGGGCAGCTCCCCCGATGCCGCTGAGGACACCAGGAGCTGGTTGTACTGCGCTTCGTCAATGGCAACGATGTCCACCTCGACGCCGGACTGCTTGGTGTAGTCCGCAGCGATCTGCTTCTGGATCTCCACCCGATCGGGCTGACGCTCCAAGGTCCAAACGGTCAGCTTCTGGTCCTCGGCCGGTTGTTCGCTTCCGGGACTGCATGCTGAAACTGAAAGTGCGAGGGCTCCCGCAACAGCCATTGCTGCAATATGCCGCTTCTTTGCGTTCATGATGGGTCTCCTGGATTAGGGATGTTGATCAATCGATCTAGCAATAATGTGAGCATGTGCCGTCGATCACTGTCAAGAAGCAAGTTGGTAAACGAGGCTGAATCAGACGGGCTCGCTATGAATCTTTTCGGTTTCCGATAGATCGATATATCATTGTTCTCGTGTTTGACGTGGGAGAATGTTCACCATCACTTCAGAGAACCTAAGGAGGCGTTCGTGGCCGGACCCGTAACACTGCAAGACGTCGCCGATCATGCCGGTGTTTCGCGGGCCACGGCATCGTTGGTGCTCAGGGAGACCGGACGGGTTTCCCAGCAGACCCGGCAACGGGTTACCGAGGCCATGACCACTCTCGGCTACGTCTACAACCGCGGGGCTGCGTCCCTTCGCACTCAAACGGCCAGCACCATCGGCGTCGTGGTGACCCACATTGCCAGCCCCTTCTTCGGCGAAGTCATCCACGGGCTCGAAACCGGACTGACTGATTCGGGGTATCTTCCCCTCCTGGTCAACACCGATGATGACCCCGCGCGCCAACACGAAGCGATTCGTAAACTACGCGAGCACCAAGTGGCCGGCCTGGCTCTGGTTCCGGCAACCGGGACGACCGCGTCCCTGATCGATGAACTTCGGGCCTGGAAAATGGAGCATGTCCTGGTCAGCCGTTATCTCAAGGACGTCAACGCACCCTATGTTGGGGCCGACGATGTCGTCGGTGGGCGGTTGGCTGCAACCCACCTGCTCGAAACCCACGGATGCGAATCCCTCGCATATCTGGGCGGGCTGCCTGCCATCCTTTCCCGTGGTGACAGGACCAATGGCGTGAAAGATGCACTCCTCCATCGCGGATTGGACACCTCAGCGCTCATCGACATGCCGGGTGAGGTCTCCGGGACCGGTGGGCTTGAACTGGGCGAACGGCTTATCGCGTCAGGGCCTCTTCCGGACGGCATCATCTGCCACAGCGACAGCGTCGCCTTCGGGCTCTACCGAGCTCTGAGAATCCATGGTCTGGGCAACAACACTCGCGTCATCGGCTACGACAACATCGGCGGGGCGGCGCTCTGGGAGCCGCCCCTTACAAGCGTGGCCACACAGGGCGAGGCGCTCGGACGACGGGCAGCCCGTATGCTGCTCGAACGCATCAAGGAACCCGGTACACCGACATCAATCGATAAAACCATTCCCGAACTGGCAGTGCGCCAATCGTGTGGTTGCTCTTAGCTGCGCTCAGGCCTAGCCTGGCTTAGGCGGTGCCGGGACGAGCATCTGGGTGAGTCGTTCGGGTATGACATCGGCGAACCGGCTCTCAGGGTGTCCCGTGGCACCGGTGAACTCGGCAGGAACCCAGTCTTCAGCCGCCGGCCAGCGTTCAATGATCTCCTTTGGGCCAAGCGGCCCGTCACCGAATCGATGCACGAAACCTTCCGAATACTCCTGAACAGCGCCTTGCAGGTGCGGGCGGACAAGGTCTGCGTAAAGCGGGGAGAACCATGCCAGCCAGACAGGGTGGGTGCTCAGTCCCAGCCATTGGCCCCATGCTTCCTTCTGGGAGTAGAGGCTGGGTTTAGAGGCGTAGCACCACAATGAGCGACCGTTCCATCCCCATCCGGAGTCGACTTCGGCGGTGGCATAGAAGCTGCGAAGCTCGATGGCCACGGCAACGAAGAAGCGCTCCAAGGCCTCCCTCCATCGTGGATTCTCCAAAGCAACACGGTGGATACTAAGCGAGACAGCTTGGATGTCGCCCTTCCTGGTCGGGCGGTCTTGGTTCGTGTGGCCGCCGAACACGCCCTTGAAGTAGGCTCCGGCGGTCGGAAAACTCCCTACGGCCGAAACGTCGTAGTCCTCGGCGAAGAACTTCACGAACGCCTGATCTCCATCACGTGCCAGGTTTCCCTGGAGCGGTTCGTAACTGCCGAAGCGCTTCGGCAGAGCCTCCGGCAGATACTGTCGGGCCAGGTCCAGATAGCGCTGCGGAAAGTCGTCCCGGACTTCGTCCATGAGGTGATACCAACGGACCTCCACGATGTCGATCATGGTGTCGCGATCTGGCCTGGCTGCCGCCCGGCTGCTGGTCTTGGGCCAGATCTCTTCGGTCTGCAGGTCCCGTGCCGCCCCGTTGCCTTCCTTGGCCAGGCGTTTGGCGAACCGGACAGCGTGCGGAATGGATGCCGGATCGGTGCCTTCAACCAGGATGCTGTACATGACGCAGGCGCCAAGGACAGCAGCCGTCACCTCATGGGGAACATCCTCCGGCTCGACGAGATACGGGCCTTCGAGGGTGAAGCAGTAGTTTGCTTTCTTGCCTCTGAGGATGTGCCAGTTTTGAGGACCAGCAGCGTCGCCGCTGGTGCTTGCCTCGAGCTGCAAACCGGGAGAAGCATCCACGAGAGCGGTCAGCGCCTCGGCGTCCAAGGCTTCGGGCAGGTACACGGCAAGGTCATACGACATGATGCACAGGCTAGAGGGCTTCACTCTCGCGGCAAAATGCGGCGGTACAGAGACCTCTCGCGGGTTCATGAACCTCGCGGCTGTGCCAGAGCCACGACCGGCCGTCGTGGAGACCAGCGGTGGACTAACAACTGTCGGGGCCGTCGCACGTGATGCCAGACAAGAATCAGGGACCCTCCTTTGGGGAGGGTCCCTGATTCGCACAGCAAATGGAGCAACATAGTCAGCTGTTTTCGCTACCTTGTGCACGCACAAGGGATCCCTAGCGGCGCAGGCTCTCGCTCGGCAACTCGCCGAAGGCTTTGACGTACAGGGCAGAGAACCGCCCCTGATGCGTGAAGCCGCACAACTCAGCAACGGCCGTGACACTCTGCTCCCGCGGGCTCGCTTCCAACAGCATCTCCCGGGCCCTATCCAGCCGGATACTCCGCAGCAACTCCGACGGCGTCGCGCCCGTTTCCGCCCGCAGGGCAGTTTGCAGCGTTCGTACCGAAACGCCAAGGCACTCGGCGATGTCCGGCACCGTGAGTTCTTCAGAGGCGTGCCGCTCCAACAGCTCACGGCACTCGCGCACCAGGCGGCTTTCGGACTCAGCGTCCCCGGCCTGCCTGCCGGGCAGTTCCATCGCCATCAGCAACCGCGACACCATGCTGTCCGCCAACAAGCCCTGAACAAACACGGGGGCCGTGGCTTGTGGCCGACTGATCAGGTCATCATGAAGTTCGACGACGGACCTCAAGAATGCTCGACCGGCGGCACCTGAAAGGTCCATGCCATAGCCAAGGTCCACCGCGGTTTCGCCGTACAACTGCCCGGCCACCCGCTCCAACGCTGTGCGCCGTACGTAGACGATGAGGTGCGGGCTTCCGCCATCCCAACTCATCGAAAATGGCCGGTCGATGGGCGGAACCGTAGCGAAACGCGGACTTGAGTCCACAACACTCGCACCCACTTGCATGGACGCGTGCCCGGCCAGCGGAATTTGCACCAAATGGAAATCCTGCAGTCCCTCGGGCTCAATACGGACATCTGCTCCATAGTCCAGGAACTCGATCCCGACGTCGCCCCGGTGAAGGGAGCGCAGCTTCATATCCACCGCTGACGTCCGCGTCCGTGGGGCGAGCTCATGGCTGCAGAACAACTCCGCGATCTTGGCATGTGCCTCGTCCACGTCTGTTGTTGCCGTTGTTGGCCGTCCCCGCAGAACGTCACGAGGAAGAATCCTCACCATTTGGGCACCCACTCCACTGTTTTGCGCTTTTCGGATGATCCAAGCGCCACGTGGATATTCCGGATTTCAAGGACTGCCTAGAGTCGCTTTAAGACAAGTATGGCGCAGCTCACATCACCATAACAGTGCCGAAAGGGAGGTGAGGACCAGTGAAGAACATCAAGCTCGTGCATGACCGCAGGGATGAATGGGACCGAAGCCACTTCGAACTTTGGGCGGCGGAGCTCCAGGCCAAGGAAGCCCGGCTCACCTCAGCGGCTTGGGTTGGTTGGCATGAAGAAGAGGAGGACCTTGCGTAATTCGGATGACCCTCGCGCCAAGTGGATAGTCCGGATTCCAGGGACTGCCTAGAGTCGTCCATAAGACAAGCGTGACGCACGTCATATTCTCGTAACAGCTAATCCGCAATGAAAGGGTCCGGTTATGTCAGCACTCGAAGGCAGGACAGCAATCGTCACTGGCGGGGCCACCAAGGTGGGCCAAGGCGTGGTGACCGCGCTGCGGGACGCCGGAGCCACGGTGGTGGTGGCGGACATAGACCCCGACGGCGAATCACTGGCCGCCGGGTTGGGCGAAGGAATCCACTACTCCCACACAGACATCACCGACGATGCCGCAGTGAACGCACTCGTGGGCCAGACCGTAACCCAGCATGGCGGCCTGGACATCCTGGTCAATCTCGCTTGCACCTACAAGGACGACGGCGCATCCTCCGGTAGGGCGGACTGGCTCGAAGCCCTCAACGTCAACCTGGTGAGCGCCGTAATGGCGGCCAACGCGGCCCGCCCCCACCTCGAGGCCTCGGGGCACGGAGCCATCATCAACTTCACCTCGATCTCCAGCTCGATCGCCCAAACCGGCCGCTGGTTATACCCGGCCAGCAAGGCTGCCCTGGTCCAGATCACGCGCAGCATGGCCGTGGACTTCGCCGCGGACGGCATCCGGGTCAATTCCGTGAGCCCGGGCTGGGTGTGGAGCAACATCATGGACACCCTCAGCAACGGAAGCCTCGAAAGGACCGACGCCGTCGCGGCCCCTTTCCACGCCCTCAAGCGCGTAGGCCGGCCACACGAGGTGGGTGACGTCGTCGCGTTCCTGGCGAGCGACCAAGCCAGCTTCGTCACCGGAGCAGATTGGGCGGTCGACGGCGGCTACTCCGCCTTGGGTCCGGAACGCGCCGAAGAAACCATTCCGCTGCTGGCCGCCAACTGACAACCACCGACAGACCAAGAGAAAAGGGCAACACCATGACGCAACGCCACATCACCATCGTCGGGGCCGGCCAGTCCGGGCTGCAGCTGGGCATCGGCCTGCTGGACGCCGGATTCCAGGTAACCACTATCTCCAACCGCACGCCGGAAGAAATCCGTGAAGGCAAAGTTGCCTCCAGCCAGTGCATCTTCCACAACGCGCTGGAGCACGAGCGCGCACTGGGGTTGGACTTCTGGCCTGACGCCCCCACTGTGGACGGCATCTCGTTCACCATCCCCCACCCCGAATTGCCGGGCGAAAAGGCCATCAGCTGGGCATCCCGTTTGGACCACCACGCCAAGTCGATCGACCAGCGCGTTAAGTTCCCGCGGTTCATGGAGGAGTTCACGGCGCGCGGCGGCGAGCTGGTCTTCGAGGACGCCGGGGTAGCCGAACTGGAAAAGTACACGCAGAACTCGGACCTGGTGATTGTGGCTGCGGGCAAGGGTGAGATCGCGCAACTCTTCACCCGCGACGCCGAACGCAGCACTTACGACGCCCCGCAACGCGCCCTGGCTTTGACCTACGTGAAGGGCCTCAAGCCTCGCGAAGACTACTCGGCGGTCTCCTTCAACCTCATCCCCGGCGTTGGCGAATACTTCGTTTTCCCAGCGCTCACCACCACCGGACCGTGCGAAATCATGGTCTTCGAGGGCGTACCCGGCGGCCCAATGGACTCGTGGAAGGGTCTCACGCCCGAGGAGCACCTGGAGAATTCCAAGAACATCCTGAAGACCTTCCTGCCATGGGAAGCCGAGCGCGCCACGGACGTGGAACTGACCGATGCCAACGGCGTCCTCCAAGGCAGGTTCGCGCCGACCGTCCGCCACCCGATTGCCACGCTGCCGAGCGGCCGGCAGGTGCTGGGCCTGGCCGACGTCGTGGTCTTGAACGATCCCATCACCGGACAGGGGTCCAACAACGCAAGCAAGTGCGCGGCGTCGTATCTGGACAGCATCATCCAGCACGGCGGTGTTTTCGATGCAAGCTTCATGCAGGCGACGTTCGAGCGCTATTGGGATTACGCGCAGCACGTTGCACACTGGACGAATGCCCTCCTGGCCCCGCCGCCGCCCCACGTCCTTGAACTCCTGGGCGCCGCGAACAGCGAGCCGGACATCGCGCACCGCTTTGCCAACGGCTTCAACCATCCACCGGAATTCCAGGAATGGTTCATGTACCCGGACAAGGCCGCCGACTATCTTGCGAGCCTTTCTGCCGCCAAGGTTTCGTAGCACAACCCTGCTAATAAGGACTCAATCATGCGAAAGATAGCAATCGTGGGGGCCGGCGAATCCGGTGCCCAGCTGGCGTTGGGCCTGCAACGGGACGGCTACGCGGTAACGCTGTTGTCCGACCGCTCCGCGGCCCAGATCCGCACCGGCAAGGTCATGTCCAGCCAGTGCATGTTCTCCACAGCCCTCGACGCCGAAGCCCAATTGGGGACAGCGCTCACGGAATTCTACGGGTCCGGATCAGTACCGGAGATCGGCACCATCCGGTTGCGCGTGGAAGCCGACGAACCCATCGAATGGCAGGCTCCCTTGGACGGGCCCGCCCGTTCCATCGACCAGCGGATCAAGAGTGCCCTCTGGATCGAGACGTTCGTGTCCAACGGCGGCGACTTCCGGATCGAGAAGGTCACCCCGCGCATGCTCGAAGAACTCACCCACGACCATGAACTGGTCATCGTCAGCACGGGTAAGGGCGAAATCGGGCAAATCTTCCCGCGGGACAAGGCAAAGTCTCCCTTCGACCGGCCGCAGCGGGTCTTGGCACTGAACTACGTCAAGCCCGACGGCGGCGCTGCCGCCGGACCGGCGACCGGCACGTCACCCGACAGCAACCCCAGTGGCGGCGACGCCATCCGCATGTCCATGGCACCCGGCGTCGGCGAGTTCTTTACGTTCCCGGGCCTGACCGTCTCCGGCCCGTGCCGCATGATGGTGTTCGAAGGCGTGGTGGGCGGCCCCATGGACCGTTGGACCGACGTCGGAACCCCTGAAGAGCAGCTCAAGCGTTCGCTGGAGATCCTGCGCGAGCATTTCCCCCACGAAGCAGCGAACTTTGTCGACGCAGAACTGACAGACGACGGCGCCACGCTCCTGGGGCGCATCACCCCCACGGTGAGGTCCGCCGTCGGGGAACTCGGCAACGGGACCCTGGTGTTCGGCCTGGGCGATGCCGTGGTCCTCAACGATCCCCTTACCGGACAGGGTTCCAACAACGCGACGCTGGCTGCCAAGTATTACCTTGATTCGATCGTTCGCCGTGGCGAGCAGCCTTTTGACCGTGCCTGGATGGAGCGGACCTTCGACGAGTTCTGGCGGGGTTGGGGTCAGTGGGCGGTTGAATGGACCAACGATCTCCTCAAGCCGCGCAGGGACCACCAGAAGACACTGCTGCGCGAGGCTGCGGAGCATCCGGCTTTGGCAGCAAGCATTGTGGGCGGGTTCGATGATCCGCGGACGTCGTACCCTTGGTGGTTCGACCCCACTGCTGCGGCGGACTTCATGCAGGCCCGCAAAGAAGACGACACCGCGGCTTTCGACCTCCGGGACTTCAGGGGCGCGTTGGGCCAGTTCGCCACGGGCGTTACCGTGGTGACCACTGTTGCCGCCGACGGCCGAAAGGTGGGCATGACCGCGAACTCGTTCACGTCCGTCTCCATGGAACCGCCGCTGGTGCTGTGGTGCCCCAGCAAACGGTCCCCCAGCCTGGGTGACTTCGAGGACGCCACGCACTTCGCCATCAACATCCTGGCCAGCGACCAGCACGTCTTGTCCCGCCAGTTCGCAACGCCGGCAACGGACAAATTCGCCGGGACGGAGACTACCGAGGGCATCGCCGGCGTCCCGTTGTTGGACGGCGCCGTGGCCACTTTCCAGTGCCGCACGGTCTCCCGGCATGACGCCGGCGACCACGTCATCTACGTGGGTGAAGTGGAGAGTTACAACTACGACGGCGGCGCTCCCCTGGTATTCCACGGCGGCAAATACCACGCAACCGCCAGCCACCCGGACTTCTAATTTTGAAAGGAGCGGAGATGGACGATTCCGTTGACGTCGTGATCATTGGCTCGGGCATCAATTCCCTGGTAGCGGCAGCCGAGCTGGCACTGGACGGGAAGCGGGTGTGCATCATCGAGCGTGCGGACCGGCTGGGAGGTTTCATCCACTCCTCGGAGCGGACCCTGCCGGGCTTTGTCCACGACTCCTTCTCTTCCTGGCATCCTCTGTTCGTGTCAGGCGGTGCGTACTCGGCGCTGGGCAAGGAGCTTCATGCCAGGGGGCTGGAATACTGCAACACCACCACCGAGGTGACGGCGAGCGTTGGTGCTGATCCGGCCACGGGAGCCCAACGCGTGGTCATCGCGCACCGGGACCCGGCCCAAACAGCCGCCTCGTTGAAGATTCCTGGCGACCAAGAGGCCTATCTGGCCATGCTTGACGATCTGGGCCGGAACTCCGGCACGGTTTTCGGGGCGTTCGGGGCAGAACTTCGATCGTTTGGGGAGGTCGCGAAAATTGCCTTCGGGGCCGTCCGACGAGGGCGTTTCTCCGGGACAGAGGCTTTTGTCCGTGACTCGGTGATGAGCGGACGGAACTACGTGCGGAGCCGCTTCGATGGCTGGGAAGCTGACCAGCTCTGGTCCCCTTGGCTCTTGCATGCAGGGCTGGGCCCTGACCAGGCGACAGGCGGGGTGATGTTGCCTGTGATGGCCATGAGCATGCACAGCTTCGGGCTCCCGGTGGTGAAGGGCGGGGCGTCGAAGTTCGTGGCTGCCTTTGAGTCTCTGCTGCGGGACAACGGGGTGCGGATCCTGCTGGGCGCTGAAGCGGAGGAGATCCTGGTTTCGGGCACAACTGTCACGGGCGTCCGGACCTCGCAGGGCAGTCTTTCAGCAGGCACCGTGCTTGCCAACGTCTCGCCCCAAGCACTCTACGGACACCTTCTCAGCCAGCCGCCGGCCGGACCCGCCGCGGCTGCCAAACGCTACCAGAACGGCCGTGGTGCGATGCAGATCCACCTCGCCTTGGATAAGCCCGTGGAGTGGCTCGATCCCCGACTCAACCGGGTTCCGCTGGTTCACATCAGCAACGGGTCGGACAGCACAGGCATTGCGTGCGCCCAGGCCGAGGCCGGCCTGCTGCCCAGCGAGCCCACGGTGGTGGTCGGCCAGCAATACGTGCTGGATCCGTCCCGCGCTCCAGAGGGCAAGGCCACGCTATGGCTGCAGCTGCAGGAAGTTCCGTTCTCTCCCGTGGGCGATGCGGCCGGCGAACTGACAGTGCAGGAAGGCTGGACCGAGGAGCTGAAACAAGGCTATCTGGATCGGGTCCTCGCCCGGCTGGAGCAGTTCGCCCCTGGCACCCGGGCTACAGTCCTGGCCTCGGACATCATCGCTCCCACGGACTTGGCCGCCGCCAATCCCAATGCCGTCAACGGCGACCCCTACGGAGGCTCCGCGGAGCTGTTCCAGAACCTGCTCTGGCGGCCCTTCCCGGAGGCCGCGGGGCACCGGACTGCCATCCAGGGGCTCTGGCATATCGGCGCCTCAACCCACCCCGGCCCCGGACTGTCAGGCGGTTCCGGGCACCTGGTGGCCCAAAAACTGACCGCGCAACCCTCACGATTTTCCCGTTTTCAAGCAGCACTGAAACCAAGCAAGCGATAGGAGAACAATGTCTGTTCTGGCCGGGCTCACTGCAGCCCTTTCGAGCGGTTCGGTGGAGATCATCGACCTCACCACTCCCCTGAGTTCCGAAACCCCCATCCTGACCCTGCCGCAGCCGTTCGCGAACACGGTGGGATTGTCCGTCTCACCGGTGAGCAATTTCGACGACGCCGGACCGGCCTGGGCGTGGAACGACGTCACCGTGGGCGAACATGCCGGGACACACCTGGACGCTCCGGTGCACTGGATCACGGGCAAGGACGGCAAGTCCGTGGACCAGATCGAGCCACAGCGCCTGGTTGGTCCCGTTGTCGTGATCGACAAGACAGCAGAAGTTGCCGCGGACCCGGATTTCCTGCTCGAACCGGAGCACTTCGAACAATGGCAGCAGGAACACGGCCAGCTCCCCGGGAACTGCTGGATCATCTTCCGGACCGGTTGGGCGGCCCGCGGCACTGACGCCGCGGCTTTCGTCAACGCGGACGACGCCGGACCCCACACACCGGGGGTCTCCGCGGCAGGTGCCAAGTGGCTCGCCGGCAACGCCTCGATCAGCGGTTTCGGTGTTGAAACCGTGGGCATCGACGCCGGCCAGGCGGGCGGCTTGGACCCGATGTTCCCCGTCCACTCATTCCTCCTCGGGGCGGACAAGTACGGCGTCACCTCGCTGCGGAACGTGGACCGGCTTCCCACCACGGGCGCCACGCTGGTGGTTGCTCCCTTGCCGATCGTCGGCGGCACGGGCAGCCCGAGCCGCGTGTACGCGCTGGTGGAGAAGTCCGCGGCGGAAACAGCATGAGTGAACAGATGAGGGTTTCCACCCTGGTGGGCAGGACGCTGGCGAAGCTCGGCGTCGGGCATGTTTTCGGGGTGGTGGGCAGCGGCAATTTCGACGTCACCGGCACCCTCATGGCCGAGGGCATCCCTTTCACCGCCACGCGGCACGAGGGCGGCGCGGCGACCATGGCCGACGCCTACTCCCGGATGTCAGGAAAGGTTGGCGTGGTCACCACGCACCAAGGCTGCGGGCTGAGCAACGCCATCACGGGAATCGGGGAGGCAGCGAAGAGCCGCACGCCCATGATCGTCCTGACTGCCGACACCCAGGCTGCCGCGATCAGGTCCAATTTCAAGATCGACCAGGATGCCTTGGCCCGCAGCGTCGGCGCCGTCGCGGAACGGATCCATTCCCCCGCCACAGCTGTCGCGGACACCGTCAGGGCCTTCCGGACCGCCGTGAATGAGCGCCGCACTGTTGTCCTGAGCCTGCCGTTGGACGTCCAAAGTGCCACCGCCGCGGACGACGTGAGTGCCGTCGTCGTGCCTCAACCCCTGAAAGTGCGCCCCGACGCTGCCGCCGTAGAGCATCTGGTCGCCATGATTGCACAAGCGGAACGGCCGGTCTTCGTGGCAGGTCGCGGCGGACGGGGCGCCCGGGACGAAATCCTGGAGCTGGCGCAGCATGCGGGGGCGCTGGTGGCAACGTCCGCGGTGGCAAACGGGCTGTTCAACGGCGACTCCCACAACCTCGGTATCTCCGGAGGTTTCTCCTCCCCGCTGACCGCCGGGCTGATCAGCGACGCGGACCTCATTGTGGGGTGGGGCTGCGCCCTGAATATGTGGACCATGCGGCATGGGCGGCTGATATCCGCCGACGCGAACGTGGTGCAGATCGACGTCGAGGATTCCGCGTTGGGCGCCAACCGGCCCATCACCCTCGGGCTCCTGGGTGACTCGGCGCTGACGGCCGCCGACGCGTTGGACGCCTTGCGCGCCGTGCAGCCGGAGCCCGCCGGGAAGTACCGCACCGAAACCAACGCCCTGGCCATCAAGCAAGGCTCACGCTGGCGGGACGTTGAGACAGAAGACTTGTCCACGGCCACGGCCATCGATCCGCGCGTCCTCAGCCGCGAACTCGACTCCATGCTCCCCGCGGAGCGGATCGTGGCCGTCGATTCGGGAAACTTCATGGGCTATCCCAGCCAGTATCTCGCCGTGCCGGACGAGTTCGGTTTCTGCTTCACCCAAGCGTTCCAGGCGATCGGGCTGGGACTTTACACGGCCATTGGCGCCGCGCTTGCCCAGCCGCACCGATTGCCGGTCCTCGGCGCGGGCGACGGCGGATTCCTCATGGGCATCAGCGAGTTGGAGACGGCCGCCCGGCTGAAACTGCCGCTGGTGTGCATCGTCTACAACGACGCAGCGTACGGGGCCGAGGTCCACCATTTCGCGTCGGAGCACTCGGATGCCGAACTCTCCAGCGTCGTGTTCCCGGAAACGGACATCGCCGCCATAGCCCGCGGATTCGGAGCCGAAGGGGTGACAGTCCGGACTGTAGCCGACCTCGAAGCAGTACGCCCGTGGATCGCCGCCTACGAAGCCGGATCGCAGGACCGCCCCTTGGTGATCGACGCCAAGATCGCTTCCGACGGCGGCTCGTGGTGGCTGGCTGAGGCGTTCCAGGGCCACTAAGTGCCCTGGAGCCCAACAGAGCAGCAGCAGGCGCCCTTTTGAAGGCTCAAAGGGCGCCTGCTGCTACCTCCCGGGAGTGGGCTACGCGTCCACGTCCGTGTTGACGATGTAAACGTCGCACGGGGCACCGTGTGCCACGCTGTTGGCGATGCTGCCCAGGACACGGCCCAGGCCCTTCATGCGCTTGTTCCCCACCACGATCAGCGAGGCGTTGTTGGTCTCTGCGTAGTTGATCAGGGCGTTGGCAGGCGTGCCGCGGGCCGCGAAGTACTTGACGCTGCCACCGGGGACGTCCAGCTCTTCGGAAACCTTGCGGGCGACGTATTCCGCGGAGTCGGCCGACGAGACGGTGATGCGGTCGCTGCCGCTGCCGAATTCTTCGATGCGGTCATCGGAGAAGCCGCTGATCACGTGCAGCTCGGCACCGAGAGCCGTGGCGAGCTTCGCTGCTGCAACTGCTGCGCGCTTGGCAGTCTCACTGTTGTCGACGCCGACGACAATAACTTCTGACATGAGTACTCCTGGTTGTGGGGATTCGCTGGGTGCTGCTGCAAGAAATCTACACTCACCAGCAAGGACTGGGGCGAAAGCCGGGCCAACGGGACTCTGGCCGCACGGACATCAGTGGGCTAATCTGCATGGACGGCCTGCCCTGCGGGCCGGTTTCCAGAGATTCAGGGACCGATGATGAGGAGCACCATGGCTGGCCACACATATAGCGTTTCCGAAATTGTAGGAACTTCCACCGAAGGCGTTGACGACGCGATCAAGAACGGCATCGCGACAGCCTCCCAAACCCTCCGGAACCTGGACTGGTTTGAGGTCAAGGAGATCCGTGGCCACCTCGAAGACGGCGCAGTTGCCGACTGGCAAGTGACCATCAAGCTTGGGTTCCGCCTGGAGCGCTGAACCCCTCTACGCGGGATGGCATTTAATGCGGATGTTCCGCGGGCAAAGTCAACTGGTGGGAGCAACGCTGGGGGTTAGGCCGCTTGTAGCAGCTGGTTTAGTCGGTTGGCTGGTGTTTCGAGGTTCAGGGTTGGTCTGGGTCGGCGGTTGAGTTTCGCTGCGACCAGGCGGAGGTCCTCGGGGGTGTGCACTGAAAGGTCGGTGCCTTTCTCGAACCAGAACCTCAGGAGCCTGTTGGTGTTCTCGTTGGTGCCGCGTTGCCAGGGTGAGTGCGGGTCGCAGAAATACAGGGTCGTTTCGAGTGCGGTTTGGATCTTCGCGTAGTCGGCCAGTTCGGTTCCGCGGTCCCAAGTGATCGAGAGTCGCAGGTGATCCGGGAGGGAAGCCATCTCCCGGATCATCGCAGCGGCAACGGTCTCCGCGGTGTGGTCCCCGGGCAGGTGCAGCAGGATCGTGAACCGGGTCGAGCGTTCCACCAACGTGCCGATCGCGGTCCCGTCGGTCCCGATGATGAGGTCCCCTTCCCAGTGGCCAGGCACTGCCCGGTCTTGGACCTCGGGCGGGCGTTGGCTGATCTTGAATGCCTCACCGTAAGGGCTGTTCTTACGGCGGTCACTGGTGTGCGGAACGCGTTGCTTGCGTTTCAGGCTGAGCTTTTCGGCCAGGTCCGCCCGCAGGTTCCCGCGGGTTTGGACATACAGCGCTTGATAGATCGTCTCGTGGCTCACCTGCATAGTCTGATCGTCGACGAAGTAGTGCGCCAACATTGAGGAGATCAATTTCGGGCTCCACCCGTCATCCATCCACACACCGATCAGCCGGCAGAGGTCCTCGTCCTGGACGAGTTTGAACGGTTTGGGCCGGCGCCTGTCCTGGTGCGCTTTGGCGTGGGCGACCGAGGCGTAATACTTCCCGTCCGCGCTTCTGTGCCGTTTCACCTCCCGCCAGACCACGGACTTATCCCGGCCAATCAATTCACCGATCTTGGCGTAACTGAGCCCCAGCAGAACACCCATCTGGATCATCCCCCGCTCGCCCAGACCCAAGGCCCGGCCAGGTCCCTCTGCCGAAGGCGCAGGATCGGCAAGACCCCCGACAGCGCCACGGTTCAACGTCATCATCAGGCCAGACTGAGCCCACCAGTTTCCCCCGGTCGCGTGCACCGCCCCGACACGCCGGGAAGCCTCAAGAACCGAGACCCCCGCACACACCAAATCAACAAACTCGGCACGCGCACCCGAAGGAAACAACTTGACCATGAAACGCTCCATCAATCAGAGCGTTGCAACGACCCTATGACTTTGCCGCGCGAACATTGGCATTAAGTGCCATCTCGGCGAGCGGGTTCGGGGGCCTGCGCGTCGGCCCCAACCTCACCGAAGCTGAGCAGCGTCAAAGCGTCCGACGACGGCGAACCGGCCTTCGCGGAATAGACCCGGAGGAGCTGGTCGGGGTCGTCCGGGAGACTCAGGGTTTCAAAGTTCAGTTCCAGGTCGCCCACCACCGGGTGGTGCAGCCGGACTGTCCCCGCGGAACGAGTGGCTACCCTGTGCCCGGCCCACCACTGACGGAAATGTTCGCTGTGGACGGCGAGTTCGCCCACCAACTGGTTGGTTTGGGGATCGTTGGGGTGCCGGCCCACGTCCATGCGCAGCGCGCCAACGGCCTCGGCTGCAACGGTCTTCCAATCCCTGAACAGCGCCCCGGCCGAGGGATCCAGGATGATCCAGCGTGTCAGGTTCCGCTCGGGCGCAGGCAACGCCGTGAAATCGGTAAAGAGCAAATAAGCCAGCCGGTTTCCGGCCAGGACATCCGCCCGCCGGCCCAAGACCATGGCAGGAACATCTCCGACGGCGTCCAGCAACTGCCGCAACGCCGGCCTCACCTTTTGAACGGGTCCGGGGTTGCCCGCAGAACTGGCGCAGTGTTCCAGCAGGTCCATCATGTGTGCCTGCTCCCCCGCGTCCAGGCGCAGTGCCCGTGCCACGGAATCCAGGACTGCCTTGGAGGGGTGGATGTTGCGGCCCTGTTCAAGGCGCGTGTAGTAGTCGGTGCTCACGCCGGAAAGGCGTGCCACCTCTTCGCGGCGGAGTCCGGGCACGCGCCGGGAGCCGCTGGACTCCTGCGCTCCAGCGTCTTCGGGTGAGAGGCGGGCACGCATGACTTTGAGGAATTTTCCGAACTCGGCGCTTTGACCCATCCGTCTATTCTGCCGTTGCAGGTGTGTGAAAAACCATCATTGTGGGTAGGACTGCCAGACCTAGGAAAAACAGGATCAGGTTGGATTGCTGACTCTGCCGCCAAAACTGCATAGGCTCAGTACAGAGCCTCCGAAAACGCTTTCTGGAAACTAGGAAGACGGAGTGTCACCGCCATAGCCATCCCGTCGAAGGAGACTGTCATGCCAGAGCTGACATTGAATAACGGCGTCACCATCCCCCAGCTCGGATTTGGTGTCTTCCAAGTACCTGCCGACGAAACGCAGAAGGTCGTGGAAGATGCTTTGGAAGCCGGCTACCGTCACATCGACACCGCGGCCGCCTACCGAAACGAAGCCGGTGTTGGCGCCGCCGTCGCAGCCTCGGGAATTCCCCGCGAAGAACTTTTCATCACCACCAAACTCCGCAACGGCGAGCAAGGCGACGCGCATGATGCCTTCCAGCGCAGCCGGGACGCCTTGGGCCTTGAGGTCATCGACCTCTACTTGATCCACTGGCCCGTACCATCGCAGGGCCTCTTCACGCAGGCCTGGAAGGAGATGGAGGAGCTGTACCAGGACAAGCAGATCCGGGCCATCGGCATCTCCAACTTCCTCTCCGACCACGTGGACACGCTTCTCAAGGAGGCAGAGGTGGTGCCTGCCGTGAACCAGATCGAAGTCCACCCGACTTTCCAGCAGGGCGAACTGGCCAGCAAGTGCCGTGATCTGGGAATCGCTGTTGAAGCGTACAGCCCGCTCGGCCAAGGCAAGGACCTGAATGCCGAACAGGTGGCACTCGTTGCAGCTGCCCACGGCACCAGCCCTGCACAGGTGATCCTGGCCTGGCACCTCGCCCAGGGAACCATCGTGATCCCCAAGTCCGCAGACTCCACCCGCATGCGCGAGAACTTCGGGGCAGCCGACCTCAGCCTCACCGATTCCGAACTGGCAGCCATCACGGCACTGGAGGCGGGTGCCCGCATCGGTTCCGATCCCGCCGTCGCCGCCTTCACCCAGCTCTAAGCTCCCGAACAACAGCAAAGGACTCAACAGCCATGCAGTACACGCATCTTGGCCGCTCCGGCCTGAAAGTCTCCCGTCTCTGCCTGGGCACCATGAACTTCGGCCCGCAGACGGACGAGGCAACAGCCCACTCGATCATGGATTCCGCACTGGATTCCGGCATCAACTTCTTTGACACCGCCAACGTTTACGGCGGAGTCGAGCACCGTGGCTGGACCGAGGAAATCATCGGCCGCTGGTTCGCGAAGGGCGGCGAGCGCCGGGAGCGGACCGTTCTGGCCACCAAGCTGTACGGCACCATGACAGACCGTCCAAACGAGTCCAAGTTGTCGGCCCTGAACATCCGCCGCGCCCTGGACGCGAGCCTGAAGCGGCTGCAGACGGACTACATCGATATCTACCAGTTCCACCACATTGACCGCGATACCCCTTGGGACGAGATCTGGCAGGCAATCGAGGTTGCCGTTCAACAGGGCAAGATCCTGTACTCGGGCAGCAGCAACTTTGCCGGCTGGCACATCGCCCAGGCCCAGGAAGCTGCCCGCCGAAGGAACTACACCGGGCTGGTCAGCGAGCAGTCCATCTACAACCTCTTCCGGCGTGAGCTGGAGCTTGAAGTGATTCCGGCGGCCCAGCAGTACGGTCTTGGCTTGATTCCGTGGTCGCCGCTGCAGGGCGGCCTGCTGGGTGGCGTCCTGAAGAAGGAAGAGCAGGGTGTCCGCCGCGCCGAGGGCCGGGCACTTGAGACCCTCAAGAAGCACGAGGACCAGATCCGCCAGTACGAGGATTTCGCGGACGAACTCGGCCACGCGCCCGGTGATGTCGCGTTGGCATGGCTGCTTCACCAGCCTGCCGTGACGGCACCGATCGTCGGTCCGCGCACCCAGGAGCAGTTGGATGCCGCCATCCGTGCACTCGACGTCACGTTGAACGAGGACGCCCTCAAGCGGCTCGACGACATCTTCCCGGGCCACCGTCCTGCTCCCGAGGATTACGCCTGGTGAGCACCCTCATCGAGGGCAGCCTCCTGCCGCAGGCGGACACTGTCTCGCCGCGGAACATCTTGTTCATTGGCGGGACCGGGGTCATCAGTGCGGCGGCGGCTGAACGCGCCGTCGAGCTGGGCCACCGGCTGACCATCCTCACCAGGGGACGGTCGGCCGGGCGGCCGGTTCCGGACGGCGCCGAGGTCCTCCACGCTGACATCCGGGACGCCGAGGCGGTGCGCGGGGTACTGCAAGGAAGGGAGTTCGACGCCGTTGCGGACTTCATCTCCTTCACACCGGACCAAGCGCTGGCCGGCTTGGAAATGTTTCGAGGTCGAACAGGGCAGTACGTCTTCATCAGCTCCGCTTCGGCGTACCAAAAGCCGCCAACAACGCTGCCGATCCGGGAATCGACACCACTGAAGAATCCGTTCTGGCAGTACTCGCGGGACAAGATCGCCTGCGAGGAACTCCTGTTCGAGGCGTACCGGGAGGAGGACTTTCCGGTGACTGTGGTGCGGCCGTCCCATACGTATGACCGCACCAAGATCGCGATGGTGGGCGGTTGGACCGACATTCACCGTATGCGCGCCGGAATGCCCGTCCTGGTTCACGGAGATGGAACCTCGCTGTGGACACTGACCCACAGCAGGGATTTCGCCAAGGCGTTTGTCGGGCTCCTGGGCAGGCCGCAAGCCGTGGGCGAGAGCTACACGATCACCTCCGACGAGTTCCTCCCGTGGAACCAGATTTACCGCTTGTTTGCGCGTGCGGCCGGTGTACCTGAACCCGAGCTGTTTCACGTTTCCTCCGAGACCATAGCTGCCCACAGCCCGGAACTGGGCCCCAACCTGCTGGGCGACCGCTCCCACTCCGTGGTGTTCGACAACGCCAAGATCAAAGCGCTGGTACCTGATTACCGGGCCAGCATCCCGTTCGCGGACGGTGCCCGGGAGATCATGGCGTGGCATGATCAGCATCCTGAGCTGCAAGTGGTGAAGGAAGACTTTATGGAGCTCAGCGACCGGCTTTATGAAAGGAACCTACGCCCATGACACGCGCCCCACTCATCGAACTGAACGACGGCAACCACATCCCCCAGCTCGGGTTGGGCACGTGGCCCCTCAACGATGCCCAGGTTGCCGAAGCCGTGGTGGAGGCGGTATCCCACGGTTACCGGCACATCGATACTGCGGTGAAGTACGGCAACGAGAAGGGTGTGGGCAACGGCATCCGCGACTGCGGGGTGGATCGCGCGGAACTCTTCATCACCACCAAATTGGACGGCGGGTTCCAGGGTTCGGGAAAGGCTGTCGCCGGGCTGGACGGCTCATTGGAACGTCTGGGGCTGGACTACGTTGACCTGCTCCTGATCCATTGGCCGCTCCCCCGCCGCGACGAGTTTGTGTCCACATGGAAGACCTTCGAGGAACTTCAGGCTTCGGGCAAGGCGCGCTCCATCGGCGTCTCCAACTTCAAACCGGCGCACCTTGACCGGTTGTTCCGGGAAACAGACGTCATTCCGGCCGTCAACCAGGTCCAGGTCAGCCCTTCCATCCCCCGGTCGGTCGCCCGGGCCTTCAACGAGCAGCACGGCATCGTCACGGAGTCCTACAGCCCTCTGGGTGCCAGCAGCGATCTCCTGAATGCTCCAGTTCTGGCTGGTATCGGCGAAAAGTACGGAAAGACGCCTGGCCAGGTGGTTCTTCGCTGGCACGTCCAACAAGGACTCGTCGCGATTCCCAAGACCGCCAACCCGCAACGGATGAAGGAGAACCTGGACGTCTTCGACTTCGAGCTGGACCAGGACGACCTCGTCAAGCTGCAAACCCTCGACGCCGGCCCGGACGCAGGCGTCGACTCCGACGTCCAGGGGCACTGAGCATGGAAACCCTGATCTGGGTCGGCTCCTACACGGACGACAGAAACGGCCACGGAAAGGGAATCGCTGCGCTCTCGGCTGATGAGGACGGCAAGCTGACGTCCGCTGGCTTGGCCGTTGCAGCGAACTCCCCGTCGTTCCTCGCCCTGCACCCCACGCTCCCGGTGGTCTACGCCGTCGCCGAAGAAGGCAGGACAGTGCGCGCCTATCTGCGGAAAGGCGACGCCGAACTGGAGGCGTTCGGCGAACCCTGGCCGGCAGGGGACGCCACCTGCCACGTTTCGGTGGATCCCCAAGCCCGCTTTGTCGTGGCCACGTGCTGGGGCGATGGCCAGGTCATCCTCTACGAACTGGACGACGACGGCGCCATTGCCTCGCGCACAAGCGCGGCAGCCGCCGTCGATCCCCACTTCACTGCTCCCACCGACCACGAGCGGCCCAGCCGGGCCCATTCGAGCCTGGTGCTTCCCGACGGAAGGGTCATGACAACCGACCTGGGGCATGACTTGGTTCGCTTGTGGAAGTACGTGCCGGGCGAGGGCCTGCAGCCTGACCATCAGGTGGTGCTGCCCAAGGGCTCGGGACCGCGGCACTTGGCGCGCCACCGCAGCGGAACGGTGTTCGTGGACACGGAATACTCTGTGGAGGTGGCAGCGGTTCGGATGGAGCCGGACGGCACCTACGAACTCACTGCAATGGTTCCGGCCAGCATCAACAAGCCGTTCGACGGCGACTCAGCGGCGGAGATCGCGCTGTCGCCGGACGGTCGCTTCGCCTACGTGGGCGTCCGGGGCTCCAACCGGATCTGCGTGCTGAAGGTGACCCACGACGGGAAGGAACTTGAGCCCCTCGCCGACGTCCCTTGCGGCGGCGACTGGCCACGCCACCACCTCGTCCGCGAAGACTGGCTGTACATCGCGCATGAGCGGTCCAACGACGTCGTGAGCTTTAAACTCGACCCCGCAACCGGGCTGCCGGACGGACCCTTCAGCCGGGTGGAGACGGGCTCACCCAGCGTGCTGGTTCCCGCCGGTTAAATGCCGCCGAGACGGCATTTAAGTGACAATCATCCGCTCAGACATTGTCATTATTTGCCGTCCCGGCGAGTCTTTTTAGACGGACCAGACCTGGACGTCGTCCGTGCCACAGATCAACTTGCGGCCCGTGGGTTCCAGGACAACCCACAGCAGTTCCTGGTGCTTGGAAACGTCGTCAACGCGGCCGGTGCCGGCACCCCACGCGACGTCGTAGATCCACACAGGATCCCCGGAGCTGAGCTCGGACCACTCCGCGGCCGGGACGTGCCGGTAGTCGGCGGGCCGGTTCAGGATGGAGCTGGTCACGCTGACACTTCAGCGGCAGTGCGGCGCCGCCAGACAGTTGCCACTCCGTTGTGGGCAGGAAGCACGTGGCCTTCCGGGAACACCTGGACAGCGTCCGGATCGGAGTCCGGGCTCCACAGGCCCGACGCCGGGCAGTGGGACCCGGTTGGCATGGTGCGGGTGGCTCGTTCGCGCAGGAGGGCGATGCTCTTCATCGTTGAAACTCATCCTTGGGGATAGATCGGGGCACTGCGTGGTGTGAAGCAGATCTCTTCAACCCTATGCAAGTGACAACGGCTTTGTTATGGACGGATGCATAACATTTTCGCGCAGCGCCATGCATCAGCACAGTGGCATTTCCCCGCTAACCCAAGTAGGTGACAGCAAACGTCGCTCTGAACCGTCAGTGCGCCGTTTACTGTCACCTATGTGGACTACTTGTAGCTGAGGCTCAGGAGCAAGCTCTTCAGTTGGGCGTACTGCGTGGTGCCCATCCAGGACTTGGCGGCTGCAGGGGTAGCGAAGGCTGGGTTCTTGGTGGCATCAAACTGAACGTAGGCGCTCATGATGCCGTTGGGAACCCGGACCTGGTTGGTCCCGGAGGAGCTGAGACCGGCCTTGAGTTCCGACGAGAGCCGCGCATCCATGATGTACGTCGGAGGACCGTCGACCGGTCCCGTTTGTGGTGAGGGCATTCCCTCGTAAGGGGGACCTTCGTACGGAACGTACTGCGACTGGTACGAGGAGAAACCGAACTCCACCAGCTCACCTGAGGTGGCGCGAACACCGGGAACCACTGCCCTGTCGAGGATGGTTCGGTCCACCAACCCCCCGGTACCATCGCCATAATTGCCGTTGAATATCACGGCGACCTCAGTGCCAGAGCTGTCCAAGACCTTGGCGATGGTGGACGCAGCCTTGTCCGCCTCCGTCGCGTATGGCCCCGGTTCCGTTTTGACGCTCCAACCGACCGGGTACGTGAAGGAAAGGTGGCCGTCCGGGAAGGTGAATGTCTGACTCGTCGGCACCTGAACCGGTGGTACCACGGGTGCGGTGGTGGCCGCCGCGGGCATGGTGGGAGTCGGCGCCTGGGTGGGGGCGGTCGTCGGAGTCGCCTCCGGAGTGGCCGACGGCGTCGCGGTCGGCGTCGGTGTGAGGGACACGCTGGGTGACGGGTTCGCTTCTGTCGGCGTGACAGAGACTGCCGGCGCTGGAGCAGTCGTCAGCGGCCCGAAGTTGGCCGCCACGAGGACGCCTGCAGTCACGGCCGCAGCACCGAGCAGCAGCCCACCAGCGATCCGGGCTTTACGGCGCCTTCGGTCCTCCAGGGACACCACGGCCGCCGCCGGATTGTTGTCACTGAAGACCCGCGGCCCAGTGAGCATGCGGGCCAGGGCTTCTTCGGCGTTGAGCTCAGCAGGCTCGTTCGCCAGTGGGTCGGTCGAGGCAACCAGGTTCTTGATCGGATCCATTTTCTTCAGACCCCCAACTTCTCTGTAGTCGTTTCTATGCCCGCCGGCAGTTGCTTCCGGAAAGCTGCACGGGCGCGGTGCAGACGGACTTTTGCGGCGGATTCACTGCACTGCAGGACACTTGCCATCTCGGCCGTGCCCAGGCCATCCCAATAGGCCAGTTGCAGGATGTCCCGGTCCTGGACACGCAGGCGGGCCATCGCATCCTGTACCGCGACGTTCTCGGAGTCATCGCCGTAACGCTCCACCGCCGTCGTCCGCAGTTTTTCCTGCAGGGCCTGCTGCCGGTCGCGGCTACGGTAGGCGTTGCCCACCAGGTTGCGGGCAACGGTCAGTAAGTAGGCGAGATCCGGGCGGACATCGTCGGACCACTTTTGCCAGATGACGCGGAAAACGTCGGCGGCGATCTCTTCAGCCATCTCCGCCGATTCCACGCGTCGGCGCACGAACCTGAAAACGGATGGATAGCTGTCTTTGTGAATGGCGATAAACGCCAATTCGCGCTCGGAAAGCACGATTTCCCCCTGAAAATGTTGAGCCCTGAACTGCAGGATACTTGTATAGTTTCCGGCTCAAGACCATCGGTTACAGGGTGCGGGAAATTCTCTTTGCGATAGCCCACGGCCGATGGACCGCGGCGTGGACACTACCGAGCTGTTCAACGCGGTGGCAGCTTCCTAGGCTCCGGCCCGCGCATGCCGGCCGCGCATCGCGGACACGGCCCACACCAGCACGAACAGGCCCACCAGGATCAGCCCGGCATCGCCAAGGTCGATGCCGGCGAGCCACGTAGTCAGCGGATCGCCCAGTTCAAAGGCCGAGTTGAGGAACCCACCCAGCGTGATCACCGCGATGAACAGCGCCGAGACGGCTGAGATGCCAGTGATCACGGCGTTGAAACCAAGCTTGCGTTGCGGGTTGTGGATGGCGGATTTGTACATCTTCATCATCGCCACGCCGTTGATCGAATCGCACAGGGTCATGGCCGCTGTGAAAGCGAGAGGCAGGGCCATCAAGGCGAGCGGCGAAACTCCGGCGAGTGACGCCGTCGTCGTGATGACCAGCAGCCCAATGGTGGTGGCCGTGTCGAAGCCAAGCCCGAACAGGAAGCCGATCACGTAGATATTCCGCGGGCGCTCCACCTTGGACAGCGGCTTGGCGAGAAGCCTGGCAACAAAGCCCTTGGCCTCAAGGTCCTCGGGACGGACCCCACCGCCGGCCTGCACCCTGCGGTAGACCTGGCTGGCACGAACGAAGGCGGAGCCGTTGAACAGTCCCATCGCCAACAGGAACAGCCCGGAAACCCCACTGCCGATCAGGCCCAGCACCTTGTTTCCGGTGGTCCCGTCCTCCATGAACTGCCCGATCAACGTGGCACCCGCCACCACCAGCAATCCCGCCAGGATCACCACCGAGCTGTGGCCCAGGCTGAACGCGAATCCCACGCTCACGGGGTCCTTGCGCTGCGCCACGAATTTGCGGGTCGAATTGTCGATCGCGGCGATGTGGTCCCAGTCGTAACTGTGCTTGATGCCGGCCACATACGCGGTGACCACCAGCCCCAGCGCCAACGGCTGCGCGGCACCTGCCGTACCAGCAATCAAGAGCACGACGGCGGCAACGTGCAAAGCGGCGACGGCACCAAACGTGAACAACAGCCGGGTCCGCAGGGACAGCGTCTCCCGCTCCCGATACATGGTGGCGAACTCGGTCAGCGCAGTCATTAATACTTCCTCAGGTTCAAGGGTCCCTGCCCGTACCAACGTTCCCGCAGAACGCCGGTGCAAGTACCCAGCAGTTTGTTGAGTTCCTCAGTGCTGTTCGACAACGATCGCAGCACAAGCCCGGCAGTCCCGGCAATAGCCGCCGTCAAGGAAACGCCAGTGTAGGCGTCAAAATCCCGGGCTATTTGGTCCAGCTCATCGGCGAGCGCCTGATCCGCCCGCGGATCCACCACCACCAACGACCCCAGATGGCTGTAGCCTTCCATGAACCCCATCCCCGTCACGTCGTTGACAGGTGGGCGAATCAGGAGGTTATCGAGCGCCAACAGTTTCGCGCCGCTGTCACCCTCTATCCAGATCTCATTCCGCAGCCGCACCTCTTCGTATTTGAAGGATGCACCGTCCGGCGACCAGCCAGGCGTGACGACCTCGGCCATGACAAGGCTCGACGTCGGGTGCAGGCTGAGGCGCGAATTCTGCCGATAGCTGGCCTCCCGGTAGGCAATCAATTGGTCAGGCATCAGCTCCAACCGCGAGCCCTCCCCCAGCCGCACACTCATTCGCTGCTCAGCAAACGACCCCGGAGTCCTGTACACCTTGGTGGCCGACTGCGTGGTCAACAACAGATCCGCCCCCGCCTCAACCTCCACATCGATAAGGAACAGATCGGCCCCCAAATACGCCCCGCCGGGGTTGACCATGACATAACAAACCTGCCCGGACTCATCCAGGTAATGAGGCCTCAGCACCCGCAACGCACCCTCATGGAACTGCCGCACAGCAACGGACCGCCCGCCCCGCACACTGACACCAAGCTCCAACCGCCCCCGCACCTCCCGCCCCGACAAAGCCAACGCGGAGCCGGGCCCCACGTTTTCCCGAGTGACCGAACCGACGACAGGAACCTGCACCGGCGTATTCATAGGCTGTGGCCTTCAGGTGACTCGACCGCAGAGGCGGCGGAGCCGGGGATAAGGGGCCGCGGCGTGGCGGGCATCGCGAAGCGGGCACGGCCCCTTATCCCCGGCGTAGCCGCCAGACCCGGCACCGCCGTAGCCGCGTTGATCACTGCGCCAAGTCGAGCATCAGGACGTCCCGCCGGATCCAGTTGAGGACTGCGTCCAACCCTTCGTCCGTTTTGAGGTTCGTGAAGCAGAACGGTTTATTGCCGCGGAACTCCTTGGAGTCCCGCTCCATGATGGCCAGGTCAGCTCCGACGTGGGGCGCCAGGTCCGTTTTGTTGATGATGAAGAGGTCGGATTTGATCATCCCCTGGCCGGCTTTGCGGGGGATCTTCTCACCTTGGGCGACGTCGATGATGTAGATGGAGAAGTCCACCAGTTCGGGGCTGAAGGTGGCGGAGAGGTTGTCGCCGCCGGATTCGACGAAGATGACGTGGAGGTCGGGGTGCCGCGTCTTGAGTTCTTCGATGGCCGCAGTGTTCATGGACGTGTCTTCGCGGATGGCGGTGTGGGGGCAGCCGCCGGTTTCAACGCCGATGATCCGGTCTTCAGGGAGGATGCCGTTGGCGGCCAGGATTTTGGCGTCTTCGATGGTGTAGATGTCGTTGGTGATGGCGGCCATGGAGATGTCGCCGCTCATGTGCCGGGTGATACGTTCCACGAGCTGGGTTTTGCCGGCTCCGACAGGTCCGCCGACGCCGATCTTGATGGGTTCTGACATGTTTTCTGTCCTTTGCACTAGCTAACTCATGAACATGCGGGCGCGTTGCCGTTCGTGCCGCATTTGTGAAATTTCAAGTCCGGGGCTGACGGCCCCAAAGTCGTCCCAGCACAGCTGTGCTACATCGTCGACGGCGGCAGCAACGGCGTCGTGCGCGTGGCGAAGTACCCGCTGCCCGGCGTTCTGCCCCAACGGAATGGCGCGCACGGCGTTCTGGGTCAGCGAAGTAACGGTGGCAAACAAATACGCAGAGAGCGCCGCTTCAAAGGGAACACCCAATGACCGCGCGATCACCCCAAACGCCAACGGCTGATGCCCCGATGCGCCACCCCCACGAACCAACTCCCGGTAGTCGGCCAGCTCCCCCGACGGAAAAACCTCCCCGCCGATCTCCAACAACCGCCCACCCATTTTGAGCGAAGCCTCCCGAACCTCCCGGGCCAACAACTGCGCCGAAAGAACGGAATCCAACAGCCCAACCCCAACCCCCTCATACAGGAACCGCAAAGCCAACCCATCCGAATAGGTCAACTGCTGCCCCACAAAAGAGGAAAGCCAAACCCCAAACGACCCCTCATCATGAACCAACTCACGATGTATGTAACTCTCAAACCCCAAAGAATGAGCAAACGCCCCCGTAGGCAAAGCGGAGTCGGTCAACTGTTGAAGAGCCAGCTGATATGAGGTCATGCTGCCTCGCTAGTGGGCTCAACCGCGACGTTGCCGCGGCGAACCTCGGCGGAGGCGGGTGATAGGGGCCGCGGCGTGGTGGGCACCGCGAAGCGGGCACGGCCCCTATCACCCGCCGCAGGCTTGCCAACCCCAAAAGCCAGCACCGGAATTTGCCTAGTGCGAATGCTCAGCATGGCGGAACGGCACCGGCATGACCCGCTCTTGCCTGTCGTAGGGGACGCCGACGCTCTTCAGATAGTCCTCCACGGTGTGGTCATACTGGCAAACCATCACTTCGGCTCCGTACTCAGAGTCAGTATCAAAGAACTGCGCCTGCAGGTGGCGGTTGCCGAGCGAGTGGGCCACGACGCCCATTTCGTGGATGCTTCGCGGCCCTATGACCAGGACGTCCGTGGGCAGTACGGAGATGACGATGAGGTTGTTGTCACCGACGGCGAGGATGTCGCCGTCGCGGAGGTCGCCGGTGCCGGTGGGCAGGCGGATGCCGAGTTCTTTGCCGTGGTCGGTGGTGACGCGTTGGATGCGTTTGACCAGCAGGGCGCTGGGGAGGACCACTTTTTCTTTGTGGTGGCCGGCGTAGTCGTTGGGCTGTTCGTGGAGGTTGCCTAGGATTTTTTCGATGATCATGAAGGCTCCTAGAAGAGGAAGTAGCGCTGCGCCATGGGCAGCACGTCGGAGGGCTGGGAGGTGACTTCGACGCCGTCGACTGTCACTTTGTACGTTTCCGGGTCGACGGCGATGTCCGGGGTTTCGCCGTTGTATTTGAGGTCCGCTTTGGTGAGGTTGCGGATGCCGGAGACGGGTTTGATGATGCGTTCGAGGCCTAGCTCTGCGGGCACTCCGGCGTCGATGGCTGCCTTGGAGAGGAAGGTGATGGACGTCTGCTGAAGTGCCTTGCCGTACGTGGCGAACATGGGCCGCATGGTGCGCGGCTGTGGTGTGGGGATGGAGGCGTTGGCATCGCCCATGAGTGCGTAGGCGATCTGGCCGCCTTTGATGACGAGCTCGGGTTTCACTCCGAAGAACGCGGGATCCCAGAGGACGAGGTCAGCGAATTTGCCCTCTTCCACGGAGCCGATGACGTCTGCCATGCCCTGCGCGATGGCTGCGTTGATGGTGTATTTGGCCACGTAGCGCTTGAGGCGGAAGTTGTCGGATTCGGCGGAACCATGGGTAGTGCCGGATGGATCCTTCAGCACGCCTCGTTGCCGTTTCATGGCGTCGGCTACCTGCCAGGTCCGGGTCACTACTTCACCCACGCGGCCCATGGCTTGGGAGTCGGAGGACGTGATGGCGAAGATTCCGAGGTCGTGCAGGACGTCTTCCGCGGCGATGGTTTCGGCTCGGATGCGGGAGTCGGCGAAGGCCACGTCTTCCGGGATGTCGGGGTTGAGGTGGTGGCAGACCATGAGCATGTCCAGATGCTCTTCGATGGTGTTTTTGGTGTAGGGCAGCGTGGGGTTGGTGGAGGCCGGGAGCACGTTGGGCAGGCCGGCGATTTTGATGATGTCCGGGGCGTGTCCGCCTCCGGCGCCTTCGGTATGGAAGGTGTGGATGACCCGGCCATCGATGGCACGGATGGTGTCTTCCACGAACCCGCATTCATTGAGGGTGTCGGTGTGGATGGCAACTTGGACGTCGTATTCGTCGGCTACCCGCAGGGACATGTCGATGGAGGACGTGGTGGAGCCCCAGTCTTCATGCACTTTCAGTCCGACGGCGCCTGCGCGGATCTGCTCGGCGAGGGGCTCGACGGCGGACGCGTGGCCCTTCCCGAACAGGCCGATGTTGACGGGGAGTCCTTCGGCGGCCTGGAGCATCCGGGAGATGTGCCAGGCGCCCGGCGTGATGGTGGTGGCTTTGGTTCCTTCGGCCGGACCGGTGCCCCCGCCCACCATCGTGGTGATGCCGTTGCACAGGGCGGCCGGGACCTGTTCCGGGGAGATGAAGTGGATGTGGGTATCGATGCCGCCGGCGGTGAGGATCTTCCGTTCGCCGGCAATAATCTCCGTGCTGGCGCCGATCACGATGTTCACGCCGTCGGCAATCTGGGGGTTGCCGGCCTTGCCGATCTTAAAAATGTGACCGTCTTTGAGGGCAACGTCTGCTTTGTAGATTCCGCTGTAGTCCAGGACGATCACGTTGGTGATGACGGTGTCCGGGATGTCCTCTGCGCGGGTCAGTTGGCCGTTCTGGCCCATGCCGTCCCGGATGACCTTGCCGCCGCCGAACACTACTTCTTCGCCATGGACCGTGTGGTCCTTCTCGATCTCAAGGAAGAGCTCAGTATCGGCCAAGCGGATGGCATCACCCGTCGTCGGGCCGTACAGCTCGGCGTATTGCTTGCGGGAAATCTCGAAACTCACTGGTGGTCCCTTTCCGCTGCGACGCCCGGGCGCAGTTCCCCGGTAACGCCAGTTCCGCCGTCGAGCCTTCCGTTAACTGCGTTGCTGAGGCCGAAAACCTCACGTGTTCCCGCCAAGGCAATGAGCTGGACGGTTTTCCGGTCACCGGGTTCGAAGCGCGCGGCCGTGCCCGCCGGGATATCCAGTCGGCGGCCGTGAGCTGCTTCGCGGTCGAATTCCAGGGCGCGGTTCGCCTCGGCGAAGTGGTAGTGCGAACCTATCTGCACGGGACGGTCTCCGCGGTTCACCACCTCGACGGCGATCGCCTCACGGCCGCTGTTGCACGCGATGGATCCGGGTTGGAGCCTGTATTCGCCGGGGATCATGGGGCTCCTATCGGATGGGGTTGTGGACGGTGACGAGCTTGGTGCCGTCTGGGAAGGTGGCTTCGATCTGGACGTCGTGGATCATCTCCGGGACGCCTTCCATCACGTCTTCGCGCCGGAGCACGGTGGTCCCGTAGCTCATCAGTTGGGCGACCGTCCGGCCGTCGCGGGCACCTTCGATGAGCTCGTAGCTGATGACGGCCACGGCTTCGGGGTAGTTCAACTTGAGGCCGCGCCCTTGGCGGCGCCGCGCGAGATCGGCAGCCACCACGATCATGAGTTTCTCCTGCTCACGGGGCAAAAGATGCATCGATTCTCCTGATAGCTGGGCACTTTAAGGACAGAGTGTGACCAGCGTAGGGAGCGGAAGTTTCAGCTACGTTTCCACGGCGTCACAGGCGGGGGTCGAATATGCCGAATTGACCTCAACTTAAGTTGAGGTCTTAGCATCGTTCAGGTGCGCTTCCGCAAAGCGGCGCCAACCCCAACCAGTCCCACGAAGGTTCATGAATGTCCCATCACACCCCCTTGCCGGCAGAGCCGGTCGGCGAGCTCTTCAAGGCCGCCTTCCGCTCTCATCCAGCAGGAGTTGCCATCATCACCGCGTCAGGGCCGGAAGGAGCCGTAGGGCTCACGGCGTCCTCGGTGGCATCGGTGGCGGTGGATCCGCCAACGCTCGCCTTCTCCGTCACAGGCGGCCGGTCAGCTTCGCACATCGCTGCCGCGCAAACGATCGTCGTGCACCTGGTGGGCGCGGACCAGGTAAACCTCGTGCGCACATTCTCCGACCCCAACGCCCCGCGCTTCACCAGCGACATGGACTGGGAACTGCTGCCCACAGGCGAGCCCCTGCTCAGGGAAGCGCCATGGGCGCTGCGATGCGAAATCGTCCATCGGGCGCCTCTGGGTGGCTCTGTCTTGCTGGCCGCAACCGTTGTGGATATCCGGTTCAGACCCGCCGATTCAGCCCCGCTGGTCTACCACAACCGGGAGTTCCACACCCTGTTCCAGGGCGTTCCGGTGCTGGGCTAGTTGTTGCGCCCGCGCGCCGCCACAGCCCACTGATCCACCACGGCACCGTCGCGGACAACGGTGACCTCATCCACCAGGTTCATGGTCAGGCACACATGGTTGGGGATCACCCGGAGCCGGGTACCCAGCGCCGGGAGTTCCAAGGAGTCCGGCCAAACGACCGTGGCGTGGTGCTCGGACAACGCAGTCACCTTGGCTTCGGGGTATTCGGGGAGCCGCCCGTATCCTGTGGCCCAATCCGGACGGTCGCTGCCCAGGACCTTACTGCCGGCGTCCACCACAACCCGGCGGACGTTGCCACCGTTGGCCTCGTGCCGGCTGACCACGGTGGCGGCAACCGTCAGCGCAATGTCGTCCCACGTGCATCGTTCGAGTTCCAGTTGCTGGGCATCCCCGAATACATAGACACCGGGGCGGAGCTCTGTGGCCACCGTTTCGCCGTCAATCAGGGCCGTTGGTGTAGACCCTCCACTGATGGTGGTGACTTCAAACCCGGCCGAGGTCAGCGCCGTCGCGGCCAGGCCAAGGGCCTCATTCTCGTTGCTGGCCGCACCCGTGGGCATTCCCGGCTTGTAGCTGTGTCCGGGGAACGTGAAGACGCCTTGCACGCTCAGTCCGGCGGCAGCCGCTGCGTGGGCAACGTCCACCGCCTCGTCGGGCAATACGCCGCTGCGGTGATGTCCACTGTCCACTTCGATCAGCACCTCAATGCTGCCGGCATCTGCGCCCAAGTGGCGACCCATCGCCGTCGCACTCTCAGCAGAATCCACGCCAACGGCGATGCGGCCCTTGGCCGCCAAAGCCCGAAGGCGTTCCGCATGAGGGGCTTCAACCCAGAGCGGGTAGGCAATAAAGATGTCCTTCACTCCATCCGCCGCGAAAACCTCGGCCTCGCCGATGGTGGCAACGGTGATCCCCGCGGCACCGGCCGACAACTGCTTCCGGGCGATCTCCAGCGTCTTGTGCGTCTTGACGTGCGGGCGGAGCTTGAGTCCCCTGCTGAGCATGCTGGACGCCATGCGTTCGATGTTCCGGTCCAGGACATCGACATCGATCATGACGGCGGGGGTGACGACTTCAGCGGGGATCACGTTCATTCCTCAAACACTAACGGCCCGGGACACCAACTGCAGGCGGTCAGGGCGCGGACTGCCTGACTCGCAGCTCGAACGCCGCCTCCGGCTGCTGAACCTTGGCTGCTGCGGTTTTGCTTTCAATCCGGTTGATGAGGAGTTCGACGGCGCGCTCCGCAATTTCCGCACGCCCCGGCGCCACCGTGGTCAGCGACGGCGAGGCAAACCGTGCCTCGTCGATGTCATCGAAGCCCGCAACGGCAACCTGCTGCGGCACCTTCTTGCCGCGGACCAGGAGTTCGTGAAGTGCTCCGAGGGCAAGTGCATCGTTGAGCCCGAAAACAGCATCGAACTCCACGCCGCTGTCCAGCAACCTTGCAATGGCATCAGCACCGCCGTCGCGCCGCCAATCGCACGGAACCACCAAGGCGGGGTCATACTCCACGCCGGCGTCAGCGAGCGCAGCTTTGTACCCCTCAAGGCGCAGGCCACCGCTGCCGGTGGTGTCGCCGTCGTGCGCACCCACAACAGCTATACGACGGCGGCCACCCGCCAGCAGGTGCGTGGTGACGGCGGCGGCGGCTCTGTGGTTTTGGATAAGGACCATGTCCAGGCGCGGATCCTGCACGTACTCGCCAAGGAGTACCAGCGGTTTCTTACCTGCGGCCTGGATAATCTGCTCGACGTTGAGGGCGAGTGGAATGAAAAGGAGACCGTCAGTGAGGGTGCGGAATTGGCCTTGGAGCGCGGCCTTCTCGTGGTCAGGCTCGTTACCGGACTGTTCCACAAGAACGCGGTATCCCCGGGCCCACGCCACTTTCATGATGTCCGACGCCAACTCGGCGTAATACGGGATGGAAAGGTCTGCCAGGACCAATCCGAGCATGCTGGTCTTGCCTGAGCGGAGGCTGCGGGCCGTCAGGTTGGTTTCGTAGCCGAGCTCATCGATGGCATCGAGGACGCGCTGTTTGGTGGTTGGCCGGATGAACTCGTAGTTGTTGATCACGTTGGACACCGTCTTCAACGAGACCCCGGCAACCCGTGCGACGTCGTTCATGGTGACGGCCATCAATGTGCTCCTTTTGAACTGTTGGCATACATCGTTGCAGATGGGGCGGCAGTCGGGCCGTCACTCAAGCCCCTGCAGCCGTCACACATCGCTCATCCCCTTGCAACGCGCCCGCAACATACATGCGCAAAGCTGAGGGCAAGGACGGCGACAGCTGGGAGGAGCAGACATGAGTATTGCAAACAGGGATCTTTTCCAGGCGCTGAAAATGCAGGCGAGCCTGGCCCAAGCATTCGGCACCATGCCGGGGAGCAAAGACGAGCCGCACGCCCTGAGCGCGGGCGATCATGTGGAGGCTTGGCATAACGGCCGCCTCTATCACCGGGGCACCGTGGTCAAAACCGTTGCTGGCACCGACCTTTTCTGGCTCACGGACGACACCGGGAGCAGGCGGCTCCTGGACATGGAGTCCATGGAAATCGTCACCGTTGACGAGCCGGCTCCGGCACCCGCATCGCGGGCACCGGAACCAACTCCGTCAGCTACGGTCACACCGATCTCCGCGTACCCCATGTTCCACGACGGCACGCAGCAGATCGCCTAGTTTTCAGTTGACCTGGTCCTCAAGCGACAACCGGATCATGGTCCAGCTCACGGCCGGAAGCCCGGCGGTGAGGCGGCCGCCGTCGAGCTTTACACTGACGTTTTCGGACGGCAGGACCGACGTCGAATCGTCGGCAGTGGCCTGCCAGTAAGGGTCCTTGTTCGAGTAGGTGACGGCCTCAATGACTTTGCTTGCGTTGAGGCTTCCGACGGCGGCATCCAGCGTCAGCGGGTCCGACGCCGAGCGGTTCACGGCGAACACCACGGCCTCTTTGGCTTCTGCATCATAGGTCGCCACGGCTGACAGGGCGGTGAAGCCCGCCGTCTTTTCGGTCTCCAGCAGCGGGGATTCGACGGCGAGGTTCAACACCGTGCCAGATGCATTCTGCGAAGTGAGCGCAAACGGGTGGAACGTGGTCTGCTTCCAGGCCCGGCCACCCGGCTCGGTCATGATGGGTGCGATCACGTTGACCAGCTGAGCCAGGCTCGCGGAGTGGACGCGGTCCGTGTTGCGCAGCAGCGTGATGAGAAGGTCTCCCACCACCACGGCGTCGGCAACCGTGTAGCGGTCCTCGAGGAGCACTGGCGCCACGGGCCAGTCGTCGCCTGTGGGCACCTTGGACTCGTCGCGGGACATGTGCCAGACGTTCCACTCATCGAACGAGATATTGACCTGCTTCCCGGACTTGTTGGCCGACTTCACATGGTCGATGTGCGAGACCAGGTCCTTGATGAACGCCTCCATCCGGTGCCCGGCTGACAGGTGCTCCTGCAAATCCCCGAAGTCCTCAAAGTACTGGTGCGCCGAGATCAGGTCCACCAACTCGTATGTCTCGTTGAGGACCACGCGCTCCCATTCGCCGAACGTTGGCATGGTTGGCCCCGAACTTCCACAAGCCACCAGTTCCAGGTCCGGGTTGACCATGCGCATTGCCCGCGCCGTTTCGGCGGCAACCCGCGCGTACTCGCCGGCCTTCTTGTGGCCGATCTGCCAGAAGCCGTCCATCTCGTTCCCGAGGCACCACATGGTGATGTTGTGAGGCTCGACGGCGCCATTCGCCTTGCGCTGTTCGGACAAGGCCGTTCCACCCTTGATGGTGGAGTACTCCAGCAGGTCCAGCGCTTCCTGCGGGCCCCTGGTACCCAGGTTGACCGCCATCATGGGTTCCACGCCGGCCTTCTCCGACCACTTTGCGAACTCGTCCACGCCCACCAGGTTGGGATCGCTGGAGTGCCAGGCGAGGTCGAGCCTTGTTGGGCGGTCTTCTTTGGGCCCCACTCCGTCTTCCCAGCGGTAGCCGGACACGAAGTTTCCGCCGGGGTAGCGGACCGTAGAGACACCGAGTTCCTTGGTGAGGTCGAGGACGTCGGTGCGGAAGCCGTCGTCGTCCGCTTTCGGGTGCTCAGGCTCGAAAATGCCCGTGTAGACGCAGCGGCCGAGGTGCTCAACGAAGGCGCCGAAGGTCTTCCTCCTGACGGGGCCTACGACGAACGCGGGGTCGATGGTGATTTTGGCCGTGGGTTTGTCTTGGTTTCCCAAAGGGTGGGTCCTTGTCTGCTTGTTCTGCTTATCGATTTACAACGTTATAGAAACATGCTGACGTGGTGTTGGTGTGGGAGTCAAGGGATTTCTTGGCGGGCGTTCCGGCTCCTAGGCTGAGACGCATGTCCTTTGGAGCAGTGAGAGCCGCCTATTCTGCGCGTTCCGACGAGTACACCTCATTGTTCGGGTCCATCAGCAGCACGCATCCGGTCGATAGGGAGCTGGTGTTGTCATGGGCCCAGGGATTGTCCGGGAAAGTCCTCGATGCCGGCTGCGGGCCTGGGCAATGGACAGCCTTTCTGCACTCCGCCGGGGTGGACGTCCAAGGCGTGGACTTGGTACCGGAGTTCATTGAGACAGCCAAGCAATTCTGCCCGGATGCCCAGTTCTCTGTCGGGTCACTTGATCGGCTGCCCACCCCGGATCACTCATTGGCGGGAATCCTCGCCTGGTACTCACTGATTCACACTCCCCCGGCTGGGATCAGCCGGGTTCTGAACGAGTTTGCCCGGTGCCTCAAACCAGGCGGTGGCCTCCTGATCGGCTTCTTCGATGGCCCGGCGGGTGAGTCGTTCTCGCATGCAGTGACTCCTGCCTATTTCTGGTCTCTGGAGGAGATGTCGGGACGGTTGCAGGAAGCCGGTTTCAGCGTGATTGGCACGCACTCGCGCGCCGACCCCGGAGTGCGTCCCCACGCGGCCATCGTCGCGCAACGGCTGCTCACTCCCGGTCGCGTTGGCTGAACGCACCTACGCGCATTGATAACTGTGCACCAGCCCAGAGTCAACAAGGGGCCGGGGCTCTTCAGCTCTACTTCGTGATTGCTGAGGGGCTGTCGCTTGCTTCCTGCCTGTCCAGCTCCTTGTAGATTTCGTGCTGGTTCCCAGCGACGCAGGCGCTGTTCATCTCTAGGCTGAAGCCTTTAGTGGTAGCGGTGAAGGATATGAGGTTTCCGCCGTTCTCATTGGCATAGAGACGGATGTTTCCTGGGTCCTTTGGGCTTGATTCGACGCGGGTGGTGAAGCCCTTGGATTCCCAAAACGTCTTGACAACGTTGACCGACGATTCCATGTCGAGGGTTTCAAGGGTCTGACTCATGACGCTGTAGTTCACGCCGTTTTGCCCGTCGGAGGTTCGGCAATCCATGTTACGAGTGCCCTTATCGACCCATTTCTGGGGTCCGATGGCTTGTTGGGTTTCGCTTTTGAAGGCGTGGAGATCCGCGAGGGCTTGTTTGAGTTGTTCGACCTGGGCTTTGACAGTTGCAGGGTCGCTGGGATTGGCTGAGCCGGTCATGGGGTTCTCCGTGGTGGGTGTGCAGGCGCTCAGTGCAACGGCCGCGCCGACCAACGCGGCGAGTATGCGGCTGGTCTTTAGTCGGGCCTTGGGTTCATGGGGCATATGGTTCACTCTTCCTGAAACTGTTCCACAGCCCACACACCGGCAGGAGGCAGGACTGTCCAGCCTCCCGGAAGGCATCATGCCGCAACGCCTCTACTCTGCAGTCGGTGAGGGGCTGTCGCTTGCTTCCTGCCTGTCCAGCTCTTTGTAGATTGCGCTGAGGTCTCCGGCGACGCAGGCGCTGTTCATCTCCAGGCTGGAGCCCTCGATGTTTGCGAAGTAGGACACGAGGTGTCCGCCGTCTTCGTTGGCGTAGAGGCGGATGAGGCCCGGTTCCCGGGGGTTGGTTTCGGTGCGGGTGGTGAAGCCCTTGGATTCCCAGAACGTTTTGACGACGTTGACTGAGGCTTCCAGGTCTACGGGGTCGGACGTGAGGGTCAGGACGCTGTAGTTCACGCCACCTTCTCCGTCGGGTGTCTTGCAGTCCATGTTTCGGAGGCCTTCGTCGACCCATTTTTGGGGTCCGATGGCTTGTTGGGTTTCGACTTTGAAGGCGTGGAGGTCCGCGAGGGCTTGTTTGAGTTGTTCGACCTGGGCTTTGACGGTTGCGGGGTCGCTGGGGTTGCTTGAGCCGGTCATGGGGATCTCCGTGGTGGTCGGCGTGCAGGCGCTGAGTGCAATGCCGGCACAAAACAAGGCGGCAAGAATACCGCCGTCCTTTAGTCGGGCCTTGGATTCATAGGACATGCGGTTCACTCTTCCTGAAATCGTTCCAGACTCACTCGCCAGCATGAGGCAGGACAGGACACCCCAGAAGCCAGCACTCTGCGTCAGCTCTCCTTGGTACTCGGCGTGGGACTGGCACTCGCTTCCTGCCTGTCCAATTCCTTGTAGATTTCATGCTGATTCCCAGCGACGCAGGCGCTGTTCATCTCGAGGCTCAAGCCATTGGTGGTAGCCGTGAAGGATACGAGATGTCCGCCGCTCTTATTGGCATAGAGACGGATGTTTCCTGGGTCCTTTGGGTTTGATTCGACGCGGGTGGTGAAGCCTTTGGATTCCCAAAACGTCTTGACAACGTTGACCGACGATTCCATGTCGAGGGTTTCAAGGGTCTGACTCATGACGCTGTAGTTCACACCCTCTTCTCCCTTAGGGGTGCTGCAGTCCATGTTTCGAAGGCTCTTATCCGCCCAGGTCTGGGGCCCGACAACGTTTTCAGTTTCGGTTTTGAAGACGCGGAGATCCGAGAGAGCTTGCTTGAGTTCTTCGACCTGGGCATTGACAGTTGCAGGGTCACTGGAACTGTTTGAGCCGATCATGGGGTTCTCCGTGGTCGTGGGCGTGCAGGCGCTCAGCGCAAGGGCGGCGCAGAACAGTCCGGCGAGTAGGCGGCGGGCCTTTAGTCGGGCCTTGGATTCAAAGGACATGCGGTTCACTCTTCCTGAAGCCGTTCCACAGGCCATAGCCAGCACGAGGCGACATAGGCAGCTCCTTTGGCGCACCAGACAGCCTAATTAGCAGACGGAGAGGAGCCGAGGCTAGACGGGGTCCCGTAAATTTCGGGATACAGCTCCTTGTAGATTGCGGTCTGGTCTCCGGCGACGCAGGCGCTGTTCATCTCCAGGCCGGAGCCTTTGATGTTTGCGAAGTAGGACAAAAGGTGTCCGCCGTTCTCGTTGGCGTAGAGGCGGATGAGGCCCGGTTCCCTGGGGTTGGTTTCGGTACGGGTGGTGAAGCCCTTGGATTCCCAGAACGCTCTGACCACGCTTACTGATGCTTCCAGGTCCACGGGGTCAGGCGTTTGGGTCAGGATGCTGTAGTTCACGCCGTCTTGCCCGTCGGAGGTTCTGCAATCCATGTTACGAGTGCCCTTATCGACCCATTTCTGGGGTCCGATGGCTTGTTGGGTTTCGGTTTTGAAGGCGTGGAGATCCGCGAGGGCTTGTTTGAGCTCTTCGACTTGGGCTTTGACGGTCGCAGGGTCGCTGGGATTGGCTGAGCCGGTCATAGGGTTCTCCGTGGTGGGTGTGCAGGCGCTCAGTGCAAGGGCCGCGCAGAACAGTCCGGCGAGTATGCGGAGGTCCGCGAGCCGGGCTTTGGGTTCAAAGGGCATGTGGTTCACGCTTCCTGAAATCGTTCCAGACTCACGCGCCAGCATGAGGCAGGACAGGACACCCCAGAAGCCAGCACTCTGCGTCAGCTCTCCTTGGTACTCGGCGAGGGACTGGCGCTTGCTTCCTGCCTGTCCAATTCCTCATAGATTTCGTGTTGGTTCCCGGCGATGCAGACAGTGTCCATTTCCAGGCCGGAGCCTTTGACATTCGCGGTGAAGGATATGAGGTTTCCGCCGTTCTGATTGGCGTAGAGGCGGATGAGACCAGGGTCCAACGGGTTGGTTTCCACGCGGGTGGTAAAGCCCTTCGATTCCCAGAACATTTTGACGACGTTGACTGATGCTTCCAGGTCGACGGGATCAGGGGTTTGGCTCATGACGCTGTAGTTCACGCCCTCCCTTCCATCACCTGCATTGCAGGCGCTGTTTCGGGTGCCTTTATCGACCCATTTCTGGGGTCCGATGGCTTTCTGGGTTTCGGTTTTGAACGCGTGGAGATCCTTCAGGGCTTGTTTTAGTTCTTCTACCTGGGCTTTGACAGTTGCGGGGTCGCTGGGATTGCTTGAGCCGGTCATGGGGTTCTCCGTGGTGGGTGTGCAGGCGCTCAGTGCAAGGGCCGCGCCGACCAACGTGGCGAGTAGGCGGCGGCCCGCGAGCCGGGCTTTGGGTTCAAAGGGCATGTGGTTCACTCTTCCTGTGTTGTTCAACGGCCAGCAAATCCAAGGGGAGGCGAAACAGGCCGTCCGTTTGGCAGGATACGGTCTCCGTTGCCGGTTGTTGTGAGGGCAGCTTCATACAGGGCCGTGGTTTCTTTATCCAGGTAGCCGTAGCCGTCACTGGCTGTCCTGTGTACCAAGGTGTTGTGTTCGGTAGTGCCTTGGTACTGGGTCCCGTCGATCGTCGCTTCTTCTGAGGAGAACACTTTCGCACCGAAGGATTCCAGCCGCGGATCTTGGCGTTGGAAGCGACCCAGGTCAGCCAGCCCGTCACCGCTGGCTTCGGAGGCGTAGACGTGCCCCCCGGGCACGTGGAGGTCTCCGGTGTTTCGGATCTCTTTTTCGATGCCGGCGGAGCCGAGCATCGTGAAGGAGGCGACGTTCAATGCCGCGGCGGCAAGGGCGTTGGACGTCACGGTGGTGCCGTAGGAATGGGCCAAGACGTGCAGGGTCTCCGGGGTCCTGTTGCCCAAGCTCTCTCTGACGGCGTTGAACGCCTGAAGGTCTGTGACGAACCGTTCGGCACCGGTGCGGGCGGCATCACCGCTGTTCACCGTCGGAACCGTGGGCGGCTCGTAGTTGATCCACGCCACCACCGCGAAGGACTCACCCGCGTCGTTCAGGCTTTGCCGCAACTTGAGGTTCGCGGCGTTTGTTGCCCAGTCATTGAAGCCGCTTTGCGGTGTAATGTTCATACCCGACACAGCGTAGGTAACGTTGTCAGCCGTATCGGGATTACCAGCAGAGACCTGTGCCTTCGGTGAGCCGTGAGTCAGGTCGAAACCCAGCAGGACAGCTTTGGTTCCGCCCGCGTTCCTCAGTGCGTCGGTGATGCCATCCAGGGCTTTCTGCTGCGTTTGCAGCCGTGTCCAAGCCGGGTTGGTCATGGACATGCCTTGGCTGGCGGGCAGGAGTTGAGGCGTCCTGGCCAGTTCGGCGTTGATGCGGTCCTGCTCGGTGATGAGGCGTTTGCGGTTGGCGAGGTTCCGGGCGGTCGCGGTGATTCCGTTCAGATTCCCGATGACTCCGGGGATGGCCTCGATCAGGAGCAACTGGGCCTCGCCGGGTTCAAGTGTCCCGCCAGCGACTGTCTGGCCGAACCCAGCCCACCACTTTGCTATCACCACGGGGTCCTGCCCTGGTTGTTCAAGCAGCCCCTGAAGTCGGTCCTTGTTGGCAGGTACGGCGAGCCAGGCTTTCAGTTGTGCGGCGTTCAGGGCCCCGATATCGTTCAAACCGACTTGCCCCGGTGGTGCGTAAAGTATGAGAGCTCTGTTGAGCGTGATGTCGGCCATGGACCCGCTGCCGGCTGTTTCGAATGCCGCGGCGATCTGTTCAAGCCAGATCGCGTCAGCGGCGTTCTCAGTCAGCAGTTGCTCGAATCCGGACACGAACGTGACACTGCCGCTATTCACCCAAGAACACGCGGAGGTGAAACCGCTCCACGCGTTTCGGATTCTCCCCAGTTCCGCGTCCATGATGTTGGTGAAGGCGCGGGATTGGGACACAAATTCGCGCAGCTTTCCAGGATCAGCTGAGCTGGTTGCGCCCCCCGCTCCGCCGGCGAACCGGTCCCGGGCCCCCGCCGAAAACACCGCTGAAATCGTCGGAGCAGCCACCGGCCATTCCGCGGGCATCGGATCGCTCGCCACACCCTGGAAAGTTTGAAAGTGTTGTTCACGGAAATCGGCGCGTTGCTGCCACGCAGCAAGTTCCTTCAGCCGGGACTTCTCTTCCCGTGCCTTGACCTTTGCTTGCTTGACGTCCTCCGCCAACGCCGCGAGGACACCGGCAAGCCGGCCACGGTCATCGGCCCGGACGGCCAAAGTGCGGGCGAACAAGGTCGCATAGCCGCCCCTAAAGTCCTCCATCGCATAACCCGTGGCGACAACCAGGAAGCTACCTTCGGAGCGCAGGGTCTGATCCGCGGAATCAGCAGCGCTGATCAGAGCGTCGGCGGCGCCATCGTCGAACGCAATCTCCACCGCCGTATCAAAGATCCCCACGCCGAGCCCCCTCACTTGAATAGTTAATCCATCGAATAGCATAACTGACGGAACCAGAGTGTGGGACGTGACCGGGAAATAAAAAACAGGCCGGAGACTCAAGGTCTCCGGCCTGTCTTGGAGGGTGGGCCCTGTGGGGATCGAACCCACGACCCACGGATTAAAAGTCCGATGCTCTACCAACTGAGCTAAAGGCCCCTCCAGCTGTAGAAACAGCCATGAATACTGTACCCCAAGGTCAAGGCCAGCAAGGAACTCAACGTGACGTGCGCCGTCGTCACCTTCTTTGGGCGAACGTTCGACGGCGGCACGCGGCGGCCGCGGCGTGTCGGGCCCAGCGCGGCGGCAAAGTGGGTAGTGACGGCACGCCACCAGTAACAAGGCAGCCCCGGCAACCGTTACTCGACCCCACCAGAGCACAGGAGTACGGTGAACTCATGAGCGAACAGCCAGAACCGCGAGCGTACGGCGGAGCAAACCGGCATCACAAGCCGAAGCCCTTCGCGCCCATCGATTTTGAACCGTTCGCAGGTGGCGCCGACCCCGCGCGGGTCTCCGAGGCCGCCCATCTTGCCGCGCAGGCACTGGTGAGACGGGGCCGCGACAGCGACGACCCCAAGGTCACGCGCCGCCTGGTGAAACTGGCCGATGAGCAGGGCTTGGAAGCCATCGCCGAGATGTGGGCAGAAAGCCCCGCCCGCAGCCTTCCCGGCGCGCTGTGGCGGCTCTACGCCCTCCGCGCCGCCACCATCCAGAACCCTGAGAAGATCTCCGTCTACTTCAGAGCCGGCCGCGATACCGCGCAGGTTTCCAACGTGGTGGCCGGCGCTGCGGAGCCGCCCGGAGCCGACGAAATGAAAACCATGGCTGACGCCATTTTGTCCGGCGCGTTCGACGGCGAGTTCGACGTCGCGCTGGAACGTTCCGCCGCTTTCTGCCGCGTAGTAGCACTCGGCCAGGCCACACTTGCCGACGGCGCAGAACACAGCAATGAAGGCCACGCGAGCAAGCTGACCCGCAACTCGCACCAGCTGGTCAAAACGGCCGAGGACCTTGAGCACGCCGCCAATGCGTGGCGCCTGGGCGAGCTGGACTAGCCAACAAAGAGGGCGAAACGTACCCACGCCGGCCCCGGACTGTCAATGTTGACTTAGACCGCCTGACGGTGAAAACTAAAACTGGTGTCGAACCGCGAAACCCCCGGGCTTCAACTTATAGCCGCTTCGAGCGGCCTACCGCCGAGAGGCGTATCCGGTTCGGCACCATTTTTATGCCCGAACGAAGTTTGCCCGGGCCAGCACTGAAGCGGACCCGGGCAAAGTGCACCGGGAAACTACTTCAACGTGACAATGGTTTCCGCGGTTTCCTTCTTGTCGTGGTCAAGGTCGCCTGCAGCGTCCTGCGGGGTCATGGTCGCCGAGATCTCGGTTTCCTTGCCGGCGGTGTAGCCGAAGTTCTCCGCGATGTTGAAGGACTCGCCCGGCTTCAGGATGAACGGGTCCTTCTCCTTCAGCTTCACACCGGAGCTGCTCAGCCCGTGCTTCTTGTAGCCATCGCTGCTGGAATCTGACGGCATGCCGCCCATGTACTTCCAGTCCGTGTACTTTGCCTTGGGCGTGATCAGCGAGTGGCTCAAGGGGATCTCGGCCGATGAGGTGTTGGTGACCACGTAGTTCAGGTACACCACGGGATCGCCCTTCTTGAGCAGGTTCTCCTTGGTGTCCTTGTCCACGAACATGCTGTCCTTGGACGCGACGTCCGTGGCCACCTGGTAGATGTCAACGCTGAAGCTGTCGCCCTTGAGGTTCCCGAGCTTCTCGCCGGCATCTGAGATGGGGAGCGCCCAGGCTGCCAGCTTGTAGTCGCCCGATGACGAATCGGCACCTTCGGACGAGGTGGAAGCCAACGGGGACGCCGAGGCTGACGGCGAGGCAGCCACGGAGGAGGACGACGACGGTTCGGAACCGCCCGTCGTCGGGCCGGCCGTAATTGGGCCACAGGCGGTCAGGGCCAGCAGGCCGGCAGCGGCGAGGCCGGAAATTTTGATGACATTGTTGAAGCGCATGGTTCCCCCATTGAGTGGATTAATCGGTGTTTGACCTAGTGTCGCACGGTTGCAGGGGCGCAGCGATGGGGAGATCTGCCCGCAACGCTCCCCGAACTTCGCAGACGCCTCGGCCGTGCCGGTAAAGTTGAGACCGAAACGGGCGCCGTCAAGTCAAACTGCCCGTGCCCATCCGTCCCCGGCCCGGAAGCGACATGAAGCTGCGCCTTTTCCCCCAGGAACCTGCCGGGCTCGTACTGCTCGCGCAGATGGCCGGCGTCATCGTGGCCGCCACCGGAACGCTCTCCGAAATCCTCGGAGCCCCGGCAAGCGAACACGAGCGCCTTGCAGAAGAACTTCACGAGCATGAGTCCAAATCCCTGGACCTGCATTTCGCGCTCCTGACCCACATGCGCACCAGCTTCGTGAACCCGCTCCCCCGCGAGGACATGTACACGCTCTCCCGCCACCTCAACGAGGCCATGGAGAAGCTGGATGCCGCCGGCGACCTCGTAGCCCTGTACAAATTGGATCGCCTCCCCAAACGGGCGGCAGACCAGCTGGAGATCATCAGCAGGCAGGCTGAGCTCACAGTGGACGCAATGCGGAAACTCGAAGACCTGGACGAACTCGAGGACTACTGGATCGAAATCCTCCGGCTGGCCAAGCGCGCAGAGCGCACGCACCGGATCTGGGTGGCCGAGATGCTCAAGGACATGAAGTCCACGCAATACGCGCGGCACCGGGACATCGCCAACCAACTGGTGGAAGTTACCAAGGACATGCGGAAGGTCGCCACCCAGGTAGGCAGCATCATCGTCAAGGAATCATGACGTGACCATCGCCATCCTGGTCCTTGTAGTTGGCCTGGCCTCTGGGTTCGCGTTCCTCAATGGCTTCCGCGACGTCTCCAACGCCGTCGCGCTGTCCACGCGGACCCGCGCCCTTACTCCTTCAATCGCGGTGCTCCTGGCGGCCCTCTTCAACTTTTTGGGTGCCATGCTCAGCGGCACCTTCATCCTGGCTTTCACTCAGTCCTGGATCACCCTGCCCAGTGGCACCAGCGGGCTGACCATCCTCGCCTCGGCCCTCACGGCAGCCATCCTGTGGGGTGTGTACGCGTGGTGGCGCGGTATCCCCTTGTCCTCCACCAACTCGTTGGTCGGCGGCCTGATTGGCTCCGGCGCCGCGAGTGTCCTGGTGGGCGGCAACGCCGTGGGTGGCATGGACAACGCCCTGCTCACGCAAGTGGCACTGCCTTTGATCCTGTCCCCGATTATCGCGTTCGCAGCAGCGTACCTGTTGGTCTGGCCCGTAACGTGGGCTGCCCGGTACACACAACCCAATGTGGTGAACCGGCGCTTCCGCCGCGCGCAGGCCGTGTCCACTGCCGCTGTGGCGTTCGGTCACGGCCTTCAGGATGGGCAGCGAACAGCTGCCGTCATTGTGCTGGCCATGGTGGCCGCGGGGCTGTCAGGCGGAGAGGATGTGCCGCTGTGGATCCTGCTGCTCACGGCCGTCATGCTTACCGCGGGCACCCTGTTTGGTGGCTGGCGGATCTCCCACACTCTGGGCCACAAACTCATCCGGGTTGATCCCCTGCGCGGCTTCGTGGCGCAAACGCTGACGTCCGTAATGCTCTTTGTCGGCGCCATCGGTTTTCATCTGCCGCTGTCCACCACGCACACACTGACGGCCTCTGTGCTGGGAGCGGGCATCAACCAACGGTTCCACACGGTCAACCGTCGTCTGGTCCGGCGGATTCTGCTGTTCTGGGTGGTGACTCCGCTGGTCACCGCCGCCGCGGCGTTCATCCTGGAGTTGGCGTTCTCGCCGCTCGCGGACCTGTAACCTTCACGGACGCACCCAAGTAAGTAGCAGTTCAGGTCGTTCCCAGCGCTGGGAACGACCTGAACTGCGACCTAGTTGGGTACAAAAAACGACGGCGGCCGTACCCCCAAGGCGACGGCCGCCGTCGTTCTGTGCCGACTCCCCCCATAGAAGCCGGAACCTGCAAGAACCCTTATCCGAAGCGGCCGGAGACGTAGTCTTCCGTTGCCTTCTGGCCAGGGTTGTTGAAGATGCTGGTGGTGTCAGCGAACTCGATCAGCTTGCCTGGCTTGCCGGTGCCGGCGATGTTGAAGAACGCGGTCTTGTCCGACACGCGCGCAGCCTGCTGCATGTTGTGGGTCACGATCACCACGGTGTACTGGTCCTTGAGCTCGTTGATGAGGTCCTCAACGGCCAGGGTGGAGATGGGGTCAAGGGCGGAGCAGGGCTCATCCATGAGGATCACCTGGGGCTCAACCGCGATGGCGCGGGCGATGCACAGACGCTGCTGCTGTCCACCGGAAAGGCCGGAACCGGGCTTGTCCAGGCGGTCCTTGACCTCGTTCCACAAGTTGGCACCCACCAAGGACTTCTCCACGAGGGCATCGGCTGCACCCTTGGAGATCTTCTTGTTGTTCAGCTTCACGCCGGCCAGGACGTTATCGCGGATGGACATGGTGGGGAACGGGTTGGGGCGCTGGAAGACCATGCCCACCTGGGTGCGTACGGTGACGGGGTCCACGCCGGGGCCGTAGAGGTTGTCGCCGTCCAACAGGACCTCGCCCTCGACGCGGGCGCCGGGAAGGACCTCGTGCATGCGGTTCAGCGTGCGGAGGAAGGTGGACTTACCGCAGCCGGACGGGCCGATGAAGGCCGTAACGGATTTGGCCTGGATGTTGATGTTGACGTCCTCGACGGCCAGGAAGTTGCCGTAGTAGACATTGAGGTCTTTGACGTCGATGCGCTTGGACATGGTGTTCCTTTGTTCCTTGGGGGTGTGGAAGTTTGAAGGTGCCGCCGCAAAACCCGGCGGCCAGCCCGGCTAGCGTCCCGTTTTGGGTGCGAACAGACGGGCGATGAGGCGGGCTCCGAGGTTCAGGAGCATCACCAGGATGATCAGCACCAGCGCGGCGCCCCACGCCCTCTGGTCCGAGGGCTCAGGATTGGACGGCGACGTCGGGTTGAGGATCTGCGTGTAAATGAACGTGGGCAGCGAGGCCATCCAGCCACCGAACACGTTGTTGTTGATGGTGGTGGCGAAGCCTGCGGTCACCAGGATCGGCGCAGTTTCGCCGATCACCCGGGCGATCGCCAGGGTGACACCGGACGCAATGCCGGAGATCGCCGTCGGGATGACCACTTTGGTGATGGTGCGCCACTTGCGGACGCCCAGCGCGTAGGAGGCCTCGCGGAGCTCGTTCGGGACGATCTTGAGCATTTCCTCGCTGGAGCGGACCACCACCGGGATCATCAGGACGGAAAGCGCGACGGCGGCAACCGCACCGGTCTTGGTGCCGGGGCCCACGATGGCGAAGAAGAACGCTGCCGCGAAGAGACCGGCCACGATGGACGGGATGCCGGTCATGACATCCACGAAGAACGTGATGGCGCGGGCCAGCGGACGGTCGTTGCCGTATTCCACCAGGTAGATCGAGGTGAGCAGGCCAACCGGCACGGAGATGACAGTGGCCAACAGGGTGATCTGGAGGGTGCCCATCAGCGCGTGGTAGATGCCGCCGAGAACGGGGGCACCTTCCTCTACTGCCTTGTTGTCGAACGCGCCGGTAACGCCATTCATGGACGTGCCCAGGAAGCCGGGAGTGATGAGGCCGGGGATGCCATTGACCAGCACGGTAAAAATCACCGAAATCAAGGGCAAGAGTGCAACCAGGAACGAGCCGACCACCAGGCACGTGGCGAGCTTGTCCTTGGCTTTCCGGGCACCTTCAACAGCACCGCTCCACGAGACTAGGCCTACGGCAAACAGGATGGCGGAGACGAGGCCCCAGCCGAAGGCGTTGAAGCCGATGAGCGCCATGATGGCCGCGCCCACAACGAGTGCGACGGCCAGGACAATGTAGGGCGCGAACTTGGGCAGCTGGCCCTTGGTGAGCGCTGAGCGCTTGCGGACTACTGTGGCGGTCATTTAGTTGGCTCCCGAGAATTCTTTGTGCCGGGTGATGATCCAGCGGGCGATCATGTTCACGCCCAGGGTGATGACGAACAGCACCAGGCCGGCAGCGATCAACGTGTTGACCTTGATGCCGCTGGCTTCGGGGAAGTTCAGGGCAATTTCGGCAGCGATGGTCTGGTTGCCGGACTGGATGAGGCTGGCCGTCAGGACACCGGAGGAGAGCACCAGCGCAACGGCCATGGTCTCGCCAAGTGCTCGGCCAAGACCCAGCATGATGGCGCTGATGATGCCCGGGCGGCCGAACGGCAGGACGGCCATCTTGATCATTTCCCAGCGGGTAGCTCCAAGTGCGAGCGCTGCTTCCTCGTGCAGCTTGGGGGTCTGCAGGAAGATTTCGCGGGACAGGGAGGTAATGATGGGCAGGACCATGACGGAAAGGACGATGCCTGCCGTCAGGATGGTCTTGCCGGTGGCGGATGCCGGTCCTTCGAAGATCGGGATCCAGCCGAGGTAGGTGGCCAGCCAGTCGTAGGCCGGGGAGATTTCCTTGGCCAGGAAGGCCGCGCCCCAGGCGCCGTAAACCACGGAGGGAATGGCAGCGAGGAGGTCCACTACGTAGCCCAGGCCCGAAGCGAGCCGACGGGGAGCGTAGTGGGAGATGAACAGCGCCACACCGATGGCCACGGGGGTGGCGATGACGAGTGCGATGACTGCGGCAATGAGGGTGCCCACCACGATCGGGGCGATGTAGGCGAAGAAGCCGTTTCCGCCCTGGATGTCTTCGGCAGGGGCGGTGAGCGCAGGGATTGCCTGCACCACAAGGAACAACGCGACTCCGAAGAGGACCGCGAGAATCAGGCACCCTGCGGCCATGGCGGCCCCGGAGAAAACCTTGTCCCCGGCGCGTCCGGCGCCTTGGGAGGTTGTCAGGGAGTTGGTGGTCACTTCACGATCCTTCAGTCTCAGTGAACTGGTCTTACATGGCTAAGTTCCCTGCCCCGCGCCGGTGCCGCGGCGGCCACCGGAGAGCGGGACAGGGAACTTCAATGTTCAGCCGGGTTCAAGCAAACCCGCCGGGAAACCTTAGGACTTGGCCTTGATGGTTTCGATAGCGGCCGTGGCCTTGTCCTGCAGGGCCTTGGAGAGCGGCGCGGACTTTGCGGCGTCGGCTGCGGTCTTCTGTCCTTCGTCGGAAACGACGTAGCTTTCGAAGGCCTTGACCAGGTCAGCAACTTCCTTGGTCTCGTAGGTGGTGCAAACAACGTGGTACGAAACCAGGACTACGGGGTAGGCGCCCGATGCGGTGGTCTTGCGGTCCAGCTTGATGGCGACGTCGTTGGCGGCGCGGCCGTCAACCGGCTTACCGGCCTCGACTGCCTTGGCGGCGGCTTCGGCGGAGATCTTGACGAACTCCTCGCCGACCTTGATGGAGGCGGTGCCCAGCTTGCCGGAGACAGCGGAGTCATCGGCGTAGGTCACGGCACCCGGGGTGTCGGTGACGGTCTTGACGACGCCGGAGGTGCCCTTGGCATTTTCGCCGGCCAGGGTTGCGGGCCAGATGCCGGCAGCCTTGTCCGTCCAGACCTCGGGAGCAGCAGCTGCGAGGTAGTCGGTGAAGTTGGTGGTGGTGCCGGAGTCGTCAGAGCGGTTCACCGGGGTGACCTTGAGATCCGGGAGGGTGACGCCTTCGTTGAGGGCGGCGATTGCGGGGTCGTTCCAGTTGGCGATTTCGCCGCGGAAGATCTTGGCGACGGTTGCGGCGTCGAGCTTCAGTTCCTTGACGTCCGGGATGTTGAAGGCCACAGCGATCGGGGAGATGTACACCGGGATGTTGATGGCGCCGTCGGGGCCGCACTTGGCCTTGGAGCTCTCGAGCTCTTCATCCTTCAGGTAGGCGTCAGAACCGGCGAACTGTGCCGAGCCGTCGATGATGGCCTTGCGGCCTGCGCCGGAACCGTCCGGGGAGTACTGGACCGTGGCACCGGAGTTGGCGGTGGAGAAACCGGCCTTCCAAGCGTCCATGGCTGCGCCGGTGGAGGAGGCGCCGATGCCGGTCAGCGTGCCGGTGACCTTGGTGCCGGATGCGGCCGACTGGGTGCCGCCAGTGGTGCCCGTTGCGTTGTCTGAACCGCAAGCAGTGAGCGCGAGAGCGCCGGCTGCGATGACCGCGATTGCCGCGTTGCGGCCGAAGTGAGTTGCCTTCACTTGGATGTGCCCCTTCCAGGGATTCTTCGATGCGGGCCGAACGGAGATTTCGGCGTGCGCGAGCTGAGGACCTTTTGTTCCTTTACTGAAGGTAAGGAGCGCAGGTAACGGGACCTGCAGTGGGAGGTGAACGGAAAGTGAACGACGGCGGACCATTGGGTTATGTGGCGCGCGCCACCTTGAGCGGCACCCGGGATGCGCTTGGTGCCTTCGTCCGAATTCGAGCCGGGCAAATAGACTGGACGACATGGCTGCCGCGAAGGGATTTTCTGCAAGCAAGAGGTTCCTGCGCGCCAGAGTCAGGACCGGTTTGGTCCGCAGCCGGAATTCGTTGACACCGGCAATCCAGATGACAGTGTGCGCTGTAGGCGCCTACGCTTTCGCCGAGTATGTCCTGGGCCACCAAGGACCGCTGTTTGCAGCTACGTCTTCCCTGATTGCCCTCGGGTTCTCCCGTGACCCGCGGCTGCGCCGGGTGATAGAGGTGGGCCTCGGCTGCACACTGGGCATCGTTGTTGGTGATTTGCTGCTTCACTGGCTGGGCGCCGGGATCTGGCAGGCCGCCGTCGTACTTCTTTTCTCCATCCTGCTGGCCAGATTCCTGGACAGCGGCACTATTTTCACCACTCAACTGGGGCTGCAGTCCTTGCTGGTGGTGCTGCTGCCGGCACCGGCCGGCGGGCCTTTTACGCGCAGCCTGGATGCCGTGGTTGGTGGTGTGTTCGCTCTGCTGGTGACCATCCTGGTGCCGAAGGATCCGCGGCGGGAGCCCCGGAAAGATGTCCAGAAGATCCTGCACGAGCTCGCGGAAGTGCTGCGCGAATGCGGCAAGGCCCTTACCGAGAGCGATTCCACCATCGCCTGGCACGCCTTGATCCGCGGCCGCAACTGCCAGCCTTTGGTGGACCGGATGCGGCAGACGCTGCGTGCCTCGGGCGAAGTAGCAACTCTGGCTCCCGCGCACCGGAGGCACCGCGACGAGCTGGCCGGCCTGGAGCACTCTCTGGAGTACATCGACCTGGCCCTACGTAACAGCCGGGTGTTCGCCCGGCGGCTCACCAGCGCCATCAACCATGCCGCGTTGTCCGATGAAGCGATCGACAGCATCTCCGAAGTCCTGCAGGAAACCGCTGCGGCGATCGACGAGATGACCATTGGCTTGTCCGAGCAGAGTGAAGGTACCCGCCGGGTCCACCTGCGCCGCGCCCGGAACGAACTCTCCGACATCGCCGCCCGCCTGCACCCCAAGATGCTGGACGTCCAAAGGCTGGAGGGCGAAACCGTGGTCATGCTGTTCCGGCCCCTCATGGTTGACCTGTTGGAGGCCAGCGGGATGGAGCCGGAGGAAGCGCGGGCAGTGCTGCCGGCGCTGTAGCCCTCCGTTCCTCCCAGAGAAGCCCCAGACCTGTTTGGCAGAATGGGCCGATGATCCCTGCCTTATCCACACGCTTCCGGGCTGCCCCGGCGCTCCGGCAACGGCAGCGGCTCCTGTTCCTGTGGGCAGGTGGTTTGCTGGTGGCCGGCGATGCCATCTTCTGGTTGATGTTCGCCGCCGTGCTGTCCGAGACCGGGCTGGCCACCGTGGATGGCACGGTCCACAGTTTCATGGTCGATTCGCGCGGCCCGGTGGTCACGGCCTTCCTCACGGCGTTGACTACGGTCACCTCACCCGTGTGGATGACGGTCATTAGCGTGGCGGTGGCCGCCGCATGGACGGCCTGGAAGCGGGAACTATGGCGGCCGGCTGTGCTGATGGGCGCTATGTTGCTCGCCGGTATTCTCTCCACCGTCATCAAGCAGGATGTGGGCCGCTCCCGACCGCCATCATCCGATTTCCTCCTCGGCCCGGACGACGCCCTGTCCTTCCCTTCCGGCCACACGCTTGGCGCCGGCATTTTCGCGCTGGTCCTCACCTACCTGATCGTCTCGCGTTCGGGCACGCGAACGACGGCGGTGCTCGCCTTCACTGGCGCCGCCTTGCTGACGCTGCTGGTCGCCTACAGCCGGGTCTACCTTGGGTACCACTGGCTGACGGACGTCGTTGCTTCGCTCGGGCTTGCGCTTGGTGTGACGGGTATTGCGGTGTTTGTGGACGCAGCGCGGCACGGGGGACGGCTCGGCTAATACTGTCAGTCCCCGCGGCTAACCTTGAACCCATGGCTTCCAAGACGTCCCGCGCATCCAAAACACCCGCTTACAAGTGCGCCGAATGCGGCTGGACTGCCATCAAGTGGGTGGGCCGGTGCGGCGAGTGCCAGGCCTGGGGAACCGTTGAGGAGTACGGCGCCACGGTAGCGCGTACGACGGCGGCCGCTACAGTTTTGGAGCCGGCCCGCCGTATCGCTGAGGTGGATGGGACCACTGCCGCGTTCCTGCCCACGGGCGTGGACGAGCTGGACCGTGTCCTGGGCGGAGGGCTCGTCCCGGGTGCCGTGATCCTGCTTGCTGGGGAACCCGGCGTCGGAAAGTCCACGCTCCTGCTGGACGTCGCGGCGAAGTTCGCCCGTACGGGTCAGGATGTCCTGTACATCACCGGTGAGGAATCTGCGGCACAGGTGAAGCTGCGCGCGGAGCGGATAGATGCCGTCGCCCATACGCTGTACCTTTCCGCGGAGACCGACCTCGGGCAGGCGCTGGGCCAAGTGGAGAAGCTCGAACCCAAGCTGTTGATTGTGGACTCCGTGCAGACGCTGAGCAGCGCCGACGTCGAAGGCAGCGCCGGCGGCGTTTCCCAAGTGCGCGAGGTCGCTGCGTCCATTATTGCCGCAGCCAAGCGGCGCAACATGACCACGCTCCTGGTGGGCCACGTGACCAAGGAAGGCACCATCGCCGGACCGCGGCTGCTGGAACACCTGGTGGACGTCGTGTGCCAGTTCGAAGGCGAGCGCCACTCCCGCCTGCGTCTGCTGAGAGCCGTCAAGAACCGCTACGGTGCGACAGACGACGTCGGCTGCTTTGACCTGAACGAGGCCGGTATCGAGGGCCTGGCTGATCCCAGCGGGCTGTTCGTTTCACGCACGCGTGAGCCCGTCTCGGGCACCTGCATCACGGTGACCATGGAGGGGCGCCGGCCGCTGCTCGCAGAAGTCCAATCGTTGCTGGCTGAGAGTCCCAACTCCCAACCGCGCCGGGCAACCAGCGGGCTGGAAAGCTCCAGGGTGGCCATGCTGCTCGCGGTCCTTCAGCAGCGGGCCGGGTGCATGCTGCACAAGGACGATTCCTATGTGGCAACTGTTGGCGGTGTGAAGCTCACGGAGCCGGCCACTGACTTGGCGGTGGCACTGGCGGTTGCCTCCGCCAAGTCCCGCAAGGCACTCCCCCAACGGCTCATTGCTTTCGGCGAGGTAGGGCTGGCAGGCGAGGTCCGTCCCGTTCCGGGCATTAACCAACGCATCCAGGAAGCGCACCGACTGGGCTTCACCCACGCGATTGTTCCGGCCAGCCCGGCGGGCGCCGGGGTCATCCCCGACGGCTTCTCGGTGCGCGAGGTAGGCCACTTGGCGGAGGCCCTCGAACTTCTGATCACTTAACCCTTCCGGGGTGTCGAACGGCTCTGAGCTGCGGTTTCGGCAAGGATTGGGTCATGACCAAGAGGACTGTGCTTATCGGGGGACGCTTTTTCTTTGGCCTTTTGACCTTGGTGGCGGTGGGGACACAGCTGACAGTTCATCTGGGCATGGGCTATGACCTCTGGAACTTCTTCAGCTACTTCACCAATCTGTCCAACATCTTCGCGGCACTCGTACTGCTCATCAGCGGCTACAGGGTCCTGATCCGCAAGCGGCCGAGCGAGATCGACGACGTCACCCGTGGCACGGCAACTATCGCCATGGCCGTAGTGGGGTTGGTGTTCGGTGCGCTGCTTGCCGGCGAGGACCTTGGCTCCCTGCTCCCCTGGGTCAACTTCGTGGTGCACTACCTGATCCCCGTAGTGATGGTGGCGGACTGGCTCTTCCAGCCCCCGCTGGCCACCCTGCAACCCAGGCACATTTGGTACTGGCTGCTCTACCCCATCGGCTACCTCGTCTACAGCCTGATCCGGGGAGCCTTCGTCAACTGGTACCCGTACTGGTTCATCGACCCCTCACGCGCCGGCGGCTGGGGCGGCGTGATCATCTTTGCACTCGCCATCTCCGTTGGCTTCCTCGTGGTGAGCTTGGCAATGCTGTGGCTTGGGAACAAGCTGAAGCGGCAGGTGGATTACTAGGCGCTCTTCGCTGCGAGCGCCGGCTCAGGCGCCGCTCCAAACCGGCTGATGAGTTCATCACTGGCAGCCCTCACCGCCGGAAGTTCGTTCCTGAGTCCCGCAAGGAACATCACGGTGTCGGCCGTAGTGGACGCCGAGTCTGCTGAGATCAGTCCGTCCGCGCGGAGGTTGATCAAGGACTCCACCAGCCGGAAGGCCGTATCCCCCAGGCTGGCGTCGGAATCCGCCACCGCCGTCAGTTCCCGCCCCAAGTCTCCGTAAATGGTCCGAAGTTCCTTCCGGGCGTCCATGAACGGCTGGAAGACCTCCGCCCTGGCCTCCGGCAGGTGGTACAGCACGCCGAGGTTCCAGCGGGAGCTGCAGAGTTGCGAACCGTCGAACAGCATCACCGCATGCAACCGTGCCGCAGAAGCATCGAGGCCGGCGTCGTCGGAATGATCCCGTATCGCGCGGGCAAAAGCCAAGCTGGTGGATACCGTCCCGCCGAGGAGCTCCCCGAGGATCTCGTCCTTGGTGGAGAAGTGGTGATACAGCGATGACTGTCGGATTCCGACGGCGTCAGCGATGGCCCGCGTGGACGTGTTGGCGAAACCTTGGCCCGTAAAGAGCTCGGCTGCCGCGTCCAGGATCTCGTCGCGGGCTGTGGCTCCCCGGCGTACCGCTTGCTGCTTGCGGGGGCGTCCCGGTCCGACTGTACTCACCCTTTCATTCTTGCATCGCAGCACCGCCAAAAGAGCCGTTCACGGCCTGCTGAGCCGACGGTGAGATTTCCTTTACCTCCCCGCAACGCACGGTAACCAAGGCTTTACATCGGCGAAACGCTGCGGGGACACCGCGCTGGAAAACTATCAAGTGACCGATATTCCGGGCGGGTCATCAGAAACCTCTCCGGGCTGGTCCCCTATCCCGTTCCAGACACGGAGAACCCGATGACTTCCACCCTTTCGACGACGGCCAGCCGCACTGACGACGCAGACCTGACAGCCCTCGGCTACCAGCCCACCCTGCACCGCAAGCTAGGCCGCTACGCATCGTTCGCCGCAGGTTTTTCGTTCGTCTCCATCCTCACCACCATCTTTCAGCTCTTCGCTTTCGGCTACTCCTTCGCCGGCCCGGCCTTCTTTTGGACGTGGCCCGTGGTGCTGGTCGGCCAACTCCTGGTAGCCCTGAACTTCGCTGAACTCGCCGCCAGATACCCCTTGTCCGGCGCTGTCTATCAGTGGTCGCGCCGTATGGGCGGCGAAGTGGTGGGCTGGTTCGCTGGCTGGTTCATGGCAATCGCCCAGGTGATCACAGCTGCCGCAGCTGCCATTGCGCTCCAAGTGGTACTCCCCCAGCTGTGGGAGGGATTCCAAGTGGTGGGCGGCGACCCCTCACTGGCATCCCCCACGGGCGCGGCCAACGCAGTGATCCTTGGCGCCATACTCCTGGTGATCACCACGGTGATCAACTGCCTCGGTGTGAGGCTCATGTCCCATGTGAACTCCATCGGCGTCACCTGCGAGATTGTGGGCGTCGCCGCGGTGATTCTCGCCTTGTTCTCAGCCGCGCAGCGTGGCCCGGAGGTGGTAGCAGACATCAGTGTGGTCACTACCTCGGACCTTGGTGCCGTGGGCGCCTTCCTGGTCTCCGGCCTGATGGCCGCGTACGTGATGGTCGGCTTCAACTCAGCCGGCGAACTCTCGGAGGAGACCAAGAACCCCCGCAAGACCGCACCGCGCACCATCTTGTCGGCGTTGATCATCTCAGGTGTTGGCGGCGGGCTGATGATTATCGCTGCCCTCATGGCAGCGCCAAGCCTCGACGACGGCAGGCTCGCCACCGAGGGACTCCCCTACGTGCTGACGGCCGTGTTGGGCACGTTCTGGGGCAAGGTGCTGCTGGTGGACGTGGCAATCGCCATCTTTGTCTGCACCCTGGCCATCCAGACGGCCGGTTCGCGCCTGGTGTTCTCCATGGCCCGCGACGGCAAGCTGCCTGCCTCGGCCCGGCTCGCGAAGGTCCACCCCAAACGTGGAACCCCCATGTGGCCCTCCATCGCGATCGGCGCCCTGGCGGTGGGGATCCTCGCCATCAATATCGGCAACTCCGCACTCTTCACCACTCTCTGCAGTGTGTGCATCGTGATGGTGTACCTGGCGTACCTGATGGTCACGGTCCCTCAACTGCTCAGCCGCTTCCGGGGTGACTGGGGCCGGGTGGGCCAGACCATGCCGGCGGGACTGTTCTCCTTGGGCCGTTGGGGCCTGCCCGTCAACGTCCTGGCCGTCCTGTACGGCGCCCTGATGGTCACCAACCTGTCATGGCCCCGCCCCGAGGTGTATGACCCCTCCGGCGAACACGGAATCCTGCTCTTCTCCGCCCCCATCATGGTTGGCGCCGTCCTGCTCCTGGGCATCTGGGTCCGGAGGAACCTCCGGGTCCGGCAGAACAAAGCGGCAGACGCATTGGACCCCGCCAACCCTGCCGGCTGACCCCGCTGCACCACCATCCCGCTCAAGCACAGAAATGAATGCCATGACACAGATTCTCGAAACACGGACTACTGAAAACGGAACCGCCACCACGGCAGGCGCCAGGTTGCACGCCCGGGCCCAGCATGGCCGGGCAGCGGAGACCATGATCCATGTCCCGCCCGCTTCGGCTCCGGCCCGGTTGACGGAGAGCCTCCCTGCGGAGGCAAAGACCGCGTTGACCTGGGCGGAAACTCTCGCTTTCGGCCGCTACACCCATCTGGAACTGGCCCGCGGGACGCGCATCAGGATCACAGACCTCGACGGCGATGCCTGTGTTCACGCTGTCCTCATCCGGAGCGGCGCACAGCACGAGCGGCTCAACGTCGCGGACACGGTCAAGGTCCCCTGGCAGGCGTACTTGACCACCGGCCACCCCCTGCTGTCCGACGCCGGGCGGCTGATGGCCACTGTAGTGGCCGACTCGTCCGGCAACCACGATGCCCTCACCGGCACCACCCATCTGGCCGGAAACACCGCCAAGTACGGTGCCGGGTCAGCGCACAGCCCATCACCGGCTGGCCGTGAACTGTTGACCCTTGGTGGCATGAAGCATGGCATCAGCCAGAAAGAACTCCCTCCGTCATTGTCGTTCTTCAAGGGCGTCACCGTGGACCGGGACGGCAGCATCACGTTCGCCGGCAGCGCCGGTGCCGGGGCCGCCGTCGAACTTCTCCTCCACATGGACGCAGTGCTGGTACTGGCCAATACCGCCCACCCGTTGGACCCCCGTCCGGACTTCAGCGGCAGCGCCGTGGACATCGTCGCGTGGCAGGCGCCGCAGGACCTCCAAGCCCTGGTGGACGGAACCCTCAACGTGGACCTCGGCCCAGAGGGGCGTCTGGCCCTCCACAACACAGAACTCGACTACAACGCAAGGACCTCCGCATGAACGCCATCACAGAAATCAGCCCCGCACTGGTCCCTGGCCGCGCCGTACTGGACGAACTGGTGGAAGCCCGCGGCCCATGGTCTGCCGTGGTTGAGGCCGGAGACGTGCTCACCATCGTGGACCACGACGGCAACCAGGCCGTGGACTGCATTCTCTACGCGGCCAAAGACACCAGCACCCGGTACTCGGCCGCCGTGACCATCGCAACCCAGGGCAGCATCTTCCTCACCACTGGCTCGGCCCTCCGCGCCGACAGCGGCCAGGAACTCATGACAGTGGTGGCGGACGAAGTTGGCGTCCACGACACCATCGGCGGCGCCTGCTCCCAAGAGTCCAACACGCTCCGCTACGGCCAGCACACCCACGAACAGCACGCCTGCGTTGAGAACTTCCTCATTGAGGGCGCCAAGTGGGACCTCGGAAAGAAGGACCTGGTGTCCAACATCAACTGGTTCATGAACGTGCCGGTGGATCCCGACGGCGCGCTGGGCATCGTGGACGGGTTGTCCGCGCCCGGCAAGCGAGTGGCACTCCGCGCCGAAGTGGACACGTTGGTGCTGGTGTCCAACTGCCCCCAAATCAACAACCCCTGCAACGGCTTCAACCCCACGCCGGTGCGCATGATCGTCACACGTCCGGAGGCCCGCGCATGAACCGCTTCGACACCCTCCTCATTGCCAACCGCGGCGAGATCGCCTGCAGGATCATCGAGTCCGCCCGCAAGGCCGGGCTCCGCACCGTCGCCGTCTTTTCCGAAGCGGACCGCGGCGCCAAGCATGTAAAGCTCGCTGACGAGGCCGTCCTCCTGGGACCTGCACCGGCCAAGGAGTCGTATCTCAAGATCGACGCCATCCTCAGTGCGGCAGCTTCCACCGGTGCCGGAGCCATCCACCCTGGCTACGGGTTCCTGTCCGAGGACGCGGTCTTCGCGGAAGCTGTTGAAGCGGCCGGCCTGGTCTTTGTAGGCCCCACCCCGGACCAGCTCCGGATTTTCGGGACCAAGCACACGGCCCGCGATGCCGCGCAACGCGCCGGCGTTCCCATGATCGCCGGATCCGGCCTCCTGGAGGACCTGGACGAAGCCGTGGCAGCATCGGAAACCATCGGTTTCCCGCTCATGCTCAAGGCAACCGGCGGTGGCGGCGGCATCGGCATGGCCGTCTGCCGCGACGAAGCCGGGCTCCGCGAGAACTACTCCCGGGTGGCCCGCCTGGCCAGTTCCAGCTTTGGAACGGCCGGCGTCTTTGCCGAACGCTACATCGAACATGCACGCCACGTGGAAGTCCAGGTGTTCGGCGACGGCGAGGGCCGCGTGGTGAGCCTCGGCGACCGTGACTGCTCACTGCAACGCCGCCACCAGAAAGTACTTGAAGAGGCACCCGCGCCGGATCTCCCTGATGCGTTGCGTGAGGAACTGCACCGGAGCTCACGCGCCTTGTGTGCCTCAGTGGGCTACCGTTCGGCAGGAACGGTGGAGTTCGTCTACGACCCCGTCCGCCAGGAAGCATCCTTCCTGGAAGTCAATGCACGGCTGCAAGTTGAGCACCCAGTCACCGAGGCCATCACCGGCGTGGACCTGGTGGAGTGGATGCTGAACCTCGCCCAGCAGGAGCCCGTGCTTGATGGTGTGCCGGACAGCGTGCCCGTCTCAGGCCACGCTGTGGAAGCCCGCATCTATGCAGAAGACCCTGCCCGGAACTTCCAGCCCAGCGCCGGAACGGTTACCAACGCGCAGTACCCGGGCTCCGACGTCGTACGCATTGACGCCTGGGTGGAGACCGGCAGCGAAGTCTCCACCAGCTACGATCCCCTGCTGGGCAAGGTCATCACGTCCGGCAGCACCCGTGACGCCGCCTTCGACGCCCTGGCCACTGCGCTGGCAGGAACCCGCATCGATGGCATCGAGACCAACCTGGGCATGCTGCGTGCCGTTGCCGGGATGGACGTGGTCCGTACGGCACAGCATTCCACCGGAACCCTCAACACCGTGGGCGACCCTGAACCTCGGATCACCGTTGAACGGCCAGGCCTCCAGACCAGCGTGCAGGACTGGCCTGGCCGGACCGGGCTGTGGCAGATCGGCGTCCCGCCCAGCGGCCCCATGGATGATTTGTCGTTCCGGCTTGGCAACACCGCACTGGGCAATCCAGAGGGAGCACCCGGCCTGGAATTCACCATGGCCGGCCCGGCTCTCCGTTTCACCCACGCCACCACGGTGTGCGTCACCGGCGCCGACGTCGCCGTGACTGTCAACGGCATCGCGGCAAACGCCTGGGAGCCCATCACCGTGCCCGACAACGGCCTTCTGGATGTCGGATCGGCTGACGGATCCGGGCTGCGAGGTTACATTCTCTTTGAAGGCGGGCTTGACGTTCCCCAGTACCTCGGCAGCGCGTCCACCTTCACGTTGGGCCAGTTCGGTGGCCACGGCGGCCGCGTGCTGCGGGCCAGCGATGTGCTCCGCACGGTCACCGGTCACCTGCCTGAGACCGTCCCCGGCGCGGTTCCGGCAGAGAGCCGCCCGGCACTCACCTCGGAATGGGAGCTGAAGGTAGTGGAAGGGCCGCATGGCGCACCGGAATTCTTCCAACGCGAAGACATTGAAGAGCTCTATGCCGCCGAATACGAGGTCCACTTCAACTCCGCCCGAACCGGTGTCCGCCTGATCGGCCCCAAGCCGCGCTGGGCACGCAATGACGGCGGGGAAGCCGGACTGCACCCCTCCAACATCCACGACACCGCCTATTCGGTGGGTGCCTTGGACTTCACCGGCGACACTCCCATCCTGCTGGGCCCGGATGGTCCCAGCCTGGGCGGTTTCGTCTGCCCGGTAACGGTGGTGACCGGCGAGCGCTGGAAGCTGGGGCAACTGCGGCCTGGTGACAAGGTCCGCTTTGTGCCCATCCGCTCGGTTGAGGCGCCCTCCGTCAAGGAACTCGGCGCTGCGAGGCAGCTGATACTCCCGGGCAGTGCCGGCTTCAGTACAGGCATTGCGTCCGGCACTACCGGACTGCTTCGCGGAGATGGCGACGACGGAGTGCTGGGCCGGGTGCCCGAAGGCGACGGACGGCCTGCGGTCACCTACCGACGCTCCGGTGATGACAACCTGTTGGTGGAGTACGGCGACATGGTGCTGGACCTGGGCCTGCGCGCCCGCGTCCACGCCCTCCACCAGGAACTTGAACGCCTCGCAGTCCGGGGCATCGTGGATCTGACCCCGGGCATCCGTTCCCTGCAGATCAAAGCCGATCCTTCCGTCCTGCCCACCTCGAAGCTGTTGGGCCTGGTGCGCGAGGTGGACGCTTCGCTCCCAGCGAGCTCGGAGTTGGTGGTACCCAGCCGCAGCGTCCGTCTCCCCTTGTCCTGGGACGATCCCGCCACCCGCGAGGCAATCGAGCGCTACATGGCCGGTGTCCGCGACGACGCCCCGTGGTGCCCGTGGAACATCGAGTTCATCCGCCGCATCAACGGCCTGGACTCCGTCAACGACGTCTTCGATACCGTCTTCAACGCCGAGTACCTCGTCCTGGGCCTGGGCGACGTGTACCTCGGAGCACCGGTGGCAACCCCATTGGATCCGCGGCACCGGCTGGTCACCACCAAGTACAACCCCGCCCGCACGTGGACCCCTGAGAACGCCGTGGGCATCGGCGGGGCCTACATGTGCATTTACGGCATGGAGGGACCCGGCGGCTACCAGTTTGTTGGTCGGACCACGCAAGTCTGGTCGCGCTACGCGGACGCCGCACCCTTCGAGCCCGGCTCCCCGTGGCTGCTCCGGTTCTTCGACCGCATTTCCTGGTACCCCGTCAGCCCCGAGGAGCTCCTGGACCTCCGCGCAGACATGACTGCGGGCCGCGGCCGTGGCGTAGAGATCCAGGACGGCACGTTCTCGCTGGCCGAGCATGAGGAATTCCTGGACCGCAACAGCGTGTCCATTGCAGAGTTCCGCGAGACCCAGTCGGCCGCTTTCGCCGTGGAGCGCCAGGCTTGGGAGGAGGCCGGCGAGTTCGACCGTGCCGAACAAGCCGTTTCACTGGCCCCACCGGCCGACGAGGTCGTAGTGCCCGACGGCGGCACTTTGGTGACGTCGCCGTTCGCGGCCAGCGTCTGGAAAGTGGACGTGGAACCCGGGGACCTCGTGGTCGCCGGCCAGCCGCTGGTCTCCCTGGAAGCGATGAAGATGGAGACCGTCATCCAGGCCCCCGTGGATGGCGTGGTCCAACGGGTCCTGCCCGTGGCCGGCGCCCAAGTGGTGGCAGGCGAAGCACTGGTGGTCCTGGAGCCCATGGACGTCCGGGAACCCGCACTTATGCTGGAAGGAAGCGCATCATGAGCGGGCCCACCGTGGAACGCGTCCTCGCCGCGCTTAAGGCGATTGACGCCGTCGACCGTCCTGAAATCTGGATCCACCTGCGGGGGCGGGACGAACTGCTCGCAGAAGCGGACCGGATTGACGCCGCCGTGGCGGCCGGTGAGAACCTGCCACTTGCCGGCCTCCTGCTCGCCGTGAAGAACAACGTGGATGTTGCCGGTTTGGTCACGACGGCGGCGTGCCCCGGCTTTGGGGATGCACCCGCCCGGGATGCGGTGCCGGTTGCGCGGCTCCGCGCTGCGGGCGCCCTGGTGCTGGGGGCCACCAATCTGGACCAGTTCGCCACTGGCTTGGTCGGAACCCGCAGCCCCTACGGTGCCGTCCGTGATGCGAGGCGTCCCGGGAGGATCTCCGGCGGCTCAAGTTCAGGTTCTGCTGTGGCCGTTGCCCTCGGATTGGTGGACGTGGCCATTGGGACGGATACCGCGGGTTCGGGCCGGATTCCCGCTGCACTGCAAGGGATTGTGGGGATCAAACCCACCCTGGGCGTGGTGTCCACCGAAGGCGTGGTCCCGGCATGCCGTTCCTGGGATACGGCAACCATCTTCGCCCGCGACCTCGCCACTGCGGAGCTCGCCATGGGCATCATGGCCGGGCAGGGCCGCCCCTGGCCTGCAGACGCCAAGGTTGCGGCGCCGTCCACACCGCGGGTGGCCTATCCGGCCGCTCTGCCGGCACTCCCGGACGCCTGGGCGGCCGAGTTCCAGGAGCAGATTGAGCGGTTGCGGTCCACCGGAGTAGTGGCCGAGCCCATCGAACTTGACGTCTTCCTGGAGGCCGCACGGCTGCTGTACGACGGCGGATTGGTGGCCGAACGCTCCGCCGCCGTCGGGAGCTTCATTGACTCGGTGACGTCCGGCGGGGTGTCCGCAAGGCTCGACGCAACGGTGGCCGGCATCATCAAGGCTGCAGGCACGGTCCCTGCGCACCAGTACGTGGCGGACACGGCGGCGTTGGAGCATCTCAAGCACCAGGCCATGGAGCGGTTGGACGGTTTCGATGCGCTGATAGTTCCCACGACACCGTTCCATCCGACGCTGGCAGAGGTCGCAGCCGATCCCGTGGGGGTCAATTCCCGGATGGGCACCTATACCAATTTCTGCAACCTCTTCGATCTCAGCGCCGTTGCGGTACCGGCGGGTACCGTCACCGAAACAGGCGGCGCGGGCGAAACAAGCAGCATCGCGCAGTTCGGCCTGACTGTAGTTGCCCGGACCTTCGAGGACGGCGTGGCCGCGGACATCGCGCGGCGTATTGAACTGACCCCGGAGAATCCGGAGTTGTTCGCAGCCGGAGCCGCACCCGCTACGTCGCCCGGCCGCAAGGTTCCGTGGCCGGTTGCTGCGGGAGCCGCCGTCGTTCCCCTCGTCGTGGTGGGGGCGCACCGGAAGGGGCAGCCGCTGGCGGCTGAACTTGAGCGGCGCGGGGCTTTCTGGGACGGGCGGGTAGTCACTGCGGCTCGGTACCGAATGGTGGCCTTGGAAACCACCCCTCCTAAGCCCGGCGTGGTTCGATCTGAACACGGGGCCGGGCTCGTGGCCGAGAGGTGGCTGCTTTCAGAGGCCGGGCTTGGATCATTTCTTGCTGAACTGCCGGAACCCATGCTGCTGGGTTCCATCACGCTGGACGATGGCAGCAAAGCCGTCGGCTTTGCCTGTGATGCCGTGGCGGCGGCAGAAGGACGGGACATTACCGAGTACCGCGATTGGATTAAGTACCTGGAGAACAACGCGGCTGGACCGGGAAGCCACGGGTTTTGGCGCGAGGCGGGAGGAGCTTTGCTGACTGGACTTGGGCGCGGCCGGATCTAGGCGGCAGGCGGCTGATCAGCGGAAATGGGGGTCCCGGCGATTGGCCGCCAAACCACTTTCCGGGCATCCCCGAAGATAACGAAATGACCCACTTTGCGGCTTGCTGGTGCGGTTAACGGTGCCCGGAAGCCCTATCATGGTGCTTGTCGTCTTTGGGGCATTTTTTGTGAGTGCCCGCTGACGCCGGATTCAGCTTGTCTGTGAGCCGTGGCTTGCACCTTCGAAGGGAAACCCTATGGCCCGGAGCCCGGAAGAGTCGCTTAAGGCGACCCTGGCCAGAGTCGCACCCGGAACTCCGTTGCGTGATGGCCTGGAACGCATCCTCCGTGGACGGACCGGCGCCCTGATCGTGTTGGGCTACGACCGCACCATCGACTCCATCTGTTCGGGCGGATTCGATATCGGCATCGACTTCTCGCCCACACGCCTGCGTGAGCTGGCCAAGATGGACGGCGCCATCATCTGTGACAAGGACGCCAGCAACATCGTCCGCGCCGCAGTCCAGTTGGTCCCGGATTCAAGCATCGAAACCCAGGAATCGGGCACCAGGCACCGCACGGCTGAGCGCGTGGCCATCCAGACCGGCGTTCCCGTGATCTCCGTCAGCCAGTCCATGCAAATCATCGCGCTCTACGTGAACGGCCTGCGGCACGTGCTGGAGGGGTCCGAGAAGGTCCTTGCCCGCGCCAACCAGGCCTTGGCAACCCTCGAGCGGTACAGCGCCAGGCTGGACCAGGTCACCAGTTCCCTCTCAGCCCTCGAAATCGAAGCCCTCGTTACCGTCCGGGACGTGGCAGTCACCCTCCAGCGCCAGGAAATGGTCCGGCGCATCTCCGAGGAAATCGCCCAGTACGTGCTGGAACTTGGCGAAGATGGCCGGCTCCTTTCCCTCCAGGTGGAAGAACTCACCATGGGCCGCGGGCCCGGCAGCGACGTCATCATCCGCGACTACTCGGACCCGGACGCCTCGCCTGAGGAAATAGAGGAAGCCGTCCAGGCGCTCCTCAACCTTGGACCGACGGAACTGATCGACCTCAGCCGTATTGCCCACATCATTGGCTTCGCTGGCGGGGTTGAGCAGTTGGACGCAGTGGTCCAGCCGCGGGGCTACCGCCTGCTGTCCGGTTTGAAGTCAGTGCCCAAAGCTGTGGCCGATCGGCTGGTGGACTACTTCGGTGGGCTCCAGAACCTCATGGCAGCAACTATTGACGATCTCATGACTGTGGACGGCATCGGCGATCAGCGTGCCCGCACAGTCCGCGAGGGCCTGAGCCGCATGGCCGAGGCCAGCCTCCTGGACAGGTTCCTCTAAGCCGGCTGCCGCCGTCGAACGCTGGTTCGGCGGTGACTAATTCAGCTGGAACACGGCTTTGGGGCTGGCTTTGTTTCCCAGCCGCGCCTCGAAGGTGTAGTAGGCCCCGCCGCCACCGGGCTTGGCGTTGATCGCACCACAGCCCTCCAGTGTCCGGTTGCGCTGCCAAGGGAAGTTCGCGGTTTCGCTCTTGCCGGGCTGGATGGTCTTGATGAGGTCCTCGCCGCCGGTCTGGCAGTCCTTGGACGAGAAGATCCGGTCTCCGCCGCTCATCACCAGGTATTCCATCTGGGATGTGCCCACGTTGACCTCGCAGGGGGCTGCGCCCCCGTTGGTAATGGTCATGGTGAGCAGCGGCTTGTCCTCCGCACCGTAGGCAGGCTTGTCGGTTTTGGCGGCGACGGTCATGAGGTTGAAGTCGCACACTGGCGTGGGAGAAGCGGAGGGTGACGGCGTACCTGACGGGGCGCTGCCCTGCGTGGGTGCCTGGGAGGCTTCCGGGGTAGTGACGGCTTGCGGCCCGGACTGCCCAGTGAGCGCCCCAGTAATGGCCACCGCAGCAACCACGATCATCATGATCACCAGCAGCAGCGCACCAAAAACTACCTGTCGACGACGGCGATACACGGCAGGACTGGGCCTGCGCCTGTTGGTCGGGCTGCTTTTGCCCGGCGTACCGGCACCGGATGAGCCGCGGGCAGCACCCTTCGCCGGCGCTGATGAGCGCGCGGTCGACTGCTGCTTACCCTTGTTGGCCATGCTTCTAGGCTAGGCTCGCGCGTGTCAGGGCGCCTAACCTACACGCCGCTGGGCCCCAATCCGGACCTGTGTGACGTCGGCCATGGGGCTGCTGGGGACACGGCCGTTAGCGGATGCCGGCCGCCCGCAGCGTCCTGGCAAGCTCCGCTGCCGCAGACTTGAGGGCGGCCACCGTGCTGCGGAGGACCTCTTCCGTAGCGAGTTCCTTCGGGATGGAACAACTCATGGCGTCGGTACCGGGGATCCGGTAAGGAACCACCACGCTGACGCAGCAGAGACCCACCGTGTTCTGCTCCCATTCGATGGCGTGGTCGGCCTTGCGGAACTCGGCCAGTTCGCGCTGCAGGGCTTCAAAGTCCGGCACGGAGTTGGGGGTGATCTGCGCGTACGGTCCATCGCCTATCCGCTGCCGAACCTCTGCGTCGGTGTACTCGGAGAGGATGGCCTTCCCCAAGGCAGTCACCTGGGCGGGCAACTTGCGTCCCACCCGGGAGGAAAGCCGGCGGCGATCAACTGCCTGCCGGGTAGCCAGGTAAATGACGTCAGAGCGGTCCAGCCGGGCATAGTGCGTGGTGAAGGTAGTGGCGTTGCGGACCTTTTCCAAAACGGCTGACACATGCTCCATCACCGGGTCCCGGTCCAGGTAGGCCGTGCCGCACAGCAGCGCGTGGGTGCCTATGCGGTAGGCGCCCTCGGGCGTCTGCTCTATCCAGTTGAGCTCCAGCAGCGTCAACAGCAACCAGTGCAGGCTGGACCGCGGGTAGCCCGTCAGCTTGAAGATTTCCGCCGTGGTAAGCGGCTGCGGTGCGCCGGCCAAGAGCTCTAGAATAGCGATGGTTCGTTCCGCCGACTTAACCATTTTGACGTCGCCGGCCGCGCCGGACTGTGCCTCCAACGAAGCTGTCACAGATCCCCCTTCCACATTCCCCCCTGACCTGACCCGGCCTGTCATGTGGATGCCGGGTGTGGGTAGTTGTCCACTCCCACCCTATGGCCATCACTGGCCCAGGCGCCGCCCAATAGTTCCGCCCACGCGTCCCGGGCCGAGGTATCCACCCCTGCGGCGAAGGCCTCGGCGTCATCCTGCGGTTCGAATCCAATACGTTTTCCCGCTTCAAGGTTGGCCCACCCGCGGGTGTTCGCCGAAACGGCCCACACCACGTGATGCCCTGGGGCGCCACAATCGTTGAGCGTAGCCTCTACTAAGCGGAAGGAGTCCGCTGGCGAAAGCCAAGACCCGAGCGTCCGCAGGTTTCCAGGTTCTTCACCGCCGGTGCCAATGCGGGCGCTGACCACTTTCATGCCGTATTTGTCCGCGTAGAGGCTCCCCAGCGCTTCCACGGCCGCCTTGCTGACACCGTAGTAGGTGTCCGGGCGGGGCGTGAGCACTGAGTCCTGGGCTGCGGCTTCGGTGGGGTGGAAGCCTACGGCATGGGTGGAACTTGCCAAGAGGACACGTTCGACGCCGTTCTGCCGGGCCGCTTCCAGAGTCACTTGGGTGCCGGTGATGTTGGTGGACACAAGTTCGGCCCAGGGTTTCTCGCGGTGCAGGCCACCTAGATGGATGACAGCCCCAACGTCCCTGAGCGCAGCCCCCATGAAGTCCGGATCCGTCACGGAGCCAACGTGGACAGACTCGTTTGGTTGGGGGTCCGGGGCTGCGGCAAGGTCCACCAGCCGGACCATGTAACCGGCTGCAGCGAGGTGGGGCCTCAGCAGCGTGGCCATCATTCCCGCACCGCCGGTGAGGGCAATGGTCACTCTTTGGGGTGCTGCAGACAAGATTCCTCCAACGGTTGACACTCCGTGATCCAAATCATACTCTCATGAAGTAGGTTTCACATGGTAACAGCGTTTTACATATATAAACAAGCAAAGAGAATGGCTCCAGCCGCCGGACGCTGGCGGTTCGCTGTTTGCATCGCTGCCGTTCCTCAAAGCACGGCCAGCAGGGCCACATTCATTTGCGGCGACAATTACTCGGTTGAAGCAAGAGAAGTAAAAGGAGAATCAGGGTGGATTCAAAATTCAGGAAGCAGTCCCGCACTGTTTTGGCAGTGGCCGTAACGGCCGCCGCAGTGCTGAGCGGCTGCAGTGCCGGCGGTTCCTCAGCCCCCGCAGCCACGGATGACGGCCAGCCCATCGAGGTCTGGGCCCGCGCAGGCACCGATGCCGCCACCACTTATGCAGCCATGTTCAAGGAGTTCACCGCCAAGACCGGAGTACAGGTGAATTTCCAGGGCGTGCCGGACCTTGACCAACAGCTTCAGACCCGCGCCGCCTCCAAGAAGCTCCCGGACATCGTCATCAACGATTCGGCCGCCCTGGGCAACTACACCGCGCAGGGATACTTGGTGGAGGTGGACAAATCCACGGTTGAGGGAAACGACAAGATTGCAGACGCCCTCTGGAACGAGGCCAAGGGCCTGAACGGCGCCACCTATGGCGTTCCCTTCTCCCGGCAGACCATGGTGACCATGATCCGCAAGGACTGGCGCGAGAAGCTGGGCCTGCCGATTCCAAAGACCCAAGAGGACCTTGAGAAGCTTGCAACCGCGTTCGCCACGCAGGATCCAGATGGCAACGGGCAGGCGGACACTTACGGCATGACCGTACCGGGCTCCACAGAGCGCGGCTACCTGGGATGGTGGGCGTCCTCCTACCTTTGGCAGAACGGCGGCTCCTACCTCAAGGACGAGGGCAACGGGAAGTTCACGGCTACCGCAGCAAGTACCGAAACCCAGGAAGGCGTCACCTGGATCAAGAAGCAATTCTGCACCCCGGGCAACACCCAGCCGGGCGCCCTCACAGCCGCCACCAGCGTGGCATCGCCCTTCTTCCAGACCGGGAAAACCGGCATCATCCTTACCGGCCCCTACAACTTCTCGTCCTTTGATACGGCTTTGGGCAAGGACGCTTACGAGGTTGTCGAGGCTCCCAAAGGTTCCGTGGACAACACCGTCCTGGCAGAGGGCGAAAACATCTACGTCACTGCCAGCAACGGTAAACCCGAACAGACCAAAAAGGTCATCGACTACCTGGTATCTGCAGATGGCCAGAAGGCTGGCATGACCGCCGGCAAGCAGCCGATCGTCCGTGTACCGGTCAACGGTGACGTCAACGCCGCGGACGTGTACAACGACCCCCGCTGGACCGTGGTCCAGGACGCCCTGCAGAACTCCTCCAAGGCGTTCCCGTCCGCCATCAACTTCGTGCCCATCAAGCAGGCCGCTGCCGAGGCCCTGAACAAGATCGTCTCGGATTGCGGAGGCGACAACGTGGCATCGGGCCTGAAGGACCTTGATAACGCCATCAACGAAGAACTGACGAGCCAGAACGCCAAGTCATGACCTCAGCACCAACAAAGCCGGCGGCAATGCCGGCTCAGGCAAGGCGGCCCAGCCCGCCCAAGCGACGCAGGAAAAGCAACCGGGCACACATGCTGGCCGTCTGGGTGTTCTTGGTTCCCGCGGCCGTCCTGGCCCTGTACTTCAAATTCATCCCCATGTTGGAGGGAATCCGGCTGAGCCTTTTCAAGGTCCAGCCCTTCCTGGGCGACGTTTTTGTCGGCCTGGACAACTACGCCAGCGTTCTCACCGACGCCCGCTTCATGGATGCGCTGGGCCACACCGTAATACTGGGGCTTACCCAGACGGTCGGCGCCCTGGTGGTCGGATTCGTCCTGGCCCTCCTCCTTGAGGGGCAGGCAAAGTCCCTGTGGTTCCTGCGCACCGCCATCTTCCTTCCCGTGGTCACCGCACTCGCGGTAGTGGGTGAAATCTGGCGTATTCTCTACTTCCCCACCGCCGACGGCCCACTGAACACCATCCTCAGCTGGGTGGGACTGGGACCCCTGCAGTTCCTGAACGGCACCGACACCGCACTGGGGTCAATCGCCGTCGTCGGGATCTGGAACGGCGCCCCCTACAACATGGTGATCATCCTGGCCGGACTGGCCGGTATCGACCGGGCCCTGTACGAATCGGCCGGCGTGGATGGCGCCACCGTCTGGCAGCGCCTGCGCTACATCACCCTGCCGGCACTGCGTCCGGCGATCGTGATCGTCCTGACGCTTGCCGCCATCCGGAGCCTGAGGAGCTTCACGGAAGTGTATGTGCTCACCGGTGGCGGTCCGGCCGGCTCCACGGAAGTTTGGATGACGCGGATGTATTCACTCGGCTTCCAGCGCAACGACATCGGCGTGGCCTCGGCCGCTGCGGTGCTGCTTCTGGTGGTCACGCTCCTGCTCACGGTGGGCACCCAACTCCTGGCCCGACGAAAGGCGGAACGATGAGCACCACCACAACCCGCACCCCGGCACGGACCAAGCGGCCGTCGTCGTCCTCCCGCTTCGACTCGGCCCTGGGCTGGTCCCCTGGCTTCAGCGTGAACATGCTGCTCCGCATCGTGCTGTGCATCCTGGTTTTCTGCATCTTTGCGTTGCCGTTCGCTGCCATCATCTCGGGTGCGTTCGACAGGAACAGCAGCCCCACCGAGATCACGCTACTGCCCAAGGCCTTCACCCTGGCCAACTTCGAGGCAGCGTCACAGCAGGGGCTTTGGAGCTACCTGCTGAACTCCCTGGTGATCGCCGGTGGCGGGCTACTGCTGCAGATGACAGTATCCGTGTTCGCGGCCTACAGCTTGAGCCGGAAGAAGTTCCGCGGACAGGCCTTCATCCTGCTGTTGGTGCTGCTCACCATGATGCTGCCCGAGGAAATCATTGGCATCCCGCTCTCGCTGGTGCTCGGCGACCTCCCCCTTCTGGGAGTGAGCCTGCGCGGAACCGTGCTGGCAGTCATCCTGCCGGTGGGCATCTGGGGGTTCTCCATCTTCATCATGAGTGAGTTCATGAAGGAAATCCCCGCCGAGATCGAAGAAGCGGCCAGGCTGGACGGCGTGGGCGAGTTCCGCATGCTGTTCGCCATCATCCTGCCGCTCTGCAAGCCCGCGTTGGGCGTGATTGGAATCTTCGGCTTCATGATGGTCTGGGACCAGTACCTCCTCCCCCTCATCGCAGCCAATGATCCCAGCGATTACACCCTGACAGTTGCGCTCTCCGTACTCCGCAATGACACCACGGTTGGACCCGGCGTCCTGCTGGCCGGCGCCGTCATGGCAATGATCCCCAGCCTGTTGGTCTACCTCTTCCTGCAGCGCTCCATGATCCGCGGCATCACAGCGGGCGCCACCAAGGGCTAGGACAGGCCCAGCCCGCCCGCCAATCCCACGAAAGAAGTTCAATGAAAACCCGCACCACCCTCACCTCAGACCATGCCCCCACAGCGGCCGGGCTGAAAATCACCGAGATCACCATTACTCCCATCGCGTTCTCCGACCCGCCGTTGTTGAATGCCGTGGGTGTGCACGAACCGCTGGTGCACCGCGTCGTGATAGAGGTCCGCACCGCCAATGGCCTGCTGGGCTTAGGCGAGTGCTCCGGCGGGCAAAGCCGGCTGGACAACCTGGCGGTGGGCGCCAACGCCATCAAGGGCCTGGGGGTCTTTGAAACGTCCATGATGGAGCACCTCATCTACGAAGCCCTCGACCCCACCCTCTCCGCGTTCGAAAAGGCCGCCGTCTTCTCCGCGTTCGAGGTGGCGGCGCTGGACATCCAAGGCCACGCCACGGGACGCACCGTCAGCGAGTTACTCGGCGGCACAGTCCGGGACGAGGTTCCCTTCAGCGCGTACCTTTTCTACAAGTGGGCAGAGCATCCCGCCATGGACGGCAAACCGACCATTGCGGATGAGTGGGGCGAGGCCTTGGACCCCGCGGGCATTGTGCGCCAAGCGCAGAAGATGATCTCTGAGTACGGGTTCAAGTCCATCAAGCTCAAGGGCGGCGTCTTCCCGCCGGCCCAGGAAATTGAAGCCATCAAAGCATTGCGTGAAGTGTTCCCGGACCTTCCGCTCCGGCTTGACCCTAATACGGCCTGGACGGTGGAAACTTCCCAGTGGGTGGCCCGGGAAACCGATGGGTTGCTCGAGTACCTTGAGGACCCGACCCCGGGGCTCGAGGGAATGGGCGAGGTGGCGGCTACGGCTGCCATGCCGCTGGCAACCAACATGTGCGTGGTGTCGTTCCAACACATTAAGCGGAGCGTGGAACTGGACTCGGTCCAGGTCATCCTGGGCGACCATCATTACTGGGGCGGCCTGCGGCACACGCGTGAATTGGGAACCCTCTGCCAGACCTTCGGCATAGGTTTGTCCATGCACTCCAACTCCCATCTGGGGATCAGCCTGGCCGCCATGGTCCACGTTGCCGCCGCCACGCCCGCCCTCACATACGCCTGCGACACGCACTACCCGTGGAACGGACACAACGACGTGGTCAAGCCGGGCGTCCTGCAGTTCGTTGACGGCAGTGTCCGCGTTCCCACCGGCACGGGCTTGGGCGTGGAGCTGGATCGGGAGAAGCTGGCCGAGCTCCACCGGCAGTACCTGGACGCCAAGATGACAGCCAGGGACGACACTGGCTACATGCAGCGCTTCGTCCCGGACTACACAGCTGATCTTCCGCGATGGTAAAGCCGCAGGTCACCGGATACCTGTATCCCTGGGATGTGCTGGGAGATCCTTCCGCAACCTCTTGGATCAAGGGCACCGGCGTACACCGCGTAGCGATGGCCGCCGCCTACCATTCGGTCCGGGCCGCTACCCCACGACATCCGGCGCGCCGTGTGGTGGATGCCGGGTCCGCGGCCCTATACCTCCCGGTGACCCAGGCCTGGGACGGCAGTGCCCTTCGGCCCGGCGATGCCGCTGGGTGGACTGGCCGGGATGATTCCTTTGCGGAGGCTGCGGAGGTTGTCCGCGGCGCCGGGCTCCCGGTGGACGCCTGGGTAGTCCTGACCCACTCAAGTGCCGTGGGTAGCCGGAACCAGGACTTGTGCGTCCGGAATGCCTTCGCGGAAACCTACCGCTATGCCCTGTGTCCGTCACAGCCGGACGTTCGCGACTACGCCGCCCGGCTGGTGGAGCAGGTACTGGACCTCGGCCGGCCGGACGGCCTGGTCCTCGAGGCATCGGGTCCGCTGGGGTTCGGCCACCAGAACCAGCACGAAAAGACCGAAGGTGCCGGATACTCCCCCTGGGTGCAGGCGCTCCTGTCCCTATGCTTCTGCGGCGCCTGCCGGGTTGCCTATACAGCGCGTGGCCTGGATGCAGAAGCCCTCCAGGCCCGGGTACGGGATGCCGTCCACCGTCAGGCGGACTCACCGAAGACCACGCCCGCAACAGCTCCCGAGGCCGCAGAATTCCTGCCGCTGCTTGAAACCAGGTGGGATGCCACGGCCGCCCTGCTGGACGCCTGCCTACGGGCCACCGCCGGTTCCGTTGCACGGATCTCGCTGCACGCCTCCCCGGACCCCTGGTCTACCGGCCCGTTTGTCTCCGTCGAGGCGCTGCGCCGGAGCCGGCTGTGGGCCCAACTGGACAAGGTGAGCACCGTGGTCCCCTGCTGGGGGGAAGCAGCGGACAGTGCAGCCACCGTGGCCGCGATGACCGCAGCCGCACCCGGAGCAACGGTGGGCTCCTACGTGCTGGTATTACCGCCGAAGCCCGCCGATGCCGAAGCGCTGGCCCACGAATGGGACGCACTCCTGGATGCCGGAAGCAGCGAACTGCACGTCTACCACCTGGGACTGGCGTCCACCGGCCGGCTGGATGCTGCCGCACGCGGCATCCGTTTTTTGTAAAGAAACCCATCATTTCACCGCCCCGCGGCAACAACAGTCAAAGGACCACAGCATGGCACGCTACACACCGCAGGAACTGGCAAGCACGCTCAAGGAAGGACTGCTGTCCTTCCCCGTCACATCCTTCGACGCGGAGCTGCAGTTCGATGAGGAGAACTACCGTAAGCACTTGGCTTGGCAGGCCAGCTTCCCGGTGGCCGGCCTGTTCGCGGCCGGCGGGACAGGCGAGGGCTTCTCCCTCACCCCAGCGGAATCCGAGCGTGTGGTGCGCACCGCCGTCGAGGAAGTCGGCACCCTGGTTCCAGTGCTGGCCTCCGCCGGAGGCTCCACCGCCCAGGCGATCGACAACGCCAAAGCCGCCGAGGCAGCTGGCGCCGAAGGCATCCTGCTCCTCCCGCCCTACCTCACCGAGGCGGACCAGGCCGGGCTCACCGAGCATGTCAGCGCCATCTGCCGGTCCACCTCGCTGGGCGTGATCATCTACAACCGCGCCAACGCCATCTACAAGGACACCACCGTGGCCACCTTGGCCGACCGGCATGAGAACCTCATCGGGTTCAAAGACGGCGTGGGCGACCTTGAGCACGATGCCCGGGTCTACGCCAAGCTCGGCGACCGGCTCTTCTACCTGGGCGGCCTTCCCACGGCTGAGACCTTCGCACTGCCGCTACTGCAGTTGGGCATGAGCACCTACTCCAGCGCCCTGTACAACTTCGTTCCGCAATATGCGCTGGACTTTTACCAGGACGTCCGTAACAACGACCGCGTCGCCGTCAACAAGAAGCTCAACGACTTTGTGATCCCGTACCTGGACATCCGCGACCGCGTGAAGGGCTACTCCGTATCCATCGTCAAAGGTGGGCTTGAAGCGGTGGGTCGATCCGCCGGCCCGGTCCGCCCGCCCCTGCAGAACCTGGCGGCGCAGGACCTCGCGGATCTCACAGCGCTCATCGCCACCATTTCCTGATCAACCCGTCGCCACCAAACCTCAGGACGAAAACATCGTGAACCTCACTGGACATTCCCTGATTGCCGGGCAGACCGTCGTCGGCAACGGAAAAACTACCTCCGGCGTCAACCCCGCCACCAACGAACAGCTCGGGCCCGCCTATTCACTGCTGGGCGAAGAGCAAGTGGCTGCTGCGACGTCTGCCGCTGCAGCTGCCTTTCGGTCCTTCAGCACGCTGGACCCTCAAACCCACGCCGCGTTCCTGGACGCCATCGCGGAGAACATCGAGGCTATCGGTGAGGACCTCATCATCCGCGCCGGCCAGGAGACGGGCCTTCCGGCGTCCCGGCTGCAGGGTGAACGCGCCCGAACCACCGGCCAGCTGCGGCTCTTCGCGAACGTGGTCCGGCAGGGCGACTTCCGTGGCGTCCGCATCGACCCGGCGCTGGCCCACCGAACCCCGCAGCCGCGTGCCGACATCAGGCAACGCCGGATTCCATTGGGTCCAGTGGCCGTCTTCGGCGCCAGCAACTTTCCGCTGGCGTTTTCGACGGCGGGAGGAGACACGGCCTCGGCCCTCGCCGCGGGCTGCCCGGTGGTCTTCAAAGCCCACAATGCCCACCCCGGCACAGGTGAACTTGTGGCCCACGCCGTGGTCAAAGCGGTCAGGGACTTCGGCCTGCATCCGGGGGTCTTTTCCTTGGTCTACGGCCCGGGATCCAGCATTGGCCAGGCCCTGGTGTCGGACCCCCGCATCAAAGCAGTGGGCTTCACCGGTTCCCGGTCGGGCGGCATCTCCCTGATGCGTACCGCAGCCGCGCGCCCCGAGCCGATCCCCGTGTACGCAGAGATGTCGTCCCTCAACCCAGTGTTCGTCTTTGAAGGCACGCTCGACGCACCAGCCAGCCACGTTGATGCCCTGGCTCGGCAGTACGTCAGCGCGGTCACAGGAAGTTCCGGTCAACTCTGCACCTCACCCGGCCTCCTGTTCGTCCCGGAAGGCGAGGCGGGGGACAAACTCGCCGCCGCCGTTGCACGGGCCGTGTCCACCTGCTCGGGGCAGACCATGCTCACCGAAGGCATTGCCGGGTCATGGCACGCAGGGACGCGGGCACTTGGCTCAGCAGACGGCGTCGAGCTCCTGGGCCAGGGCACGCAGGGCAGCGCGGAGAACGCGCCAGCTCCCGCCATCTTTGAGACCCTGGTCAGGGATTTTGTGGCCAGCCCTGTTCTGCATGAGGAAATCTTTGGTGCGGCGTCGCTGGTGATCCGCTATGCCGGCACGGACCAGCTGCTTCAGGCCGCCGCACGCCTTGAAGGCCAGCTCACGGCAACGCTGCAGCTGACCGAGGAGGACTATCCGACGGCAGCGCCCCTGATCCCCGTACTGGAACAGAAGGTGGGACGCATCATTGTGAACGGCTGGCCCACCGGTGTTGAAGTGGGCCATGCAATGGTGCACGGTGGCCCGTTCCCTGCAACGTCGGACAGTCGGACCACGTCCGTGGGAACGCTGGCGATCGACCGTTTCCTGCGCCCCGTGGCGTACCAGAACGTGCCCGACGAACTCCTGCCGACTCCACTGCGGGACAGCAACCCCTGGCACCTCAACCGGCGGATCGACGGTGGACTGACCTCCGCCCAGGGATAGCGAGGCCCGGCGGCCAGGCGGAAGGGATCGGGGGACCGCTCGCCCGGTTCCACTAGAGTGGATGGCAGTATGACACTTCCCGATTCCCACCAGCTGGCCAAGCTCCACGATGCCCTGGACCATTGGTTTGCCGATACCGCCCGGGACTTGCCGTGGCGCGAGCCCGATTGCAGCCCTTGGGGCATCCTGGTCAGCGAAGTGATGCTTCAGCAAACACCCGTTGTCCGGGTGCTGCCGGTGTGGCTCGATTGGATGGAACGCTGGCCCACACCCTCCCACCTTGCCGATGAACCATCGGGCGCAGCAGTCCGCCATTGGGGCCGGCTCGGCTATCCACGCCGTGCCCTGCGGCTGCACGCGGCCGCCGTCGCCATCCGCGAGCAGCACGACGGCAAGGTTCCCGACAGCTATGCCGAGCTCCTGGGACTGCCGGGCGTCGGCAGCTACACAGCTGCCGCCGTCGCCGCTTTTGCTTTCGGCCGCCGCGAGACTGTGGTGGACACCAACATCCGGCGCGTCCACGCACGGCTCATCTCCGGCCAAGCGTTGCCGGCGCCGGCCCTGACCGCCGGCGAAATGCGCTTGGCTGAAGCGCTCCTCCCGCTTGAGCAGGAACTTTCAGTTCGCTGGAATGCTTCCGTCATGGAGCTCGGCGCCATGGTCTGCACGGCCCGCAGCCCCAAGTGCGCTGACTGTCCCGTTCGCTCGAGCTGCGCCTGGCTTGCTGCAGGCGAGCCGCCGCCGTCGTACACGCCCAAGGGCCAGTCCTGGCACGGCACCGACCGCCAGGTGCGCGGTGCCGTGATGGCCGTCCTGCGCGAAGCCGATACCCCCGTGCCACGTGAGATGTTCGAGCAAGCACCGGCCGACCTCGGGTTCGCGCCTTCCGGCATCGGGATCCCGCTCGCCGCGCTGCACCGGCTCAACTCCGCGCCGGAACAACTCGAACGCGCGCTGGACGGGCTTTTGGTGGATGGCCTGGCAGAAATGCACGACGGCGGGTTGCGGCTTCCGGCGTAGCTTTCCGTGGACGGGTCTCACTTCGACAACGGACCCAGGTGTGGCATAACAATGCAGGCGCCTTTTGCCCCGTTCTTGCGACACCGGCCGTAGCCAGTCCTACCCTGAATCATGGGCAGAATCGGAGTGGCGTTGACGCTTGCCGGAACGGCGGCTTTGCTTCCGGGATGCTATCCCGAGGCCGTGGCCTGCCCGGCCATTGGGCATGTTGCCGGGGTGTCCCTGACGGTGTCAGCCGGCTATGTGAAGGACGTTGGCTCGCTTCGACTCAGGGCTTGCCAGGACGGTACGTGCACGGACAAAGAGTTGGTGCTGCATCCGGGTTCGGTCGCCGTGGATCAGGGGTGCTCTCCGGAGGGCGTGTGCTCGGCTACCTCGTCGCCTGACGGGACCCTGCAGGGCTTCCTGGAAATGCCCTCGATCTCCGAATCAGCCATCGAGGCAACCGTGAGCGGCACCTCCCCAGCCGGCATAGCCTTGCCCGTGCGGACGCTGACGTTGACGCCGAAGGGCGACTATCCCTACGGCGAACAATGCGGCCGGGTGATTTCGGCGGGTGTGGTGCTTGATGCGGGCGGCCTGAGCCAGACCTAGAGTTTCCGCATCCTGAAAACTTGATTCCGATATTAAACACAAGGAGTCCACAGAATTAGCAATCCGGAAACAAGGCCCTCATAGCGTCATGTGTGATCCCAGCCGCGACCCTGCCGTGGCCCTCGCAAAGATAGGCGCCCTCTTGAAGATCCCCGCACCCACCGTGAACGCACCAGCGAAAAAGCCGCTATACAAGTCCTTGTTCTTCCAGATCCTGGTGGCCGTGGTGTTGGGCATCGCCATAGGGTACTTATGGCCAAGCGTCGGCTCCGCGCTTCGTCCACTCGGCGATGGCTTCATCCAGCTCATCAAAATGATCATCGCGCCCCTGATCTTCCTGGTCATTGTCACGGGAATCTCCGCCGTGGGAGACGTGAAGTCGGTCGGCCGGGTGGGCGTCAAGGCACTGGTCTACTTCACGGCTGCCACACTCTTCGCGCTGGCCTTCGGGCTGGTCGTCGCCAACATTGTGCAGCCGGGCGCCGGCCTGAACATCGACCCGGTCTCCTTGTCCGAGGACGCTGTGAACGCCAAGACCACCACCGCCCCGCCCAAGGACGCGGGACAGTTCCTGCTGGGCATCATCCCCACCAGCGTCGTGGGGGCATTCGCCTCCAACACCCTGCTGCAGGTCTTGTGCTTCGCCGTCTTTTTTGGCGCGGCCATCGTGGTGGTGGGCCGCGAGAAGTGCAAGCCAGTCATCGACCTCATGGAGACGACGCTGGAGCTCTTTTTCAAAATCATGTCCTGGGTGATGCGCGTTGCCCCGGTTGGCGCCTTCGGTGCCATGGCCTTCATCATCGGCCAGTACGGGCTCAGCTCCCTGAGCACCTATGCACTTCTGGTGGCTGCGTGCTACGGCTCAGCGTTGGTCTTCATCGGCCTGCTCTTTGTGGTGGCCTGGGTTTATCCCCGCGTTCCCCTGTGGCAGTTCATCAAGTACTCCCGTGAAGAATTCATGCTTGCCCTGGGAACGGCCTCCACAGAATCCGTGCTCCCCCGGATCATGACCAAACTGACCAACGCAGGCTGCTCGCGGGCTACTACGGGACTTGTGGTGCCCACCGGCTACTCCTTCAACCTCGACGGCGCCGCACTCTACCTTTCCATCTCACTCCTTTTCCTCGCCCAGGCCTTCGGCCACAACCTGGATCTGGGACAGCAGCTGGCCGCCCTGGGCGTCTTGATGCTGACGTCCAAGGGTATGGCCGGCGTCCCCGGCTCAGCATTCCTTGCCCTCTCCGCGACGGCCGGAGCACTTGGGATCTTCCCGGTGGCGGGGGTCGCACTCCTGCTGGGAGCGGACCGGTTGATGGACTCCATGCGTGTTGTGGTCAACCTTCTCGGCAACTGCGTTGCCACGTTCGTGGTGTCCAAATGGGAGGGCCAATTCGACCGCGAGGCGATGCTGGCCGCCTTCCGCGGGGAGGACCCGACGCCGGACGTCACCGTCGTGCCGGCCGAACCTCCGGCGGCGGCACTCAAGACTCCGCAGCTGACCTCCGATACGTACTCGGCGTGAAGCCCAGGTACTTCCGGAAGTCGTTCGTCAGGTGCGCATGGTCCGCGTAGCCAAGTTCGACGGCGATCGCGGAAAGGTCCGCTGTCGGCTCGGACCGGGCGCGCTCCGCGGCATCCTGCAGTCTTCGTCGCCGGATCAGGGCCGTGGGACTCAACCCAACGTACTTCTTCGCGATCCGTTGAAGCGTTCGCGGGGACACCGCGAGACGGGAAGCCGCGTCCTCAAGCAGGACCACCTCAGGCGCGGAGGCGATGATGTCCATCATCCGGTTGGCGAGCAAAGCCTCTTCGGAGGGCACAACACCCAAGGAAGCCAGCCACGCAGCAAAAGCTTCCACTGCCCGCCCGCGGTGGGTGCCGCCGTCGTGCGTTGTTTGGCCGGGGCGCGCGTTCATGGCGCCGGAGACGTCCGCATGCAGTTCCCCCAGCTCCATCGCCACCTCCGTGTCCAGGACAGTGCCGGGAGCATCCGTAAACAGTGGAACAGCTGCCGGACGCAGCAAGGCGCCTACGGCCCACCCTTTACCAGTCAAGTCCCGGTAAGCGGCACGGGTTGTGGGTCCCGAAAAGACCACATCAGCAGGCTGCACCACCAGATTGGACGCCGGGTAGGCGATGACGTGCTGGCGGGACGAGCGGCCAGGTTCGATGTCCCACTCGGGAATCCAGAACCACTGGACCAGATCCGCCACGGCGGCGGGCGCGGGAAGGCGATGAAAAGTGGGCAGCCGCGCGGGGTAGAGGATGCCTTTGAATGAATCCGTCATTGGAGCCTTCCCAGGAACCATGCCTCTCGCGAAAACCCGTCGCGAATCTCCAAGCGCCTGCCCTCACCAGGCACGTAGCGTCATAACCATGACAGATACTACAAGCACCGAAGCGACCACCGCCGCCAACGGCCAGCACACCACACACGGTATCCCGAACGGACTGACCAGCCTTACACCGTTCCTCGCTGTACCCAACGCCAAGGAAGCGATCACGTTCTACCGGGATGTGTTTGGCGCCAGAGTGGTGGGCGAGACCGAGATGGGTGGGGTTGTGGTGCACGCCGAACTCGACTTCGGCAACGGCCACCTCCAGCTGGGCGAACCCACCCCGGAGTACCACCTGGTCCCGGCACCGGAGGGCGAAAACGACTGCTACTCCATGGGCCTGTATTGCTCCGATGCCGACGGACTTGTCCACAAGGCAGAGCAGGCCGGCGCGACCATCCGGGAGCCGCTGACCACGTTCGTCTCAGGTGACCGTTACGCGAGCATCCGCGATCCGTTTGGCGTTCGCTGGTCCATCATGACCCGCGTCGAAGACCTCTCGGAGGAGGAGAGCAACCGCCGGGTAGAGGAGTGGGCCGCGCAGCAGGGCTAGGATCCGTGGACCGTTACGTCAGGCATAGGCAGAACGGGTGCCCGGCGGGGTCCAGGAATACCCTGAAGGTTTCGCCGGGCTGATGGTCCGCCTTGGTGGCGCCCAGCGAGAGGGCAACCTCCTCACCCTTGTCCAGGTCCTCCACGATCATGTCAAAGTGCATCTGCTGGGGGATTGTCTGCCCCGGCCATACCGGCGCCTGGTAGACCTCCACCTGCTGGAAGGAGATGCAGTTGCTGCGATCGGCGGGGCGGACATCGAGCCATCCGCCGTCTTCCTCGGACACCTCCCACCCAAGGAGCTCGCCGTAGAAGGCGGCCAAGGCAGCAGCGTCAGGACAATCGATAACGACACTCGGGTATTTAGCTATAGCCATGTGTTAAACCTCGTCTGCAGTCTTCTTCATACGGGCCAGGGCCCTCTTGGTGCCCCGCTGGGTGAGGACGTGAACTATGGCGCCGACACCTGCGGAAACTACCGCGAAGACCAGCACGCCGGGGAGTGAGTCACTGAGGTCCGTGCTGTCTTTGGGGGCAGGCTTGCCGGTCTTCTTCTCCCAGAGGCCTTCCAGCGTCTTGTTTGCGAGCGCGCCGGCGCCGAGGCCAATTGCCAGGCCAAACACTTTTACCAGTATGTTCACGAAAAAGATCCTCCATCAGATAGCAGGCCCCGTAGCGAGGCCCCACACAACAAGACAGGGCCACTGCAACCGCAGCGGCCCTGTCCACATTCCTAGTCCTTCTTGAACGCGTCCTTCAGCTTCTCGCCGGCGCCCTTGAGGTCTGCTTTGACCTGGTCACCCTTGCCTTCTGCTTCGAGGCCCTTGTCGTCCGTCAGCTTGCCTGCAGCTTCCTTGGCCTTGCCGCCAAGCTTCTCGCCGGCATTCTCCATCTTGTCGTCGGCACCCATGGTCGCACCTCTTTCGTAGTAGGAACCTTGTACCTCTACAACACCACTAATCAGCATACTTAGCAATATTTGGCAGAAAATCGGCGCGTCTAGAGCTCGCCGAACCCTTCCGCCACCAGCCGCCCAACATAGTCAACAGCCTTCACCGCGTCCTTGCCACGAGCTTCGACCCTGAGAGTGGAGCCCTTGCCCGCGGCGAGCGCCATGAGCGCCATAATGGACATGCCGTCGACGCCGTTGACCGTCACCTCCGCATCCAGTCCGGACAGGCCACCGGCGATCTTCGCGGCCGGCCGCGCGTGCATGCCAAGGGGGTTGATGAGCTCGAACCCGCCGCTCGCGTCAGGCTTGCCCGCATCAGCGACCTCAGCCGGCCCAGCGGCCCGGAAGCCCACGGCCTCTGCCGCCTTTCGCACATCCTCGACGCCGGCACCGCCCTGCGCTGCGACGGCCGCGGCCACGAGTCCCTCCACCAGGGGCGCATCGGCCAGCAGCACGGAGTCGGGTTCACTGGCGAACTCCATGGCTGACTCTGCCGTCATCACTGCGGAACCCAGGTCCGTCAGCACCACCACCCCGTCGCCGCCGGAATCAACCAGGGACTGCTCGACGGCGGCCAGCACCTTCTCAAGGCTGGTTCCGATCCGGTCGTCGTCCGTGCCCCCGGCGGCGACGAGGTCGACGTCGGGCGCCATCTGGGCGGCGAGTTCCACTGCGCCTTCGGCGATCTTGCTGCTGTGCGAGACCACCACAATCCCAACGGTCATACGGCGTCTGTTCCTGTATCGCTGGAACCAGCCGCGGCGGCGGCAGCGCGAAGAAGCAGCGCCGTCGAAGCGGCGCCAGGGTCGCGATGACCTGCACTGCGCTCCCCCAAATAGCTGGCCCTGCCCTTGCGGGCCACCAAGGGATCCGTGGCCATGGCGCCGGTCTCCGCAGCTTCTGCGGCCGCTTCCAGCACGCCTACCGGGTCGGCACCTCCTGCCACGGCTTTCCGGGCCGCTTCAACTGCGGGCGTCCACGCATCGATCATGGTCTTGTCGCCAAGCTCGGCTTTGCCCCGGGCCACTACGCCATCGCGCGCGGCGGCAAGGGCCTCCGCCAAAGCCTCGGCACCAATATCGGCGGCTTCCCCCAGCGAGGTGGCTGCCCTCAAGTACGCCGTGCCGTAGAGCGGTCCTGCCGCTCCGCCAACCTTGGACATAAGAGCCATCGCCGCGACCTTGAGCGCCGCTCCAGGTGTCTCCGGCGGGGTCTCATCGAGTTTTTGGAGGACGGCCTGGAACCCGCGGTCCATGTTCTCGCCATGGTCCGAGTCGCCGATGGCCCGATCCAGTTCAATCAGCTCCATGCGGTGCTCCGACATCGCTTTGGCGGAGAGCTTCAACCAGTCAAGTGCCCAATCAACGTTCAAGCCCACGCTCAAGCTCCCCACCGCAGCGCCGCGGTGTGGACGGGGGCGTCCCACAGCCTGGTGAGCTCGTCGTCGAGGCGGAGCACGGAGACGGAGCAGCCCTGCATCTCCAAGGACGTCACGTAGTTACCCACCAAGGAACGCTCCACGATGGCGCCGCGTTCGGCGAGGACCTGGGCTGCGCGTCGGTAGACGATGTACAGCTCGCTTTGTGGTGTTCCGCCCATGCCGTTGACGAACAGCAGAACCTTCTCCCCGGAGGCCAAGGCGAGGTCCTCCAGGACGGGCTCCAGCAGCCGGTCCGTGATGGCATCTGCGCTTTCCATCGCGATCTTGTGCCGGCCCGGTTCGCCGTGAATGCCAATGCCAATCTCGATCTCGTCGTCCGCAAGCTCAAAGCTCGGCGTCCCGGCGTGCGGCACCGTGCATCCGGACAGGGCGACGCCCATGGTCCGAACGTTTGCCACCACTCGCTCGGCAATGGCGGTGACCGTATCAAGGTCGTCGCCGCGCTGGGCGGAGGCACCGGCGATCTTCTCGACCATGACAGTTCCGCCAACCCCTCGCCTGCCCGCCGTGTACAGCGAATCTTCCACCGCGACGTCGTCGTTCACCAGGACCGAACGCACGTGCACCCCTTCGGCTTGCGCCATCTCGGCAGCGGTTTCGAAGTTCAGGACGTCGCCGGTGTAGTTCTTCACGATATGGACGACGCCGGCACCTGAGTCCACCGCGACGGTCGCCGGAATGATCTGGTCGGGTGTGGGCGAGGTGAAAACAGCGCCGGGGACAGCGGCGTCGAGCATTCCGAGCCCAACGAAACCTGCGTGCAGCGGCTCGTGACCACTGCCCCCACCGGATACCAAGGCGACCTTGCCCGCTATCGGCGCACCTTTGCGAATGACGTATTTGGGCTCGGGATGGACGTCCACGATGTCGGCATGTGCCATGCCGAAGCCTTCGACGGATTCGTCCACCACTGCGCGTGGATCATTGATGAGCTTTTTCATGGGATGCTCCTGGGCGTGCTGTGGCTGGTGCTCTGACCCTACTACCGGCGGCCCGGGCCACGGTAGGCCCTGAGGCGGTCGCAGGGCTTAAATAGCGGAAGGGGCAGCTTCCAGGAGCCACCCCTTCCGTCCTTCCTAGTTCCCGGTCACGGTCCTACTCCTCGGCCCGTGGCGCGGTCACCGCCTCCGTTTCCTGCCTCGCATGGAATTCGGACCAAAAGGCCGAGTACAGGTCGGGGTCGGAATGGCGGTCGCCCGTCCACGATGCCTCATGCGGCCATGAACCATGCGGGATGTCGATCTGAAAAGCGGAGAAGTCGGGGAACGTCACGCGGTTGTTCATTGTCTACACCGCTTAGCTGTTCAGGACGGCGTCGCCACCGGCAGTCACTACGTCTTCAAGCAGCACCGTCTGGTCGATCACCGGAAGCCCCACCACGTGTCCGAAGCTGAACATGTTCTTCGGATCCAGCTCAGCCTTTGCCTTGCGGAGCCGCTCCCGCGCGCTGGGCAGCCACGGCCGCTCCCTGTCTTCGGCGTCCACAAAGTGGCCATGCAGGTTCACGAAGGTCCCCGCGTTCGCAGCGGGTCGAAGGTCTTCATGGACGGCATTGAAGACTGACGGCAGTATGTCAATAACCGGCGGAACGGCGATCGCACCCATGAAGAAGCTGAACGCTGCGTCGCGCCCACCCACGATGTCCTCCCCGTCTCCGCTCCTGGCCAGCGCACCACCCAGGAGACGGAGTTCTGCCAGCAACACAGGACTTTCGACGCCGGGGCCAAAGTGCCGCAACAAGGTGTCTGCGGCTTGGTCGTCCAGCCGATCCAGCAGGAAACCGTGCTCCCGCACCGGAACCGGCTGATCCGGATCCTGGTGGATCGTGTCGAATTGGGTGGCGTCCAGGGGCCCTGTGGCGTCCATCATGAACGGGGCACAATGACGCATGGGGTCAAGGACTTCCGCTGCCGTTGCCAGGTCGCCCTGGTAGGCGTAGCGGAGATGGATGACGAATTTTCCGCGCAACGGCTCCGGAATCATGTCCATGTCCGGAAGTCGAAGGAACGCCATGGACGCCGATGCTTCCACTGGCAGCGACGGCACCCAATCCCTGAATGCGCGCAGGACTTCCGGGGCGTACCCGCCGTCGAAGTACATCCCACCGGCGTAGAGATCAGCCGCCGGGAACAAGTGGAATTCCATGGCGGTGACGATGCCAAGGTTTCCCTTGCCGCCGCGCAGGAGGGAGAACAGCTCCGAATTCTCGTCCTTGGTCACCCGGCGCTGGGCGCCGTCCGCCGTGACGATCTCGAACGCGATCACGTGATCCGAGGCGAAGCCGTATTTACGGCCCAGTATGGGCAATCCGCCGCCCAGGGTGTATCCCACCACGCCAACATCAGTGGTTGAACCGCAAAGCCCCATCAGGCCGAAGGTCCCGGCGAGTTCCACCACAGCCTTCCAGCGCACGCCCGCACCCACGCGGGCCGTCTTCTCCAGGGGATCGATACTGAGCTCGAGCATGCGGCGGGTGCTGATCAGCAGGCCGCCTTCAATAGCGTTGGTGGCACCGTGCCCGGTGGACTGCACGGACACGGGCAAACCGCGTTCGGCTGCCCAGCGAACGGCCGCCGAGACATCCTCTGCGTCGAGGGCGCCGAAGGCGAGGTCCGGCTGGTGCTGAGTGGACAAATTGAATGCCGCTACTTCGGCGGCGAAGCCGGGATCGGCAGGCGTGAACACTGGACCGCGCACGCTGAGTTGGAGTTCTGAAACATCTGAAAAGGACGCGTGGGACTGCATGATCTTCTCTCAATTGACCGATGTGGTGGAAGCTTCCCCAGCAAGCCTTGACCAGTTTATCCATCAACTTTAGATAAGAAAAGAGGTATTAAATCACTCATAATCGGGCAGGGTTGATCAACACGCCATTCCAGCGGGAAATCAGCTACCGGGAGTGCGGAATGAGGGCGTTAGAGCTGCTTGATCATGCGGGTGTTGCCCAGGGTATTCGGCTTCACCCGGGCAAGATCCAGGAACTCGGCCACACCCTCGTCATGCGAGCGCAGCAGCTCGGAGTACACCTGCGGGTCCACAGCCGACTGGTCCGCCATGACCTCGAATCCGTGGCGCTTGAAGAAGTCCACTTCAAACGTCAGGCAGAACACACGGCTCACGCCAAGCAACCGCGCCTCTTCCAGCAGGTTCTCCACAAGGACGTGCCCCACGCCCCGCCCACGCCAGGAGTCCGCGGCAGCGAGGGTACGGATTTCCGCAAGATCCTCCCACATCACATGCAGGGCTCCACAGCCAATGACCTCACCGGCATCAGACTCGGCGATCCTGAATTCCTGGAGACTCTCGTAATACGCCACAGTCTCCTTGGCCATGAGGATCCGCTCCTCGGCCAAGGGCGCCACAAGCCTCTTGATAGCCGCCACATCGCTGGTGCGGGCAGGGCGGAGGCTAAAGGTCGAATTCACTCCCCCATCCTAACGAGGCAGCCACGCGTCGGAGCCATCAGCTCTGCTGCGTGACCATAGCCCGGCAGTTCGCGACGTCATGCACATCGTCATCCTTACCAACACTTATCCCAGTAAATGTTGGTAAGGCCGGGCTCGGTGAGATGGCGGCACTGCGTGCACTCGATGCCCTCACGGACCGCGGCGTACTGACCGAATCGTCAGGCCGCGGCCGTAACCGCGTGTGGCAGCACCGCGGCATCTTCGAAGTCCTCGACGCCTACGCCGCCGCAATCCACCGGATGCCGGCGGGCTGACGAAGGCCTTCTACAGCCCCAGCTCCTCAGGAACCGGCAGGTCCTCGCCGAGCACCTGCTTCGCCAGGAAGTGCTCCACCACGCCGTACCAAACCTTGGCATGCTGCGGTTGCAGGATCCAGTGGTTCTCGTCCGGGAAGTAGAGGAAACGGTGCGGACTCTGGCCATTCTCGTCAGCTGGCAGCTGCGATGAGGAGAGTAGTTCATACCAAAGACGCAGGCCTTCGCCGATCGGCACCCGGTAATCCTTGTCGCCGTGGATCACCAGCATTGGCGTCTTGATGTTGCCCACGTTCAGGTGCGGCGAGTTCGCCATCGCCATCTCGGCAGTCATTTCCTTGAGCCAGTACTGGGCCGCGTCCGTGGTGGGGCCGAACTGGTCCAACGCCCACAGGCTGGCATGGGTGACGATGGCCTTGAAGCGGTCGGTTTGCCCGGCAACCCAGTTGGCCATGTAGCCGCCGAAGGACCCACCCATGGCCGCGGTCCGGGTCTGGTCAATGTCCGCCCGGTCCACCACTGCATCAGTGATGGCCATGAGGTCCGTGTACGGCTTCTTGCCCCACTCACCCCATCCGCGCTGGATAAACTCCTGGCCGTAGCCGGTGGAAAGCGCGGGATCGGGCAGGAGCACGGCGTAACCCTTAGCCACCAGCAGCCAGGGGTTCCAACGCCACGTCCACGCATTCCACGAGCCCAGCGGTCCACCGTGGATCCACAGCAGGAGCGGAGCAGGGGCCTCTGCGGACGCGCCTTCCGGGAGGGCGAGGTATGCGGGCACCCGCGAGCCGTCCTCCGCAGTGGTCTCCACCCGCTCCAACCGGCCCTTGTATGCGGGCCGCTCCGTTGGCGCCTGCAAGCGGAGGACTTCACCGCTGAAGAGGTCGATTCGCACGGCTTCGGCAGGGAACTCGTACGAGCTTCGCAGCGCGTACGCGGTGGTTCCGTCAGGAGAAACCACGACGTCGGAATAGGCGGAGGCGTCCTGCGTCACCCGCGTGACCGCGCCATCCGCGACGTTTATCCGGAAAACCGGCGACGCGCCGTCGTCGTCCGCTTTCGCCAGAACCGCACTGCCGTCAGGAAGCCAGGCGAGCACGGTAGCCCAGCGGTCCCACTGATGTGCCAACGGCTCCAGGTCCGCGGTCTCGCCGCCGGCGACATTGAGGAGATGGAGCTTTACTTCAGGAGCCTGGGTGGGCGTCGTATCGCTTTCGCTTTCAACAACCAGCGTGCTGTTATCCGGGCTGACGGGCCCCGGGAAATAGCTCATGCCCTCGTGGTCCAGCAGCACCTTGACGTTGCCGGTGGCCACGTCGACGGCGGCGAGCACCTCGCGGCTGTCGGCTTTCGCGAGCGCTTTGGTCATGCTGGTGTAGATGGTTTTGCCGTCCGGGCTCACCACTGTTTTGGCCTCGCGCAGGGAACTGCCGACGCCCGGCGTCAGGTTCCGCAGCTGGAGCGGTGCCGCGGCGTCAACGGTGGAAGGCTTCCCAGGGTCCTTCTCTTCGCCCTGCTCCACGGCGAAGAGCCGCGGTTCAGCGGGGCCAAGGTCGGCATCCCAGTACCGGACCGGGTAGCCGCTGTGCAGGATGGCCGAGACCTTGTTGTCCTTGCGGGCCTTGCGGCGTTCCTCGTCGTTTTCTTCGTCCGCGGATCCCGCCAGGACCTCGGCGTTGATAAACGTCGCGTCGGCATCCTTCGCAGCCATGACGGAACCGATGCCGCCGGCCCGGGAGTGCACCACTCGGGCTTCTCCCCCATCGGCGGGCAGCAGCCACAGCGCGTTCACGGGGTCGGCGTCGGGGCTGTCCGGATCGGGTCTCGCGGAGGTGAAGTAGAGGTCGCCGTTGGCAGCAAAGACGGCGCCGGCCTCGCCCTTGGAACTGCGGGTGATACGGCGTGCGTGGTTCCGGCCGCTGGGGTCCAGCTCCCAGAGCGCAGCGGCAAACTCGGTTCCCTTGCCGTTCAGCGTGGTCACGGTGGTGACCAGTCGCTTGCCATCGGGGCTGAGGGTGAGTCCGCCAACCCGCGGGATGGCGAGGTAGTGGTCAAGATCGTGAAAGGGAGTTTCGGGCTGTTCGCCCTGGGCGTGAGTGTCAGCAGAGTCCATCATCCGATTCAACACGCATTGTGCTGCCGATCACAGAGTGGTTCACTCACAGTGAAACAGTACTTTCACATATCCCGCACCCAACTAAGTCTCAGCACAGTCCCTTATGAGCGCTCAAGACGCACTGTACTGCTACTTGGATGGGAGTGTCCGCAGGGCTTCGACCACCGGCACGGTTCCATCCTCCAGCGCAATGGAGGACGCCACTTCAGCTGCCCGCTGCGCGTACGACGGCGTTGTCACGGCTTCGGCGATGGCGTCACCAAGGCGCTCCGGGGTCAGCTTCTTGTACGGAAGCGGCTGGGGACCGGCGCCCAGGGTCGCGATCCGCGAGGCCCAGAGCGGCTGGTCCGTATACACGGGAACGCCTACCGACGGCACGCCCGCACGCAGGCCGGCGGCGGTGGTTCCAGCGCCGGCGTGGTGAACAACAGCAGCCATGCGGGGGAACAGCCACTCGTGCGGGAGAGTTCCAACGCCCATGGCATCATCGCCCAACATGCCATCCGCGCCCTGCACAACAGCCCGAACTCCGGCACGACGCGTGGCCTCGAGGATGAAACCGGGATCAATGTGCGCACTGCTGCCGAAACCAACGAAGACGGGTGCTGGACCGTCTGCGAGAAAGTCCACCAGGTCCGCGGAGGGCTCCCAGCCTGAACGCTCCGGCGGCCACCAATATCCGGCCATCACCAATCCCGCATGCCAATCAGCGGGCCTGGGCAGAACAGAGGGACTGATGCCGTGGAGAATAGTCGCCTGCGCTTTGCGACGACGGCGCTCACCGGCTGCCCGGCTTTCCTTGCCCAGCCCCAGCGACTTGCGGAGGCGCGCGCTGGGGGCGTCGTAGGGAGCCGGACCAGCAGCTGCGCGCTCACCTATGATCTTGTTTCCCCACGCCCCCAGGCTTCGGGCCGAATTCATCAATACCGGCGGATATGCCGCACTCGGTTCCGTCGGCTGAAGGTGGGCCCCCATGGCCGGGATACCGAAGGCCTCGGCGATGTCATAGGCATAGGGCGCCACCGAATTGGCCAGGATCACGTCCGCGCCGGCCTCCGCAGCAGCCAGGGTCCCCGTGGCGGCGTCGTCCATGTAAGCACTGAGCTTCCGCCAAAAGCCACGCAGGCTCCCGGGCGAGGCCTTCGCGCCGGGAGCCGGCTGCTTGATCAGCTCCGTCAGGTCCCCGGGCAGCAGCCTGAACTCACAGCCGGACTCAACAACTAGAGGCATGTAGGCGGGGTTGGCGGCAATGGCGACCTCGTACCCCAGGTCCTGCAGGCGGCTTCCCAACCCGGCCATGGGCGCCACGTCCCCTCGTGTCCCCGGAGCCACCATGAGTACCCGCATGCCATCCCTTTCCCAAACTTCGTAAATTGCGATCACCGTTCGCAATTAAGAATATAGTGGAATGGGACCAGGAACAAATCACTCCAACCGGATGAAAGGCGGTGCTGGATTGCCTGATCACGATCCCACGGACGTCTGGCGGCGCCCGGAACGTTCAACCGTCGGACCCAAGCCGGAGCATTCGCGGAACGGAATAGCGACGGCGGCCGTCAGCATCGCGGACGAAGAAGGCCTGACGGCGGTGTCCATTCGACGCGTTGCCGCCGGTATCGGCGCCGGCGCCGCGTCCCTCTACCGGTACGTGAAATCACACGATGAACTTGTGGAGCTCATGATGGACACGGTGGCCGGAGAGTACCGGCTTACAGGCAACAGCGGGCACGCCCGTGGCCAATTGCTGGACCTTGCCCACCAAGGACGCGACATCATGCACCGCCACCCGTGGCTGGCACCTTTGCTGTTGACGCGGCCGTCGATGGGCCCCAACTCATTGCGGTACCTGGAAGCTGCAGTATCCGCTTTGGCGACGGTGGATCTCCCTGGTCCAGCCAAACTGCAGACGGTGGCCATGATGTCCGCCCTCACCTCAGCCTTTGTGCAGAACGAGCTCGCGTCCGGCCCCGGCCGCGTTAGCACCGCAGCCGGTCGTGTCCTGTACCTCGTGGAGGCCCTGAATACCGGGGACTACCCGCACTTGGCTGAAGCCATGACTGAGCGGGTCAAACCCGGCCACCCTGACGAGCAATTCGCAGCTGTCCTCTCCAACTATCTGGCAGGCGCAGGCATCCCGGCTTAGCGTGCCGCCCGCCTGGACCCACCGCAACACAAAAGCCCCACCAACTCCTTGCGGAGCGGATGGGGCTTTTTGCGATAAAGCGTGCAACTTACGCGGTGGGAGCAATCTCCGGGATGCGCGGCTTGGCGTTGCCTTCGAACGTGAACTTGGCCTCGTCACCTTCGCCGTCAACGTCCACCACAACGATGTCGCCGGAGTGGAGTTCGCCGAACAAGATCTTCTCGGACAGCTGGTCCTCGATCTCGCGCTGGATGGTGCGGCGCAGCGGCCGGGCACCCATGGCGGGATCGTAACCACGCGTGGCCAGGAGGACCTTGGCTGCGGGGGTGAGCTCGATGCCCATGTCCTTGTCCTTGAGGCGGCGCTCGAGGCGGGTCACGAACAGGTCCACGATCTCGATGATCTCGTCCTGCGTCAGCTGCGGGAACACCACGACGTCGTCAACACGGTTGAGGAACTCGGGGCGGAAGTGCTGCTTGAGCTCCTCCGTGACCCGTGCCCGCATGCGGTTGTAGCCGGTCTGGGTGTCCGTGCCGGACTGGAAGCCCGTGGCCACGCTCTTGGAGATGTCGCGGGTACCAAGGTTGGTGGTCATGATGATCACGGTGTTCTTGAAGTCCACCACGCGGCCCTGGGAGTCGGTCAGGCGACCGTCTTCCAGAATCTGCAGCAGGGAGTTGAACAGGTCCGCGTGGGCTTTTTCCACTTCGTCGAACAGGACCACGGAGAACGGACGACGACGGACCTTCTCGGTCAGCTGGCCGCCTTCTTCGTAGCCAACATAGCCCGGAGGTGCACCGAAGAGACGTGAAACAGTGTGCTTCTCGGAGTACTCGGACATGTCCAGCGTGATGAGGGCGTCCTCTTCACCGAACAGGAACTCGGCGAGGGCCTTGGCAAGCTCGGTCTTGCCGACGCCAGTTGGGCCGGCGAAGATGAACGAGCCACCGGGGCGCTTGGGGTCCTTCAGGCCTGCACGGGTGCGGCGGATGGCCTGCGACAGGGCCTTGATGGCCTCGTTCTGGCCTACGACGCGCTTGTGCAGTTCGTCTTCCATCTTGAGCAAGCGCGAGGACTCTTCCTCGGTGAGCTTGAAGACCGGGATGCCGGTGGAGTTCGCAAGAACTTCGGCAATCAGGTCTTCGTCAACCTCGGAGATGTCGTCCATGCCGCCGGACTTCCAGTTGCGTTCCTTCTCCGCGCGTTCGGCAATGAGCTTCTGCTCCTTGTCACGCAGAGAGGCAGCACCCTCAAAGTCCTGGGCGTCGATGGCGGATTCCTTCTCCATCTTCACGTCGGCAATACGCTCATCCATGGCCTTGAGCTCCGGCGGAGCGGTCATGCGACGGATGCGCAGGCGTGCACCGGCTTCATCGATGAGGTCGATCGCCTTGTCCGGCAGGAAGCGGTCCGAGATGTAGCGTTCGGCCAGCTGCGCAGCCGAGGCGAGGGCGCCGTCGGTAATCGTGACGCGGTGGTGTGCCTCGTAACGGTCCCGGAGGCCCTTGAGGATCTCGATCGCGTGCGCGACAGAGGGTTCCTTGACCTGGATCGGCTGGAAGCGGCGCTCAAGAGCAGCGTCCTTCTCAATGTGCTTGCGGTACTCATCCAGCGTGGTGGCACCAATGGTCTGGAGTTCACCACGGGCGAGCATCGGCTTCAGGATGGACGCAGCATCAATGGCACCTTCGGCAGCACCCGCACCAACGAGGGTGTGGATCTCGTCGATGAAGAGGATGATGTCGCCGCGCGTGCGGATTTCCTTGAGGACCTTCTTCAGGCGCTCTTCAAAATCGCCGCGGTAGCGGGAACCAGCCACCAGGGAACCAAGGTCAAGCGTGTACAGCTGCTTGTCCTTGATGGTCTCCGGGACATCGCCGCGCACAATCGCCTGGGCGAGGCCTTCGACGACGGCAGTCTTACCGACGCCAGGCTCACCGATCAGTACGGGGTTGTTCTTGGTACGGCGGGAGAGGACCTGCATGACGCGTTCCATCTCCTGCTCGCGGCCGATTACAGGATCCAGCTTGTTCTCGCGGGCAGCCTGGGTGAGGTTGCGTCCGAACTGGTCAAGCACCACCGAACCGGCAGGAGTACCTTCCGGCTGGCCCTGGCCGGAGCCGCTGCCAGCGGTCTCCTTGCCCTGGTAACCGGAGAGCAGCTGGATGACCTGCTGGCGGACCCGGTTAAGGTCTGCGCCAAGCTTGACCAGCACCTGGGCGGCCACGCCTTCGCCTTCGCGAATGAGGCCGAGCAGGATGTGCTCAGTACCGATGTAGTTGTGGCCGAGCTGCAGTGCTTCGCGAAGGGAAAGCTCAAGCACCTTCTTGGCGCGCGGAGTAAAGGGGATGTGACCGGACGGGGCTTGCTGGCCCTGGCCGATGATCTCCTGTACCTGCTCGCGAACGCCATCGAGCGAAATGCTCAGGGACTCGAGCGCCTTGGCAGCAACGCCTTCACCCTCGTGGATCAGACCCAAGAGGATGTGCTCGGTACCGATGTAATTGTGGTTGAGCATCCGTGCCTCTTCTTGGGCAAGGACGACCACGCGACGGGCACGGTCCGTAAATCTCTCAAACATTTCGCCACACTCCTAGCTACGACGTACTTTGATGCTACGTGCCGGAGCAACACTTTTGGAGCGTGTTCGCCACAGGGGAAACATGACGCTGCGGTGGAATAAATCGGACGCTCCCCCTTGACCCCGCCGGACGACGGTGACATGCTGCCAACCGCCGCTTGGCCACTTCCAGGAGTATCGGTGCAGGACTATTTCGCGGCATGGCTTTGCGATAACCCCAATAGGGCTGGTATTCGGGCGGTCGAGGAGCGCGTGATTCCCGGAATATCCCACCCCGCGGACGACGCCGGAACCCCAACAAACCACATCCGTTAAACAACCAATGCCCCGGCAGCGACTGCCGGGGCATTGAAGCGGTGAATCAGGAATTGGCCTTTTGGTAGGCTTCCTGAATTTCAGCCTGAATACGTCCGCGGCTGTTGACTGTGTACCCGTTGTCGCGGGCCCACTGCCGTATCTGTGCGGAATCCTGGCTTCGGGCAGCTGTCGCCCGACCCCGTGTGGCTCGGCCGGAAGAAGTCTTCCGGGCCTTGGCAACGTACGGTTCCAGGGCCTTCCGAAGCGAAGCTGCGTTGGCGGTGGACAAGTCCATCTCGTAGCTCACGCCATCCAGGCCGAAGCGGACAGTCTCGTCCGCAGCCCCTTCATCCAGGTCATCGACGAGGATGATTTTTACTTTCTGTGCCATGAGTTGCCTCTCTTTTGGAGGGTTGGATAATCAGAAATTCCCCGGATTCCTTTGTTGATTATCGTTCACGGCAAGCATGCACGTCAAAGCACAAATGGATTCCCCTGTAAGTGGGGCCCATTTAGGAGCCTATTTAGTGGCTGGTCCTTCGGATGCCGGACCGGAATTTTTCGAATTCGCTTCGGCCTGGGCGCGGGCTTCCGCCTGGCGTTCCGATTTGTCCGCATTGAAGATCGACTTCATGGCAAACCAGAAGATCAATCCCACAACGATTGACGGCGCAAGGACTGCGATGTACTCCATGGTCAGTGTCCTTCAGGCTTCAGCAAGGGGAAGAGGATGGTTTCGCGGATGCCGGCACCCGTGAACAACATGACCAAGCGGTCTATGCCGAGCCCGATGCCACCCATGGGCGGCGCACCGTATTCGAGGGCGCGGAGGAAGTCCTCGTCCAGCTGCATGGCTTCCTCATCCCCTGCGGCGGAGCGGCGGGACTGCTCCGTGAGGCGCTCACGCTGGATCACGGGGTCAATGAGTTCCGAGAAAGCGGTGCCGCGCTCCATCCCACCAATGATCAGGTCCCAGGCTTCGATGAGCCGGCCGTCTTCACGGTGCGGGCGGGCCAGCGGCTGGGCAGAGGGCGGGTAGTCATAGACGAACGTGGGGTTCAGGAGGGTGGGTTCCACGATCTCGCCGAACAGCTCAACCACGATCTTCTCGGCATCCCACTTGGGGTCCACTTTGACCTCATGCTTGGCGGCAATGGCCAGCAGTTCCTCCACCGTGGTGTCGGGAGTAATTTCCACGCCTACTGCTTCGGAAATACCCGGGTACACCGAAACCCAGGCCCATTCGCCGTCGAGGTTGATCTCGCCGGCGTCAGTCTGAATAGTGCGCGTGCCAACCACGTCGGCCACATTCAAGATGATTTCCTTCATGCGCTCAGCCATGACGAACTGGTCCGCCCACGCTTCGTAGCATTCAAGGGTGGTGAATTCGGGGCTGTGCGTGGAGTCCACGCCTTCGTTGCGGAAGACCCTGCCCATGTCATACACGCGGTCAATGCCACCAACGACGGCGCGCTTGAGGAAGAGTTCGGTAGCGATGCGCAGCGTCATCTTCTGGTCGAAGGCATTCATATGCGTTTCGAACGGGCGGGCCGTGGCACCGCCATGGACCAGCTGCAGGATGGGGGTTTCGACCTCCACGTAGCCGTGGCGGTCCAGGGTGTCGCGCACAGAGCGGGTGATGGCAGCGCGCTTGTAGACCATTTCGCGGGCTTCGTCGCGGACCATAAGGTCCACGTAACGTTGGCGAACGCGGGTTTCCTCGTTCAGTTCCGCGTGCAGGACCGGGAGGGGACGGAGGGCTTTGGAGGCCATGGACCACGAATCGGCCATGACGGACAGCTCACCGCGGCGGGAAGAGATGACCTCGCCCTTGATGAACACGTGGTCGCCCAGGTCAACCAGGGCCTTCCACTCGGCGAGTGCTTCCTCACCGACGTTCGCGAGGCTCAGCATTGCCTGAAGGCGTACGCCCTTGCCGTCCACGCCGCCCTCCTGGAGGGTGGCGAAGCACAGCTTGCCGGTGTTGCGGACGAACACCACGCGGCCGGTGACGCCCACGATATCGCCGGTGGTCTCATCGGCTTCCAGGTGCGCGTACTTCCCGCGGATTTCGCTGAGGGAATGGGTCCGTTCAACACCCACCGGATACGCCTCAGTGCCGCGCTCGATCAGCTTGGCGCGCTTCTCCATACGGATGCGCATTTGCTCGCTGGCGTCGATGGGCTCTGCGGAGGTGTTCAGGGCTGAGGTGTTTGCGGAAGTCACAGTCCTTAAGTTTACCGGTGATTACGGGCCTTTACTTCCGGGCCTCCGGATCAAGCAAACGCATAGACTCGGGGCTGTGGAGACATGGACGGTGGAAACGGACGACGGCGGCGGCCAGCTTGAGGTGCACACGTTCCGGCCGGCGTCGGCTGCTTCCATTCCCGGCTCGAAGGCACCCGCCGAACGGCCCGGCGTCGTGCTTGTCCACGGCACCTTGGTGACCGATTCCTTGTACTGGCCGTTCGCGCGGACGTTGGGCGTCCTGCTGGACCGGCCGGTTCACAGCTACAACCGACGCGGCCGGGGACAGTCCGCGCCGCAGCCGCCCGGCTATTCGGTTGAAACCGAGATCGCGGACCTCCACGCGGTGATGGAGAAGAGTGGCTCAACCGATGTTGTGGCGCACAGCTACGGCGGATTCGTGGCGCTGCAAGCTGCGAGGCAGGCCAGGATCAGCAAGCTGGTGACCTACGACGCCGCGGTGTCACTGTCCGGCAACCTCAGCAGCCGCTGGCGGCCCGAGCTCGAAGAAGCTGTAACGGCCGGACAACTGGATCATGCGTGGGCGCACCTGGTCCAGGGCTTGGGAACCGCGGGGCCGATTTCCTACCTGCCCATGGGCGCGCTGCGCACGCTCAGCGTCCTCTCCGCCAGGACCCGGCTGGGCTTGGAGATGCGTTCGCTGCTTCCCACCGCCGTCACCGAGATGCGGGCGGTCCTCGACGCCGATGCGAACCTTCACGACTTTTTGAAACTCTCTACCCCCACGCTGATGCTCAGCGGCGGTTGGAGTCCTTCGTACTTCGCAGAGACCGGGCGCACCCTGGCCGGAGCCGTGCCCGCGATTGACTTCGCCGTTGTGCCGTTGCAGTTCCACGAAGGTCCGTTGCGGCCCGGCAGGCGGCTCGCGGCCCGCATCGCCAGATTCCTTTCCGGGAACCAACTCCACGGGGAACCAGCCGGGGCCGCCTAGGATGTTCCGGTGAGGGAACGCGATATCAAGACGCACGACGGCGGCAGGCTCGCCTTGTACAGCTACGGCACGGAAGACGCACCCGGGGAGCGTCGGGTGGTGCTCATCGGCGGCGCGTTCCTCACGGCGCTCATTTATCGGCCGTTCTCCATAGCGTTGGCAAAAGGCCTGGGTGATGGCTGGGCCGTTGACGTCTACGACCGCCGGGGCCGGGGCAAGTCCACCGATCAGCCGCACAACTACTCCATGGCTACGGAGATCGCGGACGTCCGGACCATCATGGACGCCACCGGGGCCCGGAATATCTTCGGCCACAGCCTGGGGGGATCAGTTGCCTTGAACGCGGCCCAGGCCTTCGCCGGAACGCACCACCAGCCGGACAAGCTCGCTGTTTACGACGCCGCCGTGAATATCGACGGAAGCATGGATACGGACTGGCTGGCCGGATTCGCGGATTCCGTCAACAAGGGCGACATCAACCGCGCAATGGCCCGGATGAAACGGGGCATGCATCCCGGAACTGCCCTTGCCCGGGTCCCGGAGCCCATCCTGGTGGGCCTCATGGCAGTGGTTTCGCGGACCAAAGTCAACAAGCTCTTCCGGGAACTCATGCCCTCCGGAGTCGGCGAGCTCAAGGCTGCTTTTGAAGAAGCCGAAACACCCCGGGACTTCTCCGGCCTCCCCTCCAGCACGCATTTCATGGTGGGTAAGAAGAGCCCGCAGTTCTACAAAGTCACCGCCGCGCGGCTGAACAGGGCCGTCCATGGCAGCACTTTGGAGGTCTCTCCGAAAGGGTTCCATGGCTCCATTCCCGCGGCCGTCAATGAGCTCGTCTCTGATATCTCGGACTACTTCAAGGGCTGACTGCTGTCCACATCAGGGACGGCATGCTGCCCGCATTCAGGTCGCTCGGTTAGGCTCGAGTCATGACGCGCGACATCATCATCACAGCCGACGGCGGACACCTCGAAGTACTCACCACCGGTGGTGGGCTGGCAGCGGCAGGTTCCGGCGTCGTCGTCGTTCCTGCCTCCATGGTGACGGCCTCCGATTACACGCGTTTCGCCCAGAAACTGAGCGAAGCCCTTGGCCGTCCAGTCCATACCTTCAACCGACGCGGGCGCGGCGATTCTTCCCCCCAGGCGGAGGATTACACGCTGGAAGCGGACATCCGCGACCTCGACGCCGTCATGAAGCACACGTCCAGCACGGACGTCTTTGGGCATAGCTTCGGCGGCGCTGTGGCACTGCACGCGGCGCGGACCCTCCCGGTGGAGCGATTGGCCGTCTACGACCCCGCCGTTTCCGTCAACCACAGCGTCAAGGCCGACTGGACGCCCGATTACGAACGCGCGACGGCGGCGGGAGACTACGATCGCGCCCTCGCCGTCCTGATCAAGGGAGTGGAAACCGGCGGCGCCTTCGCGCGCATGCCGTTGTCCATGTTGACCCTGGCGAACAAACTGGCGGCCGGTACGCCCCTGGGCAAGCAGATGCGGGAGCTGATGACCTGCGGTGTGCGTGAAATAAAGGCGGTCATCGCAGCCGACATGCCCGCCGAGCCCTTCCTGGACCTGCCGCTGGAAACGCTGATCGTGGTAGGCGAAAAGAGCCCCTCTTATTTCGGAGTCGCGTGCGGCCAGATCCACGACGTCCTGTCCGGTTCCAGCTACAGCATTCTCCCCGGCTTCGGGCACGATGGCCCGATCAAGGCGCCGGACAAGCTGGTCTCGGAGTTGTCGGAGTTCTTCTCGGGCTAGCCGAGTTGAATGGCCGCGATACCGGCCACAGCAACGACCGTCAGGCCCAGCCTGAGCCGGCTGAATCTTTCGTTGAAGAACACCGCTCCAATAACCCCTGCCAACAGCACGCTGGTCTCGCGTAAAGCCGACACCAAGGCCAGGGGTGCCAGGCTCTGCGCCCACACCACGATCCCGTAGGCCAGCATGGACACCAGCCCGCCAATGAATCCCGGCTTCCAGTACCGGGCCACTCGTCGCGGGAATGAACGGCGGTCCGACGCCATGCGCCAACAGACCACGGGGATCAGCAAACCCTGCAACAGGAACAGCCACGAGATATAGGCCATCGGGTCACCGGACTGGCGGACTCCGACGCCATCCACCAATGTATAGGCCGCTATGGCAGCGCCCGTGAGCACAGCGAAAAGGGTGCCCTTGCGGTGTGTGGTGGCCTCCTTGCCGTGGCCGGTGACAGCCAAGCCCAGCAGCGAACCCGCGACGACTGCCACTCCGGCCAGCTGCCACAGGCTCAGGTGCTCCGCCAGGAAAGTGGTGGCGACTGCCGTCACCAGAAGGACGGCGAGGCCACGCGCCAATGGATAGACCTTGGAGAAGTCGCCGTGCCTGTAGGACGTGGTCAAGAGGATGAGGTAACAGGTCTGCAGGGCCGCCGAAGCGAGGACGAAGGGCCACGACTGTTGCAGGGGAACTCCGAAGATCGCTGCCCCCGCGATGCCTGACACTAAGTAGGCCAGGGCAATCATGGTGGACGATGCAAGGCGGTCCGGGATGGCCTTGGCCAGCGCATTCCAGACACTGTGCAGGACCGCTGCCAGGAGGACGGCCGCCGTCACCGTGAGGGTCAACGGTGAGCTGCCGTAACCGGGACCATCGCCCCGGGCGGAGTCTCCTGTCGGGCACCGAAGATGACGCCTTCAGTGTCATCTGCGGCCACGCCGAAAGTGGCAAGGACCTGGGGAAAGATGTCCGCGTGATCCACGGTTGTGACATGCCGGGGCAGGGCTGCGCCGTCAGCCCCGATCCAGGCGGTGCGCTCTGCTTCGGTTTCTCCGCCATGGCCGCCGGCGTCGAGGTGGCCGTGGTCGGTAACGACAATGACCGTCCAGTCTTCGCCTGCCCGGTTGGGCCTCGCCGCAATCGCGTCGAGCAGGGTGTTAAGGCGAGCATCGCAGCGTTGAATGGCTGCAAGGTATCCATCGCCCGTTCCGTGGTTGTGGGCCTCGACGTCGGCCTCGCCAAAATATACGAAGGATGCCGCGAGGTCCTCGTGCCTTATGCGCGCCGACGCGTACTCTGCAACGGCGTCATCGGCACTTGTCCAACTGTCGGCGTCGTTCGCTTCTTCAGGGTCGGGCGTCGGCACCCAGCCCCGGGAGGTGAAGATAGGTCCACATTCGCTTCGAATCGCCAGCGGATGCCAACTGACGGCGATCATCGTTTGCAATTCCGGACGGGCGGCGCGAAGTGCCGCCGTGAAGTCCGGGAGGGAGTCGAGCTCGGCCGGGTGGTGGCTATTGCCTGTCACCTTGTGCCGATCCGCGTAGACACCCGTTGCAACTGTGGCCCACACCGGACCGGAAATGGTGGCATTCTTGTGGTGGACGCGCACAGGGACCAGAAATCCTTGATCGGCAATCCGGTCCAACGCGGGAGTGGCCGCGGACCTGAGCGAGTCGTAGCGGACGCCGTCGATGCCTACTACCAAGATGTGGGGTTCATTCTTCACACCCACGACGGTACGTGGATTAGCCAGCTACGTATTGAAACGACCGTTGAGATCTATAGCAGACTTAGGTCATGCCTATGAATCTGACACATCTCCGGGCGTTCCACTACGTCGCTACACATGGAAGTTATGTGGCAGCGGCCGCGTCGGCAGGCGTGAGCCAACCGACCCTTTCAGAGCAGGTCCGCCTCTTGGAGGGGCAGCACGAGGTACGTCTGTTGCAGCGGGCCGGACGTTCCGTGGAACTGACAGTGTTGGGGCAAAAACTGTTCGCAGTCACGTCCAAGCTGTTTGCAGCGGAAATGGAAGCCGAAGCGGTACTGGCCAAAGCTCGTCAGGTGATGCAAGGAGAACTGCGGTTCGGCACCGATGCACCTATCAACGCAGTAGGTGTCCTCAGCGCGTTCCGACGCCGGAATCCCGGCGTCAGCATCCAACTCGTCAGCGGCAACTCCGCAGAGATACGCAAACGAGTATTGGCCGGCACGGTGGACGTCGGCATCATCGCGGACGAAACACCCCACCCGGACCTGATCGGCCGCACCTTGGGCACCCAGGACCTTGTAGCGTTCGTACGGCACGACCATGCCCTGGCTGGCGCCAAAGTGATCAAGCTCCGTGATTTGGTACATCACCCGTTGATCATCCGCGAGCCCGGCTCGATCACCCGGAGGTCCATCGAGACCGCGCTCCAGGCAGCTCACCTCAAGCCCACCGAGCTCCTTGAAACGGACAGCAGGGAAGCAGTCCATGCTGCGGTGATCGCCGGCCTCGGCGTTGGCGTGATCGCCGAGGACGAATTCAACGATGATCCCCGCCTGGTCCTGCTCGACTTCGGCGACCGGATACCGCCCATCACGGAGTATCTGGTCTATCGGGCAGATAATCAACGAAGCCATGTAGTGGACGCTGTGTTGGGGTGTGTGGGTGGTTAAATGTGAAGAGCCCCGACCGTCGTGGTCGGGGCTCTTCTTAATGGTTGTCCGGCGGTGTCCTACTCTCCCACACCCTCCCGGGTGCAGTACCATCGGCGCTGTGGGTCTTAGCTTCCGGGTTCGGAATGGGACCGGGCGTTTCCCCCACGCTATGACCGCCGTAACTTTGTTACCCGTCCGCGCCCCGGGTGGGGTGGGTGGGAAGTGTGGTTACAACTGTGGTGTTGTTATTTTGTTGTGTTTTTGTTCCTGGAACAAGCGGGTTGTTGTTCGGGAACCACATAGTGGACGCGTGCAGTGTGTTGTGTGGTGTAAGTTGTTGGCCTATTAGTACCGGTCAGCTTCACGAGTCTTTAGTCCTCGCTTCCACATCCGGCCTATCAACCCAGTGGTCTGGCTGGGGGCCTCTCACACATAAATGTGTATGGAAATCTCATCTTGAAGCGAGCTTCCCGCTTAGATGCTTTCAGCGGTTATCCCATCCGAACGTAGCTAATCAGCGATGCACTTGGCAGTACAACTGACACACCAGAGGTTCGTCCGTCCCGGTCCTCTCGTACTAAGGACAGCCCTTCTCAAATTTCCTGCGCGCGCAGCGGATAGGGACCGAACTGTCTCACGACGTTCTAAACCCAGCTCGCGTACCGCTTTAATGGGCGAACAGCCCAACCCTTGGGACCTACTCCAGCCCCAGGATGCGACGAGCCGACATCGAGGTGCCAAACCATGCCGTCGATATGGACTCTTGGGCAAGATCAGCCTGTTATCCCCGAGGTACCTTTTATCCGTTGAGCGACGGCCATTCCACAATGTACCGCCGGATCACTAGTCCCGACTTTCGTCCCTGCTTGAGATGTCTCTCTCACAGTCAAGCTCCCTTGTGCACTTACACTCGACACCTGATTGCCAACCAGGCTGAGGGAACCTTTGGGCGCCTCCGTTACTTTTTAGGAGGCAACCGCCCCAGTTAAACTACCCATCAGGCACTGTCCCTGACCCGGATCACGGGCCGAAGTTAGATGTCCAAAGTGACCAGAGTGGTATTTCAACGATGACTCCACCCGAACTGGCGTCCGGGTTTCAACGTCTCCCACCTATCCTACACAAGCCACTCCGAACACCAATACCAAACTATAGTAAAGGTCTCGGGGTCTTTCCGTCCTGCTGCGCGTAACGAGCATCTTTACTCGTACTGCAATTTCGCCGAGTTTATGGTTGAGACAGCGGGGAAGTCGTTACTCCATTCGTGCAGGTCGGAACTTACCCGACAAGGAATTTCGCTACCTTAGGATGGTTATAGTTACCACCGCCGTTTACTGGGGCTTAAATTCTCAGCTTCGCCACAAGTGGCTAACCGGTCCTCTTAACCTTCCAGCACCGGGCAGGAGTCAGTCCGTATACATCGTCTTGCGACTTCGCACGGACCTGTGTTTTTAGTAAACAGTCGCTTCCCCCTGGTCTCTGCGGCCCACACCCGCTCACGGAGAGCAAGTCTCCATCACGGGGCAGGCCCCCCTTCTCCCGAAGTTACGGGGGCATTTTGCCGAGTTCCTTAACCATAATTCTCTCGATCGCCTTGGTATTCTCTACCTGATCACCTGTGTCGGTTTGGGGTACGGGCGGCTAAAACCTCGCGTCGATGCTTTTCTTGGCAGCATAGGATCACCGGATCCCCCCAAACGGGAGTCCCATCAGATCTCAGGATTGTGCTCGAAACACACAGGAACGGATTTGCCTATCCCTGACCCTACATCCTTAGACCGGGGCAACCATCGCCCGGCCCGGCTACCTTCCTGCGTCACACCTGTTAATACGCTTACCTCCCGGGATCAGGTCCCGCGCTCGGCCAAAACCCACAACACCACAAGGGTGAGCGGGCAGGCTCCGGGCGGTTAGTATCCCCCGCTTGGCATGGGCGGTTTTTCGCCGGTACGGGAATATCAACCCGTTGTCCATCGACTACGCCTGTCGGCCTCGCCTTAGGTCCCGACTTACCCAGGGCAGATTAGCTTGACCCTGGAACCCTTGATCATTCGGCGGACGGGTTTCTCACCCGTCTTTCGCTACTCATGCCTGCATTCTCACTCGTGTAGGCTCCACCGCTGGTTTCCACCGCGACTTCACTGCCCACACGACGCTCCCCTACCACTCCACACCCCTGAACCACGAAGGCTAGGGCAATGTGTGAAATCCACAACTTCGGCGGTGTACTTGAGCCCCGCTACATTGTCGGCGCGGAATCACTTGACCAGTGAGCTATTACGCACTCTTTCAAGGATGGCTGCTTCTAAGCCAACCTCCTGGTTGTCTTCGCAACTCCACATCCTTTCCCACTTAGCACACGCTTAGGGGCCTTAGTTGGTGGTCTGGGCTGTTTCCCTCTCGACTATGAAGCTTATCCCCCACAGTCTCACTGCTGCGCTCTCACTTACCGGCATTCGGAGTTTGGCTGACGTCAGTAACCTTGTAGGGCCCATCGGCCATCCAGTAGCTCTACCTCCGGCAAGAAACACGCAACGCTGCACCTAAATGCATTTCGGGGAGAACCAGCTATCACGGAGTTTGATTGGCCTTTCACCCCTACCCACAGCTCATCCCCTCCATTTTCAACTGAAGTGGGTTCGGTCCTCCACGACGTCTTACCGTCGCTTCAACCTGGCCATGGGTAGATCACTCCGCTTCGGGTCTAGATCACGCCACTACACTCGCCCTATTCAGACTCGCTTTCGCTACGGCTACCCCACACGGGTTAACCTCGCGACGTAACACTAACTCGCAGGCTCATTCTTCAAAAGGCACGCCGTCACCAGAATCAGACTGGCTCCGACGGATTGTAAGCACACGGTTTCAGGTACTGTTTCACTCCCCTCCCGGGGTACTTTTCACCTTTCCCTCACGGTACTGGTCCGCTATCGGTCATTAGGAAGTATTTAGGCTTATCAGGTGGTCCTGACAGATTCGCACGGGATTTCTCGGGCCCCGTGCTACTTGGGATCCTCTCCAGGCGGCACACAACATTACGGTTACGGGGCTCACACCCTCTCTGGCCGGCCTTTCAAGACCGTTCACCTATGCTCATGCTCTCACCCCATTGGTCCGGCAGAACCAAAACGGAAAGTCCCACAACCCCGCCCATGCAACGCCCGCCGGCTATCACACATGGAACGGTTTAGCCTCATCCGCGTTCGCTCGCCACTACTAACGGAATCACTCTTGTTTTCTCTTCCTGCGGGTACTGAGATGTTTCACTTCCCCGCGTTCCCCCCACGCACCCTATGTGTTCAGATGCGGGTCACACAATCACCATGACAGCGTTGTGCGGGGTTTCCCCATTCGGACATCCTGGGATCAACGCTCGGTTATCAACTCCCCCAGGCTTATCGCAGATTCCTACGTCCTTCTTCGGCTCCTAATGCCAAGGCATCCACCGTGTGCCCTTAAAAACTTGACCACACAAAGATCAAAAACTTACTCGAGAGAACCACGACCACAAGGGCCAGGTTCATTCATAAGAAATTGCTGTAAGAACACACACACCAACCCCCAAAAGGATCAGCCACGTGCGTGCTCTAGATGCTCGCGTCCACTATGTAGTTCTCAAACAACAACCCCATCAACCAGACCACCACCCACCACAACCCACACAGGGCTGAAAACAGTGACCAGCAGTACCGGAAGCAGGAACAAAAGAAACACCAGAAGTGCCCCCCTGCATTGCTGCAAAAAGGTCCTGTTGCCTCAGGACCCAACAGTGCGCCAAACACAACCCCCACAAACCGCACGCCCCGGCCACGTTCCAAACAACACCACACCCCAAAGAGGCACAGGTCGCCGTACTGGCACCAGGACACAACCGGTAAAGGCCATGCCAAACAAGTTTGATTCGTTGATATTCCACCCATGAGCACCCACCGCAGAACAGACGCCTGCGCAATGGGCAACACTGACAACCACCACCACACCCATGCAGGCGCAGCAACCAGTTGCTAGCAGCTCCTTAGAAAGGAGGTGATCCAGCCGCACCTTCCGGTACGGCTACCTTGTTACGACTTAGTCCCAATCGCCGGTCCCACCTTCGACGGCTCCCCCCACAAGGGTTAGGCCACCGGCTTCGGGTGTTACCAACTTTCGTGACTTGACGGGCGGTGTGTACAAGGCCCGGGAACGTATTCACCGCAGCGTTGCTGATCTGCGATTACTAGCGACTCCGACTTCATGGGGTCGAGTTGCAGACCCCAATCCGAACTGAGACCGGCTTTTTGGGATTAGCTCCACCTCACAGTATCGCAACCCTTTGTACCGGCCATTGTAGCATGCGTGAAGCCCAAGACATAAGGGGCATGATGATTTGACGTCGTCCCCACCTTCCTCCGAGTTGACCCCGGCAGTCTCCTATGAGTCCCCGCCATAACGCGCTGGCAACATAGAACGAGGGTTGCGCTCGTTGCGGGACTTAACCCAACATCTCACGACACGAGCTGACGACAACCATGCACCACCTGTAAACCGACCGCAAGCGGGGCACCTGTTTCCAGGTATTACCGGTTCATGTCAAGCCTTGGTAAGGTTCTTCGCGTTGCATCGAATTAATCCGCATGCTCCGCCGCTTGTGCGGGCCCCCGTCAATTCCTTTGAGTTTTAGCCTTGCGGCCGTACTCCCCAGGCGGGGCACTTAATGCGTTAGCTACGGCGCGGAAAACGTGGAATGTCCCCCACACCTAGTGCCCAACGTTTACGGCATGGACTACCAGGGTATCTAATCCTGTTCGCTCCCCATGCTTTCGCTCCTCAGCGTCAGTTAATGCCCAGAGACCTGCCTTCGCCATCGGTGTTCCTCCTGATATCTGCGCATTTCACCGCTACACCAGGAATTCCAGTCTCCCCTACATCACTCTAGTCTGCCCGTACCCACTGCAGAACCGGAGTTGAGCCCCGGTCTTTCACAGCAGACGCGACAAACCGCCTACGAGCTCTTTACGCCCAATAATTCCGGATAACGCTTGCGCCCTACGTATTACCGCGGCTGCTGGCACGTAGTTAGCCGGCGCTTCTTCTGCAGGTACCGTCACTTTCGCTTCTTCCCTACTGAAAGAGGTTTACAACCCGAAGGCCGTCATCCCTCACGCGGCGTCGCTGCATCAGGCTTGCGCCCATTGTGCAATATTCCCCACTGCTGCCTCCCGTAGGAGTCTGGGCCGTGTCTCAGTCCCAGTGTGGCCGGTCACCCTCTCAGGCCGGCTACCCGTCGTCGCCTTGGTAGGCCATTACCCCACCAACAAGCTGATAGGCCGCGAGTCCATCCAAAACCACAAAAGCTTTCCACCCCCCACCATGCGATGAGGAGTCATATCCGGTATTAGACCCAGTTTCCCAGGCTTATCCCAGAGTCAAGGGCAGGTTACTCACGTGTTACTCACCCGTTCGCCACTAATCCCCCAGCAAGCTGGGATCATCGTTCGACTTGCATGTGTTAAGCACGCCGCCAGCGTTCATCCTGAGCCAGGATCAAACTCTCCGTTGAAGTAAAACAAATCAAACAGACACAACCACACCCACCGGAAATAACGGCGAACACGGCTGCACAAAATTCGAAACCAGCTGAAAACCAGCCCACCACACACGGGGGTGCATGACAGAACTGGCATAAATTTCAACCAATCAATAAAACAATCGGTATCAACAAACTTGGCACACTATTGAGTTCTCAAACAACAGACCCCCCAAAACATCACCCCGCAGCACACCACAAAAGCAGCACACCAACAAAGGCCATTGGAAAAGAAGAGTTATTTTTGGCCGCCTACCGAACCGTACACACCTTCCGGCTTTCCGTTTCGCACCCGGCGACTCAGAAAACAATACACGCCCCCAACCCCCAACGCAAATCCACCCCAAACCCCCACCCCACACCACCCACACCCCACCCCAAAACCAAGCGACAGCACGCCGTCGTACGTGATCGTGAAGCCAGCACAGCAGGTACTGAATGAAGTGGCCGGGGGCGTTACCGAATGACGAGGGAGCGGCAGGGTGGGAGGATTGGACTCATGGAACTGCACATCACAGGAGATGCCGCCGCGGACCAGCTGCTCAGCGACGACGCCTTTGCGTTGTTGACGGGCATGCTGCTCGACCAACAAGTCACCATGGAGTCGGCCTTTGCCGGTCCGGAGAAGATCCGCACCCGTCTTGGTTCCCTGGATCCGGGCATGATCGCAGAACAAGATCCCGCCAGCTTCGTGGAAGTCTTCAAGGAGCGGCCGGCGGTCCACCGATTCCCGGGTTCCATGGCCGGTAGAGTCCAAGCCCTCGCGGAGACGGTCCACAATGATTGGGATGGAGACGCTGCTGCCATCTGGACCAATGGAACCCCCGACGGCCCAGAGGTGCTGCGTCGGCTCAAGTCCCTGCCTGGCTTCGGCGAACAGAAAGCCAAGATCTTCCTGGCCCTCTTGGGGAAACAGTGCAACCTGCAAGCGCAGGGATGGCGGGAAGCCGCCGGGCATTACGGCGTTGAGGGCTCCTACCTATCTGTCGCCGATATTGTGGACGCGGATTCCCTGGTCAAGGTACGCGCCAGCAAGCAGGCGGCCAAGGCGGCCGCCAAAGCTGCAAAGTCGCCAAGCGCCTAGTTCCGCCAAGCGCTTCATTCCCGAGTGCCCTCGCGGTACGTAGAGCGGGTGACCTCCTCATGCCAAAGGGCGAACCTGGCAGAAGGCGACCGCTTGCCGAAGCTTGCCTGATTTCCACATAGAGCCTGGTTTCCACATACGGAGGTTGGGGCCTTATGGGCTCCGCAGCCTGAGGGGAAGAGTAGGTTCATGGAGCGGATTCGGGAAAGGCGCGGGAACAGTGCGGTCACAGCCGCGCCCACCGCTGCTACACGTGTCGCATCCGGTCGCCGCCCACAGCCCCGCGGTGGCTTGGTGAAGGATCTCAAAACCGCCGTGACCTCCCTCCAGCCCGCCTGGGACAGCAACGGGCTGATTGACCAGTTACGTGATCTGGAAGACCTAAAGTCGGCGATCGTTGCTTTGCAGGCGAGGATCGCGGTGGCGTTGGATCTGGCACAGCGGCAGGAGCAGGCCGAGGCTGGTGTGCCCGTGTCCGAGCGGGGTAAGGGTGTTGGGGCGCAGGTGGCGTTGGCTCGGCGGGAGTCCCCGAACCGTGGGTCCCGGTTGTTGGGGATGGCCAAAGCCTTGGTCATGGAGATGCCACGAACCTTGGCCGCGTTGAACACGGGCCAGTTGAATGAGTGGCGTGCGACGCTGCTGGTGAAGGAAACAGCGTGCTTGTCCGTGGAGGACAGGTGTGCCGTGGACGAGGAACTCGCAGCGGATACCGGAACCTTCGACGGCGCCGGAGATCAAGCGATCATTGCCGCAGCGAAAGCGGCCGCGTACCGGCGCGATCCGCGGTCGGTGGTGAAGCGTGCCAGCCACGCCGCCACCGAACGGACCGTGAGCCTGCGTCCGGCGCCGGACACCATGACGTACCTGACCGCGCTGCTGCCGGTCGCTCAGGGAGTGGCTGTCTATGCGGCACTGACCCGGCATGCTGATTCTGCCCGTTCGGCCGGTGATCCCCGGAACCGGGGCCAGGTCATGGCCGACACCCTCGTTGAGCGGGTCACCGGTACGCCGTGCGGGATCTCAGGGATCAACCTGGACCTCGTCATGACCGACCGGACCCTCTTCCAGGGCGATGCCGAACCCGCACGCGTGAAGGGCTACGGAATCGTCCCAGCAGGGTGGGCCCGGAAACTGGTCGGTGCAGGCGGTGCAGGCAGGGAGATTCCAGTCGTCCAGGATCCCTCGGCTGGCAGCGACTCCGGTCCTCCGCGGGATCCCGAGCTCCACGTCTGGGTCCGCCGGCTCTACACTGCACCGGCCACAGGAGATCTCCTGACAACGGATTCCAAAGCCAGGCTCTTTCCACCGCGGCTCAGACGCTTCATTGAAACCCGCGATGACACCTGCCGCACACCCTACTGCGACGCGCCCATCCGGCACATCGACCACATCGTGCCCTGGCACGCCGGAGGCACCACCACCCTGGCCAACGGGGCCGGACTCTGCGAAGCCTGCAACCACACCAAAGAAAACCCGGGCTGGAGCGCCAACACCAGGCCCGGGGAAAGACACACCCTGGAAATACGCACGCCTACGGGACACGCCTACCGCTCCAAAGCCCCTGTTCTGCCGGGCTGATAGATAGCTATACCGGCCCTGTTGGCACCATCCCCTCCGGAACCTCCGGCGGAAACCGTGAGCGTGCCCTTCCCGGGACCCCGAGGCGGCCCAACCCGCTGGTACGCACCAGACGAAGGTTCCGGCGACGAGCGAAATGGTAATGCCGCGGAGGGATACTTGGGCAGCCACGGGTTCCGCTGGACAGGGCGCCAGGCGCCGTTCGCGGTTGACCAGAATTCGCGGTTAACGACAAAAGGGCCTCCACTTAGTGAAGGCCCTTTGCTGGCGACGAAATGCCGACGTCGGATAGACAGACACCTGCACGGAAGCACTATCGCTGCCAACGGGGTGTGTGGGTGGTTAAATGTGAAGAGCCCCGACCGTCGTGGTCGGGGCTCTTCTTAATGGTTGTCCGGCGGTGTCCTACTCTCCCACACCCTCCCGGGTGCAGTACCATCGGCGCTGTGGGTCTTAGCTTCCGGGTTCGGAATGGGACCGGGCGTTTCCCCCACGCTATGACCGCCGTAACTTTGTTACCCGTCCGCGCCCCGGTGGTGGGGTGGGTGGGAAGCGTGGTTACAACTGTGGTGTTGTTATTTTGTTGTGTTTTTGTTCCTGGAACAAGCGGGTTGTTGTTCGGGAACCACATAGTGGACGCGTGCAGTGTGTTGTGTGGTGTAAGTTGTTGGCCTATTAGTACCGGTCAGCTTCACGAGTCTTTAGTCCTCGCTTCCACATCCGGCCTATCAACCCAGTGGTCTGGCTGGGGGCCTCTCACACATAAATGTGTATGGAAATCTCATCTTGAAGCGAGCTTCCCGCTTAGATGCTTTCAGCGGTTATCCCATCCGAACGTAGCTAATCAGCGATGCACTTGGCAGTACAACTGACACACCAGAGGTTCGTCCGTCCCGGTCCTCTCGTACTAAGGACAGCCCTTCTCAAATTTCCTGCGCGCGCAGCGGATAGGGACCGAACTGTCTCACGACGTTCTAAACCCAGCTCGCGTACCGCTTTAATGGGCGAACAGCCCAACCCTTGGGACCTACTCCAGCCCCAGGATGCGACGAGCCGACATCGAGGTGCCAAACCATGCCGTCGATATGGACTCTTGGGCAAGATCAGCCTGTTATCCCCGAGGTACCTTTTATCCGTTGAGCGACGGCCATTCCACAATGTACCGCCGGATCACTAGTCCCGACTTTCGTCCCTGCTTGAGATGTCTCTCTCACAGTCAAGCTCCCTTGTGCACTTACACTCGACACCTGATTGCCAACCAGGCTGAGGGAACCTTTGGGCGCCTCCGTTACTTTTTAGGAGGCAACCGCCCCAGTTAAACTACCCATCAGGCACTGTCCCTGACCCGGATCACGGGCCGAAGTTAGATGTCCAAAGTGACCAGAGTGGTATTTCAACGATGACTCCACCCGAACTGGCGTCCGGGTTTCAACGTCTCCCACCTATCCTACACAAGCCACTCCGAACACCAATACCAAACTATAGTAAAGGTCTCGGGGTCTTTCCGTCCTGCTGCGCGTAACGAGCATCTTTACTCGTACTGCAATTTCGCCGAGTTTATGGTTGAGACAGCGGGGAAGTCGTTACTCCATTCGTGCAGGTCGGAACTTACCCGACAAGGAATTTCGCTACCTTAGGATGGTTATAGTTACCACCGCCGTTTACTGGGGCTTAAATTCTCAGCTTCGCCACAAGTGGCTAACCGGTCCTCTTAACCTTCCAGCACCGGGCAGGAGTCAGTCCGTATACATCGTCTTGCGACTTCGCACGGACCTGTGTTTTTAGTAAACAGTCGCTTCCCCCTGGTCTCTGCGGCCCACACCCGCTCACGGAGAGCAAGTCTCCATCACGGGGCAGGCCCCCCTTCTCCCGAAGTTACGGGGGCATTTTGCCGAGTTCCTTAACCATAATTCTCTCGATCGCCTTGGTATTCTCTACCTGATCACCTGTGTCGGTTTGGGGTACGGGCGGCTAAAACCTCGCGTCGATGCTTTTCTTGGCAGCATAGGATCACCGGATCCCCCCAAACGGGAGTCCCATCAGATCTCAGGATTGTGCTCGAAACACACAGGAACGGATTTGCCTATCCCTGACCCTACATCCTTAGACCGGGGCAACCATCGCCCGGCCCGGCTACCTTCCTGCGTCACACCTGTTAATACGCTTACCTCCCGGGATCAGGTCCCGCGCTCGGCCAAAACCCACAACACCACAAGGGTGAGCGGGCAGGCTCCGGGCGGTTAGTATCCCCCGCTTGGCATGGGCGGTTTTTCGCCGGTACGGGAATATCAACCCGTTGTCCATCGACTACGCCTGTCGGCCTCGCCTTAGGTCCCGACTTACCCAGGGCAGATTAGCTTGACCCTGGAACCCTTGATCATTCGGCGGACGGGTTTCTCACCCGTCTTTCGCTACTCATGCCTGCATTCTCACTCGTGTAGGCTCCACCGCTGGTTTCCACCGCGACTTCACTGCCCACACGACGCTCCCCTACCACTCCACACCCCTGAACCACGAAGGCTAGGGCAATGTGTGAAATCCACAACTTCGGCGGTGTACTTGAGCCCCGCTACATTGTCGGCGCGGAATCACTTGACCAGTGAGCTATTACGCACTCTTTCAAGGATGGCTGCTTCTAAGCCAACCTCCTGGTTGTCTTCGCAACTCCACATCCTTTCCCACTTAGCACACGCTTAGGGGCCTTAGTTGGTGGTCTGGGCTGTTTCCCTCTCGACTATGAAGCTTATCCCCCACAGTCTCACTGCTGCGCTCTCACTTACCGGCATTCGGAGTTTGGCTGACGTCAGTAACCTTGTAGGGCCCATCGGCCATCCAGTAGCTCTACCTCCGGCAAGAAACACGCAACGCTGCACCTAAATGCATTTCGGGGAGAACCAGCTATCACGGAGTTTGATTGGCCTTTCACCCCTACCCACAGCTCATCCCCTCCATTTTCAACTGAAGTGGGTTCGGTCCTCCACGACGTCTTACCGTCGCTTCAACCTGGCCATGGGTAGATCACTCCGCTTCGGGTCTAGATCACGCCACTACACTCGCCCTATTCAGACTCGCTTTCGCTACGGCTACCCCACACGGGTTAACCTCGCGACGTAACACTAACTCGCAGGCTCATTCTTCAAAAGGCACGCCGTCACCAGAATCAGACTGGCTCCGACGGATTGTAAGCACACGGTTTCAGGTACTGTTTCACTCCCCTCCCGGGGTACTTTTCACCTTTCCCTCACGGTACTGGTCCGCTATCGGTCATTAGGAAGTATTTAGGCTTATCAGGTGGTCCTGACAGATTCGCACGGGATTTCTCGGGCCCCGTGCTACTTGGGATCCTCTCCAGGCGGCACACAACATTACGGTTACGGGGCTCACACCCTCTCTGGCCGGCCTTTCAAGACCGTTCACCTATGCTCATGCTCTCACCCCATTGGTCCGGCAGAACCAAAACGGAAAGTCCCACAACCCCGCCCATGCAACGCCCGCCGGCTATCACACATGGAACGGTTTAGCCTCATCCGCGTTCGCTCGCCACTACTAACGGAATCACTCTTGTTTTCTCTTCCTGCGGGTACTGAGATGTTTCACTTCCCCGCGTTCCCCCCACGCACCCTATGTGTTCAGATGCGGGTCACACAATCACCATGACAGCGTTGTGCGGGGTTTCCCCATTCGGACATCCTGGGATCAACGCTCGGTTATCAACTCCCCCAGGCTTATCGCAGATTCCTACGTCCTTCTTCGGCTCCTAATGCCAAGGCATCCACCGTGTGCCCTTAAAAACTTGACCACACAAAGATCAAAAACTTACTCGAGAGAACCACGACCACAAGGGCCAGGTTCATTCATAAGAAATTGCTGTAAGAACACACACACCAACCCCCAAAAGGATCAGCCACGTGCGTGCTCTAGATGCTCGCGTCCACTATGTAGTTCTCAAACAACAACCCCATCAACCAGACCACCACCCACCACAACCCACACAGGGCTGAAAACAGTGACCAGCAGTACCGGAAGCAGGAACAAAAGAAACACCAGAAGTGCCCCCCTGCATTGCTGCAAAAAGGTCCTGTTGCCTCAGGACCCAACAGTGCGCCAAACACAACCCCCACAAACCGCACGCCCCGGCCACGTTCCAAACAACACCACACCCCAAAGAGGCACAGGTCGCCGTACTGGCACCAGGACACAACCGGTAAAGGCCATGCCAAACAAGTTTGATTCGTTGATATTCCACCCATGAGCACCCACCGCAGAACAGACGCCTGCGCAATGGGCAACACTGACAACCACCACCACACCCATGCAGGCGCAGCAACCAGTTGCTAGCAGCTCCTTAGAAAGGAGGTGATCCAGCCGCACCTTCCGGTACGGCTACCTTGTTACGACTTAGTCCCAATCGCCGGTCCCACCTTCGACGGCTCCCCCCACAAGGGTTAGGCCACCGGCTTCGGGTGTTACCAACTTTCGTGACTTGACGGGCGGTGTGTACAAGGCCCGGGAACGTATTCACCGCAGCGTTGCTGATCTGCGATTACTAGCGACTCCGACTTCATGGGGTCGAGTTGCAGACCCCAATCCGAACTGAGACCGGCTTTTTGGGATTAGCTCCACCTCACAGTATCGCAACCCTTTGTACCGGCCATTGTAGCATGCGTGAAGCCCAAGACATAAGGGGCATGATGATTTGACGTCGTCCCCACCTTCCTCCGAGTTGACCCCGGCAGTCTCCTATGAGTCCCCGCCATAACGCGCTGGCAACATAGAACGAGGGTTGCGCTCGTTGCGGGACTTAACCCAACATCTCACGACACGAGCTGACGACAACCATGCACCACCTGTAAACCGACCGCAAGCGGGGCACCTGTTTCCAGGTATTACCGGTTCATGTCAAGCCTTGGTAAGGTTCTTCGCGTTGCATCGAATTAATCCGCATGCTCCGCCGCTTGTGCGGGCCCCCGTCAATTCCTTTGAGTTTTAGCCTTGCGGCCGTACTCCCCAGGCGGGGCACTTAATGCGTTAGCTACGGCGCGGAAAACGTGGAATGTCCCCCACACCTAGTGCCCAACGTTTACGGCATGGACTACCAGGGTATCTAATCCTGTTCGCTCCCCATGCTTTCGCTCCTCAGCGTCAGTTAATGCCCAGAGACCTGCCTTCGCCATCGGTGTTCCTCCTGATATCTGCGCATTTCACCGCTACACCAGGAATTCCAGTCTCCCCTACATCACTCTAGTCTGCCCGTACCCACTGCAGAACCGGAGTTGAGCCCCGGTCTTTCACAGCAGACGCGACAAACCGCCTACGAGCTCTTTACGCCCAATAATTCCGGATAACGCTTGCGCCCTACGTATTACCGCGGCTGCTGGCACGTAGTTAGCCGGCGCTTCTTCTGCAGGTACCGTCACTTTCGCTTCTTCCCTACTGAAAGAGGTTTACAACCCGAAGGCCGTCATCCCTCACGCGGCGTCGCTGCATCAGGCTTGCGCCCATTGTGCAATATTCCCCACTGCTGCCTCCCGTAGGAGTCTGGGCCGTGTCTCAGTCCCAGTGTGGCCGGTCACCCTCTCAGGCCGGCTACCCGTCGTCGCCTTGGTAGGCCATTACCCCACCAACAAGCTGATAGGCCGCGAGTCCATCCAAAACCACAAAAGCTTTCCACCCCCCACCATGCGATGAGGAGTCATATCCGGTATTAGACCCAGTTTCCCAGGCTTATCCCAGAGTCAAGGGCAGGTTACTCACGTGTTACTCACCCGTTCGCCACTAATCCCCCAGCAAGCTGGGATCATCGTTCGACTTGCATGTGTTAAGCACGCCGCCAGCGTTCATCCTGAGCCAGGATCAAACTCTCCGTTGAAGTAAAACAAATCAAACAGACACAACCACACCCACCGGAAATAACGGTAGAACGCGGCTGCACAAAATTCGAAACCAGCTGAAAACCAGCCCACCACACACGGGGGTGCATGACAGAACTGGCATAAATTTCAACCAATCAATAAAACAATCGGTATCAACAAACTTGGCACACTATTGAGTTCTCAAACAACAGACACAACCGGCACCACCCACACCCCACAGGGTCCAGGATCGCTCCGGAGCAACTTTTCAAACTTACCCGAACCAGCCGCACAAAGCAAACCAGAACCCGGGCCTCCCACACCAACCAGCAGCGCACCAAAGCACCACCGAAACCGGCAATTTGAAGGGAGATTGTCACCATCAATCCGCAACAGCGGCGGCGACTCGAATAACTTTACACGCGCCCCACCCCCACACCAAATCCACCCCAACACCACCCAAAAACCCCGCAAACACAAGGAAAACAACCCCAAAAAGACGCCAACCAGCCCAAAAACCGACCAGGTGAAGCCCGTCACACCTGCGAATCCCGGCCAGCAGCCCCCAATCCAAGCCCAACCCCAAACGCCAACCACCGCCGTCGGGCCCTCAACCGAACTAGGCAGCCGGCACTCAGCCGTTAAACAACAACGCTCCCCCAGCAAAGTGAGAGAGCGTTGTTCATATCCAGCGGATAGGTGAGAGAACGGTGCTTGAAAACGGCGAAAAGGTGAGAGAGCGTCGGAAGGAGGAGGCGGGTGACTAAAGCCAACCAACAGAAGCTCAGTGACCTCCGTGGCCTCCGGCGCCGTCGGTCTTGCGCATCATGGCGCCGAGGACAACCGCGGCAACCGCAATGACAGTCGCAGCCAGGAACGCAGCCTGCATACCGGCCACCAGGCCGGACGAGGCAGAGACCACCGCGTAAATGGACACGAGCAGCGCTGTGCCGGCTGCACCTGAAACCTGCTGCGCGGTGCTGATGATCGCCGAGCCATGTGAGTAGAGGTGCGGCGGCAGCGGGTTCAGGCCCGTGGTGAAGGCGGGGGTGAACAACAGCGCCAAGCCGAGGCTCAGGGTGACGTGAAGCGCGATCACCCATCCAAGCGCACTGGCCTCGTCAAGCCGTGAGAACTGCCAGAGGGTCAGGACCATGAGCACCGAGCCGGACACGGTCAGCGGCAGGGGACCCACCTTGTCGAAGATCCTGCCGATAACCGGACCCAACAAACCCATGGCCAAACCACCGGGCAACAACGCCAACCCGGTTTCCAGCGGCTGCAGGTGCAGGGTGTTCTGCAGGTACAGAGGCAACAGGATCACGCCACCGAACAGGGCCATCATGGCGACGACCATCAGCAGCGTGGACACCGTGAACATGCGGAACTTGAAGGCACGCAGGTCCAGCAACGGGGAGTCGGATTTCTGGAGCTTCAGCTGCCGGAAAACGAATAATGCCAGGCTGACGAGACCAACAACCAGGGCGATCACTGGAACAACTCCGGCGTCGGCGCCACCAATCTGGCTCAGGCCGTATACCAGGCCACCGAAGGCGGGCACCGTGAGGATCACGGATGCGACATCAAGGGTAGTCTTCTCGCGCTCCCCCACGTTGGTCAGGTACTTCGCACCAATCGCGAAGGCTGCCAAGGCTACCGGCAGGACGAACACGAACATGAAGCGCCACGAGAAGTTGTCAAGGATGATGCCGGAAACGGTGGGTCCCATGGCAGGTGCAACGGAAATTGCAATGCTGACGTTGCCCATGACGGCCCCGCGCTTGGACATCGGCACCAGCGTAAGGATGGTGGTCATCAGCAGCGGCAGCATGATGGCGGTACCACCAGCTTGGACGATTCGTGCCAGCAGCAGCACCAGGAACCCTGGCGCCAGTGCGGCCAGCAACGTTCCGCCGCTGAAGAGTCCCATCGCAAGCATGAAGGCCCCGCGCGTGCTCATCCTCTGCAGGATGAAACCGGTGGTAGGGATGACGACAGCCATGGTCAACATGAATCCAGTGGCCAGCCACTGCACAGTGGAAGCACTCACCTGAAGATCCGTCATGAGCCGCTGCAGGGCGACGTTCATGATGGTTTCGTTCAGGATCACCACGAACGTGGCCACCAGCAACGTGACAATGACAGTCACGGATTCACGTGACATCTTCCCGGACACAGGCGTCTGGTGCACCCGCGGTGACGCCTCTGTGGAGGCGGCAGTGCCGGAAGCGCCGGATTCGGGCTTGCCGTTGGCGTCGGACGTGACGTCGGTAGACATGAGGGTTCCCCAAGGTTTGGATTTGGTGTCCGGCGAGCTGTGCCGGTGAAGACTAAAACAGTCTAAACGCCCATCCAATTCCCGTCAGCAGAAAAATTCCAAACGTTAGGAGAACAACGGAACGTTGTCGATGAGGCGCACCGGCCCCACCTTGGCCGCGATGATCGCCAGCCCTTCGCCCCGGAACGGCGTCTCCTTGCAGTTCTCCGCCAGCGGCTCCAGCGTGGCGGGATCCACGACGTCGAAATAGTCCAGCTCCACCAGCGGCTGGGATTCGACAAGCGCGACGGCGGAATCAAGGTCGAGCGGTTCGTTCGCGTTTGCGCGGGACTCAATAAGGCGCAAAGCCCGCGACAGCACCAACGCCGCTTCGCGTTCCTCATCGGAAAGGAAGCGGTTGCGGCTCGAGAGTGCCAGGCCGTCCTCACTGCGGACGGTGGTCACTGGAACAATCTCCACGGGGAAGTTCAGGTCCGAGACCATCCGCTTCACCAAGGCCAACTGCTGCGCATCTTTCTGGCCGAAGTAAGCACGGTAGGTTGCGGTCGTGCCGTCCGCTGCAGCACCTCCGGGGAGTCCGTAGTGCAACAGCTTGGCCACTACGGTGAGGGCGCCATCGAAGTGGCCAGGGCGCGAGGCGCCTTCCCACTTCTCGCCAAGCGCGCCGGATGTCACCCGCACCAAGGGCTGGCCGCCGGGATATACCTCTTCCACGGACGGGGCGAAAACCAGGTCGACGCCTTCGGCATCAAGCAAGGCCATGTCCGCGTCGAGCGTGCGTGGGTAGCGGTCGAGGTCCACAGCATCGCCGAACTGCAGCGGGTTCACGAAGATGGTGGCCACAACGACGTCGTTCCCGGCCACGGCAGTCCGGGCCAGTGCGGCGTGGCCCGAGTGCAGCGCGCCCATGGTGGGCACCAAGCCTTGGGAGTGTCCGCCTTTCATGGCCAGGAGCCGGGCGCTTTCGGCGCGCAGGTCCGCCGCAGTGGTCACGAGTTTGATGGCCATGCTGTTCAGTTTCCTTCCGGCGCCTTGGGCTCGGCGCCCAAAGCCTCGTCAATCTCGTTCAGTTGTTCCGGGCGCAGCAGTCCGCGGTTTACCGCCCGGCGGGCAGTTGCCTGCGCCATGGCCCGGTAGGCCGCGAGGACATCGCCGCCCGCACCGCCGTCGTATTCCGCCAGCGCCTGGGCGTGGGCAGAAACGGTGCCTACATCCCCGCGCGCCACGGGACCCGTCAACGCCGATTCGCCGGAGGCGAGGGCGTTTTCAAGCGTTGCGCGCAGCAGCGGACCGAGCATGGACTCCGGGGTTTCGACGCCGATCTCCCGCAGCATCTGCGACGCCTGCGCCACCAAGGTCACCATGTGGTTCGAGCTGTGCGCGAGGGAAGCGTGATAAAGCGTGCGGTCGGCTTCGGCAATAGCCACCGGTTCGGCGCCCATCTCCACCACCAACGCTTGGGCGATCGGCAGCATCGCAGCATCGGCTGTGACCCCGAACGTGCAGTCCATGAGCCGGGTCAGGTCCAGGCTCATGCCGGTGAAGGTCATGGCCGGGTGCAGTGCCAGCGGGATCGCCCCAGCCGCGCGGACCGGATTGAGGATTCCGACGCCGAACCGGCCTGACGTATGCGCCACCAATTGGCCGGGCTGCCAGGCTCCCAGCTTGGCTAGTCCCGCAACGAGCTCGCCAAGGGCGTCGTCGGGAACTGCCAACAGCACCAATTCCGAGCGCTCCACGATGTCCTGGATTTCAAGGATGGGAACACCGGGCAGCAGGGTCCCGGCCCGCTCACGGCTGGCCTCGGACACAGCAGAAACCCCGACGACGGCGTGCTCGGCCGCACGCAATGCGGCACCCAGCACGGCACCCACCTTGCCGGCGCCGATGATCCCGACTCCGAGTCGTCCTGGCCTAGCCATCGTGGCGGTCCTCCTGTTGTGGTGAAGTTTGGGGTTGTTCCGGCCGTTCCGGCGGGGTTGGTCCTACCGCCGGAGTTGCTTCTTCCGGGCTGGCCCCGGCCGCGGGTTCCGGAGCCTGCGGGGCTACCTGTGCCAGCCATTGCTCGCTGGTTTGCCTCTTCCTTGCTTCCCGGGCACGGGCTGCCTGCTGGTCGAAGAGCTCCACTGCCTGCTCCACTCCCGCTTGGAACACCCGGGGCGAAACCGGTCCGGCCGTGGTGTGGAGGACCAGATCAGCCACGCCGAAACGCCTGGCCAACGGACCCTGGTGGAGGGCCATGGATTGCGTCCGCTGGTGCGGAACGAGGACCAGCGTGTGCCACCACCGGCCTGATCGGATCAGCAAAGCAGTGCGGGTGGCGAAGAATCCGTTGCGCCTCCGGCCAAGCGGCGCCAGCAGCCGTGCGCGGCGGGGAGTGGTGATGAAGCCATCGTCCGGGGCGGATTCAGGCCCGGCCGGCGCCAACCCGTCCAGCCCCGCCGTGAATACCCGCTCCGGATCCTCAGTTCCCGGATCGGGCAGTACCAATGACATCATCCGCATGACATCCGATTTCAACCCAACGGGAAGAAGCATGGTGCGGGCAGCACCCTCAGAGCTCGCAGAAACACCGTAGCCTGCGACATTGACGTGCATCCGGTACCAACCGAAGATCCTCCACAGGGGCGGCTGGGTGACCATGAGGGCCTGGATACGTCCCGGCGGCACCGTCTGGGCCTGGGTATCCAGAAGGCCATAGCGAAGGCGGATGCCATCCGGGGAGATGGCAGCGGTGAAGTTGTAGCCCTTGTTGAACGAACTCCAATAAGCGGCGCCAATACCCAGGATGCCGGGGATCAGGGCCAGGAAGATCGCATTGTTTTCGAAGATGACGGAGGTGGCGACAACTACTGCAGCACCGATCAGAATTCCGATGGTTTGCTCGCTCAGCAGCAGCGAACCGATGAGCCGCGCCGGGGGCACGGACAGCACCACATGCTCCGGAGCCTCTGGAATATCTTCTGTCGTCCCGGACTCGCTGACCACCCCGGCCGCCCGCGCCAGGATGGTGGCCCGCAGCTGCTTGGCTTGGCCGAGCGGAAGGTAAGCCAACCGCACTGCCGACTCTCCGGCGTCGGCCACTTCAAACTTGAGTTCAGCAAGCCCGAAAATCCGGGCCAACAGCGGCTGCACAATGTCGATGGCCTGAACGCGGTCCAAACGTGCCTGCCGTTGCTGCTTGAACAGGAATCCGGTGTTGACGCGGACATACCCCTCAGCAACTTGGTAGCGCGTGAAGTACCAGCTGAGGATGAACCCGCCGACGGTCAGAAGCAGCACCACGGCACCGCCGGCCAAAAGCCACAGCACCCTGCCGTTGAGGTTTGCGTCCAGGAAATCCCGGCCCTGCAGCATCCGCTCGAAAGCGTCGCGGCCAAAGAAGAATCCGACGGCGGCAAGCGCCACCCAGCCGCGAACGAACGGTGTCGCTGGATGGACACGCTTCCATTCGCTGTCCACCGATGCTTCGGGTTTGTCCGGCAGGCTCACCGCAGCACTATCCGCCGGGCTCACAGCCCGGCCAGCCTGGCTTCTCCACGGGCCGACAGTTGTTCGCGCAACCGTGCGCCTTCCTCGGCGGGAAGTCCTGGGAGGTGCGCGTTGGTTCCGGCGGACGCCGTGTGCAGTTTCAAGGTGCAAAGTCCCAGGCCACGTTCTACGGGCCCAACGGCAACGTCCACGTACTGCATGCGGCCGTACGGAACCACCATGGTGCGCTGGAAGAAGATGCCGCGGCGGATGAGGAGGTCGTCGTCGCGTTCTGCGTATCCGATGGCGCGTACCTGCCGCGGGATCAGCACCAGCCGCCATAGTGCAAGGACGAACATCACTGCGGGAACGGTGATGGCAAGCCACAACGGCGGCCAACGCCACCAACCCAGAAGCACGAAAATGAGCGGCAAACTCAGGACCACCAGCATCAAGACGTTGCCGATTGCCCACTCCACCAAGCGGACCGTGACGTATTTCGGGGAAACCCGCAGCCACTGAACGCCGGGAGGATCAATCGCCTCGGTACGCATATTCGCCTTCACCTTTAGTTTCGCCGCGGCGGGTTTCCGGTCCGGCGGTGCCACCTTCAAGATCTTCGGGTGGGATACGGCAGAAGCGCTCAACCACGAGCCCGACGACCACCATCACCACGCCACCGCCGCCCATCAGCAGGGCGTTCCACAGGATTCCTTCGCCGCTCCGCAAGCTGCCGATGCGGAGGAGGTCAACCGAGATTCCGGCATGCCAGCCAAGGAGCAGTGTCCCTGCGTAGGCGCAGGCCTGGGCCAGGATCAGGGTCCTTGCCGCCAGGATGGGGTTGAGCATGTTCTTCTTCTTGCCATTGCGCCAGCGCAGGACGCGCACGCCCATGACGAGTGTGAGCCCGACGATGACGCCCATGGTCACCAGCGCAGACACCGGCAAAACAGGCGTCGGCATACTGAAGCGGTTGGTGGTGGCAGTGGCCAACCAACCGATGATGGCAGCGATGACTGCGATGAGCACCAGAACCACGGGGCGCATTGCTTTCATGGTTGCTCCACTGCCCCTGTCGCGGGCACTCCGGCGACGTCGCCGTAGCCGTCGAAACGCCGGATGTCCGGCATATCAGCGGCGACGGCAGCCAGATCGGCAACGCTCTGCCCGTTCAACTGCGCGTGCGGTTCCAGCAGGGACCACGGGTAAAGCACAAAAGCCCGCTCAGCAGCCCGGGGGTGCGGAATGGTGAGGATGGGATCGTCACTGACGGTGTCGCCAAACACAATAACGTCAACGTCCAGAGTCCTGGGCCCCCAGCGCACCTCACGGGTGCGGTGGTGTTGCTGTTCAACCTCGTGGCAATGCTTCAAGAGCTCCAACGGCGACAACGTGGTTTCGATGGCCATGACCATGTTCAGGAAGTCCGGCTGTCCTTCCGGACCGCCGACTGCCTTCGTTTGCACCACAGGCGAGACGCCCAGGAGCCGAACCTCGGGAGGGTCCACCAGGGCGGCCACGGCCGTGGAAAGTGTGTCGTTGCGTTCGCCCAGGTTGCTGCCAAGCGCCAGGATGGCTTTGGTATAGCCGGACGTCATGATCGCTCCCGGTGGACGCTGACCGTGACGTCGCCGAACGGTACCTCGATAGGAGCCTTGGGCTTGTGGATGGTGACATCGACGGCGGCAACGCCGTAGTTCGCCAGGATGCCCTCGGCAATCCTGACAGCCAGGGCCTCGATGAGGTTCAAGGGCTCACCCTCGATGTGCTTGGTGATCAGTTCAGCGACTTCGCCGTAATGCGCTGTGTACTGCAGGTCATCGGTCTCGGCAGCCTTGGTGAAATCCGTGTGCAGCACGGCGTCCACCACAAAAGGCTGGCCGTCACGGCGCTCGAAATCGAACACTCCGTGATAACCGACGGCGGTGACGCCGGTCAGCGTGATCCTGTCCACAGCGTTTTCCTATCAGCGGGCGATACGGGCGGCGACCTTGACGGCGTCAAGGCTGGGTCCGACGTCGTGGACGCGAACAGCCCAGGCGCCCTTGGTGGCGCTCAAAGCGGTGATGGCTGCAGTAGCGGCATCGCGTTCCAAAGGCGCGGCCGACTTCCCGGACACGGTCAGGAGCGAGCCGAGGAACCTCTTGCGGGAAGCAGCCACCATCACCTTGTGGCCCAGCGTGAAGAGCTGGTCCAGGTTCTTGAGGATCTCCCAGTTCTGGTCCTCGTTCTTGGAGAACCCCACGCCGGGATCGATGATGATCTGCTCAGGAGCCACGCCCGCTGCGTAGAGCTTGTCGCGGACTCCGCTGAGCTCAGCCACGACGTCCTCAGTGACATTCGTGTAGTCCGTGAGGCTGTCCATGGTCAGGGCGTCCCCGCGGCGGTGCGTGAGGATGTACGGGACCTTGGTGCGGGCTACGAGCTCGGGCATGTCCGGCTCGATGGTCAGGCCGGACACATCGTTGATGATGGCTGCCCCGGTCTCTACCGCTGCGGCGGCTGTGGACGTGTGCATAGTGTCGATGCTGACCAGCGCACCGGCTTTGACCAGTGCCTGGATCACCGGAATGACCCGGCGCTGTTCTTCCTCGGGGGAAACCGGTTCGGCACCTGAGCGCGTGGATTCGCCTCCGACGTCGATGATGTCCGCGCCGGCGTAGAACATACGCAGGCCAAGCGCGATTGCTGTGTCCGGCGTACGGTGGGTGCCGCCGTCGCTGAAGGAATCCGGGGTGACGTTGAGGATTCCCATGACCAGCGTGCGGTCCGTTGGCAGGTCCTCGAACCTGGCCGCGGGCCGCGGCTTGCGGAGAACCGGCAGCGGGCTTGTGGCCGGGCCGGTTCCGGGTGCTGCAGCGAGGGAGTCCATAATGCTTACCTTCCGAGTATGAGGCTCATGGCCTCGGCGCGGGTGGCCGGGTCATGGAGTTGACCGCGCACCGCACTGGTGACGGTCTTCGCGCCGGGCTTGCGGATGCCACGCATGGACATACACATGTGTTCACATTCGACGACGACAATCGCCCCACGCGGGTTGAGGTGCTTCACGAGCGCCTCCACGATCTGGGTGGTGAGGCGTTCCTGCACCTGGGGCCGCCGCGCATAGATATCCACCAACCTGGCCAGCTTGCTGAGCCCGGTCACCTTGCCGTCATGTGACGGAATGTAACCGACATGCGCGACGCCGTGGAACGGCACCAAATGGTGTTCGCACGTTGAGTAGAAGGGGATGTCCTTCACGAGGACAAGCTCTTCATGGTCGAGGTCGAACGTAGTGGACAGGACGTCTGCCGGGTGCTGGTGAAGTCCCGCAAAAACCTCGGCGTAGGCCTTGGCCACGCGCTTGGGCGTGTCCAGGAGGCCGCCACGGTCAGGGTCCTCACCGATAGCCAGGAGGATCTCACGGACGGCCGCTTCAATACGCGGGCGATCCACTTTATGGCCGTGCTTGGAGCCCGCGGCGGAACCGTGGGCGGCGGCGAGGTCGTCGTCGTCGAAATGAGTCACGGCAGATAGCTTAGCCGTGATGCGGGTGGTCGTTGCCGCCGTCAGGTCGCGGGGCCTGGAACGAATCCTGGCTGCTTACTCCTTGGGCATGCGGGGCTACGACGTCCAGCGGCTCGTCCAAACGGGCCTTCTTGGCCTCTTCCTGGGCCTGGCGCTCAGCCTTTTCGGCGCGGCTCTCCACAGGCGGAATCGACTGGACCGGACGCGATTCCTTGGACAGCCAGATCTCGCGGAAATCGCGCTTCCGGATGTCATGGAAAATCTCGGCGATCTCGGCCTGGTTCAGGGTTTCCCGTTCCAGCAGTTCCAGCGCCAGTCGATCCAGGACGTCGCGGTTTTCCGTAAGGATGGCGTAGGCCTCGTCATGTGCCTGATCGATCAGGCGGCGTACTTCCTCGTCCACGACGTAAGCAATCTGGTCAGAGAAGTTGCGCTCCTGCGCGGCGTCGCGGCCGAGGAACGGCTCGCCGCCACCCTGGCCCAGCTTCACAGCGCCGACGCGTTCGCTCATGCCGTACTGCGTGACCATCTTGCGGGCCGTGGAGGTGGCCTTCTCGATGTCATTGGAAGCGCCGGTGGAGGGGTCGTGGAACACGATTTCCTCCGCCACGCGGCCGCCCATGGCGTAGGCCATCTGGTCCAGCAGTTCGTTGCGGGTGACCGAGTACTTGTCGTCCTCGGGAATCACCATGGTGTAGCCGAGGGCACGGCCGCGGGGCAGGATGGTGATCTTGGTGACCGGTGCCGAGTTGCGTAGGGCAGCGGCAACCAATGCGTGGCCGCCTTCGTGGTACGCGGTGATTTTGCGCTCAAGTTCCTTCATGACACGGCTGCGCTTCTGCGGGCCGGCCATGACACGGTCGATTGCCTCGTCCAGAGCACGGTCGTCAATGAGGTTGGCGTTGGAACGAGCGGTCAGCAGCGCGGCTTCGTTCAGGACGTTTGCCAGGTCGGCACCCGTGTAACCTGGCGTCTTCTTGGCCACGGCCTTGAGGTCGATGCCCTGGGCCATCGGCTTGCCTTTGGCGTGGACGTTCAGGATCTGTTCGCGGCCGATCATGTCCGGGGCTTCCACGGTGATCTGGCGGTCGAAACGTCCCGGGCGCAGCAGGGCGGGATCCAGGACGTCCGGGCGGTTGGTTGCGGCGATCAGGATGACGTTGGTCTTGACGTCGAAGCCGTCCATCTCCACGAGGAGCTGGTTCAAAGTCTGCTCGCGCTCGTCATTACCGCCGCCGATGCCGGCGCCACGGTGACGGCCCACGGCGTCGATTTCATCCACGAAAATGATGGCCGGGGAACTTGCCTTGGCCTGTTCGAAAAGGTCGCGGACACGGGAAGCACCAACACCGACGAACATTTCAACGAAGTCCGAGCCGGAGATGGAGAAGAAGGGGACGCCGGCTTCACCGGCAACAGCACGGGCAAGCAGCGTCTTACCGGTACCTGGAGGGCCGTAAAGCAGCACGCCCTTGGGGATCTTGGCACCGACGGCCTGGAACTTTGCGGGTTCCTGGAGGAATTCCTTGATTTCCTGGAGCTCTTCCACAGCTTCGTCCGCACCGGCGACATCGGAGAAGGTCACCTGCGGCATGTCCTTGTTGACCAGCTTGGCCTTGGACTTGCCGAACTGCATCACCTTGGAACCGCCGCCCTGCATGCGGGAAAGCAGGAACCAGAACAGGACACCGAGGAGCAGTACCGGGATAAGCAGCGAGAACAGGCCGGAGAACCAGTTGTTCTCGACCGGCTGGTCAGTGAAGCCCTTGTCCGGGTTGGCGTTGGTGACAGCCTTAACTACATCCGGACCGCGGTCCGTGACGTAGAAGAACTGAACGTTCTTGCCTTTGTCCTGGCCGTCCAGGTTCAGGTTGTCCTTGAGCACCAGGTCAACGCGATTCTCGGCGTCGAAAATCTTGGCCTGCTCAACCTTCCCGCTCTGGGAAAGGAGTTCGAGGCCATCCTTGGTGTCAATGCGCGTTGAACCGCCCGGAGCCAGTGTTGCGAATGCCACCAGGAGCAAGCCAACGACGACAACAATCCAGATGCCCGGGCCCTTGAAGAAACTCTTAGCTTTCATCTGATCGGGGTTTTGCCCCGTCCCTCCTGGTAGTGCTGCAAGGCGCAACTTCTGCGCGCGAGTGGTGCTGCTTCAGTTTCAAGCTATACACCGTTCCCAGTAATTCACGCATCGGAAAGTCCAAAAGTTCCCTCTGGGCGTACACAGGATACTCGCGTCGGGAGCGCTGGAACAGGGTTTATTGCTCTTGCGGTGCGTCAGGCCGCGACCGGGAGCACCAGCAAGTAACCGGTGGGCAGGTCCGTGCTCCAACGCCGGGGCTCACGGACCACGAACTGCGTGGCCAACTGCTCGGGAGTAAGCAGGCTGTTGGGCTCCGGCGAGGGACCCCACTGCCCGCTGCCGTGAGGATAGAGCGGATCCAGAACGCGAACCCCCGTTACCTGGAACTCCTGGAACTGGGCGGGATCACCCACGGATTCAAAGCCGCTCATGACCCAGGCATGTCGTCCGCTCCACATAACCAACCCCACCGGCCGGCCGGTCTCGGCGATGGCACGCGCCGCCGTCTGCAGCGTGTCCTCGTAGTTTGCGACGCTGACTACCGCGTATGGGCCCATTCCAACCTCGGTCAGCACCTGCGCCCAGCCCCGGGGGTTGGCACCGTTGAATGAATTCGATGACCGCGCACGGGCCATCTCCCACAGCTCGCTTTGCTGTGCGGAGGATGCCCAGGTTCCGCCTCCGGTGTCATCGATGAGGTTGTGTGCCATTTGGATGCTCGCGGCCACACACCAGTCAAAGGTGTACTGGGGGACGAAGTCCCCGTCTTGGTAGAGGTTCAGGGCGAAAGCCTGACGCACAGCGGGCAGAGGTGCGGGCTGCGGTGGCACGGGAGCATGCGTGGCGTTCGGGGACGGAACCGCTTCAAGGTCACCCGTCGCTGGCGCAGCAGATGCGGACGCCATTGGTTGACCGGAACCGGGCTCAGTGGGATCGACCGCAGGAGTGCAGGCCGTGAGAAGGGTCGCCATAACGGCGAGCCACGCCAGAAGACGGGCAGGAGCACCGGTCATGGTCCAGTTTAGCGCGAGGGTTTGGCGCGGCGGCAGGTTCAGGGCCCGATATCTGCACCCACGACCGCCCATCGCACCCCTTAAGCACCAACACCGCGTTATACACAAACGCCGCACCCACACCCGCCACACGCACCTGAGGTTACGGGCGCGAACGGCGGAAAAGGGCGCGGCGGCGTGGAGTTAAGAAGGGCGCTTACTCGTAGACGTGCGGGGCAAGGGTGCCCACGAAGTCCAGGTTGCGGTACTTCTCGGCGTAGTCGAGGCCATAGCCAACCACGAATTCGTTGGGGATGTCATAGCCGACGTACTTGACGTCGATTTCCACCTTGGCAGCGGTCGGCTTGCGGAAGGCCGTGCAGATCTCGACGCTGGCCGTGCCGCGGGACTCGAGGTTGGACTTAAGCCAGGAAAGGGTCAGCCCGGAATCGATGATGTCCTCAACAATGAGCACGTCTTTGCCCATGAGGTCGGTATCGAGGTCCTTGAGGATCCGGACAACGCCGGAGGACTGGGTACCCGAGCCATAGGACGAGACGGCCATCCAGTCCATGCTCACGTGGCTGTGCAGCGCACGGGCAAGGTCCGCCATGACCATGACGGCGCCCTTGAGGACGCCGACGACCAAGATATCGCGGCCCTCGTAGTCCTTGTCGATCTGCGCCGCGAGTTCTGCGATACGCGTTTGGATCTGCTCTTTGGTGTAAAGAACGTGCTTGAGATCTGCCTGGACGTCGTTTGAATCCACCAATGGCTCCTGTTTTGATGCTCGGGTGCGGCTACTGTTGGGACGGTTTCTGATGCCGGAATACTAGCTTCCCACAGCGCGCGGCTTCGCGGGGACCGGCGTCGGCAGGGTCACCCGCCGCACCGGTGGTCGAAGCATGCGTGAGAGCAGCCCGTTCCTGCTCCAAATCGCTGAGGGACAAACGGTACACACTGACGTGACCGGGAAGCTCCACGGGTCCCGCCGAACCCTGGCGCCGGAGCAACGCTTCCGCGGCTTGGAGGCGGCCGTAGCCGGGTTGTTGACCCCCGACGTCGGCCGCTGCCTTGGCGATCACGCGAAACCTGAGCGCTGCGGGCAACTCACGGACGGCATCTTCAGGAAGCCACGCATCGCCGTCTTCCCGCTGGACAAGTGAGAGATAGGTCTCGTTGGCCAAGTCCTCAAGGAAATCGGCGTCCTGCTGCAGGATTGCGGCGGTCCGGGCGAGGGATTCAGCGACACCCGGGCCGAGCTTTTCTTCCAGGACGGGCATGACTTCCACACGGGTCCGGGATCTCGCGAAAGCAGGATCGGCGTTACTCGGGTCGTGCCAAGGATCCAGTTCCTCAACCTCGCAGATTTCGTGGGTCTCGTCGCGGCGCAGGCCCAGGAAAGGGCGGAGCAGGCGTCCGCGGGCAGGCCTCATTCCAGCCAAGGACCGTGTTCCGGAGCCGCGGGCCAGGCCGAGGAGGACCTGTTCGGCCTGATCGTCCAACGTGTGTCCCAGCAGGATCGCCTCACAGTCGAGGTCATCTGCAGCGGACTCCAACGCGGAATGGCGGGCGTCCCTTGCAGCGGCTTCGGGGCCAAACCCTGTGGCCGCAACCTCCACGGCGCGCACTTGCACCGGCGACAGTCCCAGCTCACGCAGAACGGCGGCAGTCCTGGCTGCGACCTCCGCGGAGCCGGGCTGCAGCTGGTGATCCACCACCACGGCGGCAACGGTTACTGGATGTCCATCAACGTGCCCGCGCCTGCCAAAGTAAGCTGCAATGGCTGCGAGCGCCAAGGAATCCGGCCCTCCACTGCAGGCGACAAGCACACGCTGCGGGTAGCCCGCGGCGGCCAATGCGTTCTGCAACTGCTTCCGCGCCTTGCCTACGACAGGAGCCAAACGCCCGGGCCGCCGTCGACCCTTACCGTCGGGACCGGCAGCGGAACCGACGCCGGACCCGGCAGCGGAACCCGAGGGAACGCTCAAAGCCCCATCCGCTCAAGCCACAGCTTGGAGTTGTGGATCTCTTCTTCGGTGGGGAGGTATTCGGCGGCCTCCCAAACCTTGTTGAAGCCCTCCATGCCCGCTACGGCAACCACTTCGCGCACGAATTTGGCGCCATCGGTGTACTGGCGCATCTTGGCATCGAGGCCCAGGAGGTTGCGGATGAACTTCTCCACCACGCCGCGGTCCTTGCCGCGCTCGTTGAAGCGCTGGCGGATGGTCCTTACCGAAGGGACGATGCTGGCATCCACGGCGTCCATGACCACGTTGGCGTGGCCCTCAAGGAGGCTCATGACCGCTGTGATGTGGGACAGCGATGCCTTTTCTTCGGGGTTCTGCAGGAGATCCAGGATGGCGCCGCGGCCTGGGGCTTTCTCGGAGGGGTTGCGGTCGCGCAGGGACTTGGCCACCGCGCCGGCGCGTTCCACCAAGGAATCCATATTGCCCAGGAGGTTGCCGCTGAGCTTCTCGATTTCATCCAGCATGTGGTGCCTGAGCCATGGCGCGGCGGCGAACTGCACCCGGTGCGTTTGCTCGTGCAGGCAGACCCAGAGGCGGAAGTCGTCCGGGTGGACGTTGAGTTCGCGCTCCACGGACATGATGTTGGGGGCCACGAGCAGCAGCCTGCCGCCCGGTGGAACGTTGGAGTCTGGGGCCAGGGCAGCAAAGGGGTCGTACTGGCCAAGGACTTTGCTGGAAAGGAACGCGAGAACAGCGCCGAGCTGCGTCCCCGTGATGGCACCGCTGGCGGCGGCCGCGGCAGGGGTCATGGCCACGCCGCTGCGGCTCTCCAGCATCTTCTTCAGCGCGGGTTGGAGCATCACCGAGAAGCTCTGCGTATTTGCCTTGGACCACGAGGCACGGTCCACCACCAGGACGTGCGAATCCCGCAGGTCCCGGGCAGCGTCCAGGCCGGTGATGTCGTGGACGTGCGGGACGGAGATATCCGCGTTGAAGCGCAGGTTCTCCACCGCCTTGCCGATCTCCCCGGCACTAAGCTCCGGACCGGGAGGGGCAAGCCGGGCAGCCGTAGAGGCGGCCAGGTCCCAATTGATCAGGGACGGGGCCCCTGCTGACGAATCGCGGGCAGATGACACCATACGGACCATCACACCACACCAGACTGACAGTGGGCTCTTAAGTTCGCTCCACGCGGAGCACCTAGCCCTGGCATCCGCATGATGCCAGCACCGACGCTGAACGGTCCATTGCCACCTTGTTTGCGGCCGCACCGGGTTCAAGGCCGTTGCCGATGAAGGAGAACACCAACAGCCGTCCGTCGGCGTCCACAACGTAGCCACTCAATGCGATCACCGTATTCAGCGTTCCGGTCTTGGCCCGGACCAGTCCGGCTCCCTCGGCGGTGCTGGCGTCCACGTACCTGTCATCCAAGGTGCCGGTCAGCCCGGCTACCGGGAAGCCATCGAGCGCCGTCCGAAGCGCCAGGTCCGGTCCGCTGGTGATGGCTCGGACGACCTCGGCAAACTGGCGGGCGCTGACCTGGTTTTCCAAGGCAAGCCCGGAAACATCGGCCAACTGCATCGAATCCGTGGTGATCCCCAACTCCCCCAGCCGTTGCCGCACGGCTGCGGTGGCGCCGTCGTACGTGGCCTTTTGACCGGAGGCCAAGGCAGTCATCCGTCCCAATGCCTCGGCCAGGAAGTTGTCCGAGGACTCAAGCATGAGGTCCACCTGCTCGCTGACTGTGGCCGATTCCGCGGCCGCCAGCACCTTGGCGGGGATGCCTTTGCCGCGTTCGACGCCGGGACTTACCGCCACGCCGGCCGCCGCCAACTGCTCGGCGAAGGCCTGGGCCGTAGTGGCGGTGGAATCCTGGGGCCTCGGCCCCGTCAGGACATCGGCCGAGTAGCGCCCCGAGTTCAACGCAAGGGAGAACAACGGAGCGGTCTCGCCGGCGGCCACGTCATCCAGGCTCCAGGCCGGGTTGAGGGGCGCACCGGTGAAGAGGGAGTCGTCCATCTGGACAGTAACAGGGCCCTTGACTCCGGCTTCAGCCAAGGCAGCGGCGGTATCGGCGGCCAGGGAAGCCAAGCCGGCGCGGCCCATGACTGCAGACGGATCGGACGCGGAGGCACCCAGCAGGACGTCCCCTCCCCCGGTCAGCACCACTGTTGAGGGATCCTCACCGGCGAGCACGCGCGTGGTGAAGCGGGATTCCGGACCGAGCGCCTTCAAAGCAGCGACGGCGGTCAGCAACTTCATGTTGGAGGCCGGAATCCGGTTGGCGTCGGCGTCGCGGTCGAAAAGGACCTGGCCGGTGGAGGCGTCCATCACCACACCGCTGATGCTGCCGCCGCCAGCGGGTTTCAGCGTGGCGTCCAGCAAGCGGGCAACTTCAGCGGGCACCGGAACAGGGGCGTCAGCGTTCAAGGGAAGCACACCGCTGGCGTCGGCCAGGCGGTCAGGCTCCTGCTGCCATGATGGGACCGAAGGTGACGGCTTGGGCGCGGCGAGCAGGCCCGGCACCATGCCAACCACCGCCACCGCACCGAGGCACAGCAGGACCGTGGCCAACAGCACCGGCCATTTCAAGCGCCCCCACGCCGAAGATACCCAGCGGGCACCCCCGTTTTTAACGCCCTTCATGCAGTTGCTTGGTCCTGTCAGTCCTGAAATGTCCCCGCCGGTTCAAGAAACCCGGGCCTCTCGCTATATCCTCAATAGTAGTCGGCGGCACCGGCTGTCCTTTTGCCTGCCGCCAGCCCCGGGTTTAGCAGCCTGCCTGAGGCACCGTCACCCGTGACGGCCGCTTCGGCGGGGCGACGCCCCACCCACACCCGTCAAGGAGCATTCCATGAAGCACGACGTGACCATCGAGATCCCCAAGGGATCGCGCGTCAAGTACGAAGTTGACCACGAAACCGGCCGTGTCCGCCTGGACCGCGTCCTGTTCACCTCCATGCAGTACCCCACGCACTACGGTTTCTTCGAGAACACCCTGGGCGAGGACGGCGACCCGCTGGACGCACTGGTGCTCCTGCAGGATTTCGACCTCCACCCGGGCGTCATTGTTGAATCCCGCCCCATCGGCGTCTTCAACATGACCGACGACGGCGGCGGGGATGCCAAGGTCCTCTGCGTCCCCGTTGACGCCCGCTTCGACCACATCCAGGAAGTCAGCGACGTCAGCGAATTCCTGATCAAGGAAATCGAGCACTTCTTCACTCGCTACAAGGACCTGGAGCCCGGCAAGTGGGTCAAGGCCGAAGGCTGGGGCGACCGCGCCGCCGCCGAAGCAGAGCTGGAAGCTTCCATCAAGCGCTACGTTCCGGCAGCACACTAGTCCGCCCGACGGCGGCTGGTGCGGTTCACTGCGAACCGCACCAGCCGCCGTCGTGCTTTAACGTCCTGATTTTGTGCACATGGGCATGTCTCCCCATCGCGGCAGCTTGCAGGTCGGCCTAGGCTGGGACGAGACTTTTCGACGCTTGTACACAGGGGGTTCCACATGGCTGGGTTCTACGGCGCAGACATCGCGCAGCTTCGCAGTCTGGCCGGCGTGATGGGCAAGGCTGCCGATGCCATCAATCTGGAGAGTTCGCAGCTGTCCAACGCCATTAATTCGACGACGGCGTGGCAGGGCAGGGACGCCACTGTGTTCAAGGGCGATTGGAATTCACAGCACCGGCAAAGCCTGGTGAAGGCCGCCAACATGTTGCGCGAAAACGCGAGCCAACTGAAGAAGCACGCCAACCAGCAGGAGTTCGCCAGCCACAATGACGGCTCGGGGACGTCGGTGGGCGTCCTGAAGGACGTCTACGACACCGGAATGGGCGTCAAGGAACTCGGCGCCCAGCTATGGACCGCTTACAAGTACGGCAAGCTCGGCCATGCGGAATGGGTCAAGACCCGTGAGGTGCTCACCAACTGGCGCGCCGGCGGCACCGTGGTCCGCGATGCCCTGACCGCGCTCCGCAACGGCGAGAAGGTCACCGACGTCATCACAGACCTCAAGGCCAATATCCCCTACAGCCAGGCATTCCAGGATGCCAGCAAATTCTCCAAGGGACTGCGCATTGCCGGAGCCGTGGCCGCTCCCTTGAACATTGTTGGTGGCATCAGCGACATGATCAACCCCGAGCACGACGGCTGGCGCGGCACCGGCGACCGCGTTGCCGGTGGGTTGTCCGTGGTGGGTGGCGTGGGCAGCATCATGCTCATGACAGCCGGTGGCGCCGCGCTGCTTGGACCCATTGGGGCGCCGATCGTCATCGGCGCCGGACTGGTTGCCGGGGCTTGGGCCTTGGGCAACCTCGTGGCCGATAACTGGGACTCCATCAGCAACTTCGCCCGCAACCCGGGCAGCTACATCGCCGATGGCGCCAAGGAGGTGGCGGGCTTCGCCAAGGACGTAGGCAGTAAGGTGGCAGACGGGGTCAGTGACGCCGCCAAGTCAGTCGGAAACTTTGTCGGAGGGATATTCGGATGACCACCAGCACCATGAAATGGACCCAGCGGGACATCGAGGCCGCGGCCAAGGTCCTGGCATCAGCCAGCGCAACAGGGGCCGCGCTGCCCACGCTGACTGATGAAGAAGTGGTGGCGCTGGACGGCGTCCAGCACGAACAGTTGGTGGCCCTGCCTTGGCTTTCGGCCCAGGACGGAAGCAAGGAACTGATGTGCGCCGTCGCCTTGCGCGGACTACTCGCCAAAGAGCTGGTGTATCCGGTGGTTTTCGAGGGTGAAACCGAACCTTCCCGTCTGCACGCCACCGAAGAAATAACCGGTGCGCTCACCCTGCGCCGCAGCGGAAGCAGCGTTGTTTCCGTGGAACGCACAGTCTCCACTGGCAAGCGCTGGCTCTACGGCTACGTCCACGACGACGGTGTTCTTTTGGAGGAAGTGGACGAAGGCGGCCTGCACGGCTTCACCGTGGTCACCCGGGATCAGCTGGTTCCCCGCCTGGCCGACTTCGTAGATCCTGAGAAGGCTGCCGCCAAGGACACCGACCCCGCACTCTACACAGAGGCCCAATTCGAGGCACACGCCGCCACAGCACTTGCCGACACCCAGGCCGCCAGCAACGTGGTGGCTTTCAACTCCGACACCGATGAATTCCCGACGGTCACCGTTTACACCGGCCCGTCCGGCGTTAGCGTGCTGACGCCTCAGGTAGCCGGCGATTCCGTGTCGTTTGAGCTCCAGGAAACCTCCGCAGCTTCCTTGGCCCGGATCCTGGGCGGGTTGGCCGGACTGGGCTGACGTCCGCTCGCAAAGCCCCCCCATCGCCGTCGAGCTGAAAGCCACTCATGAGCACTCCTAAATCCACAACCTCCACCGGCTTGGTCGATCCAGTCACCGGACGCGCTGTTCGCCGCCACACCGACACCGGCGCGTACTTCGTCAAGGCATCCGGAACCGCCCACTTCTGGGGCCGCGTATTGGATGCAGTGGTGTTCCTGGTGGGCTACGTCATCCTGGCTGCGATCGCCGCAGTGGTGCGTGAGTCGATGATGACCAACGGATCCCTGCTGGGATACAACGACGGTTTCTGGCTGACCCTCTACATTGTCCTGTGGTTTGCGGGCCTGTTGGTCTACGGCATGATCTGGGGCACCGCCGGCAGCGTTGGAGACGCGGCCGCGGGCATGCGCTCCGTGCGGATCAAGGACGGCACGACGGCGGGAGCCTGGTTGGGCGGATGGCGCGCCATCTGCTGGTCCTTCTTCCCGTTCTTCGTGGTGATGGTCATCGCCTCAGCGCTCAGCGGTGGGGGCGGCGACACCTGGGACCCGAAGTTTGCTGCCATTGATCGTCGTTCAGGCATTGCCCGCGGCCAGCAGCCGGTTCCCGATCCCAAAGTTGTGGCAGCTGAAAACGCCGCGGCCGGGGAGCGTCAGGACCTGCCCAACCTCTATGGCCGGCGTCCGGATGCGCGGCCGTAATTGGCTGGTTCGCCGCGTTGAGCGCGAGTTGGGTCCCCAGCTGGGGCAGCTCCGCTATGTAGCATTTTCCCGGCGCATCTATTGGAACGTCCTGGCCCCCTGCTTGCTAATCGGCTTCGCCTTCGGGGCCATTGCAGAGTTTGTCAGCCCCATCCGTTCCACCAGGGAAGCCGGACACTTCAACGATCCCGCTTTCTTTGTGATCACCAGCCTGCTGACGGGCCTCGTACTGTGGGCAATGACCTTCCTGGGCAGCTTCCGGAAACTCTTGGTCCTCGATGGCGGAATCGTGGCCAAGTACTCGCAGAAACACACCCGTTTGGTAATCCTCTGGGCCGAGATTGTCCCCGGGACCCTCAAAGCCGTGACCACTGCCGACGGCACCGATCCCGAGCGCCGGCTGGTGGCACGTCGAAAAGTTTCCTTGGGTGCCGGAGGCAGTTACGCAGTGGTTTTCCAGGCCCGCGACACTTTCTGGATATTCGCGTCAAACCAGGATCCCGCCCCTTTGGTCACAGCCATCCACGGGGCCATGAACGACGCCGGAACACCGGGCGCCGCGCAGGCAGCGGCAGGTGCGCTGCCCGCCGTCGTACTGACCGGGCGAATGACGCTCGACTGACCAGCTTTGCCCGGCAAAGGGCAAATTTGGCCCTTGCAGACCGTCTACCAGCCGGTAGCATGTGATCCACTATGTTCACTCTCACCATCAACCAACGCGACAGTCGCCGCGACGGCGATCTTGTGCCGCAGCTGCTCAAGGACCTGCGGCATATTCCTGCCCGGCTCGACTTTGACCGCTCCGTTGAGGATGAGGTGCAGGGAATCGTAGAGTCCGGCCACCAGGCCGTGGAGACTGCGTTGATCGCCCTCAGGTCCAGCCAGTGGTACGTGGGAATCGGCGTGGGACCCATCAATGAGCCGCTGCCCAACCTGGTCAAGGATGCCTCGGGCCACGGCTTGGTGTACGCGCGCCGGGCCGTCGACAGGCTGCGCAACGGCAAAGAGCGGATCCCCGTTGCCGTGGACGGGCCGTTGTCCGCGTTGGCTTCGGAAGCCGAGGCTGTACTGCGGCTCCTGGGACACATTGTCCAACACCGCAGCGCGGCGGAATGGCGGGTCCTCGACCTGCTCACACCCGGGGTCCGGGGCCAGCAAAAGACGGTGGCGCAGGAGCTCGGCATCACCACCCAGGCCGTCAGCAAGGCGCTGGCACGGGCTCAGTGGGCGGAAGAACACGCCGCCCGTCCGGCCGCAGCGCGCCTCCTGCAGCTGATCCTCGAAGTACGCTGAATCATTTCCGTGCCTGACCGCACCCCACCAGGAGGGCTTATGCCGTACACCGTTGACTTCGAGGCAGTTTCGACCGTCGGTTTGGAATCGTCCCCTGTGGCGGAGACCGCCGCAGGACTGCGCGCCAACGAAGCCCGCTATTTCCGGACCAAGTACAAGCACATCTTCACGGTAAGCCCCGCGGAGGAAGTCCCCGCGGTGGTGGAGCGCGTAAGCCGGATCCTTCGGGAAGAGCGCGACATCGTCATTGAGTCCCGTCCGCTGGAAGCCACCGCTTTCCAGGTCGAAGACCTGCACATGGCTTACGTGTTCTACGAATCAGGGCTGTCGATCAACGTGATGTACAGCCTCGACGACGGGAAGCGGGCCGTTGGTCTGAAGTTGGCCGAGGGGATGGACATCCCGGCCGAGTTGGAAGCCAAGTTCAAGTTTGCCCGACAGAAATCCAAGCTGGCCGGGGTTATCCGCGGCTCCTTCTTCCTGATCAAGGGCGAGTACCCGCCCAACTGAGTCGCAGTTAATGCCGCTTTAAGGGCTCAAAAGGGCATCTGCTGCGACTCAGCTGGGTCAGCGGGACACTCTACTGGTTGCTGACGTTGTCCCTAGCCGTCTGCGCGCGGTCCTGGACGTCGGCGGCTGCTGCCTGGCCCTCGTCCTTGACGTGGCTGCGGCGTCCGTGGCGCTGTCTTTGACGTTCTGCGTCGCATCCTGCGCGGGCTCGCGCAGGTGCTCGGCAACTTCCTGGGCAGCGTGGCTCAGCTCATCGGTCAGCGGCTGGGCAGCGTCCTTAACTGCTTGGGCAGCTTCGCGTTCCTTCTCTGAGGCCGGGAACAGGGAGGCCACCAACAAGCCCGCTCCGAACGCGATCAGGCCAGCTGCGATCGGGCTGCCTTGTGCCTTGCGGGTGATTGCCTGCGGTGCGTCGCCAATGTCGGAAACAACCCCGGAAACGGCATCATGTGCTTGGCGCGCGGCGTCGCCGGCCCTGTCCTGCACGTCATCGCGAGCGCCGAAGACTGCAGTCTTGACCTTGTCCACACGGCGGTTGACGATGTGCGACGGCGTGACCTTGTCAGCCACCGCATCAACGTTGGTGCTCAGCCGCCGGCGTGTTTCTTCGATGTCGGCGCGCAGGGCGTCGGGGTTCTGCGTCACCGTGACTCCTCAATGTTCGGTTTTCAATGCCGGGGGTATTTCCTTGACCGTCTGGGCGGTCCGGGGCATGCCCTTGATGGTGTTCAGTTCCTTGCGGCCCAGCGTGGCCAGGACCGCAGCGATGATTCCCCAGATGACCCCAACAATGACGGCGGACCACCCAAGGCCAACGAGCTGGCCCAAGGCCCACCAAAGGGCGATGGACAGGAACAGCACGGTGATGTGGCCCGCATAGGCCGCTCCGCCCAGCATTCCCGCGCCTTTGCCTGCTTTGGTGGCAGACTCCTTGAGTTCGACCTTGGCCAGCTCCACTTCCTGGCGCATCAACGTTGAAACGTCCCGCGTCAGGTCGCCCAACAGCTCGCCGAGGGGAAGGGTTTCCGCCTTCACATGGGCCTCTGTGGGTGGCAGATTGGCGTGACTGCCTGCTGGACCAAGTCCGTTGCGACGCCGCCGTCCTCCGTTGAATTGGCCATGGTGGACAGCTCATCAGAGATTGACCGCAAGCCCTCGGCAACCCTTTGCTGCTGGGCTTGGGCTTGCTCGGACAGCTCGCCTTTGGTTTGAGTGAGCAGCTGGCGGGCGTTCACCTTGACCTCGTGGGCCACATGACCAGTTTCAACGTCCGGCGAGTCCAGGTAGCTTCCGGTGAAGGGCCGGGTCCCGGCGTGGGCCCCACCCCTTGGCGCTGCGAAGCTTCCGTCCTGCGGAGATTGGCTCTCAGCCATTGTCGCTCTCTTTCCACAGTTGGCAGGCTGCGGACAGCAGCCGGGATAGTAAGTATCGTTACTATCAATGGTTGTGTACCCGCTTGCGGCGGTTCCAATCACAATCACAGAGGAAATTGATGCTTCGCTCACGTTCAACACTTTCGGCTCGACAGGTGACGACATACCTGCGAACGTTGGCTTGATGAGCCAACTGCCAAGCAGGCGGCGGCTGATCCCCGCGCTTCGAAAAACCGTCACACGCCACCGACTCCTCTTCGCGGCCAAAACAGCCGTTGCAGCCGGACTCGCCTGGTACCTCGCACCCTTCATGCCAGGGTCCGCGGCCGCCTATCCGTACTACGCCCCGCTGGGCGCCTTGGTCAGCATGCACCCCACCGTGGCGGACTCCGCCAAGCATGGGCTGCAAAGCCTGGCCGGATTGGTCCTGGGCATCGGCATGGCCTTTGCCATCACCACCGTGGCAGCACCAACGGCCCTCGCTGTCGCTTTGGTGGTGGGACTAGGCGTTCTGATCGGCGGTCTTCCCCGGCTGGGCACTGCGTCCGAATGGATTCCCATGGCAGCCCTGTTCGTGCTGGTGTTGGGAGACTCAAATGCCGAAGGCTTCTCCTTTGCGTACGTCCTCCAGATGGCCCTGGGCGTTGCCGTAGGCTTCGCCGTGAACTGGCTGGTTTTCCCGCCTTTGCACCTCGACGACATCGACCCCGCAATCGCCGGCCACCAAGGCGCATTGTCCCGCCAGCTCAAGGACATGGCCAAGGCAATGCAGGAGTCATGGCCGCCCAACCATGAGGCATGGGCCACCCGCAGCGACGAGCTGTCCCTCACGGCCGCAGCCGTGCGGACTGCGGTGCACCAAGCTGAGCTGAGCGCCAAAGCGAACCCCAGGTCCCGCCGTCGAGCCACCCGCCTTCCGGGCGATTTGGCTGAACTGCGGACGCTTGAGCGGCTCACGTTCCATGTCCAGGACATCACCGACGTCCTTGCGAGCGCCATCTGGGAGGAAGGCGCCGGGACAGTCGTCCCCGATGCCGTGGTGGGCAATCTGGCCGAGTCCCTGAATGCCGTTGCGGCCGTCATTGACCACTGGCGGGATGCGGAATCCGGCGAATTGGCCAGCCGCTTGGCGGAGGCCAAGGACGGCATCACCGCCCTCAGCGATGCCGTGGCCGAGGCCGCTGCAAATCAGTCCCCTGTCAACGCACCGGCGTCAGTGGCCATGAGCCTGCGCCGGATCCTTACGGTTGTCTTGTCCGTGGACTAATGCCGTCACCGAGGTTCGAGCGCCGGGGAGGAATCCCGGCCCCTCCGGCACCCATTCCGTCCAGCAACCGGGCCTGGAGGTCCCCGAGGATTCTCGAGAGCCTGCGTGAGACCTGCATTCGGGACATCCCGAGAGCTCCAGCGATGGTGGACTGCGTTTCCTCGTGGTAGTAACGCCGATAGAGCAGGTGCCTGTCCTCTGCGCTCAATTCCCGCATGGCATTTCGCAGTGCCAACACATCCTCAATCCGGTCAGTCGGGCACCCCTGCGTCAGCTCTTCGGTCCGCGCCAGCACTTGGCGCCTAAGGTCCTGGATGGTCCGCGGCGGGCGTACTACCCAGCAGTGATCACGAAGGTATCTCTTGACCTCCCCTGCGATAGCGGGCGCCGCGTAAGCAGGGAAGCTTGCGCCCTTTGACTCGTCATAGACTCCACCAAAAGGAAAGCATACTTACTATTGGCATACAACCGGGTTAGGCTCACAAGGTAGCCATGTCCACCGGATCGGAGATCTCCATGGAAGACCCACAGCTCGCAGAGCCGACTACGGTGCTGTCCGATATTCAGGATCTGTTGCTCAGCACTCCGGATGTCGAAGCGTTTCTTGAAGAGCTGGCCCGCCACTCGGCAACCATGTTCAGCAGCCCTGACGCAGAGGTTTACTGCGGGATCACACTGATGCGCCACCGCACAGCCGGCACCGTGGCGAGCAGCAGCGAACGTGCACGGCAATTGGACGAGGTCCAGTACGCTTACCCGGACGGTCCTTGCCTCCATGCTTGCCGCGAAGGCACCCAGGTCCACATCCCCGACTTTGAGAAAGACAACACGTGGCCGGACTACAACGAGGCCATCACAGGCCATGGGCTCCGTTCCGTGTTGGCGGTTCCTTTCCCGCTCCCGGACAACGCCTCGATGGCCGGCCTCAATCTGTACTCAGACCGTCCCAACGCCTTTGACCAAGCAGCGGTGCAGCGCGCCAACGACTACGTGGAGCAGGCGTCCAAGGGTCTTCAGCTGGCAGTCCTGATCGCACAGCACAGCCAAACAGCCGCCAATCTGCGGGCTGCCATGGAGTCCAGGACGGTGATCGACGTAGCCACAGGCATCATCATCGCCCAGAACCGGTGCACCCAGGTGGAGGCCATCGAGCTTGTTAAAAGGGCCTCCAGCAACCGCAACGTCAAACTGCGGGTGGTGGCGCAGGCCATCGTTGAGTCGGCCGGCGGAGGGCCGATCCAGACTGTCTTCAAGTAGGTCGCTACCCCTGCATGGCACCGATGATGGCGCCCATGGCCGTGAAAGTGACCACGTTGTAGCTGCCATTGATGGCAAACAGCGTCAAGCTGCGGCGCTCGAACAGATAGTTCACGCCAAGCGCCGTGGCCACCCATCCCAAACCGGCAGCCAACCCTGCAAAGGTCCCGAACGCGAAGCCGCCACGGCCAATGAACGCCGCCAGGAAGACGGCCATCACCACGGCGAGGATGAATGAACCCACAAAAACCCGCGCAGTTCCGGACTTCAACTGCTCATCGCTCACGCCGGCGGCTTTCTGCCACGGCTTGGCGAAGAGCAACGAATACCAGAGCCCACCCACCACGAATGTCGCCAAGGCAGCCAACAGCACCGCAAGCCAATTGATCTGAATCTCCATGGGGGTCCTCTCCAAGGTGTGCAGTTCCTGAATGCACAGTACGCCCGGGAAGGTGAGGGGGCTTGTATAAAACCCGCACGTTATCGGGAGACTTCCTCCAGCGGAACAAAAGTGGCGTATTCAGCGCCGTAACTCCGCACCACCTCAAGGTACTCGGTGGGCGTAAAGCCGCTGAAGCGCCTAAAGGCCCGGATCAGGTGCGGCTGATCGTAGTAATCGGCCAGGTGCAGAAGTTCACGGCCCGGCACCGAGCCTTGGGGCAGCGCTGCCGCCTGGTTGACGATCCGGTTGAATCTGCACACGTCCGAGTAGGCCTTGGCGGTGGTCCCGCAGTCCCGCATCATGACCCGCTCCAAGGTGGAGGAGCTGACCCCCAACCTTGCCGCAAGGACGCTGATCTCCACGTCTTCCCTGGCGAGGGTTTCGACAGCCTGCACGGTTCTCGGGTCCGCTCGGTAGCCGGGCCTGATCTGTTGTTGCAAGAACCCTGCCAGGGCCGCGAATGCTTGCCCGGGCTCGGCTCCCCCAAGATGCGAGCGCAGTTCCGTAAAGCCCGGGAAGATGATCTCGGCATCCACCACGCGGTTCTGAAACCCCGACGGCGGTTGGCTGGTGAACGCCGCAAGGCCGTAGGGAGTCAGGCGGGCACCAACGTTGAAGAGCTGATCCGGGTTCTCGCTGATGACGTAGCTGCGCTGCAGGCCGGCATAGAAACCTGTGGCAACTTCCGTTGCCGTGGGTTCGCTGGCGTTTCCGGACGGCCTGATCAGACGGTACGGCTCCGAGAGGTTGAGAATCAGGTGCGATTCCGGCCCGGGGAGGATTTTCTCGTACCGGGCCTGAGGCTGGGCGCGGACAAACCAAAGGGAGGTGACGAACGGCTGCAAACCCGGCGGCGCGGGACACTCTTCGTAGAACACAGCCCCAGTCTAGGTAGCTCCGCGACAAATCCCGCCGGGGCCCGCGACAGTTACAGCAGGCTGCGCAACACCTGCGCCGCGCCGTCGTCGAGCACTGACGCAGTGACCTCATCCGCAACGGCGAGTACCTCGTCCGGAGCCTGACCCATGGCGACACCGCGACCCGCCCAGGTGAGCATCTCAATGTCGTTGCGCCCATCACCCACGGCTACTGTGTTGGCTTGGTCAGTACCCAGTTTCCGCCGCAGTGCCTCCAGGGCGCTGGCCTTGGTGACTCCCTCAGCGGCAATGTCCAGCCATGCCGTCCAGCCCACCGAGTAGGTCACGCCGGAAAGCCCGATGTGCTTAATGGCCTCGTTGAATTCGTCAGAGGTGTTCTCGCTGCTGAAGACCACCACGCGTACCGCCGTAGCATCCAGCATGGTCTGGAAATCGACGCCGATGGACTCCACGCCAAAGCTGGCGTCCTGGAAGCGCTCGGTGGAGAGGAAGTTTCCGTCCTCGTCCTCCAACGCGTACTTGGCATTGGGCAGCCGCTCGCGCAGGGCCCTCAGAGCTGGCGCGGGATCGAAGGTGGCCTTGTGGATGATCTCGTAACCCTTGTCCAGCGAAGGATCCAGTCGAAGTGTCACGCCGCCATTGCAGCAAACGGCGTAGCCTCGCTCAAGGCCGATCTGCTCGATGATCGGGAGCGTCGCATTGAGCGAACGGCCGGTAGCGATCATGACGTCGTGTCCGCTGGCAACCACAGCCTGGGCAGCGGAGCGAACGCCCGGTGACATGTGGCCATCGTGGTCAACGAGCGTGCCGTCAACGTCCAAGGCGACCATGAGGTTGTTGTTGTTATTTGGCTGGTCATCGATGCCAGCAACTGGAGTATCAGTCAAAATAGTCATGCTTACAGTAGAGCAGACACCTCCGACACTGAACTAGGACCGGCGCCACAGCGGGGGATTAACGGACGATGAACAGTGGTCATTTGGATGCTTGCCCGCCGCTCCGGAGAATCACAAGCTGCTGGGTGGCCCGGGTCATGGCGACATATCGGTCGACGGCGCCCTCTACGCCGGCGCCTTCGTGGCCATCCCCGAATTCCTCCGGGTCCAGCAGGACCACGAGGTCGAACTCCAGGCCCTTGCATAATTCAGGGGTGAGCCAGCCGACGCGGTTCAATGTCGCCTTGGATGCTACGTCGTCCCGCCGGCTGATGACACAAGCCGTGCCCTCCGGGTTTTCGGCGAGCCAGGTTTCCAGGAAGGAGTTGAGCTCCTGCGTTTTTCCATGGACCACGGGGAGGCCGCTGCTGCGGACAGAGGTGGGAACGTTGGCGTCCGGGAGGGCTGCCCTGATGACCGGCTCCGCTTCCGCCATGACCTCTTCAGGCGTGCGGTAGTTGATGCTCAGGCTGGCCAACGCCACGTTGCCCAGGCCCACGCGTTCCAGGCGTTCTTCCCACGACTCAGTGAAGCCGTGCCTGGCCTGGGCACGGTCCCCCACCACCGTGAAGCTTCGTGACGGGCAGCGAAGCAGCAACATGCGCCACTCCGCGTCCGTCAGTTCCTGTGCCTCATCCACCACAATGTGCGCGAACGGTCCTGCGAGGACATCCGGATCCGGGGTGGGCAAGGCGTCCAGGTCCACCAGTTTGTCCCGCATGTCATCGCCGCGCAGCATGTACATCTCCATGTTCTCGGAGTCGTCCGCTGCAATCAGGTCATCCACCACCCGATCCATGAGCTCCCGTTCAGCGGCGAGTGTTGCCTCCTGGCTTCGCCTTCGCCGCGCGGCTTCAGGGTCACCGAGCCGTTGCCGGGCTGCGTCCAGGAGTGGCAGGTCCTCGACCGTCCACGCGTCGGGGAATTCACGCTGCAGCGTGGTTCTTTCATCAGGCTGCAGCCATGGTGCGCACAGGCGCAGGTACGCCGGCACCCGCCACAGCTCGGCCACCAACCCTTTGTAGTCGAGCAGCGGCCACGCACGGTTGAAATTCGTGTGCAGCCCAGCGTTATGGGTGAACGCCCTGCGGAGCAAACTCTCCGGAAGATCGTGCCCGGCCAGCTTATCCATGAGGATTTCCAGCAGCGCCTCCCACACATCATCACGCGCTTCATTGTGCGGGGTCCCTGGTTCTGCGGCATCAAAAGCCTCGGCCCAGTCCTCGGCGCTGAGCCAGACGTCGGCGTAGGGGGTCTCGACCTCCATACCCTTGGCCGGCGGCTCCTCGTAGAACTTCACCGCGCGCTCCACCGCCGTGACCATGTCCACGGACGACTTGAGGCGAACCACCTCCGGATCGCTTTCGACGGCGGCCGTGGCACCTTCGGGGACCAGATCCCGTAACGTGCAGGTCTGCACACCCTCCTCACCCAGGCTGGGAAGAACATCGGCAACGTAGGCGAGGTAGGGCTGGTGGGGGCCAACAAACAGAACATCACTCTTTCGATGGCTGCCGCGGTGGCTGAGTCGGGGATCCGAATAGAGCAGATAAGCCGTCCGGTGCAACGCAACCACAGTCTTTCCGGTACCTGGACCGCCGTCGAGCACTAACGCCCCGCGCGAGCCCGCGCGAATGATCTGGTCCTGGTCCGCCTGGATGGTGCCCAAAACGTCGCGCATCCGTGGTGAGCGGGTGCTTCCCAGGCTGGCGATGAAGGCAGACTGGTCATCAAGGGCCGCGTTCCCCTGCAGCCCGTCAGCGGTGAACACTTCGTCCCAATAGTCACTGATCCGGCCCTGTGTCCAGCGGTACCGGCGCCGGCTCACCAAGCCCATCGGATTGGCGTGGGTTGCACCAAAGAACGGCTCGGCAGCAGGCGAGCGCCAGTCGATCAGGAGCCTGTGCCCTTGGCTGTCATTGAGTCCCAGCCGGCCAACGTACACAGGATCCGGACTGTCCGCGCTCACCATCCGGCCCAAGCAAAGGTCCAGACCGAAGCGCCGCAGGGCCCTAAGCCTCGCGGTGATCCGATGAATCTCCTGGTCACGGTCCAAGGCAGCTTGGCCACGACCCCCTGGCTGCTTTCGCGTGAGGTCGAGGCGGCCCGACAAGTCCGCAATGGATTCCGACAGGTTCTTGGCGATGGCTTCGAATTGCCGCTCGTCGCTGCCTATCAGCTGCGGATCGGCCTTACGTGCACGCTGCTCCGGCAGGGCAAATGCACTGGATTTCAAGGGGCTGATTTCGGGCATTCCACGACTCCCTTTTCCGTTTGTTGTGGGGTTCGTGGATCAATTGTTCGGCATCAGGGGGGCCTTGCCGCAAGCCCCCATGTGCGTTATAAATTGAATATGGAAGGGATCATTCCCTTCTTTTTTTGTGCGCAAATGCCCGCCGAAAGACAACCCCGGAACTGTAGGGTAGTCGGATGTCTTCCCGAATGACCGGCGCCCGGCTGTCAGCCCTCTACGACGTAGAGAACTTGTGGGCCGCGGATGACGACTTCTTCCTGGCGTTCGTGAATGAGCGGCCGAACAGCCGGGTGTTGGATCTGGGCTGCGGCACGGGCAGGATGACCCTTGCGGTTGCTGCGGAGGGTCATGCCGTTGTTGGCATCGACCCAAACCCCCACTCCCTTGCGGCCGCTCGTGGGAAGCGCGGCGCCGACCACGTGACGTGGATCGAAGGTACGTCAACGCAAATCCCTGAAGGGACCTTTGACGTCGCGATCATGACGGCGCACGTGGCCCAGGCGATCAACGACGACGGCGACTGGTCGCGAACGCTTGCCGACGTTCACCGCGCGCTGGCACCCGGCGGGCGTTTGGTGTTCGATACCCGCGACCCGGCGGCCAAGGCATGGGAAGGCTGGAATCCGCCGACGACGCGACGCACGCACACGCTCCCCGATGGCTCCGCCTTGGAAACGTGGATGGAGAGTGTCCTGCTGCCCGGCGGGCTCGTTGCGCTAACCGAGCACCGGCTCCTTGACGGAAGCATCGATGAAACAGAGTCGTCGGTCCTGGCGTTCCGCAGCGAGGACCAGCTGCGCCAAGACCTGGGCCTCGCGGGCTTCGAGGTGGACCACATTCTCGGCGGCTGGGCCGGCGAGGACGTGGGCAGCGGGCAAGGCGAACTGATCGCGCTTGCCCGCAAGCCCCGCTAGAGAACCGGCAAAACCTCAAGTCCGCCAAGGTACTTCTGCAGTGCCTTGGGAACGTTGACGGAGCCGTCCGGGTTCTGGTGGTGTTCAAGAATGGCAACGATCCAGCGTGTGGTGGCCAGGGTGCCATTCAGTGTTGCAACAGCGCGGGTTCCCTTGGCAACGCCTTCCTCATTGACCGCACGCTCGCGGATGTTGAGGCGGCGCGCCTGGAACGAGGTGCAGTTGGACGTCGAGGTGAGCTCGCGGTAGGCGTTCTGCGTGGGGACCCAGGCTTCGCAGTCGAACTTGCGGGCCGCGGACATGCCGAGGTCTCCTGCTGCGGTGTCGATCACGCGGTAGGGCAGCTCGCACTTGGCCAGCATTTCCTCTTCCCAAGCCAGCAGTCGCTCGTGTTCTGCAGCGGCCTCTTCAACGGTGGTGTAGATGAACATCTCCACCTTGTTGAACTGGTGCACGCGGATGATGCCGCGGGTGTCCTTGCCGTGCGAACCGGCCTCGCGGCGGTAGCAGGAGCTCTGGCCGGCGTATCGGATGGGGCCTGCGGAGAGATCCAGGATCTCATCTGCGTGGTAGCCGGCGAGGGCCACCTCCGAGGTTCCCACAAGGTAAAGGTCGTCTTCCGCGAGGCGGTAGATCTCGGCGTCGTGCTTTACGTCGAAACCGGTGCCCTGCATGGTCTCGGGACGCACCAAAGTGGGGGTAATCATCGGGACGAAACCGGCATCGATGGCCTGCTCCATGGCCATCTGCAGCAGTGCCATCTCCAAGCGGGCACCAACGCCGCGAAGGAAGTAGAAGCGCGAGCCGGAAACCTTGGCACCGCGCTCCATGTCGATGGCGCCGATCAGTTCACCGATTTCCAGGTGGTCTTTCGGCTCAAAATCGTTGAATTCGCGGGGGGTACCCACGGTCTTGACCACCACGAAGTCGTCCTCGCCGCCCTCCGGGACACCGTCCACGACGAGGTTGGGGATGACGCGGAGCAGTTCCTCCTGCTTCGCCTGAGCGACAGAGGCTTCAGCGGCGGCGGCCTTGACCGAGTTGGCCAGTTCCTTGACCTCGGCCAAAAGAGCCTGCTTCTCCTCGCCCTTGGCCTGCGCCACCTTCTTGCCGAAAGCGTTCTGCTCTGCGCGGAGGGTTTCATGGCGGATCAGCGCGGCACGGCGATCGGAGTCAGCGGAGATGATCGCGTCCACAACGGACTCGTCGGCGCCACGGGCGCGCTGGCTGGCACGGAACTTGTCCGGATTTTCGCTGAGGTCTTTTACGTCGATCACCAGACAAGAGTATCGAATCCGCCGCGGATTACCGGTCCGTAGTGGGCAAAGGCTGGCCGTCCCGGGGACGAGGCAAAGAGAGGAGTGCCCAGGAGGATAGTGTTGGAGCACCATGAGCGACTGGATCCTGTACGTGATTCTCGCTGGGGGCGTGGCGTTTGCCGTCTCCAGTTGGTGGGGTGTGCGCCGATTGAAAGCCCGGCACACCAGGAGCGCGGTTCGGGAGGACGCCCACAAGCCCGGCCCCGGGGACCAACGCGTTGCAGTCATCCTTAACCCCGTGAAAAACAACGCCGCCGTAGCCCGTCAGGCCATTACCGATGCCTGTGACCTCGCCGGATGGGACGCCCCCAAATTCTTTGAAACCACCCCCGAGGACCCCGGTTACGGGCAGTCGCGCCAGGCGCTGGCCTACGGAGCCGACGTCGTTCTGGCGTGCGGTGGCGACGGGACCGTGCGCGTGGTGGCAGAGTCGCTGGCGCACAAGAACGTGGCCATGGGCCTCATCCCTTTGGGCACCGGAAACCTGCTGGCACGAAACGTGGACCTGGACGTCACAGACCTCGCTGGCTGCATCCAGACCGCCCTGTTCGGCCATCAGCGCTTCATCGATACCGCCACCATGGGGATCGACAACGAAATTACCGGCGAGTCCGCAGAACATACCTTCCTGGTGATCGCCGGCATGGGCTTGGATGCCGAGGTTGTTGGCGACACCAAGGACAACCTCAAAAAGAGCGTCGGCTGGCTCGCCTATACCGAGGCCGGCGTCCGCCACCTGCCTGGCCGCCGAAAACGGGTCACCATCACCATGGATGACCAGCCCGAACAGGCGCGCAAAATCCGCAGCGTGCTGTTTGCCAACTGTGGATTGATCCCCGGCGGTATCGACTTCATCCCGCAGGCCATGATCGACGACGGCATGCTGGACATCGTGGTGATGAGCCCGCGCAGCGCCTTCGGCTGGCTGGCCATGTACACAAAGGTCCTGTTCAAGCACAACGCGAACCTGCCGATGATGAGCTTCTACCGTTCCGGGAAAGTCACCATCCGCAGTCAGGAACCGATGGCGACACAGCTCGACGGCGACCCCTCGGGCGAAGCGACAACAGTCACCGTCCAAGTGGCACCAGGATCCTTGCTGGTGCGCGTGCCGAAAGCCAAAACCGTTTAGACAGCGCCCTTTTCGGGTTGGGCTGTGTTTCTTTCGGCCTCATCAGCCGCGGCCTTGGCGGCAGCCCGGGCCTCGGACTGCTCCTTGATCATGGCTTGCTCTTCTTCAAAACGCAGACGATCCGCCCGATCAGCATCGTCGCCGTCCCAGTCATCTTTGTTATCGATTGACGGCTTGGGATTGACGATCATGCCCTGGCCGTCTTTGTCATCGCTGTGGACAGTCATGACCCATCCCTTTCGTTTGCTATTCATCCATCGTTTATGGATCAGGCAAGCATACGCACAGAAGCATCAGTGCGAAAGGGGAATGGCATGCCCTGTGGACTGCGGCTAGGAGCCCTTCAGAATCGAATCAACCCACGCGTGTGCCGAGGCAAAAGCCGCGTCTGACGTATGCGGAGCGACCACGGCCGGCTGCTTGTCAGCCCGTGCGTAGGAGCCCAGGAACCGGGTTGCCGGGCTGATCCGGTGGAGGCCGGCAAGGGCATCGGCCACCCGTGAATCGGTGGCGTGTCCATCGGCGTCGATGCTGAAGAAATAGTGGCCCAGGTACTGACCAGTGGGGCGTGATTCGATGCGGCTCAGGTTCACTCCGCGGGAGGCGAACTGGTCCAGGATCTCCATGAGGGCGCCCGGGTGATCCTCCGGCAGCGGCACAACCACGGTGGTCTTGTCAGCACCTGTGCGCTCCGGCAAGGGTCCGGGCCGGCTCACCAGGATGAACCGTGTGACCGCATCCGGGTTGTCGCCAATGTTCTGGGCCAGGATGTTGAGGCCGGGTTGCTCGGAAGCGATCAGCGGCGCACAAATGGCCGCTTCGTAAGGAGCATCCTCCTCCAGCAGCCCCATGGCGGAAGCGGCCGTCGAGGATCCGGGAACGTAGTCAGCGTTCGGAAGGTGCTCGTCCACCCAGAGCCGGCATTGCGCCCACGCGTGGCCGTGCGTCGAGATCCTTTTGATGTCGGAAAGTTCGACGCCGGGCCTCGCCACGAGCACGAAGGTGATGGGAACAAGGGCCTCACGGATGATCCGGAGCTCCTGGCCCGTGGCGATCGCATCCAGCGTGGCCGTAACTCCGCCCTCCACCGAGTTCTCGATGGGAACCATGGCAGCATCAGCTTGGCCTTCACGGACACGTTCCAGTGCCGTATTCACGTTGGTACAGGGAATTCTCATGGCGTCAGCAACACCTGGTACCTGCATGAGGGCGGCCTCGGTGAAGGTGCCCTCGGGGCCAAGGAACGTGTAGGTGAGCGCTGACATCGAATATTCCTTGCTGGTTATATGCGCGGTTTAAAGGACTACCGGCTTGAGACCGTTGTCGGACACCATCGGCTTGCCTGCCTCGAACCACATATCCATGCCCCCGGCCACGTTCACCGCCGAATACCCCTGGCCCACCAGCCACTGGACAGCGCGGAAGGAACGGCCACCGGTGCGGCAGATGACGAAGAGGTCGTCGTCGGGATCGAGCTCGTCCAGTCGTGCCGGCAGCTGGTCCAGGGGGATGTGGCGTGCACCTTCAGCGTGCCCTGCCACCCACTCGTAGTCTTCGCGGACGTCCAGAATGCTGGCGTCAGCCGGAATATCGCCCACAGGCACGGTATCGAAGTCGCTCATTGCGGTCCCTTCCCATCGATTAGTCCAGCATCCAGCCTAGTCGCAGCGGCGTGCGGCCAGAACGTTCGCTTGCGTCACGAGGTCCGGACGCTAAGACTGGGACCCAAGCCCTCCCCGAACATTGGCCCGTTAGGAGTACTCCATGGCTGCTGGGCAACCCACCATTCTGGCGACATCCGGTGGCTACAAACCAGGCGAACGCACCCGGATAGAGTTCAACCACTTGATGCACTATGCCGTGGAGCTCTCCGGGGTGAGCGGCCGCCCGCCACGCGTGACACACATCGGGACGGCATCCGGGGATCAGCGTTGGTGGGCCGCGGAAATGGATCAGGCCGCACGTATTGCGGGGTTCGATTTCAGCCACCTCACCCTCTTCCCCATGCCCAATATCGAGGACCCGGAAGCCCATCTCCTGGAACAGGACGTGGTGTGGGTCAACGGCGGCTCGGTGGTGAACCTGCTGGCCGTATGGCGTGCCCACGGACTGGACCGGATCCTCCGGAAAGCGTGGGAAGGCGGCGTGGTGCTGGCTGGCGTCTCAGCAGGATCCATCTGTTGGTACCAGGGCGGCGTCACCGATTCGTTCGGCCCGGAGCTCAGGCCCGTCACCAACGCCCTCGGCTTCCTTCCCTACGCCAGCGGTGTCCACTATGACTCCGAACCCCGCCGCGCTCCTGCCATCCACAAATTGGTGGCCAACGGCACGCTCGGCGAAACGCACTGCACGGACGACGGCGTGGGGCTGGTTTACCAGGGAACGGAACTTGTGGAGGTGGTGTCCGAAGTGAAGAACAAGGCAGCCTTCCGGGTCACCGCCGGTGCCGGCGAAAGTGTGGATGCCGTTGCTGTGGAGGAACGGTTGGAGTCGCGTTTCCTTGGTTGATCCTTCGCTGCAGGCCCTTTCACGACTGACCGCTGTTGAACTCCGCGATGCCCTGGCTTCGGGCGACCTGTCCGCCCGGGAGGCCACCACCCACTTCCTCTCGGCAATCGAATCCCGGAACAAGCAACTGGGTGCCTTTGTCACAGTCACAGCAGAACAGGCTCTCAGGGACGCCGCCGCGGCGGATCGACGGCACGCCATCGTGGTCCGCGAGGGCCGCCGCGATGAGCTGCCCCTGCTTCACGGCATGCCCACCGCATTCAAGGACCTCACCGACGTCGCCGGGGTACCGACAACCCACGGCAGCGCTGCCCTGGAGCATAAACCCGCGCCCGAGGACGGCGCCCTCGCAGCAACCCTGAAGGGTCAAGGCGTCATCTCGCTGGGCAAAACCCAGGTTCCGGAGTTTGGGCTGACCGCGTACAGCGAGAACCGCATCGCACCGCCGTCGCGCAATCCCCATTCCTTGGGGCGAAGCTCCGGCGGTTCGTCAGGCGGCACAGCGGCAGCCGTGGCAGCTGGCCTGGTTCCATTCGCGCCCGGAACAGACGGAGGCGGGTCCATTCGGATTCCCTCCGGCGCCTGCGGACTGGTCGGGTTGAAGCCGGGCCGGGGCGTGGTGCCGTCAGGTGCAAGCGCCGGGGACACTGCCAAGTTGGTGGTCGCCGGACCGCTGGCGCGAACAGCCGCGGACGCTGCGCTGCTGATGGACGCGCTGGTCCCCCGGGATGAAGCGCCCGACGGCGGATATCTCGCCAATGTTGGCCGGGCGCCGGAGCCCCTCAGGATCGGCGTGAGCCTGGACAGCCCGTGGGCAGGTGCCTATCCGTTTGGGATCGAGCAAGAAGCCATGGACGCCCTCACGCTGGGGACCAAGCTCCTGGGAAACGCCGGCCACAGCGTTGCCGAAGCCGAAATCCGGTACGACAACCGCTATCCCGAAGCGTTCACAGCAGCCTGGACTGCCGGCGTCGGGAGTGCCCGGATAGCACCCCAGCGCGAAGCACTGCTGACCCCGCTGACCCGGACATTCCGCCGTCGGGCGCAACAGCGGAGCGCTTTCAAGGTGAATGAGGCACTCGGATTCCTGCGGCAATTCGAGCACGACACCATCGCGCAATACGCGGAATGGGATGTCATCCTCATGCCAACGCTCGCGCAGACACCTCGTCCCATCGGCTGGTTCACGGGCGGCGGACACAGCGGCGAGCCGTGGCCGAGTGAGTGGGCCGGCGACGCTGACGAGGACTACAAGCGGCAGTGCGAATACGCGCCGTGGTCATCCATGGTGAACGTGTGCGGGCTTCCGGCGATCAGCGTTCCTGTGCACGCAACTGCCGCTGGCCTGCCGATGGGAATTCAGCTCATTGGCCGCATGGGATCTGAGCTGTTGCTTCTCCAGCTCGCAGCCGCCCTCGAGGCCAGGTAACAGGGGCGTCTAACATATGGAAAGTGGTTGCCCCGGGCATATATCGATGTGACAATGCCCGCAGTCAGTGCCAGCATTGAGAAAATGAGCACACCTCAAACCACGGCTGAGTCCGCAAAGCCAGCGGGCGATACGTCATTCTTCGGCCATCCAAAGATGTTGGCCAGCCTCTTCTCCGTGGAAATGTGGGAGCGATTCTCCTTCTACGGCATGCAGGGAATTCTGCTCTACTACATGTACTTCACCGCTGAGCAGGGCGGTCTTTCCATTGACCAGGGCCTCGCCGCTGGTTTGGTGGGTGCATACGGTGGTGGCGTTTACCTGTCGACGATCCTCGGCGCCTGGCTCGCCGACCGTCTCTTCGGCTCCGAAAAGGTCCTGTTCGGCTCGGCCATCATGATCATGGCCGGCCACATAGCGCTGGCGCTTCTTCCCGGAATTCCGGGCTTGATCGCCGGCCTGGTACTGGTGGGCATCGGTTCCGGTGGCCTGAAAGCCAACGCCACCGCCCTGGTGGGAACCTTGTACGGCGAGAAGGACGAGCGCCGCGACGCCGGCTTCTCCATCTTCTACATGGGCATCAACATCGGTGGGCTCATCGGTCCACTGGTCACCGGTTTCCTGCAGACGAGCTACGGCTTCCACATCGGCTTCGGCGCCGCGGCCGTGGGCATGGCGATCGGCCTGGTCATCTACTCGCTGGGCCGCAAACGGCTCCCCGAGGAAGCACACCGCGTGCCGAACCCGCTCCCCGCGAAGGACCGCACCCGTTACGGCCTGATCTTCCTGGGCATCCTGATTGTCATCGGCGTCCTGCTCGGCACGGGCTTCGTCAACGCCAACAACCTGGCCCGCAGCATGGCTTACGCGGCCATCGCGGCCTCGGTGATCTACTTGTTCCTGATCTTCCGCAGCCCCCTGGTCACCAGTGTGGAGCGAAAGCGCGTGGTCGCGTTCATCCCGCTGTACATCGCATCGGCTGCTTTCTGGGCGCTGTTCCAGCAGCAGTTCACGTTCATCGCTGTCTACTCGCAGGAGAAACTGGACCGTAACCTGTTCGGCTGGGAAATGCCGGCCGCCTGGGTCCAGTCCATCAACCCGGTGTTCATCATCATTTTCGCCGGCGTCATGGCTACCCTCTGGACCAAGCTCGGCTCCAAGCAGCCCAGTTCGCCGCTGAAGTTCTCGGCCGGCCTCTTCATCATGGGCCTGGCATTCCTGGCGTTCATCCCGCTGGCCGGCGACGGCAAGACCCCGCTGCTGGCACTGGTGGGCATCCTGTTCATGTTCACCCTGGCGGAGCTGTTCTTGTCCCCCATCGGCCTGTCCGTGAGCACCAAGCTCGCCCCGCAGGCGTTCCACACGCAGATGGTGGCACTGTTCTTCCTGTCGGTCTCGCTCGGTACGACCTTGGCGGGCATCCTGGCTGGCCTGTACAACCCCGACGACGAGCTCCCGTACTTCCTGGGCATCGGCGGCGTGGCAATGGTCCTTGCCGTTGGCCTTGCAGCTGCTTCGCCGGCGATCAAGAAGTTGATGGGTGGCGTTCGCTAGCTCGGCTGACGCGGCGCACAGCGCCTGACGCCACGCAAACGGACCAGCGTTGCCTATATTCAGGTGGCGCTGGTCCGTTTCTGTGTCGGCCGCGGGTTTGGGTCGCGCCGATGGGCCTTAACAACGACGGCGACCCTTGCGTTCGGTGGGATTCCCACCTGACGCAAGGGTCGCCGTCGTGCGTGTTTGCTTAGTAGTTCAACCTCGTGGACGAGGCCCCAATGGCCGCGAAGAAGATGATGCCGAAGATCACCGTCAGCGCCACGCCGATGTATCCCATCACGAGTCCGGCGATTGCCATGCCCTTGCCCGCAGGTTCACGCTTGAGGGCGAGGTGGCCCAGAATCACGGCGGCGATCTGCGGAAGGATGAAGAACCCGAAGCCAACAAAGATGGCGATACCGCAGCACATGCTGGCGATGCTCAGGCCCTTGGGCTCGGCCTGCATGGCGTAGTACGCGGGCTGTCCGTAGGGGCTGGGCTGGCCGTACGGCTGCTGGCCATAGGGCTGCTGACCGAATGCCTGCTGCTGTTGGTACGGGCTGGGCGGCTGTCCGTAAGGCGACGGCGGCTGCTGGCTGTAGTCGCCCGGGGTGTACGCACTCTGGCTGCCGGGCGGCTGAGGCTGGGTGTAGAAGTCGCTCTGGCCCTGGGCGTTCTGCGTGTAAGCGTCCTGCCCGTGCGCGCTCTGCTCATAGGACGGGAGCGGCTGCGTTGGGTTGGCACCCTGCTCGAATGGCGGCGGCACGGGGGCGCCGGGCTCGGGCGCCCCGGGCTCAGGGGCACTCTGCGCGGCCGGTTCGGGTGCGCTGAACTGTGCGGGCGGGACGTACTGCGGCGGTTCGTAACCCGCCGGCTTGTCTTCGTTGCCCTTGGCTGGCTGATCTGACATGGAAAATCCCCCTGAATTTGGTCTTTGATCCCAACACTACCGCCGTCCGCGGTGCCACAGAAGGTAGCGCAGGGCTGAAGACATGGGCACAAGGGCCCATCCGGAAAGATTCATGCATAAGCATGGAATTTTTCCGAGTCTGACTCGGTTTACGTCAACAGCGACTTAAACAGCGCTCACCACAGAAATCTGCGGGATCCGTCCCGCGAAGGAGGAATCATGGGTAACTTCGAAGGCAAGACCGCGCTCGTCACCGGCGGCGGCTCAGGACTCGGGGAAGCGATCAGCAAGGACCTCGCAAAAAACGGCGTCAACGTCGTGGTTGCGGACGTCAACTTCGACGCCGCCACCCGCGTGGCCAACGAAATCACGGCCGACGGCGGCACTGCAGTTCCGTTCCAAGGCAACACGGCTGTGGCCGAGGACAGCAAGAAGGCCGTCGACTTCGCCGTGGAGACCTATGGCGCCCTCAACTACGCCGTGAACAACGCGGGCATCGGCGGGGCCAGCGCACCTGTGGGCGACGTCGACATCGAGGACTGGGACCGGGTCATCGCCATCAACTTGAGCGGCGTCCTCTATGGAATGCGCTATCAGATCCCGGCCATCCTTGCCGCCGGCGCTTCCGAAGGTGCCATTGTGAACATGGCCTCAATCCATGGAGCTGTCGCCGCCCCCGGCAACGCCGCCTATACAGCTGCCAAGCACGGCGTGGTGGGCCTGACCAAGAACGCAGCGGCCGAATACGGCGCGCAGGGTCTCCGCGTCAACGCGATTGGACCCGGCTACATCGATACTCCCCTGCTGTCAGCTGCACCGAAAGAAGTGATTAACGGGCTTGAGGCCAAGCACTCGCTGGGCCGGCTGGGCAAGGCGGAGGAGATCGCCAACGTCACTACGTTCCTCCTCTCCGACAAAGCCAGCTTCATGACCGGCTCGTATGTGCTGGTCGATGGCGGGTACACCGCCGTCTAGCCTTTGGCACCCTTGCTATTGAATTTCGCTCCGACCCGGTTTTCGACAACCGGGGCGGAGCGTTCTCTTTCACTAGCACCTGTTCCTGAACGTGACGTGAAACCTGCCTGTTCATGGCGTGCCCCTGCCGCCTTCCAGCGTCACAGGGGCCAGATCCCGGACATTTCCTGTCAGCGGGCCGTGTGGTCTGGCATGCTGGACCCCATGGCTAGCCGAGCGGGCACAGTTGCCCTTCCCCAGGACCTTGTTGACATCACAGCCCTGCTGGACGCGTATTTCGACGTAGCTCCGGATTTGGGCGATCCCGCGCAGCGCGTGGCGTTTGGAACGTCGGGACACCGCGGCTCCAGCTTGAAAGCGTCGTTCAACGAGCCGCACATCCTTGCGATCACGCAGGCAATCGTTGAATACCGCGGACGCCAGGGCATCACCGGGCCGCTGTTTATTGGCCGCGATACCCACGCCCTCAGCGAGCCGGCGCAGAACTCCGCTTTGGAGGTGCTGGCTGCCAACGGCGTGACTGTCCTGGTGGACGCACGCCACGGCTACACCCCGACACCGGCATTGAGCCACGCGATCCTCAAGTACAATCGCGAAGCCGCGCCCGGCACTCCCCAGGCCGACGGCATTGTGGTCACCCCCAGCCACAACCCGCCAGGCGACGGTGGCTTCAAGTACAACCCTCCGCACGGCGGACCCGCCGATACGGATGCCACCGGTTGGATCGCCGACCGCGCCAACCAGCTCCTCGAAAACGGCCTCCGTGGCGTCAAGCGCATCCCCTTGAACGATGCTCTCGCCGCCGACACAACGGGCAAGTTCGACTTCCTCAGCAGCTACGTCGACGACCTCCCCTCCGTTCTCAACCTGGACGCGATCCGCAACGCCGGCGTACGCATCGGCGCCGACCCCATGGGTGGCGCCTCCGTTGACTACTGGGGCGAGATCGGCGAGCGCCACCAGCTCAACCTCACAGTAGTGAACCCCACCGTTGATCCGCAGTGGGCCTTCATGACGCTCGACTGGGATGAGAAGATCCGCATGGATTGCTCGTCGCCGTCGGCCATGGCGTCGCTGATCAAGCGGATGGCTGCGGGCGCCAACGGCACCACTGCTTATGACGTCGCCACGGGAAACGACGCCGACGCCGACCGGCATGGCATTGTCACACCCGATGGCGGCCTGATGAACCCGAACCATTACCTCGCCGTCGCCATCGACTACCTTTACCGGAACCGCAGCGGCTGGAACCCGGAGTCCGTGGTTGGCAAGACCCTGGTATCTTCCTCGATCATCGACCGCGTCGCAGCCGGCCTGGGCCGCAAGCTGGTGGAGGTTCCCGTTGGCTTCAAGTGGTTCGTGCCCGGCTTGCTCTCCGGCGAGGGCGCATTCGGAGGCGAGGAATCTGCCGGCGCTTCCTTCAACAAGCTGGACGGCAGCGTGTGGACCACGGACAAGGACGGCATTCTGCTGGCGCTACTGGCGTCCGAGATCACGGCCGTTACGGGTCAGTCTCCGTCGCAGCTCTACAAGGGACTCACTGACCAGTTCGGCGCACCCGTTTACGCCCGCATCGACGCTGCCGCCACCCGCGAGCAGAAGTCCAAGTTGGGCAAGCTCTCCGCCGCCGACGTCACCGCTACCTCCTTGGCCGGCGAAGAGATCACGGCCAAGCTCACTGAGGCTCCGGGCAATGGCGCTTCGATCGGCGGCCTCAAGGTTGTCACCGAGAACGCCTGGTTCGCAGCCCGCCCCTCAGGCACCGAGGACGTCTACAAGATCTACGCCGAGTCGTTCAAGGGCGCGGACCACTTGAAGCAGGTGCAGGAAGAGGCCAAGGCGCTGGTGGACGGAGTCATCGCGTAGGTTCCTCAGTGGCTCTGGGCGTCCCGGGTCCAGAGCTTGAGGATGCGCCGGATGGTGTGGTCGCCCTCCGGCGCCATGTCCACCAGGGCTATGTGGTCAAGCACGACGACGTCTCCTGACTTGGGGCGCCTGCCGTCATGGTGCGAGATGTGCGGCCGATAGTGGTCAAGGATGTAGTTCGGCGTAGCGATCCTCCCGCCGATGCTGGTCACGGCATCCACCATCTCTTCGTGCAGTCCCTGCAGCAACGGGTTGTGGTGGATCAAGCTCACCGGGATGGACCCCATGTGCCCAAAGCCCGCCTCTTCACCCACGGTTAGCCTGGTTCCGAGGGCTCCCTTGACTGGCGCTTCGGCCAAGTCCGTCAGAACATCGGCGACGTCGGCACTCACCTCAGTGCCGGCGTCGAACCTTAGCAGCGTGATGTGAAGCGGCCAGTCGCTGCGCGGAAAAACCAGCCCCGGCTGCACGGGCTCCGTGAACGCCACCCAGATGAGGTTCCGCATAGGCATAGTTTGCCACCCCGGCTTCATCGCCCTCTCACCTCCCGGCCCCAATTCCCGGATCCTCTCCCACCTCCCGCGGCAATATCCCAAGCCCTCTCTCACTTCCCTATAGGGTCGGGGCAAGCGCAATCTGAATCTGGGGGAAATGATGAGGCTTGAAGGTTGGCACGTCCTGGTAATTCTCGGCCTGCTTGTGGCCGTGGTCGTCGCGATCGCAGTGATCCTGATAGTTGGCCTGGTTATGCGAACTCTTGCCAGCCGAAACGACGATCAAGATCCGGGCGCATTCCGCCAATAGGTTTGGCCCTCATGCTTCCGCCCGCGTTCACACGCCGGAAGTGATCGAGCGTTTCCGGAAAGGCGACGAAAGGTGAGAGAGCGTCGGAAGGGCGGATGCTCTCTTTACTTACGCACCTCGGGAGTCGAGCAGGACTCGGAGGACTTGCTCGAGGGGCTCCGTCAGTTGATCGGCGGAAGCTGAGACGAGGGGCTGCACTTCCGTGGCCGTCCGCAGCATCACCAATCCCAGCATCAGCGCGATAGCCATTTGGGCTCGAAGGAGAAGCGGCTGCGAAGCGGAGTCATCCGCACTCCAACCTGCGGCTGCGGCGAGTTGTTCGGTGAAGCGCTCCAAGGTCCTGCGGCGGATCGCATCGGCGTTCTCGTCGCCGGATGAACGGAGCAGGAGCAGGAGTTGCAGGGGGTCGTCGGCGTTGGGAGCCTCGACGACGTGCGCCAGGAGCCGGGCGATCACCTCGTCAACGCTGGCCGCGCGAGCCCGGGTTTGGGGATCCAGCTCATCCACAGTGCGGTTCATGCACGCTTCGAAGAGGCCCTCTTTGGAGCCGAAATACCGGTTGATGAGGGCTACGTTGACGCCCGCATCCGCTGCGATGTGGCGAACAGTGGTGGCGCGATAGCCCTCGGTTGCGAAGCGCCTGCGGGCGGCGCGAACCAGCGCCCGCCGGGTGACGTCCGCGTCCCGACCCGAACGAATCAATTCGTCGTCCGCCAAAGCTGCCCCGCCGTCGAGATGTTTTGGTTCCTGTACTTCGTTGCCCACTCCCCCACTCTAGCCCGGCAAACCCGCAAGTAAACGATTGTTGACATAGGTAACTAAATTGATTTACGCTCTAAGTAATCAATCGTTTACATGCCGAGGAGAACCATGTCCAGCACCATTGAGCGCCCGACAAGCGCACCGGCACCGGGTACGGAGGCTCACCGCAAACGCGGCAAGGCGATCATCGCCTATCTCTCCCTCGGCGGCCTTTCATTCGCGGTCCTGCAGTCCTTGGTCGCACCCGCCCTGGGCACCATCGGGAAGGACCTTGGCGTAGCAACAAGCGACGCAAGCTGGGTGCTGACGGCTTACCTGCTCTCCGCTTCCGTGCTGACTCCGATCCTTGGGCGCCTCGGCGACATGGTGGGCAAGCGCAAGGTCCTGATCGTGGTGCTCTCCCTGCTTCTGGTCGGCGCGGTTCTCGCCGCTATTGCACCCAACCTGACGGTCCTGATCATTGGCCGCGTGCTTCAAGGCGCCGCGGGTGCGGTGATGCCACTATCCATCGGCATCGTCCGCGACGAGCTTCCGAAGGAACGCGTCAGCGTCACCATCGGCCTGCTGTCCGCGATCTTCGGCATCGGCGCCGGTGTTGGAATTGTCGCTGCTGGTCCGATTGTTGAGGCACTGTCCTGGCACTGGCTGTTCTGGTTACCGGCCGGGCTCGTACTGATCGCCCTCCTCGGAGCTATCTTCGGAATGCCCGAATCTCCCGTCAAAACCCCAGGCAAGCTCGATCTCCTGGGCACCGGCATTCTTTCCGTCGGCCTTGTAGCCGTGCTTCTGGCCATCAGCGAGGGCCAGACCTGGGGCTGGGGCGACGGCAAGACCATCAGCCTGCTCCTCGGTGGCGGCATCGCGCTGATCGTGTTCGTGTTCGTGGAATTGCGCGTGGCAGAACCGCTGATTGACGTGCGACTGTTCCGCAACCGTGGCGTGTGGACCGCGCACATCGTGGCGTTGGCCTTCGGCTTCGCAATGTTTGGAACCTTCGTCCTGGTTCCCACGATCCTTCAACTGCCAACGGTCCTTGGCTACGGGTTCGGCAAGACCGTCAGCGAAGCTGGCATCTACCTGCTGCCGACCGTCGTCGCTATGGTGATCTCCGGCGTCATTGCTGGCGCCCTCATCCGCAAGGTGGGGCCCAAGATTCCGATGATCCTCGGCGCTGTGGCCGTCACCGTCGCGTTCATCATTCCGGCATTGGGACACGGTGAAGAGTGGCAGATCGTGGTCTCGGGCATCCTCACCGGCATCGGCATCGGCATGGCACTGGCCGCGACATCAAACGCGATTGTCGAAAGTGTTCCTGCGACCCAGACCGGCGAGGCCATCAGTGCCAACACCGTGCTGCGCACCGTCGGCAGCAGCATTGGTACGGCCGTCATTGCCGCGCTCATCTCCTCAAACATCACCCCGCAGGGCGCGCCTTCGGACGATGCGTTCACCATCGGCTTCTGGGTATCCGCCGGGATTGGCGTGCTGGCGCTCCTCGCTGCGCTCGTTGTTCCGTCCCGGGTGCAACGGCGCCGGAATGCGGAAGCTGCGGGGATCGACGACTTCGACGAAGCTGCCTGACCGCCACGAACGCAAAACGCCCGCTCACGTACGGTGAGCGGGCGTTTTTTGTGGAGTCTTAGACGGTGCGAACGACGTCGTCGTAAGCGAACTTCGGCTTTGCTTCGCCCCAGGCGTCCGGACCGGGCTGGCCGATGTTGACCACCAGGAAGCTCTTCTGGTCACCGGCCGGGAAGAACTCGGCGTCGATGGCGGAGAAGTCAGCGCCGGTCATCGGGCCGGCTGCGAAACCGAGGGAGCGCACGGCCAGGATGAAGTAGCCGGCCTGCAAATGAGCGTTGTTGTTTCCAGTAGCAGCGGCGAAGGCGGGATCGGCGTCGTACATTGCCTTCGGCGCGCCGTAGGCGGGCAGGAACTTGTCCCACTGACCCTGCCAGTCAGTGTCGTAGGAGAGGACGGCGACCAGCGGCGCGGAGGCGGTCTTGGCCTTGTTGCCGTTGGAAAGGGTGTCCACCAGCTTGGCGCGGGCTTCGTCCGAGCGGACATAGGTCACGCGGAGCGGCTGGGAGTTGAAGGCGGTGGGGCCGAACTTGGTGAGCTCGTAGATGGCGCGGGCCTGCTCGTCGGTGACCTCACCGGCGAAGCTGTTGGCGGTGCGGGCTTCGGCAAAAATGGCGTCGACTGCTGCGGCGTCAATGACTGCTTCTTCGTGGGCGATCGTCATTCGTAAACCTTTCGCTGGGCCCTGGCCTTACAGGCGGCCGGGCACTTCTGCTTTCCATGGTTGCAACTTCAACTTCCGTTGTCCTCTTCCCGTGACGGCCCGTGACGTTGGGCACACAGCGTGACTTCGCGTGTCGTTTCTTTGAGTTGTGAGGCCTGTTGTGCGCGCTCCCGAGCGCGCGAGGCGCGTAGAGCAGGCCCCGCAATGGCGGTAATGTTGCACCGAATCCCAACACTTTTCTGAGGAAGGCCCGGCCATGAGCATGCTCGGCATGAAATGGAAGCTCCACGGCAACGGCAAGTCCATTCGCCCCGGCCACGTGGTGGCACCCGACGAGCGGGTCGCCTGGCCTTTGACCATCGGCATCGGCATGCAGCACGTGGTGGCCATGTTCGGCGCCACCTTCCTGGTCCCCATCATCACGGGCATGCCGCCGGCCACCACCCTCTTCTTCTCCGGCATCGGCACCCTGCTGTTCCTGGTGATCACCAAGGGCCGCGTGCCCAGCTACCTGGGGTCGAGCTTCGCGTTCATTGCCCCGATCATGGCGTCCCAGCAGCAGTACGGCGTCAGTGGCGCCTTGGGCGGCGTGGTGCTTGCCGGCGTCGTACTGGCGCTAATTGGTGCGGTGGTCCAGAAGTTCGGCGCCGAGTGGATCAACCGGCTGATGCCCCCGATCGTCACCGGCGCCATCGTGGCGCTGATCGGCCTGAACCTGGCCCCGGCTGCCAAGGCGAACTTCGACCTCGCACCGGTTACCGCACTGATCACGTTGGTCACGATCATCCTGGTTTCTGTTCTTTTCCGCGGAATTCTGGGCCGCTTGAGCATCCTGGTGGGCGTGGTGGTGGGGTACCTCGTGGCGATTATGCGTGGCGAGGTTTCCTACGAAAAGATGGACGCCGCCGCGTGGATTGGACTGCCTTTCTTCCAGACGCCCGAGTTCCACATCGGCGTGGTGGGGTTGTTTGTTCCGGTGGTGCTGGTGCTGGTGGCTGAGAACGTGGGGCACGTGAAGTCCGTGGCTGCGATGACGGGGCAGAACCTCGACGGCGTCTCCGGCCGCGCGCTGATGGCCGACGGCGCGGCGACGGTACTTGCCGGGTTCGGCGGAGGTTCCGGTACGACGACGTACGCGGAGAACATCGGCGTCATGGCCGCCACCAAGGTGTATTCGACGGCGGCCTACTGGGTGGCCGGTATTTTCGCCATCCTGCTGAGCTTCTCCCCGAAATTCGGCGAACTGATCGCGACCGTGCCGGCTGGTGTGCTGGGCGGTGCCGCGACGATGCTCTACGGCATGATCGGCGTGCTCGGCGTTAAGATCTGGGTGCAGAACAAGGTCAACTTCTCCAACCCGATCAACCTGACGACGGCCGCTGTGGCTTTGATTATTGGCATCGCCGACTACACGTGGACCATCGGCGAGCTGAAGTTCACGGGCATTGCCCTTGGTTCCGCTGCTGCCCTGGTGATCTACCACGGCATGAAGGGGCTGGCTCGCTGGCGCGGGACCGTCGCTGAGCCGGAAACTGAGACGGCGGGGCTGCCACCTGCGGTGAAGTCGGCGATGAATGCGGCGGCCAAGCGGGGCGGGAAGAAGGGGAAGTAGGGGTGGGAGTGATCTCCGGATGAGGAATCCACTCCTTTGAACTAGTCACCTGGAGAACTTCGGTTGATGCTGAATCATGCGTCCCATCAATGCTTGGTTAGAGGGTCCTACCCGGACTCGGACCTGGGTGCCCTCACCGCTGCGATAGTAACTTTTACCTGGACAGCCGGTCTCGTGGCCTTTGCAGGATTCAAGTTCAGCACGCGGGATGCCCGTGGCTGGCTGAACCACGACGGCGGTCCTCACCTCGGCCTAAGGCGAGGACCGCCGTCGGGCTTGGCTCAGCGACGTACCTCTGCGTCGGCCGCCCTAAGACCTTGCCGGATCTTTTCCTGACCCCCCTCGTCCCAGCCGCCTGAACCGGCGAGGGGGATTTCGGTGATGTACTTTCTCTGTTCCTTCGGAATCCGGGCAGCAACGAGATCGGGCGTGGACGCAGCAGCGGCGTACAGGTTGGGTCCGTCGGCGTAAAAGGGATCGGTGAGGACCAGGCGTCCGTCGCGGGTGCGCATGACGTTGTGTGGATTTTCGTCCAGAGGCCCGCACCAAGGCAAGCTGTTTCTGGCCTGCTCGTGGACGCCTCGCAATATGCCGGCAAGGACCTCCATTTCAGGGCTCCCCTTCGCTATTTTCAGCAAGAACCCCTTTGCCTCCTCCTCTGATACCGGGAGAAGCCATTCCATGATCTGCAGGTCACCTCCCCCGTTCAAACGGCGATGATCATGGAGTTCCGGGACCTGACGAGTGCCGGCTGCTTCACGGTAGAACTCTGCTGTGAAGGGACCCACTGGATCGAATGGGCTGATTCGCGCTACAACGGCGCCATTCGGCGAGCGGAGCGCAATCGCCCAGTCTCCAGCGCCGCAAGACGCCCAGCCATTTTCACGGAGGAAATGCTCTATGTCTCTATGGTTGGGTCGCGGACCGAGGGATGCGAACGTTAGTGTCACCCTGGGCGTGTCGTGCAGTTCCAACGGTGATCTCCTGATGGATTTCAAGTCTTACTGACGTTCGAGGACTTCTTCCAGGCTTTGACGCGGGTTAGCCAATCTTTGACGAGGGCCGCTGTCAGCACAGGCTGGTCCAAATGTGCGTTATGGCCAGCGTGATCGAGGACCACGATCGTGGACTGCGGGTAACTATTGGCCAGAGCAATCTGATCCTGAAACCCGACCACATGGTCTTGGCGCCCGGCCAGGATCAGAGTGGGTCCTTGGAAGGCGGCGAACCGGCCCTCAGGCTCTTCGCGGAGCGCATAGTTCTTCGATATTCGCTCAATGGCGGCCGGGTCGAAGATCCGCAACCCTGGCAGCGCCGCATCCCGGAAGCGGGACCAGTTCCCGGGAGATTGGACCACGGACATTGCTTCGTAGTCCGCAGCATCCACGGGATCCAAGGTTGCCATCAGCGCAGGGTTTGTTCGGATCACCGTTCGCTGAGGCACCGCTCGTGACCCGTGATCCGCAAGGACCACCGGGCAGAGGAGTGCAACGCCCAGCACTTGATCCCCGAATTCGGCTACCAAGTGACGGGCGATCATGCCACCGAAGGAGTTTCCGAGGATGGCAAACTCCGCATCGCCGAAAGTCTCCCGCGTGAACGAGACAACGGCGTTTGCGACAGCATCTGTGCTGTCGATCTCAGGCCCCGCCGCGGTTTGGCCCATACCTGGCAAGTCGACATAGACCCGCCGCCATTGACCGTGAGCATCGAACACCGGGTCGAGGCCAAGCAAGAGTCGATGATCGACGCAGAATCCGTGGATGACCAGGACTGGGGTCCCCGCCCCAAATTCAACAGAATGCACTCTCGAACGCTAACACCGCGCTGGTGCTGAAGCGGCGGCCCCGCTAGCTCCCGAACTTGGTGTCGAAACGGCTCATAAACGCGGCCATGGCATCACGGGCAACCGGCTCAAGCGGCCGATACGTCTTAGTCCCGTTAGCCTCGGCCCACCCGGTACTGATGCCGCTGCTCGCGAGCCAGGTGATCTGTTTGTAGAACGGGTTGTTCGTGGCAACATCGGCAAACGGCGACTTCGCGGGAGCGGTGAAAGCGGGCGAGCCGGCCAAACGGTACATGAACGCGGCCATCGCATCACGGGCTACCGGTTCAAGCGGCCGGTACGTCTTGGTCCCATTCGCCTCGGTCCACCCGGTACTGATGCCCTTGCTGGCAAGCCACGTGATCTGCTTGTAGAACGGGTTATCCGTGGCAACATCGGCAAACGGCGACTTGGCAGGGGCCGTGAAGGCGGGCGAGCCGGCCAAACGGTACATGAACGCGGCCATCGCATCACGGGCTACAGGGGCAAGAGGTCGGTAGGTCCTGGCACCGTTGGCCTCGGTCCACCCTGTCGAAATGCCGCGGGACCCGAGCCAGTTGACTTCGGCAGTGAATTGGCCGCCGGAGATATCAGAGAAGATGGATCCCGGGTTCTTGGCGAACGCGGTCAACTCGGTGAGCGAACCCCTGAAGACGTTCTGGTCCCCCGGGAACACTCCGGACTCGGCGTGCTGCCACAAGGTGTAGTTTTTCCAACCGGCCGGCATCGCTCCGGGCGTCGACGCCCAGCTCGCGATGTGGAGCGGATGGTTCCCGAAACCGTTGGCCTTACCCGTGCAGTCCTCCCACCAATTAGTGGTGGTGTAGATGGCGGGAAGGCGGCCGGTTCGCGACAGGATGGTGGTTGCGAAGTCGGAGATCCACGAAACCATCTGGGCGGGGGTCATTCCATAGCAGGCGCCGTCGCCATAGGGGCTGTATTCCAGGTCCAGCAGGGCAGGCAGCGTTTTCCCATCCGGCTTCCAGGCCGCACCGCTCTGGAGGAAGTAGTTGGCTTGCGCTGCACCGGACGACGCATTGGGGAGGGCGAAATGGTAGGCGCCGTGCAGCAAGCCGGCAGAAGCAGCCCCCGAGTATTGGGCCTGGAAGTAGGGATTGCGGTAGGCGGTCCCCTCGCTGGCCTTCACGTACGCAAATTTGGCACCGTTGGCTGCGGCCTTGGTCCAGTCCACCACGCCTTGGTGGCTGCTGACGTCCATTCCGCGCACGCCGGACGGCACTGCTAAAGCGGACTCCGTGCCTTGGATGGAAAACAACTTCTGGTCCGCTCTTTCATGATCACGAAGTGTCGATCCCATGGCGTGGTCGTTCTGGGTTGCGGGCGGTTCTTCAGACGCGATGGCCGCCCCTGCCCCCGACGCGGCGAGCACCACGGTGGCTAGCAGCACAGCCGTGGCTTTCAGGCGACCTGGGCAGCGGGACATGGAGAACTTCATTCGACGATTCCTTAGGAGTGCGGGAGGAACCGGCGCCCCCACGTCATTCAGCACAGCCTACTATCCGGCTTAGGCCTCCCAGCGCAGCAGGTCGCCGGGCTGGCACTCGAGCACCTCGCACAACGCCTCCAGCGTGGTAAACCGAACCGCCTTCGCCCGCCCGTTCTTGAGCACAGCCAAGTTGGCCGGCGTGATCCCCACTCGCTCGGCAAGCACACCCACCGGCATCTTGCGCTTGGCCAGCATGACGTCGATGTCCACGATGATCGGCATCAGATCACCTCGTCGAGCTCGGCCCGCAAGCCAGCAGCCTCAACGTCACGCGCAACGGCCTGGGCCAGCAGCGTACGCAAGATCAGCACCAGAAGAGCCACTCCCCCGATCATCAACGCAGCGCCGCAAATGAGCAGAACAACACCGGGCGCAATGTCGCCCGGAGCCAGCAGCGCCGCAATCGTAAACATCAGCAGTGCGGCCACAGATACAGCCCCGAAGATGATGTCCACAAACCGGAAAGCCCCGTGGGAGAACACCGTCCCGCGGCGCACCATCGTCAGCAACCTCCACACGCAGACCGCAACTACCTGCATGCAGAGGATTCCCAGAACCACAATCACCAGCAGCGTAATCCGCGGACCGTCGGGCGCACCGACCTCAACAAGGTCCGTAGAAAGCAGCGGCACCATCCACACCTGGACGAACAGCGAGCCTGCCAGCACCATCGCGATCACAACCCGCAATGCGAGGATCGTCAGCTTACCCATCGGAACTCCTTTATCGAACAACAACCTGATTCTATCGAGATTCGATCGTTATGCAATCGATCCAATGTTAGGAGAGGAAATAGTCAGCTTGCTTACTAAAGCGCCCTTACCTAGGCTGGAACAGGTCAGACAAACAACTCTCACAGCGGCGGTATCGCCCAAAAAGCACCCCGCTGCGCAACGAGGAGGAACAATGTCAGAACACAACATCGCAGGCAAGAAGGTCGCTTTTCTCCTGACAGACGGCGTGGAGCAGGTTGAGCTCACCAGCCCCTGGCAGGCCGTGAAGGATGCAGGTGGCGAGCCCACGCTTGTAGCGCTTTCCACAGGAAAGCTCCAGGGATTCAACGGCGTGGAGAAGGGCGACACGTTCGACGTCGACCTCGCAGTGGCCGACGCCAACGCCTCCGACTTTGACGCACTGGTACTCCCGGGTGGCGTCGTGAACGCGGACAACCTCCGCGTGGACAAGGACGCGCAGAACTTCACGCGGGCCTTCTTTGAGCAGCACAAACCGGTGGCTTCGATCTGCCACGGACCGTGGATCTTCATCGACGCCGGCGTGATCAAGGGCCGCAACGTCACGTCGTACCACACGCTCCAATCGGACCTGAAGAACGCCGGCGCCAACTGGACCGACGAAGAAGTGGTGTGCGATCAAGGCCTGGTCACCAGCCGCAACCCGGACGACCTCCCGGCATTCAATAGCAAGCTCGTGGAGGAAATCTCCGAGGGGCAGCACGCTGGCCAGACCGCTTAGCGGCCACCGAGGCACATACGGCAAGTGCCGCCGTCGTACTTCATGTAGAAGTACGACGGCGGCACTTGGCGTTTCCCTGACCTAGGTCATCCGGATGTTCCGCTTCCTTGGGAGTGGGACGGTGGCAGTTTCGGTATCTCGAACGCTGCTATGGGGGCTCCGCGTAGAGTCTGAGAATGAACCCCTTGGAGCAGCCTGTACTCGTTGCGCCCCCTTACAGGCTCCGTCCGTTTACGACAGCCGATGTTCCTGTGGTCCAGGAAGCCTCGCGCGATCCACTAATTCCTGCCATCACGACAGTTCCCGCCAGCGGTTCACGCCAGGCAGCTCTGGCCTTCATCGAAAGACAGCACCAACGCCTAGTTGATGGCACCGGGTACTCCTTCGCTATTGCTGATTCCTCCTCCGATCAGGCGGTTGGCCAAATCGGGCTGTGGCTGAAGAACCTCAGCCAGGGCCGGGCGAGCATTGGCTATTGGGTGGCGCCAAGTCATCGTGGGAAGGGAGCTGCTTCCTCTGCTTTAGCTGCCCTCGCCGTCTGGGGTCTTGCGCAACCCGGGATTCAGCGATTGGAACTCTACGTCGAGCCTTGGAATGAGGGCTCCTGGCGCGCAGCCGAGCGCAGCGGGTTCGTACGGGAAGGGACCTTGAGGAGCTGGCTAGAGATTGGCGGCCAGCGCAAGGACATGTAAATGTACTCGCGCCTTCTTACTCGCTAGGAAATCACCCTAATCGGGCCTCCCTGCTCCATTGCGGTTTCGGTGTCCCACATCCTTAGAAGTGGGACACCATTAGTGGGACACTCCCCTGTGGAGATCCAGGTGGATCCTTGTGCTGCGGGTTGCCCACCGAGACGTACCGGCCTCCCACATCCCCGGAACCGGAACACGGAACACCTTCGCAGGGCACGAGGGAAGTGCACCCTTACATTCGGCCGTAAAGTAATCTGCCTTGTATGACCCATAACCATCTAGCACCCACCTACGAGGAGCTCCACGCGGTCGCGGTGGATGCACTTCGGTACGAAATCTCCGGAGAAGCTCTCGAACATGCCGCACATGAAGTATTGGTGCGGCTCCGGTCTGCGGGAGTGGTAATTCCTGCCAATCCGGGGAAGTAGGAGGCTTGACTGTCTCACGTGTGTTCATCGGTTCTTCCAGCGAAGGCAAGGACGTGGCCGAGCGGTTGGCTGTAGGCCTCGAGGAGATGGGCTCGATTGAGTCCACGGTCTGGACTCAGGGCGTGTTCGACGTCGGCACTCATGTGCTCGATGGCTTGATGGAGCAAGCAAAGTCTGTCGACTACGCCGTCTTGGTTCTGAGCCCTGACGATGCCGTCGAAAGCAGAGAGGTGTTGTTTCAGGCGCCGCGCGACAATGTCATTTTTGAGCTGGGCTTGTTCGTAGGCGCCTTGGGCAAGGACCGAACCTATATGGTCCACCCGAACGGAGTTTCCCTAAAGCTCCCATCGGATCTTGCAGGGATTACTCAGGCCCGGTACAGCGCGGCTCGTTCAGACGGCAACCTTAGATCTGCCCTCCGCCCTGCTGTGATGACGCTCGGCGATCAGATACACAGAAGAGGGCCACGAGCAGTTCGGGAGACTGTTTCGTTAACGACGGTTGTTTCAGCCAACCGCCCGCACCTCAGCAATGACCTTGAAACCTTGGAAAACAATCTTGTGGCCCAAGGTTGGCGGGTCCGGTGGAACCCTGCGCGCACGACGCTCAGGGTGGTCAGCCCACGAGCCGCCCGGTCTAGCTTCAAATTGTCTTCACCTGGCGCTGCACAACATCAAGAATTCGACAGATTTATCCGTGAGCTCCGCAGCCTTGGCGCACGGATTGATAGCAACCTGCGCACCCGCCGGGTTTAGTAACCTCCTGCGGTTCCACCGATTGCCGGCTGCGCCGCAGGAGGTTGACGTTCCAACCCGGCATCTACCGAGGGCTCCTCTACGAGGCACGCCACGTCTGGCTGGGCAAGCCGGCGGGCGATAGCTTCCAGTGATATTGACCAGAATCGCTCTGTACTCAGACGCCACCCGGGCGTCGTCCTGTCCACCTGCGCCGCACCATCGGCCCAACACTGAAAACTGTACCCAAAGTTCTCCAAACTCACGTCTGTTACCGGTACAGGCAATGTCAATTTGAATAGAGTCCACTTTGGCTTGGCACCGCAGCCCTGGCGCAGAGCATCCGGGTAGCCCCAAAAAAACAAAGAACACACGTAACTAACACGGTCGTTCCCAACCAAGGATGTTCCATTCCCTTGGTACCTGGACACCCTGCTGGGAATGACAAGAACTACGCAAATGCCGGTTCCCGGCTGGTTACCTTAACCGCTCCCCGGCAGTCCCTGCAGAATCTCGCGGAGTTCTTCCGGCGTTCGAGGTAGAAGAGTGTTCATTCGTTCGTGTAACTTGGCTCTCCTGAGTGCGTCACGCGCCGCGGCATCGGTGAATACGATGTCACAATATGGAACCGCAAGAGACATGGCACTGATGTCGTGAAGGTCGTTGATCGTCCATCTCTTACGTGAGTCTCGATGATAAGAGGTTTTCATCTCCACCACCACGCAGCTGCTCGGCATGCTAAGAACAAGCCCCCTGGCCTCGGGAAGGCTCGTTGCTACGTCTGCAAGACTCAGTCCTCTGGCATGCAACTCCGTTCCGAGCATCTCGTTCAGCTCCAGATTTACTTCACGGGCTATGAGTACGTCACGGAGACGCCCGCGGCGCCACGTTTCGCTCAACTGGCTATCCGCGAAATTCTGCTCAATCAAAGCGTTGGTTACCAAAGCATCTCTTGGGATCTCGGGTGCGTAGCCCAATTCCTGCAGTCCAGACACCTCGTCATCAGTCGGGCCGGCTACAAACATCTTTTCCGCGATCCGTTCAAGCCCAGCGAGACGCTGGCGATCTTGGGCTCCAACGGCCATCGGTTCACCATTTGCGTCGACGACCCGCAGGCCGCCGACCATTCCAAATGAATGAAGGAGAGATTTCCCTATCAGTTGAACAGGCCCATGACCAAGACCGCGTGTCCCGGTCATGGCATCCATGACCGCCTGTAGCTCAAGTTTTCTTACATCAACAAGTCCCGCTAAGTACTCAAACTCAGTGAGTTCCTCAATCACCGCGGCCAGGTGCTCCCTCTGGCCAGGATCCCGGATTGCGGAGATTTCTTGGACAAGGGAACCCGACAGCAAAATCCTAACCCTGCGACCTTCGATGACCAGCCGCAAAGCTTCAAGCAATGGCTGATACCGGGTTCCAGTCTCCCGGCCCAACCGCGCTTTAGAGAGTCCGATCCAATGATTCAGGTCCAGATAGAGCAACGCTGGCGGTCTTGAAGGCGGCAGCAGATCCGGAGGCCAAACCAGATCCACGGGCGCGACGTCAGGACGTCCAAGCGGTCGTCCACCAGATCCATCCATCACAACTACCTTCCATGCTCACCTCGACCGCCACAAACAGGTCCAGACTTTCTGAAGAGATGCCCTAGCGAGATTTGAGTCTCGACCCAAGATCATAGAGATAGAAAAGATCGCTTTTCTGCGCCTGTTTGAGTCCTGCTCGGCGATCTCGATCAGCTCCGGCGAGCAATTGCACTCCAGCTAGTGCGGCTGGTGTGGCCGAAAGAGCCGCTGTCATCAAGGTGTCCAGAGTGCCTAGGGTCTGCACTCCGACTGCCACGAATGGCCCCGTGGCGGCAAAGACATAACTCTTGAGATCGATCGAAAGATGACGGGCAGCTTCTCGGACGAGGGTGTGATCGGCCAGGGTCTCTTTGATTTCGTCGATGGCTGGTTCGACTTCCCTTAACCACAGGTCGTTTACTTCTTCGTTGAAGTCAGAACCAAACGCTGCCGAAGCGATTTTCGGGGTGAGGTTGGATACGGCCCGGCGGTATCTGCTCAGAGAACCGTTTGCCTCTCGGCGAAGGTCAAGGATTTCGTCCATCGGTGCCGACGTGAGGGCAGGAAGCTTGCGGATGAGGCCGCTTCCTACCGACACATTCTTTGAGTGAGCAAGGGAGAGAGCATCTGGACTGATTTTGTTTCCGTCGATCAAGGCTTGGACCAGCGTCCCCGTTGAGTCATCAAAGATCAGGTGGGTCGATGGATCGCGGAGCATGCCTACCAGTGTGTCGACATAAATTCTTATCAGCTCATCATTAGACGTGATATCAACCGGGAGGCTTCCGTCGGACACTTGGACGAGCCCCGAGGCAACACCAAGTTGCAGCTCCGTCCCGCCACGGAGGCCTAGATCGGACTGGAGGTCCTGCCGCATCTTGTTCAAGGCCTCTTGGCCTGTATCCCGTGACAGCATGTCTCTAGCATCTTCGTAAGTGAGTGTGGAATCCCGTATGCCCGCCAGGTGAGCAGATCCGTAATGTGACGTCAGCTTCCGTAACGGGTTAAGAGCCTCGGAATGCTGCTGGCTGACGCCGATCCTGCTAAGGGTTCTATCGTCCAAACTGAACATGAAATCCAGCAGCTGTTCATCATCAGAAATCGTAAGTTGGTGCACGCCGAGGGTCAGGGCAGCCACAGGGCTTAGGAGACTCACCTGGTCAGCGTAGAGAACCGCCGCTTTCACAAGCTCGAGTTCCTTTACCACCGACAGCGAGGAAGACGAACCAGGAGTCGTAGCGACAGCAACTTTCAGCCCGCTAAGGGGAACTTGGCGGTCCTTCTTTCGGTTCCGTCGGTTCTCACGGCGTGAAGGTTTTCCCATCCCCCCATTCTCTGACGTCTAATACGCATTCCCCGCATCGACCCGCAGCCCCAGACGCACCGCGATACACGTATCAGGTCATGAGCCCCTCGTGCCCGGGCATATACGGAGCTTAATTCCATGTCCCACTTCCTTAGAAGTGGAACACTCCTCGATGGGACACTGCCCAATTGCTGATGATCAGTTAGTGCAGAGAAGCTTGGAGCCGATCTTGGTGTCCTTTGCCCAGGACGGCACCAGACCCCATTTGGCGATCAGGAGGCGCCGGTCAAGGGCTCCTTCGTCTAAGCGTTCGGCTACGATCGGCACGTTCTGGGTGGGGGCGACGTTCCAGCTCGGCCCCGGTGGGTTGCCTTCAACTTCCTTGGCATCGAAGTGGCTCAGAAGGTCGCTTGTTGCTTTGGACATCACGTATCTGCCGCACATGAGCCCATTCTGCCCATAAAACCGCTAAAGCGGAGGCCGCGCGTGGCTTCGAATTACCTTATATCGGCATCCGTATTCCTAGGCGCTACTGAGTCCAGAAGGGTCGTAAACCCCTCGGCGCGGTGGAATAGACGGCGCCCGGCACCGTTGCTCTGGATCAGCCATAAGTAGCGACTATCCGGGGAGATGTCATCGACGCGTCCCGCGAACCGTGGATTGAGTTTGTCTGAGGTCAACAGCACGATCGTGTCGCCGGCGTTCAGCTGGTGCCAGGTCGTCACTTCCAAGCGAAGTGAGCTGGGCACAGCAAGGGAGGCCCGTTGATTCGAGATGTACATGTGATGACCTTCGTAGGATGCCAGTGGAGACGTCTGATTTACGCAAACATCGCTTCCAAGCAGGTTGCTCTATTGTTCCCATTAGAGCCACTCCTCTGCGGCAGCGTCCAAGACCTAGAAGCAATACACTCGATAGGCGCAACCTATCAAAGGGCGCCTCGCCAACGCGCAGCAGGGCAGAATTGCCTGCAACCGTAATGACTGAAACCTAGGGAAGCTGACTTGGATACGCGAAAGCTGAAGTACTTTCTGGCCGTGGTTGATCACGACGGCTTCAACCGAGCGGCAGAACATTTACTGATCGCCCAGCCCTCGCTCTCGCAGACCATCGCAAGTCTGGAAAAGGACTTAGGAGTGCCGCTGTTTCATCGCATTGGCCGCCGCGCCGTCCTCAGCGAAGCGGGAAAGGAACTCGTCGGACCCGCCAGGCTGGTTATGCGGGACCTTGATGCTGCGGCCTCGGCCGTACAGGCACTGCGCGGCGTCCGGAGTGGTCGGTTGGATATCATCACCATGCCCTCCCCGGGCATCGAACCGCTGACATCCATGATCGCCGGCTTCACCCGGCTGCATCCTTCTGTACGGCTCAACGTCAGCGCCGCCTTCACGCCCGAAGAAGTCATAGAGTCCGTCCGGACCGGCAGCACCGAGATCGGGCTCGCCGGCTCTCCCACGCCGATCAAGGTGCCGGGAGTCCAGGTCCTTGAGTTGGAGCGCCAACCTCTGATTCTCATCGTCAACCCGCATGCGGACACCTTTAACCCCGGAACCGCGATACAACGAGAAGATTTGGGCGGTCACCGGCTGATCGCAAGTCAGCGGGGTTCCCTGATGCGCTGGCTGGTCGATGACGCGCTGGCCCACGGTGTCGACACCGAAATCGTTGTCGAAGTCGCCCACCGGACCTCCATCCTCCCCCTCGTGCTCGCCGGCGTCGGGCACGCGGTCATGCCTTCATCCTGGGCGCCCCTGGCCCACAAGTCAGGACTCAGAACCCGGCTCATCGAACCCGTCTCCCATCTGGACGTTGCGATCTTGAGCCGGAAGGAAGATCTGACACCCGCCGCCCTAGCCTTCCTGGCCGTGGCAGAACTCCATGCCTCCCCTGGACCCTGAGCAGCCACCACCCCCATCGATAGGCATCTCCTATAAGCCGTATCGAATCTTGGTCTTGGACGCCGCATAAGAGCAAGCCGTCTACTTGAAGAGGAAGAACAGTGTGACCCCGCTAACAGGCTCACTGCTAAACACTCAACGAGGAGGTAGGCACATGAGCGCCACCCAGAATTTCCGCATCGCATCCATCCCCGCCGACGGTGTCGGCAAGGAAGTCGTTTCCGCCGGCCGCCGCGTCCTGGATGCCCTGGCCGAGAACTCCAACGGCAAGTTCGCCTTCGACTGGACCGAATTCCCCTGGGGTTGCGGCTACTACGCAGAAACCGGCAAAATGATGGCCGACGACGGCCTGGAGACCCTGAAGGACTTCGACGCGATCTACTTCGGCGCCGTCGGCTGGGAAAACGTCCCGGATCACATCAGCCTCTGGGGCCTGCGCCTGAACATCACCCAAAACTTTGACCAGTGGGCCAACATCCGCCCGGTGAAGTTCCTCCCCGGCGTCCAGTCCCCGTTGCGCAAGGCCGACAACACCGAACTGGACTGGGTTGTAGTCCGCGAAAACAGCGAAGGCGAATACGCCGGCCTTGGCGGGCGCAACCTCAGCGGACGCGGCCCCGGCAACGAAGTAGCCCTGCAGACCGCGCTCTTCACTGAGAAGGGCTGCGAACGCATCATGCGCTTCGCCTTCGACCTGGCCCGCACCCGCACCGTGAAGAAGGTTTCCTCGGTCACCAAGTCCAACGCCCAGCAGTACGGCATGGTCCTCTGGGACGAAGTCTTCAACCGCGTTGCCCTGGACTACCCGGACGTGCAGACCGAGAGCGTACTTGTTGATGCGATGAGCGCCAAGTTTATCCTCAAGCCCGAAGACCTGTCCGTCGTCGTGGCGTCCAACCTGAACGCCGATATCCTCTCTGACCTCGGATCGGCGCTTGCCGGCAGCTTGGGTCTTGCGGCCAGCGCGAACCTGAACCCGGAGCGCCGCTTCCCGTCCATGTTCGAACCGGTCCACGGTTCGGCTCCGGACATCGCCGGCCAGGGCATCAGCAACCCGATCGGTGCGATCGCCTCCGCCGCCCTGATGCTGGACCACTTCGGTCTGCATGAGGAAGCGCGCAAGGTTGAAGCCGCCATCGAGACCGCTACCGGCTCCGGTCACCTGACCCGCGACGTCGGCGGGAGCGCCAACACTGACGATGTCACCGAGGCAATCGTCAAGGCACTGACCCTCGCACCAGCGACCGTCTAACCAGAAACTCCGGCCGCCGGGGCCGACCAGCCCTGGCGCTCAGTACACAGCCCGGAATGGGCGGCGGTGCAGCATACCGCCGCCGCTCATTTCTGTCGGCCCCACATTCATCAAAGACTCTCCAGCTATTCCACAACGAGGTAGGAATCATGGATCACATCAACACCGCCGGCGGAACAGCGGCAGCCACGAAGGCGCCCAAAACCCGCTGGTACCGGCAGCTTTACTTCTGGGTACTGACAGCCATTGTTATCGGCATCCTGGTCGGCTGGCTGGCACCGGCCGTCGGAATCGCCATGGAGCCCATCGGCACTACGTTCGTGAACTCGATGAAGATGCTCATCGGCCCCATCGTGTTCCTCACCATCGTTGGCGGAATCGCCAGCGTCGCTGACCTGAAAAAGGTCGGCATGACCGGCCTGAAGGCCCTGACGTACTTTCAAGTCGGCACCATTTTCGCAATGGTCTTCGGCCTCGTGGCCATCAACATCTTCCGTCTGGGCGACGGCGTCAACGCGGACGCCAGCACCATCAAGACCTCTGATTCCGCGGCAAAGCTGATTGACGCAGGCGCGCACCAGGAATGGTGGCAATTCCTCACGCACATCATCCCGAACAGCATTGTTGGCCCTTTCGTCGAGGGCGACATCCTGCAGATCATCTTCATCGCCGTGGTCTTCGGCATCGCCCTGAACGCCATGGGCAAGGTCGGCGCCCCTGTACTGGACGGTGTGCAGCGCCTCACCGGTGTCATGTTCAAGATCCTGAGCTTCATCATGAAGGCCGCCCCCATCGGTGCCTTCGGCGCGATGGCCTTCGCTGTGGGCAAGTACGGTGTCTCGTCGCTGACCAGCATGGGCGGACTGATCGCCCTGTTCTACGTCACCTCGATCCTCTTCGTCGTCGTTGTCCTCGGTTCCGTCATGGCTTTCCTGAAGCTGAACATCTTTACGATGATCCGCCACCTGAAGGAGGAGTACATGCTCATCCTGGGCACCTCCACCGCGGAACCTGCCCTGCCCGGCCTGATGCGCAAGCTGGAGCACGCCGGCGTGAAGAAGGAAACAGTAGGCCTGGTTGTTCCCACCGGATACAGCTTCAACCTCGACGGGGCCGCGATCTACCTCTCCCTCGCTGCCCTCTACATCGCTCAGGCCACCAACACGGACCTCACCATCGGCCAGCAACTGGGTCTCCTCGCAGTCATGCTGCTGACATCCAAGGGCGCGGCAGGAGTTGCCGGTGGCGGATTCATCGCCCTGACCGCAACCCTGACCACCATCGGCACCATCCCCGCGGCCGGCATCATGCTCATCTTCGGCATCGACAAGTTCATGTCCGAATGCCGCGCCCTGGTGAACTTCACCGGAAACGCCGTAGCCACCCTCTTCATCGCCTGGTGGGACCGCACACTCGACGCAGACCGCGCCCGCCGCGTCTTCGCCGGCGAAACCGTCGAGCCCATGCCCTCGGAGGACCCCATCCACCTTGAGGAGGTCACCGACATCGATGAAGACCTCACCGAATACGGCCACCACGGATCCAAGGAAAGTGTTTCCAAGCCCGCAGGCCCAGTTACCGAGCTTGCCCCAGCAGGGACTCGCCCCACCCACTCGGAGACTGTCTAACTGACATGAACACAACCACCGGCCCCAAAACCGTGCGGACCCTCATCGCACCCGACAAGTTCAAGGGCAGCCTCACAGCCAGCGAAGTAGCGCAGGCCCTGGCAACAGGGATCCGCTCCGCCGCGAACGTCCCAGGCACGGCCGGAGCAGTTCATTGTGAACTGCTTCCCCTGGCGGACGGAGGTGACGGGAGCGTCGATGCCGCCGTCACCTCCGGATTCACCCGCCACAACTACACTGTGGTCGGCCCCACCGGACAGCCCGTCCAAACCAGCATCGCATTCGACGGCAGCACCGCCGTCGTCGAGGTGGCCAACACCTGCGGGCTCGGACTGCTACCCGGAGGCGAACTGGAAGCATTGAACTCCTCCAGCCGCGGATTCGGTGAAGCCGTCCAGTTCGCGCTCAGCCTTAAACCTGCAAAGATCGTGCTGGCATTGGGCGGCAGCGCAAGCACCGACGGCGGCATGGGAATGCTCACCGCCCTGGGCTACAGCTTCCACGACTCCGAAGGGCACCAGCTCTATGGCAGTGGAGCGGCGTTGGGACAGATCCAATCCGTTCACCGCACCGCCCTCCCGGAACTGCACGACACCGAACTTGTCGTTGCGAGCGATGTCCACAACCCCCTCCGTGGCCCCCACGGCGCACCGGCGGTCTTCGCCCCACAAAAGGGTGCCACGAGGGAGGACGTTGCATTCCTTGATGAGAGTCTGAGGCACTTCGTGACCAAGATGGCAGAAGCCGGATTCGCCGACGCCGAGTCACTGGCAGCACATGAAGGCGCCGGAAGCGCCGGTGGCATTGGCTACGCCTGCCTGCTCCTGGGCGCCAAACAGGTATCCGGAGCCGACTACTTCCTGGACCTGCTGGACTTCAACACCCGCAAGGACAGCTGCGACGTGGTGATCACCGGAGAAGGAAGCATCGACGAACAAACCTTGGCCGGGAAACTGCCCGCTGCTGTTGCACGACGCTCAGGCACCCTCCCTATCATCGCCGTGGCCGGCCGCTCATTGCTCCCCCAGAACCGATGGTCCGAGATGGCCCTCACCCGGGTCTACACCCTGACCGAATACACCGATCAAGACTCCTCCAAAGACTCCTATCTCTCCGCCGCCCTGCTCCAACAAATCGGCAAAGACATCGGAACAAGCCTCCTCTAGCCGAACTACATACCGCCGGAAGCAGAAACACCCGCCCGGGGAAACGCAGGCGAGTGTTTCCATGCCCGAAATCCAGACAACAGAAAGGTACAAGGGTAGGTATATGCGACGCGCGAAAATTGTGGCAACTTTCGGACCGGCTATCTCCAGCTTCGAGAACACCCTCGCGGTGCTGGAGGCCGGCGTCGACGTTGCTCGCATGAACATGAGCCACGGCGACTACTCCGTGCATGACATCACCTACGAAAACGTCCGCAAGGCTGCTGCCCAGCTCGGCAAGCCTGTGGCCATCATGGCCGACCTCCAAGGACCCAAGATCCGTCTTGGCCGTTTTGTTGACGGACCCCACGAGTTGGCCGTCGGAGACACCTTCACCATCACCACCGAAGATGTCCCCGGCACCAAGGACATCTGCTCCACCACGCTCAAGAGCCTTACCGAAGACGTCAACGTGGGCGACGCCCTGCTCATTGACGATGGCAAGGTGGCACTGCGTGCCGTGGAAGTAGACGACGTCAAGGTGGTCACTGTCGTGACAGTCGGCGGCAAGGTATCCAACAACAAGGGCATCAACCTGCCCGGTGTTGCCGTCAACGTCCCCGCTTTGAGCGAAAAGGACGAGGACGACCTCCGTTGGGCCCTCAAGCGTGGCGCTGACCTCATCGCCCTCTCGTTCGTGCGTGATGCATCAGACATCAAGCGCGTCCACGAGATCATGGATGAAGAAGGCCGCCGCGTACCGGTGATCGCCAAGATCGAGAAGCCTCAGGCAGTGGAGCAGCTCCACGAAATCATCGACGCCTTCGACGCGATCATGGTTGCCCGTGGCGACCTCGGTGTGGAACTGCCGCTTGAAGAGGTGCCGATCGTCCAGAAGCGCGCCATTGAATTGGCACGCCGTTGGGCCAAGCCGGTCATCGTGGCCACCCAGGTCCTCGAGTCCATGATCGACAACCCGCGTCCGACGCGCGCCGAGGCTTCCGACTGCGCCAACGCAGTTCTCGACGGCGCCGACGCGGTGATGCTGTCCGGCGAAACCTCCGTGGGCCAGTACCCCATCGAGACCGTCAAGGTCATGGCAAGGATCATCGAGTCCACCGAAGTGCACGGTCTTGAGCGCGTACCCCCGCTGGGCACCAAGCCCAAGACCCGCGGCCATCACCCGCGCCGCCGTCGAAATCGCCGACCAGCTGGACGCGAAGTACATCTGTACTTTCACCCAGTCCGGCGACTCGGCACGACGCCTCTCGCGTCTGCGCCCCGTCAAGCCCGTCTTCGCCTTCACCCCGGTGGAGCACGTCTGGAACCAGCTGGCACTCACCTGGGGCATTCAGCCGGTACTGGTCCCCACCGTGGGCCACACCGACGAAATGACTGCACAGGTTGACCGCAGCCTTCTGGACATGAAGCTTGTGGAGGAAGGCGACCTGGTGGTCATCGCAGCCGGTTCGCCTCCAGGACAGGCCGGTTCCACCAACTCCCTGAAGGTCCACAAGGTAGGCGACCTCGCCGACACGTCCACCGTGGACTCGTCGCGCAAGGAGCCTGTTGGCCCGTGGCCGGAAAAGAAGAAAAGGGCATAATACGTGGCCGAACACCCAACCCGTTCAATCCGTCAGTCGTGAAACCTTGACCGAGGCCCAGAGTGAAGCGCGGATCGGGCTCGCTACCCCCTCGCAGGATCCGAGCCGATAAGCCGCTGCGGACGGCAGGATCAAGGTGTGCGCGCTCGAGTAACGCTGCTTGCACTTCCTCCCCCTGTTCCTCGGTGGTCTGTCGGCTCATTAGATGGTTACCGTTCGAAACCCGCAGTTACCGGACGATGATTCCGGGGAGTTAGCTGTCCTTGCAGCTACGCGGTAGCGGTTACAGTACGACTCGTGGCAGAGGTAGGAGCCACCACGCATGACTCGTCCCGCCCCTATGCTTGGGCCCGAGGGGTTGCTAGAAGGCGAGGCGCGGTAATACTTGGGCAGAAACCAGTCTGAGCACCACTCCCAGACGTTCCCTGCCATTTCATGGAGTCCGTACCCGTTAGGCGGGTAGGAACGTACGGGAGCGGTGCCAAGATATCCGTCTTCGATGGTGTTCGACTGCGGGAACGTGCCCTGCCAAATGTTGCAACGGTGTTCGTCCTGGGGCGTCAGTTCGTCCCCCCAGGGATAGCGCTTGCCGCTCTGACCGCCCCGGGCGGCGAATTCCCATTCAGCTTCTGTCGGTAGCCGGCGGCCTGACCAGCGGCAGTACTCTTTGGCGTCGTTGTGGGACACGTGCACCACGGGATGGTCGAGTATTTCCTCGACTGTCGATGATGGCCCAGCCGGGTGGGCCCAATCTGCACCCTGGACATTTAGCCACCATGGCGCTCCCTCAGCAACGCCTAGGACATAGCTCTGAGGGGCGGTGGAAATCAGGTGGAACACCGCGGATGAGCCGAAGACTTCCGCTTCTGTCGTGTACCCGGTGGCTTGGACGAAAGTAGCAAACATTTCGTTGGTCACGGTTACGACATCGATTTGGAAGCTGTCGAGTTCTACTTCATGAACCGGACCCTCGCCGTCTGCTGGGTACCCCTCTCCGAAGGCATCGCCCATACGGAAGTTGCCGGCCGGAATGCGTACATCTTCGTGGGAGATCGCGCCCCTCAGCCCTCCTGTGATTCCCGACAGATTCATTGAGCTGACCGGAGCTGCGGCCCGACGCGGCGGCGTACAACATGCCCTGCTTTCGGGTTCTTCCGAGTCCTGACGTGTCTCCATGTGTTCCTTCTTCTTTGTACGCGGCCCGCTTACTCAGCCATGCAGCGACGTCGGGCTGACGTAGCCCCGTGATTGGCTGCCGCTATTTCCGACCACCCCTTGAATTGTGTGACCCAAGTAACTAGCCTGAATGCAGATCGTCTAACAATCAGCATCCTACTTCAACGGAGTGTCACTGTGAAGAAACGTCTATTTCCCTCCCTCGCTGCTCTTGCCGTCGTTCTCCTCGGTACGGCATCCTGCGGTTCAGGTGGAGCTGCCAACGCTGTGCAGAATTACCCCAAGAGTCCGGTAAAGATCGTTGTTCCGTTCAATGCCGGTGGTGGCAGTGATGCTGTGGCGCGCCAGATCGCCTCTCAGCTAGAGGACGAGTTGGACGGTACGTTCATCGTCGAGAACAAGCCCGGGGCAGCAGGAGTGTTGGGCACTGATGCCGTGAGCAAGGCCAAGCCCGACGGTTACACGCTGCTGTCGACCAACAGCTTTGCCTTCACAGCGCAGCAGAAGCTGCGCAACACGTCCTACACGTCGGAGAATTTTGACCCGATTGCGGAGGAGAGCTCATACGGTTTGGTTCAAGTCGTGAAAGCAGACTCTCCTTGGAACAGCTTGGGTGACATGCTCAAAGCAGGCAAGCTCACTTATGCCCACCCGGGCGTAGGTGGCATGGTGCAGGTTGGCCAGGCTTCCTTGTTCAGTACCGCTAAGGTCGACGCCCAAGGCGTTCCCTTCGACGGGTCCGCGCCATCTGTCACAGCCCTGCTGGGAGGCCAGGTGGACACCACAGCTACCGAAGTTGGTGTTGCTCTGCCGTACATCAAGTCCGGTCAGCTCAAAGCCCTGAGCGTCTCAACGCCAAAGCGCGTCGAGCAGCTGCCTGACGTCCCAACCGTCAGTGAAGCGGGCTTCCCTGACGCAGGCATTACTGCCAGTGAAGTGTTGCTGGCACCGAAGGGCTTGCCCAAGGAAATCGCAGATGCTCTCGAGGGAGCGGTCAAGGACGCCCTGGCAACCGAGAAGGTCTCAGGATTCCTCAAGAACAGCGTTTACGAGGCCGGGGATGTCTCCGGCGCGGGACTGGATGACCAGATGTCCCAGACCCTGACCCAAGTCAATGACCTGATCACGAAATTGGACATCAAGGTCGCCCAGTAGGGGTGGAAGCAATGCTTGTAGATATGAACAAAAAGCCCTTCAATGAGGGGAACACCGTCCCGGACAACGAGCAAAGGATCGAGGACGTGGAACGTAAGCGACACGGCTTCTTGTCCAAACACGTTGTCACCCTGAGCATCATGGCCACGGCTGCAGCAATACTCGCTATCTCGTTGAGTTACCGGGTTGGAGATCCGACAGCGCCTGGTCCCGGATTTTGGCCAGCCATTATCGCCTCGGTGGTCATTGTGCTGTGCATCGTACTTCTCTTTACGCCGCACCTTGATTCGGCTTCGAATCAACCGCTGACTATAAGCCAGTGGCGGCTCCTCGCGTTGGCCATCCTGCCTCTGCTTCTCTTCGTGCCTCTTCTTCTAGTGGCCGGAACGCCGATCGCCGCTGCCCTGCTGGCCTTCTACTCGTTGAAGGTGCTCCACGGATGCTCAACGAAGTATTCGTTGCTTTGGGCATTGATCCTTACTGCTGCGGTCTACGTAATATTCATTGTCGGGCTGGGAATTTCACTGCCGGCCGGGCTGATCTTTGGAGGGTCCCTCTAATGCAGGGAATCATTGATGGATTCATGGTTGCCTTCACGCCTGCGAATCTTCTCTTCGTCTTGATTGGTGTGCTGATCGGCATGCTGATCGGTGTTCTTCCCGGGCTGGGCCCGGGACCAACGGTCGCTTTACTCCTCCCGCTCACCTTTACACTTGAGCCTTCCACAGCTGTCATCATGCTGGCCGGCGTCTACTACGGGGCCATGTATGGCGGCACCATCACCGCCGTGCTACTAAAACTTCCTGGCGAGTCCGCCTCGGTAGTGACCACCTTTGACGGCTACCAAATGGCACGCCAAGGAAGAGCCGGCGCGGCCCTGGGTATCGCGGCAATCGGCTCCTTCGTCGGCGGCCTGGTCGCCACTTGCGCCCTGGTGCTCATCGCTCCGCTCATGGCCGAGTTCGGCCTCAGAATTGGCCCCCCGGAATACACGGTGATTGCACTCTTGGGCTTGCTGCTGGTCAGCGCTATGAGCCAAGGCCCGCTGATCAAGGGCGTCATTTCCGCCGGCATCGGTCTTCTGCTGGCTGTCGTAGGTTTGGACCCCGTTGACGCCGCCCCACGCTTGGATTTCGGTGTGCCCGAACTGCTGGACGGGTTCAACCTTGTGGTCATCATCATTGGTGTCTATGGCATCAGCGAGTTGCTTTCCGGACTTATGGAGCCGACACCCACTGCCGCCGCAGGCCCCGTCGGGAAGGTACTTCCTACGCGAGACGACATGCGCCGGAGCGCCGGACCGATCATTCGGGGCTCGATCCTGGGCAGTCTTTTGGGAACCGTCCCGGGCGGTGGCGGGGATCTTCCCTCCGTGGCGTCCTACTCGCTCGAACGGCGCCTAGCCAAAGACCCAAGCCGCTTCGGCAAGGGCGCCATCGAAGGGGTTGCCGGGCCTGAGACGGCAAACAACGCTGGAGCCGTTGCGACATTCATCCCGCTACTGACTTTGGGGTTGCCTCCCAATCCCATTCTTGCCGTCATCTTCGGCGCTCTCTTGATCCAGGGCATCACGCCGGGCCCTTCCTTGGTCGTGGAACATCCTGACATCTTTTGGGGCGTGATCGCCTCGATGTTCATCGGTAACCTTGTGCTCCTGATCCTCAACCTGCCGCTCGTCCGGGTATGGGTGAAGGTGGCCAGGGTGCCTGTCGCTTTGATGACAACCGGCACGATGCTTGTACTCCTCGTGGGCGCCTTCTCGGCAGCAAATGACGTTTTCAACATCTGGGTCGCTATCATCGCCGGCATCGTCGGCTTCTTCCTCCGCAAGGCCGGCTTCGAAGGCGGACCGCTGATCCTCGGATTCGTCTTCGGATCCATCCTGGAACCCGCCTTCCGTCAATCACTCCTGCTCTCACGTGGGGACCTGACGATCTTCATGACCCGCCCGATCTCTGGAACCTTGATAGCGCTGGCAGTGGCCGCTGCGGCCTACTCGGCATTCCGCCTTATCCGCAAGCGCCGCGCGAGGGCCAAAGGGCAGCGCACCCTCCCCCAGCCGCTAACTACAGAGGAGGCACCCACCAATGCCGACGACAGCTCACGACACTGAAGCGTCTCCGCAAAGGCTCACCTCAGGGGACTACGCCACACGTCCGGTCCTTGGAATTGTTGAGCTGGATTCGACCTATCCCAAGGCGCGAGGCAACATGGCCAACCCGTCCAGCTTCGATTTCCCGGTGAAGTATGCCACTGCAAAGATCAGGCCCGGATGGTGGCTTGAAGGACAGGGACCAGACCAATCCATCCGTGAGGCCTTCATGACGGCTGCATTGGAACTGGAACGACAGGGCGCGGCCGCAATTACAACGACGTGCGGACTGTTCGCTGTCTTCCAGGAACATGCGGCACGAGAATTGAATGTTCCAGTCTTCACTTCGCCGCTGATGCTGATCCCGATGGTCGCAGGAATGATCGGCCCAGACCGGAAAGTCGGTGTGGTGACCGCTGCGGGAAACCGCATTTTCGAACACGGTTTCCTTCAACAGTCCGGAGTTAGCCAATCAACAGCTCTGGCCGTCGCCGCAGTCGACTCTTGCCCCGAGTTCGTGGACGTCATCCGCACTCAGCGCAAACCCGATCTCGACTCCCAAGCCTTTGAGGACCAGCTGGTAGGCGAAGTTGCTGACATGCTCCGCAGCCATCCTGACGTTGGTGCACTGGTGTTGGAATGCTCAGACATCCCTCCCTACGCCCACCGCCTGGCAAGAGAAACCGGCCTGCCAGTTTTCGACTTCACAGCAATGGCCTCGCTGGTTTACCGGGCTTGCCTCCCACCGACCTTCACGCATTGATACGCGATACTACCTTTAGGAATTCCATGGCTTCTCAACCTAACGTTCTGGTTCTGATGGCGGACCAGATGACCTCCGCAAGCATCGACCTAATCACCAAGGGCGATATCGTCGCGCCAAACATCGCCAAGCTCATTGAGCGCTCGGCCAACTTTGCCGACGCCTACTGCGCATACCCACTTTGCTCCCCTTCAAGGGCATCGCTGATGAGCGGGCGCCTGCCCAGTAACATCGGAGCGTACGACAACGGCGCTGAATTCCCCGCATCGGTCCCAACGATCGCCCACTACTTACGCAACGAAGGCTACGACACGACACTGATCGGCAAGATGCACTTCCTCGGACCCGACCAATTACACGGATTCGAGAACCGGCTGACCCCTGAGCTCTATCCATGTGACTTCTCCTGGACACCCCGGTGGCAGCGCGATGCTACCCGATACCCCTACGAAACGGGAGCAGGCAACTCGGACGTTGGGACGGTCCTGGACTCGGGACCCGCGGTCTGGACAATGCAGATGGAACACGACGAAGAAGTGTCTCTTCTGGCGCGCCACCACATTCTCAATGCCGCCAGGGCCGGCCGTTTACGCCCATGGATGGCAACAGTTTCCTTCACATCCCCCCACGATCCCTTCGTGATTTCACAGGAGTACCTCGACCTCTACGACGAGAACACAATTCCGATGCCTGCCGTGTCCCCCGTCAATTACGAGGACCTCGACGAGCACAGCAAACTCGTCTACGAAATCAACGGAATGGCCAAATACTCCATCGGTGAATCCGAGACCCGGCGGGCCCGACGAGCGTACTTCGCGATGATCAGTTACGTTGACACTAAAATCGGCGCCGTTCTCCAAGCCCTCGAAGAAACCGGTCAAGCCCAGGACACCGTGGTCGTATTCACCTCTGATCATGGCGAGATGCTGGGCGAAAGAGGAATGTGGTTCAAAAAGACATTCTTTGAACCTTCAGTTCAAGTCCCGTTGCTGATCTCCTACCCCGGTCGGATCACACCACGGCGCTCCACAGGGCCGGTTTCACTTGTTGACGTCCTGCCAACGGTGCTGGATCTTGTCGGCGCAAGAAGCGAGCAAGGACACCCACACCTCGATGGGACATCCCTTGCCCCTGACCTTCTGGACAACACAAAGTCAGACATCTCGACGGTGGCTTTCGTTGAAGGACACGACAACGCCACCGTCGCGCCGCGGTTCATGGTCCGGGAAGGTGATTACAAGCTTGTTTACTCGGAGGCATACGCCCCAATGCTGTTCAATCTGAGACTCGATCCCCACGAACTCAAAAACCTGGCAGGACAGGACGAACACCAGGAAGTGGAACTCCACCTCCGGGATTTGATCTTCGAACGCTTCGATGTCATAGGTCTCCGAGAACGCATCATTTCCAGCCAGAACGACCGACGACTGGTTACCCAAGCGCTCTCCATGGGCCGGACTCGTGACTGGAAGACCGGCTCAACCGTTGAAGCGTCATCGCGGTTCGTCGTCAGCGGTGACGCATTTCCCGACGTGGAGCGCAAGGGATATGTCCGACAAGGGAGCGTCACCGAAGCTGCACCAATGACAGCGGAGGAAACGACGACCATGGTCTGATCCTGCGAGGCGGTACGAGTTCACTCGATATTGTTCGCTCTGGGGGCCGGGTGATTTACACCCGGCCCCAAATGCACTATCGTTTTGTCAGACAATCTGCGGATATTTATGGAGGTAAAAGTGGGGTCAGCTCCTGAAGTGACAAGGATGTCTCCCGTGGCGACGATTTCGCGCCGGGATGGCGTTGTCAACGAGATCCGGCGGGCAGTTGTGCTCGGCAACATTAAACCGGGCGAGAAGCTCACCGAAGTGCAGCTTTCAGAATGGCTCAACGTTAGTCGCCCGACGGTTCGCGAGGCCCTGAATCAGATGGCCCAGGAGGGTCTTCTTGTGCAGGAGCCGTATCGCGGTTTACGAGTCGCTACTCTTGATGCCACGGGAATCATGGACCTCGCCCATGCCAGGCTTGCCTTGGATCTCCTCGCGGCCTCTGCCATAGTCGATGACCCCTCAGGGCGGCGGATGCAGATGGTCGAAGACAGTTGGGAACAGTACAGCCGGCTGTCCATGGATCCCGATCCGTTGGTGCAACACGAAAACCATGTTGCTTTCCACCGCAATATCTGGGCTGCATCTGAGAACGCGCTTCTGCTGAGGCTTTGGCCAGTCACAGAGGCCCATCTCACCATTGTGCTTGCCCAGGATCAGGCGACCCGCGCCGACCCAGCCCGCGCCCATCGCGTACACGAGCACTTGGTGGAAGCTTTGAGGACGCGTGACTTGGAAGTCATCAAGGCAGCCTTTACTGACCACACGATTAAAAGCGCTCAGGATCTCATCACTCTGCTTGCCAGCCGGAGTGCGTCCTAGCTCCAGGAAAGGGCTTCTACCACCAGCCTGCCCGAATCTCTTTCGTGTCGGTGCGCCTTAGGACGTCACGGTCCGCGGGTCTGTCAGACCCTAAGCGCGCACGTTAGACCCAGCGACACTCGGTAATGGAAGCCGGCCTTCTCTTCAGTAGCCCAGACCTCATAAGATCCGTCCTGCTCGTAGAGCCTTCTGCTGTCCCCCGTGGGCAGGATCCAGAGAATCCGTCCGTTCTCGGTAACTGCATCCACAATTCCGGCGCAGACAGTATGTCCGTGCAAGCGGATCTGCACGTTGGCGCCGCTCAGTGTTGACCAGTCATCTATGCGTCTGAGGTCCACGGTAATTCCTCTCTTACTTGTTTGCTCCGGACAATGGCTTCAATTGCGTCAGGTTTCCTGTGTGGTCAAGGAAGAACGGGCGGGCGGGGGCCGCGAAGAGTCCCTGCCCGCCAGTTCTGCCTATTGTTCGAGGGCAAAGATGGTCCGGTGCCAGCTCTTGGCTTTATCTCCGGTGAGGTCGAACATGACGTGCTTGATGACTGTGTACTCGTCCAGGGAGTAGGTGGACATGTCTTTGCCGAAGCCTGACTGTTTCATACCGCCGTGGGGCATTTCGCTGATGATGGGGATGTGGTCGTTGACCCAGACTGCGCCTGCGCGGATTTCGCGGGTGGCTCGGAGGCTGCGGTAAATGTCTTTGGTCCAGACGGAAGCGGCGAGGCCGTAAGGGGTGTCATTGGCGAGGGTGATGGCTTCGTCGTCGGTATCGAACGGGGTGACGGCGAGGACCGGTCCAAAGACTTCGTCTCGGAAGATTTCGCTGTCCGGAGTCGCGTCGGCTACCAGGGCGGGTCGGTAGTACGAGCCGGCGGCTAAGTCGCCGCCGGGAATTCCGCCTCCGAAGACACGGGCGTAGCCGCGTGCCCGGTCCACCATTTCGGCTACCTTCTGCCGGTGGGCCTGTGAGACGAGTGGGCCGAGGTCCGTTGCGGGGTCCTGGGTGCGGCCGAGCTTTACTTTGGCGTACAGCTCAGCAACACCGGAAATGAAGTCTTCGTACAAGGAGCGGTGGACTATGGCGCGGGTGGCTGCGGTGCAGTCCTGACCGGTGTTGATGAGGCTTCCTGCGACCGCACCGTGGATGGCTGCTTCGAGGTCGGCGTCGTCGAACACTACGAATGGTGCCTTGCCGCCGAGTTCCAAGTGAACCCGTTTGGCGGTGGTTGCTGCAGCCTCCAGTACGGTCCGGCCCACGCTGGTGGAGCCGGTGAAGGAGAGCATATCCACGTCCGGGTGGCGCAGCAGCTCGGCTCCGACAGTGGACCCGCGGCCCGTAAGGACATTCACGACACCGTGGGGCAGGCCCGCTGCCGTTGCCACTTCGGCGAACAGCAGGGAGGTCAAGGGGGTGATCTCGGCGGGTTTGAGGACGATTGTGTTGCCGGCGGCGATGGCTGGCAGGATCTTCCATGCAGCCATCTGCAGGGGGTAGTTCCACGGCGAGATGGAAGCAATGACGCCGATCGCTTCGCGGCGGATGGAAGAGGTGTGATCTGGCGAGTATTCGCCGGTGGCCTTGCCTTCGAGGTTGCGGGCAGCCCCCGCAAAGAAAGCAATGTTGTCGATGGTGCCCGGGACGTCGAACTCCCGTGTGAGGCGGATGGGTTTGCCGGCCTGGCGGGTTTCGAGCTGCGCGAATTCCTCGGCTCGCTCTTCCATGAGGGCCGCGAACTTAGTCAGCACCGCGGAGCGCTCAGCCGGGGTGGCGCGGGACCAGGCCGGGAAGGCATTCCGGGCAGCCTGAACGGCGAGCTTTACATCGTCACTGCCGGCGAGGGTGAGAGTGGCGATGGTTGTTCCGTTGGACGGGTCGATGATGTCCACGGTTTCCCCGGTGGTTCCGTTGACGATCTTGCCATTAATGAACTGGCTCACAACTCCTGCTTTCATTCTTTGCTGTGGATTGGGCACTTGGCGCGCGTCCCTTTACTGGGGCTGTCTGTGACCACGGGAGCGCCGCTGGGTCCTTCGGCAATTTGCCGGAGATGTCCCAGAGGCCCTTCATCCTGGGGTAATCAGGTTGTCGCGTGAGCGTCAGGAGACGCTATGGCGCTACCAGATGGACGCCTGCGGCGCGCAGGATAGTCGCGAAGCGTTCGCGCTCTTCGGCGGGCAGGGGCTGGATGGGCAGGCGGACCGGTCCCACGGGTTCACCGATGAGTTCCAGACCGGCTTTGATGCCCGCTACGTAGTTGACGGACTCGAGGAAGTCGCTGATGGCCCAGAGGTGTTTCCACAGTTCGCGGGCGCGGATCAGGTCCTTCTCTTCCGCCAGCGCGTTCCAGAATTCGACGGCGAGTTCTGGAACCACACCCGCGGTGCCCCATACGGAGGCTTCAGCGCCGGAAGCGATGCCGAAGAACGTGAGGGTGTCCCAGCCGTTGAAGGCCTTGATGCGGTCGGTGCGTGCGGCCAAGAGTTCGGCAAGGCCAACAGCGTCGTCGGAGGTGTTCTTGATGTAGTCGACCCCGTCGATGTCGCCCAGCTCGGCGAGCTCAGCGGCAGTGAGCTGGATTCCGGTGGCTCCCGGAACGTTGTAGTAGACGATCGGGATGGTGATGGATTCTGCGACTGCTGACAGGAAGGACTTGAGGGTTTTCAGGTCAAGGGGATCATAGAAGGGCGGGACCAGCATGATCGCGTCGGCACCGACAGACTCGGCGTGCTGTGCAAGATCGATGGCCCCCTGTGTGGAGAGTGCGCCGATGCCTGCGACTACAGGAATCCGTCCGTCGGCACCCTTGACGTAAAGCTCGATGACGCGGCGGTATTCGTCAGCTGACAGGGTGGTGAATTCACCGGTGGTGCCGGTGGGGACGATGCCGTGGATGCCGGCCTTAACCAAGCGGTCAACTTGGCGCTGCAGGGCGGATTCGTCGATTGCGCTGCCGTCCTGGTTGAACGGGGTGGTGACGGCAGCAAGGATGCCGCGGAGTTCCTTTTTGATGTGAGACATGGTGTGAAGTCCTTTTCGGGTGTTTGACGAGGGGGAGGTCTTATAGGGCCGGGACCGGTTGGCGTTGAACGCCCCGGAAACGGTCGGCTCTGAAGGGCTGAAGGGTGGGCGCCGTACGGCCGTGAACGATCAGATCCGTGAGGGCAGCGGCGGTGCCGGGTGCCAGGGTGATGCCCATCATTCCGTGGCCGGTTGAGACGAAGGTGTTCTGCAGTTGTCCAAGGTGGCCGATGACCGGAAGTCCGTCAGGCGTCATCGGCCGCATGCCGGCCATCGGTGTTGGCTTCACAGCGGGCGCCTCCCAGTTGCGGAAGTATTTCGAGGGCGCGCGCAGGATGGCATCGACGCGGACCTGGTTGATCTTCTCGTCCAGTCCGCCGAACTCCATGGTGCCGGCCAGGCGAAGTCGTTCGTTGAACGGGGTCACCGCAACTTTTGCGTCCCAAAGGTTCACCGCGCTGCGCAGGCCCAGGGCGGGAACCTCAACGCTGTAGCCTTTCCCTGGTCGCACGGGTAGCGCCACCCCAAACTGCCGGGACAGCTTCCCGCTCCAGGCGCCTGCAGCGAGGACAAAGTTGTCAGCGGTGTACCGGTTTCCCCCGCTATGCACCGTGGTTACTTGGTCGCCTTTGCGTTCCACAGCATCGATCGGCGAGTTCTCGATGATCTCGACGCCCATTGCTGACAGCCGCTGGTGCAGCGCTGCCGTCATTGCTCCCGGATCAACGTGCCGTTCGTGTGGGAAGTAGATGCCGCCGAGGACTTCGTCGGTGAGCTGTGGTTCCTGCTCGTGAACGGCGTCCCGGTTCAGTACACGTGGTTGGCGCCCGTACTGCGAGGCGAGATCCAAGTTGTCGATGTGATGGTCGAAGTTGTCCTGTTCCATGAACGCCATGAGCAGTCCGTCGGTGTGCATTTCGAAGTCCATGCCATCGGCGCGGTACTCGTCAAAGATCTGCAGGGTGTCAGCGGCAAGGCGGAGGTGACCTTCGAATCCCGCGCGCTGGTCACGGGCGTTGGACTTGCGCCACATGCCAAACATGAATCTCACGAAGTCTGGCTGGAGTGAGGGCTTGATGTACAGGGGGCTGTCAGGGCGGAGCATCCATTTCATGGACTTCAGGACGACGCCAGGGCCCGGTACCGGTGCCGATTCCGCCGGGCAGATCCAGCCAGCGTTGACCTTGGAGGCTCCCAGGCCTGTGGCTCGGGCGTCGATGACGGTGACAGTCCCGCCTTCGCGGGCGAGGTGGTAAGCCTGCGTCAGGCCAATGACGCCTCCACCAATCACTAAGGTGTGCACACTATGACCTCTCGGTTCCTATTGATATCGCTGATTGGACAGCTAAAAAGATTGTTATATTGTCAAACAATAAAGTCAGCTTAGTGCTGTGACTAGCGCCACGTCCAGCCCTTAGCGCATAGTTTCTGGCGAAGATCTGCGGGGCACCTGGGTCTAGCCCAATGCATAAACCTGGCCCGTCTGGATGCCCTCAACGGATTTCACATAGGCTCGGCCCACCTCACTGCCCGCGATCTGCGGGAAGCCCGGAAAGGACGCGTGATATCCCCTGGCCTCGGCCAGTACCGACGGGCTGACGGCGTTGATGCGAATGCCATTTGGAAGTTCCGGGGCCGCTGCCATCACGAACGATTCAAGCGCTCCATTGGCAAGGGAAGCAGCCGCCCCCGCGAGGATGGGTTCGCGCGCGAGGACTCCCGTGGTCAGGGTAAAGGAGCCCCCCTCCGCCAAATACTGGATGCCAACCTGAACGAGATTGATTTGGCCGAGAACCTTGTCCTCGAAGCCAGCCCTGAAGTCCTGACTGGTCAGCTCGGCCAGCGGCTTGAATGGAGCGGACCCCATGCAAGAGATGACCGCATCCACCACCCCGATATCCCTGAACAGGTTTTCTATGGATTCAGGCTTTGCCAAATCCACCCGAATCTTGCTTGACCGGGAGGCCTTGATGACTTGATGTCGCTCATCAAGTGCCGCCGCGGCCACTGAGCCTAGCAACCCACTCCCACCTACTACGAGAACCCTCACGGCGCATTGCTCCTTTTGTTTGGGTGACAGATTGTCAGACAAGACTAGCAATGTGATGCTCTAGGGTAAATACCTGCTCCCCCGAACCTCCGACCCGCGAAGTTATCCTCATCGTTGAGAAGTCGGGGTCAGCCATCGGCGCTCTGATGACATTGGACGGAAGGGACGTTAGTCCCGGCAGGCAGTCGTCCCAGCGCGTGACAGGGTTGAACTTCAAACTCCCGCTCCTAGGGTAGAGAAGCGGGCGCAGAGCTCCTTGCGGTTAAAGTGCCGTCATTGAACCGTCCCACATCCTTGGAACTGGGACACTCCTGGTGGGACACCGCCCATTTGCGGATTCGGGGCCATTCGCAGCATTCCTGCCGTCGCACCATGCCGTGCAGGCGGCTTTGCGCATGCATTCAGACGCGGTCGGGGCTGATGAAATCCCCGTCCAGCGTCCGCGTAACATTGCCGTCCCGTATGTTGTCCCAAAACATCCCCTTCAAACAGCTGTCACTAAGACAACTTCCGGGACAGCTGGATTGTGGGCCACGAGCCCATATCCACGCTGCGGACATAGTGGCCCGGCTGGTGGCCGCTTGCACCCGCCCACCTTGCGAAACGGGTGGCCGCACCCAGGCCAGCCCCGCCGTCGCAATGTTGCGTAGGTCACATCGGACACATACGCTGGGGGTCGCTGCAGCGTGGCAGCAACCTGATGAAAGGCAACACATTGTCCAGCGACAAGCTCTCCGTAGTTGTTCGCGTCGATGTTGACGGCGAACAGATCCAGATCGCAGCGACCGGTCATGTGACCGCAACCAGCCTTCAAGGCCTCTACCCCGTGGTCCAACGCACCCGGAGCCTGGGCGGCGGCCTCGGCGTCGAAATGGACCTGACGGAAGCGACCGTTGATGCGGACGCGTTGCAACAGCTCCAGGTGTTCGCCGAGCTTCACGAGGTCCCAGTCCGCCTCCAAAACAACAATGTGACGGCCCTGCCGTCACGCGAACTTCAGACAACCAGCCGCGCCGCCTAAGCCGCCTAACAGGAGAACCCATGCGCAAAGTCACCGCCGGCCTGTTCCACTCCGTTGATGGCGTGGTCCAGGACCCGTTCAAGTTCCAGTTCGACAGCTTCGACGACGACCTCGGTAAGGGACTCACCAAGATGATCACCGCGGTGGACACCGTGGTCTTGGGTCGTGTCAGCTATCAGGAGTGGGCCGGGTATTGGCCGAATGCTTCACAGGATGATGACTTTGCGGCCTTCATCAATCCCGTGGAGAAGTTCGTCGCATCCCGCACTTTGACCGAGCCGCTTGAATGGGAGAACTCGCACCTGATCGAAGGTGACGTGGAGCAGTTCGTCGCAGAACTGAAGAACCGCGGCGGCGGCGAGATCGCCGTCTGCGGCAGCATCTCCCTGGTTCGCCAACTGCTGTTCGCCGGCGTGCTCGACGAGCTGACACTCATGACCCACCCCGTCGTGGCGGGCAGTGGGCGCCGGTTGTTCGAGGACGGCGACCCACAGAACCGGCTCGTACTGGAGGACCAGTACGCCACCAGCAAGGGCAACGTGATCAGCACGTACAGCCTCCGCAAAGACTAAAACGCACGACGGCGGGACTCAGCTCGTGCGGCCACCCCCGACGGCGATCACCCCAGCAGCAACGCGGCACCCAGCTCGCTTCTGAAGTACAGGACGCTGCGGCCGTAGCGGGTGGACGTCACCAGTCCGGCGTCTCGAAGCACCCGAAGGTGTTGATTCACAGCGGAAGTCGTGACGCCAAAGCGCACACCGAGCTCGGTGGATGACGCCGGCGCGGCCAAGGCAGTTAGCAAGCTGGTCCGGACCTCGCCGAGCACCGCCACAACAGCGGCAGGGTTCCGCACCTGCTCGGCCTCCCACATGGCCCCCTGCCCGCGGGCCGGGTACATCAGCAGCGGCGGATCGCCATGGTTCACAGGGGCAGAGGCCCTTCGGGTGAACATGGTGGGAACCAGGGTCAGCCCCAAGCCGTCAGTCTTCTCGGTCCGCGACGCCGGGTTCTTGAGCCGCACGGAAATGACGCGGCCGTCGAATTCCACGGCACCGGACAAATCGTTGAGCATCGTGACCAGGCCGCCCTGCGCGATCTGCCGGCCACGGTAGACAATATCCGCCTCCAGGATGGTGCGCATGCGAAGCCAGTGCGGCGCGAAGCAGGTGTCCCAGAATTCCCGGAGGATGCGGACCATCCGCTGTATGGCTGGTCCAACAGGGCCGGAAAAGACACTCGGGACAGCGCCGTGCACCCGGATCAGGTCGCCGTGAAACTGCTCGGCGGAAATCCGCTCCAGTGCCGCGAACTCGTCATCAATCCGGGTGAGTGGGGACTCAGGCCGGGGGTTCAGGAAGTCCGGCGTCCACAGCCTGTCATCCACCAGGGCCAGCAAGCCATCGAGGTCCAAGCGTGACCGGGCCTCTTCGGTCCGACGCAACCATGGCAGCTGGAGTGGATACTGGCTGGGATCCCGAATAGCTCTCAGGGAAAGTCCGAGTTCACACAAAGGTGAGATGCCAAAGCGCACGCCGCCCAGATCTGCGTCGGACAACTCGTACTTCAACATGAAGCACTACGCTACATCAGTATCGCCCATCCTCCGCGGATGGCAGAACTATGTGTGTGACTAAATCCCCCGCCGACACGGCCCCCGCTCCACAGCACACCCTCCGGGTCGCGCTCTCAGATCCCACCCTCAAGATTCTGGCTTCGGCCATCCTCGTCTCCACCTTGGGACGGGGCATCTTCCTCACCCTCACTGTGCTGTACTTCAGCCGCTTCGTCGGGCTAAGCGCCGTTGAAATCGCAGTGATCCTCTCGGTTTCCAGCGGTGTTGGCGTCGCGACGTCCTATATCGGCGGTCGCCTTGCCGATCGCTTTTCCGCGCGACGGCTCCTGGCGGGGATGGTGGCCGTCCAAGGTCTCGCGATCGCGAGCTATACCTTCGCCGGGAACTTCAGCACCGCCGTCGTGATTGCCTGCATTACGGTAGGCGTGGACCGGGGCGCCAACGCCACGCGCTCCGCGATCATCGCCCGGGCCTTTGACGGGCCGAACCGCGTGAATGCCCGCGCAGTCCTCCGCACCATCACCAACGTGGGCATCGCGGTGGGAGGCATGATCGCCGGACTCGCACTGATGGCCGGAACCGCCGACGCGTTCCGGTGGATGATGATCAGCGCCGGTGTGGTCTACATCCTGAGCGCGCTGCATCTCCGCCGGCTCCCCAACCGCGTTGATGCACCGCGCCACGATCCCGCCAACCCTGCTCCCCCGCGGGGCATCTCCCCCTTCCGGGACCGCCGGTACATACTGCTGACCGTGCTCTCAGGCATTTTCGGCATGCAGTTCGGTCTCGCCGAGATGGGCGTTCCGCTGTGGATTTCACAGGACACCAGCGCGCCCGATGTGCTCATATCCGTGGTCTTGGTGATCAACACCGTGTGTGTCGTCCTGCTGCAAGTCCCGCTCTCGCGCGGCACCGACCAGCCTCGCCGTGCAGGAAAGATCGTGATGACAGGTGGCGTGCTCATGGCCGCAGCCTGCGCACTCTACGCAATGGCGGGCGGCCTGCCGGTCATCGCCGCCATCACGCTCCTGTGCGGAGCGGCGCTGCTGCACTCGTTGGCGGAAATCCTTTCGCAAGCAGGAGCCTGGGGGCTGAGCTTCGAACTCGCCAATCCCCTCCAAGCCGGCGCTTACCAAGGGATGTTCGGCATGGGCTCCGCCCTAGGGGCCATGCTGGCACCGCTGGTGGTGACCGCTACCGTCGTCGAACATGGCACGCTGGGCTGGGCAATCCTGGGCGCTGTCTTCATTGCGTCGGCGGCGGGTGTCGCGCTGATAGCGCGGAAAGCCTCGACGACGGCGGTACTCACCTAGGCGGGCCGAGCGAGCGCCCAAGCCACCGCGTGTCTCCGTCCCCGGTACCAGCCCGCCGCGAGCAACATCACCACCCAGACGGAGGAATTGAACCCCCCATCCTGAAACCATGGAGTTAACAAGCGAAAGGGAATCATGGGGGAATGGGTGTGGCCCGCGTACGTGGGTGTGCTGGGAGGGGTGCTCCTCTTTGGCGTGTTCATGGTGCCGATCGTTGCGGTCCAGTACAGGATGTACGGCAGATTCACCTGGCGTCGGTTCCTGGGCGCTGCCGGGCTGAGCGTCTACGGTGTGGCCCTGGTGGCCTACACGCTGCTGCCACTTCCCGACCCCAGCCTGCTGAAGTGCGGCCCGGGTGGAAGCACGTTCCAAGCGATCCCGTTCCAATTCCTGGACGACATCCACCGTGAAACGTCAGGCCTTGGGATCACCGGCACGCTGACCAGCCGCGCAACACTGCAAGTGGTGTTCAACGTGGTGCTGTTCATTCCGTGGGGGATCATCGCGCGGCGCTACCTTTCCTGGAACATCGCGGCCTCCACCTTGACCGGCGCCGTCGCCTCCGGGCTCATCGAAGCCACACAGTTCACCGGGCTGTGGGGCCTCTACGACTGCGCCTACCGCCTGGCCGACGTCGACGACCTCATCACCAACACCCTGGGCGCCTTGATCGGCGCGCTCATCGCACCCCTCGTCCTCTGGTTCATGCCGCAACGACGCGAACTCCGCGCGGCCCGCGTCCAGAGTCGCCCAGTCACCGTTTGGCGGCGCTGGTTGGGAATGGTCATCGACTACGTGTCGCTCGCGTTCCTCGGCTTCGCCTTCGTCGTCACGTACAGGATCGGGTTGCTTGCGATCGGCGCGGATCTCCCCGGCAACGACGACGCCATCTCCCTCGCCCTGATGCACCTCGTCCCCGGGTTCCTGGTGTTCTACCTTCCGGCGCTCGTAGGCCCGGGAGCCTCCCTCGGCCAGCGCGCGGTGTGGCTGCAACCGCAGTGGCCGGCCACCCGCCGTCGGACATTGCTCCGGGCGAGCGTCACCGGCGGGCTCTATGTGGTGTTGTCGTTCCTTGGCGCATTGCTGCCTACCTCCGCGTTCGGCCCACTCACGGGCCTGGTCCTTTTGGCAGCATTCGTGGCGGTTCCCCTCACAAAGTCGCGCGGACTTTCCGGGGTTCTGACTGGTGCGCAGATGGTTGACGCACGCGAAAGCAAACGACGGCGGGTGGCCGGTTCAGCGACGCGGGCGGATTAGAGGCCGAGCAACGCTTCTGTGCACTTCGCATATCCAGCGTCACCAAGCACTGCACATTGCCCAATGACCTTCGAGTGACCCGCAGATACTGTGAAGTGAATCACTCGAAAGGAATGTATGTCATGTCCACCTCCGACACAGGGCACGATGACTACCCCATCACCAGGGTTCCCGCAACGAAGCGGAAGCACTGGTTCGGCATCGCGGTCCAACGCTTTGGCCAGACTTCTGACCTGAGCCAGTTTCTTCTCGGGGCAACCTTTGGCTTCGGCATGACCTTCTGGGACGCCTTCTGGGCATTCACGGTAGGCGCATTGATCGTCGAAGCACTCATGATTTTCGTCGGCATCGCCGGCATGCGCCAGGGACTCACAACATCCATGCTTGCCCGCTGGACCGGCTTCGGCCGCGGCGGCGCCTCGGTGCTTGGCCTGGCCATCTGCATCAGCCTCATCGGCTGGTTCGGTATCCAGTCAGGGATTTCCGGCGCTGGACTGAACCAAATCGTGCCCGAAATTCCCACGTGGGCGTGGTCCTTGGTCTTTGGCTTGGTGGTCACGCTGATCGTGGTCCGCGGATTTGAATCAATGCAGTGGTTGGCCAACATCACCGTGCCGCTGTTCATGATCCTGATCGCTTGGGCAGCATGGGCGGAGCTCAGCAACCACTCCATCAGCCAGCTCATCAACGATGCCCCTCCGGGCCCACAACTGGATTTCGTCACGGCTACCACCATCGTTGCTGGAAGTGCCGTGCTCGGAGCAGTCATCACGCCCGACATGACCCGCTACAACAGGAGCGCCGGCGACGTCGTCAAGCAAACCGTCGTCGGGATGACCCTGGGCAACTACAGCATCGGCATGATCGGTGTCCTGCTGGCCCACGCCGTCAAAACGGCAGACGTCACCCAGATCATCTTCTCCTCCGTGGGCTGGGTGGGCATCCTGATCATTGTCCTGGGCACATCCAAGATCAACGACTGGAACCTCTACAGCGCCGGGCTAGGCGTGGTGTCCTTCTTCAACAGCGCCATGAACAAGCGCTTGAACCGTGGGCACGTGACGCTGCTGCTCGGCGTTTTCGGAAGTGTCCTCGCCGCGATCGGCATCCTGGACAAGTTCATCGACATCCTCATGGTCCTGGGCGTCGTCTTCCCGCCGGTAGCCGGCATCATCATGGCCGAGTATTTCGTGGTCAAGAAGTGGCGGCCCCTGTTGGAGGCAAGCCGCGATTCCGGACTCCCACCAGCCAAATCACCCAACTGGATCCCTGCAACCTTCGTCATTTGGGCGATCTCTGCGGCACTGGGCTACTTCGTCACCTTCGGGCTCCCTGCCTTCACCTCGCTCGCCGCGGCATTCGTCCTCTACATCGTCGCCGGCAAACTGAACCTCCTGCGGTCCTACGGCGACAACCAACCCACAAGCGAAACCACCACAAAGGAAGAATCGGTAACCGCACCATGAGTAGCCTGAGAATCGGCATTGACGTCGGCGGCACCAACACAGACGCCGTGCTGCTGGATGGCGCGCAGGTGCTCGCCTCCACCAAAGTCCCCACCACCAGGGACGTCACCAGCGGCATCACCCAAGTCCTCACGGCGCTGAAGGAACTGAACGGCTTCAGCCCGGACCATATCCGCGGTGTGATGATCGGGACCACCCATTTCATCAATGCCCTCATTGAGGCACGGGACCTCAGCCCGACGGCGGCCATCCGGCTGGGACTTCCCGCCACCGCTTCCCTGCCGCCGTTCACGGATTGGCCTGACACCCTCACCACTGCCGTCAAGGGCCGCGCCTACATGGCCCACGGGGGCCACGAGTTCGACGGCCGCCCCATCAGCCCCTTCGATCCGGACGAAATAAGGCGCCACGCAGCCGACATCGCCGCACACGGCATCCGCTCCGTGGCGGTGTCCAGCGTCTTCTCGCCCGTCAACGACGAATTCGAGCAGCGCACCCTGGCCATCCTCCGCGAAGAGCTGGGCCCGGAGTTCCCCGTGTCCCTGTCACACGAGATCGGCAGGGTGGGCCTCCTGGAACGGGAGAACGCAACCATCGTCAACGCATCCCTCGCCGAAATGGCGAACCGGATTGTTGATGGCCTGGCCAAAGCTGTGCTGGAGCAGGGCATCACGGCGCCTCTGTACGTCAGCCAGAACGACGGCACGCTCATGGACATTGAATACACGCGGCGCTACCCCGTAGCCACGTTCGCTTCAGGTCCCACCAACTCCATGCGCGGGGCCGCTGCGCTCTCCGGATTCTCCGACTGCCTGATCGTGGACATCGGCGGCACCACCACGGACGTCGGCGTCCTGGTGAACGGTTTCCCGCGTGAGTCCAGCACCCACGTGAGGCTCGCAGGGCTCCGCACCAACTTCCGGATGCCGGACGTCCTCTCCGCAGGCCTCGGAGGTGGGTCCCGGGTGAGGACCGATCAGGGAACCGTGGGCCCGGATTCGGTGGGCTACCGCCTCACCGACGAGTCGCTGGTCTTTGGCGGGTCTGTCCTGACGGCAACTGACATCGCTGTCCGCAGCGGAAGGGCCGACGTCGGAGACGCGTCTTTGGTGAGCCACATCAGCGACTCTGTGGTCAGGTCAGCCCTGGAACAGATCGATCGCACCATCGCCGATATTGCGGACCGGATCCGGACTTCGTCCGCTGAACTGCCGGTTGTCGCCGTCGGCGGTGGATCCATCCTGCTGGCAGAAAAACTGGACGGCCTGGGCACCATCCACCGCCCCGGGAATTTCGACGTCGCCAACGCGTACGGGGCCGCCATCGCCCAGATCAGCGGGGAGGTGGACCGTGTGTCATCCATTGCGGACGGGGATCAGAAGCGCGCCATGGAATCCGCCCGGCAGGAGGCTGTTGACCGCGCCGTTGCCGCCGGTGCCAACCCGGACACGGTGACGATTGTTGAGCAGGAAGCCATTCCCATCCCCTACCTTCCCGGAAACGCCATGCGCGTTCGGGTCAAGGCAGCCGGCAACCTCACGTTAGGAAAATGAGATGACACTGGAAGTGGCACACGGCCGCAAACTGAAGAAGATCACCATGGACGATATTGATTCCCTGGCGCGCGGGGCGGCCATCCTTGGCACGGGTGGAGGCGGCGATCCCTATATTGGCGCCCTCCTGGCGAAACAGGCAATCGAAGAGTTCGGTCCAGTGGAACTCGTCTCCGTTGAGGACCTGGCAGATGATGCCTTCATCGTTCCCATTGCTGCCATCGGCGCTCCCACGGTAGCCGTGGAGAAGCTCGACACCGTGGAAAACCTGTACCTGACCATCGAGAAGCTCGCGGCATCCGTCAACAGGACCGCAACCCACACCGCCTGCCTGGAGATCGGCGGATCAAACTCCCTGCTGCCCATCGTGGCGGCAGCGCAACTGGGAATCCCCCTGATCGACGGTGACCTGATCGGCCGGGCCTTCCCTGAAATACAAATGGGAATGGCACCGCTGTACGGAATCCATGCCACTCCCATGGCACTCGCTGATGAGAAGGGCAACACGCTTGTCATCGAGGCGATCGACTCGTTCTGGGCCGAGCGCTTTGCCCGGCAGGCCTCCATCGAAATGGGATGCAACGCCTTCAACAGCACCTATGCCATGACCGGCGCGCAGGCCCGTGAGAGCTTCGTGGCCGGCTCCATGTCCTTCGCCATCGCCATCGGAGACGCCGTTGCCAACGCCCAACACCACAACCTCAACCCCTGCGACGTGTTGGCGGAAACGCTGAGGGGGCGCATTGTTCATCTGGGCAAGGTCACGGACCTGCAGCGCCAGACGACCGGCGGGTTCGCCAAGGGCCAGGCCATGATCGAGGGCATGGGCGCGGACGCCGGTTCCGTTCTTTCGTTGCATTTCCAGAACGAGCACCTGCTCGCCACCAAGGACGGAACCGTGGTGACCACGACGCCGGACCTCATCATCGTGGTGGACGCCGAATCCGCCGAACCGGTCACCACGGAGAACCTGCGCTATGGGCAGCGCTTGTGCATCCTGACTGCGCCCAGTGACCCTCGCTGGCACACCACTGAGGGACTGGCATTGGCCGGACCGGAGTACTTCGGGTACGGCGTCCCTTCCCACAGATGGGACGGGACGCCCGAAGAACACACCGAGTCCATCGAGCGTTACCGCAGCTGACCGCCGTCGAACGTTTGGCCCGCCGCCGCGTCCCCAACGACAGTTGGCGGCGCGGCGGTGGCATTATGGGAAGGTAACCATCGAGGAGAACCGGAGAAGCTGAATGATCCCTCCGATCCCGCTGTGGTCCGTCACGACTCACCTCCCGGCGGGCGTGGTGGAGAGCGTCGGGGAACCTGGTATCGCAACGGTTTCGTCGCTGGTGGCCTTGACGGGGAACCTGGCCGAGGTCAATCGCCAGGTCCGCGAACAGCGGAACCTCGACGGCGACCCCCTCACCCTCCGCAGCTGCATCCTGCTACCCCTTGAGCCGTTGCCCTCCGGCGTCTCCTGGGACGTGGAGGCGCTGTTGGCGCTGGCGTCCACGTCCGGCGTCGTGGCCCTTGCCGTAAAACTGCAGAACGACGACGGCGCGTTGCCGCCCAACGTGACAAGGCTCGCCGAACGCTTGGGGCTGGTGGTGTTGGCCGTCCACAACACGTGGCAGTTCGGGATGGCTGCACAGGAGCTTCTGTCCGGCGCCGCGCATCGTCAGGGGCAGTTGATCTCCCGCGTTGCGGCCGAGTGCCGGATGCCGTACGGCTCGCTCAGCCATCTGTTACAGCGATTGGGAGTGGCGATCGGGCATGAGGTGATGCTGGTGGATCCTTCCGGGAAACTGATTTCCGCTGAAGACAGCGGTCCGCGTGCCGACGGAGATACGCAGTCCGGTGGCACGGAGATTCTCGCCCCTGTTCATCGGGAGCAGGACAACAGTCCCCGGCTGAGGGTGATACTTGGTCCCGCACCGGATCAGGAACGGGCCGCCGTCCGGGCGGCTTTGGAAGTGGCAGCCATCGCGGTTTCCGAGCTGCTGTCCCGGCAGCGCCTTGAAAGGGAGCGCGATGCCCGGCACCGGATTGCCCTGTTGGGCGAACTGATCGACAACGCCGGGACCGTCAGCCCATCCTTCAGGGCCAGGGCATTGGAGCTGGGCTGGACCTTGGACGGCTTTCACATAGCTTTCCGGGTGATCACCCGCCAGCCGGTGGACTTGGTGGCCCGAAAGCCGGATCTGGACCGTGCCCTCCTACGCGAAAAGATCGATGCTGCAACGGTGGAGCAGTCCGACGGCTGGGCAGGATGGATCTCCTTCCCCTCCAAACCGGACCCGGCCGAGGTCAGCAGGATCAGCAACGCCCTCCGCAGGGCTCAACGGGAGCTCGCGTCCACCATTGCCACTCAATTCGGGGTGGGGAGGATGCAGGCGCAGCCGGAAGGAATCGTCCGTTCACTTGAGGAAGCCAATGATGCCGCCCGCATCGCCGGGGCAAGGGAGAACTCCGGCTACTTTGTGCACGTGGACCGATTGGATATGGCCCAGCTGCTGCTGATCTGGACCCGCACCGACACGTTCCGCCCCGCCGCCCGGGAGCTCCTGGCGCCACTCCTCAAAGCCGGACCCGAACTCCTGCAAACCCTCACCACGTTCCTGGACTGTGAGTCTTCGCTGACCGAAACAGCTGCGATCCTCAATGTGCACCGCAACACGGTCAGTGATCGCATCAGGCGGATTCAGTCACTCATCGCCATCAATCTGGAGGACCCCGAAGCCCGGCTGGCGCTGCAGCTCGCATGCCGGAGCTTGTTGATGGATAAGCCGGAGTAGGGCGGCAGGAAGCTACTTCTTCCCGGCTTTCAGGTCCGCAACCACCTTCGCGATCCGCCGGGCACGCGTTTCCTCCGTCTTGGCGTCCGCGATCGGCTCCACGTACCGCCGCTGGCTGCTGTAATTCAGGGTCCCGTAGAAGGCCTTCGCCTCCGGTTCGGCATCCAGCGCGGCACCCAAGTCCGCGGGCACCTCAATAACGCGCGGCTGGGTGTCCACTTCAAGGCCCACCTCGACGGTGTCGCCTGCAGCCGCGCCGGTGAGTTCGCGGTTGGCGGCGCTGACGCCCACCATGTATTTGCCGCCCATCACGGCGATGCTGCTGCGGTAGCTCTGGCCGTTGATGGTCACCACCACTGGGGGCCGCTTGCCGGCACCCAGCCCGTCAACGATCTCGTCGGGAACTTCGATGCCGGCCTTGTTGCCCTCGCCAATGATGGTGGTTGTGAATTTCATGTCCCAAGTATGCCGTTGGCCATTGGTAGACGCACTGCACCGACAGGACTACTTTCGAAATAACCACAATCCCCCACCAAAGGAGACACCCATGGACAACCAAGATCTCTTGGAACGCATTCAGTCGCTGGTCGAAGAAGAGCACCGCCTGCGCGACTCCGCCACCTCAGGAATGGGCGATGACACAGGACGCCTGGCCCAGCTGGAAGCCCAGCTCGACCAATGCTGGGACCTGCTGCGCCAACGCCGCGCCAAGAAGGACGCCGGCGGGAACCCGGACGACGCCTCGGCCCGAAGCGTCAACGAAGTCGAGGGCTACCGGCAGTAACTACGCTCCCTCGAGGACCTGGCTGGTAGCCCATGCAAGGTACTTGGCGGCGTTGGCGACGGCGTCGGCTACATCCGGGACACCATCCTTGCGCTGGGCAACGTCCAACAACTGCGCAGCAGCCACAATCCCATGCTTGGCCAGGTCTTCAGGTGTCACGGTGATGCGCCCAGCGACAGCGATGACGGGAATTCCGTGCAAGCTCGCGGCGTCGGCGAGGGCGATCGGCGCCTTGCCAGTAAGTGACTGCTCGTCCATGGAGCCCTCGCCGGTGATCACCAGGTCCGCCCCGCTCAAGTGTGAGGCGAGGCCCGTGAGTCCGGCCACCAGCGCGAAGCCGCCTTCCAGCGCAGCGTCAGTGAAAGCCAGGAACGACGCCGGGAACCCGCCTGCCGCCCCGGCCCCCGGAACGTTCACGTCCCGGCCCGTGGCTTCCCGAAGCAGCGAAGCCCAGTTGCGGAGACCGGCGTCGAGCTTCTCAACGGCGTCCTCATCGGCACCCTTTTGCGGACCGAAAACATGCGCGGCACCCTCCGGACCGTACAGCGGGTTCTGGACGTCGACGGCGATGCGGAACTTCACGGACGATAGCCGCGGATCCAGCTCGGAGACATCCAAGGCGACGACGTCGATGAGGGAACCTCCACCGAGCGGCACCACATTTCCGGCCGCATCAAGGGGCTTGAGCCCCAGTGCACGCAGGGCGCCACTACCGGCGTCGGACATTGCCGAGCCACCCAAGCCGAGCACGATCTCCGTGGCCCCGGCATCGAGGGCGGCGGCGATCAGCTGGCCGCAGCCGTAGCTGTGGGCGCGCAGTGAGTTCTCAGGCGTCGGCTCCATGTGTGCCAGGCCGGAAGCCATCGCGGTCTCGATGACGGCGCTGGCTCCACCCAAGGAATCCTTGCGGATCGCCCATGAGGCTCCCACAGGCTTGAGGATCGGTCCGACAACTGCGTTGTTCCGCTCCTCGTAGCCCGCGGCGATCGCGGCATCCAGAGTTCCTTCGCCGCCGTCGGCAACCGGGAACTGGGTGGTCACGGCATCCGGGTAGACACGGAGGGCACCTTCGGCCATGGCTGACGCGGCTTCGGCGGCGGTCAGGGATCCCTTGAACTTGTCAGGGGCGATGAGGATACGCATGGGTCCATCTTGCCAGCTTCGCTCGGAAAGCGCTTGCCCACGCGTAATGTAGCGGTCAGTTTACGCGCTGAGCACCCGAACAGGAGCCCCGCCCAGCCACGCCTTCACGTCCTCGAACGCTCCACCATAGAACTGCCGGTAACTCTCATGCGTCACGTACCCGACATGCGGCGAGAGCGCTGTCCGCGAAGAATGCAGCAATGCGTGGCTGGCCGGAAGGGGTTCGTCGTCGAACACATCCAGCGCGGCGCCGCGGATCCATCCCTCTTCCAAAGCCTGGATCAACGCGGCCTCATCCACCAAAGGTCCCCGAGCGGTGTTGACCAGCACGCCCTCCGGGCCCAGGAGACGCAACTCTTTTGCACCGACGATCCCCTCCGTCCGCTCGGACAAACGGAGGTGCAAGGTCACAACGTCAGACTCACGGAACAACTCCTCTTTGCTGACCTTCCGGACGCCGGCGGCCTTGGCGTCGTCGGCAGTGAGATTTTGGCTCCAGGCCAGGACATCCATACCGAAAGCCTTGGCATAGCCCGCGATTCGCTTGCCGATCTTGCCCAGGCCAACGATTCCCAGTGTCTTGCCTTCCAGTTCAAACCCGACGCCGGCCTGCCAGTCACCTGCTCGAAGCGAGTTCTCCTCCACAACCAGGTTCCTTGCGAAAGCCAGCAGCAGCGCCCACGTCAGCTCGGGCGCCGCGGCCGGCGAGCCACTGGTCCCGCACACCACAATCCCGCGCTCGGAGGCGGCCTCAAGGTCAATGGCGGCGTTCGCCATGCCAGTGGTCACCAACAGCTTCAGGTTCGGCAACGACTCAAGGACGTGCTGTGGAAAACGCGTGCGTTCGCGCATCGCCACAATGATGTCGAACGGCTCCAAGGCGGCCAACGCTTGCTCTTCCGATACAAAAGGCGCGCTGAAAACGCTCACCTTCACGCCGTCGTCGAGCAATGAATCCCACGGCGCGTAATCGCCGGAGACCTGCTGGTAATCGTCCAGGATGGCTAAACGGAATCGGGTCACGTCCCTTATCCTCGCGCGGCGGCCGGTGGTACTCAACCCCATCTCACGTTAGGTTTTTGAGTGTGAGCCAAAATGTGACCTCCGCCATGCCCAAGCCCGAGCACCCCCGCCCACAACTGATCCGCGAGAAGTGGATGAACCTCAACGGAACCTGGGGATTTGAGATCGACGCCGGTGATTCCGGTGTGGAGCGCGGCCTCACCACCCGCGAACTCGCCGGGGAGATCTTGGTTCCGTTCGCGCCGGAATCAGCGCTTTCGGGGATCGAGCACGTCGACTTCATGGAGGCCGTTTGGTATCGGCGAACGGTATCCATCCCACAGGAATGGGCCGGTCAGAATGTGCTGCTGCACTTCGGCGCCGTGGATCACGACGCCACGGTGTGGGTGAACGGGGTCGAAGTTGCCCGGCACCGGGGCGGGTTCACGCCCTTTACCGCGGACTTGGGCGGTGTGGTGGAGGCCGGTGCCGACGCGGTGATCGTGGTCCGCGCCCGGGATTCCCGGCACGAGATGCAAGCCCGCGGCAAGCAGGCCACCTGGTACAACAACACCCACTGCCAGTACACCCGGACCACGGGAATTTGGCAGACGGTGTGGATGGAAGCCGTGCCCGAGGTCTACATCAAACGACTCCGCATGACTCCCAACCTGGCGGACTCAAGCATCTCTGTGGAGGTGCCCATCAGCCAGAACCGGACGGGGCACACGGTTTCCGCGGTGCTCACTGACGGCTCGGGGATTCGCATTGAGGCCTCTGCGCGGGCGGATCTGGACCTCACCCCCTCACTTCGGCTGAACATCCCTGCCGAGGCCCTGCGCCCCTGGTCCATTGAGGATCCGTTCCTCTACGACCTTGATGTCAGCGTGCGGGACGGGTCCGGCGGAATAGTTGATCAGGCCAGCAGCTATGCGGCAGTCCGGTCCATCGCCTTGGACGGAAAAGTGGTCCGCATCAACGGGAAGCCGGTCTTCCAACGGCTGGTCCTGGACCAGGGCTACTGGCCGGAATCGCTCATGACCTCCCCGGACGAATCAGCACTGATCAAGGACATCGAACTGTCCATGGCTGCGGGATTCAACGGCGCCCGCCTGCACCAGAAGGTGTTCGAGGAGCGTTTCCTTTTTCACGCGGACCGTCTCGGGTATCTCGTGTGGGGCGAGTTCGGCGACTGGGGCGTCTCCGGCGGCGGCACCATCGGCCACAACCAGAAGCCGACCGCCAGCTTCGTAGCCCAGTGGCTCGAAGTGCTCAAACGCGACTTCAACCACCCCTCCATCATCGGCTGGTGCCCCCTCAACGAGACACACCAGATCCTGCACGACCGCCTGACGGTGCTGGACGACGTCACCGAGGCCATGTTCCTCGCCACCAAACTTGCCGATCCCACCCGGCCAGTGATCGATGCTTCCGGTTACGCGCACCGGATCCGGGAGACGGACATCTACGATTCCCACTCCTACGAGCAGGACCCGGACCGCTTCGCCATCGAACAGCAAGGCCTGGCGGACGGGAAGCCGTACATCAACCGCAAGGCGGACGGCGAGGAATACTCGGTGCCCTACGCCGGCCAGCCCTACTTCGTTTCGGAGTTCGGCGGCATCTGGTGGAACGAAGCCGAAGCCCGTCAGGCCGTGGAAGGGACCGACGTCGCCTCCTCGTGGGGGTATGGCCAGCGCGTCAGCTCGGAAGAAGAGTTCTACACCCGCTTCGACGGGCTCTGCTCAGTCCTGCTGGATAACCCGGACATGTTCGGCTACTGCTACACCCAACTGACGGACGTTTTCCAAGAGAAGAACGGCATCTTCACCTTTGACCGCGGCACAAAGTTCGACCTCGACAGGATCCGCGCGAGCCAAGTGCGCCCGGCGGCGATCGAAACCCAGCACTAGCCCGCCGAGATGGCATTTAATGCCCATGTTTCGGCGTGGGACTGTCATCAAATGGCATATCGCGGGGGTTTGGGGAGGCTTTTAGACCCACTGGCCCCGGCGCACCAGGACTTCCTTGAGGAGGTCCAGGCGGTCGGACACAATTCCATCGACGCCGAGGTCCAGCAGGCGCTCCATCTCCGCGGGTTCGTTGATGGTCCACACGTGCACCTGCCTGCCCAACCGATGAGCGCGGCGGATGAATCCCGGCGTCACCACCGGCAGCCGGCCGTAACGGACGGGAACTTGGAAAACGTCGACGCCGGCAAGCAGCTTGCGTGCCAAACGTGCCGGCAGCACGGGGCCCACGAGGACGAAGAGCGCCGTCAGTGAGCTTCCGGCGGAGGAAGCAACGCGGCGGGAGAGTCGCGACAAGACCGCCCGGCGCCGCTTGTCCGAGAAGCTAGTGACCAGGACCAGATCATGGATTCCGTGTTTCTCAATGGCCGCCGCCATGGGCCCCACGGAGTTCCAATCCTTGACGTCCAGGTTCAACCGGGCACCGGGCAGCGCTGAAACCAGCTCATCAAACGTTGGCACCGGCTCCACCCCGCCGATCCGCGCCACGGAGACTTCCGAGGCAGTCAATGATGCAATATCTCCCACCGAATCAGTCACGCGGTCCAGCGATAAATCGTGGAAGACCAGGAGCACTCCGTCCGAAGTGGTGTGGACATCCGTTTCAAGGTGCACGGTCCCGAGTTCCACTGCAGCTTTGAACGCGGCCATGGAATTCTCCAGCCCATCCAGGGAGAAACCTCGGTGGGCGAAGGCCAAAGGGCCCACAGAACCGTCCTTGCGGAGGAAATACGGCAGCGTCACACCCGTAGCGTAGCCCATTGCCAAGGTGCGGCTAGGACTCCTGCGGGAGGGCCGCCGTCGGCTGTGGAACGACCGCCACGCCGTCACTGACGTGCACCAGCGTTCGGCCGCGACCGCCGTCGAGCTCCACCCAAACCGCGGTGGCATCGCCGGTAACGGCGTCCACCACACCGGCCGATTCGTAGCCTGGCGTCAAGGTGACGTTGACGCGGTCGCCCTGGCGAAGTGAACGCCAGTGGTGATCCGGCTCAATCCGCCGCAATGGCGCGGTATTGACGTTGTTGATCCTGCGCTTGGCCATGTTTCCCCCTGCGAATCCGACTGGTTGACACGATGCGAACGGGTCCTTGGCTGGAAGCCTACGGAGCCAAGTTGAACGCCGGTTGTATGGAGGCTGGGAAACAGGTGACACTTGGGGCTGGCAAACTGGGGGCATGAGTGTGTTGATTGCCGGATGCGGCGACCTCGGAACTGAAGCAGGGCTTCGCTTCGTCGCTGCGGGCCATGACGTTGTGGGCCTGCGTCGGTCCCCCGGTAAGTTGCCATCCGAAATCCGCGGTGTATATGCGGACCTCTCCCAAGAAGTGCCCGCGCTGCCCGCCGACGTGGACATCGTCGTGGTGGCTATTGCGGCCGATTCCTCCACCGAAGAGGCATACCGGGCTGCGTACGTGAACGGCGTCAAAAACGTTCTGGACGCACTGGAACGCCAGTCCATCACCCCGCGGCGGATCCTTTTCGTCTCCTCCACGGCTGTGTATAAGGACTCCGGCGGAGCCGTGGTGGACGAGTCGACGCCCACGGAACCCACGCGCTTCAGCGGCAAAGTCCTGGTGGAGGCCGAGGATCTGCTGTTCGCAAGGACGCATGGAACCGGGACCCAGCCCATTTCCCTCCGGCTTGGCGGAATCTACGGGCCGGGCCGAACCCGGCTGATCGACCAGGTCCGCAGCGGCCAGGCGGTCATTCCTACCCAACCCCGGCACACGAATCGCGTCCACAGGGACGACGCCGCAGCCATGATCGTCCACCTCACCACCATGGACGAGGACCCAGGTCCCGTGTATGTCGGTGTGGACGACCACGCGGCGGAAATGGGCGACGTCCTGCGCTTCCTCGCGGCAGAACTTGGGTGCCCGGAACCCCCGACGGCGGCACCTGGCGGCGCGTCCGACGCCGGCCCCGGCGACAAGCGCTGCTCCAACGAGCGCCTCCGGGCGACGGGCTTCGAGCCCATCTTTCCCACGTTCAAGGAGGGCTACCGCGCGCTGTTGGCCGGCGAGGGCGTACGGCACCCTTGAAAGAGGGGGCTTCTCCTGTCCGAACCAACCCGCAGAGGTGGGGGCGGGCCTACTTCGCGGTCCAAGCCGTGGCTGGGCTCGCGTGGTGGATTGCGGTTTTCTTGTCACCTGCGGTGCGCACAGCCACCCTCGGAAGCCTGGACCCCATCGCCGTGGCAGCCTTCGACGTTCCCCTGTTCGTCATCGGCTCGGCCGTCGCCGCCTTCGGCATGAGGGCAGCAGCGGTGGTCGCTGCCGGCTGGACTGGAATCGTTGCCGTTGCCTTGGCCGGCTACGCAACAATCACTGCCGAGGCAGGCTGGGGTGTCCTGACCATGCTTGCCGCGACGGCGTGTTCGGGCGTAGCGCTCTGCTTCGTCATGCTGGGACGTGTCCCCACCGAGTTGATCGTGAGGGGACCGTTTGCCTTCCGTCCAGCACCGGCCCGCCGCCACACTGCAGCCCATGTAGGTGCAACCTTGGGTCAGATGGCACTCTTTTGGGGCTTCTTCCTGGGGCTGCTCCCCTTTGCCCTGGTTTGGCTGGAACAGCGCTGGGCGGTGTCCCTGCCATTCCACCCTATGACAGCTCCTGCCGGCGTGGTGGTTCTGCTGCTTGCCAGCGCCCTGGGGGTCTCTTCCGCGGTAACCATGTCATCCCGCGGGAGCGGCACGCCTTTGCCCTCTGCAATGCCCAACCACCTTGTCATCGCCGGCCCGTATCGCTGGGTCCGCAATCCGATGGCGGTCGCGGGCATCGCTCAAGGGCTCGCCGTGGGGCTCATTCTGGGCTCATGGCTTGTGATCGTGTACGCGGTATTCGGCTCGCTGCTGTGGAATTACGCCGTCCGGCCGCTGGAGGAAGCAGACCTGGAAGACCGGTTTGGCGCTGAATTCCGGCAGTACCGCGATTCAGTGCGCTGCTGGATTCCCCGCTGGTGAGGAACCTCGGCCAAGGCCGGAGGTCCCCCGGCTTCAGTGCGTGGTGGCGAACAGCCCGTTGAGGGTGCCGTAGTCGATGGCTTCGCTGACGGCCTTGTACGTGCCCTCGGTGTTCAGCTCTTCCGCGGCGCGATGGGCCACGGCGTAGGCGGCCTGGGCAATGCTGGACCCGAGGCTGACCCTGGAGACGCCAAGCCTTCCGAGTTCGCTGACGCTCAGCGAGCCTGCCCCCACCATGACGTTGACGGGGACGGAGATCCCAGCGGTCAACGCGGCAACGGTGTCTGCATCCGATGCTCCCGGAACAAAGATGCCGTCGGCACCGGCTTCCACATACTTCTCCGCCCGTGCAACAACCTCGGCGATCTGCTGCTCCAATGTTCCAAAACCTGCCAGGAACACATCGGTGCGTGCGTTGATGAACAAGTCCTGTCCCGCCTTCCGGGCAGCTGCGCGGGCTGCTGAGATCCGTGCGCAGAAGTCCAGGGGGTCACGGGAGCCGTCTTCCATGTTGATCCCGACAGCGCCGGCCTCAAGAATGTCGGCGACCGTCCTGGCGATCCCTTCCAGCGTTTCTGAGTAGCCGCCCTCTATGTCAGCTGTCACGGGCACCGTGACGGCGTTAACGATGCTGGCCACCACGGCCACGGCGCGCTCCCTCTCCAGCCGATCCCCGTCGGGAAGACCCAGAGACCAGGCAACTCCGGCGCTCGTTGTGGCCACAGCGGGCGCGCCTGCCGCCTCAGTGATGACGGCGCTGGCGACGTCCCAGGCGTTGCTCAACGCCAACGGTTTTTGGCTGGTATGGAGGGACCTGAAGTGGGCTGCGGTTCGGTTCTGTTCCGGGTTCATGGAGTCCATTCCACCAGCTGCGACTTTGGATATCTGGCGGAAATCGGACATAACCAGTTGTTGACGTAACTAGACCCGCTGCCCTGTCAGCTTTGCCTCGAGAATCTGGGCCACGCCGTCGTCGTCGAAGTGCGGCGCTTGCTGTCCGGCGGCGAGGATGGCCTCCGGGTGTCCACTGGCCATGGCATAACCGTGGCCTGCCCAGCGGAGCATTTCGATGTCGTTGGGCATGTCCCCGAACGCCACCACGTCGGCGGCCTCAATGCCCAGCGACTCGGCGTACTTGGCGAGCGTGACGGCCTTGTTGATGCCCGGCACGGACATCTCCAGCATCGCCGTCCGGGGTGCCGAGTGGGTTGTGGACACAAGGTGGGCTACGGCCGGCTGCACTTCGGCCAGGAATTCGTCCGGGGTTCCTTTGCGGGTGATCGCCAGGAACTTGACGACGGCGTCATCCGCCGTGAGCGTGTCCGCCAGCGGTGCGGGCGTGAACTCGGCGAGCAGCTCGCTGGTTTCGTTCTCGATGAAGCCCGGTTCAAGCTGGAAACCCGTGAGGGTCTCAACAGCGAAGAGGGCGTCCGGCCTGAGCGATTTGATGATCCGGCGGGCGTCGAAGACGGACTCAGCGTCCAGGACAGATGAGGAAAGGGCCTTTTCGGTTTCGAGATCCCACACCACGGCACCGTTGGAACAGATCACGATTCCGCTGTGCCCCAACTGCTCCTGCAGCGGATACAACCAGCGCGGCGGGCGGCCGGTGACAAAGACGAGTTCCACCCCTGCGTCGCGGCATGCCTGGAATGCCTTGATGGTCCGGTCACTGATTTTGCCGTCGTGACCGAGGATGGTGCCGTCAATATCGCTTGCTACGAGCCGCATCATGCCAGTCTACGTGGGTGCCACCAAGGCGCATTCCCTTTTGATCGAGCGCGATCGAACCCATGCAACGCCACCCCCGAAGCATAGGCTGGGTCAATGAGTGACCAGACAACAAGCGAAGAGCACAGCACACGCGGCGCGTACGTCACTGGCAGTGAGTTCAACCGCGACACCAACTACATCGAGGACCGCATCACCCGCGATGGCACTCCGGGACCCAACGGAGAACCGGGTTGGCCGGTGGAACCCGGACGGTACCGGCTGATAGCTGCACGGGCTTGCCCGTGGGCCAACCGCACCGTCATCGTCCGCAGGCTCCTGGGGCTCGAGGACGTCATCAGCCTCGGCCAGCCCGGCCCCACCCACGATGCCCGGTCCTGGACCTTCGACCTCGACGCCAACGGCAAGGACCCCGTGCTGGGCATCGAGCGGCTGCAGGAAGCATTCTTCCGACGCTTCCCGGAGTACCCCCGCGGCATCACGGTTCCGGCCATGGTGGACATCCGCAGCGGCGAAGTGGTGACCAACAACTTCCCCCAGATCACGCTGGACTTTTCCACGGAATGGACGGAGTTCCACCGTCCAGGTGCGCCCCAACTGTATCCGGAGCACCTGCGTGAGGAAATCGACCTGGTCAACAAGCGGGTGTTCACCGAAGTCAACAACGGCGTTTACAGGTGTGGCTTCGCCGGATCCCAGGAAGCCTACGACGCCGCCTACACCCGGCTCTGGAACGCGTTGGACTGGCTCGAGGAGCGGCTGACCGGGCAGAGATACCTCGTGGGTGACTCCATCACCGAGGCCGATGTCCGGCTCTTCACCACTTTGGCGCGCTTTGACGCCGTCTACCACGGGCATTTCAAGTGCAACCGGAACAAGCTCAGCGAAATGCCGGCACTATGGGCCTACGCCCGGGACTTGTTCCAGACACCCGGCTTCGGAGACACCACCGACTTCGTGCAGATCAAGCAGCACTACTACATCGTCCACGAGGACATTAATCCCACGCAGATTGTCCCTGCGGGCCCGGATCTGTCGGGCTGGCTCGCCCCTCACGGGCGGGAAGCGTTGGGCGGCAGCCCCTTCGGGGATGGCACTGCGCCAGGGCCGGTGAAGGCAGGAGAGGAAGTGGCCGCCGGACACGGGGCCTCCTAGCGGTTCCGCTCACGCAGCCCCGTGGTTGAGCTCGGCCCGCGTGGGCGGGTTGGCTCCCGCGCGCGAGACCGTGACTGCGGCGGCACGGGCGGCGTGATCCATGATCGAGGCCAGTGTTTCTGCCGGCAAGGCCCTCAGAGCGCCGCGGTTCTGCGCGCCATCCAGCCCATGGTCCACAATTGCGGACAACAACCCTGCCATAAATGAATCTCCCGCACCCACCGTGTCCACTACGGTCACCGAAGGCGCCGGAATCTGTGTTTCGCCTGACCTGGTGACACCCCAGGGGCCACGTGAACCGCGGGTCACCACCACCAAAGCAGGGCCTTCCTCGCCGCCCAGGGACAGCCACCGACGTGCGGATTCGGTCGGATCAACACCGGGATACAGCCATTCGAGGTCCTCGTCCGAAGCCTTCACGACGTCGGACAGCACCACAAAGCGCTCGGCCTGCGCCCGCGCGTACTCAACGTCCGTAATGATGCTGGGGCGGCAGTTGGGATCGAAGCTGATAGTGCTGCTCGGGTGGGCATGCTCGACGGCGGCAAGCACGTCTGCGGCGCCAGGCTCCAAAGCGGTGGCAATGGAACCTGTGTGCAGCAAAGTGGCGCCCTGCAGCATCAGCGGCAACCGTGCGGCGAGTCCGGGCAGTTCCCAGGCGAGGTCGAACACGTAGGTGGCGGCGCCGTCGTCGTCGATCTGCGCAGTGGCCACACTGGTGGGCTTCTCGTCCGGCGGAAGCGGCACCATCACTGAGCTTGAGCGAAGGTGTGCCGCCACGGAATCACCGTAGGCGTCGCGGCCATAACGACCGATGAACTGCACCGGGTGATCCAGGCGCGCCAATCCGACGGCAACGTTGAGCGGGCTCCCACCGACGTGCGCCTCGATTCCCGAAGGGCGTTGAACGACGTCGACCAGGGCCTCACCAATGACTGTCAGCATGGGACCACTCTGCCAGAGGCGGACCCCGCGAACCACAGATTACGAGAGCAGCCGCTGCACCAGCTCGCGGCACTTCTTGTAAGCGACGGCTTTGGGATCGATCAGGTCAAAATGGTCTCCGGGGACACGCAGCAGCTGGGCCGCACTACCGGCCGCCGTAGCCGCAGCTACGTATGCCTCGGACTGGCTGGCGGGGACGTCTTCGTCGTCCGTGGCGTGGACGGCATATATCGGGACGTCGAGCGGCAGCGAACTCATGGGGTCCGCATACTTATGCCGCTTGGGGAATCTATGGGAGTCCCCACCCATGAGGTTGCAGACGGCGCCGTTGCTGAGGTTCAGCTTCTCTGCCGCGGCAAGATTCAAGAGGCCGGACTGACTGACGACGCCGGTCAGGTGCACGGCGTTATCCTCGGGGCTGCGCTGGAGCTGGCGGTCGGCGTCGGGCGTGCCAATGGCCGAAAGCCGCTCCCGGCCCGCAGCCCAAACAGCCAAATGGCCGCCGGCTGAGTGGCCCAGGGCCACCACTTTGCCGAGCTGAAGATCATGGTCTCCGGCAATGGCGGACAAATGGTCGATGCCGGCCAGGATGTCCTCGAAAGTATGGGGCCAACCACCGCCGTTGCCGGCCCGCCGGTATTCGAGGTTCCACGCAGTGATGCCGTGCGCTGCGAGGTCCCGGGCGAGGGGCTCACCCAACTCAGCGCCGTACTGTGATCGCCAGTAGCCGCCATGGATCACAACGGCGATTCCACCGGCCACGGTTGATACGCCGCGATGGTTGCCGTTACTCGGTTCAGGTATGAAGAGTTCGCCCCATTGACTGGGGTGTTCGCCGTAGCTGTACTTGTGCCGCAACATTGCGCCCTCCTTTGTACTGAGCCTATCGTGACGGTTCGTTAGTTTGGCTAGAGGCACCCCGACGGCGAGTGGCTCGGTTCAGTGTCGGACCCGCCCCGTAAGCTGGGGGCATGGCAAGCAATTGGGACAGCCTGGACCAGGATCAGCGCGACGCAGTAGACGCGAACGTGGCGCTCTATGAGCGTGTCCGCCCTGCCCTGAAGCGGGTCACGCGGGATGTCCTGCTGACCTTGCGGGACATGCTGAATGACGCCGAGGTCACTCCCTTGTTCGTCACCGGACGGACCAAAACCGTGGAGTCTTTCCGCGAAAAGATTTCCCGCACCGATGATCCGCTGGAACCAGGCGGGCCCCGGGTCCTGAAATTCCCGGACCCCTTCCGCACGTTGAACGACATGGTGGGCATCCGTGTCATCACCAAGCTGCCGGCGGAAAACGCGGCCGTTGCCAACATCATCAAGCGCCAGCGTCAACTCTTCGATTGCCGTGGCGACCGCGAGAAGGACATCGGCTCCATCGAGTCGGGCACGTACGGGTACTCCAGCCGGCATCTCATTCTGCGCACGATCCAAAACGAGGCTGTCAAGGAATACCAGCAGGCGTTCAACCCGGACATGCCTGCCAATGGCAGCTACTTCTTCGAATGCCAGATCCGTACTGTATTCGCCCATGCCTGGAGCGAGATCGAGCACGATATCCGCTTCAAGGCCGAAGATCCTCGTGCCTGGACGCCGCACTTTGACCGCCAGTTCACTGCGACAGCGGCCATGCTGGAGACCGTGGAGAGCGCATTTGCCGACCTGCACGAGCGGTACGAGGAAGTCCGCAGCTATTGGGACCTCGAGGGCGAGGGCGGCTCACCGCTGACTCCCAACCGTGTTCGTGACGTCTGGCGTACGCTGCTGCCGCACGTTGACCGTAAAGTTGATGACGACTGGGGCTGGGCTGCCGAACTTCTCGCCGCCCACGGACTCACCAAGACCGTGGAGCTTGCCGGGTTGCTCAGCGCCAACCGGATCACGGAGGTCCGCAAGGCCCTGGACCACCGCTACTCCCCCGGTCCCGACCGCCTCCTGGATGACCTCCTGCTGTGGCAGTACGGAACCGAACACGTTGATCTCACCGCTGAGGCGCCCGACGTCGTTCCGCACCCGCGGCGCGACAGCCTCCAGCGGCGTCTTAAGCAGATTGAGCGATACCGCCAGACTGCACTCTAAGGACCCATGACTCCCGAGCAACTCATGTCACTGCGGGCGACTTTCCGCTCACCCCGCCGCCTTCTGACGGAATCCCTCGCGGGACTCGTAGTGGCTCTAGCGCTCATCCCGGAGGCCATCGCATTCTCGGTGATTGCGGGGGTTGATCCCCGCATCGGACTGTTCGCTTCCTTCACCATGGGCGTAGTCACCGCGCTTGTGGGCGGCCGCCCTGCCATGATTTCCGCGGCGACCGGCGCCGTGGCCCTGGTGATTGCCCCGGTAATGAAGGAACACGGGCTCGACTACCTGATCGCCACGATCATCCTGGCGGGCGTTTTCCAGATCGTCCTGGCCGTCCTTGGCGTCACCAAACTGATGCGGTTCATCCCGCGCTCGGTAATGATCGGCTTCGTGAATGCTCTGGCCATCCTGGTGTTCATGTCCCAAATGCCCGAGCTCTTCAACGTGCCGTGGATGGTCTACCCGATTGTCATTGTTGGTCTTGTCATCGTTTTCGGGCTGCCCCGTCTGACCACCGCCATCCCCGCACCCTTGGTGGCGATCGCGGCCATCACCTTGGTGACTGTAGTGGGTGGCATCGACGTCCCCACCGTCAGCGACAAGGGCGAACTCCCGGACAGCCTGCCCGGCCTCTTCCTGCCCAACGTTCCCTTGAACCTGGAGACGTTCCAGATCATCGCACCCTTCGCGCTATCGATGGCGCTGGTGGGCCTGCTGGAATCCCTGATGACCGCCAAACTGGTGGACGACATCACGGATACCCGTTCCAACAAGACGCGCGTGTCCTGGGGCCAGGGCGCTGCCAACATCGTCACGGGCTTCCTGGGCGGTTTGGGTGGTTGTGCTGTCATCGGGCAGACCATGATCAACGTGAAGGGCTCAGGTGCACGGAGCCGGCTCTCGACCTTCCTTGCCGGGGTTTTCCTGCTCATCCTGGTGGTGGTACTGGGGGACGTTGTAGGCATGATCCCCATGGCGGCCCTGGTAGCCGTGATGATCTTCGTTTCGCTGATTACCTTTGACTGGCATTCGATTCGTCTGTCCACGCTCAAGCGGCTGCCCAAGTCTGAAACCGCAGTCATGCTGATTACGGTTGCCGCCGTCGTGGCGACCCACAATCTCGCGGTGGGTGTCGGCGTCGGGGTCTTGACCGCCATGGTCCTGTTCGCACGGCGGGTGGCCCATTTCGCGACGGTCGAGCGGACGGAGCTGGAACTCAATGGCCAGAACGTTGCGACGTACACGGTGGACGGTGAGCTCTTCTTTGCCTCATCCAACGACCTCTATACGCAGTTCGACTATGCGAAGGATTCCTCAGAAGGCATAGATCGGGTGATCATCGACCTGCACGGCTCCCACATCTGGGACGCATCCACCGTCGCCGTACTCGATTCAGTCACGGAGAAGTACCGGAATCACGGGCGCGAAGTGGAGTTCATCGGACTCAACGAAGCCAGCGTCCGCATGCGCGAGCGACTGGCCGGCAAGCTCAACTCCTAACCTCACCCTGCCCAACTGAGTGCGGAACAGCGGTTGTCTGACATATTCCCCTGCGTGGATGTAAAGAAGTCGTTCGGTTTGGTCGCCGAGTGTGAGCATGGATGAATGCTTGAGGCAACCAATACACTCTCAAAAACCGAAGAACCTGCTGCGCCAGTGAACGCCGCCCTTGCCGCTGAAGCCAAGATTGCGCGCATTGCCGTCACAGTGTTCCCCCTTCTGGTAGTTGTTGCCGGCGTCCTGGGATTCCTGCTTCCGGACCTTTTCAAACCGATGGGCGTCGCAGTCCCGTACCTGCTCGGCATCATCATGTTCTGCATGGGCCTCACGCTCACCCCGCCTGACTTCGCCTCCGTGGCCCGCCGCCCATGGGCCGTAGCTCTGGGCATCGTGGCCCACTACGTCATCATGCCCGGCGCCGGCTGGCTCATTGCCGTGCTCCTGCAGTTACCACCGGAACTGGCTGTCGGCCTGATCCTGGTGGGTTGCGCGCCGTCGGGTACTGCATCGAACGTCATGGCGTTCCTGGCCAAGGGAGACGTTGCGCTCTCCGTAGCTGTCGCCTCGGTTTCCACGTTGATCGCACCTATCGTGACCCCCGCATTGACGCTCTTCCTTGCCGGGTCTTTCCTTCACATCGATGCCGGAGCCATGGTGATGGACATCGTGAAGACCGTGCTCCTGCCAGTTATCGCAGGGCTCTTGGCCCGCTTGTTCCTCTCGAAGCTCGTCGCGAAGGTTCTTCCGGCACTTCCGTGGGCATCCGCCGTCGTGATTTCACTGATCGTGGCGATTGTCGTAGCCGGCAGTGCCAGCAAGATCGTTGCAGCGGGCGCGATCGTGTTCCTTGCAGTGGTCCTCCACAACGGCTTTGGCCTGGGACTCGGCTACCTGGCCGGCAAGCTCGGCCGCCTGGACGACAAAGCACGCCGCGCCCTGGCGTTCGAGGTGGGCATGCAGAATTCCGGTCTAGCCGCGACGCTGGCCACGGCACACTTCGGCGCTTTGGCTGCCCTGCCGTCGGCCGTGTTCTCGCTGTGGCACAACGTCTCGGGTGCCATCGTTGCGGCCTGGCTTGCTCGCCGCCCGCTCAAGGACTAACGCCTAGCGCTGCGTGGTTCCCCGGTGGTGCAACTTCCACGGCGATGCAATCCGGATGCCCTCCGTCGGCGTGGTCCCGGCCAAGCGATCAAGCAACATTCGGACCACCTGCTCAAAGATCGGTTCCGGGCCCACTGTTGTCAGTGCGGGATCGTAGTCCTGGCCTTCGGTAGAATTCCCGACGCCGACAATCTGGACGTCCTCGGGCACCCGAAGCCCCAGACGATAAGCCGCGCGAATGGCCTGCAGCGCCTCCATGTCGTCCGTGCACAGGATGGCCGTGGGCCGGTCAGGTAGCTGGAGCAACTCAATCGCGGACTGATAGGCGGTGGCCGGACGGTGCTGCGACGTTCTCACCAAGGACTCGTCAAGAGGGATGCCCGCCTTCTCGAGGCCAGCCGCGTAGGCGGCGAAACGGCTCTTGGGACGGCCGGCCGGGTCCGCCCTCCGGATGCAGGCGATCCTGCGGTGGGACGCGGTGAGGAAATCCATGCACTCCTTGAGCCCGGCGTCAGCCTCAGGCGCCAGGACATCGAACCCAGCGGGCTTCATGGTTCCTGAGATCACCACCTGGGCGACACCGCGGCGGGCGAGCTCCGTCACGCTTTCGTCCTCGGACTTCGCCTCAGGGAAGTAGCCAATGATGACGCCATCCGCACCGCCGGACATCATGAACTTCCGCCAGTCGTCGCCCAACAGGATCACCGGCTGATACCCATGCTCCGGGAGGATCCGGGCCGCCGCAGTGGCGAGGGCCCTGTCCCATGGCCAATCGAGGTTTCCGATCGCCACGGCCACCACGTCCGTTTTGCCCCGGCGCATCCCTCGGGCCGCCTGGTTGGGTACATAGCCCAGTTCCTTCACCGCAGCCAGGACGCGGTCCTGCGTGGGCTGGCTGATCCGAGTGGTTCCACCGTGCCGGCCGGAAAGTACGTAGGAGACGGTGGTCAGCGAGACCTCAGCCGCCTTCGCTACGTCCCGGATGGTGGGCTTGGATCCCTTGCTCACGTGGCACTCCTGATAGACAGCGGGTTTCTTGAACTCTAGCCGCAATGGCGTGGACACCCCTTGACGGAATTAGTTGTGAACCTTAACAATTACGGGAGCCACTAAGTATCCGAGCGGGAAGATCATTCGATGAAGAACTGGGCAGGAAACCTTGAGTACTCGTCCGCGGAAATCCACCGCCCGACGTCGGTGGAGGAGTTGCAGGAGCTGGTAGCAAGCGCAACGCGGATCAAGGCACTGGGTTCCCGGCACTCCTTCAACACTGTGGCCGACACCGACGGCGTCCACATCCTCCTTGACGCGTTGCCCCAGTCGCTCCTGGTGGACGCCGCTAAGAGCACAGTCAAGGTCAGCGCCGGCATCAGCTACGGAGCCTTGGGCCGCGCCCTCGAGGAGCAGGGCTTCGCCATCCACAACCTCGCTTCACTCCCCCACATCTCCGTCGCAGGTGCCATCCAAACCGGCACGCACGGCAGTGGAGTCAAGAATCCCGCCTTGGCAGCCGCCGTCGTGGGTATTGATCTGGTGCGCGCCTCCGGCGAGCTGGTGACGCTCACAGCGGACGACGACGAATTCCTCGCCAGCGTGGTGGGCGTGGGAGCCCTGGGCATCGTGACGGGGCTGGAGCTCGCCGTGCGGCCGAGCTTCGAGGTCCGGCAGCGCGTGCTCACCGGTTTGTCATGGGAGGGTGCTTTGGCGAATTTCCAGGGCATCGCTTCCAGTGCCTACAGCGTCAGCTTCTTCACCGATTACACCGGCGACACCATCCCGCAGGTCTGGCTCAAGGCACTGGACACCGAGGCGCCCTTGCCGGACCTTTTTGGAGCGACAGCTGCGGCGGCGGCGATGCACCCCTTGCCGGATATGTCTGCGGAGAACTGCACCGAGCAGCTGGACGTCGCGGGAAAGTGGCTGGACCGTTTGCCGCACTTCCGCCACGAATTTACGCCGAGCAACGGAGAAGAGCTGCAGAGCGAATTCCTGCTACCCCTGGATCAGGCACCTGCTGCTTTGCAAGCGGTCCGTGGACTCGCCGACAAGTTGGCACCGTTGCTGTTCATCTCGGAAATCCGGACTGTAGCCGCTGACGAATTCTGGCTCAGCCCTTTCTACCAGCAGCAGAGTGTCGCGCTGCATTTCACGTGGAAGCCACTGCAGAGCGATGTGGAAGCAGTCCTCCCCGAGCTCGAGGAAGCCCTGCGGCCGTTCGGAGCCCGCCCACACTGGGGAAAGCTCTTCACGCCCAGCGGCTACGACTTCCCCGCGCTGTACCCACGATTCGAGGACTTCCGCGCACTGGTCCAGGCGCACGATCCCTCGGGAAAGTTCCGCAACAGCTTGTTGGACAGCGTGCTGGGCGTTGCCGTTACGTCCTAGCGGCTACTCGATGTGTGCCAGCACCGCGCCGGCAGTGACAACTCCGCCGGGTGCCGAGAGTACTTCGGAGAGCTTTCCGGTACGGTGCGCTGACACCTGGGTTTCCATCTTCATGGCTTCCAGGACCACCAAAGGGTCCCCGGCGGCTACGTCGGTGCCAGGTTCAACGAGCCACTTAACCACTGTTCCGGCCATACTCGAGACGAGTGCCGATTCCGCGGGAGAGTCGCCGGCCCCGGAGTCCGGCAGGCCCGTCACGTCGGCGGCGGCAGGGAGGCCCTGCCCTGAGCGTGCCCAGCCGTCCAGCAGGTCCGCCGGAAGCCCAACAGCCAGCCGTTTGCCGTCGACGTCAATGGTGATGGTTCGCCGTTCTCCCTCCGGTGCCACCACGTTGTACTCGGGGTCCACGGGGATCTGGTCGGCGAAGTCGGTTTCGATCCACCGCGTGTGAATGTTCAGGCCGGCAACGGAGGTGAAATCCTCGGACTCCAGGACCGCCCGGTGGAATGGCAGCACCGTGGGCAGGCCCGTGATGTTGATTTCGGCGAGGGCACGGCGCGCACGGCGGAGTGCCTGCTGTCGGTCGGCTCCAGTGACAATGAGCTTGGCCAACAGAGAGTCGAACTGCGGGGCGACGAACGAACCCGAACGCACGCCGGTGTCCAAGCGGATGCCCGGCCCGGTGGGTGATTCGAAGGAAGACACTGTGCCCGGTGACGGCAGGAATCCGCGGCCAACGTCTTCGGCGTTGATGCGGAACTCGAAGGAGTGCCCACGTGGTGTGGGATCCTCGGTGATGCTCAGCGGCAACCCGGCCGCGATTCGGAACTGCTCCTGCACAAGGTCGATTCCGGCGGTTTCCTCCGTGATGGGGTGCTCAACCTGGAGGCGTGTGTTGACCTCAAGGAAGGCCACGGCACCATCGGCGGAGACCAGGAACTCTACTGTTCCGGCACCGTAGTAACCGGCTTCGCGGACGATTGCCTTGGAGCCGTCATAGATCTGCTGGCGCTGGGAGTCGCTCAGGAAGGGAGCCGGAGCTTCTTCCACGAGTTTCTGGTGGCGGCGCTGCAGCGAGCAGTCACGCGTTCCCACCACAACCACGTTGCCATGGACATCCGCGATGATCTGGGCCTCTACGTGACGGGGCCGGTCCAGGTACTGTTCCACGAAGCACTCGCCCCGACCGAATGCGGCCACAGCCTCACGAACTGCCGAGTCGAAGGCTTCCTCCACCTCGGCGAGTTCGCGGACTACCTTCAGCCCGCGCCCACCACCGCCAAAAGCAGCCTTGATGGCAAGCGGAAGGCCATGTTGCTCGGCAAAAGCACGGGCTTCAGCGGCAGATGACACCGGTCCGTCGCTGCCTGCCACCAGGGGCGCTCCGGCACGGACGGCGATCTCGCGGGCGGTGATCTTGTTGCCCAACTGACGGATCGACTCCGGCGAGGGGCCTATCCACTCAAGTCCGGCGTCGAGCACTGCCTGCGCGAATTCGGCGTTCTCCGACAGGAAGCCGTATCCGGGGTGGACGGCGTCTGCACCGGACTGCGCGGCAACGGCGAGCAGCTTCCCGATGTTCAAGTACGTCTCAGCGGGCGAGTTTCCGTCCAGGCTGTAGGCTTCGTCGGCGGCGCCAACATGCATGGCGTCGGCGTCAATGTCGGCGTAAACGGCCACCGAGGCAATGCAGGCGTCGTCGCAGGCTCGGGCGACGCGGACGGCAATTTCGCCGCGGTTCGCGATCAGGACCTTGCGCATCAAATACTCACTTCTTCCGGAGTCGTGGTGAAGGGTGTGGTGGCGTCCAGTGAATCCGGTACGAACCGGAAGCGGATACGCCCGCCAAGAGGGACTTGGGCGGCACGGTCCAGGTGTTCATCGCAAACCACTCCGATTACCGGATAGCCGCCAGTGATGGGGTGGTCCGCAAGGAACAACACGGGGAGCCCAGCGGGTGGGATCTGGAGTGCTCCGGCCATGGTCCCTTCACTGGGAAGCTCACCTTCGCGCGTGCGTTGGAGCGGTGCTCCGTCCAAACGCATGCCCACCCTGTTGGACTGCGGCGTGACCAACCATTCCTGGCTGCACAATGAATCCAGGGCTTCCTGGTCGAACCAGTCGGCGCGTGGCCCTGGAACTACGTCCAATACCGTGACGCCGGCGCCGGGGAAATCCGGTTGCAGTTCGGGGCTGCCAACTGCGGTGGAGACCGTGGCCTCGCCGATCGGGAGCTCCTGCCCGACGGCCAGTGGGGCCGGTCCAATCCCTGACATCGTGTCCGCCGAGCGGCTGCCCAGAACCTCGGGAACGTCCACTCCGCCACGGATTGCCACGTAGTTTCGGAACCCGGACTCGGGCGCACCCAGGGTGAGCACTTCGCCGTCGAGCAGCGCGAAAGCTGTAGCCATCGGAACGGTCCGCGGCGCGCCCGGCGCGGAGTCGTCGTCGGACTCAACCAACGACGGCGGCTGGACAGTCAGGGTGGTCGGCGCACCTGCCACGGCAATCACTTGGTCGCCGATGGCCTCAACCGTGAGCCCGCCATTGACGGTCTCAATGGCGGCGACCGAGGAGCCATTGCCTACCAGCCGGTTGGCCCGTCGCAGCGACGCCCGGTCCAGGGCACCAGCGGCAGAGACACCCAGCGGGCCAAAGCCTCGACGGCCGAGATCCTGGATGAGGCTCTGTGCGCCCGGGTTGAGGATCCTCACTCCGGACTCAGGGTGGTGCTCCGTTTCAGGTTCGCGCGCCACCGAAGCTCCGGTGGTCACGACGTCGCGCACGGCCCGGTACTGAACGCGGTCGCCGGGCCTCACAAGCGCTGGCTGCGCGCGGTCCAGGTCCCACATCCGTGCGCCGGTCCGGCCAATCAACTGCCAACCGCCCGGTGAACGGCGGGGGTAAACGGCTGAGTACTGACCACCGAGAGCAACGGATCCGGCGGGAACTGCCGTGCGCGGGGAAGACCGGCGAGGGACCGTGAGGGCTTCGTTCTCGCCCACCATGTAGCCGAAACCGGGCGCGAAGCCAGCGAAGGCGACGGTCCAGATCTGGCCTGTGTGCGCGGCAACAACGCCATCCACGCTCAGTCCGGTCAGCTCCGCGACGTCAGCGAGATCGTCGCCGTCGTACACGGTGTCGATGACTACCAGCCCGGAGTCGGTGACCTCCGGCGTGGTGAGTTCCAGCTCCAGCAGCCGCGCACCGATGGCACGTGTGGCTGCCGCTGACTCACCCACCACCATGACCGTTTCCGCGGCGGCGAGTACATCTACCTGGCCGGGAAGCGGGGACTTATAGAGCATGTCCTGCAGGGCGAGCACGTCCTGCAGGCCGTCCAATTCGGCCAGAACGGCACGGGTGCCGACGGGCCTGACGGAGCGAACCCTTTTAGCGGTGGTCGTTTGCATCACGGTTTCCATTTTTAGCTACGCCGCCGGCTGAGCGTGTGTCCCCTGCATCAACCGGATATCTTCCTCCGGCTCGGGGTCGCGGCCGAGGAGCATGCCCACGATCGTGACAACAGCCGCGACGAGGATGTACACGGCAATCAGGTACCAGCCACCGCCAGCGGCGCCGTAGAGGGCCGTGAAGATGATGGGTGCAACAGCTCCACCGATCACACCGGCCAGGGTGTAGGCCAGCGAGCTGCCAGCGTACCGGAGTCGCGCCGGGAACTGCTCAGTGATGAAAGCGGCCTGCGGGCCGTACATGAAGGCGTGGAGCGCCAGGCCAATGACGGTGCCCACGGTCAGCATGGCCACTGACTTGCCCTGGATCATCAGGAAGAACAGCGGGATGTAGGCAGCGGTGGCTGCTGCAGCGATGCCGTAGACCCAGCGACGGTTGAAGCGGTCAGTCAGCGCTCCGGCCAGCGGGATCAGGAACAGCTGGAAGGCTGAACCGATCAGGATGGCGGAGAGGACATTGCCCGTGGTCATGCCCAATTGCTTGGTGGCGTAAACGGCGACGAACACAGTGAACAGGGCGTACAGGATGTCGGGGCAAACGCGGGAGAGAGCCGCGGCCACCAACGCCTTGGGTTGCGTGGTGAAGACTTCCTTGATGGGAGCCTTGGGACGGTCGCCCTGGGCCTGGATGGCCTTGAACACCGGGGTTTCTTCCAGCTTGAGGCGGATGACCAGGCCGAAGACCACCAGGAGAGCGGAAGCGAGGAAGGCTACGCGCCAGCCCCAGGAGAGGAATGCTTCGTCGCTGAGGGACGCGGCGAGAATGGCAAGGACGCCGTTGGCCATGAGGTTGCCGGCGGGCGGGCCGATCTGGGCGGCAGAAGACCAGAAGCCGCGCTTGTTCGGGTCACCGAATTCGCTGGACAGCAGCACTGCGCCGCCCCACTCGCCGCCGACGCCGATGCCCTGCGCCAGACGCAGCAGCACAAGGATTGTTGGAGCCGCCACCCCGATGACGGAGTAGTCGGGCAGGGCGCCGATGAGCACTGTTGCCACGCCGATGAGGACGAGCGTGAAGACCAGGACGTACTTGCGGCCGATCTTGTCACCGAGGCGACCAAAGATGACGCCACCGATCGGACGGGCCAGGTAGCCCACCGCGAAAGCTGAGAACGAGAGAAGCAGTGCAACAAACTCGTCATTGCCCGGGAAGAAGATCTTGGGGAACACGAGGGCCGAGGCCACCGAGTAGATGGCGAAGTCGTAGTACTCCAGCGAGGTGCCGGTGAGGCTGGCAACGTACGCCTTGAGCGCGCCGGGCGGTGGCTTCCTTGTCACTGCCTTGGCTGCATTGTTGGTGCTGGTCATGATGTCCTCCGGGGGGATGAGGGATGGTGCGGGGCGCCCGGGATGGGCTAGAGGAACGAGCCGACAGTTACGCCGGCAGCGCCCAGAGCGGACTTCACGGCGGTAGCCATAGCAACGGCTCCGGGTGAGTCACCATGCACGCAGATGCTTTCCGCGCGGATATTCAGGATGGAACCGTCAATGGTCCTCACGGACTGTTCGGTGGCCATCCGCAGGACGTGCTCCGCCACTTCAGCAGGATCGTGAAGCACGGCACCTGGTTGTGAGCGGGAGACGAGTGTTCCATCAGGGTTGTAGGCGCGGTCAGCAAATGCCTCGGCAACGCCCCGAAGACCGGCTTCTTCAGCAAGACGCAGGACTTCGGAACCTGGGAGGCCGAGGATCGGAAGGTTGGGGTCCACCGATTTCACAGCATCGACGACGGCACGCGCCTGAGCGGTGTGCTTGACGATCGCGTTGTAGAGGCCGCCGTGCGGCTTCACGTACTGGACGCGCGCACCTGTGGTGGCCGCCAACGCCTGCAGCGCACCGATTTGGTACACCACGTCATCGGCCAGTTCATGGGGATCGATGTCCATGAAGCGGCGGCCGAATCCGGCGAGGTCGCGGTAGCCAACATGGGCACCAATCACGACGCCGGCCTGTACCGCCTTAGCGCAGGTGCTGCGGATGACGCTGGGGTCGCCGGCGTGGAATCCACACGCAACATTTGCGCTGGAGACGGACTCAAACATGGCAGCGTCATCGCCGAGCGTCCAGCGTCCGAATGACTCTCCGACGTCGCTGTTCAAATCGATGATTGCCATGATGTGATCCCTGCCTCGTGATGTGCGTTACATCCAGCATGCACTATTTCGCTGGATTGTTCAACGATCCAGCGATACCGATTTCCGGCAATCGTGTACTTTTGGTGTCATGGCCAGTGCAGATCAGGAAAAAAGCGAACACCCTGGCTTTGATGGCGCACGCGCACGGGTCCGCCTGAGAGTCCCATCGGTTGCCGAGAGGGTTGCCGAGGAACTGCGCTACCAACTGGCCGAGGGATTCCTGGTTCCCGGTGCCAAACTGACCGAGGCCACCATCGCCGAGGATCTGGGCGTCTCCCGGAACACCGTCCGGGAGGCCTTCGCAGAACTGGCCGGCGAACGGCTCCTCCTCCGTCAGCCCAACAAAGGTGTCTACGTGGCCACCCTTGAGGCCGGCGACATCCACGACGTCTACACGGTCCGCCGGGCCATCGAGGTCAGTTCGATCCGCGCAGGAGGTTCACCCGAGCGCATCGCCGCCGTCAGGGCCGCCGTCGAAGAGGGCAAACGCGCAGCAGCCGCCGACGACAACGAAGGATTGGGCAGCGCCAACCAGCATTTCCACGGAGCAATCGTTGCCCTGGCCGAGAGCAACCGGCTGGACACGATCATGGCGCAGGTCCTGGCCGAGATGCGGCTGTACTTCCACAAGGCCACCATGAACGCGCACTTTTACAGCGACTGGCTCAAGGAAAACGAGCAGATCTGCTCAGCGTTGGAAGCCGGCAAACTTGAACGCGCCGGGGACCTTCTCCTGGCCTACCTCAACCGTTCCGAGCAGCAGCAGACCGCCATCCACGGCGCGTAGGCCTGGACCAGCTGTTACCGCTTGCCCTTCTTGCGCGAGCCCTTCCCGCGGCCCTTGTCCGGATTCGGCGCGTAGCGTTGCGCAACTGCAGGCTTCTTGGGGCCACCGCCGCGACGATCAGGCTTGGGCGCCTTTTTCGGCTTCTCCTGCTGGGCCGAGGGCTGGCGTGAACTCTGCGCCGTCCGCCCACGCACGATCCCGATGAATTCCTCCATCACGGGACTGTCCGTGCCAACAAGCCACGCCAAGCCAATCTGAGTCGTAGGAGCACCGGTCAGGCGCCGCATGACAGTGTCTTTGGCATTCAGGTGCCGCGCTACGGACATCGGCAGAATCGCCAGCCCTGCACCGGAGGCAACCACCTGGAGGGCCATGTCCGGCCCACCCATTTCCTCGATGTCGAGGAAGTTTTCCTCGGACAGGTCCTCGAGGGCCACCTCTTCAAACACCGAGATCTCGTGGCCTTTGGGAGCAACCACCACGGGCTGCTCTTCGTAGAGGGGGATGACGTTCAAGCCTTCGCGGTCCACGGGCAACCGAACAAAGCTGAGGTCCGCGGAACCTTCACGCAACACCGTAAGCTGCGCATCGTCGTCCGACATGAACGCGTGCAACGGATAGTCCGGCATCCGTTCTTCCCACCGCCGGATCCATTTCCCAGGAGTCACACCCGCAACATAGGCGAAGCGGAGGCCGGGTAAGGGCTCTGTTGTTTCGACGGATTCTTCAGCGGCTGGCACACACTCACAGTACCGGCCAGATACCCTTGAAGCATGACGTCCTCGAACTCCCAGTCCATGAAGCCGGCAACAGTTGCCAAGAAACTCGGCATCTACCTGCCCGCGACACCCCAGGAGTTCCAGGATTCGTCCATCTCCCGCGATGAATTCGCCGAACTCCAGGCCAACCCGCCGGAGTGGCTCGCCGAACTGCGCCGCAACGGTCCGCACCCGCGCCCGGTGGTCGCACAGAAACTCAACGTCTCCATCAGCGGCCTCGCCCGCGGCGGAGTTGAGGATGCACTCACGACGGCGGAAATCACCGAGCTGCTGCAGGCTCCGCCGCAGTGGCTGGTCACCGAGCGCGCCACGCACGCCGCCGTCCGCTCCGAAGCCCAGCGCGTCAAGGACGAAGCCGCCAAGAAGGCAGCTACCAAGGAAGCCAGGGACAACGCCGCGGCCAAGCGCGACGCCCCGAAGACTTCCAAGCGCGACCACGCGTAGCTATAACTGAGCTGTGGCCGGGACCTTCGTCCCGGCCACAGTTGTTTAACCAGTCCCGCTGCCTGGCTAGTCCTGGTGGAGCTGAATGAAGTTGCCGCAACCGTCGTCGAAGACTGCGCTGACGCCGGAGGGATCCTCGGAGGGTTCACCTTGGAACGTCACGCCGGCGGCCAGCAAGCGCTCATACTCGGCCTGGACATCGGGCACGCCGAAGGTGATGGCAGCCAGGCCGGACTCGTGCAGGGCGTTCATGTAATTGGAGGCGATGGGGTTGTCACTGGGTTCCAACAGAAGCCCGGGTGAATTGCTGTTGTCCGCGCCGGGATCCTTGATGATGAAGAGGTTGTACTCAGGCATGGCCATGAGGGTCTCGAAGCCCAGCGTCTCCGTATAAAACGTGTGCGCTGCGGCGGGGTCCTTGACATGGATGCTGCACATTTTCAGTCTCATGGTGCCTAGGCTACGCCCCGGGTACGACAAATCACGGCGTGCCGGGCCACCCGTGACCCCTCGTATCCTCGCAGCCACTGGCGCATACTGAAATCAAAGCAACGTGATGTCGCCTGGAGGTGGTCCGATGCCCGCCATGATGCTCCTGTGGGGTGTAGCTCTGGTTCTCGCAACCGCAGCAACCACGTTTGTCCTGCACAGGAAACTGACCTACGGCCGCGGCCCGGAGCCGGACACGATCTTTTGGGATCTGTTCGGTGGCCTGGTGGTGATACTTCCCGCCGTCCTCGTCCCTGCCGTGCAATGGCCCCCGGCTGGGCTCATCATGGTCCTGGTCGCCATCGTTACTGCGGCAGGGACCTTGGCCAGCATCCACAAAGTTGAACGCATCCACGCATCCGAGCCCCGCCGTCGTGCCGGTTTTACCGACGATGCCGCCCGCCATGCCCACATCCTTGCCCAGTGGCGCCGCTACGAACTGGACCCCGCGCAGGCCATCGATTTTCCGGCCATGACGGACGTTCGGACCGCGGAAACGGCGGCGCTCACCCGGGCCATGCGGGAAGCCGAATACTGCAGGGTGACAGCTGGAACTGACTACCGGGCCGCCGTCGAGCGCCTGGCCGAAGCCCTCGCCGCCGCCGAGCTCGCCGCGGGCGTTCCAGCCACTGGTTTGCCCGCGGCCGGGTTGCCCGCGCCAAGGTGAACACCTCATAGCAATCCCACCCAGCAACGTGGGCATTTAAGGTCACCTCGGCACCTCATATATGCGAATCATTCTCATTTAAGATAGTGTCAGGGCGTGATTGGACTCCTCCATGACCGCTGACCTCGAACGCCCAGTCAGTGGCAACCGCCCCGCCCCATCCGCCAGCCCCGCCCGCCCACGCAGGTCAGCGCTTGAACGATTGCTGACACCCCTGCTGGTGCTCGGAATCGTGGTGCTTCTGGTGGTCTCGGGCAGCACCGGGCCACTGCAAACAACGTTCCTTGAATCGCTGCAAATCATGGCCGGGCACCTGATCCCTGGCCTGCCATGGATGTCCGACGGCTCACTCACCGTGCCCCAGGACCAAGCCGTATGGAGCTTCCGGCTCCCCCGCGCGCTCCTGGCCGGTATTGCCGGGGCCAGCCTGGCTCTGGCCGGGGCCCTCCTCCAGGCGAACGTCCGCAACCCACTCGCCGAGCCGTACATCCTGGGCGTTTCAGCCGGGGCGGGAGTGGGAGCCGTACTGGCCATCGTGGCAGGCTCGACGGCGGTTGGCGGGCTGGGCTTGAACGCGTCGGCTTTCGCGGGAGCTGCGGCCGCGACGGCCCTGGTGTACTTGCTCGCGAAACAGGACGGCGTGATTGCACCCTCCCGGCTCATCCTGGCGGGCGTGGCGTTGGGCTCACTCCTCTCCGCGATCACCAACTTCCTGACCATCACCACCGATGCCCAGAACGTCTACAGTGTGCTGTTTTTCCTGTTGGGCAGCGTTTCCGCAGCCACCTATCCGCAACTGCTGCTGCCGGGTGTGGCACTCGTGGCCATCAGCGTCTTCGCCATGTTCCGATCCCGCGCGCTCAACGCCTTCCTGGCCGGTGACGAAACAGCCACGGCCCTGGGCGTCAACGTGGAATCGCTGCGTCGGACCCTCCTGCTGGCCACGGCGTTACTGACTGCCACCACGGTTGCCGTGTGCGGCGGCATCGGATTTGTTGGCTTGGTGGTGCCGCACGCCGCGCGCATGCTGGTGGGCTCAGATCACCGCCGCATGCTGCCCGTCACGATCTTTGGCGGGGCTCTCTTCCTCATGCTCACTGACCTGCTGGCCCGCACGGTGGCGCAGCCTGCCGAGATTCCCTTGGGCATCCTCACCGCTACCGTCGGAGCGCCCTTCTTCCTGTGGCTTATGCGTGGCAACGGCGCTGTACGGGGTGGCATCAAGCGATGAAAGTGGAATTCCTCAACGTCAGCATCGCCCTCGGCGGCACCCCCGTGGTTCACGACGTCTCTTTCACCGCGCCCAGCGGTTCCGTGGTTGGCATTCTGGGCCCCAACGGATGCGGCAAATCCACTCTTCTGCGTGCCCTGTACCGGGTGAACAAACCCACCTCGGGGACCGTCACCGTAGGCGGCCAGGATGTCCGCAGCCTCAACTCCCGGCAGGCCGCGCTCCGCGTGGCCGTGATGGCCCAGGAATCCAGTCAGGACTTTCCCATGACAGCCCGCGAGGTTGTGATGCTGGGCCGAGCCCCGCATCAGCGCGGATTCGGTGCCGATTCGGACAGGGACCACCACCTCGTCCACCAAGCAATGCTCGACGTCGGGGCCTCCTCCCTGACGGACCGCTACTTTGCGGGGTTGTCCGGCGGGGAAAAGCAGCGGGTCCTCCTGGCGCGGGCACTCGTTCAGGAAGCACCGGTCCTGGTCCTGGATGAACCTACCAACCACCTCGATGTCGCCTTCCAACTGGAGCTGATGCATCTGGTCACTTCGCGTGGAAGGACTGTGCTGGCGGCCCTGCATGACATGAACCTCGCGGCGGAATTCTGTGACCAGGTGGCAGTGCTGCAGTCCGGGCGGCTGCAGGCTTTCGGGCCGCCGTCAACACTGCTGGACCCTCAGCTGATCCGCCGCTGCTTCGGTGTTGAATCCCGGACGCTGGAGCATCCTTTGACCGGGAGGGCGCTGATCGCCATCGCAGCGAAGACGCCGGAACAGACGCCGCCACCCAGCCAGGACGCGGAGTTCTCCACCGCCCGCCATTGAACTTACCCATCACCCGATACAACCCATCTGGAGGCACACCATGAAGAAATCCACCCTGCCCAAAACCACGGCAGTCCTGAGCGTGATGACACTCAGCGGAATGCTGTTGTCCGGCTGCGGTCAAGCAGTCAGCCAAACACCCGCCAAGGAAAACGCCGGTGTCGCTGCGCAACCCGCGGGAGAAATCGAGAACTGCGGCCGCACCCTGACCTTCACCTCCGTTCCCCAGCGCGTGGTGGCCATGACTCCCGGACAGTCCGAGCTGCTGGTGAAGCTGGGCGCCGCGGACAAGGTAGTGGCCGAGGCACAGACCAAAGGCAGCGAGCTGCTGCCGGAACTGAAGGAGCTCGGTAATGTGCAGCAGCTGAGCGATCAGATGCCGCCGTCGCGTGAAGTCCTGCTGGGTGCAAACCCCGATTTCGTCTACTCCCCCACAGCGTATGAATTCACTGCCGAGCAGGGCTTTGCGAGCATCGAACAACTCAAAGCTGCAGGCGCTGAGTCCTACATAGCAACGGCGGGCTGCATGGAACGCCGGAGCAAGGCCGAGGTCAAGGACATCCTCACGGATATCGGGAACATCGGCGCTGTAGTCGGCGCCGGTGAGCGTACGTCTGCCGTTCGGACGGAAGCGGCTGAGATGCTGGCGTCGGTTGAATCAAAGGTGGAAGGCAAGGAGAAGCCCACCGTGGTGGAGCTGTTTGTTGAGGGGAACTCCATTGCGGCCATCGGGGCAGGGATCGAGTACGACATGATCAAGACTGCCGGTGGCGAGAACCTCTTCAGCCCGTCCGATGAAGCCTTCGCCAAGTTCTTCTCTGCCATGATCTCCCCGGAGACACTGGTGCAGAAGAACCCCGAGGTCATCGTGTTCACCACCTTGGACAAGGCCCACGAGGACGCCACCCGCACCTTCCTTCAGGAGAAGTTCCCTGAGGTGGACGCGGTGAAGAACCAGCGATTGGTGGCCATCAACTCCGATGACGTCATGCCCGGAACCTGGGGCAACCTCCGCGCCGTGGAGCAGATCGCCAAGGGCCTCCACCCCGACGCGTTCTAAGCCCTTCAATTCCCCCGCCCGAGGGGACGGGCGGGGGAAGCGGGAAGCTAACCCAGCTGCACCCGCCGGTGGCATGCGGCCAGGGTTGACTCCCTGTGGGACACCGTGATCACCGTGGTGTCGCCGGCGATCGCAGCAACAGCTTCCACCAGGGCACGTTCCGAGGCAGGATCCAGGCTGGCTGTGGTTTCATCCAGCACCAGAATCTTGGGCTTGATCAACAGGGCCCTGGCCAAGCAGAAGCGGGCACGCTCACCACCGGACAGACTTACCCCTTGCTCGCCGACCACAGTATCCACACCATCCGCCCATCGTTCGCCGGCGAGCGGAAGCCCGGCCAGGTCCAAGGCTGACAGGACGTCGGCTTCAGTTGCCGCGGGGTGGGCCAGGCGCATGTTGTCCAGGACGGAACCCTGGAAAACCGGGGCGTCCTGTTCCACCAACGTGACCATACGCCGGAATGACGCCTCGTCCACAGCCCAGGCGTCCACGGACTCCCCGCTGCGCGACACCAGCGAGATACTCCCCGAATCCGGCACCCACAAGCGCACCAACAACCGGGCAAGCGTGGTCTTTCCTGCCCCGGAGGGGCCACTGATCCCCACATGCTCGCCGGGCGCCACCGACAGGGACGTCGAGCGCAAAGCCGGCGCGCCGCCGTCGTACGTGAACTGCAGGTTCCCGACCTCCAGACCCAGCGGCCCCTGGGGGTTGAACTCCACGAGGGGCCCCGAAACCGTGGCGGCCGAGGGCAGGCTGATGCCCTCCCCAACGCGCTGGGCACTGGCACGGTGCGGCTGGAGCTGGGTCACGGTGGCAACGCCCTCGGCCACCGGAGCCAGGAGAGTCAGAGTGCCGGCCACCAGGGCGGGCAGCCACACAGGATCCAGCCCGGGTTGTGAGATGGCTGCAAGGAAGACCGCCACCACGGTGCCCAGGACACACAGCTCGCGCAAGGACGCTGCCAGGGCAAGGAAGGAGTTGAGCCTACGCTGGCCGGCATCCACTGCCAGGCTCTGGTCCTGCAGCTGGCGTTGAGCGTGCTCCCGCAGTCCGAAACCCAGGATCTCGCGGGTGCCGGCCAGCAGGTCCACGGCGAGTACCGACACCCCGGACCGCGCCTCCTGCACCCGCGCACCCAGCACGGCGCCCCTGCGCAATCCCGGGAGCGTCACCGCCACCAGCGCCACGAACCCCAGCAACAAGGCCCCGGCCAGGCCCGGCCCCAGCGGCCACACCACAGCCACGCCGGCCACGAACAGCACTGCGGAGCCAGCCAGCTGGGCAACCGTGTGGGCGTAGAAGAACTCCAGCTTTTCAACATCGCCCATGGCCGTGGCGGCGAGTTTTCCGGTGTGCTGGTCCGGCTTGCGGGAAGGGACGCCGCGCGCGAAACCGTCAAAGAGTGCCATGCGCAGCGCGGCCAGGATCCGGTACGCAATGCTGTGCGAGATGTCCATCTCGTGCCACGTCAGCACCGCCCTGAACACCACGGCCATCACCCCGGCAACCCACCATTCGGCGGCTGCGGACTCCTGCCTCATCACAGCCAGCGCCACAACGTAGGAACCGACCACCGCCAGGACAATGAGGGCCAGGTTGTTCAGGATGCCCACAACGGCGGTCCATACTATCCCTGCCCACTCGCCGGACATGTGCGGAACCAGGCCCAGGAGCGGGTTGCGGGGTGTGCGTTCGGTGACGCTCATAGCGTGGCTGCTTCCTGTTGCTGTGTGTGGAGTTGGCCATGTGCCAAGCGGAGTACGGTGTCCGCGGCAGCGAGGGCTTCGGGCCGGTGGGCGATCATGAGCACCATCCGGCGTCCGGCTTCGCGGCGAAGCCCCTCCAACACCCGCCCAGCGATCTCTGTGTTGAGGGCGGACGTTGGCTCGTCCAGCAGGAGAACCGGCCTGTCCACCAGGAGCGCCCGTGCAATCGAAAGCCGCTGGAGCTGGCCTCCCGAGACGGATCCACCCCCTTCGGACAACACGGTGTCCAGGCCTTGGGGCCATTGCCGCAGTTCCTCCGCCAGGCCGGCAATCTCCACGACGTGCTGGATCTCCTCCTCCGTAGCAGCAGGCGCAACCACGCGGAGGTTCTCCCGGATGGTCCCCGGAAAGAGGTAGCTGCGTTGTGAGACCACGCTGACGTCACTGGGCCTGAGTGGCTGACCGTCCAGGCAGATCCGGCCCTCCCCCGCCGGCAGGAACCCCAACAGAAGGTCGAACAGCGTGCTCTTCCCCGCCCCGGACACCCCCGCCAGCGCAGTAAGGCCGCCGCGCTGGATCTCAGCCGACGCATCCCGCAGAACCCAGGGGTCCGCACCTGAGTATCGGAAACTCACGTTCTCCAACGTGAGACGACCGGGAGGCACGACGCCGGGACGCACCCCGAGCGCGGAAAGGGCACCGTGCGCGGAACGGGCACCAGGCACGGACGGGGCACCATGCGTGGAACGCGCCTGCCCTTCGCCCGTGAGCGGACGGCCATCGCGGGTGTCCGCGCCTCCCGCTGCGTCAATACTGCCCAAGGCCGAGAGCCCCAGATACCCGGCATGCCATTGGCGTGCCAGATCCCGCACCGGCCTGAAGACTTCTGACGAGAGGATCAGCAGGAAATACGTGATCGCCGCAGTCTCCGGTCCGGGCAATGGCCCCTGCCCCAGCGCTGCGAATGCGGCCAGCGCGGCGGCGGCCAGCATCCCTGCCTGGATTCCGAAGTCCGCCAACGCCGTGTCCACCAGGGATGTGCGCATGGTGGACACGGTTGCCCTGTGGAGCTCCTGGGACCTGTGATGGAGCCGCGCCCTTGTCCGGGGAACGGCGTGGAGGATCTTGAGGGTCCGCATCCCTTGGAGGGCCTCCAGGAAGTCGGCGCTCAGTGCCTCGTAGCTGTCCCAGTGCTGCTGTCCGCGTTTCGCCAGGGCCTTCCCCCAGAGTTTCGGCGCACCAACAGCCACGGCCACGGCAAGGGCCAAGGCAAGCGCCAACAAGGGATTCAGCCACGCGATCCAGACAAGAAGCGCTGGCACCACTATCTGCAGTTGGAAAGCGTGGGGAATGTACTGGCTGATGTAGCTGTCCACTCCGTCCACACCTTCGCTCAGGGCCAGCCGCCGGGCTCCACCGCGGTCCGAGGTATCCCTGAGCCGTTCGGGCTGGAGCAAGCTGTCGGCCAACTTCCGGCGTACCTGCAACCGCACCCCGGAACCCAAGGAACTGGCCAGCCGGGCATGGAACTGCTGGATCACAAGGCGCCCCAGGCCACAGGCGAGAACCCCGGCAAGGTACGGAACCAGCGGCCCGTACATGCCGCCGTCGGGGTTTCCGGGAACCCGCACCAGAACCACCAGCGCCGCCAGGGCCTGGGCCAGGAACCACGCCTGCAACCAGTAGCTCGCCGTGGTGATGCAGAGCAGGGCTGTCACTCCAGCCAGCCGGCCGCGGTGCCCAGCCGTCATCTGGAAGAGCCTCTTATTGACCAGCATGCGTGGCCCTTTCATGGTTTGTGGTGAGTGGTTTCCGGATTGCTACGCCCAGTCCATGGAGCGTGGTCCAGCCGCTGTGGGAGCCGGTCCAGCCACCTACCGGCCGAAATTCCACGGGCAGGTCCGCCCCAAGCGCGGTATAGAGGGTGTGGGCGGCCACCGTGGCGGCCCACCACATGGCGGCCGGGGTTGGCGTGCCCGGGGTCTCGAAAACCAACAGGGCGCCGAGGTTCCCTATCCAGTGCTGCCCGGCGCATCGATCGGCCAGCTCCGGATCGCGGAGCGACTCCGCGGACAGGACGCGGGCGCGGCAGGACGGAGGGGCTTGCTGCGGGAAGGAAAGGAGGGAACGCTCCAGGAGGTCCTCAACCACCCGGTCCGCGCCGGCGGCCGGGCGGGCACGCAAGCGGGAGAAGTCACAGCTCCTGCGGGCAGCCAGCTGCGCCTCCGAAACCCCGGCGATCCGGTCATGACGGCGCTGCGGGCACCTCGCCTGAGACACCCCCAGAGACACCGTGGCCAGCGAGAACTCGGGAACGGAGCCGGGATAACGGACAGGCGACACAACATCCCACCGGGCGTCCACACCCCGGGCGGCGGCATGGTGAACCAGGGCCACCGCCGCATACGCAGCGTCCGCGATCAGTAGCGGACCCGCACGGTGGTGGTACTTCGCCAAGGTGCGTTGCGGCAGCACGGTGAGCACGACGACGGCGCCCCGCGCGGGTGCCCGCGGACCCCCTTGGGGTGGGGTACCGCCGTCGTGGTTCCGCAGGCGGAGCAACTCGCCGCCGCTGCCGCTCAAGCCGGTGCCGTTAAACACGTATGTTCCGGGAGGCACATCGCAGCCCTCCCCGCAGAGGACCCGCAGTTGCACCGGGTAACACCCACCGGCCGACGGAACTGGGCGTTTACGCACCTTCCCGGGCAGGCCGGTGGCGGGATTGGGGTGGAAGTCCTCGCTCCACCAGATGGCCCGCAGCATGGCGGCCACCGGGAGCCCATCATGCCGCTGGTGCTCAACCGTGCCGGATGCCGGGGCACCTTGGGGACCGGGCTGCTGCAGGGGACCGGGCGGCTGCACGGGACCAGGAACCTCGTGGCTCCAGGCGCGGGTAAATCCTGAGGGAAGGAGCACGTGGGGTACGTCCATTACATGTGGGGAGGTGGGGTGAGGGTGAAGTCCTCCGGCAGTGCCGGCGCCGTTTCACGCCACCCGCGCTTCAAGGCCGCTGTGGTGAACCTGGGGCAGCCTAGATAGGCGAAAGCGGCCGGGGCGTTGGGAACCAGTCCTCCCACCACGGCGCGGACAACACTCAGGCCGGTCACCGCGACGTCGGGAGTGGTCAGTTCACGGGTATATACGGTGTGGCCGGCCGATTCCAGCCGCCTGTAGAGCTCCGGCATGGACACGTCATCCACGGCAGCAACGTCCACCAGCCCACCCGCGGGCTTGGTGAAGCGTTCCGCGAGGACGTGTGTCCGGGGATCAAGCCACACCTGAACATGTGCACCGAGATCGCGGACTGCCCCGAATCCGGGCCCCACGTCGTCCAGGTATTGACGGTCTTCGCGGTGTTCCAGGTACAGCCCCTTGGCCATGAGCCCTGCCTCGACTGCCTGGAACACCCAACCATCGGCGTCGGTGGCACCTTGGGAGTAGATCCAGGTGTGGACGGCCTCCAGGACTGCCTTGCGTGCCGCTTCAGCGGGATCGTTCTTGCAGGAGAACCCGGCGGCGTACAGCCCGGAATCCGGGTCGAACACCAAGGCAGCCATGCAGGGGGCGAACTCACTGGGCATTTCCACCACCCAGTACTGCAACCGGCAACCGGCCATGGCGTCCACCAGACCGGGAACACTCTCTGGCCTGATACCGCGGGTGGGCCCGTCCAAATGCCACCACAGTTCCAGGGCGTCGCGTTCGATGGTTTCCAGCACCGCCCTGTCCGTGGCATCAGCGCGGCCCTGCCCGGTGGCGATCCCCGCGTAGTTCAGATGATGGATCCGCGGGAGGTCACGGAAACGCCGTTGCCGCCAGTTCAGGAGGGTGAGGCTGGCTGGCAGCCACACGTCCGAGCTGTCCGATTCCCGCCTGCACGCTGTCCACAGAGCGGGAGTGTCGGCGTCGAGGTTCCGGTAGGGGAAGGCCGCACGCTCCAGCTGCCAGTCCGCGAATCGCGGCAGTTGTTCAAGCCCGACGGCGGCCCGGCCTGACGCTGTCAGCTCACGGGCCGTCCCGGTGAAGTAGTGGTGGTCCGGGAGGTCTGCGGGGATGAAGTTGCCGCAGTACCGTTCCATGCCTTCGGCGACGGCCGCGATCCAGGCTTGCCGGCTGTCGCCGAACGTGGTGCCCAGCGAGACGCGGTCGGCGGGCCAGTCACCCAGCCAGCGCGCGTTCGATACCTCCGCGGTCATGGACGTGTATGCGGGTGGGGCGTTCTCCGGGGTGAGAACGGGACGGACCCTGCGGATGATTCCGGTCTGCTGGTCCACCAAGGTGTGCAAGGGAAGCAGGCCCAGGGCTTCGGCTGTTGTGGTCATGATTCTCCGTGGTTGTTCAGGGGGTGCGGCAGCGTCTCGGGGGTGGTGGGCGCCCAGCGCCATGTGTGTGGCTGGGCGCCGGGTTCCCACTGGAGGACTGGCGGGCGGGGGTCTCCAAGGGGCCCGGGCTGGGTGCCGGGTGGATCCCAACCGCTGGCAGCACCCAGGAAGTCCTTGATCCGGGCCATCAGGCCGCCCTGTTCGCGGAGTGCGGCGGCGGTTCCGGCGTCGAGGTCGTTGGCGAGTCCGTGTCCCCATGGCCCCCAGAGGGTTTCCACCAAAGTCCGCGGCGCCGCGCTGCCCCAGGCCCTCACCAGCTCCGCAGCTTCGGCAACAAAGAAGTCCCGCTGCCCCGAAATCATCAGGAGCGGCGTGTTCAGCTGGCCATAAAGCCCGTGGAGATCGGCTGGTGGGGCGTCCCAGAGCCGCCTCCAACCAGCGGCGGAACCCGGACCATACGTGGCGTCGTCCATGAGGTTGTGAATCGTCCAGTCCATCCCGCGTTCCTCAGCCTGCCGGTATATCCTCCGGAGCTCCGCGGCGGGTAAAGGGTGGCCGGATTCCTTGCCGAAACCGTGCTGGTGCCACCAGCCAATCCTGTCCCGCAAGCGCGGTGTGCCATCAGGTTCCCTGGCCGTTTCCCAGAGGCCCAGTGCCGGCACCATCGCCACCACGGCCAGGGGCCTGGCGGCCGCCTCCTCCGGACGCCGTGCCACCTCCGGACGCCGTGCCACCTCCAAAACCCGGGCTGCTTCAACTGCACAGTGCGCATCGTAGGAGGCTCCAGCCAGAATGAGTGGGCCCCTGAGCAACCCGTTCCTTGCGAGGTACCGGGCGGTGGCTGCTCCGTCCGGGCCCTCCTTGTCATAGGGATTCCATGCGCCGGCGGACCCGTAGCGCCCACGGACGTCCTGGACCACTACGTCGTATCCGGCACTGCACCATGCGTGGGCTTGGTCCGCGTACTGGGTCCGGCCGTAGGGTGTCCGGATCAGGACCGTCCCTAGGGCTTCCCCGTCCACTGGTGTGCGGTAGTGGTCTGCGGTGAGCCGAACGCCGTCGTCAGCGGTGATGTCCAGGTGATCCGGCGCGGTGGTGGGACTCATCGCAGCGGAGCCCGCAAGCCCTCGCCCAGGTTGGCGGGTTCCGGGAAGGGCAGAACGGGGTGTTCGCTGGCTGCCAACGTCAGGGAGTCCAGCCGCCAGAGGGTACGCCGGTGAGCGGCAAGTGACGGTGAATTCCTTTGCCAAGCCGTGATGACGGTGAGCAATCTGGCCGTGAGCAGGTCCATGGCTATGCCCTGGGGAGTGAAGTCCGCGGCAGCAGCGGGGGTCTCCAGCCAGGCCCTCAGCTCGGCGGCGGCAGGTGAGGCTGCGAGCCTGCGCCGGAGTACCTGCCACCCTGTTGGGTCTGCCGGTTCGAGGGACAGCGGATCTACGAAGACCAGGTCGCCTTCTCCGTAGAAGCGGAGCACGGCTGTTCGGCTCCCCGGCAGTGCGTCAAAGCGGTTGCGATCGGCGGGAGTGGCTGCCAGATGGAGGAGTAGCCCTACGGAGCCGGGCTCCTTACCGTCACCCACTGTCAGGTCCACCCCGGCCTCGTGGAACACGGGCAGGAGTGCGGCCGCAACGGGTTTGGGGGCTATTAGCCCGATTCGCTCCCGTCCGGGGAGGGGACGCGCACCAGCCTGGCGGCGTTGCATCAGTTCGTCACTGATGTCCGCGGCCATGCGCTGGCCACTGCCTGCCGAGGGTGGGAGATGGAAGAAGGCGCCGTCACCGCTGCGGATGGTTGATCTTCCCGCGACGTCAAAGCTGTCTATTGCGGTTCCCATGGTTCCTTCCGAAAGTTGCGGGGTGGAGCTAAGGGGGCGGGCGCGCCGGCGCGCCCGCCCCCTGGCTTAGTGACTAGTCGAACGGGTTCTCGACCAGTGCATTCGAGTGTGTTGCCGACAGGTGTGCCAGCTGCTCGGTCTCTTCAACTTCAACCAGAACCGTGGTCTTTTCCATGGTTGGTCTCCTTTCGGTGGTGGTGGTTGCCTCCGCTGTTGCGGCGACAACGTCACACTATAGTTAATGAGAACCATTCTCAAATTAAGCGAAAGGGAGAGCCCATGAACTCCGAAGTTTTGGTTGTCGCCGACCAAAAAGCGGGCAACGTACAGTTCCTGAATCCGGTCACCGGGGCAGTCCAGCACCGCCTGGACTCCGTGGTCCTGGCGGAGCACGCCGGATTCCTGCCGTTGGGAGGCGGACGATGCGCGTTCGTTGATGACGCCGGAGGTGCCCTGGTCATTGCCGATGCATTCACCAACACCCCGCCCCGCACCATTCCCGTAGCCATCCCGGGTGAGCACCTGGCCTGCGACCCGTCGGGCCGCTTCATTGCCGTCACCACCGGGCTTGGTGTCTCATGGGAACCTTGGAGCGATCTCCTCACGGTTGTGGACCTGGAGTCCGACGGCGGACCCACCTCACGCCGCATCCGCACCAGGGCGGGGGAGCCTGGCGTTGTGGTGGGCAAAACGCCAGAGGGGCCTGCCGCCGTCGTCCGCCACCGTGAACCCGGCGGCATCGAATCCTTCAGCGTGCAGCGGATCCTGGCCGAAGGAGTGCACTGCCCGCCCCTGCAAGGTCTGCGGGCCGAGGCCTCCCCCGACGGCCATGGGGACGCCTTGGATCCCGTCACGGGCACCATGTTCGTGGCCACGGGCCAGGGCCTGGAACGCTTCGACGTCCGCAAGCCGCAGCCGGAGGCCCTTGGCGCTATCGCGTGGGATGCTCCCGGCCGCGCCTACTTCCTGCGCTTCTGCCCGCGGCGGCGTGTCCTGGTGGCCGTTCTTCGCCACGGCGGCGGGGAGCCCAGGGGCTGGGCGCAATGGGGCAACACTTTGTGGGTGCACCACGTGGATACCGGGCTGACGCGGACCACACCGCTGGGCCACGGGTTGGTCTTCCGCTTCGCGCTGACTGCCACCGGCATCGCGACCGCCCGCGTCCATCCGGAGGGTGACGAGCTTTCGGTGCACCACCTTGGACCGCTGGAGGCGGGCTCTCCAACGCTACGGGGCACGTGGGACCTCCCTCGCATGGACGGCGCCCCACGGCCCGGCCATGAACCCTGGGACAACGCCGAACGGCGAGCCATTGCCGCTTCGCCGTCCTCGGAACTGGTCGCCGTGACCCGCGGTGGGCACGGCGAACTTCACGTAGTTGACACGTCAGCGGCCGGTAGCCCTCTGCGCACCATCACCTTGGGCAGTCCCCTGCACGACGGCGGCCACCTCGCCTGGCTCTCTGCTGTGGACGCGGTGCCGGGCGACACGGTGGGCCGATGAGCACCATCGAGGAAGCTGTTCCGGGCATGGGACTTCGGCCGCATTTCCGTTCCCTCCTGGAACGCTGGGACTCCACACCCCGCCAAGGGCTCCCCCAGTTCGCCGGCGGACAGGCGGCCTTTCTCTGGCGGGGGCCTGGCGAAGCGTTTGCGTCCTTGCATCTGGCACCCGAGGCCGGGCTTCGGGATGCCTGGAATGTTCGCCGGGCCCACTTGGAGGTGGCCGCTCCGCCCGGTGTCCGGCTCCCCACGCCACCGGGCACCATCGTCCGCGGATTCACCATCTCCCCTGACGGAACGCGCATCGCAGCCTTGCTGAGCACCTCCACCAGCGAACTGGCGGAAACCTGGATCCTCGCTGCCGGGACCCAACCCGTCCACATCCCAGGGGCGACGGCTTGGTACGCAGCGCCCGTTTGGGAGCCAGACGGGCGCGGAATCTGGGTTTTGACCGGCATGCCACCATCCCACAAGATCATGCGCTGCCCGCTCGGCTCAGATCACTTACAGGAGCTCCCGCTGCCGGCGGATCTTGGCGACACCACGGGCAGCCGTCTCGCGCTGACGCGCGCCGGGGCGAATCTGCGGCTCGCGGCGAAGAACCCAAGGACCGGCACCAAAGAGTGGGAGTTGGAGTCCGGGGCCTGGCGTACCGTGGCTGCAGCCGATTGCGGGAACCGTGTAGAACTGGTCTCCGACCACCACGGCACTACAGTCACGCTGGATAGCCGCCCGGTCTACCGTCTATCCCCAGCAGAATACGTGTCATCGTTCGCCGCCCAACCCCGTGCAGATGCCACTGATCTCTGGATCCAGACGGCCTCCCCGGAACGTCCATCGGGGGTCTTCTGTGTGGACGAACCGGCGCCCTCGAACAACAACTCCAGAGACTCCCCTCGCCACATCGTCCACCGCGGGGTCACAGCCCTGGCGAGTGACGGCGTCGAGATTCCCCTGGTCATCTCCGCACGGGCTTCAGACCTTGGGCCAGACGGCTTCCCGGTGCGGCCACTGCCCCTGATTCTCACGTGCTACGGCGGTTTCGGCGTCACGCACAGGACCGAGGCCGAACCCAGCGTGCCGGCGTGGCTGGAGAGCGGCGGGGTGTACGTGGCTGCGCAATTACGTGGGGGCGGGGAAATGGGCCGGGACTGGCATGAGGCGGGCCGGGGTCCACGGAAGATGCGGACCATCCTGGACCTCATTGACGTGGCCGGCTACCTCGCCGATACCCAGTGGACCACGCCCGCCCAGACCGTGGCCTTCGGGGCCTCACATGGTGGCCTGGTGGTCACGGCAGCAGCCCTCCTGTCCCCCTCCTCATTCGGCGGAGTGGTGGCTGTGGCTCCATTGCTGGACACCGTGGACCTTCACCGCCATGGATTGGGGAAACAATGGCTGCACGAGTTTGGCGCCGACGGGGAGTGCTCTGACCATGATCGGGCAGCCTATTCGCCGGTACACGTGCTGGGCAGACTCAACTCCGCCACCGCGCTACCGCCCCTCCTGTGCTGCCTCCTGGGGCGGGACGAACGCGTGGACAACAGTGCCGCCGTCGAGGTTGTTACCGGAATCCGCGGACGCGGGGGCCGGGCTTGGCTGCTCCACGAGGACCGCGGCGGTCACGGCCAGCGGGCAGCGCCGGACGTGCTGGACTTCTCCGCGGCCGTGCTCGCATTCGCCGCGTCCATTTCCCGGGAGGTTAGGCCCGGGTCAGCACCTTGCCCTTGAAGAACTCGGGCCGCAGCCGGTACATCACCAGCATGACCACTACGCCCAGCAGGATCACGCCCATTCCCAGGACGAACACCAGGCCCACGCCGCCCACGGACGAGCCCGAGCCGTACTCCGGGTCCATGGAATCGAGAGCCGTCTTCACGAACATGACCAGCAGGATCACACCGCCAACGAGCGGTGCAAGGAACTTGAAGAAGAACGCCCGCGCACCGCGGAAAGCCTCGGCCCGGAAGAACCAGACGCAGGCCAGCGCGGTGATGCCGTAGTAGAAGCAGATCATCATGCCCAGGGCGGTGATGGTGTCCCACAGTGCATTCTCGGAGACGGTCCGGGTGATCACATAGAAGGCGGCAGCGGCAATCGCGGCGGCGATCGTGGCGAAGCTGGGCGACTTGTAGGTGGGGCTGATCTTGCCGAACTTGGGCGAGATGGCGCGGTAGTGGCCCATGGCCAGCATGGTGCGGGCGGGGGAAACGAACGTCGACTGCAACGATGCGGCCGAGCTGCTCAGGATGGCCAGCGACATGAGGATCGCGAACGGGCCCATCACCGGACCTGCCAGCACGGCGAAGATGCTGGACTGGTTCTCCGGGTTGCCGGCACCCAGCCCCGTCTCGCCAACACCGGCGAAGGACAGGGTGGCCAGCGCGACAGTCATGTAGATGATCACGATGACCAGCACGGTGATGGTCGCTGCGCGGCCCGGGGTCTTCTCGGGATTCTTGGTTTCCTCGTTCATGGTAAGGGTGACGTCCCAGCCCCAGTAAATGAAGATCGAGAGCGATACACCCGCGGCGAACGACGAGAACGAGTCGACGGCGAAGGGGTTGAACCAGTCGGGCGAGATAGCGGTGGCATCGAAAGCCGTCCCGTTTGCCACGTGTGCGAATGCTGACACCGCGAACCAGCCCAAGACCAACAGTTGGAAGGCCACCAGGACATACTGCACGCCTTTGGTGGTTTCCATGCCGCGGTAGGAAATCCAACAGGCCAAGGCAATGAACACCAGCGTGGTGGCGATGTTCAGCGGCAGGATCTTGCTGAGCTCACCCAACTCCGGGTTGCTGAAAATCTGGGCGAGCATCAAGTAGAAGAAGTCCACCGCCACGGCCGCCAGGTTGGAGAGCACAATGATCGTGGCCGCGATCAGCCCCCAGCCACCCATCCAACCAATCCAAGGACCAAAGGCGCGCGTCGCCCACGTGAAGGAGGTGCCGGCGTCGGGCATTGCGTTGTTCAGTTCGCGGTAGCCAAGTGCCACCAGCAACATCGGGATGAATCCCACCAGGAAGATGGCAGGCAGGTGCACGCCAACTTCGGACACGGTAGGGCCAAGGGCCGCGGTAAGGGTATAGGCGGGTGCGATGCAGGAAACGCCGATCACGACGGCGCCGATCAGGCCCACCGATCCGGCTTTCAGCCCCTTTTCACTTAGGGACGATTCTTTCGACTGGACCGTCTTTGGTGCAGTTGACATGGTTTTGCCTCTCAGGCGATTTCTAGGAGCTTTGTCGCGTGTAGTCGCGGGGGACCACGATCATGGGAACGGGAAGGGCGCGCAGGATCCGGTTTGCGGTGGTGCCCAGGAAGGTGGCCCGCTGCTGGGCCAGGCGGCTGGATCCGATCAGCAGGATTTCGCCGTCTTCCCAGTCGAGTCGGTCAACGGCTTCTTCGATGGTGCGGCCCTGCGCGACGACGATCTCCGGTTCAGGCACATCTGCCGCGTCAGCGGAACCGGTCGCGTCGGCGGAACCGGAACTTCCGACGGCGGCAAGCCGGTCGGCGGCATGCACCCAGGCGGCGTCGGCCAACCCCGGCGAGTTACCGCCGTCGAGCGCCAACAGGGAGACGAGCCGCAGCGGGAGGCCCCGGTCGCGGGCTGACTCGACGGCGACGTCGAGCAGTTCGTCAGCGCCCGGGCGCGTCCCGAAACCGCAGCTCAAGCGGGTGATCGGCTCGGTGCGGTGGTAACCCTGGGGCGCCAAAGCGACCGGAACGGGCGACGAGTGGAGCAGCGAACCCGCCACGGAACCGATCGTGAAGCGCTTGAAAAGACCGCTGTTGGTGGCGCCAATCACCAGCACCGCGGCGTCCATTTCCACGGCGGCATCGATCAAGGCCTGCGCCTCTGAATCGCCGCGGCGGATGTGGGCGCGTGCAGTGACGTCGTCCGGAACCAGCGCGAGTCCCTCGTCCAGCCAGCGCTGTGCTTGCTCGTTGAGGATGTCGTTGTAGCCGGCCTCAGGCGGGTAGACGGCGTTGAATGGGGAGTCTTCCGGGACCACCAGGACCAGGTCCAGGCTGACATCGTGGTTCCGGGCCAGCGCGACGGCAAGGTGAACGGCGTCGTGCCCCCTCGCATTGGCGGTGTAGCCCACTACGTAGCGCATGGTGGTCCTTTCCTGGTGGTGCTGAAACCGGCTTGGTGCTTAAACAGTGGAGCCGGCAGGCCGGGGATGGAGCTCCCCCGGCCTGCCGGTTTTGGCGCTGATCGCGTTAGGCGACAGGTACAGCAGTCAGCTTGTTGGCCTCAACAATGCGGGCGGCAGTTGCCTGTCCCATGCGGACTGCGCCATCCACGTGCTGGTAACCTTCGGCGGCGAGGTCGGACGAGGACCAGTAGATCGGTCCCACGTTCGCGTGCTGGTCCTTGCCGTAGCGGTGCAGGCCGCCCAGATCGTAGCTGGAAGCGTAGGCGCCGCGGGTCCATTCCTCTGAGCCCCAGTCGGACTCGTAGTAGACCTCCGGGGTGAGGGCCTTGTCGCCCAGGAAACCGGCGATGGACTCAAGGATGGCCTTCTTGCGGTCCTCGGCACTGAGCTCGAACACGGCGTCGGCCTTTTCGTCGGACACGAAGCCCACCAAGGTGCCGCGGGAATCGCCGTGGTTGGTGTTGTCGTAGACCTCCTGGACCAGCGCGCCTGCGCTGAAGCCCGTGCCGGACAGTCCTTCTTCACGCCAGAACGGAGTGTCGTAGACGGCGTGGACCTTGATGACCAGGCCCAGCGACTGGTGCTGGTGCATCTGGTGCTGGCGGCGCGGGAGCGGCGGATCGAACGAGACGCGGGAGTACAGGTTCGGCGGCACAGCCATGATCACAAAGCGCGCGTTGACAGTTGCCTGTTCTGAGATGACCGTGACGTTGTTGTCGGACCACTTGATGGTGCGAACCGGGCTGTTGAGGATGACGTCATCCCCCAGCTCGGCTGCCTGCAGCAGCGAAACCTGCTGCATGCCGCCGATGACGCGCTTGTCCAGGATGAAGTCTTCGTCGGTCAGGTGGCTGAAGGATCCGGCGGAGGCGGCCATGAGCACTGCCTGGAGTGCGGAGAATGCGTGTGCAGGCTTGGTGAGCATGCCACCGGCGATGAAGAGGCCAATGTTGTTGCAGGCTTCCTCGTCGTTGGAGTTCTGGCGGAGCCAGTGGTGGAAGGAGATGGTGTCCAGCTCCCGGGCCTTGGGGTGTGCCCAGGGCTCGGTCGGTCCAATCTCGGCGGCGAGTCCGTCCAGGATGGCGACGAGCTTATCCATCTCGGCTTTGGTGGTCTCGTTCACCGGGAAAGTGTCACCGGTGTACTGCGTGCGCTTGCCGTCTTCGCCAATGTAGACCGACTCACCGTCGCGGTAGCGCGAGTACATTTTCAGTCCGAGCTCGTCCAGCAGCTCCATGAGGACCGTCTGGTCCGGAGAAACCCATTGGCCGCCGATCTCCAGCATTGCACCGTCGATGGTGTCGGTCCAGGTGCGGCCGCCCACGCGGTCGCGTGCTTCGAGCACAGCAACGCTGAGTCCGGCCTTTTTCAATTCGCGTGCCGCCGTCAACCCTGACGGCCCGGCACCGACGATCACAACGTCGCGATCAAGATTCTGCATGATGTCCTCTCCGTGGCCGTCCGTGGTGGCTGACCAGTAAATGAATGGCGTTCATTTATATCCATACTAGCGTTGGAGTCGGCCGGTGTGAAGGCCCGGTGGAATAATGCTGGGGACACAGGCAGCAGAAAGGCCTCCGATGCCCGAACCGACCCCCGCCCCTTCGGCCACTTCCGCCGGCCCGGTACGCCGCCGCGCCGGCAGGCCGACTGCGGCGATCCTTGACCAGGACGGCATCACGACGGCGGCGCTTGAGTTGATCAGCAGCAAGGGTTACGACGGACTCACCATGGCTGCCCTGGCACGCTCCCTCGGCGTCGCGCCTTCCGCCCTCTACAACCATGTGGCCTCCAAGGATGACGTTTTGCTGTTGGTGGAGGACCACTTGGCAGCAATGGTGGATGTGACTGCTTTCGGGGTGGAGCCGTGGGATGCCGCTGTACGTCGCTGGGCCTGGTCCTACCGCGACGTTTTCTCGGAGCATACGCCGCTGATCCCTGTCATTGCAGTACTTCCGGTGGCAAATGCGCCCAAGACTTTGGCGATGTACGAGGCCGTGACCGCAGGCTTCCGCGACGCCGGGTTCCCGGAAGAGAAAATCATCTCGGCAATCGTCGCTTTGGAGGCATTTGTTTTCGGGGCGGCCTACGACGTCACCGCGCCGGATGACATCTTCGACGCCGGCAGCCTCGCCGATCGGGTCCCCAATTTCACGGCCGCTGTGGACCGGTTGGCTCTTGAACGGCATGCGCGCCCGACTGACGTCGCGTTCAGCTTGGGACTTGAGGCGCTGATTACGGGGTTCGGGGCGCTGCGGGGGTAGTTGCCTTTGGTTCGAGGCTGTGGAATCGGTGGTGCATGTGGCTTCGAACTCGGCCACCATGCCCAGACGTTGAACAGCAGCTTTCCCACCGGATCGTGCGGGTCGTAGACGCTCCCACCGAAGTTGAGGGCCACCGTCCAACGGGCGCTGACCGGCTTTTTCCATTCGCCTATTGCCGGAGTTCTTCGGAGCGATGGTGGGTTGGATTGGCTGCCCCGCCCCTGTTGCACCACGGCGGCCTGAACTTGGTCTTCATTGTGTCCGGCCGTGTCGTTTGTCAGGCCCCGATAGCGGCGATGGCGTAGTGGGCGATGCGGAGGAGGTCCTCTTTGCTGGCGCCGTCGCGGGCTTGCTGGCTCATTCCTTGTAGTGTCGCTCCGACGAAGGCTGCCATTGCATGGGTGTCGGTGCTTTGGGGGATCCGGCCTGCTTCGCGATCCCCGGTCAGCGCCTCTGCCATGGCCAGGATGTTGTCGTTGCGCATTTTGGACAGCCGTTCTGCGACGTGGCGGTTCGCGGAGGTCACCGCGACGGCGGAGCTGATCACCAGACAGCCGCCCGGGAACGTCTTGGACGGGTAGTGGTCGGCGGCTTCCATGAGCAGCCGCCGCATAAGTTTCAGCCCGGAGTCTTCTTCTGCGAAGGCGATGGACATGAAGCTTCCGTGGGTGGCGTTGTAGTGATCCACAACGGAGAAGAAGAGGTCTTCCTTGGAGCCAAAGGCCTTATAAAGGCTGGGCGGATTGATGCCCATGGCCTTCGTGAGCTCCGCAAGTGAGGTGCCCTCGTATCCGCTGTCCCAGAAGACCAAAGTGGCGGCTTCCAAGGCATCATCGATATTGAATTTCCGCCCTTGGCCTGCTTTTCCTGACATCGTCGTCCTCTCGTCGTTCCTCTCAAGAAGAGCCCCCAGCAGCAGGCATCTATTCCCGCCGCCTCCACGAGAGTGGTTTTTCATAATGTGGTCAGCGCCACACATATGTTTTCGAAATCTTTCTTGTAGTGATCGCTAAACGTATGTAAGTATCTCATTCATGAGCGAAACACACAAAGACCACATCGCCGTCGTGACTGGAGCCAGCCGAGGGATCGGCGCGGCAATCTCCTCCCGCCTTGCCACCGCAGGCTTGACTATTGCTGTCCACTACGGACAGGACGGGAAGGCGGCTGCGGAAGTAGCGGCCTCCATCGAAGCCGCCGGAGGAAAGGCTTTCCCTTTCCAGGCAGATCTCGGGACCGATACCGCGGCCCAGGATTTTTGGGCCTCCTATGACAAAGCCGCTGCCGAAGCCGGTGTCTTGAACCAGCCCATTCACGTTCTCGTGAACAATGCCGGGGTCACCTTGCGGGGGGCCATCGAGGACTTTAGCCGGGAAGATTTCCTTACCCAGCAGGCCATCAACGTCAATGCGCCCTACTTCATCGTCAAGGAAGGGCTGCCCCGGATCGCAGACGGGGGACGCATCATCAACATCTCCTCCGGCGTCACCCGCATAGCTTTCCCGGAAATCATTGGATACGCCCTCACTAAGGGCGCCATTGAAGCCTTCACCCTGACCCTCGCCAAACACCTCGGGCCCAGGGAAATCACCGTGAACTCGGTCGCCCCGGGTGTCGTTGACACCGACATCAATGCTGGTTGGCTCCGCGGCAACGAAGAAGCCCAGGCCGGGGTAGCTGCCAGCAGTGCCCTGGGCCGCGTGGGCCAGCCCGACGATATTGCGAGCATCGTGACTTTCCTTGCCTCCGACGAAGCGCGTTGGATCACGGGGCAGAAGATCGACGCCACCGGCGGCACCAACCTCTAACACACCGCACTATCTGGACGCTTACCGCGTCCTGAAGCGTCACATCCGCACAGGGCCCAACCTAGGCCTGACTCGCATCACATCCAGGGGGAATCATGAACAGTGCCCAAATTCGTGGCATTGACCATTTCGGTCTCACTATCAGATCGCTTCGCCAAGCGATCCACGACCTTCGGAACGCCCTTGGCGCTGAGGTCTGCTACGTAGAGGGCCCGATCACTGATCGGGAACCCGGTTGGATGGCGGCGAAACTGGGAGCCCGGGGAACCTGCTCATTGACGGTGGCCGCAATGAATGTTCGCGGTATCAACCTCGAACTTTTCGAATACGTCGGCGCCGAACGCCGCTCCTGGGACACTCCTCCGGGAGCGGCGGGCAGCTTCTTCCTCATTTTCCAGACCCCGAACCCTGACCGCGTGATCGCCAGGCTTTACAACGAGAACGCGACAGTCCGCCCCATCGAGCACCCGATCAACGGGTATGAGGTAGCACTGCCTTCCGGGATCAATCTGGCAATCCAGTACAGACCAGTGCAGCGTCTCCTCGGAGCAGTTGCGCTGAGCCGGTACGACTTCGCGACGGCCCAGCACGAACTCACATCCACGCTCGGTTTCAGCCAACAGGAGGCCACCACCGCATTCGGGGCCACCGGTTACCTCTTCGCCAGCGACCATGGACTGCCAGTCGCAGTACTCCATGGGAACTCTCCTTCACCCCGGCCAGCCAACAGCGACCTGGGCGGCCATCACGTAGCGTTCCACGCCGACCACGTGGACAAGACGGTCAACTCCATTCGGAACATCAGCGGCTACACCACTTTGGGTGAACCCGAGACCATCATTGACGGACCCATCGCAGGAGACAGGTGGGTGTACCTCAACTCTCCATTCGGGCTCCAACTCGAGATCATCAACATGCCCGACGGCACCCTGCCCTATGAAAGGGACGCTGCTGCGCTCCGGACCCCCATCGCGATCGGAGCGTTCTCTTGAGCCACACCGCCTCCCGCCGGTCGATGCTCAGCGCAAGCGGCGCACTGCTGGGCGCTATCGCCCTGAGCGGTGTGCCAGCGCGCGCCCAAGCCGCCGAGCCCCAAACCCGTACCAGGGGCTATCAAGTCATCACCTCTGTCTCCGAACAGTTCGATGACCTGCAACAAGGCACGAACCTGAGGTGGAAAGGTGAAGCCGAGCGCATCGCCTTCCCACGCACGGCAGCCGAGGTCGCCGAAGAACTTCGCGCCGTCCTGCGGCTGGGACTGCGTCCTTCTGCCCGCAGCGGAGGGCACTGCTACGAAGGATTCGTCGCCAACCCGGCCGTGAAATCCATCATCGACCTTTCCGCCATGGACCAAGTCCGCTGGGACCCGGAGATGAATGCCTTCGAGGTAGGAGCCGGCGCGCAACTCGGGCTGGTCTATCAACTGCTCTACAAGCAATGGGGCGTCTACGTTCCCGCAGGGAACTGCCCCACTGTTGCTGCCGGCGGCCACATCGCCGGCGGCGGTTACGGATCAATGAACCGCCGCGACGGCCTCGTCGTTGACCACCTCCTCGCCGTTGAAGCCGTTCACGTCCGCAAGGACGGTTCCGTCGCGATCAGTCGCGGCACCCGGGACCCGAAGGACCGACACCACGAACTGTGGTGGGCCTACACGGGCGGTGGGGGCGGGAACTTTGGCATCGCGACCCGGTACTGGCTTCGCAGCCCCTCAGCCACGGAGAACCGGCCGGAAAAGGCCTTGCCTTCACCTCCGCGTCATGTCTGGCTCAGCACTGTGTCCTGGTCCTGGGCTGACATCGATGAAGCAGCATTTACCCGGCTGCTGAACAACCACGGCCAATGGCACGAAAGAAACGCAGCCCCCGGAACCCCGGAAGCAAACCTTTTCGCCCAACTGAAAACCTGGCACCGTTCCAACGGTTTTATCACCATGGACACCATCGTTGACGCAGCAACCCCTGATGCTGAAGGTGTCCTGGACCGCTACCTGACAGCCGTGTCGGAGGGAGTGCCCGCGGCGAAGGTCACCCAGCGCCGAATCGTGCCGTGGATGCAGGCCACGCAATGGACCGGGTTCACCGGACCCGACTCCACCCGCCGGTTCAAAGGTAAGTCAGCGTACCTGCGTCGTACATTCACACCCGAGGCGATCGCCGCTGCCTACCGCGGCCTGAACGATCCAAGGATCGCCAACCCGGGAGCGCTGCTGATGATTGCCTCCTACGGAGGTGCCGTTAACAGCGTCGCCCCGGACGCGACAGCCGTCCCCCAACGGGACTCCATCATCAAATTCCAAGTGGTCTCCATCTGGGACAACCCCGAAGATGACAAAGCCAACGTCACCTGGACCCGCAACACCTACCAGGGCATGTTCGCCTCCACCGGCGGAGTCCCTCCCCTGAACTCCACAGCAGATGGTGCCTTCGTAAATTACGCAGACACGGACCTGGACGACAGCGCCTGGAACACCTCCGGACTAACTTCGTTCGACCTTTACTACAAGGGCAACCTGCCACGCCTCAAACGCGCACGCGCCGCCTACGACCCGAAGGGAGTGTTCTCCCATGCCCAAAGCATCCCTCTTGCCTGAACCAACCGGCACGCTTCCGGTAACTGCACGCCGCCTTGACGCCCTGACGGGACTCCGCTTCTACGCCGCGCTGCTCGTTTTCGCCTTCCACATCAGCCTGAGTCGCTTTTACCTCGGCGATTCGGACATAGTTGAACCGCTGCAGTTCATCCTCAAGAACGGTGGATGGTTCGGCGTCACGTTCTTCTTCATTCTCTCCGGGTTCGTCCTCATGTGGTCTGCCCGCGCCGGGGACACTCCCGGACGGTTCATCTGGCGACGAATCGCCAAGATCGTCCCGAACCATGCCGTGACCTTCTTCCTCGCTCTGGCCATCGGAGGGCTCGGGGCCTCCACGATCGGTGAAGCGGTCGCCAACCTCCTGCTGATCCACGCCTGGATACCGGCCGACACCGCCTTCTTCAGCATCAACCACCCCAGCTGGTCGCTCTCAGCCGAACTTTTCTTCTACGTCGCGTTCCCTTTTGTGCTGCCACTGGTGAACCGCATCCCACGGCACGGCCTCCTCCTCATCGGCACCGCACTGATAGGACTGATCACTCTGGCACCGCTGGCCGCCGGGCTGCTCCCCGCCGGAGAACTCTTCGGTCCCAACCATGCCCAATCGCCACTGTTCGGCGCATCCATCCCACAAATCTGGGCCGTCTACGCACTGCCACCGGTCAGGCTCCTCGAATTCGCCCTGGGCATGCTCGCAGCCCGGGCCGTCCGCGAGAGAATCCTGCCTACCATCCCGCTGGGGCCAGCCCTTCTGGTTGCGGCGCTCGGCTACGGGGGGTCCCTCTTCCTCCCCATTACCTGGCAAATGGACGCCGCCTACGTCATCCCCGTGCTGCTGCTTGTCATCGCCGCAGCGCAAGATACCTCCCCACCGGGGATCTTCGCTTCCCCCGCAGCGGTCCGCCTGGGCGAATTGTCCTTCGCGTTCTACATGGTCCACGACATCGTCCTGACCCTGACCCGCTCCATCGTCGGGTCGGCGGCGCTGCAGCCCTTGCCGGCAGCCTTAACCATTCTTGCCGCCTTCGTGCTCAGCCTCGGCTGCGCCTACCTGCTCTGGCGGCTGGTTGAAGTCCCGGCCAACAACGCACTGCGTTCCCGCAACCCCTTCTCCGCACGACCCACCATCTCCCGAGAGGCCTGAAATGACTACCATCAACCGCGCATGGACCGTCTCCGCCCAGCAGGACGTCCAATACCGGGTAGAAACCACCTTTGACATCCTTGACCCGGCCAACCCGACTTTGGTCGATGGAGAGCACGGCTCACGACGACTCATCGTCACCGACACCACCGTCAATGATCTCTACGGCGAGAGGATCCGCGCCTACGCCGCAGCGAACCTCTCCGAATACAAGATCCTGGTATTGCCCCATGGCGAAACGAACAAACGCTGGAGCGCAGTAGAAACCGTCCTCGAAGCCATCGAAACCTTCAAGCTCGACCGCCGTCGTGAACCCGTGATCGCCATCGGGGGCGGAGTCCTCACCGACATCGTAGGATTCGCCTGCAGCATTTACCGCCGCAACACCCCTTTCGTCAGAGTCCCCACCACTCTGATCGGAATCGTTGATGCAAGCGTCGGAGTCAAGACCGGAGTGAACTTCCAGACCGGCAAAAACAAAATCGGCACCTACTTCGCCGCGTCCCGCAACCTCCTCGACACCTCCTTCCTCAGCTCCCTCGAGCAGCGCCACGTCTCCAACGGACTCGCGGAGATTCTCAAAATCGCTCTGGTTAAGGACGAAGAACTGTTCGCCCTGCTCGAAGAGCACGGCGCGGCTGCACTGGCCGGCCGGTTCCAACAGCACACCGAGGCCCAACAACAAATCATCGACAAAGCCATCAGCGGGATGCTGGAAGAGCTGGAACCCAACCTCTGGGAACAGACCCTGGAACGTTTGGTCGACTACGGCCACACTTTCTCCCCCACCGTGGAAATGACCGCCTTACCTGAACTGCTTCACGGTGAAGCCGTCTGCCTGGACATGGCCCTCACCACCGCCATCAGCGTCCACCGGGGTCTGGTAACCCCGGACGAAGCCAGCCGGATATTCAGGGTCATGCGCACACTTGGTTTGCCTGTCACCCACCCCTCCATGAGTGTCGATGTCCTGGTCCAGGCACTCATCGATACAACCCGCCACCGCAATGGACTCCAGCGCCTGCCTCTGCCCACCGGGATCGGCGCGGCTATCTTCGTCAACGACCTCACACCCCTCGACATCGAAGCAGCACTAAACATCCTCACCGGCGCCGATAACAGGGACCTGGAAAGGTCGGCGGCATGAACACCCCCACCAAAGCGCCTCCACGGCCCCGCACCCCCAACGGCCACGCCACGGTCCTTGGCGTCCACGGCGCCGCAGGCACCACCGGATGGAAGGCCTTCTATACCCGACGCGAGCTCGAATCAGCGACAGAAGCCGTGGAATGGGCTACTCTCCCGCCGGGTGGGGTCAGCGGTGAACACCGCCACACGCGTACCGAGGAAATCTATTTGATTCTGGAGGGAACGGGTGAGTTTTTCCTTAATGGCACAGCGCATAAGGTCAGCCCCGGGACCCTCGCCTTGACGACACCGGGGAACACCCACGGCCTGCGAAACACCGGCTCGACGACGCTGAACTGGTGGGTCATTGAAACCCTCACACCACACACCCAGAGCTGCCTCGAAGGCAGCCACCGCACAGAAAGGCCGCCCATGCCTGCCCGGATCCATGACCTCCATGCAACCCCCAGCGTCGACACACAAGGGACCTTTGACGGGCCATTGGCCGCCATCGAACGGCACACCCTCACTCCAGAACAAAACATGAAGCTCGGAAAGCCCGGCGCCGAAATCGCTGGCTTCCTGAACACCGGCAGTGCCACACTTTCATTCGCTGACACGACCGCCACCATCGATGCACCAGCATCGTTCCTGGTGCCCAACGGATCGCCTGCCGTGCTGACAGCAACCTCCAACGTGGAATTGTTTGCCGTAGAGCTCAGGACCCCCGGCTCATGATCATCACCACACCGGACCCGGCAGATTACTGGAGCTGCTTGATCCGCCGCGGAATGCTTCACAGCGAAACGGAAGCCATCGAGCACTGGAGGCTGGCCCCTCAGCAAAGCCTGGCCCTGGGCGAGCAAGGCGTGCACGAAGCGTTCATCATTCTCTCCGGTCAGGCGGATATCGAAGGCAGGAAGCTGTCAGCGGGGTCCGTGCTGCTTGCGCCAGCTCAAGAGCAGGGAACGCTGCGGGCCGAGACGGAAACTATCCTGCTAAGCGTCAGGACCTACCCTCAGACGGTCACCAGCAACCTCCCGCCCAGAGTTCCCGAGCTACCCGAAAGTGAACGTGCCATCTGAAACGCGAAGGGCAGGGCAGCTCACCGCCTGGGCCCTGCCCTTCGCACTCTTTTTTGCCGTCACAGTCGAGATGGCCCCCACCGGTGCGCTGGAACACATCGCCAGGGCCTTTGGTTCAGACATTGGAACAGCCGCCGCCGGTTCGAGTCTCTACGCCTTCAGCACCGCACTGTTTGCGCTTCCGCTTTCAGCCCTGGCCCAACGATTCAATCTCCGCAAGACAGCAATCCTCACCGCCGGCATCTTCGCAGTCCTAGGCCTCGCCACCAGCGCTGCCCCTGACATGTCCACTTATCTGGTCCTCCGAACAATCCAAGGAGCCGCCCACGGCGCGTTCTTCCCCTTGGTCCTGGCCCTGGCAGCCGCGGCCTCACCAACCAACACCGGCAAAGCAACCGCCAGGGTACTCCTGGGTAACGGCTGTGCCCTCGCCCTCGGCGTACCGGCTGCTGAGGCGCTAAGCTCCATCGACTGGCGGATCCCCCTTGCCTTGGCGTCCTGCGGCGTCTTCGCAGCCATGATCTGCGCGCCCCGACCACAACCAAGTCCTCCACAGGCAGAGCTCGCCACGAAGGCAGGATCCAAGGGCAGTTTTGTGCCCATAGCTCTCATCCTTGCCGTGGCACTGGCTGGACACTTCTCGTACTACACGTTCCTCGCACCCATGGCCACCCACGCGGGAACCCAACCGTCCCTTGTCCTTGCGGTTTACGGAGGAGCCGTCATCATCGCGACAGCACTCTCCGGGCGCCTGGCCGGGAAAAGACGACTGCAACGAGCGTTTATCGTCATGGTTGCCGAAGCTGTCATCCTCGCTGGTGCCGCCCTGCTCGCAGGACCCGTCCTGGTGTTCACAACTGCAGCCATGGCAGGAACGTGCTTCGGTTTGCTACCCACACTCATGCAGTCAGAAATCCTCGACCGCTCGCGCGGAAACCAGACCATGGCCTCCGGAGCCGCAGTAGTCGCGTTCAACGCAGGAATCGCCGCCGGATCCGCCGGCGGAGCAGCACTGGTGGGCACCTCCGTCCAGTCCCCCGCGCTCGTCGGCTCATGCCTTCTCGGCTTCGCCGCGATCATGCTGGCCTTCGTCCACAACAGATTTAGGGCAAAACAGCCGGAGGCTTTGCCTAAAGCAGCCGTTCACTGATCGCCTCGTGTCCCACTTCCTTAGTTGTGGGGCAGCCGCGTCCGCTGGCACGGACGAAAGCCCCGGACCACTTTCCTCAAATCGAAGGGCCCCTCCCGGCCATAACGAGAACGGCCCCGGGGAACAGATGGGTCTGCGAAGCCTCGGCAGTCGCCACCACAACCCCCACACTCTTGTAGTACAAGTGCATAACTTGTATCCTAAGTGGCAGGCAAGGATGCCGCACCCACGAGGAGAACCATGAGCACCGTAGATCTGATCCGCCACGTCAAGCTGTCCACGGCACGTTTGCCCCTCACCGTACCCATCAGCGATGCGAAAGTCTTCACCGGCAGGCAGAAGCCCATGACCGAAGTGGTGTTCCTGTTCGCCGAGATCACCACGGAACAGGGCCACAGCGGCATCGGCTTCAGCTACTCCAAGCGCGCTGGCGGGCCCGCGCAGTACGCCTATGCCAAGGAAGTCGCAGAGGGCATCATCGGCGAGGATCCCAATGACATCGGCAAGATCTATACCAAGCTCCTCTGGGCCGGTGCCTCCGTGGGCCGGTCCGGCGTGGCAACCCAGGCCCTGGCGGCCATCGACATCGCGCTCTACGACCTCAAGGCCAAGCGTGCCGGGCTCCCCCTTGCCAAGCTGTTGGGTTCCTACCGCGACTCCGTGCAGACCTACAACACCTCAGGCGGCTTCCTCAACGCCACCCTGGAAGAGGTCAAGGAACGCGCCACTCAGTCCATCAACGACGGCATCGGCGGCATCAAGATCAAGGTTGGCCTGCCCGACTCCAAGGAGGACCTGCGCCGGGTGGCCGGAGTCCGCGAGCACATCGGCTGGGACGTCCCGCTCATGGTGGACGCAAACCAGCAATGGGACCGCGCCACAGCGCTGCGAATGGGCCGCCAGCTCGAGGAATTCAACCTCGTCTGGATCGAAGAACCTTTGGACGCCTACGACTTCGAAGGCCACGCGCACCTGGCCCAGGTCCTGGATACGCCCATCGCCACCGGTGAGATGCTCGCGTCCGTCGCGGAACACAAGGGCCTCATCAACGCCAACAGCTGCGACATCATCCAGCCGGATGCTCCGCGCGTTGGCGGTATCACCCAGTTCCTGCGGCTCGCGGCCCTGGCGGATGAACGCGGACTCGGCCTGGCACCGCACTTCGCCATGGAAATCCACCTCCACTTGGCTGCCGCTTACCCGCGTGAGCCCTGGGTGGAGCACTTCGACTGGCTGGACCCCCTGTTCGAGGAACGCCTGGAGACCAAGAACGGCCGCATGATCGTCCCGGACCGCCCCGGACTGGGCGTCACCCTCAGCGGGCAGGCCCGCGCCTGGACCACGGAGTCAGTGGAGTTCGGCGCGTAATCTTGAACCCATGAGCCGAAACCTGACCGCGGATCTCGCCGCCGACCTTCGCAACCGCATCGTCGACGGCGCCATCCAGCCAGGTGAGAAGCTCCCCAGCGAAAACACCCTCATCAGCGAGTTCGGGGTGAGCCGGACCGTGGTCCGCTCGGCGCTGACCCGCTTGCAGGCCGAGGGTCTCGTGGAAACCGAACGTGGGCGGGGCAGCTTCGCGCTGACTCCGCCGGCGGAAGGACCCGCTGCGGCGCCTGGATCACGGCCCGTTTCCAGCATGGAAGACCGGCTGCAGATGCTCGATTTCAGGATCGGCGTCGAGACCGAAGCCGCGGCTTTGGCCGCGCGCAACCACACCGAACACCAGCTCAAGGCCGTCCACGGCGCCCTGGAGCAGTTCACCGCGAGTTCAGGCCACCCCGCCCACTCCATGAAAGCGGACTTCGAGTTCCACCGGGCCGTTGCTGCGGCGTCCGGCAATCCCTTCTATACGGACTGCATCTCAGCCCTTGGCCAAACCATGATCACCATGCCCCGCCCGCGCCTGGTCGCCAGCGAAGATCAAGAATCCCCGGAACGCTTTGCGCAGGTGGTCCACGAACACTCCTCTATATACGCAGCAATTGCGGAGGGCGACCAAGTGGCTGCCGCGGCAGCGATGCGCCTGCATCTGGGCAACTCACGACGCCGGTTCACAGGTTCTGCGCGCGGCTGACGGTCACTCGCGCCTCACCCAACCAGGTAACAGCACCTCGCTCCTACGAAGCGCCAATGGAGCGTTATCTGTCACCCAGTTGGGATCCCGTATAAAACAAAAGAGCCCCAGTCCTAAGACTGGGGCTCTTTCAATTGCGTGCGCGAGGGGGGATTTGAACCCCCACACCCTTTCGGATACTGGCACCTGAAGCCAGCGCGTCTGCCGTTCCGCCACTCGCGCGCAACTTCTTTTTCTGGACTTTTGCCGGTTTCCCAGCTTCGTTTCCTTCAAAAGCAGCGAGATCAAGCATAACGGACATTCCCGGCAAAACACCAATCGAGGCCAGGAGGGCCCCACCGGGAGGCAGAAGAGCCGCCGGAAAGGCCGCCTACAAGGGTTGATTCCCACGAAATTTTCATGCCCCCACTCCCGCGCCAGCAAGCGCCGGGCGCGAACTTTTCCGGGTCGCAAGGCGTTGTGGATTAAGGCCATTCCCAGTCAGTCCCAGTAGTATCGGGAAGTGGAAGGGCCGTCAGGCGCGTACTTCGCCGTGTGCGCAGACGGACCAAACGATGGACTATCGGACCAGGCGCATCGGGTGCCGCGGCAAGGAAAGGAGAAGGACATGGGTTTGCTGGACAAAGTCGAGCGCGGCATTGAAAAGGCCGTTCGCAACGTCTTCTCCACGGGGTCGCGTGCACGTGTTGAGCCGGTGGAGATTGCGAGCAAGCTGAGGCGCGAGTTGGACAACAAGTCCATCACCATCGCTGCCGGCCGTACGCTCGCTCCCAATGTTTTCGATGTCCTGCTCAGTGACGAGGATTTCGCCAGGGCCCAGGAATGGGGAACACCCCTCGCCGAGGAGTTGTGCGACGTCGTCATCCAGCATGTCCGCAGCCAGGGCTACACCCTTCAGGGCGCTGTCCGGATCTCGTTCCGTCGGAATGACGAAGAGCGGGCAGGACATTTTGAGATCACGTCCCGGACCGAGAAATCTTCCGATGACGCTGGCCCCGCTCCCCAAGCCCCGCGGGCCCACGTCCCGGCAGCCCCGGCACGGCAGCCCACCCGCCTCCAGCCCGTTCTGGACATCGGCGGCCAACGATATTCCCTCAACGCCCGCTCCGTAGTGCTGGGCCGCTCCTCGGAAGCCGACATCCTTGTGGATGACACAGGCGTCTCCCGGAAGCACCTTGAAGTACGCACGGAGAATGGCAGCACCTGGGCCGTTGACCTTGGCTCCACCAACGGAAGCTACGTCAACGGCCATAAAGTGAACGGCAGCGTAGAGCTCACAGACGGCTCGACCATCACGATGGGACGTACCAAGATCATTTTCCGCCTCCTCCCCCAAAACCAGGGTGGCAACGCGTGAACGACATCAGCGAACTGACCATCACAGCGCTTCGCTTCGGTTTCCTCCTGTTGCTGTGGGTCCTGATCTTCAGCATCGTGACCACCATGCGCCGTGATCTCCAGATCGGCCGCAAGGCCGTCACCGGAGCTCCCACGGCCCGCGAAGTTCGCAAGCATCCGGAACTGGCCGCGTCACCGCCGCCAGCCATCCAGCATGCGCGCACGCTGGTGGTCACAGAGGGCCCCCTCAAGGGCACCACGGTCCCCCTCGCTGCCAGCCCCATCCTGCTTGGCCGTGCCCAGGAAGCCACCCTTGTCCTGGAGGACGATTACGCTTCCGGCCGGCACGCCCGACTGTTCCCGCAAGGCAGCCGGTGGTTCATCGAGGACCTCGGCTCCACCAACGGCACCTACTTGGCCGATCAACAGCTCACCCGCGCATTGCCGGTTGAGCTTGGCGTCCCCGTGAGAATCGGCAAGACGGTCATTGAATTGAGGCCGTAGTCCATGGCCTCCCCCGAGACCCCCGAAGGCAAGGAGAAGCCCGCGGAGCGCCCACTCATCATGCGCTACGCGGCCCGCTCCGACGTCGGACGGATCCGCTCCAAGAATGACGACTCCGCATACGTGGGCCGCCATCTTGCAGTCGTGGCCGACGGCATGGGTGGTCACGCCGGCGGCGATGTCGCCTCTGCATCAACGGTGCTGGACATGATCCACCTGGACCATGACGACTATCCGGATGGCGCAGAGACAGTCCTTGCGGACGAAATCCAGACCGCCAACTCCCTTCTTTCCGAGCTTGTTCACCAGAACCCAAAGCTCTCCGGCATGGGTACCACGGTGACCGCCCTCCTGCTTGAAGACCGCAAGCTCCACTTCGCGCACATCGGCGACTCGCGCGCCTACCGCCTGCGCAACAAGAAGTTTGAACAAGTCAGCGTGGACCACACCTTTGTGCAGCGCCTGATAGATGAGGGACGCCTCCGTCCGGAGGAAGCCGAGACGCATCCGCACAAAAACGTCCTGATGCGAGTCCTCGGAGACGTTGATGCCAGTCCAGAGCTGGATCTGGACATCCTGGACGTCGAACCCGGCGAACGCTGGCTGCTCTGCTCCGACGGCCTCAACTACGTTGCGGGACATGTCGTTGAACGCATGGTGCGCGAGACCAAGGACCTGCGCGAATGTGCGGAAATACTGGTGGATCTGACGCTGGAAGCCGGCGCCCCGGACAACGTCACCGTGGTGATGCTGGAGATTGCCGAAGAGACCGACGACGACGTCAACACGGCCGCCGTCGACGTCGTTCCGGCCGCAGCGCTTGCCGAGTTGGACGAACCTCAAGCAGTCACGGCATCCAAGTCTCCCGAAGGTCCTTCCGCGACCAAGCCGGCTGAGGATCCGAAGTCCGGGTCCAAGGCAAAAGCCGCCCTGGCGGCTGACGCTGGATCATCGTTCAGCGCGGGTGACCCGACCAGCGACGCGGACGAATCCGTTGAGGCGTCCAAATCCCCGGACGATTCCAAAGAACCACCCACCACCACCGACCCGCACCTCGGTGAGCACCTCTCCGCAGAGGTTTTGCGCGAAGAATTGGCCAGCCGTCCCCATGAACTGGTAGGCGCAGCGGCCACAGCTGCAGAGACAGGATCCATACCGACTGTTGCCGGCAGGACAGTCGCCCGCAGGGCTGCCACGGTCCTCACGCACAAGGCCGAGCAGGACCGGCTGGACGTCGAGGAGCCCACGCGGCGCCGCATCCGCTGGCTGATGCCGGCCGTCGCAGCTGTTGTTGTGGTGGGTGTCGTGGTTGGCCTGTGGCTTGGCTACGCCTGGACCCAAACCCGTTACTACGTGGGCGAATACGATCAGCGCGTTGCCATCTTCAACGGAATTTCGCAGCGCCTCGGTCCCATTCAGCTTTCCCGGCTTGAAGCCGTAACCGACATCAGGGTGGATTCATTGCCGGAATACGGCCAGCAGAGCGTACGCCAGACAGTTCCGGCGGGTGACCTCGACGACGCCCAGAGCATTGTGGAGAACCTGAAGAACACGGGCAGCGCTTCGGCCAACTGCCCCACGACTTCGGCCACATCGACGCCGACGCCATCTCCCACCACCACCGTGCCCGTGCCTAGTACTGCGGCCGTTGCCTCGCCTTCGCCCGTACCGACTCCCTGTGGGGCGGCCAAGTGATACAGACTGAAACTGCACCTAAACCGCGCCGCAACGTTGAGCTTGTCCTCATCGTGCTGGCCCTTGCCGTCGGTGTCGGCGCGAGTGCCTTGGTGAGCATCAACTCCGATGTCGGGTTGGACCGGGACTTCTGGTTCCAGTCGAGCCTGCTCGCAGTTGCCGCCTTTGCCTTCCATGTGGTCCTCAGGCTCCGGGCGAAATATGCCGATCCGGTAATACTTCCCATCGTCGTAGCCTTGAACGGCTTGGGTTTGGCGCTGATCCACAGAATGGACGGCCCCGGCGACGACACCGGCAACAACCAGCTCCGGTGGACGCTGATCGCCATGGCAGTTTCCATCGCCGTGATCTGGTTCCTCAAGGACCACCGGATCCTTCGCCGTTTCACCTACATTTCCCTGGCCGTCAGTGCGTTCCTGCTGCTCCTGCCCTTGATTCCGGGCATTTCGGCCGGCGAAATCCTTGGAGCCCGCGTGTGGATCCGAGTGGGACCCATGACGTTCCAACCCGGTGAAATCGCCAAAATCACGCTGGCAATATTCTTCGCCGGGTACCTTTCCTCCAACCGGGATCTCATCCTCCTGGCCGGTCGGAAGATCGGCCCCATGCAGTTCCCGCGGTTCAAGGACCTCGGGCCCATGATCACCGCCTGGTTGGTGAGCATCGGCGTCCTGGTCTTCCAGCGCGACCTCGGCTCATCCATCCTCTTCTTCGGCCTGTTCATCGTGATGATCTACGTGGCCACCAGCCGTATCTCCTGGGTTGTCATTGGCTTGCTGCTGATTCTTGGTGGCGGCTTCATCGCCTCGCAGATCTTCTCCCACGTAGCCTTCCGAATCGACAGCTGGATCAACGCGTTCACACCGGAGGTCTTCGGCAGGTCACCCGGTGGCAGTGGACAGATCGTCGAGGGCTTGTTCGGAATGGCCGACGGCGGGCTGGTAGGAACCGGCTTGGGCCAAGGCCGGCCGGATCTGGTGCCCTTTGCCAACAGCGACATGATCGTGGCCCTCATTGGCGAGGAACTCGGCCTGATCGGCCTCTTCGCCGTGGTGATGCTCTACCTGCTTCTGTTTACCCGCGGCTTCCGCGCTGCCTTGGGAACCCGTGACGCATTCGGCAAGCTGCTGGCGTGCGGTTTGTCCTTTGCCATTGCCCTGCAGTGCTTCGTGGTCATCGGCGGCGTCACGCGGCTCATTCCGCTGACGGGCCTGACTACACCGTTCCTGGCGGCCGGTGGCTCGTCGCTCCTGGCCAACTGGATAATCGTCGGCCTGCTGCTCATGATCTCCAACACGGCCCGCGGACCCGTGGACACAACCCCCATGGTCGGTAAACCTCCGGCCAGCAGCAGCACGCCGGGCACGCGTAAACCGGCCACAGGACAGACACCAAGCGCACCAACAGAGGCGGTGAAGCAACAATGAACCAGGCTATTCGTAGCTCCTGGATGGCCGCAGTGGCCATGTTTGCGTTGATCTTCGGCGCTATCAGCTATGTCCAGGTCATTGGCGCTGACGACCTCAACGACAACCCCTGGAACCAGCGGGCCGTCCTGGCGTCGTTCTGCAACGAGCGCGGCTCAATCATCGTGGGCGGCAAACCAGTCGCGGAGTCTGTCCCCGGAACCGAGTCCTGCGCCTTCCAGCGCAAGTACAACCAACCCGAGCTGTACGCCGGCGTCACCGGCTACTTCTCCAAGTTCTTTGGGTCCACAGGTTTGGAACAGTCCATGGGAGAGACCCTTGCGGGCAACTCCGACCAACTCTTCCTGGATCGAATGAGCCAGATGTTCCTGGGCAATGAGCCCAAGGGTGCTTCGGTGGAGCTGACGCTGGATCCTGAAATCCAGAAGTTGGCGTTCGACCTCATCCCCGACGGCCAGCGTGGATCCATCGTGGTTACCAATCCCAGGACCGGGGCTATTCTGGCTATGGTCTCCAAGCCCTCCTACGATCCCAATCTGATCGCCACCCATGACCGTGCCGCCGCAGATGCCAACTACAACGAACTGAACCAGGTTCCGGGAATTAACCTGAACCAGAACGTCAGCGGTCCAACAGGGAACCTGCTGTCACCTGGCTCGGTCTTCAAGCTCATCGACACCGCTGCCGCGCTGAATTCAGGCAAGTACAACAAGGACAGCGAGTTGCCGAATCCCAGCAGCTTGCCGTTGCCCGGATCCAGTGCCAGCCTGCCAAACTACGCCGGCGGCAATTGCAACGTCCGTGAAACGGCAACCTTCGTCTTTGCCCTGGAGCAGTCGTGCAACACTCCGTTCGCCAGCATTGCCCTGGACCTGGGACAGGATGCCATCCGCGATCAGGCACAGAAGTTCGGCTTCGGCGAGACCTTCGGCGATCAGCTCAAGCTCCAGCAGGCAAAAAGCATCTTCCCCGAGGACCTGGACCAGGCCCAGTTGGCCCAGTCTTCCGTAGGTCAGCGGGACGTCAAGGCCACTCCGCTCCAGATCAACATGATGACGGCGGCCATTGCCAACGGCGGTGTGCAGATGAAGCCGAATTTGGTGGAGACCGTCCGCGCTCCTGACCTCCGCGTCATCAGCGAACTCAGGCCCGAGGCCCTCCGCACCAGCACCACCCAGCCCATCGCAGCGCAAATCACCGAGTGGATGACCAGCGCCGTGGACAACGGCATTGCCAAGGGAGCAGCCGTTTCCGGCGTCAAGGTGGCCGGCAAGACCGGTACCGCGGAACTCGGCGATTCAGGTTTGAACAACTCATGGTTTACCGGGTTCGCCCCGGCAAACGACCCGCAAGTAGCCGTCACCATCGTCATGGAAGGTGTGGATGTGCTCAGCGGTGCCCAGCTAACCAGTCCGAACGCAAAGAAGATTTTTGAGGCGGTGTTGAATAAGTGAGGCCTACTTCGGGAATCACACTCGGCGGCAGGTTCCAGCTGACCAGTCGCATTGCGATTGGCGGCATGGGCGAGGTCTGGAAGGCCAAGGACCAGATCCTCGGCCGGATCGTTGCCATCAAGGTGCTCAAGGAGGAATACACGGGGGACCCCGGCTTCCTCCAGAGGTTCCGTGCCGAGGCGCGTCACACCGCCCTGCTCAACCACGTGGGCATTGCCAACGTCTTCGACTACGGCGAAGAAGCCGGCTCGGCCTATTTGGTCATGGAGCTCGTCCCGGGACACCCTTTGAGCGGAATCCTTGAGCGAGAGCAAGTGCTGTCCCCGGATATGACGCTCTCCATCATCGCGCAGACTGCCCGCGCCCTTGCCGTTGCGCACGCACAGGGCCTGGTCCACCGCGACATCAAGCCGGGCAACCTGCTGATCACGCCGGACAACCGCGTCAAGGTCACCGACTTCGGCATCGCCCGCCTCGCGGACCAGGTTCCGCTGACACAGACCGGCCAGGTCATGGGCACTGCCCAGTACTTGGCTCCTGAGCAGGCCACCGGCCAGACCGCCACGGGTTCCTCGGACATCTACTCACTGGGTGTCATCGGCTACGAGTGCCTCACCGGCCACCGTCCGTTCTCCGGCGAATCGCAGATTGCCATTGCCCTGGCGCAGGTGAACGACGCACCGCCGCCCCTCCCGGAAACCCTTCCCACGCCTGTCCGTGCCCTCTTGATGTCCATGCTGGCCAAGGATCCCAAGAACCGTCCCGCCAACGCCATCAAGCTGGCCGAAGCCGCCGACGCCATCCGCAACGGAGACATCGCTACGGCCCACGCCGCCGTACCCGGCATGTTGCTTTTCGAATCCACTACCGGACCCATCACAGCGCCGGTGGACACCGCAACGGCACCCACCGGCGTCGTCACCTCGCCTTACGGTAAGGAGCAGTCGTCGACGGCGACCTCCGCACTTCCGGTGCTGGGTGCCGGGGCTGCCGGGGCTGCTGTTGGGGCAGCTGCAGCCGCATCCGACAACCCTCTGTCACGCGCGAATGCCCTGGAGGCAGAGCGCCAACTGAACGACGAAGAGGAAGTTGCCTACAGCGACGACGAGAACTTCGACGATCGCGAGCCGGAACGCAAGAAGCGCAGCCCCTGGACCTGGCCGATGGTTGCCTTGATCCTGCTGGTGCTGTTCGCGCTGGTTGGTTTCCTGATCACCCAGTCCGGATTCTTCTCGCCGAGCCCCAGCCCGAGCCAGTCCACCACTGCCAGCACCAGCCGGAGCGCCAGCCCGACGTCGACGTCCGCCACGCCGACGCCTACGCCGACCTCGGAGTCACCATCTCCGACGCCCACGCAGACCACGCCGGAGAAGATCAACGTCATCCCTGAGCAGTACCTTGGCCAGCCGTTCCAGACCGTCAGTGCGCAACTCCGCGACCTGGGCCTTGGCGTCAACGGTGTGGAGGTCTTCAACCCGGCCGTTCCAGGGACCGTGGTGGATCTCAACCCCACCGGACCTGTTGATCCGGGACAAACCATCACGGTTCAGTACTCCAAGGGTCCTGAAGCCGTTGCCGTCCCCACCATCAGCGTCGGAGCCAGCGAGTCATCGGTCCGGGCGGCCATTGAGGGCGCCGGATTGCGGTGGGTAGCCGGGGATCCCGTGAACGGAGCCGTGGGCCAGCAGGCCGGCACGTTCGTGAGGTCTTCGCCGGCCGCTGGAGCCGAGGTTCCCGCAGGTTCTACAGTGACCTACTTCCTTTCCAGGGCCGTTGTACCCACCAACCCCGGTTCCTCGAGCGCCAGCCCCAGCGGCAGCCCGAGCAACTAACTGATCCGCCATGTCTACGCCACGCCACGGTCCCGCGCATCGAGAGGAGAGCACACCTGTGTCTTCACAGCGCATCCTCAACGCCCGCTACGAGCTCGGTGAGCTGATCGGTCGTGGCGGCATGGCGGACGTATACCGGGGAACGGATACTTTGCTGGGGCGGACCATCGCTGTCAAGGTCCTGCGTGCGGACCTTGCCCGCGATCCCCAGTTCCAGGCCCGGTTCAAACGTGAGGCCCAAGCCGTCGCGGCGTTGAACCATCCGTCCATCGTGGCCATCTTCGATACCGGCGAATACTCCGTACCGGGGGGTCCCGGCGAGGATGTCCGCGTGCCGTACATCGTCATGGAATACGTCGCCGGCCGTACCCTGCGGGACATGATCAAGGCGAACGAACTGGGTGTGGAGAATTCCATCGGCTTCACCCTGGGTGTCCTTGCCGCACTGGAGTACAGCCACCGGGCAGGTATTGTCCACCGCGATATCAAGCCGGCCAACGTCATGGTTTGCGCCGACACCGGGGACGTCAAAGTCATGGACTTTGGCATCGCACGTGCCATGGCCGATTCCGCTGCCACCATGACCCAAACACAGGCCGTCGTCGGCACGGCACAGTACCTTTCACCGGAGCAGGCCCGCGGTGAAACCGTGGACGCACGCAGCGACCTCTACTCAGCCGGCTGCCTCCTGTACGAATTGCTGACCAGCCGTCCACCTTTTGTGGGGGACAGCCCGGTCTCGGTGGCCTACCAGCACGTCCGCGAAATTCCGGACATGCCCAGCGCCCACAACCCCGATGTTTCCGAGGCCCTCGATTCTGTCCTTGCCAAAGCCCTGCAGAAGAGCCGGACAGACCGTTTCCAGGACGCTGCGTCCTTCCGCCGCGCACTGCGCGCGGCAAGCAACGGCATTCCTGTCCCCGCAATGCCACCCAGCGAGGCACCGACCGATCCGAACGACCTCGTGGACCAGGACGACCCGGCCACCCAGATCCTGAGCTCCACCGCCGTGGGATTCCTGGCCGCCGATCAGGCCAGGGACGAACCCGCTGACCAGCCCCAGGAAGAACCCCTTCCCTTGGGCCTCCCACCGGAACGCGAGCGGACCGCGGGCCAGAACAAACGCCGTCGTACGTGGATAGCAACCTTGGTGATCTTCACGCTGATCGTGCTGGCCGGTGGCGGATTCTGGCTTTACAGCCTCATGAACCTGCAGCCACCGCCCCCTGCAAAGATCGCCGTGCCCGTGGTGGCCAACATGTCTGAATCCCAGGCCATCCAGGAACTATATTCAGCCAAGTTGGTACCTAAATCCGTGCGCGAGGCCAGCGACTCAGTGGCCAAGGACATGACCATCGGCACGTCTCCCACCGCGGGCTCCATGCTGGACCAGGACGCCGAGGTTGTCCTGAAAATATCCAGCGGACCCAACTCGGTGACCATCCCCGCCGACATCGTAGGCCGCACGGAGTCGGATGCGAGGGACGCCTTGCGCAGGCTGGGCATCACTGGTGACATCGTGACCGTCCGAACCCACAGCGCTACGGTTCCGATCGGCCTGGTCATCAACACTGGCCCGGCCCCGGGCGGCGCAATCGCCATCAGCACCAAGGTGGAACTTCAGGTTTCCTCTGGCAAGGTCCTCATGCCGCAGCTGATTGGGCTGCCCCTGGCCGAAGCGGAAGCTTCACTCAAGACCAACGGCCTGCCCATGGTGGTTGCGGAGCAGGAAAACTCGGAAGTCGCGCCGGGCACAGTGACGGCCCAGAGCGAGACGTTCAACACCGAAGTGGATCAGGGAAAGTCGGTCACCATCACGGTTGCGAAGGCTCCTGCTCCGAGCCCCACGCCAACCCCGACGCCCACAGACAAGCCGACCCCTAAGCCGACGGCCACCAAGAAGTAGCGGCCTGCTACCGCTCACCGGCCCGCAGCAGGTCGGGCTTCCGTTGGCCTACTGCTTGATGAGCGGGCTCAGCTTGGATGCGCGTTCAGCCGCTCCGGCCATCCCCAGGGACTCCAACCAGTTGCCGAGCATCTGGTAGCCACCCTCTGTGAGGACCGATTCCGGGTGGAACTGCACACCGCACAGTGGTGCGGTCTTGTGCTGCAATCCCATCACCACGCCGTTGGTGGTCTCTGCGGTGATCTCCAGGACGTCCGGAATGGAATCGCGCACCGCTGCGAGTGAGTGGTAGCGCGTGGCCGTCACAGGCGAGGGGAGGCCTGCGAAGACGCTCTTACCTTCGTGCCGGACAGGGGACGTCTTGCCGTGCATGAGTTCGGGCGCGTGGGTTACCACGCCACCGTACGCCTCCGCGAGGGCTTGGTGCCCCAGGCAGACGCCGAACATGGGTTTACTGTTCTCGCCGCACCACTTGATGAGCTCGATGCACACGCCGGCTTCGGCAGGGGTTCCAGGACCGGGCGAAACGAGGACGCCATCGCGGGCTGCTGCGAGCTCCGTGGCCTCGGCAAGAGTCACATCGTCGTTGCGGACCACGGTTGTCTCGGCGCCGAGTTCCTGGAGGTATCCCACCAGGGTGTAAACGAAGCTGTCGTAGTTATCTACTACAAGAATTCTTGTTGTGCTCATGGTTGCTGCACTAAACCAATCGTCGAGTCAGTCAAAGTGGTGAATTGGGAGAACCAGGGGAAGAGGAACTGGACCATCAGTATCAGTGCTACCGCCACCAGTACCAAGCACGTCAGGATCCTCACCCACACGGGTCCGGGCAAGTTGCGGAAAATCCACGAGTACATCCGTTACCCCTTTCCTTGTACCTTGGCTACTTGGGCGGCGATTTCCGACGGCGGTCCTGCAGAGGCCGGTTGCCAACCCTCCATCACGGAGTAGGCAATGATCCGTTCCTGCGACCCAAACCGCGGGTTGCAACTGGTCATGGTCAGAATGCGTTCCTTCGGCACGATGCCCGGTTGCGTTGGTACTGGCATGAGGACGTCAGTGCGGTTGGGAAGCACGATCTGGTTGTTGCGGAAGACATAGGTGTAAAAGCCGTCCGCTGTCTGAACGTAGATCTTGTCCCCGGGAACCAGCGTATGGATGCTGTCCAGGACTGCTCCGTGCGTTTGCCTGTGGCCCGCAACCGCGAAGTTGCCGATGGCTCCGGGCATGCTGGTACTCCCGTAGCGGCCAAGTCCCAACGTATCCAGGACGTCCGCACCGGTGCCCTCGATGATGGGCCTCGTGTAGTCCGCGCCGAAGCGGGGGATGTACATAATCCCGATCGTTTCCCCGTTTGCAGGAGCCGTTCCCACCACCGGAGGTCCAAAGTCTGCCTGATTGGCCGGTGCTGCCGGAGTTACGGGTCCGGTGAGGTCCTGCGCGAAGCTCTGGACTGCCTCATTCTGCTTGGCGTTGGCTTCAACGTTGGTCCACCACAGTTCCCAGCCCACGAAGAGCAACAGCACAATACCTGCCGTAATGAGGAGTTCACCCAGGATCTGGCTGATCTTGCGGATGACATCGGACGCGCGGAGTTGCCTGCGCGGTTCCTGCTCCTGCCCTCGCCGGCCCGACGGCACGGCAGAAGCCGCCGTCGTCTGCTGGTGCGCCACGGGGTCTCCTCGATTCGGGCACGGGCGCGGGCGGGCGGACCCCGAGTTGCGGCTAGACTTGACAGCTAGAACCAACCCGGAACGCCGCGTGGCCGTTAACCGCTGGAAATTTCCTTCCTGCAGGATATCAAGGCTGGCCGGAACCGGTATGAACCTACAGCCAAGGAGGATCCGTGCCCGAGTCCAAGCCCCGCAAGCGGCCTGCCCGTCAGGCCCAGCAGACTTCCGCCGCGCAGCAGTACAAGCCCAACCCGGTTTGGTACAAAGCCGTCATGTTCGGCCTGATGATCCTCGGCCTGATCTGGATCATCACGTTCTACATCACAGAAGGCCAGTTCCCCGTCCGCGACTGGGCATCATGGAACATTGTTGCGGGCTTCGGCATCGCGATTGTCGGCTTCCTGATGACCACCCGTTGGCGCTCCTAGGAAACCCGCACCTCACAATTCCGTGCCCGTGAACGTCTACAAGGTATGAGCATCCGGCACACCACCATGGATTCCCCGTTGGGGCAGTTGACGCTGACTGCCAACGGGGAATTTTTGACGGGCATCTTCTATGAGGGCCACTGGCACCTGCCGCCACCCGACTACTTCGGGGTCCCCGCAGGGATCGAGGATCCGGTATTCGCACTGACCAGGATTGAGCTCGATGAGTATCTGGGCGGACACCGCACCGTTTTCGATGTTCCTTTTGAAGCGCGTGGAAACACCTTCCAGGAGAAGGTCTGGTTGCGGCTGCAAGATATTCCCTTTGGAGAAACCGTCAGTTACGGCGAGCTGGCCACTGAACTGGGCGATCCGCATCTTGCCCAGGCCGTTGGGTCGGCGGTGGGCCGCAACCCCATCAGCATCATCATCCCGTGCCACCGCGTGGTGGGACGCAAGGGTCAATTGACCGGATACGCCGGTGGGCTTCGGAACAAGCGCTTCCTCTTGGAGTTGGAAGAGCCAGCAGCCGTGAGAGAGGGCAAACTTTTCTGATGAAGGCCAGGCAGTTGATCACCAAAAAGCCCTTCGAAGCAGTGGTCCAGGAAAATGGCGTCACCGTGCTTCGAGTGTGCCGTGCAGTCCTCGGCGTGCACGATGCCGACGACGCCTGGTCCGATACCTTCCTTGCGGCTCTTCAGTCCTATCCCGACCTCCCTCCGGAGGCCAACGTGCAAGCTTGGCTTGTCACCATCGCACACCGTAAATGCATCGACCATGTGCGTGCCGGAGGTCGCCGTGCCCTCCCGGTGGACTCACCGCCGGAGCAACCGTCCCGGCTTGGCATCCCCGGTGAGGGGCATGCCGACCTCGTGGACGCCGTCGCGCACCTTCCACCGAAACAAAGACAGGCCGTGGCGTACCACTACCTTGCGGGGCTTCCCTACGTGGACGTGGCTGCGATTCTTGGAGGAACCCCCGAGGCCGCCAGACGAGCCGGATCAGACGGCGTCAAAGCCCTCCGCAGTGCTCTGGCTGACCTTCCTGCTCTGGCACATTCATCTTCGAAAGGAGAGATCCGTTGACCATCGAACAAAGCCTGGACCACGGCGATGTAACCTCGCTCCTGGAACCCCTCGATGCTGGACTTGAACTTGCCCTCACCAGCCTTCGCGCCCGTCTGGCCAGCGACGCGCAACTGACCCACACTTTGGACGTTGCATACCGGGTGGTGGACTCACCCGTGGGGAAACTCCTCCTGGCCGCCACAGACCGTGGAATAGTCCGCGTCGCCTTTGAAGTGGAAGACCACGGCGACGTCCTGCAAGTTCTTGCCAACACCGTCAGCCCCCGCATCCTCCAGGCGCCTGCGCGTTTGGATGATGCTGCGCGCCAACTCGACGAGTACTTCAACGGCACCCGGACGGAGTTCGATCTCATCCTGGATTTCCGGTTGTCCCGCGGCTTCCGCCTGAATGTGCTGCAGCATTTGCCCCGCATCGCCTATGGCCACACCGAAAGCTATGCGGAGGTCGCTTTGGCCGCCGGCAGCCCCAACGCAGTCCGCGCCGTCGGAAGCGCCTGTGCCACCAACCCACTGCCCGTCATCGTCCCATGCCACCGCGTAGTGAAGTCGGACGGCAACTTCGGCGGCTATCTCGGCGGGGCGGATGCAAAACGAGCGCTTCTCACCCTGGAGGCAGCCGCTTGAGCGAAGATGCACTGTTTCCGCTGCAGTTGGTTCAGCCGGAAAACCACGACGCCGGTCCTCGCCTGGTTGCTCCAGGCGCGGTTCACGTGCCCGGCTGGCTGAGCCTGGAGCAGCAACGGTGGATAGTGGAACGATTTGGCGAGTGGACACAAGGACCCGTGCCGCTCCGCGCAGCGACTCTTCCTGGTGGGCACAAGATGTCGGTGCGCACCGTGTGCCTCGGCTGGCATTGGCAGCCCTACAAGTACACCCGGGAAGCCACCGACGTCAACGGTCGGCCTGTGCTCGATTTCCCTGACTGGATGGTCCGCCTGGGCCGTAAAGCCGTCGCCGCAGCCTTTCCTTCCGGAGGCGAATCAGATGGCGCCTTGGCCCTCTCCGTTAGTGACTACACACCCGATGCCGCCTTGGTGAACTTCTACGACAACGGCGCGGCCATGGGGATGCACCAGGACAAGGATGAACGTTCCAGCGCCCCAGTAGTGTCCCTCAGCATCGGTGAGACGTGCGTTTTCCGGTTCGGTAACACCAAGACCCGAAACAAGCCGTACACAGACGTTGAACTCCGCTCCGGAGACCTTTTCGTATTCGGTGGGCCGTCCCGGTTCGCGTATCACGGCATTCCCAAGGTGCTCCCCGGAACGGCTCCAGAGGAAAGCGGCCTGTCGCACGGACGGATCAACATCACCATGCGGGTCACCGGATTGTCTTGAGGCGGTAATTCCAAGGCACCGAGCGTTGGAGCATCCAGCACCAGAGGCATTGAATGTCGGAGGCACCCGGCAGAATATCCCCAGAAGCCAAACAACTGGCCGGAGCCGCGGAGGAGCATGAATGACCCCGGACAACGGCACCACCATCGGTGAGGACGGCCTTGCCCGTCCCCTGTGGGCTGCTTCGGATCCCCTCATGCAGGCCTATTACGATCACGAATGGGGCATGCCTGTCCGCGACGAGCAGGGCATGTACGAACGCATTAGCCTCGAGGCGTTCCAAGCGGGTCTTTCGTGGGCCACCATCCTCCGGAAACGGGAGGCTTTCAGGAAGGCGTTCCTGGACTTCCACCCGGAAAGCGTTGCCGCCTTCACCGAAGACGACGTTGAGCGGCTCATGCTCGATGCCGGGATCGTCCGCAACCGACTCAAAATCCGCGCCGCCATCACCAATGCCAAAGCCACCATCGCCCTGCGCGACGAAGGAGGCCTGGTTGACTTCGTGTGGTCTTTCCAGCCCACCTCCACGCCGGCGCCCCACACCTTCGCCGACATCCCCACAACGTCCCCTGAGTCAATTGCCTTATCCAAGGCACTCAGGAAGAAGGGTTTCGCATTCGTCGGGCCCACCACCATGTATGCCTTGATGGAAGCAATTGGAATCATTGACACCCACCTGATGGACAGCCATCGCCGCGGGTCGTCGGGGGTATGGTCCTGAACTGCGGGCCCACCCGTGACGATTCTTTGCCACGGTAATCCCCAACCCTTGTCCACAGAAGTGGGCAACTTTATCCACAGGCGTGGATAAACTCTGTGGACATCCATGCATATTGGCTCGAAATCGGTGCACTGGCGCAGATTATGATCGTGCCGTCCGGGTGGGGACAGTTATACCCACTGTGTACTGCGCTGTGGATAGTGCTCCAAACTTCATCGAAAGTTCAACATCGCGGCATTGCCGGATTTGCTTGGAGTCATTCCGGAGGGTCTCGGCCCTATGCCCTTCCGCGGACACGTTTCCCTGCGCAAGGGCAACCTGGTCTGAAAGTTACCCACTTAATAACAACCACCTACCCACACGTTATCCACAGGTGGGGATAACGTGTGGGTTTCCCTGCGCGAATCCCCGCGATGCCGGGGCTCAGAGCTCCGGACCTAGCGTGAACTACACGCGTGTAAGTTATTAACAATGTTGATAAGCCTGTTGATAGCTACTGCTGCAGGGCGTAATTAACAGGGTTGTCCACATGTGCAGGCATTTGGCCCTCTTTATCCACATATCCGGCCTGGGCGGGGACAAAGTTATCCACAGGTGTGGAGAAATTCATGCCTTTCCGGGGATATCTGCCGATCTGACGGCCCCACCGACACAATGAAGCTCTAACTACACCCATGTAAGTTACGCACAGTGTGGATAACAGCTGTGGATAACTTGTCCTAGGTGGGTTCCCGGATCGAGTACCGTGGCGGATTTCCCTGGGCGTACCGTGGTGCCATGAAGAGCGACTTCAAGAAAGAGATCCGGACCTACAGTGCCAAGCACGGTGAGTTCTCCTTGGTGACCGTCCCACCCCTGCAGTTTCTGATGATCGACGGCCACGGGAATCCCAACACCTCCGAGGCCTATAAGGACGCACTGGCCACGCTGTATCCAGTCGCCTACAAGCTGAAGTTCTTCAGCAAGAACGAACTCGACAAGGATTACGGTGTGATGCCCTTGGAGGGCCTCTGGTGGGCTGATGACATGGAGGCGTTCACCAGCGCCCGGGACAAGTCACAGTGGGACTGGACGCTGATGAACATGGTTCCGGGCTGGATCACGTCTGAGCATTTCGACGCTGCGCGCGAAGTGGTTGCCAAGAACAAGAAGGGGGAGGCCCCGGCATTGGAGGCGCTCCGCTTGGAGACGCTTGAAGAGGGGTTGAGCGTGCAGACGCTCCATATAGGGCCATACGACGCTGAGGGACCGGTCCTCGAGGAGATGCACAGCAGCTTTATCCCCGGGAACTCCCTGGCGATGACCGGGAAGCACCATGAAATCTACCTCGGCGATGTGCGCCGGACGGCACCGGAAAAGCTGAAGACCATCCTCCGCCAGCCGGTCAAGCCTGCGGTGGTCTAAAGAAGCCTGCGGTGGTCTAAGAAAGATGGAGCACGGGAAGCCCGCTATCCAGCGGTGACGCGGAACACGGTAACTATAGCCAACAGGCCGGCCACGAGGATGAGCCCCCCGGCCTGCAGCAAGGCCTGGTTCTTGCCGCGCGGGGCATAGGCGATGACGGCGGCCGCGAGGCCGCCGGTGATCAGACCTCCCAGGTGGGCCTGCCAGGCAATGCTGGGGACAAAGAATCCGATCGCGCCATTGATGGCGATCAGGACCCAGAGTTGCTTGGTTTCTCCGCCGCGATGACGTTGTACCACCAGCATGGCGCCGAAGAGACCGAAGATGGCACCGGAAGCGCCAACGACGGCTACGGGCGGCAACATGGGGGTGAGGGCCAAGTAGCCCACCGATCCGCCGATGGCAGAGATCAGGTACAAAGCGAGGAAGCGGATCCGCCCGAGCAACGGCTCCAGGGCTTGTCCGAAGATCCACAGCGTGTACATGTTCAAGACAATATGAAGCAGGAATCCCTGCGAATGCAGGAAGGCTGCGGTGAGCATGCGCCACGGTTGGCTATCGGCGAAGATATTCGCGAAGGCGAAGTTCTGGAAGACGAAGTCCCCTGGCACAATCCACTGAAGGACGAAGATCAGCAGGCACAAGCCGATGATCACGTACGTCACCAACGGCCGTCCCACGGCCAAGGCGCCGCCGTACGGCGACCGGTATGTCGGCGTCGTACGTTTTTGTTCGTTGACGCAGTCAACGCATTGGAACCCGACGGCGGCCGCCCGCTGGCACTCGGGGCACGCAGGGCGCCCGCAGCGCTGGCACCGCACATAGGAAGGCCTGTCCGGGTGCCTTGGGCACACCGGAATATCAGCGGACGGCTCTGCCGACGGAATTCCGTAACTCATGAGCTCAGGTTCAGGTTGTGACTAGAGCTGTTCGATGTCGATGCTGTTGATGACGACGTCCTCAACGGGGCGGTCACCCATGCCGGTGCGGACAGCCTCGATCGAGTCCACAACCTTGCGGGATTCCTCGTCAGTGACTTCACCGAAGATGCTGTGCTTGCCGAACAGCCAGTCGGTGTTCACGGTGGTGATGAAGAACTGTGACCCGTTGGTGCCCTTGCCCATCTGGATACCCGCATTGGCCATGGCCAGCTTGTAAGGAGCGTTGAAGGTCAGTTCCGGGTGGATTTCGTCGTCGAACTGGTAACCCGGTCCGCCAACGCCGCGACCCAGGGGATCGCCACCCTGGATCATGAAGTCCTTGATGATCCGGTGGAAAATGGTGCCGTCATACAGCGGCGTCCCGGTCTTGTCTTCGCCCGTTTCAGGGTGGTTCCAGGACTTTTCGCCCGTGGCCAAGCCAATGAAGTTGGCGACCGTCTTGGGCGCGTGGTTGCCGAAGAGGTCAACCTTGATGTCGCCGAGGGTCGTGTGGATCGTTGCTTTTGCGGTTGCGATGGTCATGGCCCCATTGTTTCATGCAGGGTCAACGCCGGTGCTGTTGTAAAGCCGGTTCCGCGCTCGGTGAAATCCGGGACGAATCCGGCAGATGAATAGCCGGTGTTCCCCAAGCGACGTAGGCTAGCAACAAACGAGCATGTGTATCGGGAGGTAGTTGTGAAGAAATCAGACCGTATTGCCCGCGACCTCGAACAATCCGTTGTGACCGGCGTGGATAACGCCCGCGACTGGGCTGCGCCCCGTGTGGAAGCAGCCGTCAACTGGGCTGTTCCGCGTATCCAGCACGGCATTGACACCGCTTCCCCCAAGATCCAAGAGGGGCTGAAGTCCGCTGCGCACAACCTCGCCGACGGCGTTGCAGTGGTTACGCCGCGGATTCAGGATGGACTGGCGCACCTCGCGCCGAAGATCCATGACGCAGTGGAGGACGCAACACCCAGGATCCAGGAGACGCTCAACAAGGCAACTCCGGCGCTTGGCCACGCCCGGGACAAAGTAGTGGACGAATACCTGCCCAAGCTGTCCGAGCAATTGGGCCAGGCATCGGTAGCAGTCCACCACGCCTTGGAGAACGCGCCGGCCCAGGTTGACGCCGTAGCGCAGAAGCTGGTCGATTCCGGCGTCGTGCACAGCGTCCAAGAGCAGGCGCAGGCCACCGGCAAGCAGATCAAGGCAGTGGCGGAGGATGCGACCAAGGCCGTCTCCTCCAAGCTGGGCAAAGAACCGAAGCCCAAGAAGCGCGGCTGGCTGATCGTGACTGTTATCGCCGCAGCCGCTGCCGCCGGTGTTGCCGCATGGAAGGCTTCCAAGCCGGTGGAGGATCCGTGGAAGACGCCTTCCCCGGTCACACCGACGCCCGCTCCGGTACCGGCAACGTCGGCAGCTCCGGCTCCGGCTCCGGCCGATGCTGCTGCGTCAGCCACGGCAGCAGCCACAGCGTCCGGCACCTCGGACATCACTCCGGAAGAAGCAGCAGCTGAGGCTGAGCAGGCAACCAAGGACGCCTTCAAGAACGTTGAAGATTCCACGGCCAAGGTGGCCACCGACGCCAAGACTGCCGTCAAGAACATCGCTGCCAGCCTGCACAAGGACACCGAAGGCACGGACTCCGCTGCCAAAGGTACACAGAACTAACACCTGACGAACCGCCCCACCAGGGCATCAAGTCAGGCAATTGAAGGGATCCCGGCCTCGGCCGGGGTCCCTTCAGTGTTTGCCGGCTTGTAACCAAAGCCTCCATCGGACGCACTGCCACGGGTGTTAGATTTGGAGTGATGTCAGCCGATAGACCCTCTGCGGGTGCCCTTCAGGATGGTCCGGTGCTCCCGGGCGTGTCCATTGTCATCCCGGCGTATAACGAGGAAAGCGTCATTCGCCAGTGCCTCATCGCGGCCATCTACCAGTCCGTACCTGCCGATGAGATCATCGTGGTGGACAATCTGTCCACGGACCGCACGGCCAAAATTGTGCGGCAGATGCAGCAGGAATATCCGGAAAGCCCCATCATCCTCCTGCGGCAGGAAGCCGCGCAGGGCCTGATTCCCACCCGGAATCACGGGCTGAACAACGCCACGGGCGACGTTGTTGGCCGGATCGACGCCGACTCCGTTCTGGAACCCGACTGGGTGGAGCAGGTCCAAAAGGCATTCATGGATCCCTCGGTCGCCGCCGCCACAGGACCAGTGGTCTACTACGACATGCCCATGCGCCGCTTCGGGCTCAAGGCCGACGACAAGATGCGCCAACTCATGTTGCGGCTGGCCAAGCACCAGTACCACTTCCTTTTCGGTTCCAACATGGCCCTGCGTCGCACCGCATGGGAAACCATCCGCGACGAAGCGTGCCTGGACCCCAGGGACGAGATGCACGAGGACATCGATCTCTCGCTGCACCTCTTCGAACACGACCTCAAAGTGCAGTACCTGCCCCAGATGGTGTCCGGCATGTCTGCCCGCCGCCTCGAGGACTCACCTCGCGATTACCGCTACTACGTCCAACGTTTCGACCGGACGTACAAGGCCCACAACGTCAAGAAGATGGCATTGAAAGCGCCCATGGTGGTGTTCTTCTCTGTGTACTTCCCGGCAAAGTTGCTACGGGCCATCCATACGGCCAACACCGCCCAAGGCGCCCGCCGCGGTGGTGTTTAGGCGCCCTGCGCCCCACGGCATACGCACGACGCCGGAACGTCAGTCAGCGCCAAGCTCGGGTTCGCGCCGGTCTGCTTCAGTCCGGCCACGCCGCTGCCCGGCAACGACCACGGCCAGGCCAACAAGAATCAGCGCCAATCCCGCATAGGTGCCCGCCGGCAAGGTCTCATTCAGGAAAATGGCTGCCAGGATTGCTGCACCCGGGATTTCCAGCAGGATGATCATGGACACCAACAAAGGGCTCATCGTGGCAAGCAGATGGTTGAAGGCCGTGTGCCCCACCAGCTGGGCGCAAACGGTGATGGCGATAATGCCAAGCCAGCCTCCGGCGTCGAACCCTGTCAGTGGCTGCGCGCTGAACAAGGCGAGCACTGCCACGATCGCCGCGCACATGCCGTAGCAAAGCGTCGTGTAGGTCCCGGTTCCCATGGATTGACGGGCTTTCCCTCCCGCAAGGGTATAGAGGCCAGCCAGCGCGCCGCCGGCCAGCGCCAGCAGATCGCCCAGCAGGGCTTCAGGAGATGAACCCATGTCGAATCCGGTGATGGCAACCACGCCGCCAAAAGCGATCCCAAGGCCCAACAACACCGGCCAGCGGTGCCGTGTACCCCGGAACATCTGGAACACCGCTATCCATGCCGATTGCAGGCACACCAAGGCCGTAGCGGCCGCAACGGACGTGAGCTGAAGCGCGGTGATGAAGCAGGCGAAGTGGAACGCAAGTGCAATAGCGGCCAGGGCGGACCAGCCAAACTCGCGCCGGGTGATCCTGCCGAATGCTTTTGGCTCACGGATAGCGACGGGAGCAGCCATTACCACCGCACCTATCGCATTCCGCCAAAAGGCGATGGCCAAGGCCGTAACGGAGGTGGCTCCAAGGGTTCCTGCGATGAGTGGTCCGGAAGAGGCAACACCCAGTACGCCGAGGGCAGCAATGAGAAGGGTCACGGATCAACCCTAGTGGGGCGGGGGAGCGCTCCAGCCCTATCTGATGCTCCAACAGTGTGGTTGTCTTGACTCAGCATTCCAGTGAGCCGGTCACGGCGTACCCAAGGGGTTATCTGATTGAACACGGCACCCGTCGGCACCGGCACCAAGCGCCGGCGATCTGTTCTGCTGCTGGCCGCGGCCGGGGTGCTGACGGCCGCGCTCGTTGTTGCCGGGTGGTTCGCTGTTTCACGTGACCGCCCTGACGAGCCCGAAGGAAACAGGGCGGGCGTTCCAAGTATCTTCCCCGTGCCGCAGCACGCCAAGGCCGGAACGGGCAGCCCTGTTCCCTTGAACGGCCACGTGTACGTGGTTGCCCCCGCTGGAACGGATCAAGCCTCCACCGCCGCAGTGCAGGACCTTGTGGCAGGCGCCGGGGGCACGTCGGAGGTGGTGACAGCGCTTGCGAACCCACGCGAAGGGTCATCTGCCATCCATTTGGGCGTGGACTCAGCCGTAGCTCCGGTTCTCAGCGATTTGCAGCTGGACAGCGATGCCACTCTCCGGGACGCTCTTGGGCACGCAGAAGGCTATGTGGTTGCCACAGGACAGCCCGGCGGGATTCCGACGGCCGTGCTGGCAGGACGGGACAACGACGGCGTCTTCCACGCCGTCCAGACCCTACGGCAGGTGCTCAGGGACGGTTCAGTGGTTCCGGTCCTGGTGGGTGACTGGCCGCTGATGGAAACCCGCGGTGTCATCGAGGGCTTCTACGGCACCCCCTGGTCCCATCAGGCCCGCCTGGATGTCATCGAATTCGCGGGCAGGCAGAAGATGAACACTTACATCTATTCGCCGAAGGACGATCCCTTGTTGAGGGAACGATGGCGGGACCTTTACACGAATCAGGAGCTTGAGGAGCTGCGGGAGCTCATCGACACAGCAGCGGCCAACCATATCCGTTTCAGCTACGCCCTCTCACCGGGCATCGACATTTGCTATTCGCGCGAGGCTGACCTCGATGACGCGGTGGCCAAGCTTGAATCCCTGTACTCGCTGGGTGTCCGTTCCTTCGTGATTCCCCTCGATGACATCGCCACGAAAGTCCAATGTGCCGACGATCTCCGGGAGTTTGGTTCGGGTCAGGCCAACCTGGCAAAGGCACAGGCATCCTTCCTCAACGACGTGAATGCCAAGTTCATCTCTGCCAAGGACGGCGTCCTCCCACTGGAAACGGTTCCCACCTTCTACAACGGCTCCGCGAGCACTCCCTATAAGCGGGAACTTGGCCAGGCGTTGAATCCCGGGATCGTGGTGCAGTGGACGGGTGAGGATGTGGTCTCACACCGGATCACCCTGAAATCAGCGGAAACGGCCGCCGGGACCTACGGGAGCCCCGGCGACTCCCGGCCCATCGTCATTTGGGACAACTATCCTGTCAACGACTTTTCCCAGGATCATCTCTTCCTGGCCCCCGTGATCGGGAGGGACGCCAACCTCCATCAGTCCATCCAGGGCATCGTCACCAACCCCATGATTCAGCCCTATCTGTCCTTGCCGGCCATCTTCAACTACGCAGACCTCTCCTGGAACGGCCCGGCATACGACCCCGCCAAATCCATGAACGCGGCCTTGTCCCTGCTCTCCGGACCCGACCCGGAAGTCCAAGCCGCGGTGCGGGCTTTCGTGGACCTGAACCAAGACTGGCAGGACGACGACCTCACACCATCCGCCCCGGAGCTGCAACGCGATATTGACCAGTTCTGGACGGATTACGACGCCGGCAAGTCACCATCGGAGGCATTGCGGAGTCGCGCTGGGCTGCTTCAACGGCTTCCCGAGCTCCTGCCACGCATGGCGATGCCCGGTTTCGCCCAGGACGGCTCCACGTGGGTTGCAGCGGCGGCAGAGTACGGACGTGGCGTGGAGGCTGCCCTGAACATGCTGGAGGCCGCCAAGCGTGGCGATGCACAGGCCGCCGCCGCAGCCCGCATCAACGTGCAGGGCGCCCTGAAGACAGCCGGGGCAAAGACGCAGCCAACGTTGGAACTTGGCGTGGTGACGCCCGTCCTGGGCAATGGCGAACTGACCGTATTCCTCGAGCGGGCACTGCAGACTGTACCGCCCAGCTAGGAACCGTTGTGTGCGCGAGGCGACCAGCGCCGTCAGAATGATGCTGAGGGAGGCCGAATGTTATCCCCGGGCATCGGGCATTAAAGGCAAAAGTCCCGGTCATTTCTGACCGGGACTTTTCTTATGGTGGAGGCACGGGGACTCGAACCCCGAACCCCCTGCTTGCAAAGCAGGTGCGCTACCAATTGCGCCATGCCCCCATAAGAAGCAACCCGTCAATCATACCCCATGTCCGAGCTGGCAATTACCAGTTCGAATCGGGCTCTTCGGCTAGTCGACCTTGTCGGTTGACTTGCTCCAGACATCCTTCCGGGCTTCGGATTCCTGGGCCTTTTTATAGACCAGGACACCTGCGATTGCCGCTGCCACTACTACCAGCAACTTCTTCACAAGTACCTCATTCCGGTTCAGTTTTACCTGAACCTCTTTCGGTTCCGTGGGCGTACCAGGACTTGAACCTGGGACCTCTTCGTTATCAGCGAAGCGCTCTAACCGCCTGAGCTATACGCCCCGATGCCTCATCGGGCCGAGATATGACTGTACAGCACATCCCGGCCCGATCTCAAATCGAGGCTTTTCCGCGGAGGTTTTCCGCCGATTTCGGCGTCATTCCGCGGGTTTTTGCTAGTCGTCGGTCAGCGTGACGCCGACGCCGCCAACCAACGTTGCGGAAATGTTATACAGAACCGCTGAGAGCATGGATAGTGCGGTCAGCAAGACCACGTTCACCACGGCAATAATGGTGGCGAAGGATGCAACTTGGCCCAGCGAGGCAATCTTCTTCAGCTCAAATCCACTGCCCTCCGATCCCGCCAGGGTGCCCAGAAGGCTATCCACCTGGTTGAAGATGCCCGTGAGATCCAGCACCGTCCAGAGCACGATGGCAGCAACTACGGTGACGATGCCCAGCGCAACAGACAGCAGGAATGCCATCTTCAGGACTGACCACGGGTCCACCTTGCTGACCAAGAGGCGTGCGCGACGAACCTTGGCCTTGGGAGCAGGCTTCACCAGGCCGGGACCGCCCTGGGCGGGGCGCTGGGCCCCGGAACCCGCGGGGCGCTGGCCGGGCTGAGCCGGTCGTTGCCCGGGGGCGCCGGCAGGACGCTGACCTGCCTGCGCGGGTCGCTGTCCCGGAGCGCCGGCGGGCCGCTGAGCGGAGTTGGTCCCGTTAGCGGGTCGTGCTCCTGTGGCACCGGAACCGGTGGACCCGGTTCCGGGACGCTGCTGGGGCCGTGCAGGGGTTCCTGCCTGTGCGCTGCCCGAGGGCTGCCGGAGTCCGCCGGGGACACCTGTGCTCGGCTTGGGATATGAGTCGGAATTACTCACTCGTTACCTCCGGTGTTGTCTTCGTTCAGCTCCGCGCCCGTTTCGATATCCGGGTCTGCGTCGTTTTCCGTTTCGGCCGTCACGGTCGCCTCGGAGGCGCCGTCGTTTGCAGCCAACGTTACGTCATCGTCGAGTCCGTCTTCGGACTCTTCGCCTTCCAAGCCGCGTTCGCTGTTGCGTGCAACCTCAATAATGCGGTCATTCTTGTCCGGCTTGGCGAAGATGACGCCCATGGTGTCACGGCCCTTGGCAGGGACGCCGGTCACTGCCGAGCGGACCACCTTGCCGCCTTCCATGACTACCAGGACTTCGTCCTCTTCCTGCACGATCAAGGCGCCCACAAGGTCACCGCGGTCTTCAGCAAGCTTGGCTACCTTGATGCCCAGGCCGCCACGGCCCTGCAGGCGGTATTCGTCCACTGCGGTCCGCTTGGCGTAGCCACCCTCAGTAACGATGAAGACGAAGGAACCGTCCTGGACGACGTCTGCGGCAAGCAGTTCGTCGTCTTCACGGAACTTCATACCGGTTACACCCGAGGTAGCCCGGCCCATGGGGCGCAGTGCGTCATCGGTGGCTGTGAATCGGATCGACTGGCCCTTGCGTGAAACCAGAAGCAGGTCATCGGTCTCGCTGACCAGCTGGGCGGAGACCAACTCGTCCTCGTCGCGCAGGTTGATCGCGATGACACCGGCGGTGCGGTTGGTGTCATAGTCCTCCAACCTCGTCTTCTTGACCAGTCCGTTCTTGGTGGCGAGCACCAAGTACGGAGCCTGCTGGTAGTCCCTTAGGTCAAGAACCTGGGCGATGTGCTCATCCGGCTGGAAGGCCAACAGGTTGGCGACGTGCTGGCCCTTGGCATCACGGCCGGCTTCAGCGAGCTCGTAAGCCTTGGCACGGTAGACGCGACCCAAGTTGGTGAAGAACAGCAGCCAGTGGTGGGTAGTGGTGACGAAGAAGTGCTCAACGACATCGTCGCCTCGCAACTGCGCACCCTTGATACCCTTGCCGCCACGCTGCTGGGAACGGTAGTTGTCGCTGCGGGTGCGCTTGACGTACCCACCGCGCGTAATGGTGACGACCATTTCCTCTTCGGGAATCAGGTCTTCCATGGACATGTCGCCGTCGAAGCCCATCAGGATGTGCGTCCGGCGGTCATCTCCGTGCTTGGCGACGATCTCCGCGAGTTCCTCGCTGATGATCTGGCGCTGGCGTTCCTCGGAAGCCAGGATCGCGTTGTACTCCTCGATCATCGCTTCGAGCTCGGAGTGACGATCCTGGATCTTCTGGCGTTCCAGGGCGGCCAGTCGGCGCAACTGCATGTCCAGGATGGCGCGGGCCTGGAGTTCATCGATCTCCAGCAACCCCATGAGGCCTTCGCGGGCAGCTTCTGTGGTGTTGGAAGCGCGGATGAGGGCAATGACCTCGTCCAGCATGTCCAGGGCCTTGAGGAGTGCACGCAGAATGTGCGCTTCTTCCTCGGCCTTGCGCAGGCGGTAGCGGGTGCGGCGTGCAATGACGTCCATCTGGTGCGCAACCCAGTGGCGGATGAAAGCATCCAGGCTCAAGGTGCGCGGGACGCCGTCGACAATTGCCAGCATGTTCGCCGAGAAGTTGTCCTGCAGCTGCGTGTGCTTGTAGAGGTTGTTCAAGACCACCTTCGCCACGGCGTCGCGCTTGAGCACGATCACCAGGCGTTGGCCTGTACGGCCGGAGGTTTCATCGCGGAGGTCTGCGATGCCCTGGATCTTGCCGTCCTTGACCAGTTCAGCAATCTTGATGGCAAGGTTGTCCGGATTGGCCTGGTAAGGAAGTTCGGTGACCACCAAGCAGGTGCGGCCCTGGAGTTCCTCGACATTGACCACGGCGCGCATGGTGATGGAGCCACGGCCGGTACGGTACGCGTCTTCGATGCCCTTGTGGCCAAGGATGGTGGCACCAGTTGGGAAGTCGGGTCCCTTGATGCGCAGCAACAGTGCTTCGAGGAGCTCCTCGCGGGTGGCGGTGGGGTTCTCAAGCGCCCACTGCACACCCTCTGCGACCTCGCGAAGGTTGTGCGGCGGAATGTTGGTGGCCATGCCGACGGCGATGCCTGAGGAACCGTTGACCAGCAGGTTGGGGAAACGCGCCGGCAGGATGGTCGGTTCCTGGTTCTTGCCGTCATAGTTGTCCTGGAAGTCGACGGTTTCCTCGTCGATATCGCGGACCATTTCCATGGCAAGTTGGGCCATCTTGGTTTCGGTGTAACGCGGTGCGGCAGCGCCGTCGTTACCGGGCGAACCGAAGTTGCCCTGGCCAAGTGCCAGCGGGTACCGCATGGTCCAGTCCTGGATCAGGCGGACCAAAGCATCGTAGATCGCCATGTCACCGTGCGGGTGATAGGTACCCATGACATCGCCCACCACGCGGGCGCACTTGTTGAAAGAGCGGTCGGGGCGGTAGCCGCCGTCGAACATTGCGTACAAAACGCGGCGGTGCACCGGCTTCAGTCCGTCACGGACGTCAGGGAGGGCGCGGCCCACAATAACGGCCATGGCGTAGTCCAGGTAGGACCTCTGCATTTCCGTCTGCAGGTCCACCTGCTCCACGCGGTCGGTCAGCACATCACCCTCAAGAACAACATCCTCTGCGTCATTCGATTCCGCCGGGACTTCGGGAGTTTCGTCACTCATAATCTAAGGTTTCCGTTTCAGGTATATGTCAGTTCTGGAATATTCAGATGCCCTTGTGGAGCCCTAGATATCGAGGAACCTGACGTCCTTGGCGTTCTGCTGGATGAAGTTACGGCGCGATTCAACGTCCTCGCCCATCAAGACAGAGAAGGTCTGGTCAGCGGCCAGTGCATCATCCATGGTGACCTGCAACAGGGTGCGGCGATCGGGGTCCATGGTGGTATCCCACAGTTCCGTGTAGTCCATCTCGCCCAGGCCCTTGTAGCGCTGGATGCCGTTGTCCTTGGGGAGTCGCTTGTTCATGGAAGCACCCTTGCGGATGGTTTCATCTCGTTCGCGGTCGCTGTAGACGTAATCGTGGGCCGCGTTGGACCACTTGATCCTGTACAGCGGGGGTTGGGCCAGGTAGACGTAGCCGTTCTCGATGAGCGGACGCATGTAGCGGAACAGCAGAGTCATCAACAACGTGGTGATGTGCTGGCCGTCAACGTCAGCATCGGCCATGAGGACGATCTTGTGGTACCGCAGCTTGGAAATGTCGAAGTCTTCGCCGATGCCTGTACCGAAGGCGGTAATCATCGACTGGACTTCGGCGTTGCCGAGGGCCTTGTCCAGGCGGGCCCGCTCAACATTCAGGATCTTGCCGCGCAGTGGCAGGATGGCCTGGGTCTCCGGGTTGCGTCCACGCTTGGCCGAACCACCTGCGGAGTCACCCTCCACCAGGTAAACCTCGCAACGCGAAGGATCCTTCGAGGAGCAGTCGGAGAGCTTGCCGGGCATACCGAAGGATTCCAGGGGGCTCTTCCGGCGGGCGTTATCGCGGGCCTTGCGGGCCGCCATGCGTGCCTGGGCAGCGGAAATGGCCTTGCGGATCACATCACGTGCGGGGCCGGGGTTGCGTTCCAGCCAGTCGCCCAGCTGATCCGTGACAACGCGCTGGACGAAGCCCTTCACCTCGGAGTTGCCCAGCTTGGTTTTGGTCTGGCCTTCGAACTGAGGCTCGGAAAGCTTGACGGAAATAACGGCCGTCAGGCCTTCACGAATGTCATCACCGGTGAGGTTGTCTTCCTTTTCCTTGATGATGCTCTTCTCGCGCGCATAGCGGTTGATCAGCGAGGTCATCGCGGCGCGGAAGCCTTCTTCGTGCGTTCCGCCCTCATGGGTGTTGATCGTGTTTGCGTATGTGTGGACGCTTTCGGAGTACGCGGTGGTCCACTGCATGGCGACCTCGACGGCGATGTGCCGCTCCGTGTCTTCGGTTTCGAAGGCGATGACGTCCTCGTGGACGATTTCGACCTTCTTGTTCGAGTTCAGGTGCTTGACGTAGTCCAGCAGGCCGTCCGGGTATTGGTACACCACTGTGCGGTGCTCGGCGGCGACTTCGCCTTCGGTGGCAACGGCGTCGAGGTCGAGGTCATCATCACCGTCGCGGTTCACCGGGCGCTCGTCCGTCAGGGTGATCCGCAGGCCCTTGTTGAGGAAGGCCATCTGCTGGAAGCGCGCACGAAGCGTCTCGAAATCGAACTCAGTGGACTCGAAGATAGTCCCGTCCGGGTAGAACGTCTGGGACGTACCGGTGACGTCAGTGGCTTCACCCTTGACGAGTTCGCCCTGGGGCTTGCCGCCGTCGGCGAAGGTCATACGCCAAACGTGGCCTTGCCGGCGGACTTCCGTGTCCACGCGGCGGGACAAGGCGTTGACCACGGAGATACCCACACCGTGGAGGCCGCCGGAAACCGCGTAGCCGCCGCCGCCGAACTTACCGCCGGCGTGAAGGATGGTCATGACCACTTCAACCGTTGGCTTGCCTTCGGTCGGGTGAATGTCTACGGGAATACCGCGGCCATCATCAACAACGCGGACGCCGCCATCGGCACGGAGAGTGATTTCGATGTGGCTGCAGTAACCAGCCAGTGCCTCATCAACAGAGTTGTCCACCACTTCATAGACCAGGTGGTGCAAGCCACGAGGACCGGTGGAACCGATGTACATGCCGGGGCGTTTGCGCACGGCTTCGAGGCCCTCCAGCACGGTGATGTCGCTGGCACCGTACTCCCTGGGCGCCTCAGTGGGCGTGTCAGGCTTGGGAACAGTCTCCTCTTCGGGCTCTACTGCCAAGGTCTCTGCATTGTCGTTAGCCACAGGCGCTTTCGACTCCTCTGTACTCGATGTCGGCCGTTCCCGGTGTTGCCCACGGCGAACCGCGGCCGCCAACGGGCACGTGACTGATTGCGCCGATTAATCCGACGAAGGGGGTCCCTATGCCACGCGAGTGGATCCAGTACCCCAACGACGTTTCACCGGCGCTCAGTGATCTACGCCAATTCTATCGTGGATACGCTCGAATCCTTGCAAATACGGGGGCAGCCGAGAGCTGAATATGGCCGTAGGAGGCCACTGGTCCTATCTGCAATCGCCCTACGGTGGTCCCGATGGGGGCCTATACGACTCAGGGGCGTTGATTCGCCCTGCACGCCGTTTAGCCGTAAGTATCCCTCGGGCCCCGACCGTTGACGCTGCGCCCGCCTTTTCGCCAACTTGGAGCCGACGGGCCCAGCACCTGGATACTGGTGACCACGCCTTCTCCAAGCTCATTGCGGAACATCTCCAGGAGGCTCGTGCTCAGCAAACGCAGTTGGGTGGCCCAAGCCGTTGAATCGCAACGGACATGGAGAGTGGTGTCCGTGAAGCTCTCCGGCGTGCAATGTGCCGAGATGTCCCCTCCAACCAAGGTTTCCCATTCCGCCATCACCGAGCCCACGGCCACAGGCGATGTCCACCCGCGTTCGGCCACCAATCGGCCAACGACATTTCCGAGGCCCAAGGGGTCCCGTCCGCTGCCGTGGAATTGCGCGAATCCCCTGGTATCCCGGATGCCCTTACGCTTCGGGGCAGACCCAGGTCTGGGGGCCCGTTGCCTCACTTCACCGCGGGCGGCAGCAGCCTCCCGCATCCGGTTCAGCGCCGCTTGGGCAGCATCGATCTCGTCCGGATCGCGTCCGGGCTGAAGTCCGTCGCGGCTATCCTTCGCCATCGATGCCTCCCGGAACAACGGTTACGCGCCGTCCGGCCAGCTCCTCAGGGATATCGGCATCGACGGCGGCAGTCACCAACACCTGCTCGGCGCCAGCCACTATTGCAGCCAGTTTACGCCGGCGCTGGACATCCAGTTCGGCGAAAACGTCATCGAGGATGAGGATCGGAGCGGTGCCTCCGGTGCGGGCATCGTCCAACATCACGTAGTAGGAAGCGAGCCGGAGGGACAAGCACATGGACCATGTTTCACCGTGGGATGCATAGCCCTTGGCAGGAGCTTGGCCCAAAGTGAGCTCCAGTTCGTCACGATGCGGGCCCACCAGGGAGATGCCCCGTTCCAGTTCCTTCTTCCGTGATGCTGCGAAGGCCTGGATGTAGCGTTCAGTGAGTTCATCCACGGACAGGAGCCGAAGGTCGTCAACCGACGGCGAAGGTTCCGTTCCGTGGTCCGCCGGGCCGCCGTCGTCGTCCAGGACGCCCTGGATGGTTGAGCGGTAGACCGCACCCGCCTCTTTGGATCCGTCGGTGAGCTGTGCGTAGGCGCTGTTCAGATGGGGACGCAATCTTTCCACGAGTTCGAGCCGGGCGTGGAGTAGTTCCGCGCCGGCGCGGGCCATGTGCTGGTCCCAAACGTCCAGGGTTGCCTCATGGCCGGCCGTGAATTTCCCGGCCCGCGCCGATTTCAGCAGGGCATTACGTTGCTTCAGGACGCGATCATAGTCGCTGCGGGTTGCAGCATGCCGCGGAACAAGGCTGACCAACAGTTCATCCAGGAAGCGCCTGCGGTTCGAAGGGTCTCCCTTGACCAACGCCAGATCTTCGGGTGCGAACAAAACAGTTTGGCAGATGCCCAGGATGTCCCTTGCCCGGACCGGATTGCTGCGGTTGATACGGCCCCGGTTAGCCCGGCCGGCATTGATTTCAAGCTCAATGACCGTTGATTGCTCTCCACGGACAAGCCTGGCGCGGATCATCGCGCGCTCGGCGCCGAACCGGAGCAGGGGCGCATCTGTGCTCACCCGATGTGAACTCAGCGTGGCAAGGTACCCGATGGCTTCCATCAGGTTGGTCTTGCCAATCCCGTTGGAACCGACCAGGACCGTCACGCCGGGGCCGAGCTTCAGGTCAACCTGTGCGTAGCTGCGGAAATCCGTCAGCGAAAGATGTTCGAGGTACACGCCGTTTGCAGGACTCCTGCGGCCTAGTTGGCCGGACGGGTGGCGTGTCCGCCGAACTGGTGGCGCAAGGCAGAGACCATCTTCATGGCCGGCGAGTTGTCCTCACGGGAAGCAAACCGAGCGAAGAGCGCGGCGGTGATGGCCGGAGCCGGCACTGCGTTGGCGATCGCTTCCTCCACGGTCCAGCGACCCTCGCCGGAATCCTCGACGTAGTCGTCGATCGAGGCCAGGCCCGGATCCTCATCGAGTGCCTTGACCATGAGGTCCAAGAGCCATGAGCGCACAACGGTACCTTTTTGCCAGGCCCGGAAAGTTCCCGGAAGGTCCTTCACGATGTCCTTTGCCGCCAGCAGTTCGTAACCCTCTGCGTACGCCTGCATAAGGCCGTATTCGATGCCGTTGTGGACCATCTTCGCGTAGTGGCCTGCACCGACACCGCCAACGTGGACGAAGCTGTCGGCGCGTTCGCCTTCAGGCCGGAGGGCATCGAACACCGGCAGAGCCAGTTCGATGTCTTCATCGGCGCCGCCGGCCATCAGGCCGTAACCATTTTCGAGGCCCCAAACACCGCCGGAAACACCACAATCCGCGAATCGGATGTTCTTTTCGGCAAGTGCTGCAGCGTGCTTCTGGTCTTCGGTGAAACGCGAGTTCCCGCCATCGATCACCAAGTCGCCAGGGCTCAGTTTCTCACCCAGTTCGGTCACTACGGCGTCGGTGATCGCGCCTGACGGCACCATGACCCAGACCAGTCGGGGAGTGGGAAGGGCCGCGATGAGTTCATCTACGGAAGCAACATCAGTGACGTCCGGATTGCGGTCGAAACCAGTGACTTCGATGCCGCCGTTCCGCATGCGCTGGCGCATGTTGAAACCCATTTTTCCGAGGCCGATCAGACCGATGTGCACAGTGTGAACTCTTTTCTGCGAAGGTGGCGGGTACGTTTCGGCTAGTTGGGGAGGCGGACCGGCATCACGAGGTAGCGGTAGTCGTCCTGGTCTTCGCCGTCCGCTTCAGCCTGGGCCGTGATCATGGCGGGCTTGGGGGCAGTGGTGAAGGAGAATCGAACGAATTTGGTTTCGATGACGCTCAAGCCCTCAACGAGGTAATGCGGGTTGAAGGCCACGGTGATGTCTTCACCGGAAAGCTGTGCTTCAAGTTCTTCGGAAGCCTGCGCGTCTTCACCGGTACCGGCGTCGAGGTTCAAAAGTCCTTGCGTGAAGGCGAGACGGACCGGGGTGTTCCGCTCGGCAACAAGCGAAACACGACGAACTGCTTCGACCAATTCCTGGGTCTGAACAGTTGCATGGATCGGGGTGGAGTCCGGGAACAGGGAGCGGATCTTGGGGTAGTCGCCGTCCACCAGGAGCGAGGTGGTGGTGCGTCCGCCACTCTCGAAGCCGATGAGCCTGCTGTCGTCGTCTGCGAGGGCAAGGTTGATGTCGCCGCTGCCACCAAGGGTCTTGGCTACTTCGTTCAACGTCTTGGACTTGACCAGGGCACTTGTCGAAATGCCGGGAGTGACAGGCTTCCAAGGGACTTCACGCATGGCCAGACGGTAACGGTCCGTTGCCAGGAGCGTAATGAGGTCGTCCTCGATCTCCATGCGCACACCGGTGAGGATCGGCAAGGTGTCGTCCTTGCTCGCTGCGATGATCACCTGGGACACGGCCTGCGCGAAAGCATCCCCGGGCAGCGTGCCACTGATGGCAGGCAATGCCGGCAGTGCCGGGTATTCGGCCTCGGGCATGGTGGCCAGGTGGAAGCTGCTTCGACGGCACGTGAGAGTGACTTTGCTGCCATCAGTCTCGACTTCGACGGGAGCGGAGGGAAGGCTGCGGCAGATATCTGCCAACAGGCGTCCGGAAACGAGGATTGTGCCCTCAACGGCGATATCCGCCGGAATTTCCAGGCGTGCGGAAGTCTCGTAATCGAAGCTTGAGAGGCTGACGGTTCCTGCCTCGGCTTTGAGGAGGAGGCCGGAAAGCACAGGTACGGGCGGCCGCGGAGACAACGACCGCGCGGTCCACGTAACGGCTTCTGCCAGGACGTCGCGGTCGACTCTGAACTTCACGGAGGGGTGCCGCCTTTCATTGCTGCTGCCATGTAGTAGCTGCGGATTCCTGCTTGGAAGCCGCTAAATCTTCGCAGTCCGGCACCGGAACCTGCATGGTCCGCGCTGAGCGAACTACAAACAGACCCAGGGATGGGAGCGCTGCTGACAGCTTAGCCGGAAGATCCGCGATTAACCCATCCCCGACCGGGCGGAGCCCTCCTCTGTGGACAGCCGGAGGGTGGCATTGGCCAGGCCGTTGGTCTGTCCTCGGGATGGTCGGGTGGGTGGCAGAACGAGATTGTTATTTGAGGGATTTCAATTTTTTGGGATTCGTAGTGTTAATAACTGCTGTGGAAACTGTGGATAACCCGATCCCACCGCGTCGTTCCGCGGTTAAGCCCTGTTCACGGATTGTGTGTTAACTGGGTTTTAAACAGGGTGTGGATGGGGACAACTCCCAGGCCCGTTTTTAACGATCCACAGACGGCTTAAGGGTTTTAAGCCCATTAACCGCGCTTGTCCCCTTAAGTATCCACAGGCTTATCCACATGCGCCTGTTAATAAGGTATGTAGTGCCGGGAGCGATGTGGAATTCAGGAGTCCCGCTGCTGCTGTTTGATCCGGTTGGTCAGCTCGGTGACCTGGTTGTAAATCACACGACGCTCTGCCATCAGCTCGCGGATCTTGCGGTCAGCGTGGATGACGGTGGTGTGATCGCGCCCGCCGAGCTCCTGCCCGATCTTCGGCAAGGACATATCCGTCAGTTCGCGGCACAGGTACATAGCGATCTGTCGCGCTGTCACCAACGTGCGGGTTCGGGACTTGCTGCAGAGCTCTTCCATGCTGAGCTTGAAGTAGTCAGCCGTCTGGTCAAGGATCTGCTTCGCCGTGATTTCCTGGGCACCGTCGTCGGTGATGAGGTCCTTGAGAACCATTTCAGCCAGGGCAACGTCCACCGGCTGGCGGTTGAGGCTTGCGAATGCGGTGACGCGGATGAGGGCGCCTTCGAGTTCGCGGATGTTGCTGGAGATCTTTGACGCGATGTATTCCAGGGCATCGTCCGGCGCCGAAAGGCCTTCGCTCAGGCCCTTCTTGCGGAGGATGGCGATGCGGGTTTCGAGTTCGGGCGGCTGGATGTCCGTCAGCAGGCCCCACTCGAAGCGGGACGTCATGCGGTCCTCGAAGCCGGCGAGCATCTTGGGCGGCTGGTCGGAGGTGATGACAACCTGCTTATTGGCGTTGTGCAGGGCATTGAACGTGTGGAAGAACTCTTCCTGGGTCCGGTCCTTGCCCGCCAGGAACTGGATGTCATCAATCAAAAGCACATCCACGTTGCGGTACGTGGTCTTGAAGCTGGTGCCCTCATCATCACGGATGGAGTTGATGAAGTCGTTGGTGAACTCTTCGGAGTTCACGTACCGGACCCGGATGCCGCTGTAGAGCCGGCGGGCGTAGTGTCCGATTGCGTGCAGCAGGTGGGTCTTGCCGAGCCCCGAGTCACCGTAGATGAACAGCGGGTTGTACGCCTTGGCAGGCGCTTCGGCGACGGCGACGGCGGCCGCGTGCGCAAAGCGGTTCGAGGAACCGATGACGAAGGTATCGAAGATGTACTTCGGATTCAGGCGACCAAACTCATGCGAGGTGCTGGGCGGAGTAGGCTGCGGCTTCGGCTCGGCGAAGTCGGACACTGCGGACAGCTCGACGACGGGTTCCGGCTCTGCATGGACGGGCACCAGATCGGTGTCTACGTCGATGGCGCAGCGGATGTCATCCGAGAAGACGCTGCGGAGGGCATCGTCCAGGGCATCCTTGACCTGCGTCTGCAGGACTTCGCGGGTGAGTTCATTGGGAACGGCCACCAGCAAGGTGGAACCGATAAGGCCCTGTGCCTGGGCGAGGATGACGAAACCGCGCTGACGGGGTGAAACCCGGTCGTCCTGTTCCATGAGGCTCAGCACCCTGCGCCAGGAACTTCCGACAGTGTTGGCGTGGTTGGCTTCGTCTACTGTCATCAATCAGTTCCTAAATACTTGCTTGCCGGCGTTGCTGGCAGCCGAAGTCTCTCCGGCGGCGCTGTTCTGGGCGATAATCCACAGAGTTATACACAGCGGGTGGACATTGGGCTACTGAGCCACTCTAGGGGATGGAATCGCTAGAAGATAGCTGGGAAGTTGCCTGTGGATAATTACACCGTTGTGGTTCTGGAATCAGGGCTGTGAGCCACTTCATCCACAGGCTGGGAACGATGGTTGGGCACAGCTGTGGATAGCTCCGCGGCAGGCTCCCGGTTTGACTGTGGGTGCCTTTTTGCCCTAACGTTGTGAAGTCCTTTGTGTCCGCTTTTGAGATCAGTTGTAACTCCGTACGTTCACCGTATGGAAGGCAACGGCGGCAGGCACATACAAAACTTAGCGTCGGCCAGTTCTTCCCCTTTTTTGATCGGGTGGGCGCACCTTTGATCCACTGGAGTAACTAACGTGAGCAAGCGGACTTTTCAGCCGAATAACCGCCGTCGGGCCAAGAAGCATGGCTTCCGCCTTCGTATGCGCACCCGTGCCGGCCGCGCCATCCTGGCTGCCCGTCGCGGCAAGGGCCGCGTCGAACTGTCGGCGTAAATAACTGACTTGTCGGTCAGGGTCTTTTTGCGGGTTTTACGGTGCTAGCCACCCCTAACCGTCTGCGGACGTCTACCGACTTTTCAACAACTGTACGTTCCGGCGTCCGCAATGGACGCCGGAACTTAGTGTTATATACGGCCTCTATCGGGGCCGGGGAGCCGAGTCGAATCGGCTTCATTGTCTCCAAAGCCGTCGGGAACGCCGTGACCAGGAACCTCGTTAAGAGGAGACTGAGAGAAATAGGCGGACTGTCCTTGCACACGCATGGAACGGGTCTGGCGGTCGTGGTCCGGGCATTGCCTGCAGCTGCATCTGCCAGCTGGGAGCAACTGCTCTCTGACTACAACGCCGCACTGGCAGTGACGACGAAGCGATTGGGTGGCTCAGTTCCACGCAACGCTTCGACTGAACACAACGGCACCACAACGGAAGGGACACCGCGTGCATGACCTAAGCACCGCCGTCGTTCCTTCTTCAAGCGCGCCCTCCGGACAGGTTCCCTCCAGGAATCTGTCCGCTGCGGTGGGCACCTTCCTCTGGGAGTTGCCGCGCAACATTCTCATTCTCTTGCTGAAGACGTACCGCAAGGTCATCTCGCCCCTGTACGGCCAGGTTTGCCGTTTCTTTCCCTCCTGCTCGGCGTACGCCCTGGAAGCAGTAACGGTGCATGGCGCCGTAAAGGGTAGCTGGCTCGCAGCCAAAAGGCTCGCCAAATGCCACCCTTGGAACGCCGGTGGAGTGGACCACGTCCCCGCCGGTCACCGTCACTGGCCCGAAGGCCGGACGCCCACAATTGTTGTACTGAACAATCCGGACCAGTTCCTGGCTGCTCAGGCTGATGAAGAAGGCCGCTCGGCGGCCTAACGAATAGGGATATCGTATGGACTTCTTTGAAACGATCATGTTTCCGTTCAAGTGGCTGGTGTCAATCATCATGGTTGGCTTCCACGAGGGACTGAGCTTCATTGGCCTGCCCGCCGCGAACGGCTGGACGTGGACTCTGTCCATCATCGGCCTCGTGTTGGTGATCCGTGCCGCCCTGATTCCAGTCTTCGTCAAGCAGATCAAAGCGCAGCGCGGCATGCAGCTGCTGCAGCCGGACCTGAAGAAGCTTCAGACCAAGTACAAGGGCAAGACCGATCAGCTCTCCCGCCAGGCCATGGCGCAGGAGCAGATGGCGCTGTACAAGAAGCACGGCACCAACCCGTTCTCGGCCTGTTTGCCGATGCTGATTCAGATGCCGTTCTTCTTCGCGCTGTTCCAGGTGCTGTCGGGTATCTCCAACGCCAAGAACGCGGGCAATGGCATCGGTGCCATGAGTGCCCAGCAGGTAGTTGAGTTCGACGAATCCAGCATCTTCGGCGCACCACTTTCTTCTGCGCTGTTGCACGGCGGGGCTGGAAACGTCTCGGTGGTAGTTCTCTCTATCGTGATGATCGTCGCCATGACGGCCTCGCAGTTCATCACCCAGAAGCAGATCATGGCCAAGAACATGTCCGAAGAGGCCATGGCCAGCCCGTTCATGCGCCAGCAGAAGATGATGCTCTACATCCTGCCGCTCGTGTTCGGTATCGGCGGCATCAACTTCCCGATCGGTGTCCTTATCTACTGGACCACCACCAACCTCTGGACCATGGGCCAGCAGTTCTTCGTCATCCGTCGTATGCCCACCCCGGGCTCACCTGCCGCCAAGGCACTGGAGGAGCGACGCGCTGCGAAGGGCCTGCCGCCGCTGCTGGGTGGCAAGAAGACCGCGGACGCTGCTGCTGAAGCCGAAGCTGCTGCCGCTGCAGCAGCCGAAATCCGTGCCCAGCGCGTCCAGCCACAACGTAAGAACAGGAAGAAGAAGTAATGTCTGCCGAGAGCACTGAAGAAGTTATCGCCGCTGTGACTGAAGACCAGGAAGTCTCCACGGAAGAGACGCAGTCCAAGACGGCCAGCCGTTTGGAAGAGGAAGGCGACATTGCTGCCGACTACCTCGAAGAACTTCTTGATATTGCCGATATCGATGGCGACATCGACATCGAGGTTCGCAATGGACGCACGTACATCTCCATCGGCGCCGATGAAGAGTCCGCAGCCTTGGACAGCCTCGTAGGACGCGACGGTGAGGTCCTGGAAGCACTGCAGGAGCTGGCCCGCCTGTCTGTTCTTTCTGCCACCGAAAACCGTTCGCGCCTGGTGCTGGACATCAACGGGTACCGCAAGGAGCGCGCCGGCGTCCTTCAGCAGATCGCCGAAGACGCCGTTGCCAAGGTCAAGTCCGACGGCGGAACCGTCGCCCTTGAGCCGATGAGCGCTTACGAACGCAAGATCGTGCACGATGCTGTCGCCGACCTCGGATTTGTTTCCGAGTCCGAAGGCGAAGGCGCTGGCCGCCACATCGTCGTCTCGGCTGACTAGCAGCTCATGGTTGACATCACCGCAGCTGAATTGGAAGCGGCAGAGAAGATCTTTGGGGAGCGCTTGGATCTCGCCAAGCGCTATGTGGAACACCTGGCGACGTCAGGAACTGAGCGCGGACTGATTGGCCCTCGCGAGATTCCGCGATTGTGGAGCCGGCACGTTCTTAACTGTGCAGTCATTGAATCCGCCATTGCCATGGACAGCCATGTGGCCGACGTTGGTTCCGGCGCAGGCTTGCCGGGTCTCTGCCTGGCGATTGCCCGTCCGGACCTTGAGCTGACGTTGATTGAGCCGCTGGAACGTCGAGTCATCTGGCTCCAGGAAGTCGTTGATGACCTCGGCCTGGACAACGTCACCATCATGAAGACGCGTGCTGAGCTCGCTGTCGGAATGGTTGACGCAGATGTTGTTACCGCCCGGGCAGTTTCTGCTCTGTCCAACCTGGCAGGCCTCACGATTCCGCTGTTGAACGGCCGTGGTGAAGTGGTGGCCATCAAGGGTCGCAGTGCCGCCGAGGAGATTGAGAAGGCAAAGAAGGTCATCCGCAAACTTGGCGGCGTGGAAACGTCCGTTGTGGTTTGTGGACAGGAGCTTTTGGAGGAACCCACCACCGTGGTGAGGATTATCGTCAATAAGCCCGGAAAGACAGTCTGAGACCCGCTCGGTTTCCCGCGTGTCGGCGGCTGAGCAGTTAGGCTAGAGAACGGCAGCAAGCGCCGAATGAGAGTGAGAGTGTGACCAGTGGGCAGTAGTGAAACCTCCACGCAGCGAATCCCCCCGTTTATGTCTTTGGGGTCCGCGCGGGCCATGGCCACACCCTCTGCGTCTCTTCAGTCGGCGATAGTGCGCACTGATTCGGTTGATAATGCTGCTGTTTCACGTGAAACCGTATCTGATGGAGTGCATAACGTGATGGATTCCATTGACGATTCGAGTCCCATCGCCCGCCAATTGGCCAACGAGACCCGTCGGCGCGAACGGTTGATTGGCAGGGAACTGCCCAAGCCGGACAAGACCCGCATCTTCACGGTTTCCAATCAGAAGGGTGGGGTCGGTAAGACGACTACTACGGTGAACATCGCCGCTGCCCTGGCCTCTGCTGGCCTCAACGTGCTGGTGATCGACATCGATCCCCAAGGCAATGCATCGACGGCTTTGGGCATTGAGCACCATGCCGACGTCGACAGCATCTATGACGTCCTGATCAATGACCTTCCGTTGAAGGACGTTGTGGCTCCGTGCCCAGACATTCCGAACCTGATTTGTGCACCCGCGACTATTCACCTCGCCGGCGCAGAGATTGAGCTGGTTTCCCTGGTGGCCCGCGAGCAGAGGCTTCGACGCGCCATTGACGTTTATGCCAAGGAGCGGGAGAAGAACGGCGAAGGCCGCCTGGACTTCATTTTCATTGACTGCCCACCGAGTCTGGGACTGCTGACAGTCAATGCGTTCTGTGCCGCGAGTGAAGTGCTCATTCCCATTCAGTGCGAGTACTACGCACTTGAAGGCCTGAGCCAGCTTCTCAAGAACATCGAGATGATCCAGAAGCACCTCAACGCTGACCTGGTGGTCTCCACGATTCTGCTGACGATGTACGACGGTCGGACAAACTTGGCTGCGCAGGTGGCGTCCGAGGTCCGTCAGCACTTCCCCGAGCAAGTTTTGGGAGCTGTGGTTCCGCGCTCCGTGCGCATCTCTGAAGCGCCGAGCTACCAGCAAACGGTCATGACCTACGATCCTTCGTCGAGCGGCGCGCTGTCCTACATGGAAGCCGCTGCCGAAATCGCTGAACGCTAGAATTCTTGAAACACTGCAACAGCCTGAGCAGTTCCGTGCTCGGCTATTTCATCGGAGGGATGAATCAATGAGCGAAAAGCGAAGGGGCCTCGGCAGGGGTCTTGGGGCTCTCATTCCTAGCTCGGCCGCGGCCCAGGGAAACGGCGCCGCACCATCCCGCCCAGTGGACCTGTTCTTTCCGGAAGCAAGGAAGACAGAAGAGCAGGCCGTAGAAGCTCCGATTCACGAATCAACGCCTGAGGCGGAGTCCAAGCCGGCCGCTGGCAAGGCTGCAGCGCCAAAGACCAAAACTGCGGCTGCCAAGGCCCCGGTCAAGTCCACCGCGAAGTCATCGCCAGCGAAGCCTGCTACTAAGCGAGCTGCCGCGTCCGCTGATCTGACGGTGGATGACTCGGAATCCGCTGAGGCTGCAACGACGTCGTCCACTCGCTCTGCTGCGGACGTGGAGTTGGTGGAGGTTCCCGGTGCTCGATTTGCCGAGATTCCCGTGGGCGACATTCACCCGAACCGCAAACAGCCCCGTTCGGTCTTCGATGAAGACGACATGGCCGAGCTGGTGCACTCTGTCCGGGAAATTGGAGTCCTCCAGCCAATTGTTGTACGTACTTCAACCGAAAAGGGTGGAGAACCGTATGAATTGGTTATGGGTGAGCGCCGCTGGCGTGCAGTACAGGCCGCGGGACTGGAAACCATTCCTGCAATTGTCCGCGACACCACCGACGACGACCTGCTGCGCGACGCTCTGCTGGAGAACCTGCACCGCAGCCAGCTGAACCCTTTGGAAGAGGCCGCGGCCTATCAGCAGCTCCTTGAAGACTTCGGGACCACTCACGAGCAGCTTGCGGACCGTATCGGTCGATCACGCCCCCAGGTGTCCAACACTCTCCGCCTCCTGAAGCTTCCGCCGTTGGTGCAGCGTCGGGTGGCCGCCAGTGTGTTGTCTGCCGGCCATGCACGTGCTCTCCTCGCACTTCCTGATGCAGCTGCGATGGAACGCTTGGCACAGAAGATTGTGGCTGAGGGTATGTCTGTGAGAGCTACGGAGGAGGCAGTGGCTCTGTATCAGGATCCCACTACTCCTGCCAAGAGCAGCATCCCAAAGGCCAACGCGCGCCATGAGCGCTTGGACTACTTGGCGTCATCCCTTTCGGATCGTTTGGATACTAACGTGAAGATTACCCTTGGCGCACGTAAAGGACGCGTGAGCATTGAGTTCGCCAGCGTCGAGGATCTCAACCGCATCATGGATGTACTTGGACCTGGTGCCGAAGACTAGTTCATATTGATTCAACTGAATGGGGCTTACTCTTCGAGTGAGTCCCATTTTTGTGCCATAACTCAGTAGGAATGGCCCATTTAGAGCGGGTGGCTAATCTGCCCGCGTGGCTCAAGACTGTTCCTGCCGGAAGTGTGTGCATTGGTTTTGTGAGTGGATGGTCCCGGCGCAATGTTTCACGTGAAACTGGCGATTGCAGCCAGGCCGCCATTCTGAGGGAAATCCGCGTGGTGAGACTGCGCCTAGTAGGTTTGCAGCGCAGGAATTACGGCTCCAGGTCTCCGATGGATTTGGTCAGTTTGCGCTTCGAATTGGTCGCTGAATGGCTATTGCCGAGTCCATCGTCGAAATGCTGCACCCCTGAGTGGTCAGGCGACTGTGTCGCTTGGTTGATAGGCTCGTGCCTACGCGGCTAAGAATGCGCATACGCCGAGGAGTAGGCTCGATTGTGGCGGTTTCACGCTGACTGTGAGGCAGGTGGATGGTGGGGGGCGCATTGGAAGGAGTGCACACTCCTTTGCGTCCGGAATGAGTATTCGCTGCTGCGGAACACATTTGGTGGTGGCCGTAGCGACTCATGAGGGTGGGCAGCTCCATCGCTTGATCGGTCTCGTTGGTCTTGAACGAGCAGAAGGATCATTCTTTGGGATGTTTCACGTGAAACTGCTGTGGACAGTCTCCGGCGTGCGAGTATCTCTAAGATTGCGGTCTGTTCTGGGGCCTGCGCGGCTCTCGTACCATTAGGCAGAATGCCTGAGACTCAGAACCGTGGGCGAACAGTTGGGCGGGTGGCAGCCCGTCCGCCCAACTATGAGAGGCGGGAGACCCGCTTTCCGCAATCGTTCGGCTCGATAGCTGCCTGCCGTGAACAATGAAGTAGGCTCCATGCCTCGGTTGGATGGCGTCAAGGTACTCGGTTTCTGACCCATTGCACCAGGTAGTACCGGCAAAACTTGAATGATGGTGTCGGGCAAAGGACTCCGTAGGTTGTTTTCTTGAGCTGTGGCTGCCTAGCCGGCTGGTACGAGCTCTCTGCCTGTGTGCCTTCTATGATCACGTGCCGACGTTTCACGTGAAACGGTGCCACTCGCATATCGGTAAAGGGGTTACGAATCACTCAAGAGATGATGGGAGTCATGTTGGTTAGGGTTCGATCTTAGTCAGTGGATGAATAGGGTTTGGATCCCTGCTTCAGTCCCCAAGCCGCCTAACGCGCGGTTGCCGATATGAACCAACCTGGAACTCCGCATTAGAGTCTCGTTGCATGTCATTCACCAATTCCCCGGCTCCTTGGATGTTTCACGTGAAACAGGTGTCTCGGCAAATCCAATGATGAAACCTCAGCGGCCCTATTGTGCAGTTCCGAGATTCTCGGGCATTGGGATGTAGGGGGGGGCAGCTGAGTGATGTAGGGGTGCGGGCTGTGGTGGGCGGCATTGTGCCTCACGACCATACTGGACCGCTCCCCTGTCTGTTTGGAATGAGGTCCAGTTGTGAGGAGTGCAGTCGGGGTCACTTGAGTCGTGATTGGGTCGCGAAGAGCAGTCCCCTGGCTGGATGCCCTCCAGGACCCCAGTGGCTGGAAGGCATAATTTCCATTGCCATATCAGGCCCGCTCCGGATTGTGCTGTGACAATGCCCTCCGCAACTCACTGCGATCCGTGCCGTATTCGGAATGTGATGGACATAGTACGATCAGTGCCTCTCCGTCGACTGGCAGAGGACCTTGGAAGACGTAGGCTGCGTACTTCGACGTTGGCGTGCCGGATGGGCTGAGAATGGCCCATGCGCATCTGGGAAAGTGACAGGTTGGATCATTGACTAACGCGTGGCCAGGCCCCCGGCATCTTGTTGTGTTGGAGACGGTGTCGTTCCTATCCGGCCTAGGCGGTGGAGAGTCCAACTTCGGCTAACCTCGGTGCTGAACTGAGCCACGCACGTGGAGGTCTGCAGGCAGAGGCACCAGGGCAAACGTAGTCGGTTCGGAGACTGGGCCACGTGCCGAAGTCCCCCGCGCTCACCGTCCTGGGGAGCAGCCACCGAACATTCGATAGAGGGCGCAGGCCGCTCCTCGCCGGAGAGCTATGGTGGCCGGAATTTCCGAGTGCTCCTGGCGTCGTGGACAGGTGTGTGTGCTTGGCTGCGGTGGGCTTGAGTTGTGCACGCGTGGAGACGCATCAGGCGTGGGGGCTTTGGGCATCCCCGCTGTCTTGTCTCCCTGCAGTTGGCTATGGGCGCAGGCGTCGATCCGGGCTGCCGAAGCATCACGCCGAACTGATACGTGGAACTCTGGAGCATACGGGGCCTCCCCCTCGAGGTGACAGCTGCAGTGCAGCATGGGCCGTCTCAACGTTTCAGTGCAGCGCCTTCAAAGAACACCTTCCAAAGACGCGCGCAACTGTGGGTTCGGCGCAGGCGCACTTGGGAACGGCCTCGGAATGGTCTGATGTCGTTTGTGCCGCTACAGGGTCTCACCTGTTGACCGCCCGTCACGACAGAGCAACACTCTCCCTGCGCCTAAGAAAGGAAGGTTTGCCCTTGCTAGGGGTCGCCTTGTCATCTCTCTTGATCCTCATAGTTGTTACATGTTTCACGTGAAACAGACGACCCGACTCACGCTGCAGAAGCACTGTCACGGGTGCCTCGCGACTGTGCATATCGCAGTGGATATCTCTGTGGATAACATTGGGGATAACTTTGTGTGCAAGTTTCGGTTTCACTCCCACCTTCGGAGCGCAATGCGGTTTGCCCCAGGGTTCTCGCCTGGTTGCTATCCGTCGCTAGGAGCACTGCGTATACGGCGGTCCCGGGTGGCTGACGCGGCGGGCTTTTTTGACTGTGTTTAACGCCATATTCCTTTGATTTTGGCGTACTTTCACTTGAGTCCGACGAGCTCGCAGAGCCGTGCAATGCGGCAGCTTGAAAGCGGTGAATTCGGTAGGGTCTTCATTGACCCACCACGGACGACGTAGGGCTCTGTGAATAATGTCATGGGCCGTGGATAAGCCTGTGGATAAGAGTGTGCACAACTTCAATGTCGGGTTAGGTGCATCAGTGGACAAGTGTCTGCGTTGACACGTGCATTCGTCGTCACGTCCGCGATTTAGCTCGCTCCGACGGTCTGACCCAGCCTCCCGAATAGTGGTTCATTGTAGGGGGTTGCTCGCGTTCATGTTGCCGTGTTGGAATAGCCGCCACTTCTTTGCGGACCAACAGCGGTTCTAGTTGCCATCTGAACGCCACTTCGCAGATCGGTAAGAATAGCCAGCTTCTTCGAGGATGCACATTCATCCGATGTCTAGAGCAGATGTCTGCTGCGGTCAGCTACTCGGTGGTTTCCCGTGGCGGCGTCCCCGTACCCTATCCTGAAGCATCAGGATAGGGTCGAGCGCTGAGTCCTGGAGGTCAGTTGGTCGCAAGTGCTGGCAACGTCAGCGTTCGACCTCCAGCACAATCTGCGGTGCGCTCCGCAGTTCCGCCGCAGGGTGGTCATTGCTCACCTCCCCCGGGTCTTGGTTGGCGTTTTGAATGGCCAGACTTGGTCCAGTCGTGAACTGCCGGCTACGAGTGTGGACGCCGAAGCATCCATGGAGGAGCGTGGCCAAGTCGTCCGTAGCCGTCAGTGTCTAATCCAGTTTGCTGCACCCGTCTATGGCACAGCGCTACGCCATGTGCTGGATACGAGTGCTGCGACGTTTCACGTGAAACAAGGCGTGCTCGGGTGGCCACAGTTTCACGTGAAACATCGCAGGATCGATTGACCACTGTGTGAGTCTCCGGTGATGGAGGGGCCAGTGTGTGAGTGCACTTTCGAGCACGCCTGGTGCGTTTCTGGAGCTTTCATTCTGCCGGTCGGGTGAATCCTCTAGCAGGCTTCCTCCGGGCAGTGGCGACGGCTCTATAGGTGAGCTCGCTGGGTTCCTGCCGGCCCTTCTGTGTGCTGCGCCCCATTCCTGCGCGAGACGCGTTAGGGGGCTCAATCGTCACGTCTGGGGCACTTGGACCTTTGCAGGTGGCGTGCTCCCGTCATCGGTTGGTGGACTGGAACGCGGCTCAAGCGATAGGCCTTGAGTAGGTCAGCAGCACTTGGCAGGACGAGGCACTGCGGGGGGGGCATAATATTGGGAACCGCCGGACCCTGCAGCACCAGAACCGTATGCGCTGGTAGGTGTTCCGTTGAGGAGAGGACGACCTTCTTACCCAGGGCCTTACCCAGGCACGGTTGTGGCATCCGTGGCCCTTGGGAGACCGTGCGGGGGGCCACAGCTGCGGAATGTTCGGGTGTGTTTCACGTGAAACACCGCAAGACCGCACCGAAGACTCTGATCTGAGCGTGGTTGCGAGCTGCAGAGTTGGCGGGACGACTAATCATCAGGATGCGGAAGGCGGTCACTCAAGTGGTGCGGTGACACAGGATTTGGACTGTTTCTGTTCGTGGGCAGCCCGGAGGCAGCAGAGCGAAGGCGATACGTCACGCTTCTTTGCTGGAGCGCTCATGCCCAACAAGTGATCCTTTCGGTGTCGTGGCTTCTATACCTGTTGAGAGGCGTCAATCACGACGATTTGATTGTCGCTCTGATCTATCCAAGCCCGCGATGGACCCATAGTCGTTGCTGGCGCACCTGGAGTCTGTCGGTGGATAATTCCCAAAACTATTATTGGGTTCGTTTGCTCAGCTACCTGCCATCCAGCGGTAGGGACTCGGTTGCTTGAATTCCAATCAGAGCGCACCAACGCTGAGTTCCTGACCTTCTTTGGTGTGGATGCATGCCAGGGCTCTCAGGAGGCTCTGAGAGCGCCTTCAGCCGGTCGGATTCCACCGATACCTGCAATGGGACCGTTCAAACACCAGGCATCCACGAGGGGCTGAGTGGTCGACTGCTGTGACTACTTCCATGGCGTTACGAAGTACTCTGGCGGGCCGTAGACTGACTCTTCCCCTTTGCACCCCTGCGCCGGTGATGAGTGCAGGCACTCCCCAACTGGGGTACACCGACCTCCCAAGCCCTGGGTTCGAAGTCAGGCCGAGTGTTTCACGTGAAACAGCCACACATTCGACGCATTTCTCCCCTACAGGAAGGCCTCCATGCGGCGCCGGCTTCACCTGAGCACGTGGGATTTGACCAAATGTGGGACCTAGCACTTGTCTACAGTTGCGGAACCAGGAACATTTCCTGGCAACGAAAAAGCGGACAGTTTCCCCCACTTGGTCTTGTCTAGGCAAGATCCACTGAATGGGGCGTATCCGAACTTCAGTTCGAGTTCGGATTCATTGCAACCCTTTCCAGACGAGACAAGGATGCAATTCCTTCGACCGCAGTTCTTTGCTCGGCGCGGGCTACCGGTGCTGGGAGAACACACGGAACCATAACTCAGCCGTCTACGCTTGCATTGCTCGGACTGCTATGGCTAGAACCGAGCGCTTCTGAGTACCCCTTACTCTCAATGCTTCTGACGTTCAGGGAACTGAAGGTGGTCCGTTGGAACCGGCGCAAACGTAGAGAAGACCTTACCCGCCGGTGCAGCCTCCGCCATCCATTTCCCATGGGTGACGATTATCCTAGCGAGCGGCCAGCTCCCCAGCGAATCAACCTGAAGGATTCCTGGCTTTTGAGAGGGAGGCCGGACTCAGCTCATGGCATCTCTGTTCGGGGGTCGGTATGTCAGAGACGGTTGGGGGCGTCGACATGAGGGCTCCCTGGAATCAGCACCCGGTCCTCGGTCGCACTGGAGGTAGGTGAGAGTGGGTTTGGCCGGTCGGCGCGAATTTCGGCCTACCCCAGGTAGGGAGAAGTGAAATGCACGAAGCGGTCGCGAACGAAGCCCACTACGGCAACCAGCCACGGGAAAGAGACCGAATTTGGTTCATTTCCTTGAAAAACGACAAAAGCCGGCGGTTCCCACCCCCTCAGGAGCGGCAACCGCCGGCTTTCGACGAATCAGGATACGGAAGTGAACCTAGGACAGAACGTCCGCAAATTCCTTCTCGAAGAACTGCTTCGGCTTGGCGCCAATGACAGTGCTCTTAACTTCTCCGCCGCTGAACAGGTACACGGCCGGGATGGACGTGATGCCGTACTCGGCCGCGATTGCGGGGTTGTCGTCGACATTGAGTTTTACAACGTCAACCTTCTCGCTGTACTCAACGGAGATTTCGTCGAGGATCGGGCCAAGCTTGCGGCAGGGGCCGCACCACTCTGCCCAGAAGTCTACGATGACCGGCTTCTCGGAAGCCAGGACATCCGTGCTGAAGCTTGCGTCAGTTACGTCTTTTGCGTTGCTCATAACTTTTCCCTTCGTATGGTTGCTTGGATGCAGCTTAGGAGTTCAGGTCTGCAAGGTAGTGCTCAACATCGAGTGCGGCCACACAACCGGAGCCCGAAGCCGTGATGGCCTGGCGGTAGGTGGGATCGATGACGTCGCCTGCAGCGAAGACACCCTTAATGTTGGTACGGGAGCTACGGCCCTCGACGGCGATGGTTCCCTCGGGCGTCAGGTCAATCTTGCCCTTGATGAGGTCCGTGCGGGGATCGTTGCCGATAGCGACAAAGACGCCAGTGACCGCGAGTTCGGACTCGGTGCCATCCACCAGGTTCTTCAGCTTCAGGCCAGTGACTTTGTCTCCGCCAAGAACGTCCTCGACGGCCGTGTTCCAGACGAAATTGATTTTCTCGTGTGCCTGCGCGCGGTCGCCCATGATCTTGGAAGCCTTGAGCGTATCGCGGCGGTGGACAACAGTGACAGACTTTGCGAACTTGGTGAGGAACAGTGCTTCCTCCATTGCGGAGTCGCCACCGCCAATGACGGCGATGTCCTGGTCCTTGAAGAAGAAACCGTCGCAGGTTGCACACCAGCTAACACCGTGGCCGGAGAGGCGCTTTTCGTTCGCCAAGCCGAGCTCGCGGTAGGCAGAGCCAGTGGACAGGATGATGGCCTTCGCTTGGAAGGTCTCCCCCGTTCCGATGGTCACGGTCTTGATGTCGCCGTCGAGATCGAGTTCGGTGACGTCCTCGAACTGGATTTCGGTGCCGAATCGCGCGGCCTGCTTTTCGAAGTTCTCCATGAGGTCCGGACCCATGATGCCCTCGGGGAAGCCCGGGTAGTTCTCTACGTCCGTGGTGTTCATCAGTTCGCCACCAGCGGTGACCGAACCGGCAATGAGCAGAGGCTTCATGTTGGCACGGGCGGTATAAACAGCGGCGGTGTAGCCGGCTGGGCCTGAACCTACGATGATGACGTCACGCACCTGCGATGCGCTGTTTTCTGCAATGCTCACGTGGCGTGAACCTCTTCCTTAGTCGATGCTGCGGCTTTCGGGGCAGCCACCTGACTCAACCCCGGTTACGCCCCAAATATTCCGTTGGAGTTGGGGACCCTAAAAGCCACCATCATTCAGGGTACCGTCTGGAGACACGGCAAATCGAAGTGGGGACTCCCGTGACCGGGAGCCCCCACTGGGCGAAAGAATGAGAATCGAACTACTGAACAGTTACCTCAGCCAGGCGCAGGCCGAAGCCGAAACGGGTCTTCGGTGCGGCCAGCTTGGGGAGCGTTTTGATATCCACGATGACGTACTGCGTCTGCGTCGGCGCAGCCAGGGGCATGGTCAGCTCCGGAGAAGTGAAGCTGTTGGTGCCTACCAGCTTGGCGCCGTCCATGGCCGGACGGTCGTTGGTGTAAACATTTATGCTGCCGCCGGATCCACCCAATTGGTTCAACACAATGGACTTGACCTCAGTTTTTTCCTTGAGCTCAATGACCAGCGGCATGTTGGTGACGAGTCCACCCCAGTCGGCTGTAGCAAACTCCATGTCTGACCAGTAGCTTGCCGCGTTGCCGTCAAAAGCCCTGGTGAGGTCCTTGTCGTACTCTGCAGCGAAGGGGAAATCACCAAGACGCGTAATTCCAGCGATGGCAGGCGGCACGGCAGGAGGCGCAGTCTCCGAAGGCGTGGGTTCCTCTGATTGGGTGCTGTTGGTCTGAGGCGCAGTCGTGTTCTGCGTGGCTGCGGGCGTACCGCTGGGAAAGAGGCTGCCCAGGTTGGTGACTGCGAGGACGAGTCCCACGATCAGCACGGCAGCCAGCAAGCCGCCGACGAGCCAGCGCAGCGAACGGGGCTCCTTCTCCGGAGCGTCGTCCTCGTAAACTTCCTCGTCGTCGTAATCGTCCTGGACAGCGGCCGACGCCGGGAAACTGGTGGGGGCACGGTCGTAACCGGCGTCTGAGGTACCTCGCGCAGCGGCTGCAGTGCCTCCAGCAGCAGCCGCGGCACCTCCCCCGGCAAAGCCGTAGTCCTCTTCGGACCACAGCGAAACCTTGGGCTCAGCCGGTTCACGTGCCGCTGTCGGCTGCGCATTGACGGCCTGGGTCGGGGGCTGGGCCGGTGCGGGTGGAGCCGACGGAGCCGGCTGGGACGTCACGGCCTGGGTGGGCGGCTGGGCCTGGACACCGGCTGTAGCCGCGCCGGCACCGGAGGCAGCGGCACCGGAGGCAGCGGCTCCGGGGGCAGCGGCACCAGGGCCGGCAGCTGCACCGGCGTCGTGATTCTTGGAAGCCGAGTTCTTCAGCGCGGCGAGTCCGGCTGCTCCGGCACCCGCAGCAGCAGCCAGCTTTCCGGCGATGCCGCTCTTGGACGACGACGGGCTGGAAGAAGGCATGGGAGGCACATTGCCGGCCTGGGATCCGGTGGCGTCCTGCTGGGTGTCGTCATCGGATGGGATCGGGTAGCCGTTTTCGTCGTACTGGATGTACTCGGCGTCGTGCTCATCGTCCTCGTACAGGCCGTCGTACGTTTCGGGCTCGTAGGTGCGTGCCTGGCCGAAGATCTCGCTGCCGAGCGTCTCAGTGAAGAAGGGCTCGATGTAGGGCGGGTTGGTGGCAACCACCAGATCCAGCAAGTCAGGCGCGGTGCTGTGGTTGGTGATGAGGTAGGTGGTGTTGTCGCTGACGCCGAGGTCCAGGATCTGAACGTGGCCCGGCCGCTCCCCTGTGGCCACTTCACGGGCGCTCTGAGCTACCTGTTCCGCGTTTCCGGGACCGGCGACAAGGATGCTCACGGGACGGTTGAGGACCTGGTCCACGCCGTCGAGCACCTGATCTTGGTCATGCGAGGTCAACACATTGGCCGTGACCTTGTAGCGGCCGCCAAGTACTGATCCGACGTCGATCGGGTGGGACACGTGTTCCTCCTAGGCTGTCCGGGAGCTGCGGGTCCTGCACGCGGCCGGCCCGGCGAGCCGGTTCAACCGCTTTTGCAACTACCTGTATTCGTTTTCTAGCCTAGCCGATTGATGCCCTGCGCCCACGTTGACGGCACCGGCTCACTTCCGGTGGTTTCCGCGCGTTGGGAAGTAGGGATTGCGTCCGGCGTCGCCTTGATAGGTACGCCGACCCGGCAACGGGACCTGAGGCCTGAACCTGCCGCCCCGGGCCGTGCTGGGCGCGTCCTCTTCCGGCAGATAGGTTTTCGGCGCATCCGGAGCCTCCGTACTGGACAACGGAGCAACGCGTTCCACAGCAGGGCCGGCCCGGTAGGACGCCGCGTCGAACTCGCCCGAGATACGGGGAATCAAACCTGTATCGTCTGAAACCGTGGCGCGGGCCGCCGTCGTGGGTTCTGCAACGGCGCCCGTCACCGGTGCGGGAGCGCGTCCCAAGCGCCCCATCAGCGGGCGCAGGAGGTCGCGAAGTTCGGTGACGTGGAAGACGCGCAGCAGGACCAGGTAGGCGACCAACATGACGGGCCCGACGACGACCACGGTCACCAGAGCGGCCGGGCGGCTGCTCCAGGCGAAACCGTCGGCACGGTAGCTGCCGAGGAGCCACAGCGCAGCCGCACCGGCCAACGCGGAGCCCAAGCCGGCGTAGCCCATGCGGATGTACGAATTGGCGATACGAGGGCCGTCCAGGTGGCCCAGCATGCGGCGAAGGAACACCACGCTGATCACCACGGAAAGAATGTTGCCCAGGGTGTAGAGGATCGCGATCGCGTAAATGATCTGCCCAACGGGCAGGAACTGGATGAAGAACGCGCCCACCACGTAGATGACCGCCAGCCACAACTGGACGTACAAGGGCGTGCGGGCGTCCTCGTTGGCATAGAACACGCGGGACATCATGAAGTTGGCGCTCAGGAACGGTGTACTGAGGGCAAGGATGGTGAGCGTCTGGGCCAGCATGACGCCATCCTGCTTTTCGCCACCCGAGAAGAACATGCCCAGCGGACCCGCCAGGGCGAACAATGCCAAGGCACCGAAAACCGTGGCAACGGCCATGGTGCGAAGGCCATGGGACAGGGCATCGCGCAGCTCGCCCTTGTTGCCATCCTGGGACGCGCGTGTCATGCGGTTAAAGAGGACAGTCGCCAGGGACAACGCGATGATCGAGTGCGGCAGAAGGTACAGCTGGCTTGCGACCTCGAGGACGGCGTTGCCGGGCAACACAGCCGCGGCAACAGTATTCCCTGCATTGCTCAGGCGGAGGCGCTCAGCACCGGGAATGGTGGCGATCCTCATGACGTAAAGGAACGCCAACTGTCCGACGGCGGCAGTCGCCAAGGTCCAGACGCTCAGCTTGGCAGCCTGGCCAAGTCCAACCCCGCGCCACCCGAAGCGGGGACGAAGGCCAAGGCGAAGCCGGAAGACGGGGACGAGCAGGATGGCCGTCTGGGCGATCACGCCGAAGGTCGAGAACCCGGCAATCAGGAATGTCTGGGTTGGCCCCCAGTTGTCCACGGTGTGTGGGTTGGTGATGTTGGCGCCCAGGATCCAGATGAACATGCCCAGGCCGGCGATGGCCACAAGGTTGTTCAGGATAGGCGCCCACATAGCCGGGCCGAAGGCGCCGTGGGCGTTCAGCACCTGGGTGAGCATGGCGTAGAGGCCGTAGAAGAAGATCTGCGGGAGGCACCAGAACGCGAACGTGACGGCCAAGGCCTTTTGTTGCTCGGAGTAACCCTGGGTGGTGAGGTCAATGACCAGAGGCGCCGCGAGCGTCACCAGGGCTGTCAACGCCAGCAGGACCAGCACGGCCAGGGTCAGCAGGCGGCTGATGTAGTCCGCACCGCGGTCCGGGGCCTTGCTTGCCTTGATGATCTGCGGGACAAGCACAGCGTTGAACACGCCACCGGCCACCAGCAGGAAGATCAGGTTGGGCAGGTTGTTGGCGTTGATGAAGGTGTCATTGACCGTGGAACCCAGGCCAAGGGCGGCGCCGAGCATCCACGTTTTTGCGAAGCCAAGGAACCGGGAAACGAGCGTTCCTGCGGCCATGATGGCGCTGGAACGTGCTTCTCCGGATTGAACGGACTGGGTGGTTTTGGCTTCAGACATCGCCTTTATCGTCCCACGTACCCGGGTCAGAGGTGTTCTGGCAGCACTTCCCGTGCCAGGTCGGCGATGCGGCGTTCGTTCGGGAAGGACAGTTTGCGGGCCAGTTCTTGGATGGGAACCCACGCGGCGTCCACGGCTTCCTGATCGGGATCGTTCTCGATGGTCAGCTCGCCGCCCGTCGCCTGGAGCAGGAAATGGTGCACGGTTTTATGGACGCGATGGCCGCTCACCGTGAACCAGTAATCGATGCTGCCCAAGGGTGCCAGAATGCTGCCTTCGATGCCGGTTTCCTCGGCGATCTCGCGAACAGCAGCTTCCTCATTGTTCTCCCGACCCTCTGGGTGGCCCTTCGGCAGGCACCACTCAAGCCGGCCACCCCTATTAAGGCGCGCGATGATCGCAACCCGGAGTTCGCCGTCGGACGTGTCTACTACAACGCCGCCCGCCGACACTTCCTCCACGGTGGGAAGCGAGGCCTGGACCGGATGCTGCTGGGCAGGCGCGACGTGCGCACCGATTGCCGACGGCAACGGTGCGTTTGTCCTCCTGCCAGGAGCGCTCGGGATCGGGTTGGCCATGTGGTCCACTCTAACGACTCTTGCCCCGGAGTGATGACCGGGACATGGCCACAAGATGGACTGCGGGAGACGCTCCGCGGACACATGCCTGATTTCGCATGGAACAGTGGCCCACTGCTGCGCAAAAATCTGCCAAGCTTAAGGAACTATGGCGCACGTATTGGACAGCTCTTCTGTTAACTTCACCATCGATCCGGTGGTGCTCGACCTCGGGCAGCGCTTTGTCGATGCCGGCTATGAGCTGTCCCTGGTCGGTGGGCCCGTGCGCGACCTCTTCTTGGGGAGGACATCCCCGGACCTCGACTTCACTACCGACGCCACGCCGGACCAGACCATTGCCGTCATCAAGAAGTGGGCGGACAACTTCTGGGAAATCGGCCGCGCGTTCGGCACGATCGGCATGAAAAAGAGTGGTTTCCAGATCGAGATCACCACCTACCGCGCGGAGGCCTACGACCCCGATTCACGCAAGCCGGTAGTGGCGTTCGGCAACTCGCTGACCGAAGACCTCCTCCGCCGCGACTTCACCATCAACGCCATGGCGCTGCGGCTGCCCAGCCTGGAGCTCGTGGACCCCTTCGGCGGCGTCCGCGACCTTCACGCCTCCGAGCTCGCCACGCCGGGCGCCCCGGAGGCCTCCTTCTCGGACGACCCCCTGCGCATGATGCGCGCGGCGCGTTTCGCTTCCCAGCTCGGCGTGTCGGTTCATGACGACGTCCGGCTCGCCATGTCCCAAATGGCGGACCGCATCAAGATCATTTCCGCGGAGCGCGTCCGGGAAGAACTGGTCAAGCTCATCAACGGAGCCCACCCCCGCGTAGGCATAGACCTCCTGGTGGACACGGGGCTCGCTGAGTTCGTGCTCCCGGAGGTTTCAGCCTTGCGCCTGGAAGCCGACGAGCACCACCGCCACAAGGACGTGTACCAGCACTCGCTGCAGGTTCTGGAGCAGGCCGCCGCGCTGGAAACAGGTCCTGACGGTCCGGTGCCCGGCCCCGACTTTGTGCTGCGGTTCGCGGCCTTGATGCACGACGTCGGCAAGCCGGCTACGCGCCGTTTCGAACCGGGCGGTGCGGTCAGCTTCCGCCACCACGATGTTGTGGGCTCCAAGCTGACGGCCAAACGGATGAAGGCGCTGCGTTTCGACAATGAGTCGATCAAAGCCGTATCGCGCCTCGTCGAACTGCATATGCGCTTCTACGGCTACGGCGATGCCGGCTGGAGCGATTCGGCGGTCCGCCGCTACGTGACCGACGCCGGTCCCCTGCTCGAACGCCTGCACCGCCTCACCCGATCCGACGTCACCACGCGTAACCAGCGCAAGGCCGACCGCCTGTCGTTCGCCTACGATGACCTTGAACGACGCATCTCGGCGCTCTTGGAACAGGAATCGCTGGCGGCCGTCCGGCCGGACCTCGATGGAGCGCAGATCATGGCACTCCTGGGACTCAAGCCCGGCCCCGTAGTGGGCAAGGCCTACAAGTTCCTTCTCGAGGAACGCATGGAACACGGACCACTGTCCCCGGAGGAAGCCGAGCAGAAGCTCTTGGCCTGGTGGCAAGCGCAACCCGAGTCCGCCGTCGTCGAGCCTTTGACCGAAACTGAGGAGCCATCATGAACGCTGCGACTTCCCCGCGTCCGCAACTCTGGATCCTTCGCCATGGCGAGACGGAGTGGTCCAAGAGCGGCCAGTACACCGGCCTGACGGATCTCCCCCTCACTGTTGAGGGAGAGCAGCAGGCCGTCGAGGCGCGCAAGGTCCTGGAAGGCATCGACTTCGACCTCGTCCTGACCTCGCCGCTGCGCCGCGCCCGCCGCACGGCGGAACTTGCAGGCTACCCGGAGGCAGTCCATGAGCCGCTGGCTGTTGAGTGGAACTACGGCGACTACGAGGGCATCAGCTCCGACCTCATTCGCAAGGACAACCCGGACTACCTCATCTGGACCGACGGCGTGCCCAACGGCGAAACACTGGACGAAGTTGCTGCCCGGGCCGACAAGATCATCGGACGCGTCCTGGAATCCGGGATGGACAATGTCCTTGTGGTTGCGCACGGTCATTTCTCCCGGATCCTTACCGCCCGCTGGCTGGAAATGGACGCCCGCGAAGGCCGTCATTTCATTCTTGGGACAGCCAAGGTCTGCACGCTTGGTTGGGATAAGCGCACGCCGGCAATTGTGCGCTGGGGCCTCTAAGGAAAGAATTTAGAAAAACTTTTGGCAAATTAGCCAATTGCGCTGGTCAAACTCCGTCTTGATGGGGTAGCTTATATCTTGTTCCCAGAGCGACTCGCCGGGAACCAGGCGCGCATTCTCCGGTTCAGTCAGCCGGGACAATGCCACAGCAGGCTGTAATGGCCGGGAAAAGGAGGTTGGGAAAATGATTACTTTGACTAGCGGACGGAAGTTGACCGTCACTGCTACCCCGGCCTCTGCTGATGATCGACGCCACTTTTGCTCTCTGACCCACTCCTGAACCATCCGGACCGGCCCTGACGCCGGCGGATTTTCATGGTCGGCCACACTCCGTGGTTGGCCTTCTGAGTAGTCAGTTGTAGGCGCGGACTCCACGCAGCATGCCGCGGGTGCGCAGTTTCCCCCAAAGTTCGGAACCAGCTTCTTGTTGGGTCGACTGCCGGAAGCACGCGCAATTATGCACGACGGTTCGGGGTTTCCCGATTCGGTCCGCTTTATCCCCCTTATAAGCCTCGGCTTTTTGTGCCCTTTTCAGGCCTTGATTTCTCATGAATTCAATTGGCTCTATTTGTTGTGCCCAAATTCCGGAGCATATTCTCCCGAAAGGAGGTGAACCATGTTAAAGCGCCCCGAAGAAATGCGCTTCTTCAAGAGCAGCGATGCTCCCAAGGACCGCACGCTGTTCAACGGCCAACTCCTCGACCAACGTCGTGAAGATGTCTACGTTGTCCTGCACCAAATGGGACTCATCCGTTGATGTCCTGAGCGACCCCGAAGGGAGTTCAGATGCAACACATTCATGCTGACCCTCAGGGAGCCCACGCGGCTGCGCGTGGGCTCCCCCCTTTTAACAGTGCTTCTTACCGGCCTGGATGTGGGTGCCGCACTGCTGCGTGTGCTGCTGTACTTCAAGGCATGACTGTAAGCTCGATCCATGCAGGAGACGAAGCCGCACCGGCAGCAAAAACGTGCCCGCTTTGTGGTTCCCAGCCGCAGCGACTCCCTGCTTCGGAACTTTACGGAGCTCATCGGCGGCCCCTTGGGGAAGCACTCGGCACCGGGAATGGCCTCCTCCGGCCCCTTCACCGTTGAACGGGTCCTCATTATCCTCACCGTGATTGCCGCGGTCCTTGCCGTGCTCGCCAAGGACTATTGCCGCGTCAACGGTTGGCAGACTCCCGGCCAGTTCTACGCCACCTGCTACTCCGATTTCCCCGAGCTCTTCAAGAACCGCGGCTTGGGCGATGGCGTGTTCCCCTTCTTCACCCAAGGCAGCCTGTTCGAATACCCCGTCCTGATGGGGATCATCGCGGGCATCACAGCTTTGTTGGTTCCCGGCCAAGGCGTGGGCAATGAACGGATTCTGGGTTACTTCGATATCAACGCCACACTGATCGTGGCGGTCTGGATCGTCACGGTCCTTTTGACGGCACGTATCAACAAGCGACGCCCTTGGGACGCCGCCATGGTGGCAGTCGGACCAGGGATCATCCTGGCCGGATTCATCAACTGGGACATGTGGGCCGTTGGGTTGCTTGCCTTGGGGATGTACTTCTTCTCGCGGGACAAGCTGATCCTTGCCGGCGTGTGCATCGGTCTGGGGACGGCGACCAAGCTATACCCCGTGCTGATACTGGGTGCTGTGCTGGTTCTGGCCCTCCGCAGCGGCAAGCTGCGGACATTCTTCATCACCGCCGGGTCAGCCCTGGCTTCGTGGCTGGCAGTGAACCTGCCCATCGCAGCGATGAATCCCCCTGGCTGGCGCTATTTCTTCGAATTCACACAGGAACGTCCCGCGGGTTACAGCTCGCCATGGTTCGCCTACAACCTTGTGGCTGACCGGCTTCAGTGGACGCAGATGAATGCTGCAACCATCAACTCGCTGGCCCTGTACCTTTTCATCCTGGCCTGTGCCCTCATTGGTGCCCTGGCGTTATGTGCCCCCCGGCGGCCCCGGATCGCCCAGCTGGTTTTCCTGATTGTGGCCGCGTTCATCCTCACCAACAAGGTGTACTCACCACAGTTTGTTATTTGGCTCATCCCGCTGCTGGCTCTTGCCCGGCCCAAGTGGCGTGACTTCCTCATCTGGCAGGCCGCCGAGGGTCTGCACTGGGCCGCCATCTGGATGTACCTGGGCCAAGCGACCAGTGGCGGCTCCGTCCAGCACAACATAGATATGTCCTACTACGTCCTGGCCGTTGGCCTGCACATGATGGCGACCGCTTATCTGATGGCACGAGTGGTCATGGACATATGGGATCCTGCCCAGGACCCGCTGCGCATCCATGACGAGGACGATCCCCATGGCGGGCCTTTCAACGGAGCCAGGGACTGGCTGAGAATCGACCTCTTCCGTCCCTCGCGGTCCGTCTTTCCGTGGCAGCCCGGAACTGCTGTGAATACTGATGACTCCAAGCAGCCCAGCGAGCGGAGGTAGGCAGCGATGGCTGATGTCGCCGTCGTCGGGGCTGGTCCCAACGGTCTGGCCGCCGCAGTTGTGATGGCCCGTGCAGGCCTGGACGTGCATCTTTATGAGGCCGCTGACGTGATCGGCGGCGGTTCGCGCACCAGCGAGCTGATCGAACCGGGCTACCTGTACGACGTTTGTTCCGCAGTTCATCCCATGGCCCTGGCATCGCCGTTCTTCCGTGCCTTCGAGCTATCCCGCCGCATAGATCTCCGGCTTCCCGAAGTCCAGCACGGTACTCCCCTGGACTCGGGCGGGGCGGCGTTGGCGTATCAGTCGCTGGAGCGGACAGTCCTCGGGTTAGGTGTGGACGGTCCGGCTTACGGACGGCTGCTGGAGCCCCTCCTGGCCCGGGTGAATGGCGTGGTGGACTTTACCTCCAACCAGCTGCTGAGGGTACCGAAAGACCCTTTGGCGGCCATGATGTTCGGGCTTGCCACCCTGGACCAAGGCACACCTCTGTGGGGGCGCCGCTTCCGGGAAGATGCCGCTCCTGCGTTGCTGACGGGCGTCATGTCGCATGCCCTTGGTTCGCAGCCAGCGCTGAGCTCAACCGGGGCTGGGCTTCTGCTCAGCGTCCTGGCCCATGCAGGCGGCTGGGCAATACCCGTTGGTGGTTCGATCTCCATTGCAGCGGCCATGGCAGATGACCTGACAGCCCACGGCGGAACCATCCACGTTGGAGAACGCGTCGATTCACTGGACCAGGTCCGGCCATCGAAAGCCATTTTGTTGGATGTCGCTCCGCCTACGCTGGCCAGGCTGGGCAGAACAGAAGTACCCGACCGGTACCGGCGCGCACTGGAAACATTCCGCTTTGGGAATGCAGCGTGCAAAGTGGACTTCATCCTGTCGGGTCCGGTTCCTTGGCTGGACCCTGGCCTGGCGGTGGCAGGAACGGTCCATGTGGGCGGGTCGCGGCTTGCCATGGCCGAATCCGAGAACCTCGTGGCCATGGGTAAGCACCCCTCCGAGCCCTACGTCCTGGTGTCCCAGCCATCCGTGGTGGACCGGACCCGGGCGCCGGAGGGACGTCACGTCCTGTGGTCCTACTGCCATGTACCTGCCAATTCCACGGTGGACATGGCGGAAGCCGTCACCGCCCGCATCGAGCGGTACGCGCCGGGCTTCCGGGACGTTGTGGTTGCGTCACAGACCACGACGGCGGCAGAACTGTCTGCGTACAACGAAAACTACGTTGGGGGCGACTTCAGCGCCGGGATCCTGGACCTGCGTGGGTTGGTGCAACGGCCAGTGGTTTCCAACGTGCCGTGGAGGACTCCGATGCCGGGCGTGTATCTCTGTTCGTCGTCGACACCGCCCGGGCCGGGTGTGACAGGGATGCCCGGGTACCACGCGGCAAAACATGCCCTTAAGGACATATTCAAGATGCGGGTACCCGGGCTGGGCCTGGGGGTTTAGCTGACGTTAGTTGGCGGCAGTGAAACGGGCGCGGCGGTAGGCCGGGCGTTCGATCTCATCCAACATCGCAACGGCATAGTCCTGCGTGGAAATGCTGTTGCCTGCAGGCGAGTCCTTGGCCACGTTGTACTCCCCGGTGCGCTCACCCGGCTGGATCACGGGTGCCGGAGCCAGAACGGTCCAGTCGATGTTCTCCGGGGTCTGCTTGACGGCTTCGAAGGCCTTGGCAGCGGTGGTGGCCTCAGCTTTGTACGCCTCCGGGAAGTCCGGGGAATCGAGCAAGCGGACACCATCGATTTCCAGGGTTCCGGCACCGCCAACGATCATGAGGCGGGTTCCTTCGGCGTTGCTGTAAGCGGCAGCCATGGCGTCGAGCCATTCTCCGTGGTCGCCGCCGGTGCGGCTGGGGCCCGTCGCCAACACAACGACGTCGTGATCCTTTGCGATGGAGGCGAAGGCCTGGCCGTCAGCCAGATCAGCGGCCTGCGCTGCGGCGCCGGTTACCTCTGCGCCCTTCCGGGAGATGGCCGTGACCTGGTGGCCGCGGGTGAGGGACTCGTTGACGATCTGGCTGCCGACCATGCCCGTTGCGCCGTAGACTGCGATTTTCATAGCTCTCCTTGGGGTTGGTATCCTCGAATAATTCAAAGGTATCCAACGGATACTGATAGCTTCAAAGAAACCTAGTTACCTCAGGGATACTGACAATGGAACCGAAAGACCTCCCGGCCAACATCCTCGACCCCAACTGCCCGTCCCGCGTGATCTTCCAGCGCATCGGGGACAAGTGGGCGTCCCTGGTGATCCAGGTACTCGGCGATGGGCCGGTGCGCTTCTCCGAGCTTCGCAAGATGGTCAGCGTGGTCACCCCTAAAGTCCTGACGCAAACGCTGCGGGCGCTGGAACGCGACGGACTCATCACCCGGACCGTTCACGCCCAGGTACCGCCGCGGGTGGACTACGAACTGACGGCGGTGGGTGAGTCCCTGCTGCAGCCCCTGTCCATGCTTCGCGAGTGGGCGGAGAGCCACGTCCCCACCATCCTTGAGGCCCGCGATGCCTACGACGACGCTCAGGACGAAGCCCTCCTCGGCTCCCCCAACTGAGTAGCAGCAGATGCCCTTATGGTGGCCCAATAGAGCGTCTGCTGCTACCTACTTGGGCTGGGCGGACGGGACCAACGCGCGGCTGATCCGCCCGTCCCGCATGGTCGCGACTGAATCCGTCAGGGGCAGGAATTCGGTGTCGTGCGTGACCATCACGGTAGCCGTTTGGAACTCATCGGTGACGCTGCGCAAAAGCCGGACAATCGACTCGCTCCGTTCGTGGTCGAGGGCAGCGGTCGGCTCGTCCACCAGCAGGACAGTGGGACTGCCCATGAGGGCCCGGGCAATGTTCACCCTCTGACGTTGACCGCCGGACAACTGGTGTGGACGCTTGTGCGCGGCCCCGGACAGGCCTACGACCTCCAGCAGCTCAACCGCTTTGCGGCGCGCCTCCTTCAACGGATTGCCGCGCAGATGCTCGCAGATGAGTAACTGCTCGACGGCGGTCAGCGCAGGCAGCAGGTTCGGTTGCTGGAAGATGATTCCCACCTTGTCGCGGCGCAACTCTGTGCGTTCGGCCTCCTTGAGCGCGGAGACGTCCTGCCCATCGATGACGACCAGCCCCGCAGTGGCCTTGACGAGGGTAGCGGCTACAGCGAGCAGCGAGGATTTGCCGGACCCGGAAGGGCCCACCAGGGACAGGAACTCCCCTTGCTGCACGGCGAGATCCACAGAGTCCAGGGCCTTGAGGGTGGATCCGCCGTCCGGATATTCGAGGGATATGTTGACGAGGTTGAGAGCGGTGGTCATGGTGTATTCCTTTCGAGGAAAGTATTAGTTGCCGCCGAGGGCCAGCAAGGGGTCCACCTTGGTGACTTTGCGAACGGCGAGGACAGCGCCAGCCAGGCCAAGGATGACGATCCCGGCAACCGGCAGCAATGTGGTGAGGGGAGTGATCAGGAACGGAGCGGCCTGGGCCGCGAAGAGTCCCCCGGCGAGGCCCATGGCACCACCCACTGCGGCGCCTGCCAGCAGGACCATGGCTGCCTGGGCCAAAGCATCCTTCAATACGTACGAGGAGGAGGCGCCCAGCGCCTTGAGCACTGCGATGTCGCGCGTCCTTTGGACTGTCCAGACCGTCAGGAAGGCAACAATGACCAGCGCGGAAATTCCGTAGAGAAATGCCTGCATGAGCATGAGTGATCCGTTTTCACTTTTGTACGAGGCCAAGGCCTGGAACGAACCCACAGGATCCATGCTCACTGTGCCGGCCGCCGCATTGGCGGCGTCGAGGTCCAAGGAGGTGCCGGCGTCGTGCGTTACCGCGAGCACGGTAGCGGTGCCGGGGGTGGCGTGGGCGATGGTTCGCCAGGTTTCCAGGGTGGTCCAGACGACACCCGTGTGTGAATACCACTGGTCCTGAACAACTGCCGAGACGGTCAGATCAGTTCCGCCGACACGAACGCGGCCGCCGGCCTCCAACGACAGGTCCTTGGCCAAGGATTCGCCGACCACAACGGTCCCGTCCTCCACAGTGGACGGTGCCAAGGAGCCGCCAAAGACTGCGACGTTCGCTGTGCCGCCCGGCGCGCCGCCATCGCTCACGGGCTGAAGCCGGGATTGGCTGATTCCCACTGCCTGGGCGGAAGCAACGCCGGGCTGTTCCCGCCACGCCTCGAGCTGCTGGCCGGAGACTTCCGACTCGGTATACGACGCCTTGGGCTCACCGCCTGCAGGCGCGCCGAACACGATTTGCTGAACGGGCAGGGCCGCAATGGCCGACGTCGACTGGTTGCCCAGGCCTGCCGTCAGCCCGGAAAGCATGACGAGCAGCAAGGTGATCAGGGCGACGACGCTGCCCATGAGCGCGAAGCGGCCCTTGGCGAAACGAATGTCGCGGATGGCGAGAAACATCAGAGTCCTTTGCTTGATTGCGGGCTTGATCCCGGCTCTTTCCACTCTTCCGGCGATGGCGCGCCGGGACATCGTGAGGTGGATGGATTGGCGCGATCCGAGGGGTTGAGCCGGCGATCATCCAAATGGTTGATTCACGCGTCGCGGCGCCGAATCCGGGCCTTGAAAGGGAGCCCCAGGGATACGCTGGGAGGCATGCAGTCCACCGGTGCCGCCACCATCCTCCGTGTCCTGCGCGTCTGCCTGCACGTGGGTTTCGCAATTCTCCTTCTGGTTGCGATTGGGCGCTTGCTGACTGGTGTCGGATCTGCCGGGGCGCCTTCTGCCGTGGCTGTGGTGGCTGGATTGGGCTTGTCCGCCGTGTTGGCCCTCGTTTACCTCGCCGGAACCATCCTGGAGAAGCGCCACTCAGGCGATGCCGGCCGGTTCGACCCCACTCCCTATGCGCGGTGGTGGCTGGCCGCTGTCATGCTGCTCTGGTTGCTGCTCCTGCTGGTCAGCAGCGACTTCGCCTGGGTGGCCTTTCCCCTGTTCTTCCTCCAGCTTCATCTGTTGCCCCGGCGCTTGTCGTTGCCCGCTATTGCGCTCAGCACGGCACTGTTGGTTGGTGCTTTGTGGTTCCATAGCCGGGGTTCGGCCGACGGCGGATTGCAGCTCGCCATGGTCCTGGGACCGGTGTTCGGGGCGGGCTTCGCAGTGGTGACCGGGCTGGCGTACAGAGCTTTGTTCCTGGAGGCCGAGAATCAACGCGTTGTGGCCGACGATCTCCGGCGGACGCGCGCCGAACTCGCCCAAACCCAGCACGACGCCGGCATGCTGGCTGAGCGTGAGCGGCTGGCCCGCGAAATCCACGACACCCTGGCTCAGGGATTCTCCAGCATCATCTTGATGGGAAGGTCCGCGGAGAAGGCCTTGGACGATGGGGACGCGCAGGCGGCCAAGGAGCGGCTGAGGATCGTGCAGGACACAGCGTCGACGAACCTTGCGGAGGCCAGGAGCTTTGTCCGGGGCCTGCGTTCACCTGCCTTGGAACAGTCTGGCTTGGTGGACAGCCTGCGCAGGCTCTGTGGAAAGACGGAGACCGAGGCCGCTGCCCGTGGAACGGCCTTGCGGTGCCGTTTCGCACTGGTGGGCACGCCCGTGGAGCTGCCCAACACGTACCAGACCACCTTGCTCCGGGCCGCTCAGGCCTCCCTCGCGAACGTGTGGGCGCACGCCCACGCACGTGCCGCCGTCGTGACTTTGTCCTTTCTTGGCGCCGAGGTGACACTGGACGTTTTCGACGACGGGATAGGTTTCGAGCCCTCGACGGCGGCCCGTACGGCGCGGGGCGACGGCACCGGCGTCGGACTTATGAGTTTGCGCGAGCGGCTTGCCGCGCTGGAAGGCAGCCTGGAGATCGAGTCGGCTCCGGGCGAAGGAACCGTGGTGGCCGTTCGGGTACCGCTGCCGGTAGATGAAGGTGCGGCATGAGTGAAATCCGTGTCCTGTTGGTGGACGACCATCCCGTGGTCCGTGCCGGCCTCCGCGCAATGTTGGCTGAGTTCCCGGGCGTCACGGTAGTTGCCGAAGCGTCTGACGGCGATGCTGCACTGGCTGAGCTCAGCAAGCTGCATGCACTCGGCGAGCCCGTGGACCTGGTCCTTATGGACCTCCAGATGGGGGCCGGCATGGATGGGGTCACGGCCACCGGGAAGATCAGCGGGTGAGGCCGGGACTCCCCCGCCGCCCGTGCTGATTCTGACCACGTACGACACCGACGCGGACATCCTCAACGCGGTGGAGGCAGGCGCGAGTGGCTACATGCTGAAGGACGCTCCGCCTGAGCAGATCCGCCAAGCTGTGCTGTCGGCAGCTGCCGGTCAGACTGCGCTGGCACCTGAGGTCGCGGCCCGGCTCATGGGGCGGATCCGGAATCCTGCGCCGGCGTTGAGTGCCCGGGAAGTCCAGTTACTGGAGCTGCTCGCGACGGGCATGAGCAACCGTGCCATGGCCAAGCAACTCTTCATTTCCGAGGCGACTGTAAAGACCCACCTGGTGCACATTTACGCCAAGCTCGGGGTGGACAACCGCACGGCGGCCATCTCGGTTGCGACGCAGCGCAGGATCATCCGCGGGCACTAAGTTGGGTCGGCAATTTTGGTGAAACGGTTGACCTTTTGCTCTCTTGCAGTGACGATTAGTGCACGTTTCGCTATGAGTTAGATCACAAAAAGTCACTCGTCGAAAGTTGGCCCCACATGTCCGCACCCTCCTTGGGCCTGTCCGGCGCTGCCCCCAGCAGCTCCGGACGCGCCAAAAAAGGTTCGTTAGCCAGAAAGGCCGCGTCACTCGGCCTCGCCTCCCTCCTCCTCGCAGGTGCCATCCCTGCGCTCACGTTTGCCGCGGCCGCCAATGCCGTGCCCGGCGACCCCGCCGCCACTAAAGCCGTCACCCCCGAAGTACCTGTCGATGCAGCTGGAGTACCCCTTGGTGCGGTGACAGGCTTTACCCAGTCCGGCAACGTCGTCGACCTTTCCACCGGGAACGGCGCCATTCGCGTCACGTTCCTGGACGACGGCAACTTCCGCCTTGAAGCGGACCCCAGCGGAAAGTTCACGGACCCCGCCAACACGGACCAAGGCGACCCGGCCAGGACCGCCAACATCGTGGTGGGCAAGGACAAGTTCGCCGGGACCACCCCAACCGTCACGGATGGCGACTGGCTGGTCCTGAAGACCGCGAAGATCACCGTTGAGATCAACAAAGCCACCACCCAGCTCCGGGTTCTCAGGGCTGACGGTTCCTTGGTCCTGGAAGAGTCCGCGCCCATCACCTTTGGGGCGAACTCCGCCACGCAGCACCTCGCGCAGCAGGATGGCGAGCAGTTCATCGGCGGCGGCATGCAGAACGGCCGCTCCGTCCACACCGGCGCCCTCATCAACATCGCCAAGAACTTCGACTGGGACGACGACGGCTACCCCAACGCCGTGCCCTATTACATGTCCTCCAAGGGCTACGGCGTCCTCCGCGACACCTTTGCCCGCGGTTCCTACAACTTCGGCGGCCAGCCCACCACCACGCATGAGGAAAAGCGCTTCGACGCCTACTACTTCGTGGGTGATTACAAGCAGTCCCTGGGCGCCTACACCACGCTGACCGGCAAGCCGATGATGCCTCCGGTCTACGCCCTGGAATACGGCGATGCCGACTGCTACAACCGCTCCAACCCGGGTTATTCATCCTCGGGCTACGGCGATCCCGACGGCGCCAAGCAGCGCACGCCCGACGCCATCAAGACCGCGCGGAAGTTCGTCGAGAACGACATGCCCGCAGGCTGGATGCTGGTCAACGACGGCTACGGCTGCGAATATCAGCAACTCCCGGAAACCGTCAGCAACATCGAGGAAGAAACCGATCTCAAGGTTGGCCTGTGGACCCAGCGTTCCCTGACCAACCAGGAGTACGAAGTAGGTGAGGCCGGGGTTCGGCTCCGCAAGCTTGACGTTGCGTGGGTGGGGCAGGGCTACCGCCAGGCCCTCACCGGTTGCGAGGCAGCACACGGCGGCATCGAGCAGTACTCGAATGCCCGCGGCACCTCGCTGATGGTGGAAGGTTGGGCCGGCTCCCAGCGTTGCGGCATGCAGTGGACGGGTGACCATTCAGGAAACCTCGACGCCGTCCGCTGGCAGGTCTCGGCCCTCACCGGCGCCGGCAACTCGGGTTTGGCGTTCACTACGGGTGACGTCGACGGCATCTTTGGCGGCTCTGCGGAGTCGTATGTCCGCGACCTTCAGTGGAAGGCCTTCGCGCCGGCGCTCTACTCCATGTCCGGCTGGGCGGCTACGGATAAGCGTCCATGGCTCTACGGCGATGAAGCCACGGCCATCAACCGCCAATACCTCCAGCTCCGCCAGCAGCTCATGCCCTTCATCTACTCGTTGGCGCAGGAATCCTCCACCACGGGCGTATCGATGATGCGCTCCATGGCCCTCGAATTCCCTGACCAGCAGTGGTCCTACGGTGCCGAGGCGAACAACCAGTTCATGCTTGGCTCCGACTTCCTGGTGGCACCGGTCTTCACCCAGACAGATGTCCGTAACGGCATATTTCTTCCGGCAGGCCAGCAGTGGGTGGATTACTGGACCGGCAAGCTTTACCAGGGCGGCCAGATCCTCAACGGCTATAACGCACCCTTGGACAAGCTGCCTGTGTTCGTTCGTGCCGGAGCGGTGATCCCGCAAGGCATCGTGGCCCGCAACGCCTCCTTGGTTCCGGAAGATTCCATGATCACCCTGGACGTTTACGCCCAGGGCCAGGACACGTTCACGCTCTACGAGGATGACAAAGTCACCCGCGAATTCAAGGACGGAAAGTCCTCCAGCCAGCTGTTCGCAGTGGACGCTCCGGGCAAGGGCAACAGCAGCGTCAAGGTTTCCATCGGTGAACGGAAGGGCGAGTACACCGGCAAGGCCGCTGCCCGACCGTATGAGTTGAAAGTCCACGCTGGCGCAGCTCCCAAGGACGTCAAGATCGGTGGAACCAAGCTCACGCAGCACTCCACCCAAGCCGCCTACGCCTCAGCAACAACCGGCTGGTACTTCGATGAGGCCAACAACGGCACCATCTGGGTGAAGACGGGTTCCATCGCTTCCAACCAGTCCGCAACGGTTCAGCTCCAGCAAGCAGGTCCGCTGGGTGGCAAGAGCCAGGAAGACACGGCGGCCGAAGTTCGCGTGACCACTGGCCAGCAGGTCTTCCAGGACCAGGAAACCACCGTCACCGCGGCCTTCGTGAACACCGGAACCAAAGCCAAGACCAACGTGGTCCTGACGCCGGTTCTCCCTGAGGGGTGGACCGTGGTCTCTTCCACCGGCGCAACTGCGGCGAAGGTCAACGGCGGCGGGACAACGACGGCAACATTCGTCATCAAACCCGGCTCCAGCGCCAAGGCGGGCCAACAGACCGTGCGGGTTTCGGCGTCGTACACTGCTTCGGGCTCCGCCCAGTCAGTGACCGGCGGCAACCAGATCTACGTCGCTTACGGTTCCTTGGCCGCCGCGTACAACACCGTTTCAGTCACCACCGTGGCAGGTAAGGCACTCGGAAACTTCGACGGCGGAGGGGCCACCTTCGCGGCCGAGCAGCTGGCTGCCGCTACGGTACCGGCTGGCGGTGTCCGACCGGGCAGCACGGTAACGGTGGACGCCGGGAAGCCTACGCAGGTGGACTACACGTGGCCGGCCGTCGGGCCGGACGTAGCCAACTCGGTGGCATTGTCCGCGCAAACGATCGCCGTCAAGGGCAAGGGAACCCACTTGGCTGTCCTCGGATCCGCAGCCGTTGGGAACGGCACCAGTCCTGAGCTCACCCTGACATATGCCGATGGAAGCATGGAAAAGCAATCGATCTTCTTCCCCAACTGGTTGCAGCCGTCCGTGCTGAACGGGGCAGTGTTGGCGGTGTCCGAACAGGGCCGCAACAACGCCAACGGCCCGTCGCCGGAGTACACGCAGTACAAGTACCAGGCGTTCTCCAACACTGTCCGGTTGAACCCCACCAAGGAGTTGGCGTCCGTGACGCTGCCTACCGATACGCGGGTGAAGTTCTTCGACTGGAAGGTGACCTCCCAGCCACTGCCGAACGTCCCGGTTGGCTCCGTATATGCCTCCGAGACACCTTGGGTCCAGGCCCTGAACGGCTACGGCGTGATCGGCAAGAACGTGGCCAACAAGGACTCGGCGTCGTCCCCGGACAAGCCCCTGGCCATCAATTACACGGACCCCGCAACCGGGCAGCAGCCCGTGTTCACCAAGGGTCTTGGCGTCCACGCTGCCTCGAAGATCACGTACTACCTGGGCGGCAAGTGTTCGACATTCACCTCGCAGGTGGGCCTTGAGAGCGGTTTCGGCGGCAACATCATCTTCAAGGTCAACGCAGACGGCGTGAACAAGTACCAGTCGCGCACGTACACCCCCGGATTCGCTCCGGAATCGGTGTCTGTTGACCTGACAGGCGTGGCCTACGTGGAATTGGTGGTGGACCCGTCCGGTTCCATCAACGGCGCGCATGGTGTCTGGGGTGATGCCAAGTTCACGTGCGCTCCCTAGGTTGATTTCCAGACAGCCGCCGCTTGCCGCCTCTTCCCGGGGATGGCAGGCGGCGGCTGTCCGCTTCCCGGGCACGACAAGAAACTGTCAGGGGAACGGGGCATAATGTCGCAAATGGGGAAACTGAAAATGCAGCAGGGTTTTGTCCTTGGTCTCGTAACTCTTGTCATGGTTGGTTCACTGACCGCCTGTGACGACGGACGGGCCGGTGCGGAGGGAGCAGCCAAGCAGCTGGCCTCCTCACTGTCAGCGCTCGACGTCGGTTCGCTGGCCGTGGAGGGCAAGGACGCTGCCGCGGCCAACGATGAACTCAAAGCCGTCTTCGAGGGCCTCGACGCCAAGCCGTCGGTTGCGTCCGGGGACGTCAAGCTCGACGGCGACACCGCCACTTTCCCCCTTAATTACAGTTGGAACATTGGCTCGGCCAAGTGGGAGTACAGCTCCGAAGCCACGCTGAGGAAGTCGGGCGACAAGTGGGCGGTCCAATGGAACCCTGCCCTGCTTGCGCCGCAGCTCTCCGACGGTGAAACTTTGTCGGTCAAGACCGTTGCCGCCCAGCGCGGCCAGATCCTTGGTGCCGGCGACGCCCCGATTGTTGAGGACAGGCCTGTCTTCCGGGTAGGCATCGACAAGACCAAGGTTCCCGCCGAACAGGCCGATGCTTCTGCGCGTGCCATGGCAGCCCTTCTGGGACTGGACGCCGAGGAGTACGCCAAGCAGGTTGCTGCTTCGGGACCCCAGGCTTTTGTGGAAGGCCTTGTACTCCGTGCCTATACGGCGGACATCACTGAAGCCAGGATCAAAGCCATCCCTGGCGGTGTCAGCATCCTGGACTCCATGGCCCTGGCTCCCACCAGGACCTTTGCCCGCGCGCTGTTGGGCAGCGTTGGGCAAGCCAGCGCAGAGCAGATCGAGAAATCCAATGGCGTCCTGCGAGCCGGAGACACCACGGGAACCGGCGGCCTGCAGCAGAAATACGACTCGTTGCTGCGCGGCAAGGACGGCGTGGAAGTCGTGGCCACCCCGGCTGAAAAGGCCGAAGGAGAGACCCCCGGTACCAAGGTGTTCTTCTCGTCCCTTCCCTCGCCGGGCACCACCCTCAAGACCACCCTGGACCTGAAGCTTCAGCAGCTGGCGGAGGAAACATTGGCAGGAGTCGAGCCGGCGTCTGCCATTGTGGCCCTCAGACCATCCACAGGCGCCCTTCTTGCCGCAGCGTCCGGACCGGGCAGCAACGGCTACAACACCGCACTTCTGGGGCAGTACGCTCCCGGGTCCACATTCAAGATCGTTGATTCGTTGGCCATGTTCCGCAACGGAGCCACCCCGGATTCCACCGTGGAATGCCCCTCCACGCTGACTGTCGATGGCCGAACCTTCAAGAACGCCGAGGGCTACCCCGAAACCTCGCTGGGTTCCGTGGCTCTGCGGGATGCGTTTGCGCACTCCTGCAACACTGCCTTCATCAACGCCCGCGAAACCGTCAGCCAGGACCAACTCGAATCCGCTGCACAGGCCTTGGGTGTGGCCGTTGAAGCCCCCAAGCTGGGCGCTGACGCGTTCCTTGGCTCGGTTCCCGGCGCCGCAGAAGGCACCGAGCACGCCGCTTCCATGATCGGCCAGGGCAAAGTCCTCTTCTCGCCACTCTCGGCAGCCGTCATGGCCGCGTCCGTAGCCAACGGCGCCCCGGTTTCACCGCAGCTGGTGCTGAACGCCGATGCAGCGCAGGACCCCAGCGCAGCTTCGACCCCCACGGAAAGTGGCTCCGCATCGCCGTCGTCCGCTTCCGCAACAGCAAGCGCTGCGCCAGCGTCCACCAAGCCGATCACCAAGGAAGAAGCCGCTGCACTGGCGGACATGATGCGCGCCGTGGTGACATCCGGCCACGCCGGCTTCCTGGCGGAGGTGCCCGGGGCACCCGTAGGAGCCAAGACCGGTACCGCGGAATTCGGCAACGACAACCCGCCGAAGACACACGCGTGGATCGTGGCTACCCACGGCGACCTCGCAGTCGCCGTGTTCGTTGAAGACGGCGGGCTTGGCGCTACCACCAGCGGGCCGTTGTTGAAGTCGTTCCTTACTGCGGCGGGCTGATTCGGAGGCAGACTATGACGGCAGGTACCCAGTGTGTGGTGGTCGGCGGAGGGCCGGCAGGGATCGTACTGGGGCTGCTGCTTGCCCGTGCCGGCGTCAGGGTCACTGTGCTGGAAAAGCACGCCGACTTCCTGCGTGATTTTCGGGGTGATACCGTCCACGCCTCAACCATTCGGCTCTTGGACGAGCTGGGCCTCGGAGAAGGATTCCGCGCCCTTCCCCAGAGCAAACTGGGCAATTTCCGGCTACCGACCGGGCCAGGCGACTCAGTGGTCCTCGCTGATTTTGGACGCTTGAAGGCCCCCTACAATTACGTGGCCATGGTGCCGCAGTGGGACCTGCTCAACTTCCTGGTGGAAGCAGCTCGACAGGAACCTGCGTTCACGTTGCTGATGAACACTGAGGCCACGGACTTGCTGCGCCATTCCTCGGGCGCTGTTGCGGGAGTGGCATACCAAACCCGCGATCCCCTGACCGGTTCTGTTGTAGCAACCGCCGAACTGAAGGCGCCTTTGACGGTGGCATGCGATGGACGCGGCTCGGTGCTCCGTACCAAGGCCGGGCTGGTGCCGCATGAATTTCCCGTGCCGTTCGATACGTGGTGGTTCAGGTTGCCGCGAACCGCGGGCGAGGACGAACCAATGTCCTCCATCTCGCCGCGTTTTGGCGCCTCTGACGTACTGCTGAGCCTGACCCGCAAGGATTATCACCAGATCGCGTACTTGGCCGCTAAAGGCTCGGACCCACAACTGCGGGCTGCTGGGGTGCAGGCCTTTCGCGACAAGGTTGCCAGCCTGCGGCCGGATCTCGCCGACCGAGTGGACACCATCGAATCCACGGACGACCTCCACCTCCTGGACGTGAAACTCAACCGCCTGCCCCGATGGCACCGGCCGGGGCTATTGCTCATTGGGGATGCCGCGCATGCGATGTCCCCAGCCGGCGGTGTGGGGATCAACCTTGCGGTGCAGGACGCGGTGGCGGCAGCGCGCGTGCTCGCGTCGCCTCTGCTGGGTGAAACGCTCGACGACGGACACCTCGCCGCGGTCCAAAAGCGGCGCTGGCTTCCCACCGTCATCGTCCAGACCTTCCAGCGGGTCCTGCACCGAGTGGTGTTCGCGCAGGTCATGGCCGGCAAGCAACCGAAGCCTCCCAAGCCCTTGGTCTTCGTGGCGAGGAACTTTCCTTCCTTCGGGAAGCTGCCGGCGCGAATGATTGCCTTCGGTCCGCGCCCAGAACACGCGCCGGAATTTGCCCGCCGGAAGCCGTAGCCGAGTACCGCCGTCGAGCCTTATCCCGTGCCGTGGGAGGATTGAAACGTGGCCCATATTGACGTTTCCGGCATCGACTACTTCCTCTCCGACGGCACCCAGCTGCTCAACGGAGTGACCTTCAAGGTCCCCGACGGCACCAAGACCGCTCTCATCGGACCGAATGGCACCGGTAAGACCACCCTGTTCAAGATCATCTCCGGCGACCTCACGCCGGACGAAGGTGTTGTGGGCCGTTCAGGCAACATGGGCATCATGCGGCAGTTCGTGGGCCAGGTCCGCGACGAATCAACCGTCCGCGACCTTTTGGTTTCCACGGCCCAGGCCGGGCTTGCTGCCGCTGCAAAGGCGGTGGAGGACGCAGAGCTCGCCATGATGGAGCACGACGACGAGCCCACGCAGATGAAGTACGCCCAGGCGATCGTGGACTGGGGCGATGCCGGCGGGTACGACGTCGAGACCGTCTGGGACGAAGTCTGCATGGCCGCGTTGGGGATTTCCTTCGACAAAGCGCAGTTCCGCCGCGCCTCCACCCTGTCCGGTGGCGAACAGAAGCGCTTGGTGCTGGAAGCGCTCTTTGCCGGCCCGGACGAGCTCCTGCTCCTGGACGAACCGGACAACTACCTGGATGTCCCCGGCAAGCGTTGGTTGGAGGGCAAGCTCAATGAGTCCAAGAAGACTGTGCTGTTCATCAGCCACGACCGAGAGCTGCTCAACAACGCGGCCGGGCGTATCGTCACGCTCGAGCCAGGCATCAACGGTGCCGGCGCATGGATCCACGGTGGGGGCTTCGGCTCCTATGTCGAGGCCCGCGCCGACCGCAACGCCCGGTTCGAGGAACTCCGCAAGCGCTGGGACGAGGAGCACATCAAGCTCAAGGAACTCGTCAACATGTACAAGAACAAGGCCGCGTTCCGCTCTGACATGGCCAACAGGTACCAGGCAGCGCAGACCCGCCTGGCCAAGTTCCTGGAGGCGGGACCGCCCGAGGCGCTGCCCATCGAGCAGAACGTGAAGATGCGCCTCAAGGGTGGTCGCACTGCCAAGCGCGCCGTGGTGGCGGAGAAACTCGAACTGACCGGGCTCATGAAGCCGTTCTCCACCGAGATCTGGTTCGGTGACCGCGTGGGCGTGCTGGGTTCCAACGGATCGGGCAAGAGCCACTTCCTGCGGCTGCTCGCCACCGGCGGCACCGACCCGGAGCGGGAGCACCTGCCCGTGTCCGACGTCGTTATTGCTGAAGTGCCGCACGAAGGGGCCGTGAAGCTTGGCGCCCGCATCAGGCCCGGGTTCTTCGCCCAGACCCATGTGCGTCCGGATCTTCTGGGCCGGACCTTGCTGGAGATCCTGCACCGCGGTGACGAACACCGCTCGGGTCTCCCCCGCGAGGCCGCTGCCGGTGCGCTGGACTCCTACGGGCTGGCCGGTCAGTCCGAGCAGAAGTACGAGTCGTTGTCGGGTGGTCAGCAGGCACGTTTCCAGATTCTGCTGCTTCAGCTCTCTGGGGCTACGCTCCTGCTGCTCGACGAGCCGACGGACAACCTGGACCTGCACTCGGGCGAGGCCTTGGAGCGGGCGATCGACGCTTTCGAGGGCACCGTCCTGGCCGTGACCCACGACCGCTGGTTCGCCAAGTCCTTTGACCGTTTCCTGATCTTCGGTTCCGACGGCAAAGTCTATGAATCCGAAGAGCCCGTGTGGGACGAGAAACGGGTGGAGCGCGCCCGCTAACCACGGATCCACTCTCACCTATCGGCGACTTTCCGCGGACGCTCTTGCACTGGCTGCGAGAGCGTTCCGCTTTAAGCGACGGGAGGTGAGAGAACGTCTGTGCGTAAATGATCACCACGCATGATTAAATGCGCAGAGCTTGCTACGGTTGGAGAATGGGAACTGCTGACCGCCACCGGCTCATAGGCGAGCTGCTGCGCACGCGCGAACAAGCCACTGTGGATGAACTGGTGGATGCCACGGGGGCTTCCGGTGCCACGATCCGCCGGGACCTTGAAATCCTTGCAGCCAACGGGGTGCTGAAGCGCGTCCACGGTGGTGCACGAAGCTTGTTGGCCCGGGGAGAAAACCCAGGCTACGGGCAGCGCGAGCTGGAAGACCACGACGCCAAGATCCGCATAGCGGCGGCCGTTGACGCTCTCATCAGGGACCGGGAGCACGTGTGGCTGGACAGCGGCTCAACCGCAACGGAGATCGCCCGCAGGCTTGCCACACGGGAACTCACGGTCATGCCCATGTCCCTCCACGGCGTCGAGGCTTTGACAGGAAAGACGGCTGGCAGGGCACCTGAACTCATCCTCCCCGGTGGCAGGCTTGTCCAAGGCGAACAATCATTCCGGGGACCCATGGCGGAAGCCAACATCCGCTCACTAAGGTTCGACACCGCCGTAGTAACTCCCTGCGCCCTCAACCTCAAGGACGGCCTCCTGGCCCACGACCTTGATGATGCGGCAGTGAAACGCGCCGGCCTCGAATCGGCGGCACGCGTCATTGTGGCGTCCGCAGGCAGTAAATGGAATGCCAGCGCAGTGGCCCTGGTTACCGCCATGGAGGCCGTGGACGTCATCGTGACAGACCAGGAACCATCCCCAGAAGATCTCGCCCGGCTCAACAAACTCTCCGTGGAAGTTGTGATTGCATGACCACCAACACCAGAAGCACCACCAACGTCAATGCAGCGGCGGTGGCGACCTTCCTGATCTTCGGCATGAACGGTCTGGTGTTCGCCAGCTGGGCTGCCCGCATTCCGGCCGTTACCGAGGCCCTCAGCCTTACCTCAGGCCAGATGGGCACCCTGCTGCTCTGTACAGCGGTAGGGTCCTTGCTTGCCCTGCCATCGGCCGGCTGGGTGGTTGGCAGGATCGGCACAGCGAACACGGTTCGCGTTGCGGGGATCGTTGCGGGTGCTGCCGGTGCAGCCATTGCCTTCTCGCTGATGGCCGCGTCAGTTCCGGCCACGGCAATCGCGCTGTTCTTCTTCGGCATCGGAATCGGCCTGTGGGATGTAGCCCAGAACATCGAGGGCGCTGACGTTGAGCACCGGCTCAAGCGCACCATCATGCCCCAGTTCCACGCGGCCTTCTCCGGTGGCGCCTTCCTGGGCGCGCTGATCGGCGCCGGACTGTCCCAGCTCGGCGTTGGTTTGCCAGAGCACCTGCTGGTCATCGCCGCCATTGCCGTCGCCCTCGCGCTGACGGTCCCCAGATACTTCCTGCCGCACGAGGCAACGGAAATTCACGACGGCGGCGTGCCGGCTGAGAAGGGCCCCTCGGCTTGGCGCGATGGCAGGACGCTGCTCATCGGCGTCGTGGTCCTGGGTGCCACCCTCACCGAAGGTGCGGGCAACGACTGGATCGCAAAGGCGGCCGTTGATGGTCTTGGCGCCTCCGAATCCACGGGTGCGTTGCTGTTCGCCCTCTTCGTCCTGGCGATGACGGTCATGCGGTTCCTCGGTGGCAAGGCGATCGACAGGTTCGGCCGTGTGACGGTACTCCGGGCCAGCATGGCAGCGGCCGCAGCTGGCCTGGCATTGTTCGTCTTTGCCGGCAACGTCGTTCTGGCAGGGATCGGCGCGGCGCTGTGGGGCATCGGGGCGGCCCTGGCCTTCCCCATGGGCATGTCAGCCGCAGCGGACGACCCCAAGCATGCCGCAGCCCGGGTGTCCGTTGTTTCCACCATCGGCTATATCGCCTTCCTGGCAGGCCCGCCGCTTCTGGGCTACCTGGGCGACCACACCGGGATCCACCTGGCCTTGCTGGCCATCGGAGCGCCTATTCTGCTCGCTCTTCTGCTTGCAGGGGTCGCGAAGCCTTTGCCGCCCAAATAGTTCTTCCGCCGGCTTTGGCGTTCTCCTCGGTGCATATATCCCGGAAGCGCCACCACAGGAGCAGGACGACACCGGCAGCCAGGCAGGCGCCACCGAGGACATCGCTCAGCCAGTGGGCCGAAAGATAGGTCCTGCTGATCATCATGGCGATGACTCCAAGGGTGGCGATCGCAGTCATCCACCAGCGGGCGATGAGTACCACCAGCACCATCAGGAAAGCAGTGGTGGCCGATACATGCCCTGAAGGGTATGAACCGGTGTCGGTCAAAACCTTTGCGCCTTCAGGCCGGCTTCGCCCCACGACTGTTTTGGCCAGTTGCGTGAGCGCCAGCGCGGAGATGCCGGAAGCGGCGACGAAGATCGAGGTCATGGGTCGGCGCGCCACAACAAGCGCAACTGCGAGCACCGTGTGGAAAATCAGTACACCCACATATCCGGCCCAATTGAGCACCGCATTCACGGCATCCCAGAACGGCGAGTGCAAGGTGAATGAGTAGGCCTGCCACATGGTGTCCACGCCGTTGAAGGCCGGCTCGCCTTGCCCGGCCAGCAACATCCCGGCCGGGACCGCAAAAGCGCACAGCAGGAGCAGGCCGGGAGTCACCAACTGCCACTCGGGCCGTTGACGCCGAAGGATGTCGCGAACCATCACTACATCGTAGCCATGGCCGCCAATGCAAGGCTGCGTACTTCGGCTTCACGCCACCGGGGCAGGCCACAAGGGTTACTGTGTTGGGATGCGAGGTTTCGTGGGCAAGGGCCCCAAACGGGTTGCACGACTTGACCATTTCCTGGTGAGGGCGGTGTCCCGGCAACCCCAGGGCGATCACGACGTCTTCTTTCGCAGGCTCTCTGCCGTTGCCACCAAAGGGAAGCTGTGGTTTGGTGTCGCGGGAGTCATGGCAGCTTTCCCCGGCAAGCCACGCAGGGCAGCCCTTCACGGCCTCCTGGCTTTGGGCGTTGCCTCCGGCGTCACCAACGTCATCTTCAAGCGGGCACTCCCCCGGTCCAGGCCTCTTCCCGAGCACCTTCCGCTGTTCCGCTTCGTGAATCCCCAGCCGACAAGTTCGTCCATGCCTTCGGGCCATTCTGCATCTGCGGTTGCCTTCGCTGTGGGCGCCGGAATAGTGTCCCCGGCCATCGGACTTGCCCTGGCCCCTATTGCAGCAGGGGTGGCTTACTCCCGCGTGCACACCGGCGCTCATTGGCCCTCCGATGTGGTGCTGGGTTCGGCTCTCGGCGCCGGCGCCGCGTTGGTGACACGCAACTGGTGGCCAGCCCGGCCGCCGGAGCCAACTCCCCGCCGCACGCCCGTGGAGGCGCCCGCAATTCACGACGGCGAGGGGCTCAGTATTGCGGTCAACGTCATGGGTGGTTCCTACACGCCGGAGACGGGAGAGCTCCTGAAGGAGATATTCCCGAAAGCGCATATTCGGGAATTAGGGGAGGGCGATGACATTGCGGCCGGGATGGAGGCCGCAGCAACCCGACCAGGCACCGTTGCACTGGGCGTATGGGGCGGAGACGGAACGGTTGGCACTGCGGCTGCGGCCGCCGTCGAACATTCACTCCCGCTCCTGGTGCTGCCGGGCGGAACCCTCAACCACTTCGCCCGCGACGTGGGCACCAGCTCGATCGACGACGCCATCGAAGCGGTGACCAAGGGGCAGGCAGCGTCCGTTGACCTGGGGCACGTCGTGGTCCAGCGCGGGTTGCCGGAGACTCCGGAGATCACCGAGCTGGCCATGCTGAACACCGCCAGCGTAGGGGTGTATCCCAATCTGGTCCGCAGGCGTGAGCGGCTCCAGCCGGCGCTCGGGAAACCCGTGGCAGGACTGGTTGCCTCCCTGCGCACCTTTGGCGTGAACTCGCCCACCACGCTCACCGTAGACGGAGTGAAACACAAACTTTGGATCCTTTACCTGGGGCGCGGCCGCTACTACCCGCGGGATCACGCCCCGCTTCGCAGGCCGGTGCTGGACGACGGCGTCCTGGACATTCGGATGATCACGGCGGACGAGCCGTTTGCCCGCGCGCGCCTGCTGTGGGCGGTGGTGACAGGCACCGTCGCAGCGTCCAAAGTCACTCATCTGACTGAGGCCACCACCATCACTGTGGAAGCGATAGGGCAGCCCCTGGTCCTGGCCGTGGACGGTGAGCCGAAGCCTGGTGTCCGTACGGCCACGTTCAGTGCGAAGCCGCGCGAACTCCGCGTGTACTCGCCGCTGCCGGCTGGCTGATCCGGCGCGGGTCATCCGGGAGGACTACCCTGACTGGACCCTGAATCATCCCTGAGACAGGCGATTTACTTCCCGTCCGTGAGTAGCGTTGTGAGTACATTCAAAACTCACTTGCACACTCATGTGCTCCGAGGAGGGAACGCTTCCATGATCGAAGCAAAAGGCCTGACCAAGGTCTACGGCGAGAAAACCGCCGTGGGCGGTGTCAGCTTCACTGTCCAAGCCGGACGGGTCACGGGCTTCCTGGGTCCGAACGGTGCCGGCAAGTCCACCACCATGCGCATGATCATGGGGCTGGACTCACCCACGGCAGGACTTGTGACCGTGAACGGTGAACCGTTCGCCCAGCACAAGGCCCCGCTCCGTGAAATCGGTGCCCTCCTGGACGCGAAGGCTGTCCACACGAGCCGCACTGCATACAACCACCTCCTTGCCATGGCGGCCACGCACAGCATCCCCAAGAGCCGGGTCCGCGAAGTCATCGAGATGACCGGCCTGAGTGACGTCGCGAAGAAGAAGGTCAAGGGATTCTCGCTCGGAATGGGTCAGCGCCTCGGTATTGCCGCCGCGCTGCTGGGCGACCCGCAGACCATCATCCTGGATGAGCCCGTCAACGGCCTCGATCCCGAAGGCGTGGTGTGGGTCCGCAACCTCGTCAAATACCTGGCCTCCGAGGGCCGCACAGTCTTCCTGTCCAGCCACCTCATGAGCGAGATGGCACTGACGGCCGACCACCTCATCGTGATTGGGCGCGGCAAGATCATTGCCGACGCACCCATCGCCGAAATCATCACGGGCAAGGGCCAGGCGCGGACCCGAGTCCGTACGGACCAGCCGGAGCGGCTCATGCAGCTTCTTGCCGGGACCGGCGTTTCCGTTGAAGTCCACGAGCGCGAACTACTCGAGGTGTCCGGACTGGATCCCCGGGGCATCGCCAAGACTGCGCTTGAGAACCAGGTCATGGTCTACGAACTGACCCCGCTCCAGGCGAGCCTGGAAGAGGCCTATATGGAACTGACCAAGGACGAGGTCGAATACCACTCGCACATCACCACCGGGGCCTCGGTTCCCGCTCAGGCCGGAGGGAAATAGACATGAGCACCACCACTTTGGACCGCAGGTCCATTCGTAACTCCGTCGGTCCCGGACCGGCTTTCCACCGCGTGCTGAACTCGGAATTCATCAAGTTCCGTACCCTGATGTCCACGTTGATCCTCCTGGCTTCCACCGCGATCGTCATGGTTGGTTTCGCGGCCCTCGCGGCATGGGGAACAGGAAGTTTTGCAGAGCAGGCCGCACGGGATCCCGAAGCTGCAGCAGCAATCGCAGCGCAGGGCGGGGATCTGGCCGTCAGCATCCCAACATCGGGTATTTCCTTCGCCCAACTCATCCTCGGTTCCTTGGGCGTCCTGCTCATGAGCTCCGAGTTCACCACGGGCATGGCACGCTCGACGTTTGCTGCCGTACCCAAGCGGCTTTCACCGTTCCTGGCCAAGCTCATTGTGGTGGTTGTGAGCGCCTTCCTGCTGACTGCCGTGTCCACCTACATCGCGGGCCTGGTGTCGCTGCCGATCGTGGACAACTACGGTCTCAAGCTGGATCTCGGCAGCTCACAGTCCATCAAACTGCTGCTGGTCAACAGCATCTACGTTGCAGCCGTGGCCGCCATTGGTATGGCACTTGGAACAATCGTCCGCAACTCCGCAGGCGGAATCATGAGCCTGGTGGGCATCTTCTTTGTTCTGCCGATCGCGTTCCAGCTCATCCCGGGCGACTTCTTCAAGGAAGCCAGCAAGTACCTGCCCACCAGCACGCTCAGTCCGCTGACCGCCGTCGAACATGTCCCGGACACGCTCGAAGCGTGGCAGGCGGCCCTGGTTCTGGGCGCTTGGGTGGTTGTGCCGGTAGCGCTGGCCATGATCCTGCTGAAGAAGCGTGACGTCTAGGCGCAGTCTAGGCTCAATTCATGACTGAAGCTCCACAAGTGAAGGACGCATCGGCCCCCGCGGCCGATGCGTCCTTCGCTGAAATTGCCCAGCGTCGCAGGGGCAGGATCCGCCGCTACTTCTACAAGCGGCCCCGTGCGATGGATGTTGTGGTGGTCCTCTGCTACGTGCTGTTGGCCCTGCCCACCATGGTCACCTCCATCATCGACGGCAAGTGGCTCGTGGCCGTGCTGCTGGCGCTGATCGCCGCCGTACTGATGTTCAGGCGGCGGTTCCCCCTCCAGGTGGTTGCCGCCGTCGGGCTCTTGGAAGTTGCGGCGACCATCCTGAACCCGTGGGGTTCAAACGTTTCCGCCGGCCTGTGGTTTGCGCTGTACGCGTTCGCATCCATCAAGAAGCGTGGCATCGCCCTGGTGGTCTTTGCTGCGGCGAGCCTGCCGCTGAGCCTCCTGTACTTGTTCATGTGGACAAGTCCGAGTCAGATGGGCACCCTGCAGGACGTTCCGGAGAACTTCCACCTCATCAACAACATCGCCACGGCAATCACCATCATGTTGTCCAATCTATTGGCCACCGGCATCGGCATTTCTGTTCGCCAGCGCAGGGAACATGAGGCCGAGATCGCCGCCTGGGCAGCCCGGACCACACAGCTGGGCAAGGTCACCGAGCGGAACAGGATCGCGCGCGAAATGCACGACGTCGTGGCTCATTCGCTGACGGTGATGATCAGCCTCTCGGACGGCGCAGCCGTAGTGGTCAAGAAGGATCCGGAGCGTGCCGGCGAAGTCCTTAGCGAACTGTCGCGTACCGGCCGTGCCGCCCTGGCAGATATGCGTCGCGTCCTTGGTGTCCTGCGTGATGATTCGGGCCGGCCCGCACCGCTCACGCCGCTCGCATCCGGACACAACCTGTCCAAGCTCCTGGACGGCTTCCGGACCGCGGGACTGCCGCTGCATTATGCGCATTCAGGTCCAGCCTTGCCGGCAGACCCTGCTTTCGAGCTCACCGTCTACAGGATCGTCCAGGAATCGTTGACCAACGTCCTCCGCTACGGCCGGTCGCTGAGCCGTGTGGACGTCCAAGTGGCCCGCGACGGCGACCGGGTCACCATTGACGTGCTCGACGACGGCCGCGGAACCCACGAAGGTGGCAGCGACTCCGTGGGAAGCCTGGGTACTGGCCAAGGCATTGCCGGGATGAATGAACGCGCCGGAATCTATGCTGGAATCGTTACTGCCGGTCCGGGAAAAAGGGGAGGCTGGGCGGTCCACGCCGAGCTCCGCTGGAACGGCGACAAGGGGGAATCATGACAGAAGACATCATCAAAGTGCTGCTCGTTGACGATCAGCCGCTGCTTCGAATGGGGTTCCGGCTGATCCTCGAAGGCGAAGAGGACCTTCACGTTGTAGGCGAGGCGTCCGATGGCGTCGAGGCCGTCCGCCAAGTAGAAGCCCTGCAACCGGACGTCGTGCTGATGGATGTACGGATGCCCGCCATGGACGGGATCGAAGCGACCCGTCGCATCTCGGATTCCGGTTCGGACGCCCGGGTCATCATCCTCACCACCTTCGACCTTGATGAGTACGCCTTCACTGGCTTGCAGGCCGGGGCCTCAGCGTTCCTGCTCAAGGACGTGGCCCCCTCGGAGCTGGTCCACGCGGTGCGTTTGGTGGCCAGTGGCGATGCCGTGGTTGCTCCCCGGGTAACGCAACGGCTCCTGGAAACGTATGTTCGTGGTGGTGTGGTGCCCGGTCACTCGCCCAGCCAGCACCGGGATCCACTGCTGGACGAGCTCACACCGCGTGAAACCGAGATCCTCACCACCATCGCCGAGGGCCTGTCCAACGCGGAAATTGCCCACAAGTTCTTCCTCTCCGAGGCCACCGTGAAAACCCACGTGCGCCGGATCCTCAGCAAGCTGCAGTTGCGGGACCGTGTCCAGGTTGTGGTTTACGCGTACGAAACCGGGCTTGTGGTGCCGAGCAACCCGGACTACTGAACCGCCGTCGATTGCTGCGCGGGTCCTTGCAGCAGCGGTAAGAGTTCGCCGGGAGAAGACGCGGTAGCAGCGGCGTGGACGGATTCGCCGGGTTCCCCGTAGCCCCAGAGCGCGAAGATGGCAGGTATCCGGAAGCTGGCTGCTCCCTCAACGTCGTATATCCGGTCGCCCACCATGACGGGCCGCGATGTGTCGACGCCGCGTGAACGGAGCCGGTTCAGCGATTCCGCGATCACATCGTCTTTGCGCGACCGGCCCAGGGTATCGGACGCGCCACAGACATCCGCAAAGTAGTGGGCTACGCCAAAGTGGCGGGTCAGCCTGATGGCTTGGTCCTCTACTTTCGACGTTGCCACCGCCATGGGGATGCCCCGTAAGTGCAATTGATGAAGGAGCGCCTCAACACCGTCGTAGAGCTGGGCCTGGGCAGCTCCGGTCCTGGCGTAGGCCGCCCGGTAGTGCTGGAGAGCAACCTTCGCCACGTTCTCGTCCAGCCCAACGACGCTCCGGAACGAGTCCATCATGGGCGGTCCCACGAACCGGCGCAACTGGTCAGGACCTGGCACGGTGGCTCCCACGGAGGCCAGCGCTTCTGCCGCACTGGCGGTGACTCCCTTGGCCGAGTCCACCAGCGTGCCATCCATGTCGAACAGGATGCACGAGTAGGCCCCCGGGAGTGGTTTGTGGTGCTCTGGACGTATCATCTTCTTCGTGGCCTTTCGGTCAGGGCAGGAGCTTCTGGGCTCCTGAGGGGCTTTTACTGGGAAGGGATTCATGGAGCGTGCGGGCCTGGACGGCATCGATCAGAGGATCCTTTCGGAGCTCACCAAGAACGCCCGTGTCCCGCACGCCGAGCTGGCCGGAAAGGTCCTGCTTTCCAGGAATGCTGTCCGCCAGCGGATCGAGCGCATGGAGCGGCAGGGCTACATCCAGGGTTATACCGTCGTGGCCGGAGTAGGGACCCAGGATCTTGTGTCTGCATTCCTGATGGTCTACCGGAAAGACCGCATGCGGGGAGCCGATGTTCTGAGTGAGCTCAGGGCGATTCCCGAAATCGTTCTGTGTGATGTGCTGAGCGGTGACTTTGATTTGATCGTGCGCGTCGAAGCCCGATCCCATGGCAGGGTGCAGGAGATTTGGGAGCAGATTTCTGCCCTCCCCGGCGTGACCAACACCGTCACTGCCATGACCCTGTCCAACGTGATTCGACGGGTATCGCAGTAACTCAGCGTCCGTACGCAGAGGCGCCCTCAAGGATCATTTGGGCGGCGTCCCGTTCCATGAGTCCCATCGATGTGACGGCATCGACCACTGCCATGCGTCCACTCAACGCACGATTGGCCACCTCCGCAGCGGCTGCGTAGCCAAGGGCGGGTATCAGCGCGGTGGCCAGTCCAGCAGAGCCCGCAGCCCGCCCACCAAGCAGTTCCTCGTTTGCCGTGATGCCCTGGACGCAGTGGGTCCTGAGAATCCTCGCGCCGTTGGTGAGCCAGGAAAAGCCCTGCAAAAGGGCATGGGCCATGACGGGTTCAAAGGCATTCAGTTGCAACTGGCCGTTGTCGGCGGCCATGGTGACGGTGGTATCCGCACCAGCAACCGCAAAAGCGATCTGGTTCAGGGTCTCGGGAATCACCGGATTTACTTTGCCCGGCATGATGGATGACCCCGCCTGGCGGGGTGGTAATTGGATCTCCCCGAAGCCATTTTGCGGACCGCTGGACAGCAGTCTCAGGTCGCTGCTGATTTTGGAGATCTTGATGGCCGATCGCTTGAGCATCCCGGATACATGCATGAAAACCCCGACGTCGGATGTCGCCTCCAGCAGGTCAGTCGCCGGTACCAGGGGCAGCCCGGAAATTTCGGAAAGGGCATCAACGACGCGCTCCCGGTAGCCGGGCTCGGCCGTGATCCCTGTCCCGATCGCGGTTGCTCCCAGACTGCATTCGAGCATGAGCCCCGCGGACTCCCTCAGCCGGCATCTGTCTTCCTCAATCGTGGCGGCAAAGGCTCCAAACTCCTGACCGAGCGTCATGGGGACGGCGTCCTGCAGCTGGGTGCGCCCTATCTTCACCACGAGGGCGAAGGCGGCCCCTTTCTCCCGCATAGACTGCGTCAATTGGCCTAGTTCGTGGTCAAGGTCCTGCACGGCGGTGATCAGTGCGAGCTTGATGGCGGTGGGGTAGACATCGTTGGTCGACTGGCATTTGTTCACGTGGTCGATGGGGTGCAGATGCTGGTAGCTGCCACGGGGGTGGCCCATGGTCTCCAGGGCTACGTTTGCGATGACCTCGTTGGCGTTCATATTGGTGCTTGTCCCGGCGCCGCCCTGGATCATGTCCACGCAGAAGTGCTGGTGATGCTGCCCTTGTTCGATGTCCCGGCAGGCGTGGCTGACCGCGGTGGCTATGGCGGGATCCAGGACTCCAAGGCCGGAGTTGGCGTGGGCGGCCGCGCGCTTTACCTGGGCCAGGGCCACCACCAGTCCGGGATACCGGGACACGGGGATCCCGCTGATGGGGAAATTGTCCAGGGCCCGGGCAGTGTGGGCGCCCCACAAGGCATCGGCTGGGACGCGGATGGATCCCAGGGAATCTGATTCGAGGCGATACGTCATAGGGGGTGCAGTCCTTTCGGGAACGGTCCTGTGCCAGTGGATGGCCTGGTGGTGGACTGGGTCCGCAGTCCACCACCAGGCCATCAGTTCTTGATGCAGATGACTTTGGGCTGGGTCATTTCCTCGTAGGCGAAGTGAACGCCTTCACGGCCCAGGCTTCCGTATTTGAATCCGCCGAAAGGCATGCCGTCGAACCGGTAGTCCGATGAGTCGTTGATCATGACACCCCCGGCCTGGATTTCCTTGGCTGCTTTCATCGCATCGCCAAGGGAGGCGGTGAAGATCCCGGCATGGAGACTGAACTCGATGGAGTTGGCAATCCCGATCGCTTCCTCCAGGGAGTCCACAGGGCGGAGCATCACCAGCGGGCCGAACACTTCCTCGGACCACAAGCGGCTGTCCTCCGGAACGTCTTCAAGAACCGTGGGGTGGAGGATGTTCCCGGCAGCTTGGTTTCCTGTCAGAACAACTGCACCGTGCTCCACCGCCTCGTGGACTTTGGTCCGGACATCTTCCAGGGACCGCGAGGTGATCATGGGCCCCACGTCCGTCAGTTCGTCGGAGGGGTCGCCAACGACCAGTTTGTTGGTCGCGGCGAGGAAGAGCTCCCGGAATTCGACGTAGATGGACTTGTCGACCAGGATTCGTTGAACACCCACGCAGTTTTGGCCTGCGGCCCAGAATGCGCCGGAAACGCAGGAAGCCACGGCTTCCTGGAGGTTGGCGTCAGCCATGATGATGACCGGCGCGTTTCCGCCCAGGTCCATGGAGAGCTTCTTCAGCCCGGCTGTTGAGGCGATGTCCTCTCCGGTGGCGAACCCGCCGGTGAACGACACCATCCGGACGTCCCTCGCAGCGATGATTTCCCGGGCAATCCCGCGGTCTCCATGGACCACCGTGAGGACGTCCTGGGGGAGTCCGGCCTCCAGGAGTGCCTCGGTGAGAAGCTGCGCGGAGAGGGGAGTGAGGGCCGACGGTTTGAGGATAACGGCGTTTCCGCCTGCAATGGCCGGTCCCACCTTGTGGGCTACCAGGTTGAGGGGATCGTTGAAGGGCGTGATTGCCAGGATGATGCCCAGCGGTTCACGGGAGAACCAGCCCAGCCGGTCCTCGGAGCCTTCGTAGGCGTCAAAGGGAATGACTTCACCGGCGTTGCGGCGGGTTTCTGCCGCTGAAAGCCGCAGCGTATTGATGGCACGCAGGACCTCTTTACGGGCCTGCCTCACGGTCTTGCCAGCTTCAGCGACGATGGTTTCGGCAAAGAGATCGCGCCGGTCTTCCATCAGGGCGGCTGCCCTGTCGAGTATCTTTCCCCGCGCGTCCCGGGAGAGACCCGCTGCCACTTTGGCTCCCGTGCGGGCAGCATTCAGGACACTCTCGACGGCGGTGGCATCGGTCAGCGGAACGGCGCCCACCACCCGCTGGTCGTACGGGCTGGTGACGTTCTGGAACATCGGCAGGACTGATGCTTCGGGGACGCTGGGTGCGGTCTTAGGCATGGGAGGGAACCTCCGAGGTGGCGTGCATGGCGATGATGTCTGAGAGCAGGGCGTAGGCCGTCTCGACGCGTCCGGCGCCGGGCCCGGAAACCGTCACGGGGCCCAGGAGATCTGTGCTGAACGAAACGGCGTTGGTGGCGCCGGAGATTCCAGCCAATCCGTGGGCCAGGGGCACCGCCACGGGCTTCACGCTGGCTGTTACCGCCCCGTTGGCAGACCTCGTCGCTGAGCCGATGAGCTTCCAGCGCAGGCCTTGGCGGGCAGCGTCTTCGATGTCGTCACGGGTCAAGGAGGAGATGCCCTCACAAGAGACGTCCTGCAACGAAATGCCTGCCTCAAGGAGTTGATTGGCCAGGATGAGCACTTTGAGTCGAACGTCATAGCCCTCAATGTCAGCGGCAGGGTTTGCTTCCGCATACCCCAGGTCCTGGGCTTCCCGAATGGCGGCGTCCAGGTCCAGGCCCGATTCCATGCGCCCCAGCACATAGTTGCTGGTGCCGTTCAGGATTCCTTCGAAGCCATCGATCTTCAGGCCGGCGAACATCTTTTTGGCAAGGCGGATCACGGGGGTGCCGCTCATGACGGCGCCTTCGAACTCGAAGTGAACGCCATTGCTCTCGGCCAACGCGGCCAGTTCAGCGCCCCGCAGTGCCACGGGTCCCTTATTTGTGGTGCAGACGCTCTTGCCCGATTCCAGGGCCCATCGGACGTGCGAGACGGCGGGCTCGCCGTCGTCGGGATTGGTGAAGGTTGCTTCGCAGACGATGTCAGCAGTGCAGGAACGGATCACAGCTTCGTTGTTGGTGTCCAAGGAGCCGCCATGCTCTGCAAACGTCTCGCCAGCGCCAAGGTTCAGTGCCATGTGAAGATCGATGCCTTCGGCTTGGACCAGGGAACCGAGCCTGAGATCGGTGATGGCCACAACCCTCAGGCCGAAACCCAACTCCGAGCGGAGGGCATCTCCCCGTGTGGCGATGATGTCGGCGAGGGTCCGGTTGACGCCGCCAAAGCCGATCAGCGCGAGGTCGTAGGTTTTCATGGTGCTCCTCAGGTAAGTGGGGGGGTGATGGTTCAATCCTGTGGCCCCCCGGTGTCCGTCGGGGCATGCTGAATCGCCTCAAAGAGTGGGCATTCTGACCATTCGACGGCCGTTCTGACTCTCAGTCACCTCAAACATGTGCGCTATACGCATTAACAAATGTTTTTAATGACCACACAGACTCCTTTTGTGTTACCTTCATCACTACAGACGCCCTTCCCGGCACCCCAGCCCCGGACTTCATGAGGCGTACCGTTCGCATCTGCCACAAAAACCGGAGACACCACATGGAATCTTCAGCACCCCTGCAACTGGACCATCAACCCCAGGCCGCTCCCGCCCCTGCCGAAACCGGACTGCGCCGATCAATGGGTCCACGGCACCTCATCATGATCGCGATGGGAGGTGTCATTGGATCCGGGCTGTTCCTGAGTTCCGGCTACACGATCTCCCAGGCCGGTCCGCTCGGGGCTGTGATTGCCTACCTTGTGGGCGCCTTCGTGGTGTACCTCGTGATGGCCTGCCTTGGCGAGTTGGCCATCGCCTATCCCGTATCAGGTGCTTTCCACATTTACGCGTCCCGATCTATCGGCCCAGCTACGGGCTTCGCCACAGCCTGGCTGTACTGGCTGTGTTGGGCAGTGGCTATCGGCTCGGAATTCACGGCATCAGGGCTCCTCATGCAGCGCTGGTTTCCTGAGGTCGAGGTATGGGTGTGGTGCCTTGTGTTCGCCGCCATCCTGTTCGGATTCAATGCCGTGTCCTCCAAGTTCTTCGGGGAATCGGAGTTCTGGTTCTCCATCATCAAGGTGGGTGCGATCATTGCCCTGATCGTGCTGGGCGGCGCAGCCCTCTTCGGATTCCACCCACTCTCTGAGTCCGGCAACCATCCGTTCCTCTTTGAGAACTTCAACACCGCCGGGGGATTGTTCCCCAACGGCTTTACCGGAGTCCTGGTAACGGCCTTGGCGGTCTTCTATGCCTTCTCCGGATCGGAACTCATCGGCGTGGCCGCGGGGGAGACCACTGATCCTGCAAAGAACATCCCGAAGGCCATGCGCAGCACCGTCATCCGGCTGCTGATCTTCTTTGTTGGTGCTATCGCAGTCATTGCCGCAACCGTCCCGTATGACCAAGTGGGACTGGACGAGAGTCCTTTCGTGACGGTGTTCTCCTCCGTCGGAATTCCCTACGCCGCTGACATCATGAACTTCGTCATCATCACGGCGCTACTGTCGGCCGGAAACAGCGGACTGTTCTCCTGTGCCCGTATGCTCTACTCCCTGGCTGATGAGGGGCATGCGCCCAAGGCCCTGAAGAAGCTCACCCGCCGGGGTATACCGCTCATAGCCCTTTCGGTCAGCATGGTTGGCGGCATCGCATCGCTGATCAGCAGCGTGGTTGCCCCTGAAACGGTGTACCTGGCCTTGGTCTCCGTGGCCGGTTTCGCAGTTGTTGGCGTGTGGATGTCCATCACAGCGTCCCACTTCTTCCACCGCCGGGCCTTCGTGCGGAACGGCGGGCGGGTGAAGGATCTTGCTTACAAGGCGCCGTTCTTCCCGCTGGTCCCGATTCTGGCCTTCGCTCTCTGCCTGATTTCATTGGTGGGCATTGCGTTTGACCCACATCAGATTGCCGCGCTGTACTTCGGCGTCCCCTTTGTGGGGGCTTGCTACGCCTACTTCTACTTCAGGTACCGGCGCCCGGCACGGTCCGGCCGGACGTCCTGACCATACAATCACTGAGCCTTGCGGCCGGGCCTCCGGTCCGGCCGCAAGGCGTTGATGCAGGGGAAATGATGATGCAGGTTGTGAGCCACCGGCTGAGGATCGAGAACCTTTCAAGTTGGCTTGAAATTGACGGCAACGCCTTCGAATCCAATATCCGGACCATGCTGGGAATGTTGCAAGGGCGCGCCATGCTGTGCGCCGTGATCAAATCTGATGCGTACGGCCACGGGGCCGACCTCTTGATTCCCTCCTTGGTGCGCCTGGGGGTGCCCTACATCGGTGTGGGCTCAAACTCAGAAGCACAGGCGGCCCGACTTCACGGCTACACGGGCAGGCTTCTGCGGGTCCGCGCCGCTGCACCCCAGGAAATAGCCGCTGCGGTGGTCCATGATGTGGAAGAACTCGTGGCCGACCCGCAGAGCGCCTGGGAACTGAGCAGGATCGCCGCTGAGGCTGGACGCAAGATCCGGATCCACCTGGACATCAACTCCTCAGGAATCAGCAGGCACAGCCTTGACGTATCGTCACCCCTGGGCAGGGCCAGTGCCGTAGCGATGGTGAGCCATCCGCAGCTGGAACTGGCTGGCATCATGACGCATTTTCCCTTGGACGACCTTGAACATATTGAGCAAGGACTGGTGCGCTTCAAAGCCGACGCCACGTCCATCCTGCGGTCTGCCAACGTGCCGCGGAGGCAGGTTCTGCTTCACGCGGCGAATTCGTTTGCCACGCTGAATACGCCGGCAACGTGGCTTGACATGGTGCGGACCGGCGCCGTGCTGTATGGCGATTCAGACCCAATCCACGCGGAATTCCGGCGCTGCCTGGCATTCAAAGCGCGGATCGGATCCGTGAACAACTATCCGGCGGGAAGCAAAGTGGGCTACGGGCATACCCATACGCTGCAAGCGGCTTCAAAGCTGGCCACCGTGACGGTGGGATACGGCGATGGGTACCGGCGTGCACTGGGGCGTGGCGGAACGGTCCTGGTCCGGGGCCATCGGGTGCCGGTTGTTGATGCGATCTCCATGAATTCCATGGTGGTGGACGTCTCTGCCCTTGACGACGTGCGGCCAGGAGACGAGGTGGTGCTGTTTGGTCGTCAGGATGGCGCGGAAATCACGGCCGGTGAACTGGAGTCTGCAAATCGCGGGATCCTCGCAGACCTGTACACGGTGTGGGCCAAAGACGCCCGGATCCTCGCCGCTGATGCCGTCATGTGAGAATGGCGTGAGCGCTTGGTGGAAGGAGCCGATTCGTGGATGTGTCATCGGAGGCGTCGTCCTTGGCGCAAGGCCTTCGCCTTGTTCGCTTGGTAACGGACCGCGAAAAGCAGGGCCGCCAGCTCTTGGGCGTCTCGCAACTGGCCGCGGAATTGGATATGGAGCAAAGCAGGGTCTCCCGCCTGGCCCAGGAGCTGTGCGACCTGGGACTGCTGGAACGGATGGACCGGGGTCCTTTCCGTGTCGGCCCCGGGTTCTTCGGCCTGGCAGCCGCGCTGAATGGTGGCTGGGTTCAGAGGTCGCGGGCAGAGCTGGAGGAATTGGTATCCGCCTTTGGCCTGAGATCGCGCCTCTCAGTGCGGGATGGCGTCCGCGTCCTGCTTTTGCGTTCCTCCACCAACAACTCAGTCCTGGGTGGTTTTGCCAAGCCGGGCATGGTGACTCCGGTCTGGTGCACGGGCGCCGGACGGGCTTTGTTGTGGGATCACTCTCCACGTGAGCTGGAGTCCCTGCTCCGCGACGTGAATTTCATTGGTGTCGGAGGCCCGGCGGCGGCACATTCTGTTCCGGAAGTCCGTGAACTGATGGAACGGGACAAGCCCAACGGATTCGTTGTCGCGGCCGAAGAGTTCGAGCACGACGTGTGGGAGGTGGCTGTTCCGGTGCGGTTCGGAGGGAAGATCCACGCGTCGCTCAGCGTCTTGGGCAGCCGGTCCAGCATTGAGAAGGCGGCACCGGACATCGCCGCGGTGCTGCATGCAGCCGCCCAACGGCTTGGCTCCGCAGGCACGGTGCCGGCGTAGGGCTCACGACGCCGCGCGGCCTCCCACCATGGCTTCCAACCACCCGCACCATGAACGGAGGGCTGTGGCGTAGCTTTCGCTCTGTGGTTCAACCCGGGTTCTCGGGCCAACGATCTGGAGCGCAGCAGCGATCTCACCCTTGAAGTCCCGGACGGGTGCGGCCAGCGAGTAGAGTCCTGGCTCGGCTTCTTCATCAACAATTGAATAGCCACGCTCACGGGCTTGGTTGAGCCGGTCCAGGAAGTCTTCAATGGAGGATGGTGTGTTGGGTCCGTGCTTGACGAATTCCACGGTCTTAAAGAGCGTGCGGATTTCCTCATCCGGGGCATCCCACAGGAGGGCTTGGCCGGCATCACTGCAGTAGGCAGGATAAGGCCGGCCCAGCCAGGAACCCACCAAGTTGGCGCTGGCAGGTACCTGTTCACCAATGGTGACTGTGGTGTTCCCGCTTAATACGCCCAGGAAGCATGCTTCATTGGTTTCCGCTGCCAAGCCTTCAAGTGCGGTGAGCCCGTCGGTCTTCAGTCGTTGCTCCGTGACCAGCTGGGCGTCCGCCAGGATGGACCAGTCCAGGCTGTATTCCCTGTTGCTGGTGCGGGCCAGGAAGCCTTCCTGCAGGGCGCCTTTGAGGCTCCGTGATACTTGGCTGCGGTCCTTGTCCAAGTGGGCCGCGACGTCGGCGACGGTACCGCCGTCGTATCCTCGGGCGTGACGGGCCCCAACGGCCAGGATGGACATCATGCCTCGGCCCATGCTGGAGGTCTTTGACATGGAACGATTCTAGCGACACGCAGCCCTAGTGAATGGCGAACACCCTGGCCGGGAAGCCGCTGCCTTCCAGGGGCTTGGCCCAGGACGCAACCAGAACGGCGCCGGCCTCGGGCAACCCGTCCAGATGCGCCAGAAGTTCGATCTGCCATTTGTCCTGTGCAAGGACGTAGGTCTCCAGGCTGAAGTCCTGCCGGGAGGTGGCTACGCCAGGGTCCGTATCGGTTTGTTCGTGGCCCACCGCAGCCACGTCCCGATGTTCGACGAGGTATTCAAGGACCTCCTTCGACCAGCCCGGGGTATGGCTTGTTCCGGATTCGTCCTTGTTGGCCATGGCCCCATTGTCGGGCCAGCGGTGGCTCCATCCTGTGCGGAGGGCCACGAATGAACCGCTGGGGATTGCTCCGTTTCGCGCTTCCCAGGCTTTGATGTCGCCCAGTGTGGGGGTGGCGTCACTGTCCGTGCGCACGCGGTGGCTGATGTCCAGGACAACCAGGGGAAGAATCATCTCGTCCACGGGTATCTGGTCCAAGGTCCGTCCGCCGCGCACAAAATGCGAAGGAGGGTCCACGTGGGTACCCCACTGGCCCACTATTGAGTAGCGGTGGGCAGTGAATCCGTCGCCCTTCTCCATATCGAAGAGAGCCTCGCGGGATTCATCCGGGAAAGCGGAGAACCGGGGCTGGCCGGGGTGGAAGGCGTGCGTGAGGTCCGTGAAGGTTCTGTTGCGGAGCAGGGGAGCGAGCTCGTGCCAAAGTCCTGTGGTCATGAGGCCACGCGGCTTTCGGCAACCGGAGTCAGAACGCTGCTGGAGACGCTCAGGGGCCCGGACACTTCAATAACGGGTACCTCCCAGGGGTGGATGTCCACGATCCTCTGGACCAGTTGGTGAACCGCGTCGGCATCCAACGAGTCATCAAAGTAGGAGGTGAATACGAACGTCGGCGAGATAGTTCGTTGTCCTACGCGGCCCAGTGTGGGGTTTGCGCCCTCGGCAACGGTGAAGCCCTCGTAGCCTGCGGAGGACTCGAAGACATGGTGGTAGTTGCCAAAGCCGCCCAGCTCGGGGCTTTCTGTCAGTGCTTCCAGCAGGGACGAGATGCCGGCGTCCGCTTCCAGGGCGGCGAGGTCGCCTCCGGCGAGTTGCGTCATGGTTTCGGCCGGGATGGGCCAATGGATGCGGAGCTTCCGAACTGGTTTCAGTTGGATCTTCATGGGTGGAACCTTCCGTGGATATGCGTTCTGTGAGCCATCGTGACACAACGTGACGGGCATTACAAGCATATGAAATTGTCTATATTGCACATTTTGATCTTTTGGATCGGCGATGTGATCACAGCCCCGGCACAGTTTCCCCATGTACAAGGCATAGGCAGGGCGCGTTTCATGGATGCATGACTTCTCCTCAACAGCCGTCCAAGGAACCAGCGGACCAAGATCAGCCGCACCCGAACCATGATCGTGGCCTCGAGTTCGACCTTTCCACCCTCCTGACCCGGCGCCGCTCGCTGGGCGTTCTCGTCGGAGCGGGGGCGTCAGCGGCCCTCGCAGCCTGTACGCCAAGTACGGGAGGCGGCAGCGCGTCGCCGTCGAGCACCGCCAGCGCTACCGCCACTGCGACGGAAAGCACGACGGCGGCCGCCTCGCCATCGGCGACCAGCACTGTGACACGTGCCATCGCCGAATGTGGGGTGGAGATCCCCGAGGAGACACTCGGACCCTACCCGGGCGACGGTTCCAATGGGCCAAACGTCCTGGAAGCATCGGGAGTGGTCCGCCGCGACATAAGGTCCAGCTTTGGCACGTCCACCACGAAAGCCGAGGGGGTGCCACTGACGGTGACCCTGACGTTGCTGGACAATGCGAACGGCTGCTCACCGCTGGCAGGTGCTGCCGTATACGTCTGGCATTGCGACCAGAACGGCAAGTACTCGCTTTACGATTCAGGGCTTGAGAACGAGAACTACCTCCGGGGTGTACAGGAATCCGATGCGAACGGGCAGCTCACGTTCAGCACCATCTATCCCGGCGCCTATAGCGGCCGCTGGCCACATATTCACTTTGAGGTATTCGAATCCATGAGCAACACCAGCGCTGCCGGGCAGGTGCTCGCGGTGTCGCAGATCGCCCTGACGGAGAGGGCCTGTAACGAGGTTTATGCCACTGAAGGCTATGAGACGAGTGCCCGGAACTTCCCCAACACCACTCTGGCCTCGGACAACGTCTTTGGTGACGATGGGGGTATATACCAATTGGCGACTATGTCCGGTTCGGTTGCCGGGGGCTATACGGCGGCCTTGAACGTCACGGTTTAGGCACCTGGCGGCCTGGAGCGGGGCTAGACTCGGGGGCATGTCTCCGAATGCCTCTGCCGCCATTGACCATATCCAGGACCTCGGTACGTATGTAGCTGCGTCGCCTTCAAGCTTCCACGCGGTTCACGAGGCCGCCCGTCGCCTGGACGCGGTTGGATTCACTGGCCTGGATGAACTGCAGCCGTGGGACGGCGGAGCGGGCAAGTTCTACGTGATCCGCGATGGCGCACTCATCGCATGGGTGACTCCGGAGAACGCTGGCCCCACCACGGGATTCAACATCCTGGGCGCCCACACTGACTCGCCGTCCTTCAAACTCAAGCCAAAGCCCACCACGGGCAAGTTCGGGTGGCTGCAGGCCGGCGTCGAGGTGTATGGCGGGCCACTCCTGAACTCCTGGCTGGACCGTGAACTGCAGTTGGCGGGCCGCTTGGTGCTGCGCGACGGTACGCAGCACCTGACTGCCACAGGACCCCTCCTGCGCTTTCCACAGCTGGCGATTCACCTGGACCGCGGGGTCAACGACAATGGCCTCCACCTGTCCAAGCAGCAGCACATGAACCCCATTTTCGGCCAGGGAGATCCCGCTGGGGAGGATCTGCTGGCACTGCTCGCCGATCGCGTTGAAGGCGCCACTGTGGACGCTGCCGATATCGGCGGGTACGACGTCGTGGTGGCAGACACCCAGGCGCCGGCGATTTTTGGAGCACATGGTGAGTTATTCGCTTCAGGCCGCATGGATAACCTTTCCTCCACGCACGCTGGCCTGGTGGCGTTGATAGCGCATGCGGCCGCCGCACCCGCCGATGGCCCGATCGCCGTCCTTGCGGCCTTCGATCATGAGGAGATCGGCTCCAACTCGCGTTCCGGCGCCTGTGGCCCCATCCTTGAGGACATCCTGGTACGCATCTCCGACGGTCTTGGCGCCTCGGTGAGCCAGCGGCGGCAGGCGCTGGCGGCGTCGTTTTGTGTTTCCGCGGACGCGGGCCACGCTGTCCACCCCAACTACGCGGAGAAGCACGATCCCGCGAACAAGCCGCTGCTGAATGGCGGCCCACTGTTGAAGATCAATGCCAACCAGCGCTATGCCACAGATGCCACAGGCGCGGCACTGTGGGCCCGTTTGTGCGACGAAGCCAATGTGCCTTATCAGGAATACGTCTCCAACAACGATCTCCCCTGTGGTTCCACCATCGGTCCCCTGACCGCAACCCGCCTCGGAATCCGGACGGTGGATGTGGGCATTCCGCTACTCTCGATGCACTCTGCCCGCGAGCTGTGTGGCGTGGAAGATCCGAAGAGGCTGGCTGACGTTTCGGAGTTGTTCTTCCGGACTGCCGCCTGAGGGAAAGCCTCAAGCAGTCATTTCAGGGCCATTTCAAAAGTTTCCTATAGGAAACATTAGATGCCCTGAGGTTTACATTTTGTGCATGGTCCCTGTTTCGGAGCAGGCAAAATGTTCGGTTGCACAGGATCGGCATCGTTGTAGCAGGTTAGCGTGAATTAGTCATGTGGCCCGTGGCACACCACTGAGGCCAATTCCCAAAACCTAAAGGACGGCGCCGATCCATGCACGCTGACCAACAGCTTTCCAAGTCCCTGAAGCCGCGCCACCTGTCCATGATTGCCATCGCCGGCGTCATTGGAGCAGGTCTGTTCGTAGGCTCCGGCGCTGCCATTCAGCAGGCTGGCCCGGGCATCCTCGTGGCCTACCTGGCCGCAGGCCTCGTGGTCATTCTCGTCATGCGCATGCTTGGTGAGATGGCTGCGGCCAACCCTGAAACCGGCTCGTTCTCCACATACGCTGATAAAGCCCTTGGCCGTTGGGCAGGGTTCAGTATTGGCTGGCTCTATGCGTGGTTCTGGATCATCGTCCTCGGCATCGAGGCAACGGCGGGCGCCGCCATCATGCACCGCTGGGTTCCCGGCGTCGATCAATGGATCTGGGCATTGGTTCTCATGGTCCTCCTGACCCTGACGAACCTCGGCTCGGTGAAGTCCTACGGCGAGTTTGAGTTCTGGTTCGCGTCCATCAAGGTCGCTGCAATCGTGATCTTCCTCCTCGCCGGTATTGCCGCGATCCTTGGCCTGATGCCGGGCGTTTCCGCACCTGGCGTTGCGAACCTCCTGGATCAGGGTGGTTTCATGCCGAATGGGCCGGGCGCTGTCCTGGCGGGCATCCTCGTGGTGGTCTTCTCGTTCTTCGGCGCCGAAATCGCCACCATTGCAGCCGGCGAATCCGAGAACCCCGTGGACGCCGTCAAGAAGGCCGTGAAGTCCACGGTGTGGCGCATCCTGATCTTCTACATCGGATCCATCGCCATCGTGGTGACGCTCCTGCCTTGGAACGACGCCTCTGTTGCCAAGAGCCCCTACGTTGCCGTCATCGAGCTCTACGGCATCCCGGGCGCGGGCACCATCATGGACATCGTTGTCCTCACCTCGGTGCTCTCCTGCCTGAACTCCGGCCTGTACACGGCCAGCCGCATGCTGTTCTCTCTCTCCCAGCGTGGCGATGCTCCCAGGTCGTGGATGAAGATCTCCAAGCGCGGCGTTCCGGCTGCAGCTGTCCTCGCGTCCACCGTGGTTGGGTTCGTCACCGTTGGCCTCAACTACATCGCCCCGGACACGGTGTTCCTGTTCCTCGTGAACACCTCCGGTGCCATCGCGCTCTTCGTTTGGCTGGTCATCGCGACCTCGCAGCTCATCCTGCGCAAGCGAATGGGTGCAGCAGCCAAGGACCTCGATCTCAAAATGTGGTTCTTCCCGTACCTCACGTGGATCGCCATCGCTGCCATCGTGGCGCTGATTATCGGGATGGTCATCATCGAATCCACCCGTGAGTCCCTGTTCCTGTCCCTCGCACTGGCAGCTGTCGTCGTAGCCATCGGCGTGTTCCGCTACCGCAAGCGTGGAGCAACCCCGCCCCGGGCGACTACAGCGGAAGCCGAGCGCTCCGAGGTTGGTTCCGGGCCGGCGTCGTAAGCGTCTTTACCGCGGGGCAGCTGCCGTCAATGTTCGACGGCGGTTGTCCCGTTTCGCTTTAACGGGACCAAGCAGCGGCTACTGCGCCAGCCCGATGACCAGGTTGATGGTGACGGCCAGGATGACAGTGCCGAAGAGGTAGGACAGCAGGCTGTGCTTCAGGGCTTCGGCGCGGATCCGGTGGTTGCCAATGTTGGTGTCCGATACCTGGTAAGTCATCCCCAAGCTGGTGGCGAGATAGGCAAAGTCCGTGTACTGGGGCGGGCGGTCCTGGTTGAAGCTGATGCCGCCCACTTCACCGCCGGCGTCGGCCTCCGGGCTGTAGTAGAGCTCCGCGTAACGCAGGGTGAAGAGCGTTTGGACCAGCATCCAGGACAGTGCCACGCAGGCCAGCGCGAGAGCCGCAGAAGACAGGCGGGCGCCCGTTCCTTCCGTATGCGAATTGACGATCACGGCGGCCACAGCGGCAAGGCTGGCAAGGTTTGCCACGAGTATCAGCAGGTCCGTGACTCCCCTGGAAGGGTCCTCGGAGGTGGCGTGTTGTTCAGTCTGGGCCGGATCGAGGCGGGCGATCACCAGCCACACCCAGGCCACGTAGACAAGCGCTGCCACGGCCCAGCCGACGGCCGGTGCATCCACCCAGTTGCCTGGGACTCCAGTGACGACGAAGGCCACGGCGCCGGCTAGAACCATGACGACGAAGCGCGGCCGGCTCCGCCTCACCCTGACCTTGTCCATGTGCACAGCCTAGCCAGTGGGAATGTCTGTTCGGGGTGACGTTTCGCGCTTCTTGTCTGCCTGGAGGATGCCGTCCCGGACGCCGGCGCGGATCACGTAGTACAGGGCATACAGCCCGATTGCGGCGAAGACGACCGTTAGGACAAGGGTGTTCAGGGGTGTGGCATCCATGGCCCCACCCTAGCGGGACGCCATCACGGGGACAGGAATCCACGGATTGCCGTTCCTCGTGTTAGTGTCTTTGTCGCTGTCGAGGAGAAAAACGAAACGCTGGTTCTCCTGATCACCTTGCGCGGGTGGCGGAATGGCAGACGCGCTAGCTTGAGGTGCTAGTCCTCGAAAGGGGGTGGGGGTTCAAGTCCCCCTCCGCGCACACGGAAACCCCCGGAAGGTCATCTTCCGGGGGTTTTGTCGTCTATGGCCGAGGCGTCCGGGTGCTGGCCTACGCGCCTGAGCGCGGGGCAAACATGATCACGGCGACGCCTACTACGCAGATTGCGGCGCCGATGATGTCCCAGCGGTCCGGTCGGAAGCCGTCCATCAGCATTCCCCACGCCAGCGAACCCACAATGAACACGCCACCGTACGCGGCCAGAACGCGGCCAAAGTGGGCGTCGGGCTGGAAAGCGGCAAAGAATCCGTAGATCCCCAGGGCCAGGATGCCCAGTCCTGCCCACCACCAGGCCTTGCCTTCACGCACGGCCTGCCAAATGAGCCAGGCCCCACCGATTTCTGCGACGGCAGCCAAAACGAAGAGGACGATGGACTTCAGGGTGGTCATGGTCCCAGTATTCCGTGCCCCGGCGCTGGGTTATCCACATACGCAATCCGGCCGGTTCCAGCTCCGGATCCCCTCGAATAGCTTTGGGTGCAGGAGATGCACTAAGATATTGAAGTCTGTGTTGCGCCCTCCTTCCGAGTCTTCGGCGGGGGAGTGAGCCACAGCATCGCAAATGAACCTCCTGTTACGGAAATACCGTAACCGCTTAGCCCAAAGGAGGTGGGTTCACATATGCGTCCTTACGAATTGATGGTAATCATCGACCCCGAGGTCGAAGAGCGTACCGTAGAGTCGTCGCTTCAGAAGTTCCTCAATGTCATCACCACCGATGGTGGAACCATCGAAAAGGTTGACATCTGGGGCCGTCGCCGTCTGGCATACGACATCAAGAAGAAGTCCGAAGGTATCTACGCAGTGGTGAACTTCACCGCAGCACCGGCTACCGCCAAGGAACTTGATCGCCAGCTGTCTCTCAACGAGACGATCATGCGCACCAAGATCATCCGCCCTGAAGACCAGAAGGTCGTTGCTGAGTAATCAGCCCCTTCAAGATCTTTACTACGCAGGAACGAACAAGGAGGCAGTAGATGGCAGGCGAAACCACTATTACGGTCATCGGTAATCTCACCAATGACCCCGAGCTGCGGTTCACCCCGTCTGGCTCAGCAGTAGCGAACTTCACCATCGCTTCTACTCCCCGGACCTTTGACCGCCAGTCCAATGAGTGGAAGGACGGGGAAACCCTGTTCCTCCGCGCATCGGTATGGCGAGAAGCAGCTGAGAACGTGGCCGAGTCCCTCACAAAGGGCATGCGCGTCATCGTTTCCGGCCGTTTGAAGAGCCGTTCTTACGAAACCAAAGAAGGCGAAAAGCGCACCGTAATCGAGCTTGAGGTCGACGAAATCGGCCCCAGCCTGCGTTACGCAAACGCCAAGGTCAACCGAACCCAGCGCTCCGGCGGTGGCCAGGGTGGCTTTGGTGGCGGTAACGCCGGTAACTCCGGTGGCTTTGGAGGTGGCGCTCCCGGTGGAAACCAAGGCGGCGGCAACTCCGGTGGAACCTGGGGCGGCAACCAGCCCGCACAACAGCAGGATGACCCCTGGGCTACGCCCGGTGTCAGCAACGCTGGCGGCTGGGGCAACGGCCCCGATTCCGAACCTCCCTTCTAAACAAAAAATAAAAGTCCGACGCCGGACACTCACCGGAACTGCCGCAAGGCACCAAGGTGCCAACCGCCGTCGAACACCACCATCCCGTGGATCAATATCCACGGGCTCCATAGAAAAGGAGCTCCACGATGGCTAAGGCTGAACTCCGTAAGCCCAAACCAAAGTCCAACCCCTTGAAGGCCGCTGACATCACTGTCATCGACTACAAGGACGTAGCACTGCTGCGCAAGTTCATCTCCGACCGCGGAAAGATCCGCGCTCGTCGCGTCACTGGCGTTACCGTTCAGGAACAGCGCAAGATCGCCCAGGCAATCAAGAACGCCCGCGAAGTTGCTCTGCTGCCTTACTCCGGCGCTGGCCGCGGCTAAGGGAAGGGATTAACTAACATGGCAAAGCTCATTCTGACCCACGAAGTAACCGGTCTCGGTGCTGCTGGCGACGTTGTCGAGGTCAAGGACGGTTACGCACGTAACTTCCTGCTGCCCCGCGGCTTCGCTCTGACCTGGACCAAGGGTGGCGAGAAGCAGGTTGAGTCCATCAAGGCTGCCCGCGCTGCTCGTGCCCACGCTTCTGTCGAAGCTGCTCAGGCACAGGCCCAGGCTCTGTCCTCCAAGAAGGTCAAGCTCGAGGTGAAGGCCGGCGAGTCCGGTCGTCTCTTCGGCACCGTCAAGCCTGCTGATGTCGCTGCTGCTGTTGAGGCCGCTGGCCTTGGCGCCATCGACAAGCGCAACGTTGAACTGCCGAACCACATCAAGTCTGTCGGTTCGTACACGGCCAACGTTCGCCTGCACGAGGATGTTTCCGCTGTCATCGACCTCGAGGTCGTTGCAGCAAAGTAGTCTCTGACTGCACCTGAAGGCCCCCATCACCGGATTCCGGTGGTGGGGGCCTTTTTGTTCGGCGGGAGACCTAAGGTGTGTGGAATTCGTCCATGACGTGGTGGTAGCCCGTGCGGATCATCTCGGCGAGGACACCGCGGTCCACGTCGTCCAGTTTGTTCACGTAGAGGCATGCGGTGCTGGTTTTGTGCTTGCCGAGTTCGGGGAGCAGGCGGTCCGCGTCAGGGCCTTCCGTGACTCCGTAGAGGACCAGGTTTGCCTTGCGTGGTGAGAAGCCGACGGCGGCGGCGTCACCTTCGCGACCGCTGTCGTACTTGTAGTGATAGCTGCCGAATCCGACGATCGTAGGACCCCACATCACGGCTTCCTGCCCGGTGATGTCCCGCATCATGTCCAGCAACTCGAAACCGTCTTCGCGCCGCTTCGGATGTTCCACGGAGGCCAGGAATTCTTCCACGGACACGTCCGTGGGCTGGGTCTTGTTCTCTGCCATGCTGGTAGTTTCGCAGACGCGGGGCAGGCCCGCCAGCAAGCGGTGATAGCCTGCAGCGGTGACTTCAGAAGCCCTGCGCAGCCGCCCGTTCCACCAAGTGGACGTCTTCTCCGACCAGCCTTACCTCGGCAACCCGTTGGCCGTCGTGGTCGACGCGGAAGGCCTCAGCAGCGAGAGAATGCAGCACTTCGCCCATTGGACCAATCTTTCCGAGACCACGTTCCTCCTGCCTCCTACTGACCCCCAGGCTGACTACAAAGTACGGATCTTCACGGGCAGCGAGGAGTTCCCGTTCGCCGGTCACCCCACGCTGGGTTCGGCGCACACGTGGCTCCAGGCCGGGGGAGTGCCCAAGACTGACGGCGTCCTGGTTCAGGAATGCGGTGCGGGTTTGGTTCGGGTGAAGCACGACGCCGGCAGGCTGGCTTTCGCTGCACCGCCGCTGACACGCTTCGGCCCGGTGGACGGCGGCGTCCGTGCCCAGCTCGCTGCCGGATTGCGGCTTCCTGAGGACGCACTTTTGGATGCATCGTGGCTGGTCAACGGCCCGGAGTGGATCGGCGTGCTCCTTGGATCAGCCGAGCAGGTGCTGTCCATCGAACCGGACCTCGTGGCCATGGGTGACCTCAAGGTCGGGGTGATCGGCCCGCACGAGCCGGGTGCCGCCGTCGACTTCGAAGTGCGCACCTTCATTCCGGGCGACGCCATGGTGGAGGACCCGGTCACGGGCAGCTTCAATGCCGGCGCAGCCCAATGGTTGATCGGCAGCGGCAGGGCACCCCGGGAGTACATAGCTGCCCAAGGCACTGCGTTGGGCAGGGCCGGCCGGGTCCACGTCAAAGCAGAAGACGGAGAGATCTGGGTAGGCGGAGCGTCGGCCACGTGCATCCAAGGCACGGTGCTGCTGTAAATCCTGGCTAGGACCTCTTGGCCCGGGTCAGCACCACCACAAGGAAGATCCCGGCACTGAAAACGGCCTGCACCATCACCACCAGCAGCGGAACGTAGCCGAGGTACAACGCCACCACCAGCGGTATGGTCGCCAGGACTGTCACGTCCAGGCCGCGCATCAACGAGCCGAGTTGAGCACGGGGAACGGGGCCGAACGGAGTTTCAACCGGGGGAGCCGTCCAGTCCGGCGGTGTTCTGGTGGCCGCGCGGAGCGTGCCTGCGCCCATGCCAACACCTGCAAGGGCGCCGACACCGATGAGCCAGGGATCCGCAGCACCGAGCAGAACCAGCAGCCCGCTCAGGATCGCCATCCAGAGTGCCATCGCAGCGCATGGCATGAGCGTCCGGCTGGTCCTTACCAGTGCCGGGTGCAATGGCAGGAGTGCGTCGAGTTCCGGAACCAGGGCAGTCTTGCGGGCCACACTTCCCATACCGGAAGCCGTGGCACACCCTGCGATCACGATGACCGCCAATTGGGCGAATTCCGGCAGCCCGCCTTCCACGAGCAACATGGCGATGCAGGCAGCAAGCCACAGGATTGGTGGCATCAGCGGGGGATTGAGTCGGAGGAAGGCAACTACATCGGCGCGGATCAGGGCCCTCAGCGGTCCGCCGGCGGGCCGGGCGTAGAACCTGGCTGCCCTGCCGCCGTCGACGCTTTGACGGCCTCCGCTCAATGCGCGCAGCACCTCGTTGGAGTCCATCATGAACAGGGACGCTCCGGCGTGACCGGCCACGGCTCCGCCCCGGACCAGTTCTTCGCCCCGCACCTGCCCGGCACGCGGCACGACAAGCGACAGGAGTCCGACGGCGGCCGCGCCGACCAACGCTGTTGGCCACGGGGACGATGCCAGCGCGGGAAGGATCGAGCACCCAAGCAGGACCGCCGCCGTCGTTGCTTTGCCAATCCGCGGTGACAGCAAACGAAGCTGTTGCAGGGCTGCCAGAACCAGCGCAATGGCCCCGGCAGCGCCGAAAGACAACGAAGCGAGCAGGTGCTCCCTGGGAGCGCGGTCAACGAAGGTCACCATGCTGAAGGGCAAGTAGATGATTGCCGAACCAGCCGCAGTGAGTACGACTTTGCGGAGGAACGGCGGCAGGACCATGGGCCGGCGGTCGATCGGTAGCGTCAGCCACCAGCTGCCCTCGGCTCCGTTCACGGTCATCGGACCGAGCTTGCGGGCCAGGTTGCCGATGACCAGGAGGGCCGCGAAGGTCACGGACGTCCACAGCACCTCTTCCGGCAGGACGAGCCACTGCGTCCGGATGATGCCGTTTGCGGTGGAAGCCCGGTCAGCAATCTCGTTGCGCAACGCCAGGACAAACGAGGCAGCGATGGTCAGGGAAACGCCGATTCCCAGGCCCCAGCTGTAGGCATCGACGAAGCGTTCGCCCCATGAGGTCCGGCTGCGCTTGTAGCGTCGGGAGGACCGGTGGGTGAAGCGGACAATTGCGGCGGCAAGTTCCCGGCCCTGCGTGGACGGGGAAAGGGTGACTGTGTCAGGACCCGGCAATGATCGAGGCCCCCTGCTCAGGATCGAATTCCTGGACTTCCTCGTCAATGACCAAACACGTGGAGGCCGTGGCGAGCAGCAACTGCGGATCGTGGGTCACCAGGACTACTGCGCCACCTTCTTTGGCATGCGCCGCTATGCGTTCGCCGAGCGCCACCCGCATCCGGGGATCGAGCCGTTGTTCGGGCTCGTCAAGGATCAGGAGCGACGACGGGCGGATGAGTCCAGCGGCGAGCAACAGCCTGCGCCGTTGACCGGAAGAGAGAGCATCCGGGATGGCATGGGACCTGCCCAGCAGCCCGAAGAATTCCAGCTCGTCCTCCACCCGTGCTTCAGGATCATCGAGGGAATGCCCGCGGGCAACAAGGAGCAGGTGCTCCCGGACAGTGAGCGAAGGGAAGAAGAGGTCGTCGTCGAAGACCGCGGATACCTGCCGGCGGAAGGGTATGGCGTCGGGATCTATGAGGAGCCCATGGACTTTCACGTCCCCCGCCAGGGAAGCCTGCCGTCCCGCGATGGTCCGGGCTACCGTGGACTTCCCGGCGCCGTTGACGCCTACGACTCCCAAGACTTCGCCAGCGTCCACGGACGCAGAAACTTCACCGCACACCGGAGCCCCGGCATACCCCACAAGCAGGCCCTCGGCCTCCAGAACTGTCCCCATGCTGCAACCCTACCGGCGGGATTGGCGCGACTCCCTTGCAGCGTTTAGCGTGAGTCCTATGTCAGCATCCGATGCTTCCGCGAGGGCCAACGGCAACCCATTGCTCGTTCTGGGCAAGATCACGTCCATTTTGGACGCCTTTTCCTTGTCGAACCCAGTGTTGCAGTTGGCCGATATCCGCGAGTTCACCGGAATGCCCACCTCAACGGTGCAGCGGCTGGTCACGAATCTGACAACGCAAGGCTTCCTTGACCGGGAGGGCGACGCCTACAGGATCGGCATGAGAATGGCGTACTGGGCGGCGCCTGCAACCCGGGGGATGGAAGTGGTGGACATCCTGAGTCCGCTGCTCAAGACGCTGCGGGACACCACCGGCGAGACTGCATGCTTCTTCAAAGCCGAGCAGCACTACAGGGTGTGCGTGGCTATGGCTGACACGCATCACGCGCTACGCCGGGAGATGCACCTGGGCAAGATCGTCCCGCTCCACGCAGGTTCGGCAGGCCGGGTCTTGTTGGCTTGGTCTCCTGAGCTGTTGGAAGCTGTCCTCCGCGACCCCCTGGAATCAATCACGGACTTCACCATCACCAGCTCCGAAGAACTGGAAGCCGCGGTCAAGAAGACCCACGCCGATGGATTCGCGATCACGGTGGGTGAGCGGGAAGACGGCGCTTCAGGCCTGTCCGCCCCGGTCTTCGATTCGGCCGCTGGCTTGGTGGGCGCCGTGACCATCAGCGGACCAACCCTTCGCATGCCGTTGGAGACGTGCGAGGCCTGGGTTGAGCCCTTGCTCGCTACCGCTGAACACATGACCAGGCTGATCGGCGGCCGGTTCCCCGGCGAGAGCTGAACCGTAGGGAGAAATGACGATGGCCGCGAAATATCCAACAGTGGACGCCTATATATCTGCCCAGCACGAAGACACTCAGCCGATCCTCGAAGAGATCCGCAGGTGCATTCACGCTGCTGTGCCCGGTGCCGGGGAAATGATCAGCTACGACATACCCACCATCACCATCGACGGGCACTACGTGGTGTACTTCGCCGCATGGGCGCACCACATCTCGGTGTATCCGATTCCACGTGAGGACGAAAACCTGAACGCAGAGATGGAACAGTTCGTCTTAGGAAAAGGAACCTTGAAGTTTCCACTGGCCAAGCCGATCCCTTACGTTCTGATCGCGAGGGTTGCTGCCCGGCTTGCGGCCGAAAAGCTTGCGGCCGAAAAGAAGGAGGGACACTGATGCGCGATTTTGAGACCTTGGTCCAGGAGGCTGTTGAAGCCGACGTCAACGGCTGGGGATTCAGCTGGTTGGACGGGCGCGCTACCGAAGAACGGCCGCCGTGGGGATTCGCGACGCTTCTGGCGGGCCGTCTTGCCACCGTCCGGAGTGCCCTTGATCTGGACACCGGCGGTGGGGAGGTGCTCTCGGAGGCCGCGAGGTTCCCCGAACGCATGGCTGCAACCGAGGGATGGCCACCCAACGCCCAGCGGGCCCGGGACCGGCTTGGCCCCCGCGGGGTGGACATTGTTGAGACAACTGACGGTTCGGGCTTGCCCTTCCCCGACGAGTCCTTCGAGCTTGTGAGTGCGCGGCACCCTGTCAGCCCCGACTGGGAGGAAATCCGCAGGGTGCTGATACCTGGTGGCCACTATTTCGCCCAGCACGTTGGCCCGGCGTCGGCCTTCGAACTGATTGAGCACTTCCTCGGTCCGCTGCCTGAACAGAGGAAGGGCCGTGACTCCGTGGCCGAGGCAGCGGCCGCCGAAGCAGCTGGGCTCACTGTCACGGACCTCCGCACAGCCCGGTGCCGGATGGAGTTCTTCGATGTGGGCGCAGTGGTGTGGATCCTGCGCAAATGTGTGTGGTGGGTCCCCGACTTCTCAGCAGAACGCTACCTGGGCAAGCTCAGGGAGCTGGATGGGCAGATGCGGGCGGGAAACCCCTTCATCGCCCACTCGACCCGGCACCTGATGGAGGCGCGGCGATAGGTCGGAAGTAATCAGAGCAACGAGCGGGCGTCGAGGTCTTCCATGGCCCACGTGAGAATTTTCAGGTCGAAAGGATCGCGCTCTTCGATTCCAAAGAGGTAGGCGTCGAAGTCCCAAGGCCGGGCGTTCCCACCGTTGGCCCAATACCAAGCCCACAAATCGTCCACGGTGATCTCGTGTTCCAGGATCAGCGTTCGTGCCGTCTGGCGTGAGTCTTCCATTGGCCTTCCCCACTGCTGACGCAGCATCGGACTGCGTCAGGCTGATTGACGTTGATTTCCGCTTCCGGAAACCCGTTTTCATGTTTTCACGTTCAGTGTTCATCCGAAACCCCCATCGCATTGCGAATACTATGGGAACCTCCGAGGGAAACTACCGCCTGAAAAGGGACCTCGCAATGAATCAGGAGCACAGCGTGGATTCTGCCCGGACCTTTGAGTCGATCGTCATTATCTTCAACCCCAACAGCACAGGTGATGCGCCTGAGCTGGCGCAGCAGTTGCAGGACCGGTTGAAGGAACTCCTCACGTACCAGCCCGAAATCACCCTTCAACCAACGGAACATGCCGGCCACGCCGTCGATCTGGCGCGGGATGCCGCTGCCAAGGGCGGCGATGTCCTTGTGGTCTCGGTGAGCGGCGATGGCGGCTACAACGAGGTGGTCAATGGTGTGATGCAAGCCGAAAACCCGAGGGCCGTAGCGGCAGTACTGGCCGCGGGAAATGCCAACGACCACAGCCGGATTATCGGCACCAAACCCTTGGAAGAGGCCATTGCAGAGGGCCACGTTCACAACATTGACCTTCTCCGTATCCATACCGGCCAAAAGGAGAATGAACCCTTCGAATATGCGCATTCGTATATAGGATTCGGACTCACCCCCGTTGTAGCAACTGAACTGGAAAAGGGGAGCAAGGGGGCCTTGAAGGAGATGGTCACCGTCATCAAGACCTTCTCCGAGTTCCAGCCCTTCGCCATTCGCCAATCTGACGGGAAGCGCCGCAAATTCGACAGCCTTGTCTTCGCCAATATCAATGAGATGGCCAAGTACGCCACGTTGAGTGAAGCAGAGCAGCACCCGTCCGATGGGAAGTTTGAAGTCATCGTCTTCCCGCACATGCCCAAATGGCGTGTTCTGTTGACTGCCCTCAAGGCCACGACGCAGGGGTTGGGTGATCAGCCGAGTGTGAGCAGCTACGAATTCACCACGCTTAAGCCGTTGCCGTACCAAATGGACGGCGAAGTGAAGACCGTGGAGGCCGACGTCAAGGTCACGGTGGAGTGCGCTCCCCAAGCTTTGGCTACCCTCGGCTAAGCCCGTCTTAACCTGCTGGGACGCAGGCGGCAGTGACGAAGTCGTAAATGCGGCCGCGCAGCTCAGGTGACGCCGCAATTTTCACCAAGCCCTGCCGTTCCCCCACTTTGACCCTCAACGGCAGGAGCGTGCCCACCTTGTCCTCGGCGACGGCGTGTGGATCGCAGCGTGCAGGCCGGATGCGCAAGGCCAGTTCGCGGACGGCGTCCCCGGATGCGATGGTGACGTTCCGGGGCCAGGGATCAGAGGGTGTCTCCGCCAGGAGGGTGGTCCCGTCGATGGACTCAATCGTGAGGCTCTGCGTGGCGCCGGCCGGAGTGACGACGAGACGCACGACGGCGGTGCTGCCGTCCGCTGCCACCTCAAGTCCGGGGTCCAACACCATGGTGGCGACGGCGGCGGCTTCTGCAGCGAGGCACAGCTCGCTGGCGTTTCTGGCCAGGACGCCGTAAGGATCGGTCGCGTCGGCGGTCTCCTCTACGGGCTCTTTGCTTGATTCGGAGTAATTGAGCTTTGCCTTGATTGTGGCGGAAGCATCTGCCGGCGCTCCGCAAGCGGCTGCCGGCAATTCTGCGGGAATGCTTTTGGGCTGCTGGGGCGGCAATTCAAGTCCGTCTTTCGATGGCTGCCAGAAGATGCCGCCGTCGAACAAGGACGAATCCACCTGTGCTCCGGTAACCGTGAGGGGCGTGTCCGTGGTGTTGGTGAGCTGTATCAGGATGGCCATCTTGCCGTATTGGTCCCTGGACTGGTTGATCTCAACGGTAATGGGGGCGGCGCTTCCTCTGGTGGGCTGCGACCCGGAATCGCGGGAGTCGCACGCGGCCAAGAGGGGCATAGCCACAGCCACGGCCATACCCACAGCAAATGAACGCCACCCTCGGCACACCATGCGATCAGTGTAGGGCGAGGGGTGCTGATTCCTTGGTCGCGGGTACGATATCCGCACGTACTCCGTTCGCGAAACTGACAACGAAAGGCGACACTGATGTCGTTTCAGGCTTACCTCGATGCCATTGAAGACAAGACTGGGCTCACCCCGCGGCAGCTGGTCGACATTGCGGACACCAAGGGCTTCAAGGACCCCTCCGTCAAAGCGGGAGCGATTCTTGAATGGCTCAAGGCCGACTATGACCTTGGCCGCGGCCATGGAATGGCGCTGGTGCATGTCATCAAGAACGGCCCAAAGATCGACAGCAAGCACGTTGGATCCGACGGAGCTCACCGGGACGAGTCGGACATGCTCTGGCTGGACGGCAAGGCCAGCAAGCCAAACCCGTAAGGGGGAGCGGCCTCTGGCGGGCAAACAATAAGCATGCTTAGCTTAACGTCATTGCCGCGGCCACATCTGCGCAGAGAGGATCCACATGTCCACCGTGACGCAGTTGTTCCCTTCCCCCTCCGCCGACGTTTGGAAGGTCATCTCCAACGGGTGGCTCTACTCAGGTTGGGTTGTTGGCGCCTCGAGGATCCGAGCCGTCGACGAACAGTGGCCGCAGGTCGGCTCCACCTTGCACCATTCCGTAGGATCCTGGCCCTTCCTCATCGACGACAGCACCCGCGTTACGGGCATGGAAGCAGGCCGGACATTGGAACTCCTGGCGAGGGGTTGGCCCCTGGGCGAAGCCAAGGTTGTGATCACGCTGGAGGACCTCGGAGGCCTCCAATGCAGGGTCACCATCGCCGAAGACGCAGTCCGAGGTCCTGGCAAGGCAGTGCCCAAGGCCCTGCGGGATCCCCTCATCGCCGGCCGTAACCGCGAGACCCTGCGACGCTTGGAACTTATGGCGGCGGGCGGAGCAGGCAGGGCCTAATGAGACGTGGCAAGGCGCCCCAAGCGCTCCTCCAACAAGGGAACCGTGGCGGCAGAGCGTCGAAAGTTCCTTCCCCGCCGTCGGACAGCAGCTGAAGCCCGGGTTCCGGGATGGCCGTGGTGACCAGGAAATGGGTCCCCCTGTTCAGTTGCCCCCGGGGGAGGTCGGCTGAACGGCAGAAGGAATGACCCAATCGAAGGCCTCGGCCCGGGACCGGGTTCCTTGCGCGGCCTTGGAGCGGTTCGGCTCGCCCAGCTCGGCCAGCAATTTCTCGGACAACACCACAAGCTCCCCGAAGACGCCAGGAGTGAGCCACCCGGGACGTGTTGCAAAGAGGATGTCTTCGCTGGAGGTGTTGCCGCTGGCGCCGGGAGCGAACGGGCAGCCTCCCAGGCCCCCGAGGGCACCGTCAACCATTGCAGCACCGGCCTGGATCGCGGCGAGTGTGTTCGCCACGCCCAAACCCCAGGTGTCGTGGCCGTGGTAGACGATCCGGCGCGCAGGGGACTCGTCCCGCACGCGGGTGATCAGCCGGGCCACCTGCGCGGGAACGGCTTGCCCCAGGGTGTCGCAGATGACGATGTCCGTGGTGCCTTCAGCCCGGGGGTCGTTGGCGATGGCGAGGATGCGTTCCTCAGGAACGTAACCCTCGAAGGGGCAGGTGAAGGACGTAGCGATACAAAGCTGGATTTGGCCATCCACCGCACGTGCGTACTCCACGGCCTCGGGCAAAGCGGCCAGGCTCTCATCAGTGGTCCGCCCTATGTTGGCCTTGTTGTGCGAATCCGAGGCTGACAAGCAGTACTGGAAGTTCCGCGCTCCGGCGGCGGATGCCTTGGCAACGTGACCGGGCGTTGCCACCCATATCCAGCACTTTTCCAGTTCCTCCGGGGTGAGGGCCTGGACCACTTCCAGCGTATTGGCCATGGTGGGGACGAGGTCGGCGCGTGCCATGGAGCCGAGCTCGATGGCGGGCACGCCCAGGCGCAGCAGTTCGCGAACCGTCTCGATCTTCTGTTCGGTGGGCAGGAGCTTGCCGGTGAGCTGGAGCCCGTCACGCAGGGTGACTTCCCTCAGGATGGTGTCGCCAAGGATTGTGGCCAGCGGGCTGTCAAAGCGGTTCATGGTCGGAGTGCCTCCTCACGGCCTGATGCCGCAGTGATCTGTGCTGCATCCATGTTCAGGAGCCCGCCAAGGATTTCTTGTGTGTTTTCGCCCAGGTCCGGGCCGAGGTTCCGGATGGGCAGGGACTGGTCCCCGATCACGGGAACAATGCCGGGGAAGCCCACTCCCGGGAGGATTTCCTCGCCTGTGGAAACGTCGAACTTCTGGATCATGTTGCGGGCAGCGTACTGGCTGTCCGTGCTGATGTCGGCAGCGGTGTAGATGGGTCCGGCCGGGACGCCGGCGGTGTCGAGGGCTGCGAGGGCCTCAGCACCTGAAAGGGTGGCTGCCCACTCGCCGATGGCCTGGTCCAGTTCATCACGCTTCGCCCACCGTCCGGCATTCGTTTGCAGGAAAGGGTCCTCGGCAAGGTCCGGGCGGCCGATGGTCAGCATGTACCGCTGATAAATGGAGTCACCGTTGCCGGCCACCACAATGCTCGCGCCGTCCTTGCACACATAGGCGTTCGATGGGGCGATGCCTTCCATCCGGCCACCCACGCGCTGGCGGTCCACGCCGTACGCCTGGTAGTCCGGGATCAGTGATTCCATCATGGAGAACATGGCCTCGTTCAGTGCGACGTCGATGATGCGTTCGGTGAGCGGAACAGCGCCAGCCGAGTCCCGGCGTCGTGCTTCACGCTGGTACAGGCTCATCATGGAGCCGAAGGCGGCGTACAGGCCCGCGATCGAGTCTCCTATGGAGACGCCCACCCGAACCGGCGCACGGTCCGGGTCGCCCACCAGGTTGCGGAACCCTCCGTAAGCTTCGGCGACGGCGGCAAAACCGGGCCGCTCGGACAGCGGCCCCGTCTGCCCGAAGGCAGAGATGCGGGTGACGATGAGGTCCGGGTTCGCCGCGTTGAGGACCTCGGGGCCGAGGCCCCATTTCTCCAGGGTTCCGGGCCGAAAGTTCTCCAGCAGGATGTCGCACTTGGCTACGAGCGCCAGGACGGCCTGCTTTCCCGCGTCGGTGCGGAGGTCCAGGACCACGGACTTCTTGTTGCGGTTCAGCGTGCGGTACAGCATGGACGTGTTGCCCTTGTGCAGGCGCCAGTTGCGCAGTTCATCGCCCGTGCCGGGCCGCTCCACCTTGATGACCTCCGCGCCGAAGTCGGCCAGCAGCCTGCCGGCTGTGGGTGCGGCGATGTAGTTACCGAGTTCCAGGACCCGGACGCCGTCCAGAGGGGCGATTGTTTGGTGTGTCATGGTCTTCTTTCGTGCGTGGTGGGTAGGCGGTTGGCGGGGCCGGTCAGAAGCGAGGGCCAGTAGTACCGGATCGAGGCCTTCGTTGGGCCGTCCACTGTGAAGGCTGAATCTGATGCGCACCGTGAGGCAAGCCATATCCCCGATCCCATATTATGAGTTTGAACCCATAATGCAAGCATTTTTGGCAAATTAGACTGAACCGATGGACTTCACTATCCGTCCCGCCGACTCTTCCGACGTGGCGGGCATCCTCGCCGCGGATTTGGAAGCCGGGCGCACTTCATCCGCTGACGCTGAGCGGTTCGCCGCGGGTATCAGTGCAGCGGTCGCTGACCCCGCCCGCCTCGTCGTGGTGGCCGAAGCGCACGATGACGCGAACGCGGAAGGCGGGTCCGGCGTCGTGGGTTGGGCCAAGACGCATTTTTGGGACTACCCGGACGGTCTCGCGCTGGCCGGTCACTACTTGGGTGGCGTCACCGTAAGGCCGGATTTCCGACGAAGGGGGCTCGCGGCGGAGTTGACTGCCGTCCGGCTGGGCTGGATTTGGGAGCAGGCTGAAGAAGCCTGGTATGTGGTCAACGCCCGCAATGCGGCCTCATTGGCCCTGCATCGGAGGTGGGGATTCCGGGAGGTCGCGCGGGGCGCTGGCTTTCACACCGTAACGTTCGACGGCGGCGAAGGGGTCCTGCTGATGGCGGCGCGACCGCGGGACTGACCTCGGGAAACGCTTTGGCGGCCTTAGCATGGGTCCAAGGATGCGCCGACTGGGGGAGTGTGTGTGATGGGGCCGTTGGAATCGATCCAAGCCAGCGAGAAACGGGACCGATCGGTGGGCTCGGGTTTGAATGGCCGTTCGCGTTCGACCCGCAAACGGTCTTCACGGCTGAAGAAGCTGGACCTGGCGATCCTGTTGGTGCTGGTTGTCCTTCTTGCCCTTTCCGCTACTCCATGGCCTTCGGCGATGCTGATCCGCAGCGTTTTTGAGCGCGGGGCCCAGGCGACCATCGACGAAATGACGCCCTACGTTCCCGATGCGCCACTGCAAACCCAGGCGGGCGTGGTCTACAAGCCCGGGTCCACCTTCGATGTTTTCAGCCCCGAAGGGACCACCGCCCCGCTTCCAACAGTGGTGTGGATTCACGGGGGCGCATGGATTTCCGGGGCGCAACGCGATGTGAATCCGTACCTGCAGATACTTGCTGCCGAGGGATACACCACCATCGGCATGAGCTATCCGATCGCTCCCGAGGCCACGTATCCCACAGCCGTGCGGGACATCAACGAGGCCCTGGCGTACATAAAGTCTCATGCTGCCGAACTCAACGTGGACACCAGTCGCATCGTCCTGGCAGGCGACTCTGCAGGTGCCCAGCTCGCGAGCCAGATGGCCACGCTCACCGTGAACCCTGAGTACGCCAACCTGATGGGAATCCAGCCCGCTCTCCAGAAGTCGGATCTCGCGGCCACCATTCTGCATTGCGGCGTGTACGATCTCCGGGCCATGGCGGACCTGAGTGGCATCGTCGCCTGGGGCTTCAAGACGTCCCTGTGGGCCTACACGGGCACCAAGGACTGGTCCGCTACCTATGCCGGAGCCACCATGTCCACCATCGACTTCGTCACCGACGACTTCCCGCCGACATTCATCAGCGGCGGCAACGGCGACGGGCTCACCTGGCTCCAGTCCGTTCCGTACAGCAACCGCCTCAAGGACGCCGGCGTTCCTGTGACGGAGCTGTTCTGGCCTGCGAACCATGAGCCTGAGCTGCCGCATGAGTACCAGTTCCACTTGAACTTTGACGAGGCGCGGGAGGCGCGTGACAAAACGTTCGCCTTCCTGTCCGTCCACGCACCGCGACGGTAGTCACGGGGCTGCCCAAATCAATTGTTCAAAGTATCTCCATGATGGAACTATTATTGGGGTATGACTTCGTCCGTTGAGGCACCCCCCGCCACGCGCCAGCCCGCCCTCTTCTGGGCATCCGCACTATGCATTGGGGCGTTGGTCCTAGCTCCCCCATGGATGTTGCTCGGGAACCCCGCCGTCCTGCGCGGACACCCGTTGCTGCCCGCACTGTTGGTGACTGCCGTCGTCGTCGGACTGCTCTGGGGCGTCCTGCTGTGGCGTGGCCGCCGCACATTCCGGAAGCGTTCGGTGCTGCGGTCCATTGGCGCATGGGCCGGGCGCGTAGCCGTGCTGGCGCTGGTGGCCATGCTGGTGTGGCTGAATCCCTTCGCTTACCAGCAAGGTGCTACGGCCGGACCATCTTCCAAGGCTTCGGTGGTTGAAGAGACGACGGCGATTGTCATGACTCCCGAAGGCGGGCAGGCCAGCCGGGGTCTCGTGTTCTACCCCGGCGCCCGGGTCGAGGCGCGGGCCTACGCGGACATCCTGCGGCCGGCGGTGGATGCCGGTTTCCTGGTGGTGATCCTCAAAACGCCCCTGAATCTGAGCTTGCTGGACGGAAACCAGGCACGTGGCGCCATGGCCGCCCATCCGGAGATCTCCTCGTGGGCGGTTGGCGGGCACTCGCTGGGCGGCGTCAGTGCAAGTTCGTTCGCTGTGGGCAACCAGGATGTCGATGGCCTGCTGCTGTACGCCTCCTACCCCCTGGATTCCATGCGTGACCGCGCAGGGCTGAAGGTCATGTCCATTTCGGGCTCGGAAGACGGCCTCAGCACGCCGGAGAAGATCGACGCCTCCCGCGAGCTGCTGCCCTTGGACGCCACCTTTGTGGAGATTCAGGGCGGAAACCACGCATTCTTCGGAAGCTATGGACCACAGCCCGGCGACGGCGAAGCCACCGTGGGTCGCGACGTCGCCCAGGCGCAGATTGCCGCCGCAACGGTGTCGTTCCTGACGCAGCTGGAGGGGAGCTAAGGGCTTCCGGGAATACTTGCGGGCACGCCCCTGTTCATTGATTTAGATGCAAATGCATGTAAGCTGGATGAACGAGCAACAGGAGAATGCCATGGAAACCCGCCGCATCACCGTCCTTTCCGCCGGACTCGGTGTCCCCTCGTCGAGCCGCCTGCTGGCCGATCAGCTGGCCGCTTCGACCGAGCGGCAGCTGCGGGCGGCAGGGTACGACGCGAAGATCGACGTCGTTGAACTGCGGGACCTCGCCGTGGATATCGCCAACAACTTCGTCACCGGCTATGCCGCGCCCCGCCTCGCCGAGGTGATTGCCGGCGTCGACGATTCCGATGCCATCATCGCCGTCAGCCCCGTCTTCAGCGCCTCCTACAGCGGACTCTTCAAGTCGTTCATTGACGTGCTGGACCCGAAATCGCTGGACGGTAAGGCCGTCCTGCTGGGCGCCACCGGCGGCACCGATCGTCACCAGATGGTCCTCGATTACGCCATGCGCCCCTTGTTCACCTACCTGCGCACCAGGATTACGGCCACCGGCGTCTTCGCGGGCCCCCAGGACTGGGGAAACACCGACGACGGCGGCTCGCCCCTCTCGGCGCGCGTGGACCGTGCGGCGGGTGAACTGGTGCAGTTGCTCAGTGGGCCCCAGCCGAACCGGAAGACCGACGCGCTTGAGTCACTGCCGTTCGAGCAGTTGCTGGCCGGGATCTCAGCGGGCAGGTAGTCCGTCTTCAACGGAAGCATGGAAATACTCGCTCTGCCACCCCTGGGTCTTCCTTGCCTGACGGTTCGACGTCAAGGACCACGGGGGATAGACCCGGAATCCACGCTTACCGCCGATGCCGTCGACGGAACCAATTCCGTGATCGACCAACGCGGACAGGGGAAAGACAAAGTGACCGGAGTTTTCCGCTTCCCGGGCTGAGACCACCAAGGTGTCTCCCGGGTCGGCGGAAGGGCCGTCCGCCGGGAAGGGTTCCGTACCGCCGGCAGCCGAACGCCGCCACACCGCAACGAAGAGCCCCACCTTGGTGGGCGTGAGCTTGCCAACCCGGAAGCGGATCAGTGCCGTGCCGCTGGTGGCGGTTGCGGCACCGTACTCGGCGTTGTCCTCCTCGGGAACGGGGAGGGAGCACTCTCTTCCAAGCATGTGCATGAGCTGCTGCGCTTCGGCAACGTCCGGGTGGATCATCCGTTCAGTATGCATGCGGGTCCTGCCGCTGTATGAATCCCGGCCGTTGGTCACTCCGAACTATTTGCCGGGGCCGATCGTTGGGGCAAACATGAAGTGTCCTGTGGATTCCATTGACCTGGTGATGAGCGAGCGAAGCGGCGTAGAGATCGACTACTGCCCGCAATGCAGGGGTGTTTGGCTGGATCGCGGTGAGTTGGACAAGATCATCGATCGCGTCGCGGCCGAAACCGTCCCCGCCCCCGTCCGTCCCGCGGCTGCGCCGTCACAGCCTCCGATCGCGCCGCCGCCCCTCTACAACCCGTTCGAGTCCCGTCCGCAGCAGCCCCGTTATGACGACAGGGACAGGCGCGACTATGACCGGCGGGATTACGACCGTCGTGAAGGCAACGATCGCGACGGGTACGGCCGCAAGCGCAAGAAGAAGGAAGGCTTCCTGGGCGACTTGTTCGACTTCTAGGTTTCCTAGTCGTCCAACAGTTCGATGAACTCGCGGGCCTGCTTGATGGTGATGTCTGAGTGGCGCGTCAAGGCAACGGCTGCGCCCTCAACGTCACCGCTCTTGGCGAGGGTCCGGATTCGTCCGTAGATCTCGTCATTGAGCATGTTGCTGCTCACTTCCCGCGTCACCTCGCCCTTGCTGACGATGGCCCGGTACCGGTAGGGGAAGCGTTCCGGTTCGTCATCATCGTCCGCCAGCAGATCCTTGCCGGGCGCCTCCGGCGTGAACGGTTGGGGATGTGCAGCCAGGGCACCCACGGCGTCACGTGACGCGCGCAGGCCTTCACCGGTGGCTTGAAGGTAAAGCTTGATCGCTGCCATGCCCTGTCCCCGCGCGATAAGGGAGTAGAGCTGGCGGTGTTGTTCCTGGTTGAGCTTGGCCGCCGATTCCCTGGCCAACTCCACGGGATCCTTCGGCGCATTCGCGGCTGTGACGCCGGCTTTGGTTTCAGCAGAGCGCTTGGAGAAGGAGCGCATCAGCAGTAGCACGCCCGCAATGACCGCAATGAGGATCAGGAGCGGGATAAGGATGGAATCCATGGCGTTTTCAGAGCCGATCTACGTAGTTCTTGGCGGTGAGCAGGTCTGAGTGGGTGGCTTGGCGCAGGACCTTGATGGCTTCGATCTTCTTCCCACTGCGGACCAGGTTTTGCAGCTCGAAAGCAAGCTGTGGGTTCAGTTGCCCATTGGGAAGTACAGCCGGCTGATGACCCGTTTGGCCGGCCGCGTGGGACCGTGCAGCTTGAGCCGCGATTGCTGTCCTGGTGTTCTCCGCCTGCTCCCTGTGGCTGGCCTCGTTCTGGCTCGGCTTGGTGGTGGCTTCGATCCGGGCGCGCAGGGCCAGCGCCTCCTGCACCTGGGAAGCTTGGTGCGCAGCAGAACGGGCCGCGAGTTCGCGCTGATATCTCTCGGCGTCCGAGACGCCGGTATCGCGTGGTTTGAAGGCCGCCGTGAGCGCCCACAGCAGGCCAACGAGGACGAGCAGTGGAAGGGCAATCGTCAGCACGTCACCAAAGTTGATCCCCATGCCTAGAGCTTATGCCAGAAGTTGGTTATCCACAGCACATTCCACTTCCGGCATAGGCTTCTGAGAGGTTAGTGTCAAATTAAGGCACTCTTTGTTAGATGCATCACATTTGCGGCATGTTTGGGGTGCTTCCGACTCGTGTCGAGGCCCGTTGCAGGGTTGCGGCTGTGGATGAATTTCCCGGGAATCTTTCTTTAGTCCACAGCTTGTGAAGTGTGTTTCCGCAGGTCAGGGCCTAGTTGCCGCCAAAAGAATTTCTCTATCCACAGGGTAACGCACAGTCTGTGCACAACGTGGGGCTGGTATTCCACAGCTTTTCCACAGGGGGTGTCCGGCGCCTGCTGTAACGTGTCTGGAGTGTCCATTTCGGATGCGAATATCCCCTGTTGTGTTTCCCGGAGCCCGCGAAAACCGCCGCTGGTAGCGGACCCGGAAAATGAGCTGTGGATAACTTGTGGATACGGACTGTTATTTTGTCTGCCCTCCCTGACATCGTCAGAGACACTAGGCGGACTCCGTAAGCCACACACTGCGCTTTACGGTCCGCCAGGGAGTTAACCCCTGCAGCGGAACACAAAATGGAGGACGGCTTTGTCAGTTACGCACTTGGACTCAATCGAGGGCACACGCGCTTCGGACTCGAGCCGGAAACCTCCCCAGGACATCCCCGCTGAACAGTCGGTACTTGGCGGCATGATGCTGTCCAAGGACGCGATCGCCGATGTCGTCGAAATCGTCCGCGGGCATGACTTCTACCGTCCCGCCCACGAGACCATCTACGAATCCATCATTGACCTCTACGGTCGTGGCGAACCCGCGGACGCCGTCACCGTCTCGGATGAACTGACCAAGCGCGGCGAGATCAACAGGATCGGCGGTCCCGCCTACCTTCACGAGCTCATCCAGACCGTCCCTACCGCGGCCAACGCCGGCTACTACGCCGAGATCGTCGCCGAGCGGGCAGTGCTGCGCCGCCTCGTTAATGCAGGCACCAAGATCGTCCAGATGGGCTACGGCCAGGACGGCGAAGTGGAAGACCTGGTCAACCAGGCGCAGGCTGAGGTCTACGCGGTGGCTGAAAAGCGCACGGCAGAGGACTACGTGGCGTTGAAGGACGTCATGGAATCCACCGTGGACGAGATCGAGGCGTCGGGCCACCGTGGCGAAGGCATGACCGGTGTTCCCACCGGTTTCTACGAGCTGGACGAACTGACGCACGGCCTCCACCCCGGCCAGATGATTGTTATCGCCGCCCGTCCGGCCGTGGGTAAGTCCACGTTCGCGCTGGACTTCGCCCGTTCCGCAGCCATCAAGAACAACCTGGCCACGGTCATGTTCTCCTTGGAAATGGGCCGGAACGAGATCGCCATGCGTCTTCTCTCAGCAGAAGCCACCATTGGCTTGCAGGACCTCCGCAAGGGCACCATCAAGGACGAGCAATGGTCCAAGATCGCCACCACGATGGGTCGCATGAACGATGCTCCGCTGTTCATCGATGACAGCCCCAACATGTCGCTCATGGAGATCCGGGCCAAGTGCCGCCGCCTGAAGCAGCAGCACGACCTCAAGCTCGTGATCCTCGACTACCTCCAGCTCATGAGCTCCGGCAAAAAGGTGGAGTCCCGCCAGCAGGAAGTTTCCGAGTTCTCGCGTGCCCTCAAGCTGCTCGCCAAGGAACTCCAGGTTCCCGTCATCGCGCTGTCACAGCTGAACCGTGGTTCCGAGCAGCGCCAGGACAAGCGCCCCATGGTGTCCGACCTTCGTGAATCAGGCTCCATCGAGCAGGACGCCGACATGGTCATCCTGCTCCACCGTGAAGACGTCTACGACAAAGAGTCGCCGCGTGCCGGTGAAGCTGACATCCTGATCGCCAAGCACCGTAACGGCCCCACCAAGGACATCGTTGTCGCGTTCCAGGGCCACTACTCGCGGTTTGCCAATATGGCAGGCGATTCGGGTGCTGGCGGCGGCGGCTTCTAGGCCGCCCGGTCCCGGTTCCCGCGCAGGCACCCCTTGGCGGTAGTGTGGTCCCTGCCCCGCGTGCGCGGGCATTTCTAAAGTTATTGGGGAAATACATGAAGAAGCATTTGCTGCCCGGAATCGGGGCAACGGCATTGATGGTTGTGGCATTGACTGCGTGCGGTGGGGCTACGGCATCTCCAGAACCAGCGTCGTCGCAATCCAGCGGGGCGTCCACTTCGACGCCGACGCCCGAGAAGCAGTACACCAAGGAAGAGCTCATAAGCCTCGTTGGGCAGGTCAAACTGGCGGATGGCACCAGCCCCGCCGTACTCTCCGGCGACGAGCTGTTGGCGCAGTATGCCTCGGTGGTTAAGGGTTTCGCAGGAGCCACCATCGAACCAGCGGCCTGCAAGGATCCTTTCTTGCTGGGGGCGCCGCGCACCATCGACGGTTCCACGGCGGCCGGCACAACCCGGACCAAAGCCAACGGTTTTATCAGCAGTGTGTCAATGACCTCCGGCGTCGATGCTGCGCGTCTCCACGACGATGTGGAGAAGAGCAAATCCCAGGCGGAGGAGTGCAAGAAGGTGTCGTACTCCGCTGAAGGGGAAACGCTCACCACCTCTACTCAGAAGGTCGAAGGCGTGGGCAACGTACCCGGAACAGTGGGTTTCAAGACCGTCATGGCCCTCCCGGACGGAAGAGTCGGCGCAATCTTTATTGCCCATGCGGTTAAAGATGGTGTCCTGATCTCCGCCACGGCGTCCGCCAGTGAGGGTGTGGCCGGCGGGCCGGAAGCAGCCGGCGCCCTGATGGACCAGGCAGCCGCGCTGATCAAGTAGTTCTAGCATCGACAGGCCGCACAGGTAGGAGCCTTACCCGCCTGTGCGGCCTTTTTCGCGCCAGCAAGAGGGTTTCAGCAGCCCTCGAAGTCGCTCAGCACTTTCACCTTCGCCGCCGAACCGGACGACGGATCGAACGCGTAGCCGATCCACTCCTTGGCCAGCCTGCGGGCCAACTCCACGCCCACAACACGCTGGCCCATGGTGAGGACCTGGCAGTCGTTGGACAGGATGGAGCGCTCAACGGAGAACGAGTCATGGGCAGCTGTGGCCCTGATGCCGGGAACCTTGTTCGCTGCGATGGCCACGCCGATCCCCGTACCGCAGAACAGGATGGCGCGGTCGGCCTTGCCGTCGCGGATCATCTCACCGGCGGCGATGCCCACATATGGGTAGGGCCTGGTGAAGTCCTCGTCGGCGCGGTTCACTCCGATGTCGATCACTTCAGTGATCCGTGAATCAGCCTCAAGGTCGGCCAGGATTCGGTCTTTGTATTCAACGCCGGCTTCGTCGGCGCCCACAATGATGCGCATGAGATTCTCCTAGGTGGTTGCTGCAACGGGAACGGCAGTGAAGTGAGGCCCGACGGCGGCAAACACCATGGCGAGCGACGTCGCCCCGGGATCCGGCGTACCGATGCTCTTCTCGGCCAAGGGCCTGGCGCGTCCCTTCAGGGGGCGAAGTTCCGCGGTGGAGGCAGCGGCCCGGGTGGCGTCCGCTGCCGCGGCTGCCCACGCCTGCTCCGCATGGGTGCCCGCAGCGACGCGTTCCTCCAGTGAGGAGGCGAACGGCAGCAGCGCATCCATCATTGTTTTATCGCCGATTTCGGCCTTGCCGAGGCTCGCGATGCGGTCCGCGAAGGCGCGGACAGACTCGGCGAGGACGTCCGGCGTCGGGGTCTCTGCGTCTCCCAACCGTTCGCCAAAGGCGCGTAGCCCGGCACCCCACAGGACGCCGGAGGTTCCGCCGGCCTTGTCTGCCCACGCGTCGCCAGCGGCGATCAGCAGTGAGCCCGCTCCTGCGCCGCGTTCAAAGGCGACGGCTGCGGCCTGGTCGGCCGCGGCGGACCCACGAACCATTCCACGGCCGTGATCACCGTCGCCGGCGATTGCATCCATGTCGCCCAGCATGGCCTCAGAGACGCGCAGCAAGGCCGAGGTGGTGTCCAGCGCCTTGAGGCACTGTGCGGCGTAGGCGCGGGACTCGTCTGTGGAGGAGTAGTCGGCCGCAGCGGCGGTATCCAGCTCCGCTTCTTCCGCGCCAGCGGAAGCAACATCAAAGCCCACAGCACCCCGACGGTACGCCGGTGTCAGAGCCGGCGCGGTCCAGTACTGCTCCAGCTCTTCGTCCAGCCAGGTCAGCGTCAGTGAAGCGCCGGCCATGTCCAGGCTGGTCACCAGCTCGCCCACCTCGGGCATGACCAGGGTGTAGCCGGCCTCGCGGAGCAGTGGAGCCACAGTGCGCCAGAGGACGAACAATTCCTCGTGCTTGGTGGAACCCAGACCGTTGAGGATCACGGCGAGGCGGGTAGAGCTGTCCGCGGGCGTTTCGGCCAACACGCGCTGCACCAGTTCCTGGCCAAGTTCGACGGCGGATGGCAGCTCGGTATCGAACAGTCCAGGCTCGCCGTGAATGCCCAGGCCCAGACCCATCTGTCCCTCGGGAAGGCGGAACAACGGCTGGTCGGCGCCGGGGAAGGTACAGCCGCTGAACGCCGTGCCGATGGTCTTGGTGAGGCTGTTGGCCTTGCGCCCCAAACGAACCACGGAATCCAGGTCGAGCCCGGCCTCGGCGGCAGCTCCCATGACCTTGAAGACCGCGAAGTCACCGGCAATACCACGGCGCTTGTCGATTTCATCGGGGGAGGCGCTGGCGATATCGTCGGTGACCAGCACGTTTTCCGTCGGGATGCCCTCGGCGTTCAAGAGCTCGCTGGCCATGCCGAAGTTCATGACATCCCCGGCGTAGTTGCCGTAGGTGAAGACGACGCCGGCTCCCGAATTGGCAGCCTTGGCCACCGAGAAGGCCTGTTGCGCTGACGGCGAGGTGAAGATGTTGCCCACCACGGCACCGTCAGCGAAGCCCGGCCCGATGATGCCGGCGAAGGCCGGGTAGTGTCCTGAGCCGCCGCCGGTGATGACGGCGACCTTGGGCATTGCCGGGCGGCCGCGGCGGACTGCGCCACCTTCCACGTGGCGGACAAGGTCCGAGTGGGCGTCACAGAAACCGGCAAGGGCTTCGTCGGCAAAGTCGGCGGGATCGTTGAAGATTCTGGTCATGGTGGGTCCTGGGATTCTTTCGAGCAGCTCGAATTAGTGGATGTGGCTGCCGCCGTTGATATCGATGGTGGTGCCGGTGAGGTAGGCGGAGTCCTCGGAGGAGAGGAACGTGATGACGGCGGCCACTTCTTCGGTGGTGGCGTTGCGACCCAGGGGGATGCCGGCGTTGATGGCGGCTTCCTGCTCGTCGGTGCTGCCCACGCGGATGTTGGTGTCCACGGCGCCGGGGGTAATGGCGTTGACGGTCACGCCGGTCTCGCCGATTTCGCGGGCGAGTGCCTTGGTGAAGCCGAGGATGGCTGCCTTGGCTGCGGAGTAGGGAACCTTGCCGAACACGCCGCCGCCGCGCTGGGCGGAGACCGAGGACATGTTCACGATGCGGCCCCAGCCGTTGGCGATCATGTCCGGCAGGAACGCCTTGGTGACGAGGTAGGTGCCGGTGGCGTTGACGTCCATGACCTTGTGCCACAGCTCAAGCGTGGTTTCCAGGAACGGAACGGGGGAAGTGATGCCGGCGATGTTGGCCAAAGCGCCGACGGGCGGGAGGTTCCCTGCGGCAACTTCTGCGGCGACGGCGGCCTGGGCGGTGGTCACGGACGCTTCATCGGCGACGTCGATTTCGTAGCCGAAGGCCGGAACGTTGAACTCGTTGGCGATCTCGGCGGCAACCTTGGCGGACTTCTCGCCGTCGAGGTCCAAAATGACGATGCCCCAGCCCTGGCTGGCGTAGCGACGGGCAGTGGTCAGGCCGATGCCGCGATCGGAGGTAGCTCCGGTGAGGACGGCGGTGCGCTGGATGGTGGTCATGGTGCTCCTTGAATATGAGGTAACGCGGTTTAGATGAGGTCTGTGATGTAGCTGGCCGCTTTGGCGGCGGCGGCCGGGCGTTCGTCGTGCGTGACATCCCGGGTTTCGAGTTCGAGGGAGAAGTGACCGGTGTAGCCAACGTCCCTCAGTGCTGCGAGACCAGCAGCGAAGTTGGCCTTGCCGTTGCCGATGCTGAGGTTGATGTTTCCCGGTTCGGTTTCCGTGGCCGGCATGGCGTCGCGAAGGTGGACGTGCTTGATCCGGTCAGCGAAGCGGTCCACAAAGTCCACGGGGTCGCCGCCGGAGGCGACGATGTGGCTGAAGTCCATGACGATTCCGACGTCGGACCCGGCCAGGTGGTCAGCGAGCAGCTGCGCGCGTTCGGTGTTCCAGCACAAGCGGTAGAAGTGCAGGGATTCCGTCCACAGCTCCACCCCGAACTCCGCCGCGCGAACAGAGGCATGGATGAGTTGCGCTGCCACGGCGTCCATGTCGCATTCAAGCGTGCTCACTGGTTCGTGGTCGATCGCCCCACACGGGAGGACCAGGGCTTTCGCGCCGGTCTTGGCCGCAAGGGTGAGCAGCATTTCCAGGTGCCGTTCGCGCGCCACTTGAGCACCGGCGTCGAGCGTTGCGTTCAGGTCTCCGATGTCGCCGTTGACCGATCGGACGCGCAGTCCCGAGCTAGTGACGACGGCGGCAACCGCCTCCACTGCCTCGGCGTCCAGGACGTAGGGCACATGATCGCAGACGCCCGGGAGCGCACCGAGGTCGATTTCCTCGAAGCCGAGGCCGCGCATGGTGTGCAGGGCGGTGGCCAGATCCTGGTGGCGGAAGCTGATGGACGAGCAGCCCAGTCGTTGATGAAACATCGTCGTTGATCCTCAAGTTGGGGCCCTCGCCGGAGAGGGACCTTAGTGATGGACACCACGTTAGCTGCGTTAACTGTCAACAGTCAACCTTTGCGGTTGACTGTTGACATTGCTGGTGTCGTCGGTCACAGTTGACGTATTATGTTGACTGTCGACAGTGGGGCTGCCGAACAAGCGCCGCACTTTTGAAAGGGAAAGACACACATGAGCAATGAAGCTCTGACCATGCGTGGTCCGGTTCATGGAACCAAGGAAGCAAAGCGCGTCGCCGTCGGTTCCGGCGTCGGCGCAGTCATCGAAACCTACGATTTCATCGGTTTCGGCACCGCCGCTGCACTGTACTTCGGTACAGCGTTCTTCCCGGGCGCCGACCCGGTGACTGGCACCCTGGCCTCCTTCGCGACCCTCGGCGTCGGCTTCGCTGCCCGTCCGCTGGGTGGCATCATCGGCGGCCACCTCGGCGACAAGCTCGGCCGTAAGCCGGTGCTCGTTGCCTCGCTCATCCTCATGGGCCTGGCAACCTTCGCCATCGGCCTCCTGCCCACGTACTCGCAGGTGGGGCTTCTTGCGCCTGCGCTCCTGGTTCTGGTCCGCATCATCCAGGGCCTGGCCTTCGGTGCTGAATGGGGCGGTGCCATCCTGATGAGCTACGAGCATGCACCATGGCGGAAGAAGGGTCAGTTCACGGGCATCGTGCAGGCCGGCTTCCCCGTTGGACTCCTGCTCGCCAACCTCGTCTTCCTCAGCAGTGTTGGCCTCGGCAGCGAATGGGCCTGGCGTGTGCCGTTCCTCGCCAGCATCGTCCTGGTGGCTGTTGGCTTGATCATCCGTTCCAAGGTTCCCGAGTCCCCGGTGTTTGAGGACGTCAAGGCCAAGGGCGACATCGTGAAGTCCCCCATCGTGGAGGTCATCAAGACCGACTGGCGCAACATTGTCCGGGGCATCGGCCTCCGCATCGCTGAAACTGCCGGTTACGCCGTGTCCGTGACTTACATGATTTCCTACCTGCACACCAATAACCTGGCGGACAAGACGGAAACCCTGGTGGCTCTCTGCATCGCGGCCGGCATCGGTATCTTCGCCACCTACTACTGGGGAAAGCTGACGGATAAGGTTGGCCGCCGTCCTGTCTACATCTGGTCCACTGCCTTCGCGGTGGTCTTCGGAATCCCGATGTTCATGCTGGTCAACACCGGCTTCTTCCTGCTGATCATCGCTACGATCGTCATCGCCTACGCTGTCTGCCAGAACTCCCTGGCCGGCGCCCAGGGCGCCTGGTTCCCGGAACTCTTCCAAGCCAAGACCCGCTCCTCCGGTGCATCGTTGTCCTACCAGATCTCCGCCATGGTCTCCGGGTTCACGCCTTTCATCACCACCCTGCTGTTCGTCAGCATGGGCTGGATTGGACCGGCCCTGTTGTTCAGCATCTACGCAGCCATCGGCCTGTGGGCAGCACTGATCACCAAAGAAACCTGGGGCAAGCGTGAGCGTGAACTCGCCGAAGAAGCCGCCAGTAAAACTCCCCAGACGGTAAACGCCTAAAGCACCCCTCGACGTCGGACGCGTTCTCCCCATCGGTGCGCGCCCGACTCCGGAAGGAAACCAGTGACTCTCTCATCAGTTGAAACGGCTCCGGTCGTGGCAGCCCCCAAACCCGAGCGCGTGGACCGCATCCGCGCCGCCGCCTACCGCATCCGCCACCACGCCCTGACCATGGGCGAGGTCCAAGGCCAGGGCTACGTTGGCCAAGCGCTGGGCGCCGCCGACATGCTGTCCGCCGTCTACGCCGACCAGCTCACATACCGTGCCGAAGACCCGCACTGGGAAGGCCGCGACCGGTTCCTGCTCTCCACCGGCCACTACGCAATCGGCCACTACGCAGCGCTGGCCGAAGCCGGGATCGTTCCGGTGGCCGAGCTTGAAACGTACGGTTCCGACGATTCCCGCCTGCCCATGTCCGGAATGTCCACGTACACCCCCGGCATGGAAATTTCCGGCGGTTCGCTGGGGCACGGCCTGACGATCGCCGTCGGCATGGCTTTGGGGCTGCGCTTGCAGGGCGCCGCATCCCGCGTGATCAACTTCCTCTCCGACGGCGAACTGGATGAAGGCTCCACCTGGGAGGCCGCCATGGGAGCGCACCACCACCAGCTCGGAAACCTGACGGCCATGGTGGACATCAACGCCCTCCAGGCTGACGGCGCCACCGACACCGTACTCCGCACCGAGCCCGTCACCGAGAAGTGGGAATCGTTCGGTTGGTACACCCAGCGCGTGGACGGGAACGACGTCGGTGCGTTGCTGGCAGCGTTCGACAACATCGCCGCAGTTGCGGCGCCCGTCGGGCGGCCGTCGGTCATCCTCTGCGACACCAAGGTGGGGCGCGGCGTGCCGCTGCTTGAAACCCGCGAAAAGGCGCACTTCATGCGCATCGAAGAAAACGAGTGGCAGATCTGCCGCGAACAGCTGACCGCAGGATACGAAGGGACGGCTTCAGCATGAGCACCGTGACCACCAAGCCGAAGCTCAAGACGTCCGCCATGATCGCGTCCTTCGCCGACCCCGGACAGAAGACCACCCCTGCCCCGTTCGGCCATGCGCTGGTCAAGGCTGCTGAAGCCGATTCCCGCATTGTTGGCCTGACCGCGGATCTGGGCAAATACACGGACATGCACATCTTCGCCAAGGCGTTCCCGGACCGGTTCTTCCAGATGGGCATGGCCGAGCAGCTCCTCTTCGGCGCCGCAGCAGGCATGGCCGAAACCGGGCTGATTCCCTTCGCGTCAACGTACTCAGTGTTCGCGGCCCGACGTGCGTACGACTTCCTGTGCCTGGACATCGCCGAGCCGAACCTGAACGTCAACATCATCGGCGGCCTCCCAGGCCTGACCACCGGTTACGGACCAAGCCACCAGGCCACCGAGGATATGGCGATCTTCCGCGGCATGCCCAACCTGACCATCGTGGACCCTTGTGACTCCGTGGACATCGAACAGGCCGTTCCCCAGCTTGCTGCCTCGGAAGGTCCCACTTATCTGCGCCTGCTCCGAGGCAATGTGCCCACGGTCCTGGACGAATACGACTATAAGTTCGAACTCGGCAAGGCCAAGGTCCTGCGCGGCGGCAACGATGTGGTGTTCGTGTCCTCCGGCCTGATGACCATGCGTGCTTTGCAGGCCGCGGAGGCACTGGCCGCCCACAACGTGGATGTCGCCGTCGTGCACACTCCCACCATCAAGCCGTTCGACTCGGCCACCGTACTCGCGGAGCTGAACACCGACCGACTGGCCGTGACGCTGGAGAACCACACCGTAGTTGGCGGCCTGTTCGAAACTGTTGCGTCCGCCGTCGTCACCGCCGGTCTCGGCAAGCGCGTGGTTCCCATTGCACTTCCGGACCAATTCCTCGACGCCGGAGCGCTGCCGACGCTGCACGAACGGTACGGGCTGTCCGTGGACCGAATTGTGGCGAAGGTGCTGGCGGAACTCGGCTGAACTTTTTTGCTTTCCGGCAGGAGTGCGGGACGGACATGACTGCCCGTCCCGCACTCCTGCCCGTAGTATCGACAGTTAACAACGGACTGTCAGCAGTCGCCCATAGAACCGAGGACACACCATGGCCGCCACCGCATCCCTCCTGGGACTTGAGAAGAAGAGCTTGCGCGAACAGGCGCTCGCAGCACTGCGGACCGCCATCACCAGCGGTGAGCTTGAGCCTGGGCGGCACCTCGTTGAAACCGAGCTTTCCGAGATGCTGCAGATCAGTCGCGGCACGCTCCGCGAAGCCCTGCGCCAGCTGGAACAGGAAGGCCTGATCTCCGCTGGAGCACGGGGCAGGATGTCCGTGCGGCACCTGGACGTCAAGGAAATCCGCGACATCTTCTCCGTCCGCGGTGTCCTGGAATCGTTGGCGGCCCGGACACTCAGTGACATGCCGGACAAGGAAGCCGCGCTCGCAGAGCTGCGTGCCGCCGTCGACGCTATGGAGAAGGCCTCGAAGTCATCCCTGGAGGAACGGATCGAATCCGACCTTGAGTTCCACCGCACGCTCTGCCGCCTGTCCGGAAACGAAACCCTGCTGCATTCGTGGGAATCCCTGGAGGGCTCCATCCGGATGTCCATCATGTTCGCCGGGTTGGAACGCGCCACGCGGAACATGAGTGTCGGGAGGCATCACGACATTGTCGCTGCCATTGAGACCGGGAATGCGGCCAAGGCGCGCGAGACGATCATCGCGCACATGGATGGCGCGGCGGAGAACTTGGTCGGCTAGCTGGCCCGGGGTGTTAGTTGCCCTCGGCCAGCGGCAGCGTCAGGCTGAAGTGTGCCCCGCTTGGGCTCGGATGCGCTTTTGCCGTGCCGTGATGGGCGGTGGCTACGTGCTGAACCACGGCGAGTCCCACACCGGATCCGGCGACGCTCCGCGCGCTGGTGGAACGGTAGAACCGGTCAAAGACATGGTCCAGATCCTCCGACGGAATGCCCGGTCCCGTGTCCCGCACATCGAGGGTGACCGCGCCCTGAGAAGCGCCCAGGGCTACCCGGACATGGCCCGGCGACGGCGTGAATTTGCCGGCATTGTCCAGCAAGTTCGCGATGGCGCGGGCCAGCCTGACACGTTCCCCTGTCACCAGGAGAGGCCCGCCGGGTCCTTCCAAGGACCACGCGACCCCGGGGTACCGGCGTTCGGCATTGTCCATGCAGAAGAGAACAAGTTCGTTGAGGTCCATTTCCTCGATGAAGGAAGGGGCCTCATCGTGTCGAGCCAGGTCGATCAGGTCCTCGATGAGGGACTGCATCGCTATCAGCTCATGCTCCAAGGCCCCGGTGATGCGTTCTTTGCTGCCCTGCGACAGTTCGGGATTCCTGAGCATGGCTGCGTTGGTTCGCAGCGACGTCAGGGGAGTGCGCAGTTCGTGGGAGGCGTCGGCAATCAGCTGTTCCTGCTGGCGGCGGGATTCTTCCAATTCACTCAGCATCGTATTGAACGCGCTGCCGAGCCTGTTGATTTCGGTGGTTTTGCTTCGGGGAATCCTGATGTCGGTATTGCGGGTTTGGGCAATACTCTCGGCTACCGCTGTGAGCCGATCCACCGGGCGAAGTCCGCGCCTTGCGGCTACGTAGGCAGTGCCGGCAGCCACCACCAGGGCGCCCAGCACCGTCGCCGCGAGCAGCCAGCCGAGACGCTCAAAGGTGGCCAACACCCTGTCATCCCTGACCCCCACCACCAAAGCCCGTTGGTTCGGCAGGGGCCTGACGTACACGCGGATGGGATCGTCGCCGATGGCCGCTTCCGTAAAGAAAGCCGCGCTCTTGCCGGATGCCACCTCCCGCATCTGGGCGGTGATGGGCAAGGCCGGCCCGGCGCCGGAGTCCGGGTCTTCGCTGGGAGTTGGCGAGACCAGTTGTGCACAGGCCGGCGAACGGACCCAGGTGCACTGTGAAAACCCTTGCCAGTTGGGATCGGTCTGGATCAGCTGGATGATGCGATCCGACTCGCGCCTCAGGGAAAGATCCTCGTTCTTACGTAGTTCATGACCCACGAAGACGTACACCAGTACTGCAAACAGTGAAACGGTGAGGGTGATGGCCGCTGCGATGACCAGTGTCATCCGCAGGCGCAGCGTCACGATGCGGCCAGCCTGTATCCGACGCCCCGAACCGTCTGGATGATCCGCGCCTCACCCCCGGCTTCGAGTTTTCGACGCAGGTAGCTGATGTAGACCTCCAGTGAATTGGAGGCTGGAGTCATTGCGTATCCCCACACGGCGTCGCTGATCTGGCCTCGACTGAGTGCTTGCTCCGGGTTTTCCGCGAGCACGCAAAGGATGGCGTATTCGGTGCTGCTCAGGTCAATCCAGCGTCCGTTTTGCCTCACGGCGTGGGCCTCGGGGACCAGTTCCACATTGTGGTACCCCATGGGGCTGGCCGGAAGCTGGCTTGTCCGGCGTGCCATGGCCCGCAATCGTGCCAGCAACTCATCGGGTTCAAACGGCTTGGAAAGGTAGTCATCCGCTCCGGCGTCCAACCCCGCAACGCAGTCAGCCACATCGCTGCGGGCCGTGAGCAGGAGGATGGGAACGGTGTTGCCGGCGGTTCGGAGCATTCGGCAGAGCCCGAGTCCGTCCATCAGCGGCATCAAAACGTCCGCCACCACCAGGTCCGGGGATGTTGCGGCCACCCTTTCGAGAGCTTCCCGGCCGTCAGCTGCCGATTCAACCTGGTATCCGGCCGCTTCGAGCAGGGACTGCAGGGAGCTCCTGATGTCCGGATCGTCGTCGACGACCAGGACTGTTATGGGCTCCGTCATGGCCACCAGCATAGTTTGCGGGGCTTCAGAATCCTTTAAGTTCCTTTCTGAACCATGGGGCTATGGATAAGGACACCGGAACCACCTACGCAACTGCCACGCAGCGCGGGCTGTTTGAGGCCCGGCGGCATCGTCCGCGGGTCAGGGACTGGGTTGTGGGCCTCTTCGCGGGAGTACTGATGGCACTGCTCTTCGGCCACGGACTGGTTCCGGAGGCTCGCGGGATGGCTCTCGCCATCGAGAGCTTCCTGCCGTGGTTCGGGATGGTCATTGCTGCCCTTTTGATCGTGGCGTTGCTCTCAAGAGCCTGGGCGGGCTCCATTCCAGCGGCGGCCGCCCTGATTTCCTGGTGTGTGGTCTTTTTGCCAGTCATGGCGACGGGCGCCGCCCCGTCTTCCGCCGCAGCGACGTCCGGCGAACCCAGCGGATGGAGCATCGTCACGCAGAACCTCCGCGCAGGAAATCCGCATGCCTCCGAGGCCGTGGAGAAGCTGATCACGTCCGGCGCCGACGTCGTGGTCCTGCAGGAGCTCACCGGCCCGACACTGGAACGAATAGCTCCGCTGATGGATGGGACGTTCGCGTACCGGCAGGTTGCGGGGACGGTGGGGGTCTGGAGCCGGTTTCCGCTGAGCCAAGGCAGGCCCCTTGCTTTGGGCCTCGGCTGGTCCCGCGCCATGAGCATGGAGGTGGAAGCGCCCGAGGGGCCCGTCCAGCTCTACGCCGTACATCTGCCCTCGGTCCGGCCCGGCGAAGTAGGCAACAGGAACAGAGGGCTTGCCAAGCTCAGCAGGATTCTGGAGGCGGATCCATCGCAACGGATATTGGTGGTGGGAGACTTTAATGCGGCCAATACCGACCGCGCCTTCGCCCCACTCCTGGCAACGCTCGACGACGCCCGGACCGGCTTCGGCTTCACCTGGCCGGCCAGCCTGCCCGCCACCCGGCCGGACCACATTCTGTTCCGCGGGTTCACACTGTCTGGAGCGTCAGTCATCACAACGCCGGGCACCGACCATCTCGCAGCGATGGCATGGCTGCAGCCGGGGGCAGTCCGACCGACGGTGAGTCTTAACGCCAGTTCCCTTTAGTGGCCAGCCGCGTTCAGCAGATGATCCGGCAGGCGGTTTCCCGGTGCCCGGCCACGGATTTCCAACAATTCGCGGGCGTGGGCGTGCAGCTTCTTGTCCTCGTCGGACACCGGTTCCCAAGCAGGAATGGGCACCGAGGTTCCCGTTTCGTCGCGCGCCACCATGACCGTGAGGCAGTACGTGGTCAGGTTCATTTCGCGGGTCTTCGGATCGCCGGAGCGGACGTGGACAGCGATGTGCATGCCCTTGGCGCCGGTGTAGACGAGGCGTGCTTCCACTTCTACGACGTGGCCGATAAGCAGCGGCCGGTAGAAGCGCACGCCGCCCGAGAACACTGCCACGGTGTCCTTGCCGCAGTACCGGGAAGCGCAAACGTACGCGGCCTCATCAATCCACTTCATCACGATGCCGCCGTGGACCTTGCCGCCCCAGTTCACATCAGTGGGGGACGCCATGAACCGCAGGACGACGCGCTCGGCGGTCCCGGCGTCGGTATATTCCTGCGCGTTCATCGCGTTGACGATCTGTTCGCGGACCTCAATGCGTGCCAGCGCGTGGTCGCGCTGCTCGATCTCTTCAGGCGTGGACGGCTCAAACTGGGGGACGGGGATAGGTTTACCGTCCGGCCCCACCGCTACGAAGATCACCATGCACTGGCTGTGCATCGTCTCCGGACCACCCTTGGGATCGCGGGAGCTGACCACTGTGTGGATGTGCATGGAGGAGCGGCCGGTATAGACGATGGTGGACGTTACCTCCACCATGTCGCCGCTGTTCACGGGATCCGTGAAGTGGATGTTGCCCACATAGGCAGTGACGCAATACGACTTGGCCCACCCCACCGCTGCCGCATACGCCGCCTTGTCCACCCACTCAAGGACAGTGCCGGCGTCGACTGACCCGCTGTGTCCGATGTCCATGGGGGCCGCAAGGAAGCGGAGGGTCACTGAATTGGCGGCATCATCGCTCATGTTTCGAAGTTTACTGTCGGCAGGTTTCTGTTACGTGACTAAGTCAGTGCTGGCCGTCGCAGCGACCAGATGCGTCAGGCGCGTGGTATCCCGAGGGTCGCGATGAGATCCTCGTGCAGCTCGAACCAGATCCGATGAAAGGAATCGCGGTCCGTGGCCGTGAGCCAGGCCGTGCCCTCCGGAGCATGCCTCAGTGCCCCCAGCAGGCGCTCGGCGTAGCCGTCGAACCGGGGCAGTAAACCGGTCAGCTGCCCTTCCATGGGACGCCACGCTGCCAAGGCGCCGATCAAGACATCCATGGCATCTTCCGTAGCGGGAGACTGCAACTGGATAGCGCTGCAGGCGCCGACAACGCCGGTGTTGAATTCCGCGAATTCCTCGTGCACGGCCACAACTGTCCCACGCGCCTCCGCATGGTCGAGTTCCAGGGCAAGCAATCGTTCATTTTCGGCCCGCCCGAGACTCGACAGCGACCAACCACTGGTCCCGGCGAAGGTGCTGTACGAAACGAAGCCATCCACGCCGGCGTCGATGAGTTCGGACTCCACCACCGTGCGGGACCGGGCGAAGCGCGCCGCTACAGCCCCTGTGTCCGCGAACCCGAGAAGGCGTACGGCGTGCAGGGTGAGAAGCGTCATTTGTTGTCCGCCGCCGTGACGGTTCCCTGCGCACCATCTACCGTGAGCCGGCTTCCGTCGACGAGCATTTCCAGTGCGTCACGGACTCCGAGCACGGCGGGAATCCCGTACTCCCGGGCCACAATCGCGGCGTGGGACAGCATGCCGCCGGTTTGCGTGACCACAGCTGATGCCATTCCGAAGAGGGGCGTCCACGCGGGATCGGTGGTGCGGCAAACCAGCACATCTCCGGACTGGAAGAGGCCGAATTCGTCGGGTCCGTGAATGAGCCGGGCCGGTCCCTGGACAATCCCGGTACTGGCGCCGACGCCGGTGAGGATGGTGGTCATCGCAAGCTTCCGGTTCGCAGCGAAAAAGTATTTGTGGGCATCTTGTTGAGAGTAGCAGTGGAGGGGTGCCTGAGCAGGTCGATTTGCAGTCTAAATGAGAATCAATATCATTTAACCCATGTCTCATCACCTCACCCCCATGACCCCTGCCCCGACCACGCTCAGACGACGCCTTCACGCCCTGCCGATTGCCGCCGTCGGGCTCTCTGCCCTGCTGCTGACCGCTTGCGCCGACCCCGGCGGTTCCGCGGGAAGCACAGTTGATTCGTCACCTTCGGCTACATCGGCACCCACTGCCAAGGAGGCCGGGGCGGCCACGCCGCGGCTTGTCTACACTCACGACGCCGGCATGTCGGTTTTGGATGCTGCGTCGCTTGAGCAGGTGGGAACTGCGGAAATGTCCGGATTCAACCGCCTGAATCCAGCCGGCGACGGGCGGCATGTATTCGTGTCCACCGGGGATGCCTTCCGCCTGTTCGACGCAGGCGCCTGGACCGAGCCGCACGGTGACCACAGCCACCACTACGTAGCCGACCCCAAGCTGACTGAATTGGCGTTTGAGGCAGACAAGGCTGGCCATGTGGTGCTTCACGCGGACAAGACGGTGCTGTTCAACGACGGATCGGGCAAGGTGCAGAGCTTCGAAACGTCTGCCCTGGCCGCTGCTGTGGAGGATGGAAAGCTGCCCGCCACTGACGTGTATACGACGCCTGAAGCCCATCACGGAGTGGCCGTCGAGCTGGAAGACGGCAAGTTGCTGGTGACCCTCGGCAACGAGGAAAGCCGAACCGGAATTGCCGTGCTCTCGGCGGGAAAGGGGCAGGACCGCAAGGAAATCCTGCGCAATGAGGACTGCCCAGGGGTGCATGGCGAGGCCGTTGCCGCAGGTGAAGCCGTGGTGGTTGGATGCGAGAACGGCATGCTGGTCTACAAGGACGGTGCCATCACCAAGGTGGCCAGCCCCGATGCGTACGGCCGGCTGGGCAACCAGGCAGGTTCGGAAAAATCGCCTGTCATCCTCGGCGACTACAAGGTGGACAAAGCGGCCAAGCCGGAGCGACCCACGCGGATCTCGCTCGTCAACACCCAGACCGCCACCATGCAACTCGTGGACATCGGCACCAGCTACTCATTCCGTTCATTGGGCCGCGGGCCTGCAGGTGAAGCACTGGTGCTTGGGACTGACGGGGGCCTGCGTGTGATCGACCCACTCACCGGCGCTGTTACATCCACGATCCCGGTAGTTGCTGGGTGGGAAGAGTCCGCCACGTGGCAGGATCCGCGCCCCACGCTCTTTGTCCAAGGCTCGACGGCGTTCGTCACCGAACCTGCGACGCGCACCATCCATGCGGTGGACTTGGTGACCGGCAAGGTAGCGAAGTCGGCGCAGCTTGAGCACGTCCCGAACGAACTCACCGGCGTGACGGGCTAGACGCTCTCTCACGACACGCCGCTTAAACACCGGCGCTCTCTCACCTCCGGCCATTTAAACGCCGGCGCTCTCTCACTCTTCTGAAGGAAGTGAGAGAGCGCCGGCAGTTAGGGGCCGTTAGGTGAGAGTGTCCCTATGTTTTTCGTCAAGCGGTTTTGGGTGTTGGGGGTTGGTAGAGGGTGCCGTCGCGGAGCATGGCGTAGAGGGTGTCGCAGCGTCGTCGTGCGAGGGCGATGAGTGCTTGGTTGTGGCGTTTTCCTTCGGCTCGTTTGCGTTCGTAGTATGCCCGGGACGGTGGGTCGTGGAGCGCAGCGAATGCGGAGAGGAACAGGGTTCGTTTGAGGACTTTGTTGCCTTTTCTTGAGGAATGGTCGCCGCGGATGGAGGACCCGGATCGCCAGGTGACGGGGGCCAGCCCGGCGTAAGAGGCCAGGTGCCCGGCGGTGGGGAACTCTTTCCCGGCGACTTCGGTGAGGATTCGTGCGGCGGTCCTGATGCCCACGGCCGGCAGAGACATCAGGACCGGGTGAAGAGGGTGGGCCTCCACGAGAGCTTCGACCTGGGTGAGGACCGTGGCGCGGCTTTCGTGGAGCCCGGCGAGCATGGCCGCGAGCTGGGGCAGCACGATGGTCGCGGCGTTCGTTCCTACGACAGTGACTGTTTGCCGGCCCAAGGCCTCGATGATGTCATCGGCAAGACGTTCACCCATCCGCGGCGCGAGTTTGCTCAGCCGGGTCCCGATCCGGCGCCGGCCCGCGTGACGGAGCGCTTCAGGGGTAGGCCAGGTCCGCAGCAGGTCATGCACCGCCGGGTGGTCCATGTAGGGTCCCAGCACCCTTTCCAGAGCTGGGTGGATCTGGGTGAGCAGCCCACGGATCCGGTTCGAAGTCGCCGTGGCCTGCTTGGCCAGATCCTCGTCGAACCCGCAAAGCATGCTCAGCTCAGCGAGCTGCTCATCGACCAACTGAACCGAGCGCAGGGCATGCGGCATGGTCCTGGCGGCCTCGGCGATGATGAACGCGTCCCGGGCATCGGTCTTCGCCTCTCCGGGGTGAAGATCCGCGATCCGGCGCATCGCCAGCCCCGGCAGGTAGCCGACCAGCACCCCGGCGGCCTGGGCAACCGCTACCGGCAACGCGCCGATAGTCGCTGGCTGGTCAACGACCAGCAACACACGTCCGGCGTCCACAAGTTCGGCGATGATTTCCCGGATTTTGGCTTCATCGTTGGGCAGCGCCCGGTCCAGTAATTTCCTGCCGGCCCGATCCACGGCAACGGCATGATGGACGCCCTTGCCAACATCCAGCCCAATAAACACCTCGACACCGTCGTGGTTCGTGATCATCTGGCACCTCCAGTCGTAGTCAACTACCTCCACTGGCCCACCATCGGTGTCAGGACCCGGCACCCACGTTACGCACGACGTTCCCGAACTGTCCTGCCCCTATCAGCGGTCTCCCGGCACCTACCAACCCCGGTGACAACACTCTCAAGATCATCGACTGACAGAGCGTCACAATCATGCCGGGATCAGCAGGCCAGCACACCCATATCCTGCACCAGGAAACAGGCTACGAAAAAGGTAACGAGCGTCCGGGGTGGTGGCCGCTTACGCGAGGACGCGGAGCTTCGAGCCGGAGCGGCCGAACAGGGCGGCGTCCGCGGAGATCTTGCCGGCGCCAGCCAATGCCAGGGCCAAAGCGGCGCCAGCAAACAGCAGCACCAGTTCGTACCCGCCATTGCCAACGAAGATGCCTGCCGGGGCGTGCACCAGGAACAGTGCGCCGAGCATGTTGACGGCCAGGAGGGCTGCGAATACACGGGTCAGGAATCCGATGATCAGCGCGATGCCGCCTACGAGCTCAAGCGTTGCGACGATCGGGGCGACTGCGGAAGCGCCGGGGACGCCCATCTGCGTGAAGGACGCCTGCGTGCCGGCGATGGTGAATTCGTTGAACTTCTGCCAACCGTGCGCGGCGAAGAGAAATCCTGCGATAACGCGCAGGATGGTCAGGGCTGTGGTGGTCAAGCTGGACTTGTTCATAAATCAACCCTCCCGAAGATAAGTTGAAGTGTCAACTAATGATGGCCTTTTATGACCAAAACACGGCTAGCGGACTTCGGCTCGCTCCAAGTAGCGCGCGTCAGGCTCAGTGAAGCCGAACTGCCTATACAGCCCATGGGCATCACCGGTGTGAAGCATCCACCGGAACCCGGCTCCTGGCCCGGCGTCGATCATTTCGCGCACTATCGCCTTGCCCAGCGACTGGCCCCGCGTGGATTCGTGCACGTACACATCGGCCAGGTAGGCGAGGGCAACGCCGTCGGAAAACGCCCGCGCGTAACCCACCATGGCGCCGGTCCGGGCGTCGTAAGCGCCAACAATCCGCCAAGCGTTCTCCAACTGCGCTTCGACGTCGGCCCGCGTGCGCCATTTTGCCCAGTAAACGTTGGTGGAGAGCTCGGTCCAGAGCCAATCGCGGTCCACGCGGTTCTTGTCCGTGGAGAGGATGTAAGTCATGGTTTGGCCCCTTTCGCCTGCATCCGGCGCTTCCTGGCCGGCTTCTGAAGCCACGGCTGCAGGAGCCTGGTGGTGATCGGCAGGAAGATGTACGTCATCAACGGCGTCAGGATGACGATGTTGAGGAGTACCGAGAACACCAATGGCCAGTCCTGAGTCAGGGGATGCAGCAGGAAGTTGGCCAGCAGGCTGAGCGGGAAGAACGGGAGGAAGATGCTGATGGCCTGCTTCCAGCGGGGCGGCACCACGGTTTCGGGGACGACCACTGAGACGTCGCCAGGCCGGGAGAACCATCCCTCAATACCGGTGTGGCGCTCCACGCGGGTGGTTTCCATCATGTCCCTGGCGCTGTCGATCCACCAGCGCCGCTCCTCGGAGTCTTCCCACTCCTGCAGCGAGTCGGCGTCAGCGAATCGGTACAACATGTGCCATTCAGCTGAATCGGCCCCATTGCGCACCCATCCCGATCCAAGGTAACCAGGCCATTCGCGGGCGAGCTCCTGGCCGGCATGGGCCCAGGCGTTGGCCTGGCGGGTATAGCCGGGCAGGATGGTGCGGGCGACGGAAACGGTGACGGGATGCTCATGTGACACGGGCCAAATGTACCCGGCCCGCGCCGGACTAGGCTTGTTTAGTGCCTCAAACCACAACCACCACACCCCGCTCAAACGCCCGCGAGATCCTGCGCCTGGCCGTTCCCGCCTTCGGCGCGCTGATCGCAGAACCGCTGTTCCTCCTGGCGGACTCCGCCATTGTGGGGCATCTGGGCGTTGACCAGCTCGCCGGTGTCGGGCTCGCTTCCACCATTCTGCACACCGCCGTGGGGCTCATGGTCTTCCTGGCATATTCGACGACGCCGGCAGTGGCCCGTGCAATCGGCGACGGTAAGTTGGGGAAGGCTTTGGCGGCAGGGCGCGACGGCGTGTGGCTGGCGCTGCTGCTGGGGCTGGTGCTCGCTGTGGTCGGTTTCGTGGCGGCCGAGCCGTTGGTTGACTTCATGGGCGCAACCGGGGACGTCCGCGAATTTGCCGTCGATTACCTGCGGTGGTCCATGCCCGGCCTGGCCGCAATGCTCCTCATTTTCGCGGGCACCGGCGTTCTCCGCGGGCTCCAGGACACTCGGACGCCTTTGCTCGTGGCAACGGCCGGGTTTGCGTTGAACATCGCGATCAACTGGTTCCTGGTCTACGGGCTGGATCTTTCGGTGGCTGGCTCGGCGATTGGTACCAGCCTCGCGCAGTGGGCCATGGCCGCCGTTTACCTGGTGATGGTCAGCCGGAACGCGAGGCAGCACGGAGTGTCCCTGAGGCCCGACTGGCATGGCATCCGCGCGATGACCAAGGTGGGTTCGTGGCTCATGCTGCGCACGCTGAGCCTGCGCTTGGCCATCCTCGCGACCGTCCTGGTGGTCACTGCCCAGGGCGCCGTGAACCTGGCGGCGCACCAGTTGGCCATGACCATCTTCTCGTTCCTCGCGTTTGCGCTGGATGCCCTGGCGATCGCGGCGCAAGCACTGGTCGGCAAGGAACTCGGCGCCGGAAATGCCCAGCGTGTCCGCGAGCTGACCCGCACCATGGTCCGCTGGGGCCTCGGATTCGGCGTGATCACCGGCGTGCTCCTGGCCGTGGCGGCACCGTGGGCCGGGTACCTGTTCACCTCCGACGAGGGCGTCCGATCAGCCCTTACCATCGCCCTCTGGGTCCTCGCCGTGGGACAACCCCTGGCCGGCTATGTCTTCGTCCTCGACGGAGTCCTCATTGGCGCCGGTGACGCACGGTATCTGGCGATCGCCGGCGTCGTAAACCTGGTGGTCTATTTGCCGCTGTTGGTGGCTATCCACCAGATCAGGCCCGACGGCGAGGCCGGGCTCTTCTGGTTGTGGGCCGCGTTCGCGCTGGGCTACATGCTGGCCCGTGGCGTGACTTTGGGGCTACGCGCACGGACCGATCGGTGGATGGTGCTGGGTTCCCACTAAACTGGACGGGTGACTCTTCCAGCGATTCCTGCCCAGACTCCTACTGCTTCAGCCGCCGGACTCTGGAAACCCGTGCTGATCCGCGCGACGGTCGCATTGCTGTTCGGTGCGATCACCATCTTCTGGGCTTCGCCGTCGGTCCATGTTCTGGCCTGGGCTGTTGGCCTGTATATGCTCGCCACTGCCGGGGCGGTGTGGATGTCCCGAGCTTTACCGGTTGCAGTGCCCGTGGTTGTTGCGCTCGGAGGCATCGGCGCTCTTATCACCCAATCTGACGCGGGCGTGGCTCTCTCCGCGATGTTGGCCTTGCTGGTGCTGGGCCTCCTGGAGCTCGTCCATGGCCTCCGAAAGCGGGACTCCCTGGCCCGAGACTGGCTTGTTTCCGGCATCGTCTCCGTGGGCGCGGCCGTCATGCTGCCGTTCTTCACTTCCCTCGGAGCCCACGCGCTGTTGGGTGTTGCCGGTGGTGGCGCCATCATTTCCGGCGTGCTGTGGATCCTGTCCGGGCTGACGCTGCGGCACGATGCCCGCGCAGGTTCCGAGGGAGCCGCCCAGACCGCTGCGCCCGGCGCTTCGCCCGAGGCCGTAAACTAGTAGCTGGACGTTCTACTCGTTGTAGAACTTTTGCTGACCGGCGGACAAGAACCGCCATCATTGGAGGAATGACCGTGGCAGACCAGACCCCAGGAGAACCGCGCAAGATGCGGACCTCGGTCAAGGGACCCCTCATGTTCTCCGCGTTCTTTGCAGTGCTGGCTTTCGTTGCCGTGCTCATCTTTGCCTCCGGCGGCAGCGCACGCGCCCCGCGGTTCGACCTCGCCTTCACGGGCGCCGGCATCGCGTTCATCGTCAGCCTCGTGGTGGCCGCCATGCTTTCCATGAGCCACAAGGAAAACGCCGACCACCTCGGCCAGGGCTCCGGCATCAACCTCAGCTCCAAGCGTCCCGGCCACGGCGGTTCTGCCGCACCGGATGCCGACGAAGAGACTGAAACCCCCGACGCCGGCCGTTAACCCACCAGCGCTCCCTCACGTCGGTGGGGGAGCGCTTTTTTATGGGCGGGCTTGGTTGGTGCGTGGCTGAGCCATGAGGTTCGGCCCAGCCCACCAAGTCCTAGCTCAACAAAGTGTCGGCGAGGTCGTCGGCTGGCTCTTCGTCAGGTTCATCCGGGGTCTCCGCCGGCGCGGACTTGCGCGGACGGGTGACCACCACAATGATGACGGCGGTGCCAATGAAGCCCACGGCCCACCAGGGGAACCCGGGATCCAGTGCTTGGCTGGGGAGTGTCTGTGCGGCATCGCCGGAGGGGGGATCCGTGCGTTCGCCGCGGACCAGCAACCGGTGGGAGTTGACGCCGGTGGGAGTGCATGTCACGAGTGTGAGGTAGTCCTTGTCCTGGACTTTGCGGAGATCATCGGTTTCTTCAGGAAGAACAGTTTTGATCTGGTCCACCTTGTAGTAGATGGTTTCACCGAGCACCGTGACTGAGAAGACGTCACCTTCAGCCACTTGGTCCAGATCGTCGAAGAGTTTTGCGTTGACGAAGCCTGAGTGTGCCGTGATGACGCTATGGGTTCCTACGCCGCCTACCGGAAGACCGGAGCCGAAGAGATGCCCTGCTCCTTTGGACAGCGTCTCCTCGTCCGTGCCGTGGAAGATGGGCAGATCCGACTTGATGGAGGGGATGCTGATGCGTCCCATCATGCCGCCCGGGCCGACGTCGAGCATCTTTTTGTAGGTCTCAGAGCCGGCGCCGACCACTGTTTGCTCGCCCTTTTCGTTCAGCGAATAGGGGTCCCGCAGCGGGCCGGAGGGCAGTTCCTGGTTGAACTGCCGGGCCTCGTCCAGTAGCGCCTTCTGCGCGGAGGGGGAGAGGCTCTCAACAGTATTGACGTAGCCGCTGATCTCGGTCGCGTGGATGCGGTCCGAGAACCAGGCTGCCGCGGTGGGGTAGAGCAACACTCCGACGCCAAGGATTGCGGCCACAACGATGAAGATACGTTGGAGGCTCCACGCGTCGCGGAATTTTCGGTGGGCTTGCCGCAAGGGCGTTTGGGGCTGTGTCATCAGAATCCTGGGGGTGTGCTTTTGGGAAGCAAAGTGGGGAAGAGCGCGTGTTGGCGTTCTTCCCCACTCCGGTGTTCATGCTGGGAACCCTGGTGGGTCCTCAGGTACTAGCTGTTGGTGGTGCTCCGGCGTGAACGGACCAGCAGGAGTCCGGCACCGGCAACCAGCAGTGCGCCGGCTGCGTAGAGAACGCCGGTTCCCGCGCCACCGGTCAGCGGCAGTTCGAAGCCGCTGTTGGACGGGATGTTCTTGACCTCAAGGTCGATTCCAACCGCAGTGGATGCTGAGTTGATCAGGAAGGAGATCGGCTCGGCAAGCAGCTCGTAGCCCGCCGGTGCGGTGGTTTCAACCAGGTAGTACGTGCGGTAGTCGGCGGAACCGGGTGCAACTGCAGCGCCGTTGGCCCAATCCGAGTAACGCAGACCGGAGATGGTCAGGGTTCCGTCTGCAGCAACCGTGAAGGTGCTCTGGCCGTTGAGGACGATCGGGTTGGTTCCGGCCTGTGCGTCGGCCTGGGTGGCGTAGACGGAGAAGGAAGCGCCTGCAAGGGCTTCGCCGTTCTCGTTGACCTTTTCAAGGGTCATTTCGCCCCACTTGGTAACAACCGGGGGAGTAACGATGGGGCCGCCGGGCTCGCCCGGAACGGCGGTGAAGCTACCCAGGTTCGGGTATACCAGTGCTTCGTTCTCGATCTCACCGATCGTGTTGACGGTGGTGTTCACAACAACCTGAACGCGGGCGTCGTTGTTAGCGGCCAGCAGCAGGAGGCCAGCGGGGGTGAAGACGATGGAAGCCGTGTTGTTGGCGGCATCGAATTCCACGGTGTAGTCCGTACCTTCGGCGATTGCGGTGCCGTTGGTCAGGGTAGCCGAGGCGCCAACGTAGGTCAGCTTGTCATCCAGGGCGTCCACGATCTTGTAGCCATCAATGACTTCTTCGTTCGGGATGTCGCCGGTGATGGTGAAGTCGATCTGGTCGCCGAGCTTGACGTCAGGAGCATCCGTGACGGTCTTTTCTGCACCCGTGATGGAGTTCTTGGGGTAGACGTGGACGTCGTAGATCCAGTTGTCCTTGTTGTCCGGGTCCGTCAACGGTACGGATACCAGGAACGGAGCCGCCGGAGTCACGCCGGAGGGGTAGTTGGTTTCCGTTACCAGGTACAGGCCGACGGGAAGGCTGCCGAACGTTGCGGTGCCCGCGGCGTCGGTGGTCTGTGCCTGTCCGGCACCGAGGGTGAACCCGGCGCCCGTGATGGAGCCACTGGGATCGGCGGGGGAGAAGACGCTGCTCAGGTTGTGCGCGGCGTCCCACCCTGCGTTGGTGGACAAGTCGAGATCGTTGACCTGCTGGACGGTGAACTCGATGCCCGCCAGGGGCGTAAGGCCCGTGGTGTCGACGGCGGTGCCGTTGTTGGGCAGGCCGGTCGGAGTAGCCGGGCGCTCGAACTTGTGAACGGTGATGGAGCCGGTTTGGTCGCCATCAACCAATGGTGCGGCCGACGCCGGAGCTACGGAGAAGGACATTGCCAGCACCGCCCCGGCAATGGTGGCGGCGGCGGTCTTCCAAACACGCCGGGAGCTGTGATTACTCACTATTTTCCTCTTTCTTGGTGGTGTTGCGATGCTCGGGAACGAACACTTTGGAGATACGGTCCTGCCGGGGTCGGCGGGACCGGGGCTAATGGGTTAGGCAGGCAGGTGGCTTCGTGTGCTGCGCATGGTGCTACGGGCCAGGATCAGCGCGGTCAGAAGCAGTGCTGCTCCGCCCGCGGTGAACGGCCACCAGCCGACGCCGCCGGATTCCGGAAGTTTCAGTGCCGGGACGTCGCGAACCGTTACCAGGAAGATTCCGTTGGCATCGTCGTCGCTGGCGGTGACGACGCCTGCGCCGCTTCCTTGGCCGAGTGTCACAGCGCCATTGGGTGCGATGGTGAACTGCACGGCCTCAGCCAGCAGGTTGAAGCCTTCCGGAGCAGTGGTTTCTTCGAGCCAGTAAACGCCCGGATCGATGCCTTCGAGCTGGAACTGGCCGGTTTGCGACGTGATGGGGGAGACCGTGTAGCTGCTGATAACAGCCCCCGGTGCGCCGCTGGCATCGTTGTGGATGGCCCAGGTGGAGCCAGCCATGGGAACCCACGTGGAGTCGGACGATTCGCCAACCTTTTCGATGAGGATCTTGGCTGGTGTCAGGTGCGTGGTTGCGCACTCTGGCGCCAGTGGGGTGGTGTTGGCTGCGCAGCGCAGGGGTGCGACGCTGCCTTCGCCGGTGACGACGTTGACCAGCTGGGCACTCCAGGCACCCTCATTGACGGTGACCTCGTAGCTGAGCGTGGCCGTCTGGCCGGTGCTGAGGCTAAAGGCAGGGGTTGTCAGCGTGGTTGACGGTGCCACAGGCCCGGCCACCGGGATGGGGGTAGCGGTACCGATTGTCAGGACGGCGGAGCCGGGGACGAACGCTGCCTGATCCAAGACGTCGGACAGGTCATCAGTCAGGACGATGCCGTCGATCTGGCCGCGGTTGCTGGAGGCCGTCACGGTGTAGGTGATGGTGTCGCCCGGCTTGACGGTCTGGCCGTTGGAGGCAACCCCATCCACTGTGGCGGTCTTGGTGATGGTCCACCCTGGAACATCGGGTGTGGTGACAGTTGCGGAACAACCGATGCCGGGGGCCGGCGGGCAGGCAGGGTCCACGGTGGGAACCATGGTGGTTGATCCTGGAATCGGGATCGGTCCGCCGCCAGGCATGTTGGGCACGGCGGTCTCAGCTGCAGGCACGATGGTGGCTGTGTTGGAGATCGTTCCGGAGGTATTCGGAGCGACGGTTCCAGTGATGGTGTAAGTCAGCGTTCCACCGGTGTTGATCCGGACTGTGCCGGAGACGCTGCCTGAGCCGCTGGGCGCGTTGCAGGCTGTGGGGCCGGTAGGGGACAGCGTTGCTGTTCCCGGTGCCGTGACGGCACACGTCCACGTAGCGCCCTGGATGGAAGCGGGCAGGGGGTCAGTGAACGTCGCGTTGACGGCATCGCTTGGTCCGTCGTTGTGGACAACCACCGTGTAGGTGATGGATTGGCCCGGGGTGTACGAGTCCAGGTTGTCGTCCTTGGTGATGGACAGGTCCACAAGCGGGCGAACGGTCAACGGTGCCGTGCCGGGAGAGTACAAGCCGGTGATGGTGGGGAAGTTGTTGACGCAATCCGGGATTGCTGCGCCGGTATTGGCCACACATCCGGAGTTGTTGTAGACGCCGGGGGTGTTGCTGGTGACCGTCACTGTGATGGTGCAGGAAGCGCTGCCTTGAGCGAGGTTTCCGGTGACATCAACGGTCCCGGCCGATACGGTACCCGCTGTGCGAACGCAGGTTCCACCGAGGGGGCCACTGGCGGTCAGGCCGGCGGGGAGATTGTCGACAAAGTGCCACCCGTTTTTGGCCATCAGGTCAGAAGTGTTGGTGACCGTGTAGGTGAGCGTTGTGTTCTGGCCCTGGAAGATCGAAGCGGGGGAGAACGCTTTGTCCAACTGGGGCGTGACGTCCACCAGCTGGGGAAGGTCGAAACCGACGTCGTTGCCGGTGCCGGTCGCAGTCAGGTTACGGACGCGGATGCCGAGCGTGGGCGTCGTTCCGGTCAGTGGGACCTGGATGGCTGCGGACTGGAGCTTGGCCACGCTGAAGTTGGTGTTGTCAACCACGATGACTTGGCGGCTGGCGTCCGCGCAAGGGTCCAGGCTGGTGCCAACAACGTTGGCTACTCCGTTGACCAGGATGGCGAATTCCTGGCTCGCATGGTTGGAGAAGCAGTTCGCCTCACCGAAGATGCCCGAGACGGCGTAGTAATGGCCGGCGATGGTCGGGATGCTGTTCTTGGTGGTCTGGAGCTGCAGGCCGGCGGCTTGGTTTGAGCTGGGGTCGTTGGTGTATTCGCTAAGGATCTGGTTTTGCCGGGCCTGCGCGTCGGTCATGCCCTGGTATTTGCCCATGGCGAAGGCCATGTTGCCGAGATGGGTAAACGCCCCGTTTCGCAGGCATTGATCGTTGTTGGAGATGCCACCGCCGTTAGCGGGCACCGGAGTCCCTTGCCTGAGGATCCAGCCGTTGCAGGCCCCTGAACCTGGAGACCAGGCAGCGCCAGCGGTGTAGCGCTCAGTCTGCGCCGCAGCACCGCCCGTGTAGATGCCAAGAGGGACCGGGGCCGTGGCAGCGCTCTGGTTCGAGAAGTCTTCGCTGTAGATTTGGATGCCCGGTTGCGTGACGCCGGGTGAACCCGGGGCTGCGGATACGGTAGCTGGCGATCCGACTACTCCGTAGGCCGTCATTCCGACCAGGACCAGAAGCACGGAGGCCATGAGGGCGAACACCGAATGCCCTGCCCTCTCACCCAACCTGCCTCGAACATGAGCACGCATGTGCCCCAACTGCTTCCGCATGAAGTTCCTTTTCCCTGATACCCGGGCGGATCAGACCTTCCTGAGGGCTGCCGCTTTTTTCTTTCCTGAGGTGTAGGTAGGGGCATTTCAGGGATCGTGACGCAAAACGAAAGTGATCTGCATCACCAACAATTCGAGATGTCAAGAGTGGTGGAGGGTGACGCCGTCTGCTTATTTAGACCAGCGGAGCGGGAGCGAAGCGTTGACGAGCAGGAAGGTGAGGACGAAGCAGCCGCAGAGGACCAGCCCTATGTCAGGGGTGAGTTCGTCGTAGGGCACCCCTTCAATCACCCCTGTCAGGCGGACCCGCCGGGTGTAGCCGGAAATCATGAGGCCGGCCGCGGCGGCTGCGATCATGACATAGAGGCGGCCGTTTCCCATCCACCATTGGGCGGTCCGGGCATGGAGCCGCAGGGGTAAGCCCAGTAGTACACCCAGGGCGATGGCAAAGATTGGAAGATGGATCATGGCGAGCAGGACGCCTGAGGCTGTGCCAATCATGGGTGATGCCAGCATGGCCGCAATCCACGCCGCGCCCACAAAAGGATAGGTGATGGCCAGTTGTGCCATCGATGCGACGCCAAGCTTCGCTGTGGCATGGCCGACGTGTGCCGCCGGGTTGGTTTCCCCCATGGCCGCCATTATGCCCGGCCTTACTCGCCTTCTGCGGCCTTCCTTGCGCGGTATGCGGCGACGTGGGCTCGGTTGGCGCAGTTTCCGGTGTCGCAGTAGAGCTTGGATCGGTTGCGGCTGAGGTCCAGCACGACGGCGTCGCAGTCATCTGCCGCGCACACGCGCATGCGCTCCATTTCCTTGCTGCGGATGACGTCGATGATGGCCATTGCAGCTTCGGTGCCCATCCGGTCAGCCAGGGGCGCTTCCGGGGTGGTGGCGTGGAGGTGCCAGTCCCAATGGTCATGCTTCACGAGTTGGGGAAGGGCTTTGGCGTCGGCGAGCAACGTGTTGACGGACTTGGCCGCCGTGTCCTCGTCGGCGCTCCAGAGTGCTGCCAGTTCGCTGCGAAGACGCTTGATGCTGCTCAGTTCGGCAGGGGAGTTGACCCGCGAGCCCGTGAACTCTTCAGCGTCCAGGAAGGCGTCGAGGTCCTTCGCTGTGGCGAGTGATTCCTCCCCGTTGGCAGCCGTGTTGATCAAATTGACGACGCTGCGGAGTGCAACCTCGGTGTCAGGCGCAAAAAGCACTTTGACTCCTTACATGATTCGGGAGTACTGTCATGACCATAAGCCCACTTTACTCCTGACAGGAGGCTGCTGTGTCAGCTCCAACGACGAAGGCTGATGCAAAAGGTTTCCTGGCATCAGGACTCGGCATCGCACTCTTTTCTTCTGCTGTCTTTGGCACGTCCGGCTCGTTCGCCAAGTCAATGCTGGAAACCGGCTGGTCACCCGGGGCCGCAGTCGCCGTGCGCCTCACAGGTGCCGCGCTGATCCTGGTGATTCCCGCCGTCGTGGTTCTCCGCGGCCGTTGGCACCAGCTCAAGGACAACTGGCTGACCATCCTGCTGTTCGGCCTTATTGGCGTCGCAGGGTGCCAGCTCTTCTACTTCAATGCCGTTGCGCGTTTGTCCGTGGGCGTCGCGCTGTTGCTGGAGTACCTGGCTCCGGTGATGATCGTGCTGTGGCTGTGGATTGCCAGTCGACGCAGGCCGCGAGCCCTTACCTCTGCGGGCGCCCTGCTTTCATTGGGCGGCCTGGTGCTGGTTCTCGACCTGACCGGCGCCGTGAAAGTGGACTTCATCGGAGTCCTCTGGGGCATGGCCGCCGCCGTCTGCCTGGTGATCTACTTCTTCATCACCGCCAAGGAGAATGACACTCTTCCGCCGCTGGTGCTCGCATCGGGCGGACTCCTGGTGGGCGCGCTGGTGATGTGGCTGGTCGGCCTGCTGGGCTTGCTGCCCATGACGTTCAGCACCGCGGACACGACCCTCGGGCCATGGACCACTCCTTGGTGGGTGTCCGCCGTGGGGCTCATCGTCCTGGCCACCGTCCTGGCTTACGTCTCCGGAATCATGGCCGCCCGCAGCCTGGGTTCCAAGGTGGCGTCGTTCGTCTCCCTGACTGAAGTGCTCTTCGCCGTCGTCTGGGCGTGGCTGCTCTTGGGTGAACTCCCTGGGCCGATCCAGTTGTTGGGTGGCCTTCTGATTGTTGGCGGTGTGGTCCTGGTGCGCATCGACGAATTGCGCGGCGGCCGCCGGACTGCCCGGGCGTTGGATCACGTCAACGACGTCGAACCCGTCCCCACGGGCTCCGTCACCAAGGCGTCACGGAACTAGGCGGAACTTAAAAGCGAAAGGCCCCGGACGCTGTTGCGTCCGGGGCCTTTCCCAACTGTCTTAGTTGGAAGCCTGCTGCTGCTGCTCAGCGTTCTTCTGAGCGCGATCGCCGGCTTCGCGAAGGGCGTCGGCAACCTTCTTCAGGTTGGAAGCGTGCTGGCTGTCCCACTCGCCGCGGAACTTGTCAGCGTCCGGACCCTTCCAGTCGGTGCCGTCAAGTGCGCCCTTGAGCTGTGAACGCTGCTGCTCGATGTTCTCGGCACCTGCCTTCAGCTTGTTACCGAGCTGACGAAGCTGATCAACATCTGCACCCCAAATAGCCATGAGATTCTCCTTCATTTGTTCGGACCCGAGCTCTTCGGCATCCCCAGCGGCCTCCGGCTCATCCGGAAGATCCAATAGCTAAAACCTATCCCGGGAATCGCAAACCCGTCGATGGGCACCCCTCCCCATGCAGCACTGCCCATGGTTAGCATGGGTTTATGTGCCGCAATATCAGGACCCTGCATAACTTCGAACCGCATGCCACGAACGCCGAAGTGGAGGCCGCAGCACTGCAATACGTGCGCAAAATCAGCGGTTCCACCAAGCCTTCCAAAGCCAACGAGGAAGCCTTTGCCGAGGCAGTCCACGAGATCGCCCACATTACGCAGCATCTCCTGGACTCCCTGGTGAGCCACGCTCCGGCGAAGAACCGTGACGAGGAAGCGGCCAAGGCAAAGGCCCGGTCGGCCGTCCGTTTCGGGACGGCCTAGCCCGGGCCCCTGTTCGCTTTCCGGGCCTACTTTCCGAAGGACCGAAGCCTCAACGAGTTCGCGACTACCAGCACCGAGCTCGCTGCCATTGCTGCGCCGGCGACCATCGGGTTCAGGAATCCGAGTGCTGCCACCGGGATACCGATCGCGTTGTAGAAGAACGCCCAGAACAGGTTGGTCTTGATGGTGGACAGGGTCTTGCGGGACAGCTCGATCGCCTGCACCAGCTGACCAAGGTCGCTGCCCATCACCGTCAGGTCGGATGCCTCGATGGCAACATCCGTGCCCGAACCCATCGCGATACCAAGATCCGACTGCGCCAAGGCCGCGGCGTCGTTGACGCCATCACCGGCCATGGCCACCGTGGCGCCGGACGCCTGCAGCTTCCGGACGGCTTCAACTTTGCCTTCCGGGAGTACTCCGGCGAACACGTCTTCCGGTGGGATCCCGACGGCGGCAGCCACCTGGGCGGCCACGGCAGCGTTGTCGCCGGTCAAGAGGATGGGGCGGATGCCCAGGTCCTTCAGCTTCTGAATTGCGGCTGCCGAGCCGGGCTTGATGGTGTCGCTGAGGCTCACAATGCCGGCAGGCTGGCCGTCGACTGCAACCCAGATCGCTGTGGCGCCGCCGTTTTCCTCTGCCGCCAAGGCATCCCGGTGGTCGGACCCGAGGGAAATTCCGTTCTCTTCGAGCCAGCCGGAACGGCCAACCACCACACTTCTAGGGGAGCCGTCCATCGTCACTGTTCCGAGCACGCCGCCGCCCGGGGCGGAACTGAAACCTTCAACGTGAGGCAGGCTGCCGGCGTCGTGCATTGCGTCCTTCGCGGCAGCGGCAATCGCGTGGGCGATCGGGTGCTCCGAGGCGGACTCAACCGCACCCGCCAATGTCAGGACGGTGGCGGAAGAATGGCCGTTCAGTGCCACAGTGTGGTCCACGGCGAGCTTGCCGCTGGTCACGGTGCCTGTCTTGTCCAGCAGGATGGTGTCCACATGGCGGGTGTCCTCAAGAACCTGGGGGCCCTTGATCAGAATGCCCAGCTGGGCTCCCCGGCCCGTTCCGGTCAGCAGCCCGACAGGAGTGGCCAGGCCCAAAGCGCAGGGGCACGCGATCACCAGGACAGCGACTGCTGCCGTGAAGGCTGCGTTGAGGTCGCCCGAGAAGAACAGCCACAGAACGAAGGTGACCACAGCGATAACCAGCACGATCGGTACGAAGACAGAACTGATCCTGTCCGCGAGCCGGGCGATCGGGGCCTTGCCGGTCTGGGCTTGACTGACCAAGCGACCCATCTGGGCGAGGGTCGTGTCGGACCCGACGCGTGTTGCACGCACCAGCAGGCGTCCGGACGTGTTGATCGTAGCGCCTGTTACCAAGCTGCCCGGTCCGACCTCGACCGGCACTGACTCGCCCGTAACCAGCGAGGCATCGACGGCGGATGCACCGTCGGTGACCACGCCATCGGTTGCGATTTTCTCGCCCGGGCGAACCACGATGAGGTCGTCCACCAGGAGCTGATCCGCGGGGATCTTCTGCTCCGCGCCGTCCAACAAAATCGTTGCGTCCTTGGCTCCCAGGTTCAGCAGCGCCTTGAGCGCATTGCCTGCCTTGGCCTTTGCATTCGCCTCGAGGTAGCGCCCAAGGAGCAGGAAGGTGGTGACCACCGCCGCGACCTCGAAGTACAGGCCCCCTCCGGACATGCTTTCCATGCCGGGGTGTTCGGTCATGCGGGGATCCGCGAACAACTGCCAGGCCGAGTAGAGGTAGGCGGCGATGACGCCGATGGAGACGAGTGTGTCCATAGTGGAGGCGAAGTGCCTCGCGTTGATGGCCGCGGCCCTGTGGAACGGCCAAGCTGCCCAGCTCACCACGGGAAGGGCCAAGGCGCCGACGACCCATCCCCAGTTGGCAAACTGGAGCGCGGGAATCATCGAGATCGCGAACACCGGCACGGTCAACAGCGCTGCGGTCATCAGCCGGGGCCTGAGCGTCGAGGCGGAGGGGCCATGATCCATGTGATTAACGTGGGCAGAGTGCCCTGCTTCGGGAGCCTCGTTGCCGTGGTGCGCGTGCTCAGTGTGTTCCCGGGCGTGCGGCGCCGGGGCGTGGCGGACTGTCGCTTTGTAGCCCGTCGCGTTGACGGTGTCCACGATTTGCTGGTCCGTCACTGTGGCAGGGACGGTCACGTGGGCTGATTCAAGGGGCAGGTTCACGCTTGCCTCTACGCCGTCGAGCTTGCCCAGTTTACGTTCCACTCGATTGACGCACGAGGCGCAGGTCATGCCCTCGATGTCGAGTTCGATAACCCGGTGTGCGGGCTGGTTGAAAGTGTCCTGGCTACTCACGGGGACTCCTACGCCTGGTTGGCTACCACCAGGTAGCCGGCTTCTGCCACGGCTTCGCCAATTTCCGAGGGCGAGAGCTCTTTGGTTGATGTGATGGTCACGGTGGACAGGCCGCCGGGGTTGAGGTCCACAGCGACGTCCTGGACGCCGCTGAGCGCTTCGAGTTCTTCGCTGACGCTGGAGACGCAGTGGCCGCAGGTCATGCCGGAAACGTTGACATTGGTCTGGATGGTCTGGCTCATGGCGTGCTCCCTGGTGGTGGGTTGGATGGTGTGGTGGTTGGTGGCGGGATTACCGCAGCAGGCGCCCGATGGCATCGGTGGCCTCCTTGACTTTGGCATCGATCTGCTGGGCGCGGGCTTCCGGATCGGGCTCGGATGCTGCACCCACGACGCAGTGGCCGATGTGCTCCTCAACAAGCCCAAGGCTGACCGCATGCAAGGCCTTGGTGGCAGCGGCGACCTGGGTCAGGATGTCGATGCAGTATTTGTCCTCGTCCACCATGCGCGCAATGCCGCGGACTTGGCCCTCAATGCGTTTCAACCGCTTCAGGTACGCGTCCTTATTGCTGGTGTACCCATGCTGTGGGGCATCATCCAGGTCCACTTCGATGACGGGGACGTCCGCGCTCGGGTGATTCAGGTCTACCTTGCTCATGAACCCAACATATACCCCAAGGGGGTATGAATACAAGTACCCCCTAGGGGTATCTTCAGGCGATGGCGTCAGAGGATGGCGGACATGGCGTTCCAGCCTGTTCCGATCCGGACTGTGGGCAGCCAGCCGCTTCCACTCGCACCCGGGTAGAGGAAAAGGGCGCCGGTGCTGTCGCGGGCAACTATGTCCGGCCGCCCGTCACCATTGAAGTCCCCCGGGGCGAGGATGGCCGTCATGCTGTTCCATCCCTCGCCGACTTGCTGGCGGTCCCACCGCCAGCCTCCGGAGCCGTTCCCGCCATAAAACCAGAGGACTCCGGAGCCGTCACGGGCGAGGACATCGGGAGTGCCGTCACTGTTGAAATCGCCCGAACCGACTATTGCCGTCAGCGAATTCCAGCCGGCCCCGAGGTTGGTTCGTGGCAGCCAGTCCCCGCGCCCGTTGCCGGGGTACAGCCAAAGGGTCCCTGAGGTATCACGGGCGAGGATGTCGGCTGTTCCGTCGCCATTGAAATCGCCGGGAGTGACGATTGCGGAGATGATGCCCCAGCCTGAACCCACGTGTACCCGTGGCAGCCAATTCCCCGCACCGTTCCCCGGATACATCCACAAATGCCCCGCACCATCCCGGGCAAGAATGTCCGGTTTCTTGTCACCGTTGAAGTCGCCCGGGCTGACGACGGCGGTCATGGAGTTCCAGGCGGATCCCACCTGAGCGCGGGGGAGCCAGCCGCCAGTGCCGTTTCCGGGGTACAGCCACAACACGCCTGACCCGTCGCGGGCGAGGAGGTCAGTCTTCCTGTCGCCGCTGAAGTCATTCTTCAGAGGCGTCGGGCTGTTGCCGTCGATGACGTTCAGTGAGCCGGGTGGTTCCGTGATGTAGATCTTGTTCGTCGACTCGTTGATGGCCACATCCGCCGCGCCCCCGGTGTTCAAGGTGGTCGCGGCGAAACTGGCAGCATCGATGACGGTGGTGCCGCCGTTTTCCGTGGAAACATACAGCTTGTTGGTGGTTCGGTTGACGGCGATTTCGGAAGGAAGCAGGCCCGTCCTGATATCGACGCGTCCCCCACTTCCGCCGTTGAAGATGGACACTATTCCCGTTGCGGGTCCGAGTCCGCCCCCGAGCGAACGGCCCAGATAGACCTTGTTTCGCGTTTCGTCGACGGTGAGTTCGGTGGGGCTGGTGTCGTAGCTGGAGAACAGCCCTCCAACATCGTGGGTAGCCCCGTCAATGACATTGAGCTCCATGTAGTTTCTTACCTTGAGGGCTACATAGACCTGGTTGGTGGCCGCATTGATGGCCAGGTGGACAGGCGCGGCAACGTCGTGGCCGGCATCGAGGCGGCTGACGGCGTTCGTGGGTCCGTCGATGACCATCACCCCGCCGCTCAACGCGTAAATCTTGTTGGTTGCCTGATTGATGGAGAGGTCACTCGACGGACTCGTAGTGATTTGTGTGGTTTGGTTGTTCGTTCCGTTGATCACGTACAGCCCGGAGCGAGTACCAACGTAGATTTTGTTCGTCTTTTGATTGACTACGATGGCTTCGGTTTGCGCCCCGGCCGGGACCATGGTCACGGCAAGCGTGGCGCCATCAACCACAGCCACACTTCCGCCCGGACTGGTTACCCTGTTGCCAACGTAGATCTTGTTCGTGGCTTCGTTGACTGCCACGGCGTCCGCTGTTCCGCCTGTATTTACCTTGGTGATGGCATGCGTTGTGCCGTTCACGATGGTCAGCCCGTCCTCCGTGGCCACGTACACAGTGTTCGTGAGGGCGTTAACTGCCACGTCATGACCATTTGGCCCCACCCCAAGGGTGTCCGTGATGACATCCGCCTCGGCAGGAACAGCCGGGATCCCGGCAAGCAGGAGCGCCGCTACTCCGGCGGCTGCAACCATGGTGCCCCGCCGGGACCACACCCGGCCGATAGAGCTGAACGCATGCAGCCCTGAATCACTGACAACAGTTCCCACTGAAATCCCCCCAAGAATGCCAGGACGCTCCCCCGCGCCATAGGCCGCACTCTACCGCCGGGCCTCGAAAAGGGCGAGAGTTTGCCGCGGTCATCATCCGCAAACATGCCCGTCCGCACGCAGGAGAATGCGTCTTGGTATAGACCAAAATGCCCAAAAACTGGATTCTTGTTTTGCAATGCAAACCTTTTGGCAAATGTGCTTCCGCCCACACCTGCCCGTTCATAGTGTTTGGTTTCATAGCCGCGGAGGGGGAAATCCCGCGGAACCCAACTTTTCTCCATGGAGGACACTTGAAACTCGCACGCTCCGCCGCGGCAATAGCCATCGCAGCGCTCGCATTGACCGCCTGCGCTCCGCCCACCTCGAACAACGCAGCCTCCAGTTCGGACGAGCAGACCGGCACGGTCCGCGTCTGGCTCTTCTCCGAGGTCAACCAGGATCCCAAGTCCGCAGTGGTCAAGGAAGCCGTTACTGAATTCGAAGCGGCACACAGTGGTGCCAAGATCGACGTTCAGTACATTCCGGTAGACAGCCGTGCCGAACGATTCAAGGCCGCGTTCAACGATCCTTCCAGCGCACCGGATGTGGCTGAGTTCGGCAACACCGACCTGGCCAGCTACGTGGCATCCGGTGGCCTGGCCGACGTCACCGAGGACATCAAGTCCTGGGACGAAGCAAAGGACCTGGACGGGAAGATCCTGGATACCACCGAAATCGACGGCAAGAACTACGGAGTTCCGTGGTTCGTCGGCGTTCGTGCCCTCTACTACCGCACGGACCTCCTGCAGCAGCTGGGCCTTGAGGTTCCCAAGACACTGGACGAAGTAGAAACCGTCGCCCGCGCCGTCCGGGCCGCAAACCCGGACCTGCTGGGTATCTCCGTTGGTGGCGCTGCGCAGTTCTCCGCCATGCCGTACCTGTGGGCCAACGGCGGCGAGATCGCCACGAAGGAAGGTGACACGTTCGTTTCCGGTTTGGACTCCACCGAGTCACGCGAAGGCGTCGCGGCGTACACGCGGCTGCTCAAGGACGATATTTGCCCCGCCCAGACCTGCGCGGAGTTCGGCGGAAATGCCAGCGTCCAGCAGTTCATCGCCGGCAAGTCGGCCATGACCATCGGCGGTGACTTCAACTACAAGGCCGTTGCCGCCAGCGCCATCAAGGACAAGTTCGCCGTCGTTCCGGTTCCCGGCAAGACCGCTGGTTCCATCGCTCCCGCCTTCGCCGGCGGCAACAACCTTGGCGTCTTCAACAGCAGCGAACGTCGCACCCTGGCTGCTGACTTCGTGAAGCTCCTGGCCAGCAAGAAGTACCAGCAGAAGATGTTCGACTCCATGGGCAACCTCCCCACGTTCAGCGATGTCCAGAAGTCTGTGGCAGAGAACAACAAACAGGTTGAACCGTTCATCAACACCCTCGGTGCCGGAACCAAGTTTGTCCCGGTCACGGAAAACTGGTCCACCATTGACGCCCAGGGTGTCTTCACGGGCATGTACCAGAAGGTGGTTACGGGCAAGGCCGACGTCGACGCCGCTACCACCGAGGCCGCAACGGCCATGAACACGGCATTCGGGTCCAAGTAATGCGCTGCACCCCCTCACCAAGCTGCACCCCCTCACCAACTGAAGGCGCATCATGACAGCGCTCACCCCGGTTCTGCCCGAGGCGCCCCAAGGCGGCACACCAGTTAAGGGGCCGACGACGGCGGCGCGCAAGTCCCGGCGCTTCTCCAACGGGAAGCGCGGACTGGAGCCCTGGCTCTACCTTGCCCCGGCTTTCATCGTCCTGATCGCCCTGCTCGGCTACCCGATCTTCCAGCTGATCAACGTCTCGCTGTACGACTACCGCCAGGCGCAGGTCAGCGGCAAGGCGCCCCTGAACTTCGTCGGTTTGGAGAACTACCAGAAGCTGTTCGCCGATCCGCAGTTCTGGACTGTCCTTGGCAACACGGTGGTCTTCGCCACCGCCTGCGTGGTGTTCACCTTGCTGGTGGGCAGCTCGCTGGCGGTGCTGGCAACCAGGCTGCGCCCGTGGGTCCGCTCGATGCTGTTCGTGGTCTCGCTCGGCGCGTGGGCCACCCCGGCAGTCACGGGCAGTGCGGTGTGGCTGTTCCTGTTCGAGCCCACCTTGGGCTTGGTCAACAAGACACTGGTGGCCATCGGGCTGACGCAGTTCGAGGGATACTCCTGGACCTACGACAAGTGGTCGGCATTCGGGCTCGTCGCCAGTGAAGTGGTGTGGTGCTCGTTCCCGTTCGTCCTGGTCACGGTGTACGCAGGCATCCAGGCGATACCCACCGAGGTCATTGAAGCCGCGAGGATTGATGGCGCCTCCATGCCCCGGATTGCCCGCAGCATCATGCTTCCAATGCTCCGGCCCATCGTGATCGTGGTGACCATCCAGTCGATCATTTGGAACTTCAAGATCTTCTCGCAGATCTACATCATGACCAACGGCGGTGGCATTGCCGGCCAGAACCTGGTGCTCAACGTCTATGGCTACCAGCAGGCCTTCGCAGCGAGCCTTTATGGCCTCGGTTCCGCGCTGGGCGTGATCATGACGGCGCTGCTCATGGTCATCACGCTGGTCTACCTCCGGATCCTCAAGAGAACAGGCGAAGCCCTATGACCGCCGTCGACGTTTCATCAGTCCCGCGCCGAACCGCCAAGGCTGAGGCCCCGCAGAAGCTGCGCAAGCAGGGCAAGCGCCGTTTTGGCGCCGATGCCGCGGCAATTGTCATCGCGCTGATCGTTGCCTTCCCGCTGTTCTGGATGGTGCTGTCCGCGCTGAAACCGAAAACAGCGCTCGACGCCGGTGACGCCGCGCCGTACACGCTTGAACCGTCGCTGGACTCGTTCGGGCGCGTCCTGGGTGTGAACAACTTCGGCCAGTACTTCCTGAACAGCGTGATCGTGGCGTTGGTGGTTGTGGTGCTGTCCACCATCCTCGCGTTCCTCGCGGCCGTCGCGTTGACCCGATACAACTTCAAAATGCGTACCAAGCTGCTGATCATCATCCTGGTCTCGCAGATGGTTCCAGTTGAAGCCCTGACCATTCCGCTGTTCTTCCTCCTCCGGAACGCCGGCGAGGCCATCCCGTTGGTGGGCCTGAACCAACTGGGATCGCTGGTCCTGGTGCATGTTGGTTTCAGCATTCCGTTCGCCATCTGGATGCTTCGTGGATTTGTGGCGGCGGTTCCTCTGGAAGTTGAGGAGGCCGCCCGTTTGGACGGTGCCAGCAGCTTCCGGTTTGTCCGCTCCATCCTGTTCCCCCTGGTGGCGCCGGGCGTGGTGGCATGTTCGGTGTTCTCGTTCATTTCCACGTGGAACGACTTCCTGTTCGCTAAGACCTTCATCATTTCCGCCCAGGAGAACCAGACGCTGCCCATGGCATTGCTGACATTCTTCAAGCCCGACCAAAACGATTGGGGCGCCATCATGGCCGGCTCGGTCATCATGACCATTCCCGTGCTGATCTTCTTCGTATCAGTCCAGCGCAAGCTTGTATCCGGACTGGCTGGGGCGGTGAAGGGATGAGCGCGCTTCACCAGCTGGTCCCGGCGCCGTGGGCCTTCTCCGCGGGGACCGGCGAATTGGAGCTCGACGCCGGCGCAACCTTGGGTGCGGATCCTGCGTTCGCCGGTACCCGCCGCTGGTTGGCCCGGGCTTTGGGGGCAGCCACCGGTTGGGACCTGGCTCCCGCGCCGACCGGCGGGGCGGACATCCGCCTCCTGCTTGACCCAGCGCTCGACGCCGAGGCGTACCGCTTGGAGGTGAGTGACGCCGTCGTGATTTCTGCTGGCGGTGCCGCGGGTGCGTTCTACGGTGCGCAGACGCTTCTGCAGTTGATGGGGGCGGCTGCGCTGCGGCAGGCTCCAGTTGGGTCTGTTGAGGGGTGGCCGGTTCCGCGGGTTTCTGTGGAGGACAAGCCGAGATTCGGCTACCGCGGAACCATGCTGGACGTCGCGCGGCACTTCATGCCCAAGGACAACGTGCTGCGGTTCATTGAGGTGATGGCGATGCACAAGCTGAACGTGCTGCACCTTCACCTCACGGACGATCAGGGCTGGCGGATCCAGATCAACCGCTATCCCAAGCTGACTGAAACGGGCGCTTGGCGACGTGAATCGTCGCTTGGCTCCTGGCGTGCAGGCGTTTTCGACGGCCGCCCGCACGGTGGTTTCTACACGCAGGAAGACCTTCGCGAGATTGTGGGCTTCGCCGCTGAACGGCACATCACCGTCATCCCCGAGGTCGACGTTCCAGGCCACAGCCAGGCGGCCATCGCGGCCTACCCGGAGCTTGGCGCGGGTGACGGGCCTGTGGAGGTGTGGACACGCTGGGGCATCAACGAGACCGTTCTGGAAATTTCCGAAACCTCGCTTGAGTTCTACCGCAATGTGCTGGACGAGGTGGTGGAGATCTTCCCCTCCCCGTGGATAAGCCTCGGCGGCGACGAAGTGCCCCTGACGCAGTGGCAGGCCAGCGCCAAGGCCCAGGCGAAGGCCGCAGAACTGGGCTTGGATGACGTTTCCGGTCTGCACAGCTGGTTCGTGGGGCAGTTGGCGTTGCATGTGAAGGGCCACGGCCGCGCCACGTCCGTCTGGGATGAAATCGGCGACGGCGGCCTTCCGGACGGTGCGCTCGTCGCGTCCTGGCGTGGATACGAGGGCGGCATTGACGCCCTCCGCAACGGCTACGACGTGGTGATGTGCCCCGAGCACAAGCTTTACCTCGACCATCGCCAAGCGGATGGCGACGACGAACCCGTGCCGGTTGGATTCGTGACCACGCTTCAGGCCGTCTACGAGTTCGAGCCGCTGCCTGGTCTTGAAGGCACGGACTTCCCGGGCCGCCTGCTCGGTGCCCAGGCCAACATCTGGACCGAGCACCTGGACTCACCGCGCCGCGTGCAGTTCGCAGCGTTCCCGCGACTCAGTGCGATCGCCGAAGTGTTCTGGTCCAACCCGGAAGGCCGGGACTACGATGAATTCCTAACCCGACTCACAGGCTCCCACGTGGCACGGCTTGATGCCATGGGCGTGGAATACCGGCCGTTGTCCGGTCCGATGCCGTGGCAGCAGCGCCCTGGTGTTGAGGGTTGGAAGCGCGATTACGACGCCGAGCAGCTTGTAAGGAACTGAGTGACTATTGAAGGCAAGGATGCCCGGAACTCCTCGGCATCACTCCGCAAAGCGTTGGCTCTGCTCTCCGTCGTGTCAGAGGAGCCCGGCAACGGTGATGGGCTGGCGCTCGTGGAGCTCGCCCGCCTCTCCGGCTTGAACAAGAGCACGTTGTTGCGCCTGGCCGCACCACTGCTGGAGGAGAACCTGCTGGAACGGGATCACGAGACGGGCAAGTTCCGCCTGGGCCATGGCTGTTTGCGCCTGGGCCAGTCTTATCTTGACCGTGTGGATCTGCGCAGTGTCGCCAACGGTGAGCTTCGGAGCCTCATGCGTGCCACGGAAAGCACCTGCCACTTGGTGGTGCTTTCCGGGCACGACGTGGTTTACCTGGACAAGGTGGAGGACGAGGCCACGGTGCGCATGGCGTCGCGGGTAGGCGCAACCATGCCGGCCTACTGCACTGCTGTTGGCAAGGCCATGCTCGCCTTCAGTCCCGAGGAAGTGGTGGGGCCGATCCTCGCCTCCGAGCTCCACCCGCTCACAGAGAAGACCATCACGGATCCGGCGCTGTTGCGGGCTGATTTCGAAGCCATCCGGCGGCGGGGCTATTCCATTGATGATCGGGAGAACGAGCCGGAGGTGCGCTGTGTCGCCGCGCCGATCTTTGGCCACGACGATCACGTAGTGGCAGCCCTGTCCGTATCTTCGTTGTCGTCGCGTATGACCGCTAAGCGTGTCCGCGAGGTCGGGCCGATGGCTGCGGAGACAAGCCTCCGGATTTCCGCCAAGCTCGGTTCGCGCCGGGCATCCGCGAAGCTGGCGAAGCTCGCATGAGTATTACTGCATCTGAATACTTCCGCGCCAAGCTACGGTGCGAAATCGACGTCATGGAAGTGGCTGAGTCCGAGCCCGGTTCATTGGTTGTGGTGGACACCCGCCGTCGGTCTTCGTGGGACCACGGACATATTCCCGGATCGGTACATATTCCAACGGCCCGGATTGCTGTGCTGGCCGCTGATCTCGTCCCGGCTGATTCACAGGTGGTGGTGTATTCCTGGGGCCCGGGGTGCAACGGCAGCACGTTTGCCGCGCTGGCCTTCGCTGAACTCGGGTACGCCGTCAAGGAAATGATCGGCGGCATCGAATATTGGATCCGGAACGGACTGCCTGTGGAAACAGCAGCGGGTGTCGTCCAAAGTACGCCGGATGCGCTGGTGACAGCACACACGGCCTGAGTTGAAGCGGGGGCATGATGGCGGTTTTCGTACTGATACACGGCGGTGGTTCCACCGCGTGGGACTGGCATCTGGTCAGCCCACTGCTTGAAGCGTCCGGACATGGTGTGGTGGCCGTCGACTTGCCCATCGAAGATGTTGATGCCGGACTCGAGGACTACACCCGCGCAGTGGCGGAAGCAGTTGGTGATGCCCGGCACACCATCGTGGTGGGGCACTCGCTGGGTGGCTTCACGGCACCCTTGGCCTGCGAAGAGCTCCACTCCGACGGTTTGGTGTACCTCTCGGCAATGATTCCGATGCCGGGCGAGACCTTCGGCGACTGGTGGACCAACACAGGACATGACCGCGAGACCATCCCCGAAGAGCCATATTTCAATCTCGTCCCTACAGATCTAGCACAGCAGGCCGCCGACAGGGAGCGCGACCAGCAAGGTGCCTGGATGTCAGGACCTTGGCCAGGCAACCATCCGGACGTGCCGACCTTGGGGATTCTGTGCCGTGACGATCTGTTCTTTCCACCGTCGTTCATGACGCGCCAAATTCGCGACCGTCTGGGAACCGAACCGGTAGAGATCCCTGGCGGTCACTACGCCACACTGAGCCATCCGGCCGCCGTGGCCGCGGTCCTGAACGACTTCGCCCAGCAGATCGCTGGAAGCAAGGTGCGCGAGAACTAGCTCGAATATGATCGGGGGTGCAGCATCGCACAAGGAGGACCTCCATGACAGCCACCTCGATCAGCGAGTACATCGACCAGTACGACGGCGACGTGCGGCAGCGGTTGTTGGCCGTGTACGACATGATCCGCTCGGCCGTGCCGGACGACGCGGTGGAATCGATCAGTTGGCGCATGCCCACCTTCAAGCTCGGCACCGAGCCGCTGTTCTTCTTCACCGGAACAAAGCAGCACATCGGGTTCTACCCGACCCCGGACGCAATCGCGCATTTTTCGGTGGAGCTGGCCGACTATGGAACCACCGGGCACGCCATTAAGCTGCCCCATAAAACCCCGCTCCCCACCGAGCTGATCCGCGACATCATCGCGTGGCGACTTCAGCAGCTGCCTTCCGGCGGGGCTTGAGTTACTCGCCGATGCGTCACCAATAGGCTGCGTCACCTATAGAAGGACCGCTTCCATGTGGCCACCGGCGAAGGCCTCATGCCCGAATCGTACGAGGCACCCCGCGAGCGTTAGCGGCACCGCATAGGCTTGGACCATGCTGACCCTGGTCCTTGGACTTCTCTTCGCGGGCCTCTTCCTTGCCTCGTTTCAGTCGGATCGGCGCCGGCTCCGGAATGGCGTGCTCCTGCTGGTAGCGGCGTGGTTCCTGCTGCAGGCCCTCCTGGACTTCCTGATTGACCTGAACCCTTGGTTCGAGTGGCTGAACCTGGTGGTTTTGGTGGTGCCCGTGGTGAGCATCTTCGTCTTTGCCGGCTTCCTGATCGCCAACGGGATCACCATGGTCCGCAGGGAAGGCCCCGGCATCAGCAGTTTCCTGCCGATGGCTGTGGGAATGGCGGTGTTCCTCGCGCCGGTTGTCGCCTTCCTTTTCGTGCTGAGCGGGCAGCCTGTGTTGGCCGGCCTGGCCGCGTTGGCGTTCTTCCTTTGCGCCTATTTGGGATGCGCGTTCGTGGTGTTCCTGGGGTATGCCTTGGTCTATTCCAGGATGCGCTTCACTCCGAACCCGGCAGCGGTGATCGTCCTGGGCTCCGGCTTGATCGACGGCAAGGTCCCGCCTTTGCTCACCGCGCGCCTGAACAAGGCTTTGGAAATTTACGACGGCGTCACACCGGTCAGGCCCGTCCTGGTGCCTTCCGGGGGCCAAGGCCCGGATGAGCCGCGGCCGGAGTCCTCGGCATGAAGGATTACCTGGTGGCCAAGGGCGCCGCTTCCGGCGACGTGTTGGAGGAGGACAAGGCCACCACCACCCGGGAAAACCTCGCGTATTCCGTTGCGCTGCTGGCCGAAAAAGGTGTCCAGGGGCCGCTTCTGGTGTGTACCAACAACTACCACGTGCTCCGCGCCGCCCTCCTGTCCCGTCGGCAGAAGATCAACGCGGAGGTGGTGGGTGCTCCGACTGCCAGGTACTTTGTGCCCAGCGCGTTCCTCCGGGAGTTTGTGGCCGTGATGAGGGACAACCGCCTGACGAACATCATTCTTTGCCTGCCGATGTTCGGGATTGCCCTGCTCATCACGGTCGCACTGATGAACTCCCCGGTGGTGTGACTCTTACCTAAGGTTTAGAGTTCAGGGTTTGGGGAGTCCCGTAGTGAAGGTGTGGCTCCATTCAGTGGTGGCGCCTGCAGTGAGGACGTACCCCTTCATGGGCGCGGCGGTAACGGTCACCGTTCCAGCGGGTTTCCTGTACGTCCCGCCGGCGATTTCCTGGCCGTCCACCAGGTAGGCCACGCCCTCGACCGACGGAACAAGGTACGAGTCCTGACCCTTGCCGGGCCGGTCCGTGAAGGTGACCGCTGCCGGCGTCGTGGTGTCATACCGGAGGCCGAAGCCCAATGGCAGGAGGACGCCGTCGCCGTCGGCTTCAGGGATGTTGACCGGAAGCTTGCCGCCGGGGTTGACTGCACCGGAGATGGCACGGACCACTCCGTGGAAGTTGACCTTGTTGACTCCATAGCTGTTGAGCACGGCGTCGGCGCCGGGGAAGACGCTGATGTCGTAGGGATTGCGTGTGGCGACGACGATCACAGGTGTTCCAGTTGCCACCAGTTCTGCCACCATCTGCTGTTGTGCTGCGTTGGCGCTGGCGTTGTAAGAGGTGAAGACGACGGCGTCCACGCTGCCCGCGGCGGCAACGGCCCGGGCACGGTAGGCGGCGGAGGGTGAGCTTCCGTTTTCGTAGTCCTCTGTGACCGTGAAGCCCTGCTCTTTGAGCATGGGACCCGCAATTTCGGGGCGTCCCGAACCGGCGCCCACCATGAGGACAGAGCTGCCGGAAGCCAGCGGCAAGACCTGTTCCTGGTTGCGGAGCAAAGTCACGGCGCGGTCGGAAATCAGGTTGGCGGTGGCCAGGTTGCCGGCCGTGCCAACGAGCTGATCCACGGTGGCGGGATCTGCCAGCGGCTGCTCGAAGACGCCCCGCTTGACCTTCCACTCGAGGATTCGTCGAACGGACTCATCGAGGCGTGATTCGGTGATCTCACCGGACTCGACGGCGGCACGAACCCCAGCGAACGACGCGTCCACGTCGGGGGAGTTGAGGAGGATGTCGGAGCCGGCCTGGATTGCCTTGACGGCGATTTCTTCCTGGGGCCATTCGGCAGCCATCGCGGCCATGTCCAGGGCGTCCGTGGTGACCAGGCCCTTGAACCCCAGCTCATCACGGAGCAAGCCGGTGAGCACCTTGTGGGACAGGGTGCCGGGCATCTCGGGGTCGATGGCTTCCACAATAATGTGTGCCGTCATGACCATGTCCACCCCGCCGTCAATGGCGGCTTTGAACGGCTTCAGGTGCTGGTTCAGGGTTTCCCGGTCGTAGGTGACGGTGGGCAGCCCGTAATGGGAATCCACTGAGGTGTCACCGTGGCCGGGGAAATGCTTGGCTGCCGCGCCAACGTTGTGTTCCTGCAGGCCATCGATCTGGGCAACCCCGAGTGCGCTGACCAAGGCAGGGTCTTCTCCCATGGACCGGATGCCGATGACCGGGTTGTCCGGGTTGGAGTTGAGGTCCAGCACGGGCGCGAAGTCAACGTTGATGCCCATGGCACGCATCTCCGAGCCCAGGATTTTGCCCTGTGCCCTCGCCAGGTCCGCATCTGCCGTGGCTCCGAGCGCCATGTTGCCCGGGAGGACCGTGGCCGGTGATCCGATACGGGCAACCAGGCCGCCTTCCTGGTCGATGGTGACCGCCAGGGGAATCCCCGTCCCGTCCTGGCGCAGCGCAGTCTGTTGCAGGCCGTTGGACAGCCCGGCCACCTGCTGGGGGTTGTTGGTGTTTCCAGACCACGCAAAGTAGAGGACGCCGCCAAGGTTGTACTTTTCCACCACCTCGGCTGGCGTATTGACGCCGTACCGCTCTTGGTTGCTTGCCGCCATGGAGGTGTCATCTGCCGATGAGCCGTACACATGGGTCCACGTCATCTGGCCGATCTTTTCGTCCAGCGACATGCCTGAAATCATCGCCTCGATGTCAGGTGAGGCGGCGACCGTCGTCGTACGCGCGGTGGTGGGCACGGCGGCCACTGCGGCGCCCGCGCCAGCCATTACCCCCGTGCCCGTCATGAGCAGTGCCGTGGCGGCGGCCGTCATCAAGGTTGTTCCTTTTCTGTGCATGCGAATCCCAATCCCAATCGTGAGTATTCCGGTTGGCCTAGCGTGGCCCGTTGTAGAGGAGATATTGGCGGGTATCGCGGACGAACTGACCCAGTTCCGCCCGCCAGCTTTCCGTGATGGTCCGGGCGTCAGCGCCGGCGTCGAGCTGTTCGGCAAAGCGCGCGGACCCGCTGAGCAGTCCCATCCAGCGCCCTCCGTCGCCACGCCAGGCGAAACCTGGATAGAGGCGCTTGGCTTCGACCAGCATGTGCGTGCCGATTTCCAGCGCTTCAACCCGCGAAGCATCCGTGATGTGCACCTGTACCCCTCCACAGACGAGGCCCTGGTTCTTCGAAAGCGTCGGCTGGAAGTAGGCCTCGCGGAAAGTGACGCCGGCAAGGCCCTTGCTGTTCAGCGCCTCCGCCCAGCGGTAGTCCACATAGGGTGCGCCGATGAGCTCGAACGGCCGGGTCGTCCCGCGGCCTTCGGACATATTGGTGGCCTCGAAGAGCGCAGTTCCCGGGTACAAGGCAGCCGTTTCCGGAGTGGGCATGTTGGGGCTCGGCAGTATCCATGACGCACGGCTGTCCGGGCCGGTCATCTCACGGCGCCAACCTTGGACCTCGACGACGTGAAGGTCCTGGAGAGGCCTGAGGCCGGCGGCCGGCAAGTGCACGGCGTTGAAATACTTGGCGAGTTCGCCGACGGTCATGCCGTGCTGGAGCGCGATCCCCAGCTTTCCCACTCCGGACTCGAACCCGGGTTGAAGGACGGGGCCCCGTGCCTGGCCCCCAACCGGATTCGGACGGTCCAGGACGACGAACCTGGCACCCGTCCGGGATGCCGCCTGCATGGCACCCCACATCGTCCAGATGTAGGTGTAGAACCGCGCCCCGACGTCCTGGATGTCGAAGCAGATGGTATCCACGCCGGACTTTTCGTAGAAGCCCACGTAGTCGGCCACCTCGGCGCCATAAGAGTCATAGACGGTGATCCCGGTGCGGGGATCAACGGAGGTCCCTTCGCTGGCGCCATCCTGGGCGGTGCCGCGGAAGCCGTGTTCCGGGCCGAAGACCGCGGCCACCTCCACGTCCTTGTCCGCCATATCGTCAACGATCGAGCGGAAGTTCTCCAGGACTCCGGTGGGATTGGTGATGACTCCCACCCGGCGGCCGGCGAAGATGATCCAGTTGTCGGCGGCGGCAATGTCGGCGCCATTGACTGTGGCTCCCGGCTTTCCGGGGCGGTCGGCCTGAGGGGCGGCGGCGGCGCTTGGCGCGAAAGGTGCGACGACGGCGGCAGCGGCGGCCAGCCCCGAGGCATGGATGAGTTTTCGGCGGTTGAGTGTCATGGGGAGCCTTTCCTGATGAGCAGAAGTGCATGACAACTTTTGTGACTTGGATTACATCGACCGTATTCGCTCACTGGGATTGCGTCAATCGTTTACCTTTGTGCGAGCTGTTGTGTAACTTATTTACATGCGCTGCCTGCGGCTGCGGGTCGGCCCGGGACGCCAGGAAGGAAACACCATGGAACACGCAGAAAGCGCGCAGTTGTCACGGACTGTGCTGGTGCGGATCCGTTCCGCCTTGCCAGCGCTGCGCCCCTCCGAGCGGGCTGTCGCCGAGTTGGTCCTGGCGGATCCTTCCCGGGCGGCCATGATGTCCATTGGTGACCTTGCCGAGCAGGGTGGAACGTCCACCACGTCAGTGGTCCGCTTCTACAAGAAGGTGGGCTACCGCGGCTACTCGGACCTGCGCCTCGACCTTGCCCGGGAGACCGCCCGCGAGAGCCTGGCCCACAACGTGTCGGCAGAGGTCTACGAAGACATCAACACGTCCGACTCGCTGCGCGACATCGTTTCCAAGATTGCCTTAAACGAGACCATGTCCATCGCAGATACAGCGCAGGTGCTGGACGTCGGCAAGCTCGCTGAGGCAGTTGACGCGATCTCCCGCTCGCGGAAGGCCGATATCTTTGGAGTTGGCGCAGGAGGCCTGGTTTGCCAGGACTTGCAGCAGAAACTGCACAGGATCGGCGTGACGTCCTTCAGCTGGTCAGACCCCCATGGCGCCTTGGCCTCTGCAGCGCTCCTGGACGACGACGGCGTTGCTGTCGCCATCTCGCATTCGGGGACCACCGTGGATACGGTCGACTTCCTGCTGGCAGCAAAAGCGGCAGGAGCCACCACCATTGCCATCACCAACCATGCCAACTCGACCTTGGGGCGGGCGGCCGATATTGTGCTGGCCACCGCCGCGCGCGAGACGCCTTTCAGGTCCGGTGCGATGGGCAGCCGGATCGCCCAGATGATGGTTGTGGACTGTCTCTTCGTGGGAGTTGCCCAGCGCTCCTACGAATCATCGGTCACGGCACTTCAAAAAACGCACGCTGCTGTCCAGGGCCGGAAACTGCCGCGGGCCAGTTCAACCGACTAGGTCCCGACGCCGCGGGCTACTGCTAGTGGACGGGCTCGCTTTCCTTGTCCTCGGCTTGCAGTTCACCCGGCTTCAGCATCGATCCCGACTTGATGGCAAGTACCCCTGAAAGAAGTGCTGCCAGGAGTATCGAGGCAAAGGCCATGAATGAGGACACGCCCATGAGGAAGGTGGCGACGGCAAGACTGAGGGGGCTCGACACTGTTTCCAAGAATTGGACGGCGGTCATGGTCTTGCCAAGATCGGACGCGGGGATCTGTTGGTGAATGAGGGAAGTGCGCCCAATCGTCCACGCAATGCCGCCCGTGCAGACAACGAACAGCGCACCCGCAACGGCAATCCACGACGGGATGAAGAAGAGCAAAGCTCCTCCTGCCATAAGCCACGAGGAACGTTGCATCAACAGGTTCGGTTGCCAAGCGGAGACCAGGCCGGACAATATTGACCCGCAGAACAGTCCCGCAGCCGCAGCCGCGCCGACGATTCCCACTTCCGTAGTAGAGCCTCCAAGGCCAACTGACGTCTGGAAGATCGCGAGCGTGGACAGCGGGGCGGACAGGAAGCCGATGAGGACAACGGTTCCGGCAAAGCGCCACCAACCATTGACTTGGGAGAGTCTTCGGTACCCGGCTGAAAGATCCTTGAAGAAGCCGGGGCGGTCAGGTTGCCTGGTAGGGCGGTCCGGCCACGGCAGAAAATTCATGATCATTGCGATGACGGTAAAGGACACCGCGTCCACGGCCAGCAACCACCAGGGGCCCCAAACGGCACTCAGGGCGCCGCCGATGGCCGGTCCCACAATGGAAGCGGAAGTCCACGCAGTGGACACTGATGCGTTGAACTTGGCTGTGCCTTCGCCGTACATTTTCGGAATGGCCACGAAGGTGGCTGTTCTGGCGAACATGTCGAGGCTGCCGCGCAGGAACGCGCCGAGCACCAGAACCCAGAAGGGTGTGTGCCACGGGCCGATAAGCAGCGCCATCGCGGCAACAACCAGTGCCTGGCCCCAATAGCCAATGTGGGTCATGGTGCGGGGCGACATGCGGTCAGCGAGTCCGCCGATGAGTACTCCAGGGAAGGCCTTGGGCAGCTGTGATGCCACGGCCACGATGGACATCTGGGCGAGGCTGCCGCTCGTTTGGAGGACTATGAGGGGGAGTGCGATGTTGTACGCGCCGCCACCCAGCGAATTCACCCACATTCCGGTCAGGTGGAGACGTCTCTGCCATGTCTTTGCCAGCGACAATTTAATCACCTCGGGATGCGCGGAGAATGATTGCGAGATCGGGCTGCTTTTCCGTCGACACCATCAACCATTGCATGAGTGGGGCCTGCCAAAAGCTGATATTCCACGTGCGGGCAATAATCATATGGAATATGGTGGTGCAGCATGGAACCAGGATCCGGAACCTGCCGGGGAGGACCAATGCCAGTGGGAGTGCGAGAAATTCAAGAAATGGAATGAGTCGGGTCATTGCCCGAACAGGCAGGTCAAATCGCTCCTGCGCAAATGGGTGGCCGGCCGATGCCTTCAAATGCCGGTGGTAAATATGGTTGGCGTCGCCACGATGGACCCAGGCGTCGAAACCGTGGATGAGCTTGGATAAGCCTGCCTGGGTGTAGGGCAGGTACAGGGCCACGCGCGAGACGGAGAGCGGCAGGCTGGCCGGCTGCCTGTTCGCCGGCGTGGACAGCTGACTTGTGAGAAGTACGACCTCGATAAACGTGTCGTAAGGCCAACGCCCTGGAAGTGACCGGGCATCCGCGGCGCGAGTCCCCAGGAACACTCCCAGAGCTGTCCGCCGAAGCCACGGCGCGTGCCTTGCGCCAGGCCCGCTGTACACCTCGCTCGTCGCCGCGGCCGCCAACAGGAGGGCAGTTGCCGCGCGTCGGGCAGCCCACTGCTTGCGGGCATCAGAAACTGGATCCGCATCCACGTCCGTCGAAGCAACTGCGGCCCTGTAGTCCTGCGCTGCCGCCGGACCTGGGCGAAGCGTTACCGCCAAGGCGGCGACGATCCACACTCCAGCAGCACGAACCTGCCGGGACGTGACTGATCTAGCGCGAAATCGACGGAACATAGGTGTACACGACTTCCTTTTCCTCAGGCATTCCCCGAACGGTGGTCTCCACAAGAATGTCCATCCTGCCCAGTGGAATGTTGGGCAGATGGGCGGGTGCCCGGACCTCATCGAAAGGTTTCCACCTGTTTCGGCGAAGACGGTTCTCAATTCTCTGGCAAAGGACGCGCTTTGGTTGCTCGTCAGCAGCCATGAAAATGTTGGCGAACATTGCCCCGGCCCGGAAGAACTGGGTTGGCAGGCAGTTGGCGGGACCGCACGTGACCACGGTTCCGTCCGACAGGTGAAATTCGACCGCGAAGCGTGACACCCGGTCCCCGAACTTTGCGTTGAACATGTTGTTGGATGCGATGGGCCAGAAGTTCCTGTTGGCGATGGTGGCACCGAGGGATGCGACTACGTAGGCGCCAGTCAGGGTCACCAGCACCTTCCCTGGATCGCAGTCAGGAACACGCAGCACAGCGCTTGTTCCTGGCGAAATCTTCGAACTCGGACGACAACTCCAGGGAGTCGAACACCAGCCTTCTGCCGTCCAGGTTGGTGGATCCAGTGAGCAGGTAACGGAACACCTCCATAGCGGCAATGGAGGCCACGATGGCGTTCAGGGGGCCAAAGCTTGGGGCTTGGTATGCAGTATTGAGGTTTGCCGTGGTGAGCGACGCCCTGGAGTTGGTGCGTACGTCGTTGTCAGTTGCTGCGCATTGCAGGCAAGGGGTTGTGCCGGGCCTGACAACTGGTCCCACCACGCCGCGCGTGTCCTGGTATCCGGCACAGGTGAACGGCGTGCCGGTGGCGATGGAGGCCTCGTTGGACCACTCAAGCACTTCCTGGGGCGTGTCTGCGGATACCACTACGAAGTCTGCGTCCTGAAAGATCGGCAGAAGATCTTCAACGCCGGAGATCATGGCCGCGACTTCAACCGTGTTGGTGGCCGGAGCCCGAAGCTGAAGGTTCCGTGCGGCGGCTTCGATCTTCGAAGCGCCAACGTCTTGTGCCGTAAAGAGGTATTGCCGGGTGAGGTTGCTTTCTTCCACTGTGTCGCCGTCGACCAGCATGATGACCCCCACCCCCGCTGTTGCGAGCTGCATGGCCACATTCGTGCCGATGCCTCCAACGCCGATGAGCGCGACTTTCCGGCTGCGCAGCAGATCGCTTGCGCCCGGACCTGTGCCGTGGGCAAGTTCGAAGTAGAGATCGTGGCGGCTGTACCGGCCGGTGAGGTCGAACCTGTACGGGACCAGAATGTCAGCCTCGATGAGCTCCTCAACGATCTGCCCGGAGTCGCCACCAAGCAGGTCCTGTGCCTTGGCGCCCAAGTCATCCAGCGTCCGGGGGTGCGATGCAAAGCCGAGCAATTCGGCGAGCCCAGGCGGGGCGTCCTCAATTTCAATTGCGTTGGGCGGTGCCAGTCCGATGTGTACGGCCGTCTCCGTTGTCACAACCGGGAGGGACTGTTTGAGTGAGTAGGTAGTGGCTGCCAATTCTTGCCTCCAATGATGAGTGGGGACCACGCATTGCGTGGTCCCCACTATTTCTGCTTGGTTCAGTTGAACACGAAGTTCAGCTTGGAACGGCGCTTTGCCAGTCGCTTCAGCTTAAGCATTTGATTCACTCCTTTGTTTTATAAACTCGCTGGACGGAACGAATATACGACGCTTGTTGTGCGTATGACAAGTTTGTCGATTATTTATCCGCGTGTCGCGTCCGTGTCGCCGCCGCTGCCGTGGCGAGGTATAGGGTCGACTTCATGTTTAAGCTCGTCGCTCCGGATGTCTCTTTCCACCAGTCCTTCCTTGAGTCCCACCGCGAGTGGGACGGGGCTCATCAGGACGGCGCAGGGGTATTCATGGCGGACGACGTCATCACCCCCGAAGGGTTCGCGGCGTGGATTCGGCAACTGGAGGACGCCGCGCAAACGGCGGAGAAGGACGGCATTGTTCCCTGCACCTACCTCTGGATTACCGAAGGCTCACGGTACGTGGGCGCCATTGCATTCCGGCACTACCTCACCCCCGCACTCCTGAACTCCGGCGGGCACATTGGATATGGTGTCCGGCCCTCGGATCGCGGCCGGGGGGCGGCGTCATGGGCCCTGCGGGAGTTGTGTTCCCGCTTGGCTGCGCAGGGAAGGCCTGAGCGGGTTCTGCTGACCTGCGACGATACGAACGCCGCCTCCGCCAAGACCATCGAGCGTGGAGGTGGGGCGCTCGAGGACACCCGGACGGATGCGGATGGACGTCTGTTTCGGCGCTACTGGATCGATCTGGCACCTGTTCATGTTCCCGTCACCAACGGTTGTTAGGCTGCCGCGCACTACACGGCTGACCAGGAGGACCGCATGACGGAGGCAAATCCACTATCCGCATCACTGGATAATTGGTGGGTCAGGGACAACCTGCGTGAGACCATCGACCACCTGGTGGAGCTGGGATACACCATCAGCGGCGGGCAAGGCGAGGACCCGGACCTGATCGATCCCGGTGGATCCGCTGTTGAAACCTGGAACGAGGATTATCCGTACCAGGAGCGGATGACCCGCGACGAATACGAAATCGAGAAGTACCGCCTGCAAATCGAGTTGCTGAAGTTCCAGTATTGGGGCCAGGACCGCGGACTCAAGCACGTGATTGTCTTCGAGGGCAGGGACGCCGCCGGCAAGGGCGGCACCATCAAGCGCTTCACGGAGCACCTGGACCCACGCTCCGCCCGGACAGTTGCTCTCGCCAAACCTTCGGACCGCGAACAGGGCCAGTGGTACTTCCAGCGCTACATCCAGCACCTTCCCACAGCCGGTGAAATCGTCATGTTCGACAGGTCCTGGTACAACCGCGCCAACGTCGAACGCGTCATGGGCTTCTGCACCGAGGACGAATACGACACCTTCATGGGGCAGGCGCCGGTCTTCGAAAAGATGCTGGTGGACGCCGGCATCCATGTGACCAAGTTCTGGTTCTCCGTGACCCGGCAGGAGCAGCGCACGCGCTTCGCCATCCGCCAGATCGACCCCGTCCGCCGCTGGAAGCTCTCGCCCATGGACCTCGCGTCCTTGGACCGTTGGGAAGAATACACCGACGCCAAGGAACAAACGTTCCTACATACGGACTCGGACCACGCGCCGTGGATCACCATCAAGTCCAACGACAAGAAGCGCGCCCGCATCAACGCCATGCGCTATTTCCTGAACCAATTCGACTACGAGGATAAGGACACCTCGGTTGTCTACGACGCCGATCCGCTCATCCTCCGCCGCGGCCGGGACGCTGTAGGCGACTAACGCTGCAGGCGACCAAACGCCACACCACGACGTCGGCACTCACCGTGAGTGCCGACGTCGTGCTCCCTATTCGGTGACCTCGTCCTCAATGACCGGGTCCTTCAACAGCAGTGCAGTGCCCTGGAAGGCGGGCAGTTCGAGGAAGAAGCTGTGGAGGTCGTCCACTTGGCCGACATTTTCGCTGCTGAAGAGGTCGTGCACGGTGGCGCCCGGGACCAGGTGCGGTGACTGGATGCTGCCGGCAATGTCCTGGTCGGAGAAGTTCAGGACGGTCACCTGGAGAGCCCCGTCGGCGAGCTGGTTGACCATGACCAGCAGTCCACGGTTGGACACGTCCGGCACGTCCAGGAGGGTGCTGGTGGCGATCCCCGACTCTTCCCGCACTGTGAGGATCTGCTGCAGACGCCGCGCGTAGGAGGTTGAGTCCTTGAGCTGTTCGGGCAACGGACCATAGAGGCTCCGTGCGCGGGGCATGCCGGCCAAGGAGGTCTTCGCGTCGGGGCTGGTGCCCATCAGGTCGTGGGCTCCGCGGTTGATCCAGCGGGTGTCGCCCTGCGAAGTGAGCTCGCGGACCGTCTCGCGGTCAATGGCTGTGATGCCCGTGAGGTCCCAGCCGGAGAGTGCGAAGACGCCAGGCTGCAGTGCGTTGTACATGGAGAGCAGGACGTGGGCGTCCAGGATCTGGACCTCTTGCTCCTTGGTGATGGCGTCCGGATCCTTGATGCCCAGGGCCGCCATGATGAAGCTGACCGTGGTGCAGGCGATGCCGTTGGTGGTAAAGACCGCGTTGTACGGTCCGTTCTCGCCGGTGAGTCGTTCCCGCATGGTGTTCTGGACCTTCTCGGCAACCTCGGCGCCGGTCAGTTCCTCACCGCCAAGTTCGAAGACGTCGTCCCTGTGCCCTGCAGCAAAGTGGAGCAGTTCATAGGTCAGTTCATCGTGGTTCTGGAGGGCGTGGACCAAGGAAGCCTGGTCCACGCCAATTTCCATGGAAAGCCTGAGCATCAGCCGCAGGAACTCGGTATCCCCGATGACCAGGGCGTAGTGGTAAGCGGGCCTTGTGATGAAGTCGTAGGAGAGGTCCGGGCCGGACTCGGACTGGATCTTGATGTCATCGATGGTGAGGTTGAGTTCCTGGAAGGAGAACCCGCCCACCTTGCGGATCATGGAACCGATCAGTTGGTTGGCTGCCTCGGACAGTGGGTGGCCCTCGGACCAGCCGGGCTCTTCCTCCGCGCTCTTTTCGACGCCGAGGAAGCCGTTGGCATCCAGCCTCAGTGCGCCAGTGCCAAGGTCCAGCAGGGAATGCAGGGCGTCGCCAACTACCAGGCGCATCCCGGCGAATGTTGGGTCGAGCCAGTTGATGGAGGGCTGGCCGGACTTGAAGTAATGGAGGTAGACCCAGCGGCGGGTCTTGCCGGTGGTGTCGACGATCGGCTTGGTGGCGCTCCAGTTGGTTTCCTTGACGCCAGGCTCATAGAAAATGACCCGCTGCAGCCGGCCGATGATGTAGCCCGCCTGCTGCAGGGCCTGCTCCGCATCGGGGCTGATGTTCACGGAGTCCTCGCCCTCGGGGACATCGGGCAACAGGTGCCAGTCCTCCTCCGGGATGTCCACCATGTGGTAGATGCCGGGGTAGTCGCGGAAGTTCATCTCAGCCAGCCGGAAGTCCGCGCCCTTGCCGGTATGCCCGGGAACGATGTCGTCAATGACGGTGCCCCCATGATCGTTGGCAACCTCGCACATCTGGCGGAACTCTTCCTCGGTGCCGAAAGCGGGGTCGATCGCCATGCTGATGCGGTCAAAGTGGCCATCAACGCTGGGCGTCTGCGACCAGCCGCGGATGCCGCCCGCCAGCTTGACCGGCCCGGTGTGCAGCCCACGGATGCCAATCTTGCTGAAGGCATCCCAGAGCTCGGGATCACCAAGGGCCGAAAGGAACGACTGGCCATCCTTGGTGATGAAGGAAAGGGGGTAGGCGGTGAACCAGACAGGTGCCCGCTCCACGGCCGCCCGGGGATTGGGCCTGGCGTAGGAGTTCTGCCACATGCTGGCCTGGCCGGATAATTGGCGGGCCATGGTGTTGGCGTCGCCCAGCATGGACTGATTCCGCAGCCAGTCCACGTACGTCTTGTTCAGGCCGTCAAACTCCAGTGAGGGGCGCGCTGCGAAGAACTGCCGCCGCCGGGCAATCGGCCTGAGGGCCTTCGGCCGGGCCGGATAGAACTGTTCGTCGAACGTGATCTCCGCTGGTTCGCTTGCTGTTTCATCGGGCGTTTCCTGGGGCGTCTCCTCCGAATTTCCTTCAGGGGTTCCGCTGATTTCTGACACGCTCTCGTTGACTGCAGGCTCCCGCACAGTTTTCTCCTTTACGTGGTCGCCGCGTCAACGCCGACCGTCCGAGGGGGTCGTTCAAGAGGTCACGTACCCGGGCATGCCCGGCTTAATCATGCTAGTCGGGGGAGCCTGCCGTTTGTCTAACCAGGGAACAAGTAAGTCTCGTTATTATGTGTCGGGTTGACGTTGGTCGCGCTGCGGTGGCCACGATGAAGCCCGACGTCGGCACTCGGGTGGGTGCCGACGTCGGGCTCGGAATCGTGCGGGCCGGGTGTGGGGCTGTCAGTACCGCCACACCACCGTGTAGGCGTAGCCGTTGCCGTTCCGGACACACCCCTCGACAAGGCGCACGTAGGAACCGAATCCGGGCCGGGCGGCATCCAGGTTCGACTCGCACGTCGCCTTCGTGTGAAACCAATAGACGTAGGTGCTGGCCGCCTCGGCCGGGGCAGCCAAAGCAATTCCACCGCCCGCCAGGATGGAGGTTGCCGCGAATATGGACGCAATCTTCTTCTTCAGGTTAGTCATTTCGATAGAGTAAGCATCCGGCCCGAGGCAGTCAACGGTCCGCGAAAGCCCCTCCGGCCCTATGGCCGGCGCCGAACAGCCATTACCGTGGCTGGTGAAGATCGGAGGACACATGAAAATTGTTGTTATCGGCGGAAGCGGCCATATTGGCTCCTTCCTCATTCCCAGGCTCGTCCGCAGCGGCCACGAGGTCATCAATATCAGCCGCGGGACCAGCACAGCATACGTTGATGCGCCCGAGTGGCAGCAGGTCCGGCAGGTCGTCGCGGACCGCCGCCTCGAGGACCGGGAGGGCATCTTCGGTGACAGGGTCGCCGACCTGGGAGCCGACGTCGTAGTTGACTTGGTGTGCTTCACGCTCGACTCCGCCACGGCGCTGGTGAACCGGCTGCGCGGCGAGGCGGGGCACCTGCTGCATTGCGGGTCGATCTGGCGTTATGGTGCCAGCCGGAAGCTGCCCATCTCAGAGGGGGCGGACTCCACCGCGGAGCCGCTGGATGAATACGGCATCCAGAAACGCGATATTGCCCGGATGCTGAAGGATGAGACGGCCTCCGGAGGGCTCATCACCACGTCCCTGCACCCCGGCCACATTGTCGGTCCCGGATGGCATCCCGTGGGGCCGCTCGGAAATTTCGATCCCTCCGTGTGGCAAAAGATCGCGGCCGGACAGCCACTGCAGATTCCGGGCAGTGGCACCGAGATGATGCACCACGTCCATGCGGACGACCTCGCGCAGGCCTTCGAGGGAGCCATCCTGAATCGCGACGCGGCAGCCGGCGAGGACTTCAACATCGTTGCACCCGCAGCTTTAACGGTTCGCGGCTACGTGGAAATCGCGGCGTCGTGGTTTGGGCGGGAACCGCACTCGGAGATGATCAGTTGGGAGGACTTCCGCCAAACCACCACGCCTGAACATGCCGACACCAGCTGGGCCCATCTCTCCCGCAACCACTGCCTCACCATCGAAAAAGCCAGGTCCCTCCTGGGCTACGCCCCCCGCTACGAGCCGGAACAGGCCGTTCGTGAGGCGCTGCAGTGGCTTATTGGGAACAACAAGCTTCAGGTTCAGGCTTCCCTTGATTCCACGGCGTAACGCTCGACGCCGGGACTCGCCTCAGTGCTGAAGGACACTAAACCTTGTCCTTCAGTGCCTCCGTGCGTTCGGTGATGAAGGCCTTTAGCGTGTCCGTTTGCTTGGCCACGTCGGACGCTGAAAGGTTGTCGCTGGTGGGCACGGAGGCGGCGATCTGGTCGAGGAGGCCCGCGGCCTTTCCACTGGCGTAGAGCTGCTGGTAGAGATCCTTGTAGGCGTCGTCGTACAAGGTTTTGAAGTCGGCCGACGCCAGGAACCGTTCCTTGAGCTCGTTCCCGCCCCGCCCTCCGCCAGCAGCTCCGCCCATCCCAGGGAACGCGTCGGAGCCCGCGGGGTCCCCGCTTGGTGGAGTGAGCCCGGATGGTGGGGTGAATCCGGATGGCGGCTGCATCCCGCCTCCGGCACCCTCACCGCCACCCCCGATGGACACCTCCTGGTCCGGGGTGGCTGTGGCGTCCCCTGCCAGGGCCAGGTTCAAGTCCCAGGAAATGATGGAGATCTTCTTGGTGTCGAGGTTGTACCAGAGGTAGTAGTTTTGTCCGGGCCCGGCCATGTCGTCCCCGTTGACCAGCAGGTTCATGGTGGCGGCATAACGCGCGAACGACTCCACGTCCACCCGCTCTGCCAGCCCCGCATCGAACTCTTCGTCGCTGGCCTCGGAGAGCCACTTGAGGAACGCCACCACCGGCTGGAAGTCAGCGGTCTCTTTGGCGTTCAGCTGTTTGAATTGTTCCTCGTAAGTGGCCAGGTCATCGCCTTGATAGGTGAAGCTGGATTCGGCATCTGCCTTGAACAGGACACCCGGGGTGTCGAAGAGGGCATCTGCGTATGTCTCGCCAGGGTTTTCCACCAACAGCCTGGTTTGGGTTGGGCCGCCGTTTACGGAATACGTGGTGTAGGCATAGCGTTGTGTGGCCTGCCCGCTGGCTTGGGTCATAGCCAGGGCCAGGGCCTCGTTCAGGACAGGCGAACCCGGGCGAAGCGAGAGTTGGGTCAGCCCCTGGTACGTCTGGTTATCCACGTATTTCCCGAAATCGATCAGCAGCGGCAGCGACTCCGGGACGTCTGAGGAGATGCCTGAGGACGTAGCATTTCCGCCGGGGCCGCTTCCATTTCCGCTGAGGCTACGAAGCGTGGAGTTCCCTTTAAGCCGCACGCCGACGGCGGAAATCATTGTTCCGTCGATGGTGATATCGGCTTTGATCCATTCTTTGGAACCATCGGCCTCATAAGCTGCGATCATTTTCGCGTACGCGGCCTCGTCCCACTGGATGCTGACCGTATGTGGGGAGCCGGCGTCGAAAAGGGTGGTGGCCGCCGTCGTGCTTGCTGCGGTGCCGGTGGAGACGCTGGTGCCGGCCGCTTGGGTCCCGGCGCCCGCGCCGCACCCTGCGACGGCGAGTGTCACGGCAAGGACGGATACGGCGATAACGGTGCGTGGTGTGCGATGCATGGACGTTGGCTTTCGGCTAGGGGTCCTTCCTAGGTTCCCTATGATGCCTGTGACTCTGCTGTGCCGTACCAGTGCGGGCTGTATGTATTGGCGTCTGTACAACAGCCACCCGAAGTCCGAAGCTTAAGGGGCCACAAGGGGGAGCTAAATGTACAAGGTGCCGAAGAAAGAAGTCACAGACAGCCGCTTGGACCATGGATTCTTCATCCTGGGCGGAGCGGCTGCCGTGTGGCTGGCGTTCCTGTTGGTGGGGGAAAGCTTCCATCTGGGATGGGGCCAGATCTGGTTCTCCGTGGTGTTCTGGGCATTCCTGGCCTATTTGCTGCTGCCACGGCTGCACCGGATTCTGACCACCATTTACGTTCCCGGCTATTTCATTGGCCGCGCACGAACCAGCGATGGCCTTCTCGGGGATCCAGTGAATGTTGCCCTTCTCGGCGCTGAGCCCCAGATCCACGCGATCATGCAGTCCGCCGGGTGGACGATGGCCGACGACGTAACGTTTGCCAGCAGCCGCCGTATTGTCAGCTCCACCATTTTCCGCCGGAGCTACACCGAGGCACCGGTCAGCCCTCTGTACCTCTTCGACCGGCAACAGGACTTTGCCTACCAACAGGAAGTGGACAACACCCCGGGCAAACGCCACCACGTCCGCTTCTGGCGTTGCCCGGAGGGATGGCTCCTGCCCGGTGGCCACAAAGTGGATTGGCTGGCTGCCGGAACCTATGACCGCAGCGTCGGTTTCTCGCTGTTCACCCTCCAGATCACGCACAAGATCGAGCAGAACACCGATGTGGAACGCGACCACATCGTTTCCACGGTTTCTGCCGTAGAGCCCGCTGTCACCGTGCAGGTCATCGAGGACTTCTCCACCGGCTATCACACACGCAACGGCGGCGGTGACTCGATTTCCACCGACGGCGACCTGCCCATTGTTGACGCACGCCGCGTGCCGGTCCCCTCCGGGCAACCGGCCAACAGGACTGACAGCCGCGATAGGCGGCCGGCCCCCACGATGATGGGCGCGGCACTGGTGGTTGCCAGGGCGGTCGCGGCGTTGGTCCTATCGATCACGCTCCTGACGTCCGGCGGAGAGCTGGATGGCATCACCTTCGATGACGCTTCCTCGGACCCTGAAACCACGACGGCGGCCCTGGTCACCGTAGCGGTCATTGTGCTGCTCTTCGGTCTCGGCGAAGTCTTCCTGGCATGGCGGATTTTCCTGGGCAGCAACGGCGCCCGGGTGATCGCCATGGCCCTCAGTTCCATCTCGATCCTGGTTCAGGCAATCGACTACTCCACGGGGACCGCGAACCTCACCTTCGAGGCGGGACTCTCCGGTCTGGCCTCGGACATCCTCGTGTTGCTGGCGCTCTCCAGCCAACGGGCCAGGGTCTACGCGAAGCGCCAACGCGTTCCGGCTCTTCCTCCGGAGCTGGTCAACCGGCGTGTGCCGTCCTGACCTTCTTTGACTTTGCGGGACCGGGACACGCCGTCCCCCAGTAGCCGTCCCCCAATAGCCGTCCCCGGTAAAGGATCGACGACGGCACCCACGCGAGTGCCGCCGTCGACCGTGTGGGCCGTAACCTATGCCTCCAGCGTCAGCCTGGTGGCACCGGGCTGTCGCGAGGCCTGAAGCTCCATCAGCCCGGACCGCAGTTGGGGATCCAAAGCGGCATCCAGGATGGTGAGCGCCAGGACGGTGGCGCCGTCGATGACTGCGTCGTCGGCTTCGGGCGTGATGGCGGCTGCCGTGAAGTCCGGGTGGTGGGGCACCGCGCTGCTGTTGCGGACAACCACCATGCCGTGGACAGACGGGATCACTTGGGAGACGTTGCCCATGTCCGAGGAGCCGCCACCGAAGACAGGGGTGTGATCCACGGGCCGGCCTACTGCTTCCATGTTGGCGTCCCATGCCTTACCCAGTCCGGCGTGCGTGTCCAAGGGGGCGTAGGGGTGCTCGGTCTGGCAGTGCGTCCACGTGCAGCCGGTAGCGATGGCCGCTCCCTCGAAGCAGGCGAGAACGCGCCGCTTGAGCTCGCGCCAATCGTTGAGGTCTCCGGCCCGGACCTCCACCTGCACCGTGGCGTCACCAGCGATGACATTGGTGGCGCCGCCGCCGTGCGAGATGAAGGCGTTGGTGTTGGAGTCCTCCGGCAGGTGCTGCCGCAGGACGGCCATGTTCATCAGCGCCAGGCTCGCTGCTGCTCCCGCGTTGATGGCCTTGTCCGGCGCTCCTGCGGCGTGGGCTTCGCTGCCCTTGAACTGGACCTCGAAGCGTTCCACGGCCGCCATGCTGAACGCTGATGCGCTCCGTTCCGTCCCGGTCATCCCGTGAACCATGAGCGAGAACGCGGCGTCCTCCCAGGCGCCTGCCTGCAAGAGGGACACCTTGCCGCCGCCATGCTCTTCAGCCGGAGTGCCGAGCAATTTGATGCGCAGCCCGGCGGCGTCCGCTACGGGCTTGAGGGCCAGCGCTGCGCCGACGCCTGCTGCGGCGATGATGTTGTGCCCGCATGCGTGGCCCACTTCCGGGAGGGCGTCGTACTCTGCGCAGATCACGACGGTCAGTTCGCCGCTCCCGTAGACGGCCTCAAGCGCCGTCGGCACACCATAGGCGCCTTCGATGACGTCGAAACCGCCGTCGCGCAGGACTTCGGCCGCGGCCGCCGCCGATTTGTGTTCTTCCCAGGAGACCTCGGCCAGCGCGTGGACCTTGTGGCTGAGGTCAAGGATGGAAGGCCCGACGGCGGCCACGGACTCCCGTACGGCGTCGCGCAGTGTCTGCCGTGAGGTGATGTCGATTGAAATTGTCATTGTTTTCCTCGCTGGTAGTTGTAGTCGTGTCAGTTGACGGGTTCGAGGGCGTCGCCTGCCCGGGGTGCGGCCACGGCTGGTGCGGCCATTTCCTTTGGTGGTGCAGCCTGACGGATGAACAGGACGGCGATGGCGAAGAGCACGCAAAGGCCTGCACAGATCCACCACACGGCGTGGAAGGAGAACTCGGTTGCGGCGCGTGTTCCCGTAGCCGTCGGGGTTGTGAGAGCGGACATCAGCAGCGCGAACAGCGCTCCGGCAACACCGCCGGCAGCGGTACGGGCGGTGTTATACAGGCCGGACGCGATCCCCACAGAATCCGCCGCCGCGCGCTGGACCACCAAGGTTGGCAGGGTGCCACTGACCAGTCCTGTACCGAAGCCGGCAATCACCAGCCACGTGGAGAAGGTCACCAGGCTGCCCGGCGTCAGGATCATGAGGGCATAGGCCACGGCGCCGAGCGCTCCGCCGAGGGCAACGGTGCGGGTGCCGCCCAAGGCGCGGGAAACGCGGTCGCCGAGGGAAGCCCCAAGGAAGGCGGCCAAGGCCATAATGCTGAGCATGGTTCCGGCAGCAGAAGCTGCGGCACCGAAGCCAAAGCCCAAGGTGGCGGGATCAGAGCGCAGATACACGGAGATGGGTGCCTGTGCTCCGAACAGCTGCGCCCCAAACAGGAACGCGACCACGATCGGCAGCCCAATTCCACCGCGCAAGAGCATGGTGAGGTCTACCAGAGGGTGTTCGATCCGGCGGGCGGAAACCACCCAGGCAGCCAGGAGCGCAACACCGGCCGCCATCGCAAGGGCAGTCGTCGTTGGCGGCCAGGTCGCCAGGTTCGAGGCTCCTCCAAGCAGGGCAACCAGCCCGGCTCCAAGAAGCGCGGCCCCCAGGTAGTCCACCCGCCCTTTGCTCCGCAGCGGGGTCTCCTTGACGAACATGGCGATGCCCGGGATGCACAGGGCCATGAAGATTGCGGGCATGAGCAAGGTGATGGACAGGCTCCCCGTGGCGTCGAGGACGAGGCCTCCGAGGAATCCGCCGATCGTGGCGCCGAGGGTCAGCGCGGCGACCAGCCGGCCGATGCTCCGACCCGAGCGTTCCGAATCGCGCTGGTGGACGATGGCGAATTCCAGGGGGAGGAACACTGCCAGTGGCGCCTGGATGGCCCGGCCCAGCAGGAACAACTCGTAGTTGGGGGCAAACGCCACAAGCACTGAGGCCGCGGCGACAATTGCCGTGGAGATCATGAGGATTCGCTTGTGGCCGTGGATGTCGCCGAGCTTGGACAGCAGCGGGACTACCAAGACGGTAGCCAGCAAGTACGCGGCGCTGATCCAGTTCAGCGAGGCAGCCGAAACTCCATGGTGTTCACCGATGGACGAGAACAAAGGATTCAGCCAGCCCTGAAGAATGCCGCTGCCGAGCTCCATGACCACCAGGAAGCCGACGGCTCCTGCGGCCTTGGTGGAAGTCTGCGCAGTTGTACGCATGTGCGCTCCGATGTGTGAAGTGAACGGGATCACAACATCATGGAAGTGCCGTGTTTCCGTTGGATGAAATCGCAGGTATTCATGAATATCCTTATCTTCATGCAGGAATACATGCTCGATCCCCTTGAGGAACGCATCATCCATGCTCTTCAGATTGAAGGCCGCGCCCCGTGGAGCGAACTGGCTCCGGTGATCGGCGTGGACCCCGTAACGCTGGCAAGGCGATGGGACTCGCTGCGGGAACGTGGACTCGCCTGGGTGACCGGCATCTTCCCCAGTGGGGCCTCGGCGCTCATCGACATCACCTGCATCCCGCAACAAATCGGTGACGTGGCCCGGCAAATTACCCGGATTCCCTCCGTGCTGACCCTCGACCACACCTCCGGCGGGCGCGACCTTCTGGCGACCATGCTCGCGGACAACCCTTTGGCCATCTGGGATGCGGTCACAAATCAGATCGGTGCGCTCGAGGGCGTCCGGAACACCCAGACGCATCTGGTCACGGAAATGGTGATGGAGGCGTCCGACTGGCGATTGCGCGCGCTGACTCCACCCGAAGTGGCCAAAGTACCCAAACCGCGCCCGCCCCGGACAAGGGCCCCGCGGACGGTGCACCCCGACGTCGAAGCGGCCCTACGGCACTGCCTCACCGAGGACGGAAGGCGGCCCGTCAGCCACATCGCCGCAGAACACGGCCTCAGCGAGCAGCGGGTCGCAGATGGGCTGGCCCGCTTGCGGGCCGACGGGCTGCTCCGCATTCGTACCGATGTTGCCCGGAGCGTCACAGGCTGGCCCGTCTATGCCTGGTACTTCATGCGCACAGCCGCCAAGCACATCCAGCAGATACGCGGGCTGATGGCCCGGATCCCGGAAGCCCGCACTGCGCTCGCAGTGGCCAGCCAGTACAACCTGGTGGTCGCCGTATGGCTGAGGGAGCTGACCGATGTGATGCGCTTCGAGGCAGCTCTGGAAGCGGCCGTTCCCAGCGCGAGGATTGTGGATCGCAGCGTGGTGTTCAGGATGAGCAAGCACCTGGGGCGTTTGATTGATGACGACGGAGCGGCGACTCTCGGTTTCATTCACCCCTGGACGACGCCGGATGGGTCACCCGAACGTGGCTCGCGGCCTGCTTCTGGGGTTAAGTAGAGCTAAACCGTAGGAGGTTCCTGTGCTTGATATCCGTCGGCTGCACATCCTCAAGACCCTTGAGCTTGAAGGCACCATGACAGCGGCCGCTGCCAAGCTGCACATGACTACCTCGGCCGTGAGCCAGCAGCTGGCGGTGCTTGAACGGGAAGCCGGACTGCCGCTCCTTGTCCGCGCCGGACGGAAGGTTCGGCTCACCGAAGCCGGCACTATGTTGGTTGGCCACTACGGCCGCATCGCCTCTGAGGTGGAATCCGCCGAAGCCAACCTGAAGAAGTTCCTTACTGATGTCCGTGGCCGGCTTGCCATCAGCGCCTTCCCCAGCTTTTGCAGCACGGTATTGCCCGCTGCCGTGATGTCCCTGCAGACGAACTATCCGCGCCTGGACGTGACCGTCTCCGACCTTGAGCCGTTCGAAAGCGTCGCACAATTGCGCGCCGGGCACATCGATGTCGCGGTAGTGGACGACCTGCACGAAATACAGGACGAAGGGCTCGTGAAGACCGTTTTGGCGCGTGACGAAATCATCCTCTGTCTTCCCGGGGGCAGGCAGGCGACGGAGGCGGTGACCCTGTCCGACTTCGCGGCTGATCGGTGGATCCTTGACCAGCAGGGCAGTGTGTTCGAGCAGTTCGTGCGCCAAACGTGCCGCGACTCGGGCTTCGAGCCGAACGTTGTCGCGAACTGCCGAAACCTCATGGCCACACTGGGGTTGGTCCGTGGCGGTCTCGGGGTCGCGTTGATGAGTGAGTTGAACCTCGGGCGGGAAACGGAGGATTTGGTAGTCCGCCGGGTGGAGCCGAGCTGTGGCCGCAACATCATCGTCTTGAACCGGACCGCCAGCAAGGAATCACCAGCCGTTGCTGCCGTCCTTGAAGAACTCAGGATCGCCGTGGAAGCACGCCCCACTGCCTGATGCAGCGCACTACGGTACAGGATCGTTAAGCTGCGCTTCACATCGAGTTCAGAAGTTCCCGATAGACGCTGACCCGATCCGCCCTCAAGCTGGGAAGAGACCCCCAACCCTTTACCCCGCGGAGGAACGCCATGGCCTTGAGCGCCCTTGATCTGTTTTCGATCGGGATCGGCCCGTCGTCGTCCCACACGGTCGGCCCGATGCGGGCTGCCCGCACCTTCGTTGAAACCCTTGCCGCTGAAGGCATGCTCGACGCCGTTGATCGCCTTCACGCCGGACTGTTCGGTTCACTGGGGGCTACTGGAAGAGGCCACGGCTCGGACAAAGCTGTCATCCTGGGGTTCATGGGAGAGTCGCCCGAAACGGTGGATACCGTGACGGCGGACCAGAGGGTCGAGGAGGCCACAGAATCCAGGAAACTCCTCATCGGTCAACGCCGGATGATCCCCTTCAACCGGGGCAAGGACGTCACGCTCCACCTGCGCCAATCCCTGCCGGCCCATCCCAACGGCATGAGGTTCCAGGCCTTCGACCACGACGGAAACGTGCTCGCCGAGCAGACGTGCTACTCGGTGGGCGGCGGTTTCGTGGTGGACGAAGGCTCGGTGGGGGCCAAGCCGCAGAACGACGTCCAGCTCCGGTTCCCGTTCACCAGCGCCGAGGAGTTGTTGTCCCATTGCGACCGCGAAGGCCTGTCCATCAGTGACATTATGCTGGCCAACGAGCGTGCCTGGCGCAGCGATGAGGAAACCCGCACTGAGTTGCTCCACATCTGGGACACCATGAAGGAATGCGTGGAACGCGGCTGTCGCCGCCCGGAAGAGCACCTGCCCGGCAGCCTCAAGGTCCGCCGTCGTGCGCCCCGTTTGTTGGCTGACCTGCAGGCGAAAGACGACACCAGCGATCCCCTTCGCGCCGTGGACTGGATCAACCTTTTCGCGTTGGCGGTCAATGAAGAGAACGCAACGGGCGGAAGAGTGGTCACGGCGCCCACCAACGGAGCTGCGGGCATCATCCCTGCCGTCCTGCACTACTACATGATGTTCACGCCCGGGGCGACGGAGGATTCGGTGGTGCGGTTCCTGCTCACGGCGGCCGCCATCGGTGTTCTCTTCAAGGAGAACGCCTCCATCTCGGGTGCCGAAGTCGGGTGCCAGGGAGAGGTGGGATCGGCGTGCTCCATGGCGGCCGGGGCGTTGTGCGAGATCCTCGGCGGCACGCCCCAGCAGGTTGAGAACGCTGCGGAAATCGGGATCGAACACAACCTCGGGCTGACATGCGACCCCGTGGGCGGCCTGGTGCAAATACCGTGCATCGAGCGCAACGCCATGGCCAGCAACAAAGCCATCAATGCGGCCAGGATCAGCCTTCGCGGCGACGGTATCCATCACGTCTCGCTGGATGCCGCCATCAAAACCATGCGCGAGACCGGCGCGGACATGAAGAGCAAGTACAAGGAGACCTCGCGGGGAGGCCTGGCCGTCAATGTCATAGCGTGCTGACGTCACCTGGCCCGGCGGTCGTTTCCTGACCGATAGGGTTAATCCGTTCCCAGTCAGCCTGCGTCACCAGCCGGCATTCCAGAGTTACGGATTGAGGAAAACGGTGTGGACGGAGTCCTTCAGGGTTTCTTTGTGGTCGGTGTTGTGCTGCTCATTGGCTACATCCTTGGCAGAACCAAGACGTTGGGTCCCGAGGGCAGCAAAGTCCTCTCCACGCTGACGTTCATGGTGGGGCTGCCCTGCCTGATGTTTTCGGCGATTGCCTCGCGCCACATTTCAGATGTCCTCAGCGCCACCGGCCTGATTTCCGTAGTCACGGCGGTGGCGGTCATGCTCGTGTTTACCGTGGCGGGCCTCATTGGCCGCTGGGGTGTCCGGCGGACCACCATTGGCGCGCTGTCCGTGGGAATCGTGAACTCCACCAATCTGGGCGTTCCTCTGTCCCTTTACATCCTCGGCAGCGCCACCTACGTCACGCCCATCATGCTGTTTCAATTGGCCATCGTCACGCCCATTGCCCTGACCATCCTGGACCTCACGGATCCGGCGGGCAAACACGTCTCCATCTGGCGCGTGCTGTCCATCCCCTTCCGCAACCCGGTCACAGTTGCCGCGATTCTTGGGATCGTGGTGAGTGCCTTGGGGATTGAACTGCCCCGCCTGGTTCTGGATCCGTTGGCGCTGGTTGCCCAGTTGGCTGTCCCCCTGATGCTGATCATCTTCGGCATGTCCCTTCACGGATTGTCAGTGCGCCCCGGCATCGGAGACCGCGTCCCCACCACTATTGCCGTCATTCTTAAGTCGGCAGTCCAGCCTGTGCTCGCATGGATCCTGGCCGCCTTCGTCTTCCACCTGGACCCCTTCAGCACATTCGTGGTCACGGCGTGTGCCATCCTTCCCACCGGCCAGAACGTGGTCCTCTATGCTGTCCGCTACGGCGTGGGCCAAGGGATTGCCCAGTCAACGGCGGTGTTCACCAGCATCTTGGCCATACCGCTGCTGCTGGGGGCGGCCTGGCTGTTCGGCTAGGCCCAACAGCTGTCCATCTGGCTGGGCCTCCAACACCAACTTTGAAACATGACGGAGCTCGACATGCCGTCAGTCGCGGCGTGTCGGAGTGGTTTCAGATCCAAAGTGGGTGGTGGCGGCACGCAGTGGGAAGCCAGCCACCGCTTAAGGCTCGACGGCGGCACTCGGGTGAGTGCCGCCGTCGAGCTCTCCCGTGCGGGCGGTGAGAGAGCCTTCCCCGAAACCGTTCCGGCGGTGAGAGAGCGTCCGGTGGAAGCTGTAGTTAGGTGGGAGGGGGTTACGCGGTGACTGCCAGGGCGTCGATCTCCACCAGCATGACCTCGTGGGGCAGGTCCACGAAGACGGTGGTGCGGCTCGGCAGCTGGCCGCTGGGCACGTTCTCGCGGATGAACTCGCCGTAGACCTCGTTCATTGCGGCGAAGTCGTCGCGGGTGGTGAGGTAGACGCGGAACATGAGGACGTCTTCAACGGAGGAGCCGCCGGCTTCCAGGATGGCCTTCACGTTTTCCAGCGTGCGACGGGTCTGGACGCGGACGTCGCCGTCGCCGATGTATTGGTTGGTGGCGGGGTCCATGGGTCCCTGGCCGGAAACCTGGAACATGCCACCCTTTTTGATGCCCTGCGAGAATACGTGCGCCGGGGCGGGGGCGTTTTCGGTCAGTACTACGGTCTTTTCACTCATGCTGAGTTCCTTTCGTGGCTGATCCAGCCGAGGTCGTTGGAGATGGACTCGGTGCTGGCTTTGAGGTCGGGCAGCAGCTCAAGCAAGCCTTCATAGCTGAGCATCACTACCGGTACCGAGCAAGAGGCTGCTGCTACAACGGTGCCGCTGGCGTCGCGGATGGGGGTCGCGATGCAGTGCACGAAGGCTTCGTGCTCGGCGTTGTCGTGGGCCCAGCCCTGTTCCTTGACCTGCTCGAGTTCGGCCAGGAGGGCCTCCGGCGAGGTCAGGGTGTTCTCGGTAACTTTGATGTAGTCCAGCCCCGCCGCGATCTTTTCCTGCCGGCTGCGCGGCATATCGGCGAGGAGGACCTTGGACACAGCGGCCGAGTGCAGCGATGCAGTCAGGCCGATGCGCGAGTACATGCGGACGGGGTGGTGCGACTCGAACTTGTCGATGTACACCACCTCGCTCCCTTCGAAGGCGGCAAGGTGCACAGTGTGCCCGGTGCGGCCGTTCAAGTCGGCCAAATGCGGGTGGGCCACCTTGCGGATGTCCCGTTGTTCCAGTGCCAGCGAGGACAGTTCGAACAGCTTTGAGCCGAGCATGAACCGCTGGTCCTCGTCGCGCACCACAAAACGCTTCTCCTCCATGGCGTGCAGAAGCCGCATCACGGTGGTCTTGTGCACCGCGGCCTTGGACGCGAGCTCGTCCAGCGTTGCGGGTTTGGCGGCGAGTTCGCCGAGCAGGTCGATGGCCCGCATGAGGCTCTGGCTCACAGTGTCACGCTCCGGTTCTGGTGTTGAATTGTCCGTCTTCAACATGAATAGCAGCCCAGGCGTCATCCGAAGAATCCAGGATGGCTGCAAGCTCGGCGGCATCGGGCAGCGGGCCGCGGTCGCCGTGAACAGTGAGGGTGCACGCTGCTGCCACATGTCCGCGGCGGAGGCTTTCTTTCTGGCCGAGGCCGAACAGCATGCCGCTGAGGTAACCGGCGGCGAACGAGTCACCCGCGCCAACAGGCTCGACGACGGCGACGGACAGGGCGGACACCTCTTCCCGGGTGCCACTTGAGTCAGCCGTGCCGCGTGTCAGCGCAATGGCGCTGATGGCCTCGTTCTTGATGACCAGAACCTCGGGATCCGGCATCATCCGGCGGAGTTCGGCTTCGTCGGTGGTGCCGAAGGCGTGCTCGGCTTCGTCTTTTCCAACGAGTACGACGTCGGCCAGGTTCGCCAGGCGCTGCAGGACGGAACGGTCCTGGCCTGCCCATAAGGCTTCGCGCCAGTTGACGTCGAAGCTGATGGTCCGGCCGTTCCGCGGTGCGGTCAGGATGGCCTCCAGCAATGACAGGCACTCGGGGGAGAGGGCAGCGGTGATCCCGCTCAGATGAATCAGCGCAGCATTCTCCAGCAAGGAGGAAACGGCCGGATTGGCGAGCGTGGCCCGTCCCATGGCCGACGCCGCTGAGCCTTGCCGGTAGTACAGAACTGAACTGCCGCCGTCGGGGTCTGCTTCCTGGGCGGGGACCTTCACGTAAAGGCCCGTGGGCAGGGAATCGTCAACCTCGACGCCGGACACGCCGACGCCGTGGTCCCGGAGGTCGTGGAGGATGCGCGTGCCGAAGCCATCGCGGCCCACCCGGCTGACCCAGTGGGTGTCCAGCCCCATGGCCGCCAGGCCCATGGCGACGTTTGATTCTGCGCCGCCGATTCCGAAGTGGAGCTCGGTGGCAAGGTGCAGGGGAACGGCATGGACAGGGGTAAGCATGGCCATGGTTTCGCCAACGCATACAGCTGAAAGCATCGTTCTCCCGCACTCATCGTTGCGCTTCCCAGCGCCTTTGGTGGGCCACGAATTCTGGGCGATTCGCGGCAGATTGGGAGGCTCTGCGGGTATGCCGCGGCCTTGACTCTCAATCCGCCACCATGTTAGACATATCACCAGCAGGTTTGCAACCAGCGTTGCAAAATACGCAACGCTAAGGGAAAACCTCCCCAAACAACCCCACAACGCAGCTCCAAAAACGCAGCACCGCGAAGGGAATGAACGCGTGAACACTTCCGAAGCCATTTCGGGGACCGCCGTGGCCGGCCTCGCAGACCGCAGGCTCGACTGGCGGCACAAGGCCGTGCCGGCAACCGACAACGGGACAACCCACGCGGACTTCCTCGCCGCCAAGCACACGTTGGCCGACCTCCAGACGCCGCTGCTGACACTCGACGCTTCAGCGCTCGCAACCAACGCCGATCGCCTCGCCAGGTGGTGCACGGAACGCGGAGTCCTCCTCGCGCCGCACGGCAAGACCACCATGTCGCCGCAGCTCTGGACCGAGCAGCTCAACCGGGGCGCCTGGGGCATCACGCTGGCCAACTTCGCGCAGCTCCGGGTTGCCCGGGAGTTCGGGGTCCGGAACCTGCAGCTGGCCAACAGCCTCACGGATCCGCAGGCGATCCAGTGGGTAGCCGGCCAGCCCGCCGGGACCACCATCCTGTCCTGGATCGACTCCCTGGGAACCGTGGATGTCATCGACCGGACCCTCGCCGGCAGTGGGGCCGTGCTGGACGTCCTGGTGGAGCTCGGTGCCCATGGCGGCCGGACCGGCGCCCGTGGCGTCGAAGCCGCCATGGACGTGGCCCGCGCGATTTCGTCCTCCCCGAACCTCCGCCTGGTAGGCGTCAGTGGGTACGAAGGCTCGCTCGCGCACACAGCGGACGACGCCGGCCTGGCCGCCGTCCGTGGCTACCTCGCCCGGATGGGGCTGCTTCATGAGCAGTTGCTCACCGAAGGGCTGTACGGCTCCAGCGAGGTGATCCTCACCGCGGGGGGAAGCGCCTACTTTGACGATGTTGTCACCGTCTTGTCGCCGTACATCGGAAAAACAGGAGCGGCCGGTGAGACTGGGTCCGATTCCGTATCTGTGGACCTCATGATCCGCAGTGGGGCGTACATCATCCACGACGACGGTTTCTACCGCGGAATCTCGCCGTTTTCCCGTGAAGGCAATCAGCCGTTCAGCGCTGGAATGTACGGCTGGGCACGCGTCGTTTCGCAGACGGAACCCGGCCTGGCCATCCTCGACGCCGGCAAGCGTGACCTCCCGTTCGACGAAGGCCTGCCCGAACCGCAGCTCATCGGCCCAACACTGGGCGGAGCCATGGACCCCTTGGTGGGCGCCGAAATCACCTCGGTCAATGACCAGCACAGCTTCATGACCTACGACGCCAACACCACCACGGTGAACCCCGGCGACGTCGTCCGGCTGGGCCTGTCCCACCCGTGCACCGCCTTCGATAAATGGACCGTCATCCCGGTCCTCGCGGATACCGCCGGCGACCAGACCGTCGTGGACCTCATCCATACCTTCTTCTAGGACCCATGCCATGAAGACACTCATCAGCAACGCCACCCTGGTGGACGGAACCGGATCCGACCGCCACCCCGCGGATGTCCTGCTGGACGGTGCGGTGATTGCCGCCGTCGTCGACGCCGGGACCCTCACCGCAGCGGAAACCGGTGCCGACCGCGTCATCGACGCCACGGGACTTGTCCTGAGTCCCGGGTTCGTCGACATGCACGCGCACTCGGACCTGCAACTTCTGGTCAACAGGGACCACTACGCCAAGCTCAGCCAGGGCGTCACCACGGAATTGCTCGGCCAGGACGGATTGTCCTACGCGCCGGTGGACGATGCGACGTTGGCCGGTGTCCGGGAGAAGATCGCCGGCTGGAACGACAACCCGGCCGATTTCGACTGGAACTGGCGGACCGTGGGCGAGTACCTCGACCGCCTCGACGCAGAACACGACGGTGGCCGCATCGCCACCAACGCCGCGTACCTCGTCCCACAGGGAACCGTCCGGGCCATGGTGATGGGCTTCGCCGAAGGCGACCCCACGCCGGAGCAACAGCAGCAGATGCAGGACGTCATCCGCGCGGCGATGGAGGAGGGCGCCGTGGGAATGTCCTCGGGCCTGACTTACACGCCGGGCATGTACGCCCAAACCGAGGAACTTGCCGGGCTCTGCCGGACGGTGGGGGAGTTGGGCGGCTTCTACGCACCGCATCACCGCTCCTACGGCAAGGGAGCGCTTGGTGCCTACGCCGAGATGATCGGGCTGAGCCGCGACACCGCCTGCGCACTGCACCTGTCGCATGCCACCATGAACTTCGCTGAGAACAAGGGCCGCGCCGGGGAACTCCTGAACCTGATCGACTCCGCCCTCGATGAAGGCGTGGACATCACCCTGGACACCTACCCATACCTCCCGGGAGCCACCACTCTTGCGGCGATCCTGCCGAGCTGGGCCTCCTCCGGCGGCACGGAAGCCACTCTCGCGCGCCTGGCAGATCCTGAAACCCGCGCGAAGATCCGTGAAGCCGTGGAGGTCTACGGCTCCGATGGCTGCCACGGCGTAGTGGCCGAGTGGGACACCCTGGAAATCAGCGGCGTCCAGAACCCGGCGCTCGCGGGTCACGTGGGAAAGACCATCAGGGACATTGCTGCGGAAACCCAGCAAGAGCCCTTCGACGTTTTCGCGCGCATCCTCACCGAAGACCGCCTCGGAACCGGAATCCTGCAGCACGTAGGCCATGAAGAAAACGTGCAGGCCATCATGAAGCACCGGACCCACACCGGCGGCAGCGACGGACTCCTGGTCGGCGCCAAGCCACATCCCCGGGCCTGGGGCACGTTCCCGCGCTACCTCGGCCACTACTCCCGCGACCTCGGACTGCTCAGCCTCGAGGAAACGGTCCACCATCTCAGCGGCCGTCCTGCCGCACGGCTCAAGCTCCACAACAGGGGGCTGGTCCGCGAAGGCTACGCGGCCGACGTCGTGCTCTTCGATCCCGAAACCATCCGCGACGAAGCCACTTTTGAGAACCCCCGCCAAGCCGCCAGCGGTATCCAGTACGTCTTCGTCAACGGCGCGGCAGCGATCGACGCCGGCCAACCCACCGGCGCACGCGCCGGCCGCGCCCTGCGCCGCAGCAGCGACGGCCTCACCAGAGAAGGACAACAATGACCCCTGAACAGTTCCTCCAGCAGCTCGAAGCCGACCGTACCCTCGCGGTTGTCCGCGCCCCGTCCATCACCGACGCCGCGGATCTCTGCCGGGCACTGGCCGACGGCGGCATCCGCAGTGTCGAGCTGACGTTCACCACCCCGGATGTTCTCAAGCACGTACAGCGTGCGGCGGAGACGGCAGCGGAGCATGGTGCCGCCGTCGGAATCGGCACGGTGATGACAGCGGACCAAGCCCGCGCGGCGATCGACGCAGGTGCGCAGTTCCTGGTGACCCCCGGCCTCAGGCCGGAGGTTGCCGCCGTTGCCGTGGCTGCGGGGATCCCGTTCAGCCTCGGCGCCATGACCCCCACCGAGGTGGCGCAGGCCCTGGACCTGGGCTCGGCCGCCGTCAAGATTTTCCCCGCCCGGCAGCTCGGCCCGGCGTATCTGAAGGACCTGCAGGGCCCGTACCCGGGCATCCGCTTGCTGCCTTCGGGAGGCATCGACGCCTCCAACGCCAAGAGCTACCTCGACGCCGGTGCTGCCGCAGTCTGCTGCGGCACCAGCGTAGTCCCGCCCGCAGCAGTTGCAGCAGGCGACTGGGCAGACATTGCGGCACGTGCCGCCGCCTTCACCGGCACCCTCAAGTAGGACTCACCCAGAAAGAAACGCCCATGAATGAATTCCTTGACTGGCTGCGGCACGATACTGCCGGGCTGCTCCTCCTTGCAGGTGCAGGCATTGCCCTTCTGCTGTTCCTGATCATCAAGGTCAAACTTGAGCCGTTCATCGCCCTGGTGGGAACCGGTGTGATCGTTGCCCTGGTGGGCGGGATCTCCGTGGAGGCCCTGGTGGGCTCAGCCACCAAGAGCAGCGACGCCCTGATTGAGAAGGGTTTCGCCGGCATCCTGGGCCACATCACCGTGATCATCGGCCTCGGCACCGTTCTTGGCGCCATCCTTGAGCGGTCCGGCGGCGCTGAAGTGCTGTTGGGGAAGCTGGTGAAGATCTTCGGCGAAAAGGGCACCCCGCTGGCCATGGGTATCACCGGCTTCGTGCTGGGTATTCCGGTGTTCTTCGATATCGGCATCTTCGTCCTGGCGCCGCTGGTCTACGTTGCTGCGATCCGTGGTGGCAAGTCCTTGGCCCTCTACGCGCTGCCCTTGCTCGCCGGCCTCTCCGTGACCCACGCCTTCCTGCCGCCGCACCCCGGACCGGTTGCGGCCGCTGGACTGTTCGGCGTGGACCTTGGATGGATCATCCTCATGGGCCTCATCTGCGGCATTCCGGCCTGGTTCGCTTCGGGCATCCTGTGGGGCACGTACATCGGCAAGCGCGTGATGGTTTCCGTGCCGGAGGACCGGATTGTTCCGGAATCTGATCAGGCCAAGGGCAACGAGCCGTCCATTGGACTTGTCCTCCTGGCCATCGGCTTGCCCATGATCCTCATCCTCGGCGGCACGTTCGGCAACATCTTTGCCCCTGCGGGCACGTTCCGGGACATCCTCCAGTTCTTCGGCAACCCGGCCATCGCGTTGACCGTGGCCGTGCTGCTGGCCATGTGGCTCCTGGGCATCCGACGCGGCATGACCTCGGCCGAGCTCAGCGAAATCACGGGCTCTTCGCTGCGTCCCGTGGGCATGATCCTGCTGGTTGTCGGTGCCGGCGCCTTCTTCGGCGCGGTCCTCTCGGCCACCGGCGTGGGCAAGGCCGTTGCGGATTCGTTGTCCCAGGCAGGCCTGCCGATCATCCTCTCCGCCTTCGTGATCAGCGCCGGCATGCGCATCGCGCAGGGTTCGGCCACCGTGGCGATCGTGACCACCGGCGGCATCCTGGCTCCCAGCTTGGCCTCCGGGTACTCGCAGCCGCAGCTCGCGTTGATCGTGGTGGCCATTTCCTCGGGCTCCATCATTGCCAGCCACGTGAACGACGGCGGCTTCTGGATCATTTCCAAGTACTTCAACATGTCCGTCAAGGACACCCTGAAGACCTGGACCGTGCTGGAAACGGTGCTCTCCATCGTGGGCTTCGGGATGGCGGCCCTGCTGTACACCTTCGTCAGGTGACGTTCCGGCACCCAACCCAGGCGCCGGCGTCGTGCCCGTCCGTTTGAGCCTGAACCGCTGCCACCCACGATGAAATCGAAACGGCCCCGACACGCCTTGGAAAAGGTGTGTCGGGGCCGTTGTCGCGTCAAAGAAGGTGGTGGCGGTACATGTGGGCAGGCCGCTTAAAGCAAAGAGCTCCGGAGTGCGTTATTGGGGGATACGCACTCCGGAGCGGTCTTTGAGCAGGGGCTTTGGCCGACCTGCAGTAATTACTCTACGTTGCGGGGAACCCCTTTGCCACCACCTTGAATAAGTACTTTCGCTTTAGTTTTTATGGGCACCGTCAGGCCTCTTTTTCCGGGGCACGATCAGTACGGGACGGCGCTGGTGATGGCTGAGCCACGCCGCCACCGAACCATTCAAGGCCTCCGAAATCCGATGCCCCAAACCCGGCTCCGGCGTCCCAACGATGATCATTGAGGCGTTGATATCCGCGGCGAGCCTGCCCAAGGCCCGGGCCGGATCGCCGGCCAGCAGACGCAAGGTCCAATCAGCCGTGCCGCCGTCCATCGCCTCTGCGATAACCCTGCCAAGATCGCCGCGCACGGCCTCGACGTCGGCATCGTCCTTCTCGGGATGAAGCGACATGCGGTGTGTCTCCCGGGATGGGTCCCACTCCACGAGGTAGCTGGCCTCGTCCACGTACGCGCACACCAACGGCACGCCGAGCCGCTCGGCCAAGGTCCGGGCAGTTTGGAGGACCTCCACATGCTGGTCCGGCAGAACCCCTACAACCAAGGGAATCGGTCCGCTGAAATTTTCCGCAGCCATACCCTTATTGTTGCGCCGGGGCGATCCAATGAACAGGCTGTTTGGGGGCTACTGCGGGTTAGCTTTCAGAGGGCCTGTTCCACGTGAGGCGCACTGTGAAATTGGAGCCCGTGCTCGCCGATGCAATGAACGCGCCCGCCTCCGCATGAAGGTCGATGCCGAATTCCACACTCACCTCATCCGGACGGTTCTCCAGGCTAAGGAGCTCATCGATGACCCCCTGAACCGCTGGGCGCACATGCGCCAACGCCCGCTCGAAGGTCTGCTGGGCCCGCGCGAAAATGCCGGAATGATCCCCTGCATGATCGCCGCCCCTGGTCACCAGGCTCCCCGCAGCGCTCGCGACCTCCACAACAACCGTGCCGCCGTCGTCGGTAGTGAACTCAACCAGCCTGCTCATGGCGCGGTCCCCGCTTCAGCAACCGGACGAAGCCTGCGGGCAGTGACCATGATTCCAATGCCCACCGAGCAAAGCAGCAGCAAATGCAGGAGCAATGGCAGCGCCTGCGTCATATACCAGCTCTCCATGAACACGCCTTTCCCTTGAATCCAGATGATGGGCTGCAGCACAGGGGGCAGCAGCAAGAACCATGCGAGAGTCCGTTGTGCCGGATTCCGGAGTGCCAGGACGCCCGCCCACAGCCCAAAAACGCACAGGATAAAGCTGGACACGACTGCGGTTACCTCAACCGTGTAGTTGAGGCCGGCCAAGCCAAAAGCGGCCTGGGAAACCACAACGCCCGCCATGGCCAACCTTCCTTGGGCTGATCGCTCCGGGAGGCCCGCGACGGCCAACAGCAGGAACCCGATAGGAGCCAACAGCCCATAAAGGACCCGAAGAACGATGTCGCCGCCGTTGTCCTGCCAGAACTCGACGTCGAACCACATGAAGAACACCGCGAAGCACGCTCCCACGCCGCCTGCAACAGCCAGCGCGGCGCCGCCCCACGCCAACGGCGTCCACAGCAGCGGCTCCGGCCCGCCTCCGGGGTCGGGTGCTGAAACGCCAGCGCCCGACGCCGGGACGCCGTCGGGTGCCTCAGCTTTGGTTTCGTCAGGGGCTGGGTCAGGTGCCGGACGTTCTTCGGTGCCGGTAGTTGGGGCGGGGTTCGCGCCAGTCCCAGGGCCGGGACTTTGGTCCGCGGCGACGGTGTGTGCCGGCGTCGGTTTCCGCAGTGGCCGCAACGGAGAATCGGCCGCTGTGTAGGAGCCATGTGGTGTCTCATCTTCAGTGGCCCCGGCAACCACAGGCACCTCAGCCGGGGGTGGCTCCTTGGGCCTGGCCTTCTCGATTTCTGCCCGCGCTGCCGTGGCGAGTCCGTCGGGATCCGTTGCGCCGGCGTCCACGGCCGCCAACTCTTCCGACACGTCCAGCACCGCCTCCCACGAGCCGAGGGACGAGTGATAGCGCAGCTCGCCCTGCAGATCGGAGATGCGTTGCCGCCGTTCGGAGTCCTGCCTCCGGGCTGCGGCTTCTGGGTACGCGGGGTCGTCCTGGACCACGGCGAAGCCATCTGCCGCGGCCAACCAATCGCCCGCTTCTTCAGCTTCGAGAGCTTCGCGGTACGTCCGGGCCAGCTCAAGCCGGTGCCGCGCGTTGTCCTTCAAGGCTGTGGCGTCGCGATATCCGGGTTCCAGTGTCAGGAGGTCTTCGAACAGCTCTACGGCCTGCTCGAAGCGCCGTGCCCGCAGTTCCGCCGATGCCTGAACATACAACGCACGCAGTTGGGCGCGTTTCATGGCCTGCGCAGCACCGCTTCCGGAACCACCGGCAAATCCCGGTGGGATTGCCGCCTGACCGCCCACCGGGGTGACCGCCGTCGAACCCGCAGCCTGGCCACCCGCTGATGTTGCCGCCGTCGTGCCGGTAGCAAAACCAGTGCCCGCAACCGAGCCTGTCCCGTCAACGAAACCGGGCGCGCGGGGCGTTCCCTTCAAGGTGAACAGTTGGGTGGAGCCGCCGCGGACGTAGAGGGCAGGGGTGACCCACTCCAGGGTGCCGTCCGGGCTGGCCATGACCGAGATCCTGCCGATCCGTGCTGCCTCGTCCACTGTGCGGCCGTTTGCGATGGCGGCGTAGAAACCGTGGGCGAAGGCGATTGCGGCGTAGTCGCTGATGGCGAACTGCATTGCTGCCACGGCTCCGATGCCGCTCCGGACCAAGGCCGACGCGGTGCCTGAGAAGAGGTCTGACTGCCCCATTTCGCCGGAGGAACACGAGTTCAGCACCACCAACCGGGGACGGGGTGCGGCGACGCTGAGCAGGGCCATGAGTCGGACGGCACGGACCATCGCGGCCCTGCCATCCGGCCCCACCAGCGCTATCCGGCCTTCGTCGGTACGGGAGTCGTAGTCGCCGTGTCCCACGAAATGGACCACATGCCAGGGGCCGGCGAGCAGCATGGACTGCACGTCATCCCAAGTGCCGCTCTTTGCCCAAACCAGCTCCACCCGGCCTTCGGACACCGGACCGGCAAGAGCCCGGCCCAAGTGGTCCTTCTCCGCGTCGACGTCCAAAGTGGGCAGGTCCCGGGGTGAGGCCACGATCCCGAGGATGCGCAACGGAGGCGCCACATCCAAGGGGTTCAGGTTGTAATCGGGGGCGGGGACGTGCCGGAGCAGGGGCTCGGTCTGGCAGAGGTACGTTTCGGTTTCCGGGTCGAACAGGGTCTCCCAAGGCATGGTGGCCAGTTCCGGGGCTGCCAGTCTCAGGACAACCCTCAGTTGCTGGCCGGCGTGTTGCGCCGCACCCAGGCTTGCCCGGTACGTGCCGTAGACCTCGCGAGTGAACAGCGCCTGGAACAGCTCCTGGCCAACCTCGCGGACGGCCATCTCGGCCACGGGCATGGTCCTGCGGGCGGCAACAGCGGAAGCAAGTACTGTGGCCTCCAGTTGGGGGAGCCGGTCCAGGATGCCGTCCACGTCAAGGGTGAATGCCCCCGAAGCGTGGCCTCCCGCCGGGGCACGGACTACGTGCACCGTATATTCGCCGCGTGCGGAGCCGGTATCAATTTCCAGCTCGATGTCACAGTCCATCGCGGATCCCTTGTGCAGAGGGCAATCCGCCGCACATCCAGTGAGCCGGGAGTGCCCCTAGGAATAGATTGGCCCTAAGCCCGCCCCGCCACAAGAGCCCGTAGGCCGGGACCCTTGTAGACGCAACTGCCCCGGCCTACGGTTAATTCGAAGGAAGGCGGTCTGCGATGGAAATTTACATGTGGTGGCTCGATCTGCACTTGGACAGCAAGGAATGGCTGCGCGAAAACCTGCGTGCCGACGAACTTCCGCTGCAAGTACTGCAGCATATTGCCGAAGCCGGCGGACCCCACCGGGACAAGGTCAGCGGTGTGCTGACCGTCGCCGATTGGGACTTCATTGAGACGCAGTCGGAGTTCGTGGACTGACGAGGCTGCTTAGCCGGCCGGCTTCCATCCCAGGGCCGGTCCCAGCTTGCCCGCGATGTCGGTGAGGATCTGTACATAGTCCTCCTGGTCAAAGCTGAAGGGCAGCGCGAAGGCAACCTCGTCGACTTCCTGGAATCCCTGATGGGCGTAGAGCTGCTCGGCGATGTCATCGCTGGTACCGATGATGTCCTGGGCGAACATCATGCGCTTCGGTCCTTGGGGCGTGCGTGTGCGTGGTGTGCGTTCGTCCACGTACCGCTGGTACTTCTGCCGCTGGGCCGGTGATGCCGAATCCGTGGGAATTACCACCAGCCCCTGCGATACCCGGGCAGTGTTCCCTGCCAGGGCGGGGGCCGCGCGGTAAGCGCGGATCTGTGACTGTTGGACCCCGGCGAAATCCGGCTCCTGGTCCTTGTCGGGGAAGATGACGCTGCTGGAGAGCAGATTGAAGCCGTTTTCTCCGGCCCACACGGCCGATTTCATGCTTGCCGCCCCATACCAAAGCCGTGAACGAAGCCCGGCGGAGTGCGGCTCCACGCGGTTGGAGAATTCCTCCACTACGCCTTGCTTCCCGGAGAAGTCCCGCACTTTTTCGCCGGCTATCAGACGGGCAAGCCGGTCCACCCGTGCGTAGCTGAAGTCCTCCACGTCAGCGGTGTCCGGATAGAGCTCATGTTTCACAGTGTCGAAGTTCATGGGTTCGCCGACGCTCAGCCCCGGGTTGATCCGCCCACCGGAGAGCAGGTCCACGGTGGCCAGATCTTCGGCCAGCCGCAAGGGGTTTTCCCAACCCAACGGCGTCACGGCGGTGCCGAGCTCAATCCTGGAGGTGCGCTGGCTTGCCGCGGCCATGACCGCAACAGGTGAGGAGATCCCGAACTGCAGGTGGCGGTGCCGCAGCCAGGCGCTGTCGAACCCCAGCCGCTCGCCGAGTTCGATGATCTCCAACGTCGATTGGTGCCCGGCGGCCGGGTCAGCTGGATCGAACAGGCCGATAGTGAGGAAACCAAGCTTGCGCAGGGGGTGTTCGGGGATGGGCATGGGCTTCCTTCACGGTCGGGCGGCGGCTACTGCCCAGAATAGGCTGCGGTCCCGGGGGCGACGGCGGGACGTTACCTTTTGTGATGGAGGACTGCTTCTGGTGCCAGAACTACGCGCAGCTGGCGGCCGGGCGGGTTGCCGCGACGATGACCTGGGCGGCAGTGTCCGGGCGCAGTGACGGGCTTTCCGGAGCCTGGGCTGCGACCCGCGCAGGCCGCTGCTTGGCCCGCATCCGGAGAAGAGCCACTGCCGAGATCAGGAACCAGGCGACATTCGTCACGACGGAGGGCCAGGCTCCATGGAGCGTGCCATTGACGATGAACGCGCATGAACCAAAAAGATTGACCGTCTGGAAGGTGCTGCCCGCCTGCAACCAGCCCAGTGACACTCCCATGTAGCCGCCGAGCATTGCCACTGCGCCGGCCCAGCCGGTGATTTCGAACAGCATTTCCATGGGAGTCCTTTCATGATTTTGGGCACTCGGATGAAGCCGGCGGGCGGCGTGTGGTCCGGAGTGGAGGCTTGATTCGGTAGTCGGTGTTGGGCGACGGAATCGTGCTTTTGAGTCAATATTGAGTGAGTAAGCCGTTTAGTTCAATTGCAATATTCTGAAGCCCGTGTTTAGGAGCGCTTAACATGGATATGGACCCGCGCCGACTGCTGGTTCTTCTCGCTGTTGCCCGTACCGGCGGCGTCCTCGCGGCAGCTGATGAACTGCGGATTACGCCCTCCGCGGTGTCGCAGCAGCTCAGCAAACTCGAGAACGAGGCAGGGCAGGCGCTACTCCTGCGAACCCCTAAAGGCTCCGTGCTCACACCCGCAGGCCTGGCCATGGCCGAGGCGGGGGAAGAGATAGAACGAGCCCTCAACGTGGCCCGCGCCCGGATGCAAAGCGAGGTCAACATCGCAGGTGTTGTGCGCGTGGGCGGATTCACCAGTTTCATGCGGACAGTGGTGATCCCGCGTCTTCCGGAGTGGCGCAGCCAATACCCCCAGTTGCAGATTCAGATCGTGGAGGATTCCTATCCCGCGCTGATGCGGCTGCTCCGCCAACGCCAGCTCGATGCTGTGGTGATTGAACAGGACTCGACAGCGGCCGAGCAGCATCCGATGGCGGCCGGAATGGTGCAGGAACCCCTGCTGGATGAACCATGGAAGCTCGTGGTGCCCACAGGAACCCTGCTGGGCACGGACAACATCGACCTGACCCGTTTGCACTTGCCGTGGCTGGGAGTCGAGCCGTCAGCAGCCAACACAGCAGTGCTCGGGCGTCTCCGCCACTCGACGGGTGCCCGGATTGAGACTGTTCATCAGTACCACGACACACTCACCGCGCTGGCACTCGTCGCTGCCGGCGAGGGGGTTGCCATCGTGCCCACCTTGGCGCTCACCGGCGTGGTCCATGACCAAGTGGACATCCTGGACGTTCCCGGTTTGGGGACCCGGCACATCGCCTTGCGACGCTTCGACCGGCGAAGGGCGGCGAGCCTGCCCGTGGACACGGTGGCCCGGCTGCTCCGGGAGTCTGCGGCGGCGTTCGACACCCGCTCGGGCTCCTGACCCGCCGCGCCTTTCGCAGGCGGGGCAGGTCAGGCAGCCGGCGACTGCTTCAGGTTAGTTGAGGGCCGGGGTGTCAGTAGGGATCACTCCCGAGCCGTACAGGTCGGTGGCGAGGTCCTGCAGTGCACGCAGGGCCACGCGCTGCGTAAACGGGCCGTAGGACACGCGGGCCACACCCAGTTTCTGGAGCTCGGCAGCGGGCAGGGCTCCAGGTGCACCGATCACGGAGAGCTTCCCGTGACCGAGGCCTTCAACCAGCGGTTCGATGACTTCACGGGTCATGGCGCCTGGCACGAAGACCAGCGCAGCGCCGGCGTCCAGGAAGGCGCGTCCCCTGGCGATGGCGTCCTCGATGCTGTCTTTGATCGGCCGGTCCCCGCCCCGGGCGATCGCGTCGGTGCGTGCGTTCAGCTGGAACTGGATGCCTTCGTCGGCGGCTGCCGACATGATCGACTGCACGCGGGCCACGGCCTCGTCGAAGGGCCGAAGCCGGTCTTCGACGTTGGCACCAACTACGCCGATCCCCATCGCCCGGCGGATGGTCTCGGCCGGGTTGTCGTAGCCATCGTCCAGGTCGGCAGTGACCGGGTGATCCACCGCGTCGACGATGCGTTTCACGCCGTCCAGTGCGACGTCCAAGGGCATGGTTCCGTCGGCATAGCCAAAGGCTGCAGCAATCGAATGCCCCGCAGTGGCAATGGCCTTCGTCTCAGGCAGTGCTGCAATTGTCCGGGCACTGATGGCGTCCCACACATTGACCACACTCAGGATTTCCGGTGCCTCATGCAGGGCTTTGAGCTGCTGTGCACGGGCGTTGATATTTGCGTCAGTCATCGTCGTTCTCCGTCATCGTTGTTCTCCGTGATCCACGGGTGGGAACCAGTCTCACTTGCCACCCACAGCCTAGGCATAACGTCGGGCCATGGAAACAGCCTGGGGGGTGAGGCGGCACACCATGCATCGTGTGCCCATGTACTACGTAGCGGTGGAAACTACGACGTCGGGTGGCCGGCTTCTGCCGCTGGTTCCGTTTCCGCCGGCTCTGCTCCTACGACCCTGTTCCGGCCCTGGGCTTTCGCATTGTAAAGCGCGGCATCTGCCACGTTGATCATGAAGGCCAGGTCCGGAACGTCCGTGCCTGTCGAGGTGACGCCGTAGCTCACTGTTGGGAACGGCAAGCCATCCGGGCCCTGCATCGCCGATAGGCGGCTACTGATTTCTGAAGCGATGACCTCAGCCCGTTGTTGGGTAGCTCCAGGCAGGAACAGGATGAATTCCTCCCCACCGTATCGGGCCACGAGATCCGTCGACCTGACCGAGGCAGTGCAGGCTGTGGCGAAGGCGCGGAGGGCCGCGTCACCGGCCGAGTGCCCGTGTTCATCATTGACGGCCTTGAAATGGTCCAGGTCGGCCAGGACCAGGGCCGCACCGTGATGGGACGCAGGGCCCGCCAACTGCCGGGAGGCCAGCTCCAGGAAAGCACCCCTGTTGAGCAACCCGGTCAGGTGATCACGATCCGCCCGTTCCCGGAGGCGTTTGATCAACTGCTTGTTGCTGAGCGTATTCATGGTGGAGGACACGGCCACCAGCAGCATCAAATGCATCAGGGCAGCCGGCGCATAGCCAAAGAAGGTCCGGAAAACCTCGTTGCCCGGTCCGGCCAGCACGAAGGTCACTGCCCGGAACAGGTAGTACAAGGCCGTCAGCCCGGCGACGATGGACAGGAATTTGGTGATCCTGGACCGGGCAGGTTTCGCGAACCACAGTTCCATCGCGGCCAACGTGATTCCCAGCGTCGTCAGGCACAGGTACACCAAGCCGCCGGACCACACGCTGTTTCCCGGATCGTCCAGAACGGATGCAAAGCCACTGAGAAGAGGAGCCGGCAACAGCAGCCACGCGCTTGCCCGGCGGTCGCGGAGGGTGCGTGCCCCCGCCCAGACACAGAATGTCCCCGCGACAACAAGGGTCTTGCCGGCGGGATTGGCCCACAGTTGGGCGGCCGTACCGTTCAGCAGGAAGGCTGCATTGCCAACGAAAAAGAGGCACAGGGCTACCCGCCACCACTCGGCGTAGGGCGAGCGTCTTCGTTGGGACGAGGCACAGGAAATGACGATCAAGGTCAGAGTGACCAGGCCGAGGACGATCCTGACGGAGAAGGGGTCCAGGACTATGGCTCCCTCTTGCACTGATTGTGCAATCATGGCGCTGCGCCGCTAACTTCCGAGCACCAAATATCCCTCATTTGTTACCCTCGAATGATCGCTATCTCCGTGCTGCACTTAATCCCCCGCATTTGTTGCTCTACTGGCTTTTGGCCACAAAGCCAACAGTCAAGCATGTTTTCTCACTTTAGTGAATAGGGATCAGTGAGGGGAATCCGAACCCGGAGGAATCCGAACCCGGACGTGAGCCACGTTTGTTCGGCGTTGGGCGCTGCCTCGCGGGTCAGCGCCCGTTCAGGGACGCCCTGCACTGGCTCTTGTTTGCGGCTGATTTCACGGGGCCTTCTAAGGTTCCGCGGGCCTTTTAATGCGGACCGCTGCCATGCCTGCAATGCTGCCTGCGGCCGAAATAAAAAACACGAGAACCAGCGAAGGGCCCAGCAGTCGAGGAAACAGCAGATTTTCCCAGGCACGCCAATAACGGAATCGATACTGATTTATCGGCGATGGAATATGCCGGCCGCCGTCCCGCAAAATCGGCCAGTATCCCACCCTTGCCACCCACCCGCCCTGATGGTTCGATGGGACTCATGGCAACCGCAGATACCGCAGAGAGCTATGTCTTAGCGATCGGGACCAAGAAAGGCCTGTGGCTGGCTACCAGCCCGGACCGCAAGGAATGGTCCCTCTCCGGCCCGCACTTCCTGATGAGCGAGATACCCAGCATCGGGATAGACACGCGGGGCGGCAAAACCAGGATCATGGTGGGTGTGCGATCAGAGCATTGGGGTCCCACCGTGGCCCACTCCGACGACCTTGGTGCCACCTGGACCGAGCCTGAGCAAGGCGCCATCAAATTCCCGGACGGCACCGACGCCGCCTTGGAACGGATCTGGCAGATCCACCCCGACGCCGACTCCCGCCCCGGCGTCGTCTGGGCTGGTTGCGAACCGATTTCCGTGTGGAAATCCACCGACGGCGGCGAGCACTTTGAGCTCAACCGCGGGCTGTGGGACCACCCGCATCGCAGCGAATGGGGCGCCGGCTATGGTGGCGCGGCTGCGCACTCGATCGTGGTTGATCCGTCCGGCGAAAAGGTCCACATCGCCATGAGCACTGGCGGCGTTTACAGATCGCTCGACGGCGGGACGTCCTGGGAGCCCCGCAACAAGGGAATCTCGGCCTACTTCATGCCCGATCCCAATCCGGAGTTCGGCCAGTGCGTTCACAAGATCGCAGCGGATGCCGCCGTCGAGGGCCGCTTGTATGCGCAGAACCATCACGGCGTGTACCGCACGGACGATAACGGTGAGAATTGGGATTCCATCGCGGAGGGGCTGCCGGCGGACTTTGGCTTCGTCATGCTGACGCATCCCCGCCGCGAGGGCACGGCTTGGGTCATTCCGTTGAAGGCCGATGGCGAACGCATCCCTCCTGACAGCAAGCTCAGCGTGCACCGAACCAACGACGCAGGAAACTCGTGGACTGAACTGCACACGGGACTTCCGGACCACGAATACAACGCCGTCCTGCGCGATGCGGCGTCCGTGGACACAGCCGAACCCGTTGGCGTGTATTTCGGAACCCGCGGCGGTGCCGTGTACGCCAGCGCCGACGAGGACGGGACCTTTACTGAAGTGGCCTCGCACCTACCGGACGTACTGTGCGTGCGGGCCGCTGTCGTGGTTGGCAACGCCGCAGGCGTGGAAGCCCCGCTGGCTGCGGCGGAAGCCACTGTGATTGCCGAAGCCGCAGTGATTGTGGAGGAAGCGGCCCGGTCGATTGACCCCACTCCGGACGATCAATCCAGCGCCCCGGTACCTGGTTAGGTCCGTTGTGGCTGACTTTACGGTCCTGTTGCCTGGTGTCCTGCAGCCGCTCGTCGGCGGACAGTCCTATCTGACTGCGTCCGCCGACGGGGCTGTGACCGTGGGACAGTTGCTGGATTCTGTGACCGGAGATTATCCGGTGCTGGCCAGGCGTTTGCGTGATGAAACCGGGGCGCTCCGCCGTTTCGTGAATATTTACGTGAACGGTGATGAGGTCCGGCGTCTGAAGGGTCTTGATACGGAGGTCGCGGCCGGCCAGGAGGTCCTGATTGTCCAGTCCGTGGCCGGTGGCTGAGCGGGGTTTGGGGTCAAGCCGGTTCAGGCGACGCGCCAAACACTGCATTCGTCGGTATTGATGGCCTTCCTCATACCTGAGGCGTGATCCATGATCCAGACGACGCCGATTCCCGGCGCGGTTTCCTGGACCTGTCCGCGGCGGATGACCACGTCATCGTAGGCGGGTCCCACGGACAGGCGGGCTTCGATCTCGTCTCCACGGTGGAGCTGGCTGATCGCGCGTATACGTGTTGTGTGTGTTGTGACTTCCTTCAACATTGTGGCCTCCTGGGCTGGAGCTTGTGCCTGCACTTGCCGGCTATTCCAGTGTGGCGGGCCAATGTTGCCACGGTATTTCGGGGCGGTTAGGGTCCGGTTAGCATTCCGGGTTGCTTGCATTTCCGGTGGCCCCGCCCCGCCTTCCGGGTGCACTGCGGCCGCGGCTGTAGCCTGATCTCGGTTCCTGAGACTCACAGGAACCAACAGGCTCCATCCCCGGGGAGATTCAATGGGTGTTTTGCGGCGATCGATCGCGTTGTCTACAGGCCTGGTGGTGTTTGCCGCGGGCCTGTTTTTCGTCCAGGCGCCGGCCACGGCCGTTCCCTTGCCGGGGCCGGACAATCCGAACGTCCAGTTCGTGGAAGGAACACCGCACTCGGAGCATACGTTCGAGACGCCTCCCGTCGACAACGCACCCAAGGGACAGGCCGACGTCGACTCCCTCCTCCGCGACGGGGCGCTGGCCGCCGGCCCGGGCGGAGATATCCGCGTCCGCCTGGTGACGGCCAAGCTGGCGGACAACACCAACCCGGTTTCGATGGCGGGTGCCGAGCAGGCCGTGGCTGCGACCAGCAGCTACTGGAAAGCGATGACGGCCAACAAGCTGTCCATGTCCGTTGCCAGCAAGGTGGCCGGGCACCAGTCCAAGGCGAAGTCCACGGACAGTTACAGCACCATCATGTCCACCATCACCAGTGAGCTGAAGTGGTCCGCGAGCCCTTACACGGCGTTGGTGATCTTCGTTCCCACGGCCACGCTGTCCGGGAATGCGCTGGGCGCCGGCTACAGCAGCGGCAGCTACAGTGGTCGCGTCCTGATGCCGCAGATCAGCAACTTCTCCAACAATGTGATGAGCCACGAATTCGGTCACGTGATCGGCTTGATGCACGCCGATGCGCTGCAGTGCCGCAGCGGTGCTTCCGACATTGGGGTGGACAGCAACGGGCGTTTCACCGACTCTTCCTGCTACATCCGCGAGTACGGCGACACCACGGACATCATGGGTGCAGCGCAGTACGCCTCGCCCGTGGTGAGTTCCACGCTGTGGGACTTCGCCGGGCTGGGCCGCGGCGACGAAATCCGAGACGTGGGCGTTGCCACGGGGGTCAAGAGCTACACCCTCAAACCATGGGGCGGCACTGAGGCGCAGCGGGCCATCAAGTTCACGGATCCCATCAGCCGCGAGGTCTATTACCTGGAACTTCGGCAACCGGTGGGCTACGACAACTACCTCTCGGCATCGACGCAGAGCGGTAACAAGGGCGTCAAAATCGTCCAGCGCGGCGGGGCCACCATTGCCTCGTCACTGATCCTCATGCCGTCGACCGTTCCGTTCACTGAGCCCTACTACGCAAAGAACCACGCGTGGCAGGCCGGCAGCACGTTCACCACCTACACGGGTACCAAGGTGACCATCAATTCCGTCACGTCGACCTCGGCGACGGTCACCATCAACGCCGATCCCAAGCTCAAGACGCGAATGCGGTTCTCAGCAGGTGATTTCGACGGCGACAAACTCGCCGATGTCATTTCCCGCGAAGCCGACGGCTCCTTGCTCCTTTTCGCGGGCCTGCCCGGGAACCGCCTGGAGGATTCGGTGCGGATCGGCTCCGGCTGGGATATTTTCAACGCAGTGCTGGGCACTTCCGATTTCACTGGGGATGGCTTTGCGGACATTCTGGCACGCAGCAGCGACGGTGCCCTGTGGCTCTACCCGGGCAACGGGAAGGGCGGATTCCTGCCCAGAAGCCAGGTTGGCATCGGATGGCAGGGCTTCACCCAGTTAGTAGCTCCGGGTGACTTCAACGGCGATGGTCGCGCGGACGTGATCGCCTCCGATACGGACGGTCGCCTGTGGCTCTACCCGGGCAACGGCTCGGGTGGTTTCCTTGCCAGGGTGCTGGCCGGCCAGGGCTGGGATTCGTTCAACAGCCTCGCCCCTGCCGGTTCCTTCGGTGGCGGGTCCGGCGGGCTCCTTGCCCGCGCTGCTGACGGCACGCTTTATGTCTACCCCGGCGATGGTGGGGGCGGCTTCCTGCCGCGTGCCGCCGTCGGAAGTGGTTGGAACAGCGCCGGTGACATCGTCGGAGGGCAGGACCTGACGGGCGATCAGCGTGCTGACGTCCTCGCGGGCGCGTCCATGATCCTGTACCCGGGTGACGGTGCCGGCTTCGCGGACCGCCTGGCAATTGGAACCGGCTGGAACCACTTCAGCCAAGTGTGGGAGGCGGGGGATTTCGACGGCGATGCTGTCGCTGACGTCCTGGCGCGTGGCACCAACGGCGTCCTGTGGCTCTACCCAGGCAACGGGTCGGGTGGCTTCCTGCCGCGCGTGCAGCTCGGGACGGGCTGGAACGTCTTCACGGCGGTACTCAGTGCCGGGGATTTCGACGGCGATAAGCACCCGGATCTCGTGGCGAGGGCCTCCGATGGGACGCTGTGGCTTTATCCAACCGACGGGAAGGGACAATTCCTGGCCCGCAAGCAGATCGGGACGGGATGGCAAGGGTTCACGGAACTGCTGGCACCCGGCGATTTTTCGGGTGATGGCCGCGCCGATATTTTGGCGAGGGCCGCTGACGGCAGCATGTGGTTGTACCCGGGCAACGGTGCGGGCGGATTCCAGCCGTGGCGACAGATCGGTACCGGCTGGAACATCTTCAACGCGGTGATGCAGGGCAGCGACTTCAACGGCGATGGCAGCGAAGACGTGCTGGCTCGGGGGACTGACGGCGCACTTTGGCTCTACCCGGGCAACGGCAGCGGAGGTTTCCTCGCCCGGCAGTACTTGGGCTCGGGCTGGAACATGTTCACCACCTTCGCGGCCATCGGCAACGCGTTTACCGGTACAGGCGATCCGTCCCTGGTGGGCGTCGCAGGGGACGGGACGTTGTTGATGTACTCCGGGACGGGCCGGGGCGCGTTCAAACCGGTGGCGCTGAACCCGCGGTAGCTATCTGTCGTAGCTGAGACACGGATTCCATTTCTGTCGGAGGCGAACGTTAGCATTGCCGTATTCGCTGCGATGAGGACGGCGATCCACTCTTGATCTTGGGGGAATCCGTGTCTTTTTTGAGGATCCGGCGTTGGCGTGTGGCTGTCCTGGCGATGATGGCAACACTGCTTGCTTCGTTGGTGTTGGGAATGGTTCCGGCGCACGCCATTGGCTCGGGCCCCGGTGCCGTTCGTGTGGATACGCTCAGCAGCACGACGGGCGGTTCGATCAGCGGAACCATTTCCGTCCGTTCGGGAGTGGACCTGGGCGAGGTGGCCGTTTGGGCCATCAATCTCTATAACCCGTCCTCCACCGTTCCGATGGGAACGGTGAACCTCGATGGTACGTACACAATTCCTGGCGTGCCGGCGGGGGAATACAAGATCTATTTCCATTCCAGCCAGGCCGCGTGGTTTCCCGAGGAAATCTACGGCGGCTCAAACTTCGACACCTTTGTTCCCGTGCTGGTCAATGAGGGGCAGTCTGTCACCGGAATTGACCTGCGTATGGGTGGCGGCCGGATCCAAGGCAGGGTCGACATGCCCTTCCACGTCGACACGAATACGGTGAAAGTGGAGGCCATCGACGCCTCGGGCGGTGTCGCAGCATCCGAATACCCAGACTCCACCGGCAACTATGATCTCCGGGGCCTCCCCAGCGGAGACTACAAAATTCGAGTCACCGGGGGTGTCCTGCCCGCTTGGTATGGCGGTGGCGCGTCTTTCGCTGAAGCAGAAACTGTCTCCATCACAGGGGAACAGGACGTCTGGAACGCCACGATGACCGCTGACGCAGGAGCCAGCATCAGCGGGTATGTGGACGGGCCTTGGCCTTCGGCTGGAACCATAAGCCACCAGATTTCCGTGTGGGACCTGGACGGAAACGTCGTGAAGGAGATCATCGTAGGCCAGACCGGAACAAGCTACACGGTCAGTGGCCTGGCGCCGGGACAATACAAGCTCGGTTTGGACATCTTCACGGGGCGGAGGGCTTTCGAGGGGCAGTTCTACAGCGGAGTCCTTGAGCATGAGGGTGCTGACGCCGCGCAGGTCATCACACTCGCCGGAAATGAGGAAAAGACACGATTCGACTTCACTGCCACCAATGGTGGAACCATTACAGGGACGCTCCGCGACCAGCAAGCCCATCCTTTGCCGTTCTCGGTAGTAGAGGCTTACACGCGCGATAGTTCGCTAAGCACCCGAAAGGCTGTCACGGATGCCCAAGGACGCTACGAGATCACCGGGCTGACTACGGGTTCGTACCGTCTCCGGGGCAACACCACCAACGTCCGGTTGGCCGGCACCACCTTCTCCGGAAATGTGGCTGAAGAGCCGGAAGCGAAGGAGATTGCCGTGACCAGCGGCGCGCAGACAAGTGCCGACCTTACCTACTGGTCGCCCACGCGGTTCGCGGACATCGTTGAGGGGCAGCCGTTCGACCACCAGATCAGCTGGATGGCATCCACTGGTATCTCCAAGGGTTGGCCTGACGCTACGTACCGCCCCTTCCTTCCTGTGAACCGTGATGCCATGGCGGCGTTCCTTTATCGACTGGCAGGGCAACCCGCCTTCTCGCCCCCGGCTTCGTCGCCGTTCGTGGACGTTCCGACCACCAGCCAGTTCTACAAGGAGATCGCGTGGCTGGCGTCAACCAAGATCTCGGGTGGCTGGCCGGACCAGACGTTCCGGCCTTTGCAGCCTGTCAACCGGGATGCCATGGCCGCGTTCCTGTACCGCTTCTCCAAGGTCACGGACTTCGTTCCGCCAGCCGCTTCCCCGTTCGTGGATGTCCCGGCCAACGCCCAGTTCTACAAGGAGATCGCGTGGTTGGCGTCCACGGAGATCAGCACCGGCTGGGATGACCGCACTTTCCGGCCCCTGACGCCCGTCAATCGTGATGCCATGGCCGCCTTCATGTACAGGTTCAACGCGCAGGACAGTTAGACGCTCCTCTCAGGTGGCGCGGCGCGCTCCGTCCCAGTTGTCTCGGCCTGTCGCGTCTCAGGCACAGCGAAAAGCCCGGAATGTCAGGTGACATCCCGGGCTTTCCGTGCTCCAGACCAGACAAAGCGGGCTGGAGCGTCAGGCTTAGGCGTGCTGGGCTTGCTTGTGAAGGCCGAGCTCTGCTGTGGGTGTCTTTGCGGACTCGCGGGCCGTCATCGCTGAGACGGCTGCGATCACACAGATGACTGCGGTGAAGATGGAGATCTGAACCCATCCGCCGGGCTTGGTTCCGCCCAGCGCGGTGACGATGGCCGGGGCGAAGCCTGCCATGAGGAAGCCGAGCTGCGTGCCGATGGCCAGACCGGAGAAGCGGACCTTGGTGCTGAACATTTCACCGTAGAAGGACGGCCATACTGCGTTTGCTGCGGCGTATCCGAAGGAGAAGAACACCACGGAGACGAGGAACATGAGCGGCACCATGCCCGACTCGAGGGTCAGCAGGAACACCGGAGTCATGATGGCGCTGGCGAAGGCTCCGTAGATGAAGACGGGCTTCCGGCCGATCTTGTCCGCGAGCATGCCGAACAGGGGCTGGGTTCCCAGGGCAACAACGTTTGCTGCGACCACCAGCCAGAGCGTGATGGTGCTGTTGACGCCGGCAACATCCTGGGCGTACTTGATGGCCAGGGTTCCAAAGACAGTGCTGACTGCGGCGATGAAGGCGCAGCAGACCACGCGGAGAACATCGCGCCAGTGCAGCCGCAGGAGATCGGCAACGGGGAGCTTGGAGATCTCATTGTTCTTCTTGGCTTCCGCGAAGGCCGGCGGCTCGTGGAGGGTGCGGCGGATGAAGAAGGCCACCAGGACAACCACTGCGCTGAGCCAGAACGGAATGCGCCAGCCGATGCCGTACTTGATCTCATCCGGCAGTGCCACCACAGGGATGAACACCAGTGCCGCCAGGATTTGGCCACCCTGGGTGCCGGTAAGGGTCCAGGAGGTGAAGAAGGAGCGGCGGTTGTCCGGGGCGTGTTCAAGGGTCATGGAGGAAGCGCCGGCTTGCTCGCCGGCCGCGGAAAGACCTTGGCAAAGACGGGCAAGGACCAGCAGGACGGGCGCCCACCAGCCAATGGTCTTGAAGTCCGGGAGGCAGCCGATGACGAACGTGGCTGCGCCCATCAGGACCAGCGTGAACATCAGGACCTTCTGCCGGCCAATACGGTCGCCGAAGTGACCCAGAATCACGGCGCCGACGGGCCGGGCAACATAGGCGAAGCCGAAGGTTGCGAAGGACATGATGGCCGCGTTGGCGTCGGCCGAGGGGAAGAATACGTGGGGGAAGATCAGGGCCGCGGCAGAACCGAAGATGAAGAAGTCGTAGTACTCGACGGCGCTGCCCAGGAAGCTGGCAAGCGCGGCTTTCTTGGGTGTTCCGGTGGTTGTTTCAGTGCCTGGCGTCGCTGACGGCATTGTTTGGCTCATGGGTGGTTCCTTCTGTGACGACGATGTCGCGGATCTAGCTTCAAAGGGAAGACCAGAACGAGGTGCGGCCGGATCATCCCGAAAGTAACCACATGGTGAGAGCTACTTGTGCAATACAGCAATACTGGCTGTGAGTGGGGTCACTTGTCAAGAGATGTCACCACCATCTAGAAATAGCTCTCACTATGTGAGAGCATCGAGCTATGAGTGTGAAAGAGGACACAAAGACCGACATGGTCGGCAAAGCCCTAAGCCTTTTGGTACTTCTGGGCAATGAACCGCGGGGTGCAAGCGCGGCTGACCTGGCCAGGAGCGCCAGCCTGCCGTTCAGCACCACCTATCGCCTGCTGGGCTCGCTGACGCGCGACGGCTTTGTGGATTACGAGCCTGATGGCCGCCGCTACCACCTGGGATTGCGCGTGTTCCAGCTCGGTCAGAGGGTTTCCAATCATCACGGTTTCGCCGCCACTGCCTTGCCGGTCCTGCAGCGCGTTACCGAGCGCACGCATGAGGCCACCATCCTGTCCGTCCGCGACGGCAACCATCATCTGACGGTCAATAAGGTGGATGGCCCCAAGACCTTCCGCGTCACCAGCGATCCCGGCCATCTGGGTGCACTGCATACGACGTCGGTAGGCAAGGCCATTGTGGCGTTCGAAGAAGAGATCGAGCGGAAGCGCCTCCTGGAGGAGCTGCCCCTGGATCCACTCACGGAACATTCCATCACTGACCGCGACGCGTTCCGGGCGGAGATCGAGCAGGTACGCCGGCAGGGCTACGCGGTGATGGATGAGGAGAACGAGATTGGCATGCGTGCTGTTGCTGTGCCGGTTCTGAACTCCCAGGGCCACGCCTTCGCCTCCGTGGCCGTCGCTGTGCCCGTCTTCCGCCTGACCCTGGAGGAACTCATCGCCCACGTTCCCACTCTGCAGGAGGCTGCGGCGGAACTCGCGGCCCGCCTGCCCCAGCGCTGACCCAACTGAGTCGCAGTTAAAGCCGTTTTAGGGCCTCATAACGCCTTGAGCTGCGACTTGATTGGGTGCGCTCCCAGCAAATGTTCGCGATAAGAACATGCGTGCGGAAGATGAACACTTGTAGTAGTCTAAATAACACCCGGTCAGGCGGCGCCCCAGAAAAGCGCAAGAAGCCCGCGGTGCTGAAGTCAAAGGAGCTTTAGGATGAGCAACCGAGCCGAGTCCGTTCTGGTGGGCCTCATAGGCGAAGGCGTCATGCCCTCGCTCACGCCGCCCATGCACGAACGTGAAGCCGATGTGCAGGGCCTTCGCTTGCTGTACCGCCCCATCGACCTGTTGGAACTCGCGTTGCCGGCCACCGCCGTCGGTGATCTCCTGACCGCAGCACAGCGCATGGGCTTCAACGGCCTGAACATCACCCACCCGTGCAAGCAGCTGTTGCTTGGGCACCTTGATGAAATTTCCGACGACGCCCGTCGCCTGGGTGCCGTCAATACGGTCCTCATCCAGGACGGTCGGCTGATCGGCCACAACACGGACTTCTCCGGCTTCGGCGCTGCGCTCGCCACCGGACTGCCGGACGCGAAGCTGGACCGCGTGGTCCAGCTCGGTGCAGGCGGTGCCGGCTCCGCCGTTGCCTATGCGCTCCTCAAGGCCGGCGTCGGCACGCTGGACCTCGTGGACATGGATCCCGCCCGCGCCGCAGAACGTGCCTCCGAACTCGGCGGGCTCTTTCCGGAAGCCACTGTCACGCCGCGGAGCACCAGCGAGCTGAGCCAGGTCATGCCCCTCGCCGACGGCCTGGTGCACTGCACTCCCATCGGCATGGCGGCCCACCCGGGTCTTCCCTTGGACATCGAACTGCTGGAACCGCGCCACTGGGTGGCCGACATCGTCTACCGCCCCATCGAAACGCAACTGGTCCGCGAAGCACGCGCCAAGGGCTGCGATGTCCTGGACGGCGGTCGCATGGCAGTCGGCCAGGCGGCGGATGCCTTCCAGCTCATCACCGGGCGGGAAGCCAACCGCGAACGGATGCGGTCGCACTTCCTGGAACTGATCGCCGTGGAAGACGCCGCGGCCGCGCTGGCCCCCGAGCTGACGAAGGCGGGCCACTGATGCGCACCGGAATCGCCACGGTCTGCCTGTCCGGCACGCTGAAGGAGAAGATGCAGGCCTGCGCGATTGCGGGTTTCGACGGCATCGAGATCTTCGAGCAAGACCTCGTCACGTCCCCGCACAGTCCGGAGGAAGTCCGGAGCATGGCTGCAGATCTTGGCTTGGGCCTTGATCTTTACCAGCCGTTCCGGGATTTCGACGGCGTCACTCCGGACCTGCTGAAGGCCAACCTTCGCCGGGCGGAGGCCAAGTTCAAGCTCATGTCCCGCCTGGGCATGGACACCATCCTGGTGTGCTCCAACGTAGCCACGGCAACAATCGACGACGACGAACTCCGCGCTTCCCAGCTGGCCGAACTCGCCGGGCTGGCCGGGGATCACGGCGTCAAGGTCGCCTACGAAGCGCTGGCCTGGGGCAAGTACGTCAACGACTACGAGCACGCGTACCGCCTGGTGGAAATGGTGGACCACCCCAACCTGGGCACGTGCCTGGACTCCTTCCACATCCTGTCCCGCTACTGGGACACTGCGCCCATTGAGGACATCAACGCGGAGAAGATCTTCTTCGTCCAGGTTGCAGACGCCCCCAAGCTCTCCATGGATGTGCTGTCCTGGAGCCGTCACTACCGCGTGTTCCCGGGCGAAGGCCAGTTCGAGCTCGCCAAGTTCATGGGCCACGTGGTCCGCGCGGGGTATACGGGCCCGGTGTCCCTGGAAGTCTTCAATGACGTTTTCCGGCAGTCCGACACCGAACGCACCGCCGTTGACGCCATGCGCTCCCTGATCTGGCTGGAGGAGCAGAGCGCCAAATGGCTCGCAAGCACCTCCCGTGAAACCGCAGCCGGCAACGGAAGCGCGTCCCGCCGTCGTTATCCCATGGAACTGGCCACGCTGCCCAAGGTGAACGAACCCGCCGGCTTCAACTTCGCCGAAGTCAAGGCTGACGACACCGCGCAGCTCGAGAAGCTCCTGGGCCAGCTCGGGTTCGGCTTCGAGGGCCGCCACCGCACCAAGGATGTCCAGCTGTGGACCATGGGCCAGGCCCGCGTGATCATCAACGAACAAGCGGCCTCGCACTCGGAACCGGCTATCGCCGCTTTGGGGTTCGACGTCGACTCTCCCGTGATTGCCTCCGCTCGCGCCCAGCAACTCAAGGCGCCCGTGGTGGCCCGCAAAGTCCAGGCAGACGAGGAAGTCTTCCAAGGCATCTCAGCCCCGGACTCCACCGAGATCTTCCTCTGCCAGGGCAGCCCGGACGGCACCGCGGCATGGACGCACGAGTTCGGCGAGGGCCTGGAACACTCCGCAGCGCAACGGAACGCGGTCATCGACCACGTCAACCTCGCCCAGCCGTGGCAGCACTTCGATGAAGCCGTCCTCTTCTACACCAGCGCTTTGGCCTTGGAACCGCAGCCGTTCGCGGAGGTTCCCAGCCCCAGCGGACTGGTTCGCTCGCAGGTCATGGAGACAAGCAACGGCGCGGTCAGGCTGGTCCTCAACCTTGCGCCCGCCCAGCAAGCCCAGGAAACAGCTCGCAAAACGTATCAGGAACACATCGCCTTCGCCGTGGACGACCTCGTGGCCACGGCCAGGTCAGCCCGCGACCGTGGCCTTGAGTTCCTGCAGATTCCGGCCAACTATTACGAGGACCTGGACGCCCGGTTCGATCTTGAACCCGGGTTCCTGGGCACCCTCAAGGAGCTCAACCTCCTGTATGACCGGGACGCCAACGGCGAATTCCTCCACTTCTACACCGCCACCGTGGGCAGTGTGTTCTTCGAAATGGTGGAACGTCGGGGCAGCTATGACGGTTATGGGGCGCCCAACGCCCCGGTGCGCCACGCCGTCCAATACGACTCGCTCCACCGGGTGTAACCCCGCCGCCGCCCCGCAAACAAAGAGAACCCATCAACCGAAAGGAGCCGGCCGTGCCGCAAGAACAGACAGCACAGGCGCTTGAATCCGAGGAACTCGTGCCAGCCGCTGAGCCTCACGCCGCGCATGATTCCAAGAAAGTGGAAACCCAGGCGGATCTCAGTGCTGAGATCAAGGGCATCGGGGATCGCTACGCCGAGGCCCTGAAGAACGGCAAAAGTCCCGAGACCATGCCGCGCCTGGACTACGCGCCGTACCGCAGCAGCATCCTGCGCCACCCCACCAAGAGCCTGCACCACGCGGACCCGGAGACCATCGAGCTCTACTCACCGGCCTTCGGACACCAGGACGTGCACGCGCTGGAATCGGACTTGACCATCCAGCACAACGGGGAACCGCAGGGCGAGCGGATCATCGTCGCCGGCCGTGTCCTCGATGGCGACGGCCGCCCGGTGGCCGGTCAGCTCGTGGAGATCTGGCAGGCCAACGCATCCGGCCGCTACATCCACAAACGCGATCAGCACCCTGCACCGCTGGACCCGAACTTCACCGGCGTCGGCCGTTGCATCACGGGCGAGGACGGCTCGTACAGCTTCACCACCATCAAGCCCGGCGCGTACCCGTGGAAGAACCACCTCAACGCTTGGCGCCCGGCGCACATCCACTTCTCCATGTTCGGCTCGGAGTTCACGCAGCGCATCGTCACCCAGATGTACTTCCCGGGCGACCAGCTCTTCCCGCTGGACCCCATCTACCAGTCGATCGTGGACCAGGACGCCCGCGACCGCCTGGTGGCGCAGTACGACCACGAGCTCACCAGCCCCGAATGGGCCCTCGGCTACAAGTGGGACATCATCCTGACCGGTTCCAAGCGGACCTGGACCGAAAACGAAGCATACGGCGACGCCGGGGACGAGGAGTAAGCGCATGAGCAAGCTGGCACCCACACCGGGCCAGACCGTAGGCCCCTTCTACGGCTACGCCCTTCCCTATGACAAGGACAACGAACTCCTGGCACCGGGCAGCCCCGGAAGCATCCGCCTCCAGGGCACCGTGTATGACGGCGCCGGAAACACCATTCCGGACGCCATCCTCGAGATCTGGCAGCCGGACTCCGAGGGCAACATCGTCCAGCGCACCGGCTCCCTGGTCCGCGACGGCTACACCTTCACCGGTTGGGGCCGCGGCGCCGTTGGCAACTCCGGCGTGTACACCTTCACCACGGTCAACCCAGGGCCCACGGCTCCCGGCGCTGCGGCGTTCATCTCGGTAGCCGTCTTCGCCCGCGGCCTCATGAACCGCCTCTTCACCCGCGTGTACCTGCCGGAAAATGAGGAAGCACTGGCCAACGATCCCCTGCTGAGCTCCTTGGATCCGGAGCGCCGCAAGACGTTGATTGCACGCCGTGATGCCGATGGCGGCCTCACCTGGGACATCCGCCTGCAGGGCGGCGACGAGACCGTGTTCCTGGACTTCCAGCAGGACGGTTCGCTCGACATCACTACGGAAAACCAGGCATGACCGACGGCGACTTCGGCCTCCTTAGCCCCGTCTCGGCGTCGCCCGCTGTGGTGGCGCTGACGGGCGACCGTGCCGTGATCGCGGCAATTCTCGACGTCGAAGCCTCCTGGGCTGCCGTCCTCGAGGACGCGGGACTTGTCCCCGCCGGATCCGCCGCCGTGGTGGCCGAAGCCGCCGATGCCGGTTCCTACGACGTTCTTTCGGTAGCGGAGCGCGCCCAAGGCGGCGCCAACCCGGTGATCCCCCTTCTCGGGGATCTCCGAGCCCGCGTGAAGTCCTTGGATTCTGCAGGAATCGCCGGCAGGGCAGTCCACACCTCGCTGACCAGCCAGGACGTCCTGGACTCCGCCCTCATGCTGCTCGCCAGCCGCGCAATTGCTGCGCTGCTGGTCGACGTGAAAGGCACTACGACGGCGCTCGCCGCCTTGGCGGAACAGCATGCGGAGACGCTGTGCGTGGGCAGGAGCCTGACACAGCATGCGCTTCCGTATACCTTCGGGCTCAAGGCTGCGCAGTGGTTCCACGGTGTGGCCGCTGCGGCAGCCCGGTTGGGGTCCCTGGAACTGCCGGTGCAGTGTGGCGGAGCGGGTGGAACGTTGGCTTCGGCGACGAAGCTGACTGCGGGCACTGCCGCCACGGCGTTTACGCTTGCCGATGCATTGGCTGCTCAGCTGGGCCTTGCGCCAGCTCCCGCTCCCTGGCACACCAACCGCCTGGCCGTCACGGCACTCGGCGATGGGCTCGCTGCCCTGATCGATTCCTGTGGCAAGATCGCCGCCGATCTCCTGTTCCTGAGCCGCCCGGAAGTCGCCGAACTCGGCGAACCGTTGGCTGCCGGGCGGGGTGTTTCCTCGGCCATGCCGCAGAAGCAGAATCCGGTGCTGTCAGTGCTGATCCGCAGTGCCGCATTGCAGGCGCCCGGACTCGCATCCCAGCTCCACCTCGCGGCGGCAACCTTCAACGACGAGCGACCCGACGGTGCCTGGCACAGCGAATGGCCGGCATTGCGCCAGCTGCTCGCCCTGGCATTGGGAGCCGCTGGACATCTTCGCGAGCTCACGGAGGGCCTCAGGGTCTTCCCCGAATCCATGCGCAGGAACCTGGAGATCTCGGGACCGCTGCTGCTCAGCGAGGGTGTGGCGGCCGCCGTCGCTCCGCTCCTGGGCGAGGACGGAAAGCAGAAGCTGCAGGCCGTCGTCGACGAAACCCTGAAGGCGCCCGCTGCGGAACAGTCCCGCATCTACACCAAGCTGCTGCGCGAAACCGTCCCCGCGGACAAACTCACGGACGCCGAACTCGAAGCACTGCTGGATCCCGCGAGCTACCTCGGCGAAGCCCAGGAGATCAGCCGACGGATCCTGGCCGCGTACCCGCAATTCACCGGAACCTCAACGAAGGGAGCCACTCGTGGCTAAGCCAACTGTCAAGGCCGTGCTGCTCTCCCCGCAGCGCGAACTGGGAGCGAAGCCGCTTCTGGTGGTGGGCCCGTCGCTGGGCACCTCCACTATTCTCTGGACGGAAACCGCGGCCCTCCTGGGTGACGACTATGACGTCATCGGCTGGGACCTCCCCGGACACGGCATCTCGCCGACCACCACCGAAGGTTTCGATGTCGCGGAACTGGCTGACGCCGTCGTCGACCTTGTTGACTCTGTACTCCCGGGCGCGAACTTCCACTACGCGGGCGTTTCGCTGGGCGGGGCCACTGGCCTGCAGCTCGGCATCAAGCACGGCGACCGCCTCCGCAGCCTGTCCGTCCAGTGCAGCGGTGCCAAGCTCGGCACCCCCGAGGGCTGGCTGGAACGCGCCGAAACGGTTCGCACGCTGGGCACGCCTGTGATGATCCAAGGTTCCGCCGAGCGTTGGTTCGGCCCGGGGTTCATGGACCGCCAGCCGGAGATCAGCAGCCGCCTCCTGCATGCCCTCCGCGATGCCGACCGCTTTGGTTACTCATTCTGCTGCGAAGCCCTTGCCGCCTTCGACGTCCGCGAGCACCTCGGCAGCATCACCGTGCCCACGCAGGTGATCGCCGGCGTAGCGGACGAGGTAGCGCCGCCGTCGATGGCTGAGGAGACTGCCGCTGCCATCCGCGCCGGCGGTTCCTACGCCGAGGCCGTGGCGCTCGACGGCGTCGGTCACCTCGCGCCCGCAGAGGCGCCCGCCGCAGTAGCGGAACTGATGCGCAACTTTATGAAGGAGAACGGACTGTGAGCCCTGTTTCTGAACACAATGGTGCCGTGCAGCCCGACGCAACTGCGCAGGACATTTACGACGCCGGCATGGTGGTCCGCCGTGAAGTACTGGGCGATGCCCATGTCGACCGGGCCAATGCCAACAAGGATTCCTTTACCGAGGACTACCAGGACATGATCACCAGGATCGCCTGGGGTGGCATCTGGACGCGGCCAGGCCTCAGCCGGCAGATGCGCTCCGCCGTCACCCTCACGGCACTGGTGGCGCACGGTCACTGGGAGGAGCTCGCCATGCACGTCAGGGCGGCCCTCAACAACGGCCTGGGCAGGGACGAAATCAAGGAAATCCTGCTGCAGACCGCTATCTATTGCAGTGTTCCGTCGGCCAACTCGGCCTTCAAGACGGCCCAGAAAGTATTCGCCGAGATCGACGCGGCTTCCCCCTCCAACGAACCCAACTGATTTCCTCCCTAGTCGGGCAGATAGAAAGTGAAACCCATGAACCAGGCTTTTGTGTACGACGCCGTGCGCACGCCCTTTGGCAAGTTCGGCTCCGGCCTTGCTGCTGTCCGTCCCGATGACCTTGCCGCCCACGTGGTCCGTGAGTCCGTCAAGCGGGCGCCGGGATTGGATGTTGAGCGGATCGACGAGGTGGTGTTCGGCAACGCCAACGGTGCCGGCGAGGAAAACCGCAACGTTGCCCGCATGGCGACGCTGCTGGCTGGATTGCCCGTGTCGATTCCCGGCACCTCGGTCAACCGCCTGTGCGGCTCGTCCCTGGATGCGGCGATCATCGCTTCGCGCCAGATCAACGCCGGCGACGCCGACCTCATGCTGGTGGGTGGCGCCGAGTCCATGTCCCGTGCGCCCTGGGTGCTGCCCAAGACGTCCAAACCGTACCCGGCCGGTGACATGACCTTGGCCTCCACCACGCTCGGTTGGCGTTTGGTGAACCCGGCGATGAACAAGGACTGGACCATCTCCCTGGGCGAGGCTACGGAACGGCTGCGCGAGAAATACGGGATCACCCGGGAACGCCAGGACCAGTTTGCTGCGGATTCGCACAACCTGGCCGACGCTGCGTGGAACGAAGGCTTCTACGATGCTTTGGTGACAGCGGTGCCGGGCACCGACCTTGTCCGGGACGAGGGCATCCGTGCCGGTTCTTCCGCTGAGAAGCTGGCTGGTTTGAAGACCGTTTTCCGGGCCGAGTCTGAGGCGTCCGACGGCGGTACGGTCACCGCGGGGAACGCCTCGCCTTTGTCTGATGGTGCTTCGGCGGCGTGGATCGGTTCGGAAGCTGCTTCCTCGATCCTCGGCTTGGAGCCCCTCGCCCGCATCGCCGGCCGCGGTGCGCATGGCAACGACCCCCAGTTCTTCGGGTTCGCCCCGGTGGAGGCCGCGAACAAGGCCCTCGCGAAGGCGGGCATCGGCTGGGACCAGGTGGGCGCCGTCGAACTTAACGAAGCGTTCGCCGCGCAATCGCTGGCGTGCGTTGATGCGTGGGGGATCGACCCCGGAATCGTGAACCAGCACGGTGGCGCGATCGCCATGGGCCACCCGCTCGGTGCTTCCGGTACCCGCATCCTGGGCACGCTCGCCCGGTCCCTGCAGGCCTCCGGCCAGCGCTGGGGTGTCGCGGCGATCTGCATCGGCGTGGGCCAAGGCCTGGCCGTGGTGCTCGAAAACGTTACTGCCGGCGCGTCGGCATAGAAGGGTAAAGAGTCATGTTGAATTTCATTGACACTGTGGGCGAGGCTGTCGCCGGCATCAAGGACGGTTCCACCGTGATGATCGGCGGGTTCGGCAACGCCGGGCAGCCGTTCGAACTGATCGACGCCCTCATGGATTGCGGCGCAAAGGATCTCACCGTGGTCAACAACAACGCCGGCCAGGGCGACCAAGGCCTGGCGTTGCTGATCAAGGAAGGCCGGGTCCGCAAGATGATCTGCTCCTTCCCGCGGCAGTCCGATTCCTGGCACTTCGACGCCAAGTTCCACGCCGGTGAGATCGAGCTGGAGCTGGTCCCGCAGGGCAACCTGGCCGAGCGCATCCGGGCCGCGGGCGCGGGTATTGGTGGATTCTTCACTCCGACCGGTTACGGCACCACGTTGGCTGAGGGCAAGGAAACCCGCATTATCGATGGCCGGGGCCAGGTGTTCGAAACGCCGATCCACGCCGACGTCGCCCTGATCAAGGCACTCAAAGCCGACGGCAAGGGCAACCTCGTCTACCGCAAGACCGCCCGGAACTTCGGCCCCATCATGGCCGCCGCTGCCAAGCACACCATCGTGCAGGTTTCGGAGATTGTGCCCACGGGTTCCCTGGACCCGGAGAACGTGGTGACACCCGGTATTTACGTCAACAGCGTGGTCCGCGTCGATTCTGCCGGAACAAAAGAACAGGTGGCCTGATCATGAGCACCGAAACCAGCATCCAGACCTCCGAGAAGCCGCTGGGCCGCGATGAGCTCGCCCAGTTGGTGGCCCGCGACATCGCCCCGGGTTCGTTCGTGAACCTGGGCATCGGCCAGCCGACGCTCGTGTCCAACTACCTCACCGAGGAACAGAACATCACGCTCCACACGGAGAACGGGATGCTCGGCATGGGCCCGGCCGCTGAAGGCGAGGAGATTGACGGCGATCTCATCAACGCCGGCAAGATCCCCGTCACCGAACTGCCCGGAGCCTCGTACTTCCATCACGCCGACTCGTTCGCGATCATGCGCGGTGGGCACCTGGACATCTGCGTGCTCGGCGCCTTCCAGGTATCCGCCACCGGCGACCTCGCCAACTGGCACACCGGCGCCCCGGACGCGATCCCGGCCGTTGGTGGAGCCATGGACCTCGCAACGGGCGCCAAGGACGTTTTCGTGATGATGACGCTCCTGACACGTGAGGGCGTGTCCAAGCTGGTGGAGCAGTGCACCTACCCGTTGACCGGCGTCGGCTGCGTGACGCGCGTGTACACGGACAAAGCAGTGTTCCTCACAGGGCCCGACGGCGTCACCGTGCGGGAGACCTTCGGCTGCACCTTCGAGGAAATCCAGGAACTCGTGCCGCTGCCCCTGAAAAAGGCAGAGTAGGCCCCGCAAGTTTGGGCTCCTCGTTGCGAGGCCGGCTTTGCGCGTTATTTGGTGTACGTAGCGTGCAGAGTAGGCCCCGCAAGTTTGGGCCCCGCAACGCACCCTAGGATTGGTATCCATGAGCGATTCCGCAGTTACCCCGCAGGCCAGCGACCAGTACGTTCAGTCGCTGGCCCGTGGGCTCGCAGTGATCCGGGCATTCGACGCGAACAACCCCGTGATGACACTTAGCGAAGTCGCTGCCCGCACGGACCTGACTCGCGCCACAGCACGGAGGTTCCTGCACACCTTGGTTGAGCTGGGCTACGTCCGCACCGACGGCAAGACCTTCGCCCTGACGGCCAAGGTGTTGCAGCTCGGGTACTCATACTTGTCGGCGTTGTCCTTGCCCCAGTTGGCCCAGCCGCACCTGGAGCAGCTCAGCTTGAAGCTGGGGGAGTCGACGTCCGCGGCGGTCTTGGACGGCCCGGACATCTTCTACGTGGCCCGCGTGGCCACGCGCCGGATCATGAACGTCGGGATCACCGTCGGCACGCGCTTCCCCGCGTACGCCACGTCCATGGGCCGCGTCCTGCTCGCCGGATTGCCGCAGGCCAAGCTGGAGGCTTACCTCACGACGGCGGAACTCACCCCGCTCACGCCGCGAACCGTCGCCAGCGTGCCCGACTTGAGGGCCGCCGTCGAACGCGTCCGTGCGCAAGGCTGGTGCCTGCTCGACCAAGAGCTCGAAATCGGGCTGATGTCCATCGCAGCCCCGGTGTGGAACCACAACAACGGCGACAACGTTGCGGCCATCAACGTCTCACTGCAGGCCCAAGCCGTCGCCGCGCAACCTGACCCGGAAAAGTACCTCGAGTCAGTGCGACAGGAAGTCGTGGCCACCGCCAACGCGATCTCGCAGGACGTGTCGGCAAAACACTGACTACTTCCGGATCGCTGCCAACCGCGTCTCGAGGATCCGGCGCACCAACGAGTCCGGCACGGGATTGTCCGCCGAGAACCGCAACGTCCCGGGGGACCAGGAGTAACCGCCCAACTCCTCCGACATTTCCGGCAGGATCTGTCCGCTGAACGGATACAGTGCCAGGTGCTTCTTGGTTTCGAGCACACTCAGAAAGCCCTTGCCATCAACCATCAGTGCGGGCATGCCGTAGCTGACGCCTTCTTCGGCATCGGGGGCCAACTCACGGGCGATCCCAACGATCCGCTCTAGAATGGCGCGGTTGCCCTCGCTGACGCTCTCGAGATATTCGGTGACGGTACCCATAGGAACCATGGTTCACCACGCCCGCCCGCGAAGCCAGAGATGAACGACGCCGGATGGCGGCCTTTGTGAGGCAGCCACCCGGCGTCAACGGTTGAGCGGGCTTTTAGCTCGCTCCCGCCAGGCTCACCGCGACATCGACGATCATGTCTTCCTGACCGCCAACGTAACCGGCCTTGCCGATTTCCTCGAGAATCTGCCATGCCGGGACGCCATAGCGTTCAGCTGCGCGTTCGGCATGGATGAGGAAAGATGAGTAGACGCCCGCGTATCCCTGCATGATGGACGCGCGGTCCATGACCGGCATGCGGGTGACAAAGGGTTTGACCACATCTTCGGCCGCCGCCATCACGGCGTGAACGTCCACGCCGGTCTGTATATTCAGGCGCTCGAAAGCCGCTGCCAGGACTTCCGTGGGGGAGTTACCGGCCCCGGCGCCCAAGGCAAGGAGTGTCCCGTCGATTTGCTTGGCACCGGCGCGGGCCGCGTACACCGAATTGGCCACCCCGAAGCTCAGGTTCTGGTGGCCGTGGAAGCCCACCTGGGCGTCAGTTCCGAGCTCCGCCACCAGGGCGGAAACCCGTTCCGTGACGTCGTCCAGGATCAGGGCACCGGCTGAGTCCACCACGTAGACGCACTGGCAGCCGGCATCGGCCATGATCCGGGCCTGCTGCGCGAGCTGCGCAGGGGTGATGCGGTGCGAGAGCATGAGGAATCCGACCGTCTCCATGCCAAGCTGGCGGGCGTGCTGGAAGTGTTGGATGGAGACGTCAGCTTCGGTGCAGTGGGTGGCGATCCTTGCGACCTGGGCGCCGGCCTGGTGGGCTGCGTTGAGATCGTGGATAGTTCCCAAACCGGGGAGCATGAGCACTGCGATCCTGGCGTTCTTCGCCTCATCCACCGCTGCCCGCACCAGGTCCAGCTCGGGGGTCAGGGAGAACCCGTAGTTGAAGGAGGAACCACCCAGGCCGTCGCCGTGGGTGACCTCAATGACCTCCACCTTGGCGTCGTCCAAGGCCCGGACCACTGACCGGACGTGTTCTTCGGTGAATTTGTGGCTCATGGCATGGGAGCCATCGCGCAGGGTGGTGTCAGTGAGTCGGACACTCAGTTCGGGTGCGCTGGTCATGGTCATGCTCCTACGGCTGAAGGGGTAACGGCGGCGTCCATACGCTCGGCCAGCAGGTCAGCTGTCCTCGTGGCCGCAGCCGTGATGATGTCCAGGTTGCCGGCGTATTCGGGAAGGTAGTCTGCCGCCCCCACCACTTGCACCCAGATACCCACACGGCCGTTGCCGTTCCAGTCCTCACGAGCGGCATCGAACTGAGGCTCGACGCGGAGCGAGTAACCGGGCACATACTCCTGGATGGCTGAGACGGCCGTGCTGATGGCGGCACGGATCTTGTCCCGCAATTCACCAGCCTGGGCAGCTTCAGCGGGAATGGAGGCGTAGATCGTGTTGCGCATGATCATGGGCGGTTCCACAGGGTTGATGATGATGATGGCTTTACCGCGGGCAGCCCCACCAACCTCCTCCAATGCCTTGGCCGTGGTTTCGGTGAACTCGTCCACGTTGGCCCGGGTGCCGGGGCCAGCGGATTTGGAGGCGATGGAGGCAACAATCTCGGCGTAGTCTACGGGGACCACGGAGGACACCGCGGCGACGATCGGCGTGGTTGCCTGTCCGGCGCAGGTGATCATGTTGACGTTCAGCACGTCTTCCAAGGAGTCCAGGTTCACCACCGGGCATAGGTAAGGGCCGACGGCGGCCGGCGTCAGGTCGATCGCGTGGATCCCCGCAGCCTTGTACTTGGGAGCGTTGGCCTGGTGGGCTTTGGCTGAAGTGCATTCGAAGACGAAGTCCGGGAGTTCGTCCTGCGACAGCAGCCAGTCGACGCCCTCTGCGGACGTAGTGATGCCCAAGCGTGCTGCACGGGCGAGGCCGTCCGACGCGGGGTCTACGCCAATCATGTACTTGACCTCGACGTTGTTGCTGCGGCGCATGAGTTTGAACATCAAGTCCGTGCCGATATTGCCCGATCCGACGATCGCGGCGGTTTTCTTAGCCATGGAATTCCCTAATCTGTGAAATGGATTGTCAGCGCGCCCAGCGCACCAAAGTCGGCCGTCGCGGATTCTCCGGCTACCACCGGCAGCGCCTTGGTGAAGGAACCGGGCAGGATGAGTTGGCCGGCCTCCAAGGGCACACCTTGCTGGCCCAGGATGTTTGCCAGCCAGGCCAAAGGAATGACGGGATCGCCCATGACGGCCCCGCCGGTGCCGCTTTCGCGGACCTCACCGTTGATCAGGAGATCGCACGTGACTGAGCCCAGGGCATCCACGGACACCGGCAGGGGGACCGAGCCCACCGCGATCGCTCCACAGGACGCATTGTCCGCCACGGTATCCACCAGCTTGATGTCCCAATCGGTGATGCGGGAGTCGATGATTTCAATGGCCGGATAGACCGCCTCGATCGCGGCCGCGGCTTGACCCCGGGTCACCCCGGGGCCTGCCAGTGTCGTCTTCAGGACAAAGCCAAACTCGGGTTCCACCTTGGGCTGAATAAAGTGCGACGCCGGGATCTCCGCCCCGTGGTGGTGGACCATGTCTTCGAAGAAGTACCCGAAATCCGGTGAATCGACACCCAACTGCTGTTGTATGGCCCACGACGTCAGCCCCACTTTGCGGCCTGCCAGGACGCGGCCCCGGGCAAGGTGATGGTGAAGTTGGTACTGCTGGACGGTGTACGCATCCTGAAGGGTCATGCCGGGTACCCGGTCCCGCAAGGGGGGAACGGGGATCAACGACTCGCTGGCTGCCAGCAGCTCCGCGCCCACGGCGGCCAGCTGGTCCTCTTGGCGACCAGTGGCGGTGGTGACGTTGGCCATTACCGCAGCACCGCCGTCGTGACTCCGAAGCCGGCAATGTATTCCTTGATGGGTTTGTAGAACTCGTAGGTGACGTTGTACTCACCACAGGCACGCAGTGCCGAGTAAGCGGCAACCCATGTGCGGACTTCGTGTGAGGAATGGCCGGCCACCCGGTTCATTTCCGCCGCTTCGTAGGCGTCGAAACCGGCAACGTCGCCTGATGCACAGACCTTCAGGAAGGCCCGGTCCCAGTCGGGATTGAGGTCCATGATGTCCGCCTCGCCCCGCGCGAACGCCTCTGCCGTGGCGATGGTTCGCGCTTGCCGGGCGGCACGGGCCTCCGCTGTTGGGTGCCGTCCGTTGAGTAGCAACGCGCGCTGTTCCTCCGTGGCCGTGGCGATCTGTGGAACAGGAGGGTCGTGGGAGAGGCCACCGGAGCCGATGAACAGTACCCTCTTGTCGAGGTCCCTGAAGAATTCGCCGACGGCGGTGCCGAAGCGGCGGACGCGGGCCATTTTGGAGAACGGCGGGGCTACAGAGTTGATGAAGATGGGGATCACCTGGCGGCCGCCGACATCGCCGCGGTAGATGTTTTCCAGGGGCTGCACAGCGCCGTGGTCCACCTCCATTTGGCGGGAAATGGCGGTATCGATGTCCTGATCGATCACATACTGGGCCAGCCGTTCCGCGATGTCCGTGGGGACGTCCAGCTTCCCGGCGAAGGAGTCGTAGTCACCGGTCCCAAAAGCTTCGTAGCCGATGCAGAAGGGCGGCATCAGGTCGTAGAAGAAGCCGTTGTAGTGGTCCGGGCCGAAGTTGACCACGAGGTCGGGCTCGAAATCCAAAACAAACCCGCGGACGTGATCGAAGGCTGACTCGACGGCGGCTTTGACGTCGGCGGGCGGGTTCGTGTGTTCCAGCAGGGGGCTGTGCGACATGCACACCAGTGCCTGGTTCATGACGACTCCTTTTGTGGGATGTGCTGCCGGGGCAGCTGCTTGTGGGTTCCATTGCACCCCTGCGGATAACCATCCGTCAGGCGTATGTTCCGCAGGGTGGTACGGCGGGCGGGGGCCTACGTGGTGCCCAGGCGGCGCTCCTTGATGGCGTAGGTAAAGGTGGAGTGCATCAGGGCTTTTCCGTCCGCGTCCGTCACGCCCACTTCGGCCACGGCTACGGTGTTGCCGCCGCGGAGGATCCGTGCCGTGGCGATGGCCGGAGACGCCTGGGAATTGGACAGGAAGTTGACGCTCGACTGCACAGCCAAGGGGAACTGCCCGCTGCCTGCGTAGGTCTGCATGGCCAGCAGGGTGCCGGTGATGTCCGCTGCGCCGAAGAGCGCAGCGGCAGAGAACAGCCCGGAGGCTTGGGCGTATGACTCCTGCAGCGGCATGGACATGCTCACGGTGTCTTCGGTGACGGCGTGAGGTTCCAGCTGAAGAGTCGCAGCGATGTCATCGAAACCTCGTTTGGAGGTGAACTCGCCTACGAAAGTTTGGAATTCCTCAAGGGAAGCGGGGTGGCCCATGGTGCGCTCCTGGTGTGAGTGGGGCCGTCCGGCGGCCCCCGTGGTTCGGGATCAGGCTAACGACGGCGGCACCCGCCGTGGCAGGGCGGGTGCCGGTAGGCGGAACACGGCTGCGTCCGCCGATCGTCGCTGTCGTCAGCGGACGGAGGCCTGTTCCCCGGATCCCGTGGAGGGCTCTTCAGCCTGCTGCCGCGCACTGCTTCTGGTTTCCTTGGACAGGAAGACGCACAGGGCAGCGATGGCGATCAGAAGGATGAAGTACCAGGCGATGTTGTCCGTTGTGGCGCCGTTGGAGAGGCCCATGAGCATGGTTGCCATGAGGGGTGCCGTTCCCGCGCCAATTACTGAGCCCAGTTGGAAGCTGAGCGAAACGCCCGTGTAGCGGTCCTGGGTCTCATACTTTTCGGCCAGGAAGGCTCCGATGGGGCCATACATGGACGCTTGAATGATCGGATTTCCCACAACGAACGCCAACGCCACCAACCAGTAGCTGCCGGAATTGAAGAGGGCGAACATCGGGAAGACGAGGACCACTGACACGGCAGCTCCGGCCAGCATGACGGGCCGGCGGCCGAACTTGTCCGAAAGCCAGGCGAAGAACGGGATGGCGAAGATATGCAGGAATGACGAGAAGGTCAGCATCATGAGTGCGTCCTGGCGTGACACCACGCCTTGGGCCGCGACGTAGGGAACTGCCCAGACCGCGAGGAGGGCCTGCATGAACAACGGTCCTGCAGCAGCCATGATGCCGTAGAACGTGGATAGAGGGTACTTCTTGAGCACCCGGACGATGGGAACCCCGGTGTGGACCTCGCCGGCAGCCCTGGCCCGCTCGAAATCGGGTGATTCAGTGACCCGGTATCGGAGGTAGAGGCCGATCACCACCAGGGCGGCGGAGAGCAGGAACGGGATACGCCACCCCCAGCTAAGGAAGGCATCATCGGGCAGCCCCGCGAAGATTCCCAGGACCAAGGTTGCCAGCACCGATCCCGTGGGCCCGCCAGTCACTGCGATGGATGCCGCAAAGCCGCGGTTCTTCTCTTTGACGTGTTCTGCTGCCATGAGTGTGGCGCCGGCCCATTCGCCTCCGACGGCCAGGCCCTGGACCACCCGGAGCAGCACCAGGGTGAGCGGCGCAGCCACGCCGATGGCCTGGTAGGTGGGCATGAGGCCGATGGCGATGGATACGGAGCCCATCATCATGAGCGTGATGAAGAGCATGTTCTTGCGGCCGAACTTGTCACCGAAGTGGCCAAACAGGACACCACCGATAGGCCGGGAGAGGTATCCGGCAAGGAGAATCACGAACGAAAGCGCGGTACCCAGGCCCGGGTCCATGTCCGCCGGGAAGAACAGCTTGGGAAAGACCAAGCCGGCAGCCGCACCGTACAACAGGAAGTCGTAGTACTCAACGGTGGAACCAAGGAAGCTGGAGACCAGCGCGCGGCGGGTGTCCTTCTTCCCGGTGGCCGCAGGCGGCGGGGGAGTGGGGTATTGCGTCATTGCATGCTCCAGGGGGTGGGATCTATCAGTGGACGGATTCAGAGATCACGTTGACAATGGGTCCGGACGGCACGTGTGACCAATGCCACGTTCCGTACGGCGGCACAAATGCTGCATACATGCTGGCCAGCCAGCTCATCGACGCCCTCGGCCGGAGCCGCCGTGCTGGGTTCAGCCGATGGTGCCGAGGGAGTGGCAGCGTTCAAGGAGCGGCGTGGGCTCCGATAGGCGGGCCGCTAGGTGGGGAACCATGCCGGGCATGCGTGATTGACAGTGCCCGCTGTTCCGGGGTTCGGCACGGCAGCTAGTGCGGGGTGTCGGCTTTCGTGTCCCATGGGACGAACACCCAATTCTTCGATGTGAACGAAGGGCCCACCCATGACCACCACGGACTCCTGCCCGTCACAAGCACATGCAGCCATCGGCCGGATGCCCCGGCCGGCTTCCATGACGGCGAACATTGACGTCTCGCCACTGGTGGACGCCGCAGCCGGGCTCATCGACAGGTCCATCTATTCGGACACCGGCATTTACCAGCAGGAACTGCGCCGCATCTTTGCACGCAGTTGGCTGTTCCTGGCGCACACGAGCCAGTTCACCAAACCCGGAGACTTCTTCACCACCTTCATGGGCGAGGATCCCGTGATCGTCACCATGGACAAATCCAAGTCCATCAGGGCCTATTTGAATGCCTGCCGGCACCGCGGCGTCAGGCTGAGCCGGGCAGATGCCGGTGCCACCAAGATGTTCACCTGCACCTACCACGGATGGTCCTTCGACCTTGCGGGTGCCCTTCAATCGGTGCCGAATGAGAAGGCATATCCAGAGGACTTCGACAAGAAGGACTGGGGCCTCATCGATGTTCCCAACGTTGCTGAGTACAAGGGCTTGCTCTTTGGAAACTGGGACCCCGCTGCGGAACCCCTCGAAGAAGCCCTGGGAGACATGCGGTACTACCTGGACGCCATGCTGGACAGGGACCCGGAGGGAACCGAGGTCATGGGCGGGGTCATGAAATGGGAGCTGGAAGGAAACTGGAAGCTGGCCGCTGAACAGTTCGCCACAGACTGGTACCACGTCAATATGTCCCATGCTTCGGCCCTCATGGTGATGTCCCCCACCGGGCGGGGACCAAAACCGGAGGTTGCTGAGACTCCCGGCCGCCAGTTCCTCTCGCCGAAGGGCCACGGGGCTGGTTTTCCTACGCACCCCAAGTCCCGCTTCGACGCCGAGGCCGTTCACGACTACTACGATTACCAGGCTCTGCGGGAGCGGTTGGGTGATGCCGCTGTCGAGGGCCCCTTGACTACCGGCCACGCTACGGTGTTTCCGTCTTTCTCGTACCTGCCCGTCAACGGCTCCATCCGTGTGTGGCACCCCAAGGGCCCCAACAAGATCGAGGTGTGGGCGTGGATTCTGGTGGACAAGTCAATGCCGGACGACGTCAAGGATGCCCAGCGCCTCTACAACCTCAGAACCTTCGGGCCGTCGGGAATCTTCGAGGCCGACGACGGCGAGAACTGGTCCGAGATCCAAGCCATTTCCGGTGGTTTCGTCACTAACCAGGTGCCTCTGAACTTCCAGATGGGGATTGGCAGTGAACGCCACGACGGCACCTATCCTGGCGAGACCAGCGAGCTGTATTCAGACGCTGCAGGACGGTCCTTCTACCGACATTGGGCGGCGCTGATGAACCAACCCGCCTGGCACGAGAACACTGTAGGAGCAAGCAATGAATGAAGCTATCAGCATCGGTACCGCCGGGGACATCGAGCAGGGCGAAGCAACAGTGGTTCCCGCCGGTACCAACGGCACGGACCAGGACATCGCGGTGTTCCACGCCGAGGATGGCAACTTCTACGCCTTGAACGACACCTGCACCCATGAGACGGCGTCCTTGGCTGACGGCTGGATCGAAGGTACGGAGGTGGAATGCCCCGTGCATTCGGCCAAGTTCTGCTTGAAGTCCGGCTCGGCCCTTTGCCTGCCGGCCACTCTTCCGGCCCGCACGCACATGGTTGAAGTCCGGGATGGCGAGCTTCTGCTGTACCCAAACATCGACGCCGTGGTTTAGACGTGCGTGGAACCCTTGAGAGGACAAAACCATGACGCTGGCATCAGTCACGATCGTGGGCGGCGGAATGTCCGGCTTCACCGTTGCCAAGGAGCTTCGGGGCCGGGGGTTTACGGGCGCCCTGACCATCATCGACCCCGCCGGGGTTCCGTACGACCGCCCGCCCCTCAGCAAGGACTACCTGCTCGGCGCGCGCAGCCAAGAGGACATCCAGCTGGCGGGGCGGACCTGGTTCGCTGAACACCACGTGGACATCGTCACGGGCACTGTTGCTGCCCTCCGGTCGGACGAGGGGACTGTTGTCCTCGAGGATGGGCGCCGGATCACCAGTGACAAGGTGGTCCTGGCAACCGGGGGGACTGCGCGTCGATTGCCCATTCCGGGCGGAGACCTCCCCTCGGTTCTGGAGTTGCGTACCCGCGATGATGCCGACCGCCTGCGTTCCCTGTTGGTTCCGGGTTCCCGCCTGGCGATCATTGGGGCCGGCCTGATTGGCGCCGAGGTAGCGTCATCGGCGTTGCCCTTCGGTGCCGATGTTGTCTTGATCGATCCCGTGGACCCTCCGTTGGTTCCTGCGGTTGGCCCCGAGCTGGCCCGTCGCCTTCACGCGATGCACCCGGCCAATGGTGTTGAGGTGGTGACGGGAGTACCCACGTCCATCACTGTTGATGCCACGGGCCACAAGGTCACTCTTGAATCGGGACACACCATCACGGCCGACGCTGTACTGGTGGGCATCGGCATCGTCCCCGAAACCGCGTTGGCCGAGTCTGCGGGCCTGGAGACGGACAATGGAACGCTGGTGGATGAGTCCCAGCGGACCACGCACCCCAACGTTTACGCCGTGGGGGACAGCTCACGCGTCCGGCTCGCGAATGGAACGTTGCTGCGCCGGGCCGAGCACTGGGAGCACGCCATGAAAACAGGCGCGACGGCGGCTGCCGCACTTGTGGGGGACGATCTGCCGGAGCACGGCGCCAGCTGGTTCTGGTCCGATCGCCACGGGGTCCATGTTGAGGGCGTGGGCAGCATGACAGGAGAAGGGGCCACGATCGTCCGCGAGAAGGACGGCGAACCCGCCGTCGTCTTCAAGCTCGACGTCGGGGGCTACTTGGCTGGCTGCGCCGCGGTGGACGGGGGCCTGGCTGTTCGGGCCGCCCGCCGCATCATTGATCGCCGGATTCGAGTGGATCCGAAGCAGCTGGCGGATCCGTCCATTGATCTCAAGAAACTCGCACGGTAGTCCCACAGCTTAAGGAAGCGTGAACCCATGACCGAACATGTTATTGCGGCGGCGGCTGCCCAAGCCGTGGACGACATCGAGGGTGGCCTGGCCGATGCAACGCTGGCCTACCGCGTCCAACAGTTTTATTTCCATGAGGCGGAACTGCTGGATGATGGACGGTTTGCCGACTGGCTGGAAATCTTCGACGAAGACCTCAGCTACTGGGCTCCGTTGCGCACCAACCGGCTCCGCCGCCAAGCGGCCCTGTCCATTGGGGCCCCGGGCGAAGCCGCGTACTTCGACGAGACCAAGGAATCCCTTGCCTGGCGCATCCGGCGCTACGATTCCGGGATGGCATGGGCAGAAGATCCGCCCTCACGTACCCGCCATCTGATCTCGAATGTCACCGTGCGGATTACTGCTGGGGGAGAGCTCAAGGTCAGGAGCGCATTCCTGGTCTACAGGAACCGCCTCCAGACGGAAACTGACATCTACGCTGGTGGCCGGACGGATATTCTCCGGATTCAGCCGGACGGCAGTTTCCGCGTGGCGCGGCGCGAGTTGCTCTTCGACGCAAATGTTCTTCAGGCCAAAAACCTCAGCACGTTCTTCTAGCGTCCTTCACTAATTTCACAGGAGGCCCGGCGCTGGGCGGGTCGTTGCTGCGGCAGAGAGGTAAAAATGAGTGAAAACCAATCCGCGGGGTGGCTCAACGGCGATGTTGCCTTGGTCACCGGTGGAGGCTCGGGCATTGGCCGGGCAGTGGCAGAACGGTTCCTTGCCGAGGGTGCGTCAGTAGCGATTTTCGGGAGGGACCTGGACAAACTGAAGGCCATGGCTGACGCCACTGGTGCTGGTGAGCGGATTCTGCCGTTGGCAGGAGATGTCAGGGATTCGGGGTCGCTGCACGAGGCTGTGGAACGAACGGTCCAGCACTTCGGCAAGCTGGACGTGCTGGTCCCCAACGCAGGAATCTGGGACTACAACCGCTCGGTCACCAAGCTGACGGGTGCAGAGCTTTCGGAAGCGTTTGATGAGCTCTTTGCCATCAACGTCAAGGGCTACCTCCTGTCCGTGGAGGCGGCGTGGCGCGAACTGGTCAAGACCCGGGGTTCCATTGTGATGACCTTATCCAACGCCTCCTTCCATACGGCCGGCGGTGGTCCTGTCTACACGGCGTCCAAGTTTGCTTGCCGTGGCCTGGTCAATCAGTTGGCTTACGAACTTGCCCCGAAGGTCCGGGTTAATGGCGTGGCGGTGGGCGGGATGAACACCGACCTCCGCGGACCGGAGTCCATTGGCCTCAATGACCGCTCCATCTCGCAGTCCTTTGCGCGGAGCACTGTCACCGGAAACAATCCATTGATTCCGCTGCACGACGCCTCGGTTGATCCCAAGGACTTTACGGGCCCGTACGTCCTCTTGGCTTCCCGGCAGAATTCCAGCAACGTTACTGGTGCCATCATTCCGGTGGATGGCGGCATCGCTGTTCGCGGTTTCGGGACGACCGCGGCGGGCGGTGATGAGCTGTGACGTGCAGTGTGGATCTCAATCCTGCCACCGGAATCCGACGCCAGGCGGCGTACTTTCCGGATCGCATCGCCGTGGTCTATGAAGAGCAGAAGATGGACTACCGGGCCTTCGTCGAAACCGTGGAAGCCATGGCCAAGGCCTTGCTGGCACAGGGGACACAGCGGGGTGACCGGGTGGCGTATCTAGGCCTGAACAGCAGCACCTTCCTTGTAACCATGATGGCGTCCTGGTGGGTGGGCGCCGTGTTTGAGCCACTGAATTTCCGGTTGGCACCCCGCGAAGTGGAGGGGTTGCTGGAAAGGTCCACCCCCGCCATCCTGGTGGTGGAACCGGGCCACCAGGCAATCGTGGAAGCGATCGGCCAGTCCCTCCCAGGCGAGCCCACCGTGGTGCTGGTGGACAATGACGGCCTGACGCCCCTGCGGTCTGAGCTTGGCTCCCAGTGGGTGTCGCTGAGCAGTTTCCTGGCTGTGGGCGAAACCACGGAAGCATGTGAACCACTGCCGGCCGGGGATGAGGACCTTGCGGTGCTGATGTTTACTTCCGGAACCACTGGCAAGCCCAAGGGCGTGTGCATCTCTTTTGGGAACCTTTGGTGGAATTCGGTCAATGTCGATTCCCTGGTGGACACCCGCCGGGGAGACGTCAACCTTGCTGTGGCCCCTTTGTTCCACATCGGCGCGCTCAACGCCCTGACTATCCGTTCGCTGGTCCGGGGCGGGACAACCGTGGTCCGGCGGGCCTTCGACCCCCGGCAGGCGCTCCGTGACATCGAGGAGTTCGGAGTTTCCCAGGCATTTCTAGTGCCGGCCCAGCTCTCTGCAATGCAACAGACTGAGGATTTTCCGGTCAGGGACATATCCAGCCTGCGGGCACTGATCTGCGCGGGAGCTCCGGTGCCACCGGTCCTCCTCCGGCAGTACCAAGCCAAGGGCGTCTTCGTGCAGCAGGCGTGGGGACTCACCGAAACCTCTCCTTTTGCCACGTATCTTCCTGCCGAGCTCACGCATCAGAAGGCTGGATCGTGTGGAATTCCCATGCCGTACACCCAAGTACGCATCGTGGACCCTGTGACGTTCGTGGAAGTGACGGAACCCGGCGCCCGCGGTGAGATGTGGGTCAAAGGCCCCAACGTCACCAGCGGCTACTGGAACGATCCTGAAGCAACCGTGCAGGCCTTCCACAAGGGCTGGTTCCGCACCGGTGACATCGGCTACAAGGATGAATCGGGCTACTTCTACATCGTGGATCGATTGAAGGACATGATCATCACCGGCGGGGAGAACGTCTATCCTGCCGAAGTGGAGCGCGCGTTGATGGAATTCCCGGGGGTTCTGGACGTAGCTGTGGTGGGAGTTGAGGACGCGCAGTGGGGCGAATCCGTGGTTGCGGTGATGAGCTGCCGGGACGGTGAAGTTCCCGCGATCGAGGATGTCAGGGCCTTTGCCGGTGATTATCTGGCGCGTTACAAACTCCCCAAGAAGCTGGTCCTGGTGGGCAGCGTTCCGCGGAACGGTGCCGGCAAGCTGGACAAGCAGAGCATCCGCCAACTCGCGGTTGATGGAAAGTGAGGCGTCGTGTCGTCCAATGAAGTAGACCTGCTCAAGTGGCCGGACCCGTTGCCCGGTTCGTGGACCGCCGTCGTGAGTCCTGCAGCGGACGCTGAGGTCACCCGATACGCAGTGTTCGACGACGGCCGGCCGGCTGGGACGGTTGCGGTGGAGTTCGTTGTGGCTACTCCGCTGGCGGCGAGCTACCCTGTCAGCGCCCGCGACCGCCTGGTGACTCCCGATGCCGGGGCTGGCGCTGAGGCGCTGCAGCTGGTTTCCGAACGAATCCTGCAGATGGACCCGGCCTGCCGGCGGTTGGTGAGGGCCGTGGATGAGGGGGACATTGCTGCCATTGCCCTGGGGGAAGCGGCCGGCTACCGCTATGTGGTGGACGTGGACATCCCCGGGCGCTCGCTTGCCCTGTTGGCAGCCGAACCAGGATGGGTCATGGAAGCCTCGCGCTACCTTGACGACGTTCCTACCAAGTGAAGCTAGCTGCCGTTGATCAGGCGCAGCTGATGTTGACGCCTGGCAGTGGCGGCGGCCACCGCCCGGCTGGCGGCGTAGCAAACCTTGCGCAGGGCGGTTGACTGGGACTCCGGGATGAATTTTCCAGCCGGTCCGGAAACGGACAGGGCAGCAACCGGCCGTCCGTTCGGCCCCATAACGGGCGCTGCGATGCAGTTGAGGCCCTGCAGGATTTCTTCACGGTCGTAGGCCAGATTGTTGAGGCGGACCTGTTGGAGCTCCACCTGCAATGCTTCGGGATCGGTGATGGTGGACGGCGTCCATGCCGCGAGTTCCGAGGCCATGACTTGTTCGCTTGCCTCAGGATTGTAGGCGAGCAGTACCTTGCCTACGGCGGTGCAGTAGGCAGGCGCCCGGCCGCCGATGCGCGAGGGACTTTTGACTTGGAGGTGTCCGTACAGCTTGTTCAAATAGGCCACTTCAGTTCCGACGAGCACGGCCAGATGCACGGTTTGGCGACTCAGCTCGTAGAGATCTGCCAGATACGGCGTCAGCGCATCCCGCATCCTGCCGTGGGCTGCAGTTTCCTGTCCTGCGCCCAGGTTGTGAATCAGTTTTCCCAAACGGTAGGCGTTCCCGGCCCGCTCCACCGCACCGCTGCGTTGCAGCATTCCGAGTACCCGGAAGGCGGTGGACTTGGACATGTCCGCCCTACGGGCGAGTTCACTGACGCCCACTCCCGTGAAGGCATCGTTGCCGAAGGAGCTGAGCAGCGCCATTGCTTTGTCGACGGCGGCGCGATCGTCTCGGGGTGGCGTGGAAAGGGTGGATGTCACGGAAACCTCCAGGTATGGGCAGCTTTGACCAGAATGGAGCCAGATGGGCCGGTGATCGGTTTTTTAAAGTGTCCCGACGGATCACAGGTATGTCAAACGTGACACTTCGTCATTTATAAGTGACACTTGAGCTGTGACTCTCAACGATCTGGTCTCCCGCAACATCCGCCGCTTCCGGGCAGAGCGAAACATCACCCAGGGTGAACTCGCCCGGAGAGCCAACTTGTCAAAGCAAACGCTCTCCAAAATCGAGCAGGGCGAGGGCAACCCCACCATTGGTACCTTGGAGTTGATCGGCGAGGCGCTGGGCCTGAGTTTCCGGCGTTTAGTGACTGAGTGGGGGACCAAGACCTATGTTTCCCGCGCCGCGGATGCTACCTGGGAGGACTCGGCCGCGGGTAACGAGCGGAACCTGGACAAGATTTACGGCTCCGGGTACGTCCGCACACAGGTCATAGAGCTCCACGACACTCCACGTGTACAGAAGGTGCCTGCGCAAAGTCCGGGCACGTTGCACCAGGTCTACGTCATCGAGGGGCAGCTTGAGGCCGGCCCCCTCCAGGAGCTCCTGACCCTGAACGCGGGTGATTTTGTGAGGTTCCCCGGCGATGTTGACCACGGATTCCGGGGTGTTGACGGGAAGGCAGTGATTCACCTGACCACCACGGCGCCCGAGGTTCCCCAGTTCACGGCGCCCCCTGAGCAGTGAGCGCACCCGGCCAGTAGGCTACGGCAGCGTGTTGGCGCGCTACGGTTTGCATGCCGCCTGCCGGAACACACGCTGGCTGCTGTGACTGCCCGTCGCGAGGATTGAGCGATGGAAACCACTGCGGACAGCGAAGTCGTGATCGTGGGTGCCGGTCCGGCCGGACTGATGCTTGCCAACATCCTCGGTATGTACGGCCGTTCTGTGACGGTCCTGGAGGCCCGTGACCAACTGATCGATTACCCCCGGGGCGTGGGACTCGACGATGAGTCGTTCCGGACCATTCAGACCATAGGCCTCGCCGAACAGGTAAAGCCCCACACCACCCCGCAGCACATCATGAGGCTGGTCAATGGAGCCGGCAAGGTCATCCTTGAGAACAACCCCCGCACGCTCGAATTCGGCTGGGACCGGAAGCATGGTTTTATCCAGCCCGATGTTGACCGGGTGCTCCTGGATGGGTTGGGGCGTTTCGAGAACGTACGCGTCCTGTTCGGGCACCAGGTGGATGTGGTTGAGGAGGATGCCGGGGGCGTGACTGCCGTAGCCCGCGTGACCGCAGGAGAGGCAGAAACTGAGCAGCGGTTCCGGGCACGTTTTCTGGTGGGCTGTGAGGGCGGTAAGTCGCCCACCAGAAAGCGGTTGGGTGTCACCTTCGAGGGACGTTCCCCGTCTACCCGTTGGCTGGTTGTGGACGTGAACAACGATCCTTTGGGAACTCCCAATGTCTTCCTGGGGGCCGACCCCAAACGCCCCTATGTCTCGATCGGACTGCCGCATGCCGTCCGCCGATTTGAGTTCATGCTGCATCCGCACGAGACCGAAGACCAGGTCACGGATCCGGACTTCGTCAACGGCATGCTCAAGGGTCACGTTCCGGATCCAGCCAGCCTGGACTACATCCGGCGCCGGGTCTTCACCCATCACGGGCGGGTAGCCGGCTCCTTCCGCGGCGGCCGCCAACTGATTGCCGGCGACGCTGCCCACCTCATGCCCGTGTGGATGGGCCAGGGGTGGAATTCGGGCATCAGGGATGCCACCAATCTTGGCTGGAAACTGGCCACAGTGCTGGCCGGTACAGCCGACGCCGACATTCTGGATACCTACACGTCGGAGCGGCGGGCGCATGCGAAAGCCATGGTGGATCTGTCACTGACCATGGGATCTGTGATCAAACTGACGCATCCGGTGGCCGTGGCTGCCCGCGATGCCGCCGCCACAGTGCTCAATCTATTCCCCCAGGTGAAGAGCTACTTTGCGGACATGCGGTTCAAACCCATGCCGCGGTACTCCGAGGGAGTCCTGGCGGATCCCAGCACGCGGGAGGCGGGCCGCGCAGCCCCCAGGTTGAGCAGCAATCTGGTAGCCGTCCGGACAGCCAGAAACAAGGTGTCACCAGTGGGATTGCAGTTTCCCCAGCCCCGGGTGAACTCCTGGGCCGGGCGCAATCTGTTGTTGGACGACGCTGTGGGCAACTGGTGGACAGTCATCTTGTGGGGCAACAGCCCCCGGGATGTCCTCCCCGGGGAGGCGTTGGCCAAACTGGAAGCCCTGGGCGCCCGCCTGGTGTGCATCCTGCCGGAAACCCAGCGTGAATGGGCGGAGGCGTACATGTCTCCGGACGTCCTGGTCCTGGGTGACCATACGGGCACCGTCAAGAAGTGGTTTGACGACAGGCCCACGCCCATGGTGTTCCTCCGCCCGGACCGCTTTGTGGCAGGTGCCTGCCTCATCCAGCACGCGCCCGAAACTCTCGACGCGATCCTGGCATCAATGTCCTTCGCCGGCAGCCCCGTGCTTCCTCAGCACTAGAGGCGCTGGCGCAGGCAAACAAGAGGATGGCCGGCGTCTTGGGGGAGCCGGCCATCCTTGTCCATAACACGCTGTCCATTGCGCGTGCTGCCAGGGTCTGCCCTGCCAGGGTGGACCCTGCCGGCGGAGTCTATGGGCGGGTGACTCCGTGGGAGGCCAGGTACTGGGTCACTACGGCGTTGAAGTCGCTGGCCCGTTCCACTTGGGACCAGTGACCGCACTGGCTGAAGATATGCGCATCTGAGGACGGGACAACGTTCAAGAGCTCCCACGTACGCGACACGGGAATCACCACGTCCTGCACACCGTGAATCAAGAGCACCGGAACTTCCAAGCGTGACAATACGTCAAAATCCAGGGGCAGCCCGGTACGGTCCCGGTCCCGCGCGCTGACCACGTCTGCCAAGCGGTCCGAGGCGGTATCGTTCAGTGCTGCCTGGTAGCGGAGCGAAACCAACTCATCGGTCACCAATGATTTGTCCACCACAAAGAGCTCCAAGGTGCGGCGGATGCCGGCCTCGGACAGATCGGGCGTGGAATGCCCTGCAAGGGCTCCCGTCAGCTTGGCGCCGCCAGTGCCCATGGAGATGATGCCAAGAAGGCGCTCCGGGAAGTCGATGGCGAACTGAAAGGCAAGCCAGCCGCCCAGCGAATTGCCCACTATCCACGTCTTGTCGATGCCCAGCGCGTCAAGGGTGCGGACTGCGTGGCGCACCCATTCCTTGATCCCGTACTCTGTCCCCGGTGCCACCACGGATTGCCCGTAGCCAATCGAGTCGATGGCGATGCACCGTGCTTGCTCGGAAATCCGGGGAAGGTTGAGCCACCAGTTTGCGGCGGCGGTGACACCCGTCCCTGAACCGTGCAGGAAGAGGACGGGGGTGCCTTCGCCGACGTCGTGATAGTGGGTGAGTTCGCCCTCGGCTGTCTCCAGCCATTTGTCGTCGAGGCCAAAGAAGGTATCGGTGGTGTAGGCGGGAATGGGGACTGAAACAGACATAGCGTGGCTCCTGAACTGCTGGAATCGCAGGGTCATGCCCTGCAAGGGTTCCGTCTCACGTTATGCACCCTGCACCGCCATTGGGGCTGCTCGTTCCGCTGCCCGGCACGCCCGCCCCGCCGGGGTCAGCTTTAGCGCTCCGGGATCACAGCAATGCCCTGGATTTCGATCAGGGCCTCTTTCTGCCACAGGCGCGTGACACCGATGCCCGCCATCGCGGGGTACTGCGAGCCTGCCATGTCACGCCAGATGCGCCCGATTTCCCGGCCATTGGCCATGTAGTCGTCCACGTCCGTGAGGTAGATCGTCACGTTGACCAGGTCTTCGGGCTGTCCGCCGGCTTCTCGGAGGGTGGTGATGACGTTGGAGAACGCCTGCGTGAACTGTTCCACGATGCCGCCGGGAACGATGTTCATGTTCTTGTCCAAGGCCGTCTGCCCGCCCAGGAAAACAGTGTTTCCGGCAAGAATGCCGTGCGCGAAACCCGATGGCTTGGGCAGCGATTCCGGGTTGATCGTCTGGTGGCTCATGCTGTTCCTCCTCGTTGTGGCAACTGCAAAAACTTTTGGAAAGCCTCTGTGCAGATCATTTCTGCCGTGCTACGTTGAGCATATGTGACGATCGTAAAAAAGTCGACACATCACAAAGACTCGAAGGGAACCCGCAATGAAACTCGCCACCTTGCGCACGGCCAACGGAGGTACGACGGCGGCGCTCGCCACGGGCGCCGACTCCTACCTCGCGCTGCCCGCCACTGACGTCGGGGCCCTCCTGGCCCAGCCGGAGTGGCGGTTGGTCGTCGAGAAGGCAGCAGAGACTGCAGCGTCCAACGGGCAGGCCGTCATCGCTGCAGCCGACGCCGACCTGGCGCCGCTCCTGCCCCGTGCAGGCAAGGTCATCTGCTGCGGCCTGAACTACGGCGACCACATCCAGGAGATGGGCCGCGAACTTCCTGAGTACCCCACGCTCTTCGCCAAATACGCAGACACCCTGGTCGGAGCAAACGACGCTGTAGAAGTCCACGGCAGCGTCCGCGTCGACTGGGAAGCCGAGCTCGCCGTCGTCGTGGGTTCTGAACTGTTCCGCGCGGACGAAGACCAGGCGAGCGGGGCAATTGCCGGGTATACCGTGGCCAACGATGTCTCCATGCGCGACTGGCAGAGCCGAACCCTTCAGTGGTTCCAGGGGAAGGCTTGGGATGGCAGCACTCCCGTGGGGCCGGTCATGCTGACGGCCGACGAGGCAGGACAGAGCTTCGAGGTCCGCGGCTACGTCAACGGCGAGCTGGTGCAGCAGGGGAACACCAGCACCTTGGTGTTTGGCCCCGCGCAGCTCCTGTCCTATATCTCGCAGTTCACCGTCCTGCGCCCCGGCGACCTCGTCCTGACGGGCACGCCCGGGGGTGTAGGCATGGGAATGAACCCGCCCCGCTACCTCAACGACGGCGATGTCCTCACCACCGAAATCGACGGGATCGGCCGGCTGGAAAACCAGTTCCGGATCCACGTACCAGTCCCGGCAAACGCCTGAACCACACCACCCCGAAGGAGAACCCCATGAGCCAGAGCACCACCGAATACGTCCTCGAAGGCGACAACTCCATCTACGCCCAGGCCGATGGCAAGGTCGTTCCCGTCGTCACCCGCGCCGGTGCGGAGGACACCAACACTGCCCAGTCCGGGGACTGCATCCGCGTCTCCGGCGTGAGCATCCAGCACACCCCAGCAACCAAGATCTGGTTCGGCCAGGTGTCCAACACTCCCGGCTACCGCTCGCTCCCGCACCACCACGGCGAGGCTGAGACCGGCGGCTACGTGCTCCGGGGCCACGGCCGTATCTACTTCGGCGAGAACTACTCGGAGTTCCTCGACATGAAGGCCGGCGACTGGGTTTTTGTCCCGCCCTTCATGCCCCACGTCGAAGCCAACATGTCCGTCACTGAGGAACTCGTCTGGCTGACGGCCCGTACGCCGGAAAACCTGGTGGTCAACCTCGAAGACGTCGCCGACGAAACGCTCGCCGACTACCGCCGGGCCTAAGCCATGATCACTGGAACCCTGACGTCGGAGACGTTCCTCAAGGCCGTTGAGCTCACACCGGCAACGGCCGAGGTTTTTGACGAAGCCTACGAAGCAACCACCCAGTACGTGCCGTGGCCAAAAGCCTATGGTGGAGACATGGTGGCACAGGCTGCGGCCGCAATGATGCGGTCCGTTGATGCCGACAGGACTCTGCACTCGATGCATAGCTATTTCATGCGTCCGGTGGATATCGGTTCCAGTGTCCGCTACGAAGTGGAGCGCCTGCGCGATGGTCGCGGGTACTCCACCCGCACGGTCCGGGGCTTCCAGAACGGCAAGCCCGTCTATGCCGCCATGGGTTCGTTCCAGGTTCCCGAAGAGGGGCCGGACTTCCAACCCGACGCCCCCGCCGCCGTCGAGCCTGAATCGCTGCGGACGGCAGCCGAAGTGCTGGACGGGACTGACGGACCGGCCGCAGAGTACTGGTCCTCTGGCCGCAGTTTCGACATGCGGCATATTCCCGGTCCGGTATATATCGAATTGGAAGGCGGTTCGGTACCGCAGCAAGCGATTTGGGTGAAGGCCTTTGACGCCCTGCCTGACGACGCCGACCTCCACCGCACGGCCTTGGCCTACGTCTGCGACTACACGATTTTGGAGCCTCTGCTCAGGGTCAACGGACTCAACTGGTCCAGCCCGGGACTCGCCACCGCAAGCCTGGACCATTCCATGTGGTTCCACCGCGACGGCCGGGCGGATGACTGGATCCTCTATGCCCAGGAAGCCATATCCGGGCAGAGCAACAGGGGCCTGGCCATGGGCCGCTTCTTCGACCAGCAAGGAAGGCTCCTCGCCACGGTGGCCCAAGAGGGCATGATCCGGGCCGGCGCCTAAACATCTTCCTAACCCCACCAACCAGCAGCTTCAACGACGCACCACTGAAAGGAACGGCCATGAGCATGATGCCATCGGCCCACGTGGACACGTTCACCCGCGACCACCTGCCGCCCGCCGATACCTGGCCTGCGCTTGAATTTACCCTTCCCGAACTCCATTACCCGGAACGGCTTAATGCTGCCGCGGTACTGATCGACGACGCTGTCGAACAGTACGGCGCGGACCGCCCGGCCCTGTGGACCCCTGACGGCTCGGTCTGGACCTACGGTCAGCTCCAGAAGCGCTCCAACCAGGTGGCGCAGGTCCTCACCGAAGACCTCGGAGTTGTTCCCGGCAACCGCGTATTGCTGCGCGGTCCCAACAACCCCTGGATCGTGGCCGCCTGGCTGGGCGTTCTCAAAGCAGGCGCCGTAGTGGTGACCACCATGCCCATGCTGCGCTCCACCGAGGTCTCCACGCTGATCGAACTCACCAAGCCGGCGGTGGCTATTTCTGATCACCGGTTCGTGGATGAGCTGTTGGTTGCGGCCGGGGAAGAGGTCACCGTCCTGACCTACGGTGCCGATAACGGATTCGACGACGACGGCGACCTCGCCTCGCGCTGCGGGCACAAGAGCGGCATGTTCACCCCGGTGGACACAGCCGCTGACGACGTTGCCCTGCTGGGTCCGACGTCGGGCACCACCGGTGTGCCGAAGGTGACCATGCACTTCCACCGGGACATCCTGGCCAATGCGGACACCTTCGCCCGGTACATCCTGCAGCCCACCGCGGATGACGTTTTCGCCGGATCCCCACCGCTTGCCTTCACCTTCGGGCTCGGCGGCCTGGTGGTCTTCCCGCTCCGCTTTGGCGCGTCCTCGCTGTTGACCGAAAAGGCCGGCCCGGTGGAACTGGCCGAGCACGCCTCAAAGGCCGGAGCCACAATCCTCTTTACCGCCCCCACGGCCTACCGGGCCATTCTCAAGGAGAAGCGCGGCGATCTCCTCCGCGGCCTGCGCATCGCTGTCTCGGCGGGCGAACACCTTTCCAAGGAAACCTGGGAAGCCGTCCATGAAGCCACGGGCCTCCGGTTGGTCAACGGAATCGGGGCTACGGAGATGCTGCACGTCTTCATCTCTGCCGCCGGAGACGATATCCGCCCCGGAACCACCGGCCGTGCCGTCCCTGGCTTCAGGGCAACCATCCTTGATGATGACGGCAACGAACTTGGCCCGGGCACCATCGGCCGCCTCGCGGTGATCGGTCCCACCGGTTGCCGCTACCTGGACGATCCCCGGCAGGCGAACTACGTGGTCCGCGGCTGGAACGTCACCGGGGACACGTTCGCCATGGACGCGGACGGGTACTTCACCTACCAGGCCCGCTCGGACAACATGATCGTCTCCTCCGGCTACAACATCGGTGCGCCCGAGGTCGAAACAGCCATCGACCAGCACCCGGATGTGGTGGAGAACGCGGTCATCGGAATTCCCGATGAGGAGCGCGGCAGCATTGTCTGCGCATTCGTTGTCCTGCGCGAAGGCGTCACCGGCGACGCCGCCAAGCGCAAGGAAATCCAGGACTTCGTGAAGCAGACCATCGCCCCGTACAAGTACCCCCGGGACGTCCGCTTCGTCACCGAACTGCCGCGGAACCCCAGCGGCAAACTCCAGCACTTCAAGCTCCGCGACAAAGTCCTCTCAGAGGACGCAACCGGGAACGCGAGCAACACCGAACAACTGACCCCCGCCGGCCAGAGCCAGGCCTGAGAAGGAGCATCACCATGAAAATCGCAATCGTTGGAGGCGGCCCCGGCGGCCTGTACTTCGCAGCACTCATGAAGCAGCTGGACCCGTCGCACGACATCACGCTCTGGGAACGCAACGCTGCCAGCGACACCTTTGGCTTCGGCGTCGTCTTCTCCGATGAGACACTGGGCGGCATCGGCAACGCCGATCCCGTGGTGGCCGAATACATGAGCCGGCGTTTTGCCCGCTGGTCCGATATCGACATCCACTTCCGCGACCAGATGATCACGGTAGGCGGCCAGGGCTTCGCTGCCATGAGCCGCAAGGAACTACTGGAACTGCTGCAGCGCCGGTGCATCGAACTGAACGTGGACGTGCGGTTCAGCACCTTGGCCCCGGCCATCGAGGAACTCGAAGCCAACTACGATCTTGTACTCGCCGCCGATGGAGTCAATTCGCAGATCCGCGCCAAGTACGCCGAATCCTTCAAACCGAACCTGGACCCGCGGTCCAACAAGTTCATGTGGCTTGGCACGGACCAGGTATTTGAAGCCTTCAAGTTCTTCGTGAAGGAGACCGAGTGGGGCGTCATGCAGATCCATGGCTACCCGTACTCCGACGAGGGCTCCACGTTCATCGTGGAAATGCACCAGGACGTGTGGCACGCGGCAGGTTTCGACGAGACCGCCAACGAGGTCTTCCCTCCCGGCGTTTCGGACGAGAAGGCCATCGCCAAAATCCGGGAGATCTTCGCGGAGGAGCTGAACGGCTACGAGGTCCTGACGAACAACTCCAAGTGGATCAACTTCACTACTGTCCGCAACGAGAGCTGGCGCCACAACAACGTTGTGCTGCTGGGCGACGCTGCCCACACCGCTCACTTCTCCATCGGTTCGGGCACCAAGCTGGCCATGGAGGATTCCTTGGCGCTGGCTGCCTGCCTGCACGAGCACGCGGATGTTGAGTCCGCCCTGGCGGCGTACGAGGCCGAGCGACGGCCCGTGGTCGCTTCCACCCAGCGTGCAGCACAGGCATCACTGGAGTGGTTCGAGCGCATCGGCCAGTACAAGGACCAGGACCCCACCCAGTTCGCGTTCAACCTGCTGACCCGCAGCCGCCGCATCACCCAAGAGAACCTTCGCTTGCGTGATCCCGAGTTCGCTGACGCCGTGGACCGCGACTTCGCAGAGTCACAGGGCCTCACCGAGGTTGCGCCTGCCATGTTCCAACCGTTCCGCATAGGCGGGCTGGAGCTCAAGAACCGCATTGTCGTCTCACCGATGGACATGTACTCAGCCACGGACGGCATCCCGGGCGACTTCCACAAGGTGCACCTGGGCTCCAAAGCCCTCGGTGGTGCAGGCCTGGTCATGACCGAAATGGTCTGCGTCTCCGCAGCCGGCCGCATCACCCCGGGCTGCAGCGGCCTGTACACGGACGACCAGCGCGACAGCTGGAAGGAAATCGTGGACTTCGTCCACAGCCGTTCCACCGCCAAGATCGGTGCGCAGTTGGGCCATTCAGGCCGCAAGGGTTCCACCAAGCTCATGTGGGAGGGCATCGACCAGCCGCTCGAGTCCGGCAACTGGACCGCTGTCGGGCCCTCAGCCTTGCCGTACAGCCCGGAGAACCAGACACCCGTGGAGCTGGATCGCGCCGGCATGGATGCCATCAAGGCGGAGTTCGTTGCCTCGACTGTCCGCGCAGAGCAGGCAGGCTTCGACCTCCTGGAAGTCCACGCCGCCCACGGCTACCTGCTGTCCTCCTTCCTTTCGCCGGTGTCCAACAAGCGGACCGACGACTACGGTGGCAGCTTGGAGAACCGGCTGCGGTTCCCCTTGGAAGTGTTCGACGCCGTTCGCGCGGCATGGCCTGCCGGCAAGCCAGTGACGGTGCGCGTCTCCGCCACCGACTGGATCGAGGGTGGCAACACTTCGGACGATTCCGTTGAGATTGCCCGCGCCTTCGTGGCGCACGGTGCCGCCGGACTGGATGTTTCCACCGGGCAGGTCGCCAAGGAAGAGAAGCCCGCCTTCGGCCGCAGCTACCAGACGCCGTTTGCCGACCGCATCCGCCAGGAAGTTGCCGCTCCGGCAGGCGTGGCTGTGATCGCCGTCGGCGCCATCTCCAGCTACGACGACGTAAATTCGATCCTGCTCGCGGGCCGTGCGGACCTTATCGCGCTGGGCCGTACGCACCTCTACGATCCCCAGTGGACCCTGCACGCCGCCGCTGAACAGGAGTACCAAGGCCCGGGTGCCCAGTGGATTCCGCAGTTCCGTGCCGGTCGCCGCAAGCCGCCGAGCTCCCGCACTGATGCCGTTCGTCCGCGCCTGTCCTTGCTGAAGGAAGCGAACATTGAAGAGGCCAACACCCACCTCCGCTGGACTCCCGAGTCAGCCGCCGCATCGGTTTTGGTGAAGTAGCCATGGCCACCGCACCAGTCAACGACTGGAACGTGCCCAAGAAGACCACCGGACTGGTGTTGTTCTGCTGCTGGCTCGCGATCCTCGCCGAAGGGTACGACGTCGGCGTTCTCGGTGCCATCCTGCCGGCCCTTGCCGAGTACAAGGAATGGAACCTCAGCCCTCTCGCCCTGGGTGGCCTTGGATCGTATGCCCTGATCGGCATGCTTATTGGGGCCTTGTTCATTGGGACACTCAGTGACCTGGTGGGTCGCAAGAAGATGCTTCTGGCCTCCATGGTGATCTTCACGCTCACCCAGGCCGGGGCGGCGTGGGCTCCGACGCCTGAACTGTTCGGCATCTTCCGCCTGATTGGTGGCTTGGGAATGGGCGGCGTCATCCCGGTGGCAGCGGCCCTCACCATCGAGTATTCGGCTCCGAACAAGCGGTCCTACAACTACGGCCTTATGTACTCCGGCTATTCGCTGGGGATTGTAGCGGCGGCACTTGCGGCACTGTTCGTCCTCCCCATGGGTGGCTGGCGCGCCGTGATCGCGATCGGCGCTGCTCCGGTAGTGCTGATTCCGATCATCTGGAAGTTCCTTCCTGAGTCACTCGAATATCTGGAGTCCAAGGGACGGCGATCCGAGGCCAAGGCACTGGCCGCCAAGCTGCAGATCGCGAATTACCGGCCCGTGGTCCAGGCGGCACCCGCTGCCCAAGGCACTCCTGTGGACCCATGGTGGAAGACCATCACCACCATGTTCTCCCGCAAGTACCTGAGGTCCACCGTGTTCTTCTGGATCTCCCTCTTCTGCGGACTGGTCCTCGTATACGGCCTGAACACGTGGCTGCCGAGCATCATGAAGAAGGCCGGCTACGACCTCGGTTCTTCACTGACGTTCCTCCTGGTCTTCAGTCTGGCGTCGGCCATCGGCGGCCTGCTCCTGGGCCGCGCTGCGGACAAATACGGCAAGAAGCTCATCCTGGTGGTGTTCTACATCCTGGGCGGACTGGGCATCATGCTCCTCGTCTTCCCGAACACCATGGTGGTCAACCTGCTGTTCGTCGCCTTCGCCGGCGTCGGTTCCATCTCCACGTCGCTGGTCCTCACCGGCTATATCGCCGACTACTACCCGGCCAAGGTTCGCGGCACGGCTACGGGGTGGGCGTTGAGCTTCGCCCGGCTGGGTGCCATTTCCGGGCCGTTGATCGGTGGCTGGATCGCCGGCTCGAAGCTGCCTTTCGAGGCCAACTTCGCGATCTTCGCCGGCATCGCAGTACTTGCGGCAGGCGCTGTGGCGATGATTCCGAAGCCGCAGCCTGAGGTGCCCGTGACCGCCGTCGACGTCGAGGCGGACGACGCCACCGTCAGCGCCCGCTAGGAGTGATCGTGGGCAGGTTTCCGGAGGCGTGCATCGAGCGAACGGTGGAATGGGTGGACACCGACGCCTCCGGACACCAGCACAACTCGGCCATCCTGCGCTGGGTTGAAGCTGCGGAAGCTGAGCTGTTCCGGAAGCTGGAGCTACCGGATTACTTCCCCAGCGCTCCCCGTGTCCAGCAAGTCATCAATTACAAGGCCAAGCTGTGGTTCGGCCAGCGCATCACCGCCACGGTGAAGATCCACGCGCTCGGCCGCACCTCGCTGACCATGGCTTTCGACGTAACGTCCGACGCCGGCGAGGTAGCCGCTTACGGGACGGTCACCACGGTTCACGTCCCCAACGGCACCACCAGGGCGCAGCCTTGGCCGGAGCATCTGGTCCGCGCCGTGAAGGGCGTGCCGGCAGCCGACGTGCCGGTAGCCGAATAGTGCCTTGCCGAAGTGCCCGATCTACGACCCGATGACCTGGCTGACGGCCAGGACGCCGCCACTGGGATCAGCCAGCACGGCGTTTCGAAAGCCCGGGGCATCAGTGGGTGGCATCAACAAAGAGCCGCCCAGCTCAACAACGCGGCGGGCCACAGCGTTTGTGTCCGAAACCTGCACGTTGACGGCCCAGTGGGGCGGAACGCCGGACGCGGGGTCGGCTCCGGTCGCCACGGCAACGACGTCGTCGGGCAGCGTTGGGTGGGTGGCCCGGCGTGTACTTCCGGCTAAGCGCCACAGCCCGATGCCCGCGGGTGCCATCTCCAACCGCCACCCAAAGACGGTTGCGTAGAACCTCTCTGCAGCGGCCATATCCGGGGTATGCAGGGCACTCATTTGCCATGCGCCGGGGGCGTCGAGAACTCCCGCCGCCAGGGGCGCACTCCCGGCGCGTACCCCGAAAGGTGCGCCGCTGGGGTCGGCGAACAAGGCCGTACGCTCACCGTCGCCTCCCTCGACTGGTCCAACCAGCAGGGTTCCCCCGGATTCACCCACGAGGCCGACAGTTGTGTCGAGGTCATCCACGAGGAAGTACGTGGCCCATGCTCCGCGGTCCAGCATTGGCGGGGCCTGCCCCACTCCAGCTACGGGTCGCCCATCGAGCCGGGCCACCCTGTATCCAAGGACAGTGGGGTCATCGAATTCCCAGCCGAAGAGCGGCCCGTAGAACGCGACGGCTGCTTCCAGGTCGGGCTGAAGTGACTCGATCCAACAGGGCTCACCCGGGACGTAGGAAACAGCATGGGTCATGGCGTGGGACCTCCATGGAGTAAGTGGCCGGATGGCGCTCAGCCTACGCCGACCACACACGGTCCCGCACCTATGATGAACTGGACTGGCGCCTGATGGGGGCGCGGAAATGAGGCTCTTTCGATGTTCGCCGTTCCGGCACCCGCGGTGCGCCACCAGCAGCTGCTCGTTACGATCTTCGGCCTTTATGGCCGGAACGCCGGCGATGCCTTGCCGGTCTCCGCGCTGATCTCCATGCTGGGCTCGCTCGGTTACGACGCTCCGGGTGTGAGGTCCTCGGTTTCCAGGCTCAAGGCCAAGGGCGTGCTGAAGAGTGTCCGGGAAGGCGGAATCGCCAAGTACAAGATTTCCGAGTCCATCAGCGATGTGTTCCGTGAAGGTGACCGGCGGATCTTCGCACCGGAACCGCCCGCCCCGGTGGACACGTGGGTGCTGGCTGTCTTCTCGGTGCCGGAATCGATGCGCAACCGCAGGCACCAACTGCGTTCTGCGTTGCTGGCGTTGGGGTTTGGTTCCGTGGCCAACGGCGTGTGGATCGCGCCGGCCCACAAGCTGGAGCAAGCCCGGGAACGGCTCACTGCCGGGGGACTGATCGAGTTTGTGGATCTGTTCCGGAGTGACTACGTTTTCGACGGTCCCATGCGGCCCAAAATCTCGGAATGGTGGGACCTCAAGGAACTCGATGAGCAGTTCACCGAGTTCCTTGAGTTGTATGAAGGTGCGGAGCGGCAATGGACCGAGCGAGTCGGTGACGATCCTGAAAAGGCTCTGGCTGAGTCCACGGCAGAGCTGCGGCGGGACGCTTTCCGCTACTACATTCCGATGCTCACCATGTGGCGCAAGTTCCCGTACCGGGACCCGAACCTGCCCGCCGACTACCTTCCGCCTGAGTGGCACGGACCGGCTGTTCGCCGCACGTTCCAAGCGGTGCACCGCCTGGCCGCACCCCTCGCCGCGGCCCACGCACATGAGATCATCACCGAGGCCTTGAATCCTGCTGCGGCCTGACTCATCGCCCGCAGCCCTACTCGCTGATGCGTGGCGCGTCGATGACGCCGAATACCTCACCCTGGGGCGCCCGCACGACCACCATCCGGCCCATGGCACTTTCCTCCACTGGGCCCAACAGGGTGGCGCCAAGCTCTACTGCCCTGGTGGCCGTACCTTCGACGTAGTCGCTGGCGAACCAGGTCATCCAGTGATTGGGCGCGTCATCGGGAAGAGCGGTGTCGTGGTGCATTCCGCCGACTTCCCGCCCATCCAGCGGCCTGCGCACAGTGGAGTAGACAAGGCCTTCCTCGGTGACGTCCTGGTAGCTGACGTCGAAGACCTCCGAGTAGAAGGAACGGGCCGTGGAGTACTCACGCGTGTGGAGTTCGTTCCAGCAGAGGGCGCCGTGCTCGTTGACGCGTTCAGCCCCGATGTGGGCTCCGGCCTGCCAGACGCCAAAAACCGCGCCGACGCTGTCCAGGGCCAATGCCATGCGGCCTGATTCCATCACATCAAAGGGAGGAGCCAGAAGCTGCCCTCCGGCTGCGCTGATCTTCTTGGCCGTGAGGTCAACATCGTCCGAGGCCAGGTACGTGGTCCAGACGGTGGGCATACCCGCTTCCTGTTTGGGACCTATTCCGGCCACGGCCCGGCCCCTCACGTACGCCAGGGTGTAGTCCCCGGCCTCCTTGCCGCCGGACACGAATTCCCACCCGAACAGTTCTGCGTAGAAGGCCTTAGCTTCGGCAAGGTGGTCAACACCCAGGTCCACCCACATGGGAGTTGCTGCGGGCCAGCTGGAGATTTTGGTGGACATGGGACTCCTCGGATTGGGGCTCTTGGGGCGAAGCTGCTTCCCCAGATGCCCGATGCGCCAAGCATCTGAGGAAGCAGCCACCCATAAAGTGCGCCCTGGACCCGTTTCGTGACACCGTTTTCGCCGCTATTCCGTGGCAGACAGCTGGCAGCAGCCCAAGAATAGGGTGGCGGGCAAGCGCAAGGTGCTTGCCCGCCGTCGTGCGCTGGGGATCAGACCGTGCGCGTGGCCTTGGCGAGGTTCCCGCGGAGTTCATCCGCGTTCTGCCGGATGACGTAGGCGGGGCGGTCCCGTTCGACGCGCCAGCTGTCTTCCAGAGGGCCGATGTTGACGGTGTCGAAGCCGAACTCGTCGTAGAGATTGGTGACGAGTTGGGCGGCTTCCGGGAAGTCGCTGGAGGTGGCCAGGGCGCGTCGGTTGGGCGTGCCGGACGGGGTGCCGTCGGTGGTGATCTCCTTGGCGAAGATGTGGTTGAAGCCCTTTGCCACCTTGGACGTGGGGAGGTGCTTTTGGAGCAGGCCGGAGGTGGTGGCTTCGCCGTTATCCAGCTCGGGAATGCGGCCGTCACGCTCCCAGTAATAGTTGTTGGTGTCGATGACGATCTTGCCCTCGAGCGGCTCCGTGGGAATGCCTTGATAGTTCTTGAGAGGCACGGTCACGACGGCGAAATCGCCCGCCGCTGCTGCCTCGGCCGGCGTTGCGGCCCGGGCCCGCGGCCCAAGTTCCGCGACCAGTTCGCTCAGCGTTTCGGGCCCCCGCGAGTTGCTGATGACGACGTCATAGCCAAGTTCCACCGCTTTGCGGGCGACTTGGCTGCCAATGTGTCCTGCACCGATGATTCCAATTGTTGTCATGTGGGTGCCAACAACAAGTTGCAGACGCCTATTTCCCGCGTTACGCAATATTTCTGAAAGACTTATACTAAGTAGTCTTACTATGCTGGTTGGCATCGAAGACGAGGAGGTAGGGATGGCCGGGCATTTGGAACTGGTTGAAACGCCTGATGGGGATTTTCGGATTCTGATGGTGGACGGCGAGGACGTGTTGATGGGCCTCTCCAAGCGGTTTTCGTCAGTGGATGAGGCTGCTCAGGGAGTAGCTGCCATCAGGGAAGTAGCCGGAACTGGCCTCGTTCGTACCGCTGACGCGGAGCGATACGCTGTCCTGATGCTGGAAGAGCCCGTGATCGACTCAGCGCTCGCAGCGCAGGGCGCACAGGCGCAAGCGAAGGTGGTCAACTGTGGCAGCTGATGCGACGTCAACAAAGAAACGCGGCGTGCTCTTTGATGTGGACGGGACCCTGATTGATTCCAGCTATTTCCACACAATGGCGTGGTGGCAGGCGTTCCGACGGGAAGGGCTGGACGTGGAAATGTCCGCCATCCACCGGCGCGTAGGCATGGGAGGCGACAAGCTCATTCAAAGCCTTGTGCCTGATTGCCCGCGGGACATGCAGGAGGAGCTGAAATCGGCCCACGGGGCTGTCTTCTCAACATTCTGGCCCACGCTGCGGCCCTTCGAATCGGTTCGGGACCTCCTCTCGGCATGCTCCGAGGCAGGCCTGGCTGTGGGCCTGGCATCGTCAGCGCAAAAGCGCGACCTCGAAGTGAGCCGCCACATCCTCGACGCCGGATCCTCCATTGATGCCTGGACCAGCTCCGACGATGCCGAGGAGAGCAAACCGGCGCCGGACATCCTGGTCGCGTGCCTGGAGAAGCTCGGCGTCAGCCCCGAGGATGCCGTTTTTGTTGGTGACGCAGTCTGGGATGTAAAGGCGGGCGCGGCCATCGGCATGCCCGTGATTGCCCTGACCTGCGGCGGGATCAGCGAGGCGGAGCTGCGCGAGGCAGGTGCCGCGGAGGTCTACGACAACGCGCGGCACCTGCTGGAGCACCTGGAAACCAGTATCATCGGCCGGTTGGCGGCGGGGACAGCCAGCGCCTAGCGGGTGAGCTTGGCGGAGTCCGGTTCCTGGTCGCCGATGTGGCCCGGGGCGTTGGCGGCAAGGACGCGCTGCACGAAGGCGCTGTATTCCTCCATGTAGTGCCGCAACAGGCCGGCGGTTCCTTCGTCCTTGACCGAACCGTCGTCGTCGTACGCATCAGCGACGAAGCGGATGTAAGCCTCAGGCGCGTTCAACTGCGGCGCGTCCAGGAAGCTCAATACACTCCGCATGGACGACTGCATCACCGCGGTTCCGATACCGCCCGGTGATGCGCCAATGATTCCGGTGGGCTTCCTGGCGAACGAATTGGTGCCCCACGGGCGCGAACCCCAGTCGATGGCGTTCTTGAGCGCACCCGGGATGGAGCGGTTGTATTCGGGGGAGACGAACAGGATCCCATCCGATGCCGCAATGGAGTCCTTCAATTCCCTGCCGGCCGGGGGGAAATCGGCGTCGTAATCCGAACTGTACAAAGGAAGGTCCTTGATGGCGATCTCATGGAACTCAAGCTCCGGAGGCGCGACGCTGATCAGCGCCTTGGAAAGGACCCTGTTGATGGAATTGCTTGCAAGGCTTCCCACGAAGTAACCGATTTTGAAGGTGTCCATAGTGGCGTTCCTTTCCGACGGCACGGCCGGAACCGGCCCGTCGACGGTGTGGTGGCTGGTTGCCCCCAGCTCCCACCGACCCTAGTGGAGTTGTGCACATAGCGCAGCCCCCTACTCCCGCCCGGACCTTCGCGGTCATAGACTCATGCCAACTGGGTTCTGGAGGGTTCGGGAAGAGGGGTGGCGGGTGAAAGCAGGCATAGCGCGCGAGGCGCTCGACGGCGAGCGACGTGTGGCCGCCACGCCTGAAACGGTCAAGCAATTGGCCGGGTTGGGCCTGGAAGTTCAGATCGAGTCCGGGGCCGGATCAGCCTCCGGTCATAGCGACGACGATTACCGGCAGGCCGGCGCCTCCGTGGTCCAATCCCTGGACCTCGGGACACTGGATGTCTACTGCCACGTGCGCCCCATGGAACCGTCGACGGTGGGAGCTCTTCGCCGGGGCTCTGTCACCGTCGGCTTGGGGTCGCCGTCCTCGGAGTTGCCTACCGTGAGGGCCCTCGCCGCCGGTGGGATCACATCCTTCGCCCTTGAGCTGGTTCCCCGTATTTCGCGTGCACAATCCATGGATGCGTTGACATCCCAGGCCTTGGTGGCGGGGTATCGGTGCGTCCTTGAAGCAGCCATGCGGCTGCCCCGGTTCTTCCCGCTGTACATGACGGCGGCGGGGACCATCCCACCGGCCCGCGTGTTGGTGTTGGGCGCCGGTGTGGCCGGTCTCCAGGCGATCGGAACAGCCAAGCGGCTCGGCGCCCGGGTTTCCGGCAACGACATCCGCCCGGCTTCGGCTGACGAAGTAGCGTCCATGGGCGGAACGTTCATCAAGCTTGACCTCGAAACCGCTGAGGCATCCGGTGGGTACGCACGTGAATTGAGCGCGGACCGCGGTGCCTTGCAACGGGCGCTCCTGGCACCTCACGTTGCCCAGGCAGACGTGTTGATCACAACGGCCGCCGTCCCCGGCCGGAGGGCGCCGCTGCTGGTGAGCCGCGAGATGGTGCAGGGCATGCGGCCAGGCTCCGTGGTAGTGGACCTGGCGGCCGAATCCGGCGGCAATGTTGAGGGAAGCATTCCCGGGCAGGACATCCACATACCCACCGCTGACGGTCAGGGAGTGGTGACACTGGTGGGCATCAAGGATGCCGCGTCAGCGATGCCCGCGGACGCCTCACGCCTTTACGCCAAAAACGTGGCCAACCTGCTGGCGCTCATGACCAAGGATGGCGTGGTTGCCCCGGACTTTGCCGACGAAGTAGTGGCCGGCGCCTGCCTCACCCACGATGGCGAGGTCCGGCATGCGCCCACATCGGAAGCACTCACCGCGCCCGCCGGCGAAACGGCACCCTCTGGAAGTACTCATCCCGGACCTGAAGGAGTGCGCTGATGGATGGCATGAGTTTGCTGACGATCACTGTGCTGGCCGTTTTTGTGGGCTTCGAGGTTGTTTCCAAGGTTTCCAGCACACTGCATACACCCCTCATGTCCGGCGCCAACGCCATCCACGGCATCATCCTGGTGGGGGCCATCATCGTTGCTGGACAGGCTGCAGACCCGTTGGTGCTGGCGGTCGCGCTCCTCGCGGTTGTCCTGGCTACGGCCAACCTCGTCGGCGGTTTTGTGGTGACCGATCGGATGCTCGAAATGTTCCGCGGAAGGCAACGGCCGCCGTCGAAAGTTGCTCCGACGGATTCTGGAGCCGCAGGGGCCGCAATTAAGGGGCGACGCCCATGACGCTGCTCAATCCCACGTGGACGGCACTTCTGTACCTTGCGGCGGCGGCGTGCTTCATCCTCGCGCTGAAGGGCCTGAACTCACCACGGACCGCCCGGCGCGGCAACCTGATCGGAGCATTTGGCGCCCTGTTGGCAGTGGTGACGGTATTCGTATCCGTGAAACTGGACAATATTCCCTGGATTCTTGGTGCCATCGTGGTGGGCTCCGGTGTGGCTGCCCCCGTGGCCCGCAGGGTACAGATGACCCAGATGCCCCAGCTCGTGGCGCTCTTCAACGGTGTGGGCGGTGGCGCTGCGGCGCTCGTGGCATTGCTGGAACTCTCGCATACGGAAGAGCCCTGGGTTCGGGTGGCAATCGTCTTCACGCTGTTGGTGGGGGCGGTCTCCTTCGCGGGTTCCGGCGTCACCTTCGCCAAGCTCCAAGGGCTCATGACCACACGCCCGGTCACATTCCCGGGACTGCCGGTCCTGATGGCCGTCGTGTTGCTGGCAGCCGTGGGGGCCGGCGTCGTGGTGATCCTCAACGGATCCTTGGTGCTGGCGCTGGTCCTGTTGGTTTTGGGGCTTGTTACCGGAATCCTGTTGGTGCTCCCTGTGGGTGGCGCCGATGTACCCATAGTCATTTCGCTCCTGAACGCCTTCACTGGTCTGGCTGTGGCAGCCTCGGGGCTGGTGCTGGGCAATGTCCTGCTTGTGGTTGCAGGCACCCTGGTGGGGGCCTCCGGCACCATCCTTACCCGGGCCATGGCGGCTGCGATGGGGCGCAGCGTCGCAGGCATCATGTTCGGGGCGTTCAAGGGCGGATCAACGGCGGGATCGACCGCTCTGAGTGAGCGGCCGGTGCGGTCCTCCAGCGCCGAGGACGTGGCAGTCCTGCTCGGCTATGCGCAGCGGGTCATCATTGTGCCGGGGTACGGTCTGGCAGTAGCGCAAGGGCAGCACACAGCTGCCGAACTTGCCTTGGCCCTGGAAGCACGCGGTATTGAGGTGGATTTCGCCATCCATCCCGTGGCTGGAAGGATGCCGGGGCATATGAACGTGCTCCTGGCCGAAGCCAACGTTCCCTATGAGTCGCTTAAGGAAATGGGCGACATCAACTCCGAGTTTAAGACGGCCGACGTTGCCTTGGTGGTGGGCGCCAACGACGTCGTCAACCCCGCAGCGAAGACCACCTCGGGCTCGCCGATCTACGGAATGCCCATCCTGGAGGTTGCCGATGCCCGCCAGGTGGTGTTCCTCAAACGCTCCATGCGCCCCGGGTTTGCCGGGATTGAAAATGAACTCCTCTATGAGCCTCAAACCACCCTGCTGTTCGGCGACGCGAAGGATTCGCTGACCAAGGTCCTGGGTGCAGTGAAGGGACTCTAGGGAAACCGTGTTTCTCCTTTTTGGGCCCCTTAACCGCGTCACGTACGGATTGGTGGGGGCACAGGTCTTGTACAGAACCATGTACAGCGGGCTAGGAGTCGTCGAGTGCAAGACCGTAAGAAAGAGTCGTTGTTTGGGTCGCGCTTCGTCCCGGCGCAGGGTAAGAGCGTCACCAACTGGAGGTTGCTGGTTGGCCAAACTGTTCAAATTTGGCGCGGTGACGACATCGTGGACCAAGGCACGGTGGAGACCGTAACTCCTGACGGCAGCGTGCTGTGGCTCACCCAAAAGGGAGCGATTGGACGGCGGATGGTGACCAAGGAACGTGGAGCGCGCCTTCGAATCCAGCTGATCAACTAAGCTGCATCGCGCACCGGCCAGGACCTTCCCGGCCGTCCGCCCGCCGTCCTAAGAACCCGCGGAAACCGTCGGACCGTATGCCAAGACCTCTGCCAATTCAGCCAGCCTGTGCGCCCGCGCCGATTCTGCCGGCGTGAAAGGCTCACCCGGGCGCGAGAACACCAAGGGCCCGTGCCAGGCCGTCGGGATCTTGAGGATGTCAGCGGACAGCCCGACGGCGGAACTCGTGTGGGGTGCCGGGTGCTCGGGATCAACGGGGACGACTTTGGCGGAAAGGAGCTCGGCGACCGCGTGGGGGAGTTCCTTGGGGTTACCGGCGATGCGGGTGGCGAGGCTCAGGGCCTTGGTTTGGCCGTCAGCCATGGCCAGAGCTGTGGTGGGCCAAACGTGGGACTCGCGCCCGCCGCCGTCGAGCAGTGCTTTCAGCAGTTCCTGTTCGGTGACATTGCCCGGGGCCGAGAGGACGAACTCGTCCATGACGGTCTCGCTTGGAGCGGCGACAGCGGCCCCCGTTGCCATCATCGGATGGACGTGCAGGCTGAGGATGTTGCTATCCAGCTTGGCGAGGGATTGGGTGATTTTCTGCAGGGACCCGGGCTGGTCGAGCAGCACCGTCCGGGCACGCCACAAGGACGGTGCCAGATTCAACGTGCGTCGTTGGCGGAGGGCCGGAGCGTGCAACCATCGCCTGAGTACTTTCGCTGCTGAGGGTTCGGCCACCCAGATGACCAGAACGGTGGCGGTGACCGCCAAGAGCAGGACCTTCGCTACGTAGGGCAGATGGGTTTCCACGACTGCTGCGTGGACCAGCAGCTCGATGGGAAGCATGACCGCAATGTTGGCCAGGGTGAGTCGGGCCTTGGGCGGTTCGGGCAACTGGCCGCAGACATCACAGAGGAGGTCCGCGGTGACGGGAGTGCTCGCGTTGGGCTTCATGTTTTCATGCTGCCCTGACCCTGTTTCGTACCGATTGCCTGTGCGTCACGTTCCGGGAACGGCCCGGTGAACGCCCGCCACGCAAGAGCCCGGCGTTCTCACGGAGAGAACGCCGGGCTCAGGCCACGCAACTTAAGTGGGAGTGCTCTCGATGAGCTGTCCGTCCTAGCGGGTGCGGTCGGAATCGAGGTCGGAGTCAAGCTCCGAGATGTTGTCTGCGTCGCGGTGGCCGGCAGCTTCCTTCAGGAGGTCGCGGATTTCGGCCAGAAGGGCGGTGTCTGCCGGGAGCGGCTCTTCTTCCGGTTCCTCGGTGGAGAGGCGCTCTTTGACCAGGGAGTTAATCTTGTTCATTGGCGCCACGAAGATGAAGTAAACCACGGCTGCAGTGATGACAAAGGTCACCAAAGCGGTCAACACCGCGCCAAAGTCGATGAAGGTGGCGGGGTTGTCCGGCCAGATGCGGAAGCCCAGTCCCTCTGCGTTCATGCCGCCGGCCGCTGCAATGACGGGGTTGATGATGTGGTTGGTGAAAGCCGCCACGAGGGCGGTGAAGGCACTGCCGATGACGACGGCAATGGCCAGCTCGATCACGTTGCCGCGAAGTATGAAGTCCTTGAAACCCTTGAACATGGATGGTCCTCCGATTGGGTGCGGGTGTCTGCCTCAGCAGAGATCAAACTACCACTCCCGGGTTTCAAGCGGGTGTAAGCGGGTGAGCGAGGGTTGGCGGGAGGGGGCCCGGGGGTGAGCGAGCGTTGGTTGCTCCTCACCCCCGGCAGGCAATCAGGTCGGCGGACCGTCAGGCGAGCAGGGCCCGCGTGTGGTCGTTGAGGAACATCCCGCGGGGATCGAATTCGCGCCGGACCTGGATGAAGGTGTCCAGCTCCGGGTAGAGGCGTTCCAGCCGGCTCCGGGTCATGAAGTGGATCTTTCCCCAGTGGGCGCGCGGCTCGAATTCCTGGAGCACGGCGTCGGCGTCGCGGAAGAACTGCCAGTAGTCGGTCCCGGGCTCGGTGGTCAGCGTGATGACGGTGCTGTCGCGGCCTTGGAATTGGGACATGTAGGCGTCGTCGGACTTCACCCAGCGGACCTCAACGGGGTACTTCTGCTCGGGATACTTGCTGCGGATCAGGTCCTGGATGGCCTCGACGGCCACCAAACCGTCCTCGCTGCGGACGAAGTACTCCAGTTCGTGGAACTGTGTGGTGAAGCCGCCGGGGTAGATCCGGTAGGAACGGTCCAGTCGGGCACCCTCAACGGTGGAGAGCTGGCTTTCGTCGTGGACGGATGCGACGTTGTACCGCTTGGTGTAGCTGCGGCCACCCATGCTGTGGTCCGGCGAGCCGGGGAGGTCCAGCAGCTCACAAGAGTCGTCCTCAGGGCACCAGAGGAACGAGTAGTGGCGGTTGTCGTCGATGTCGGCCTGCCACGTGGCCGCGGTTTCCGCCCACGTTGGGTAGGTGATCTGTTCCTGCAGGTAATAGCTGTCTTCAACGGCCAACTCGACTTCCAGGAAGATCCCCAACGTTCCCAGCGCTGTCTGTGCGGCACGGAGTTCGCGGAGCTGGCCCTCGCCGATCTCCACGATTTCGCCGTAGCCGTTGATCAGCTTCACCCAGCGCAGTTTGGAGGAGAAGCTGCCCAAATCCTTACCGGATCCGTGGGTGCTGGTGGCCAAGGCGCCGGCGATCTGCTGCTTGTCGATGTCGCCCTGGTTGCTGAGCGCCAGTCCCTTCTCCCACAGGGCATCCCCGAAAGCGTTGATGGTGGTGCCGGCAAGCGCACGGGCCCGGCGTCCGGGCTGGTCAGTGCCCGTAATGGCTGAGAGCCCGGACATGTCCATCAGCACGCCGCCGGTCTGGACCAACGGTGAGGAGGAGTGCCCTGAGCCGACCGCCCGCACAGGCAAGCCTTCGCGGATGGCGAATCGGACGGCGTCGAGCGCTTCTTGTTCATTCCTGGGCCGAACGGTAAAGGCGGGGGTCGCGCTTTGGTTCCCGCCCCAGTTGGTCCAGGTGGCGTCTGTGGCGAAGGGGGCTGTGGGAGTGGCTGCGGCCGGTACGCCCGATGCCCGGGAAACATGAGTTGTCATGGTTGAAGCTCCGTTGCTTGTCTGAACGCTCACGCGCCGTGGTTGATCATGACGTGCTTGGTGCGCGAGTAGTCATCCAGGGCGTAGAGCGAGAGGTCGCGGCCGTAGCCGGAACCCTTGAATCCGCCCCACGGTACCTCGCACGCCAGGACAAGGTGCGCATTGACCCACACCGTGCCGAAGTCCAACTGCTTGGGTATGCGGAGGGAAAGGCTTGAATCGCGCGTCCACACCGAGGCTGACAGGCCGTAGGGGCTCTCATTGGCCCGGGTCACGGCTTCCTCGGTGGTGCTGAAGGTTTCCACCGTGACGACGGGGCCGAAGATCTCGTGCGTGGCGATGTGTGCACCGGCCGGCACGTTGCTGATGACCGTGGGCTCGATAAAGTAGCCGGGACCTTCCAGCGCCGAACCGCCAAGAGCCACGTTGAGGCCAGCCTCGCGGGCCTCAGCCAGCGATTCCTTGACCCGTTCGTAGTGCGGGAGGGAGATCATGGGGCCGATTTCGACGTCGTCGCCTGCATCGGGGGCTCCGACCACCAAGGTGCTGACTTCGCGTACCAGGTGTTCCGTGAACTCTTCGGCCACGGACTCGTGAACCAGGACGCGGCAGGCAGCGCCGCAATCCTGGCCGGCGTTCCAGAAGCCGGCATTGCGTACACCGGCAGCGGCTGCGCGGAGGTCGGCGTCGGGGAAGACGACAACAGGAGCCTTGCCGCCGAGTTCCAGGTGCACGCGCTTGACGGACTTCGCGGCGGTTTCGGCCACTGCCTGGCCGCTGACGACGCTGCCGGTCAGTGCGACCAAGGCAATGTCCGGGTGCTCGGACAGCCTCTGCCCCACAGTCCGGCCGCGTCCGGTGACGACGTTGAGGATGCCATCCGGAATGCGTCCGGCCAGCATTTCCACCAGCTTCAACGTGGACAGCGGAGTCTGCTCGGAAGGCTTGATGACGATGCTGTTACCGGCTGCGAGGATGGGCGCGATCTTCCATGCGGCCATCAGCAGCGGGTAGTTCCACGGGGTGATGACGCCCACTACGCCCACGGGTTCACGGAGGATCACGGAGGTGTGGTCCGTGGCGTAGTCGCCGCCGGCCATGGAGGTCAGGGTGCGTGAGGCCCCGGCCATGAACCGGAAGGTGTCGATGGTGCTGGAGACATCGTCCTCGGACACGGCCTGCGGTTTGCCGGTGTTGGCTGACTCGATGACCTCGAAAGCCGCGCGGTTCTCCTCGATGATGTTCGCGATGAGGTTCAGGACATCCGCGCGTTCCTTCGGGGTGGTGGCACCCCAGGTCTTTTGGGCCACGACGGCGGCGGCAACAGCGACGTCGACATCATCGGCCGTGCCGGCCAGCACTGAAGCGATGACAGCCTCGGTGGTGGGATCCACGACGTCGATGGACTGGCCCGAAGAGCCGGGGACGAAGGAACCGTTGATGAAGTGGCCCGCCGGAGGCAGGGGCAACGGCAGGGCAGGGACGCTGTCGATCTGTGAAGAACCGGTGGTGGCGCGTCGGACGGTGAACTGTTCGGTCTGGGTGGTCATGATGATTCGCTTTCAGATCAGGGGGTGGTCGGATGAGGGCTGATCAGATCAGGTCCGGGGTGAGTGCAGTGGCGGGAAAGGGGGCGGCTTCTGTCTTCTTGCCGAACAGCCGGGCCGCGAAGTAATAGAGGGGAGCGACGACGACGAGGCCGACGATCCATGAGATATCCACGCCGCCCATCGCCGCGGCCAGCGGGCCGGTGTAGATGGCGGTGGCCGAGAAGGGGACCTGGATGAGGGCGCCTGCTACGTAGGAGCCGATGGCGACCCAATTGAACCGCCCGTACACGCCGCCGTCGCGCTTGAAGAAGTCTTCAACCCGGTAGTCGCCGTGCCGCAGGAGGTAGTAGTCCACCAGGTTGATGGCCGTCCAGGGAACCAGGACGTACATGAGGAAGGAGAGGAAGTTGGTGTAGAAGAGGATGAAGTTGTCGCGGGCAAACAGGGCGATGGAGACGGCGACGACGAAGAGGATGATCGCGGCAATGCTGCGCGTCTTGGCCCGTGGCAACCAGGAAGGCTTGAAGGTTTGCCCGATGGTGAGGGTGCAGAGGACGCCACAGTACAGGTTCATGGCGTTCGAGGCCGCTACGCCCAGGCAGAAGATGCCCACGATGATCAGTGTCCATGGTTGGAGCAGGGCGCCCAGGCTTCCGACGATTTCGACGTCGCCGGTGCTCATGGAGACGGCGAGCGTTCCCACCAAAGCGCCGAGAATCATGGGGAACAGGGTTCCCAGGACACAGCCTGAGTAGGAGGCCCAGAACGCCGGAGCCGAGCCCGTGCCTTGCGGCATGTAGCGGGAGTAGTCCGAGACGTAAGGGGCGTAGGCCAGCTGCCACAGGGCGGAGACGGAGATGGTCCCCATGAAGCCGACCCAGTTGAAGTTGCCCGTCTCCAGGAAGTTGCCGGGCAATCCGTGGACCACCAGGATCCAGCCGAAGGCCAGCAACAGTGCCAGCCCAGCGGCAACGCTGAGGACACGTGCATAGGCGTGGATGAGTCGGTAGCCGAAAATCGTGGCGATGACGCTGACGACGCCGATGATGATGATGCCCGCGTCAACACTGATGCCTGGGCTCACAGCTGCCATTGCTTCGCCACCGAACACGAGGTTCGCCGCGAAGAAGCCGACGTACATGACCACCACGATGACCACGATCAACAGAGCCCCGAAGGAGCCGAACTGGCCACGGGTCTGGATCATCTGGGCCACACCCAGCTGAGGGCCTTGGGCCGAGTGCAGCGCCATGAAGATGCCACCCACCACGTTGCCGATGATGATGCCCACGATCGCCGGGACGAAGCCCAAGCCGAACACCGTGGTGGCGAGTCCGCCGGTCACGATGGTCATGATCATGATGTTGGAGCCGAACCAGATGGTGAAGAGGTCGCGGGCTTTGCCATGGCGCTCGTTGGCCGGGATCGGCTGGATGGTCTTGTCCTCGAGCCGCGGGACCTCAGTTGTTGGCGCGGTGCTCATGACGCGGTCCGGGATGCTGAAGCGAGTTCACGAACAACGGCGGTGTCTGCTTTGCTGCGGTTCACCATGAGCCCCAGGAGGTCGAAGACAAGGGTGGCCGCGGCGACCGTGGTGATGTCCGCATGGTCGTACGCCGGGGCGACTTCCACGACGTCGGCACCCACGATGTTGATGCCGTTCAGCCCGCGGAGCAAAGCCAGGAGCTCGCGGGAGTGAAGCCCGCCCATCTCCGGGGTGCCCGTGCCGGGGGCGAAGGCCGGGTCCAGCACGTCAATGTCGATGGAAACGTAAACGGGGGTATCGCCGAGCCTGTCCTTCACACGCTGGATTGCTGCCGGGACGCCAATAACGTCCAGGTCCGAGCAGCGGATGATCTGGAAGCCGAATTCGTGGTCGCGGAGGAAGTCGTTGCGGTCATAGACCGGGCCGCGGATACCCACGTGCATCGACTTGTCCTCCACCAGCAGGCCTTCTTCGAAAGCCCGACGGAAGATGGTTCCATGCGTGATGGGCTGGTCGAAATAGGTGTCCCAAGTGTCCAGGTGCGCGTCGAAGTGCAGCAGCGCCACCGGACCGTGGACCTTGTTCAACGCCCGCAGCATGGGCAGGGCGATGGTGTGGTCGCCACCGATCGAGATGAGCCGCTTGTCCTCGCTCATCAATGGCAATGCCTGCTCTTCGATCTCACGGACGGCCCGGGTGATGTCGTAGGGGGTGCAGGCGATGTCGCCGGCATCCACCACTTGGGCTTCGTACACCGGTTCAACGTCGAGCTCCGGGTGGTACCCGGGGCGCAGGAGGCGCGAGGCCTCGCGGACTGCGGCAGGGCCGAAACGGGCGCCGGGCCGGAAGGAGGTTCCGCCGTCGAACGGGACGCCCACGATCGCAATGTCGTAGTCGGGAACGCGGTCGATTTGGGGGAGACGGGCGAAGGTGCCGAGGCCAGCAAACCGGGGGACTTTGGTGGCGTCGACAGGGCCGATGGGCTTGTGCGTTGTCATTGACCGATCCTTGGGGTTGAGGGGTGCTCGCCGTTGAGCGGGAAGTAGTAATTCCATTCTTGGTGACGCGGATCACTCCGGATAGCGCTACATTGACTACAAATAGTCGAGGCGTTTAGACGAATGTCTAACCGCCCCTGGAGGAGGCGGGAAAACGCGCCGCCACAGCAGAGAACCGGAGCGTAAGAGATGGCAATCACCGTCGCCGAACTCGTCGCCGAACCGCAGTTGGGACTCACGCTCCTGGCCGGATCGGCCGGCGCGGACAACCGCATCACCTGGGCCCACACCTCGGACCTGCCCAGGCTGTGGGAGTGGGTCACGGGCGGCGAACTCATGATGACCAACGGCCTGTCCATTCCTGCCGATGCGGACGGGCAGGTGGCGCTCGCCGAGGCCCTCATGGACAGCGGCGCCAGTGCCTTGGCGATTGGCGAGAAGATGCATGCACCACCGCTGACCGCCGAATTCCTGGCCGCCTGCGACCGGCTTCCGTTGCCCCTGCTCAACATTCCGTACCCGCTGCCGTTCATAGCCATCGCCCGGTCGGTTGCCGAGTCCTCCCTGCTCGAAGAATCCCGCCGGCTCCGGCAGACGGCGCGCGTCTACGATCTGCTGCGCACCGTGGGCGCCTCGGAAGACCACTGGCAGAGCCTGGTCCAGCGGCTGGCGACCGAGCTCGACGCGGAGCTGTTCGTGGTGGACCGCCGCTGCCTCCATCCTTGGCACCCGGAGGGGAAGGCGCTTCCGGAGTTCCTCGCCGATGCCTGGGCTCCGTCGTCCGGGCACGTGTCGCCGGCAGGGAAGAACTTCCAGTGGCACCGCATCCGGGGCAGGCATGTGCTGACCATGGACATCCCCACCCACGCCAACGCGCTCCTGGTGGTGCTGCCCAACAGCGAACCGCACCCGGACGCCGTCGTACTTCTCCACGCGGCAACCGTGCTGGGACTGCAACTTTCGCGCATCGTGCTGTCGCTGGAAGGCCGCCACCGGCTGGCCGGCGAGTTCCTGCTGCAGGCCATGGACGGACGCCTGGGAGTGGCCGAAATGGAGAGTCGGCTCGCCGCATTTGAGGTTCCGCCGCAAGGATTCCTGCTCGCCTCGATGGCGGCGGACGCCGCGGATCGAGCAGCGGACGACGGCGACAGGCTGGCCAGCGTGCACATCGAACTGTGGCGGCACGGGGTTGCGTCTGCGTCCTTGAAGCGGAACAACAGGCTCCACGTGGTGGTCCCGGCAGACGTGCCTGACGACGTCCTGGTGCACTGCGCCGGCTTGGAAACGCTGATCGGGATCAGCGCGCCTGCAGCCGTTGCGAACATCCAGCGCGCGTTGCAGGAGTCCCTCTGGGCGCTGGGTTCAGCCCGGGCCAACAGGCTCAGGCTGTCCCGCTATGCGGAGGGGCCGTCGTGGCTGGGACTCACCGGTTTTGAGGAAGGAACGGCGCTGGTCCGGCGTCTTCTCGGCCCGATTTTTGACTACGAGCAGAGCCAGGAAGGCGATCTCCTTGTCACTCTGAGGACGTATTTGGACTCGCAGCGTTCGTGGCAGAAAACCGCGACAGCCCTGTTCGCGCACCGGCAAACCATCATCTACCGGATACGGAAAATCGGTGAATTGACGGGGCTGGACATGGGTGAAACGTCCACTGTTGCCCAGCTCTGGTTTGCGCTGCAGATCCACGAGGCGATGCACCAGTAGCGTCACCTTGCTTGCGCTTTTTCGAAATGACCCGCTATGGTGTGAAGCGTGTCACTTATGGTGACGCAACGCTTTTGATCTGCGGCGGGAGAGTCCTGCCGGTACATCCAGTCAGGCGCCGTAGGAGCAAATCCTCCCCAGGAATCTCTCAGGCCCATGTACCGCCGCGGTTAGGCAACTCTGGAAAGCAGTCCGGGTAACCGGGCTCACCGACGGTGCAAGCAGGCAACCATCCCTGCGGAATCTCTCAGGTCCAATACAGAGCGGGGAGGAACCCCACATCATCGTGGCGCTCACTGGGCGCCTGAATCATGGAGTTCCTCTTGACTGTTCAATCAACCCCCACCGCCTTCGCGGACCGGCATATCGGTGCCCGTCGCCAAGCCGACGTTGACACCATGCTCAAGGCCATCGGCTACGACTCTGTCGACGGGCTGGTGGACGTCGCCGTCCCCGATTCCATCCGGCAGGAAACTGCACTGAGGCTTTCGAGCGGAAACGACGCCCTCACCGAGGTGCAGGTCCTCGCCCAGCTCCGCAAGCTCGCGTCCAAGAACAAGACCGCAGTACAGATGATCGGCCAGGGCTACTACGACACCGTCACGCCGCCGGTCATCCGCCGCAACATCCTGGAAGCTCCTGCCTGGTACACCGCGTACACGCCGTACCAGCCGGAGATTTCCCAGGGCCGCCTCGAAGCGCTGCTCAACTTCCAGACCATGGTGCAGGACCTCACGGGACTTCCCGTAGCCAACGCCTCGCTCCTGGATGAAGCCACCGCCGTGGCCGAGGCCGTGCTGCTGATGCGCCGCGCCAACAAGTCCAAGACTGCCAAGGATGGCAAGACCGTCCTGGACGCAGACCTCCTCCCGCAGACCATCGCCATTGTGAAGGGTCGCGCCGAGGCACTGGGCTTCGAGGTCGAGATTGCCGACCTCTCAGCCGGACTTCCCGACGGCGACATCAACGGCATCGTCCTGCAGCAGCCGGGCGTTTCCGGCCGGGTTTTTGACCACACTTCTGTGATTGCCGAGGCCAAGGAACGCGGTGCCTTGGTTACCGTGGCCGCGGATTTGCTGGCGCTCACCCTCATCACGCCCCCGGGCGAGCAAGGTGCGGACATCGCCGTCGGAACCGCGCAGCGCTTCGGTGTTCCGCTGTTCTTCGGCGGCCCGCACGCCGCGTACATGGCCGTCCGTGAAGGCATGGAACGCACCCTTCCCGGCCGCATCGTGGGCGTCTCCAAGGACAATGCCGGTGTCCCCGCCTACCGTTTGGCACTCCAGACCCGCGAGCAGCACATCCGCCGCGAAAAGGCCACGTCCAACATCTGTACAGCCCAGGCTTTGCTCGCCATTGTGGCTTCGATGTACGCCGTTTATCACGGCCCCGAGGGCCTGAAGTCGATCGCCGAAACCGTCCACGGCCACGCCCGCGTTTTGGCTTCGGCCCTGCAGAAGGCCGGCCGCGAACTCGTCTCCGAGGCCTTCTTCGACACCCTTACCGTCCGCGTTCCCGGCAAGGCTGACAAGGTCATCGCCGCCGCAGAGGCCCGTGGCATCAACCTGCGGCTCATCGATGCGGACACCGTTGGCATCAGCATTGATGAAACCACGACGCCGGAGGTCCTCTCCGCGGTAGCCGTCGCCTTTGGAGCCGGTCCGGTAGGGGACGCTTCCGGGTTCGAACTGCCTTCCGAGGTGGTCCGCAGCAGCGATTTCCTGCAGCACCCGGTGTTCAACACGCACCGTTCCGAGACGCAGCTGTTGCGCTATATCCGCAAGCTGTCCGACCGGGACCTCGCGCTGGACCGCACCATGATCCCGTTGGGTTCGTGCACCATGAAGCTGAACGCCACCGCTGAGATGGAAGCCATCTCCTGGCCGGAGTTCGCCTCGATCCACCCGTTCGCACCGGACCACCAGACAGCTGGTTGGCGTGAACTGATCTCCGACCTCGAAGCGGACCTCACGGAAATCACAGGCTATGACCAGGTCTCCATCCAGCCCAATGCCGGTTCCCAGGGCGAGCTGGCGGGCTTGCTGGCCATCCGTGGGTACCACCTGTCCCGTGGCGACGAGCAGCGCACTGTCTGCCTGATCCCTGCGTCGGCGCACGGCACCAACGCAGCTTCCGCAGTGCTGGCGGGCATGAAGGTTGTTGTGGTGGCCACGGCAGCCGACGGCACCATCGACCACGCGGACCTGACCGCCAAGATCGAGGCCAACAAGGACGTCCTGTCCTGCATCATGATCACCTACCCCTCCACGCACGGTGTGTACGACGCCGACGTTCGCGAAGTCTGCGATGCGATCCACGCTGCCGGTGGCCAGGTGTACGTAGACGGAGCCAACCTGAATGCCTTGGTTGGCTTGGCACAGCCGGGCAAGTTCGGCGGGGACGTGTCCCACCTGAACCTGCACAAGACCTTCTGCATCCCGCACGGTGGCGGTGGGCCGGGCGTTGGTCCGGTTGCTGCCAAAGCCCACTTGGCTCCCTTCATGCCGGGCGATGCGAACAGCGCTGACTCTTCCAACACTGGCGTTGCCATCTCGGCCTCGCGCTACGGCTCTGCCGGTGTGCTGCCGATTTCCTGGGCGTATGTGAAGCTCATGGGCGGCGAAGGATTGACCGAAGCAACCAAGTCCGCGCTGCTGGCAGCCAACTATGTGGCCTCCCGCCTGGATGAGCACTTCCCCATCCTCTACACGGGCGAGGGCGGACTCGTGGCCCACGAGTGCATCCTGGACCTCCGCGAGCTGACCGCCCGCACGGGTGTCACTGCGGAAGACGTTGCCAAGCGCCTGATCGACTTCGGCTTCCACGCACCCACCCTGGCCTTCCCGGTGGCGGGCACGCTGATGGTGGAACCGACTGAGTCCGAGGACCTGGCGGAGATCGACCGCTTCATTGAAGCCATGATCACCATCCGCGCCGAGATCGAGCAGGTGGCCAGCGGTGATTTCACTGTTGAGAAGTCGCCGTTGCGCAACGCGCCGCACACGGCTGCCGCCGTCGTGAATTCCGGCTGGGACCGCGACTACCCGCGTGAGCAGGCCGCGTTCCCGGTCCACCACCTCAAGCAGGACAAGTACTTCCCGCCTGTTGGACGCATCGACGGCGCCGCCGGTGACCGCAACCTGGTCTGCTCCTGCCCTCCGCTTGAAGATTTTGAAAACTAAGGACTTCCGACATGTCTGAGAACTACACCGCTCTCTATGAGCAGCACAAAAAGGCCGGCGCTTCCTTCACGGACTTCGGTGGCTGGCAGATGCCGCTGAAGTACGAGTCCGAGCTCGCCGAACACCACGCAGTCCGCAAATCCGCCGGCCTGTTCGACCTCTCCCACATGGGCGAAGTCTGGGTCACCGGCCCGGACGCTGCGGCCTTCCTGGACTACGCCCTGGTGGGCAAGCTGTCGGCGATCGCCGTGGGCAAGGCGAAGTATTCGCTGATCTGCAATGCCGACGGCGGAATCATCGACGACCTCATTACCTACCGTCGCCCCTCTCCCGAGGAGGGCGGGGACAAGTATCTTGTGGTCCCCAATGCGGGCAACGCCAAGGTGGTCGCTGCGGCGCTCCTGAAGCGCGCGGCCGGTTTCGACGTCGCCGTCGAGGACGTTTCTTCCGAGACGTCACTCATCGCCGTGCAGGGCCCGAATGCTGAAGCCATCCTGCTGAAGCTGGTCCCCGCGGAGCAGCACGCACTGGTGACGGAGCTGAAGTACTACGCAGCCGTCGAGGTGTCCATCAACGGGCAGGAGCTGTTGCTCGCCCGCACCGGCTACACCGGCGAAGACGGCTTCGAGATCTACATCCCGAACGTTGATGCACCCGGTCTCTGGGAGGCGTTGCTCGAAGCCGGCGAAGGCCACGGCCTCATCCCGGCCGGACTCGCCGCCCGTGATTCGCTCCGCCTGGAAGCCGGCATGCCCCTCTACGGCAACGAGCTCTCCCAGCACGTCAACGCTTACGCGGCAGGCCTTGGCCCGGTTGTTTCCCTGGCCAAGGAAAGCGACTTCATTGGCCGCGATGCGCTGACCGCCATCAAGGCCGCCGGCGTCGGGTCGACCATCGGGCAGAAGCTCGTAGGCCTCAAAGGCACCGGCCGCCGAGCCGCCCGTGGACATTATTCGGTCCTCAAGGACGGCTCGCTCATCGGCGAAGTCACCTCCGGCCAGCCGAGCCCGACGCTCGGTTACCCGGTAGCGATGGCCTATGTCGACGTCGAGCATTCAGAGCCGGGCACGATCGTGGAAGTGGACTTGCGCGGCAAAGCCGAACCTTTCGAAGTGGTTCAGCTCCCGTTCTACAAGCGCCAAAAATAGGGAGTTTGTGTACACATAACGCCCTAATGACGCCCCGTTGAGGGCATCAGCTGTACAAAAACTCTCAGAAAGAAGGAAGTGGAATGAGCAAGGTAGTTGCTGAATTGAAATACTCGGCTGAGCATGAGTGGGTTGCCGTCGATGGTGACGGACCTGTGGGGATCGGGATCTCCGCAGTGGCCGCTGACGCCTTGGGCGACATTGTGTACGTGGACCTGCCCGAGGTTGGTTCGACCGTGACCGCGGGCGAGACCTGCGGCGAGGTGGAGTCCACCAAGTCGGTGTCTGACCTGTACTCGCCCGTGACCGGTGAGGTGACCGAGATCAACGACGCCGTCGTCAGCGATCCGGCCCTGATCAACAACGATCCCTATGGTGCCGGCTGGCTGTTCAAGGTGGCCGCAACCGAAGAGGGGCCGCTCATGTCGGCTGAAGAATACGCTGCAACGAACGGTGGAGAACTGTGAACCCGGTGTCCGTAACTGAGTACCAGCAGGTTGTGTCGGCGTCGTTGGATGCCCAGCTGTCCGAGTTGGATCCTGAGATCGCTGCGAAGATCGACGACGAACTGGGTCGCCAGCGCGACGGCCTGGAAATGATCGCCTCCGAAAACCACACCGCCGTTGCCGTGATGCAGGCCCAGGGCTCAGTCCTGACCAACAAGTACGCCGAGGGCTACCCTGGCAAGCGCTACTACGGTGGCTGCGAGCACGTGGATGTGATCGAGCAGCTCGCCATCGACCGCATCAAAGACCTGTTTGGCGCAGACTTCGCGAACGTCCAGCCGCACTCCGGTGCACAGGCCAACGCCTCGGTGATGCACGCCCTCATCAAGCCGGGCGACACCATCATGGGCCTCAACCTCGCCCACGGCGGCCACCTCACCCACGGCATGCGGATCAACTTCTCCGGCAAGCTCTACAACGTGGTCCCGTACGGTGTCCGCGAGGACACCCACACCGTGGACATGGCCGAGGTGGAGCGCCTGGCGCAGGAACACAAGCCTGCGCTGATCGTGGCAGGCTGGTCCGCTTATGCTCGGCAGCTGGACTTCGCTGAGTTCCGGCGGATTGCCGACTCCGTGGGCGCCTACCTCATGGTCGATATGGCCCACTTCGCGGGCTTGGTTGCCGCCGGCCTGCACCCCTCGCCGGTCCCGCATGCCCACGTCACCACCTCCACCACGCACAAGACCCTCGCCGGTCCCCGTGGCGGCATCATCCTCTCCAACGACGCCGACATCGCCAAGAAGATCAACTCGGCAGTGTTCCCCGGCCAGCAGGGCGGTCCGCTGGAGCACGTGATCGCCGGCAAGGCTGTCGCGTTCAAGATCGCCGCGTCCGAGGAGTTCCGTGAACGTCAGGAACGCGTCTTGGCCGGCGCCCGGATCCTCGCCGAGCGGCTTACCCGCGAAGACGTTGCGGCGAAGGGCATCAGCGTTGTCTCCGGCGGCACGGATGTGCACCTGGTCCTCGTTGACCTGCGCAACTGCGAACTCAACGGCCAGCAGGCCGAGGACCGCCTCGCCGCGATCGACATCACCGTCAACCGCAACGCCGTCCCGTTCGACCCGCGCCCGCCCATGGTCACCTCCGGCCTGCGCATCGGCACCCCGGCGCTCGCCACGCGCGGCTTCGGAGAAGCGGCCTTCCACGAGGTTGCGGACATCATCGCCGAAGTGTTGATCGCCGACGCCGATGCGGACCTTTCCGGGCTGCGTCACCGCGTTGATGTCCTCGCGAAGGCGCACCCGCTGTACCCGGGAGTCGCGAACCTCGGCTAATCGGGGGTTTTGGCTCGTCGACCGCGACGACCTCTGCATGATCGGTCGCTAAAGCGCCCGCTGAGCGGACGCGAAGCTCCCTTGGACGCATGCTGCCGGACGCCGCGGTCGACGGTAGGTGACTCCTGGCTCAGCCATCATTCGCTTGTGATGGCTGGATCCAGCTGCCGGGGGTGTTCTTCGGGCGTTGGGCTGGTTTGGGAGTGCGTTGGTGTTCTGTCCGGTTCGGGGAGTTGCTGCCGGACATGCCGAGAGCGCGGCATGTTGTGCAGCGAAGCCCCGAATCGGCGAAGTGGGCAGCAGGTGGCGCCGGAGTGGGCGTCCGGGGTGGTGGTTTGGGGTTTGGGGTCCGCTCCGTTTGTTGGGGGCGGGGCGGGTTCAATGTTGTTTTACTTAGTGAGGAAATAGCCATGGCCGTTGGGGTCTTCGATCTGTTCTCTGTGGGTATTGGTCCGTCGAGTTCTCATACTGTGGGGCCGATGCGGGCCGGGGCGGTGTTTGCCCGCGAGCTGCGTGAGTCCGGCGTGCTCGATTCCGTGGTGGGCTTGAGGGTTGATCTTTACGGCTCATTGGCTGCGACGGGGCGGGGCCACGGGACCATGACGGCCACACTGCTGGGCTTGGAAGGGTACCACCCTGAGCTCATTCTGCCTGAGGAGGTGGAGGAGCGGTTGGCCACGATCGCGGAGACGGGTGTGCTGAACCTGGCTGGTGCGTCCGGTGAAGGTGTGGAGCTGCCGTATGCGGTGGAGGATATGGTGTTGCATCCGTTGACGGTGTTGCCGCGGCATACGAACGGGATGAAGTTTGCTGTCTCTGATGCTGAGGGGAATGTTCTGCGGGAGGCGACGTTCTTCTCGGTCGGTGGTGGGTTTATTGTCCGTGAGGGTGAGGAGAACGCGGCCCAGCAGGAGTTGGAGGAGTCCAAGAAGGAGTTGCCGTTGCCTTTTAGGACGGCGGCGGAGTTGATGGGCCGGTGTGCGTCCAAGGGCTTGGGGATCAGCGACATCATGTTCATCAACGAGCGGGCGTCCCGGTCGGAGGAGGAGATCCGGGAGGGTTTGCTGCATATCTGGTCGGTGATGGAGGCCTGTGTTGAGACGAGTTTGAAGCGTGAGGGTGTGTTGCCTGGTGGGTTGCGGGTCCGGCGTCGTGCTCCTGATTGGTTGGAGCGGTTGCTGAAGGAGGATAAGGACCGGAACGATCCGAAGTATTGGCAGGAGTGGGTGAACCTGATCGCCCTGGCTGTCAATGAGGAGAACGCTTCGGGTGGCCGGGTGGTGACGGCGCCGACGAATGGTGCTGCGGGGATTATCCCGGCGGTGCTGTATTACGCGTTGAATTATGCTCCGGGCATGGACAAGGCCTCCCAGCAGGACCGGGATGATGTGGTGGTGAAGTTCCTGCTCGCCGCTGGTGCTGTGGGTGTGTTGTATAAGGAGCAGGCCTCTATTTCGGGGGCTGAGGTGGGTTGTCAGGGTGAGGTGGGTTCGGCGTCGTCGATGGCTGCTGCTGGGTTGGCTGAGGTGATGGGGGGTACGCCGGGGCAGGTGGAGAACGCTGCGGAGATCGCGATGGAACATAACCTGGGGCTCACGTGTGATCCGATCGGGGGGTTGGTGCAGATTCCGTGTATTGAGCGGAACGCGATCGCTGCGGCGAAGGCGATCAATGCTACGAAGATGGCGCTCTGGGGTGACGGGACGCACCGGGTTTCCCTGGACGAGGTGATCGTGACCATGCGGGAGACGGGCAAGGACATGTCCCATAAGTACAAGGAAACCGCGATGGGCGGCCTCGCCGTCAACGTCGTCGAATGCTGATCAACACGAGCACCCGCACAAAGACCGCTGACAACAAACAAGAAGGAACGTCATGACACTCGCACCTGAAGGCCGTAAGTTGCTGCGCGTTGAGGCGCGTAACGCGGCGGTCCCGGTTGAACGCAAGCCCGAGTGGATCAAGGCCAAGGTCCAGATGGGTCCTGAGTTTGTCCAGCTCAAGAACCTGGTGAAGAAGGAAGGCCTGCACACGGTCTGTGAAGAGGCCGGTTGCCCGAACATTTTCGAGTGCTGGGAAGACAAGGAAGCGACGTTCCTGATCGGCGGTTCCGAGTGTACCCGGCGGTGTGATTTCTGCCAGATCGATACCGGTAAACCGTCCCCGGTGGACATGTTCGAACCCACCAAGGTGGCCCGGAGCGTCCAGGCGATGCAGTTGCGGTACGCCACGGTGACCGGAGTGGCCCGTGATGACCTGGCCGATGAGGGTGTCTGGTTGTACGCCGAAACGGTGAGGAAGATCCACGAACTGAACCCGGGCACGGGGGTGGAGTTGCTGATCCCTGATTTCTCCGGCAAGCCTGAGCACATCGCGGCGATCTGTGATTCCAAGCCTGAGGTGTTCGCGCATAACGTCGAGACGGTGCCGAGGATTTTCAAGCGGATCCGTCCGGCGTTCCGGTACGAGCGGTCCCTGGATGTCATCACGCAGGGCCGTGATTTGGGCATGGTGACCAAGTCCAACCTGATCCTGGGCATGGGCGAGACCCGGGAGGAAATCTCCGAGGCGCTGCGGGACCTGCACGAGGCCGGGTGTGATTTGATCACGATCACCCAGTACCTGCGCCCGTCCGAGCGGCACTTGCCGGTGGACCGGTGGGTCAAGCCGCAGGAGTTCGTGGACCTCCAGGAAGAAGCCCAGGAGATCGGTTTCCTTGGTGTGATGTCGGGTCCGTTGGTGCGGTCCTCGTACCGGGCCGGGCGCCTCTGGGCCACCGCGATGCGGAAGAAGGGCTGGGAAATCCCGGCCGCCCTGGCCCACATCGAGTCCTCCGGCACCACCCGCCAGGAAGCCTCCACCATCCTCGCCGCCCACAGCTAGGCACCGCTCCACCACCCTCAGCGTCACCTGCTTGCCGCGCCTTGCCGCGAAGTGCGTTGAAAGCCAACAGCAGCTGAAGGGGATCCTGCGGGATTGCGAGGGCGCGGGCATTCCTGAGGTGTATGCAGCTAACATCCGTGATTCGAGGCACTATCTGTACGCAATTCCGGAGTAGCCCGGATCCCGGAGCGTAACGTTGGAAGCGGACGCCAGTGCCGCCGTCGTACGTTTGATCCTGCGACGAAAGGCGAGACGCCCCTTGAAGGCTGTAGCGGAAATGTTCACGATGGGCCCTGGAAACAAGGACCACCATCCCGCCCTCCGCTGCGCAGTAGGTGTATTTGTCCCGCTGATTACGTTGACGCTGATCGGTCGACTGGACCTGGCAGTGTTTGCCTCGTTCGGTGCCTTCACCGGAATTTACGGCCGAAACGAACCACATAGCGTCCGTTTCCGCAGCCAGTTGCGCGCCGGCGGCTTCATGCTTTTCATCATCCTTCTGGCCACCCTCATGGCCCGCTTTGCGCAGGGCGCGGGCATGGAAGGTGCCGCATATTCGTGGCTTTTGACGGCTGCGACCACCGTGGTGGCCGGCGGCTGCTCCGTGGTGGTGGCTGCCTGGCGGCTACGTCCCGGCGGCTCCCTCTTTCATATCTTTGCCTTTGCCGCCATCGCTTCCATTGCCGCCCAGCCACCCCTCTGGGAAGCAATGCTGGTGTCGGTACTCACCACAGGGTTCTGCCTGCTGATTGGCATGTCCTCACGCGTGGTCAAGAGTCATCGGACGCCGTGGAAGCGGCCACCCCGGATCCGGCACACCGCAGCCGAACGCCGCGCGATCTGGCTCGAAGGCGGGGGCTACCTTGTGGCGGCCGGTCTTGCGGGTACCATCGCGACGCTGGTGGGGGAGCGGCTCGGGTTCGGGCACACCTACTGGGCCATGGTTGCGGCCGTGGTCCCATTGGTGGGTCATTCGACGCGCTACCGCGTGAGCCGCGGCATCCAAAGAATTGCCGGCACGGTGATCGGGCTGGTCCTGCTCGCCGGCATTCTGTGGCTCAACCCCGCGCCCTGGGCGATGGTCATGGTGATCGCGGCATGCCAGTTCGGCGCGGAGATGTTCATCGCCCGGCAGTACTTGGTGGCGCAGGTATTCGTGACTCCGCTCGCATTGATTGCCACGCTGTTGGCGGCGCCGGTTGACCCTGGTTTGCTTCTCCGGGACCGCATCATCGAGACCGTCATTGGTGCCGCCGTCGGCGTGGCCGTGGTGGTGGCTCCTGCGGCATGGCGGCGGCTGCGGGCGGGCCGGGCAACAAGGGTTCGTTGACCCGACGCCGATCCCGGTCGCCACGCCGATGCCCATGCCCTCGGTTTGGACAAATTGATAAGTACACGTATAACTAGTTACCCAAGATACTTACTAGCGAATGTGTGGAAAGACGATGACGGTTGCGCTGCAGGAACCAAGCTCCGCACTCACGGAAACAGTCCATGCCCGGGGTCCCGTGCACTGCGGTTCACGGATGGCCATCTCCGCCAGCCCCACGCACGACTCCATGAAGTGGGTCTCCGTGGAGCCAATCTGGCCCGAGTGGGCCTGTGGATGCGGCTTTCGGATGGACATTGATGCGCTGGATCCCGTGAGCGGCGTGTGGATTGCCGCGCTGCGCCGCCAGAGCCTGCAGCACGAACTTGCCATCGCGCAGAACACCTTGGAGCTGGCCTTCAAGAAGGCAGTGGATGCAGGTATCGAACCTCACGCACTGGCCGAGGCCGCGGGGGTGCCGGCGGGGGACGTCGAATCCCTCCTGCGGCAACACTGACCTGACCTGCGGCTGTCCGCGCTGATCGCGGGGCCGTGAAGACACCGGAAAGAAAGAGGGAACAAAAATGGGAATCATCGGTTGGATCGTTTTGGGCTTGATTGCTGGAGCCATCGCCAAGGCCATTAAGCCTGGCAACCAGGGCGGCGGCTGGATCGCTACGCTGCTGCTCGGCATCGTCGGCGCCGTCCTGGGTGGATGGATCGGCAGCGCCCTCTTCAACGTGGGCATCAACCAGTTCTGGTCGCTGTCCACGTGGCTGCTGGCAATCGGCGGCTCACTGATCGTCCTCATCATCTGGGGACTGCTCACGCGCAAGAAGGCCTAACCGCCTGAATGCCAAGAGGCCTCGACGCTGCTGCGTCGGGGCCTCTTCGCTGTCTTCAAGCAGGCGACAATCAGCGTGCCAGGATCTTCGCCTTCTGCGCCTGGAACTCTTTGTCACTGAGGACGCCGGCGCTTTTCAGCTCCCCGAGCTGCTTGAGTTGGGCGAGCATGTGATCGGTGGGATCGACGACGGCGGCCGGTGCAGCCGGCGGCACTGGCAGATACGCGGGCGGCGGCTGGTTGCCGGCTGCCGCGGCTGCAGCAGCATCCTCGGCGGCAAAGCGTTGTTGTTGCCTGCGTTGCGTGCGGCCAAGGATCGAACCGACGACGGCGGCACGGCCCGCGGTCCTGAATAGACCCACAGTGGACTCCCTTCGCTGGGTGTTTCGGGTTATTCGGCTGAATAGCCGAGGGCGAGGTCGATCAGGAGGCGTGCGCCGAAGCCGGTGGCTCCCTTGCTTCGCCACGCATCGTCCTTGTCCGACTGCATGGTGCCCGCGATGTCGATGTGCGCCCACGGGGTTTCGCCCACAAACTCGGCCAGGAACAGGGCGGCCGTGGTGGAGCCTGCATACGGGCCACCGAGATTGGAAATATCCGCGATGTCAGAATCCAGCTGGGGACGGTAGGCCCGTTCCAACGGAAGCTGCCACAGCTGCTCGTCCGCACGGCCGCCCGACTCGAGGACGAGGTCAACCAACCGCTGATCGTTTCCGAACACCGGAGCAGTGAGCTGCCCCAGCGACATCAGGGCGGCGCCCGTGAGCGTGGCGATATCAACGATGCCGTCCACGCCGTCCTCGACCGCAAGCGTCAGGGCATCGCACATCACCAGGCGTCCTTCGGCGTCGGTGTTCTTCACCTCGATGGTGAGTCCGCTGCGGGTGGTGAGGACGTCCCCCAACTTGTAGGCCGAGCCGGAAGGCATGTTGTCCGTGCACATCAGGAATCCCGTGACGGAGGCTTTGCAGCCGAGGTCGCGCAGGGCGGTGAAGACGGCCAGGACTGCCGCAGCTCCGCCCATGTCCATCTTCATCAGCAGGTGCATGGGGTCGCTGGGTTTGAGGCTGACACCGCCGGAATCGTACATGATGCCCTTGCCCACCAGGCCGAGGTGGCCCGTGGGAGATCCCCCGGGTTGGTACGTCAGCTTGATCATCCGGGGCTCCTGGGCGCTGCCGGCGTTGACGCCAAGGAGCCCGCCGCAGCGGAGGTCGATGAGCTGTTGCTTGCCGAACTCCTCAACCCCAAAACCGAACCGGTTCCCCAGCTCTTTCGCCGCCGAAGCCAAGCCGGCCGCGGTCAAGTGGCTCGGCGGCGCATTGCACAGGTCCCGGGCAATAGTGGTGGCGCGCACCTTCACCCGGCCCGTCGCCACGCCTCGTTCAGCGGCCGCAGTGTCTACCCCCGGAGCAAGGAACTGCACTTCGGCAAGTGGGCTTCCCTTTGCTTTGCTCTTGAGCGTCTCGTAGTTGTAGCGGGCCAACAGCACGCCCTCGGCCAGCACCTGGCCCAGTCGCTCGGCATCCATCCCCGCCGTGTCGGAGAGCTCGAAGCCGATCCGCGAGTGCCTCTGGGTTGCCCGGACCAAGGTGGCCGCCGCCTTACGCCAGCCGTCGGAATCCAAGGAGCCCGGTTTCCCACCGCCGACAGCCACCACCAGCGTGCCCGAAGCATTTGCCAGCTGCAGGCTAGTCCCGGGCTTGCCGTCAAAGCCTGCGCTCTCCAGGGTTTCGCGGTGCAGGCCAACGGACGCCGGAACGTCACCCTCCGAGGGGACCAGCACGCCGATCGCATCGAGGTTGCCGAAGCCGTCCACGAAGTGCAACTCCGGCTCTGTTCCGCCGAGGGAAGGAACGGGTGAGAAGTCTTCCGCGATCAATTTGTAGGGTTCGTGATTCACCGTTTCGCCTGTTCTTTGGGAGTGGGATGCGCTGTGACGGCCTGGTCGGCCGGAAGGCTTGGCTCGGGGATGGCATCGGGATCGTCGGGTTCGAGCTGTTCGGGCAGGTCGCCCTTCATACGGCCGGGCATGCGGCCCGCTGGAACAATCGCCAGCAGGGCAAGGCCGGACAACCCCAGAAGGGAGATTTGCAGGGCCCGGAGTCGTGCCTCGGCGTTGACTTCCGTCGCGGCGGCCAGCTCCGAGGGGCTGCTCACCCTGTCCCCGATGGCCGCCTCCACTTGCGCATTGGTCATGAAGTCGGCGTCGTTGATGCTCACCTTCGATATCAGTTCTTGGGACACTTCCGGATGCGCGGCGGCGCCGCTGGCTATCAGCGAGGAAAGCATGCCGACGGCGAACGCACTCGCCACCGCGATGCCAACGCTGCCCGAAAGGTTGTGCACCAGGCCGCGCCACGCACCGACGTCGCCGGCCAACTCACGGGGCACAGCGCTGAGGAGTGTGTTGAACACCAAAGCGACGATCGCGCCCTGCCCGAGTCCCAGCAGGATCAGGCCCAGCACCACAAAGAGCTGCCCCCAGTCGTTCCGGATGGTGAAGGCGAGCAGGACCAGCGCGCCGGCCACCACCACGAAGCCGGCTTGCGCGATGGTCCTTGGCGGGAACTTTTCATACAGGAATGCCACGAAAGTGCTCGCGAGGAAGATGGACAAGGTGTAGGGAATGATCGAGAACGACGTCTCAATGCCGGAGCGGCCCTGCACGATCTGCATGTACAGGGGGATCAGGAAATTGGCGGCCGTTCCCACGAACAACATGGTGGCCATGCAGGCAGTGACCGCGAGCTCGGAGCTGGAGGCCAGCACCCTCAGGTCAAAGATGCGGGGCAGTTTGGCATCCTGGCGCTTCCGCACCCACATGAAGAACACCTGTCCCGCGATGGCCCCGAGGAGGATCAGGAGTGGTGCCGGCGAGAGACCCAAAATGTCGAAGGGTGCCTGCGGGGTGGCAAACCACGTGCCCCAAGCGGAGAGGCCGCTGAAGCCGAAGCTCAAAAAGATGATGGCCACGGCGGCAATGATGGAGCCGGTCCAATCGATCTTCAGCTGGGTTTGCGCCGGGACGGACTTGAGCTTGAAGCTCAGCAGCAGGTTGATGGCTCCGAGGACCACCATCAGGCCGAACGAATACCGCCATCCGATGGTGGTGGCGAACCAGCCGGCAATCAGCAGTGCCAGCACGCCAGCCGCGGGGATGGCCGCAGCCAGGAGCCCGATGGCTTTTGCCTGCTGCTGGTCCTTGTAGTTGGTGGCGATGAAAACCGTGAGGGCGGGGGCGATCAGCGCAATGACGGCGCCCGAGGAGGCCTGGGCTATGAAGAGCATCGTGGGACTTAGGCTGAGCGCCACACCCGCCATGGCGGCGGCATGGATGGCGACGGCGATTTGGAACACCTTGCGCGTTCCGAAACGGGCGCCGAGCTTCGCTCCCAAAAGGATAAAGGCCGCCATCGAGAACGTGCCGGCAGTGATGGCCGTGCCCACGGAGGTTGCTGCCGTGTCCAGGTCCGTGGTGATGCCCTGCATTGAGACGGTCAATGCGTTCACGGCGAACGATGCCTGGATCTGGGTGAGGACCACCACGATCAAAGGCAGCCAGGAGGCCGCTTTGACGGTAGGTGGTGTCGTTTGGGTGGTGTGGTCACTGGCCATGTCTGCTCCTGGTTGCTCTGGTGGTTGCATGGGATTTCTTGGTGGCTAGGCCTGAAGTGGCCAGAACACGGGAACCAGCAGGATGGCCACGGCCGCGTACAGTGCCATGATGGCCAGGCCAAACTTCCAGTAGTCGCCAAACCTGTAGCCGGCCGGTTGCATGATCATCATGTTGGCCGGCGTCGCCACCGGTGTCAGCAGGGCCGCGGATGAGGCCACCGAGACGCACATCAGCACCGCGTACGGGTTGATGGATGACTCCTGGGCCACCGAAAGGGCGATCGGGATGATGATCAAGGCGGTGGCGGTGTTGCTGATGAGCTGACCCAGCACGGCGGTGACCACGAAGAGCCCAACAAGGAGCAGCAAGTGCCCGCCGTTCCCTACTACAGACACCATGCCCTCAGCGAGGATCTCAGCGGTACCCGTCGACGTGATGGCCGTGGACAGCGGAATCATGCCGGCCACCAGGATGAGGGTGGTCCATGCCATGGACTGGTGTGCCTGTTTTACCGTGACAACCCGCAGCACCACCATGGCCAGCGCGGCCAACAGTGCGGCAATGGGGGCTGGCACAATGTTGGTGGCCAGTAGGACCACCATCACCCCGAGGACTATGAGGGCCGGCGTCGCTCGCGGTCCCAACGGGACTGTCTGGCGGCGGATGGTGTCCGGCGAGTCCACCAGCAGCACATTGTGGTCCAGGGTGTGCTGGTCCAGCGCAGACCAAGTCCCCTGCAACAGGAGCCTGTCACCGGCGGTAACACGTGAGCGTCCAGAGGATTCCGGTTCGCCCGGATGCTGATGGGCCAGCACCACCAAGGCACCGCTGTCAGTCACCATGCCGGGGTACGCCTCGGTGCCGACGAGGTTGGAACGCGGTGCGACCACCACCTCGGCCACGCCGTAACTGCTGCTGATGAGTCCGCAGGTCGCATCGTCGTCCTGCATGAGGCCGTGCTTGGCCGCGAAGGCGTCAATGATTGGTTGACCGCCACGCACCACAATCTCATCGCCCGGCTCGAATGTCCCGTTCGTGGACTGTTTGCCGTCCGGTCCTTGCACGCTGATGAGGTGCAGGTGGCCGCCGTCGTCATCATCTTCCTGGATGCAGGCAACCGGCTGGCCCACCAGCACTGAACCGGACGGAATGGTGAGCCTGCTCAGTCCGTCCTCACCCAGGTAGTGGGTCATGAGGGTCTTGCCGTGGGAACCCAGGTCCTTGGGAAGGGCTTCGGGGGTGCGGCTGGGCAGCAGGGAAGGGCCAAGCCAGAGAGCCAGTCCGATGGTGCCGAGGAGCAGCGGCAGTCCAACCAGCCCGAACTCGAAGAACCCGATCCCCGTCCCCGTAGTGTCCAGGGCCGCGTTGAGGATCAGGATGTTCACCGGTGAGCCGGTGAGTATCAGCAGGGAGCCGGCGTGGGCCGCGAAAGCCATGGGCATGAGGAGCTCCGAAGGCCTGCGACCCAGCCGGACTGCGAGCACGACAACCATGGGCAGCAAGGCCGCAACAGCTCCATTGACGCTGATGAGAGCCGTCAAAAGGGCCGTCAGGACCATCATCAACACCATGAGCCGGGTCCGGCTGGTCCCCGAAAACCTGATGAGCAGGCTCCCGAGCCACGTGGTGACTCCTGCGGCGTCGATAGCCTCCGCCACGACGAACAACGCGGCGATCAACACCACCGTCCCGTTCCCGAAGCCGGCGAATGTGTCCTCAAGGCCAACGATGCCGGTGCCGTATAAGGCCAACGCTGCTCCCAGCGCTACGACCTCCACCGGCAAGCGGTTCCAGACGAACGCGGCGATCACCACGACGAGCACCAGCAACGTGACGACGACGTCTGTCATGTGTGCCTTCGGCAAATCCCCGAGTCTTCTGCCAGCATGCTTTCAGACTAGATCCGGGTTAATGCCGCAGGGTCACCCCAATCGGGTGAGTGATGGGCGTCTTCCGAGGTCACGGCCTACGGTAAGTGGCCGAATTTGTAGGCGGCGGCCACAGCGTCATGGCGCGATCCGGCCCCGAGCTTGGAGTAGATGATCCTTATGTGCGTCTTGACCGTGTTGACGGACAGATGGAGCTCCGAGGCCATCTGTTCCTGCGACAAGTGTGATGGAAGAAGGGTGAGGACCTCCCGTTCCCGCGGAGTCAGCAGCGGTGCCCGCCTGGCATCGGCGGGGGACCGCAACGCCAACAGTTTCTTGGCGAGTTCCTCTTGGGGGCCGTGTGCTCCCGCCCGTTCCACCAGCAGGTCGATGACCTCCTGGGGGGCGATGGCCAAGGGCCGGATCACGCCAAGTTCCTCGGCTTTGCCCAGTGCGTCCTCCAGGAGCTTTCCGGCAAGTGTCCGCCGGCCTGTGCGGATGGCCATGGAGCATTCCAGGACGTTCACGTGAAGCCACGTCCATTCCAGGAGGGGCGCCACCACGCCGGTGTGCAGTGGACGGAGGCGTTCCGTGGCGGCATCGAAGCGGCTGATGCCGGCTGGGCCCTGGGCGCGCAGCAGGCACAATTCGCCCGTACCCGGGATAAGCTCCTCAGCCCATTCCAGGACCTCGCGTGCCCGCTCGGCATGCCCCAAGGCAAGGGCGGCAGTATGTTCGATGACCGCTACGAAGGCTGCCATCGGTTGGGCGAACAGATGGTCCTGGCCGATGCGCAGCCGTGCTTGCCGCATGCCATCCAAGGAGTGGCGCCTGTCCCCCGTATCCAGATGGGCGCACGCGGTGACCAGTTCCAAGGTGGAGCGCATCGCGGCGCCGACTCCTTTGGAGGAGGACCCCAGTTGTCCAAGTTCGGCAGCGCCCGCCGCCGCAAACTTCAGGGCCGCGGCGGGTTCGGCTGCCAGGAGTGCGGCCGAGGCGTGCATGAGGGCGCCAACCGACCGGCCAGCTCCCCCCGACCACGCGTGTGCGGGTAGTTTCTCCTCAGCCTGCCGCAGATATTCGCCGGCACGGCGGAGTTGGCCTCGCATGGAGGAGATGCCTGCCAGCTTGAGGTACACCTTGCCGGCAAGATAGCTGTTGCCTGCTTCGGTGGCTTCGATCAGTGCTTCCGTGGCTTCGTTCTCGGCAGTCCCGTAATTCTGTTCGGCAACAGCGGCGGTGAGCGCAACCATTCTCGCTTCAATCCGGATGTCGCTCTGCCGCGACAAAGGGAGGTCGGCATAGTCGCTGGTGGCCGTGGGGTGGCGGTTCTCCCATTCACCGCTGAACCAGGACAGGCGGGCTTCTGCCAATGCCCGCAGTTCACGGAGATCAGGCGGTGCATCGTCTACCCAATAGCGGTTCGCGGCGGCCAGGTACCGTGCAGCCGTGGTGGGCTGGCGGCTTTCCACATGCGCCAATGCCGCAACCACGCAGAGCTTGGGGCTTGCCGCCAGGATGGAATCCGGCAGCACGGCAATGGCCCGCCGGACCAGGGTGACCCCGCCCGAGCCCAGGAGTGCGGCTCCGTGCCGCCCGAGGATTGCGCCGACCAACCCGTAGTCGGCTGAGTCCATAGCGTGCCTGAGCGCAGCTTCGGGTTCACCTGCCAGCTCGTGCCACTGTGCGGCGATCCGGTTCAGTCGAAGGAGTTCGTCAGGGTCCCTCCGGGCAAGTTCCGCCCGGAAATACGCGCGGATCAGGGGGCGAACCAAAAAGACCTTTCGTCCACTCCCCGCAGATTCCACCAGGTCACGGTCATCGCCAAGGACGGCCAGGACATTCCCGGCATGTCGGTGGCCAGCGAGGGCGTTGGCTTGGGCAGCGACCAGGACCCGGCACACGCAGGTACTGGACAGCACGTCCCGCTCTTCCCCGGAAAGTGTACGGACGACTTCGTGGCCCAGGTATTCGGCGAGTTCCCGGTTGTTGCCCGCGATGTCGCCTAAAGGCATGTCCGGATCGGCTGAACCTCGGAGCGCACGCAGCGCAAGGACCACGCACGCGGGCCAGCCTGCAGTCTGCCGGAACACCTCGCCCAGTTGCTGCGTTCCCAGCAAAGTGATGGTCCTTGCCGCGAGTGAGTTGATCTCGTCCAAGGAGAAGGCGAGATCGTTTGAGTGAAGTTCCAGGATCCGGCCGCTGAGCCGGGCAGGCCCTGGATCAACGGCAGTGCTGACGCGCGTGGCCAGGATCAATTGGAAGGCCGGCCCTGCGTGGTTCAGCAGGGCCGGCATCCAATGATTGAGTTCATCCGCAGGGAATTGATCGATTCCGTCGATGACGAGGCGGATGGTGGTTCCCGCGGCGGCCAATTGTTCAGCCAGGCCGTGAATGACTTCCGAGGCATTCCTCTCGGCTCCCGAGAATCCACTGAGCGCACCGTGGGGTATGGCGCGGCACTGACGCAGTGCCTGAAGCACTGCAGGCCACAAGGCTGGGAATTCCAGCCGGTCCTGGTTGACCCAGGCGACGGCGTCCGTTTGCCCGGAGAGCCATTGTGTAAGGAGTACCGTTTTGCCGTACCCGGCGGGGGCACACAGGAGGACGACGTCCCGTGCGGCGTTGAGTTTTGCCACAAGGCGGGTTCGAGCCAGCAGGTCCAAAGGCGGCTTGGGCACCGCGATCAGCTTGGGGCTCAAGAGGTCCGGGCGGGTACCACCTTGGTCGTCCACTCCTTCAGTGTAGGGGCGGGGCATCGAGGATTCACCCAGTAAGGGCGATCCGCGCGGCGGCCAATGGGCGTAAGGATTGTGGTGGCCGCCGTGAGACGCTTGGGCGAGGCCCGGAAAGGGGTTTCACCGTGCAAGCTTTCAAAGACATCATGAGCGCCGCCGATTCCGGGTGGGTCTACCCGCTCGGGGCGATCTTTGTGGCGTTCTCGGCAATCTTCCCTCCCATTCCCACGACGTCCTTGTTCGTGGCCTTGGGGGCCCTGTCAGCAACCGACAACCTTCCCAACGGGTACCTCCTGGTGGCCGCGATGCTGGCGGGAGCAGTAGCAGGTGACCTGGGCGCCTATGAACTGGTCCGGCGTCGGGACATGGCCAACTGGAGGATTCTTCAGGGCCCCCGCACGCAGAAGGCGTTGCATGCCTCCCGGGAAAGGCTGTCCAAGCACGCTGCCTCATGGGTTCTGACGTCCCGGTTCGTCCCGCTCGGGCGCCTGACCATGAACGTTGCCAGTGCCATTACGCCGGTGCCGCGGGGCAGGTTTGTGCTCTACTCGATGGCCGCGGGCATCCTGTGGTCAGCGTATTCCGTGGGCATTGGTGCCCTGTCCGGGCTGTTGCCCGGGCTGTCCACGGAGTTCGCGGTGGTCATTGCCATTGCGTTCTCGCTGCTGCTGGGCCGGGGTATCAGTGCCGCCGTGACCTGGTACCTGCAGCTGGACGACTGACTTAACCCGATCGTGCTATGTGAGAAGCCCGTGTTATTGCAGGGAGCCCGTGTTATTGCAGGGATGACGTGAGCCGGGCAAGGTTGTCCAGCGCAACGTGACCCACAGGACGTCGCAACCAGTCCTCCAACAGCAACTCCGTGCTTGCCGCACGGTAGCTGTCTTCGACCGCCCGCATCCGGTCCACGATGGATCGCCCGTGAACCAGCACCGAGACCTCCATGTTGAGGCTGAACGAGCGGACGTCCATATTGCTCGAGCCAATGACGGCTACGTCGTCGTCAATGGTGAAGTGTTTTGCGTGCAGGACCTGCGGGGCCCGGTACAGGTAGATGCGGACCCCGGCCCGCAGCAGGACCTCATAATAGGAACGCTGGGCGTGGTAGACCATGGCTTGGTCACCCACCTCCGAGACGAAGAGCTCAACGCTCAATCCCCTTGACGCGGCGGTGATGATGGCCAGCTGGATTGCTTCGTCGGGCACAAAATATGGGCTGGTGATGCTGACGCGATGCTCGGCCTTGTAGATGAGGGTGGTGTAGAGCTTGAGGTTGTTGTCGTTATCGAAGCTGGGACCGCTGGGCAGGACCTGGGCGTCAATGAGCTCGGGCTCGGAGCCAAGGACCACAGGAGAGGTATCCAACGGCAGCAGGGTCTCGGACTCGCTGTACCAATCGGTGACGAACACCGCGTTGAGTTCCCGCACCGCGGGACCTTCCAGACGCACCATCAGTTCGTGCCACCGAAGGCCGCGCCGGATGTTCCGCTTCTTGTTGTAGGAAGCGTCGATAAGGTTTTGGGAGCCCGTGTAGCCCACCCTTCCGTCCACAACCACCAATTTCCGGTGATTGCGGAGATCCGGGCGTTGCCATTGTCCTTTGAACGGGCGCAGGGGCAGCATGGCGTGCCATTCGGCCCCCATCCCATCAAAAGCCTGCAGCATGTCACGGTATTTGGGGTCACCCACCGCTGCCAGGTGGTCGAAGAGGACCCTGACTGTGACGCCCCTCTTGCACGCCCTCTCCATGGCCGCGAAGAACGGAGCCGTGGTGGGGTCCAACGCAAGAATGTAGAACTCCACATGCACGTACTCTTCAGCGGCGTCCATGTCCGCGATCATGCGGTCGAAGCTCCCGTTGTAGTCCTCCAGCAACTCGGCCCGGTTGCCGCCCACCATGGGCAGCGCGCCGAGCCTGAGATTAAGTTCGACGGCGGAGCGCAGCCAGGCGGGCCAGTCGTCACTGTGGCTGACTGCTGAGAGGCCAGGGGTGCGTCCGAGCATGAGCTCGTTGACGGCGCGCTGTTTTTCCCGCCTGGCCTTGGGGAGCTTGCCGCGGCCCACCAGAAGGAACGCCATCATGCCGAGGTACGGAATGAAGATGATCGCCAGCACCCAGGCAATGGCGGAGGACGGCCTTCGGTTTGCCGAGACCATCACTGCGGCGATTGATCCGAGCACAATGTGGAGTGCCAACAAGATCAAGGCGACGGCATCGGCGTCGTGCAGTAGTCCTTGCATGCTGCGCTACTTGGCGTTCTGCTGCGGTATGACCACCTTTTTGATGATCAGCAGAATCGATGCCGTGGTGGGGCAGGCGATCAACGCTCCAAGCAGCCCCAGCAGGGTCCCGCCCACCATCGCGCCGATGAGCACCAAGGAACCCGGGATGCTGATGGCTTTCCCCACCACCCGTGGCGTCAGGACGTAGGCCTCCACTTGCATATAGACCAACATGACAAGGAAAACCACCAACGCCGTAGCCGGAGACGTGAAAAGTGAAACCACCGTGATGATTGCCGTGCTGATAGCGCTGCCCACCAACGGTATGAGCGTGATGGGGAAGGCCAGGACCGCGAGAACAGCCGCGTACCTCACTCCGGCAACAGATAAGACAATGAAGGTGAAGATCGCATTGAGCAGGGCGAGAATTGACATGCCGCTCAGGTATTTACCCACCGAAGCGATAATTGTCTCGGATATATCCGCGAATGATTCCCTGCGGGAGGCCGGAACCAGCGCGTAGAGGCTGGATTTCATGACCTCATGCCCGGCCACGAAATAGAGCGTCAGGACCACCACGAAGATGACGGCGAAGGTGCCATTCACCACGTTGTACCCCACCTGCACAGCGCCACCGCCAATTGCGAGCCATACGTTCGGATCCGCGGCCGACGTTTCCAGCCATTCCAGCAAGGGGGTCAGTGCCCCGCCAAGCGACCCATTAAAGTCCTGGAACCATTCCTGTTCGCCCACCGCATCGAAGCTGGATGGCAGCAACCGGACCAGGGCAGCGCCTTCCTCCACCAGGATGGGAACCACAAAACGGATGAGAATGGCCACCACCACAAGGAAACCAACCGCGACAGCAAGCACGGCGCCGGCGCGCGAGAGTTTCAGGCGTTCCAGCCAGCGGACCAAAGGGTAGAGCCCCAGCGAGATGAACAGTGCTGCAAAGATCAACGTCAGCGAATACCGCAGGGTGATGACCGCGGAGCCCAAAGCCAAGGCAACAAGAACGCCCAAGGCTGCTATGAGGCCGAATCGGAACGGTCCGCCTTCCAACAACGGGAATGCCTTCAATCGCGTCATGCGGTCCCTTTCGGCCGTGCGTGGGTGGCAGACCGTAGCCCGGATCAGGACAAAGCGATCTCCTTCAGGCGAGCGTACTCCGCCTCGGTAATATCGCCAGCGGCAAGCAGCGCTTTGGCTGCTTCGATTTGCTGGGTGGCCGAAGGGGCCCCGGCCACGTCACGGATGTAATTCTCGGCCTCTTCAACAGATTCCCGGACCCGCATTTCGCTCCGCAAAGCCATGCCCTTGCCACGCATGATCACGTAAATCAACGCGGAGATAAAGGGGGCGATGAACAGGCACAAAATCCACAATACTTTGACACCGCCGTTGAGGGCCTTGTCGCGGAGGAGATCGGAAATGATCTGAAAGAGGAGGATCAAATAGGCAATGAAGAAAAAAGCAACAATGATGCTCCACAACGATTCCAAGAAGTTCATGGTGTCTTTCCCATCGTTCGTTCGGCCCGGGGCTGGCCCGTCGTCATCCGGCAAGGGACCCGTTCCCCTGCGGGGCCACAACACCATTTTCGATTCGGCTGCTCCCTCTTGCCTATGCCCGCGCTGGAACCGCAGCGATTGGACAGAAAGATCACCTACTAAGGGTGAGTGGAGTGGGTTGGGGAATTGAAGGTCCGGCGGTCACAAATTCCCCGTAACGACGCGGTTGCAGGCGGCTGTGAACTGTCCGTTACGCTGCTCAAAGCCACGCCACACCGCACGCTTAGGGCCACCAATGACGCACTCTTCCATAGCCAGGACCACTGCCGACCCCACCGTTATCCGACCGCTGGAACCAACGCCCAAACATAGCGTGGCCGCCGTCGCTCTCGGGGCTTTCGGCATGGTGGTTATCGTCGGCCTGTTTGCACTGTGCCTGCACATCCTCGCTCAACACTCACCGCGGGTCGGCCCGGTCTATGCCGGGTGGCCGGAGGCCGTCATGGACTCGCCGATGGCTGGCTTTCGCTGGTTTCTGGGAGACATGACCGAGCCCTTGTTCTTCGCGTCGGATCTCGCAGCACTCGGCCTGCTGGCAGGGGCGGCACTGGCGTGGTTTGCCGGCCGCCGGAGGGAAGGATGGGCTGGCTCGCTGACCTATGGGACCGGGCTCTGGCCCTGGGTGCTGGCGTCTGCGTCGCTGAGTCTGTTGCTGTCCAATCTGGCGTTCGGTTGGATGCTCGACGACGGGTGGCAACCAACGTTCGTTCCTTTTGTTTGCGTCGCGCCCGCCATGGTCCTTGTCTATGGGCCCGGTTGGAAGACCTGCCTGACAGCTGCGATTCTCGGAGCAAGCACCACCACACCTTTGGCGTTGCTGCTCATTCCCGTGGTGTCCACGCCGTTTGGCCTGCCCGTTGTCGTGGCGAATGTCCTCGCGATGTCCGTCGGTTCTGTCGCGTCATTCATCGTGGCCCGGCAGCTGCCATGGCTTGCCCTGCGGGAGCCGCACCAACCCGCACGAGAGCACCAACCGCCGTCGGGCGCTAACCTGACTTTCCGCAACGACGCCCTGTGGGCCGCCCGGCGGATCCTCAAGGACTTCACGGAAACGCATTTCTTCGCCAACGAACTCGCCAGCATAGGCATGATCCTGGGCGTCGCGGCAGCGTTCGTGCTGAACCCGGGGTTGCCGTCGTATGGCTCCAACCTGCTGCCCCACATACTGTTCGCCCAGGCGCTGACGTCGGCAATCGGCGTCGTCCTCTGGCAGCGCTGGTACCGCGGCGGAGGGTGGGCAGCTACCTATGCTTCCGTGGTATCCGTGGCCCCTGCTGCCGTGCTCGCTTACGGAGGTTCGTGGAGCGCGATAGTCGGCGGGGCCGTGCTGGGAGCGATCCTCGCGCCGCCCATCGCCAGGGCAGTTTCCGCCCGGCTGCCGGCCGGTTTTCATCCGGTGATCGGCAACACGGCAGCCATGGCGGTCTCGACGGCGGCTGCCTTGCCGCTGTTGGGGCTGCTTCCGCACTAGCTGCTGTGGGCGGGAGCGCTAGCCTCCGACGTGATGGATGGTGAAGGCGCTCAGGAAGCCGACAGCGGCAGTGAGTCCGGTGAGGTTGTGATGCTCTTCGAAGGCCTCGGGGATCATGGTGTCGGCAAGCATGGCAAGGATTCCGCCTGCAGCGATGGCGGTGATGAACGCAATCACGGTCTCGGGGGCGTTCTCCAAGGCGGTGTAGCCGATCAGGGCAGCGAGTCCGCTGAAAACTGCGATGCCGATCCATGTTCCAAAAACGTACGCGGGGCTTCGTCCGGCCTTCTTCATGCCGGCTGTACTGGAAAGGCCCTCCGGGACGTTGGAGATGAAGACGGCTGCCAGCATCGCCGGGCTCACAGCCCCGCCGGCGAGGAGCCCGACGCCAAGGACCACCGATTCGGGAATGCCGTCAATCAGTGCTCCGACGGCGATGGCCGTTCCGCTGCCTGGCGTGTCCTTCTCGGAGGGTTGGGGCCCGCTGGAGCGCTTTCGATGTTTGGCCCCGGCGCGCGCCAGCAGAACGTTCGAGCCCACAAAGATCAAGGCACCCACGAGGAAGCCAAGGATGGTGGGGACCAATCCGCCGCCTTGGACAGCCTCGTCCACGAGTTCAAAGGCAAGGGCGGAGATCAGGACGCCGGCGCCGAAGGCCATCACCGTGGAAACAATCTTGGGCGGGACTTTCCACAGCCAAGCGATACCGGCTCCGAGGACAAGGGCTCCGCCGGCCAGTGTTCCCCATAGCAGGGCTTGCAACCACATCGGCATTTATTGCGCCCTCTCATTGGCCTTCACGTGCACCATGCAGTGTTTCATATGGGGCTGGTGGGGCTTTGGTGAGTCTTGAGTTTTTCCTGAGGAAGTGTTGCGGGTTTGCAGGATTGGTTCTTGATCCTGGCCCGGCACAGTAGTTCTTGTCAGCCAGAGAGGCCGACAAGACGGCCGGCCGAACACGGTGGCCACCCGAAAGGAAACCGATTCAGATGGCCATCACCCTCAAGACCACCTCCGGCAAGATCCTCGCCTCCGTCGCACTGGTCGGCACCGCAGCCGCCGTCGCCGGCATGGGCACCTACGGCGCGTTCACCTCCTCCACCTCCGCCTCCCAGGCCGTCACCGCAGGAACCGTCACCATCGCCCTGGGCACCGGAGCCTCCAACACGCTGAACGTCCCCGTCGCCGGCCTCCTGCCGGGCGACAAGGTCGAAAAGCTCGTCACCCTGGCCAACACCGGCAACTCGGACCTGAACAACGTCACCCTCACCACCTCCGCCGGCGCCACCGCCTCCCTGCTCACCACCGACGTGACCAACGGCCTGCAACTGAGCATCGAAAACTGCTCCGTCGCCTGGACCGGCACCGCCGCCCCCTACAGCTGCGCCGGCACCAAAACCACCGTCCTGGCCAACGGCCCCGTGATCGCAGCGAACAAGGTCCTGAACAACCTGACCTCCCTGACCTCGACCAAAACCGACAACCTCAAGGTCACCACCGCGTTGCCCGCCACCGCGAACAACGACTTCCAGGGCGCCACCTCCACCGTCGGATTCTCCTTCACCGGCACCCAACGCACCGAAACCACCAAGTAAGCACCACCTGAAACTCCGGAGGCCGGCCGTTACGCCCTTTACGGCCGGGCCTCCGGTCACCAGCCCCGCCGGGCCTGGTCGGGCGCCCCCCTGCCCGATCAGGTCCGCCGGTATTTTTCCTGAGCCAGACTTGAGGATTTCCGGTAGGAAAGCCTGAGCCAGCTCACGCAGACTCTTTTACAGAAGACGATCAACACTCGGAAGGAACGCCAGGACAATGAGCACCCTCACCAGCATCAACGGACCAGCTCTCCACGGCCGGCGTTCCGCCTCGAAGCCCGCCGCCGCAACCGCGACCGCATCCGCCGTCGTCGAGACCGCCGCCGTCGACGCCGCAACCGAGTCTGTCGCTGTCAAGCCGTCCGCAGCGGCCCCCACGTTCACCAAAGCCGGCGCCTTCCGCCGGGTTGCCGGGTCGGCTGTGAAGTTCATCGGCATCGGCGCGCTGGTTCTCGCGGCCTTGGCATTCGTCCTGCTGGCGATTGGGCCGCGCGTCTTCGGATACCAGACCTCCACTATGCTGACCGGTTCCATGGCGCCCCTGATCAACCCGGGCGACGTCGTCGTGACCGTCCCAACACCCATCACGGACGTCAAAGTGGGCGACATCATCACGTACCACATCCCCGTGGAGGACCAGCGGGTAGAGACCCACCGCATCACCGAGGTCACCGCCACCGCCGACGGCGGCGTAGCCGTCCAGACCAAAGGTGACGCCAACAACGGCATCGACCCCTGGATCGCCACCCTCGAAGGCAAAACCGTGGACAAGCAGGTCGCCACCATCCCCTACGTCGGCAACGCCATCCGCGCCCTCCGCGAACCCGTCGTCATGAACATCCTGATGTACGGTGCACCGGCCATCCTGGTCATCGGAATGCTCGCCTCCATCTGGACCAAGGACCCCAACAAGTCAGCCCCGGAAGGCGCCGCACAGCCCCAGGCAGCAAGGGGTGACTGACGAAGCAGATCCGGTCCAGGCGCCGGAGCCATCCGTCCTGGAACCGTGCAGGCTGCAATCGCTGGCTGACGAGTTGGGAGACTCCACGCCGGCCATCCGTTTCCTCTCCACGTACCTGTCCATGTTGCCTGGCCGGATCCTGAGGATCTCCAACGGCCTGTGCAGGCACGATCCCGACGCGAGCATGGATGCGGTCCTGAGCTTGAAGATTTCCTCGGCCATGGTTGGAGCTTTGGAAACAGAGAACCAATGCCGGGCCATGGAAACGATGATCCGCGAGGACCACTTCGATTCAGCAGTCCAGGCGCTCCCGGAGCTTCAGAAATCCACCGACCGCTGCTTCGCGGCGGGGCCGCAGCTGCTCTCGAAGGCGCAGGAGTCCTTATGCAAGCGCCCGCAGGTTTGGCCGAAAGGTTAGCGGTCCGCCGGCACGGTTGTATCGGCGGCTTTGACCTCGTGCGGCACCAGGAACAGTGCGGCAACCGCCAGTAGGCCGGCGGCGGCGAACACGTAGAAGCCGGCAGGGTAGGCGATATTCGCGGCTACCAAGGTTCCCGTCACGGCAGGACCAACGATTGCGCCCAACCTGCCAACACCTGCTGCGAAGCCCAGGGCGGTTCCGCGGAGCCTGGCCGGGAACAACTGGCTGACCCAGGCGTAGACCAAAACCTGGGAGCTGAACACGAAGACTCCGGTGACGAACACAGCCGCGTTCAGGAGGATTTCGTTCTGGATCTTGACGCTGAGGATGGCCAGCAGGACCGCTGACAAGCCGAACCACACCAGCACGATCTTCTTGGTCCCATGTTTGTCTGCCAGGATTCCGGCCAGGAACAGCCCCGCCACGGCGCCAACGTTCAGGACCAGCAATAGAGTCAGTCCGGTGCTCACGGGATATCCGGCAGCTGCCATCAGCTGCGGCAGCCACGTGTTCAGCCCATAGACCAGCAGCAGCCCCATGAACGACGCGATGCCAATGCCAACAGCCACCATGGGGTACGGCTTCTGCAGGAGGTCGCGGAATCCGGTCTTTTGTTTGGTGCCGGCGGAATGCTCGACGGCGGGGGTTGCCTTCGCGGGTTCGCCCGCCTTGGCCGGGGCTGCCTCGGGCAGGGACTCGGGCAGCTTTGCCCACAGGAACGGCAACAGCACCAGTCCGGCCACGCCGCCGATGATGAACATGAGCCGCCAGTTGGGAACGATGAAAATGGCCAGCAGGGCCGTGGCCACGGCGCCCACGTGGTACCCGGTCATGGTCCGGGTGGTGGACTTGCCGGCTGATCCGGCCGGGGCGTAGTCGTTCATGTATGCCAAAGCGGCAGGGAGGCATGCGCCAAGCCCCAAGCCCGCAAGCAGGCGGAGAATCGAAAAGACTGCGACATTCGGAGCGAAGGCAACGCCGATGGTGAACAGCGAGAAGCCTGCCACACAGGCGATCAAGAGTCTTCGGCGGCCGAACTTGTCCGAGAGCGGCGCGATGAAGAGCGCACCCAAACCCACACCTACCAGGGAGATAGTGGCCGCGAAAGTAGCTCCCACGGCGTCGAATCCAAGTTCGCCGGTCTTGATGAGCGTGGGAATGACGGTGCCCAGGACCACGAGATCGAAGCCGTCCAGGACCATGGCCAGCCAACAGAGCCAAACAGGCCATTGGGAGCGGCGGGCAGATGGCATCGTTGGCATGGCGTCCTCGGCACTTCTTTTGTGGTTGGTCCCGACCAAAGAACGTTCGGTCGGTTATGAGAGTTGTATCACCGCCCGATGTAGCGTGGCACACGTTCTACCATTGAATGGAAGGTGCCCACCGGTGCCGGAAACAAAGGAGAGCGTCGTGGCCAACTCTGCGTCCGGTGATTCCGTGGTGGATCGCGTCGTGCGGGTGATCGAGGCTTTCCCGGAGGGAGTGACGTCCCTGCAGTTGACGGAGTTGGCCGACCGCGCAGGGCTCCCGCTGTCCTCGGCGCATCGACTGGTCCGCCAACTCTCCGAGCATGGGTTGTTGGATCTTGGCGCCGGCGGGACGGTCCGCCTGGGCTTGAGGTTGTGGGAACTGGTCAACCGCAATTCGCCCACGTTGGCCCTCCGCCAAGCGGCGATGCCGTTTATGGAGGACATACAGCAGGTCCTGAACCAGAACGTGAACCTCGCTGTGCTCGATGGCTGGGAAGCGCTCTTTGTGGAGCGACTTTCCCGGAGGGGATCGGTGGCCAACAGGGCGCGGATCGCCGGGCGGATGCCGGTCCACATTTCCTCTGCGGGACTGGCCTTGATGTCCCACCAGTCGCGTGAGCTGCAGGCGGAGTACCTCGAACAATTCGAAGATCCGACCGGAAAGGTGACTGCCGACGTCGTACGTCATTTCCTGGCGGAAGCGGCCCAGCACGGCTACGCACAACTCGCGGGCGTGGTGGATCCGGATACGTGGGGCATCGCTGTTCCCGTGGTGAATGGGAAGCGCCGTACTGTGGCGGCCCTCGGTGTTGTTGTCCCGCTGGCGGAGATGCGGTTGCAGGCGCTTGTCCCGGCGCTTCAAACAGCTGCGAGGGGAATCGGCCGACAACTCGGCGACTGAATCCAACTTCTGTTCAACGGAATGCGTGTAACGCCAATCACCCGCTGCGGGCCACACTGATTTCAGATTCATCCCGCTTCCGAGCAAGCCGGGATCCGCAACGAAGCGAGGAACAACCATGGCACGCACACCGATCACCACCCAAGTCGCCATCATGGGCGCAGGCCCCGCAGGCCTCATGCTCTCCCATTTGCTGGCCAAGCAGGGCATCGAGTCCGTAGTGGTGGAAATCCGCAGCCGCAAGGACATCCAGGAGACTGTCCGCGCCGGCATCCTCGAGCACGGCACCGTGAACCTGTTGGTGGATTCCGGCGTGTCCGATCGTGTACTGCGCGAAGGCGACCGGCACGATGGCATCGAGTTGCGGTTCAACGGCGAAAGCCACCGCATCAACTTCAAGGAACTCGTGGGCGAATCAGTGTGGCTGTACCCACAGACCGACGTGTTCATGGATCTCGCCGCGAAACGCGAGGCCGACGGCGGCGACGTCCGCTACAGCGTCACGGACACCACGGTGCATGACCTCGAAGGCAAGCCGAAAGTCTGGTTCACTGACGCGGACGGCCAGGACTTTGAAATCCAGGCCGACTTCCTGGTGGGTGCTGACGGATCCCGCAGCCACTGCCGCTTCCAGATTCCCGAAGCCAACCGCAAGTGGTACTTCCACGAGTACCCCTTCGCTTGGTTCGGCATCCTCGCCGAGGCCCCACGCAGCGCCGACGAACTGATCTACGCCAACTCCGAAAACGGCTTCGCACTGATCAGCCAGCGCACCGAAACCGTTCAGCGCATGTATTTCCAGTGCGACCCCAAGGAAAACGTGGCCGAATGGGATGACGAACGCATCTGGACGGAGTTCCGGAAGCGCGTCAATGGCAATGGGTTTGAGCTCAAAGAGGGGCCCGTCCTGGAAAAGATGGTCCTCCCGTTCCGCAGTTTCGTCCACACACCCATGCGCCACGGCAACCTCTTCCTGGCCGGCGACGCCGCGCACACAGTGCCGCCCACGGGAGCCAAGGGCCTCAACCTGGCGATCCACGACGTCAAAGTCCTCTTCGAGGGGCTCGATTCCTTCTACTCGAATGGCTCCACTGCGCTTCTTGATTCCTACAGCGACCGCGCCCTGGACCGTGTGTGGAAGGCCCAGCACTTCTCGTACTGGATGACGTCCATGCTGCACACCGTTCCCGGGGCCGACGACTTCGACCGCGCACGCCAGCTCGGCGAGCTGCACTCCGTGGTCACTTCCGAGCACGCCAAGGCTTACCTCGCGGAGTCGTACACGGGCTGGCCGACGTCGCGCTAAGTTCGGCACCGGCTTGCCATCTTGACCAGCACGCCAGCGCCCAAATCCCTACGTGATCGGGGTCTGCTTCAGGCGCGCCCGGGACTAGGACCCTTCATGTTCTGTGGGGTGTGTGGTGGTGGTTGCGTCGGGGTGTTTGGTGGGGGTCGATGTGGGGTGGGGGGATGAACCAGGGGACCCCGGTTGTCATGTCGATCCGCCATTGTTCTTTGTGGATGAGGTGGTGGTGGTGGCTGCAGAGCAGGGTGCCGTTGTTGGTTCCGGTGGTGCCGCCGTGGGTCCAGTAGGTGGTGTGGTGGGCTTCGCACCAGGGTGCGGGCATGGTGCAGTCGGGGAAGGCGCAGCCTTGGTCGCGGGCGGTGATGGCTTTGCGGATGTGGGGTGGGAAGATCCGGGTGGTGCGGCCGATGTCCAGGACGCGGGAGTCGCTGCCGAGCAGGACGGGGATGATGTCGGCGTCGCAGGCTATTTTGCGGATGGTGTTCGGGTGCATTGGGCCGGTGAACGTGGCGGTGCCTGTGTTCAAGCGATCGGTGCCAGTTCCTATGCCGGTGCCTGTGCCTGTGGCGGCGCCTATGGCTGTGCCGGTTTGTGTCCTGGTGCCGGGCTGGTGGTGGCCGGTGCCGGTGAGTTGTTCGAGGAGGTCGCGGTGGTCGATGGTGACGGTGAGTTGGGGGCGGAGTCCGCCGTTGGAGGGTAGTTTCCCGGTGGTCATGGCGAGGGCGCAGGCTCCGGTGAGGCCGTCGAGGAGTTTCTGTGCCCGGGAGCGGCGGTCCAGGTCCGGGCTGGTGCCTGTGCCTGTGCCTGGTCTATTGGTTCTGGTGCTGGTGCTGGTGCTGTTGGTGAGTCGTGGGTTGGTGGCGGCGTTCATGGTGGTGGTGAGGGTTTCGATTTGTTCGTCGGTGGCGAAGATTTCGAGGTGGTGGAGTCCGTGGCGGCGTCGGCGGCGGAGGAACGCGCCTTGGAGTTGGTGGAGGATTTCTTCGGAGGGTTCGGGGCCGTCGTGGTCGATCCTGTCGGCCCAGCGTTTGGTCATTGTGGTGACGAAGTCCGGGTCGGTCTCCACCGCGGTGGTGGTCAGGGCGTGTTCCATCCGGGTGATGGTGTCTTCGTCGGTGAGGTTCCGGACTTTGTCCAGGGCGGTGCTGATGACGGTCGCGGACCGGGACGGCACCAAAGCCGATCCGAGGGCCTCGGCGAGGATTCCGCGGCGGGCCGGGATTTCCTGCCCGGTCATGCCCTTTTGGGGGAGGACCTCGGCGGCGAGGGCAAGCCTGCGCCGGGCCTCGCCGATGCCGATCCGCAACCGGGCCCGCAGGAACTCTGCCGCGTTCCGGTACCCGTCATCCAAAACACTGGCCGCGGACCCGGACCCATCCACGGACAGTGCGTTGGTGGAACGTGCTTCACCAGCGGAAACTGGTGCCTCCGGAACTGTTGCCTCCGGAACCGTTGCGCCCGTGCCACTCGTTGGCTCTTCGGGTGTTTCCGTCCAGCCCGTCCGCCATTCCGGCGCTGCTGCCGAGGACCCCGGCCGGGAGTTTTGTGCCTCAAGCCGGGCCCGTTCCACCGCGTGGGCTGCGACGATCTGCAAGTACTCCACCGATCGGGAAATCTCCTCGACCTTGCCGGCAAAATCAGCAGCCTCAACAAAGCCGAACACTGAAGCCTCATCCGAGGCCGATTCACGAAGCGACCTCAAGGCTTCATCCGCCTGCGCAAGCGACACGCCCGCCATTCCAGGAGAAGGCAGGCCCGCTTCAATCAAGCCAGCCACGCGCTTGCTGTCCGCCGCCGGAATGACACGCAAGCCCGGAGCAACGTCAGCGGAGTGCACGCCTCCACCGGGTCCTATGTCCGAGGACCCGGTTTCCGAGGACACGGTTTCCGTGCCCAGTCCGCCAGGCAGCCCAGCGTCTTCGGAGCTCAACGCGACGGTGCCAACCGCCGTCGTGCCTTCGAAAGCCGCTGCCCGGGCGGGGCCGCCGACAGGCCGCAGGGACGGTTGACTCAGCAGGTCATTGGCGCGCGGCGAACTTGCCCGCCGTGCCACGATCTGCCCGATAATTCCCATGGCTAAACCCTGTCATGACAGTCGGCCATCTTTCGCTCCCAATAGCGCTATGTGGAAACCGGCGCTATGTGGAAAAAGTGATTGCGAGCCGCTCGCGCTGGCGGCGATCAGGTCCGCTGCACGCGGTGAACAGCTGACACTCCTTCAGTGGTGTTGTGGAGGAGCTGCAGCGCCTCGGCCCCAGGGGTTCCTGGCTCTGCGGCGTACATGAGGACACGGTGCCCCGACTCGTCGGGCGGTGTCAGCACCTCGAAATTCAGTTCCAAGTAGCCCACCTCCGGGTGCTGCATGTACTTCCGTCCGGACATGCAGTTCTCCACAGGGTGCTTGGCCCAGAGCGTAGCGAAGTCCACGCTTCCCAAAGAAAGTTCCCCAATGAGGGAAGCAAGCTCCTGGTCATCGGAGGACTTTCCTGCGACAAGTCGCAATGACGCTACGGCACGGCGGGCCTCCTCCGGCCAGCGCACATAAAGCTCCCTGGTGTGCTGGTCGAGGAACAACATCCGGGTCAGGTTCGGACGTGTTGAAGGCGCAGCAGGTGCGGTGTAGTCGAGGTGGCCGGCAAGGAGCCGATGTCCCAACGTATTCCACCCCAGCACTTCGCTGCGGCGTCCCAGGACGATGGCCGGCGTGCCGGACATGGACTGGATCAAACGCAGCGTTCCCGCCCTGATCTTGTCGGGTTTGGCAGGTGCCCGTCGCCGGGTTTTGACAGGACGCGCCAAGTTGAAGAGATGGGCGCGTTCTGCAGCATCCAGGTTCAAGGCACGCGCGATTGCACCGATCACTGCTTCAGAGGCATTTGTGCTGAGCCCTTGCTCCAACCGCGTGTAGTACGTGGTGCTGACACCGGCCAACATGGCCAGTTCCTCGCGCCGCAAACCGGGAACGCGCCGGAAGCCGTAATTAAGGACGCCGACGTCCTGGGGCTGCAAAGCTGCCCGGCGGACGCGAAGGAACTCCCCAAGTTCACTGTTTGTACCCATGCCCCCATTGTTCAGGCACCGGCCGGGATTGTCCTGTCACTGCCAGTGGTACCCACAGCGGGGTGTGGTTGCCGCACGGAAACGCGTCCACGCTGAACCCATGCCATCAACCAATGAAGTCCGCAATCCCTCAGCCGAAACAACGCCGAAGGGCATGACCAGCAAGCAACGGCTGGCGCTCGTGGTTCTCCTGACAGCGGGTTTCACCCTCGCCGTCGATTTCTCCATCCTGAACGTTGCCCTGCCCACCATCGGCGCCGACGTGGGGTTCTCCTTGGAAAACCTCCAGTGGGTCGCCACGGCATTCGCCCTGTGCGCCGCCGGCCTCACACTGCTGTTCGGGCGCGTGGCCGATGTGGCCGGGCGGCGGAAAGTGTTCCTGATCGGCATGGCACTCCTCGGCGCCGCGTCCCTGGCGGGTGGCTTGGCCACCGAACCGGCATTACTGCTGCTGGCAAGAGTGGGCCAAGGCGTTGCCACGGCCATGGTGGTGCCCGCGGCCCTTTCGCTGCTGTTGGTTTCATTCCCCGAAGGCCCATTGCGCGACAAGGCACTCGGGTTGAATGGCGCCCTCATGGCTGCGGGATTCACCAGCGGCGCCATCCTGGGCGGACTGCTGACGGACCTGCTCAGCTGGCGTTGGGCCTTCTTCATCAACGTCCCGGTGGCTGCCGCCGTGCTCCTCATCGCGCCCGTTGTACTCGCTGAAAGCAAGCCAACCATCAAGCTTCGGCTTGACGTCCCCGGCGCCATCACGGTGACCTCGGGCCTGCTGGCCTTGGTCTTCGGGCTCACCCATGCCGCCGAACACTCGTGGACCGATCCCCTCACGCTCGGTGCGCTTGCGGCCGCCGTCGTGCTCTTTGCCATCTTTGCCGGCATCGAAAACAGGGCACAGCACCCACTGGTACCGCTTAGCATCCTTCGGCGCTCAAACATCGCGTGGGGCAACACTGCCGGGGCCCTGGCGTTCGCCACCGAGACGTCGCTGGTGTTCCTGTTGACCCTGTATCTGCAGCAGGTCCTGGGCTACACCCCGCTGGGTGCTGGTCTTTCCTTCGCAGTCCTGGGCCTGGGCACGGTCCTCGGCGGCGTGCTGGGGCCAAAGGTGATCGCCAGGCTCGGCAGCAAGAAGGCAATTGTCCATGGCTTCGTTGTGCAGGCCATCGCTACGGGCGCGTTGATCATGCTCAGCGCCGACCCTGCCTCCATCGGGCTGCTGCTGGTGGCGACATTCATTGGGGGTGTCGCGAACCTCGTGGTCATCGTTGGCTTCATGGTTACTGCCACGTCCGGGCTGCCGAACGCCGACCAGGGGATGGCAACCGGGATGGCCACCATGAGCCAGCAGATCGGGATTACCCTGGGCATCCCGGTGATGAGTGCGGTTTTCACAGCCCAGTTGCTGGCCTCTCCAGCGAGTGACACGTCCGGTGTGCTGAACGGAATCACGGTAGCCATCGCAGTCAACGCCGCCCTCTGCCTCGCCGCAGCCCTGGCTGTGGCGGGGTTCCTCAAGCGGCCGGCTTCCGCCTGACGCCACGCAAGGCGGCACACGCACGACGGCGGCAGGTCGCCGTCGTGCGTTGACCTCGTCTGGTTCCGGCATCTGAAGCCGCGGTCAAGGCTGCTGCGACGCCGCCGCGGTCGGTTCAAGGTCGGCCAGGCTGAGCAACTGTGCAGGCGCATCCGGGAAGGGCACCGTGGAGGTCACTGCCAGATCCGCTCCCACGTGGACCAGTTCGCCGGAATCCATGGCCCGCCAGCCCGGATTGTGGTCCATTGGCTCGGTAGCGAAAAGGACGTGCGGGGATCGGGACAGCTCGGTGCTTCGCGAATGGATCCGCTTGCTTCGGGCCTCGAGTGGTGCTGCCGGATCCGGCGCGGCAGGGTTCCGTTCAAGCACATACAACGCATGTGTGGCCGGGTATCTCAGCGCCCACATGTCCGTTGCCGTGGTCAGGATGAAGTTGAGGCTGAACACCGGCAGTGCCTCGGCGATCCAGCCGATGGCGTGGGTGATGCCCGCGCCGACGTCCCCACCGGCGCGGCGGGTTTCAGCCGTGATGAGCGCGAACAGGCGCTCGCTGTCAGACTGACCCAGCACCAGGTCCATCACCCCGAGTTCGGTGAGGCGCTGATCGAGTTGCTCGAGCCCGTGGAGAACACCGTTGTGCGCAAACAGTCGCCCATCCTGCTCGAACGGATGCGTGTTGACCATGGTGAGCGCACCGGTGCTGGCGTACCGCACATGGGCAAGGAAGGTGGTGCTCTTCAGGTCACGCGCTTCGCGGGCGAAGGCGTGATCCTCCCACGCGGCCAGAGGCTGCTTGGCCACATGCGCCTTGCCTGCCGCATCAAAGGTTCCTATGCCGGCACCGTCAGGCTCCCGCCGGCTCTGAACGGACAGGCTGTCCGGGGCGTCCAGGAGCCAGAACGTGGCGCGGACCGGCCATGGACCGGCGTGGAGTCCGAAGAGTCGGCACATGGAGGTCTCCCTTCCAAGAGTCAGTGGTGGAAGCCCTCGGCCTGCTTGTCCGTGGGCATCGGTGCAGTGAGGCTGTCGAGGTAGTCCACTTCCTTCGTGAGGTCGGCCAGGAAACTGGACGCGAGATCGCGTGTGAAACCGTTGCGGACCACGATCCTCTGGACCGTTACGTCGCTCAAACCATCAGGCAAGGGATAGGCCGGAACAAGCCACCCATTCATGCGCAGGCGCTCGGATAGATGGTGGAGGTTCCAGTGCTCCGTGTGGCCGTCGGTGAGCTGCCACGCGAACACAGGGATGTCGGAACCATCGCTCCAGAGGGTGAACGCATCCATGGCTCCGATCTCGCTGGACAGGTACAGCGCGACATCGCGGGACGTCGCTTGGACGGACCTGTAGCCGGCAAACCCGAGACGGAGGAAGAGGTAATACTGCAGCAGGACCTGGGCGCCGGGCCGTGAGAAGTTCAGCGCAAAAGTTGGCATGTCCCCGCCGAGGTAGCTGACGTGGAAGATCAGGTCCTCGGGGAGTGCCGCTGCGTCCCGCCACACCACCCATCCGAGGCCGGGATACACCAGTCCGTATTTGTGGCCGGAGGTGTTGATCGAGGCTACGCGCGGGAGCCGGAAATCCCATACGGTTTCGGGTTGCAGGAACGGGGCCACCATCGCTCCGGAAGCGCCGTCCACGTGGATCGGGACATCCAGGCCGCGGCGTGCCTGGATGTCGTCCAACGCATTGGAGATCAGCTCCACCGGTTCGTACAAGCCGGTGTAGGTCACGCCCAGGATGGCCACAACGCCGATGGTGTTCGCATCCACGTACTGGTCCAGGTCGTGGCCGTCCAGCGTGGGATGTTCGGTGGAGACCGGGACGAAACGAGGCTCCACGTCCCAGTAATTGCAGAACTTCTCCCAACACACCTGGACCGCCGAGCTCAGGACGAGGTTGGGCTTCTCCGTGGACTCACCTGCGGCCCGCCGGGCATGTTGCCAGCGTCGCTTCAAGGCCAAGCCGCCCAGCATGCAGGCTTCGGAGGACCCGATGGTGGAGGTGCCGATGCTCTTCTCGGGGTCGGGGGCGTTCCACAAATCCGCCAGCATCCGCCAGCACCGGGTTTCGATGAGCGCCGTTTGGGGGTACTCGTCTTTGTCGATCATGTTCTTGTCGAACGTCTCGGCGTAGAGCTTCGCTGCTTCCGCTTCCATCCACGTCCCGACGAACGTCGCCAGGTTCAGCCGGGAGTTCCCGTCCAGCATGGCTTCGTCGTGGACTACCTGGTACGCGGTGCCCGGCAGGGATTCGCCGTCCGGCAGGGTGAAGCGGGGAAAGATAGTGGATTCACCGGGCCTGCTGAACAGGGGGTTGAGTTCGACGGCGGTGTCCGGTTGGTGGTGTGACGCTCGGTGGGATCTGCTCATGGGCCAGCTCCTTGGAATCGTTCGCCCGCAGCGGGGCAACCTGTCTGTGGCTCACGCTACCGGTCGAGGGCCAACCACCCAAGCAAGCAATTGCTGCTATCGCAAAAGCAGTGGCGATGGGACGATTTACTTATGGGCGAACAAGAGAATGTGCAGCCCGCCGCGCCGTCAGGCGGAGCGTTGGAGGACAGGGGAGACCCCACAACCCAGCAGATGCGGACCATCGGCCAGCGGCGGCGTGAGGCCGAGCGCAAGCTGGACCTTCATCTGGAGGAAGCGAGCCATAAGGGCGAACCGCCCGTTAGCGAAGGCGAGGATCATTCCGAAGGGTAGAGCCGCTGGATTGCCCCGGGTGCTTGGGGTGGCCGAGCGGAGTGTCGCTCTTATGGGCCTCTCCGTGGTGCAACTGCAGGGCGCTGTGGATGAGGGGGAAGTGGCTGAACGCCTGGGGAGTGTTGCCGAGTTGGCGCTGGGTTCGGGGGTCCCACTCCTCGCTCAGCAAACCAACGTCGTTGCGGAGGGTGAGCAGCCGCTCAAAGAGCCTGGTGGCCTCGCCTGAGCGGCCAATGCCCAGCAGTGCATCCACCAACCAGAACGAACAGGCCAGGAACACTCCTTCGTCGCCGGGCAGGCCGTCGTGTCCGGACTGGGTTCTGTATCGGAGGACCAGGCCGTCGTCGGTCAGTCCTTCCTGGATTGCTGCTACCGTTCCGGCGACCCTTGGATGGCGGTGCGGGAGGAATCCGACGCGCGGGATCAGGAGCAGGCTCGCATCCAGGTCCTTGCTGCCGTAGGACTGGACAAAGGTGTTGAGTCCCTCGTCAAACCCCTTGGTCATAACTTCCGCGTGGATTTCGCTGCGGAGGGCCGCCCACCTGTCGGCCGGGCCGGGCAGCCCGGAGGTCCTCACGCCCTTGACCATCCGATCCGCGGCCACCCATGCCATGACCTTGGAGTGGGTGAAGTGCTGCCTCGGTCCGCGCATTTCCCAGAGTCCGTTGTCCGGCTGGTCCCAGGCTCCTTCGAGATACTCCATCAGGGCGATCTGGATGTCCCAGGAGTTGTCCACGGTGCCGTCCTGGAAAGCCGCGCGCGTCAGGGAGAGGCCATCCAGGACTTCGCCCCACACATCCAGTTGAAGCTGGGGAGCCGCAGCGTTTCCGGTGCGCACCGGCATGGACCCTTCGTAACCGGAGAGCCACGGTATGTCCGCTTCCGGGAGTCTCCTCGCGCCGTCGAGTCCGTACACGATCTGAAGTTCCGATGGGTCGCCGGCGATAGCGCGCAGCAACCAGTCCCGCCACGCGGATGCCTCCTCGGTGTAGCCGGCCGCCAACAGGGATTGCAGGGTCAGGGTGGCATCGCGGAGCCAGCAGTATCGGTAATCCCAGTTGCGGGGTCCGCCGATTTGCTCGGGCAGGGACGTCGTCGCGGCGGCCACGATGCCCCCGGTTGGCGCATAGGTCAACGCTTTGAGGGTGATCAGGGACCGCTCCACGGGCTCCTTGTACTTCCCTGCCATCTCGCTGCGGCCGATCCATTCCAGCCAGAACGACTCTGTTGCTTCGAGCGCTCGAAAGGGATCGATCCGCCGTGGTTCCCGTTCGTGGCTGGGTGCCCAGCGCAGCACGAACGGAACCCTGTCGCCTGCGCGGACGGTGAAGTCGCTGTACGTTCGCTTGTCCCGGCCTTCAAGCGGGGCGTGGGTGGTGAGATAGGCCGAGTCCGGCCCCGCCACTGCGCTGATGCCGTGCTTGCTGTGCCGGACCCACGGCACCACGCTGCCGTAGTCGAAGCGCAGGACCAGCTCCATGTGCATGTCCACTTGGCCGGATATGCCCTCCACGATCCGCACCAGGTCCACGGCGTCGTCGCGGACCGGCATGAAGTCGATGACCCGGACAGCGCCGCCGTCCACTTCCCACTCCGTTTCCAGGACGAGGGTGTCCTCGCGGTAGTGGCGGCGGGTGCAGTTGCCGCCGTCGGGCGTGCCGGCAGGAGCCAGGAGCCAGCGGCCGGCATCGGGAGTGTGCAGCAAGGACGCGAAGCAGGCGGGAGAGTCGAACCGTGGCAGGCACATCCAGTCAATGGACCCGCTCCGCCCCACCAAGGCGGCGGTGTTCAAGTCCCCGATGATCGCGTAGTCCTCAATCCTGGCCATGGATCAGATCCTAGTCCGCGTCTCCTGCCAGACGGCTGAGGCCGTCAAGGATGAGGTCCAGGCCGAACCCGAATTCGTCGCCAAAGTCGTAGCCGGGTTTGAGGACATGTTCGACGGCGATCTCCACCATGCGCGGATACTCACCTGTGGCGAAGCGTTCCATGATGGGCTTGGTGATCTCGGCGGCGGTGTTGCGGCCTTCGAAAGGAAGGGCAGCTTCCTGGAGGACGAATCCGTAGATGTAGCTGTCCAGGAGTGCATAGGCGTGGGCGGTCAGCTGCACGGAGAATCCTGCACTCCGCAGCGTCGCAAGCGTTGCTTCGTGGTGGCGGAGGGTTGCCGGGCCGGGCGCTGTCCGGCTTTCCAGCAGCCCGACGGCCCAGGGATGGCGCCTGAGCGTAGATCTCATGCGGTGGGCCCGCAGCTGCATCTGCTCGCGCCAGTTTCCATCGGGCGCCGGCAGTTCGATTTGACTGAAGACCATGTCCACGATGCCATCCAGGATCTCGTCCTTGTTGGCCACGTAGTAGTAGAGCGACATGGGTTTGGTTCCCATGCTCTGGGCGAGCGTGCGGATTGTCAGTCCCGCTATGCCCGACTCGTCGGCGAGGGCAACGGCGCACTCAAGCACTCGCTCCCGGCTGAGGGAGAGTCGCTGGGATGCTGCGGGGGACACGGGACTCCTTGGTTCAGGGCTGGCCTCTAGCGGTTTAGTACAGTGTACGGTAATCTCATTGGTACAGCGTACGAAAACCGCAAACCCCAGCCCCACAAGTACTGAAAGGTCCGGCCATGACCACTGGTCAGCAAGCCAAGGAATCCCGTCACCACAAGAATCAGGCGTTGCAGGGTCCAACCATGCGGGCCATTGTGCAGGAGGGTTACGGTCCCGCCGATGTCCTCCATGAAGCACGGGTCCCACAGCCCGCCATCGCAGAGAATGAGGTGCTGGTGAAGGTCCATGCCGCCGGGCTCGATCGCGGTACCTGGCACCTCACCACAGGCCTGCCGTACGCGTTGCGCCCGGTCTACGGGTTCAAGACCCCGAAGAACCCTGTTCCCGGGCTGGACCTCGCCGGCACCGTGGAGGCCGTCGGCGCGAAAGTAACCCGGTTCTCCGTGGGCGACCACGTCTTCGGGTCAGGGAAGGGGGCCTTCGCCGAGTACTCCGCTGCCCGCGAAAGCCAGTTGGCCCACAAGCCGGACAACATCAGCTACGAGCAGGCGGCAGTGGTGCCGGTGTCCGCCTGCACCGCCCTGATCGCCTTGCGCGCGGGCGGCATCGACCCCGGCCGCGGCCCGTCATCGCAGGGGGTCAAAGTCCTGGTCACCGGAGCCTCGGGCGGAGTAGGCAGCTACGCGGTGCAGCTCGCCAAGGCAGCCGGTGCTGAAGTCACCGGAGTGGCCAGCACAGCGAAGGTGGACATGGTCAGTGCCCTCGGCGCCGATCATGTCATCGACTACTCCCAGCAGGGTTTCGCTGACGGATCCGTGCAGTACGACGTCATCCTCGACATCGCGGGAAACCCCTCCGTTTCGCGTCTACGCCGGTCACTCACATCGGCGGGGACGGCCGTGATCACCGGGGGCGAGGAAGGCGGCACGTGGACGGGAAGCATGGACAGGCAGCTCCGCGCAGTGGCGCTCTCCCCCTTCATCCGCCAGCGGCTCACCATGATCGTGGGCACGCAGAAGGCTGCAGATCTTGAGCTCCTAGCCGGGCTCCTGGACGCCGGAACCATCACGCCGGCCATCCACCGCACCTATCCGCTGGCGCAAGTCCCGGAGGCCATGCGCTACTTCGATGCGGGCAACGTGCGTGGCAAGGTGGCCATCACCATCTGAGGTCCGCGCTGCCCGACGCAAGGAACGCACGACGGCGGCAGGTCGCCGTCGTGCGTTACGCCTCCTTGCTGGGGCGGTCGGCTGATACTGCCGCCGGCGCGGGCGCCACGGTGGTTGGCTCGGCCAAGGGCGGCGTGTTCCGGTTGCCGCCGCGCTGGGAGGCGGCACCGGCGAAGACAACCAGCGCGATGCCGATGAACTGGATGATGGACGGTTGTTGGTGCAGCACCAACAACCCCAGAAGGACTCCGAATGCGGGCTCCAGCGACATCAGTGTGCCGAACGCAGTGGAGGTCATGCGGCGCAACGCCTTCAGCTCCAACACGAACGGCAGTACCGGCATCAGGATGGCTACGCCCAGCGCGCCCGCGAGGATGCCCCAGCTGAGGTGGCCCACTGCCTGCGGAATTCCGACGACGGCGGCCGTCACGGCGGCAATGGGGACCGTCAGCGAGAGAGCCCCGATTCCTGTGAAGCGATCGCCGATCAATTGCGTCAGCAGGATATATGCGCCCCATCCGGCCGCGGCAATGGCTGCGAACATGACGCCCAGCAGGTCGACGTGGCCGTGCCAGGGCTCGGTGAGCAGGACGACTCCCAGCAGCGCAAGAAGTGGCCACGCCAGGGCCCGGCGGTTGTGGCTGCGGACCGCCGCGACCGTCAGGGGGCCAAGGAATTCGATGGCGACCGTGGTGCCCAAAGGGATTCGCTCCACGGCGGCCAGGAACATGATGGTCATCAGTCCGGTAGCGATGCCAAGTCCCAGGAGCGGCAGGACGTCGTGCCGGCGAACGGAGCGCAGCGGTGGCCGGGCGATGGCCAGGAAGATGATGGCTCCCAGGCTGAGCCGCAGCCACGCCGTTCCGGCCGGGCCGACCTCGGCGATGAGCCCCACGGACAAGGCGGAGCTCAGCTGCACCGAGAGCATCGCTGCCACGGCGAGTCCCCAGGGCGGAATGGGGCCGCCTTTGGGGGCGCTCACGAGCTGGTGCCCTGGCCGGGGTTATCGGCCTCTTGCCGGTGCCCCGAACCCACGCCCGGCTCAAACACTGCGAGGATGAATCTGGCTGGCCCGGTGCCCTGGTTGGCGTAGGAGTGGGCAACGTCGCCGGGGAAAGTCATGGAGTCGCCCACTTCGAGGGTCACCATTTGTTCCCCTGCATCGACGGTCACGGTGCCGGCCTGAACCTGCAGGAGTTCCTTGGTGCCCGGGGCATGTGCCTCGCTGCCATGGCTGTCGCCGGGGCCCAGGGTCCAGTCCCACAGTTCCACCACGTCCGGCGACTCGGTTCCGGCCACCAGTATTCCCCGGCCGCCCTGCCCGCTGGTCCACAGTGCGGCGCCTTCGCCGCTCCGGGTGATTTTGACCGGCTTCGGGAGTGGCGGCTCCACCAGTGCCGGTAGCCCGACGCCCAGGGCGTCGCTGATCCGAAGCAACGTGCCGATGCTGGGATTCGCCGCGCCTTGCTCCACATTGACGATCATGCGGCGGCTCACGCCGGCGGCCGCAGCCAGCTGGTCAAGGGTCCAGCCGCGGGTTTGGCGTTCCTGCTTGACCCTGGCGCCGATGGCCAGGGAAAGGGTAGTGGTGCTTTCATCCATAAGTGCATAATACTGCACCGAGAGTGCACTGGTTGTCTTGGCGATTTGGGGTCTAGCCGGGATCCCGGCCCCGTGCTACCACTGAGCTAGGAACAAAACCCTAAGGAGAAATTGTGGCCGAAGACCTGCCTGTCCTTGTTATTGGTGCCACGGGATTCCTGGGTGGCCAAGTGGTGGACGAGCTTCTCAAGGGCGGTAAGAAAGTCCGCGCACTGGTGAGGCCAAAGTCCAATGCCGCCAAGCTTGAGGCCAAAGGCGTTGAGATTGCGCGCGGAGACATGTTGGACGCCGCCTCCTTGATTGCCGCGATGACGGGAGTTTCAGCGGTGGTGTCGACCGCGGCCGGCTATACCCGGAACGACAAGAACGCCAAGGCGATCGATACCTACGGGAACAGCAACCTGGCGGTCGCTGCCAAACAGGCCGGCGTGCCCCGATTCGTGCTGATCAGCATTGTCACCAGCGACCAAACTCCGCAGATCCCGCATTTCTGGAACAAGAAGCTCGCCGAGGATAAATTCGAGGAGCTTGGTGTTCCGTTCGTGGCCCTCCGGCCGGGCGCCTTCTTTGACCAGGCGGTCGGGATGGGCGGAGACCCGTTCGCGAAGGGGCGCTTCGTGTGGCTGGGTTCGAAGGACGCGCGGCTGACGTTCGTCCTGGCCAGCGACGTCGCGAGGTACCTCGCGGAGGCTGTTGACGCGGACATCGTCGAAGGGGAGCGCATCGACATTGGCTGGAGCCGGCCTGTGAGCATCCAGGAAGCTGCGGAGGTGGCGGGGCGCCGGGCAGGCAAGCCGATCAAGGTCATGACCGTGCCGGCGGGTGCCATCGCCGGGCTTGGCAAGGTCACGTCGAAGATCCTTCCGCTGGTGGGCGATATGGCAAGCATGGTGGCGTGGTTCGAGACCGGAAAATACATTGCGGACACCACCCGGCAGGAGCAGGTGTTCGGGCCTGCGCCAACCCCGGAAGATGCCATCGCCAGGCTGGCCGCCCGCTACGGACACTGATTGGTGCGGTGGCGCAATGTCTGGTGGAGGCCATAGATCATAAGTATGCTGACGGTACAGATTCGGCCGGAGTTCCCTGACCATGCGCCGAACGGACACGAGGAGCACGCTATGAGAATCGGTTCTTCCATTGCCCTGATTGCTGTCGGAGCCATTTTGGCCTTCGCGCTCGCCCCCGGACTCATCCCCTTCCTGGACCAGGTCCTGGTGGGCTACATCCTGATGGTGGTCGGCGTCGTTGGGCTCATCATTTCCATCGCGATGTCCAGCAGGACCCGCAGGACCGTAGTCGAGCGGCGCACGGCCCCTGAAACGGTGGTCGAACGGCGCCCCGAGGTCTAGCAGCCGCTGTTGACGCAAGAAGCGCACGACGCCGGTTGTCGCCGTCGTGCGCTTCTCCAGTTAAAGCCGGGGCTGGTCAGGCCGGAGCTGCGGTGCTCCGCTGGCCCGCCGTGCTGGGCTCGGTCCAATCCGGGGACTGGAAATGGGCCCCGCCGAACATCGGGAAGGACAACAGGCCTTCCTGGTCCCGGAGTTGGGTCCACGGGCGGTTGATGCCGTGGGTTCCGTAGCGGCGCAGCTGGGTAACGCGGTCCAGGTCCAGCACGGCAAACAGGATCTCTTCCCCACCCCGGGCATGCTGCATGATGGTGCCCTCGGGATCCACGATGACGCTCTCGCCAACCCCGGACGGGGACGCGCCGTTGACGTTCACCACATAGACCTGGTTGGCGAAGGCGTTGGCCTGGGACATGACAATCTCCATGGCCCTGTCCCGTGTGGTGGTGAGGGTTGGCTGGATAATGACTTCGGCGCCCAGCCAGGCCAACTGCCTCGCCACTTCCGGGAAGCTGCCGTCGAAGCAGATGGCCAGGCCAATGCGTCCGCAGCCGGGGATGTCGAACGTGACGAACGAATCTCCGGGCGTGGTGGTTTCGAACGGCCGCCAAGGGAAGAGCTTCCGGTAGCGGGCCACGATCTCGCCTTGCGGTGAAACGGCGATGGCTGTGTTGAAAGTGTTCCCGTTGTCTGTTTCCAGAAGGGAGCCTGGTACGAGCCACACGTTGAGCCTGCGGGCCAGTGCCGAGATGCGGTCGGTCAGCGGGCTGGGGATCGGAGCGGCGGAGCGGGTTTCGCCGTCCGGGTCCGGCATCAGGAACTCGCCAGGGGCGGAAAGCAGGAGCTCTGGAACCACGATGACGTCCACGTCGGGGCCGAGCCTCTTGGCCGACTCGGCCTGGGCCTCGAACCGTGCCCAGGTGGCTTCGAGATTATGCGGCACGGGGTTGGTTTGAAGTGCTGCGATGGACAGGATGCGCATTTATGCCTCGGTTTCGTTGCTGAGAATGGGTGGAAGGTGGTGGCGGGTGGTGACGTTCCCGCGGGGGATCGTTTTGCCGGAGAAGAAGGGACGGAGCCTGGGCCTCAAGACCGCGGTGACCACAAGGCCGAGGGCCAAGGCGCCGATGCCGATCCAGAACACCGAGCCGATGCCCAGCCAGGACAGGCCGGCGTACTCCGGGGACAGCATGTCCACGGCGCTGTAGGCGAACGCGCCGATCATGAGGATGGCGCCGAGGCCGGGGAGGATGCCTTTCAGGATCAGGGCGGATGCGGAGGTGCGCATCAGCGGTGCGAAGTACACCACCGAGGCCAGTGCGGTGGCTGCGTAGTAGGCCGCGATCATCAGCCCCACCGAGAGGATGGCCAGTCCGATGAAGTCGGCGCTGATGGCCGTCAATCCCAGCGATATTGCCATGGTGATGACCGCCCACCAGACGATGGAGGTGGTGGGGGTTCCGCGCTTGGCGTGCATCCGCGTGGTCGCCCGGTGAAGCGCACCGTAAGTGCCCATGCTCAGCCAGGTCCGGGGCGTGCTGACTGCCACGGTCATCAGGGCCGCCAACGCTGAGACGCCTACTGCCAGGATGATGACGTGGCCAAACACCTCGCCGGCAGCTTGCGGGCCGAGGACCGAGAGGACGTCCGAGACGGTTTCCGGGTCGGTGATCCCCGCGGTTCCGGCGAATCCGACGGCGGCCGTGGCGGTCACGACGTAGAAGAACAGCAGGATGACGGTAGTGATGACAACGGCCTTGCCGGGTGTTCCCTTGCGGTCGGTGGTTTCTTCATTCACGGCTATCAGCGCGTCCCAGCCCCAGTAGATAAAGAGGCACAGGATGACGCCGGACACGAGTCCGGACATGTCGCCGGATGCGAACGGATTGAACCAGGCCAGGCTTGGCTGCCTGCCGCCTTCTGCCGTTCCGGCGGAGGTCCCCGCGGCCATTGCGGTGAAGGCCGCGACGCAGAATCCGCCGAGAGCCACCAGCTGCAGGGCAATCAGCGCGTACTGGACCCACGCGGAGAGCTCGATCCCCCTCGCCGCGATCCATGCACTCAGGACAACCAGCCCGCACGCAATGGCAGAAACGGCTATGGGCTCCGCGGCGATCCACGCCAGGCCGAAGAAGTTGAGCAGATAGGTGGTGGCCACCTGGGCCAGCGCCGCGCTCGCAATGAAGGTGGCCATCTGGGGAACCCAGCCGCCGAGGAACCAGCCTGCCGCTGGGCCGAAAACGCGGGTTATCCAGACGAAAACACCGCCGCAGTCGGGCATCTCCTTGTTCAGGTCCCTGAAGGCAAGCGCCGTGAAAAGGATCGGGACAAATCCCAGCAGGAACGCAGCGGGGGTGCTTGCGCCAACGGCCAGGACTACGAATCCGAGCGTGACGGCCAAGCTGTAGGCGGGGGCGACGGCAGCCAGGCCGAGGGCGACGGTGGGGCCGATGCCGATGGACCCGGCTTTGAGGCCCTTGGAGCTTGGATCCCCAGGGGCGGGATCCTTGGGTGCTGGGCCCTTGGTGACCATGGGTGGGGAAGGGGGATGTGACACGGAGACTCCTCGTTGAATCAGTAATTTGAATCACATTCAAATTTGAATGCCATTCAATACCCGTCTAGAGTCAATGTCAACAGAAATCTTCAAGGGTCCACAGGGGAGCAGTAGTGGCGAGGGTCGACAAGAAGGAAATCCGGCGACAGGAAATCGTGGCTGCAGCCCAGGCCGTGGCCGCGCGTGACGGCGCCGAGGGGGCCACCCTGCGCGCCATCGCCGCCGAAGCCGGTATGGCCGCGAACGCCGTGCTCTACTATTTCGGCAGCCACGCCGAGATCATCGCTGCCGCCGTGCACGCATCCTCGGACAGGTTCCTGGAAAAGCTCGCAGAAGCTGTTGATCCGGGAATGGACCCCACAGCCCGGCTTGCCGCCGTCATCAGCGCGGGAACCACCGCCGGACTCGACGACGACGTCTCCCGCATCCTCTACGAGTACTGGCCCCACATGCTGCGCGACCCCGAGCAGCGCCGGATCCAGGAACAGCTCACCAGCGCCCAGGAACGCGTCTACCGGGAAATCATCGACGCCGGAACCCGCTCGGGCGAATTCTCGCCCCTTCTGCACCCGGACAAGATCGCCCGGACCCTGGTTGCCCAGGAAGACGGCCTGGTGATGGACGTGCTGGCCGGGAGTGCCAGCAGCGAGTACGTACTGGACCTCATGGGGAGCCTCGCCGCCTCGCTCCTGGGGTTGAAGACCGAGACCCTGTTGGACCTCATGGGCCTCCGGAGCGGGTCAGCCCGCACCACGTAAAGGCGTAGGCTGCTGCCATGGAGAAGACGTTCGACATTGAACTTGTGAATCACAACGAATACTTGGTGCGCTGGGCATCGGAAGGCCAAACCGGCGAATCCCTGGTCCACACCAACCCGGAATTCCTCGCGGAAGCGGGACTGGACGGATTCGATGAGCAACTGGTTGTTGGCGAAACCACAACGTACTTGGCGGAACACCAGCCGGTGATCGACTTCCCCCAGACGGTTGACCTCGAAGAGATCGCTGCCGCCTACCCGGATTACACGGAGCAGCTGAAGGCGCGTCTCGAAGCCAGGTAGGGAGTTGGGTCGGACCACCACAGGCGTACGCCCGGGCCTATGAGACCCGTCCCGGAGCCTCTATCCTCGTGACATGGGCGTTCGGGGAGGGTTTTCCTTGCTGGGCTCCCGCTTCATGGGCGGGGCCGGACCTTCCGGCGGGCAGGCGCAGCGCCATCATCGAGGTGGGCAGGGTGGCCCATGAACCAACAGGACCACGTTCCGCCCGCGGACAACTACGCAGCATTCCTCGAGCGGCTGGATGACGTCGCAGCCAGCCTCACCACTCGGCTCCGTTCGGTGGACAAGGCAATCACGGCAGTCACTTTGCTCCTGGAGAAGTACCAGTCGGCATCGCTGAAGTGGGAGCAACGCCGGGCCCGCGTCAGCGAAGAACTGGACCGTCATGCGGGCGGGCCAGAGACCTACGCAGCCCTGGGCGAACTCCACGATACCGCCGTGAAAATGGTGACTCTTCACCATTCACAGACCCTGCGAATCACGGAAAAACTGCACCTCATGCAAGGACAACGCGATGCCATCCAGCAGTCTCTCGGTGAGCTTGGGGCCAGCAGCACCAAACTGAAGACGTCCAGGCGGTTGTCGCAAGACCGGAACAACCTGAACAGGGCCCTTTATGAACTCGCCGGCCCACGGGGTGCCGCGAAAGCAACACCCGATCCCGGATTGCTCAGCGATCTGAGGCAGGCCCGCGAAGCAGTCATCCTTGCCGAAGCGCTCATGGAAGTGAAGGGACCCCGATGATGCAGAATCCAGCACGCCATCCATCACCTCAAGACGCAGTAACCGTTGTGTCGTGGGAGAGGAAGCCTGGCGACAACCCGGTTATCAGGTTTGTCCTCTTCAGCATTCTCGGCATGATGGTGGCGCTGACCATGATGGTCTTCATGACGGGACTCAGGAACGTCGGCTCCGTGGCATTGTTCACGGTGGCCTTCGCCGGCATCCTCACGGTCCCCGCGGTGGCAGCCCGGAGGACCTTCATGCGGCGCCTCACCACGCGGATCAATGACACGATCCATGAGGTCACCGGCAGCGCCCACGAAGACCTCTCAGCGAAGCAACTCCGCCATCTGGCCAGGAGCGGCGAGGCCCTTCCGCTGTTGGTCAGCGGGATGCCCGGATTGCGACTCCAGGTGCAACGGGTCCTGGCAGTTGGGGACGATGCTCCCGAGCGATGGCGTGCGGTCATCATGGCCGTCTCCCCACGCAACGGAATTGCCAGCTTTGACCGGTTGCTGGCCGCAACTCTGAGCGGGCAGGCCCAGGCCCCCACCAACGGCTAGCCCCGTCGCGTCGCTGACTGCCGGTGCGCCGCTACGCCCCGACGTCGGCCGTGACGCGCTCGCCGTTGAAGTACTCCAGCTGCCAGCCGTCCGTAGCATCGTGGTGGGCCAGGTTAAGGGCGGCGTTCTGGACACCGTCCAGGGTCCGGCCGATAGCGCGGTTGAGCGTCAAACGAATCAGCGTGCCGTGGGCAACCACCAGCACACGCTTGCCGGCGAATTCTTCGGCCAGTTCTTCCAGGGCAGTGATGCCCCGATCGGCGGCGGCTTCGTCACTTTCGCCGCCGCGGAAACCGCCGGGGATGCGCAGGGCCTCCAGTTCGGGACCTGCCTGCAGTCCCTCTGCGGGCCCAAAGCTGCGTTCGGTGAGCTCGGGAACCAGGCGGGAAACCTTCAGGCCCAGTCCCTCCGCAATGATCTCCGCCGTCTCCGCAGCGCGACCCAGCGGTGAGGACACTACTGCGTCCCACTGGCGATCCGACAGGACGGCGACGGCGTCGCGCGCCTGGCCGCGGCCGACGTCGTTCAGCGGAATATCGGTGGAACCCTGCAACCGGCGCTCGGCGTTCCAATCGGTTTGGCCGTGGCGGACGAGGGCGAAAGTTGTGAGGGTCATGCTGTCCATTGTGCCTTGCGGGCCTGCCCGGCCGCAGTTCCGTATGTCACGTCGCCGTATGTCACGTCGCCGTACGTCTCATCCAGCAGTTGCTGAACGACGGCGGTCTGCTCGGCGATCGCGAAGTGTCCGCAGCCCTGCACTGTCACTGTCCGGATATGGGATCCAAGGGAAGCCAACTGATCCAGGTCGGACTGGGGCGTGAACGCATCGCACTCTCCGCGGGTGGCAAGGACCGGGCAGCTGATACTGCGCCATTGGTCAAAATCGTACTGAGCGACGGCCCGCGTCGCCGCGTAGAACGCAGCGGGACGGGCCTCGCGTGCGAGCCTCCGGATGACGTGCGCGGGGATGGCTGCAGGGTCCGCGAACAGCGGCGACAGGAGCAGCCGCATGAATGGCGTGTTCCCCACCAACCGGATCAGTGCCCTCCCTGCCTTTCCGAAGACTGCGGTGGAGCGCATGAGAAGGATCATGACGACAAAAAACGGTATCCGGAACAGCCCCTGCCATGGTTGCCGGGCCGCCTCGGCCACTCCAAGCATGGTGGCCGAAACCGCCGCTACGCTGAGGGTCTGCCCGGGCCACTCCGCAGCAATGTGCAGGGCAATGACGCCGCCCATGGAATGGCCCACAAGGTTCCACTTGCGGTATCCGAGGCCGTTCAAGACCTCGACGACGGTCCCTGCCATGGCCTCGACGGTGGCGGGCCCAAGCCGCGCACCTTCGGTGGAGTCGCCCCAGCCGGGCAGGTCGATGAGGACGCGGTCACGTTCGGGGGAGTCGGACAGCAGTGGCAGGAATGTTGTCCAGGATCCCGCAGCGCCATGAAGGTACACATCGGCGATGTGGCTGCGTGCGTCGGGGGCTTCCTGTACGCGGACAGCGCACGGGCCCAGTGCGGTATCGATCACCTCGCGGTGAAACCCTGCGCTGCGCGATACTGCTGCGCTGCGCGATGCCGCCGTTTCCTGCAGAACGTCCGTGACCACCCGCTGCTCCTCACCCTTTGACCGTGATTCGGAGCAGCGGGCGTCCTGGATCGGCAGGGCCTTCCTAGCCTGCTGACTGGTCCTTTTCGTAAACCGTGCGCCCGCCCACCACCGTCCGCAGGACCTTTGCTTCCAAGAGCGCTCCAGCATTGTCTGCGGCGAAAACGTCGGTGTCCAGGACCACGAAGTCTGCGTACAGGCCGGCGGCAAGACGGCCGATGTCATTCTCCGCTCCGCACGTCCACGCGGAATCACGGGTGGCGTGCTGGATCGATTCGGCCAGGGGCAGCGCGAATTCCGGGACGTTGGTGCCCGCTGAGGCATCCAAGGCCGACGCACGTGTGGTGGCCACGTACATGTTGGGAAGCGGGGCGTGGGGGGACGTGGGGGAGTCCGTGCCGAAAGCGAGCCGGGCGCCGGCATCCGTGATCCACGGCCACGCGAATCCGCGCTCCACCCGGTCGTCGCCCAGCTTGGCGGCCCAGTTTTCGCTGATGGCAGGATCGGCGTGGACCGGCTGCATGCTGGCTGTGATTCCCAGCGCGGCGAGGCGATCGACGTCGGCCCTGTCCACCAACTCAAGATGCTCAATCCGGTGACGGCGTTCGCGGGGGCCATTCTCCGCCACGGCGTGTTCCACGGCTCCGATGGCGATCCGCACCGATTCATCCCCGATGGCGTGCATCGCCACCTTCAAGCCGGCAGCGTCGGCCGCGGCAACCACGGGCGCGAGTTCCTTGAGGCTCCAGATCGGTTCAGCGTTCGACCCGTCGGCGTACGGCATGCCAAGGGTGGCAGTGCAGCCATCGATGGTGCCGTCGATGATCACCTTGATCCCCACCACGCGCAGGAAAGGCGATTCATGCTCGACGGCGAGACTCGCCGCCCGCTGGACCTGGGCGAGGTTTTCCTCCACGGAGCCGGTGTTGTTCACCCGCCAGTAGGCGATGAGGCGGCTGGTCAGTGTGCCGTCCCTGTCAGCACGCTTGAACGCTTCAAGGTCGGTCTCGTTGAAGCCCATGTCGCAGGCGGTGGTCACGCCGGTCTCTCGATAGGCCTGCTGGACGGCGGTGATGCTGGACGTGTGTTCGCTCTCGCTGACCTGGGCATCAAGGAATGGCAGCACCATGTCATAGAAGGCGTTCTCGTCGATATAGCCCGTGGCGTGACCGTGGGCGTCGCGCTTGATGGTGCCGCCGTGGGGGTTGGACGTGTGGTCATCGATTCCGAGTTCAGCCAGCGCCGCAGTGTTCACCCACACGGAGTGGAAGTCGTAGGCAAAGGCATAGACGGGCTTGTCCGGGACGACGGCGTCGAGCATCCTTGCGTCCGGTACACCGCCCGGGATTGCGCCATGCAGCCAGCCGGTAGCGAGGATGCGGTCCACGTCCGGGTGTTCGGTATCGCGTGCCTTGATCCGTTGCTGGATCTCTTCCACGGACTTGGCACCCCACAGGCTGACCTGTCCCAAGGCTTCGCCGGTGCCGACCACGTGTGCGTGGCCGTCCACGAACCCGGGCACCACCAAGCGGCCCTCAAGGTCCAGGCGATCGGCGTCCGGGCGCAGGCGTACGGCAGTGTCCGCGTCACCGACGTAGAGGATCCGTTCGTCCTGGACCAGCAAGGCCTCGGCCCAGCGGCGGGTATCGGAGGTGAAGATGCGGGCATTGGTGTAGAGCTGGGTGGTCACGCTGCGTTTTCCTTGCTTTCCGGTGCTGTTTCTTCTGCTGCGGAGGGCTGGTCCAGGGATCGGCTGACGTCCAGCAGCAACTGGTTCTGACGTTCGTGAAGCTGGTCGCTTTCCGGCTCCGGCCAGGTGGAGAGCTTCACGATCACGGTATCCGTGGCGGGATCGATCCAAAGGTATTGGCCGTGGATTCCTATCCCCGTCACATTGCCTCGCTCGTTGCCGGTGCACCACCACTGCCGGGTGTAGGAACCGCCAGGGTGGATCGCGGTGAATGAGGAATCCATCATGGCCTGGGGGTCCCCGCCCTCGAGGATGCTGTGGACCCACCCCTCGGACACCACCCTGCCGCCTGGACCGTTTCCGGCGTCGAGCATTAACTGCCCCACCCGGGCGAGGTCGCGGGCGGTACAGGAGACCCCGCCGTTCGCGAAGCCAAAGCCGGCAGTGTCCACCGTGATGGTGGCGTCCCGATCCGCGTCGAGCTTGGACCAAAGATACTTCGAGAGGGCTTCCGGGTAGCGGAGGCCGGTGACCCGCTCGATGATCCAAGCGAGGACGTCCGTGTTGGCCGAGCAGTACTGGAATTCGCCCACGGTGCCGTTGCCGGTAAGCGTGGCCAAGAACGCGTAGGTGTCCTCGGGGTCGCCCGGGCGGCGGGTTCGCCACCCGGCGGAGCGGTCGTGGGTCTGCACTTCAGAGGCCGGGTCCACGTAGTTCTCGCTGTAGTTGAGGTGGATGGCCATATCGAGCACGTGCTGGATGGTGGGTCCGTCATAGGCCGATCCGGCGAGCTCGGGAACATAGTCCACTACGCGGGCGGAGGGGACGATCTCTCCGGCGTCAATCAATGCACCGACAACCAGGCCGCACATCGACTTCGAAATGCTCATCACCAGATGTCGGTCATCGGGGGCGAAGCCGGGGCTGTAGTAGTCCGCGATGACGCGGTTGCGGTGCAGGACCAGGAAGGCGTCGGTATACGTCTCTTCGAGCCGGCGCCTCAGGCCCGGGAGCGCCAACGCATCCAATCTGTCAGTAGCCTCAACAGGGGCGGCCGGGAAGCGGCGGGAGACTGACGCCGTCGGAAGCAGCTCGCCCAGGTGCGCGAACGTCCAGCGGTTGTGCGGTCCCTCCTGCCAGGTGTCCAGGGTGGGTTGGCCGGCGGCGCCGGGGTATCGCGCGGGATGGGTTCCAGTGGTGGTCATGCTCGGGCTCCTTCGGGGACGGGTGTTTTGCCGCGGGTGCGGCGCAGGGCGGGGACCAAGGCGATGTACACCCCGGCGGTGACGATCACGGACACCGGCACGGAAAGGTCCAGGAAGCCCAAGGCCGCTGCGATGGGGCCGGTGAACACGGCGTTGGTGAGGAAGAGCGACGCGACGGCGGCGCCGAGGATGACGGCCAGCAAGCCGGGGATGTGCCAGCCGCCGCTGTACCAGAAGGGGCTGCCGGGCTTCTCGTTGAACAGCTCCTCGCCGTCGTAGCGGTTGCGGCGAAGAATGACGTCCACGGCGAAGATCGTCATGGTGGGCCCGGAGATGAGGACCAGCAGCTGCAACATCAGGTTGACGGCATCGAGGAGGCTTGTGGACATCACGAGGTAGATGGTCAGTGCTGTGCCGATCGCTCCGACCACCATCGCAGACGGGATGCGCCGGATCGGTACGCCGATGGACTGGAATGCCATGCTCGCCGTGTAGGTGGTCATGCCGTTGAGCGAGATGGTGTTGATGATGACCCCCACCACGAAGATGGGACCCAGCCATGCCGGGAGCAGGGCCAGGAGTGCCGATTCGATGCCGAGGTCCATGGCCGCTGCGCTGACGCCGGTAGCCAGAAGTGCACCCACGGCCGTGAAGAACATGCAGGGAAGGGCGCCGCCCAGGGCCGTGGCCGCGATGATGTGTGACCGTTTGGTGGACTGTGGGAGATAGCGCGCGAGGTCGGGGCTGTTGGTGTAGGAGAGCGGAGTGGAGGCCAGGATGGCGAAACCGATGGTCATCGCAGACCAGAGCGGTGCGCCTTCCAAGGGTGCCGGGGCCGTGTAGCCCCATTGCACGTGCGGCAGGACGAAGGCCGTGACCAGCAGGAACACGGCCAACAGGACCGAGGCCACTACGGGGTAGCTGCGCAGGATCAGGGTGTGACCGAATACCGCCACCAGCACCGTGATTGCGGCAACGACGATGGTGACCAGCACCGGCCCGGCCACGGGATCCGTGAAGCCAAGTTGTGCCAGGAGTTCAGCGCCCATGAACGATGACGCGAGCCAGTTCAGGGCCAGGAAGACGGCGGAAATGAACCAGCCGAAGAAGGCGACAATCACCCTGTTGCCGCGGATTCCGTAGATGGCGCGGGTAATCACGGACCCGGATGTTCCTGCGGCCGGGCCACTCGTGGCCACGATGCCGGTAAGGATCCAGGGGAGGCTGCCGGCGACGATGACCAGGAGGGCCTGCCAAAGATCCAGGCCAAGCAGGATCAGCGATGCACCAACGGTGAAGTTCAGGACGCTGACGTTGGGGGCCGCCCAGACAGGGAAGAGATCGCGGGCGCGGCCGTGCCGCTCCGAGGCTTCGATGAGTTCAATGCCGCGGGTCTCGGGGTGGGCAAGTGGCTCCGGATAACTGGCCGGATCGGTCAAATGGGGCTGGGACAACGCTGTTCCTCTCGGGCAAGGACCGGCTCGCAACGCTGGGATACCGGTCCGTCGACGCTATTGGTCATGCGACCAACGTGCTATTGGTCACTTATCCAATAGAATGTGGGGCATGGTGTCAAGCCCCACATCCCAACGCGTCCGAAAATTACCTGACGAACGCCGCGCCGAGATCCTTGCCGAGGCCGCTTCCATCGCCCTGAATGAGGGACTGGAGCGGATAACCCTCCGTGCCGTAGCTGACAAGCTGGGGGTTCGGCCCGGGCTGATCAGCCATTACTATCCCGCCGCCGAGGACCTGGTGATCGCGGCCTTCGTCCGCGCCGTCTCGGAAGAGCGGGAAGAGCTGTTTCCCGACGCCGGGACACCCCTCCGGCGCATGGCCCACCTGATTTCGCGCATCGAAGGAAGTGGCGCCCTTGAGCTCACCCGGTTGTGGCTCAACGCAAGGCACCTCTGCCGGTTTACTCCGGCCCTGGGGGAGGCAATGTTGGCCCAGGAATACCTGGATCGCACCCGACTGACCGCCCTCATCGAGGATGGTGTTGCCTCCGGCGACTTCGTGGTGGAGGATCCCTTCGCGGCCTGCATCCGGATCTGGGTGGCGATCGACGGAGTGGGCTCCTATGCGAACAATGCGGGTTCATTCGATTATGAAGCCTTCACGCGGTTCGTCACGGATGTGGCCGAATGGTCGCTGGGCGTGCGCGCGGGCACGCTCCGTGCGGCCGTTGACCGGCTGCGGGGGGCCTGATGAAGGGCCGTCGCATTGTCCTTCCGGCCGTTTAATCAGTATCCTGATGACTGATCCGGCGAAACCGGATGATGCTGTATCGGGCTGGGGGTTGCTCAAGTCGCAGTGGCTGAAGCAGGCGGCCGGGCGACTACCGTGAAGTTTGTATGACGGCGTTGCTTGGTAACGACGGACAGCACCCAGGTCCGTGACACCCAAGGGGCCTGAAGGGCGTGACAATTCGTGGGCAACAATGACGAGGCCGTGGACTCCCGCGTCCCCGATTCCATCGACGAAACACTGGACGGCCGCTACCACTTGGGCGCAATCCTGGGCAGGGGGGCCATGTCCGCCGTGTACCAGGCGACAGACCTGCTGCTCGGCCGCGAGGTGGCCATCAAAATCTTCCTGCCCGGCTCGGGGGACGACTCTTTCCGCGATCGCCAAGAAACCGAAATGAGGCTTCTGGCTTCCTTTGACCATCCAGGGCTGGTGGCGGCGTTGGATGCCGGCGTCGACACGAGGAACGACGAAGAACGCGCGTATCTGGTCATGGAACTGGCCGAAGGCCGGGACCTGCGGGCCGTGCTCTCCGAAGGAGCCCTCACCGTTCCTGAGACCACGCGCATCGGGATCCGGCTTGCCGGGGCGCTGTCGCAGGTTCACGCGCAGGGAGTCATCCACCGCGACATCAAGCCAGCCAACATCCTGGTATCCGACGACGACGGGCTGGGCGAGTCGGTGAAACTGGCGGACTTCGGCGTGGCGCTGGTGATGAACAACAACCGCCTTACCGCTACCGGCTTCACCGTAGGCACCGCCCAGTACCTCAGCCCGGAGCAGGCACAGGGCCTGGCGCTGACTCCCGCGAGCGACATCTACTCGCTGGGCCTGGTGCTCCTGGAATGCCTCACGGGCAGGGCCGAGTTTCCGGGGACACCCATTGAAACCGCATCGGCCCGCCTGCACCGGGCACCGCAGATCCCGTTGGAGTTGCCGGCCCCGCTGCGGTCGCTCCTTGAGGCAATGACGGACATGGATCCCGAAAACCGCCCGGGGGCGCATGAAGTCGAGCAGGCGCTTTCTGCTGAGGGGATCCAGTCGGGACGAAGGACTGCGGTTCTGCCGTCGGTGCCGTCCCGGCCCCCGCTTAGGCCGCCGACCCGGAAGCAGGCGACCGTTACCGGCCTCCGCGCCTTGACCAAGCGGCGGCCCAAGACGGTCCGGGGCGTCGCGGCTGCCGCGGTGACCATTCCGCTCGCCCTGCTGATCTTCTCCCAGGGCATCATTCCGACAGGCAACAACACAGCGGATCCATCACAGCCTGCTGATCCCGGCATCTCACAGGCAGAACCGCAGCCCAGCGTGCCCGACGTCCCGGTTTCACCCGTTGGCCCGGAGCCCGCGGAGGCCGTGCCGGCAGAAGTGGTCGGTCTTCCGGAGACGACCCTGCCGGAGCAGGTTCCAGCCCCTGCCCTCCAGCCGCCCGCCCTCGAAGAAACCGCCGTCCAGGAAACCGCCGTCCAAGCGCCCCTAACGGGCAAGGATGCCGGCGATAAAAAGAGTGAAGGCAAACGCGACAAGAAGTCTGAAAAGGACCAGCTGAAGGGCTCCGACAAGTAGTCCAGGACGCGGTGGCCAGAGCTCGACGGCGACCTCCCGCCGTCGAGCGCTCGGTTCCGGAAGTTCAGCGGCCGGGAACACAACCTGCTGTGGTGCCCCGGCATTTGTAGCTTGCCCCGGGCTTCAGGTCGATGCCGGCGAACAATTGAGGGAGGGTCACCAGGTAAAGGCCTTTGCCCTTGAGTTGCGTGATCAGCTCATCCTGGCCGTCCACCGTCGACGCGTGAACGTCGTGTTGAAGGATGATTGATCCAGGCTTGACCAGCCGCATGATCCGCGGGAGGTAGACCGCCTTGTCCTTTGATTGCCAATCCATGGAATCGACATCCCAGAGGATCTGCGGCAACCCCACGGCATCGGCGACCGAGGCATTGCTTGCACCGTAGGGCGGCCGCAAGTAGCCCGGCACCACCCCTGTCGCCTTTTCGATTTCTTTCCGGGCGCCGTTGATCTCGCCCTCAATGCCCGCGGATGAAAGCTTTGTCAGGTTCGGATGGCTCATGGTGTGGTTTGCGACCGTGTGGCCCGCTGCTGCCACTGACGCGGCCACCTTCGGATTGGCCCTGACATATCCGCCTTGTTGGAAGAACGTCGCAAACACCTTGTGCTTTTCGAGTATCCCCAGGAGCCGGGTGGTTTGGGCGTTGGGTCCGTCGTCGTACGTAAGGGCCGCGCAGGCGACGAGGTCGCAGTCGATATGTTCAAGGCCCATCGGGGCGGGCGCGGGGAAGTGGGGCGGTGTTTTTGCCATGATTGTTCTGCGAAGGGCTTGGCCTGCAGGCGAAAGGACCTCGCCAGTGGTTTCGGCGTTCACGATCATGGTGACAGGGTGCCTTGGCGCACCTGTGACGGGGTCGTGGTGGAGGGTGACGCTGAGGTTCCCCTCGGCGGTGAACGCGATGGCGTTCAGCACCCCGGGGGCAACAGCTGAACCTGGTGGCGGCTCTGGGTGCGCGGGCCCCCCGTTTTCCCCGAGTATTGCCCGTAAGGTGCCGGTCATGGCCGGGCTGATCAAAGCGGCACTGTCCGTGACATCTCCGGTGCTGAGGTCCTGATAGATGATCTCGTCGACGAGCCCGACCCGCTCGCCCCCAACCATTGTTGTTTGAACAAATCTGGACCCAACAACACTTCCGGCGGCAAAAATGATTTCGTGGGTGATCGAAACTCCGTCGGACAGGAGCGCCGAAGGAGTGGGTGGCAGGGCCTCGGGTTGGTGGCGCCCGCCGGCACGGGCATCAAGAATGCTGAGCAGCCGGGCATCGAGCCTGCTGTTGAAAGACTCTGCGCCGCTGATGTATTGCCACGTGGCGACCGTCGGAGAGGTCCCGGCCGTACGCGTGGTCATATCAACAATGGACGGGCCCGGGATGATCCTCTGAGGTGCCGTCCCGATGACCGCAATCGCTGGTGGGGTCAGCGAAGAGGGCTGAACCGTCATCGGGACGCAGGCGGCTGTTAGGAGCACGATGCCCATGAGGAGGATCGTGAACGGTGAGCGGACTGGGGCGGACCGCATCACAGGTGCCCTAGCGGAAATGCGACGTCGTCATGCCTCGAATAATGGCAGGTGCAACGCCAAGGGAACCGGAGACACCCCGGGGAGCCTAGCTTCCAGAGGGAAAGCTGACCGCGACTGTTGTTCCGCCGCCGGGGGTTTCCCCGAGGGTGAGTTCGCCGCCGTGTGCTTTGGCGATGCTGCTGCAGGTGGCAAGTCCGAGGCCGGAGCCGGGGCCGTCGCCCTGCCGGCGCAGGCGAACTAAAGGTTCCAGGACCTTGGCACGGTCCTGCGGGTTGATGCCCTTGCCGTTATCGGCGACGAAGATTGTGGCCCCGTGGTAGTTGGAGACGCCGCTGATGCGGATGCGGAGCCCGCGATCCGGGCTGCGGTAGTTCATGGCGTTGGAGAGGAGGTTTTGCAGCAGAGTGCGGAGTTGGCCTCGGTCCGCGTGGAGCCTGAGGTCCTCAACATCAACGATGCTCTGGCTTTCGATTCCAAGGTCGCGGACAACCTCATCGGTGACCTCACGCAGGGACACCTCGGCGGGCCGGATGCCGCCACCCACGCGCGAGTAGCTCAGGACGTCTTCAAGCATGCCGAGCATCCGCCGGCCGCTGGCGCCGATGCGGTCCAGGTATCGTGCTGCGGTGCTTTCCGGCTCTACATCCGGGTCATCTTCCACCAACTCCACGTACCCGAGGATGGTGGTCAATGGGATGCGGAGGTCGTGGCTCACCCGGCCGGCGAATCCGGCGAGTTTGGCGTTGCTTTCCCTGAGCTCGGAGTAGGTCCGATCCAACTGGACCGTGCGGTGCTGCAGTTCAAGCAGTTCCACAACTTGCTTGGCCAGGACCTCCAGCATGCCGACCTGTTCGGGACGCAGCTCCTTGGTCCTGTCGGAGAAAACGCACAGGGTTCCGGGGACGAATCCCGAGTCGGTCTGGAGCGGTACGGAGGCGTAAAAGCGGACGTTGCCGATTTCGCCGGTGACAAAGGGGTTGTCCGCGAAACGGGGGTCCTGTGAGGCGTCCGCCACCACGGTCCTCTCACCCGAGAGGAACACCTTGGCGCACATGGAATCCTCACGCGAGCACACCCCGGGGTCGACGCCCCAGGCGCCGATCTGGTGCTGGTACTCGGCACTGATGATGTTGACCACGCCGAACGGTGCGCCACACAGCTCAGTAGCAAGCCTCACGAGGTTCTGCAGGGCACTCAGGACCGCGGCATTGGGAAGAAGGGTGGAATCCACAGCCGGGTTAAGGCCATACTCCTGGAGTTCCAAGTCCCGGCCGGCGTCCTTCGTGAAGGACAACTGCCCCTGAATTTCCGTCATAAAACAATCCCCCAAGGGTCTCGTGAATTCCCTGCCGATACTACCGGCAGGTTGGCCCCGGTGGTTTACTGGGACGCATGACCGAGCAGGAACCTGCCTCCGCTGCGTCTACCGACAACATCGACCTTTCCGTGCGAACTCCCGCGCAGAGATCCCGCACTTTCACCGGGATCCTGATCAATACCGCGCTCGCCAACATCACCACAAGCTATCTGTGGTTCGCCCTAACATTCTGGGTGTACCTGGAGACCCGGAACGTGATCGCCACGGGTGTCATCGGCGGTGCGTACATGTTGTTGATCGCCCTCTCCAGCATCAGCTTCGGCACCTTCGTTGACCGATACCGCAAGCTGGCGGTCATGCGCTTCGCAGCCGCCTTCACGCTCGTGATGTTCGTCCTGTCCGGAGTCATGTTCCTGCTGACACCGGAGCAGGCGCTGTTGGACCTGACACAACCCTGGTTCTGGATTTTCACCATGATCATCCTGATCGGCGCGGTGGTGGAGAACATGCGCAACATTGCCCTTTCAACCACCGTCACCATCCTCATTGAGCCTGACCGGCGGGCCAACGCCAACGGGCTGGTGGGCATGGTGCAGGGACTCATGTTCATTGTCACCTCGGTGCTATCCGGGCTATCGGTGGGATTGCTGGGCATGGGATGGACCGTGGTTGTGGCTCTGGTCCTCACGGCCTTGGCCTTCGGGCACCTGCTCACGCTGCGCCTGCCGGAGGAAGTACGGGCAGCCGCCTCCGACGCCCAGGGTGGATTCGACCTGCGCGGTTCATGGGCTGCCGTCATGGCTATTTCCGGGCTGTTCGCGCTGATCCTGTTCTCCACGTTCAACAACTTCATCGGCGGGGTCTATATGGCCCTGATGGATCCCTACGGCCTGGAGATGTTCTCTGTGGAGATGTGGGGAACTGTCTTCGCGATAGGCGCTACGGGCTTCATCCTGGGCGGCGCACTGATCGGAAAATTCGGGCTCGGTTCCAACCCGTTGCGCACCATGCTCATTGCTGTTGCGTTGATGGGGCTCATTGGGGCCCTGTTCACCGTGCGGGAGTGGGCGTGGCTTTACATCGTCGGGATCTGGCTCTACATGGCGCTGGTTCCCGTGGTGGAGGCAGCAGAGCAGACCGTCATCCAAAAGGTGGTCCCCCTGCCCCGGCAAGGGAGGGTGTTTGGCTTCGCCATGGCGTTCGAGTCTGCGGCGGCACCCATCACCGCTTTCCTCATTGCCCCGATCGCCCAGTTCTGGCTCATCCCTTATGCCCGGTCCGAGGAAGGTGCGGCCCAGCTGGAACCGCTGCTGGGTGAAGGCATCTCCCGGGGCATCGCCCTGGTGTTCCTGGCCGCGGGCCTCATCATGATCGCCGTGGCGCTGATTGCTTTCCTGTCTCCGGTCTACCGGCGGGTCTCCGCCTCGTATGCGGAGTCGGCTGCAGAAGAACCGGAAAATGAAAACGTGGACACGGCGTCCCCGAACTGAGAGACCGCAAAAATCACTCTATTCGGATGAGACCGGGTGATTGCCCGCAGGTGCAGGGTGGAGTCAGTTCGTGGTGGGCGGGCGGTCCTGCAGAGATGGAGACGGTTCTATGGCTCAGAAGGACCCCAGTGATTACTTCATCGGCTTCAAGGCCGGGGACGTCATGTTCCTTGCGTGGAAACCCGGTGTCCGCATCGAGGCCGCCAATGCCCGCGCAGCGGTAGAGGCAGTGAACCGTCTCGCCGCGGGCAGCAGGTATCCCCTGCTGGTCACCATGGCCGACACCGCTCATCTCAGCCGCGCAGCCCGGGACGTGTTCGTTGAACCCTGCGCTGCCTCCAGGATCGCGTTGTTGGGAAACAACCCCGTGGACCGCATGCTCGCCGACTACCAATTGGCCGTTCAAGAACCTCCGTGCCCCACCCGCTTCTTCACCTCCGAAACGGAAGCGATCGCCTGGCTCCGGAGCTCCTCCGAGGACCTGCAACACGAGGAGCACAAGGACCGGAGCGGCTCCGGCGGAAGAGCCGCACCATGACGGAACCGGCGTCGGACGTCACCAAAACTGCTGCCCCCGCACCCGGGAGTTCAACCCGGCAGCATCGGGTGGCCAACGAGTCCGAAGCCCTTCTGGCGGCGTCCTCGGCGGCGGTCGTGGCCGGCGTGGCCGCGTTGCTCATCTTCTTCGGCCGCACCCCGCCTTTGTGGGGAGGCGTGTCCCTTGGAATAACGACGGCGGGCGCGGTTCTGGTGCTCGGATTGTCCGCCGCCTATGTGGGCTACTGGCGTTCGCGGTACCTCCCGGAGCAGCATTGGCGGCTCAACCTTCCGCCGTGGAAGTTCATCGTTGACTCCTCAACCGTGGCCCTGGTCCATGCCTTGATCGCGGCGATCGCAACTATCGCCACTTTCCTCCTCCTGCAGCGCAGCTTCCAAGGACTCACCGTGGACATCTACGCGGCGACCGTGGGAATGGCGGTGGGATCCGGACTGGCCGTGTACTGGATCTATCTCTCGGTGTATGACATCAGCACCCGCACGTTGTCCGGCCTTCTGGTCCTGTTCATGGTGATGAGCACGGTGGCGAGCATGGCCACTTCCCAGGACCCCCAATGGTGGGAGTACCATTTCAGCCAACTCGGCACGTTGGGTGGAGCATCCAGTGGCCTGTTCAACCTCTCGTTGATCGTCGCGGGCTTCTTCATCACCACCTTCGCCGTGTACCTGGACCGCGACCTTCGCTCACTCATAGCGCGGGGCGTGCTGGTCAACACGTGGAGCGCAGGGGTCTGCTCCGGCGCGTTTGTGGCCATGGGCCTTCTCCTCGCCGGGGTGGGCGTGGTTCCGTTGTCAGTCAGTTTCCTGGTGCATACGCTGTTCGCTTCAGGGATGGCGGTCGTTTTCATCCTCCTGCTGCTGGCCTCGCCGTTTGTTCTGAGAGGCCTGCCGCGCCGCTTCTTCCTTCTTTGCGGCGCGTTCCTGGCCGCCCTCATCGTTTCGCTCGTGCTCTTCTTCCCGGTGGGCTACTTCAACCTCACAGCCTTTGAACTCATCGCCTTCGTGATCATCTACGGCTGGATCGCCGTCTTCATCCGCCTGCTCGACGCCCTCGCCACCGGCAACGACTAATGGTCGTCCCAGAGGTCCAGGCAGAGGTCCAGGTCATTGCAACCTACAGGCCAGCCGTTTCCATAAGGCTTGGAACGAGCGAATTATTGCGGCGTTCCCTTCCCACTAGTTGCGAGGACATGCCTGTTGACCACCCCAGCTGAACGTCTCACTGCCCTGCTTGCGAAAATGAACGACCGCGAACTGACGGCGAACTTCAACGAAGTTAACCGGGAATTCGAAATTATATTCACCGATGATCGCGGGAGTTCCAGAACTTTCAGGATGCCCCTGGAGCCGGATGAGTTATGGGATCGCATTCAGGTGCCTGAGTCGGATAGGGATGCTCTGTGGCCGGATGTTTCTGTTGAGGAAGCGTCGTTGCGGTTGTTTAGCGTGCATATGTTGCACTCACCGCCTCGCCGGAGCTCTTCGAGTAACACGGGATTCATCCCCCTCTTCGAGTGAGAACTCCCCAACTCCCTATCCCCTGGAAGGGAGGTATGGAATTATCGGCGAATGGACCAATATCTGTGGGTGTTGAAGCAAGATCAACTTGATTTGATTCGCGAATTGGAGCCGGCCAGGCTTGAGCTGCTCGACGAAGAAGGCCTGCTCGGTTTGCATAAACGGGTACGGCGGGCCCGCAACAAATACACCACCAACTATCGACGCAAAGCGGCCGATGAAGTCCTGGAGGCTGGTGGACGTGGAGCCGCGGCGAACAAGTCAGACAAAGCCCGGGCCCGGGCCTTTGTGTTCGAAGAAGCGCTCTCGATCGTCAGCACAGAACTTGCCCGCGTGGCCCACGAGGCCGCCGAGGAGCTGAAGGACGAGCGGCTGGAACGCGCCAGCGCAGGCAAATCATCCGGGCCGGACAGCTCAGGAACAGGTACCAAGTCCGGCACTGGTTCGGGGCGGGCCAGGTCGCACCAGAAAACCACGGGCGGAGTGAAGCGGGACGCGTCCAGCCGCTCGCAGGGTGCCCAACGCCAAGCCAAGAAAGACGCGCGCTAAGCCGCACCAAACACAACGAAACAAGCGCACGACGGCGGGAGGTCGCCGTCGTGCCCTTGCGTCAGGACGCTCCCGGGTCACCTACGCCGTGAACGCCAGGTCCTCCAGCTTCACCCGGAACCGCAACTGTTCGCCGCGGGACAGACGCAATGCCTCCTCCACGGCGCTCGCCGCCATACGCTCAAGCTCGTTGCCGAGGGACCCCGCAACGTGCGGAGTGAGCAGCACGTTGGGGTGCGTGTAGAACCGGGAATCAGAGGGGAGTACCCAGGGTGTTGTTACGTCCAGGACCGCGTAAAGGTCGCCCTTCTCCACCCGGGCAAGCAGCGCGTCCTGATCGACCAGCTCACCGCGTGCCGTGTTGATGAACGTGGTGCCCGGCCGCATCCGTGCGATCAGTCCGGCATCCACGAGGTTCTTGGTGGACGGCAACGACGGCGCGTGGAGGCTGACCACGTCGCTGCCCGCCACGAGTTCATCCAGCGTCACCAGCCCGACCCCCAGAACGCTGGCTTCCTCGGGGGAGAGGTAGGGGTCGGCAACCACGACATCCAGATCGTAGGGGGCTAGAAGCCGGATGACGTGCCGGCCGATTTTTGAGGCGCCGATGATGCCCACGCGCTTGCGGTAGTTGCCCATGTCCGGGAACAGCTGCTCCGCCAGGACATCGGTCCGGGTGGTGTGCAGGGCACGGGCGATCTGGAGGACCCGCTTGTTGGCCAGGATGATCATGGCCACGGTGTACTCGGCCACCGGGATGGCGTTGGCATCGGCCGCGGAGCTGATCTGGATGCCGCGTTCCCAGCAGGCGTCGCCGATATGGTGTTTGACGCTGCCTGCGGCATGCAGGACGTAGCGCAGGCGGGGTGCTGCATCGAGGACGGCGTGGTCGATCACCGGGCAGCCCCAGCCGGTGAGGAGGATGTCTGCCTCTGCCAGGATGGAGCGGCCCTCCGCTGAGGTGAAGTCCTGGATGGGTTCCCGGCTCAAGAGCGTCAGTGCGGGCTCCAACGGGTCCAGGCTCCGCGGCGGAAACACCGCCCGCGCCGTGTGGGACGGCATGGCCAAGGCAACATTCAAACTCATTTGACGCTCCCCGCTGTCAGTCCGGACTTCCAGAACCGCTGCAGCATGATGAAGGCCACCAGCAAGGGAATGATGGACAGCAGCGAACCCGTGATGACCATGGGCGTGAATTCGGGTTGGGGAATGGAGTAGCCCTGCCAGATGGAAATGCCGACGCTCACGGGCAGCAATTTCTGGTCCTGGAGCATTACCAGCGGAAGCATGAAGTTGTTCCATACGCCCACGAACTGGAACAAGGCGATGGTGATGTAGCCGGGCATCATCATGGGAAGGCCCAGGGAGAAGAAGGACCGGATGGGTCCGGCGCCATCAACGCGCGCGGCCTCAAGCGTTTCCGCCGGAACGTACGCGGCCGAGTAGACCCTGGCAAGGTACACGCCGAAGGGGTTGCACAGCACCGGGATGAGGATGGCCCAGATGGTGTTGGTGATGCCGAAGACCGAAGCCAGCAGGTACATGGGGAGCACAGTTGCCGTGTTGGGAATCAGCACGCCCACCAGGACGATTCCGAAGAAGGAATCCTTGCCGCGGAACTGGAATTTGTCGAAAGCATAGCCGGCCATGACGGAGATGAGGCCGCCAAGGATCGCTCCGAATGCTGCATAGAACATGGAGTTGGCCATCCAGCGGAGGAACATGCCACCATCCTGGTTCAGGACCGCCATGATGTTCTCAAGGAACGCCGGCTCTCCCAAGGCGTAGGCAGCTGTGCCGTAGAGGTCCGCGGTGTTCTTGGTGGAAGCGAAGAACAGCCACACCACGGGGAGGACCATGTAGGCGCAGCCCAGGATCAGCAACGCGTTTACCGTGAAAGTGCTTCCGAAGCCGCCGGCCCGGGCAATCGGTCGGCGGCGCCTGGGCGTGGGTGCCGGTGTTGAGGTGTGGTCGCGGGACATCGTAGAGGTACTCATGCTTTGTTCCTCGAGCTGAAGCGGGTAACGGCCCAGGACAGTACGGCGGCCATGAGCGCGATGATGATGGAGGCGGCCGCGGCCTGGTTGAGGTTATGGCGGTTGAAGGCGGCGTCGTAGGCCCACATGTTCGGAACCCAGGTGCTGGTGACTGACGCCGTGGCCTTGGAGATGATGGACGGCTCGGTGAACAGCTGGAGCGTGCCAATCACCGTGAAGAGCATGATCACGCTCAACGCAGGCAGGATCAGGGGCAACTTGATGCTGATGGCTGCACGGATTTCGCCGGCGCCGTCCACGCGGGCGGCCTCCAGGATCTCCCTCGGAACAGCCTGCAGCGCGGTGAAGAGCACAATCACGTTGTAGCCCGTCCACTCCCAGACGGCGATGTTCACGATGGAAGGCAGGATCATCTGGTTGTCCAGGAAGTTCAGGGAGATTCCGCCGGTTTCCAGGACAGAGACGATCGGGCTGACGCCGGGCGTGTAGAGGTATGCCCAGATCAGCGCTGCGATGACGCCGGGCACTGCGTGGGGGAGGAAGACCAGGAGCTGGAAGAGCTTCCGTGCCCGGGCGACTGCTGCGTCCATCAGGAGGGCAAACGCCAGGGCACCACCCACCATGCAGGGGATGTAGAGCAGGCAGTACAAGGCGAGGCGGCCAATGCCGCCGACGAAGCTCTCGGACTGCAGGACCTGCAAATAGTTTTCCAAGCCCACAAACGACGTCTTGGCCTCGCCAAAGCCCAATCCGGACTTTTGCTGTGCGAAGAAGCTGAGCACGATCGCGTAGATGACCGGCGCAACCATTGCGAGGGCGAAAATCGTGAAGAAGGGTGTCAGGAACAGTGCGGCGGTGCGGCCCCCGGTTCCGGACATGGCGCGGGGTTTACGCTGTGTCCGAACCTTGGGTTGGCCGGTGATGGACGGCTTGGTGGGTGCTTGGGTGACCATGATTAATCTCCTCGCTGGCGGGGCGGCATCGCAGTCACGAAGCCGCCCCACCGTGCGGGCCTACTCCTTGACGGAGAGGCCGTTCTGCTTGAGTCCGGCCACCGTGGCGCTCTGCGCCGTGTCCACGGCTTCCAGGACCTTGCCGCCGCTGGTCAGTTTTCCGTAGGCGTCCTTGAGGGCGGTGTTGGTGATGTCCCAGTTGGGGCCCCACTGCCAGCCAGGAGTGATGGAGGCGTAGGCCTTGTCGAAGACCGAGTAGATGTCGTTGCCAAAGTAACTGGAATCGAACGCCTTCTGCGCTACTGGCGTCAGGCCCGGGAAGGCAAGGAACGCGGAGCCGGTGTTGCCGCGGGCTGTGATGGCGTCCTTGCTGGTGGCCAGGAACTCGATGAACTTGGCCGCAGCGGCCGGGTTCTTGCTGCTCTTGGTGATGTTGAAGCTGGAACCGCCGTAGAAAGCGTCTGCCGGTGTTCCCCAGTTGGGCACCTCGGCCGCGATCCACTGGCCCTTTTGGCCGCTGGCTTCCGTGCGCTTCTGGATGCCGGTTGCGCTCCAGTTGGCACCAAGGACGCCGACGACGGCGCCGCTCGCCAAGTCTGCCGACCACTCGTCGCTGAAGGACTGCTGGACCTTGACGATCTTCTGGTCGATCAGCTTCTGCCAGTAGTTGGCCACTTTCTGTGTGGCTTCGTCATTGACGCCTACCTTCCAGCTGTCGCCTTCAGTGCCGAACCACTTGGCGCCGGCCTGCCAGGACAGGGCTGCGGTCAGCGCGGCTTCGTTCGGGTTGAAGCTGGCGAGGTGCGCTTCCGGTGCTACGGCCTTGATCTTCTTGCCGGCTTCTTCGAATTCCTGCCAGGTCTTGGGGACTCCTGCACCGGCCTTGTCCAGCATGTCCTTGCGGTACCACATGATCATGGGCGCGGCATCGTAAGGGAGTGCGTAGGTTGCGTCGCCGAACTGGACCAAAGCTTTGGTCTCGTCAGTGAGCTTGTCTACGGTTTCGGCCTTGTTGATGAAGCCGTCCAAAGGCTGCAGTTGGCCATTGCTGACGAACTGGGGCAGTTGCGGGTATTCGATCGTGGCAACATCCGGGCCGTTGCCTGCCGTGATGGCGGTGGAGAGCTTGGCGTAGCCGCCAGCGCCGCCGTTGGGGATGGTTTCGAAGGTGACCTTGATCTTGTTCTGGCTGGCGTTGAACGCCTCGGCCACCTTGTCCATGCCCGCCATGGACGACCAGAAGGTGATGGTGCCGGAGGGGTCTTCGGTGGGGGCTGGTGTGGCGGCCGGGGAACTGCCACAGCCGGTGATGAGGGCAGCACTTGCCATCAGGCTGACTGCTCCGAGTAGAAGCTGGCGACGCTTCATTCTGTTCTCCTTTGAAGTTCACGATGCGAAGTCGTGGTGTGCTCTGGGGCACCTTTGGACTACGCACCATGAAATCCACAAAAATGAACATCAGCAATGAAGTGAACAGAAGTAAACAATCCTGAGCCCGCCGTCCTGGCGGGGACTAGGCCTGCGTTGAGTCCCTCACCACCAGGGCGGGGGACAGGTTCACGCGTTGAAGCGCTGAAGTGCTCCCACGCCTTCCCCCTATCCGGGTCAGGCACATCACCAACGCCTGGTGGCCGACGTCGTATTTCGGCGGTGCCACGGCGGTGAGCGGGACGGCCCCGAGCGCGGCGATCTCGTCATCGTAGGAAACGATCGCGAAGTCTTCCGGCACTCGGACCTGCCGTTCCAGGCATGCGCTCACAAACTGGAGGGCATCCTCATCGGTGTGGACAACAGCGGCCGTCACTCCCGTCGAGGCGCACCAATCCAGGATCCCGTTCATCAGCTCACGATGGGCTTGCGGATCATTCTGCGCACGGGACATGGCACGCACCATCGAGTCGTCGTGGGGGTGTCCGGCGCGCTGCATGGCGATGTGGAATCCATCAATGAGCTGCGACGCGGTAGGACTGTTCTCGCGCAGGCAGATGGCGATCCTCTGGTGGCCGAGTCCCAGCAGGTGGTTCACCGCTATCTCCGAGCCGCGCACATGGTCGCTCCGGACTGATTCGAGCCGGCCGAAGTCCAGTGCGTCGTCGATGGACCGCTCCACCACCACCACTGGCACCTCCGATTCCGCCAAGAGGTCCAGCGTTTCGGTTTTGGCCAACGATTGCTCGCTGGGGGTGATGAGGATTCCGTCGACCCCGTGATCGTAGAGCCGCCGCAGCTGCCGTCGCTCCTCGGCAGCCGAGTAGTTGGAAACCCCCAGCACCAACCGCACGCCGGCTTCCTGCGCGGCGGCTTCGGCGCCGCGGATCACGCCCGGAAAGTAGTACGACGCCGATGGAACGATCATGCCGATCGTCGCCAACGGACGCCTTCCGCCGGGACGCCACGACGTCGACTGCGGGGCCGCAGGGCCAGCGGGCTTACCGCCGGTGGAGACAGCGCCGCCATGCACACGCTCCAGCAGGCCTTGCTCGGCGAGCACAGCGAGATCACGCCGGACAGTCATCCCCGATGTCCCCAGTTTGGCCGCGAATTCCCCGGCATTGAGGGAGCCATGCAGAGCCAGCTCCCTCAGGATGAGCTGTTGACGATCCTCGGACAGCATGCAGGTCTCCGCCTATCAAGTTCACTTATGTTCAGTTTGTTCATTATGAACCAGAACAGAGTGCGGACGCGGATCCACGACGCCTTATGTGCCGACCTTCACCACTGAGACCTCGACGGCGGCCGGCCGGGGGAGCAGGTGCCGCCGCACGGCTTCGGCTACTTCGCGGGCCACAACCGGGGCCGGACGGGACGTGGCCACCGCGATCCGCATCTTTACTGCGAGCACCCCGGCATCGTCAGTGAGGCTGATCAGAGAAGGAGTCTCCCCGGTCAAGGCGGACAACGCGGCGCCGGCAATGGACTGCCACAGCGGTTGGGCAGGGTAGACCGCGCTGACACCTTCCACCGCCTGAACCACGCCGAGCAGCTGTTCGGCCAAACCGCCCAACTCTACCCAGGTGCCCGAAACACTTGCGGGGGCGGCATCCCCGACTTCCAAAGGCTCGGTCATGGCTGCTCCTTGGTCATGGGATCTGCAGGGGTAGTGGCATCTGCAGGGCTTGCTGGCTTGGGCGGCTCCAGCACATCGGTAACAGTGATGTTGATGGCTTGAATGGTCAGTTCAGTATGGGCAGCCAGGGTTTCTGCCAGCTCCTGGCGAAGCGTGGCGGCATGTTCTTCCATGGGGTGTCCGTAAACGACTGCTACTTCCACGTCCACGGTGATCCCGGCTCCAGGTGTGGTGACGTCTCCGTGCAGGCGGCATTTGCCGGCGGCTGTTCCCGGAAGGGCGTCGGCTACGGAACGGATGAGTGCGGAGATGGATCCTTCCGTTTCCCACAGAGTGTCGTTGGGGTTCCCGGACTGCAATGGAATGCTCCGTCCCGGCCGCAACTCCAGCCGGAGGTTGTCCAGGATGGACTGCATCCAGTCGTCCGTGCCGGAGCCGGCATCCGCCACGTCGGAGCTGAGCAGTTCGCGTCCCAGCTCGGAGAGGTGACGCAGCGAGGCCAAGCCGGCCTGGCATTCGGGGCATGTTTCCAGGTGGACCGGATCTGCAATCTGTCCAGTGTCCAAGTAGGCGCTCAGCTCCGCGAGGCTGTGGCCGCATTCGAGGGTGTCGCTGGTGGTGTTCATCGCCATTCCTCCATGGTGCGCGCAAGAGTGATCCGTGCCCGGGCCAGGCGGCCGCGGACACTGGCTGGGCTGATGTTCAGTGTCAGCGCAATTTCCTCGTAGCTTTGGTCATTGAACTCCTTGAGCACCCAACAACGCCGCTGCTCCTCTGGAAGCTTGGAGAGCGCCGCCTTCAGGGCCTCGATTCGGGAGCTGTTGACGGCGTTGGTTTCCGGGTCCTTGTTCCTGGGCGGGGAAGTGGCATCCACTGTGTTTTCCACGTCGCCAAGGTCCGCGTGGTTGCGGCGCTTCCGGAGGTGGTCGATGCTGCGGCTGCCAACGATGCGAAGCAACCAACCCTTTACCGCAGCCGGATCCCGCAAGCTGTCCAGTTGTTTCCAGGCCTGGACGAGTGTTTCCTGGACGACGTCGTCGGCGTCGGCCAGTGAGCCGGTCAACCGACGGGCCGTGGCCCGCATCAGGGGGCCGTGGCGTCTGGCGAGGGCCTCGAAAGCGGCCGTGTCACCATCTGCGGCCCTGCCTGCCAGCAAAGCATCGGGAACCAGGTCCAGTTGGTGCTGCGCCGCGGGTGAACCAGTCACGTTTCCTGCCTTCCCAGTACACGGTGGACTTGAGCCTGAATCTTGGATAGTGAATCGAGGCGGTAGGTTCGGGACGGTTCCGTATGCCGGTGGAACCGTCCCGACCCGGTCTTACTTCTTGGTGAAACCCTCTTTGAGCTTCTGGGCGGCATCCTTGATGTTTTCGCTGATGTCCGCTGCAGCGTCCTTGACCTTTTCGCCGGCCTGCTGGAGCTTGGCCTGTGCTTGGTCCTGCTGGCCCTCGCGCTCCAGCGCCTGATCGCCCGTGAGCTTTCCTGCGCCTTCCTTGGCGGCACCGAGGTGCTCGGTGGCTGCGTTGTTGATCTTGTCGTTGATACCCATGGTGTTCCCTTTTCTTGTTGTGCACGGCCTTTGAGGGCCGTGCCGGTTTTTATTCGGTGGAAAGCTGTTTCACTGCGGTGACTGATGAGAGACGGTCACCGGGTACGACGGGAACCGGACACCCGGGTCCGGGCGCCGCTGGTGATTCGGACCAGGACCGGTATTGGATGGCCCAGCCAGGCGTCGATTCCTTGGATGAGTTCTTCGGCGGTGTCGGCAAGCTCCCTGGGTGAGGTTCCCTTGCGCGCTTGCATGCGGAGCCGCAGCGCCGTCCCGCTCCGTGATTCCCAAGCGGAGACTGAAGCAGCCAGGACGTTCTTGTTGCCGTTCAGGGCTTGGTGGACTGCTGCGGAGATGAGTCCAACGTCCACCACGGTTCGGCCGTTGCTCCCGTCGGCTTGCTCTGCCAGGCGGGGTGTCCGGCCGCCGCCCTGGGATGCCAGCCAAGCGGCGCTGAGTACGGCGCCCAGCAGCAGCGCCGCAACGCCAGCCACCAGCCACCAGCTTCTCGCCGGTTCAGGTAAGAGAGCGGTGCTGGAGAGGGTGCGGGCTTGATCCGTCAGGGTAGAACCAATGGCCCGCCAGGTATCCGCTGCTCCCGGCAGGGTTCCGGCCGCGATGAGTGCGGCTCCGGTGCCCAGCAGGGCCAGCCCCACCACGGTGAGCAGGATGCGGTTCACTGCACGGTTGGTCCTTCTCATTGCCCCACTGCTCCTTCGTTCAATACCCGTACGCTGTGCTTGACCGGCCGATCCAGCGCATAGGCGGCCAGTTCGCCGTCGAGCGCTGTTTTGATGGACTCAAGGTTCAGGGGAACGCCCGACGTCGGACGGACCTGGACGCGTACGGACCGTCCGCCGACGGTGGTGGTCACCTGCCCTGGCGCCAAGCCCGCGGCAAGCCGGGTCCTGCTGGACACGGCTGCGGCGATGACATCGTCATCGACAACCGTTGCCGTGCGGTCGCTGGCCAGGGCGCGCCTGGGCCGGCGTCCCTTGCCGACCGCTATGCCGATGATCAGCAGCCCCAGAATTCCCAAGCCAACGCCAGCTGCGGTCATGCCCGCCGGGATGGTGTTGGCGGGAAGGTCAAGCAGCCACTTCCGCAGCTGGGCGGGGCTGGCAAGCAAGGGCTGGTCCTTGAGCAGCCACAGCACGGATTCCAGCGCCAGCCAGAGGAACGTGATCAGAAGAAGGGAGGCCGCCACCACGGACGGGATGGACCTTGAAGAATGTGTGTCCCTGCGGATCATGCGCCGGATGACTCGGTCCTGCTTCACTGCACCCTCCTTTCCGTGGAGTGACTTTCCTTCAACTGTGCCTGCTTGGATCCAGTGAGCCGGATGTCGACGCGGCCAAGTTCCATGCCGGTGAGTTCCAGGCTGCGGGCCACCAGCTCTGTCCGCGCGGCCTGGGCCTTCTCGAACACGGTGCCATGCGTTGCTTTGCCGTCCAGGGTTGTGCCCGCATCCGGCCGGGGCCCCAACAGGGGCGGGAGCGCAAGCTGGACTGAAGCCCTGACGCCGAGCCTGCCGGAGTCGTCGTCCAGTTCAGCCGTGACGTTGCTCCCGCCTACCTGGAAAGCGCGGGCCGTGATGGTTTCCACCGTTTTGCGGAGCGCGGTCCGGGCAATTCGGGTGTGCCCGGCCCTGTGCCCGGCTTCGTTCCCGGCGTTGTTCTCCGGTGCCGGGCCACCGGCTTCGCTGATCATGAGGAGGAGCGCTTGCCCCGCAGGGCATCCAGCACCCCGCCCAGGTCAAGCTTTCCCTCGGCGGAGCGGCCCAGCACGGCTCCGATTCCTACGAACAACGCAGTCAGCAGCAGCCCCCAGAATCCGAAGGCCAAGCCGGCCAGTGCCAGGACCGCTCCTACGGCCATGCCCGTAACTGTGGGGCTCATGCGACCCTCGGCTCACGCGTGGCATCATCGGCGTCGGAATCCTCGGACGGCACATGGATATCCGTGATGGTGACGTTCACTTCGGTGACTTCCATGCCCACCAGGTCCTCGATGGCCGTGTAAACGGCGTCGCGGGCGTTGTCTGCGACTTCCTGGAGCGGGTGGGGGTATTCAACAACCAGGGTGACGTCCACGGCCACCTGGGTTTGGCCAACTTCTACGCTGACACCCTGCGTGAGGTCCTTCTGGCCAACCTTTTCGCGGAGGGTGCCGATGGCCCGGGCCGCGCCGCCGCCCAGGGCATGGACGCCGGGGATTTCCTGGATGGCGATGCCGGCGATCTTGGCTACGACGCCGTCGGCCACTGTGGTGGCGCCACGGCCGTCCTTGCCCTTGTCCTGGATTGGCTTGTCCTGGATGGGCGCCGGGGTGTTCTTTGCGGGGACGTCTGCGGGGGTGTGGGTCTGGATCGTCATGGCAATCACTCCTGTCCGTTGTGTGCGGCGTTCTTTTGCGCCGTCATGAATAGGACGCAACGAAGTGAAGGATCCTCACGGTGACTTTTGTGTGAGCTGCATCACTCTTTAGTCGTTCACTATTGTTCAACTCCCTCCGATCCAGCTGCGGACAACCTACTGTAATGAAGCTGGAACTACGCCCCCGCAGGAGACTCATGGCCATCGGCTTCACCATGCCCGCCCCGGATTTCGACCTCAGCCCCATCACTGGATGGACGCGGGAGCACTGGCTGGCCCTCGCGGATCAGCAGTTGCTCGCGGTTCGCCCCTACTTTTCACCCCGCAAGGCGACAATCCGGCTGGGCGGCCGCCCGTCGTCGTCGGGAGTTGTGTCCGACGGCCTGGAAGGTTTCGCCCGAACGTTCCTGCTGGCGGCTTTCCGGGTGGCGGGCGAGGGCGGGGATGATCCCCACGGCCATGTGGACCTTTACCGCGAGGGCCTGCTTCAGGGGACCCAAGGGGACGGACCTGAAGCGTGGTTGCCGATTACTGATCGCTCGCAACCCATGGTGGAGGCTGCATCCATCGTCCTTGGGCTCCAGATCACCAAGGCCTGGCTGTGGGACACCCTCGGCGGCGACGAACAGGCGCAGGTTGCCGCCTGGCTGCAGGGCTCCTCGCGCAGCACCTGTGTGGACAACAACTGGGTGCTCTTCCAAGTGATGATCGCCGAGTTCCTGGCCGGTGCCGGGTTCGAGCACAACGAACGCCAGATCGAACACGGCCTGCAGCGCCTGGAGGACTGGTACGCCGGCGGAGGGTGGTACAGGGACGGGGACAACGGCGGTACCGGCGATTTCTTCGATTACTACTGCGGCTGGGCCATGCACCTCTACCCCATCCTCTGGGCCGAATTCGCTGCCGGCCGGTACCCTGAAGCCGACCGCCGCCTGGACCTCTATCGGACCCGGCTCGCGGCTTTCCTGGAGGACCACGTCAGGTTCTTCGGTTCCAACGGCGCCCCGATTTTCCAAGGCCGTTCGCTGATCTACCGCTACGCCGCGGTGGCGCCCCTCTTCATGGGTGAGGCGATCGCCGCGACGCCGCTCAACCCCGGCCAGACCCGTAGGATCGCCAGCGGCGCGGCGAAGTACTTCCTCGACGGCGGCGCTTACGACGACGGCCTGCCGTCACTTGGGTGGTTCGGCGCTTTCGAGCCAATGACCCAGGGATACTCGGGCCCCGCCTCGCCGTACTGGACGTCCAAGGCGTTCGTAGGATTGCTCCTGCCCGCCGACCACCCGGTGTGGACCGCCGTCGAGGAACCATCTCCGTTCGAGGGGGATGACGGCCTGAAGCACGCAGAGGCGCCCAACTACCTGCTCCACTCCACTGCCGCTGACGGCATTGCCCGTCTGCTCAACCACGGCAGCGACAAGTACTACGCGCCGGGTCCGGACGATCCCCTGTACCGCCGCCTCGCCTACTCAAGCCACACGGCGCCACTGTTCACCACGCACCCGGTCGACAACCACTTCGCCATCCTCAACCACTCCGGCACGCCCAGCCGCCGGGCGAAGATCCACCGCCCCAAGGCCTGGCATCAACAGGCAGCCAGTTGGCATGCCCCCGTGTGGGATGACACCGACGACCCCGCCGATTCACCCTGGCGGGTCGCGACGGGAACGGCCGCGGCAGGCGGGTACGAACTTCGGGTCCACGCCGTGGTGTCCCATGTTGCCTCTGGCCTGGCCGTCCGCGATGGCGGCTACGCGCTGGCCGGTAGCCGCCCCGTGGAGAACCGGGATGGCGTGCTCAGCGACGGCCGGCTTCACACCGCCATATGGCCCCTTTACGGCTATGCGGGCGTCGGAACCTACCGGGCGGAAGGCGCGTCGCCATTGGGCGAGCTGGCCGCATGCGGCTATCTGGAAGGCCAGCTGTCCGGCAAACGCAGCTGCTTCGCTTCACTGGTGTACCTCGGTGGTGAGCCTCCTGCCTGGGTTCCTCCCGCCGTCGGGCGTCCAGTTTTTGACGTGCTCGACGACGACAGCCGCATCGGCGCGCGCCTTGCCTTGGGTTCGGGACAGGTTTTGGAGGTGTCGTTCGCCTTCTGAGGCGCGGGAGCGAATCTTGACCGAATCTTGAGATGACCCGGCGTCCTTCTTGAGCAGTCCATCCGATGGTTGAAACATCAGCCAATCTGCTGATGGGAGCTTCCAGGAAGGACCACCGAAATGACTGACCAGATCTCCACCAAGTCCGCAAACGCCGGCATTGCCCGCGATTCCCTGTCGGGAACTGCCGAGGCAGTCCGCCATGCTGGGGAGGTCCTGGGCCAGAACCGTGCCGTGGTGGCCGTTCGTGAGCAGTTCAACCCCCTTGGCGTGGGGCTTCGGAGCATCTGGCCGCAATCGGTCGTCGGGTTCTAGGGCCCAACAACTTTGTACCGGGCGGGCACCTTTTCCTTCGGAAAGGTGCCCGCCCGGCGTCGTTTAAGCGACGATGGAGTCCAGCTCGAAAATAAGGAGGCTTGTCATCAAGGAAGAGATGAGGAAGGCCGCTGGTGTGGCCGAGGAAGCCGCGAATTCGCGTACCTTTGCCGCTGTTGCCCGGGCCGGCTACGTGGTGAGTGGACTGCTGCACCTGCTGATCGGTGTCATCGCCCTGCAGCTGGCAGTGGGCCGCGGCGGTGAGGCCGATGTCAGCGGAGCGGTGACGGAGCTGGCCCGCCAACCGGCCGGTCCGTTCCTGCTCTGGGCCTGCATCGCAGCATGCGCGGCGCTGGCATTATGGCAACTTGGTAACGCGATCCTCGGCTTCCGGGGCGGTGTGGGCAACAAGCTCACCAAGAGACTCTCCGCCGTAGGGCAGGCGATCGTCTTCGCCGGCCTTGCCGCCACCATCGTCTCGTTCGTCGCTGGCAAGGGCCAGAACAGCAGGGAGTCCACCAGCGACTACACCGTCACGCTCATGAAGGCCCCGTTCGGGATGTTCCTGCTGATCGCCATCGGTGCCGGCATCGCGATCACGGGCATTGTGTTCGCAGTGCGGGGCTTTCGGCAGAAATTCACCAAGGACCTCTCGCTGTCCTCCCACCAATCCGTGCGCAAATTCCAGCTCGGTGTTGGCGTGGTGGGCTACATAGCCAAGGGGATCGCCCTTTTCCTGGTGGGCCTGCTGGTGGTTATCGCTACGGTCCGTGCCGAGCCTGAGCAGTCAACCGGACTCGATGGCAGCTTGAAAGCCCTGCGGGAACAGCCGTATGGGGTGTACTTGTTGGCAGCTGTTGCGCTGGGGCTCATCGCCTACGGCCTGTTCCTCATGGTCAAAGCACGGACGCTCAGGACTTAGCTTCTACGTGGACCGGCATCACCTTGCTTCTTCCTTCTCGATGGGGATCCACAACTGCCCACGTCCGTGCGTGCCGCCTGCCTCCACCTGGACGCTGAGCATTTCAGGTCCAGGCGCCCACCTGTACGGGTTGGCCGGGAACCATTCCGTTGCTGCGTCCGCCCACATGTTTTGCAGGACCTCCGGGAACTTCCCCTCGGTTTCGAAAACGACCCACAGACCTGCCGGCACTTCAAGGGCGTCCAAACCTGCCGGTGCGGCCTGGCTGGATGCCACGGCGTGCCAGTAGTCCAGTTCGCTTCCCTCGGTGCGCTGCTCATCGATGGCGTCGGTGACAGACAGTGGGCCGGCAGGATCCATGTCTGCGAACCCGAGCATGCGCTGGGTGACACTGGGGTCCAGGCCCCTTTGAAAATCGATGATGGCCTGGTTGGGTCCTTCGTGGACCAGGGGGACGCGGGCTTTCATTCCAATAAGGCGGAAAGCAGGCCTGTCCTCAATGCGGTGCTTCATGTCGGTATTCCCTTCGACTCGGAGATGGAACCTCAGCTGAGGCTGGGAATGGAGGACGGCGCCAGGCTGTCTGGCCTCAGACGGCGTCAGCCCGTGCATGGCCTTGAAGGCGCGGGTGAACGCTTCAGCTGAGCCGTATCCGTAGCGGACCGCAACGTCCAGGACTGTTCCGCCCTCAAGGATTTCCGCAGTGGCCGCCGTTAGCCGCCTCCTGCGGATGTACTCCGAGATGGGGAGGCCAGCCAGGGAGGAGAACATCCGCCGGAAGTGATATTCGGACGTCAAAGCGGTCCGGGCCAGGGTGCTCACCTCCACGGTCGCGGTCAGGTCATGCTCGATCAGCTCCACGGCCCTGTTCCATTCGTGCACAGTCGCCTCCGTTCCTTGCACCGACGCTACGCGGGCCACAGCGGTGATGGCCCAACAATCCTTGCCCGAAATTATCAGGCTCCGGACAACGCAAGAACCCGGAGGCTGCAGTTGCAGCACTCCGGGTTCCTGGATCTCGTGGAGGAGCCGGCGTTCAGGTACTACGGCCGGCTGGAGCCAGACGCTTCGTCATCAGGTTCGGATGAGAAGGGCCGGTCCGCAGGGGTCTCTTCCGTATTGTGTTCGTCGAGTTCGGCGTCGGCCGAGGGCACAGTCTTCTCGGCGTAATCGCCCTCTGTGTAGTCGCCGCCGGCGTCGTCCTTCAGGGTTTCAGGGGACACTCCGGTGTCGCCGTAATCGCCCTCGGAGTACTGGCCTTCGAGTTCGTCGCCGTTGGCGTCGCGGTTCGGGTGATCAGCCATGGTGCGTCCTGCGGCTGGTGACCAGCCCGTAGACCAGCAGCACGATGAGTGAGCCGCCGATAGCCAGGAGCCAGGTTCGGATGGCGAAGAACTCCGTCAGTCCTTCGCCGAAGATCAGGCCGCCGATCCAGCCGCCCAACAAGGCGCCGACCACGCCCAGCAAGAGGGTTATGAACCAGCCGCCTCCTTGGCGGCCGGGAAGAATAAGCTTTGCGATGGCACCGGCCAAAAGACCGAGCAGAAGAAAACCAAAGAAACCCATTTTTGCTCCTACTTTCTTTGTCGATGGAAATTCCATGAACGTGTTGAAGCGGTCACTTCATCGGGCGCCTTTTCCGCATTTAGGGCGCCGAAATGCGGCCCTTGGAGGCCGCGCGATGTACGGGAACGGAAAAGCCAATGCAACCCGATGAATTTGTTAAATGCAGCCAGTAAAGCACTCCTGCCGATGGGGGGTCGGGCTCAGTACTACAACTGCAACGCTAGCCGCTCCGGGAACCAGTAGCAAGTAACCTGATTATCTACTTGCCCGTGGATGGAGCCCCGAGCTGGCCGGATTACGGGGCTGCTGGTCATCCACGGGGAGTCTCCGACTTCCTTGGCGGCCTTCTTGGCCTGCCAACTGATTCCTCAGCAGTATTCATCATCCAGTCACCCAGTCCCATGGTTTTCACTCCTCGGGTCGTGGTTCGGGGGCCGCCGGCGATTATCCGCCGCTTGGCGCATTATTTTAGTCGTTTGTCCCATTCCAGCAAATCTTTGTTGATCGGCCTGCGATCAATGCGCAGGTGACAGCGCGCAGGCTACGGGGATAGTGTCGAGGAATAACGCCTCGAAAGGAGTGATTCCTGTGAAAGGGAAAGCATTGTTCGCCGTTGGAGTGGCCGTCGGCTACGTATGGGGATCGAAGTCCTGGCCGGAGGTGTTTCGGCGGGTACGTGGAGGCACGGAAAAGCTCTGGAAGAACCCTGACGTCCAAGAGAACGTACACCAGGCCGCCGAAGCTGTACAGGAGTCGGTGCCGGATGTCTTGGACAACCTCTATGAGGCCGGCAAGAAGCTGATGGAAAGGGCCGAGGCGATGTTCCCTGGAATCACCTCGCCGAAGGCGGGCCAACGGACGGGTTCGTCCACGCATGAACCGGCAGCAACCACCGTCCCTACCATCAAGTCAGACGTAGTGTCGGATCCCGCCCTGGATGACACCACCGGAAGTGACTGGACGGACGAGGGCGGCGCAGCGCCGGAAGGACCAGCCACGAATACTCCGCCCCGTCCCTAGTTCCCAGCTAGATGCTGCGGTTCGCGGCCGTCAAAATTGCCTCTCCTAGTTCCTTGGGCTTAGTGAACTGGGGCCAGTGTCCTGTAGGCAGGTCGATGTAGTCCACGTCGTGGATCCTTGCGAGCTCGGCGGTAAAGGGATGGCCGGCGTCCATCCACTCCTTCAGCAATGACGACGGGAACTGGCAGGCGATGATGGTGGCAGGAACGTCGTAGCGCCGGACGTCGCTCAACTGCTGCTGGTCAAAAGCAACGCCCTTGGGTTCGGGGATGGCGCGTGCGCGGAAAGCTTCCTTCAGGTCATCGGTGAGGTCCACCAGGTCCTCGTCCTCGAACGCTTCCCACGGCGGCAGCGGGAGGTCGTCGCCGTCGTCGGGCAATTCATCATTGATGACCCCGCCCTCACCGAGAGGGCCACTGTCCACATAGATGGCACGGGCCACCCGGTCTGGGCGGGCATCTGCCACGCCATGGATGATGGCGCCGCCACCTGAGTGGCCTACAAGGATGACTTTGCCGTCCAGGGAGTCAACTTTCGCCGCGACGGCATCTATGTGTGTGCGCAGGCCGATGCCGGCGCGGGAGGCATCGACGGATTCCAGCCCAGGGAGCGTCAGCGGATGAACCGTGTGTCCTGCGGCCACCAGCGGGGGAGTCACCTCCTCCCATGACGAGGCGTCCAACCAGAAACCGGGTACAAGGATGATGTCCATGCGGGTACCCTACGGGAGCCCACCGACAGTTTGTAGGGGCCGTTAGTCTCCGTCGGCCAGCTTTTGCACAACCTTCGCCAGGATCTTGCCGCGGGACTCCGGGGTGCGGGCCTTGAGTACCTGCAGGATGATGAGGTAGCGCCCGGTCTTACCCAGCCGTTCGAAACCTTGCTTGGCGGCGCGGTTTCCTGCGAGCGCGGCCTCCAGGTCCTCGGGAACCTCGGCGTTGGCTTGCGAAACGTACGCTGCTTCCCAGCGCCCGTCAGCCTTGGCGGCGTCTATCTCGGCGAAGCCCGCCGGCTGCATGCGTCCAGCCTGGATCAGGGCTTCCACTTTGCCCACGTTGACTTGGGACCACGAGCTGCGGGCCCGGCGACGCGAGTATCGCTGCAGGAAGGTTTTCTCGTCGTTTCCGCGGCGTTGGCCGTCGATCCAACCGAAGCAGAGTGCGCCGTCCAGGGCGTCTTCGATGCTGATGAGTCCGGCGCCTGAGTTCTTCTTGCCGATTATCAGCCAGGCTTCGGCTTCAGTGTCGTGGTGTGCAGCCAGCCAGCCCTCCCAGTCTGCTCCGCTGGCAAACCTCAGCAGCTCGGGCTCGTTCTTCTCCACCGTGGACCTCCCTTTCCCACTACCAGCATCCCCCAAGTAGGTCGCAGCAGAGGGTGTTATGAGCGCTCAAAACGCCCTCTGTTGCGACTCAGGTGGGTTCCGGGAGGGGGTTGACGGGACGCTGATCGCGGGTCATAGTTATCGTATACGATTTCGTACTTGATTCAACTCGACGAAGAGGAGGCGCTGTGACACTGGAGTTCCGGACCCAGGAACTGAGCCAGGACATGCTGGCCCGGACGCGCAAGGTTATTGCGGTCCACATCAACTACCCCAGCCGTGCGGCACAGCGCGGGCGTAGTCCTGAGCAGCCGTCGTACTTCCTGAAGCCGTCCTCGTCTCTGGCGCTCGGCTCTGCTGATTCTCCCGGCGCCGTTGAGCGTCCCGCGGGTTGTGAACTGCTGGGCTACGAAGGCGAAATCGCCTTGGTCATCGGCAAGTCCGCCCGCCGCGTTGGCCTTGACGATGCATGGAGCCACGTCGAATGGGTCACTGCGTCCAACGACCTCGGCGTCTACGACCTCCGCTACGCAGACAAGGGCTCCAACGTCAGGTCCAAAGGCGGCGATGGCTTCACTCCCGTAGGCCCAGCGCTCATCCCGGCCGACGCCGTCGATCCCACCGGGCTGCGTATCCGCACCTGGCATAACGGGGACCTCGTCCAGGACGACACCACCGAGGACCTGCTCTTCCCGTTCGCGCAGCTCGTCGCCGACCTCTCGCAGCTGCTGACGCTCGAAGAGGGCGACATCATCCTCACCGGCACCCCCGCCGGTGCGTCGGTCGCCAAGCCGGGTGACGTCGTCGAAATTGAGGTCACCGGCGGTGATTTCAGCAGCGGACGCCTCGCCACCAAAGTCACGGAAGGTACGACGCCGTTCGCGGACTTTGGTGCCCGGCCCCAGACCGATGACACCCAGCGGGAAGAGGCGTACGGATCGAGGGAAGCGGCAGGACTGCCTGTTCCCGAAAATGCTTCCGTACTGACTCCGGAACTGAAGGCGAAGCTGGAAAGCGTCGCCACGGCAACCCTTTCTTCCCAGCTCCGCAAGCGCGGGCTGAACAACGTGAGCATCGACGGCCTGCAGGCCACCCGCCCGGACCGCAAGGTGGTGGGCCTGGCCAGGACCCTGCGTTATGTTCCCAACCGCGAGGATCTCTTCAAGACCCATGGCGGCGGATTCAATGCCCAGAAGCGCGCGATCGATTCCGTGAACGACGGCGAAATCCTGGTCATGGAAGCCCGCGGCGAGAAGGGCACTGGCACTGTGGGGGACATCCTGGCACTGCGTGCCCAGGTTCGGGGAGCTGCTGCGATCATCACCGACGGCGGCGTCCGCGACTACTCGGCGGTGGCCGAGCTGGAGATGCCCACCTACTTCGCAAACCCGCACCCGGCAGTGCTGGGACGCAGGCACATTCCGTGGGACACGGACATCACCATCGCCTGCGGCGGAGCGACCGTGCAGCCCGGCGACATCATCGTGGCCGACTCCGACGGCATCCTGGTGATCCCGCCGGCCATCGCCGAGGAACTGGTGGATGACTGCATCGCCCAGGAAAAGGAAGAGACGTTCATCTTCCAGATGGTCCAGGAAGGCAACAGCGTGGATGGGCTCTACCCCATGAACGCGGAATGGCAGGCACGGTACGCGGAATGGTCCGCTCGCCGGCAAACCGGGGAAGGAGCCCACAGTGACTGAAACCGCCGTCGGAAGCAGCGCCGTCGAAAGTGCCTCCCAAAGCAAGTCACAGCAGGCGTATGCCGCCGTGAAGGCTCGAATTATTGAAGGGACATACACGCCGGGTTACCGGCTGGTGCTCGCCAAGATCGCCGAGGATTTGGGCTTCAGCGTGGTTCCCGTGCGGGAAGCGATCCGTCGGCTGGAGGCCGAAGGGCTGGTGAAGTTCGAACGGAACGTGGGCGCCACGGTGTCCGGCATCGACCCCACGGAGTACCTGTACACGATGCAGACGTTGAGCATCGTGGAGGGCGCGGCCACAGCGTTGTCCGCTCCGCTGATTGATCCGGTTTCCATTGCCCGGGCGCGTGCGGTGAACGAGGAGATGCGCGAATGCCTGGAGCACTTCGACCCCGTCCGCTTCACGGCCTTGAACCAGGACTTCCACAGTGTCCTGTTTGAGCACTGCCCCAACCCTCACATTCTTGACCTCGTCCACAGGGGCTGGAACAGGCTGGCCTCGCTTCGCTCCTCAACCTTCAGATTTGTCCCCGGCCGCGCGCAGGAATCGGTGCGTGAACACGAGGCGCTGCTGCAGCTCATTGAGAGTGCGGCCGACGCCGACACCATTGAAAAAGCAGCCCGCCAGCACCGCGCCGCCACCCTGGACGCGTACTTGGCGCAAGCCAAACAGTAAACCGCCACACTGATCACCAGTTAGGACTTCAACGATGACGACCTCTGTAGAGACCGCCAAGCATTACATTCCCGAGAACCTGCCGTCCCACATCCAGCACTTCATCAATGGCGAGTTCGTTGACTCCGTGTCCGGTAAGACGTTCGATGTCCTGGACCCGGTGTCCAACGGCAACTACGCCACCGCGGCTGCAGGCCAGAAGGAAGACATTGACCTCGCTGTCGCCGCGGCACGCGAAGCCTTCGTCAATGGCCCGTGGCCGAAGATGAAGCCGCGCGAACGTGCCCGTGTGCTGCACAAGATCGCCGACGCCGTGGAGGCCCAGGAAGCCCGCCTCGCCGAACTCGAAACGTTCGATACCGGCCTGCCGATCACCCAGGCCAAGGGCCAGGCGCTCCGAGCTGCCGAGAACTTCCGCTTCTTCGCGGACCTGATCGTGGCCCAGTTCGACGACGCCATGAAGGTCCCGGGCTCGCAGATCAACTACGTGAACCGGAAGCCGATCGGCGTCGCAGGCCTCATCACCCCGTGGAACACCCCGTTCATGCTGGAGTCCTGGAAGCTCGCCCCGGCCTTGGCAACGGGCAACACTGTGGTGCTCAAGCCTGCTGAGTTCACCCCCTTGTCCGCGTCCCTGTGGGCGCAGATCTTCAAGGACGCCGGCCTGCCCGACGGTGTATTCAACCTGGTCAACGGCCTGGGCGAAGAAGCCGGCGATGCCCTGGTGAAGCACCCTGACGTACCGTTGATCTCCTTCACCGGCGAGACCACCACGGGCCAGACCATCTTCCGCAACGCCGCAGCCAACCTCAAGGGCCTGTCTATGGAGCTCGGCGGCAAGTCCCCGTGCGTCGTGTTCGCTGACGCCGACCTGGATGCCGCGATCGATTCGGCATTGTTCGGGGTCTTCTCCCTCAACGGCGAACGCTGCACGGCCGGTTCCCGCATCCTGGTGGAGCGGGCCATCTACGACGAATTCTGTGAAAAGTACGCCGCCCGGGCTAAGAACATCGTGGTGGGCGATCCCCACGATCCCAAGACCCAGGTTGGTGCCTTGGTTCACCCGGAGCACTACAACAAGGTGGCGTCCTACGTGGAGATCGGCAAGTCTGAAGGTCGGCTCCTGGCCGGCGGCGGCCGACCCGACCACCTGCCCGAAGGCAACTACATCGCACCCACGGTGTTTGCCGACGTCGCGCCTGACGCGCGGATTTTCCAGGAGGAAATCTTCGGTCCCGTCGTGGCCATCACGCCCTTCGAGAACGACGACGAAGCCCTCGCCTTGGCGAACAACACCAAGTACGGCCTGGCGGCCTACATCTGGACCCAGAACCTGACCCGGGCCCACAACTTCTCCCAAAACGTGGAGGCCGGCATGGTGTGGCTCAACAGCCACAACGTCCGCGACCTCCGGACCCCGTTCGGTGGCGTGAAAGCTTCCGGCCTGGGCCATGAGGGTGGCTACCGCTCCATCGATTTCTACACCGACCAGCAGGCCGTGCACATCACGCTCGGATCCGTTCACACCCCCAAATTCGGCGCCTAAACTCGGAGTTTTTGTACAGATAACGCCCCTAAAACCCGTTCTAAAGGGCCGTACCTGTACAAAAACTCCATCCAAATGACCCCTTTCAACGAAGAGAGAATCCCATGAGCAACTTCACCGGCCCCATCCCCACGCCCACGGTCCCGGCACCGGACATCGTCCGCTGCGCCTACCTGGAACTCGTAGTCACGGACCTGGCCAAATCCCGCGCGTTCTACGTGGACCTCCTCGGCCTGCACGTCACCGAGGAAGACGAGAACACCATCTACCTGCGCTCCTTCGAGGAGTTCATTCACCACAACCTGGTGTTGCGCAAGGGCCCGGTGGCCGCAGCAGCAGCGTTCGCGTACCGCGTGAAGTCCCCGGCTGAAGTGGACGCCGCCGAGGCGTACTACCGCGAACTGGGTTGCCGGGTGGAGCGCCGCAAGGAAGGCTTCACCAAAGGCGTGGGCGACTCCGTCCGCGTGGAAGATCCGTTGGGCTTCCCGTACGAGTTCTTCTACGACGTTGAGCACGTCGAACGCCTCACCCAGCGCTACGACCTCTACTCCGCCGGCGAACTGGTCCGCCTGGACCACTTCAACCAGGTCACCCCGGACGTCCCGCGCGGCCGCAAGTACCTCGAAGACCTCGGCTTCCGCGTCTCCGAAGACATCAAGGACTCCGACGGCGTCACGTACGCCGCGTGGATGCACCGCAAGCAGACCGTGCACGACACCGCACTGACCGGTGGCAACGGACCCCGCCTGCACCACATCGCGTTCTCCACGCACGAGAAGCACAACATCATCCAGATCTGCGACAAGATGGGCGCCCTGCGCATCTCCGACCGCATCGAACGCGGCCCCGGCCGCCACGGCGTGTCCAACGCGTTCTACCTCTACATCCTGGACCCGGACGGCCACCGCGTGGAGATCTACACCCAGGACTACTACACCGGCGATCCGGACAACCCCACGGTCACCTGGGACGTCCACGACAACCAGCGCCGCGACTGGTGGGGCAACCCCGTGGTCCCGTCCTGGTACACCGAGGCCTCCCTGGTCCTGGACCTCGACGGCAACCCCCAGCCCATCATCGAACGCGAGGACAAATCCGAAATGGCCGTCACCGTGGGCGCCGACGGCTTCTCCTACACCCGCCCGGACGCGGCGTCCGGCGAGGCTGCCGAAGGATTCAAGCTCGGGGCGCAGGTCTAGGACCATGTTGGACGCGAAGACGATCGAAGCCATTGCCGACGAGCTCCTCGAAGCCGGCCGGAACCGCAAACCGGTGCCGCGCCTCACCGCCCGCTACCCCGACATGACGGTGGAGGACTCCTACGCCGTGCAGCAGTTGTGGATGCGGCGGAACGAGGAAGCCGGTCGCACGTTGGTGGGGCGCAAGATCGGCCTCACGTCCAAGGCCATGCAAGCCGCCACAGGCATCACCGAACCGGATTACGGTGCCATTTTTGATGACATGGTCCTGGATACCGGGTGCTCCGTGGAGTGGGACAAGTACACGCATCCCCGGGTTGAGGTGGAACTTGCCTTTGTCCTCAAGGACGCGCTGAAGGGGCCAGGCTGCACCATCTTCGATGTCCTCAACGCCACCGACTACGTGGTTCCGGCCCTCGAAATCCTGGACTCCAGGATCGAGATGGAGGGCCGGACCATCGTGGACACCATCTCGGACAACGCCGCGATGGGCGCCATGGTGGTGGGCGGCCGCCCGGTGCGGCCGGACGCCGTCGACCTCCGATGGGTCTCCGCCATCCTGTACAAAAACCAGACCGTGGAAGAGACCGGCGTCGCGGCCGGAGTACTCGACCACCCGGCCAACGGAGTGCACTGGCTGGCCAACAAGATCGCCGCGCATGGGGACTCGATGAAGGCCGGAGACATCGTCCTCGCGGGCTCGTTTACGCGCCCGCTGTGGGTGTACAAAGGGGATACCGTGCACGCTGATTACGGACCGTTGGGAGTGGTGACATGCCAATTCGACTAAGCCCCACCTTCTACTCGGCCCTCTCTGAGGCCGGCCGGCCCCTGGCGGGCATGTGGGTCTGCTCCGGCAGCCCACTGGTCGCCGAGATCTGCGCCGGATCCGGTCTGGACTGGGTACTGATCGACGCCGAGCACAGTCCCAACGGGCTCGAATCGATCCTCGCCCAACTCCATGCCGTCAGCGGTTACCCCGTACAGGCCATGGTCCGTCCACCGGTCAACGACACCGTGGTCATCAAGCAGTACCTGGACCTCGGTGTGCAGAACCTGATGATCCCCATGGTGAACTCGGCCTTTGATGCCGCGACTGCGGTTGCCGCTGTCCGCTACCCGCCGCACGGTGTTCGCGGCGTCGGATCCGCACTGGCCCGTTCCGCACGCTGGAACCGCGTCCCGGACTACCTGGCTACCGCCTCGGAGACCATCAGCCTCACCGTCCAGATCGAATCCGAAGCCGCAGCATCCGCGGTGAAAGAGATCCTGGCCGTCGACGGCGTGGACGGCATCTTCCTGGGCCCCTCGGACCTCGCAGCATCCATGGGCCTGCTGGGACAGCAGGAAAATCCCATGGTGAGGGCCGTCGTCGAGCACTGCCTTGAAGCCGCCAAAGCGGCTGGGAAACCGGCCGGCGTGAACGCCTTCAACGAATCAACCGCCCGGGCCTATCTCGACGCCGGTGCCTCCTTTGTGCTGGTCGGCGCCGATGTAGCGGTGCTGGCCCGCGCGTCGGAAGGGTTCGCGTCAACGTTCATTCCCGTGTCTGAAACGGCTGAGCGCGAAAGCTACTGACCTGTTCTTGTCCGCGGTAGACGGTGGGCTAGGCTCGACGGAACGAGAGCCTGAGGGGGCAGTGCCATGAATCGTCGTGTTGTAGCTGTAGCGTCCGTTGTTGCCGTGCTCGGACTGGCCGGTTGTTCGTCGCCGACTGGCCCGGATGTCCTGGCGCGGGAAGCGACGGCCGAGGACGAGCTTCCGGAGACCGTGAGCCTCATCAGTGTGGATACGGACATCAAAGCGGGGTCAGCCCGATTGCTGGCAACCCACGACGATGTGGAGTACTTCGCGGCCAAGAGTTCCACTGGTGGGTCTGCCTGCTTGATTACGGTGCCTGTAGGACTCCCGGGGCGGTGGAGGGCGGGGTGCGCAGCGGTAGCGACTGGTGAGGACATCGTCACCTTGACTAACTTTGACGATTCACAAGCGAAGCTCATCAATGACGGCGTGGATGCCGGCCAGTCGAAATACGACGGATGGACCCAGGTCCACCCCAACCTCCTGTACAAACCCCGCTAGCTATTTGCGGGCCATGTACCATTCCGTGAACTCGCGTGCCCGGCCGTCCTCAGCGAAGCGGATCACCCACAGATTGTCGTAGGTGGGGTCCCCGTTCAGATACGTGGTGAGGCCTTGGACGAAGGCAGTATCGCCTTCCCTGCCCAGGAGCGTCCACTCGAAGGTCCAATCCTCGGGCTGGTCACCGGCGTCGGCCCACCCTTTGACGATCTCTTCGTGGCCGTTCCAGGGTTTCGAGGTGTTGGGCCGGTCGTTGTAGACGGCATCTTCCGTGAAGAGCGCCCGGATGTCGTCGGGCTCATTCGACGTCCAGGCGCGTTCGTACTTGTCCATCCAGGAATTCACATCATTGCTCATCTACCCGTTCTACCTTCCGGGGCCGGCGGGTTCAACGGTGAGGGCCGGAGACACTAGGCCGGCCGGGCGATTCCCCGCGTTGCCCGGCGGATGTGGTCAGGAGTGAGTCCGGTCAGCGAGGCGAGCTCCAAGTCATCGCAGACCTGGTTTCGGAGGGCGATCACCATCAGTGCCCCGCGGCGTTCCGTGATCTGGTCACGATGCCGTTCGGCTGTCCTGAGTTCCCCGCTTTTCTGCTTCAACGCAGCCACCTGCGTGCTGCGGGGGAGGCCGCTCGGATGGAGATCGTCATAAGCCAAAGCGATGGTCCTGACTGATTTCATGTTTTCCCCGGTGACCGCTGAAACAGTGGCGATGGTGAGCCCGTCCTCAATCGCCTGGGCGATCAGCTCGTTTCGGGCAGCAGTAAGGGTGCGGATGGCGGCCGTTGCGTGGGACAGGACCTGCCGATGGACCCCTAAGGCCTGCGCGAGCTTGGCACGTTCAGCGTGGTCCGGGGCCTGCGGTCGCGTTGCCTTCGCCCGGTAGGCGTACCGTCCGGTGGCTGCGCGACCTTGCAGTGAAACGCCGCGGGCTGAGCTGGTTTGGGCCGGCATTGGCTCCCTTTCGGTTCCGGAACAGCGCTTCTGACCCTTCGAATCTAGGCACTGTTCACCGGTGCAAGGAAATACCAATACCGCGTGAACCCATAAGCAAGGTGCATGGAAGAAGTGTCCCAAGGCGCGTCTGTGCGGATTCTGTCCAGCTAATGCCTGCAGAAACCCCACAGCGGGATCCACGTCATAAGACCCCCTTATAGATCCACGCACATTAGGTCTTATCCACAGCGCCCACGGATCCCTAGTCTCGAAAAAGGGGATACGCGAATCCGCGCGTCCTGAGTCCCACATTCCTGGAGGAGACATGTCCGACTACCTGCCGGCGTCGAGGGTCACCCGCATCAAGTCCTCAGCGAGCGTCGCCGCGGCCGCCCGCGTCCGCGAACTCAAAGCCGAAGGCATCCCGATTATCGACATGACCGTCGGCGAGCCGGACTTTGATACCCCGGACCACATCAAAGCCGCCGCCATCGAGGCGATCAACAACGGCGAGACCAAGTACACGTCGGTGACTGGCACGCCGGAGCTGCAGACCGCCATCCTGCGCAAAATCGAGGGCCACACCGGCCACCATTATGGGCGCAACCAGCTGACCATCGGCGGCGGAGCCAAGCAGGTCCTGTACGTTGCCCTGATGGCATCCCTTAATGCGGGCGATGAAGTGATCGTCCCCGCGCCGTACTGGGTTTCCTACCCGGACATGGTTCTCGCCAACGACGGCACTCCTGTGATCATTGCCTGCGGCGAAGATACGGGCTTCAAGCTCACCCCGGATGCCCTTGCAAAGGCCATCACCCCCAACACCAAGTGGCTCATCCTCAACGCGCCGTCCAACCCCACCGGCGCCGTGTACACCCGCGAGGAACTGCAGGCACTCGGTGCGGTCCTTGAGCAGCACCCGCAAGTCTTCATCCTCACTGACGAGATTTACGACGAAATCCACTTCGGCGACGGCCGCGTGACCAGCCTGGTCACGGCGGTGCCGGCGCTCAAGGACCGCATCCTGCTGGTCAACGGCGTCTCCAAGGCCTATGCCATGACCGGCTGGCGGCTCGGCTACGGCGTGGGACCGGCTCCCCTGATTGCGGCCATGAACAAGCTGCAATCCCAGACGTCATCGTGTCCGTCGTCCATCAGCCAGGCCGCCGCAGTGGCGGCGCTGAACGGTGATCAGTCGTTCGTCCGCGACAGCGTGGAGGTGTACCGCAAGCGCCGGGATACCGCCGTCGAGGGTCTCAACGCCATCAACGGCCTGTCCGTCGCGCCGGCTGAAGGCGCCTTCTATGCCTACGTGAACTGCGGAGGGGTAATCGGCAAGGCTACGCCCGACGGCAAGGTCATCGAGAACGACCAGGACTTCACGCTCTACCTGTTGGACGCCGCACGCGTGGCCGTCATCCAAGGCTCGGCCTACGGCCTGGGCCCGTACTTCCGGATCTCCTTCGCCACCTCGCTGGAGACCATCAACGCCGGCGTGGACTCCATCCGCGATGCCGTCAACGCCCTCAACTAGAAAGATTCAGACCATGATCCACGTCAAGACCAAATTCGAGCGCCCCGATGCGGACGTCGTCAGCCGCCTCGCGGCCTTTTCCTCCGCCACGATCCACGAAGCACAGGGCCGCCGTGGCGCCTTGAGTTCCAGGATCAAGCCGATCGACCGTTCCATGTCCTTCTGCGGTCCCGCCGTCACGGTCGCCTGCGCACCCCAGGACAACCTCATGCTCCAGGTCGCCATCCACTACGCACAGGCCGGCGACGTGGTGCTGGTCGGCGCCCAGGAAATGGCGGAAGCCGGCACGTTCGGTGACGTCCTGGGCAACGCCATGAAGGCCAAGGGCATCGCCGCGATGGTCACTGATTCCGGCGTGCGCGATACCCAGGACCTGATTGAACTCGGCCTGCCCGTCTTCTCCGGCAGCGTCAGCATCAAGGGCACTGTCAAGGAAACCCTCGGCCCCATCAACCACCCGATCGTCTTCGGCGACGAAATCATTTATCCCGGCGACATCCTTCGTGGTGACGCTGACGGCGTGGTGGTTGTCCGCCGCGAGGAGGCGGAGGAAGTCATCGCACTGTCCCAGGCCCGCGACGACCACGAGCGCGAACTCATCAAGCTCTACCACGACGGTGGCAACACCATCGAGCTGTGCGGCCTCACCGACAAGCTCAAGGAGAAGGGCCTCCTGGTCGAAGACTAGGCTCTTGCGCCAATGCCGGCTCCGCGTCTTGAAGGGCGCGGGGCCGGCCCTTTCGGCGTGCCTCCCAGCATGTTTTTGGGCATGGGAAAGGCGCCTTGCCCGGACTCCTGGGTCACTAGGACTCCTGGGTCACTAGGACTCTTAGGTCTCTACGGGGGGCATGGCGCCTTAGGATGCTGCAGCTCTGCTTGACGTTCGACGACGGGTGGCCGGGTCGCGGGGGCTGGCTCAGTCCAGTCCGGAGTGCCCGGGCCGTGTGTCCACCAAATGCCATTCGATGCTGTTGCCGGCGTGCGTGGGCATCAGGCTGCCTTCAAAGACGAACAGCGGCTCGCCGATCCCTCCGAGCGGACGCCAAAAACCATTCCGGGGGCAATGGAATCCGGTCCGTGCGCTGACCGTTCCGCGGGTTGGATTTGATACCCATCCGGCTGTGCTGATCTTTTTCACCGTTGTTTCCTTTGAACTTGCCCGCGGAATCCGTGAGCTGGTTTCGAATTGTTTGTTAATTCGATATTAGGAAATTAATACGGTCTTGAATAAGACCAAAGCCGTCTGTCCGGATAAGGCTTTGTTATGGATGGGCCGGGAGTTGCACGGGGTCGGTCCCATACTTGTTGATCAATTGTTGATGCAGCATCTCCTTGACCACCAGCAGCACGGCAGAGGCAGCCTCGGACAGTGGCTCGTGGTCCGGGGTGCAGAGGGCGATTTTGCTCTGCAGTCCGGGTTCCACGATCCGCAGCACCTTGAAGTCCTGGTCCGGGAAGAGCGCATCCGCGGCCGACTTGGGCAACACCGTGCCGCCGAGGTTGGCGCGGATGAGCCGGGTGAGGGAGGGGACGGATTCCACTTCGCCCACCAGTTTCAACGGCAGGTCCTGATCAGCCAAACCCTTCTCGATGAGCTGGCGCAGGGTGTGGTTCTTTTCCGGGAGGAACAGCCCCACGGTGCTGGCTTCGGCAAGGGTGATGGTGTCCCTGCCGTGGTCGATGTCCACATCAGGGTGCACCACCAAGTGGAGGTCTTCCACGATCATGGTGGTGAACTGAACCCCACGGATCTTCCCGGGCTCGTAGATCAGTGCCATGTCCAGGCGGCCGTTCTTGATGGCCTCGCTCAATACGCCGCCGAAGATCTCCGTCAGATGGACCACGATGTCCGGGTAGCGCCGGCCAACTTCGCTGATGATCTGGGGTGTCAGGCTGGAGGCCATGCTGTAAGGCGCGATCGCTATGGAGACGCGGCCGGAGGGTGCGGCCCCCGAGGATGCGACGTCTTGCCTGGCCTGTTCCACCAGCCGCAGGATCGACTGTGCGTGGCGGTAGAGCGTGTGCCCGGCAGCGGTGGGTTCCACGCCTTGTTTGCTACGGATCAGCAGGCGCTGCTTGAGGTCGTTCTCCAGTGCTGATACCTGCTGGCTCAAGGCCGGCTGGGCCACGTGGAGCGCGGCCGCGGCTTTGGTGATGCTGCCTGAATCAACGATCTGCACGAAGTATGAGAGCTTGCGCGTATCCATCGGTCTGCCTTCCTGGAGGGCCACGTCCCCGGGTGGCATGCGTTAGGGAAATTCTATCCGGGCGCCTGTGGGACCCAAGACACAGTACAGGGTGGTGCAGGTCATAACGGAGAGCTATCACGGGATAGCTATTAGGTCTTTGTGCAACGTGGTTGACCGATGCGAGACTTTTGGAAAGAACTTCAGGCGACGCTTTGGGATTCCAGGAGCGCCTGCCGTTTCCTCGGAATTAAATTCCAATGAAAAAACCCACGGAAAGAGAACCACGTGAACCCGACAATTGATCTTGTAGCGGATCTTGGAGAGGGATTTGGCGCCTACACCATTGGCGACGACTCCGAACTCCTGGAGATCGTAACAAGTGCCAATATCGCATGCGGGTTCCATGCCGGTGACCCCGACATCATGGCCGCCACTGTTGCCGCATGCGTTCGCCGCGGAGTAGGCATCGGGGCTCACCCGAGCTTCCCGGACCTGCGTGGGTTTGGTCGGCGTGACATGGGACTTTCTGCCAGCGAGGTTCAGAACGATGTCCTGTACCAACTGGGTGCCCTCAACGGCTTCGCGTCTTTCCACGGCACCAAGGTCACGCACATCGCTCCACACGGCCGGCTCGGCAACCTCGTCGCTGTCCGCGCCGACTACGCCCAGGCTGTGGCTGACGCTGCGGCCCGCGTGGACAACGAGCTCATCGTGGTGGCCCAGGAAGGCGAACTGGCTGCAGCGTCACGCAACGCCGGGCTCGACGTCGCAATCGTCGGCATCGTGGACCGTGCCTACCAGGAAGACGGCACGCTGGTTCCCCGCAGCCAGCCAGGTGCTGTGCTGCACGATCCCACGGAGATTGTTGAGCGCACGCTCCGCATGGTGGTTGAGGGCAAGATCCGCTGCGCCAACGGTGTGGACCTGGACATCGACGTCGACACCCTCCTCCTGCACGGGGACAACCCCGGCGCCGTGGAACTGGCCCGCCGGATCCGTTCCGCACTCATCTCCGCCGGCGTCACCATCTCCCCCCTCACGGAGGTCATGGACGCCAAGAGGAAGGCGGCCTGAGATGCCCGTGCTCACAGCGGCTCCCACCGAGATCTACGAATCCGGAGACTCCGCACTGCGTGTGGTTGCTATCTCCGAAGCGGGCGAACAGAACTGGCTGACCGTGCACGGACTGGCCGACTGGCTGGAAAGCTGCGGCGCTGAAGGCCTGCACGGAGCAGTTCCTACCTATGACTCCGTGCTGGTTGAATTCGATCCGATCCTCGTTTCGGCACGCCAGGTGCGCGCCTTCGTCAAACTCGGTCTCCTGGAAATCGCCCATTCCGGCGAGACAGCCAACGCACCCCGCGAGTTCGACGTTCCCGTGGCCTATGGCGGCGAGTACGGTCCGGACCTGGAGCGCGTTGCGCAGTACCAAGGGATTGCTGCGGACGAAGTCATCCGCCTCCACACTGAAAAGACCTACACCGTTCGTTGCCTGGGCGCGCCCGCAGGCTCGCCCATGATGGATGGCCCCGCGTTCCCCAAACCGGTGCCGCGCCTCAAGGACCCACGGCTCAGCGTTCCCGCTGGTGCAGTGGCCGTAGCCGGGCGACAAGCTGTCATCGCTCCGGCGGTGGCCCCCGGAGGCTGGTGCGTCATTGGACAGACCCCGCTGTCAGTCCTGAACATCCGTCGTGAACCGTTGGTCCCTTACAAGCCGGGCGACATCCTGCGGTTCCGGCAGATCCGCTCCGAGGACTTCAGCGACTTCGTGGGCATGGAACTGGAGCCCCTGCCATGAGCGGCGAAATCCTGATCCAGCAGCCCGGCAATTCGGTTGTCACGGACCTTGGAAGGACCCGCGGCCCCCGTTTCGGACTTCCCGTCAACGGTGCCCTGGACCAGTACTCGGCCCGTGCCGCCAACATCCTGGCCGGCAACCTGGACAACCATCCCTTGGTAGAGATCACCGCCCTCGACTTCCGGATGAAGGCCACCACCGACATCCTGATCGCCGTCACTGGTGCTCCGCTCACGCTCACTATTGGTGGGCGCCCCTCCACCCAGTGGGAACCCGTCTCGGTCCGTGCAGGTGAAACAGTGTCCATCCGGGGGATCCACCACGGCCTCCGCGCGTACCTGGCCGTCCACGGCTCGATCGAGGCAGAAACACTGCTGGGCAGCGTCGCCCCGGACACCGTGGTGGGCTTCGGGCTTCAGCTCAAAGAAGGGACCAGCCTCCTGGCCCGCAAGAGTGTTGGCCCCGTTCGTCAGCCGTATTTTGATCTTCCGCTCTTCCGGCTGGGCCTTGAACGGCCCCGCATGGACTCAGACTTGTTGGTCGACGTGACCGACGGGCCGGACGTCGCCGAGTTTGGTGAATCCGGCGAGTTGCTCTTTACCTCGGAATACGCCGTCAGTGGCCGCAGCAACCACATCGGTTTGCGGCTCGGCGGGGAACTTCCGGAAAGAACCTCAAGCGGCGAAGTCCTTTCCCGCGGAGTGCCAGTGGGCGCCGTCGAGGTTCCTTCAAGGGAAGAGCTGCTGGTACTGCACCGGGGCCGCGGCGTCACCGCCGGGTATCCCGTACTCGCAGTAGTTACCAGCACCGGACTGGATGTCCTGGCCCAAGCGAGGCCAGGGGACAAAGTCCGTTTTCGGAAAACCACAGTGGCAGAAGCAACTGCCACCCACAGGCGCTCGCGGGCCCAACTTGAAACCCTCCGCGAATCCGTCAACACCGTCTTCGGACTCCTCGGCATCGGATGCCGTCCCCAGTGGCAGGACCTACCAGTTGCGGCATGCAGCTAATAACCCTGTCGTCAGACCAGTAGGCGTTGCTACGCTCATCCCAGTAAGGAAAAGTCATGACCGCAAGCACCAACGCTGCGCCAGTGCAGCATGAGCGGCTCACCAGCCGCCAAACCCGCAAGGTTGTCACCGCAGGTTGTGTTGGCATCTTCGTGGAACTGTACGACAACGGCATTTTCGCCTTCATGGCGGGAACACTGGCCCTCGTCTTTCTCGCGCCGGGCAACCCGGACAACGCCCTGCTCTTCGTGTTCGCCGGTTACGCGGTGTCGTTCTTCGTCCGCCCGCTTGGCGCTGTGGTGTGTGGGTACCTTGGAGACCGGATCGGCAGGCAAAAGCTTCTCGTCTTTGTCATCCTCCTGATCAGTGTGGCCACTGCCGGTATCGGCCTGCTGCCTCCCTATGCGGCCATCGGCGTCGCGGCGCCCATCCTCTTGGTCCTCCTGCGCCTCCTGCAAGGCTTCTCCGTTGGTGGCGAGGCTGCCGGCGCCATGACCTTCCTCGCTGAGCACGCCCCTGAGGGCAAGCGCGGCATCATCACCTCCTACGCACAGATCGCCTCCTTCGCAGCTCTGCTTACCGGCACTTTGGTGGCCTTCTCCATGTCTCCCTGGCTCACCCAGGCAGCCATCGACGGCGGAGGGTTCGGTTCGTTCGCATGGCGCATCCCGTTCCTGGTCGCCATCCCCATGGGCATCATCGGCTGGTACATCCGCAAGGCCATCAGCGACACCCCCAACTTCGAGAAGCTGAAGGAAGAGGGCGGTCTCTCCAAGAACCCGCTCAAGGAAGCCTTCCAGTCCAAGGAGCACCGCCGCGCAATGCTCCTGGCCCTCTTCATCCCGCTGATGAATGGCTCCGGCTACTACGTCCTGTTCTCCTACATGCCCACGTTCCTCAAGGGCAAGCAACTGAACTTCACCATCGGTGAAGCCCTCCTGGTCACCGCCTGCAGCCTGGTTGTCATCTGCATCGCCATCCCGTTCATGGGAGCCCTGTCCGACCGCGTCGGTCGCAAGAAGGTCATCGCCGGCTCGGCCATCGCCATGGCAGTCCTTGGAATCCCGTCCTACGCCCTGATTGCCACCGGCGAGATGGGCCTGGCCATCCTCGGTGCCTGCATCATGGCCATCGTCTTCGCCGGCCACACCGCCGTCATCCACATCCTGATCGTCGAACTGTTCCCCACCCGTGTCCGCTACTCCGCTTACGGCCTCGGCTACAACATCTCTTCGGCCCTCTTTGGCGGCACGGCACCGCTGCTGATGACCTGGCTGATCGGCAGCACCGGCAACATCTACATGCCGGCCTTCTACGCAGTCATTACCGCGCTCGGCACGCTCATCGCGGTCAGCACGGTCAAGGACCGCGCCCACGAACCGCTGCGCGACGCCTAGCCCTACCCACACAGTGAAGTGCGCCGGGCTTCCGGGCCCGGCGCACTGAGCCCCACCGATTCCCCACCTTTTGGAGAACCCAATGTCTTTTTCTGACTACACCACCGCCCTCGTCACCGGAGCTTCCACCGGTATGGGTGCAGCCATTGCCGAACGGCTTGCCAAGCGCGGCCTGACCGTACATGCCGTGGCCCGCAACGAGGAACGCCTCGCCGAACTGGCCGACCGCACCGGAGCCATCCCGCACGTCGTGGACCTGACCGACACAGCCGCGCTGGCCGCCGTCGTGAGCGACCTCAAGGTGGACGTCCTGGTGAACTGTGCCGGAGTTTCCCGGCCGGGCAACATCCTGGACTCGTCCGAAGAGGACATCGACGAGCTGGTGGACGTGAACCTTCGTGGCCTGCTGCAGCTCACCCGTCTGGTCCTGCCGGGCATGGTGGAGCGCGACCTCGGCCACGTCATCAACATCAGCTCCATCGCCGGTGTCTACAACTTCTACGGCCACACGGTTTACCACGCCACCAAAGCGGCCGTGCACCAGATCTCCCGCCAACTCCGGAACGACACCGTGGGCAAGCGCATTCGCGTGACCGAGATCTGCCCCGGGCGGGTGGAGACAGAGATCTTCGGCCGCAACCTGGGCGGCACGCCCGAGGCCATGGAAGAAGCCTGGCAGACCTACTACGAGGGCTATGAGTCGCTCACGACCGACGACATCGTGAACGCCCTGGACTACGCCATCGAAACGCCGCGCCACGTGAACGTGGGCATGCTTGAACTCATGCCGACGTTCCAGGTTCCTGGTGGCCTGACGTTCGACCGCCGCTGACTGTCCCGATTCAGCAGCCCTAAGGTTCCGGTGGCATCACTCCCGCCACCGGAAATACAAGCTGGCGGCCGCTCTCCCGCGGCCGCCAGCACCCGTTTAACCGCTGTTTTACGAGTGAAAGTCACAGCTGATGAGAAGGGCATTGTGCCTCGCCGACAGGAGAGACTGGGACGCCGAGGACTTCGATAACCTCGACGAATACCGGCAGGAGCCGCGGAGGCAGCAGCTGATCTGCATGGCCTGCGGGGGCAAGGCAATGTTCCGCACCGCCGGGCCTGGCCGTAAAGCGACGTTCAGCGCACGGCATACCGACGACTGCTGCCTGAACTCCCGCACATGGACCGTGTTCCGGTACCTGCAGTAGCGGCCAGCGCCCGACGGCGGGTGGTTCAGTCTTCGTCGAGCGTCTCTGTCAGGTGGTGCGTGGGGATGCGGTCGCGGTCATACGTGATTTCCGTATAGCCGTGCGGCTGCGGACGGCCATCCGCGCCAAGGTTCACGAACACGATCTCCTCGATGGTCAGGATCGCCTGCCGCGTGATCATGTTGCGGACTTCCGCGCGCATGGTCAGCGACGTGCGTCCGAAGCGTTTCGCAGTCAGCCCCATCTCGATCAGGTCGCCCTGGACTGCTGAGCTCACAAAGTTGATTTCGGAGATGTACTTGGTGACTGCGCGGCCGTTGCCCAGTTGAAGGATGGCGTAGATCGCGGCCTCTTCATCGATCCACTTCAGCAGGCTCCCACCGAAAAGCGTGCCGTTGGCATTGAGGTCCTCGGGCCGCACCCATTTACGGGTGCGGAAGGTGATGTCTGCTTTTTCCATAATCCGAGATTATCGAACTGACGCGGCCTCCGCTTGATGTTGCGCATGGGTTCCGCAGCCCGCCAGGCCATCGCGGGGCTAAGCCATCGCCGTGTGCGAAGCACTGTGGGAGTCCAGGCGCTTGGAGTAGCAGTACGATTCGTCGACGCCCACATACGGGCCGAAGTTCGGCACGGAGGCGAAGCCGGCACTTTCGTAAAAGCTTCGGCCGTCCGACTGGGCTGACCCGGCCTCAGCCGCGATCACGCTGAATCCATGGGAGTGGGCCTGGGCTTCGAGCGCTGCCAGGATGGAGCTCGCTACTCCTGACCCCCGGGCGTAGGGGACCACATACAGCCGCTTGATTTCGGCTGTCTTCTCATCGAGCATCCGCAGCCCGCCACATCCCAGTGGCTGTCCGGAGCATTTCTCGTAGGCAACAACGAAGACGGCCGTGTCTGCTTCCGATGGAGGAGGTCCGGGCTCATGATCCGTGCTGCCGAACCGCGCGTCGAGTTCGGCCTGCTGTGCTGCCCGGAGATCGGCGCCCACGGGGTTGGCCCACGTGACCTGCCGAATGTTGAGCCGTGGGTTGGTCTGCATTTGTGCCTCAATTCGCCGGGTTTCGTCGGAGGTGTCTATGCGTCTCAAGCCTACGGAGCGGTGGTTACCGTGGTGTTTCCTGCGCGTAAGCGTCGGGAGAAATGCTGGCTGCCTCTGCGTTGTGGGGCTATAGCGCTTCACCCGTGGGGTCATCTGCGGTTTGGTCTGCCAGGGCCATGCCGCCCACAGGGATCTGGTCCCAGTGCAGCACCTTCCAGCCATTTCGTGGGTCGCCTTCGAGAGCCACGATTCCGGTGTTCGGGAGCTGGTGGGTTTCGGCAAAAACGGTGTCGATGTCCGTCGCCCTCCGACCCGCCCAGCAGCGGATCGCCGCTCCGTGGCTGACGATCGCGGCCGTCTCGTGTCCCGCGGCCGCAACGAGCTCCACGGAAGCATCGAAGCGGGCGAAGAAGTCGTGCCCGTTGAAGGCGCCTGGCATCCGGACGTCGAGGTCTCCGTCCGTCCAAGAGAACACGGTGCTCATGTACCGCAGGTGGGACTCGTGGTCAGTCTTTTTCTCCAGCGCGCCGGCTTCGATCTCATGGACGCCGTCCAGGATTGTCGGTTCCAAGCCCGTGGCTTTGGCCAAAGGAGCGACCGTTCGCTGGGTGCGCAGCAGCGTCGACGTATAGAGGGCCTGGATGCCTTCATCGGCCAGGGCTTCGGGCAGGGCTGCCGCCTGACGCTCGCCGAGTTCGGTCAGCCCCGGTCCGGGGAACGCCGTGTCCAACTGGCCCGCTACGTTGCCGGGTGTCTGTCCGTGCCTGATCAACAGGAGCTTCATGGTTGCTCCGCTCCTTACGTCGTAGCTGTTCGGGCACGGAGGCGCTGCGCTCCTGCCCAGTTGCTTCCAGCCAATCAGTCGCCGCATGCCGTGCACAGCCCGACACGCCGTGTCCCGAAGCTCCAGACAGGATGCTTGGCAGAGCAGCGCGGAAAGAACCCGCCTCCGCTCACCAGCCGAAACGCCGACGGCGGGCCGAGGCATCCAGCCCCGGCCCGCCGTCGTCGAACGTTCTGAATTACTGCAGGTGATCCACGAGCTTGTCAGCGATGCCCGTGTACTTACCCGGGGTCAAAGCGAGCAGGCGAGCTTCGGCGTCAGCGGAGAGGCCGAGGCCCTGCACGAATTCCTGCATGCGGGCGCCGTCTACGCGCTGGCCGCGCGTGAGGTCCTTGAGGCGTTCGTACGGGTTTTCCATGCCTTCGACACCGGCGATTGCCTCGGCGCGCATGACCATCTGGATGGCTTCGCCCAATACTTCCCAGTTGGTGTCGAGGTCGCCGGCGAGGACTTCCTCGGCGACATCAAGGGCTTTCAGGCCCTTGGCGACATTGGAAATGGCCAACAGCGAGTGGCCGAAGGCGACGCCGATGTTGCGCTGCGAGGAGGAATCCGTCAGGTCGCGCTGCCAGCGGGAGGTGACCAGCGTGGCGCCCAGGGTATCCAGGAGGCCGTTGGAGATCTCAAGGTTGGCCTCCGCGTTTTCAAAGCGGATGGGGTTGACCTTGTGCGGCATGGTGGAAGAACCCGTGGCGCCGGCAACCGGAATCTGGCGGAAGTATCCGATGGAGATGTAACTCCAGATGTCCGTGCAGACGTTGTGCAGGATGCGGTTGAAGCGCGCGATGTCGGCGTAGAGCTCGGCCTGCCAGTCGTGGCTCTCGATCTGCGTGGTGAGCGGGTTCCACGTGAGGCCCAGGCCTTCCACGAACGTCTTGGCGACGGCTTCCCAGTCAGCGCTCGGCACGGACGCTACGTGCGCTGCGTAGGTGCCCGTGGCGCCGTTGATCTTGCCCAGGAATTCGGTCTTGGCGATACGTGCCAGCTGGCGGTTAAGGCGGTGCGCGATGACAGCCAGTTCCTTGCCGAGCGTGGTGGGGGTGGCGGGCTGGCCGTGCGTGCGGGAGAGCATCGGTACAGAGCGGTTTTCTTCCGCCATGGCTTCGATCTGCTGGACGAGGGCAGCGGCGTTGGGAAGCCACACGTCCTCGACAGCACCCTTGATGCCTACGGCGTAGGAGAGGTTGTTGATGTCCTCTGACGTGCAGCCGAAGTGCACCATGGCCGTCAGGTTCTCGATGCCAATGGCCGGCAGGCGACGGCCGATGTAGTACTCAACAGCCTTGACGTCGTGGACCGTGACGGCTTCGATCTCGGCGAGTTCGTTGACCGATGCGGCATTGAAATCGGTGACGATGGCTCGCAGCTGTGCGATTTGCTCATCGGACAGCGGGCCGGCGCCGGGCAGGACGGACTGGCTGGTCAGGTGGATGAGCCACTCGACTTCAACGTGAACGCGATCGCGGTTGAGGGCAGCCTCGGACAAGTAGTCCACGAGGGGTGCGACGGCGGCACGGTAGCGGCCGTCGAGGGCGCCAAGGGCGAGAGGTTCGGAAGCGAGGGACACGCGAGGGGATTCAGCCATGGTGCCTATTCTTTCATGTTCCGCCATGGTGCCCGAGTCGGTGACGGCCGCTATGTGGACGACCCTCTGGTTATCCACATACGCGACGGCCGCGCTTCCGCTGCGCTCTGCCGCTCCGTAGCGTCGAGCCTACCGATCAGCAGAACAATCGATGGAGTACCCGGACATGAGCGTCGGCTTGATGCCTGCAGCCAACCCGCCCACTTTCGACCCCCTGGAGTGTGCTTCCCGAAGCCATGAAGTTCAGCGGCTCGCTTGGCGCATCAAAACGTGCGTGGACCAAGCGGACACCGTCCTTGCCTCCCTGCGGCGGGCGCAGATGGACCACTGGCTCTCGCCCGCGGGACGTGCTTACCGGACCACTATCGCCTTGCACGCTTCGGCGCTGATGCGTGCCCGGGAGTCGTTGGATTCCGCAGTTGCCGTGGTGCTCCGTCACTCCCAAAGCGTGTCCGTCACGGGCAAGAGGGGTCCCTGATGTCCGACGCAGCTCCTGTTGGCGCCGGCGAAGCGCCCCTGCCGCTGCCCCCGGCTCCGGACGGGATCCTGGCGATCCGGGGCGGGGTCGCAGGGATGTCGTTCCAGCTTGAGGAACTGCTGAGGGGCGCCAGCGTCCTTGATGACGCGGTCCAGCAACTCCTGGATGTCGAGGCAGAAGCACGTCGGGTTCAGGATGAGTTGGAACCGTTCCTCTACGACTCCTACGAGACTGGCTGCAACGCCATCAACGCGGTGGCAGAGAGCCGGAAGGAAGTGGGGCGCGTGCGCCAGGAGTTGGTGGACGTCAGCGCAAGCGTGCGGGCCAGCCACCGGGACTATGTGGAGACGGAGGCCAAAAACGTTCTTCCGCGGGTCCTGACTCTGGACGAGATGAGGTTGACCACGTCGATTTTGCCCCCGAGCCGGGAAGTCGCGCACAATCTCGCCGCCATGGTCCTTCCCTTCTGGGCGGGTTCACGCGGCGTCATTCGAGGCATTCTGGAATCGCCACTACGTCCGGAAATGCGGCCAAGACCGGTGAGTATCGGGAAGACCAACGAATCGGTTGAGTACGTGGAACCCTCCATGGGAGAAAGCCTGCGGCGTCTCGAGAGGCTGCATGCCCGGAACGACGGCGAAATTGAGGTCATTCACTTCGATAACAACGGATCGTCCTCATGGATGGTCCTCATTCCGGGAACCCAACCCTCGTCACCCACGACAAATCCCCTTGACATCCAAGGAATCGGCGAGGCGCTGGGCTACGACTCGGAAGAGGTCGTGCCTGCCGTTGGCCAAGCGCTCCATGAGGCGGGTGCTGCGGCCGGGGATCCAGTGGTGGCAGTGGGGCATAGCCAGGGCGGCGTTCACGCCATGAATCTCAGTCGGAACAAGGCTTTCCTCAATGAGTTCGACCTTAAGTACGTGCTGACCGCTGGAGCTCCTGTCGGTGGCATCACAGCGGAGCCCGGCATCAGTTCACTCCACTTGGAACACGTTCAGGACTGGGTCCCGGGAGCCGATGGCCGGATAAATCCCGACACAAAGGACAGGGTGACTGTGACCCTGACCGACGAGGTCAGGACACCCGAGGGGGAAGACCCTGGCCTGGGGCCGGGACATGACCAGGGGAACTACGCGGCAGGAGCAGAGCTGGTAGAGGCGAGCCAGGACGAGTCGCTGGCCGCTTCGACTTCCGTGTTCGCGGGCGTTGTGGGTGCGGGCGGGATGGCCAAGGTGACGCGGTTCAAGCTGGAAAGGGCGCCCACGCCAGTCCGGCTGTCCGCGGTGCAGCCTGATTCACTTCCAACGGTCCGGGACACGAAGAAGGGCGCTGGGACTCGGTAGTGCTTCAAGCTGCGGAGGACGAATGCCTGCTGCTAGCGCTTGCGGGCGCCAGGGATGAGTCCAGCCACCATCGAAATAATGCTGATGATGATCGAGGCCAGGATGGCCGTCCAGAAGAAGGAGTCCAGGGTGAGGTGGACCGGTGTGAATGTACTCAGCCATGCGGTCAGGTACAGCATCGCGGCGTTGATGACGATCGTGAAAAGGCCAAGCGTCAGGATGGTCACCGGGAGCGACAGCAGCCTGACCAAGGGGCGGACGAAGGCGTTCACTACACCGAAGATCAGCCCGATGAAGAGGTACGCGAGAACTATGCCGGCAGTGTCTGCGCCTTGGGTGAGTCCCGCGTTGGTGGCGGCCTTCTCGGTTGCCGTGGTGGTGATATCCATGCCTTGCAGCAGCCAAGTTGCCACCCAGAGGGCAAGCCCGTTAATCAGGACGCGAATGATGAATGAACCCATGGCCCCATGGTTTCACACGGACCTGTTAATCGGCTCAGCATTAGCCCTCAGCAGGCAAGTAGGCTTGAAGCCATGACTACTACTGACAACGCACCGGAGGGCGTACTCCCTCGTCCGGTCGTGGACAGGCTCCCCAAGTACGCGGCAGGTAAACCCCCTGTTGCGATCGAGGGCCTCACCAGCTACAAATTGTCGTCCAACGAGAACCCGCTGCCTCCGATTCCTGCAGTGTTGCAGGCAATCGCTGACCAGTCCGATATCAACCGCTACCCCGATCCCCTCGCTACCAAGCTGCGGAACTCGCTGGCCGGTTTCCTGGATGTCCCCGCTGACGATGTCGTCACCGGTGCGGGCAGCCTCGGAGCCCTGAACCAGATCCTCGCAACGTTCGCCGGGCAGAACGACGACGGCAAGCAGGACGAGGTTATCTACGCCTGGCGTTCTTTCGAGGCATACCCCATCTGCGTCGGTCTCGCCGGTGCAGCCAGTGTCCAAATCCCTTTGCTGGCTGACGGACGCCACGATCTTGAGACCATGGCGTCGGCCGTCACGGTGCGCACCAAGGTCATCCTCCTGTGCACCCCAAACAACCCCACCGGTCCAATCCTGACGGCAGAGGAAACGGAGCGCTTCATCCAATCGGTACCGCCCAACGTGGTGGTGGTCATTGATGAGGCGTACCAGGAATTCGTGCGGGATGCGGACGCGGTGGATGGGATCAAGCTTTACCGCAACTATCCCAATGTCGTGGTTCTGCGGACCTTCTCCAAGGCCCATGGCTTGGCCGGTTTGCGGGTTGGGTACAGTGTCTCCGGGCCCTTGCTCACCCAGCACCTGAGGGTCACGGCCACTCCCTTTGCCGTTTCCCAAATAGCGGAACGCGCCGCCGTTACCTCTATCGAGAATTTCGATCAGGTTGTGGAAAGGGTACAAAGCCTGGTGAATGAGCGGGATCGGGTTACTGCTGGCCTGCGGGAACTTGGTTGGTTTGTTCCCGAAGCCCAGGGCAACTTTGTTTGGCTGAATCTCGGCGAGCACAGTGGCGAGTTTGCGGCGCTGGCAGCTGAGCAGGCCTTGTCCGTGCGGGCATTCGCAAACGAAGGTGTCAGGGTGAGTATCGGAGAGGTCGAGGCCAACAGCCGATTCTTGAAACTCTGTGCAGGTTATACAAATGCACCGCTGGGTTCCTAGCGGTTAACAAATGCGCCAACCTTACTTACTGCCGATAAAGTAAGGGACGAAAGCCAAAAGTATGCCCGTTCCGGAATGCATTCCGGAACGGGCATATATCCCAGCGACAGACATTGCCCGGCGCTCCCGCCGCGGCAAGCAAGGAGACGGAATGGGCTCGACACAACTGCCCCCCGGGACGGAAGAAACTCTCGCGGCAACCTCCGCGGCAGCAGCCGCGCCAGGCGAACCGGTGGAAATGGTTCAGTTGCTAGGCCCCGACGGAAAGCTGGGTACCGACCCCGTCTTCTCGGACTACGCCAAGCGGATCGACCCTGAGAAGCTGCGTGTTTTCTACACGGACATGGCCAGGATCCGTCGGTTCGACCAAGAGGCCACTGCCCTGCAACGCCAGGGTGAGCTGGCACTGTGGGTCCCGCTGACCGGCCAGGAGGCTGCTCAGATCGGGTCCGGCCATGCAAGCCAACCCCAGGACTACATCTTCCCCACCTACCGCGAACACGGTGTCGCGCTGGTCCGCAACGTGGACCTCGCCGAGCTGCTCAAGCAGTTCCGCGGTGTGTCCAACGGTGGCTGGGACCCCCGCGAGAACAACTTCCACCTTTACACTTTGGTCCTCGCGGCGCAGACACTCCACGCAGTGGGTTATGCCATGGGTATCCAGCGGGACCAGAAGCTCGCGGCCGCCACGGACTCGAACGACCCCAAGGCCGCCGTCATTGCCTACTTCGGCGATGGCGCCAGCTCCGAAGGCGATGTCCACGAATCCATGGTTTTCGCTGCGTCCTACGACGCACCAGTGGTGTTCTTCTGCCAGAACAACCACTGGGCCATCTCGGTGCCCACCGAAGTGCAGACGAAGGTTCCACTGGCCAATCGTGCAAAAGGGTACGGGTTCCCCGGAATCCGGGTGGACGGCAATGATGTCATCGCCGTCCACGCCGTCACCGAGTGGGCCTTGGAGCATGCGCGCGAGGGTCGCGGGCCGGTGCTGATCGAGGCCTACACCTACCGGGTGGGCGCGCACACCACCGCCGACGACCCCACCAAGTACAGGGAGTCTGCCGAGGAAGCTGCCTGGCGCGAAAAGGATCCGCTGGACCGCTTGGAGAAATACCTGCGCGCCGAGGGGCTTGCAGACGAGGCCTTCTTCGACCAAGTGAAGGCCGACGGCGATGAGCTGGCCAAGTACGTCCGCAGCACCACGCATGGCCTTGAAGTTCCGGACATCCGGGATGCCTTCGCCAGCGTCTACGCGGAACAACACCCGCTGATAGCGGAGGAACTGGCCTGGTTCGAGGAATATTCGGCAGGCTTCGAAAGCGACGAGGAGACAGCTAACTGATGGCAACCATGACCATTGCGAAGGCCATCAATGAGGGTCTCCGCGCATCACTGACGAGCAATCCCAAATCCCTGCTCATGGGTGAGGACATCGGACACCTGGGCGGCGTTTACCGTGTCACCGACGGCCTCATCAAGGAGTTCGGCGACGAACGCGTCGTGGACACTCCGTTGGCAGAGTCGGGCATTGTTGGCACGGCAATCGGGCTGGCCCTGCGCGGGTACTCGCCGGTGTGCGAAATCCAGTTCGATGGCTTTGTCTATCCAGCCTTCAACCAGATCACCACGCAGCTGGCCAAGATCCACTCCCGCAGCCTCGGCAAGCTCACCGTTCCTGTGGTCATTCGCATTCCGTATGGCGGAGGCATCGGCTCGATCGAGCACCACTCGGAGTCCCCCGAAGCGCTGTTCGCCCACACCGCCGGCCTGCGCATCATCTCGCCTTCAAATGCCCACGATGCCTACTGGATGATCCAAAAGGCCATTGAGTGCCAGGATCCGGTGATCTTCTTCGAACCCAAGCGCCGCTACTGGCTCAAGGGCGAGGTGGATGTCGAGAACGCCGGCCTTTCGGAGGATCCGTTCAAGGCGCACGTTGTCCGTGAAGGTACCGACGCCACGATTGTGGCCTACGGACCGTTGGTGCCGGTTGCGCTTGCGGCCGCCAACGCTGCGACGGAGGACGGGCGAAGCATCGAGGTCATCGACCTCCGCTCCATCTCACCACTGGACTTCGACACCGTGGAAGCTTCGGTCAAGAAGACCGGGCGCTTGATCGTTGCCCACGAGGCCCCCACCTTTGGAGGTATTGGAGGCGAGATCGCAGCGCGTATCAGCGAGCGGGCGTTCCTTCACCTGGAAGCTCCCGTGATCCGTGTGGGCGGGTTCCATATGCCTTATCCCGTTGCCAAGGTGGAAGAGGATTACTTGCCGGACATCGACAAGATCCTCGAAGCGCTCGACCGCTCCCTGGCCTACTAAACCGCCCTGATCCTGCCGGGCTTCGCGGCCTGGTAACCGGAAATCGAGGACCACTGTGACTGTAAAGAAATTCAACCTGCCGGACGTTGGCGAGGGCCTGACCGAGGCCGAGGTAGTGGCTTGGAAGGTCAAGCCGGGCGACGTCGTTGCCATTAACGATGTCTTGTGCGAGATCGAGACGGCCAAGTCGCTCGTAGAGCTGCCCTCGCCCTTTGCGGGCACCGTCACGGAGCTGCTCGTCGATGAAGGCATCACGGTTGAGGTCGGCACGGCGATCATCGCTGTTTCCGAAGGCCAGGAGGGTGAAGGGACGCCAGTTGCCCCTGAGTCACCGGCCGTCGAGATGCCCCTCTACGGCAAGCTCCCGGCCGACGACGACGATAACCGTCCGGCCGGCGGTCCGCTGGTAGGTTCAGGACCCAAGGCCGACGCCGTCAAACGCCGTGCGCGCAAGCGTCCGGCGGGCTCGGTTGAGGCAGCTGCCGTCGCCGAGAACGCCGAAGGCACGGTCCAGGACAACCAAGCCGTACTGGCCGCCAAAGCAGCCGAATCCCCGGTCTCGCATCGTACGACGCCGGCACGCGCCGCCGTCGAGCCCGTCGCCCCGGCGCCGGTCCTCCAGGCCCCGTCCACCCAGGTTCCTGCCCCACAACAGCAGACCCCGCAATCTTCTGTCGGGCAGACGGCAGCATCCCGCGGCGCAGCGATTACTGGCACCATCAGCGGCCTGGTCAACAAGGTTCTCGCCAAGCCTCCCGTGCGCAAGTTTGCCCGCGACCTCGGAATCGACCTCGCCGATGTGGTGGCAACGGGGCAGCGCGGCGAGGTGACCCGCGAAGACCTGGTGAGCTACCAGGCACAGCGCGACGCCGAGCACGATCAGGCGGATTCTTTCTGGGGTGCGTCCAAGAAGCCGCAGGACCAGCGCGTGGAGCGCATGCCGGTCAAGGGCGTCCGCAAGGCCACGGCCAAGGCCATGGTGGATTCAGCCTTCTCGGCTCCCCACGTCAGCATTTTCGTGGATGTGGACGCCAGCCGCACCATGGAGTTCGTCAAGCGCCTCAAGGTTTCCCGCGACTTCGAAGGCATCAAGGTCTCGCCCCTGCTCATCCTGGCCAAGGCCGTGATCTGGGCTGCGGCCCGCAACCCCAGCGTCAACGCCACCTGGGTGGATGATGCCGACGGGAACGGAAACGCCGAGATCCAGGTCAAGCACTATATGAATCTGGGTATCGCCGCTGCAACCCCGCGGGGACTCATGGTCCCGAATATCAAGGACGCCCAAGACCTTTCGCTCAAGGAATTGGCCCTGGCGCTCAACGAGTTGGCCACCAAAGCCCGCGCGGGGAAGACGCAGCCTGCTGAGATGCAGGGCGGAAGCCTGACCATCACCAACATCGGCGCCCTGGGCATTGACACCGGAACACCCATCATCAACCCGGGCGAAGTTGCCATCATCGCGTTTGGAACCATCAAGCAGAAGCCCTGGGTTCTGGATGGCGAAGTTATTCCGCGGTGGATCACCACGCTTGGCGGCTCATTCGACCACCGCGTGGTGGACGGCGATCTGTCGGCGCGATTCATGGCCGACGTTGCGGCGATTCTCGAAGAACCGGCGCTGTTGCTTGACTGACCGGAAAGCTGCTGCCCCAACCTTTTCCGGATTGGAGGCGCCGGAAACCGGCCACCTGCCTCCTCAGCTGGTGACGGGGCCCTGGCGCACGGTTGCCCGTGTGCTGACGGAAGTGTTCCAACCGCCAATTGTCGTGTTGGTGCTGTTGTTGATCAGCCCTGCAATCGAACCGGGTTTCCCGGGGACAATGTGGTTCGGACTGCTTGCGGCCCTGTTCGTCTGTGTCCTGCCACTGGCGTACGTATTGGTAATGGTCAAATTGGGCAGGATCACGGACCACCATGTCAGCGACCGGCGCCAAAGGCCAGCGTTGCTGTTGATGGCCCTGGTGTCAGTGGTGGTCGGGCTGATGGTGTTGCAGCTGCTGGATGGACCGGCGAGCGTTTCGGTGATGATCATCGCTCTCATCGGAGGCATCGCCGTCTTGGCGGTGGTGAGTGCCTTCTGGAAGATGAGCGGGCACGCGTCTGCCCTTGCTGCGGCCGCCGTCATTGTCATTTCGATGTTTGGACCAGCCTGGCTGCCGGTGCTGCTCCTGGTACCTGCAGTGGGCTGGTCTCGTTTGGTCCTGCGTGCCCACACCCTGGGCCAAGTCATCGTGGGCTCGCTGTTCGGCGGAGTGGTGATCGCAGGATTGTGGTGGCTCCTGCGGGAGTGGATGCTCTAGGCACTGAGCCTTAAGGGGCACCGCCTCACCGGTCACCGCCTAAAGGGTCACCGTTCGCCCGTTCCGGACAACCCGCAGCGGGGCAGGCCTGTCCACCACCAACTCAGGGATTGAAGCGGCTGCGAATTCCAGTCGATCATCGGACCCGGCGTCGGAGAAGCCGATCACCGCTGCCGATCCGACGAGTTCTGCCCCGGCGGTGGTAGCGATCCGGAAACAGCGTTCGAGTTCTGCATCGGTCAAGGCGCCGGTGCGGTAACCCAGGAGGTGTGCACGGTCCATCATGCTGCCCGTGCCGTAGGGTGACCAAGCATCGCGGACACCGTCTGATCCGAGGGCAACCTTGACCCCATGGCTCTCCATGAGATCCAGCGTGGGGACGGGATCTGCACCGAGGGCACATGTCGCCATCCACATCCCGGCCTCCGCCATTGCGTCCAGGGTGGCCCCAAGCTCCGGGTGGGCGGTATCGCAGAGTGCGAAGGCGTGCCCGATCGTGACACGCCCCTGCATGCCCTCCGCCAAGGTACGCTGCGCGACCGCACGCAGCTGGGCCAGTCCTTCCGTGCCCCCATCGTGGAGGTGGATGTCCAGGTCCCTGCCATGCTTGTTCGCGATTCCGAAGACGGCGTCCAGATGGCCGTGGAGGTCTCCGTCCAGCGTCGCAGGGTCGATGCCGCCCACCAGGTCGGCCCCTTCCGACAGTGCGGCCTCCATGAGGTCCCGCGTGCCGGGATTGCTCAGCAACCCGAATTGCGGGAAAGCCACGATCTGGACGTCGAGGTAAGGGGCCAGCCGCTCAGCAGCTGCCCTGACTCCGTGGATATTCTTGAGGCCGATTTGCGTGCCTACGTCCACGTGCGCCCGCATGGACATGGTCCCGTTGACAACGGCTTGCCTCATGAGTGAGTAGGCGCGCTCCTCAACATCATCGGGAAACGAAAGCTGCGCCTTCAGGTCGTTCCCGATGAGCTCCGCCAGCGTATGAGCATGTGGGCGGGACAACCACCGGCCGCCCCAGGTGGTCTTGTCCGGATGGATGTGTGCGTCCACGAACCCTGGCGTCAGCAAGGGAGGATGCCCTCCGGGCCCGTGGCCATGAGCCTTCGCCGGCATTTCGGGTGCAGTCATTGAGGGTCCTCTCGTGAACCACTACGGTATACCAAAATCCATAAACGTTGAGTTCCAAGGAATGCTACACGGCACCTATAGGCGCCTATGTCAGCATCAATCTCATTAGATTCTAGATTTGGCATACCAAAACCTGTACATGAGCGACGCCCTCGCCTAATCTAATGAACAACATTCATTTATGTGATGCGGATCGCATCGAGGAGAACGCCATGCACACCACCCCAACCAGCGCACCGGAGGCTCCTGCATCAGGGCCTACCCTCAAGCGTGTCCTTGGCTTGCCGTCACTGGTCGCCTTCGGCCTGACCTCCATGGGCATTCTGTCCGTGGTGGCGGTGTACGGCGCCGGGACCGAGATCAGCGACGGGCATCTGCCGGCCGCCTACATGGCGGCCCTGATCGCAATGCTGTTCACGGCCCACAGTTACGGCCAGATGGCACGCCACGTTCCGGTGACCGGCGGCGCGTATGCGTACGCTTCCCGCGCCTTCGGCAAGCCTGTGGGCTTCCTTGTGGGGTGGGCCATGATGCTGGATTACGTATTCCTGCCCATGGTGAACTTCCTGCTGTTTGGCCTCTACCTCAACAGTTTGCTGCCCGGCATACCGCCTCAGCTGGCAGTCTTGGTGTGTCTTCTGGTGGTGGGGCTTTTCAGCGTGATCGGCGTTGCCTGGATCAAGAAGATGAACTTCGTGGTGGTGGCCGCATCGGTGCTGGTCATCCTTGTTTTCGTTGTTCTGGCAGTACTCAACGCCCCGGACCTTTCGGTCCAGAGCATCATCCGTCCGCTAACCTTGGGCGACGGCGGCATAGCGCCGGTCATGGCCGCGGCGGCCATTGTCGCCTTCGCGTTCCTGGGATTCGACGGCGTCTCCACTTTGTCCGAGGAAACGAGAAACCCCAAAAGGGACGTGCCGCGCGGCATCATCCTGTCCACGCTCTTCGCCGGTTTGGGCTACACACTCTTTTCCGTGGCGGGTAGCGTCATTGCACCGGACTGGAGATCAATCGAAAACCTCGACGCTGCGGGCACGGAGCTCATGCAGCGTGCTGGCGGAGACGTGCTGATGGTGGTGTTCGTGGTGGTCAACCTCGCTGGCTTGGTTCTCTGCGGTACCGCAGCCCAGATGAGTGTCAGCCGCGTCATCTATGCAATGGGACGGGACCGAATCCTGCCCGGCGGACTCGCGAAACTCCAGCCCCGCTTCCGGACGCCGTACGTTGCCGCCTTGCTGGTATCGGCAATATCCCTGGTTGCCCTGTTCATTACATTGGAGCAAGCCGTGTACATGATCAACTTCGGGGCTTTGATCGCCTTCGCAGTGGTGAACCTGGCAACCATCAAGGTGCTGTTCTTCGAGCTGCGGAAGAGGGGAGCGAAGGGGACCCTGCGGAATCTGGTCCTGCCCCTGCTCGGGTTTGCGTCCATCGGATGGCTCTGGACGTCGCTCGCTTGGTTCACGTACCTGCTGGGAGCCGCGTGGCTTACCGTGGGCTTGGCGATCTTCTTCGTGCGCCGCCGGAAAGCGGGAGGCCACGTCGGACTGAACTTCGACGACGGCACGCGCGTCGATGGGGCCGCGCAGTCTCCCGAGGTGGCGGGCAGCCGCTAGAACGCCGGGTAACTGACCAGCAGCGCCTGAAGTTCCGTCGTCGACATGTTGTTGGCCATTTCAACGCTGATGCCCATGGCAATGGCGGCCACGGTGACCATGGCAACGCAGGCCACGGAGAGGAAACGCCAGTCCTTGCGGAAGACGCTGCCGAAGGTCTCGGGCATCTCGAGGCTGGGGGAGATCATGTTGGGGGCGCTGTCCCAGGAGCCGTCATCCAGCATCGCGATGATGCGATCGTTGCTGCGGTCGTACCGCATGGTGCTGATGTTGTTGCCGTGGCGGGCAAGGAGGATGTCGTGGCCCACGCGTTGGCGCGGCTGCAAGGTAAGCAAGAAAATTCCCCTGAAATCGAGAAGTGGATGGTGGCGCACGCCATTGGGGGCATCTCGATTTTATAACGGTTGGGATTGAAGGCAGTCCCAAAATACGCCAAACGCCGGGTGAGTCTCCCCACCCGGCGGAGTGATTCAGCTCACTTTACGGCTGGTCGGTCTTGGCAATGTAGACATCGCAAGGGGCGGTGTGGGCAACGGTGTTGGCCACACTGCCCAGCACCCGGCCCAGGCCTTGCATGCGACGGTTGCCTACAACGATCAGGCGCGCGTCCTGCATTTCTGCTTCCTTAACCAAGGCTTCGCCCGGCTTGCCGCGGGCAGCTGAGTAGGTGACTTCCAAGCGGTCATCCGTCAGCCGTTCAGCCACGGTGCGGGCCACTGCTTCAGCTTCGGCGGCGTCGGAAACGATCCACTTATCGGTGCCGATCTCGACCACCTCAGTGCGGTTGCTGTCGAAAGCACTGACCACGCGCAGGTTGGCTCCGAGGCCAATCGCCAGTTGCTGGGCAGCCTGGGCTGCCCTCATCGCCGTCTCGCTGCCGTCTACTCCGACAATCACAACTCCGGTCATTGTGCTGCTCCTTCATTGGTGGCTGTGATGGCTTCTGCCAAAACTGGTGCCAAGCGGCGGACGCCTTCGGCAATCGTATCCGGGGGAACGGCACTAAACGCGAGGCGGAGCTTGTTTGAGGGTCCGTCAGCGGGGGAGAAGGCCGCACCGGGGATGAAGACCACACCGGCGTCGATGGCCTTCGCGAGCAGCGGGTAGGTGTCTACTCCTTCGGGCAGGGTGACCCACACGAAGAACCCGCCATCCGGCCGCGTCCAGGTCAGGCCGTCCGGCATGTACGCGTCCAGTGCGGAGAGCAGTGCCTTGCAGCGTTCTGCATAGAGCTCACGGTAGGTGTCGATCTGGCCTTGCCAGTCGTACTCGCGGAGATATGCCGAGACGAGCATTTGGTTCAGCGGCGGCGGGCAGAGCGTCACGGCCTCGGATGCGAGGTAGAAACGCCGCTGCAAGTGGGCCGGAACAAGTGCCCAGCCGATCCGGAGCCCGGGTGCGAAGATCTTGGAGAAGGAGCCAAGATAGATCACATCGCCCGGGTTGGCCGCGCGCATGGGGGCGATCGGGCGACCGTCGAAGCGCAGGAGTCCGTACGGGTTATCCTCCAGCACAATAATATTCGCGTCGCGGCATATATCTACGATCCGCTGCCTGCGGTCCTCCGCCAGCGTGATTCCGGAGGGATTGTTGAAGTTGGGGATGGTGTAGAGGAACTTGATGTTCTTGCCCTCTGACTGGAGCGCCGCGATCCGGGCCTCCAGAAGCTCCGGCACCAGGCCGTCGTCGTCCATTTCGATCGGTTCCACCTGTACCTGGTACGCCTCGAACGTATTCAGGGCGCCTACGTAGGTGGGGTTCTCCACCAGGACAACGTCCCCAGGGTTGCAGAAGACCTTGGTGGCCACGTCCTGGGCCGACTGGGACCCGGCAGTGATCACCACATTCTCGGGAAGGGCATCGGTGATTCCCTCGGCGGCCATGATGTCGCAGATCTGCCTGCGGAGCTCTTCGGTGCCCTGGCCGCCGCCGTACTGCAGGGCAGTCATTCCCTCTTCGGCGATGATGCGGGCGGCGGTCTGGCCGAGTTTGTCCAGCGGCAGCGACTGCAGATACGGGTTGCCGCCTGCGAGCGATACAAGGCCTGGCCGCATCGAGATGTCGAAGACGTCGCGGACAGCGGATTGCTTGATATTGGCGGCCCGCTCGGAGAAAAGTTCCTCGTGCGGGTGGGCGGCCGTGGCGGCCCGCTCAATGGCGTCGATGGCTTCAGCGGGCAGCGTTGCGCCGGCATCCAATGTTTCGTGGGTCACAGTCACAGGATACTCCTCGATGTTGCTAATGAGGCAACAGTTGTTTTCGAATCTGCCCCAGTTTCGCAGGTCACGCTTTACGCCGCGATCCGGAAGGGCTGGAATGTAGCTATGACAGCGCACCGGGGATCCGTGACCAAGGCCGAACAGTTCCACAAACTCCACGACGCCGGGCCTACGCCCCTGGTGCTCGTGAATGTATGGGACGCGGCTTCCGCCCGCGTGGTCCAGGATGCAGGGGCGACGGCGATTGCTACCTCAAGTTCGGCCGTCTCCTGGAGCCTGGGGTTCCGGGATGAGGATCACGTGCCGTGGGGGTTGGCGATGGCAGCCTTGGGGCGGGTGGTCGGCGCCACCACCCTGCCCGTGACCGCGGACATCGAGACCGGGTACGGGCGGACCGACGACGAGCTCCGGGCCACCGTCCATGCCGTCCTGGACGCGGGCGCTGTTGGGATCAATATTGAAGACTCCGGCGCCGAACCGCTCACCGGGATCGGCGAACAGTCGCGCAGGATTGCCCTCATCCGCGCCGCGGCCGATGATCGCGGGATCCCGCTGTTCATCAATGCACGCACGGACACTTACCTCTCCGGCCGCTTCCCGGACGCTGCATATGACGAGACGCTGCGGCGTGCCGAGTCTTACCTCACTGCCGGCGCTGACGGAGTTTTCGTGCCCGGAGTCGTGGATCTGCATGTCCTCCACGAGTTGTCCAACCGGATTCCGGCGCCACTCAACGCGTTGGCGGGTGTGGGTGCCCCGTCGCCGCTTGAACTGCACGACGCCGGCGTGCGTCGCGTCAGCATCGGAGGCAGCACCGCCAAAGCGGCCTACGCCAAGGTTGCGCGGGTAGCCAAGGAGATCCTCGGGGACGGCAACTGGGCCGGCCTCGCCGGCACGCGGAGTCACGACGAGATGGACGCCCTCTTCGCAGAGGGGCCCAAATACAGCCTCTGAAGCGGCGGAAGGTACGACGGCGGCACCCGCCTTTATTGTCGGACCCCGCCGGTAGCTTTGGTCATGTGGAAGACGAGGGGAGGCTCCATGGCACGGCGTAGTGTGCAGTTCTGGCGCATGGAACAGCTGAACGGTGACGAGCTCAGCCGTCCATTTCCAGCGCGACGGGTGGCAGAGGTCCTGAAGAAAGCCCAGGATGCGGCGACGGACCGGCATTTCACCAGCGTGGACGGAACGGTGTTGCTCGCCCAGGCAGTGGCATCTTCGCCGCATCCCGTGATTCTGCTTGACCGGGTCCGGGACACCAACCTGCCCAGTGTCGGTGACGCCCTTGGTCGACGGAAACCCCTGCCACTGGCTCCGGGCGACCACCTGCTGGAGACCACGTATTTCGCGTTCCTGAAGAGGAACGTCATCGCGGTACTCACCAGCGGCAACGGTCCCCGGGCCTCACGGATGGCGGAGTACCTTGGCGGAATGCTGGGACTGGAACCAAGCCTTGTTCCGGTGGTGAGGGAGGACATCGAGGAAATCCTCACCCGGCTTGAAGTGAGCCGTTTCGAGTTCGCCCTTCCAGCAGAGCGCCTGTCGGGGAAGCTGATGGAAGGCGAATGGGCCGACGTCCTGGACAGTGCCTCCCGCCTCATGAACGAGGGAACGTTTCGCATTTCCCTCAGCGTTGGCCGGTCCGGAAAAGCGGAGGACAAGCAGCGGATCCGGGACCGCATTCAACAACTCATCGACCTCTTCCGCAGGGCAGGGTCCGTGGAGCACTTTGACTACGTCGTGGCGGAGGGCAAGGACTCGCTGACCGGCGATCGTGAGGTGGTGGATTTGCTCAAGGAGCGGTTCATTTCGCATATCGAGGTTGACCCGGACGTATTCAACGATCCGCAGAAGTCGGTGGCCGAGGCCATCGCCATCCTCAACAAGCAGGCCAGGGACAACGAGGAATTTTTCGCGCGGACCTTGCCGGACGTCAAAGGCTCGGCTGACGCCAGCCTGGTACCGGACATCGTCGCGGGCGGAATGGCCGCCGTGCGGGAAGCACTAGTGGCCGCCACAAGGCGTGATGAGGAAGCCCAGGGCGGTGCGGGACATGAGCTTGTACGAGGTTGATCTCCAGCACACAGGGCGTCGCCGGACCCTGTGGCGCTGGTTCCTGCTGCACCCCACAGCCGACTTCCTTTGGGCGGTTCTCGCTGTTGTGATCTGGCTGGGGATCGGGTTGTTGGCGCGTCAGCCGCTGATGCTGGAAGGTGTTGATGCCGGAGCCCGGCGAACCCTCTTCCAGACTCTGGCCACCTTGGCCGGTGCCACGGCAGGGTTGACCCTCACGAGTGTTTCCATGCTCATTAACGTGCTCGGCAAGAAGGCAGCGCCGGGCCAGCGGGAACTACCGTTGGAGAAGCTGTCAGCAGCCCACCGCCGCCAGATCGGTGAGGTATTCCTGTTCGCCATCCCGGGTCTTGGCCTTCTGGTGGTTGCCGCCTTGGTCACGGTTGTCCTCGAAGGAGGCGCCGCCACGGGACTATGGATTCCCGAAGCCGTGGTGTTCGTGCTGGCCTTCGCTTCTGTCCTTGCCTTGTTGCGCGTGGCGTGGGCCCTGCGGAGGGTGCTGGCGATAGCAACGGCGTGAAGGAATCAGCGCAGCGTCCGGAGGTACCTACGCCGCACCACCTTCTGCAGCACCAGGAGAGCCGGGTAGAGCACTCTCCACGGCTGCTGCGGCGCCGGCGCTGTCAGCGAACGGATGGTCAAGCTCACCTGCTCCCCATTGCGGTGCACGATGAACGCTTCTTCGCCTGAAACAGGGTGCCCCGGCAGGGTGCGGTACGCGAATCCCACCCTGTCCGGCTCTTGCACGACGGCCACAACTTCCACCGGTTCCAGCACCCGAAAGCCCAGAAAATGCGCTGTGACCAGCACCCGATCGCCGGCAGACACGGGCTCCGGTGAATTGACGGAGAACCCGCTCGCGGTCTTCACACCCCAGCGGAGCACCTGCTCCGTGGCGCGCTCCCAGACCTCATCACCATGACCCACCACGGCACACACGTCCGAGCGGCGGTACCCGCCATCAAACCGTGGCCACACGTGAAGTTCAGGACTGGTCATGCAGCGTTTCCCCCCCATCAAGATGTCCCCCAAGCCTATGCTCACCGCACGCTCAAGGCCTCGGTCAATGTCCGGCCGTTGACGTAGATCTCGGCCCGCGACGCTCCGCTGGCCGACACGATGGTGTGCGTCAGTTGCGCTTGGATGCGCGGAATGTCGCACACCCCTCCGGGCCTCAATGATCCGCTGAGGTTCACCACTACGGTGGCCCCGCTCATGTAGCCGGACAAGTAGCGCAACGAGGAACCTGCCAGTGCGTCGTAGAGTGCGGCATCACTGTCCACGGGCATTCCGGCTTCCAGCAGTCTTCCCAGAGCAACGGTCAGGGGATCGCCGGGCACAGCCACGCCGCGGACCGGAACCAGGCTGTCGTTGCAGCCGAAGCGCACGCCGCGGGAGCCGCCGTCGTCGATTGCCACGTAGTAGACCGCCGGCCCCGAGGTGTCTGCATCCACGGGGACCACGGTGGCGGTTGGTGAAGGTTCGGGCGCGCTGGTGCCCGGTTCGGGGGAAGGCTCGACGGCGGAACCTGGCTCAGTTGGAGAGGCCGAAGGAGGCGCGGGGATGGCTGCCGGAGCGCTGGGAGGGGACCGCGTCGGCGTTGGTGAGGGGGCCGAGGAAACTGAGGCGGTCGAGGGAGGTGCGGCGGGTACGGCAACAGACGGAGTGCCAGGCGTGGAAACTATGGGCGTCATGCTGGCCGAAGCAGTCACGGAAACCGTCGGCAAAGGACGGGCACTTGCGGGCCCTGCGCCTTCGGGACTGGCCGGAATCGATGTACAGCCAGCCACCCCCAGGCTGAAGACGAGGCAGGCAGCGGCGATCGCCGTCGTACTTGTGAATCCCCGTCCGGCATGCATGACAGCCCGCGCTCCTGTCCGTCCACCTGTACCTCCAACGTTAGGACGCATGGGCGCAGCGCAACATGCCGCTACGGTGACGGTTCGGACAAGAGTTGATCACGCTGAAGCCGGCAGCGGTCCGGCGACGCGTGGGAAGGCAAATGCCCCCGTCCCGCAAGCTGCGGAACAGGGGCATCAGAAGCGAAGAGACTAGGCGGCCGCTTCTTCTTCCTGGACGGCCGTCAGGGGCTCGAAGATGCCCTTGATCTGCTCAACAACCTCGGCGTCGTCCTTCGGGTGCAGTTCAGCGAAGCGGATCATGGAACCCGGGACAGCCAGCTTGACATCTTCCAGGACCTTGGCGCCGGCGATGCCCACAGCCTTGCGGGCTTCGTCCTGCGCCCACACGCCACCGAACTGGCCAAAAGCGGTTCCGACGACGGCGGTCGGCTTGCCGGAGAGGGCGCCGGCGCCGAACGGGCGGGACAGCCAGTCAATGGCGTTCTTCAGCGATGCGGGCATGGTGCCGTTGTGCTCGGGGGTGACCAACAGGATCGTGTCGGCTTCGGCTGCTGCAGCGCGGAGGGCGGCAGCTTCGGCGGGGACCTGGCCTTCGACGTCGATGTCTTCGTTGTAGAAGGGGATGGTGCCCAGTGAGCCGTGGATTTGCACGTCGACGTTCTCGGGTGCGTTCAGCTGGATGGCTTCGGCGAGCTTCTTGTTGTGGGAATCGGCGCGCAGGCTGCCGACGAGGGTAAGAACTGTGCTCTTGGACATGGTGTCTCCTTGTGTCTGGCCCAGTCCCTCGCGGAACCGGACCTGCGGTAACTGGGCTGTGGAGCCTTCACCGATACTAAACGGACCACGGTCCGCTTTCTATTCCCGGGGTCTAGAATATTTCTGTGAGCTCGATCCCAATCCGGCCGGACGTGCCCCTTGGTGCGCCGCACGAGCGCAGTGACGCAGCGAGGAATCGTGAGCGCTTACTCAACGCTGCCCGGGACTTGGTGGCTGAGTTCGGCGCCGAAGCGCTGACCATGGATGCACTCGCCTGCAAGGCCCACGTGGGCAAAGGGACCGTGTTCCGCCGCTTTGGCAGCAGGGCGGGGCTCATGATGACTCTCTTGAGCGATTCTGAGTCTGAGTTCCAGCACGGCTTCATGTTCGGTCCACCACCCTTGGGTCCGGGCGCACCGCCCCTCGAGCGGCTGATGGCGTTTGGAGAAGGCCGGATCTATTTCGTCCTTGAAAATGGTGAACTCCTGAAGGCCGCGGGTGCTGCCACGCGCAACAGGTTCGACGTTCCGGCCACCAAGCTCTCGCATCGCCACATGGAAGTCCTGCTTCGGGAGGGTGGTATCGCCGACCCTTGGGTCATGGCGATGTCACTCACCTACGCGCTGGATCCCGAGCGGATAGTGGACGACGTCCGCGTTCGAGGCATTTCACCCACACGCCTGACCGACTCCTGGCGCGAGCTGATCACGCGCCTCCTGCGGACGGCCTAGCGCCGCAGCCCTCCCGCCGAACCTGTTAGCGCCCCCATCGCGGCCGCCATGGGCGTATCAGTGTCTCCAGGGTCGGAAGCGTGACGCAGTCTGCACATAACAATCTGGCTGCAGGCGCGAAACTGAGGGCAGCGAAGCAAAACGTGAAGCAGTTATTGTGGTAGTTTCCTCTTGAATGTGACGCATGCCATACAGGGCTGGTGATCACTGAAGGGGTGCGGGGGACCCAACAACCCGCTGCGCCAATTCGTAGCTGACGCCGGCCACAGCCGGGAACCGCGGAAGGACGAGCATTGAGTTTTGCCACGATTCGGGGCAGCCACCCGACATGCTGAAATATCTGATGAAGCGGTCGGGCATCTACCTGATCATGATCTTCCTGACCACAAGTGCCGGCTACTTCCTGGCAGTCTCAACGCTCAAGCCCGCAGTTCTCGAGCAAGAGAAAATTCCGCGGCCAACCCCTGAACAGGTAGCTGCGTCTTTCCGTGGACTGGGCTTGGACCCGGACTTGAACCCTTGGGAACGCTACATCCACTGGCTCGGTGGCATCATCACCCGCTGGGACTGGGGCCGCAGCCCGAACGGCGCGTTCGTCAACGCCGAATTCGCCGACCGCGTGCTGGTTTCCACCCGGCTGTTCATTGCTTCGATCATCCTGACGCTGGTCATCGGCGTCGCCCTCGGCGTCTATTCCGCCGCACGCCAGTACAAGTTCCAGGACCGTGTCATCACGTCCTACAGCTACCTGGTCCACATCCTCCCGGCACCCATCGCCTACTTCCTGGTGCAGCTGGGTGCCATCAGCGTCAATGAGGCCGTAGGCGAGCGCATCTTCTTCGTCACAGGAATTTCGACGCCGGGAATTGAGCCAGGCTGGCCCGCGTTCGTTGATCTTGTGGCCCACTACGCCGTGCCCACCTTCGCCATGACCATCTTCGGTTGGGCGGGCTACCAGATCGCCCAGCGGCAGTACTTGCTTGACAACGTCAACGCCGATTTTGTCCGCACTGCCCGGGCCAAGGGGCTGACCCGGAACCAGGCGATCAGGAAGCACGCGCTGCGCGTCTCCTTCATCCCAGTGGCGCAAAGCATCGCGTTCACCATCCCGGCAATCTTCACGGGCGGCTTCTTCGCCGAGGCCATCTTCGCCTGGCCGGGCATCGGCCTGTGGAGTATCCAGTCGATTGGCCTGCAGGACGTCAACGTGGCCACGGCCACGCTGGCCTACGGCTCGGTGATCTTCGCGATCGGCGCGATCCTTGCCGACTTCGCCACCACGCTGGTCGATCCGCGAGTGAGGGTCCAGTAATGACCAACATCATCGATCCCATCGCGGAAATCGACGAGGCCAGGGTAGCTGACCAGGACGTCGTCATTGGGAAGTCCCGGATTATCTTCCGTCGCTTCATGCGGAACCGGACCGCCGTCGCCGGTCTGTTCGTTTTCGTAGCGTTGTTCCTCTTCTCCATCTTTGGCGGCTTCCTCACGCCGTGGGACAAGGACACTCTTGATCCTCTGAACATCGGCATGCCGCCGTCACCGGACCACTTGCTCGGTACCACGCAGGCTGGCATCGACCTCATGGCACTCATAGTGGACGGCACTCGGACCTCCATTCTCATCGGCCTGATCGTGGGCGGCTTGTCCGTGCTGATCTCCGCCGTGTATGGCTGCACCATGGCGTTCTTCGGGGGCAAGGTGGACGCCACCATGCTGTTCATCCTCGAAGCACTCATCATGATGCCCGCCATCCTGGTGGTGGCCGTGGCAACCAGCGGAAGCGGTGGCCTGAAGGACCTTCCCAGCTGGCTCCTGCTGGTGATCGTCCTGCTGTTCTTCAGCTGGATGGGCACCGCCCGCCTGGTGCGCTCGCTGTCCATGTCCCTGATGCAGCGCGACTACGTCAAGGCCGCCAAGTACATGGGCGTCCCGTCCCGGCGTATCGTCTGGCGTCACCTGGTTCCCAACATCGGCTCGTTGCTGGTCCTCGACTTCACCCGTGGCATCACCGGGGCAATCCTTGCCGAAGTCGCCTTCTCCTTCATCGGCATCGGCATTAAGCTCCCGGACGTCAGCCTCGGTGTCCTCATTGGGCAGGCCACGGGCCAGGTGTCCTCCTTCCCGTGGATGTTCTGGGTACCGCTGACCGTCATGTTCCTGCTGACCGGCTCGCTGGCCATGATGAACGACGGCCTCCGTGACGCCTTCGACCCCAGCTCCAGCTCCATTGGCCGGGCGAAGACCAAGACCGCAAAGAAGACCAACAAATGAGCACCAACACCACACCCGCCGAGCGCCTCCGCGACGCCGGACTCTACGCACCCGGCGACGCTGTCCTCAGCATCCGCGACCTGAACGTGCGCTTCAACTCCGAAAACGGCGTGGTCCACGCCGTCCGTGGAGTGGACTTCGACCTCATGCCAGGCAAGACCCTGGGCATCGTGGGGGAATCCGGCTCCGGTAAGTCCGTGACGTCCATGGCCATCATGGGGCTCCTCCCGGAAACTGCGGACATCACCGGCTCGGTGCGCTTCAAAGGCAAGGAACTCCTGGGCCTCAGCGACAAAGCCATGTGCAAGCACCGCGGCAACGACATCGCCATGGTGTTCCAGGACCCACTGTCCTCGCTCACCCCCGTCTACACGGTGGGCACCCAGATCATCGAGGCACTGACCGTCCACAATCCGACCATGAGCAAGCAGGCCAAAGAAGCCCGCGCCGTCGACCTCTTGCGCATGGTGGGTATCCCGAGCCCCAAGGACAGGCTGAAGGCTTTCCCGCACGAATTTTCCGGCGGCATGCGCCAGCGCGTCATGATCGCCATCGCCATCGCCAACGATCCGCGGGTACTCATCGCCGATGAACCCACGACGGCGCTCGACGTCACCATCCAGGCGCAGGTGCTGGAAGTCCTGCACACCGCGCAGGAGGAGACCGGCGCCGCCGTCGTCATGATCACGCACGACCTCGGCGTCGTTGCCGGCATGGCCGACGACATCATGGTCATGTACGCGGGCAAGCCCGTGGAAACCGGCACGGTGGAGGACATCTACTACAACCCGCGGATGCCGTACACGCTGGGCCTCCTCGGCGCGGTTCCGCGAGTAGACACGGCCACCAAGCAGTCCTTGGTTCCCATTGAAGGGACTCCGCCCAACCTCGCCCTGCCGGTGACGGGCTGCTCGTTCGCGGCCCGTTGCCCCCTGGTCAGCGACGCCTGCCTGCATGGCGAGCCGGAGCTGTTACCCGTGCCCGGTGTTGAGGGCCAGACGCTGGGGCATAAGGCAGCGTGCATCAAGTCGCAGGAGCTGTCCAACGACGCTGACGCCCACAGGATCTTCCACGCGCCGCCCAAGCCCATCTCAAAGTTCGACGGCGTTGCCCGCGTCGAGCGCGACAAGGTCCTGGAACTCAAGGACGTGAAAAAGCACTTCCCCTTGCTCAAGGGTGCGCTGATCAAGCGGCGGATCGGCACGGTCAAGGCCGTGGACGGCCTGAGCTTCGATATCCGCGAGGGTGAGTGTGTCTCCATCGTGGGTGAGTCCGGCTGCGGCAAGACCACCACGCTCCTGGAGATTATGGAATTCCACCCGGACCAGGTGGGCGAAGTGATCATCGGCGGCGTCAGCAACAAGGTGGCCACGGATCACAAGACCAAGATGGCCATGCGCAAGGAAATGCAGATGGTGTTCCAGGACCCCACAGGCGCCTTGGATCCGCGTTTCACCGTGTATGAAGTCCTGGCGGAACCCCTTGAGAACTTGGGGATGCCCAAGGCCGCCATCAAGAAACGCATCATGGAACTCATGAAGCTGGTGGGCCTGCAGCCGGACCACGTGAACCGCTTCCCCAACCAATTCTCCGGCGGCCAGCGTCAGCGTATCGGCATTGCCCGGGCGCTCGCGGTCAATCCCAAGCTCGTGGTCCTGGACGAACCGGTCTCTGCCTTGGACGTCTCCGTCCAAGCAGGGGTCATCAACCTGCTGGACAAGCTCCGGGCCGAACTGGGGCTGAGTTACCTGATGGTGGCCCACGACCTTTCGGTGGTCCGCCACATTTCAGACCGTGTGGCCGTGATGTACCTGGGCAAGATCGTGGAAACCGGCGACGTGGACGACGTCTTCGACAACCCACGCCACCCCTACACCAGGGCCCTGCTGTCCGCCATCCCGGTGCCGGACCCCAACCTGGAGCGCACCCGCGAACGCATCATCCTGCAGGGTGACCTTCCCAGCCCGTTGGATGCGCCCAAGGGATGCAATTTCGCCACGCGTTGTCCTGTGTTCGCCGCGCTACCTGCCGCGAAGCAGGAGAAGTGCCTTACTCTGGAGCCGCCACTGGCTTCTGAGAAGGAAGGCGCGCAGGACTTCGCATGCTTCTTCCCGGACGGAGAGATAGATGCCGACATGCTGGTGGTGCATGCCTGACGACATATGACGCATTTGAAATGAATCCCTGGTCTCAACTCGCAAATGAAATTCCAGTCGTAAACATGAAGGGCAAACCATGAAGAAATACACGACGATCGGCGGCGTAGCGCTCGCAGCGACGCTCATGCTGACCGCTTGCGGCGGGGGAACGCCGTCGGGTCCGGCCTCGCAGAAGGCCGAAGAAGCAGGCGGTGACATCAGCAAGCTGATCAGCGTCAACGCCAAGGAAGCAAAAGACCTGGAACCGGGTGGCACGGTCACCCTTGCTGTCGGCAGCATTGGTCCGGACTTCAATGGCTTCTCAAATGTGGGCAACAGCGCTGACAATTCGGCCCTGATGACTCCCGTCAACACTGCCTCCATCAACAGCGGTGGCATTGGCGGCTGCTGGAAGCTGGACTTCGATGGCAAGGCAGAGCCGAACAAGGACTTCTGCGAAGACGTCAAGAGCGAAGTCAAGGACGGCAAGCAGACCATCACCATCAAGGTCAACGACAAAGCGACGTGGAACGATGGTACGCCCATCGACGTCAAGACGTTCGAAAACACTTGGAAAATGCTCAAGGGTGAAGACAAGTCAATCGACATCGTGACCGCTGGTGCTTACGCTTTCGTCGATTCAGTCAAGGCAGGTGCCAACGACAAAGAAGTCATTGTCACCACTACCCAGCCGGTCTTTCCGTTGGAAGGCCTCTTCTTCGGCTTGATCCACCCGGCCATCAATACCCCCGAGATCTTCAACACGGGGTTTGCAGGCAACATGCACCCCGAATGGATGGCGGGACCTTTCAAGGTGGAGAACTACGACACCACCGCCAAGACGGTCACCATGGTGCCCAACGACAAATGGTGGGGCCAGAAGCCGGTCCTCGAAAAGGTCATCTGGCGCCAGATGGAGCCGAGCGCAACCATCGCTGCGTTCAAGAACGGTGAAATCGACGCAGCCAACGGCCGTACCCTGGGCCGCTACAAGCAACTCGAAGGAACCACCAACTCCGAGGTCCGCCGCGGTCAGCGCCTGTTCGCCGGTGGTCTCAACATCAATGCTAAGCGCCCGGCTCTGACCGACGTCGCAGTACGCCAGGCGATCTTCACCGCCGTCGACCGCAAAGCGATCCGCGATGTCCGCTTCAACGGCCTGAACTGGTCCGAGGAAAGCTCCGGCTCCATGATGCTGATGCCGTTCTCCGAGTACTACCAGGACAACTACCCTGTGAAGGACACCGGCACTGAGGCTGCCAAGAAGGTCCTGACCGACGCTGGTTACACGGCCAACGATAAGGGCATCATGGCGAAGGATGGCGTCCCCGTCTCCTTCAAGATCACTAACTTCGGTGACGACCCCACCACGGCTGCAACCTCGCAGACCCTGCAGAAGCAGCTCCAGGCCGCTGGTATGGATGTGTCCATTGACCAGCGCGGTGATGCTGACTTCGGCAAGGTCATCGGCGGACGCGAGTTCGACGTGACCATCTCCGGTTACACCGTGGGCGCGGATGCCACTGATGCCGTGAAGCAGTTCTACGACTCCGCCACTAACGAAAACGGCTTGGGTGATGCTGAGCTCGACGCCGAAATCACGCGCTTGGCAACCATTGCTGATGACAAAGAGCGCAACAAGGCCGCCATGGACGTCGAGAAGAAGCACATGGAGAAGTACTTCTCCATGGGTACCGTGCTGAACGGCCCGGAGATCCAGTTTGTGCGCACAGGCCTGGCCAACTACGGCCCGTCCCTGTTCAAGAGCCTCTCCAACGTTCCTGACTGGACCACCATCGGCTGGGAAAAGGGCGCCAAGAAGTAGCCTCCCCGCTGTAAGTTCCTGAAGGCCGGGAGCTTCCCTGAACCTGTTGACCGGTTCGGAGAGGCTCCCGGCCTTCGCCGTCCCCACGCTCTCTCACCTTTTGAACTGCTCCCCTGAAGTTGGACTGAGAATTTCAGTTCCGATTTGAGGGGAGCAGTTTTATGTGTTCGCGTAGTTCTTTGTCTGTGGTGCAGCGGGTGTCGGCTGTAGCGTGTTTTGAAAGAGGGCTTGGCTATCGGGCGGCGGCCCGGTACCTTGATGCGCCCCAGGTGCCGGTAAGGGGACTGTATGGGTTATGGAGGATTCATGGGGAAGGAGTCTTGGTGACCAAGGCGCCGAAGTCATACTCTTTCGAGGTCAAACTGGCCTTGGTGCAGCGGTTCCTGGCGGGCGAAACCGGTCCCGACCTGGCCGTTGAAGCGGGCCTGTCTTCACGGCAACTGCTGCAGAAATGGGTCAGAGCGTATCGCTTGGAGGGCGAAGACGGGCTGATGCCAAAACGCAACGGCACGCCAGCGAAGCCGAAGGCCGCACCTTCTGGGGAACCCGTGGCCCTGCCGTCGCGGAAGCCTGGTGCGATGCTGTCCGTGAAGCCCGGGGCGACGCCGCAGGCCCCGGAGGTTTCGGAGCTTGAGCAACTGCGTCGGGAGAACGAACTGTTGCGGGCAGAGGTGGCCTACTTGGGAAAATTGCGGGCCTTGAGGGCGCAGGAACGACGGTGAAGGTTCAAGCCCTCGTTGCCCTCAAGGCTGATTACCCGCTCCCGGTTCTGCTGCGGGCCGCGGGCCTGGCCCGCTCGACGTTCTTCTACCATCAGGCCCGGCTCCTGTCCCCGGACCCGCAGGAAGCACTCAAGAGCGCCATCACGGAGGTTTTCACGACCAACCACGGCCGTTACGGACATCGCCGAATCCACACCGAGCTGACGAAGCAAGGATGGACGGTGGCGAAGAAGACCGTGCTGAAACTGATGCGCGCCCTGGCCTTGCGCTGCAAGATCCGGCGGCGGAAACGCTATAACTCCTACCAAGGCGAGCAGGGGGTGATTGCACCGAACGTGCTGGACCGGAAGTTCGACGCCGACGCTCCGAACCAGAAGTGGGTCACTGATGTCACCGAGTTCCGCGTCGGGGACCGGAAGCTCTACCTCTCACCAGTCATGGACCTTTTCGACCGGCAAATTATTTCGTATTCCATCGGCAACTCACCGAACCTGGAACTAGCCAACACCTCACTATCTCAGGCCATCACCTGCCTGGAACCGGGACAAAAACCATTGGTTCACTCGGACCAAGGCTTCCAATACCAGCACGTGTTCTGGCGGCAGCTGCTCACCGAAGCCGGCGCCACCCAGTCAATGTCCCGCAAGGGCAACTGCTACGACAACGCCGTCATGGAGAACTTCTTCGGACATCTCAAGGAAGAACTCTTCCACCACGTCCGGTTCCTCAGCACCGACGCCTTGGCAACAGCACTGCACGAGTACATCCGCTGGTATAACAACGAAAGGATCTCCACCAAACTCGAAGGCCTGAGCCCGGTGCAATACCGGGCCCAGACCCTCGCAGCCTAAAATCCCAATTAGCCAGTCCAACAAACGGGGACCAGTTCATTTTGCGCCCTTCACCCCAACCCTCTATCACCCGGTGATAGAGGGTTGGCGTGAAAGGGCCGTTAAGTGTGTGAGGATCGGTAGCCTAGGGTCATGACTTCCACGCCGATCCGTACCGCAGTAGCAGGTTTCGGGCTATCGGGCAGCGTATTCCACGCGCCCTTCATCGCCAGCAATCCCGCCTATGAGCTCGCCGTCATCGCAACTTCGGATGCATCGCGCCAATCCAAAGCCAAGGACCGCTACCCACAGGCGACGATCGTCAACACGCCGGAGGACATCCTGGCCCTCGCTGGCGAACTGGACCTCGTTGTCCTGGGCACACCGCCCGCAACCCATTACCCGCTGGCGAAAGCGGCGCTGGAAGCCGGGCTCGACGTCGTCGTTGACAAGCCGTTCGTGGTGCACAGCGCCCAAGGTGAGGAATTAATCCAGCTTGCAGCGAGCCTGGGCCGCGTCCTCACGGTGTACCAGAACCGGCGCTGGGACGCAGACGCTCTCACTGTGCAGAAACTGCTCGACGCCGGGACGTTGGGTACCGTGACCCGGTTTGAGGTGGGCATGGAGCGATGGGCGCCGGAGATCGCCAAAGCATGGAAGGCCAGCGCCACGACCCAGGATGGCGGGGGTGTCCTCTTCGACCTCGGCACCCACGTCCTCGACCTCACTCTCCGTTTCTTCGGCCCCGCCGAGGTCACCTACGCAGAAATCCAAGGACGCCGCCCCCAGGAAAGCGCGGACGACGACGTCTTCCTTGTCCTGCAACACCAATCGGGTGTGGTCACCCATGTCACCATCAACCTCAACAGCCACCTCCACGGACCGCGCTTCCGCATCCTCGGCACCGAGGGCGGATTCGTAAAGTTCGGTGCCGACCCGCAGGAGCCGTATGTGCTGGGCGGTGGGCTGCCTACGGACCCCGGGTACGGCGTCGAGCCTGCCGAAAACCATGGCACGCTGGAAGTCAACGGGCGGCGCACCGCTGTCCCCACCGAGCGCGGGGCGTACCCCGAGTTCTACAGGATCCTGGCGGACAAGCTCGACGACGGCGGCACGGCCTCTGCTCTTCCGTTACCTGTTGATCCGGTTGACTCGGTTGCGGTGCTGAAGCTGATTGAGCAGGCTAGGGCGCTGGCGTAACGTCCGCGCTCGCAACGACCGAGTAGATGGCCTTGAGGTCGTCGTTCCCCTCAACCGGCTGGCAACTGCCGGTCAACTGGACGATGTCCGCGGCGGTTTGGTGATGGACCACCGTGACGGCTGTGAACTGCGCCAAGGACCCGGCCTGCGGGTGTGTGTATCGCGCCTCGCGAACGTGCCAATCACGGCCGTTGATGACCACGGGTTCGGTGGCAAGCAGCACAGCATCGGGCAGGGCATCCAGGAATTGGTCCACGGAGGCCGCGATGTCCTGGAGGCCGTACTCCGGCAAGCGGCGCGACACGGAGATGACCACATTCGCCGTGTAGTTTCCTGCAGTGGCGGGCGCCATGAGTGCCCCCACCGCGTCGGGAACCACTTGCTGCGTCCAACCGGCCGGCGGTGTGAGCTTGATGGACGGGTAGGCGGGGAAAGCGTCGGACGGGAAGACCTGGTGTGATGTCATGGGAGTCCTTTCGGAGCAGTGTCTGGTCAGGAGGCTATTTGTTGAGGAAATCGACGAACCCGGTCACGGAATCCACGAATCCGGAGGGACTGATCGTGATTTGGCCTCCGGCGCCGAGTCCAAGTTCCGCCGTAATTTTCGCGCCCACACCCAAGGTGAAGCCGTCCTCGTCCATTGACGCGTTGAAGAAGTAGCCTTCGCCCGCGCCAGCGGCGACAGTTTCTGACGTAGACAGCTTTTGGCCCAGCACTTCAATGTACTGGGAGGCGGTCAGTTCCGCACCAGCTCCGGCACCGGCTACTTTGCCGGTGACGTCATCGTTTTTGACGCTGACCTCGCCTTCGCCGGCGCTGGCCCAAGCTCCTCCGCGCAACTCCGCTCCTTGTCCAATGCTGAACAAGCCTCCCGCGAACTCCGTTTCGTTGCCGAAGGTGACCTTTTGGCCCGCAAACGCTTCGCCGCCTGCACCGAACAGGAAGGGGGTGTCCGCGCTCGCGTGGATCCCTGCTTCCGCCCCGGTCATGCCCCGGACGGTCGATGTGTTGGTTGCCCACCCGTCAAAGAATTCGCTCTTGGTTGTGGTGGTGTTCTCCACGCCTACGAAGACTTCACCGTTGGCCTGGAGGCTCGGGAGTCCCAACCCGAAGGGAACCCGGGCATCGATCTTCCCGTCCCCACGGGCTCCAGAGAACGTTTCGTTGGTAGTGGTGGTCGTGACGGGGCCGAATCCGGACGTGGCAGTCCAGGTCATCTCGGCCCCGATCTTGCCGTCAACGGAGGCCTCAAAAGCCGCTCCATCAGGACCGACTGATCCGCGCGCCTCGCCATTGACCTCAGCCACCAAGGACCCGTCGCCCTCAACCGTCACCGGACCGTAGGTGGTTGGACCAAAAGTGAATCCGGGCATTCCCTCTGGGCTTTTGCCGACTCCCGGGCCCGGTCCGCCCTTGGAACCTCCAGGTCCACCCGATCCGCCCAGAGACGCTTGCTCCTGCTGCTCGGCATTGAGCTTCAAGGCGCGGGCGTTGGTCTTCAAGCATGCAGCTGCCGCTCCCAACCGGCCTTGGAGGTCGCTGTGCCAAGCGCTGCGAAACTGGTCTGCATCGTTTCCACGCCAGTAGCTGCCATTCTGGATCAATCCGTTGAGCTGGCGCCTGAGATCGGCGATCTTTTCAGCCTCAGCGTCCATCACGGCCGACAACCGCCGGAGGTCTCCGACGTCCGCGCCCACCAATCCCTGTCCCATTACGAACCCTGTCCCATTACGTATCCCCTGAACGTAGTGACGTGCAAATAGCCAGTGGGCCAACGGCGCCAGGCATTCCCTGAGCATAGTTGGCGGCAGCGAACCCGGCCATGGGGACATCTAGCCGCTGTGCACAAAGGGCCTGACAGCACTCCGCGGAAGTAATTTCGGACAAAGCGTAACCTCACCGGTGCCGCGAACGATGTAAGGGGAGTGCGGGCCACGTCCGCACGCTGATCATCCGGCAGCGACCCAACCGCTGCCGGGGCAATCCCCAAATCGTTTGTCGGAGGGTTTCATGTCCTTTTTCACTGTCCTTGCCACCAGCAAAGTCGCCGCCGGCGTCCTGGCTGCCGGAGCCGTAGCAGCCGGCGGAACCGGCGTCGCTGCCTTCAATGGCGCACTTCCCACCGAGTTCCAGCAGACTGCACACAACCTCGTTGGTGCACCGGCTCCGCTCGACGGGAAGGCCGCTGAAGCAGCCGAAGCCGCCAAGACCGCCAACACCAAGGCGACTGACGCCGTCGAGACTGCGCAGGCAAAGGCTGCCCACGCCGCCGACGCCGGCCAGGCGAAGGCTGCCGAGGCTGTGTCCGACGCGGGGGCCGCAGCCAAAGATGCCACTTCCCCGGAGGCTTTCGGCCTTTGCACCGCCTTCCTGAACGGTGGCCTGAAGTCCGACTCCAAGGCCCCCGGCTTCGAATCCCTGACCATCGCCGCCGGTGGCGAAGCAGAGGTGGAAGCGCACTGCGAGGCAGTGGTTGATGCCGGTAAGGCTGCCGGTGCGAAGACGGACTCTTCGGCCAAGGCGGAAACCGACGTCGATGCCGCAGTAACGCCTGAACTTCCGGCAAAGCCGGCCGTTCCTGCGGTGCCCGCGACGCCTGCTGTGCCCGCTGTGCCCGCGACGCCCGCTGTCCCGGCGACGCCTGCCGTTCCTTCGTTGCCGTCGCACGTTCCCGCGGACGTTCCGGCCGCTCCGGGAGCACCCCTCGATTCTGTCGGCTAAGCGCGCAGCAGCTACGGTTTAAGGGCGGGGCTCCTTGGCTTAGGACAAGGAGCCCCGCTTTCGTAACGTGGAATGGAGGCGTCCACGGGTGCTTGACCCCATGGCGGATGAATATGTGCAGGCGGATCGTGACGACCCCGCGCTGCTGTTCACTGCTGCCTACAACAGCTTCGCCGGACCTGTCTTTGGCTACCTCCGGGCACGCGGCGTGGACGACCCCGAAGCCGTCACTCAGGACGTGTTCCTTGCCCTGTATCCAAGGCTCGAAGCCCTCCATGGCGGACTTCAGGGTGCCAAAACGTTGTTGTTCTCCATCGCCCATGCCCGGATGGTGGACCACTACCGCAAACGCGAACGGACACCCGATTCCACGCCCTACGAGTCGGAACTGGACTCACGGCGAGCGTCGTCGGCGGAAGACGAGGCTTTCGGACGTGCCTTCGGTGTGGGTGTCACCGAATTGTTGGATGACCTCACGGACGACTACCGGGAGGTCCTGGCTTTACGCGTTGTTGCCGACCTTTCCGTGGAAGAAACAGCGGGCATCATGGGCAAGTCCCAAGGCGCCGTGAAGCAGTTGCAGCGCAGGGCATTGAGCGCACTGAAGAAGCGTGCACTACGAACGAATGGCACATCATGAGCGAACACCTTCCGTCACGCGGACGCCACAACGAGCTGGCAATCGACCGCCTGCTGGCCGAATCACGCCTCGATGGCGACGCCGATCTCCGCACCGAACTCCTGGAGCTCCGCTCACTGGCCAGCACTGCCCCGTTGCCGTCCGACGCAGTCCGCGCCCTGATGGTCGGCGGCCCCGCTGCAGTCACCCAACAGACCACGACGGCGGAGGCCCTGGTCGCGCCGTCCGGCGCATCGACGGCGGTACTCGCCACGGCTGACCTGGCCGAAGCCCAAGCCCCTGTGGGTGGGCCGGCAGTTGTCGACGAACTGGCAGCCGTCGACGAAATCGCAGCGCGGCGACGGAAGAAGCGTCGCACCGCCATCGCGGGCCTGGCCGTGGTGGTGTCCTTGGCCGGAGGTGCCACTGCGGCGGCCGCGTCCGAAGGCGGGATTCCGGGTGCCTTCCAGCATTTGGGCGCAGCCATCGGATCCGTTGTCTCGCAGTTGGCGCCCGGCTCCGGAAATGCTCCGCAGCAGGGCGGTCCTGTTGGTCCGGCACCCGCACCACCTGCCGATGAAACGCCTGCACCCCCGGTCCGGAACCAGCCCGGTCCAGCACCTTCGACGCCGGGCGCCCTTGATCGCGTTCCGCAGCCGGGCGGGGCGGCACCATCGCAAGCACCCAAGGGTCCGCAGCACGATGAACCCGGCAAGAGAGTCATTCCCACGCCCCCAGTGGTACCTGTGACGCCACCAGCCATCGATACGCCGACGATCGATCCCTCAAAGATCCGCCCGTCGGAGATTCCCGTTCCTGTTCCCACGCACGTCGTTCCCGACGTTCCTGGCAAGCCGTAGGTCACAAGCACGTTGCCAAACCGCTAAATCGTTGCCGCCCCGCCATGGAGAAGCGGTTTATCAACGTTGTTGTCCACATAAGGCCAAAGCTCGATGGCCTCGGGCCTGGGTTCGGCCAAGCATGGGTCCATGAACCCAAGAAAACTCGATGCCCTCATCACCGCACATTGGCCGGAGACGTCCGTTGCCTCCACTCCGGAGCTTCTGGGGAGTGGGCTGGGCGACCGGGTCCTGACGGCGGGCGTACGCTCCGGGAGGCTTCTGAGATTGAGGCGGGGCGCCTACGTCCGGGCAGCTGATTGGCGCCGCCGAAAACCCTGGGACCAGGAGCTGCTCCGCATTCAGGCGCACCACTGCAGCAACCCCGCCGGCCAGGCCGTCTACAGCCATGTGAGTGCGGCCCGACTCCACGGATTCTCAGATTGGGAGGGCGGGCCACACGTGCATGTCACCACTCCTTTTTCTCCGGCGCAGGCGAGTTCCGGCGCGGATGTCATAGCCCACGGCGGGCAGCTGGAACGCTCCGAAATCTCGGAAACACGGACACCGTGGGGATCATCGGCCAAGGCCACCAGTCTGGAACGCACAGTGGTTGATTGTGCGCGGACGCTGGACTTCGAAAAGGCCGTGGTCATCGCGGACCAAGCGCTCCGGCGTGGGGCTGATCCGCGGATCCTGCAGGACTACTTGGACACCGGCAGGATCACCCGCGGCGCCCGGAGGCTGCGTCGTGTCCTCGCCGCGATGGACAAGCGCTCCGAATCAACAGGCGAGACACGCACACGCCTGCTGCTGGCCAAACTCGGAATTCCTGCCGCCGGGCTTCAGCTTGACGTGGCGACGCCCATTGGCAGGTTCAGGGGAGATTTCGGCTGGTCGGAACAGAAGGTCATCCTTGAGTTCGACGGCCGCGCCAAATATTTTGAGTTCGCGCCCACGGACGAGGTCATTTTCGAGGAACGTCGCAGGGAGAAGGCGCTCGAAGCAATGGGGTGGCAGATTGTCCGCATTGAGTGGGATCACCTCAGCCGTCCGTGGGAAGTTGAGCAGCGGCTCAAGCTTGCGCTGGGCAGGCGGCGGGGGATCGGACGCTAACACGTGGAAAGCCCGTTGTTCCGTTGCTGGGCAGCAACGGAACAACGGGCCAACGACGTCCAATCGCCGCCGCGAAGCTAAAAGCTAGGCGGAAACCAGGCCGTGCCAGTCGTTGACGAGGGGCAGGTTGTGAGCCTCGGAAACGGAGTGGTGTGCCACGTGGCCTGCGGCGATGTTGAGGCCGGCGGCCAGGGCGGGGTCGCGGTCGAATGCGGCCTTGACGCCCAGGTTGGCCAGTGCCACGGCGTAGCGCAGGGTGACGTTGGTCAGTGCGTACGTGGAGGTGTTCGGAACGGCGCCAGGCATGTTGGCAACGCAGTAGAAGATCGAGTTGTGGACCTTGTACGTCGGTTCCTGGTGGGTGGTGGGGTGCGTGTCCTCGAAGCAGCCGCCCTGGTCCACAGCGATGTCCACCAGGACCGAGCCCGGCTTCATGCGGGAGACGAGCTCGTTGGTGACCAGCTTGGGAGCCTTGGCACCCGGGATCAGGACGGAGCCGATCACGAGATCTGCGTCGATAACTGACTTCTCGATCTCGTAGGCGTTGGAGGCAACGGTCTTCAGCCGGCCCTGGTAGAGGGCGTCGAGTTCGCGCAGCCGATTGATGTTGATGTCCATGATGGTGACATCAGCACCGAGGCCCAGCGCCATGGCAGCGGCGTTGGTTCCCGCAACGCCGGCACCGAGGACAACGACCTTGGCCGGGCGGACGCCCGGTACGCCGCCCAGGAGGACGCCCTTGCCGCCAGCCGGGGCCATGAGGGAAGAAGCGCCGACTACGACCGAGAGGCGGCCTGCGACCTCGGACATCGGGGCGAGCAATGGAAGGGTGCGGCCTTCCTGAACGGTTTCGTAAGCGATGGCCGTGACGCCGGAGTTGATGAGCTCGGCAGTGAGCTCGGGCTCTGCGGCCAGGTGCAGGTAGGTGAAAAGGATGAGGCCCTTGCGGAAGCGGTGGTACTCCGCGGCGATGGGCTCCTTGACCTTCATGACCATGTCCGCACGGCCCCAGACATCATCAGCTTCGTTGACGATTTCAGCGCCGGCGATCGAGTATTCCTCGTCGGTGATGCCCGAGCCGAGGCCTGCGCCGCGTTCAACCAGAACGGTGTGTCCGTGGGTGCGGAATTCGTGGACACCTGCAGCCGTGATGGCTACGCGGAATTCGTTGTTCTTGATTTCTTTGGGGACGCCGATGATCATCTGTGGGCTCCATCGTTAGCGGCCTCTTCGGCCGAAAATGTGTTGCGGGCTGTGATTCAAGAATAAATCCGGCTGTGAGGCAGGCGACATGGATTCCAGCGCCCGCTTCTGCCGAAACCCCGGAAAATCAAGGGTCTTCTCTTTGTGGGCTCGACATTTGTCGAGCACTGGAGCGTCAGGTGTCGCCTGCTGTTGGTACGCTTTGAAGGATGCAGCAGGACGTGGAACAGATCGTAGAACGCGTGGCGTTGAAGCTGGGCCGAGGCCTCTCCCTCGAAGACCTCGACGGCGTCCTCCTTGCCTACAGTTCCAACCAGTCCCACGCCGACCGCGTCCGCGTGAACTTCCTCCTCAGCAAGCGCGTCCCCAGCGATGTCAGCCTCTGGCAGCTGTCCCACGGCATCGCCACGGCGGTGCGTCCCGTCGTGGTTCCCGCCAACGAGGAGCTCGGCATGTTGGGCCGGGTTTGCGTCCCCCTCCTTGTGCGGGGTTTCCGTGTGGGCTACTTATGGGTCCAGCTCGACGTTGAAGAGCAAAGCGCGACGGCGATACTCGCCGAATTGCCCGGCGTGCGCGACGAATTGGACCTGCTGGCGGGTTTGCTCCTTGATTCCAACACCGCTGAATCAGAGTTCAGGCGCAGGCGTGAGCAGGAGTTCCTCTCGGCATGCAGCGGGGAATCGAACGCGGTGGCAGCGGTGGCTGGGTGGAAGGAAATCCAAGGCCGGGGTCCGTGGCAACTGGTGACCATCCTGGACGCGGACGGTGTGCGGTCCGACGTCGACCCCATTGCCGCGACCCTGACCCACCGCTCGGCCGCGCTGCAGTCCACAATCGGTGTCAACGCCGCGCTGTTCAGTGCAGGAACCGAGACGCATTCTGTGGTCTTGTTCCGCGAGTCGGGTGGCCGGGCGGACCACGCCCAGGTGCTGGTCCATTATCAATTGGAGCTCGCCAAGCGGGCCGGTAGGACGGTGGATCGGGTGATCCTGGGCATCAGCGAGCCGTTCCACGTCATCCGGCAGCTCGCCGGCGCCTACCGGCAGTCGAAGGTTGCGGCGCAGGCGGCCGCCGTCGATCAGCCACTCGGGGAGCTTGTGGACAGCCGGGCAGTGGGCGTCTACCAGCTCTTCGACCGACTGCTGGCACCAGGGGGCTGGGATGACACCGGGTCTGTGCACTTCCGGTCCTTGGAGGACCAGGACAAGAACGGCGAACTGTTGCCCGTCCTGGAGCTTCTCTATGACAGCGACGGTTCAGTTCAGGATGTGGCGGCCAAACTCCACCTCCACAGAAGCAGCATCTACAACAGGCTCGGCAGGATCCGCCAGCTCATCGGCGCTGATCCCTTGAGCGGCGCAATCCGGCTCGAGTTGCATGCTGCCTTGAAAGCGCGGCGATGGGCGGGGCGGCCTCGGATTTGAGGGTGGATGGACGAATGAGGCAGGCACCCGTCGTGGGTGCCTGCCTCATTCGCAGGGTTCGCTTTAGGACCGTTTCAACCGCTGGCAGCTCCAGCGCCCCAATCGACGACGGAAGGTGGCCGTCCGGCTGCTGCTGCAGTACCGGCTGTGCCAGCCCGCATGCGTGCTGGTGCGCGGCAGGCGGGTGCTCACTTGAGGGCTTCCTTTGCGGCGTCGAGGATCTCTTCAAGAGCCGTCCCGGAGGCCTGCGGTGTCGTAGACGCAACGGGCTTGCCGGTGGGCCGGGGCTTGGACGTCTGCGTAGACGTTTCCGTGGGAGTGGGAGTGGGAGTCGGCGTCGGAGTGACAGTCGGCGTCGTCGTGGGTGTCGGAGACGGTGTCGTGGGCGGCGTGGTGATCGTGTCCGAGGGCACGTCGCCAGGAGCCGGAGCTGGCTGAGCCGGTGCCGGGCTGGTGGTACCAGGCGCAGCGGCGATGGTCGCAGGCACAGCGGACGGGACCCACACCGGATCAGCCAGTGAAATCTTCGGGGTAGGAATCGACGACGGCGAAACGGCGGCGGGTGCCTCCGGAACCGTGGCCGGCTGACCGGCTTCCGATGTCGCCGCCGCTGATGCAGAAGGCGATGAGGCGGTGGAGTACGAAGCGCTGGGCGCGGGGGTTGCCGAGCCCGAGTTTCGATCGGTGCCGCTACCGCTGGCTTCCTGGACTGGCGTTTCCTGGCCGAAGAAGGGCAGTTCGAGAGCCTGCCCCAAGGTTCCGGCCGTCAGGACCAGGCCGAGGGCACCTGCCACCACGGCCATGCGCTGGCTCATGTGCTTGACCGACGCAGCTTTCCGCAAAACCGTGTGGGGTTCCCGGCCAAAGGAGGAGCCACCAAAGCTGGATTTGGCGGCAGCGGCTGACGCTGCCTGCTTGCGAACATCCTTGCGGCCGGCGAGTGATGCTGACGCCGTTGCGGCCGCGGCGACCTGGGCCGGGGACTTGCCTCGCGGCGACACAGGGGCCGGAGCCGCGGATGTGGTCGCGGATTCATCGGGGGCTGCCACCACGGGGATGGCTGCCGTGGCTGGTTCCGACGAGCCTGGCTGAGGGCTTGCGGGATTAACGATCGGGATGGCCGCGGTGGGAGGCCCCGGCGTGGTGGATGCCGGGGTCTCAGCTTGAACGACCGGAATGGCTGCAGTTGCCGCCTCAACAGGCCCGGGCCGGGATGATTCCCCAGCAGCGGGCTCTGCAGGAGCGATCACAGCCTGGGCTGCCTGCTCCCGCTCGGCCGCGCGTACGGCTGCGCGGGTGGTGGGCGTTGCGACGGTGGGGACGGCCGCGGTGGCGGCTTCCGGCGTCGTGCTTGTAGTTTCGGGCGCCGCGACGGAGCCTGCAGGCGCGCTGATGGGGGATCCGCTGGGTTGGGCCCGACGGCGTCCGGTTGGCTTGGTGCGCTCGCGCTCAGTCTGGGCGCGGCGCGGCTGATCCATGGTTGGGGACATGGTGGTTGCCTCTCAACGCCTTCGAGGTTAGCTGTCGGGTTCGGACGAGGCCGTCCGGCCGCACAAGGCGGCTTCACCCCAAGGACTTGAATCAAGTCCGGGAACTTTTGGGTCCCCCGCCTCTGCCGCGGGTCTGGCGGATCCCGGATTGCGGCAGAGCTCGGCGTCAATCCGGAAGCGGCCCAGCGGAGATAAGGGTCGCCCTACGACGGTACATGAGCCGGAAAGTAAAGTCACATTAATGTAACGGGCGGTAGGCCTCCCCCATTGAGGGGCCTCTAGCGCTTACGCTTCGGGGCCGGCGCTGGGGCCGGGAGCTCGTGCTGGATCTTCTGGATTTGATGTGCCTGATGAGTCTCAGGGCGGAAGATCTCGTCGGCGATGCCCAGCATCCCGCCCGCCGCCGCACGCCTGACTCCGCGCTTGGACTGCCGCGAGGTCCAGTACCAGAGGCCGGCGAGGAGCGCGGGAACTCCGAGTACTGCGGCCAACACGGCCAAGATATCCATGGCATAAGACTAGCTTCGGCGTGCACCGGCAGGTAGACATTGTCTATGGACCTGCCAGTGATGCCGCCCGTCTCGCCCATGCTCGCCAAGTCCGTTCCGGCCATCCCCGATGTTGGGCACTATGAGCCCAAGTGGGACGGCTTCAGGACCATCGTCTTCAAGGATGGGGACGAGGTCATCCTGGGCAGCCGCAACGAGAAACCCATGACCAGGTACTTCCCGGAGCTGGTGGACGCGCTGCGGAAGAACCTCCCGGACAAATGCGTGATTGACGGCGAGATTGTCCTGATCCAGGGCAACAGGCTCGAATTCGAGGTGCTTCAGCAGCGGATCCATCCCGCGGACAGCCGGGTCCGGATGCTCGCTGAGAAGACCCCATCATCCATGATCGCCTTCGACATCCTGGCCCTGGGCGGTGAGGACCTGATGGGCAGGCCGTTCTCTGAGCGCCGCGCCATCCTTGAACGCGCGCTCGCCAAGGCTGAGCCTCCCGTCTACGTGACGCCCGCGGTGACAGACCTTGAGCGGGCGCAGGAGTGGTTCGTGCAGCTCGAGGGCGCAGGCTTGGACGGTGTGCTGTCCAAGCCGCTGGATGGGACCTATCAACCCAACAAGCGCGTGATGTTCAAGACCAAGCACGAGCGGACGGCGGACTGCGTGGTGGCCGGATTCCGCTGGCACAAGACGGCGAAAGTTGTGGGGTCCATGCTGTTGGGCCTTTATAACGACGCCGGACGCCTCCAGCACGTGGGGGTGGTGGCCTCATTCCCCATGGCCAAGCGGGAAAGCCTGGTGGCCGAGCTTGAGCCCTACCAGGTCGAACTCAGCGAGCACCCTTGGGGCGAGTGGGCCAGCCAGGGCGAAGGGGTCGCGGGTTCCCGGATGCCTGGTGCCCAGAGCCGGTGGAGCGGGGGCAAGGACTTCTCGTTCGTGCCGCTGCGCCCCGAACTGGTGATCGAGGTGGCCTACGACTACATGGAGGGCGACCGCTTCCGCCACACCACGCAGTTCCGGCGGTGGCGGCCGGACCGAACCCCGGAAAGCTGCACATATTCGCAGCTGGAGGAGCCGGCGGAGTACGACCTCGGTGAGATCCTGAGGCTGCCGTAGTTACTCCTCGTGCCCTTGGTCGCTGCTCATGCTGCCCTCGGCGGGCGGGGTTTCCCCTGGTGGTACTCCGCCGCCGGGCTCGAGTCCCGTGACATTTCCGTCCAGCGGATCGGGGTTGGCGGAGGCTGCCGGGTCATTGTCTTCGTCCTGGCGCAATTCCGGATCGGCGTTCACGTGGTCGTTCCGGGCCGCGGGGGTTGTTGCGGCACCGTAGGGCCCCGTAGCGCCGGTCACGCCGAAGCCCTGCTCGTCCTGGGGGTCTTTACTGGTCACGATCAGCCCTTTCATAAGCAAACTTACTAATACGCTTGCTCCGCCAGCCTATCCGGGACGAGCTGAGCCAACAAGGGCACCTAGCCTTGGAGTGTCGTCGCAGTAACGAAGCTCCGGATGGCATCCGCCACGGCCTTCGGGCGCATGTGCTGAGCCACGTGTCCGACGCCGGGAATTTCCACCAAGCGACCCTCTGCAACCGCCCGCGACAGCCGAAGCGACCAATCAGGACCTGCCACGTTGTCGCGGCTTCCACGCAACACCAGCACCGGAACCCTGATCGAAGCCAGGCGTTTCTCCGTGGGGTACTTCATCATTACCGGCAACTCGGTGAGGTACCAACGCGGTCCGGAGCGGAAGTAGTCGGAAATGACGATCCAGTTTGACGAGGGGCTCTCACGGAGCAGCCCGTCGAGGATAAGAGCCAAGGACTGGCGCCCCACGTTCTTGTGGCGCGAATCAACCACCGGTCCCATTAACACCAGTTGCCGGGCGCATTCCGGCGCATGCAAGGCCGCTTCGATGGTGAATTGCACGCCCATGGAATGGCCCACCAGCACGTAGGAACCGATGCCATGGGACGCGAGCGCCGCTGCGATGAAGGCACCGTAATCCTCCACGGAGAGCTGCCGGTCGGGCTTGGGTGTCCCGGCAAAACCGGGGAGGTCCAGGGAATACGTGGGTGCGCCCGCCGCGAGTACGGCATGCAGCCGGGCCAAGTAGCGGTGTGAGACTCCGATGCCGTGGATCAGGATGTACGCGGGTTCGGCGCCCACCTCAGACCCCGACTCGGAGCCAGGCCCAGGCGAAGGCGTGCCCTCGGTCCAGAGGATCCGCCCCTTCAGTCCCAAAACCTCGACGTCGGCAGACAGTAGCGGTGCCGACTTCCCCCGCGTTGTCATCAGGGCTGCCGCTGCAGGAACACCGGAGCGCCAGGGCCGCTCAATTCGCTCTCCGCTACCGGTCGACCGGACACCGCCAGCAGCAGCGCGATCGCGGGACCTTCAACGGTGGGACCGTCACCGTACTCGAAGCGGGTGTCAGTGGCGACCCAGCGCCAGCCGGCTGCGATCTCCTTGCCGCCACCCATCTTGGTGGTGGTCCGCATTTGGTAGTCAATGGCAGTGGCGACGTGGGCGGCCGGATATTCGCGGTGCAAGCCCAGCGGCCGGCGGATGTCCTCGCCGTGGACGAACGCCTCAACCAGCCTGGTGGCCAGCCCGGCCGGTGGACCGGATGTCCGGGAGAGTACGGCCTCCAACTGGACCAGGGTCTGAGCGGGGTCCCCGGTCTTTTCGCGCTCCACACCCACGGCGTTGTCGCGGTCAAAATCCATCCGGGAAGCAATCATTCGGCTCATGAAATTGAGGCGCGTGGTTTTGGCGCTGTCGATCACGTGAGCCAGGACGTCGTGGACGTCCCAGCCAGGGCACAGCGACGGCGTCTTCCACTGGGCTGGATGGAGTGGTTCCAGATCCTTGATCAGGGCACGGCGTTCCTCATGGACCACGGGCCAGACAATGGAAGGGGAAGTCGACGCCATACTGCTATTGAACCCCATGCCACGGCCACGGGCGGTTTACTGCGAGGGCGGTTCCATGAAGACGCGGTTGCGCGAGGGCCTGCGGGAGTACTGTACGGACCTTGCCAGCCCCGCTGCGCACCACACGAGAAAGGCAGCCGCGGCCGCTGTGAGAGCCCAGGTCACCGGGTAGCCGAGGAAGGGCGCCGATTGGCAGGTGTCGAAACCAACATCGCCCGAGGCCTGACCGCAACCACCGGTTTGCAGCCAGATCAAACCCAGGAAAGGGACCGTGGCGGAAATGAGGACGAGCCACAGCCACGGGCGGTTCCACGGCCATTCGGAGTACTTGGCGCGTCTTTCCTGGGCCATAGGCTATTCCCTGTTCGCGTCGTCCGATTCAGTGGGGTCGACTGCAGGACGTGAAGCCTCAGGCGCCGCGGCCGCCTCAGCCGCGTCCCGGCGTCGTGCGATTCTCGATTCCGTCCACATGGCCACGGCCACGAACACTGTGCACGCGAACATGAATGTTGCCACGAAGTTCAATCCCATGGCAGAGCCCAAGGGTGCGGCAAGGGCCATGGCGGCCAACCCGGCCACGATATGCCACCCTTTGAAATTGCCCACCGATCAAGCGTAACCCCGGCCTTAAGGGGTGCTGGCCCGTTGCGTGGGATCGTTGCTTGATCCTTATCACTCCGACACTTTTAGCCGGCGCTTAAGTCATTTTCGGTGGTCTGGACCGCGCCCGCTTCAGCCTGGTTCTTCTTCTGCGTTTCCAGCCACGCCATGATCGCAGCCTGCCGGATCCGACGATGCGTGCCGCGGTACTCCACGGGGATTTCGCCGCGGTCGGTCATATTGCGCAAGTACGTGTGCGAAATGCCCGCGAGCTCCGCTGCCTGCGAGGTGGTGAGCATTTCTTCCACGCTGCTGACCGTCACCGTTTCGCCCCGGCCCAGCCTCTCAAGGAGGTCGACGACGGCGTCCCTCGCCTGATCGGGCAGGCGATGGACGGTGCCGTCCACAAACACGGTGATGTCGTTGCTGTCCGCCAACGAGCGTGCCAGATTCCGGGCGTCATCGGCGGGGAGGCCTGCTGTGACGCGGGGAGCTATCAATGCCATGGCAGAAGCCTAGCGCGAGCCTGCCGCGGACCGGCGTTCGTTGCGGCCCAACTACAACGACGCCCGGAGTTCGGCGGCATTGGCCAGCTCTGCGGCCAACGCTTCCCGTTCCCCGGAGGTCAGGGTGAGGGCATCCACGCTATCCAGCACTGAAGCGGCGAGCCCGGGGTCGCCGGTGCGGTGGTGCAGCTCAGCGAGGTACACCAGCAGGGGCAGCTTCTCGGCGTCCGTTGCTTCCCCGTGGCGCAAAAGCCCCGCCTCGATCACCGAGATAGCCCGGGCTTCGTCCCCATGGGAGTCGCCTTGCCGGGTAGCGCTCATCAGCACTCTTTCCAGACGGCTTTCCGAGCCGGAGCCATCATCCTCGGTTTCACCCAAGGCGCTGATCCGTAGCCAGTTCCCGCCCGGATCCACCACGGTGAACCCAGCTGTCGTTCCCTGCTTGCGGCGGGGGCGGGTGATCCGCGGAATCCCGGCAATGGGCAACTTGCCGAAAGCAGCACGAAGTCCGGTTGCGAATTCGTCGAACAGCACACCCGTATCCTCGACCAGCAGGATGGCGGTGCCCATCGAGTTCTCCGGCTCGAACGCCTCCAGGCCGAAGAAGTGCAGGTCGATCCCACCCCGGTTGAAGCACACGTAGGGGTTTGGCCGCGCCTGCCGGAAGGTCACTTTGAAGCCCAGGGCCTCGTAGAACGGCACGATGTCGTCGAGGTACCGGCACGGCAGGATGGGGATCGCGCGCTCGTTCATAGCCCGAACCTACACCAGCCCAGCGAGAGCTACTCCGCGTCCAGGTCCGTCTCCAGCAGCTTCACCAGTGCGTCCAGAGCAGCGTCGGCGCCGTCGCCCTCAGCCCGCAGCACCACGACGTCGCCCTTCGCGGCGCCGAGCGTCATAAGCGAAAGGATGCTGGCGGCGTCGAGCGCGTCGTCGGCGGGTTCGCCCTGCATGGCAATGGTGACCTCCACTGGTTGCTCGCCGGCGGCCTCGGCGAACAAGGCGGCGGGGCGAGCGTGCAGGCCGGAGCGGCTGGCGATGGTGGCTGTGCGTTCGGGCATGGTGTTCTCCTAAAGGTCGGAAACGAGAATTAGAGGCCGAGTTCTTCGAGCACGGGGAGTTTGGCGCGGACCCAGTCCCGGGCCTCAAGGGCACTCGGCGCGGACAGAGCAAGCCGCGCGAGTTCCTGCGCCTGCTCCAGGGTGACGGTCTTCAACACCGTCCCGACGGCGGCCAACGAGCGGGCGGTCATGGACAGTGTGGTGACGCCCAGCCCGGTAAGGACGACGGCGAGGGCCGGGTCCGCGGCTGCCTCACCACAGACGCCCACCGGCTTGGGATCGCCTTCGCGGCCGGCGCCTTCCTGCGCGGCGCCTTCCACTGTTAGTTGGACGAGACGGAGCACGGCGGGCTGCCACGGGGTGTTGAGCTCGGCGAGGGGGCCGAGCTGGCGGTCGGCGGCCATGGCGTACTGGGTGAGGTCGTTGGTGCCAAGGGAAGCAAAGCCCACCTCCCGCAGTACGGTGGCTGCGGTCAGTGCCGCGGAGGGGACTTCCACCATGACGCCGGGCGTCTGGATTCCAGCGGCGGCGCACAACGAGGCGAAACGTCCGGCTTCGGCGGCCGTGGAAATCATGGGCGCCATGACCCACACATCGGCTTCGGACCCGGAGGCTGCCCGGGCAATGGCTTCGAGCTGGCGCTCCAGGACACCCGGTGTGGTGAAGTCGGTGCGGTAGCCGCGGACACCCAGCGCAGGATTGGGCTCGGTGGCATCCGTGAGGAAGGGCAGGGGCTTGTCCGCGCCTGCATCCAGGGTGCGGAGGACAACCTTCTTGCCCGGGAACGCGTCGAACACGGCCTTGTAGGCCGCGGCTTGCTCGTCCACGGAGGGCTCGGTGTCACGCTCCAGGAAGCAGAACTCGGTGCGGAACAGGCCAACACCTTGGGCGCCGAGGCCTGCGGCTGCCACCGCGTCCTTGGCTCCGCCGACGTTGGCGAGCAGCGGCACCAAGTGGCCGTCCGCCGTCGTGCCGCTTCCGTCGAATTCGGCGAGGGTGGCGGAGGTTTCCGCCCAGGCCGTCGCAGCAGTGCGCTGCTCATCGGTGGGCGAAACGGCAACGTAGCCGGCCGCGCCGTCGACGTACACCTCGGAACCGTCGGCCACGGAGTCAACCCCGTGCGCGGCAACAACCGCAGGCAGGCCGAGGGAGCGGGCAATGATCGCGGTGTGGGACTGTGGTCCGCCGCCGGAGGTCACCAGTGCCAGCACTACAGCGGGATTCAGCGTTGCAGTGTCGGCCGGGGCCAGGTCTTCCGCGACCAGGATGAAAGGCGTCTCCGAGGCGGGGATGCCAGGAGCCGGGACCCCGCGGAGTTCGGCAACAATGCGGGCGCGGACATCCAGGACATCGGTGGCGCGCTCGGCCATGTAGCCGCCCAGGTTGTGCAGCATTTCAGACACGGAAGCACCCGCTTCCCAAATGGCCCTCTCGGCTGAGGACCCGCCGTTGATCAGCTTGGCTGCCGACTTCAGGAGCATGGTGTCCTTGGCCATCAGCGCAGTGGCTTCAAGGACGGCCTTGCCGTCGCCGGAAGCACTGTCCGCACGTCCCTTGAGCTCGTCATGGACCGCCTGCGCAGCCGCTTTCAAGCCCGCGACGGCGTCTTCCGGACTCACGTCCGCAGCCAAACGCTCTCCCGACGGCGGCTCACTCACCGGCTTGGGCATCTGGCGGACGGAACCAATGATGCGGCCAGGGCTTACCCCTACTCCTTGGAAATTCTGCACTGAATCCTCTGTTCCTGCTTGTTGGTTCAGGCCCGCCGGCGACGGCACCGGGAGCCTCGAAAACTAGCCTACAAAATTCCTTTGTGAGCCACTTCATATAGCAACGCTATAGGTGCTAGGGTAGCGGTTATGAGTTTCGATGACCAGCTTCCGCCCAAAATTCGGTTGCTTCGCGCAGCTGCCGAATTGCTGGCGAATTCGGAGGGGTCAGCGGTCTCAACGCGCCAGATCACCAAGCTTGCCGGGGTCACGGCGCCCACGCTTTACCACCACTTTGGTGACAAAGAAGGACTGTTCGACGCCGTTGTTTCAGCCGGTTTCGAAGAGTACGTGGCGGGAGAGCGGGATTTTGCACCGTCCGGGGAGCCTTTGGAAGACGTCCGGCGGATGTGGGATAACCACGTCCAGTTCGGCCTGACCCAACCCCATCTTTATCTGGTCATGTTCGGCAACATCAGGCCGGAAAGCCGCCCAGCAATCGTGGCCGATGCTGAAGCGCTCCTGGAAGAAATGCTGAACAAGGCCGCCATTGCCGGTCAGATCAACGTGCCGCCCCGCGAAGCGGCACGCAGCATTCTGGCGGCCAATGTGGGCGTAACGCTCATGTTGATCGCCGAACCGGTGGAAGAACGGAACCTCGAGCTCTCAACGATGACCCGGGATTCCATGATTTTTGCCGTCTCCACGGAAACCGCCCGTGGCGCCGCAGCCGACGACTCCGGTAAGTCCTCGGTAGTTGTTGCGGCAATCGCCCTGAATGCGGCACTGCAGGCCTCGCATTCGGACCAACTTTCCAGCTCTGAACTGAAGCTCTTCCTCGAATGGCTTCACCGCATTTCCAGCAGCTCCTAAGGCTGTTCTCTCTCGATCTATATCGACTGACCCCGCGCCGCCGCGGGACACACGTTAGGAATTCACATGGCAACAGAGACAGTTGCGAAGCCCCGCACCAGCGTGCGCGTTGGTGTCCAGAAGTTCGGAACATTCCTCTCCGGCATGATCATGCCCAACATTGGCGCCTTCATCGCCTGGGGTCTGATTACGGCGCTGTTCATCGAGAAGGGCTGGATTCCAGTTCCCGCGCTCGGTGGTTTCGGCACCAATGCCGAGGGGGTTCCCAACATAGGCCTTGTTGGCCCGATGATCACCTACCTGCTCCCGCTGCTGATCGGCTACACCGGCGGCAAGATGGTCCATGACGTCCGTGGTGGCGTGGTGGGAGCCATCGGCACCATGGGCGTGATCGTCGGCGCGGGCATCCCGATGTTCATTGGCGCCATGATCATGGGCCCGCTGGGTGGCTGGACCATGAAGCAGCTTGACCGCCTGTGGGACGGCAAGATCCGCCCCGGCTTCGAGATGCTGGTGAATAACTTCTCCGCCGGCATCTGGGGCGCCCTGTTGGCCATGCTTGGCTTCTACGGCATTTCCCCGTTGGTTTCGGCCTTCAGTACCGGCGCCGGAAACGTCGTCCAGTTCCTGGTCAACAACGGCCTGCTGCCGCTGACCAGCATCTTCATCGAGCCCGCCAAGGTCCTCTTCCTCAACAACGCCATCAACCACGGCGTGCTGACCCCCTTGGGCATCCAGCAGTCGCTGGAACAGGGCAAGTCCATCCTGTTCCTCCTGGAAGCCAACCCCGGCCCGGGCCTCGGCATCCTCCTGGCCTACATGTTCTTCGGCCGTGGTGCCGCCAAGGCGTCGGCTCCCGGTGCGGCGATCATCCACTTCCTCGGCGGTATCCACGAGATCTACTTCCCATATGTCCTGATGAAGCCCATCCTGATCCTCGCGGCTATCGGCGGCGGCATGACGGGCATCGCAACATTGGCCATCACCAACTCGGGTTTGGTTGCTCCTGCAGCGCCTGGTTCCATCATTGCCGTGATCGCCCAGACGTCGCGAGACAGCTACGTTGGCGTGATCCTCGCAGTGATCCTGGCGACCGCCGTCTCCTTCCTCATTGCGTCGTTGATCCTGCGCACCTCCAAGAACAAGGGCGAGGACGACCTCACCGAGGCCACCTCGCGCATGGAAGCCATGAAGGGCAAGAAGAGCTCCGTCTCTTCGGCACTCGTCGGCGATCGCGCCGGTGACCAGGGCGGAACCGTCCTGACCCGGCCGGTCCAGAACATCGTGTTCGCCTGCGACGCCGGCATGGGCTCCAGTGCCATGGGTGCCTCGGTGCTGCGCAACAAGATCAAGGCGGCCGGCTTCCCGGACGTCAAGGTCACCAACTCCGCCATCGCCAACTTGAACGACACCTACGACGTTGTCGTCACCCACGAGGACCTCACCGAACGTGCCCAGCCACGCACCTCCAGTGCCGTGCACTACTCGGTGGATAACTTCATGAACAGCCCGCGGTACGACGAAATCGTTGAACTGGTACGGAGCAGCAACAGCGAAGAAGGCGCGACGGCGGCCCCCGCCGGAGACGCCCAGCCCGCCGCAGCTGCCACAACAGCAGCCGCCACCCACGGTGCACATGCCGCCGAGCCGGCCGCCGCCGTCGAGGGTAAGGGTGTCCTGCTCCGCGAAAGCGTGGTCCTTAATGGCACGGCCACTGACCGTGATGCGTCCATCGACGAAGCCGGCAAACTCCTGCTGGACCGCGGTGCCGTTGATGTCAGCTACGTTCACGCCATGCACGAGCGCGAGGAATCCGTGTCCACCTACATGGGCAGCTTCCTGGCGATCCCGCACGGCACCAACGATGCCAAGGAACACATCAACCACTCGGCAGTGTCCATCATCCGCTACCCCGAGGGCATCGACTGGGGCGGCAAGCAAGTGAAGTTCGTCGTCGGTGTGGCCGGCATCAACAACGAACACCTCCACATCCTCTCGTCGATCGCCAAGATCTTCACCAACAAGGCGCAGGTTGCCCAACTGGAAGAAGCCACCACGGTTGACGAAGTCCTGGAGCTGTTCGGAAAGGTCAACGCATAGTGAAGGCAGTCCATTTTGGGGCAGGCAACATCGGGCGGGGCTTCGTGGGGCTGCTGCTCCACGAAGCCGGCTATGAGGTGGTGTTCGCGGACGTAGCGGACGCGCTGATCACCCAGCTCGCCTCGGCCAGCAGCTACGACGTCCACGAGGTAGGCGAGAACCCGGCGGTCAAGACAGTCACCGGTTTCCGTGCCTTCAACTCGGGTTCGCAGGAAGCTGCTGTTGTTGAGGAAATCTCGACGGCGGACGTGGTCACCACTGCCGTGGGGCCGCACATCCTGAAGTTCGTGGCGCCCGTGATTGCCCGCGGGCTGGCTGCCCGACCGGTGGATCTGCCACCTCTTCAGGTCATGGCATGCGAGAACGCCATCAACGCCACGGACCTCCTTCACACGGAGATCCGTGCGGCGTGGGACGATTCGGCAGGCGACCTGGACGCCGTCGCTGTTTTTGCCAACACCGCAGTGGACCGCATTGTCCCCAACCAGGCGCCGGGCCAGGGCCTGGACGTCACGGTGGAGACCTTCTATGAGTGGGTCATCGATCGCACGCCTTTTGGCGACAATGCGCCGAGCATTCCCGGGGCTACCTTCGTGGATGAGCTGGGCCCGTACATCGAGCGCAAGCTGTTCACGGTGAACACGGGCCATGCTTCGGCGGCATACTTCGGTTACCAGGCCGGTCTTGAGAAGATCTCCGACGCCATGGCCGATCCGTCCGTGGCTGCGAAGGTCCGGGCTGTGCTGGAGGAAACGAAGGAACTTCTGGTGGCCAAGCACGGGTTCGTGGAGGCGGAACAGGAAGCGTATGTGCAGAAGATCCTGTCACGCTTCACCAACCCGCACCTGCCGGACACCGTGAACCGCGTGGGCCGCGCGCCCTTGCGGAAGCTCGGCCGGCACGAGCGCTTCGTTGGCCCCGCGGCTGAGCTCGCCGAGCGTGGCGTCACTCCGGTAGCGCTGCTTGAGGCCATGTCTGCAGCCCTTCGTTTCGACGACGGTGCCGATGACGAAGCCGTGGAGCTCGCAAGGATGCTGTCGGAGTTGGACGCGGCTGCCGCCGTCGAACGCATCACGGAACTGACGCCTGCGCACCCGCTGTTCCCGGCGTTGCAAAAGCTCGTGGAGGACCGCAAGGCCGAGGCCTGACCCTCTCTCACCTTCTGCCCCCTTCAGGCTGACCTTCTCTCACGGAACGGCTCGATCAGGCGGACGGTCTCTCACTGTCTCCAGACAGGCCCGACGTCGGCACTCACCCGAGCGCCGACGTCGGGCCTTTTCGCGTCGAGTTGCAGCAGGGCGTGGACAGGGGTGGGGAGGGTTTTGGTCTCCGGCAGGAGAAAAACCAGTGAGTTTGCTCACTTTTGCCCATTGGAGGGCCTTTCGGTTTTGAAGTTAGCCTCACCTTACTAATAGAGTCAAAAACAATTAGGCAACACATCTATGACTTATTAGTGAGTGGAGTACTGGCGTGAAAAAGAGGCTGTCGAGCTACATTGGGGCACTGGCTGCAGGCGCTGCCTTGCTGACCGTCACGGCGTGTGGAGGCGGCGCGACGGCGTCCTCGCAGCCGGAAGAGGCCAGTACCATCACCATCGAGCACGCCCAGGGCTCTACCTCCAACGTTCCCGTGAACCCCGCGAAGGTTGTCACGTTCGACCTCGGCGTCCTGGACACCATGAACGCACTCGGCGTCGAGCCCACCGGTGTTCCCGAGGCCAGTTACCCGGAGGCCCTCAAAAAGTTCTCCGAGGCCAAGTACGCCAAGGTCGGCTCGCTCAAGGAACCGGACTTCGAAGCCGTCAGCTCCGCAGCTCCGGACCTCATCATCGTCTCCGGCCGCACTGCCGGCGCCTACGAGGAACTGAGCAAGATTGCCCCCACCATCGACCTCTCCGTTGATGCGGCCAAGCCCATGGAAAGCTTCAAGGCCCAGACCGAGAAGCTCGGCAAGATCTTCAAGAAGGAAGACGAAGTCGCTTCCAAGCTCGCAGAGGTGGACAAGACCGTCGCGGACACCAAGACCAAGGCCGCCACGGCTGGCCAGGGCCTGATCGTCCTCACCTCAGGCGGTGAAGTCACCGCGTACGGTGCGGGTTCCCGCTTCGGCATCATCCACGACGTCCTGGGCGTTCCCACCGCTGCCGACGTCAAAGCCGAGGGTTCCCACGGCGAGGCCGTTTCCTTTGAATACATCAAGGAAACCAACCCGGACATCCTCTACGTCATCAACCGCGACACCGCGATCGGCACCGCAGGCTCCACAGCCAACCCCATCCTGGACAACGAGCTGGTGAAGTCCACCAACGCAGCCAAGAACAACAAGATCGTCAACCTGGATCCCGCCGGCTGGTACCTCGTGGGCTATGGCCTGAACAACGTCCAGGCCATGGTCACCGCAGTGGCCGATTCCGTCGCCTGATATCCCGCATTACCTGAAGTTCTGACGTGACAACTACAGCCGTGCGCCCCGCGGCACCAGCACGCCGCAACCGGACTGGCGAGACCGCCCGACTGGTTGCGGCGGCTGTCGTTGTGCTGGTGATCGCCGTGGGCAGCATCTTCGTGGGTGTCAGTGATGTTTCCCTGTCTGCTTTGATGGCGAACGACGCCGGAGCCTGGGAAATCTTCTGGGTGTCGCGGGTGCCGCGCACCGTTGCTGTGGTGCTGGCCGGGATGGCCGTCGCCGTTGCCGGGTTGATCATGCAGCTCATGGCCCGGAACCGGTTCGTGGAGCCCTCCACCGTGGGCACAGTTGAATCAGCGACGCTCGGAATCCTGGTAGTCACGGTTCTTGCCCCTGACTCACCGATCCTCACCAAAATGATCGTGGCTTCTGTGTTCGCCGTACTCGGCACCGCGCTCTTCCTGGCCATTCTCCGCAGGCTCCCCGCCCGCAACACCCTGCTTATTCCGCTGGTAGGCATCATGCTGGGCGGCATCATTGCTGCAGTCACCACGTTCTTCGCCTACCGCTTCGATCTTCTCCAGACCCTGAGCAACTGGATGATCGGCGACTTCTCCGGCGTGCTCCGCGGACGGTACGAACTGCTGTGGATCGTGGCCGTGCTGGTGTTGCTGGGCCTCTTTGCCGCCGACCGCTTCACTGTGGCCGGCATGGGCCAGGACTTCACCACCAACCTCGGCCTGAACTACGCGCGCACCATGCGGCTGGGGCTGATGATCGTTTCGTTGATCTCCGCCGTTGTCGTCACGACGGTTGGCGCCGTTCCCTTCCTGGGGCTCGTGGTGCCGAATATCGTGTCCCTGCTGTTCGGAGACAACCTCCGCCGGGCCGTTCCGTGGACCGCCTTGTTCGGAGCCGCGTTCGTGCTGGTCTGCGACATCATCGGCCGGACCATCCGGTTCCCCTATGAAGTGCCCGTCGGCATGGTCATGTCCGTGCTGGGCGCCATCCTGTTCCTCTTCCTGCTCCTGAGGAAACGCAATGCCTGAAGCGCTCCTGACCGCACCCCGCCTTTCCGCCCGCACCCGCTGGCGTGAGGCCATCCGCAGCACCCCGCCGGGACTGGTGATCGGCATCCTGGCGATTGCCGCCGTCGTGCTCGTTGCCGTTTTCCTGACCATCGACCTCAAAGGCAACATTGCCTACATCCTGCCCCGCCGGGCCATCAAGGTGTCCGCGATGCTGCTGGTGGCTGTCGCGGTGGGGGTTTCCACGCTGCTGTTCCAGACCGTGACGGCCAACCGGATCCTGACGCCGTCCATCATGGGGTTCGATTCGCTGTACATCCTGGTGCAGACCGCGCTGGCGTTCGTGGCGGGTGCCGCGACGTTGGCGACGGCTCCGTCAACGCTGAAATTTGGGCTCGAGATCCTCCTGATGGTGGGCTTCAGCGCCTTCCTGTACCGGTGGATGTTCACCGGCGCCACGCGATCCCTGCACCTGTTGCTGTTGGTGGGGATCGTCCTGGGGACACTGTTCCGTGGCTTTTCCTCGCTCTTGCAGCGGCTGATGGAACCCAGCGAATTCATCATCCTGCAGGACCTGTTCTTTGCCAGCTTCAACAATGTGGATCCCGGCCTGCTGGGTGTTTCCGCGGTGCTGATCGCTCTGGTGTGCGTTGGGGTGTGGCGGATGCGGCACACCCTGGATGTGCTGGCGCTGGGCCGGGAAGTGGCCATCAACGTAGGCGTCGACCACAAGCGCGTGGTGATGCGGGTGCTGCTCGCGTGCTCGCTGCTGGTGGCAATTTCCACCGCCTTGGTGGGGCCGGTGACGTTCTTCGGGCTCCTGGTGGTCAGCCTCGGCTACCAGCTCTGCCGCGGTTTCCGGCACGCCTGGCTGCTGCCGATCGTGGTGCTGATCGGTGCCATTGCGTTGGTGGGTGGCCAATTGCTGTTGGAGCGCGTCTTCGGTTTCGCCACGGCGCTGAGCGTCATCATCGAGTTCACTGGCGGCATCCTCTTCCTTTACCTCTTGCTGAAAGGCTCACTGAAATGACTGGGGTCTGCCCATGATTACCGTCCGGAACGTGACCAAGCGCTACGGCGGCACCACTGTGCTGGACGACGTGAGCTGCGAGATCCCTCGCGGCGGCATCACGTCCATCATCGGCCCCAACGGTGCGGGCAAGTCCACGCTGCTCTCGTTGATCAGTCGTCTCCAGCCCATGGACGCCGGGGGAGTGTCGGTGGCTGGCTTGGATGTCACAGCGACGCCCAGCAAGGAACTGGCCAGGACCATGGCCATCCTGCGGCAGGAAAACCACCTGACCATGCGGCTCACGGTCCGCGACCTCGTGGCTTTTGGCCGCTTCCCGCACAGCGGCGGCAGGCCCACGGTGGAGGACCTTGAACACGTGGACGAGGCCATCCGACAGCTGGACCTCACGTCCATGGCCGACAAATTCGTGGACGAGCTCTCCGGCGGTCAGCGTCAGCGCGCGTACATCGCGATGGTTCTGGCTCAGGACACCGAATACCTGCTGCTTGATGAACCGCTGAACAACCTGGACATGAAGCACTCCGTGGAGATGATGCGGTTGCTGCGCCGGCTGGCGGACGAGCTCGGGAAGACCATTGTCCTGGTGGTCCACGACATCAACTTTGCGTCCTGCTACTCGGATACCATCCTGGCCATGAAGGACGGCCGGCTCATCCATCAGGGCACGCCTTCGGAGATCATGCGCGCCGGGATGCTGCACGACGTCTACGACATCGACATCCGCATCGAGGAAATCGACGGCAACCGCATCGGCGTGTACTTCGCCTGACGCTTTCAGTTGTACAAAGAAAGCCCGACGTCGGCACCCAAGCTGGGTTCCGACGTCGGGCTTCACTTGTTTTGGGCGTTAGCGCGCTTTAAGAGTCAGCGCGCGGCTGCGGTTTCCGCCTCGGACATCGCCTTCCACTCGGCCACGCGGGCCTGGTGGAGGGGTGTCTTGCGGACCACGGCATAGGCGACGCCGAGGATCGCGAACCAGATGGGCGTCACCAGAAGGGCAGTGAGCGTGTCAGGCTGCGTGGTCAGCGCCCAGACCAGGAACGCGAAGAACGCGAAGACCACCCATACCATCGGGATGCCGCCGGGCATCTTGAATGGCGAGGCCGCGTGCTGCTCGGGCCGGCGCTTGCGGTACACGAGGTAGCTGGCCAGGATGATCGACCACACGAACATGAAACAGACCGCGGACACGGTGGTCACCATATCGAAGGCGACGCCAACGTCCTTGCCCGCGTAGAGAAGCGCGACGCCGGCCAGCAGCAGAACGCAGGACAGGAACAGTGCGTTCTGGGGTACTTTTCGGCTGGAGAGCCGGCCGAAGAGCTTGGGCGCGTCGCCGTCGTTGGCCAAGCCGTAGACCATGCGGGAGGTCGAGTAGATGCCGGAATTGGCCGATGACATGGCCGAGGTGAGCACCACGAGGTTGACCACGGTGGCTGCCATACCCAGGCCGGCCAGGGAGAACATGGCGATGAACGGGCTCTGGCCGGCTTTGAACTCGGTCCACGGGGTGACCGACATGAGGATGATGAGCGCGCCTACATAGAAGAGCATCACGCGCAGGGGGATGGCGTTGATGGCGCGGGGCAGGTTGTGCTCCGGGTTCTTGGTTTCGGCTGCGGCGGTGCCTACCAGCTCGATGCCGACGAAGGCGAAGACGGCGATCTGGAAGCCGGCCACGAATCCCATGAATTCCTTGGGGAAGAACCCGCCGTGGCTCCAGAGGTTGGTGAAGCTCGCGGTGCCTGCGTTGGACTGGAAGCCGGTGAAGATCATGACCAGGCCTACGACGATCAGCGCCACGATGGCCACGATCTTGATGAGTGCGAACCAGAATTCGGTCTCGCCGAAGGCCTTGACCGTGGGGAGGTTGAGGAGCAGCAAGATGATGATGGTGGCGAGGCCCGGGATCCAGAGTTGGATTCCCGGCCAGAGTTCGTTGGCGTAGCCCGCAATCGCGATGACGTCCGCAACACCGGTGACTACCCAGCAGAACCAGTAGGTCCAGCCGGTGAAGAACCCGGCCCAGGGACCGAGTAGGTCGCCCGCGAAGTCGCTGAAGGACTTGTAGTTCAGGTTGGACAGCAGCAACTGACCCATGGCCCGCATGACGAAGAAGAGCATGAAGCCGATGATCATGTACACGAAGATCACCGAGGGACCGGCAACGGAGATGGTTTTGCCGGAGCCCATGAAGAGGCCCGTTCCGATGGCGCCGCCGATGGCCAGGAGCTGGATGTGGCGGTTGCTGAGCGAGCGTGACAGGTGGGGCTCGCTGTCCCTGCTGGAGGCGCGGAGCTGCCCCTGTGTTGTCTGGTCGGACATTAGTTCAAGAACCCTTCGAAGGACCCGCCACAATAGTGACGGCCGTTACAAATCTGTTCGATAAAGCTATAGCTAATGTCTGACAAATGGCGAATCCGTCTGAATGGCGAAAGCTCCCGCCCTGGTTGAGGGGGAGCTTAGGCCTTCTCTGGCGCTGAGTCAGGCTGCGGGCACTACGCGATCTGGCGTTTGTAAGCAGCAGTTGCGAAGCCGTAGGAGACGACCAGGATCCCCAAGCACCAAGCCAGGGCAACCCAGATGTCTCCGCCCACCGGACGCTGCGCGAACAGATCCTGGATGGTGTTCACGATGGAGGTGACCGGCTGGTTCTCGGCGAACCAGCGGACCGGGCCAGGCATGGTCTCCGTCGGGACGAAGGCCGAGCTGATGAACGGCAGGAAGATCAGCGGGTAGGAGAACCCGCCGGCGCCGTCCACGGACTTCGCGGAGAGGCCGGCGATAATGGCGATCCACGTAAGCGCCAAGGTGAAGAGTGCCAGGATTCCCGCGATGGCCAGCCAATCCAGAACATTTGCCGAAGTGCGGAATCCCATGAGGAGCGCCACCAGCACGATGATCACCAGTGAGAGTCCGTTGGCCACCAAGGAGGTCAGGACGTGCGCCCAGAGAACCGAGGAACGTGCGATGGGCATGGACTGGAACCGCTCGAAGATGCCGCTCTGCATATCAGTGAACAAGCGGACCGCCGTGTAAGCGATACCGGAAGCGATCGCGATCAACATGATGCCCGGGAGCAAGTAGTTCACGTAATTCTCGGTGTCGGTCCTGATGGCTCCGCCGAATACGTAGACGAAGAGCAACATCAGGGCGATCGGGGTGATCGCAGTGGTGATGATGGTGTCAACGCTCCGGAAGATGTGCCGCATGGAGCGGCCCAGCAGCACGGACGTGTCTGCGAAGAAATGGGTGTTCATGACCTGTCCTTTACTGACTCGTTGTTATCGGTTGGGACGTTTCCGCCACTTCCCACCAGGGCCAGGAAGATGTCCTCCAGGCTCGGCTGCTTCTCGACGTATTCGATCTTGGCCGGCGGCAGCAGCTGCTTGAGCTCCGCGAGGGTGCCGTTGGCGATGATGCGGCCCTCGTGGAGGATGGCAATGCGGTCTGCGAGTTGCTCAGCCTCATCGAGGTACTGCGTGGTGAGCAGTACCGTGGTCCCTTGGTGGGCGAGGTTCTTGACGATCTGCCACACTTCCAGGCGGGCCTCGGGGTCCAGACCGGTGGTCGGCTCGTCCAGGAAGATCACTTTCGGATTGCCGATCAGGCTCATGGCGATATCCAAGCGACGCCGCATGCCGCCGGAGTACGTCGCTACCTTGCGGGCTCCGGCGTCGGTGAGGCTGAACTGCGCCAGCAACTCATCCGCGATCTGCCCGGGGCCCTTCAAGTGACGGAGCTTCGCCACCAGGATCAGGTTCTCCTTGCCGGACAGGACCTCGTCCACGGCGGCGAACTGACCCGTGAGACTGATGGACTGCCTTACCTGGAGCGGCTCCGCAGCCACGTCAAAACCCTCGACGGCGGCCGAACCGCCATCCGCTTTGAGCAGCGTGGACAGGATCTTCACCATGGTGGTCTTGCCCGCTCCGTTGGAGCCGAGAAGGGCGAAAATGCTGCCTGACGCTACCTCGAAGTCCACCCCGCGCAGGACGTGGAGATCCTTATACGACTTCTCAATGCCCTCTACCCGGATTGCCGTTGCAGTCATGATTCAGCCTCCTTTGCCTTGTCGATTGCCTTGGTGAGGCGCTCGCGTTCCTTGTCGATCCAGCGCTTGCCGCCGTATGCCTGGGCAAAGGCCTCGGCGAACTCGATGGGATCCTCGCCGACGATTTCGCTTACGGGCGTGCCATCGATTGCTGCGCGTTCCCAGAGGTCGGCAAGGTCCGTGAACATCTGCACCATGGTGTCTCCCTCGGTGACGCCGCCGTAGTACATCAAGTACCTGTTGAAGGCGGTCGCTACGGTGAGGTACGGCTCGGGCAGGGCGTCCAGCCGTGCTTTGGCCTGCTTGTACTGCTTCTTCTGCTCGAGTGATCCGGTGACCAGCTCGATCCATTTTGCTGCCATGTTATTTTCCTTCCTTGCGGAGCTCTTCAATCCGTCCGGACAGGAAGCTCCATGTGTTCCAGAATTCGTTCAGTTCCTTTTCGCCCTGTGTGTTGAGCGTGTACACCTTGCGGGGCGGCCCTTTTTCGGATGGCCGCTTTTCAACGTCCACCAGCCCCTTTTGCTCGATCCTGACCAGCAGCGCATACACGGTGCCCTCAGCGATCTCGGTGAAGCCCTGTTCCCGGAGCAGCGTGGTGATCTCGTATCCATACGCTGCCTTTCCGGTCAGGAGGGCCAGGACAATGCCCTCCAATGTGCCTTTGAGCATCTCCGTCATTTGCTTGCCCATCGGACACCTCCCTCACTACTCAGTATTACTAGCTACCACTACATAGTAGAACTAAGTACCGGTACTTAGCAATACTGAGTTCCAGCCACAATGGCATGCTGGGATGGTGACTACGGAATCTGGTACCGCACCCGCCCTGATGACTGCCGCCGTCGAACCTGGCACGTTCAGCCTGAGGCGGGCCCGCAAGGGCGACCTGCCTCGGATCCTCGCTTTGCTGGCGGACGATCAGTTGGGTGCCACCCGCGAGAGCGTCGACGACCTGGCGCCCTACGAGCGGGCTTTTGACGCGATCGACGCCGATCCGGCCCACCTTCTGGTGGTCGGCGAACTCGCCGGGGATGTTGTTGCCACGTTCCAGCTCAGCTACCTTCCGGGGTTGTCCCGCAAGGGGTCCTGGCGGGCGCAGATCGAGGCCGTCCGGGTGTCGGACGTGCTGCGCGGCCAGGGTGTTGGGGCGCTGATGATCGAGTGGGCTATCGACCAGGCGCGCGAGCGGGGCTGCTCGCTGGTGCAACTGACGACCGACAAATCCCGTGTGGCAGCGCACCGTTTCTACTCACGGCTCGGCTTCGTCGCGAGTCATGAGGGAATGAAGCTGACGCTCTGAGCCGGGCCCACGGTAGTTCGGCTTACGTTTTCCACATAGGCAGATTCCAGCCTTACGGGGCAGTTGGCCCGCTGGAAGAGTTGGGCCATGGAGAAGATTCGGGAGCGGCAAGCGATTGATTCGGACTCACATGCCCTGCTGATGGCGCCCCAGCCTGACAGCTCCGCGCCCAGTGTCTCCGCTCTCATGGGGCTGCTGAGGGCCCTTTGCCTTGGGTCGACCTGTGGTGAGTTGATTGATCAGCTGCGCGGTTTAGAGGATCTGAAGTCGGCTATCTCAAGCGTCCAGGCCCGGGCGGCCGTAGCCTTCGACCTCACGCGTCGCAGCGAGCAAGCGTCGGCTGGCATTCCCACCTCTGAGCAAGGGCAGGGTTCGGGCGCGGAGATCGCGTTGGCGCGTCGCGGATCACCAAGTCGCGGCTCGCGTCTCCTCGGGCTGGCCAAGGCGTTGGTAACGGAGATGCCGCGCACCATGGCTGCCTTGGAATCTGGACAGCTCAATGAATGGCGCGCCACCTTGCTCGTGAAAGAGACGGCCTGCCTCTCCTTGGAGGATCGGCGCGCCGTGGACGAGGAACTCGCACCTGACGCCGGCACCTTCGATGGTGTCGGCGACAAAGCCATCATCGCCGCAGCGAAAGCCGCCGCCTATCGTCGCGATCCCCGTACCGTTGCCCAGCGCGCCAGTCACGCTGCCACGGAGCGGAACGTCAGCCTGCGCCCCGCGCCGGACGCCATGACATACCTGACCGCCCTGCTTCCTGTCGCCCAAGGGGTTGCCGTGTATGCCGCACTCACCCGGAAGGCAGACTCTGTACGTTCCGCTGGTGAATCACGGAACAGGGGCCAGGTTATGGCAGACACCCTTGTCGAACGCATTACCGGCAGGCGCGGCGGAATCAGTGGTGTCGACCTTGAGGTCATCATGACGGACCGCACGCTGTTCCAAGGGGACAGTGAGCCGGCTCGTCTCAAGGGCTACGGAATCGTCCCGGCGGCATGGGCGAGAGCCTTGGTTGGCGCCGGAGGGGCTGCCTTGGACGAGCCTGGTGAAAGGAGGCCGTATGCGGCGGGCGGTAGTCCGTTGCCAACGAAGGATCCCGAGTTCACCGTGTGGCTTCGCCGCCTCTACGCAGCACCGTCCACCGGGGAGCTCATCACCATGGACTCCAAGGCGCGACTCTTCCCGCCTAGATTGAGGCGTTTCATCGAAGTCCGGGACGATACTTGCCGTACGCCCTACTGCGACGCGCCCATTAGGCATATCGACCACATCGTCCCGTGGCAATCAGGTGGTACCACCACTGTGACCAACAGTGCAGGACTCTGCGAAGCCTGCAACCACACCAAGGAAAGCCCTGGTTGGGCGGCCCAGTCGTTGCCCGAGGATGTGCACACCCTTGAAATTCGCACACCAACCGGCCACGCCTACACATCAAAAGCTCCGGCGCCACCGGGCCACAGACGCAGACCAACTTCACCGGCCAGGCTTGACTATTAGGTACCCTAACTATTAGGCTGCCTAAATATGAACACCTTTGATCCCCGGCTCCTTGACCTCGCGCAGGAGTTTCGCGAGTCACTGCGTCTCGGCGTGTACATGTTCCGACGTCTTGATCCTGAAGGTGACCTTACGGCCGCGCAGCTCAGCCTGCTGTCCATGATCTCCGACGACGGCTTTCGCGTGGGCGACATCGCCAAGAACCTGGGCATCAAAGTCCCGAGCGCTACTGAGCAAATCATCAAGCTTGAGCGAGCCGGCCTGGTTACCCGCCAGCAGGATCCCGACGATTCCCGGGCAGTCCAGGTGGTCATCACCGAAGCGGGGACGTCCGCCGTCGATTCTGCCAACCAGCGGCGCAACGCGATGGTGGCCGAACTCCTTCAGGACCTCACCAGCGACGAAATCGAGCAGCTCGCCGCGGCATTGCCCGTGATCGCCAAACTCAACAGCTCATTCCAGAACTAAGAAAATCCAGCACAACCAGAAAACCAGCACCGACAGGAGCCATTGAATGTCACGCCAGTTGGCTGACGCTTCAGCAAGCGCCGAAACAACCATCGAAACCACTCTGGAGGCTGAGAAGGCCTCCTTCCTCAAGCAGCCGAAGGCGGTGTGGGCCACCGCCCTCGCGGCCGTTTTCGCGTTCATGGGCATCGGGCTGGTGGATCCCATCCTTCCGGCGATTGCCAAGAACCTTGAGGCATCCACCAGTGAGGTGTCGCTGCTGTTCACCAGCTACTTCCTGGTGACGGCCATCGCCATGTTGATCAGCGGCTTCGTATCGTCAAGAATCGGTGGCAAGAAGACGCTGCTGATCGGCCTGGCCATCATCGTGGTGTTCGCATCGTTGTCCGGCCTTTCCGGCAGCGTTGAACAATTGGTCGGGTTCCGCGCCGGTTGGGGACTCGGCAATGCACTGTTCGTGGCCACGGCACTTGCGGTAATCGTAGGTGTGGCCAGTGGTGGAACCGGGACGGCCATCATTCTCTATGAAGCCGCCCTCGGTCTGGGTATCTCGCTCGGCCCACTGCTCGGTGCCCTGCTGGGAGGCTGGCAGTGGCGAGCACCGTTCTTCGGCACCGCTGTCCTGATGGCGGCAGCGTTCATCGCCCTGCTGGCACTGCTGCCAAAGACACCCGCTCCCGCCAGGAAATCCCGCCTCAGGGATCCGCTCCTGGCACTCGGGCACAAGGGACTCCGGACCACCGCAGCCAGTGCCCTCTTCTACAACTACGGATTCTTCACCATCCTCGCCTTCACCCCGTTCATCCTGGGCATGGACGCCTACGGGATCGGGGGAGTCTTCTTCGGCTGGGGCGTTGCTGTTGCCGTGTTCTCGGTCTTCGTCGCTCCCGTCCTGCAGAAGCGCTTCGGTGCAGTGAAGGTCCTGACCGGCACCCTGGCCGTCCTCATGCTCGACATGATTGGGCTGGGACTGGCCGCTGGGCACTCGGTGACCGCCGTCGTCGTCCTTGTCATCGTGGCCGGTGCCCTGCTGGGGATCAACAACACGGTCTACACCGAACTGGCCATGGGCGTGTCTGATTCTCCGCGTCCCGTCGCTTCGGCCGGCTACAACTTTGTGCGCTGGATGGGCGGTGCGTTGGCACCATTCGCTGCAGCCCAGCTTGGCGAGCACTTCGGACCGCAGGTGCCGTTCTTCGCTGGCGCAGTGGCTATGGTGATTGCGATCCTCATTGCTTTTGGAGGCCGCAGCTACCTGAGGTCGCACGAGCCGCACCTGGTGTAAGGGGTGCGCCTTAAGCAAACGAGCCCCGCGGAGATCCGCGGGGCTCGTTGTGTACTACCTGGGGTTGCGCAATTACTTGGGTTCGTCTGAGGCGACTGGCAGCGGCGCCACGGGTGCGCCCTTGGGGACGAACAGTGTTTCGGCCTGCTCGAGGGACATGCCATTCGTCTCAGGAACCTTGAACATCACAAAGAAGAACGACGCCGCGGCGAACGCTGCGTACATGGCGTACGTAAGCGGCAGCGAGCCTGCCGCCATGACGGGGAAGCTGAGAGTGATCGCAAAATTGGCGATCCACTGTGCTGCGGCGGCCAGTCCAAGGGCGCGGGCGCGGATGCGGGACGGGAAGATCTCGCCCAGAAGCACCCACACGAGGGGACCCCATGAGGCGCCGAAGCTGATGACGAACACGTTCGCGGCAACCAAGGCCACAGGACCCCATGCGCCGGGCAGCGAAATTTCCGAGCCGGTGCCGGTCGCTGAGGAGAAGGCCAAGGCCATGACGCCAAGCGATACGGCCATTCCGATGGAGCCGGTCAGGAGGATGGGTCGGCGGCCGATGCGGTCAACGAGTGCGATGGCTACGAGGGTCACCAGGATGTTGGTGACCGACGTGGCGACGGAGATCGTCAGGGAGTCCTTCTCCTGGAATCCGACGGCCTTCCACAACGTGGTGGAGTAGTAGAAGATCACGTTAATGCCGACGAATTGCTGCAGCACGGACAGGATGATGCCGATCCACACCACGGGGAGGAGACCGAACCTGTTGCCGCGCAGCGAGCCCTTTTTGGTGGAGAGCTTCTCCTGCTGAATGGATTCGCGGATCTCACGGATGTGCCGTTCAATGTCGTCGCCCGGGATCAGCTTGTTGAAGATGGTGCGGGCTTGGTCTTCCTTGCCATTGAGTACCAGGAAGTGCGGCGACTCGGGCAGGCGGAAAGCGATCCACCCGTACACAGCTGCAGGAACAGCGCAGGCGATGAACATCCAGCGCCACGCCTCGATGCCCAGCCACAGGGTGCCATCCGCGCCGCCGGCCGAATTGGCCAGCACTGCGTCGGAAAGCAGCGCTGCAAAGATACCAGTGGTGATGGCCAATTGCTGGAGCGATGCCAGACGTCCGCGCACGTGCCGCGGGGAGATTTCGGAGATATAGGCCGGAGCGATTACCGAGGCAAGCCCGATTCCGAGGCCGCCTACGAGGCGCCAGAAGATGAGGTCCCAAACACTGAACGCGAGGCCCGTTCCAACAGCGCTCACCAGGAAGAGAAGCGCGCCGATCTTCATGGCGGGAATGCGCCCATAGCGGTCGGCCACCTTGCCGGCCAGGTAGGCGCCTGCGGCACAACCCAGCAAAGCGACGGCGACGGCGAACCCGGTCAAGGCCTCGCTCATGACGAATTCGTCGGCCATCGCGTCCACGGCGCCGTTGACCACGGAAGAATCGAAGCCGAAGAGGAAGCCGCCCACCGCGCCGGCAACGGCCAGGCCGATCACCTTCCGGGAGACTTGGGGCGCGCCTTCGGTGCTGGAACTGGACATGGGACTCCCTTGGGGGATTGTGGTGTGGGATCGGAGTGCAGGGACGTCGTCGGCTGTTCCGACGGGGACGCCGGTGCACTCGCGCTACACAGTGTGGCACGTCATATCGGCCGAGTTCCAGTCAAGTGACCGACGTGACATGTATTCACGTTGTTAACGCATCGAAGTCTGTTCGGCCGCTGTGAGTTGGCTGAGCGGGCCCTCCGCGGGGCCAAGTGCGTGAAAAGAGGGAACTTTGGCGCAACTAGTTGAACGCACTATCGAGAGTGGACTGGCCGGGCTCACACAATAAAGGCAGGCAGTCCGTGGACTGCCTGCCTTTATTGTTCATGGTGCTTGGAGCGAGTCGCTGCCTAGTGTGCGGACACCGATTCCTTGGCGGCAGCCTTCGGGTCCGTGAGCTTCTTATTCGGCAATGCGAAGCTGATCAGGAACGCAATGATCATGAGCCCGGCTGCGGTCAGCATGACGATGTCGATCGCCTGGGCAAAGCCCTCGGTGATCGGCCTGGTCAGCGTGCTGTTGGCTGTGTGGAGCCAACTGGTGTCGTTAAGGGACTCGTTATTGGCGCCGTTCTTGAAGAAGTCGAACAGCTTGGCGTTCGCGGGGTCCGAGGCTACTGCGGGATCCCGCATGACGGCCTGGTAGTCCGGGTTGGCCGCAGCTGTCTTCATGCCGTCGGCGATCTTATCGGCAGCAGTGCTGAACAGCATGGAGATGAACACTGCCGTGCCCACGGCACCACCCATGGAACGGAAGAACGCCGCTGTGGAGGTACCAACGCCCATGTCCTTGGGAGGAACCGAAACCTGCATGGCAAGGGTAAGGGGCTGCATGCAGAAGCCCAAACCAACGCCGAAGAACACGGCAATCAGGCCGGGAACCCACAGACCGGTGTCGACGCCAAGCACAAGGCCCATGACGGTAGCCGCAGCTGCCAAGGTAGCCGTGCCCATGATCGGGAAGATTCTGTAGACGCCCGACGACGAAATGGTGCGGCCGGCAGAGATGGAACCGAACAGGATGCCCACGGTAAACGTGATCATCATGAGGCCGGCCTCGGTAGGAGTCAGCCCCTTCACTAGCTGCAGGTACATGGGCAGCATGGCGATGGCGCCGAACATGCCGATGCCGATGATGAAGTTCAGCAGCGATGACAGCCCGAACGTCATGTTCTTGAAGAGGCGCAGAGGGATCAGGGCGTAGTCTCCAGCGCGCTTCTCAGCGAGCAGGAATGCGACGATGCCGATGATGCCGAGGCCATAGCAGAGCCACGATCCGGCGGAGGCCCAACCCCACGTACGGCCCTGTTCTGCGACCAGCAGCAGCGGAACAATGGCCAGTGTGATGGCGGCGGCGCCCCAGTAGTCGATCTTCTGCTTCACGTGCCGCGCTGGCAGGTGCAAGTACATGAAGACCACGACGAGTGCCGCGAGTCCGATAGGCAGGTTGATGAAGAAGACCCAGCGCCAGCCGTCGAAGCCGAGAATGTTGGCTGAACCAGCGAAGGCGCCGCCAATGACCGGCCCCAAGACAGATGAGATGCCGAATACGGACATGAAGTAGCCCTGGTACTTAGCCCTGTCCTTCAAAGCGACGATGTCGCCGATGATGGTGAGGGCCAACGCCAACAAGCCGCCTGCGCCGAGGCCCTGGATGCCGCGGGCGATGGCCAGTTCGGTCATGGAGTGCACCGATCCCGCGTACAAAGAGCCTGCCAGGAAGATTACGATGGCCACGAGGTACAGCGGGCGTCGTCCGAAGATATCGCTGAGCTTGCCGTACAGGGGTGTGCTGACCGTTGAGGTAATGAGGTACGCGGTGGTGGCCCAGGCTTGGAGCGAGAGGCCATCGAGGTCGTTGGCGATGGTGTAGATGGACGTCGACACGATGGTCTGGTCCAGCGAGGACAGGAACATGCCGAGCATGAGTCCCACCATGACGGTGAGGGTCTGACGATGGGTCAGGACCTCACCGGCGGCCCGAACGGGCGTGGTTTTGGACATATCTTCTCCAGAGGTGGCAGAAAAGTGGATTAAGCAGGATAGTTGCTTTCAGTAACTATCTTACGGCCCAGTTGATTCCCGAAGGGAGAATATTTCTTCCACTTTCCGTCTAAGTCGTCCACGAGGGAAGGGTCAGCGCTCCACCAGGATGCCGTCCGGGTCGCAGTAGATCATCACTCCGGGTTGGATGCGGACGCGATCGATCACCAGCTGAACGTCCACTTCACCTACGCCCGTCTTGGCGCTCTTCTTGGGGTTGCTACCCAGGGCTTTGACGCCCAGCGGCAGCCGGCCAATGGCCTCGCGGTCCCGGATAGCTCCGTTGATCACCACACCCGACCAGCCGTTGGCCACCGCGCTTTCGGCAATCATGTCTCCCATGAGAGCAGTCCGAAGCGACGCCTGCCCGTCAATGACCAGAACAGCCCCTTCGCCGGGAGTGCCGAGGACGGCTTTCACCAGTGCATTGTCTTCAAAGCACCGGATAGTGCGGACCGGCCCGCTGAAGTGGGTGCGCCCACCCAGGTTTTGAAACTGGACGGCTATGGATTCCAGTTCCTCGCCACGTTCGTCGTAAAGATCGGCGGTATTTACTTGCTCGCTCATAGTGCTTCCCCTCAGTCGCTTTGAGGCCACACTAACGCTCGTGCATGGGCTATAGCAGCGCTTGTTTCGGCCTATGTGGATAAAGAACGCGACGGCGGTCCAGTGTCTCTACGCCGCGCTAGGCTGAATCCAAACATTGAAACGAGGGGGAACCTGCCATGAGCCTGTCCGACCTGCCGGGTCCGGTGCCGGATCCTGCCGTAACGCGGGGAACCGCTACGGCCCTTGCCGAACCGGTAGAACGCGTTCGGCCGCTATGGGTCACCGGAGTGGTACTGGTCAACCTGGGCATCAACGCGGCCTTCTTTGGTCCACTCCAAGTGCTCTTGGGACAGCAGGCAGCTCACTTCGACGAAGGGCAGAAGGAAGCGATCCTGGCTTTGGTGACCGGCTGTGGTGCAGCCGTTTCCATGGTCGCTAATCCCTTGTTCGGCGCCTTCAGTGATCGTACGACCTCCAGGTTCGGCCGCCGTGTTCCCTGGGTGCTGATGGGTGCCATCCTGGGCGCTGTTGCGTTGGTTGCCTTGGCAGGTGCTCCCAACGTTGCCGTGATGACCGTCCTGTGGTGCCTCGTGCAGGCCGGAGCCAACGCCATGTACTCCGCCATCACTGCCGCTGTTCCGGACCGCGTACCCGTGCCGCAACGCGGAACTGTGGGCGGGCTGGCTGCCATGGGGCAGACGGTGGGTATTCTGGTCGGCGCGGTGATCGCCGCCGTCGTTGCCGGTAACTTCGCCATGGGTTACTGGGTCTGTGCCGCAGCGCTGCTGGCTGGCGTCGTGCTCTATCTTTTCAAGAGCGACGATCAGCCCCTGCCGCTTGGCGAGCGTCCCGCATTCAACCTGGCGAAATTCCTCCAGGGATTCTGGATTTCGCCCAAACGCTATCCGGACTTTGCCTGGGCCTGGCTGACGCGGCTGCTGGTAAGCACGGGCAACCACATGGTCACGCTGTATTTGCTCTTCTTCCTCAGCGACGCCGTGCACCTGAAGGAAACTGAGGGCATAGAGCCAGAGTTCGGTGTCCTGATCCTCACTGGCCTGTATGCCGTCACGGTGATCATCACCAGTGTGCTCGGTGGGCGGCTGAGCGACAGGATGGGAAAGCGGAAGCCTCTGGTCATAGCGTCATCCGTCATCATCGCAGTGGCGTCGTTGATCCTCGCGTTTGCCCCCACATGGATCGGGGGACTTGCCGGTGCGCTGGTACTGGGCATCGGATTCGGCGCCTACCTTGCCGTTGACTTCGCACTCATCACCCAGGTCCTGCCCACCGCAATGGACCGCGGGCGGGACCTGGGCGTCATCAACATCGCCAACTCGCTGCCCCAGGTAGTGGCCCCACTGATCGCCTTCCCGTTTGTCACGTACTGGGGTGGCTACGTGTCGCTCTACGTAGCCGCCGCAGTCATCGGGCTCCTGGGTGCCGTGTTCGTGGTGAAGATCAAGAGCGTTGACTAGGCCTAGAACACGGCTGTGAAGCCACCCCAGCCCCAGCCGACAGTCGATTGGCCCGTCCAGAAGCTACCGGGCAGTCCGCTGGCCCAGTAATCCGCGCCATTGCCGTAGTACATGGTCAGTTGGCCGCTGCGGTCAATGCCGAAAACGTCGATCTTGTCGTCGCCGTTGAAATCGCCTGCGGAGCCGATCGTGCTGAGGGCACCCCAACCCCAGCCAACGGTTTCTGCGAAGTTGATGAACCATCCATCGCGACGGGTCTGGAATATTTGGAGTCCGCCGTACGCGTTTCGTCCGGCGACTTCCAACTTGCTCGTTCCACCGAAATGCCCGACTCCCACGATCACGTCGTAGAGCCCCCATGACCACCCCGCGGTGTATGGCTGCAGCCATCCGCCGCTGCCGTTCCCGGGGTACAGCAAGACGTTGTTTGACTTGTCCTTGACCAATACGTCGTTAGTGGCGTCGCCATTGAAGTCGCCGACTCCCACTATTGCGTTGAATTCCTGCCAGCCCTGGCCGACTTGGATTGCTCGCTTCCATCCGCCGCTGCCGTTTCCCTGATAGAGGAACAGCCGTCCTTGGGAATCGCGTGCCATGACATCCACTGTGCCGTCCCCATCGAAATCACCAGGAGAGAAGATGTGGTTGAAGACGTTCCACCCGGTTCCGATGATCTGGGCCGGCTGCCAGTGCCCCCGGCCGTCCGTCGGGTAGAGCAATAACCTCCCGGCCGCGTCGCGGGCGAAGATGTCCATGGTGTTGTCGCTGTTGAATCCCCGCGCACGAGGCTTTGCAGCAATGCGGAGTGTCTCCGTGGCTTGGAGCGTAACCGTAGAGTCGGGATCATACGTTACGGTCGCGAAGGCTGTGACCGCTCGCCCATAGTCCGCCGCCGTGGCCCGGTACGTCTGGTTCGTCGCGCCGGGAATTACCTGGCCGTCCCGTGTCCAGTAAAAGGAGAAGGAGGGGGCTCCGCCTTCGGGCGATACCGACGGGTTGGCCCACGAGACGTCTGCTTTCAACACTCCGCCGACCGTCGGATCTCCTATGAGCCTCGGTGGTGCCATGGAGACCAAGCGCGCAGGCACCCCAATCGCCGGCACAGCCGCTTGTGCAGGCAGCGCCGAGGTGGCAAGCAAACCGGCCACCACAGACGCGGCAAGGACTGAAAACAAGCGCCGTCGCTTCCGCGCAACGGCAGGCATAGGAGTACTGGTCTCCAAGGGGTTTCCTCCAGGAAAGAAGCTGCCTGATTCGGGCAGCGGTAGATAAATTGGAAAAATACTCTAAGGGACCCTGACCGATTCCATCGGCGGGGCATCCTCGTGGATGAGCTATCGAAAGCTCCTAGAAGACGGCATTGAAGCCGCCCCAACCCCAACCGACTACGCCCGAGGTCTTCCAACCGCCGGAGCCGTTGCCGTAATACATGCGCATCTGTCCGGAGGTGTCGACGCCCCAGACATCGTTTGCGCCGTCGCCGTTGAAGTCTCCTGCACCACCCAGTTTGGTGATGGCGTTCCATCCCTGGCCGATCACGCTGCTTGTGGTCCATCCACCGCGTCCGTTGCCACCGTAGAATCGCAGGTTCCCGGCAGTGTCACGGGCCAGGATGTCGGGCTTGTGGTCGCCGTCGAAGTCGCCCGGGGAGAAGATGGACGTCATGCCGTTCCAGCCCCACCCGACAGTGCTTGCTGCGAGGAAGCCGCCCTGTCCATTGCCTGGATACAGAACGAGCTCGCCGGAAGGCCTGCGCGCCAGGAGGTCGTTGTTGCCATCTCCGCTGAAATCGTCAGCTGCGATAATTGTTGTGAAGATTCCCCAACCCCAGCCGATCTGCTGTCGCGGATACCAGCCGCCATGCCAGTCGCCAGGGTAAAGGAACAGAGCACCGGAAGCGTCGCGTGCGATCACGTCATTTTCGCCGTCGTTGTTGAAGTCGCCGGCTGCGAGCATCACATTGAAGATGTTCCATCCGGAGCCGACTTCGTAGGCTCCCTTCCATGTGCCGTTCCCTCCAGTGGTGTACATGCCCAGACGGCCCAAGGGGTCGCGGACCATCAAGTTCATGGTGTAGGGATCCCAGTACTCACGGTAGAACCCGGTGGTGTGGGGACGATCCAGCGGGGTGGAGTAGGTGAAGTCCATGGCGTCGAGCCTCACTGCATCGACTCCGGGGATAGCCAGGTTGCCCTGGTTCTCGATGAGTGATCCGTCGCGCCAATAGACCACTACGTTGCCCGCGGTGGTGTGGATTTCTACGTACTGGGCAAGATAGGCACCTGATGGGGTCTGCTGTTCAGCGAACACGTCAAATGAATACGTCGAGTCAGAGGCGTTGTAGGAGCCCTGCGTCAGCTGCCTGTGAACGGTGTTGGTAGCTGCGTGTCGGAACGCCACGTACACGTCGGCGATGGGACTTGTTGCCTGGAAGGTGATCCTCGATGTTGCCTGTCCTCCGGCCTCGAACGAGTTCGGCGTCGTCGACACGGCGACCGGAACCGGCGCGAAGAAGTCGTCGGCATGGGCAGCCGGCGCGAAACCAAGACCAGAAATCACGACGATGCCGCTCGCAAATGCGGCCAGCCAGGTGCGTGCACGGCGCAGACGAGTGCTCCCCATTGTTCCCCCAATTCAAGCCGGTCCCAGGGGGCCGGCGGGTGTCAGTGAATTGAGAGTACATTGGCAGAACCGATGGCTGGGAATTCGCTGGCAAAGATTCACGAAAAAGACAAGTCAAAACCCAAAACGCAACCGAAATCGGCTTAGAACACAGCGGTGAACCCGCCCCAGCCCCAGCCAACAACACCGGCGCCTTTCCAACCGCCGCTGCCGTTGCCGTAATACATGTTCAGTTGGCCGGCGGAGTCGATGGCCCAGACGTCGTTTAAGCCGTCGCCGTTGAAATCGCCCGCACCGCCGATTCGGCCCATGACGTTCCAGCCGGTGCCGATGGCCTTGGCTGTCGTCCACCCACCCTTGCCGTTGCCGCCGTAGAGCCGGAGGTTCCCGGCACCATCGCGGCCCATGACATCGGGGTTGCCGTCGCCGTCGAAATCACCGGGGGAGAAGACTTGGTTGAGGGCTTCCCAGCCCTGGCCAACGGCGCCGGGGGAGCGGAATCCGCCGACCCCGTTGCCGGGATACAGCACGAGGGCGCCTGAGGGCGTCCGGGCAAGGAGGTCGTTGTTGCCGTCCCCTGAGAAGTCACCCGCCGCAAAGACGGAGTCAAAGACGTCCCAGCCCCAGCCGACTTCCTTGCGCGGCAGCCAACCGCCGGTCCCATTGCCGGGGTAGAGGAACAGGGTGCCGGCATCGTCGCGCGCCAGGACGTCGTTGAAGCCGTCGCCGTTGAAGTCGCCGGCGTTGAAAACGAGATCGAAACCACCCCAGCCGAACCCGATGGTCTTCACCGCTTGCCAACGCCCGGCGCCGTCTGTGGGGTACAGGAGGAGGTTCGCCGCAGCGTTCCGGGCGAACAGATCCAAGGAGGTACCGGCGTCGAACCCTGATGTGTGGGCCTTGTTCCGCACTACAGTGCGGCTGTAGACCGTAAACGGCCTCGTGGCCGTGGCGGGATTGCCAGCCTGGACAACCGCGCGGAAGCCGACGACGGCGCCACGGTCGGCTGCGGTCAGGGTGTAGGTTTTGGCGGTGGCCCCGTTGATTGGGGTTCCGTTCCGCACCCATTCGTACTTGACGCTGACGGCGCCGCCGGCTGTGCCCGTGGCGACGCTGCCCTCGTTGAACGCGCCGGTGAGCTTCTCGCCAACTGTCAGTCTGCCTTGCAGCGTAGGGGCGGTGGCAGTGATGGGCGATGTGGGTGTGAGTGGCAGCGAGGATGCTGACACAGCCCGGTATCCAGCCTTCGTGGCCGTGACCCGGACTGACAGGGTCTGGTCCAGGTCGGCTTCGGCTACCCGGTAGTTGTTGAGGGTCGCGCCGGTGATTGGCTGGCCGTTGCGGAGCCACTGGTAGGCGAAGCCGGTGGGTGGGGAGGTCCAGGTGCCGTTGTCGGTGGTCAGCACTTGGTCATAGCGCGCCACGCCGGAGACGACGGGGGGCTTGGTGTTGGGGTTGTCTATCAGCGGGAAGTTGGGGTTGTTGACGGAGAAGTCGACGCCGTCCAGGGCGCCGGGCCGCTGGGTCGGGGCTTCGAGGCCTTGGCTGAGGAAGAGGATGTTGCCGTCGCGGCCATAGCGGACGGAGCCTTTGCCGGCTGGAAGCGCGATGTTGACGCTGAGGAGCTTGTAGCGCCCTGTCCGCTTAAATGCGCTGCCGTTAACGGGAATCTTGGCCTGGGCGCTGTACGGTCCAGGCGCTTGGCTGGTGGGCCCGTACAGGGTTGCCTGCTCCAACGTGTCTTCGTTGACGTAGGTGAATCCTACTTCCTGGGCGGGGCCGCTCAGGGTGAACGACAAGGAGATGGTGTTGCCCGGTACCACTGTGGCCGGCGATGTCCGCGTCACTACGGTGGGCAGCGGTACGTCCGGTCCTGCGGCCACGGCGCGCGGGGTAGGAACTGCGATCGCCAGCGCGGCGCACAAAAGAGCGGCCAGGAGGATGCGAATTCCTGTCCCCGCGTCACGCATGGAAGAAAGAGTTGTCATGGTTCCCCCTAGAACACTGCGTTGAACCCGCCCCAGCCCCAACCGATGGCACCGGCGCCGTTCCAGCCGCCGTCGCCATCGCCATAGTAAGCAAGCAGTTGGCCGGAGCCGTCCACAGCGTAAACATCTGCATTGCCGTTGCCGTCGATGTCGCCAGCCGCGCCAATGGTGGTCATGCCGCCCCAGCCCTGGCCGACGACGGTCATTCCGTTCCAGCCGCCTGCACCGTTGCCTCGGTACAAGCGCAATGCACCGGCCGCGTCGCGGGCAAGGATGTCAACGTTGTTATCGCCGTTGAAGTCACCGGGCGTGATCATCTTGTTGACCACGTTCCAGCCGCTGCCGACAACCGACCGGCCAAGCCAGCCGCCGTCGCCGTTGCCCGGGTACAGATACAGGAGCCCGGCGGAATCGCGGGCAAGGATGTCATTGTGTCCGTCACCGTTGAAGTCACCGGGGGAGACCACGGAATTGAACGCGTTCCAACCACTGCCTACCTGGCGTCCGGCGTAGAACCCGCCGTCGCCTTTGCCTGCGTAGAGGAAGAGATTTCCGGCGGAATCCTTGGCCAGGATGTCGTTGGTGCCATCGGAGTCGAAGTCGCCGGGCGAAACCACCGTGCCGAAGCCGTTCCAGCCTGGGCCGACCGTTCTGGCTGACTCCCAGGCGTTGTTCAGACGTGGGTAAAGCATGAGCGTGCCGTCAGTGCGGCGCGCGAGCATTTCGTAACTGCCGCGACTGGTGAAGCCGTTTGCCCTGTTGGAGGCAGAGATGGGGGCGGTTTCTTCGCTGGAGACTTCCAGCGGCTCGCACCCGTTCTGGCTGGCTGCGACGTGGGCGGCGATGGTCTTGCCGCGGTCCTCTTCGCCCAGCGTGTAGCGCCACCAGTCCCAGTGGTCCTCGGCGAGGACGCCGTCACGGGTCCAGTAAATCCGGTAGTCCGGGCCGGCAGCGGCGCCGCAGCCACGGTAGGAAGCAGGATCGATCTCAAGCGTGAGCGTTGAGCCGACAAACGGCGCGCCATGAATCACGGGATTCGAAGGGTCCATGGTTGCCATGGCCGGTGCGGGCGCGAAAGCCACCGCGGCAACAACTGCCGCTGCAATGCCAGCCACCACTCGGCGCACACCTGACGTAGGGCGCGTTGGTGCGTTCATGATGTCCTCCCCAGACTTTATGCGGCTAATTCTACCGCGACTGGGTTTTCTCTAGAAGATCGCTGTGAAACCTCCCCAACCATTCCCGGCGACCTCAGACCCGCGCCAACCGGTGCGGCCGTTGCCGTAATAAATCACCAGGCGGCCCTGCTGATCGACGCCATAAACGTCGTTGAAGCCGTCATTGTCGAAGTCGCCGGCCGCGCCCGCAGCCTTCAACGCGTTCCAACCGACCCCAATGAGCCAGGACCTGGTCCAGCCGCCGGCCCCATTGCCACCGTAGTAGTACAGGTACCCGCTGCGGTCGCGCGCCAGCACGTCCACATTGCCGTCACCGTTGAAGTCTCCCGGCGTCAGCAGCGCGTCCATCACCTGCCAGCCCTGCCCGACGGCGGTTCTCGCCAACCAGCCTCCGGAACCGTTGCCCGGGTACAGGTAGAGGGCCCCGCCCGGTTCGCGGGCGAGGATGTCGTTGTGGCCGTCGCCGTTGAAGTCTCCGGGGCTGACGATCGTGTCGAAGACGTTCCACCCCTTGCCGATGGTCTGTGCCGGTTTCCAACCGCCCGTTCCATCCCCTGCGTAGAGATACAGGGTTCCGGCGGCGTCCCTCGCGATCACATCGCCCTTGCCGTCGCCGTTGAAGTCCCCGGGTGACAGGGTCAGATTGAAGATGTTCCAGCCCCAGCCCACGGTCCGGGCCGCTTCCCAGGCGGTGCCTTTGCGACCGAAGAGCTGCAACGCGCCGTCGTTGCCGCGCGTCAGGAGTTCGAAGCTTCGGCCGGTGAAACCCGCAGCCCGGTTGGCGGCGCCCACGGGCTTGGTCTCGTCGCTGTGCAGCGACTCGCCACCACAGGCCGTCTTGCTGGCTGTGACATGGACGGCCATGCGGGCTCCGGTGTCATCCGCCTGCAGGGCATACGTCCGCGCGGTCTCGCCGGCGACCAGGAATCCGTCACGGGTCCAGTAGATGGTGAAATCCGGGCCCTTGCCGCCCCCGCAGCCATAGAACGTGTAGGGGCCGATCTCAGTTGTGAGCTTCTGGCCGACGAAGGCTTCACCGCTGAGGATGGGGTCCGGTCCGCTGCTGGTAGCGGCCGACGCCGGCAGGGGACAAAGTGCCATGGCCGCCACAGCGGCAGTCAGCAGCGTTGCTGCCATCCGGCGTCGAAATCTCCCCATTGTGTTCCTCCCAAGCAGCAGCTCAAACCTTCATGAAGTGTATGCGGGCGGAACGCCAATGGCTGGGAGCGGCATGCGCGCTTCCAGGTCAGGCGAGCTCTCAGGAAACGGTCATTTAGCTCCCGTATCATTGATGCGATCGGCCAGCCACGGGTCTTTGACCCCAGCCGGCCGCTTCCTTGTCAGCCTGCCAAGAGATCGCCGGAAATGCCCGTATCAAACTCACTGGAACCGTACTCCCTTGACCTGACCACGGGGTTGCCCCGTATGGCCGCCGCGCCGACGACACCGCGGCAGCAGCTGCGCTATGCCCGGATCCTGAAAACGGCGGCCGGCTTTGCCCAGCGGCAGTTCGATACCTTGAGCCTTTCCGACGTCGCCGCGCGGGCCGACATCCCGCTCGGCACGCTGTACCGATACTTTCCCTCCACAGCCCACCTGATGCTGGCCGTTTACAGGCAGCAGCTGCGGGAGCTTCGCGACGGTGTTCGTCGTCGCGAGGGTAAGGGCCATGCGCTCGCGGGTTTGATGATGGAGATCTTCCACTTGAGGGTCATGCAGCCGGGTGTGGAGCACTGCCTTATCCGGCCCGCAGGCAAGGACGATGACACCGCGCAGCTATTGCGGGAGATCGATGCGCTGTCCGAGGAAGTGGTTGGTTCACTGAGCAAGGACACGGGCAAGGATGCTGTCAGGGCCAGGATCCTGCTGCACCTGGTCAGTGGTCTTGTCCAGGCAGTGCGTTGCCGCCGGTTGTCGTTGTTTGAGGCGGAGAAAGATCTGAAGAAAGCCTGCACCCTGCTGACCGGTGAATGACGAAAAGTTCCCACTGGTCTAGACCGCGAGGCTCTCAGAACACGCTTTTTTGTATGACCTGGATCACAATTGGCTCTGGTTGAACGTTTTACTCTCGAATCGTCTCTCTTGGTATTGAATCTTGTACCCTCAACCCCTCCTTAGGCTGGAAACACCGAAGCGGCTAGCAGCCCCTATCTGCAGAAGCAACGCCGGACCAGCCACCCTTGGTCCGCTACAGCAGTTCTGTTCCTGCCCGAATCGTGCCGTGGGTCCACGGCTAGCCTGAGGAGACAAAGACGTGTCCATCGAGACAATCGCTACAGACAACGACGCCCTGGTACTGACCGAAGAAGAGATCTTCGCAGCCCATGAAGGCGGCAAGCTGACCATTTCCAGCACCGTCCCGCTGAACAACAAGCGCGACCTTTCCATTGCCTACACCCCCGGAGTTGCGCAGGTCAGCCGCGCAATCCACGCAAACCCCGAGCTCGCCCGCACCCACACCTGGGCCGAGCGCCTGGTCGTCGTGGTCAGCGACGGCACCGCCGTCCTTGGCCTCGGCAACATCGGCCCCAGCGCTTCCCTTCCCGTCATGGAAGGCAAGTCAGCCCTGTTCAAGTCCTTCGGCGACCTCGACTCCATTCCGCTGGTGCTCAACACCACCAACGTGGACGAGATCATCGAGACCCTGGTCCGCTTGCGCCCCAGCTTCGGCGCCGTGAACCTCGAAGACATCTCCGCTCCCCGCTGCTTCGAACTCGAAGAGCGCCTTATCGAAGCCCTGGACTGCCCCGTCATGCATGATGACCAGCACGGCACCGCCGTCGTGGTTCTCGCTGCCCTGACCAACGCGGCCAAGGTGACCCAGCGCGAACTCGCCGGCCTCAAGGTCGTCGTGTCCGGCGCAGGTGCGGCAGGTATTGCCATTGCCGAGATTCTTCTTGCTGTTGGCATCAAGGACGTCATCCTGCTCGACTCCAAGGGCGTCGTCAACGCTGAGCGCGCCGACCTTGTGGCCGATCCCGGCAGCGTCAAGGCCCGCATGGCCCAGCGCACCAACCCGCGCGGCATCACCGGCGGTCCGGGCGAGGGGCTGACCGGCGCCGATGTATTCGTGGGCGTCTCCTCCTCCAAGCTGGACGAAGAGCACCTGAAGCTGATGAACGATCAGTCGATCGTGTTCGCCTTGTCCAACCCGGACCCGGAAGTTCTCCCTGAGGTTGCCCAGAAGTACGCGGCCGTTGTTGCCACCGGCCGCAGCGACTTCCCGAACCAGATCAACAACGTCCTGGCTTTCCCGGGTATCTTCCGTGGCGCACTCGATGCCAAGGCCCGCCGCATCACGCCCGCCATGAAGATCGCCGCCGCCAACGCCATTGCTGAGCTCGCCGCGGAGGACCTCTCCGCCGACTACATCGTGCCGAGCCCGCTGGATGCCCGCGTGGCACCGGCCGTCACCGCAGCTGTTGCTGCTGCAGTCACCGAATAGCGGCTACTGACGAAAGACCGACGACGGCGACGCCTCCCGTGCTGGGGAGCGTCGCCGTCGTTCTTTGGTTAATCCTGCCGTTGGCGGGTCAGCGGTCCAGCCTCACCTGGTCAACTGTCCAGAAGGCGCTGTTGGTTCCGGTGTATCGGAAGCTGATTTTGGCCTTCTTGGCACCTTTGGGGACCTCAAGAGCAAGGGATTCGAAGCCGTTGAAGTTTGCAGTGTAGGCCTTCACCAGCTGCGGGACTCCGCCGTCGTAGCTGACAAACACTTCGCCGCTCTGGGGTCCGTCGATCCTGTAGTTCGAGGCGAAGGACAGTGTTGCCGCCTTGCCGCCCTTGACCTTGAATTCGGGGCTTACGAGGGTGGAGTCGAATAGTCCGGCGTCGTGTGCCTTGTCATCCCACTCATCGGAGTCGGCGACAGCGAAGACGTTGCGGTTGCGGACGGAGGTCTCGCGGCCCTGGTTGCGGTCGGTGTTGGTCCAGAACTCGTCGGTGGCGAACGACCAGCCGCGCCATTCGGTCACACCGCCGGCCGGCATGGCGGAGTTGTCGATACTCCAGCCTTCGGGCGCGGTGGTGGTCCACCCCTTCACATCGGCGGCTGGCGCGGTTTCGTCGGCGCGGGTGCGCAGGCTGTCCCGCAGGGAATCGAAGCCGTCTGCTTTGATGTCGGCGATGGCCTGCCCGTCGAGGTTCCAGGCGGCGTCGGTCTTGACTCCTTCGTGCTTCAGCACAGTGGGTGCGATGTCCGTGATCTTGACGTCGTTGCGGACGGTACCGGCCTTAATCCCCTTGCCCTCGGCGATGACGAACGTCTGGCGCTCGGCGGGTGTGTTGCCACCGTGGCCACCTGTGGGGGTGTGTCCGTGGTCGGCTGTTAGAACCACCAGCCAATCCTCGGACGTGTAGCTGGGACGGTTTTTCACGGCATTCAGGATCTCGCCGACCTGGCCGTCCGCCGTGCGCAGGGCCGCCAGGTATTCCTCACGCTCGGTGCCGTAGGAGTGGCCCGCGCCGTCAACCTCGTCCAAGTGGACGAACGTGCTGTCCGGGTTGCCATTGGCAAGGTAATCCACGGCCTTCGCCGTGGTGCCGGCGTCGTTTCCTCCGGCGATCCTCAGGTCAACCTTTTCGCCGAACACCGTTTGGGGGATGGGAGACCAAGTGCCCACAACCAGGGTGGAGGCTTTGGGTTGGGTCGATTCGAGGCGGCTCAGGTAGTCCGGGTACTGGCTGTAATTGGGTGCCGTGAAGTTGTTGTCCACCACGTTGTGCTTGTCCGGCCACACTCCAGTCGCGATGCTCGACCAGCCCGCTCCCGAGACGGTAGGGGCCATCGGGTTAGCGAACAGGTTGCTCTTGGCGGTCATGCCGGAGTCGACCACGCTTTGGATATTCGGCACGCCGGCAGCGGGAAACTTGGCGATTGCGGCGCCATCGAGGCCAATCACCAAGGTCTTCTTGCGCTTGGTCCCATCGGGAAGCCCTGCGTATGGAGCATGGGCAGGGCGGCTGGCGGTGCTTGCGGACCGGGTGTCGGGCGCGTCCGGTCCCGGAGGCGCGGCTATCGCAGCGGACGGGAGTACGACGGCGGCGGCGAGCGTTAGTGCGGCAGTTGCCGTGGTGGTGCGAAAAGGACGTGCGTTGTCCAATGTTTTCTCCAGGTTCGGGTCCGAGTGGGAGCTGTTGGCTGAGTGTTGCCGACAGCCTGACTCCTCAACCCTGCCGCGCGGAGACGGGCTAATCAAGGAAAATCGCCAGTTGTATAGACAAGTTGGATTGGCGTTAATCTGCTGTTTCCCGATCATTTCTGTGTAGCCGAGGATTAGTCATTGGCCTTGGTTGGCTAGTTGTTCATACAGCTCGCGGACGCCGTTTGTTTTCGGGCGCCACCTAGACTGAGGGGCATGAACGCCGAACTCATCGTGACCATCCTGTGCGGCCTGGCCATCGCGGTCGGTGTGGCCGGAACCATCATTCCCGTGCTTCCGGGCAGCATTCTTATCGGCGCAAGCCTGTTGGCATGGGCCATCTGGGGAGGTGCCGGTCCGCTGGGATGGGTGATCTTCGCCGTCGGAATGGTGTTTGTGGTGGCGGGGATGGCCGCCAGCGCGGTGCTGACCGGACGCAAGCTGAAGCAGCATGGCATCCCCAACCGGTCGGTGCTGATCGGCGTGGTCCTGGGCGTCGTGGGAATGTTCGTCATTCCCGTGGTGGGGCTCTTTGTGGGGTTCGCCGCCGGACTTCTCCTGAGCGAAGTCCAGCGCACCCGCAACTTCCCTGATGCCTTGAAATCCAGTGGCGCCGCGCTCAAAGCCACCGGCATCGGGATCCTTGTGGAGTTCGGGCTGGCGTGTGCCGCAGCAAGTACATGGATCATCGGAGTGTGGATCAACGCCGTGAACGGTTAAAGCCCTTAAACACCGCGCCGGGATGGCAAAAGATGGCAATCCCGAGCTCCAGGATTGTCATCTTCTGCCATCTGGGCGGTGGAATTAGTGGTGCGCGGGGAGGGGCGCTTTGACCTGTGCAGGGCGGAAGGTTGCTCCGGCTCCCGGGAACAGCGGGATGTCGATTCGGGCGTGGGTGTGGATTTCGTGCACGGTGTCCTTGGTGTGTTGCGCGATCCTGGCCAACGTGGTGACCCACATGCCATCCAGGTCCTTGACCCGCTCGATCAACTGTTCCAAAGCCACAGCCCGGGACGGCCGGCCGGAGATGAACGGGTGGTTGGTCAGGACGAAGCAGCTTCCCTGGGCGTGGTGCGCCTGGGCCTCGAGGGTCCACATTTCGAGCGCCTTGGCCGGGCTCTCGATGACCCCGCTCCCCGTGACGCCAGGGTAGAACCCATATTGCTCCCAGTCGTCCAGTGCCCAGTCCACTGGGATCTCCACGATGTCCCTGGAGTCGCCCTCGGCGACGGCCATGCGGTAGGGGGCATCGCCGTCGAGCAGGCTCGAATCATAGAGGAAGCCGCGGTCCGCCAATAGGGCAGGTGACTGCCAGTTCAGCTCCCACCAAGGTGCCCGGTAACCCACGGGCCTGATGCCGGCAACGTTCGCGAGGGCCTCCAGGCCGCGGTCCAGATAACTGGCCTCGGTAGCGGCGTCGATGCCCTGCATAGGCTCGTGGAGGTAGCCGTGGTGGGCGATCTCGTGCCCACCGTCGGCGATCCTGCGAACGACGTCAGGGTAGCTCTCGGCTGTGAAACCCGGAATGAAAAAGGAAGCCTTGATGTCCTGGCGGTCCAGGATCTGGAGCAAACGCGGCACGGCGATCTTGGGGCCGTACGACTGGTGGCTCATAAGGGACATGCGCCGCGTGCTGGAAGGGTCATGGGCGATGGTGCACGACTCGGCATCGACGTCGAACGTGAAGGACGCTGCGGCCCGGTAGCCCTCGGGCCACGTGATCGGGTGGAGTGAATCAGCGAAAGCGGGCTGGTTCATGCTGTGGTCCTTTCGGGAACTGCCGGAGCGGCCGGTACCGGCTGTGTTGCCGACACATGGTTCGAGTCCGCGAGGATGAACTTCTTGTGGGCCCGTGGCCCGAGGATTGCATAGGCTGCCGCGCTGGTGAGTCCCCCAGCCAGCCAGGAGAGATCCCACCCGCCCAATGCCACGGCGATGGGGCCCTGCATGGCGGGAACCAGTCCGTACATGAACAGCCAGGTGGAGAAGATGCCGATCAGCAGGGATAGGATTCCGGCCCAGTTGATGACGGGCAAGCGGTGCGTTCCCACGGCGTCGAACAGGCGGTCAACCTTGGCAGGCCAACGCTTTTCCAGCCAGAAGTAGTGCACCAGCATGACTCCGCCCCAGGCGGCCACCCAGGCAACCAGACCGATCAGCCAGGCATCGAGCACTGCCGCGAAGTCCTCTTGGAAGATGAAGAACACGACGGCGATAAGCGAGAAGACGCCGACGAAGAGGTTCAGTTTGCGGCGGCTGATCTTGATGTCCAGGGCCTGCGTGGCCACGGAGAAGGTGTAGATATTGAGGATGTTGGTGGCGATGGGGCCGTGCAGGACCATGAGAAGGACCGGGAGGGCAAGGACGCCGAAATTCTGGACGATCAACTTACCGGGATCGATCTCGCCGCTGTTGGTAGCCAGGCTGGCACCGAGGACGCCAAGCCACACCACGGGGATGAACTGGCCGAGAACTGATGCGAGGTAAACCTTTCGCTTGGGAACCGAAGTGCTGACGAAGCGGGAGTAATCGGCAGCGTAAGTGAACCACGTGATGCCCCAGCCGATGCCGATTGCTGTCATCACTGCACTCATGGCGGCGATCCGCTCGGATCCTTCCAGGATGTTACCGGCGGGACCTGCGTACCCCCAGTCGATCTTCATGCCGAACCACGCCACGCATGACATGACAGCCAGGATGATGATGGTGGGCGGGACGGTCCACTTTTCAAAAGCTGCGATGGCCTTGTAACCGAACCAGGCGATGGCTACCTGGGCTGCCATGATGGCGGTGGCGACGCCGATCTTCCAGGCGTAGTTCTTGGCCTCGGGATCTACCCAGCCAAGGGTGCCGAACAATGCCATCACCAGGTCCAGGATGATCCAGGTATTGACGGCGCACCAGCCGATCACCAAAAGGGCCTGGATGGCGGCGGGGAGGTAGTTGCCGCGGCGGCCGAAGGCTGCGCGGGCCAGCACCATTCCCGTAGCGCCGGTTTTCTGGCCGAGGAGCACGAAGCAGCCGAAGAGCAGCATGCCGATCAGGTTTCCAAGGACCAGGACAATGACGGTGTCCGCGAAGCCGAGGCCGAGGTGGATTCCGAGTGCACCCAGCACCCAGTTAATAGGGGCGAGGTTTGCGCCTGCCCAGATCCAGAACTGTCCGGAAACCTTGCGCGTACGGTCTGCCTCGGGGATGGGTTGGAGCCAGGCTTCACTGTCGTGGGCCGGCGCCGTTGCCGGACCTGACTGCGCTGGGCTTGAAGGCGAAGGGGAGAGGTTGTCTTGCATGGGGAGAGCCTCCGTGTGTGAAAGGGACCCTTTCAGCGTATGTGCCCCAGATCACAGCAACAAGATACTATGTGTCTAAACAAGCCATCAAGGACCGTACGGAGTGTCATGTCCATTGTGCTGGGAGCAGCTCTGGAGTACCAAAGCCTGAAATCTGCGGACCCCCGGGTCCTCAACGATGTGCCGGACGCGCTCTCCCGGCCGGTCCGTTGGGTGCACTCAAGCGAAGTGCTGGACATCGCCCCGCTCCTCAGTGGCGGCGAACTGCTGCTCAGCGGTGGGCAGGCGCTCGCCGGCGTGACCGCGGAACGGCAGGCCAACTACGTCCGCGAGCTGGCGGCCCGGGGGATCGCGGCGCTGGCGCTGGAAACCGGCCCGGCGCTTCCCGAGGTGCCGGCCATCATGCTGGAGGTGGCCGAGGCTGCCGGATTGCCGGTGATCGAACTGCGCCAGGTTGTCCCGTTCGTCGGCGTAATGCAGGAGATCAATTCCCTGTTGGTCAGCGAATCCGTGGAGCACCTCCAACATGCCGACCAAGCCAGCCATGCCATGGCCGCCGAACTTGCCCACGGCGGCGGACTCGACCAGCTCCTGGCTGTCCTGTCCGAAAGGACAGGTGCCAGCGCGCGGCTGGTCTCGCCGTCGGGCCTCACCCTCGGCGCCGCCGGCGGCATTTCTGGAATGGACGACGGCGGGAGCGTCACCGTGGTGGACGTTCCGGTGCGGGGAGTCCTTGCGGCCCGCCTTGAGTTGGTCATGCCCGACGGCGGCGACGGTGGCCTGGCGCGCGTGGCCGGGGAGCGTTCCGTCGACATCCTCGGATTGGCGTTGATGCAACGCATGCCGCCGGGGTTGAAGGAGCTGGCGGGAATCGAGCTCATGCGTGCCATCAATTCGGGGAGTCAGCGTTGGCAACTTCAGCAGCTCGGACCTGCGTCGGGCTTCCCCACGGACGGCGCGGTAGCCGCCGTCGTGATTCGATCAACAGGCGCAGGGCACTTGCGCCCTGCCGTGGATGCCCTGCTGCGCGAGTGTGTTCCGCACAGCGCAAGCTATGCGGGCAATGCTGAACTGATCGCGCTCGCCGCCTTGGGCGACGGGGCTGCCACCCGGCGTTCGCTGTTGGATGCGTTGCGTCGCTTGGAGGTGCCGGCCGGCTCTGCGGTGGCTGTCGGGCCGTTGGGTGTCGGCATAGATGATGCGCCATGGTCCCTGGCTGAGGCGCGGCGGGCGCTTGGCCTGGATCCGGGCACCGGGGGTGTGGTGGATGCTGACACCTTGGCGGTGGAGCTCCTTGCCCAAGAGTCCCTGGACCCGGCCGCGCGCGAAGGGTTCGTCCAGCGGCAGCTGGGCGCCGTCCTCGAGCATGACCGCCTGAAAAAGTCCGAGCTGTTGCGCACGCTGACCGTCTGGTTGGATTCGGGATGCAACACGGCCCAAGCGGCACGTGGGTTGCACCTGGAGCGGCAGTCCATGCATCACAGGCTGCAGCGGATTTTTGACCTGTGCGGGGGAGATCCACGGGGGACTGGCCGGCTCGGGGCCTTGCATCTGGCAACGAAGGTTGCCCGCTTGTAGCGGCCTTTAACCACCAATTCGACGGCTCGCTGCCCACTCGACGGCTCAAACCGTCTAACGCGCAGCAAACCGTCGAATCGGGTAGTCAAGGCCTACTTCAACACGATCGTCCTGGTCCCATTCAGGATGATCCGCCCCTCGCAGTGCCAGCGAACGGCGTTGCTGAGGGCCTTGCATTCTGTGTCCCGGCCGGCGGCTACGAGATCGTCCGGCCCGAACGTGTGGTCCACCTCCACTACCTGCTGGGCGATGATTGGTCCTTCGTCCAACTCGCCATTCACGTAGTGGGCAGTGGCACCCACAGTTTTCACGCCACGCGCGTAGGCCTGGTGGTAGGGCTTGGCACCCTTGAAGCTCGGCAGGAACGAGTGGTGGATGTTGATCGCCCGGCCGTCGAGCTTGCGGGCGAGGTCGTCGCTGAGTACCTGCATGTAGCGGGCAAGGACAATGAGCTCAACGTCCAGTTCATCGATGATCTCCAGCAAGCGACCCTCGGCTGCAGGCTTGGTGGCAGCCGTGACAGGAACGTGGAAGAACGGAATCCCATGCCACTCTGCCAAACCCTGATGGTCGGTGTGGTTGGACACGACACCCACCACGTCAATGGGCAGCTCACCGATCCGTGCGCGGAACAGCAAGTCGTTCAGGCAGTGCCCGAACTTCGAGACCATGATCAGCACGCGGCGCTTGTACCCCTGGCGCTCCAGCTGCCAGTTCATGCCGTACTTCTCGCCTACTGGAGAGAAAGCGGCCCGCAGCTCATCAACAGTGGAGGTGCCGGCGTCGGACGCGAAGTGTACCCGCATGAAGAAGTGGCGTTCGGCGCGATCGCCGAACTGCTTGTTGTCGATGATGTCGCAGCCGTGTTCCAGCAGGAAGCCGGACACCGCGTGGACAATTCCGGGACCCTCAGGGCAGTCGAGGGTGAGGACGTGCTCCACAGTCGTCTCAGTGGGGGAAACGGCAGCAGTTTCAGTTTGGATGGCAGTCATGGCTAGCACTCCACTACGTTGACGGCGAGGCCTCCACGGGAGGTCTCCTTGTACTTTGATTTCATGTCCGCGCCTGTTTCGCGCATGGTCTTGATGGCTTTGTCCAAGGACACTTTGTGGCTGCCATCGCCGTGCAGGGCGAGGCGGGCGGCGTTGATGGCCTTCACGCTGGCGATTGCGTTGCGTTCGATGCAGGGGATCTGCACCAGCCCGCCCACGGGATCGCAGGTGAGTCCCAGGTTGTGTTCGATGCCCACCTCGGCAGCATTTTCCACCTGCTCAGGCGTTCCGCCGAGGACTTCGCAGAGCCCCGCAGCGGCCATGGAGCAGGCGGAACCAACCTCGCCTTGGCAGCCGACTTCGGCACCCGAAATGGATGCGTTGATCTTGAACAGAATTCCGACGGCGGCCGCCGCCAGCAGGAAGCGCACGACTCCGTCGTCGTTGGCTCCCGGCACAAACTTGGTGTAATAGTGCAGCACTGCCGGGACAATGCCGGCTGCACCGTTGGTGGGCGCGGTGACGATCCTGCCGCCCGCGGCGTTTTCCTCGTTCACGGCCAGGGCGAACAGGTTGACCCATTCCATGGCGAGGAGGGGATCCGCTGAACTTGCTCCGTTCAGGTCCGCGTCGGTCTCGGAAAGCTTTTTGAACAACGACGGCGCCCGTCGCCTGACCTTCAGGCCTCCGGGTAGGATTCCCTCGGCAGAGCAGCCGTTCTCCACGCATTCCTGCATGACGGCCCAGATGCCCAGCAGCCGTTCGCGTAGCTCTTCTTCCGTACGCCACACGAGCTCGTTGGCCAGCATGATGTCCGAGATGGACTTGCCTTCGCGGCCGCAGATGGCCAGGAGCTCATCGGCAGTGGTGAAGGGGTAGGGCAGAACGGTGTCATCGGCTACCACTTTGTCGGCTCCGGAGACGTCCCCGTCCACCACAAAGCCGCCTCCGATGGAGTAGTAGCTGCGTTCCCGCAGGACCGAGCCGCTGTGGTCCAGCGCGCGGAACGTCATGCCGTTGGGGTGCGCCGGCAACGACTTGCGCCGGTGCAGGACCACGTCCTCGTCCCAGTTGAAGTCCACGCGGTGGTTGCCGCCCAGGCGTAGCTCTGCATCGAGTGCGGCAGCTGCGACCTGGTCATCGGCAGTGGTGGTGTCCACGGTTTCGGGGGAGTGGCCTTGCAGCCCCAGCACCACGGCCTTGTCTGAGCCGTGGCCCCGGCCGGTGGCGCCCAGGGAGCCGAAAAGCTCAGCCTGGACGCGCACCGTAGCCGGAAGCTGGCCGGACGATTCAAGACCGTCCGTGAACTGCTTTGCCGCGCGCATCGGGCCTACCGTGTGGGAAGACGACGGCCCGATGCCAACAGAAAACAGATCAAGCACACTCAATGCCATTAGGGGACCTCTGGGGAGGCGTACTCCCGCATGGCGTCGAGGAGCCAGCGTCCCAGGAAATCGGCAAACGAGGCCCGGGGAAAGATCCGGTAGGACTCGTCAGAGGTCTTCCAGAGCATCACCGGGATGTGGGCGAGCTCGGTGGAAACAGCTGTCCCGGTCTTGAAGACCCGTGGGTGCAGGTCCAAGGCGCAGGTCTTCTCCAGCACTGCGCGGGCGTGGCTGCCGGAGAGCTCGAACGTGGTGCGGTTGGCGGACAGGTCCACCACCTGGCCTGCGTCTCCACCGAGGGCCGTGGTCAGATCGCTGACCAAAGAGCCTCCGAGGGAATCGTGGGCTTCCTCGGGTGCGACGACCATGAATTCGGTAGGGCCAAGCCACAGGGTGTTCACGGAACCGCTGCCCGTCACGTCACCGCAAGCGGCAGGCAAGCCGCCGGTCACGGACGCCACGCGGGCACCGGCGTCGGACGTTCGGTGAACCCGAACGCCCACCATGGCCTGGTAGGGGATTTCGGTGAGCGTCACCGTGCCCGGCACGGAGCCGGAGGTGAAAGCGTCAGCCAAGTGCTCGGCCGGGCTGCGGCGGGCGCCCCGGACGCGGTCGACGTGTGCGGTTTCTGCTGGTGTTGCTGTTTCAGCCATCTTTGCGGGTCCCTTCAGCATCGAAAAGTACGGTTTCGCCAACAACCACGTCCACCAATTGGTCTCCCAGCGAGGCCACAAGGGTCTCGCCGATGCGGTTGCGGCCGTTTTGAATGAGAGCCAGGGCGAAGGAACGGCCCAGCGCGGCGCTGTGGTAGCTGGAGGTCACGAAGCCCTCCATGGGGACGGGTCCATTAGCCGGGTTGACCGGGATGCCCTTTTCCACCAGCTGGGTGCCTTCCGGCAAGCGCAACGAGTGGTCCACGGGAAGGACGCTGACCAGGTGCTTCCGGTCTTCGCGGCTGGCGTCCTGACGGAGGTAGGAGCGCTTGCCGATGAAGTCCTTGGCCTTGGAGACGATCCAGTCCATGCCGGCGTCCTGCGGCGTGACCGTGCCGTCGGTGTCCTGCCCGACGATCGGGTAGCCCTTCTCGGCGCGGAGCACGTGCATGGTTTCGGTGCCGTAGGGGGTGATGTTGAACTCGGCACCTGCGGCAGCAACGGCTTCCCAGGTGTTGAGTCCGTACCAGGACGGGATATTGATTTCGTAGGCCAATTCGCCGGAGAAGGAGATGCGGCAAACGCGTGCCTGCACCCCGGAGGCCAGCGTGGTCTCGCGGAAGGTCATGAACGGGAAGGCTTCGGCATCCAGGCCACCGTTTTCGGCCAGCTGCGGAGCAACCTTGGCGATCACGGCGCGGGACTTCGGGCCAACGACGGCGATGGTGCTCCACTGCTCCGTGACGGACGTGCAGACCACATCGAGTTCCGGCCACTCCGTCTGGTGCCACTCTTCCAGCCAGTCCAGCACCTTGGCTGCGCCGCCGGTGGTGGTGGTCATGAAGTAGCGGTCATCGTCCAAGCGGAGGGTCACGCCGTCGTCGAAGATCATGCCGTCCAGGGTGCACATGACACCGTAGCGGGCGGATCCCGGGGCGAGCTTCTTGAACGCGTTGGTGTAAACGCGGTTCAGGAATTCGCCCGCGTCCTTGCCGCGGATCTCGATCTTGCCCAGCGTGGTGGCATCCATGAAGCCCACGGAGTCGCGGACGGCTGCGCATTCACGCAGGACTGCTGTGTCCATGTCTTCCCCGGCCTGCGGGTAGTACCAGGGGCGCTTCCACTGCCCGACATCTTCGAACAGTGCGCCCTGGGCAACGTGCCACGGGTGGATGGAGGTGACGCGGGCGGGGTCGAACAGTTCGCCACGCTGGCGGCCTGCCAACGCTGCGAAGGCCACGGGCGTGAACGGTGCGCGGTACGCGGTGGTGCCGATCTCGCCAACGCCGGGAATGCTCTCGGCACCGCCGAACTTCAGCGCGGCGGCGATGACGCCAATCGCGTTGACGCCCGAGGTCTTGCCCTGATCATTGGCGGTGCTGATGGAGGTGTACCGCTTGACGTGTTCCACGGACCGCATCCCCGCCCCGGTGGAGCGGAGGACATCTGCCACGGACTGGTCGCGCTGGAAGTCAACGAAGTGGTGGTGCCATTCGCCGGGCTCACCGGTCTGGCCGGGAACCAGCCAAAGCTGGCGGCTGGGAGCGCTCGCCACGGGAGCCTGCAGTTCCACCGGGGTGGTCGCGGACTCGAAGCCGGCTGCGATGGATGCTGCCGCTCCCGCCCAGATGCCCTCTGCCAGGCAGTCCTTCAGTTCGTAGCTGCCACGTCCTGCGCCAACAACCTGCTGGTCGCGGACCGGTTTGGTGGGAATGAACGCTGCGAGCTCGTCATCCCAACGCAGCTTGCCCTGGCGCTGGCTGTGGAGGTGGACCACCGGAGACCAGCCACCGGAAACGGCAAGCAGATCGGCAGCCAGCTGTTCGACGCCCGAGGTGAGTTCGCCGTCGTCGTTAATGCTGCGGACGGTGACGCCATTCAGGCGGCCGTTGGCATCTGCAGAGGTGTCCGCCACTGCGCTGCCGATGAGGACCCGGATACCGGACTCGACGGCGGCGGCGGCCTTCGCGCTGAGCTGCGGACGGGCATCGACGACGGCGGCAATCGCCACGCCTGCTGCCTGCAGGTCCGCGGCGAGAGCATAAGCGGAGTCGTTGGTGGTGCTGATGACGACGCGTGAACCGGCGGCGACGGCGTAGCGGTTGAGGTACGTGCGGGCGGCCGAGGCGAGCATGATGCCTGGGCGGTCGTTGTTCTCGAACACCAGCGGACGCTCATGGGCGCCCGGAGCCAGGACAACCTGCTTGGCACGGATGTGCCAAATACGCTGGCGGGAGACACCCGACGCTGCCGGAACGCTCAAGTGGTCCGTGCGGTTCTGGGCTGCGATGAAGTAGTTGGAATCGTAGGAGCCGAACGCCGTGGTGCGGTTCAGCACCGTGCATTCGCCGGCGGAGACCAGTTCAGCTTCCACGTCCGCAACCCATTCCAGGGCCGCTTTGCCTTCGATCTGATCTGCGAGGCCTTCGGCAGTTGAGCCAGAGAGCAGGGAGCCGCCAAGTTCGGGCTGGTCGTCAATGAGGATGACGCGGGCACCGGTGCGGACAGCTTCGCGGGCCGCCGCCAGTCCGGCAATACCGCCGCCGACTACCAGGACATCCGTGTGGACATACTTCTTGTCGTACTCGGCCTTGTCCTCGTTGGGATCAAGCTTGCCAAGGCCGGACAAGAGCTCAATGTTCATGCCGTCCACCAGCGAGACTGCCGTGGCGGGAAGCATGGACTCGGCAACATGTCCGCGGAAGCGGGGAGCGATCTTGACCAAGGCGTTGGACTCTTCCACGCCGGCGGCCATGATGCCGCGGGGGCGGTCCTCATAGAGGGAGTTGCCGGCGTTGATGTGGCCATTGGCCAGCAGCGCCGAAGCGATGGTGTCACCCGGGTGGCCGGTGAATTCCTGGCCGTCCACGGTGAAGCGCCAAGAGATGCTGCGATCGATGCGTCCGCCGGTGGCGAGGCGTGCGTTCTTGCTGGTCACTTCTAGACTCCTTCCGAGGAGATGGGGGTGGTGGCCGTGGGTGAGCTGGCTCCGGGGGCGAGGCCTGGTTCGCCGGCCTGGCCGAAGTCCCCGGCTTGGCTGAACTCGCCCGGCTGGGAGGGTTCGCTCTTGCTTGTCCCGGCGCTGGCAACGCTTGCTTGGAGCTCCGGGCGGGGCTGGCCCATCCCGTAGATGGAGTGGATTTCGTAGCTCACGGTGTCACGGAGCATGTTGAACCACTGGCGGCAGCCCGTGCTGTGAACCCAACGCTCGGCGAAGGTTCCCTTGGTGTTCTCGCGGTAGAACAGGTATTCAGCCCATTCACGGTCCGTGAGGTCATTCGGGCTCTCGGGGTAGGCGACGTGTGCTTGGCCGCCGTAGTGGAATTCGGTTTCGTCGCGGGGCCCGCAGTTGGGGCATGAAATGAGGAGCATGTCTTTCCTGTCCTGTCCTGGCTAGTGGGCCACGGCTGCGGCGCCGTGTTCGTCGATCAAGGCACCGGTCTCGAAGCGTTCCAGCGCGAACGGCTTGTTCAGCTTGTGCGGTGCGCCCGTAGCGATGGTGTGGGCGAACGTCAGGCCGGCCGCCGGAGTGCCCTTGAAGCCGCCGGTTCCCCAACCACAGTTGACGAACATGTTCTCCACCGGGGAGAGGCCAACAATCGGCGAGGCGTCCAAGGTGGTGTCCACGATGCCGCCCCAGGTCCGGAGCACGTGGGCCCGGGCGAAAATCGGGAAGAGCTCGACCGCTGCTGCCATCTGCTCCTCGATCACGTGGAACGAGCCGCGCTGGCCGTAGCCGTTGTAGGAATCGACGCCTGCGCCCATCACCAGTTCGCCCTTGTGGGCCTGGGAGACGTACACGTGCACGTGGTTGGACATGACCACCGTGGGGTGAACGGGTTCGTGCAGTTCGGACACCAGTGCCTGGAGCGGGTGGGACTGGATGGGAAGTCGGAAGCCGGCCATTTCTGCCAGGACCGAGCTGTGGCCGGCGGCGCAGAGGCCCACCTTTTCGGTGTTGATGGTGCCGCGGGTGGTCTTGACGCCGGTGACGCGGTTGCCGTCCTTGATGAAGCCGGTGACTTCGCAATTCTGGATGATGTCCACGCCCAGCTCGTCGCACTTGCGGGCGAAGGCCCAGGCCACGTGGTCGTGCTTGGCGATGCCTGCACGCGGCTGGTAGGTGGCACCCATGACGGGGTAGCGGATGTTGTCGCTGATGTTCAGGATGGGGCAGAGTTCCTTGACCTGCTGCGGGTCAAGCCATTCGGCGTCAACGCCGTTGAGCCTGTTGGCGCCCACGCGGCGCACGCTCTCGCGGACATCGCCCAAGGTATGGGCCAGATTCATGACGCCGCGCTGGCTGAACAGGAAGTCGTACTCGAGCTCTTCCGGGAGGATTTCCCAGAGCTTGAGCGCGTGCTCGTAGATGGCAGCGCTCTCGTCCCAGAGGTAGTTGGAACGGATGATGGTGGTGTTGCGGGCCATGTTTCCACCGGCCAGCCAGCCCTTTTCCAGGATGGCAATGTTGGTCATGCCGTGGTTCTTCGCCAGGAAGTACGCGGTGGCCAGGCCGTGCCCGCCGCCGCCCACAATCACGGCGTCGTAGCTTTTCTTCGGGTCCGGGTTGCGCCAGAGGAAGTCCGGGTGTTCGGGGAGGTGGTCTGCACTCACTGGGCTGCTCCAATCAATTCTGCTTCGGTTGCGGCGCCGTTGCCGTTGTTGTTCAGGTGCGGGTAAAGCGGGAACTTCTCTGCCAGCGCGGTCACGCGGCGGCGGAGTTCGACGGCGGTGGTTTCGTCCAGGGTCACGTCACCCTCGGTGCCGGCTTCGGTGCCGCTGTTCGCTGCGGCGATCAACGCCGTCGCAATGATGTCTGAGACTTCGGTGAAGTCCTCGGCGCCGAAGCCGCGGGCGGCGAGGGCGGGGGTGCCGATGCGCAGGCCCGACGAAACCATGGGCGGGCGGGGGTCGAAGGGGACTGCGTTGCGGTTGACCGTGATGCCGATCCGGTGCAGTGTGTCTTCGGCCTGCTGACCGTTAAGTACTGAGTGGCGGAGGTCGGCGAGCACCAGGTGGACGTCGGTTCCGCCGCTGACCACGGAGATGCCGGCTGCGGCTACGTCATCTTGGAGGAGGCGTTCGGCCAGGATCTTGGAGCCTTCCAGCACGCGGACCTGGCGTTCCTGGAATTCGGGCTCGGCGGCCATTTTGAAGGCTACGGCCTTGGCTGCAATCACGTGCTCCAAGGGGCCACCCTGCTGGCCGGGGAAGACTGCGGAGTTAACCTTCTTGGCGATGTCGGCGTCGTTGGTCAGGATCACGCCACCGCGGGGGCCGCCGAGGGTCTTGTGCGTGGTGCTGGTGACGATGTGCGCGTGGGGGACCGGGCTGGGGTGTAGTCCTGCTGCTACGAGGCCGGCGAAGTGGGCCATGTCAACCATGAGGTAGGCGCCCACCAAGTCCGCAATGCGGCGGAACTCGGCGAAGTCCAACTGCCGTGAGTAAGCGGACCAGCCGGCGACTATCAGCTGTGGCTTGCTCTCAAGGGCGAGACGCTCAACTTCGGCCATATCCACGGTGTGGGTGTCCTCGCGGACGCCGTAGGGAACAACCTTGTAGAGCTTGCCGGAGAAGTTGATCCGCATGCCGTGCGTCAGGTGGCCGCCGTGGGCGAGGTTCAGGCCCATGATGGTGTCGCCCGGGGTGATCAGCGCGTGCATGGCCGAGGCGTTGGCCTGGGCTCCGGAGTGGGGCTGGACGTTGGCGAACTCTGCGCCAAACAAGGACTTCAGGCGGTCGATGGCCAGCTGTTCGATCACATCAACGTGCTCGCAGCCGCCGTAGTAGCGCTTGCCCGGGTAACCTTCGGCGTACTTGTTGGTCAGTACCGATCCCTGGGCCTCCATGACGGCCGTAGGGGCGAAGTTCTCAGAGGCGATCATTTCCAGCGTTGACTGCTGGCGGATGAGTTCCTGGGCGATCGCCTGATCGACCTCCGGGTCCGCCTGTGCCAGCGGGCGGATCAGCGGTTCAACCATGGTGTTCTCCTTTTGAAGTACTTGAAGCAGCCATCTGTTAGGCAACTGATATATTAGAACTATTGCCATAGTATGTTGGAGATCACATAGTCGTCAACAGGTCTGCGCCAACTCATCCAGCAGACTGGGAACGCGACTAACGGGAGAGAGCAATGAGCGCAGCACTGGAAGCACTGGAATCAGCTCCGCAGGGTACGTCCCTGGCGGAGAACGCCTACCTGCTGCTGCGCGACAGGCTCATCATGCTGGACATCAAGCCTGGCGACCCCATCAACGACGGCCAGATCGCCGCCGAACTCGGCATCGGGCGCACTCCTGTCCGCGAAGCCATCAAGCGCCTTGAAAGCGATCATCTGGTGGTGTCGTACCCCCGGCGCGGAACCTTTGCCACGGGCGTGGACATCACGCAGCTCGCCGAGGTCTCCGAGATCCGCGAGCTGCTGGAACCCCTGGCGTCCCGGAAGGCTGCCCGCATGGCCAGTCCCTCCATGCGTTCGGAACTCCGCACTGTCGCAGCGGCCATCCGTGATCTTGAAGGCCAGGACAATTCCTCCCAAGAGCTCATGCGCTACGACATCCAGGTGCACCGGCTCATCTACAAGGCCTCCGCCAATGCGCACCTCGAAGACGTCCTCATCCGGTACGACAACCTGGCCACCCGCATCTGGTGCCACATGCTCGAGAAAATGCCCTCCGTCTCCGGCCATATCTCCGAGCACGCCGACCTCCTGACTGCCATCGCCGACGGCGACGAAGACCTGGCCGCCGAGCTCGCCCTGCACCACGTAGTCAGCTTCGAAGAGACCATCCGCAAGGTCCTCTGACCCCCTCTCACCGTTTGCGCGGTTTTTCCTGGCGCTCTCTCACGGTTAGGCCGGTTTGTCCTGGCGCTCTCTCACGGTTAGGCCGGTTTTCCTGGCGCCCTCTCACCGTTTGCGCGGTTTTTCCCGGCGCTCTCTCACGGTTAGGCCGGTTTTTCCTGGCGCTCTCTCACGTCCGCTGCATGGCGCCGTTGTGCGCGTGCGTCCCGACTGGCTTCGTCTTGGCGGCGGCAGCGTGCTCCGCCGCCAGAAGGCAGCGCCCGACGTCGATGCCTCCTTGAGTGCCGACGTCGGGCCTCAAGCGCCCAGGTGAGAGAGCGTTTGCCGAAAAGGGGTCGGAAGGTGAGAGGGCGTCATTGAAAAAGGACCGAAAGGTGAGAGGGGATCGGTTGATTAGTGCAACTAGGTTGGCGCTATCGCAACAAAATCAACTCATGCCATCAGAGTCCGCGTAAGTCGGAGCTTAATTTTTGCTAAAAATTCGGATTCAAAATAACCCTTGACCGTGGCGTCGCTCACACATAGTCTGGTGCAACAGCGTTGCGTTCAATGCAACCCAAATGATTTTGGTGGACACATGAGCAATGAATCCTCTGTGGCAGCCGAGCAAGGCACTTCCTCCGCCTCCGGCCCCAACCACATCCTCGAACACAGCCCCAACAACACAGTCAGCAAGGACACCCGACGTCGTGTGGTCACTGCCAGCTTCATCGGCAACTTCGTTGAGTGGTTCGACTACGCCGTCTATGGCTACCTGGCCGGCACTATCTCTACTGTCTTCTTCCCCGAGTCCGACCGCCAAACAGCCCTGCTCGCGACGTTCGGTGTCTTCGCCATCAGCTTCTTCGTGAGGCCGCTCGGCGGTTTCATCTGGGGCCATATCGGCGACCGCCTCGGAAGGAAGCAGGCGCTCTCCCTCTCGATCGTCCTGATGTCGGTGGCGACGTTCTGCATCGCACTGATACCGGGCTACGCCACCATCGGCGTGATGGCGCCGATCCTGCTCCTCCTGGTACGCGTCGTCCAGGGCTTCTCCGCAGCAGGCGAGTACGCCGGGGCGTCGGCCTTCCTGGTGGAGTACGCGCCGCCGAATCGTCGCGGACTGTACGCCGCCGTCGTGCCTGCAAGTACAGCAGCGGGACTGCTGCTGGGATCGTTGCTGGCTGCGCTCCTAAGCTCGTTGCTCACCGCCGAGCAACTGGGCGACTGGGGCTGGCGGTTGCCGTTCCTGCTCGCCGCGCCGATGGGCCTCATCGGCAGGTACATCCGGACCAAGCTCGAGGACACTCCTGCGTTCCGTGAACTGGCTGAAAAGGACAGCAGCGTCAAAGCCCCGGCCTTGGCAATGTTCAAGACGTACCGGAAGCAGCTCATCATCGCCACGGGCGCGGTGCTGCTCAACGCCGTCGGGTTCTACGTCATCCTCAGCTACATGCCGACGTATTTGTCCGAGGAACTGGGCTTCGGTGCCACGGAGTCGTTCCTTGCCACCACCATTGCCCTGGCCAGCTACATCGGCTTCATCTTCCTGACGGGCATCGCCTCGGACAAGTTCGGCCGGAAACGAATGCTCATCACGGCCTCAGTCCTCTTCATCCTGCTGACAGTGCCGGCCTTCATGCTCCTGGACACGCGGAACTTCCTGGTGATCGTGCTGGTGCAGATCCTGCTGGGCGGCATGCTTACCCTCAACGACGGCACCCTGCCCAGTTTCCTCGCCGAACTCTTTCCCACGAAGGTCCGGTACACCGGCTTCGCCGTCAGCTTCAACCTCTCCAACGCCTTGTTCGGTGGCACCGCACCGTTCATGGCCACCCTCCTGATCGGCATGACCGCCAGCAAGCTGGCCCCCGGTTGGTACCTCGTGGCCGCCGCAATAGTTTCCCTCATCGCAGTCCTGTTCGCCGCCGAGACTTCCAAGAAGCCTTTGCTGCAGGACTAGAACTACCAACCCCTTGAAAGGAAAGACCATGACCATCACCCAGAACGAGGCCGTCAACGATGTCGCCAAGCTCGAGCGCACCAAGGTCCTCAACAATGGCGGGAAGGTCTCGCTGACGTTCTCCGATGCAGAGTTCGAGCGTCGCCTCAGCGGCCTGCGCCGCATCATGGCCGAGAAGGACCTCGACGCCGTCATCCTCACCAGCTACCACTCCATCAAGTACTACTCCGACTTCCTCTTCACCTACTTCGGCCGCTCCTACGGGATGGTGGTCACCAAGGATGACACTGTCACCATTACGGCAAATATCGACGCCGGGATGCCTTGGCGCCGCAGCTACGGCGACAACCTGGTGTACACGGACTGGCGTCGTGATAACTACATCCACGCCATCCAGGAAGTCCTGCGAACCCGCGGCATCAACCCGCGCCGCATCGGCGTCGAGGACGACTCGTTGCCGCTGGACAATCGAAACAAGATCCAGGCCGCCTTCTCCGGCGCGACACTGGTGGATGTGGCCCAGGCGGCCATGCGTCAGCGCATGATTAAGTCTGACGAGGAAATCGCGGTCATCAAGCATGGTGCCCGCATCGGCGACCTGGGCGGCGAAGCCATCCGCAACGCCATTACGGCCGGCATCACGGAGTATGAGGTCGCGCTGATCGGCACCGAGGCAATGGTGCACGAGATCGCCCGCACGTTCCCGGACTCCGAAATCCGCGACACTTGGGTTTGGTTCCAGTCGGGCATCAATACCGACGGCGCCCACAACTGGGCCACCACCCGCAAGATCCAGGAACACGACATTCTGTCCCTGAACTGTTTCCCCATGACCAGCGGCTATTACACGGCCTTGGAGCGGACCCTGTTCTACGGCGAACCGGATGCCCGCTCCCTGGAGCTGTGGAACGTCAACGTGGACGTCCACAAGCGCGGCCTGGAACTCATCAAGCCCGGCGCGGTCTGCAAGGACATCGCCGCTGAGCTGAACGAGATCTACGTCAGCCACGGGCTCCTGGCCAACCGCACGTTCGGCTACGGACACTCGTTCGGCGTGCTCAGCCATTACTACGGCCGTGAGGCCGGCCTTGAGCTGCGCGAAGACATCGATACCGTGCTGGAGCCGGGCATGGTGGTGTCCATGGAGCCAATGATCACTGTCCTTGACGGCCAGCCGGGTGCCGGCGGGTACCGCGAACACGACATCCTGGTGGTTGGCGAAGACGGCGCCGAGAACATCACCAAGTTCCCGTTTGGGCCCGAGTACAACATCATCGGAGCCTAGGTGCCTGGGCCGGTGGATACTGTGCGCGGTGTCCACTGGCCAAGTCGGGTCCGGCGCGGCGACCGCCGTCGAAATATAGTGAACCCATGACCCCCTCGGAATCCAACGACGCTCCAAGCAACGGCGATAACAAAAGCACGTCGGTGATCGTCAACGCCATAGCAGTCCTTCGCAGCTTCACGGCTGACGAGCCCCTCTTGGGAGTTACTGAAATCGCGGGCCGGATCGGACTGCACAAGAGCACCGTCTCCCGCATCCTGGCGACGCTGGAACAGGAGAACCTGGTAGAGCGCGACGTCGATTCGCGCAGGTTCCGCATGGGGCTGGGGATGATCGCCATGGCGGGCCCGCTCCTGGCGGAACTCGAAGAGCGCCGTGTCGCCTACCCCGTGCTGCGCGAACTCACCGAACGTACAGGGGAGACCAGCGCGCTCATGGTGTGGAACGGCAACGAATCCATGTGCGTGGAACAGATCCCCAGCAGGCACCAGGTCAAGCACCTGGCTCCGCTGGGTGCCCGTTACAACGAGGCCCTGAGTTCGTCGGTGCAAGTGTTCCTTGCCGCGGAGAACGAGGACCGCGTGCGACAGCTGTTGCGCAGCGGTTCGGTCATCCTTTCTGGCATGGACGAGGACGCGGTCGAGACGTACCTTGTGCGGCTGAAGGAGTCGATGGAGCGCGGCTGGGCTGTGAACTTCGGGGAAACGTCCATCGAAGAGGTGGGCGTGGCATCTCCCGTTTATGACCACCGGGGCGACATCGTGGCGTCGGTCCTGATCCCTGCGCCGAAATTCCGCGTCTCGCAGGACACCCTGGCAAGCCTCGGCGAAGCGTGTGCTGCAGCAGCTGCCAAGGTCACCACGCGGTTGGGCGGACGAGCCCCGCGCTAAAGCCAGAAAACCTCGGCGAAAACAAAACGGCGGCCGTCCCCACGAAGGGGGCAGCCGCCGTCGTTGATTCACAAGACGTGCAGGAAGGTTTACATGTTCCTTCGCGCCGCCGGTGATTCGTCCATGGCATCCCTGCCCAGCCAGGCGCCCAAACCGATCATGGCAACGCCGAGGATCAGGTGCAGCCAGTTGTCGGCCGTGTTGAACGGAACGAAGTTGGCGCCTGTTTCCTGGTTGATGACCAGGCCATAGATCCAAAGAACGATGTACACGGCGCCGCCGCCCAGGAGGAACAGGCGGGCCATGCGTGCGTTCCTTGCCATGGCCAAGCCGGCCACGCCAAACAGCAGATGAACGATGTTGTGGAGTATGGACACTTGGAAGACTCCAAGCAGCATGGCGCCGGATTCATGTCCCGCAAAGGTCATGGCGCCGAAATTGGTGGTGATTCCCGGGATGAAGCCCAGGACACCAACCAGCAGAAATACAATGCCAACGCCCATGGCGGTGTTGCGAAGTGTCAACCCCATCATGTGGTGGTGTTCGGCGGGGTGCGAAGCGGTGGTCATCAAGTCCTCCCTTTCACGCGGTTAACCGGCTCTTCTCATGGAGAGCCGACCTGCGGCAAGGGGTGTGGCAAAACCTTGCCGACGCCGCCATAATACTCCTGAAATGCCTCCGATAGCAGGGGATGTGCCCAGTTCAGCGGCGGTTAGCATGGTTTCATGAGCCAAGTTCCAAACGGGCGCGTGCACACGATCTTCCATGACACCCGGGATTTGACACCGTTCCGGGAAGGTTACGTCCGGACACCGGTCCGCGGCTTGGCCGACGGTGTCAATGACGTTCTCTCCGGGGTCCTGAACGGCCGTGACCACGCGAAGTTATCCTTGGTGGGCAATGTTCCGAGGCTGAAGATGCTCTCCCCCAAGACAGCGAAGGCGATGCACGAAGCCGTCTTCACGTCCACGGAACCGGACCGGCTCCTGGCTTTTGGCCGCATGAATCCGGGGTGGGCCGGATTATGCAATGTGATGGCTGGCCTGCTCGCATACAAGCACGGCGGGTTCCTCAGGGCATCCGAGCTGTTGCAGCGCGGTCTGACAACAAGGATCGACGACGACGCCAGCCAGTTCTCGGCCATCTACCTTGGGCAGGTGGTCACCCGGGTCGAGGTTGCCGAACGCATTGAGGTTCCTGTCTTGTTCAGCGAGGAATCGGTGTTCCTGGCGCTGGCCCATTGCCTCCGGGAGATGGGGATGACTGAGTCGGCGCTGGAGGCTGTGGTGAGCCTGCCGCCGTCGTTGCCTTCTGCCCTGGCACGCTGCACAGCCGCATACTCGTTGCAGCGGCACCGCGACGTTGTGCTCTGGACTGAGGGTTTGCTCAACACGGACGACCTTTCGGCCGCGTTGTTGTTGATCCGGGCACGTTCCCTGCGGGCCCGGGGCGACTTCGAATCCGCGCAGGCTGCCTTGAAGGAAGTCCTGCGTCGTCGGAAGACCAATCTGGCGTTGAAGAATGACGCCCTCACTGACAGGGCACTCCTGGCAGTTGACCAAGGCCGCCGTACCCTGACTCCGCGGTCCAAGCGGCCCGCCCCGCCGGCAGAGCTGGAGACCTCGGAAGTCATCCGCAAGGACGCCGAAATGCGCAGGTTGTGGGAGAACGACTTCCGGCAGCTGGGCGGCGAGTAGGAAAAAACCATTGTGCCTTCCACAGGAGAGGCGTATCGTTGTAATCAACCAAGTAGTTGATCAAGCAAACGGTTGATTAATGATGATGACGAAAGGGTGACGCGGCGATGCAACACGATGCTCCGGGCCCTGACACCTTGGACAAGGCCTTCATGGCATTGGCTGATCCGGTCAGGCGGGCCATCGTTGCCCGGCTTTCCCGCGGAGATGCCACTGTCAACGAGCTCGCGGAACCATTCGCCATCACCAAGCAAGCCGTTTCAAAGCACATCCAGGTGTTGGAGCACGCTGGGTTGGTGACCCGCTCCCGCGATGCCCAGCGGAGGCCTGTCCATCTCGATGCAGCGGCGCTTGAGCGTTTGACGGCCTGGATTGACCAGTACCGCCTGATCGCCGAATCCCGCTTCCGGCGCCTGGATGACCTGTTGGGCGCCAGCCCAGTGGAACAAGAACCTTAAACACAACCAGCAAAGAAGAAAGAGGAACTGAAATGAGCAATCCAACAACAATCACTGCCGGCGATGGCGTCCCGTTCGTTGACACAGTCCGCGAATTCGATGCCCCGGTCAGTGCAGTCTTCAAAGCCCACGTTGACCCGGACCTGTTGGCCAAATGGCTGGGCCCGCGCAGCACCGTCACGAAGATTACCGAGTACAACGCCACCACTGGAGGCAGCTGGCGGTACGAAAGTGGCGACGACAGTGGGATGTATGGCTTCCGCGGCGTCTTCCACACCGTTGAATCCGATGCGTTGATCATCCAGACAGTCGAGTTCGACGGCGCTCCCAACCAAGTGGTCATCAGCACCACCACCTTCGAGGAAATCGATGGCAGGACCCGGATGTCGGCCCATGAGGTCTATCCGTCCGTGGAAGCCCGCGACATGGCCCTGGCCACTGGCATGGACTACGGCGTGATCGAAGGATACGAGCGCCTGGACGAGCTGCTGGCGGCCTAAGCGCCCGACGACGCCAGCAGTGGCAGCAATGGAATGAGTTGTTCCGACAACAGCACTGTCCCGAGTCCGATCATGATGATCCCGCTGACCAGCGTCACAACCCGCGCGGCGCCAGGCCGGGAAGCCAGCAACTTCCGGGACGTCAAGGCCACGCCGGTGTAGACAAGACCGGCAAGGACTACGAAGGTCAGGCCCAACAAGCCTGACTGGACCGGAACGGGCAGCGCTGCCTCGGGGCTGACGAACTGCGGAACCAAGGCGACGAAGAACAGCAGGCCCTTGGGATTAATGCCGCTGGTACCCATGCCCTGGATGAACGTTCGGAGCTGGTTTCCGGACTGCACGACGCCGCCTTCCGCACTGAAGCTCGCCCCTCGCCACGAGCGGATCGTCGCCACGCCGAGCCAAAGCAAGTACGCGGCGCCCGCGATGGTCAACCACCCCAGGAGTCCCGGGACTCCTGCGAGCAGTGCGGCCAACCCCGCTGCCATCAGCAATGTATGGATGACGTACCCGCTGCAGAGGCCGGCAACAGCGGGGACGAAACTCCGTTGACGGAGGCCGGCGGAAATCGAGTACGCCCAGTCGACGCCGGGGGTGCACGCCAAACTGACGGCCACAAGCATGAAGGCGAGGAACAGCTGCGGATTCACGATCTCTCCAGAGTTGGTTGGTAAGAAAACTCTAGGGAAAAAGGCCCCATAAGTGTTCCCTGATTTAGCTCTGTATCCGCAATTTTGGGTAAGATTATTGCGTGATTGACGGAATTGATAGAAGCATTTTGCGTCACCTCAAAGAGGATGGGCGAATGACGGCCACGGCGCTCGCTTCCAAGGTGGGCTTGACCGTAGCCCCATGCCACCGGCGGCTTCGTGATTTGGAGTCCTCAGGGGTGATCCGTGGCTACCGCGCCGACATCGATCCTGCCGCGGTGGGGTTGGGTTTCGAAGCGATTGTGTTTGTCACCCTCAGGCAGGTGGAGCGCACCATTCTGGCCGATTTTGAGGAGCGCGTAACAGCGAGTCCCAACATTGTGGAGGCCCAGCGGCTCTTCGGCTCTCCGGACTACCTGCTGAAGGTCATTGCCGCCGACCTGCCTGCCTATCAGCGCTTCTACGACGACGAGCTCGCAGCTCTTCCTGGGGTGGAACGCCTGACATCAACCCTGGTGATGAAGAACCTGAAGACGAACATTGGTCCACCCGTCTAGCCATCTCCATGCAACGGGCGGGTCAGTCGGCGGGGCTTACGTGAACGATGATGACGTATTGGTCCTTGGAGCCGTCAAAGCGGAGGTCGTAGTTCACCTCAAGCCCTGTGCTGGTGCCTGAGGTCAGCGAGTAGTCGCTCTTTGACCCCGGGTCCTTTCCGGCGGAGTCAATCCAACGCTCGGCGTCATCGGAGTCGATTCCGTACTTCTCCACGCCGTCGCGGATGAGAGTGCTGAGTCCGTCCAAGGAATCTGCGGTGAGGAAGTAGGTGACCTCAGTAAAGTCGGGCCGGGCATCCGTGGTCTTGAACCGGATGCGGTCCGTTTGGCCGTTGACCTCGCCACTGGGGCCCACGATCGTGAGGTTGATCTTGCCGGAGCCTTGAGTATTGATTTCCGGTCCGTAGCTATCCCCGGAAACACGCACGGCCGATTTCTGCAGGGTACCGCCGCTCATGTCCAGCCGGGCCTGCTTGTCCGTCCTGATCCGGTCAACACCTGCGGCGTCGAGCGTGGAGAATTCCGAGGTAATCACTGTGCTCCCTTGGGAAGATGAGGACGTTTCTGACGGCTGGGACTGCGGAACGGGGCCGGGCATTTGGCATGCGGTCGTGGCCAGGAGTCCAAGACCGACAACCACGGAGAGTGCTGGCTGACGAAGCCCGCGGAACGGCCGCATCATTGGTGCACCTCCGCGTCGAAGCCATCCAGGAACCGGTCCATGATGCCGGGAATATTGTTGGTAGGCCGATACTGCTCAACGCGATCGTTGAAGTCTGATCCGATGATGTCCCTGGCCTCCTGCGGATCGTTGGCCAACAGGTCCTGGTAGGCCGGGAGAGTGTCTTGCTGGATCAGCGCCCACCGTTGGTCGGCATCGGCGATGTTGCCGTCCGGGAACCCAGTGGTGAAATCCGTGCGGAACTGTGCCGGGTTATCCCAGTTGGTGAAGGGGACGTTCTCGGGTCCCGGGCTCTCCACGCTGAATTCGTAAGGGAAGACCTCGGGATAGCTCTTGGCTCCAGGGATGGATGGCTCACCGGCCAGGGTGACCATGTAGGTCACGGCTTCCCCGCCAGGGTGGTTGCGCATGTTCGTGTAATCGTCAGCGATGATTTCGTTCTGCTCGCGGTACAACAGGGCTGTGTTGCCCTCCTTGACCTGTGCGGGGTCGCCGGAATCGATCTGTGCCCAAGCCTCTGCAGTTCCGGGGTCGATGGCCCCGGAATCACGGAGACGGTTGATCTCGTCGATGCCGCCATTCATGTACGCCTGGTGCTGGCGGGCCTGGTCCAGGAAGATCTCTTTGTTCATGTCCAGCATGGACGTCTCATAGAACTTGATCTCGGCATCGGTCATGCCGGCCAGTTGCTCGATCTGGTCAAGCACCGGGATGGGGATGTCCGAGGCCGGGTTGTCGGCTATTTGCTGGGCGAGGTCGCGCAGCATGGCCATGTCCTTGAAGCCGCCGGCGAAGGAGGGGCCGATCATGTTGGCCATGCCGGCCCATTGGAGGTCCGGGTTGGCCAGGAAGGCCTGTCCGTAGAAGTCGTAGACCTTCTTGATGGTTTCCCAGTTGTACTCGGTGCCCTTGCTGGTGTCCCAAGTGGAGGGATCGATGCCCATCTCCCGCATGGCCTGCTGGTTCCAGTAATCGCTGAGGAATTGGGAGTATTCGGGTGACTTCTTTTCGATAAGCCCCGAATCGGCGGCCGCATCCATGGCTGCCTTGGCTGCGTCGGGATGTTCGAGCGCCCACCTCTTGAATTCGTCGCTTCGGAGGTATTCAGCACGTTCCCCGGGCGTCATGGCGTTCAGCAGGTCCGTGAGCTCCTGCCCGTTCCCGCCCGACGAACCAGCTCCGCCGGAGCCTGCGCCACCGGGACCGCCACCTGTGCTGGCAGTGTCCTGTTCCTGGGCGTTCTTGAGAAGACTCTCGGAGGCGGATTTTATGCCGGACGCCGCGCTCTGGAGGGCCCGCAGATGCGAGCTGTTCCACTCATGACGGAAGCGGTCGCCGTCGTTCCCCCGCCATGGACTGTTGGTGATTGACCCTGACAACTGTTGTCCCAGATCCGTGAGGCGGTCCGCTTTGCGGGCCAGTTCCTTGGCCAACTGGCGCAGCTGCGCGACGTCTGCGCCGTAGAAGTTGCCCGCCACTATGCCCCCAGATTTGTCTGCCGTTGATCTGTCCCATCCTAGGCCGGGGCCAGAGACTGGCACATGGGCACAACTGCCCTATGTGGATAAACGTGCGTGCCTACTCCTGAAGGAGGCCGGTGGTTCGATACGGAATGACTTCCCGGAGGAACATGCTGGTGGACGTTCGCACGATTCCAGGACATAGACGAATTTCCTCGGAGACCCGGTAAAGGTCGTCCGGGCTTTTGGCCACCACCCTGATAATGAGGTCGGTGTCGCCTGCGGGTGCATGGCATTCGAGGACTTCGGGGATGTTCCGGAGGGCGGCGATGGCTTCGTTCAAATGGCTCTGGTCGAGTTCTGCGCTGACCGCGGCGGCAACACCGCGCCCCAGGGCGGACGGCAGTACACGGCTGCTGTTCGGGCGCAGGGCCCCTGCCGCGGTCATCCGCTCCAGGCGGGATTGAACAGTCCCCCGCGCGAGGTGGAGCCTTTGGGCCAACACCATGATGGGCACCCTCGGGTCCTCATCAAGCGCGGCGAGGATCCGGCGGTCCGTGGCGTCGAGTTCCTGCAATGTGACCACTTCCTGTCCATGTTTTCACAGCAGACTGGTCAGATCGACCATTCTTATCGTTGTCCGTTGCACCAACTGTATGTCTCCTGCTCAAATGGTGACAACGAAGCAGGACGAGGCTACCGCCGGACCCCGCAGGCACCAGGCACCCGGAACACCACCCGGAGCCCTGCACAGGTTTCCCGCAAGGAAGCAGCCGCTGATTGACTCTTGTTCACAGCATTGTCATTCTGCACTCGCCCGTTCGTGCGGGCAGCACAGTAAGAGCCCCTGAGCCACCGGATCGTTGCGGTAGCTGAGGGGCTCTTGCGTTGCCGGGACTTCAGGCGCACAATCCGCCCGGCCCGAAAGACCCGCATAGGCTTGGATCATGACTTCTGCTGGCCGCTTCGCCCCGAGCCCCTCCGGTGAGTTGCACGTCGGCAATCTCCGCACGGCCATCCTCGCCTGGCTGTTCGCGAAGTCCAGCGGCCGTGATTTCCTGCTGCGCGTCGAGGACCTGGACCGCGCCCGGTCCGGTGCGGAGGCGGAGCAGCTCCGCGATCTTGAGGCAATCGGCGTCGGTTGGGACGCCGCCGTCGTACGCCAGACTGAGCGCGCGGCGCTCTACGACGACGCGATCGCCCGCCTCGCCCATGAGGGCCGTACCTATGAATGCTTCTGCACGCGGCGGGAGATCCAAGAGGCGCCGTCCGCGCCGCATGCTCCTCAGGGTGCGTATCCGGGCACGTGCCGACGGCTTTCCCACGCCGAACGTGAGATCCGGCGCGCCTCACGTCCGGCCTCGATCCGCCTGCTTTCGGACGTTACTGAGTGGGCTGTTGAGGACCAGTTGCATGGCAAGTACGTGGGCGTGGTGGACGACTTCGTGCTGCGCCGGAACGACGGTGTAACCGCCTATAACCTGGCAGTCGTGGTGGACGACGCCGCCCAGGGAATTGACCAGGTGGTGCGCGGCGACGACCTCCTTCCATCGACTCCCCGGCAGGCGTATTTGGCTACGCTGTTGGGCCTGCCGACTCCGGAATACGCCCACGTTCCGCTGGTGGTAAACCACGACGGCGCCAGGCTGGCCAAGCGGGACGGCGCGGTCACGCTGGGCGACCTCGCCGCCGTCGGAATTCCTGCGGAACGGGTGCGGGACCTGATCCTTGAATCGCTCCATCTTCCAGCCGGTCCGTTGCCCGGGGCTCTCCCGGCATTCAGCCCTGGAACCCTGCCGAAGGAGCCTTGGGTGTGGATAACGCCCCGAAGCTGAGAGACCCACCACGTAGGCTGTCTGGATGCATTCACAGGTGATCGCCCCAGGTTTTGAAACTGTCGCCGAGCTCTTCGGCCGTTTCCTCGACCAGGATCCGGACTACTCTGCACAAGTCGCGGCCTACCACCGCGGCGTCAAAGTGCTGGACCTTAGCGGCGGACCGCACACCCGCCCGGACTCGGTGACTGGCGTATTTTCGTGTTCCAAAGGCATGGCGGGACTGGTCATGGCTCTGCTGGTCCAGGACGGAGTTCTGGACCTTGATGTCGAGGTGGTCAAGTACTGGCCCGAGTTTGGCGTTGAGGGCAAAACGTCGATCACCGTTGGGCAGCTCCTGTCCCATCAGGCCGGGCTTTTGGGCGTAGAAGGCGGGCTGACGCTTGAGGAGGTTAATAACTCCGAGCTCGCCGCGGTGAAGCTCGCCAAGCTGCCACCACTGTGGAAACCGGGCGCGGCGTTCGGATATCACGCGCTGACCATCGGCATTTTTATGGAAGAGCTGTGTCGCCGTATCACCGGTTCCACGCTGCAGAAAGTCTTCGAACAGCGGATCCGCGCGGTGACCGGAGCCCATTTCTACCTCGGGCTGCCCGATTCCGAAGAAGCCCGGTTTGCCCCGTTCCGTTGGGCCGCCGATCCTTCGTGGCCATGGGTGGATCCCGCCAGCCACTTCGGCCTGGCGGCCAACTCCGCGGTGGGTGAGATCCTGGACCTGCCCAACATCCGCGAAGTGAGGGCAGCAGGGTTGAGTTCCGCTGCCGGCGTGGCGAGTGCCGAAGGAATGGCGAGGATCTATGCGGCGGCCTTGACGGGCTTCGTTGGCGAAGGCGACGCTTCAGTGTCCGACGGTCAGGCCGCCGTCGCGCCTCTTCTCACCGAGGAAACGATCCGTGCGGTGACCGCCGAACGGGTGTTCGGGATTGACCGCGTTTTTGGGGAAACAGGCTGCTTTGGCACAGTTTTCATGAAGTCGCACAGCCGGATGCCGTTCGGCAGCTACCGCGCGTTCGGACACGACGGCGCCAGCGCATCGTTGGGGTTCGCGGACCCCGTGTATGAACTCGGCTTTGGGTACGTGCCGCAGCAGGCCGAGCCCGGGGGAGTGGGCTGCCGCAACTTCCAGCTGAGCTCGGCGGTGAGGGAAGTGATCGCGGGGCTCGCTGCCTAGCTCTGCTCGCTGCCTAGCTCTGCTGTGCGCCTAGCTGTGCTGCTTGGCGCCTAGCTGGGCTGCGCTGCTTGCGCGAGCTGCGCGGAACGGACTCCGGCCGCCATGCCGGCCCATAACGTGTCGGTGGTGGCGGCCACTACGGCGTCCACCGTTGTTCCCTCCAAATGATTGCCGGCAGCAAGCAGCGCGGCGCCGTGGAGGCTCACGAAGCACACCATGGCCAGCGTTTCGGGGTCGCCTGGAGCCAGGGCGCCGGCCTCCTGTGCCTCGGTGATCATGTCCTGGGCAACCTGGATCCCTTGCTCGCCTGTGCTTCGCAATTCGGTGCTGGAATCAGGGTGGTGCTTGGTGGAGTACATCACGGTCAGGAGGGCCGGGTGCGCAACGGCGAAGTCGACGTATGCCTTTCCAACCCTGACGAAGCGGCTGCGGAGATCGCTGTCGGACTGGGCGGCCTCCAGGATGAGGCTGTTCATCGACTCAAAGCCAGCCAGTGCCATCGCATCAATCAGGGCTTGTTTATCGCGGAAGTGCTTGGCCGGGGCCCCGTGGCTGACATTTACGTCGCGGGCGAGTTGCCGCAGGGAGAGTCCGTCAACGCCGCCTTCTTCGATGGTTTCCATGGCGCGTTCCAGGAGGGCTTCCCGGAGTTTGCCGTGGTGGTAGGGCTGCTCGATCATGGGATAAGTCTAGGCCAATGTAGTCATTGACAACAAAGTAGACACTGCCTACCATGTTGACAGTGACTACATCAGTTTCAGCCTCAAACCGATTGGATATGCCATGACCATGACCTACACCGGCACCACCGCACTCATCACCGGTGCCAGTTCCGGACTCGGTGCTGAATTCGCCCACCGCTTCGCTGCCCGTGGCTCCAACCTGGTCCTGGTTGCCCGGCGCGTGGATCGCTTGGAGGAGCTGGCCACGGAACTGCGCTCCAAGAGCGGAGTCACCGTGACGGTGCTCCCCATGGATCTGGGCCGCGCAGGCGTTGGCCGTGAGCTCTTCGACGAGCTGGCCGGCCGTGGAATCACGGTGGATACGCTGATCAACAATGCCGGTTTCGGCACCCATGGTCCTTTGGTCGAGGAGGACCCGGACACCATCGCGTCTGAGATTGCCCTGAACGTTGCCGCCCTCGTGGACATTACCCGCGCTTTCCTGCCAAACCTGCTCGCCTCCGGGAAGGGCGCCCTGGTGAATGTCGCCAGCACGGCCGCATTCCAACCCATCCCCGGCATGGCCGTTTATGGTGCCACCAAGGCGTTCGTCCTGAGCTTCACCGAAGCCGTGGCCCACGAGACCAAGGATTCCGGACTCAATGTCCTGGCGCTTTGCCCCGGAGCAACCCGCACCGAGTTCTTCGAAGTCCTTGGCGGTGAGTCCGCGGCCGTGGGCAAGATGCAGACCTCTGCACAGGTTGTGGGGACTGCACTCAAGGCCCTCGATCGCAAGGGAACACCCGGCAGCGTCGTCTCGGGCTGGGTCAACCGCATTGCGGCCGGGTTCGCGCAGCGCTTGCCGAGGGCCGTCACCGTCGCCATCGCCGCACGCGCAGTTCAGGATTGGTAAACAGGTCCCCAACCCGCAAAGCGCGCTTTCGGTCACTCAACAGCGGATAGCCTGAACATGGGACCAATCCCCGTGGTCCCATGTTCAACCCGGAGGCCCGCATGACCGAACCACGCTTCACTGTAGAGACAGCCCAGGTCCTGGCGGAGGTGGCCCACAACCGGCAGAAAGACAAGCTCAAACGTCCATACCGGGAACATGTCCTGGCCGTGGGCGATGCGCTCGCGGACTTCGACGAGGACATCCAGATCGCCGGCTACCTTCACGACATCGCTGAGGACACGCCCATCACCCGGCAGGCGTTGCTGGACATGGGCGTCTCTGAACGGGCGCTCGCGATTATCGAACGAGTCACCCGCCGCTTCCACGATGACCCGGAAGATTACGACGCCGGCATCCGTTACGTTGCCGAGGACCACGACGCCACGTTGGTCAAGATCGCCGACAACGCCCACAACTCGCTCCCTGAGCGGGTCCAAGCCCTCGCTGAGAAGTGGCCGGACAAGCCGCCGGTGACCCGCTATGCTGATGCCCGCCCAGTGCTGTACACGGCGGTTCCCCGCGAGGAAATCCTGATGATCCTGGAGCGGATCAATCCGTACCTGATCGCGGAGTTGGACGAGATCGTTCCCGAGTAGGTTGGCCTCACAACGCGAAGAGAACCCTAGCCGGCGGCAGCTTCCAGCCGTCGAAGCGCTGCCGCCCTGCCCTTGTGCCCACGGCGTTCGTCGTAGGCGATGGACAGGCCCAGGACCACCATCATCTCCAGCATGCACAGCGGTACAGATGCCCCGGCCGCCGCCATGGCGATGCTTCCCGCAAGGGCAAGGACCACCAGTGTGGTGCTCCAGATCAGTTCGCGGTCCCTCCCGAGCATGATGCTGTAGAGCGTTGTCAGGGACACCTTGAACAGGATGATCGGCAACGCGATCGAGGCGACCGCGGCGGCCGCAGGAATGTGGGCTTCGTGGTCGATGAAGTAGGCGGCGACATGGAGGCCGGCTCCCGTCGCGGCGATGGCAGCGAAGATGAAGATGTGCCCGTACCCGAAGACCCACGAACGGTTCCGCTGGAAATGGAGCGCCGGACCTGAGGGCAGGATGAAGTAGATCCACCACATGGCGAACGCCAAGCCTGTTCCGCTGAGGCCAACCAAGGCGGCATCCAGCGTCCAACCGTGCAAGGCAACGATCGCCCGCAGGGTTTCGATGGCGCCGATCAGGCACTCACCCAGGGCAATGATGGCCAGGAGTCCGTAGCGCTCGGCGATGTGGTGGGCGTGCCAAGGGGTGCGGATCTTGCGTTCGGCGAAGTACGGTGCCGCCATCTCCAGGATGAACAGGGGCGTGGCCATGAGGAACGTCGTGAGGACGTTCGCATCGATGAGGAGGACCGCCACCCAGCCGACCTGTATGGCTGCCACGTACTTTGCGTAGCGCAAACAGGTCTCGCGGCGTTCGGGGTCTTGGCGGGCAGCACGCAGCCACTGGAAGATCAGGGCCACCCGCATCACGATGTACCCGAGCACCATGGTGACGTTGTCCACGTGCTTGCCCTCGATGATGGAGTGGAACACTGGCTCGATGCCCATGGCCAGGATGAGCACCCCCAGCATTTGAACCATGGTGACGACGCGGAACACCCAGTCGTCGGTGTCGTAGGCGCTGGCGAACCAGGTGAAGTTGATCCAGGCCCAGATCACCGCGAACATGGCGAACGAAAATGCCAACAAGCCTGGCCAGAAATGCGCCTCGGCCACGGCATGGGCGAACTGGCCGCCGGCAACACCGAATGCAATGACGAAGGTCAGGTCGAAGAACAGCTCCAACGGAGTGGCTGTACGGTGCTTTTCATGGGGATCGCGGCCGCCCATGCGGGAAAGCGCATGGCGAAGGGGATTCGTGGACATGGCTCAAAGATTACCGTCGCCCGTGTCCCTGCGCCGAGATCGCCGGATTGCGTCCAGATTGCCGGATTGCTCCGGCGAACCCACACCGCTGCGGCGATCTCGCGAAAAAGAGCCCCTAGACCCGGCCCAGCACGTCGATGTCCTCCAGGAAGTCCTGGTGCACCTCCGGGCTCACAGTCGTCCGGGTGTCGCCAATCGCGTCGAGGTAATCCTGGGTGGCCGGTCCCTTACGTCCGTTGCTCGCAAGACCGGAGCCGTCGTCGTCGTACACGGCTTTTTCCAAAGCACGCTGGGAGGCGCTGCGGGCAGCGAACTCGATGTCTGCGGGCGAGAAGCCCTCGGTCCGTTCCACCAGTTGGGCGATGTCCACCGAGTCCACCACGGTGGCGGGGATGAATCGCTGCCACATGGCCTCGCGGGCATGGACGTCGGGCAGGCCGATGGGGATCACGTAATCAAAGCGGCCGTGGCGGAGGAACGCCGTGTCCAAGGCACGGATGAAGTTGGTGGCGCACACCAGCAAACGGCCGGGTTGCTCGCGGAAGGCCGGGATGATCTTAAGGAGCTCGTTGGTGACACCCTGCAACGGCGACGGCGGATCCCCGGCACGCTGTGACGCGATTTCCTCCACCTCGTCGATGAACACCACGGCGTGCTCCAGTTCGGCGATTTCCAGGAACGTCTCGCGCAGCGCACCGGCCAGGCCCTTGGGATCAGCGGCCAAACGCGAAGGGAAGACCTCAACGAACGGCCACTCGAGCCGTGAAGCAATGGCCTTGGCAAAAGTGGTTTTGCCCGTGCCTGGCGGGCCGAACAGCACGACGGCGCGCGGCGGGACCACGCCGTATTCGTCGGCGAGGTCGGCCTCGGCCAGCGGCAGCACCAAGCGGCGTTCCAGCAGTTCCTTCTCACGGCGCATGCCCGCCACGTTCTCCCAGAGATCCCGCGCCAGGATCCGCCCGCCGAGCAGCCCCAATGCGCCCAGCTCCTGCCGCTGCACGGGAATGGTCCGTTCGAAGTAGCGCAGGTTCTTCTTCACCACGAAACCGCGGCCAAGGAACGCCTCTACGCGCGTCTCGGTTTCCGGCATCAGCGCGGACAGCTTGTTCAGGCCGTGGGGAGCCATTCGGTTCTCGACGGCGGACAGCAGCGAGGTGCCGATGCCACGGCCGCGGAATTCGGTGAGGGTGGCCAGGAAGACGATCCAGCCTTGGTCGTGCGCGGCGCGGCCCACTGCGGCGCCAACTACTTGATCACCCTGCACGGCCACCACCGCGTGGTCCTTTTCGCACGATGCCAGGACCTCGGACAACGCGTAGACGGGTTCCACGCCATCGGCCTTGAGTGATTCCCACAGGTGCAGGATGCCGTCGAGGTCGGACGAGTGGAAGTCCCTGATGCGCCAGTTGCTCATGGCCGTGTCTCCTGGGTTTGCTAAGTGAGTCGCCGTTGATTCCTTGTGGTTGAGCATAGGCGAACCGTGAGGGCCGGACGTTGCGGGCCAGTTGCGTTACGCAATGGAGGCGCCGCAGGAAACAGCGCACGACGGCGGCCTGTCGTCCCCCGCGTTCGTCCCGCCGTCGGGGGCGCCTCCTAGGATGGGCGCATATGGCACCTTTCGAGGGAGAATCGTGGGCCTGTTTTGCGGGAAAAGAATCGGCGCGGCAGGAGTCATGGCTGCGTTGCTGGTGGGCACTACCTTGATGCCGGCCGCGCACGCAGCAGACGCCCGGGATGTGAGCGTTTATGGCCATCCGATCGTGGGCGCGGTCCTGTCCGTGGAAGGTGCGCCGGCCTACTTCGCCAACTGCGGTGGGGGCGGCGAGTCCAGCTATTCCATCCAGTGGCTTCGGGACGGCGAACCCGTGGAAACCAGTCCGCCCTATTCTCCATACCTCTATCCCTTGGAAGCTGATGACATTGGCGGCCGGATCTCTGCGATTGCCACTGGCTCGCCTACCAACTGCGCCGGCAAGGAAGTTGTCACCGGCGAGTCGGAGGAGATCCGCAAAGAACCAATGCGGGCGGAGGGCTTCACTGGCCGGGGCGTGTTTGAGCTGATGGCCCGCAGGCGCGACGGAACACTCTTGATGTACCTGGGGAGGGATGGTGTCCAAGGTTGGCAGGAAACCCGGCAAGTAGGCCCTGGATGGGACGCGTTTACCAGGATCTTTGCCGCCGGAGACTTCACCACTGACGGCATCACCGACCTCATGGCCACCGATGGTTCCGGGACGCTGTACCGCTTCCAAGGAACGGGTGACGGCGGGTTCTATACCTTCCGCTATGCCGTGGGCTGGGGGTGGAACAGCATGGACAAAGTGTTGGGTCCCGGCGATTTCAACGGCGATGGCCTCAATGATCTTTTGGGCAGCGAGGCGAACGGGGATCTCTACGTCTTCCCTTCGCATCCGTGGGGAGGTTGGAGTCCCAGGGTGAAGGTCGGCCAGGGCTGGGACGTCATGGACCTCCTGATCGGTCCCGGCGACTTTGATGGCGACGGCAACGTGGATGTCCTGGCCAAAGACAAGGCCGGAGGACTCCATCTCTACGGTGGAGACGGCGCAGGTGGATGGACCGGCTCACGCTGGATCGGGCAGGGCTGGAACGCGCTGACCAGCATCGGCAGCGCAGGGGACTTCAACCGCGATGGCTTCAATGACGTGCACGGTATTAACGCGGCCGGCGAACTGGTGATGTACTACGCCGATGGCCGCGGTGGTTGGAAAGGCGCCGAAACCGTTGGCTGGGGCTGGCAGATCTTCAACGGGATCTTGTGATCCAGCCCCACACCGGTTACTGAACCGGCCGCAACCGCAAACCCTGCATGCCGCCGTCGACCGCCAGCGAGGTGCCCGACGTCGAACCTGACAGCGGGCTCGCCAAGTACGCGACGGCACCGGCCACCTCCGTGGGGTCAACCATCCGGCCGTGGGGCTGGCGGGCGTTGAGCGCGGCGCGCTCGCCGGAGGGATCAGCGGCCGAATCGAGCAGTCGGCCCACCCACGGAGTGTCCACGGTGCCGGGGTTCACGCAGTTCACGCGGATGCCCTCCCGCACGTGGTCAGCCGCCATGGCGAGCGTCAGGGACAGGACCGCGCCCTTGGACGCAGAGTAGAGTGCCCGCTGCGGGAGCCCTGCCGTGGCGGCGATGGAACAGGTGTTCACGATCGCGGCGGCCGGCGACTCACGCAGATATGGCAGGGCTGCCCGGCTGACCCGGGCGATTCCCACCACGTTGACGTTGAGGACGCGGAGCCATTCGTCGTCGTCGTTCGCTGCGATGTCACCTTGGGCGCCGATGCCGGCGTTGTTGATGACGATGTCCAGGCGGCCGAACTGCCTGGCAACGCTTTCGACGGCGGTACGCACCGAGGCGTCATCGGCAACGTTGCACTGCACGCCAAAGTGCGGGCTGGTTTCCGGGGCGAGGTCGAGGACCGCCACCTGCGCACCTCCGGCCGCCAGGCGGTCCGCGATGGCCGCTCCGATCCCGGAGGCGCCGCCGGTCACCAGAGCTGCGAGGCCTTCGAATTCATTGCCCACCGATTTTGCCATCGGGTCAGGCAGTGGTGCTGGCGAAGGAAACGGCGTGGCCAGTACCTGTGGCTGAGCCGGACGTGGCCCGGAAGTACTCCTGGCGCTGCCGGCCCAAGCCGTCGATCTCCAGTTCCACAACGTCACCCGGCTGGATGAACGGGAAGCGCCCGGACAGTGCGACGCCCTCGGGGGTGCCGGTGATGATGACATCGCCGGGTTCGAGGACCATGTACTGGCTGAGATGATGGACGATCGTGGCAGGGTCGAAGATCATGTCCGAGGTCGTGGAGTCCTGGCGGGCTTCTCCGTTGACCAGTGTCTGCAGGCGCAGGTTGCCGGGGTCGACGTCCGAGGCGGGAACCAACCACGGGCCCAAGGGAGTGGAGCCGGGGAGGGATTTGCCCTTGGTCCACTGTCCGGCCGAACCGGGGATCTGGTACTCGCGCTCGGAGAGGTCGTTGGCCACTGCGTAGCCGGCGATGCATGCTTCAGCCTCTGAAACAGAGGAAAGGTATGACGCTTCGCGGCCGATCACGATCGCCAGTTCAACTTCCCAGTCGTACTTTTCCGACGACGGCGGGATGGGGGCGGCGTCGAACGGGCCGGCGATGGTGTTGCTCGGCTTGAGGAAGACTACGGGAACCTCGGGCGGCGTCGCACCGGATTCGGCAGCGTGGGCCGTGTAATTCAGGCCGATGGCCACCACGGCACCGGGGCGGGCAACGGGAGCGCCGATGCGCAGGCCTGCGGCTGGGATTTCCGGAAGTTCCCCTTTATTCAGGGCCTCACGGGTGCGTTCGATGCCGTCGGAGGCGAGGAAAGTGCCGTCGATGTCGCTGGTCAGGCTCGAAAGGTTGAAGTACTTCTCGGTGCCGTCGGCGTCCTGGGCGATGACTGCCGGTTGTTCGTTTCCGGCCGTACCCAGCCTGGCGAATTTCAAGGTCATGGCTTCCTCCGTGCGTTCGGGACTAACATCCGAGCTCTAGTGTGCTGTTTCCCCCCCATAATACGGAAATGTGACCCATTGACAAGGCAGACATCGGATGTTTAGGCTCGGTGAAGAATCGTGACGCACTTCAGGAGCCGCATGAGCACCATTACCGCAGTGGATACGTACGATATCCGCTTCCCCACATCCCTCGAACTGGACGGCTCGGATGCCATGAATCCGGACCCCGACTACTCCGCCGCCTACCTGATCATCCGCACCGACGCCGGGGACGGGCATGAGGGCCACGGCTTTGTGTTCACCATCGGGCGTGGCAACGAGGTGGAAACTGCGGCACTCGATGCCCTCCGCGGGCACATCATCGGCCGGACAGTTGAGGACCTGCTCGCAGACATGGGCGCCACCTGGAAACTGTTGGCCCACGATTCCCAACTCCGCTGGCTCGGTCCGGAGAAGGGCGTCATTCACATGGCCATCGGCGCCGTGGTGAACGCCCTGTGGGACCTGAAGGCCAAACGCGCCGGGTTGCCCCTCTGGGAGCTGCTCGCCGGGATGACTCCGGAAGAGCTGGTGGCCTTGGTTGACTTCCGCTACCTCACGGATGCGCTCACCCCTGACGAGGCGTTGGCGATACTTCGAGCCGCCGAGCCAGGAAGGGAAACGCGCACAGCGGCTCTTCTCGCCGAGGGCTACCCTGCATACACCACGACGCCGGGCTGGCTGGGTTACAGCGATGAAAAACTGACGCGGCTGGCCAAGGAAGCCGTGGCCGACGGATTCACGCAGATCAAGCTCAAGGTCGGAGCCTCGTTGGAGGATGACATCCGTCGCGTCCGGGCTGCGCGCGAAGCTGTTGGCCCGGATATCAGGATCGCCGTGGACGCCAACCAGCGCTGGGACGTCCAGGACGCCATCGACTGGATGGCCCATCTGGCCCCCTACGACATTGCCTGGATCGAGGAGCCCACCAGCCCGGATGACATTCTGGGCCATGCAGCCATCGCCCGCGGCGTTGCTCCGATTCCCGTGGCAACCGGGGAGCACGTCCAGAACCGGGTGGTGTTCAAACAGATGCTCCAAGCCGGATCACTCCAAGTCCTGCAGATCGACGCTGCCCGTGTGGCAGGAGTCAACGAGAACATCGCCATCCTCCTGCTCGCCGCCAAGTTCGGCGTCCCGGTATGCCCACATGCCGGCGGGGTTGGGCTCTGCGAGGCCGTGCAGCACCTGTCCATGTTCGACTACATCGCCGTATCCGGGACAAAGGAAGGCCGGACCATTGAGTTCGTGGATCACCTCCACGAACACTTCATCACACCCGTAGATGTCCACAGCGGCGCGTACTGGCCGCCGTCGGCTCCCGGAGCCGGCAACGAAATGCTCCGTGAAACACTGGCCGCGTACAGCTTTCCGAACGGCCCCGTATGGAAGGAATCCCGTTGATCCAGCACGCACCTTGGTTCGAAGAAGCACGCTTTGGGATGTTCGTGCACTGGGGCCTATACGCGCTCCCGGCACGGCACGAGTGGGTAATGAACCGGGAAGAGACCACTGTGGAGGAGTACTCCAAGTACTTCAGGCGCTTTGACCCGGATCTCTACGATCCCCGGGAGTGGGCCCGCGCCGCCCGGGAAGCAGGGATGAAGTACGTGGTCCTCACCACCAAGCACCACGACGGCTTTTGCCTGTGGGATTCAGCCCTGACGGAGTACAAAGCCACCAATACTCCTGCGGGCCGGGACTTGGTCGCCCCCTATGTGGAAGCGCTCAGGGCAGAGGGGCTGAAGGTTGGTTTCTACCACTCCCTTATCGACTGGCACCACCCCGATTTCCCTATTGACGGGGTCCATCCCCAACGCAACGCGGCCGACGTCGAAAGCCTGAACAGCGGACGCGACATGGCCCGTTACAGGGACTACCTGCATGGGCAGGTCCGTGAGCTCCTGAGCAACTACGGCACCATCGACTACCTGTTCTTCGACTTCTCCTACACAGGTGGACACGAAGAGGATTATTGGGGTGGCAAGGGTCGCAAGGACTGGGACTCGGAAGCACTGCTCGCCATGGTGCGGGAGCTGCAGCCCGGAATCATCGTCAATGACCGGCTGGACATACCGGGAGACTTCGTCACGCCGGAGCAGTACCAGCCCGCTGGCCCCATGATGCTCGACGGCGAACCGGTCACCTGGGAGGCCTGCCAGACTCTCAACGGCAGCTGGGGCTACGACCGGGACAATCTGAATGACAAGTCCGTGGACCTGCTCATCCGCATGCTGGTGGATGGGGTGTCCAAGGGCGGCAACTTGCTGCTCAATGTCGGGCCGACAGGCCGGGGCAGCATCGATCCCCGGGCGCTCGCCTCCTTGGCGGGCATTGGAGAGTGGATGAAGCTGCACTCCCGCGCCATCTACGGTGCCGGGGCTTCGCCGTTGACAGCCCCGGCGGATGCCCGCTACACCCAGCGCGGCGACCGGCTCTATGTCCACCTCTTTGCGTGGCCGTTCGAGTACGTTCATCTGCCGGACCTCGCGGGCAAGGTCGAGTACGCGCAATTGCTGAACGATGCCTCGGAGGTCTTCCTCAAAGAGGTGGACCCCGGGCAGCAGGCAATGAACATGACACCGGGCGGCCAACCCCCGGGAACACTGACCATCAAGCTGCCTGTTCAACGCCCCGACGTTGCAGTTCCAGTGTTGGAACTGTTCCTGAAGCCCGGGACTGCGGAGCGCGGGGCATCCCATGGCTGAGAGCATCGCCCTCCACACAAAGCTCAAACCGGGAGCCGAAGAGGAATACGCCGACGCCCACCAGCACATCCCGCCTGAATTGGTTGCGGCTCTCAAGGACGCCGGGGTCAGGAACTGGCGTATTTGGCGCAGCGGGCTCCACCTCTTCCATGTGGTGGACGTCGACGACTACCAATCGATGCGCCACGCGCTCGCCGACCACCCTGCCAATGTGCCGTGGCAGGCCAGGATGGCAGAACTTTTGGAGGTCCAGGACGATTACTCAGGGGAGGATCAGGGTATTCATAAGGTATGGGAGTTGCCATGAATGCTGAATCACTGACGCCACTTAATCTGGGCAGGCTCGGCTTTGGCGCGGCCGGGATCGGGAACCTCTACCGTTCCATCCCCGATGGGGAGGCGCTCGCCACTGTCCTGGCTGCCTGGGACGCCGGGATCCGCTACTTCGACACCGCGCCGCACTACGGCCTGGGCCTGTCCGAGCAGCGACTTGGAGCCGTCCTTCGGGACAAGCCGCGGGACGAGTTTGTCATCTCAACCAAGGTCGGCCGGCTGCTGGAACCCAACAACGCCGGTGGACAGGACCCGGAAGGCTTCGATGTCCCTGCCAGCACCCGGCGAGTATGGGACTTCTCCGACGCCGGCATTCGGCGCAGCATCGAAGACTCCTTGGAGCGCCTCGGCCTGGACCATGTGGACATCGCGTATCTCCACGATCCCGACGTCCACGACCTCCAAGCCGGAATCTCCCAGGCGCTGCCGGTACTGGAAAAGCTGCGGTCCGAGGGCCTGATCAAGGCAATCGGCGTGGGCATCAACTCGGCCGAAGCTGCGCTCGAATGCGTCGAAGCCGCAGACCTGGACCTTGTCATGCTCGCCGGACGCTACACCCTGCTTGAGCAGCCCAGCGTCCCGCTGCTTGAGCGCTGTGTGGAGCGCCGCACCGGCGTCGTCAGCGTTGGTGCTTTCAACTCCGGGCTGCTGGCCCGAGCGGAAGTCCCCGACGACGCCCACTACAACTACGATCGGGCACCGAAAGCACTGGTGGAACGGGCACGTCACCTGGCGACGGTCTGCCGCGACTTTGGCGTGGAACTTCCGACGGCGGCACTCCAGTTCCCGTTGCGGCATCCCGCCGTGGTGAACGTGACCGCCGGAGCCAGCGCTCCCGAGCAGGTCGCCACCAACGCGGCCCGGATGGAGGAAACCGTTCCCGACGAGTTGTGGGAAGCACTGGAGGCATCCGGGCGTGATTGACTCGCACCTGCATCTGTGGACCTTGGACACCTTCGTCACCGGCGGAGCGCGCCCCTATTCCTGGCTCGGTCCGCAGCACGGTGCGCTCTTCCGCAGCTACGGCGAGGACGAGGCCCATGAGGTGTTGGATGCTGCCGGGGCCAGGGGAGCCGTCCTGGTGCAGGCCGACGACACCGAGGCCGACACCGAGGCCATGTTGGCTGTGGCCGCGCGGAATTCCTGGGTGCTGGGAGTGGTGGGTTGGGTGCGGCTGGAGTCACCGACCGAGGCCGCCGAGCAATTGGCCCGTTTTGGCGCCCATCCCGTTTTCAAGGGCGTCCGGCACCTGATCCATGAGGATCCCCGGGCTGACTTCCTCCACCTGCCGGCCGTTCGCGAGTCGCTGGCGCTGGTGGCAGGGCGCGGGCTCGCCTTCGATGTCCCGGATGCCTTTCCCCGGCATCTGGGGTCGGCAGTCCGGCTGGCCCGTGAGATGCCCCAACTGACCATAGTGCTCGATCATCTGGGCAAGCCGCCTCTTGCCGACCCCGGGGCCATGGACTCGTGGCACGCCGATTTCCGTTCCCTTGGGCGCCAGCCGAACGCCGTGGCCAAGCTGTCCGGCCTTCACGTGCCGGGCGTTGAGTACTCGGCGGACAGTTTGCTGACCTTGTTCGAATCAGCTTTGGAGGCCTTCGGCCCGGAGCGGTTGATGATCGGCGGCGACTGGCCGGTCAGTACGCTCGGAGCGCCGTATAGGCGGACCCTGGACGTCCTGCTGGAACTTGTTTCCACCCTGAGTCCGGCCGAGCAGGACGCTGTGCTTGAAGGGACTGCGATCCGTACCTACGGCCTTGCTCCGCACGCTGGCGCCTAGAGCGCGAGGAAAGCTAGAGGGCTTGCCGCAGCCAGTTTTCCACGCCGCTGATGTGCACGGTAACCAAAGCCCGCACCAGTTCGGCATCGCCCCGTTCCAGGGCGTCCGCGATTGCGTGGTGCTCGGCCAAGGTGTGCGCCACAGCCTTTTCCTGGGTCAGTCCCCGCCAGATCCGTGCCCGGACTGTGCTGCTTGACAGGGCTTCAAGGAGGCTGCCGAGGTAGTCGTTACCGGCGGCTTCGGTGATGATGCTGTGGAACTCGAGGTCATGGGCCACGAGTTCTTCCACGTCCGTGTTTTCGTCGATACCGTCCATGGTGCTGCGGAGGGCCAGCAGTTGCCCGGGTCCGATTTTGCCAGCCGCCAGGTGTGCGGTGGCCGGTTCCAGGATTCGTCGGACCTCAAAGAGCTCAAGGATGGACCTGTCCTGGTGCAGGTCAACCACAAATGCCACGGCTTCATTGAGCAGCTTGGCGTCCAGGCTGGTGACGTAAGTGCCATCTCCGCGACGGACGTCCAACACGCGGATCAGCTCAAGCGCCTTCACGGCTTCCCGCAACGAACTCCTTGAAAGGCCAAGCCTCTCGCTCAGTTCCTTTTCCGGCGGAAGTCGGTCGCCAGCCTTAAGTTCCCCGCGGATCAGCATGTCTTTGATCTTGCTGATCGCCTCGTCTGTGACAGCCATGGACCAATAGTAGCCACGAATGATCCGATGTCTGTTTCCGCCGCGTCCGCACCCACCGAGTCGCAGCTCAGGTCGTTCCCAGCGCTCGGAACGACCTGAAGTGCGACCTGCTTGGGCGCGTTAACCGACGACGGCGACACCCGGGTTCCGCTGTTACGGAACGTGGGTGCCGCCGTCGTGATTCAGCGGTTGTTGCTTGCTACTTGTCGCCGCCGGGGAGCGGGCGATTGGCGATCACCGGTGCGCTGCCGGTGTAACCGTCGCGCGTGGCAGCGAGTTCGTGGATCTGCTTACGGCACAGGAACCAGCCCCAGACCATGAGTCCGCAGGCAATCGCAGTGACCAGCATGGTGAGCGGGGACTCGATGAACACCATGATCAGGACACCCAGCAGGAAGACCAAGGACAGCCAGCCCGTGTAGGGGGCGCCGAACAACCGGAACGACGGTCGCTTCAACCAGCCCTTGTCGGACCAGCGCTTGAGCTGCATCTGGCAAAGGACGATCGTGGCCCAGGTGACGATGATGCCCACGGAGGCAACGTTGAGGACGATTTCGAAGGCATCGGACGGCACCAGGTAGTTCAGCGGAACGCCGAGCAACGAAACGCCTGCTGTGATGGCGATGCCGCCATAAGGGACGCCTGCCTTGTTCATGCGCTGCGCGAACTTCGGGGCGGAGCCGGCCACTGACATGGAGCGGAGGATGCGGCCCGTGGAGTAGAGCCCGGCGTTCAGCGAGGACAGGGCGGCGGTGAGCACCACGAGGTTCATGATGACGTCTACGCCTTCGACGCCGATGGAGCCGAAGAAGGTCACGAAGGGGCTGACGCCCTTCTCGTACGAGGTGTAAGGGAGGAGCAGGGCCAGCAGGATGACGGAGCCAACGTAGAAGACCGCGATGCGGAAGACCACGGAGTTGATGGCCTTGGGCATGATCTTCTCCGGGTTGGCAGTTTCACCAGCAGCGGTTCCCACGAGCTCGATCGAGGCGTAGGCGAACAGCACACCCTGCATGAGGATGATCATGGGCAGGATGCCGTTCGGGAAGACACCGCCGTTGTCCGAGATGAGGCTGAAGCCCACTTCCTGGCCATCCACTGGGGTGCCGAAGATGACGAAGTAGGTGCCGACAAGGAGGAAGGCCACCAGCGCGGCCACCTTGATCAGCGCGAACCAGAACTCCATTTCGCCGAAGACCTTCACGGACACCAGATTGAGGCAGAGTACCACCACCAGGGCAATGAGCGCCCAGGCCCACTGCGGAACGGCGCCCATCCAGGCGATGTATTTGCCGAAGAAGTTCATATATAGCGCCACTGCGGTGATGTCCACGATGGTGGTGGTGGCCCAGTTGATCCAGTAGAACCAACCCGAGACGAATGCTGCCTTCTCGCCGTAGAACTCACGGGCGTAGGAGACGAACGACCCCGACGACGGGCGGTGCAAAACGAGTTCACCAAGGGCGCGAAGAATCAGGAAAGCGAAGAAGCCACAGACTGCGTACGCAATGACAAGGGACGGGCCGGCCGCATTGAGCCGGCCACCGGCGCCCAGGAACAGGCCGGTGCCGATAGCGCCGCCGATCGCGATCATCTGGATCTGGCGGGGCTTGAGGTCCTTGTGGTAGCCGGAGTCCTCCTGGTGGAGGGCTTTTTCGCTGGCGTGCGCTTGGGCCGGGACCGTGTGGTCCGTGATGGGATTGGTCATTGGAATCCTTAGGAGTGTCCTGTTGGGGGTGTCCTGGGCGCGTCCGGTCAGGGATTCGGGCACGCAAGACAGCGCCTCGTGGCGGTATGCCTCATCGGGCGGGACGGCTGACTAAAGCCGCTGGGCTTAGTGGTCAGTTTCGACCTGTTTGCTGAGATTTGCCAGACGTTCGGGGCTGAGAAGTTCTTCCAGCTGCGCTGCGGTCAGCAGGCCGTGCTCCAGAACGAGCTCTGCCACACCCTTGCCCGTTGCCAGCGCCTCCTGGGCGATAGCGGTGGCGGAGGCGTAACCGATATGGGGGTTCAATGCCGTGACGAGACCGATCGACTGCTCCACGGTAAGCCGTAGCCGTTCGGTGTTTGCGGTGATGCCCCGGACGCAGCGTGCCGTAAGGGTGCGGCACGCTGCTTCCAGGTGGGAGATGCTCTTGTGCAGGCTGTGCACAATGATCGGTTCGAAGGCGTTCAGCTGAAGCTGGCCCGCCTCGGCGGCCATGGTGACAGTGACATCGTTGCCGATGACTTCATACGCCACCTGGCTGACCACTTCCGGGATCACCGGATTGATCTTGCCGGGCATGATCGACGAGCCGGACTGCACAGCCGGAAGGTTGATCTCGCCCAAACCCGCACGCGGTCCGGAGGACAGCAGGCGGAGGTCGTTGCAAATCTTGGAGAGTTTCACTGCCACCCGCTTGAGGACGCCGGACAGGTGAACGAACGCGCCCACGTCTTGGGTGGCCTCGATGAGGTCCGCAGCAGTGAGGAGGGGAAGGCCTGTGATTTCAGCCAAGTGGCGGCAGGCAGCTTCGGCGTAACCGGCCGGGGCGTTCAAGCCAGTGCCGATTGCGGTGGCACCCAGGTTGATCTCGTGGATCAGCATGTGCGACTCGTCCAGGCGTGCGCGGTCCTCGCCAATGGTCACTGCGTACCCGCCGAACTCCTGGCCCAGGGTCATGGGCACGGCGTCCTGGAGCTGGGTGCGGCCCATCTTGACCACGGTCCTGAATTCGCGGCCCTTCTCTGCGAAAGCGACCTCGAGTTCTTCAAGTGCCAGGAGGAGTTCCTTGACGGAGAAGATCGTGGCGAGGTTCACCGCCGTCGGGTAGACGTCATTGGTGGACTGGCTCAGGTTGACGTGGTCGTTCGGGTGCAGCTTGGAGTAATCCCCCTTGGGGTGACCCAGGATTTCCAGTGCACGGTTGGCGATGACCTCGTTGGCGTTCATGTTTGAGCTGGTGCCCGCGCCGCCCTGGATCACGTCCACCATGAACTGCTCATGGAGCATGCCGTCCATGATGTCCTGGCACGCCTGCTCGATGGCGCCTGCCCGTTCGGCATCCAGGAGGCCAAGCTCATGGTTGGTGCGGGCCGCAGCTTGCTTCACGGCAGCCAAACCCCTGACGAGGTGCTTGTTGGTTGAGAGGGGCTGTCCGGTGATGGGGAAATTCTCGATAGCCCGGAGCGTATGAACGCCCCAGTAAGCATCCGCAGGGACGTTTCGGTCCCCCAGAAGGTCGTGTTCGGAACGGAGTGGGATTGCCTGATCGACGGTGGTCATAGCTGTCCTTGGTTTAGTTGCTGAAAATTTGGGCTACGCGGAGTTCGCCGACCGGAAGGCCGCCACCCAGCACGGGCGGGCTCTGAAGCGTGTCCAAGCTGCCGCCGTCGACGCCCAACCGGCGAAGAACCTCAACGGTGACGGGCATGCGGGCGCGATCGCCGCCGTCGGAAATCTTCACGGCGATGCCCGTGCCGTCCGGGAGCCCCACCAGTTGGAGGCCCTCAAAGCCGTCCTTGGCGAGCAGGCCTGGCACGGCCCGCATGAGGGCGGTGACGTCGCGGCCCTCGCCGGCCACCATTTCCGGGAAGCGGCGCATGGCGTGGGCGACTTTGCCTTCGTCAGTGCTCTCGTCGGCGGCCGCGAGGCGGCCATAAGCGCGGGCCATGCCGTGCAGCGAGTGTGCGAAGAGCGGGGTTCCGCAGCCGTCAGTACTCACTGCGGCCGCTTCCTCCCCGGTGAGTTCGGTGATGGTGTCGCGGACCAGGACCTGCAGCGGGTGCTCGGGATGCAGGTACCCCTCCACAGGCCAGCCGTTGATGACGCACACGGCAGTCATGGAGGCGTGCTTGCCGGAGCAGTTTTGCGCGATTTGGGTAGGGCCGTTGCCCTGGCGGAGCCACTCTTCGCGCTCGGGGACGCCGTACGGGAGGTCCGTGCTGTTACCCAGAGCCGCTTCTGTGAGGCCGTGCAGCTTCAGGATTTCAGTGGCGCCAGCCTGGTGCATCTGCGCACCGGAGTGGCTGGCCGCCGTGAGGGCCAAGAGGTTTTGGGGGATATCCAAGCCGGCCTTGAGCAGGGCTACGGCCTGCAATGGTTTCAGGCTTGAACGCGGGTACATCGGGGCGTCAGGCTCGCCGGCCTCCACTGCGGTGGTGCGGTTGCTCCGCAGGGCGATCAGCGAACCGTAGTGGATGCTCTCCACCAAGCCGTCGCGGGTTACCTCGACGAGCGGGACATGCTTGGGGGCTTGGTGCGCGGAGGCCTGGGGTGTGGCCATTGCTTCGGGGACGGGCATGGTGATGGTGTCCTTGGGGTGTGTCATTTGCTGAGGATCGTGTCCAGTGCCACGCTGACGGCCTGCAGGTGGGCGGCCATGGCTTTACTTGCGGCTTCGGAGTCGCCCGCTTCGATCGCGTTGAGCACGGCAACGTGTTCCTCGTCCGAGCGGTGTTGCCGGTCTGCTACGAGGTTAAGGGTTTCGGACTGGTGGGCCAGTGCCTCACGGATATCCGAGACGACGCTGGCGAACACCCGGTTTCCGCTGGCGCGGGCCACGGCTGAATGGAAGCTCGCGTCCAGGTTCACCCAGGCTTCGGGGTCGTTCTCGCTGAGCATTTCCTGGACGATTTCCTTGAGGTGCTCCAGCTCCTCATCAGTGCGGCGCTGGGCGGCGAGCCCGGCCGCCGGAATCTCGATGTGCGGACGTGCCTCGTTGAGATCCCGTGCACTGTACTGACCCAAGGTAAGGTCGTTAGCAACCTTGTTCGCCACGATGAACGTGCCTTTGCCGGTTTTGGTGACCGTGAGGCCCAACGTGTTGCAGGACCTCAGCGCTTCCCGGATGACGGAGCGGCTGACGCCGTACTGACCAGCGAGCGTTGCTTCGGAGCTCAACTTGGTGCCGATATCGAACTGGCCGCCCTCGATGGCTCGCCTCAGGGCCGCGAAGACCGCTTCAGCTGCGGAGATGCGGGAGATGGGCATATGCGCACCCTGGGGCTCTTGCTGTCCGGCTGTCCGGCTGTCTGACAGGTTCACGCTTTGAATATGGCACGGGTCACAAGGGCCTGTCAACGCTGAAAGAACCGCTTCAGGGTTTGGAAGCTGGTACTGCCCTCTGTCGCCGTACGGCGACATTCGCAAATGTCGCCGTACGCCGACTTCCCGGATACGGCACAGCGGTACGGGAAGCCGCCTTGGCCATCCACCCGACCACCCATCCTTGACACAATGGACCATGCTCTTCACCAGAAAGTCCCTCACCGACGACGGGTTCACCGGGTTCCGGCCGCTCGACGAACTCGATCCCATGAGGATCCCCCAAGGACCCGGCATCTTTGCGATCCTCCGCCCGGCCGACTTCGAGCCCATGTTCCTTAGCAAGAGCGCCGCCGGAACGTTCAAGAAGAAGGACCCCTCCCTCAAACGGGAAGCACTGGAAGCAGAGTGGATTCCGGACGCTTCTGTGGTGTACCTCGGCAAAGCGAGTGCCGGCAGCCAGGGTAACCGCGGGCTCCGCAAGCAGATCCAGGAGTTCATGGATTACGGCCGCGGACGTCCGACCGTTGTCTGGGACGCGCGGCTCATCTGGCAACTGCGTGATGCCTTGGACTTGGTGATTGCATGGAAGGAGCTTCCTGCAAGCGAAGTCAATGCCGCCGAAGCGACCTACCACGCTGATTTCATTGCGGCCTTCGGTCGGCTTCCGTTTGCCAACCTGGTCCAGGCCCGCTCCAAGAAGTAAGGAACAACGCACGACGGCGGAAGCCGAGTTCCGCCGTCGGCCTCCCGCTTGCTTCGCGGCCGGCGCATAATGGCAACCATGACGGCCAGCAACCCCACTGGAAGCAAACCGCATGGACCTCGCGTCACCGTTGAGGTACCCGTTCTCCGTGTTGGGGCCGGTGCCTCGGACTACGAGGGCCTTAACCGCTTCGTCGATTCGCTTCGAAATCCCTCGGGCTTACATATGACCCTGCTGCATGTCGGGATTCTCGACGACCTGGCCCATGACATCGCAGCGTGGACCAAGGGAGCAGCGAAGCCGGAGGACGTGCTTCCTGAAATTGCCAGTTGGCTGACGGAGATCCCCGTCCTGGCCGCGTTTTTAGGCAAGTCAGACAAGCTGATTCCTTTGGGCGGCGGACGCGTCATGGGTCTCGAAGTGGATGTTCCGCTGGAAGTTCACGACTATCAGGCTCTCTTGCTGCAGGGTCTGCACCTTTTGCTGGACGAATTGGGTCTCGACAACGTTGACGACTTCATCCTGAGCTCACCCGCCCTTGGCTATAGGTCGCCGCGGTGGGTTCCACATATTGCTGTGGGTAAAGCCCGTACGCGGCACGAGCCCGTGGTCGAAATCGCTCCGGTTGCCATCGAATTCGGTGATTCCCGCATCCGCAACCGGCAGGCGCTTCCCATACCGGGTGATTCCTCAAGAGTCCGTCCACCACGGTAAATTGGATGTGTCTCCCGTTTTCTACCTGAGGACTTCCATGCAGCCCCGCACCTTGTTCCGTACCGTCGCTTTTGCCGAGGCCGTGACATGGACGTTGTTGCTGATCGGGCTGTTCCTCAAGTACGTCACGCGGACCACCGACGTGGGGGTGAGTATCGCCGGAGGCATCCACGGCTTCGTGTTCCTTTGCTATGCAGCGACTGCCGCTTTCACCTGGATCAACCAGAAGTGGACAACCCGCACAGGACTCCTTGCCATTGCGTCGGCTGTCATTCCCTACGCCACCATCCCCATGGAGAAATCCCTCGACCGTCGCGGCCTCCTCGCCGGCGACTGGCGCTTGGCCGCCGGTGGCGATGCGCCTAAGGGAGGATTCGAAAAAGCCCAGGCCTGGGTGTTGAGGAATCCCATCCTTGCCGTTGTTGTGACACTCGTGGCCGTGGGCGCAGTGTTTAGCTTCCTGCTGTTCATGGGCCCTCCGGACACCTGGTTCTCCTAAGCTCCGCCGAGCCGCTCACGGGTTATCCGCTCTCTGCGCCGGGGCAGCCCCATGACTTGGGGTTTTCCTGGCAGGTGTCGGCTACGAGTGCTCTTTCTGTTTTCCAGACGTGGATGGTTTTGGCCGGTGTGGTGATGTCGAGTGTTCCGTTGATGGGTAGTGGTGGGCCGTTGTTGACGGAGTAGGTGCCGGTGAAGCTTGCCGTGAGGGTGGCTTGGTAGTTGCCTGTTTCGGTGTAGATGTGGCTGGTGCGCGTCTTGTTGCTGAGCCACTCTGCCTCGGGGATGGAGTAGCCGGCCACCGGTGTTGGTCCGAGGGTTGTTCCGTCGCCGAAGGCGTAGGTGTAGCTCGCCGGTGTTGCCGTCAGGTGGACGGCTTGGCCGAGGATGGTGACGTCGAAGCCTTGCTCTCCAGCGGTGGCGTAGAAGTTGGTGGGGCCGCCTTTGAGGGTGTGCGGGAACGGCTGGGCTTCGAGGGTTCCGGGGCTGACGGGTAGTTGTCGGAAGTCGGTGAGGATGCGGGCGGCGATGTTGGCCAGGACGTTCTCAGGTTCAGGGTCGTATAGGCACGTCGGTCCGCTGACGGCTGGGTAGTCCGTCCATGTGGGACTAGTGATGGATTTCGGTGCCTGCCTCCAGATCACCGGGGTGCCTTCTTCTCCGTCAGGTGTCTTGGCCGGGCATTCCATCGTCAGGCAACCCTTGTCTGGTGTATCCGTTCCGCCAGACCGGCAGTGAACGTCAGCCATGTACTGGTTCGGGTCCTCGGCGGCCGGCGAACCGTCGATTTTCGGAATGAACTCGCCGGTGACGGGGTCCCTTGTCCATTGAGTGCCGGCCAGTTCCAAACCATTCTCGACGTAGCCGATGTCAATTTTTGGCTCTTTCGCTTCGGCGAGTGCGCTCTGAAACAGAAATGACATGCAGACAGAAATCATAAGAACGCTGATGCTTCGCGTGAATTTATGCATGGACTAACGGATCAGACCAAGGTCGACCAGTAGCCAGCGCTGATCCGCAAACCGCAGCTCCGCTCGACTCGCGGAGTTCGTTGCAACTGTCGGCTCCTGATACAGAGATCCTTCTTTATCCCTGATTTCGATTGGCTCCTGGATGACCTGCACGGCGGCGACTTGAGTTGACGCGGATAGATCAAAGGTAGTTTCAACCGTTGCCGATCTGATTGTGGCCCCGGCGATCCACCGACCGTCTTGCCAACCAGCCTCAATGCCTTTGCGGAGGGAAGTACATAGGGTGCAGGTGGGACTACTAAGGGGCGCTAATTGTTCTGTTGACCCGGTTTCGTAGCTGTAGCTCAACTGGGCATAGTAGTACCCAATAAACGCCTCCAGCCCAACCTTCGAGTTCTCCTTCGCCAGGTCGGGCATCACGGGAACCGGCACATTCTGTGCCTTTCCCTTGGCATCCGCGGGCTTGTACGCGGCCGCCGCTGAAGGAGTAGCCGAAGCCGCCGGGACCGTAGCGCTCGTGGTGGGCGACGCCGTCGTCGAACTTGTTTCTGAGGGTGAGGCGCTGGGCGTGGAAACGCCCTGACAACCGCTGAGAAGGAGCGCCAATGCCACTCCCGTGACCAGTTTCCCGGCATTCAAGATACGAAAAGTGGCAGACGAAAGGCGTGGCATGACAGGCTCCCCAGCAGCTGTTTGGCGGTGTGCCGGTCAGTCTAGGCCGGGGTCGGAGAAGGTTTCATGTCAGAAATGGCGGCCTGTGGATAAGTGCCCGCCACCACAACCTACCCCCGCAGCTTCTCCATATCCCTACGGTCCTTCTTGGTGGGTCGGCCAGCGCCGCGGTCGCGTTGGGGGAGTCCGAGTTTGGGGGCGACGGGGCGCGGGGGAGTGTGGTCGGTGAAGCAGTGGGAGGCGGCTTCGGCTCCGACGCGCTTGGCGATCAGGCGCCGCACCTCGAAGATCCGTTCCCACCCGGATTCGCGGACCCGGATGGTGTCGCCGATGATCACGCTTTGCGAAGCCTTCACCGGGTTTCCGTTGATGCGGATGTGCCCGGCACGGCAGGCGGCCGTGGCAGCGGAGCGGGTCTTGTAGGCGCGTATCGCCCACAACCAGGCGTCGACTCGGACGTTGGCTGGGGAAGAAGACGGGATGCTCATGATTGGAACGAGTCTAACCGCGGCGGAGCGGGCAGGCGAGAACGCCGGAAAGCAGCGCGGCAGATCCCCAAAAGACACCTACCGCACCGTCACCTCAACACGCTGCGCCATGTTGTTCCCGATGCCTTGGTAATTCCACACCTGGTCGGTGGGCTGCAGTGCGCCCGAGGTATCCATCGCCCGGCAGCGCAGCACATGCTCGCCCGCACTGGCTACCCACACCATGGACCACGACCGCCACGCGAAATCACCCAGCGGCGGATCTACATGTGCAGGCATCCATTCGCCGTCGATCCCCACCTCCACCCGTTCCACTTCGCCGTGTCCGGACCACGCGCGGCCGTGCAGCATTACGGGACCGGCGTCAACGATGCGGCGTCGGGTGAAGAAATCAGGAATCCCGGGAGGAATCATCAGCGAGCGAACACGGATGTGCGTCACGGGCAGGCCTGGGCCGTCGGGACCTTGCAGATAGTGGTAAGCGACCGCCTGCTGGAACCCCATGAACCGGGATGTCACGGCTTCAATCGACGTCAACCACTTCACGCTCGCCATGCCGTACCAACCCGGCACCAGCAGCCGCAGGGGGAATCCGTGCTGGATCGGCAGGGGATTCCCGTTCATGGCGTAGACCAGCATCACTTCGGGATGCATCGCCTCAGCGACGGTCAGGCTGCGGGCATACGGCTCTTCGACGCCGCCTTGGATACCGTTGTCGGCACCGGTAAAGACAAGTTCGACGGCGTCACTCGCCAACCCTGCCTCCTCCAGCAGGGGTGCCAAGGGAGTTCCGGTCCACTCGGCTGTGCCCACCGCACCAAGGACCCAAGGCTGGCTCAGGGGTCGCGGTGCCAGGAGCGACCTCCCGTTGCCTGCGCATTCCATGGTCACAGGCAGGGTGACAGCCGGTCTGGCTTTGATGTCCTCAAGACTCAAATCAAGACCGTGTTCAACAGCCCCGCCCAACCGCAGCCTCCATGTCTCAACGGAAACGTGCGGAATGTCGAAATGGATGAGTAAGTAATGAAGGCCTGCCGGCGTGATGTCGTCGTGCAGGGCTTCCAGCGGCATGGAATGGTTCCGCCCTGAAAGTTGCAGTTCTTCGTGGGTCAGGGGACCTTCGGTCGGCTGTCCGGGGGTGGCGGCTTTCGCTGCTCTTTGCTTGACATGGTGTTTGGACATGGGACGGCGGCGTTCTACTGGAAGCTAATCGCTGCGGAGTGCCGCAGCACTTAGGACAAGGATCACGCCACGGGCGAACCTGCGTCAATAGCTCGTTGTGAGGCCTGCTCTGCGCCCTCACGGAAGCACGTAACGCGCAAACCGGGCCTCACAACGGAAGGCGACTACCGGCGTCGTAATTCCGGGTACTCAAGGTGGGGTGCCACGGTGCCGGCGTCGCGCTCGAGGAAGTTCACAGCCGGGGCAACGATGTCGTCGATTTCGTCGAGGATGGCCTCGCTCAGCACCACGTCTGCGGCCTTCAGGTAGTCAGTCAGGTGGTCTTCGGTGCGTGGCCCGATGACCACGCTGGTCACCGCCGGGTGGTTCAGGGCGAAGCCCACAGCCAGCTGAATGAGGGTCAACCCGTGGCGGGCCGCCAACTGTGACAAGGCGTCGACCGCGTGCAGCTTGCCCTGGTTGAAGGGCGCGTTGACATCGAAACGCCCCGGAACGGCAGCCGATCGAGAGCTTTCAGGCTGGCCGGCGCCGACGCGGTAGCCACCGGCCAGCCACCCGCCGTCGAGCGGTCCGTAACTCAGAACCCCGACGCCGTACTGCTGGGTGATGGGGAAAACGTCGCGTTCGTTGGCGCGCACCAGAAGGGAATAAGGTACCTGGTCAACTACCGGCGGGGTCAGGTGGTTGGTGTTGGCGATCCACTGCGCCTCAACAAGCTGGGCCGGGCTGAACACGGACGTGCCGTAGTACAGGATCTTGCCCTGCCGGATGAGATCGTTCAGGGCGGTGATGGTCTCAAGAAGATCGGTGTTGTAGTCCGGACGGTGCGCCTGGTAGAGGTCGATCCGGTCTGTGTTCAGGCGCCGCAAGCTGTCCTCCACAGCCCGGACGATCCACCGGCGGGAATTGCCGGCGTGCGCCGGGTTGGAACCCATTTGGCCGTGGAACTTGGTGGCGAGGAAAACGTCATCGCGCCGGCCGTGGATAGCCTGGCCAACCACGGTCTCGGCCTCGCCCTGGGAGTAGATGTCCGCGGTGTCCACGCTGGTGATACCGGCGTCGAGCGCTGCTTTGATGATGCGGATGCTCTCGGCGGGCCCCGTGGGTGCGGCGCCGGTGCCGAAATTGAGGGTGCCCAGCGTGAGGGGGCTGATCAGGGCGCCAGTGCGTCCAAGCGTTCGTAGCTCGTTGAGGCTCATGTCGGCTTCCTGTGGTGGGACAGTGCTGGGGGTCCAGGCCTGAGTCGGTGGCCTGGATGTTCAATCGAGGCTACACACGGCCGCCGGAGGCATGAACGCAAGCGGTAGAACTTCTTGGCTTTTCGTCTTGGGAGGTAATGGAGGAGGCCTTACTTCGCGACATTTCTTGACACACGGCAACACAAATGTCTTCCGGATCAACAAATATTGCCGTTCCCGAATGCAGGTGAATTATGGGAAAGGAACTCAAGCAACGCACGAAGGGGACAGCGGAATGACACAGACCACAGTGGAAGAAACGGCAGCCATCAAGGCTGCATTTGCGCAGTTCCCGTCCGGAGTCGCAGCGTTCAGCGCGATGGTGGATTTCACGCCGGAAGCTTTGGTGGCATCGTCCTTCACAGTGGGCGTTTCATTGGAACCGCCGTTGGTGATGTTCGCCGTGCAGAACTCCTCCACCACCTGGCCGAAGCTCCGCCAGGCTCAACGATTGGGTGTCTCGGTCCTTGCCGAGGGCCAGGAAGGTGCCGCGCTGCAGCTGGCCTCCAAAACGAGGGACCGGTTCGCGGGGCTGGACACGAGCGTCAGCGACTCAGGCGCGGTCCTGATCGATGGCGCCGTGCTGGGCTTTGAATGCGAAGTTGTCTCGGAGACGCCTGCAGGGGACCACGCGATCGTGGTCCTGGAGGTCAAAGCGACCACCATCAACCTCGAATCCAAGCCGCTCATCTACCACGGCGCGTCGTTCCGGCAGTTGGCCGCGTAGCCGTTCCCACAAAGCCCCGGCGGATACTCTGGCCACCCGGAGGCTCCGTACCTAGAGTTGTTTTATGGAGAGCAATCCTCGGCCCGCCGCCTGGAGTTTGGCCGTGACCTTGCCGCTGGGCGCCGGCGTTTTGGTCGCTGCGATTGTGTTCGTAACCTCGCGGTTTCAACTGGGCGACGGCGGTCCCGGAGTCCTCTTGGTGACTGTTCCCGTGCCGGCCGTCATCATCTTTCTTGCCGCTGTAACAGCAGCCTTCCTGGCTGGCTCATTCCGCGTTGGGCTCATGACCGGATCCTTCGCCTTCTTGTCCAGCACTGTTGCCCTGTTGGCTGTGCTCGCAGTTGAGGGAGCAGTCTGGATGGACCGCCACGGTGTGTTCATGCTCGACGGCGATTCGCCCCGTGGGTCAGTAAACTCCGCCGATATCATGGTGAACATTTTCACGACTGGGATGTGGATAGGTCATGTGATTGTGTGGCTACCCGGACTCGTCCTCGGCGCTGCGATGGGTGCTTGGGTTGCTGACAGGTGGGCGCTCCAGGGGAGGGCCCGACCACGCACCGCCCAGAAGCCCGCCTAGGAGTTGCGGCTGGCGCTGCTGAGGGACCCTTTTCGGATCGGGCTCGGAGACTTCCCATTCTTGGAAGTGTTCGGGCCCGATTTCCGTGCGTCGTTGCCTTGAACCGGGGTCTTGGCATCGGTTGGCTTGGCGGGACCGCCGTCAGGCTTCTTGGCCGGGGCATCCGGCCGCTTCGGTCCGGGCGTTTTCCCGTTGGAGGAGGGAGTGGGCTCGTCAAGGTCGCGGACTGTGACCTTGATGGCGGGCGGTTGCTCGGACTTTGCGCGGGCGGCTGCCCGTTCGTCTGCTTTGGCAACCGCTTCGGCCCAGTCCTTGGACAGGACAGGGGGTTCCTTGGTTGCTGCCACAACGATTGGATGATGCGCGGTCTGGTTTCCCACCACTGACTTGACCTCTGCCGGTTTGGGCAGTTTTCGGGGGTCAACCTTGGACTTCCAGGCGCCTTCCTTGAGTGCGGCCGCCGTACCCGAGAGCCGCCGTCGAACGTCTCCAAGGAGGTCTCGCTTGGGTGCCGCGGGCGTCGATGGCGTGGCAGCAGGCTCCTTGGCCGGGGCTGAAGCCGGTGCGACAGTTGTCGCAGCCTGCACCTGCGCGGTGGATCCCGTTTCGAGGTAGGCGAGGTCATCCAGCGGAGAATCGACAGACTCGACGTCGCCCGTTACCGGGACTGGAACGCGGGCGGGACGCGGGGGCAACTGGACGATGGGAGTGGTTTCCTTCTTGGGGAAGATTCCCACCATCGCCAGGAGGACAATCGACAGCAGTCGCCCAACTCCAGCCACCACCAGGGTGATGATGATGATCAACCCGAGACCCAGGAACATCAGGACGGCGAGCCCCAGTGTTCCCAAATACGTCAGGTTGATGGCGAGTGTTGTCGGATCCTCCACGTAGCCTCCCCTGGCTGTCGTTTTGTGATGCGCGCATTGCCCACCCAGCTTGCGTATCTAGCCTAAGGTCCAGCACCAACGGAATCACGCCCCGCCCCCTACTCTGGCGGGGTTGTTTCAAAGCTGTTATATGGCGTGGGAAAATATGTTGCCCAGCTCTCATTTACAGCCTTAGATTGGGAACTCGTGACCCCTGAACCTGCCCGACTCCGCAACGGCATGTGCCCCTGCCTCTCCGGGGAGCAGTATGACGATTGCTGCGCACGCTTCCACCGCGGCGACGCCGACGCGCCCACTGCGGAGCAATTGATGCGCTCCCGGTATTCGGCCTTCGTTGTCCTGGCCCCCGACTACCTCCTGCGCACCTGGCACGCCTCAACGCGACCGAAATCCATGGATCTCGATCCGGACATGCAGTGGCGCCGGTTGGACATCGTCGGCACCGCCAACGGCGGACCTTTGGACACGACGGGCACCGTGGAATTCGCCGCACACTACAGGCTCGACGGCGAACGCGGCGTCCAGCGCGAAGCCAGCCGTTTTGTTCGGGAAGGCAAACGCTGGTTTTACGTCGACGGGGACGTTCGCTAGCGCCTCACCGATACTTGCGGTGCAGGTTTTCCTTGGTTGACGCGCCCGGGGCAGCATCGCCGATCCACGGCCCGGTTCCCTCGGACTGGTCCAGGACCCCGGCCTCCAACCACGCGTAGTCGCCGGTGAGGACCTTGCGTGACAGGTCATGATCGACGTCGTCCGTGTTTCTCCACAACTGGTCGAAGTATTCGTCCACCCGCACGCGCGCCTGCTCGCAGAATGCTTCGGCCAGCTCAAAGGCGGCGGCACCTTGCTCCGGGTGCTTGCGGAGTAGCATTTCGGCCCGGGAGCAGCAGGCCGCCATGGCGAACAGTTCGGCGCCGATATCCACGATCCTGCCCAGGAACGCCTGCTTATATTCCAGCTTTGCCTGCCACCTGCCCATGCCGTAGAAGGTCTGCCGGGCAAGCCGCCGCGAGGACCTCTCAACGAACCGCAGCTGCTTGGCCAGACGCCCGAACTCCGCGTAGGACCGGGGATCCATCCCGGCTCCGGCCACAAGCTTCGGCAGCCATTTGGCATAGAAGCCAGAGGCCCCGACGGCGGCCCTCGCCTTGTCCTGCAAGCTCGCGTCCGCTGAGGCGAGGTCGCCCGCAGCGGCAAGGTGCGCGTCCACTGCCTCGCGGGCGATCAGGAGTTTCATGATCTCGCTGGAACCTTCAAAGATCCGGTTGATACGGAGGTCCCGGAGCAGTTGCTCGGCCGGGACGGCGCGTTCGCCGCGGGCTTCAAGGGACTCTGCGGTTTCGAACCCACGGCCGCCACGGATCTGGACAAGCTCATCGGCGATCCGGCAGCTCAACTCCGTAGACCACAACTTGGCAAGAGCCGCTTCGATGCGAACGTCCTTTTGGCCCGCGTCGGCCATCTCGGCGGATAGTTCAAACACGGCCTCCAGGGCAAAAGTCGTCGCGGCGATGAAGGCGATCTTCTTTCCCACGGCTTCGTGCTTGCCTACCGGTCGACCCCATTGGGTCCGGGCGTTGGACCATTCGCGGGAAATCTTCAGGCTCCACTTCCCAGCGGCAACGCAGAGACCGGGAATGGAAAGCCGGCCGGTATTAAGGGTGGTGAGGGCGATCTTGAGTCCTTGGCCCTCGCGGCCGAGCCGGTTGGCAACAGGTACCCGCACCTGGTGGAAACGGGTCACGCCGTTTTCAATCCCGCGCAGGCCCATGAAGGCGTTGCGGTTCTCCACGGTGATGCCGGGGGAGTCCATCTCCACCACGAACGCGGAGATTCCGCCCTTGTGCTCGGTCCCGTCAACGTCGGTATGTGCGGGAACCCTGGCCATGACCACCACGAGCTCAGCGATCACGCCGTTGGTGGTCCAAAGTTTCACGCCGTCCAGAACGTAAGAACCGCCGTCGTCCGACAGTACGGCAGTGGCGCCCATCCGCGCTGGGTCGCTGCCGACGTCGGGCTCTGTCAGGAGGAAGGCAGTGATGGCTCCGGCGGCGCAACGCGGCAGGTATTCCTTCTTCTGCTCGGGTGTGCCGAATTCCTTCACGGGCTCCGGGACACCGATGGACTGGTGTGCGGAAATGAGGGCCCCGAGGCTTGGATGCACCGACCCCAGCAGGGCAAGCGCACGGCCGTAGTAGACCAGGGACAACCCCAAGCCGCCGTATTCACGTGGGATTTTCATGCCGAAAACGCCGAGGTCCGCGAGCCCTTTGAGGTACTCATCCGGAATCCTGGCGTCTTTTTCAATGGTGCGGCCGGACATGGTTTTGGCGAACGTCAGCAAGCGGGCCATGAACTCCTCGCCCCGCTCCACATCGTCCGCCCGCGCTTGTGGCCATGGGTGGATCAGGCTGAGGTCGAAGCTGCCCAGGTAGAGGCCCTTGGCGAAGCTGGGCCGGTTCCACTCGGTTTCGCGCGCGGCTTCGGCGACGGCGCGGGCTTCCTCTGCGGTGGCATTGACGCTTGCTGCGGCGAGGCTGTTGTCAGTGGCGGACGTCATGGGGTAACTCCTCTAGCCGGTTGTGCCGGATGGAGCCAGGGTCCGCCTTGGGTGGGAACCCTTCAGCTGTCCCTCAATGCTACCCGCGAGTAGCTACCCGTGCTAGGGGAAATCTGCGGCTGGAATTCGGCCGGAATTTCCACTTGTCCAGCGTGGTGAACAAGGCGTTCCCACGCAAAGTTAATGCCGTGGACCAGGCCCCCGAGGACGCCTTTAACGGCGTACCAGGCCATGCCCATGGCCCCGATAAGAATGATTGTTGCCATTGCTGCTGCTGCGATGAAGGCCACCAAGAGTGCAGCAAACAGCAGCGTTCCAATAACTACGTATGTGCCTGTTTCCAGCGCAGTGAAATCGAAATCCATGGTTCCCCCCGGAGCGACGGTGCGTGGGTCGGCGCGGCGTGGCTGCGTCGATGTTCTGACACTAGGGGTGGGGGTGCCTTCGGGCCAGAGCGGAAACGCGTCGCGGCTCCGTTGATATGGGATCGAAACCATACCGCGCGGTAGGTTACGAAATGGTTGCGGTGGGGAGGTTCTGACGCTCTGCGTTAACCTTGTACGGGGCAGTTTCCGCTGCCAGCCAGGTTTCGCAGCAGCTGAAGGAGAGTAGTTGTCCCGTTCAGCCATGTCCTCCGCCGACGCCATCAGCGCGAGGCTTCGCGACCTCGAACAGCTGACCAAGGGCCCAGCGTGGGCCCTGACGCGTTCGGCGCCGTGGGTCATCGCAGTGCTGCAAGCATCCTTCACCCGCACCCGGCCGCAGCTTCCGCTCGAAGAGTTCCATGCCGACGTCGACGCTTTCCTTGAGCAGCTCCGCCGCCAGGATCCCACCCTCGGTGGACAGCAGAACGGCAAGCTGTTCGGAGATGAATGGACGCGCAAGCAGTTCCTGACGCGAAGGAACCAGTCCGGCCACATCGTCTACGAAGTCACAGAACCCGCGGCCCGCGTGCTCGCCTTCCTGGACAGCCTGTCCAGCGAACGTTCCACGCTGAACGGTTCGCGGCTCGGCACACTTCTGGGCGATGTGGAGAAGCTCGCCAACGAAACCAACCCGGACCAAAGCGCGCGCCTGGAGGCCCTGGAGGAGGAAATCCACGAGCGCCAGCAGCTGGTGGAGGACATCAGCTCCGGGGAGTTCGACGGTCTCCTGGACGACGAGGAAGCTGTTGAAGCGGCCGGCAACATCCTGGATCTCGCCGCCAGCCTGCCCGCGGACTACAAGAAGATGCGTGACCGCATCGAGGAACTGGTGGGCGAGCTCCGCAACCAGATCATCGAGGAGTCGCTGAGCAAGGGCGCTACGATGGCCCAGGTTTTGGAGGCCGACAAGCGCCTGCGCCAGAGCCCCGAAGGGCGAACCTTCCGCTCCTTCACTGCCTTTCTGGAGGATCCGCAGCAGCAGTTGCGCTTCCGCTCGGCGATCGGTGAGGTGCTGAGCCGGCAGTTCGCGGATGACCTCTCCCACGAGGACCGCGAGACGCTGAAAAACCTGGTGGCCGAACTGCGCACGCAGCACAGCCACATCCAGAGGATCTACGGCAAACTCTCCGAGAGCCTGAACACGTACATCCAAAGCGACGACGTCCGGCAATCCGTCAGCCTGCGCAAGGTGCTGGCAGAGGCCGAGCAGGCGATCCGCTCCTTGCCGTACGAACGCGACCGTCCCGGACTGGTCCGCGGGCCCGTCCTGTTCAACGCCGGGTTCGAGTCATTGGCCATGGTCAAACTCTTCGACCCCGACGAATTCGCCACGCCTCCGCGCCTCGCGGACCCTATCGCTTTCAGCGACTCGGACCGGGTGCGCTCCGCCCGCACGGGCAAAGCCAAACCCGCTGTTGTGCGGGCTGCCATGGCGGGTGCCGCTACCTTGGGCGATGCCTGGGACAACCTGCCCGCCGAGGAACGGCACATCAACACGGTCCGCACCCTGTTGTCCATCGCTCTGCAATCGGGCGCTGGCTTCGACCGGGCAGCCTGGGAACACATTGACTTCGAACAAATCGACGGCAGCATCCGCACGGCGTACCTGCCCGTCGTCACGCTGAATGAGGATTCTGATGACTGAGGAAATCACGACGACGGACGTCACCGACGCGGATGAGGCCACCGAAGAGGTGGTTGAGGCCGCCGCGGCCGAACCGGTGGCCGAGCCCGCTGCTGAAATCACTCATGCGGATCCCTTCCGGGTCACACCGCGCGACTCGTTCGTGGACGGTGCGGCGCTGTTCCCCGGTGACACCGGGGTGCTCCCCATGAAGGTGCGGCATGCACTGGTGAAGCTCCTGAAAGGCCCGTACATCGACGGTGGCCGGGACGAGAAACTGTGGACCACGCTCCTGGACAACCAGCTGATCCTCCGCAGCCGACTCTCCGAGCTGTTCCTCACCCTCCAGCTCGATCACGACCGCAAGATCGCAGTTCTCCGCCCGGTCGATCCCGACATCATCGGAGCAAGCTCCCGGTCCAGCATCCTCCGCCAGCAGCGAGCCCTGAGCCGAGTGGAAACCATCGTCCTGCTCCGCCTTCGCCTGCTGCTGGACCGCCACGTCACCGCCCAGACGGACCCAACGATCACCCGCGAGGAAATCTCGGACCTCGTGGCCAACTACACTCCCGCGGGCCAGCAAGACGCCCTGCGCGACTCCGACGTGGTCACCCGCACCATCACCAAGCTCCTTGCCCGCCAGCTCATCCTCCCCACCCCGCTGGACGATAGCTACACCATCAGCAACGCCCTTCCCCTGGCACTCCCTTTCGAAAACATCGGCGACATCCCAGCCCAAATAGAGGCCCTGATAGCAGTAGCAGCCGACGAATCCGGAACAGAACCCCTCCTGGACCTGGACCCCTCTGAATCCTCCGCGGATGGGGACGACGACGCCGATGCCGCCCCCGCCCCTTCGCCGGACAGCACTCGTCCTGCGGACGATGCTGCCGGCTCCGACAGGCCCGAAGCCACTCCCGGGGCGGCATCGGCGTCGTCTACCTCGCGCGAGCACCTCACCGAAGCGAGCGGCGATGCCGGGGACATGCGGCAGCATGCGTCTAAGCGAGGTACGAGGGAGCATGCAGAGCATGTGTCCGGTACCGCCGCGATAGGCGACCCAAGTGCGGACGGTACCGCTGCGGACACAACCGACGCTGAAGGGACACAGAAGTGACCATCGCAAGCATGCTCCCGCTCGGCGAGCTCACGAACCCCGGCCAGATGCGTTTGGCGCTCGTGCAGGTGGTCAACTGGGGCACCTTCCACGGCGCCCACACCATGCACGTGGACCGCAAGGGCACCCTGCTCACTGGCAACTCGGGCGTCGGCAAGTCGACCCTCTTTGATGCGATGCTCCGTGTTTTCGATGCCCGTCCGCGCTCGAATGAGGCTGCAGCCCAGCGGTCCGGCGGCGCTGTGGAGGACAAGAGGACCACGTTCACCTACATGCGCGGCAAGGTGGGTGATAAGGCGGTGGGGGATAGCTCGGCGAGTGCCTTCCAACGCCCGGGTGCCACCTGGTCCGCCGTCGCGCTGACGTTTGATAACGCTGCCGGCACGAAGGTGACGGTGTCGGCGTTGTTCGATTTGCCGAAGAACGGCACGGAGTCGAGTGTCGGGCGTTTCTATGTGATCGACAGCAAACCGTTGGACCTTGAGGCCATTGAGGGGATCGCGCAGAAGCGGTTTACCAAGGGCGCGTTGGAGTCGATCTTCCCGGATGGCCAGGTTTTCGACGTCCACAAGGCGTTCGCGGAGCGTTTCCGGAGGCTCTTGGGAATCAACTCCGACCAGGCGCTGCCGCTGCTTCGCGTGATCCAGGCCGGTAAGGGCCTGGGTGGCAGTGTAAACACGTTCTTCCGCGACCAGGTGCTCGACGCTCCGGCTACGCTGGCTGCCGCGGATGACGTGGTGGAAGAGTTCAGCAACCTGATGTCGATCCGTCAACGGCTGGAGGACGTGCGGCAACAGCGCGACCAATTGGCTCCGGTTCCAGGGCTGAACAAGGAGTACGCGCAGGCATTGCTGGATGCGAACCGCCTCCGCGAGTTGGCCGGCGGGGAGTTCGAGGCCTACAAACAGCAGCTTGCGGTCACGGTCCACGCCAAGACGTTGGCCCGTTTCAAGGAGTTGGCGCAGTCCAAGGCCCAGGAACTGGCGGCCGAGCGCACCGTGCGGGATGCCTTGGCCAAGGACCTCCGCGACCTTGAACTGGATTACAACAACCGCGGCGGCAACGCGATTTCGGCGATTGAGCAGTCGTTGGAGAACGCCAAAGTTGGCCTGAAGCTGCGCCAGCAGGTGGAGGATTCGGCGAGGAAGGCTTTGGCCGAGGCCGGTTTGAACCTCGAATGGTCCGCCGAGGGCTGGGACCAGGCACATGAGCAGGCGGCGGCCCGATCGGCCGAACTGAAGGACGATTCGGAGGCCCTGAAGGAGCTTCGGTTCGAGGCTTTCGACGGCCACGCGACCAAGAAGCGTGAACTCGCAGCAGCCCAGCAGGAGTTGCTGTCGTTGCGGTCGCGCAAGTCCTTGCTGCCGCCCTCGAGCATTGAAAACCGTGCTGCCATCGCGGCCGCAACAGGTGTCCCGGAAGAGCGGATGCCGTTTGGCGGTGAGTTGATTGACCTCGACGAGGGGCAGGATCACTGGCGCCCGGCTGCCGAACGTGCCTTGCGTAACCTTGCCACCACGTTGCTGGTTCCGGGCGAGCACTTTGCTGCTGTGACGCGCTACCTCAATGACAACACCGTCCGCGGTGCCCTCCGGGCGGTCGACGTGTCCAAGCCGCTCGCCGGTGGCGCGCTGGCTGTGGAGGACGTGTCCGACGGCGACCTCTTGACTAAGTTGAGCATCCTCACCTCAGGTGCCAATGCCGACGCCGGGCAATGGATCCGCGAGCGGATCGCGTTGGACTTCGCTTACCCGTGTGTCGAAGATCCCGACGAGCTCGCCGGGATGGACAAGGGTTTGAGCCTGGGCGGCGTGGTCAAGCGCAACCGGCACACCGTGGAGAAGGACGACCGTTTCACGGGCCGCCAGGATTACGTTCTCGGTTTCGACAACGCCTCCAAGCTGGAGCTTGTGGCGGCCCGCGTGGGCGAGTTGGAGAACGAGCTGGCCAAAGCCGCGGAGCTGGCCCAAAGCCGCGAGGATTCGCACCAGGGCATGGCCCGGCAGTTGGAAGCACTCCGTCGGGTCGCAGAAGATGAGCGCCCGTGGGAGCAGGTCTCCGCTGCCGTCGCAGCCGAGGAGCTCGCACGGATCGAACAGCGCCTCACGGATGCCCTGGCCGCACAGGCGGACCTTGAGCCATTGCGTGCAAACATCGAGACCGTGCGCGAGAAGCACCAGTCCTCCACAGGGGCGGCCGCGGTGCTGCAGAGCGAATACAAGGCGCTCGACCACAAGATGACCACAGCTGACGGCCTGCTCGATGCCGCGAGGCTGAAGCTTGAGCAAGCACCGCCGTCGGGCTCCACCGTCACTGCGCTTGAGCCGTACTTCTCGGGCGTCGGCGAGGTCTCCGAGTTGTACGAACTCGACAACCTCGCCAACAGTGTCCGCAACAAACTGCTCGACGAACTGCATGCCGCGGAATCGCGTGGACAGGCAACGGCCGAACGGTTGACCCGCATGTTCGAGGCCTTCGTTCGCGACTGGGGCAGCGCCATCAGCGCCGACCACGGCACGTCGATCGGGGCCGCGGGGGATTTCGAATCCCGGTACCACGCAATCGTCAGCGACGGCCTGCCCGCGCAGGAGGCCGAGTTCCGGCTGTTCTTCAACCAGCGCACGCACGAGTCCTTCAGCACGCTTTTGCACTTGCTCGATGAGGAACGGCGCAGCATCACCAGCCGTATCCTGCCCCTCAACGGGATCCTATCCGAGGTGAACTTCCACGAGGGCAGCTTCCTGGAATTGGACATCAAGCAGACGCTCCCGGCCACGGCCAAGCAGTTCAAGGATGCGATCCAGAACGCCCTGAAGGCGAAGCACACGCGTCCGTCCCGCGGCACTGCCGTTTCACCAACAGACATGGACGACGACGCCGAGCTCACCGCGCGCTATAAGTCACTGGAAACCCTGGTCAAGCGTCTTGGCTCCCAGACCCCGGAGGATCGTCGCTGGCGGGCCGAGGTGCTGGACGTTCGCGGGCACCTGTTCATCCAGTGCAAGGAGCACCGCGAGGTTGCTTCGAAATCGGGCAAAGCCGGCACCGGCAAGGCAGCCAAGCGGAAGACCGAAGTCTTCATGCATGCCGATACTGGCTCCATGTCCGGCGGTGAGCGCCAGCGTTTCACCGCGTTCATCATGGCCGCCGCACTCAGTTACCAGCTGGGGATCGCCGAGCAGGGCTTCACGACGTACGGCACCGTGATGATGGACGAAGCGTTCGTGTTGGCTTCCGAGGAATTCGCCGGCGCCGGGATCAAGGCCCTTCACGAGTTCGGGTTCCAGCTCCTGCTGGCTGCTCCTGAAAACGTGATCGACTTGTCCAGGCACCTCGGGTCCGTCACGGAAATCCTGAGGGACAAGCGCACCAACCGTTCGGGCGTGCTCACGGCACCGGTGATCGCCGGACCGGGCGAGCCCGGCGCGTGGCGGTCGGAGGCCAACCCGGTGGACATCGTCCTGCGGTAGAGGTCCGTGGCAAACTCGCTGCATGACCGAATCCACTCCAGGGGAATCCGTCATCAGCCGGGTGGTCCGGTTGATGTCGGCCTTCGACCGGGCCCTGCCCACCATGACTTTGTCGGGTTTGGCCCGGAGGGCAGACCTTCCACTGACGACTACCCATCGGCTTGTCCAGGAGTTGGCCCGTCATGGCTTGATCGAGAAGGTCTCCGGGGATGAGCTCCGCGTCGGCATGCGGATGTGGGAACTCGGGGCCCGGGGATCCAAGGCGTTGGGCCTGCAGGAAGTGGCGCTGCCCTACATGGAAGACGTCCAGGCCACCGTCCGGCAACACACCACGTTGGCCGTGCTGGACAGGGGATCGGTCCTTTACGTCGAACGGTTGTCGGATCCTGAATCTCCGCTGGATGCTGCCCACATTGCCCAACGCATGCCGATCCACGCGGCATCGTCCGGTTTGGTTCTCCTCGCTTTTTCCGACAAAGCCTACCAGGATGGGATTCTTTCGCAGCCCCTCGAAGCCGTCACCCCGGATACCATCACCGATCCAACCCTCATCCGGAAGCACTTGGCCGAGATCCGGCAGCGCGGGCACGTTGCCATCCCTGGCATCGGTCACATGGATTGGATTGGCATCGCGGTTCCGGTTTTCGGAGCATCGGGCAAAATTGCGGCCTCGCTGAATGCGATCGTCCCCCGCGATGAGGCCAACGTACCGGCCATCATCCCGTCGCTGCTGACGGCGGCCCACGGCATCTCGCGGAGCCTTGGTGCCGACAACAGGCTTCCGGGCTCGCGCAGGCTCTGATTTAACGCGACTCATTCCGCTGAGCGGAAGGGCTGTTCATTCGCTGATCGCAGATCCACAGACTGGAGACCTGCATCACATCAACCCGGCGGTGACCTCGCAGATCCCGCCACCAGCCCGAAAGTAGGACAACGATGTCTGAGCCTTTGACGTGCCCCGTCGCCGCCGTCGAGCACGAACCGCGCGAGTTGCCGCCGTACTCCCATGAACTGGAATGGCCCGAAGGGCTGGAGCCGTTCAAGGTGGTGGACGACGGAAGCCAGGGCGACCCGTACGCGCACTACCAGTGGATGCTGGAGAACGCTCCCGTGTTGCGTTGCTTCACGCCGCAGTCCGATGTCTGGTTCATTACCCGCTACGACGACGTGAGGAAAGGCCTCCGTGCACCCAAGATGTTCTCGTCCCAGGTGGTGGACCCGATCCCGCTGACCTTCCTGACCTTGTTCGATGCTCCCAACCACGGCCGGCTGCGTCAGGTGGTGGCCCAGGCGTTTACACCCAAGGCCGTAGCGACCTTTGAAGAAAGGGTGCGGGAGAACGCCACCATGTACTTGGACGACATGCTCGCCGCCGGTGGTGGTGACGCCGTTGACGATTACGCGATTCCCCTGAGCATGTCCACCATCAGCGCGCTCCTGGACGTCCCCAACCCGGACTTCGACAAGCTCAAATTCTGGTCCGACGAGACGTTCAGCTACTTCGGCCGTCTCGCCCGCAACGCCAATGGCACAGGAACCGACGAACAGAGCGCTTTCGCCTTCTTCGACTTCCTCAAGGAGAACCTCGAGCGGCTGCATGCGGAGGAGAACCAGTCTGTCGGTGGGCAAATCGCGCGGATGTGGAAGGACGGGCTGCTCAGCGAGAAGGAAGCCAAGGAGTTGTGCGCCTTCGTCTTCGTGGCCGGTCATGACACCACCACCATCCTGATCGCCAACGCCTTCCGTGTGTTCGCTGAGAATCCGGAACTTCTGGAGCGCATCCGGGAAACACCGGAGGACGCCGAACTGTTCATGGAGGAACTAGCGCGGTACCGCGGAACGGTGCAGCGGGTTAGCCGCATCACTACCGAGGACGTTGAGGTCTCCGGAGTCACCCTCCCCAAGGGCTCAGTGGTTCGCCTCATGCCCGCTGCCGCCAACTGGGATGACCGGAAGTATCCCAACGCGGCAGTATTCGACATCGACCGCAGGCCGGAAGGACACCTTGGTTTCGGCCATGGCGTGCACAGCTGCCTCGGAGCCCCGCTGGCCCGCCTGGAAACCACCGTGACCATCGGGCTTTTGGCGCAGAGGCTCGCCACTATGGTGCTGGATCCCAACAAGCCGATCGAGTATGTCCGCGGCAACAACCTCACCAACTCCGGTCCGGAGCACCTGTTCGTCACGATGGAGAAGTCCAATGCATGAGCCGCACGTCCCTGAAGAACCGATCATCATCCTGGGGGCCGGCCACGCAGGTGTCTCCGTCGCAGCGGGGCTTCGCAGCCAAGGTTGGGAAGGCGGAGTCCTGCTGGTCGACGCCGATGACCGGCTTCCCTACGAGCGGCCCCCGTTGTCCAAGGAATTGCTGAAGGCCGGCGCCACGGACCAGGTCACACCCTTGCGCCGTGCTGGATACTACGGGGAACGGGGCATCGAGACGTTGCTGGGGCTGGAAGTCCGGGAGGTCGACGTCGAAAATTGCTCAGTCACGCTGTCCAACGGGACGAGCCGGGCCTATCACCGGCTGGTGATCGCCACAGGTTCCACGGCGCGGGCGTTGCGGATCCCGGGCGGTGACCTTCCGGGCGTGCAAACGCTGAAAACGTTCGACGACGCCACCCGCCTCCGTGCCCGGCTCGCCCCTGGTGCCAAAGTAGTTGTCATCGGGGCAGGCTACATCGGCCTTGAAGTGGCCGGCGCCGCGGCTGCGCTCGGATGTGACGTTACTGTCCTTGAATTCCAGGACCGTGTCATGAGCCGCGTGACGTCCGAGCCTGTTTCACGGTTCTTCGAGCAGCACCACGAGAAACACGGGGTGCGCTTCGTTTTCGGTGCCGCTGTAACAGCAGTCGAGGGCGGCGACCGGGTCGAGCGGGTAGTGACGGCCGACGGCGAAAGCTACCCAGCCGACGTCGTGATTGCCGGAATAGGCGTGGTGCCCAACCAACAGTTGGCCGAAGCTGCCGGGCTGGAGTGCAACGACGGCATCCTGGTGGACGAGCACGGGCGGACGTCGCGTCCGTCGGTCTATGCCGCAGGCGACGTCACCCGCTTTACGAGTCCTTTCGACGGATCGAGCCTCCGCCTGGAATGCATCCAGAACGCGCAGGCCCAGGCCGACAGCATCGTCCACCACATCGTGGAGAAACCGAGGAAGGACGCAGACATTCCGTGGTTTTGGACCGTCCAGCACGGCGTTCGCCTCCAGACCGCCGGCGTACGGCACCCGGACGATGACGTGATTGTGCGGGGGAACGTGGAGGACAGGAAATTCTCTGTGGTCTACCTCCGCGGCGGCAGGTTGTCCGCGGTGGACACAGTTGATTCCCTCAAGGACTTCATGGCTGCCAAGAAGCTGATCGCCGCCGGGGCAGCCGTCGACCCGGTTCTCGCATCCGTCCCGGGCACCCCATTGGCAGAAGCCGCAATCTGATTTTTCGATCCAGGAAAGGGATCCTGCAATGAGCACCAAGAACATCAACGTCATTGACCGTGAAGGCCAGGAACACGCCGTCGAGTGGTCAGCCGATCAGTCCCTCATGGAAGTCCTGCGGGATAACGATTTCCCCATCCTCGCGTCCTGCGGCGGCACCGCGTCCTGCGCCACGTGCCACGTGTTTCTTGAGAAGGAAGCATTCCCTTCCGCCGGGGAGCGCAGCGAGGACGAGTTGGAATTACTCGTCGAAACGGACACGTACGTCGAGGATCGGTCCCGGTTGTCCTGCCAGTTGGGTTTCGAGAGCTCCTGCGAAGGGGCCACTGTCACCATCGCACCGGAGTAGGTCCGGCGCGCCCAAGTAGGTAGCAGGTCATGCCGTTTTGAGGGTTCTAAACGGCGCTTGCTGCTACCTACTTGGGACTAGTTGGTTACTTGGCCCGGACCCGGTCCAGGAACTGTCCGGTCCTGGATTCCAGTCCGGCGATTTGCCGAACCACGACGGCGGCCGGGTCCGGGTTGATCTCGTTGACGGGCGGTTCCTTGCGCACGTTGGTGCTGCAGCCGAACTCGGCGCAGATCAGTGTTCCCACGGTGTTGCCGTCCTTGCCGGATTGCCCGGCTTTCTTGGCGACCCACAGGTAAACGTCGTCCTTGGAGAAAACGTCGCGGCACAGTTCGCAGAGGACTACGCGCCTCTTCCCGGACCCGCCTTCAGGAGCCCGGAGCAGGAGTCCGGTGAGCTTGCCCCGGTGCGGAACCACGAGGTAGCCGCGCTGGGGCATTTTCTCGTCGCGCCAACCAAGGAATTCGAGGTTGTCCCAGTCGAGGGTTTCGAAGTTGCGCGGAAGGTTGAGCTTGGCGGCCTCGGAGCGGCTGGCGTTGATGAAGGACGAACGGATCTGTTGGGCAGTGATTTTCTGCATGGCAAAGCTTCTTTCGGGAATGGTCGACGTCCGCGCGGCCACAGTGGGAGCGCGCGGAATGGCAGAAGCCGTCGGTCATCTTGCGAGCTGCAGGGCACAGCGACAAGACCCCTTAAACCAGGGTGCCTGGTGAGCTCAGGAAGATGCCGACGTAAGGGGGAGTGCCAAGCAGGCCAAAGTGGCCACCTCGCCAACCGTGGCAGCGGCAACTGAAACAGCGCGCATGCTCAACCCCTCGTCGTATTCCTTGGAAGCGGTAGTCCGCTGCCGCTATCCTCCCAAAATTGCGGTGATGCTGTCCACCGGGAGGTGATCGAGGGTGTGATCTGCCTCTCACTGGGCGCAAAAGGGGCCACGATGGGAGGATTACGTGACGCAAACGTTTCTTAATTATCGGCAGGCTAGGCTAGCCTTACTTAGGTTCGCATCACTTACTTAAGGAGTCCCGTGGCTTCCCTTCTCCCACGCCGCGCCCTGCTGAAAACAGCAGGAACCGCGACGGCCGCCCTTGCCGCCGTCGCTCTTACCCTCACCGGCTGCTCCACTGGTCCGGCAACTTCCGCTCCGGCATCTGAGCAGGCCGCATCCTCAGCTTTCCCCGTGACCATCAAGAACGTCTTTGGTGAGACCACCATCAAGGAACAGCCCAAGCGCGTAGTCACCGTCTCGTGGGTCAATGACGACGTCGCGATCGCACTGGGCGTTGTTCCCGTGGGTGTTCCGAAGAACGAGTGGGGCAATAACGACAAGGGCTCTACCCCTTGGAAGGACGCAGCACTGGAGAAGCTTGGCGCCGGCTTTGGCACCGACAAGGCTCCGGTCCAGTTCTCCGAGGCGGACGGCATCAACTTCACCGAGATCGCCAAGCTCAGCCCGGACGTTATCCTGGCCGCGTACTCCGGCCTGGAAGAGGCTGACTACAAGAAGCTCAGCGAAATCGCCCCCGTTGTGGCGCAGCCGGAGCTCGCCTACGGTACGCCGTGGCAGGAAAGCACCACCCTCATCGGCAAGGCACTGGGCAAGGAAGCCGAAGCCAAGAAGCTGATCGAGGACACCGAAACCACTGTCAAGGACAAGGTTTCCAAGTTCCCGCAGCTAAAGGACAAGACCTTCATTTACGGCAACCTTGAACCTGCCAAGGGCGACGGCGTCAATGTCTACACCGCGATCGACAACCGCCCCCGCTTCCTCTCCGAAATCGGCATGAAGCTGGCTCCCGTGGTGGAGCAGAACACCAAGAGCGCTACGGAATTCTTCATCCCGTGGTCTGCTGAAAAGGCCAATGAGCTCGAATCCGACGTTTTCGTCACTTGGGTTCCGGATGCCACCACTGCTGACGCCATCAAGGCCGACCCGCTGCTTGGCCAGATCCCGGCCATCAAGAAGGGCGCCCTGGTTGCTGATTCCGACCAGACACTGACTCTCTCCATCTCTGCTTCCTCGCCGCTGAGCCTGCCGTGGGCACTGGACACGTTCCTGCCGCAGCTGGGTAAGGCCGCTGACGCAGCGGGCAAGTAACTGCAATGAAACTGAGTACGACGACGGCGGTCCAGGGGCGGGGCAACGGCACTTCGGTGCCGGCTGGCCCGGGAGGCATCACCCCTGGCGCCGTGGGAACCGGAGGGGGAACCGGTTCCCGGGGCACCGCAGGCAAGCGCACTGCTTGGCTGTTGGTGGCCGTCGTCGTACTCGCCGCAGTGAGCGCCGCCTCCTTGGCGATCGGCGCGCGCGGACTTCCCCTCAACACCGTGTGGGAAGCACTCACCAACTTCAATCCGGCCGACGGTAACCATGCTGTGGTCATCGCCCGGATTCCCCGAACTGTCCTGGGCCTGCTGGCCGGTGCTGCCCTTGGCCTGGCCGGCGCAGCCATGCAGGGTGTGGCCCGCAACCCGCTGGCCGATCCCGGCATCCTGGGACTTAATGCCGGTGCCGCCCTCGCAGTGGTAGTGGGCATCTACGTTTTCGGCATCACGTCCCTGTCCGGGTACATCTGGTTCGCCTTCATCGGCGCCGCAGCGGCCGCCGTCGTCGTTTACGCCATTGCGTCCCGTGGACGGGACGGTGCGACGCCGGTCAAGCTCGCCCTCGCGGGTGCGGCCCTGAGCGCCGGACTGTTCTCCCTGATGAACGTCATCCTGGTTTCGAGCCAGGACACTTTCGACCGTTTCCGCTTTTGGCAGGTGGGCACCATTGGTGGACGTGATTGGTCCGTCCTCCTTCCTGCGCTGCCGTTCCTTGCCATCGGGGCCGTGATTGTCCTGGCCGGCGGCCGCATTCTGAACAGCCTGGCACTCGGCGACGACATTGCCCGTGGCCTCGGCCAGAACGTCGCACTCTCCCGTGCCATCACCGGGCTGGGCATCGTGTTGCTTTGCGGATCTGCCACGGCTGTGGCCGGACCGATTGCCTTCCTGGGGCTTGTCATCCCCCACGCAGTCCGCTCGCTGACCGGGCCGGACTACCGCTGGATCCTGCCGTTCTCCGCGGTTGCGGCCCCCATCCTCCTGATCAGCGCCGACATCGTTGGCCGTGTCATCCTGCTCCCGGGCGAAGTGCCCGCCGGCATCATGACCGCGCTCATCGGGGCCCCGGTCTTCATTTGGCTCATCCGTCGTGGAAAGGGGGCCGGACTATGACCGCCCTCAAAGCCGCTCCCGAGATGGCACATAGCACCAATAATCCCGGCAAACATGGCCATCAATTGTCACTTCGGCGCGTGCTGGGCCCCACCTTCTTCCTCGGGCTCGCTGTAGTCGTCATGTTCGCGGTGTACGTGCTCCTGGGCAGCTACACCGTCACCATCCCGGACTTCTTCACGATCGTCATCAACCACCTGACCGGCGGCGAGAAGATCCCGGGGGCCAGCTTCATCGTCATGGAGCACAAGCTGCCCCGTGCAGTGGTTGGCACGATGATCGGCGTCGCCTTCGGTTTGGCAGGGGCGCTCTTCCAAACCATGTTGCGCAACCCCCTCGCAAGCCCGGACATCATCGGCATCAGCTACGGCGCCAGCGCTGCTGCCGTGACGGCCATCGTGATTTTCGGAGCTTCCGGAGCAGTGGTTTCCGGAGCCGCACTTGGCGGTGCGCTCGGCGTCGCAGCCATCATCTACGCGATCTCCCGCGGTACCGGTTCGGGCGCGGGCGGAGGCAGCCGCGGCAATGCCGCCGGCAACCGTCTCATCCTGGCGGGCGTGGGCATCGCCGCAGCCCTCCATGCGGTGGTCAACTTCCTCATGACCCGCGCCGATATCCGCACCGCCGCCGACGCCCTCATCTGGCTCAACGGATCCTTGAACTCCTCCACCTGGGACCGGGCAGGCGTCCTTGCGGCCTCCCTGCTGGTCCTGATTCCTGCCGTCATTGCCTTGGCCGGCCCGCTGCGCATCCTCGAACTCGGGGACGACGCCGCCGCAGGCCTCGGCATTAAGGTCAACGCCGCCCGGCTGGGACTGGTTCTGACCGCCGTCGGACTCGCCGCCGTCGCAACTGCTGCTGCCGGTCCGGTGGCGTTCGTCGCTTTCCTCGCCGGACCCATCGCGCGTCGTATCGTCCGCAAACCCAGCCTCCCGGCGTCGGCCCTTACCGGTGCGCTGATCGTGCTCCTCGCTGACTTCTTCGCCTCCAACATCGCCCCCGTCATCCTCGACGGAACCGTCCTCCCGGTCGGCGTCATCACCGGCGCCCTCGGTGCACCCTTCCTGCTGTGGCTGCTGGTCACGTCGAACCGAAAGGAGGCCTGACATGGCCATCCTTAATGCCCAGGACCTGACGCTCCAATACGAGCAGCGCAAGGTGGTGGAGGGGCTCTCCACCGAAATCCCCGAGGGCAAAGTGACCATGATCGTGGGCGCCAACGCCTGCGGAAAATCCACGCTCCTGCGAGGCCTCTCCCGCCTGCTCAAGCCGGCTGGCGGCTCGGTGACACTCGACGGCAAGGACATCCACACCCGTCCCGCCCGCGAACTAGCACGGACGCTCGGCCTGCTCCCGCAGCACCCGACTGCTCCCGACGGCATCACCGTCCGGGATCTTGTGGGGCGCGGCCGCTACCCGCACCAAGGCTTCTTCCGCAGCTGGAGCGCAGCCGACGACGCCGCGGTGCAGCGCGCGCTCGACGCCACCGCCACGTTGGAACTCGCTGAGCGGAGCATCGACGAACTGTCCGGCGGCCAGCGCCAGCGCGTGTGGATTGCCATGGCCCTGGCCCAGGAAACCGAGGTCCTGCTGCTGGACGAGCCGACCACCTACCTCGACCTCGCACACCAAGTGGAAGTCCTGGACCTGGTCACCGACCTCAACCGCAGCCGCGGCACCACGGTGGCGATCGTGCTCCACGACCTCAACCTGGCAGCCCGGTATGCAGACCACGTCATCGCCATGAAGGGCGGGTGCATCGTGGCCGAAGGTCCCGCTCCCGTCGTAGTGACCGAAGAGCTGGTCTTCAACGTCTTCGGCCTGGAATCCCGTGTGGTTCCGGACCCCATCTCAGGTACACCGCTGATCGTCCCCATCGGACGCCACCACGCACGCCCCGCTTCAACCAACGAACTGGAGATCGCCTCATGAGTGCACAACCGACCCAGGCCAAAGCAAGTGCCGCAGTGGAACCCATGACCCTTGCCTTCGACGTCACGGTCACTGCGGTGCAGGAGCTCAGCCCCAACTTCCGCCGGATCACGTTCGGCGGCTACTCGCTGCGCGACTTCGGCGTAGCAGGCGACACCCTGGACCTGCGCGTGAAGCTGATGATTCCGTCCTTCGACGCCGCCGGACAGCAGATCCCGCTGCCTGCCTTCAGGATGGAAGAGGCCGGTTGGTACCAGGAATGGCTGGCCATGGACCCGTCCGTCCGTGGTGACATGCGTACGTACACCGTCCGGTCCGAGCGTCTTGACGCTGTGTACCCGGAAATCGACATCGACTTCGTCATGCACTTCGACGACGCCGGCCATGGTGGACCCGCAGCCAACTGGGCACTTGGAGCGAAACCAGGCGACGCGCTCACCATCATCGGCCCCAACAACCGCGCAGCCCAGTGCACCACGGCCGGCGCATACGGCGGTATTGAATGGCGTCCGGGCCTGGCCCAGCGCATCCTGCTGGCCGGCGACGAAACCGCCGTCCCCGCGATCAGCGCCATCCTCGAAAGCTTGCCCGCCGACATGACCGGCCATGCCTTCCTCGAAGTCCCCGAAGCCGCCGACTTCCAGGACATCAACACCGCAGCTGACATCGAAATCACGTGGCTCGCACGAGGTGCCGCCATCGGACGCTCGCGCCCCCACGGTGAACTCCTCAAGGAAGCCGTGGCCAAGGCCGTTCCCGTGCCGGGCTGGGTTGGCATCAAGGGCGATGGGACCGCAGCCGGACCCGAGCCCGAAGACGTCAACGTGGACCAGGACATCCTCTGGGAAACCCCGCAGCGCATGGACACCGCCGCCATCGAAGCAAGCAAGAACCCCACCCTTCCCGCCGGTGCCCTGCCGTTCTACGCCTGGATCGCCGGCGAAGCGTTCGTGATCAAGGAAATGCGGCGCTACCTGGTCCGGGACGTTGGTATTGACCGTAAGCAAGTTGCTTTCATGGGCTACTGGCGACGAGGCAAGGCAGAGGGCTAAGTCCAGCTCTACCGTTGGGTGGCCGATTGTCGGCCATCCTCGGCGTGCTGCTCCTTCGTCGCTTTGACGCACGCTGCCGGATGCCCGCCAACCGGCCGTGCCGCACCTTTCGTTGCCTCTCCTTCTCCGTCAGGTTTGGGGTGGTTTCTGTGTTCACTTTGGGTTGGTCCGGGCTTAACCGGGGGCGGGTAGCTTCGGTGGGGTGCGGGACGACTTCGGGGATGGGAACAACGTTCGACGGCGGTTTGTCGCCATCGGGGATTCGTTCACCGAGGGCGTGGGGGACCCCAGTAAGGTGCTGCCCAACGGGGTCCGCGGATGGGCCGACCGGGTTGCCGAGAAGTTGGCCAAGGCACAGTCGGGCTGGGAGTACGCCAATCTGGCAGTACGCAGCAAAAGGCTCCGGCACATCATCGACGAACAGCTTGGGCCTGCGTTGGCCATGGAACCAACGCTGATCACGCTCTACGCGGGCGGCAACGACATCCTGGACTTTGGTACTGACATGGATGCGCTCCTCAACGATTACGAGCTGCTCGTCGCACGCCTGAGCGAAACCGGCGCCACCCTGGTCCTGTTCACCGGGTTCGACGTTAAGGTTTCAGCCGTGCTGGAACCCTTCAAGAAGCGCAACACCTTGTACAACCAAAGGGTCCGCGACATCGCAGCCAAATACGGCGCCGTCTTGGTGGACTATTGGTGTTTCGATGCCTACAAAGACTCGCGGATGTGGGCCCCGGACCGGCTGCATATGTCCAAGGCAGGCCACAAGTACTTGGCCGCCCAAGTGTTGGATCACCTCGACGTCCCGCACAAGATCTCGCCCAAGGAATGGGACCCGCCCTCCCGAATGTCCATGCGCGAATGGGAACGCCGGCAGCGCCGCTGGGTGAACGACTGGGTGGTTCCTCTGTTTGGGCGCAAGCTGCGCGGGGTCACACTCGGCGATACGCTCACCCCCCGCTGGCCGGAGCCCGTGAAGGTGCCCCGCAAGGGTGGTTTGAAGAAACTCATGGAAGAGGCGACGCAATGATGAAGCCGGTCCGGTTCGTTGCCCTCGGCGATTCCTTCACCGAAGGTGTGGGCGACAACGATCTCAGGCTCCCCAACAACTGCCGGGGCTGGGCTGATCGTGTTGCAGAAGAAATGGCGCGGAATGATGCCGCAACGCGCTACGCCAACCTCGCCGTCCGCGGCCGGCGCCTTCAACGGATCATGGACGAACAAATCGAGCAGGCCTTGGCCATGGACCCCACCTTGGTCAGCTTCTACGCAGGCGGCAACGATCTCCTCATGGCACGGCTGGACATGGCCAAGCTCATGAGGGACTACGAGGATGCGGTCAGGCGCCTCAAAGCGAGCGGTGCCACGATCCTGCTGTTCACGGGCTACAACGTTCCCTTGTCGCCCCTGCTTGAGCCGCTCAAAGTTCGCACGGCAATCTACAACCGCACCATCCGGCGGATTGCGGCGAAGTACCAAACGCTCTTGGTGGACTATTGGTGCTTCGAGAAGTTCCAGGACCCGCGGATGTGGGCTCCGGATCGCCTGCACATGTCCACTCCGGGGCATGGCTATATGGCCAAGAAGGTCATGGAGGTGCTGAGGGAGCCGCATTCACTCCAGTCGCCCACGCTTGCAGCTCCCCGTCCACGGACCCGCACCGAAAACATCGCCGACGACGTCGCCTGGCTCAGGCGCGACGTCGGACCTTGGCTTTCGCGCCGGCTCCGCGGCGTTTCGAGCGGAGACCACCTGGGGGCGCGCTGGCCCGGGCTCATGCCGGTGGTGCTGCCTGAGAGGCTGGGAACTGCTAAAGCGCAGAAGCCTCAGCTGTCCAGCAGGTTTTCGTAGCCCTCGGCGACACTCGTGGCCGTGAACTCGATGATCTCGAACTCGGCCACTCCGTTGCTGTAGAACGGGTCCTCGGCCAGCGAGGCATCCAGCGCGGCCCTGTCCACTTTGGAGAGCAGCACGCCTCCGGTGGCTGGAACGCGACGTCCCGACGCAAGGAAGATCCCGGCGTCGAACGCGTCCTTAAGCCAAGCCATGTGGCCCGGGCGGTGGAAGTCGACAATTTCGTCGGGAACCTTGTAGGTCAATGAGACGACAAACATGCCGCCAGCCTATCGCCTGTGCCGTGGCCGGCACCCAAATGAAGCAGCGGATTCTCATAAGATGGATGCATGACTCAACCCCGCTGGCTGAACGCCGACGAACGACGTGCTTGGCTGGCCCTGCTGAGCATCAACACCCTGCTTCCCTCGGCTCTGGATACCCAGCTTCAGTCGGCCGGAAAATTGTCCCTGTTCGACTACAACGTACTGGCGATGCTCTCCGAAACCGAGGGCCGTTACCTTCCCATGAGTGAGCTTGCTGCGCGCACGAGTGCCTCCTTGTCGCGCCTTTCGCACGTGGTCACCAAGCTGCAGAAACGTGGCTGGGTTGAACGGCAGGCACACCCCGGTGATGCCCGTGTCACGGTGGCCCACCTGACCGACGCCGGTATGTCCACCATCGTTTCCCTCGCTCCGGGACACGTGGAATCCGTGCGAACCCTGATGCTGGATTCGTTGAGCCCGGAAGACGTGTCCGACCTCGCACGCATCGGAGAGAAGATCGTTGCCCGCCTGGACAACAACCACTGGATCCTTCGCGACTCGTAGCGCTCCCGCCGCGGGCTTTGTGGCCCTGAGCGTTCAAGTGGCAGACTGGCGGCATGGATTTTTCTGCCCGTTACGTTGCCCTGGGGGACTCGTTCACTGAGGGCGTCGGCGACGACGATCCCCACCGTCCCAATGGCGTTCGAGGCTGGGCTGATGTGGTGGCCGGGCAACTGGCTCGCAGCAATGCCGACTTCGGCTACGCCAACCTCGCAATCCGTGGCCGGAAGCTACGCCAGATCATGGCCGAACAGGTGGATGCCGCCGTCGCGATGAAGCCAACCTTGGTGACGCTGTATGCAGGGGCGAACGACATCCTGCGGCCCAAGATCGATATTGACTCCCTTCTTGGGGATTACGACGCCGGCATCGCCAAGTTGAGCGCGACGGGCGCCACCGTGGTCCTCTTCACAGGCTTTGATGCCAAGAGCTCCAAGGTCTTCAGCGCCATGCGCGGCCGGACTGCGATCTACAACGAACTGGTGCGGGAAATTGCCGAGAACCATGGCGCTTTGCTGGTGGATTACTGGCGGTTCGACGAGTACGACGATTGGCGCCTCTGGGGTGAGGACCGGATGCACATGTCCACCGCCGGCCACGTCAACATGGCAAAGCGCGTGCTCGACGTCCTCGAGCATGAGCACGTGATCGAGATTCCCGAACTCGCGCCCGTCCGTTTGATGAACCGCGTGGAGGTCCTGAAGTCCAACGCCCGCTGGTTCCGGGAATCAGCGGCGCCGTGGGTTGCCCGCCGTGTACGCGGCGTGTCCTCCGGCGACGGCTTGAGTCCTAAATACCCCGAACTGATCAGGCCGCTCTAGGCGGCGGACCGGAATTCCGGTGTGGCCAGCAGTTCACCGTCGGGCCGCACAGCGAGCACCTCAACGCCCCATCCGGCAACGGCCTGATCCAACGTCCGGGTTCCGCCGGCGACAATGGCCGTTGCCAGGACGTCAGCCGTGACGATGTCCGCTGCCGCGACGGAGACTTGGACAAACTCCGGCCTGGCCCCTCCTACGGCCCAAATATGGTCGCCGCGTTCGGCAGACCCGGACGTTGCCAGTGCCTTCATGGATTGCAGCGGGAACGCGCCCAGCAACGCCTGGCGATCCAGGGGGTCCAGGATGCCGGCGAGCCAGGGGTCATTCGTGGCGGGCCCGGGTGACCCGCTTACCAGCACGTCACCGCCCGCATTCACGCACCAGTCCTGAAGCCCGAGTGCCCGCAGGGACAGCGCCGCTTCCCGCACGGCATGGGCTTTAACGATCCCGGACAGGTCCAGTCGGCCGTCCGGGCGCTCCGCAGTGAAGGCACCTTCTGTCGCGAGCCGCCACTCGGATGCCTCAGCGTAAAGGTCCCGCATGGTCTCCGAGGCATAGGCCAACGTCAGCTCGCCGCGGGCCAGTCGACTCGCTTCGGAGCCGAGACGGTACAGGCTGAACGCGTGGTCCAGTTTCACGAAGACGCCCTCAACAACCTCGACGGCGGACTCGAGCTCGTCCACGGCGGTATCGGCGTAGGTGTTGCTCGCCACTGTCAGGCTCACCACCGTGCCCATGCTGCGGAAGGTGCGGGCACGGAGCTGTTGTCCGTTAGAAGTTGGCTGCATCGAGGGCTGCCTGAAGCGAGGTGAGGTAGGCGTCGCTGGTGACGGTCGCGCCGCCGATGGTCTGGACGTTGGCGGACTGGGCTTGGAGTACTTCGGACCGCAAAACCGGTGCCGCGCGGCTGCTGATCTGAGCCGACTTCCGTTCAGCATCGGTGAGCTGCAACGCCGTGACTTCCGTGATTTTGCCGCCCTGGATCGTCACTTGCACTTGGACTGTACCGAAGCGGGTCTGGACGGACGCGCCGTCGTACGTTGCCGCCGTCGTGCTTCCCGTGCTGCTGCCGGAACTGCTTCCGGACCCTGCGGAAGAAGACCCGGTAGTGGTGCCTCCGCCGGAACTTGTACCGCCGGAGGCGGTGCCGCCGCTCGTTGCGCTGCTGCCCAGGCTGGTGGTGGTCGCCGTGCCGGTCTCGGCGATATGCGCGCCTGACTGCCAGCCGGCCAGAAGGATACCGGCCGACGCGACGGCGGTTGCCAGTGCTGGTCGAATTCTCACCAGTCAAACCTTTCGTTGTGGAGTTGTTCCGCCGGGACGCCGGCCGCCTGTACGTCCCGGATCACGGAGGAGGCCCAGAGGGCAGGGCCGCAAACGTAGACGTCGGCATTGGCAATTGCGGGTGCGTAGGAGCTGAGCGTGAAGCCGTCGTTGACCGCGTTGCGGGGTAGCCAGGAATGGTCTCCGGAGGACCTTGGCCCGGTCAGGTGGTAGAGCGTGACACCGCGCGCCTGGCAGAGGGCCATGATTTCCTGGCCAAGGAAGAGTTCGGATTCGTCATGGCCGCGGAGCAGGACGATCGCGTGACCAGGGTCAAACGGCGTGGTTTCCAACAGCGACCGCAAGGGCGTGATCCCGATGCCGGCACCAATCATGACCACGTCTTCGCGGGATCGGGCGGCTGTGCTGAACAAGCCGTAGGGACCTTCGATCGCCACCTTGGTGCCTGGCCTGATGTGGGCCAGGCTGGCAGAACCCTCCCCCAGGTTGCGGACAGTGATGCGCAGCTTGCCGGGTCGGTTCCGGCCTCCGGGAACTGGTTCCGCGGAAAGGCTGAACGGGTGCGGCCGCCACCATTGGCCAGGTGCCAGGAATCGCCACAAGAAGAACCTCCCGCCAGAGCCGGCCAACCGTTCAAGGTTCCGTCCCGTCATTTCGATACTGAAGACACCCGGTGCCACACGGACCACCCGGCTGACGGTGAGTTGATGCCTGAAGCTTGCCGCGAGGGGCTGGTATATGCGGAACCAGGCCAGCGCCACGCCCGTGCCGATGCACAGGGCCAGCCAATACCAGCGCTGCCACGTTCCTTCGGCGAATAGCCCGCCTACGCTGAACTGGTGCGGGATAGCCGTCCCAACGGCCGCGTACGTCAGCAAATGCACCACATACCAGAACTCGTAAGGGAACTTGCGGCGGACTGCAACCAGGGACGTCACCACCACGGCAATAAACAGTGCCATGGACACAAATGCCAACCACATGTCAGGCACGTTGACCCAGAGTGAGATGGACTCGCTCAACGGGTCCAGTCCCTCCGCGGCGCCGTATCCAATAGCTAAGAACAGCCCGTGCGCCAGGAGCAGATACAGTGCCGGCTTCCCGAGGGATTTGTGGATCTCCAAGGCACGATCGTGTCCGATCGCGTTGTCGACCACCGGAATTCTTGCCGCCAGCAGCAGCATCAGCAGAACCAGATCCATGCCGATCAGTCCGGCGACGATGCCAAGGGCAGTCATGGTCCCCGCGAAGCTTGAGAAGCCGCTGGCACCGCCGTCGGCCAGCCACAGTGCCACCGCCGCCACACCCGACAACCACCCCACGGCCCCGAGCAAATCTGCCCGGGCAAGTCGCCGTCGTGCCTGGGGACGGAAGCGTTCGACGGCGGGTGGCCGCTTTCGCGAGGCCGTTGCCGGGGCGGTTTCCACCGGCGAATCCGGGGTCAATAACGAGGTCATGACCTAAGACTCACCGAGCATCCTTTCGTTCTGCTGTGAAAGAGCTTTAAGGGGCGTATGATGCCGGATTGGTCTTAATTTGGCCTGGCCCGTAGAATAGTTAGGCGCTAGGTAGTGCGGTTCGTGTGCAATTGCTCCGGTTGGTGGTGACTGTCGGTTTTCCGACATCCCGTTGGCCGGTAGTTAGGGGCTCAAGTTGCGTGCATTCCTGTATTCGCCCGGTATCCCAGGACTTGTTCCAGTGTTGATCACTGCCCGGTCCTGAGGCCAACCTTCTTCGCCGCACTTGCTGCGGAAACTACCGAAATGGTCTGGACCCGGATGCGGACGCTGCCTGTCGCACGGTAACGCAGGAACATCTGCACGCCGTTACATTCAATCTTTGGAGGAGAGTCATGGCAGCACACTGCCAAGTGACCGGAGCCGAGCCGGGCTTTGGACACAGCATTTCGCACTCGCACCGTCGCAACAAGCGTCGGTTCGACCCGAACATTCAGAAGAAGCGCTACTGGGTTCCGTCCCTGCGCCGTAATGTCACGCTGACCCTGTCAGCCCGTGGCATCAAGACCATCGACGTACGCGGCATCGACTCAGTCGTCGCCGACATCCTGGCACGAGGAGTAAAGCTCTAATGGCAAAGGACAAGGACGTACGTCCGATCATCAAGCTGAAGTCCACCGCGGGCACGGGTTACACCTACGTAACCCGCAAGAACCGTCGTAACGACCCGGACCGCCTGGTCCTGAAGAAGTACGACCCCAAGATCCGCCAGCACGTCGAATTCCGAGAGGAGCGCTAAACACATGGCAAAGAAGTCCAAGATTGCTCGCAACGAGCAGCGCAAGGTCATTGTTGAGCGTTACGCTGCCAAGCGTCTCGAACTGAAGAAGACCCTGGTTGACCCCAACGCGACTGACGAAGCACGCGAAGCTGCACGCCTCGGCCTGCAGAAGCTGCCCCGCAACGCCTCCCCGATCCGTCTGCGTAACCGCGACCAGATCGACGGCCGTCCCCGCGGCACGCTCCAGAAGTTCGGTATCTCCCGTGTTCGCTTCCGCGACATGGCTCACCGCGGTGAGCTCCCGGGCATCACCAAGTCTTCCTGGTAATCACGAAGCTCTGAAAGGGCCGGCAACCGTTATGGTTGCCGGCCCTTTCTGCGTTAAAGCGTGCTTACCGTCAGCCGGGGCGCGTGTGGTTGGTTCGTGTGGTTGGTTCGTGTGGTTGGCGCGTGTGGTTGGCGCGTGTGGTTGCCGCGGTCATCCTCTGCGCGCTCGGTCGTTCCTACTGTGGACGCGCCGCCGGAAAACCGCAGCCCGCTTCTGACGCTCTCTCATCTTTTCGCCGTTTTCAAGCAACCTTCTCTCACGTATTCCACGCTTGGGGTCGACGCTCTCTCACCCCTTGCGGCAACGCTCCTTGGCGCACCCTCGACGACGGCACTTACCCGCATGTGTGTGGGGGGCGGTCGCCCTGGAAGATCCCGTCGGCCCCCGCCCGCAGTCACTCTGTGATGGGCTTCACTTCGCCCAATTTCGTTCGATTGAGAGTGATTCGACCGCGTTGTGACACCGTTTGGCCTGTGTTTGTGGGGTTTTTGGGTGGTGTTGGGGTGGATTTGTGCCGAGGCTTGGGGACGTGTAATGTCTTCTGAGTCGCCGCGAGTGAGACAGCCTGGAGCTGAGAACCGCGGAGGCCGACCCCCTTGATAACAGCCTGAAAAACGGCCCGCTTTTGAGCGTGCCTGTGCAGGGTGGGGCCGAAGATTGGATCGAAAATCGCGGAAACGATGATTTGCCAAGATCCAGTTGATCGGGTAAGTTTGGAAAGTTGCTCCGGAGCGATCCTGGACCCTGTGGGGTGTGGGTGGTGCCGGTTGTGTCTGTTGTTTGAGAACTCAATAGTGTGCCAAGTTTGTTGATACCGATTGTTTTATTGATTGGTTGAAATTTATGCCAGTTCTGTCATGCACCCCCGTGTGTGGTGGGCTGGTTTTCAGCTGGTTTCGAATTTTGTGCAGCCGCGTTCTACCGTTATTTCCGGTGGGTGTGGTTGTGTCTGTTTGATTTGTTTTACTTCAACGGAGAGTTTGATCCTGGCTCAGGATGAACGCTGGCGGCGTGCTTAACACATGCAAGTCGAACGATGATCCCAGCTTGCTGGGGGATTAGTGGCGAACGGGTGAGTAACACGTGAGTAACCTGCCCTTGACTCTGGGATAAGCCTGGGAAACTGGGTCTAATACCGGATATGACTCCTCATCGCATGGTGGGGGGTGGAAAGCTTTTGTGGTTTTGGATGGACTCGCGGCCTATCAGCTTGTTGGTGGGGTAATGGCCTACCAAGGCGACGACGGGTAGCCGGCCTGAGAGGGTGACCGGCCACACTGGGACTGAGACACGGCCCAGACTCCTACGGGAGGCAGCAGTGGGGAATATTGCACAATGGGCGCAAGCCTGATGCAGCGACGCCGCGTGAGGGATGACGGCCTTCGGGTTGTAAACCTCTTTCAGTAGGGAAGAAGCGAAAGTGACGGTACCTGCAGAAGAAGCGCCGGCTAACTACGTGCCAGCAGCCGCGGTAATACGTAGGGCGCAAGCGTTATCCGGAATTATTGGGCGTAAAGAGCTCGTAGGCGGTTTGTCGCGTCTGCTGTGAAAGACCGGGGCTCAACTCCGGTTCTGCAGTGGGTACGGGCAGACTAGAGTGATGTAGGGGAGACTGGAATTCCTGGTGTAGCGGTGAAATGCGCAGATATCAGGAGGAACACCGATGGCGAAGGCAGGTCTCTGGGCATTAACTGACGCTGAGGAGCGAAAGCATGGGGAGCGAACAGGATTAGATACCCTGGTAGTCCATGCCGTAAACGTTGGGCACTAGGTGTGGGGGACATTCCACGTTTTCCGCGCCGTAGCTAACGCATTAAGTGCCCCGCCTGGGGAGTACGGCCGCAAGGCTAAAACTCAAAGGAATTGACGGGGGCCCGCACAAGCGGCGGAGCATGCGGATTAATTCGATGCAACGCGAAGAACCTTACCAAGGCTTGACATGAACCGGTAATACCTGGAAACAGGTGCCCCGCTTGCGGTCGGTTTACAGGTGGTGCATGGTTGTCGTCAGCTCGTGTCGTGAGATGTTGGGTTAAGTCCCGCAACGAGCGCAACCCTCGTTCTATGTTGCCAGCGCGTTATGGCGGGGACTCATAGGAGACTGCCGGGGTCAACTCGGAGGAAGGTGGGGACGACGTCAAATCATCATGCCCCTTATGTCTTGGGCTTCACGCATGCTACAATGGCCGGTACAAAGGGTTGCGATACTGTGAGGTGGAGCTAATCCCAAAAAGCCGGTCTCAGTTCGGATTGGGGTCTGCAACTCGACCCCATGAAGTCGGAGTCGCTAGTAATCGCAGATCAGCAACGCTGCGGTGAATACGTTCCCGGGCCTTGTACACACCGCCCGTCAAGTCACGAAAGTTGGTAACACCCGAAGCCGGTGGCCTAACCCTTGTGGGGGGAGCCGTCGAAGGTGGGACCGGCGATTGGGACTAAGTCGTAACAAGGTAGCCGTACCGGAAGGTGCGGCTGGATCACCTCCTTTCTAAGGAGCTGCTAGCAACTGGTTGCTGCGCCTGCATGGGTGTGGTGGTGGTTGTCAGTGTTGCCCATTGCGCAGGCGTCTGTTCTGCGGTGGGTGCTCATGGGTGGAATATCAACGAATCAAACTTGTTTGGCATGGCCTTTACCGGTTGTGTCCTGGTGCCAGTACGGCGACCTGTGCCTCTTTGGGGTGTGGTGTTGTTTGGAACGTGGCCGGGGCGTGCGGTTTGTGGGGGTTGTGTTTGGCGCACTGTTGGGTCCTGAGGCAACAGGACCTTTTTGCAGCAATGCAGGGGGGCACTTCTGGTGTTTCTTTTGTTCCTGCTTCCGGTACTGCTGGTCACTGTTTTCAGCCCTGTGTGGGTTGTGGTGGGTGGTGGTCTGGTTGATGGGGTTGTTGTTTGAGAACTACATAGTGGACGCGAGCATCTAGAGCACGCACGTGGCTGATCCTTTTGGGGGTTGGTGTGTGTGTTCTTACAGCAATTTCTTATGAATGAACCTGGCCCTTGTGGTCGTGGTTCTCTCGAGTAAGTTTTTGATCTTTGTGTGGTCAAGTTTTTAAGGGCACACGGTGGATGCCTTGGCATTAGGAGCCGAAGAAGGACGTAGGAATCTGCGATAAGCCTGGGGGAGTTGATAACCGAGCGTTGATCCCAGGATGTCCGAATGGGGAAACCCCGCACAACGCTGTCATGGTGATTGTGTGACCCGCATCTGAACACATAGGGTGCGTGGGGGGAACGCGGGGAAGTGAAACATCTCAGTACCCGCAGGAAGAGAAAACAAGAGTGATTCCGTTAGTAGTGGCGAGCGAACGCGGATGAGGCTAAACCGTTCCATGTGTGATAGCCGGCGGGCGTTGCATGGGCGGGGTTGTGGGACTTTCCGTTTTGGTTCTGCCGGACCAATGGGGTGAGAGCATGAGCATAGGTGAACGGTCTTGAAAGGCCGGCCAGAGAGGGTGTGAGCCCCGTAACCGTAATGTTGTGTGCCGCCTGGAGAGGATCCCAAGTAGCACGGGGCCCGAGAAATCCCGTGCGAATCTGTCAGGACCACCTGATAAGCCTAAATACTTCCTAATGACCGATAGCGGACCAGTACCGTGAGGGAAAGGTGAAAAGTACCCCGGGAGGGGAGTGAAACAGTACCTGAAACCGTGTGCTTACAATCCGTCGGAGCCAGTCTGATTCTGGTGACGGCGTGCCTTTTGAAGAATGAGCCTGCGAGTTAGTGTTACGTCGCGAGGTTAACCCGTGTGGGGTAGCCGTAGCGAAAGCGAGTCTGAATAGGGCGAGTGTAGTGGCGTGATCTAGACCCGAAGCGGAGTGATCTACCCATGGCCAGGTTGAAGCGACGGTAAGACGTCGTGGAGGACCGAACCCACTTCAGTTGAAAATGGAGGGGATGAGCTGTGGGTAGGGGTGAAAGGCCAATCAAACTCCGTGATAGCTGGTTCTCCCCGAAATGCATTTAGGTGCAGCGTTGCGTGTTTCTTGCCGGAGGTAGAGCTACTGGATGGCCGATGGGCCCTACAAGGTTACTGACGTCAGCCAAACTCCGAATGCCGGTAAGTGAGAGCGCAGCAGTGAGACTGTGGGGGATAAGCTTCATAGTCGAGAGGGAAACAGCCCAGACCACCAACTAAGGCCCCTAAGCGTGTGCTAAGTGGGAAAGGATGTGGAGTTGCGAAGACAACCAGGAGGTTGGCTTAGAAGCAGCCATCCTTGAAAGAGTGCGTAATAGCTCACTGGTCAAGTGATTCCGCGCCGACAATGTAGCGGGGCTCAAGTACACCGCCGAAGTTGTGGATTTCACACATTGCCCTAGCCTTCGTGGTTCAGGGGTGTGGAGTGGTAGGGGAGCGTCGTGTGGGCAGTGAAGTCGCGGTGGAAACCAGCGGTGGAGCCTACACGAGTGAGAATGCAGGCATGAGTAGCGAAAGACGGGTGAGAAACCCGTCCGCCGAATGATCAAGGGTTCCAGGGTCAAGCTAATCTGCCCTGGGTAAGTCGGGACCTAAGGCGAGGCCGACAGGCGTAGTCGATGGACAACGGGTTGATATTCCCGTACCGGCGAAAAACCGCCCATGCCAAGCGGGGGATACTAACCGCCCGGAGCCTGCCCGCTCACCCTTGTGGTGTTGTGGGTTTTGGCCGAGCGCGGGACCTGATCCCGGGAGGTAAGCGTATTAACAGGTGTGACGCAGGAAGGTAGCCGGGCCGGGCGATGGTTGCCCCGGTCTAAGGATGTAGGGTCAGGGATAGGCAAATCCGTTCCTGTGTGTTTCGAGCACAATCCTGAGATCTGATGGGACTCCCGTTTGGGGGGATCCGGTGATCCTATGCTGCCAAGAAAAGCATCGACGCGAGGTTTTAGCCGCCCGTACCCCAAACCGACACAGGTGATCAGGTAGAGAATACCAAGGCGATCGAGAGAATTATGGTTAAGGAACTCGGCAAAATGCCCCCGTAACTTCGGGAGAAGGGGGGCCTGCCCCGTGATGGAGACTTGCTCTCCGTGAGCGGGTGTGGGCCGCAGAGACCAGGGGGAAGCGACTGTTTACTAAAAACACAGGTCCGTGCGAAGTCGCAAGACGATGTATACGGACTGACTCCTGCCCGGTGCTGGAAGGTTAAGAGGACCGGTTAGCCACTTGTGGCGAAGCTGAGAATTTAAGCCCCAGTAAACGGCGGTGGTAACTATAACCATCCTAAGGTAGCGAAATTCCTTGTCGGGTAAGTTCCGACCTGCACGAATGGAGTAACGACTTCCCCGCTGTCTCAACCATAAACTCGGCGAAATTGCAGTACGAGTAAAGATGCTCGTTACGCGCAGCAGGACGGAAAGACCCCGAGACCTTTACTATAGTTTGGTATTGGTGTTCGGAGTGGCTTGTGTAGGATAGGTGGGAGACGTTGAAACCTGGACGCCAGTTCGGGTGGAGTCATCGTTGAAATACCACTCTGGTCACTTTGGACATCTAACTTCGGCCCGTGATCCGGGTCAGGGACAGTGCCTGATGGGTAGTTTAACTGGGGCGGTTGCCTCCTAAAAAGTAACGGAGGCGCCCAAAGGTTCCCTCAGCCTGGTTGGCAATCAGGTGTCGAGTGTAAGTGCACAAGGGAGCTTGACTGTGAGAGAGACATCTCAAGCAGGGACGAAAGTCGGGACTAGTGATCCGGCGGTACATTGTGGAATGGCCGTCGCTCAACGGATAAAAGGTACCTCGGGGATAACAGGCTGATCTTGCCCAAGAGTCCATATCGACGGCATGGTTTGGCACCTCGATGTCGGCTCGTCGCATCCTGGGGCTGGAGTAGGTCCCAAGGGTTGGGCTGTTCGCCCATTAAAGCGGTACGCGAGCTGGGTTTAGAACGTCGTGAGACAGTTCGGTCCCTATCCGCTGCGCGCGCAGGAAATTTGAGAAGGGCTGTCCTTAGTACGAGAGGACCGGGACGGACGAACCTCTGGTGTGTCAGTTGTACTGCCAAGTGCATCGCTGATTAGCTACGTTCGGATGGGATAACCGCTGAAAGCATCTAAGCGGGAAGCTCGCTTCAAGATGAGATTTCCATACACATTTATGTGTGAGAGGCCCCCAGCCAGACCACTGGGTTGATAGGCCGGATGTGGAAGCGAGGACTAAAGACTCGTGAAGCTGACCGGTACTAATAGGCCAACAACTTACACCACACAACACACTGCACGCGTCCACTATGTGGTTCCCGAACAACAACCCGCTTGTTCCAGGAACAAAAACACAACAAAATAACAACACCACAGTTGTAACCACGCTTCCCACCCACCCCACCACCGGGGCGCGGACGGGTAACAAAGTTACGGCGGTCATAGCGTGGGGGAAACGCCCGGTCCCATTCCGAACCCGGAAGCTAAGACCCACAGCGCCGATGGTACTGCACCCGGGAGGGTGTGGGAGAGTAGGACACCGCCGGACAACCATTAAGAAGAGCCCCGACCACGACGGTCGGGGCTCTTCACATTTAACCACCCACACACCACGGCCGACCGAGTCCACTCGAGACCTGGCTGTGGAGCCTTTGCCGGATGGTCATCGCCGTCACGCCCTAACGGACGTCGCCACGTGCCAAGGCGAACGGCAGGCGATCGAAGATAATGTGGATTTCCACGATCTGACCATCCTGAACGCGGTACAGCTCCGCACCGGGGGCGCTCTGCACTGCCCTACTGGCGGTGTCGTACATAAGGATTGCTTCGTTGTCCTGGCCGTGGACGGCCAGGAGCCTTGAACTTGTAAGCGACGCAGCGAATGGTTCCATGAACGCCCGGACAGCTGCCCTGCCATTGAAGGTGCCCGAAGGCGCATGGCAGGTAACGCTTTCGGCCAGGTGCTCTGCCGCTGAATCCAGGTCGCCGTTGGTCCACGCACGGTGGTATGCCACGCCGATCTCCACTGCGCCGGCCTCTTTCCCAGTCATGGTCTGTTCCTCTCGTAGATGGTTATGTCTATGTAGACACCACAACGAAGAGAATCGGAACGCCCGGATGGGCGCGTGCCAAGATTGAACCGTGACGTCCACGGGGTTGAAGGCCGCCAGGGCCGGTGATGAAGAGGCATTTGCGTCGCTCGTCGCGCCCTTTCGCCGGGAGCTTCATCTGCACTGCTACAGGATCACAGGATCAGTTGACGACGCAGACGATGTGATGCAGGAGGTCTTACTTGCCGCATGGAAAGGCTTGCCTGGATTTTCCGGGCGGTCATCTTTGCGGACGTGGCTCTATCGGATCGCCACGACTCGTTCGCTCAATGCACGACGTGACCAAAGCCGCCGTCCTCGTCCCGTTCCCCCGTTCACGCCACCGGTTCCGACTGACCGATTCGACCAACCGCATTTACAGCCCTACCCGGACCAGCTGGTCAACGAGCTGGACCCTGCTTTACAAGCTATTGCCCGCGAAAGCATCGAGCTCGCCCTTGTGGTTGCCCTCCAGCGGATGCCGCCGCGCCAAGCCGCGGTGCTGATGCTTTGTGACGTATTGGACTTCACCGTCAGTGAAGCTGCGCAGATGCTCTCGATAGGTCCGACGGCGGCCAAGGGACTCCTCCAGCGCGCCCGCTCTGCCAGACCCGCGACAGTGCCGCCGGTGCCGGGCGCGGACCACTCCGATCTTGCCCGTAAGTTCGCTGACGCCTTCTCCCGGGATGACGTCGATGCAGTCCTGGAACTCCTTACCGACCAATGCTGGTTGGCCATGCCTCCGGCCAGCGAACGCTACGCAGGTCGGAATGCCGTAGGCAGTTTCCTGCGCGCTAGTGCGGCCGGCCGGCCGGGAGGCCACTATGTGCTGAAGGCTGTCACCGCTGGTGGGAGGCCGGGGTTCGTCTGCTACCTCGAAGGCCGGCCCCGGGGGCTGCTGGTCATTGAACCGACCCCGGAAGGGCACAGGATCTCGTCGATCCTGCGGTTCCTCGACGACGGGTTGCATCGGCATTTCGGGATGCCGGACTCCCGCAGGTGACGTTCGGTCCTGCCTGGATTGGGGCGCCGCTGTTCGTGGCGCTCGACGGCGTGCTGTCGCTTGGTTTTGGGGTGGGGTTTGGGTGGTGTGGGGTGGGGGTTTGGGGTGGATTTGCGTTGGGGGTTGGGGGCGTGTATTGTTTTCTGAGTCGCCGGGTGCGAAACGGAAAGCCGGAAGGTGTGTACGGTTCGGTAGGCGGCCAAAAATAACTCTTCTTTTCCAATGGCCTTTGTTGGTGTGCTGCTTTTGTGGTGTGCTGCGGGGTGATGTTTTGGGGGGTCTGTTGTTTGAGAACTCAATAGTGTGCCAAGTTTGTTGATACCGATTGTTTTATTGATTGGTTGAAATTTATGCCAGTTCTGTCATGCACCCCCGTGTGTGGTGGGCTGGTTTTCAGCTGGTTTCGAATTTTGTGCAGCCGCGTTCTACCGTTATTTCCGGTGGGTGTGGTTGTGTCTGTTTGATTTGTTTTACTTCAACGGAGAGTTTGATCCTGGCTCAGGATGAACGCTGGCGGCGTGCTTAACACATGCAAGTCGAACGATGATCCCAGCTTGCTGGGGGATTAGTGGCGAACGGGTGAGTAACACGTGAGTAACCTGCCCTTGACTCTGGGATAAGCCTGGGAAACTGGGTCTAATACCGGATATGACTCCTCATCGCATGGTGGGGGGTGGAAAGCTTTTGTGGTTTTGGATGGACTCGCGGCCTATCAGCTTGTTGGTGGGGTAATGGCCTACCAAGGCGACGACGGGTAGCCGGCCTGAGAGGGTGACCGGCCACACTGGGACTGAGACACGGCCCAGACTCCTACGGGAGGCAGCAGTGGGGAATATTGCACAATGGGCGCAAGCCTGATGCAGCGACGCCGCGTGAGGGATGACGGCCTTCGGGTTGTAAACCTCTTTCAGTAGGGAAGAAGCGAAAGTGACGGTACCTGCAGAAGAAGCGCCGGCTAACTACGTGCCAGCAGCCGCGGTAATACGTAGGGCGCAAGCGTTATCCGGAATTATTGGGCGTAAAGAGCTCGTAGGCGGTTTGTCGCGTCTGCTGTGAAAGACCGGGGCTCAACTCCGGTTCTGCAGTGGGTACGGGCAGACTAGAGTGATGTAGGGGAGACTGGAATTCCTGGTGTAGCGGTGAAATGCGCAGATATCAGGAGGAACACCGATGGCGAAGGCAGGTCTCTGGGCATTAACTGACGCTGAGGAGCGAAAGCATGGGGAGCGAACAGGATTAGATACCCTGGTAGTCCATGCCGTAAACGTTGGGCACTAGGTGTGGGGGACATTCCACGTTTTCCGCGCCGTAGCTAACGCATTAAGTGCCCCGCCTGGGGAGTACGGCCGCAAGGCTAAAACTCAAAGGAATTGACGGGGGCCCGCACAAGCGGCGGAGCATGCGGATTAATTCGATGCAACGCGAAGAACCTTACCAAGGCTTGACATGAACCGGTAATACCTGGAAACAGGTGCCCCGCTTGCGGTCGGTTTACAGGTGGTGCATGGTTGTCGTCAGCTCGTGTCGTGAGATGTTGGGTTAAGTCCCGCAACGAGCGCAACCCTCGTTCTATGTTGCCAGCGCGTTATGGCGGGGACTCATAGGAGACTGCCGGGGTCAACTCGGAGGAAGGTGGGGACGACGTCAAATCATCATGCCCCTTATGTCTTGGGCTTCACGCATGCTACAATGGCCGGTACAAAGGGTTGCGATACTGTGAGGTGGAGCTAATCCCAAAAAGCCGGTCTCAGTTCGGATTGGGGTCTGCAACTCGACCCCATGAAGTCGGAGTCGCTAGTAATCGCAGATCAGCAACGCTGCGGTGAATACGTTCCCGGGCCTTGTACACACCGCCCGTCAAGTCACGAAAGTTGGTAACACCCGAAGCCGGTGGCCTAACCCTTGTGGGGGGAGCCGTCGAAGGTGGGACCGGCGATTGGGACTAAGTCGTAACAAGGTAGCCGTACCGGAAGGTGCGGCTGGATCACCTCCTTTCTAAGGAGCTGCTAGCAACTGGTTGCTGCGCCTGCATGGGTGTGGTGGTGGTTGTCAGTGTTGCCCATTGCGCAGGCGTCTGTTCTGGGGTGGGTGCTCATGGGTGGAATATCAACGAATCAAACTTGTTTGGCATGGCCTTTACCGGTTGTGTCCTGGTGCCAGTACGGCGACCTGTGCCTCTTTGGGGTGTGGTGTTGTTTGGAACGTGGCCGGGGCGTGCGGTTTGTGGGGGTTGTGTTTGGCGCACTGTTGGGTCCTGAGGCAACAGGACCTTTTTGCAGCAATGCAGGGGGGCACTTCTGGTGTTTCTTTTGTTCCTGCTTCCGGTACTGCTGGTCACTGTTTTCAGCCCTGTGTGGGTTGTGGTGGGTGGTGGTCTGGTTGATGGGGTTGTTGTTTGAGAACTACATAGTGGACGCGAGCATCTAGAGCACGCACGTGGCTGATCCTTTTGGGGGTTGGTGTGTGTGTTCTTACAGCAATTTCTTATGAATGAACCTGGCCCTTGTGGTCGTGGTTCTCTCGAGTAAGTTTTTGATCTTTGTGTGGTCAAGTTTTTAAGGGCACACGGTGGATGCCTTGGCATTAGGAGCCGAAGAAGGACGTAGGAATCTGCGATAAGCCTGGGGGAGTTGATAACCGAGCGTTGATCCCAGGATGTCCGAATGGGGAAACCCCGCACAACGCTGTCATGGTGATTGTGTGACCCGCATCTGAACACATAGGGTGCGTGGGGGGAACGCGGGGAAGTGAAACATCTCAGTACCCGCAGGAAGAGAAAACAAGAGTGATTCCGTTAGTAGTGGCGAGCGAACGCGGATGAGGCTAAACCGTTCCATGTGTGATAGCCGGCGGGCGTTGCATGGGCGGGGTTGTGGGACTTTCCGTTTTGGTTCTGCCGGACCAATGGGGTGAGAGCATGAGCATAGGTGAACGGTCTTGAAAGGCCGGCCAGAGAGGGTGTGAGCCCCGTAACCGTAATGTTGTGTGCCGCCTGGAGAGGATCCCAAGTAGCACGGGGCCCGAGAAATCCCGTGCGAATCTGTCAGGACCACCTGATAAGCCTAAATACTTCCTAATGACCGATAGCGGACCAGTACCGTGAGGGAAAGGTGAAAAGTACCCCGGGAGGGGAGTGAAACAGTACCTGAAACCGTGTGCTTACAATCCGTCGGAGCCAGTCTGATTCTGGTGACGGCGTGCCTTTTGAAGAATGAGCCTGCGAGTTAGTGTTACGTCGCGAGGTTAACCCGTGTGGGGTAGCCGTAGCGAAAGCGAGTCTGAATAGGGCGAGTGTAGTGGCGTGATCTAGACCCGAAGCGGAGTGATCTACCCATGGCCAGGTTGAAGCGACGGTAAGACGTCGTGGAGGACCGAACCCACTTCAGTTGAAAATGGAGGGGATGAGCTGTGGGTAGGGGTGAAAGGCCAATCAAACTCCGTGATAGCTGGTTCTCCCCGAAATGCATTTAGGTGCAGCGTTGCGTGTTTCTTGCCGGAGGTAGAGCTACTGGATGGCCGATGGGCCCTACAAGGTTACTGACGTCAGCCAAACTCCGAATGCCGGTAAGTGAGAGCGCAGCAGTGAGACTGTGGGGGATAAGCTTCATAGTCGAGAGGGAAACAGCCCAGACCACCAACTAAGGCCCCTAAGCGTGTGCTAAGTGGGAAAGGATGTGGAGTTGCGAAGACAACCAGGAGGTTGGCTTAGAAGCAGCCATCCTTGAAAGAGTGCGTAATAGCTCACTGGTCAAGTGATTCCGCGCCGACAATGTAGCGGGGCTCAAGTACACCGCCGAAGTTGTGGATTTCACACATTGCCCTAGCCTTCGTGGTTCAGGGGTGTGGAGTGGTAGGGGAGCGTCGTGTGGGCAGTGAAGTCGCGGTGGAAACCAGCGGTGGAGCCTACACGAGTGAGAATGCAGGCATGAGTAGCGAAAGACGGGTGAGAAACCCGTCCGCCGAATGATCAAGGGTTCCAGGGTCAAGCTAATCTGCCCTGGGTAAGTCGGGACCTAAGGCGAGGCCGACAGGCGTAGTCGATGGACAACGGGTTGATATTCCCGTACCGGCGAAAAACCGCCCATGCCAAGCGGGGGATACTAACCGCCCGGAGCCTGCCCGCTCACCCTTGTGGTGTTGTGGGTTTTGGCCGAGCGCGGGACCTGATCCCGGGAGGTAAGCGTATTAACAGGTGTGACGCAGGAAGGTAGCCGGGCCGGGCGATGGTTGCCCCGGTCTAAGGATGTAGGGTCAGGGATAGGCAAATCCGTTCCTGTGTGTTTCGAGCACAATCCTGAGATCTGATGGGACTCCCGTTTGGGGGGATCCGGTGATCCTATGCTGCCAAGAAAAGCATCGACGCGAGGTTTTAGCCGCCCGTACCCCAAACCGACACAGGTGATCAGGTAGAGAATACCAAGGCGATCGAGAGAATTATGGTTAAGGAACTCGGCAAAATGCCCCCGTAACTTCGGGAGAAGGGGGGCCTGCCCCGTGATGGAGACTTGCTCTCCGTGAGCGGGTGTGGGCCGCAGAGACCAGGGGGAAGCGACTGTTTACTAAAAACACAGGTCCGTGCGAAGTCGCAAGACGATGTATACGGACTGACTCCTGCCCGGTGCTGGAAGGTTAAGAGGACCGGTTAGCCACTTGTGGCGAAGCTGAGAATTTAAGCCCCAGTAAACGGCGGTGGTAACTATAACCATCCTAAGGTAGCGAAATTCCTTGTCGGGTAAGTTCCGACCTGCACGAATGGAGTAACGACTTCCCCGCTGTCTCAACCATAAACTCGGCGAAATTGCAGTACGAGTAAAGATGCTCGTTACGCGCAGCAGGACGGAAAGACCCCGAGACCTTTACTATAGTTTGGTATTGGTGTTCGGAGTGGCTTGTGTAGGATAGGTGGGAGACGTTGAAACCTGGACGCCAGTTCGGGTGGAGTCATCGTTGAAATACCACTCTGGTCACTTTGGACATCTAACTTCGGCCCGTGATCCGGGTCAGGGACAGTGCCTGATGGGTAGTTTAACTGGGGCGGTTGCCTCCTAAAAAGTAACGGAGGCGCCCAAAGGTTCCCTCAGCCTGGTTGGCAATCAGGTGTCGAGTGTAAGTGCACAAGGGAGCTTGACTGTGAGAGAGACATCTCAAGCAGGGACGAAAGTCGGGACTAGTGATCCGGCGGTACATTGTGGAATGGCCGTCGCTCAACGGATAAAAGGTACCTCGGGGATAACAGGCTGATCTTGCCCAAGAGTCCATATCGACGGCATGGTTTGGCACCTCGATGTCGGCTCGTCGCATCCTGGGGCTGGAGTAGGTCCCAAGGGTTGGGCTGTTCGCCCATTAAAGCGGTACGCGAGCTGGGTTTAGAACGTCGTGAGACAGTTCGGTCCCTATCCGCTGCGCGCGCAGGAAATTTGAGAAGGGCTGTCCTTAGTACGAGAGGACCGGGACGGACGAACCTCTGGTGTGTCAGTTGTACTGCCAAGTGCATCGCTGATTAGCTACGTTCGGATGGGATAACCGCTGAAAGCATCTAAGCGGGAAGCTCGCTTCAAGATGAGATTTCCATACACATTTATGTGTGAGAGGCCCCCAGCCAGACCACTGGGTTGATAGGCCGGATGTGGAAGCGAGGACTAAAGACTCGTGAAGCTGACCGGTACTAATAGGCCAACAACTTACACCACACAACACACTGCACGCGTCCACTATGTGGTTCCCGAACAACAACCCGCTTGTTCCAGGAACAAAAACACAACAAAATAACAACACCACAGTTGTAACCACGCTTCCCACCCACCCCACCACCGGGGCGCGGACGGGTAACAAAGTTACGGCGGTCATAGCGTGGGGGAAACGCCCGGTCCCATTCCGAACCCGGAAGCTAAGACCCACAGCGCCGATGGTACTGCACCCGGGAGGGTGTGGGAGAGTAGGACACCGCCGGACAACCATTAAGAAGAGCCCCGACCACGACGGTCGGGGCTCTTCACATTTAACCACCCACCACGGCCGCCTTGGTGCCGTTATTGCCAGAACTCGCGCAGCTGACCGGCGAGGGCTCTGCCTTGGTCGAACCCGGCTCGGGCTGCGGCCGGTCGCAGGGACAGATCCATGGCATTGATGCCGAACATGTGCTCCGACTCCCCTTCCGGGAACACCGTTTCCACGCGGCTGCCGTTGCCCCTTAGAGTGTCTATCTGGGCTGCGAGGTGCATATGCCATTTTGTAGGTGTCCGTGTTTGGCCACCAAAGGGTGACAGCACCAGCACCCGTGCGTGCCCGGCGGCCAGGTCGGCATTCTCAGCGTTGGTTCGGTATCCACCATCGATGTAGCGGCCATTGCCAATGCTGTAAGCGAAGCCACTGGCACAGCTGGCGGCCACGGCGTCCACCAACTCCACGCCGCTGTGACGGTCGAATACCACCGGTTCACCTGTTTGGGCGTCAACTGCGGTGAGAAGCACTGCTCGTTCCGGCCACGACTGTTGGGGCAGCCGGGTTGCGACGGTGGCCCGCCACCGGGCACTGGCACCGTCCATCGCCTCAGCCATGTCGATAGCCGCCGCTCCCATTCTGCGGCGCATATCAGGCATATCCTCGGAAGCATCGATGATCCTGGCCGTTCTGTCCAAGTGGTCCACCACGGGCTTGGCCGGATTCCGTGGGTTGGTGACAGCTGGAGCTCCGGCCCGCTGCGGGACAGGTGCAAGGGCGGCAGCAAATAGTTCCGCCGGCGTCGCACCGGCCAGCTGGGCGGCGGCCGTCGCGCCAGCTGATGTTCCTATGGTGAGGTCGGCCGTGGTTGCATCCAGCCCGGCGTCGAACAGTCCTGCGATCACGCCGATCAGCCATGCGTTGCCTGTGGAACCGCCGCCGCCGAGGACCAATGCCCGCTGCCCCGTGGGGTGGAGCCGGGTGGAAGCGTCGACTCCAGGCGAAGGCTCGTCTGAGCCCGGCCCCTCAGTGACCGTCGTCGGTGTGCTGTGCAGAGGTGAAGAAGATGATGAGTTCATGGGAGTCGCCTTTCGCGAAGTGCGTGACGGGCGCTCCCAATGGCGACTAGGTCAGTCGCGAGATCGTGGACTGCAGGGGAGCGCCCACTGTGGATACTGCGTTCATGGGTCTCACCTCCTGCCAAAAGTTCACGATCACCGGAAAAGTATCACCCCGCTGACCCTCTACGCAATTGTCGCAACGTGTGCCGGTTGGGTCGGCGGAATGAACTGCGGCTCCGTAAGAATGGTCCCCGAAAGAGTGGCAGGCACACATACTGTCCTGCGGATTCTGTTCCCACCCGGGCCCGGCCGCAGGTCGGGATCACCGCCGAAGGGTACGCCAAGGGCGTAAAGCACCCCAAAAAACCCCGAAAATCCGGTGATTTTGGTCAAAAAGGCGCGGAAACACGCGGAATTTGCTGGCCATGCCAGTCCAAGCTGGTAAGTTTTCGAACAGTGGCTTGCTCGCATTCCGCTTGAAAGCTCAAAAACGTATGAGTCCAGGAGGACGTAAATGGCTAAGAACCGTAGTGAACTCGTTGCAGAGGTAGCAGGCAAGGCTGGCACCAGCCAGGCAGCAGTCAACTCCGTGCTCGATGCACTGTTCGAAGTTTTCGAGACTTCTGTCGCCGCCGGCGAAAAGATCACCATCCCGGGCTGGCTCGCAGTTGAGCGCACCGACCGTGCAGCCCGCACCGGCCGTAACCCGCAGACCGGCGAAACCATCCAGATCGCAGCCGGCCACAGCGTCAAGCTGACCGCTGGCTCCAAGCTGAAGGCTGCTGTCGCCAAGAAGAAGTAATAACTCTTCGGCGAATGCCTTGAAGGGACGGCAACCTGATGGTTGCCGTCCCTTTTGCTTTGGGTTAATCCACATAGCGCCGTCCCGATTCGCAGCCCGGCGACAGGTAGCGGACAATGGATAAGTGCCATCAGCAAGAAGTTCCGCAACTGCCCCTTCGCCTGTTCCCAAGCCGGGAGCGCGGGGAGGCACTACAGTCGCGGGGATTTCCCTGCCTTGGCAACTAGCTGGCCTGGCGGCGCTGTTCCTCGCGCTGGCAGCGGCACTCATTTTCTCCGGTGCTTCCGCAGCCCGACAGGTTTCGGACCCAGGCGCCTTGGTCCGGTGGGGCCTTCCGTTCGCCAAGGCCATCCACAACGTCTCGGTGGCCACGGTGGTGGGCGGCTTGATCTTCGCCGTCGGCATCCTGCCCAAGAACCTCGGTGGGTCGCGTTCCCGCGAGAAGGACCTCGACGCACCCGAACATCCCGCCTTCGCCCGGGCCCTCGCCGTTGCCGCCGCAGCGGGTGCGGCGTGGACCCTATCCGCTGTGGCCGTCCTCGTCCTCACCTACGCAGACGTCGCGGGACAGGGGCTCTCCGGCGACGCCGAGTTCACCCGTTCGCTGGTGTACTTCATGACGGACATCGAGACCGGCAAGGCCTGGCTCGCCGTTACCATCATCGCCGCGGTGGTGACTACGGCCCTGTTCGGCGTCCGATCCCTGACCGGTCTTGCCTTCACTCTCCTGCTGGCATTGATTGGCCTTGTTCCCACAGCGTTGATCGGGCACTCTTCAAGCTCAAGCGACCACGAAGGTGCAATCAACTCCTTGGGACTCCACTTGGTGGGGGTCTCCACATGGGTGGGTGGAATCATCATGCTCGCGGTCCTCTCCGGCATCCTTACGGGGTCCCGGAGTAAAGGAACCCCTGACATCACTGAGCAAACCCTCCGGCGTTTCTCGTCCCTTGCCGGCTTCGCCTTTGTCCTGGTGTTTGCCTCGGGTGTTATCAACGCCGCCATCCGGGTGACCAACCCTGCCGACCTGTTCGGCTCCCCGTATGGTCAGCTCATCGTCGCGAAGTCGCTGGCCACGCTGGTGCTGGGTGGCATCGGCTTCATGCATCGGCAGTGGGTCATCCCGCAGCTTGGCAAAAACGGTTCCATGTCTGCCCGCCGCGTGCTGTGGCAGCTGGTTCTGGTTGAGCTGCTGGTCATGGGCGCGACGTCGGGACTTGCCGTGGCGCTCGGACGCTCGGCTCCGCCGCAGCCCACCACTTACGCACCTGATGCATCGCCGTCGTTCATCCTCTCCGGCTACGAGCTCCCACCGGAGCTCACTCCGGAACGCTGGCTGACCGAATGGCGCTTTGACTGGCTGTGGGTGGGAGTGGCGTTGTTCGGCGCGGTTACCTACATCATGGGCATCATCAAGGTCCGCAAGCGTGGAGACAAATGGTCATGGTTCCGGGCCGTAAACTGGCTGATCGGCCTGGTGGTGCTGACGTACATCACCTCGGGCCCGCCCGCTGTGTACGGCCGTGTGCTGTTCTCTGCGCACATGGTGGACCACATGGCACTGACCATGGTGGCACCGATCTTCCTGGTCCTGGGCGCACCCGTGACGCTGGCGCTGCGGGCTCTGCCGTCCAGGGGCGAAGGCGCCCACGGCTCACGGGGCCTCCGCGAATGGTTGCTGCTGTTCGTGCACTCGAGGTTCTCGCAGATCGTGACGCACCCGCTGTTCGCCGCAGCGAATTTCGCGGGATCGATCGTTCTCTTCTACTACTCTGACCTCTTCGGCCTGGCAATGCGCGAGCACGTGGGCCACGAGCTCATGAACGTCCACTTCCTCCTGACGGGCTACATCTTCGTGCTGAGCATGATCGGAAGCGATCCTCTGCCGCGCCGTGCTCCGTACCCGATGCGCCTGCTCCTGCTGCTGGCCACCATGGGCTTCCATGCCTTCTTCGGCGTCGCCATCATGGGTGGAACCGGGCTGCTCGCTGCTGACTACTTCGGGAACCTGGGCCGGGCCTGGGGGCCGTCGGCGATTGGAGACCAGCAATTGGGCGGCGCCGTGGCATGGGGGATCGGCGAGGTTCCCACGCTGCTGGTGGCGATCGGGGTGGCCGTGATGTGGTCCAGGTCGGACGAGCGGGAAACCCGCCGCGTTGATCGTGCCGCTGACAGGAATAACGACGCCGACCTCAGCGCTTACAACGATATGTTTGCCCGGCTCGCCGACCGCGACGCCAAGATGGCGAACCGCACTGCCCAGCCATCCAGGACGGCCCAGGCCGAACGCACCAACGCCGAACGCCCCACCACAGACCCTGCCGGGCAGACTGAAACAAATACCAAGCTGGAAGGACGCTGATGAGCGAAACCGTACGCACCCAACTCCGGGTCCGGGCCTCCGAACTGGAGGGCCGCGGCTGGCTCAACACGGGCGGCAAATCCTTGGACCTCGAGTCCTTGCGGGGCAAGATCGTGCTGCTCGACTTCTGGACCTTCTGCTGCATCAACTGCCTGCACGTCCTGGACGAGTTGCGCCCGCTCGAGGAAAAGTACTCGGACGTCCTGGTGACGGTCGGCGTGCACTCGCCCAAGTTTGAGCACGAGGCAGATCCCGTCGCCCTGGCATCCGCCGTTGAGCGCTACGAAATCCATCACCCGGTCCTGGACGACCCGGAGCTGGCCACCTGGAAGGCGTACACGGCCCGTGCCTGGCCCACCCTGGTGGTCGTCGACCCCGAGGGCTACATCGTGGCCCACCTTTCGGGCGAGGGCCATGCCGACGGCCTAGCTGTCCTGCTGGAAGAACTCGTTGCCGAGCATGAGGCCAAGGGAACCCTCCACCGCGGTAACGGCCCGTACGTGGCTCCCGTGCCGACGTCGGGCACTTTGCGGTTCCCGGGTAAAGCCACGCAGCTGGCCAACGGCAATTACCTTGTAGTGGACTCCGGCCACCACAGGCTCGTGGAACTCCGCCCCGACCTTGAAACCGTAGAGCGCGTCATCGGCTCCGGCACCAAGGGGTACTTGGACGGGCAAGCCGAGATCGCACAGTTCAACGAACCGCAGGGCGTCGCGCTGCTCCCCTCGGAGCTGGCGTGGAAGCTTGGCTACGACGCTGTTGTAGCCGACACCGTCAACCACCGACTCCGCGGTGTGACGCTGAGCTCGGGTTATGTGCAGACGGTTGCGGGCAATGGCGTGCAGCGACTGCTCGACGCCGGTCCAGCCCGCGTGACGGACACCGGCGCCGGTACGTGGTCTGAACACCACGACGCCGGTCCGGCTGACTTCGCCGCCGACGCGATCGATGTTGGGGCGCTTGGCCTCGGCACCGGGGTGTCCTTGTCCTCGCCGTGGGATGTTGTGTGGAGCGGGAAGCTGCAGCGTGTTGTCATCGCCATGGCTGGTACCCACCAGATCTTCGCCTTTGACCCCCTCAGCAATGAGGTCTCCATCCTGGCCGGTTCCGGGCTTGAAGGCTTGTTGGACGGCAAAGCCGAGGAAGCCTGGTTCGCCCAGTCCTCAGGGTTGGCAATCGACGCCGACGGCAACATCTGGGTCGCTGACTCGGAGACATCGTCGCTGCGTCGCCTGGTGGTCACCGATTCCGGCGTGACCGTCGAAACCGCCGTGGGCAAGGGCCTGTTCGATTTCGGGTTCCGTGACGGCGACGCCGCTGAAGCCCGCCTGCAGCACCCACTCGGCGTTACTGTCCTGCCGGATGGTTCCGTAGCCATCGCCGACACCTACAACGGTGCCGTTCGCCGGTACGACCCCGCCACCAAGTCCGTGTCCACGTTGGCGAGGGGCCTCGCGGAGCCGAGTGACGTCGTCGTGGTCCAGGTTGAAGGCAGCGAGCCGCTGCTTGTAGTGGTGGAGTCGAACAAGCACCAGCTGGTCCTGGTACCGATTCCCAAAGAAGCCCAGCAAGTGGATGAAGGTGCGTCGCAGACGCACCGCCCCAAGAGTCCGGTGACCCCCGGCGCGTTGGAACTCGCCGTCCGTTTCAAGGCGCCGACCGGCCAGAAGCTGGATGACCGCTGGGGCGACCCCACGCAGTTGAAGATCTCCTCCACCCCGCCGGAACTGCTGGTCTCCGGAGGCGGAACGTCTGTGGGGCTGCTGCGCACCCTGGAGCTGTCCGCTGATGTGCCCGAGGGAATCCTGCACATCACCGCCCGCGCGGCCGCATGCGATGGACCTGAGACTGAAGACGGCGAAATCCCGGACCATGCAGCCTGCCACCTCTACCAGCAGGATTGGGGCATTCCGGTGGTCCTGCAAGCGGACGGTGAGTCCGAGCTGGTGCTGGACCTGCGTGGCATGGACTAAATCAGATTGACAGGGATGGCCCGGGTTGCTCCTTCGGGGGACGGCCCGGGCCATTTCCGTGTCGACCCCGTGCGGCCCAGCCCGCCCGTGTGGCCCAGCCGTGTCGGCGGAAAGCTCAGAAGGTCAGCAGGGGAGTAACCGTCACGGTGTCGCTGCCCACGTCCAACTGGGTGGTGAAGCTGAAGTCGTGCTCCACGTTGAGGTCGTTGACGAACCCGCTGAACAGGTTGATCTCCCTGGCGGTCAGCGTGGCCTTGCCGTTGAGGGGAGCTACCACCCACTTGCCGCCAAAGGGTTCGATGGTGATTTTGGGGTACTCGGTGATGGCCCATTTGATGGTCCCGTCAACGACACGGGCATTGCTGGCGTGGTAGAACGGGCAATCCGGCTGGAGCCGCTGCTGCTCGGTGGCCTGGGCGGCGCAGTTGTCCAGGAACTCCCGGACCTTCCCTGCGACCGCCTCGTTCATGGACTTCGTGGAGCGGGTCTGCAGGTTCAAGGGTGCTTGGCCGCCGTCGCGCGTTGACACAAGGGCTGAGGCGGCAGGGGCTTCGAAGAATGTCCCGTTGAGGCTTGCTTCGTACTTGCCGGGGAAGAACACGGCGAAGGTGTTGCGGCCGTTGGGCATGTTCACTGGGACGCCATTGAGGGTGGCTTCGCTGGCGTTGACCACGGTGACTTCAATGGTGGGCAGGGTGGTGGGCACGAACGCCCACTTCGCGAAGAACAACCACTGCGTCCCGGTCCGTTCCATCAGGAACTCGGTGTGGAGCTTACTGCCGTCCAAGGTGTAGTCAACGGGCACTGCGACGCGGTTGCTGCCGCGTGATTCAGGGTTTCCCACCTTGACGTCGGTCATCTTGGAAGCGGCGGTCTGCAGGGCTGTGCCATCGAGCATGGATGCGTTTGAGCTGGGCACTTTGGCGCGGAGCAGGCCCAGCGCCTCTTCGCCCTCACCCTTCTGCAGCGCCGCCAAATACTCCTTGACGGGCCGTTGGGGACTGGCCACGGAAGAGCTCACCAGGTTGATGCAGACGATCGCCCCGGCGGCAGCAAGCATCAGACCGAGCAGCCACCCGGCTGCGGTCTTGACGAACGCTTGACTCAACTGCACGCCCTTTACGTTACCTGTCGCGGCAGCGATCACCGTGCATGAAGGCCGCGTTATGACGTATGTCCACCGATTGGAGAAGGCTCGACGGCGGGTGGCAGCAGGCCTTGCCGCCACCCGGCGTCGTGCTTTGGACAGCCAACCAGGACTAGCGGCGCCGCCGTGAGGAGGTGCCGAAGACGCCGCGCAGCAGGTCGCGGCCCAGCTGCGTGCCCATGGACCGGACCATGCTCTTGAGCCCTCCGCCCAGCGCCCCACCAAGGGCGCCGGCGATGTCACCGAACATGCCGTCCTGTTGCTGGGACGATTGCGGAGCGGGAGTTGGCGCCGGCGGCGCCGGGTAGGACTCAGGTGTGGAGGCTGGCCGCGAACTGGGGCGGCCGAGGATTTCCTCCTCGATGCGGCGGGCTTCGGCGTCGATGTCGGCCTGGGAGGAGCCGCCCGAAGCGGGCACTGGTGGCTGCCCCGGTGCAGCATCGCCCGTAGGGACGGCTGCCTGGCCGTTCAACTTCTCGTAGGCGGAAAGGTTGTCCACTGCGGTTCCGTATTTCACCAACAAAGAGGACGCGGCTACGGTGCTGAGAACCAGCTCGTCGGTGCTGGGACCCATCACGGACTCGGGTGCGCGGAGCCGGGTCAGAGCAACGGGCGTGGGCGCGCCTTTCTCGTTCATGACGGTGATGACGGCCTCGCCGATGCCGGCCGAGGTGAGCGTCTCCTCGAGGTCGTAGTCGCTGACCGGGAACGTGGAGACGGTGGCCTTCAGCGCCTTGGCATCCTCGGGGGTGAAAGCGCGCAAGGCGTGCTGCACTCGGTTGGCGAGTTGGCCGAGGACATCGGCGGGAACATCCTTGGGGGTCTGGGTGACGAAGAATATGCCCACACCCTTGGAACGGATGAGCCGCACCGTGGTGGTGATTGCTTCGAGGAAGGCCTTGGACGCGCCGTTGAACAGCAGGTGTGCCTCGTCCAGGAAAAACACGAGTTTGGGTTTGTCCAGGTCGCCGGCTTCGGGGAGTTCCTCGAAGAGATCCGCGAGGAGCCACATGAGGAACGTGGAGAACAGCAGCGGCTTGGTCTGCAGGGTGGGGAGCTCCAGGCAGCTGATCACACCGCGGCCATCCGGGGCTGTGCGGAGGAGCTCTGCGGTATCGAACTCGGGCTCACCGAAGAACTTCTCCATGCCCTGGGCTTCAAGGGTGACCAGCTCACGCAGGATCACCCCTGCGGTGGCTTTGGACAGCCCACCGAGGTCGGCGAGTTCGGCCTTGCCTTCGTCCGAGGTGAGGAACTGGATGACAGCTCGAAGGTCCTTGAGGTCGATGAGCTCCAGGTTGTTCTTGTCCGCGAAGTGGAAGATCAGCTGGAGGCTGGACTCCTGGGTGTCGTTGAGGTCCATGATGCGTGAGAGCAGGATGGGTCCAAAGGAGGTAATGGTGGCGCGGACCGGGATTCCGTGGCCGTCGCCGCCGAGGCTCAGGAACTCGACGGGGAAGTTTTTGGCCTGCCAGTCCTGCCCCAGCGCCGACGTGCGGGCAGTCAACTTCTCACTGCCAGTGGCCGGCGTCGCCAGTCCGGACAGATCACCCTTGATGTCCGCAAGGAAAACCGGAACACCCGCCGTCGAAAGCTGTTCGGCGATCATATGCAGCGTGACCGTCTTGCCGGTACCCGTGGCCCCGGCCACCAGTCCGTGCCGGTTCATCATGGCCAGTGGAAGCCTGACCTGCGCTTCCTTGTGGATCTCGCCGTCAACGATCGCGGCGCCGAGTTCGATGGTGGCACCTTCCAGGGCGTACCCCTGCTGGATGGTGGCGATTTTTTCGGCAGTGGATTTGTTGGCCATGCGCATAGCTTAGCTGTGCACGGCAAGATCCTTGCTGAACGCCAAATGCTTGATTTCCTCGGGGTCTGCGGCGAGGTCGAACAGCGCTTTGTAGCCTGTGGCCAGATACAGGTTCCTGGCCTCCGGCTGGCGCGGGCCAGTGGTGAGGTAGAGCTTCCGGTAGCCCCGCCGTCGGGCCTCATTCTCCAGTTCCGTCAGGACCAAGCGGGCCAGCCCACGGCGTCGGTGGGCCGAGTGGGTCCAGATCCTTTTGAGCTCGGCTGTGTGGTCGTCATAGCGGCGGAACGCGCCGCCGGCCACGGACTCGCCGTTCTCCTGGATGATGACCAGCGCGCCGTGCGGGGCTTCGAATTCCTCTGCCGGGTACCTGTTCAGTTCCTCGGCTGCGCCCCCGGTGCCGAACAGGTTCCCGTAGCGGGTTTCGTATTCGACGGCGAGCTCGTCCAGGAGCGGACGGACGCGGGGATCGCGCATGGGCAGGCTGAGGACGGTAAGGCCCGACGTCGGCAGGGTTGGGGTGGTGGTCATGTCAGGCCTTTCGTAGGTGGAACCCAAGTAGGTAGCAGTTAATGCCGTTGTGAGGGCTCAAAACGGCATCAACTGCGACTCAGTTGGGCGGGCGGCAGCAACGGTGGACAGGATCCGGCGCGCCAGGGCGTCGTTCTCCCGGAAGGGTGCTGCGTTGGTGTTGGGACGGGCAAACGCCCCTGCGCCCCAGCCGGACGTCCACGGACCCACCGCGAACAAACCCTTCTGAGGAGTACCAACAGGGGAGAGTACCTCGTGATTCCCGGAGACCAGGAGTTTCCCGGTGGAGTGTGCGCCTTCGGAGGTGAGGAGCCGTTGTTCGGTGCCCCATCCGGCGTCGTGCAGGTCGGCCAGTGCGGGATTGGCGGAACGCTCCACGGAAGCGGACGGCAGCCGCGCCTCAATGTACGCGGCGGCGTCCACCACCACGGGGGACTGGAATGAGCCGGCTACGAACCGACCGAGGGAATCATCGGCACGGACCCACATGCCAGGACCCAGGAACTTCAGGAGCCCGGCCCTGTGCAGCGCCAGCATCTCGCGGAGGCGGTGCGACGGCGGTCCGGAGTCCACAAAGCTGAAGAAGCCGTGCCACCATCCGTGGATCGCCTGCTGGGAGCGTGCGTTGAGTCGCTCCTGCGGGACCAGCCGGCCGAGGTCCATGTAGACGAACAACAAAGCCGTAAAGAGGGCGAGGGTCTCGGAATGGTCCGGGCTTGTGCGGAGGTTGAGGTCGTTCTGGATGTACGCGGCAACGGAGCGCTGCACCGTGTCATGGTCGGCGAACGCGCAACCACTGAGCGGGTGGTCCAGTTTCTCGAGGTCCAGGCGCAAGGCAGGATCCGGTATGGAGAAGGCCGCCAGTTCTTCCCGGGCAGTGCTGTACCAATCGACGGCGTCAAAACGCGACTCGAAGCTGGTCCATGTTCCCAGAACCCGCGACGGGTATCCGGTGAACAGTTCCCGATAGTAGGCGTAGCCGGCATCCTTGGCGATCAGCGGCCACAGGTGCGTGCGGAAGTCGAGTTCCTGGTGCTCGGTGAGGAGCGCATCAACGGCCTCTGCGGTGAAGTATCGCGGACGGGTGATCGGCTCGCCGCGGAGAACGGAGGAGATCTTGGAGTGGAACGGCACGCCGCGCCGTGAACCGGCCCAGACCCGGGGTTCGGCGCCGGAGGGCACATAGTCCAGTTCGCCGTCGGGCCTTTCTTCGAAACGGCCGCCGCGGCCCTCGAACAGCAGCACCAGCAGGTCCACAAATGCCAGGCCCATGCCGGAGACGATCACGTCCTGGCCGGCCTGGAGGCCGGAGTAGTCAACGTCCGTGGTGTACGACGGCGGCGCGTGGAACCCGCCGTGCCGTGCAGCGAACTCACTGAGGCGGACGGATTCGGGGTCCGGCAGGGAATCGGTGTGGCCCACCGCGTACACCACGACGTCGGCAAGCACCTCGGCGCCGGACGCCAGCCGCACGCGGTGCGGACCGTCGTCGTGCCCGCCGCCGGACGCAGCTGAGACCGCGGTGGCCGTTTCGCGATGCACCGTCACCGTGACCTCAGGGCCGAGGGTGTTGACGGCCCGGCCGAAGAACCACTCAAGGTACTTGCTCTGGAGTTGCCGGGTGGGAAAGGACGCGGGCGTCAGGGAGCGAAGTTGCGCGAGAAGGTGCGGCTCCAGCGCAGGGACGTCCCGGATGGTGCCGTCCAACACGCCGGCGGCCCAGGTGGAGAGGCCTGGGCCTTCAACAGAGGGCCCATCGCAGGCCACCGAGGCGTCAGTGAACATGGTGACATCGGCGGCGGTGGAGTTGAGCAGCAGGCCGGGATCCTGGTCATATCGCCAGATCCTCCCGGAGCCGGGCTCATGAGGCTCGACGACGTGGATGTGCAGGGGGCCCTGAAACAATGCCGGACGGTTGGCAGCAAGCCGTTCAAGGACGCCGGCCGTGCGCGGGCCGCCGCCAATGAAGGCGGTGGCGGGAACTCGTGACGGCATGGGATCTCCTGAAACGGCAGTGGTTGGTGATGCCCAATCTAAGGACGAAGCAGGCCGCCGGTCGAGGCGGTGGTAACGGCCGTTCACCATGCGTCATGGAGCGTTAAGCCGCGCAAGATCCCGACTCATATGGCGGCTCATGAACGTGATTGTGACGCTGTGCGAACTCCTGCGAAGCCCCGCGAAGTCCAGTGAAGAAGTGCAAATTCCTGCCTTGCTGCCGGGTTTCGCGCGGCCCTAGATTGGCAGCCATCCGATAGGCAACAACCGATATGAAATGAGGTGGCGCATGAGTGCAATCGCACCGCCTGCCACGGCGGACACTGCACCGCCCACCCCGGATTACTCCGAGTACAAGCTGGTTCCGGCCCGGCATCCCTGGCGATGGGTGGGCACCGTGCTGGTTGCCGCCGGCGTCGCCGCCATTGCCTGGTCCCTGGTCACCAACCCCCGCTGGGAGTGGGGCGTGGTGGCCGAGTGGTTCACCGCCCAGTCGGTAGTCAACGGACTCATCGAGACCCTCAAGCTCACGGCCATCTCCGGTGTCCTGGGGTTCGTCCTCGGATTTATCCTTGCCCTCATGCGGCTGTCCGCTTCGCCACTGCTGGTCTCGGTTTCCTGGACGTTCTCCTGGATCTTCCGCTCCACGCCGCTGCTGGTCCAGCTCCTGCTTTGGTACAACCTGGGCTACCTGTACGAAAAGATCAGCCTCGGCATCCCGTTCACGGACGTCCGCTTCTTCGAGGCCCAGACCACCACGCTCATCAGCCAGTTCGCTGCAGCCGTCCTGGGCCTCACCCTGAACCAGGCAGCCTACTCCGCAGAAATCATCCGCGGCGGCATCCTCTCCGTGGACCAGGGCCAGCTGGAAGCTGCCTCGGCCCTGGGCATCCCGGCGTGGAAGCGTTCCACCAGGATCGTGCTGCCCCAAGCGATGCGCGCCATTTTGCCCAATGCGTTCAACGAGATCATCGGCTTGGTCAAGGGCACCTCGATCGTCTACGTCCTGGCCTACTCCGAGCTGTTCTACACGGTCCAAGTCATCTACAACCGGACCCAGCAGGTGCTGCCGCTCCTGCTCGTCGCCACGCTCTGGTACGTGGTGATCACCTCCGTGCTGAGCGTCTTCCAGTACTACATCGAACGCCACTTCTCCAAGGGCGCCCTCAGGACACTGCCGCTCACCCCGTTGCAGAAGGCTCGCAAGTTCTTCACCACCCACGTTGCCGCCACACCCACGAAGGAAACCCGATGACCACCGTCTTCTCTTCCTCCGAAGCCGCTGCCGCCGCCCACCTCGCAGAGGCCAAACTGGCCGAGGAACCGTCAGCTCCCCAAGGTGGTGCTCCCCAGCGGGAACGCACGACGACGGCCCGACCCGCCGCTGCGGACACGAAAGTCACCCGCGGCCAGGTGGACATCACCAACGTCCGGAAGTCCTTCGGCGCCACCGAGGTGCTCAAGGGCGTCTCCTTGTCCGTTCGGCCGGGCGGCGTTGCCGTGATCGTCGGGCCTTCCGGGTCCGGGAAATCCACGCTCCTGCGCACCATCAACCACTTGGAAAAAGTCGACGGCGGTTACATCACCATCGATGGCGAACTGGTGGGTTACGAGGTCCGCGGGAACAAGCTCCACGAACTGCGTGAGAAAGACATCCTCAAGCAGCGCACCAACATCGGCATGGTGTTCCAAAGCTTCAACTTGTTCCCGCACCTCACCGCCTTGGAGAACGTCATTGAAGCGCCCATCGTGGCCCAAAAACGTTCCAAGGCGGAGGCCCGGAAGCGTGGGCTGGAACTGCTGGACCGGGTGGGCCTGAAGGACCGCGCCGATGCTTACCCCCGCCAGCTCTCCGGGGGCCAGCAGCAGCGGGTGGCGATAGCCCGGGCGCTGGCACTTGATCCCAAGATCCTGCTCTTCGACGAGCCCACCTCCGCGCTGGACCCTGAGCTCGTCAACGAGGTCCTGGACGTCATCCGGGAGCTCGCCAAGTCCGGCACAACGCTGATCATCGTGACCCACGAGATGGGCTTTGCCCGGGACGTTGCGGACACCGTGGTCTTCATGGACCAAGGCCAGATCGTCGAGTCCGGCACACCCCAGGACATCTTCGCCAACCCCCGCGAGGAACGCACCCGCAGCTTCTTCTCCAAAGTCATCGAACCAGCTTTCAACATCTAGGAAACCCCATGCTTCGCACTACCCGCGCTTTCGCCGCCACTTCCAAAACCAAGCTTTTGGCACTCGCTGTACTTCCCGCCGTCGTGCTTCCCGTGCTGGCCGGGTGCTCCGATCCCGGGGCATCGGCCGCCAAGCCCGAGTCGGAGGCTGCCAGGAATGGCATCGTCTACAACACCTCTGTCGACCAGAACCGGATCCGTGGCGAGAAAGACGCTGCCGCAGCGGGGGCCGTTCCGGCAGCCATCGCCAAGGACGGGAAACTGACGGTTGCTACCACTGCCGGTTCCATCCCGCTGTCCTTCCACGCCACGGACGATAAGACTCCCATTGGTGTGGAGGTGGACATTGCCCAGCTCGTGGCCGACAAACTGGGGTTGGAACTGGACCTCCAAGTGACGTCGTGGGAGAACTGGCCGCTGAAGACCCAGTCCGGTGACTTTGAGGCCGTGTTCTCCAACGTGGGCATCAACGCGGCCCGCGTGAAGCTGTTCGACTTCTCCACCTACCGTGCCGCGTACATGGGTTTCGAAGCGAAGAAGAGCTCCAACTACGACATCAAGGGCTCGGACGATATTTCCGGCCTGAAGATTTCCGTGGGCTCGGGCACCAACCAGGAGAAGATCCTGCTGGCGTGGAACAAGGAACTCGAAGAAAAGGGCAAGGCGCCGGCGACGCTGCAGTACTACTCCGCGGACGCCGACACCATCCTGGCTTTGTCCTCCGGCCGCACCGACCTGAACCTGGCGCCGTACCCGTCGGTCACCTACCGCGAGAACACCCGTGACGACCTCAAAGTAGTGGGCAAGGTCAATGCCGGCTGGCCGGCTGAAACGCTGGTCGCCGCCACCACTCTCAAGGGCAACGGATTGGCTCCGGCCATTACCGACGCGCTGAATTCCACCATCAAGGACGGCTCGTACGGCAAGGTCCTGGAACGCTGGGGCCTTTCCGAGGAAGCCTTGACGGAATCGAAGACTGTCACTGAAGCAACCTTTGGTGCCGGCAAATGAAGTTCCAGGTCCTGGACATCATTCCCCATGTGAAGAACCCGGTCACAGGGAAAATTGTCTCCACCGCTGACCGCCTGAACCAGGTGGTGGAGACAGCCCGGCGGGCGGAGGAGCTTGGCTATGACAGCTTCTCCGTGGGGGAACGCCACGCGGGCGAGTTCGTGTCGTCCTCTCCGACGACGGTCCTCGCCGCGATTGCCGCCGTCACCAGCCGCATCCGCCTGCAGACCGGTGTCACCGTGCTCTCCGTGCTGGATCCCGTGCGCGTGGCCGAGGACTACGCCACCATCGACCAACTGAGCCGTGGCCGACTGGAACTCGTGATCGGCAAGGGCAACGAGGTGCTCCAGTACCCCTTGTTTGGCCTGTCCCTGGACGAGCAATGGGAACTGCTCGCCGAAAAGTACGCACTGCTGCGCACGCTGTGGCGCAAGGAAAGCGTCACGTGGTCCGGCCGCTTCAGGCCCGCCCTCACGGAGCCGACCACGACGACGCCGCGCCCCTTCGCAGGCTCGCCGCGGATTTGGCACGGCTCGGCTACAACCCTGACCTCCGCTGCGCTCGCCGCCAAGTGGGGAGATCCGCTGTTCACGGCCAACGCTATCCAGCCGCGGGAGAACTACAAGGTCCTGATCGACCACTACCGCGAAGAGTACGAGCGCCACGGACATGATCCCCGGCACCAGTACCTCGGCTCGGGCAGCGGTGCCGGTGGAGTGTTCATCGCGGACACCACGCAGGAAGCCATCCGCCAGTACGGTCCGGTCTACGAAGGCCTGACTGCCGGTCGCAACGTTCCCGGCAACAACTCGCCGTTCAGGGACATCCAGCACGCAGTGGCCGAGGGGCCGGCCTTGGTAGGCAGCCCGGAGCAGGTCATCGACAAGATCCTCAGCTACCACTCGCTGTACGGCCACGATCTTCAGTCAATCTCCCTGCCTACTACGCTGCCGTTCGAACAGCAGCTCGAGATCCTGGAACGCTTCGCGCTGGAAGTTATCCCGGCCATCCGGGCGGCGGCACCCAGCACGCTGTGGGCCGCCGGGGATCCCTTCGCGGGCCGACCCGAATTCGCCGGGAAAACCGAAGCCGACGCTGCAGCAACCGTCACAGCAGACCATGCATTGAACAGGAGTGATACCGCACATGTCTACGCACACTGAAACAGCACTCGAATCCTTCGACGAGGAATGGCAGGAGTGGCATGACGCCCACGAGCGGCACCGTGCCCACCCGCATGGCTTCCTCGCCGTGACCCACCTGCACTGGCTCAGCAGCGACGCAACTCGGCTGGAAGGCGCGCCGGGCACCTGGAGTGCGGATGCCGACGTCGTGCGTGTTGTCCTGGAACCGGGCGAAAGCCTGCAGCAGGACGGGGTGGAACTGAACAACGGCACTCCTGTGGAGCTTGGGCCGATCGAGGAACGTGGCGGGATCAACCTGGTCTCGGGCGACACCGTGATCGAGGTTGCCAAGCGCGGCGGCGAGTACATCGTTCGGCCACGGAACCCGTCGAATGCCTTGTTGCAGGAGTACCAGGGCACGCCCGCCTACACACCCAACGCGGCGTTTGCCGTGGCCGGGACTTTCGTACCTTTCGAGGCGCCCCGCCCCACCACCGTGGGTGCCGCCGTCGAGGGTATCCAGCACGTGTACGAAGCTCCCGGTGAGATCCGCTTCAAGCTGGCCGGCGAGGAACTGGCGCTGACCGCGTTCAACGGCCACGCTCCTGGTTCCCTGTCGGTGCTGTTCACGGACCAGACCTCCGGCAAGACCACTTACGCCGCCAACCGCTCCCTGTCCGTGGTCCCTGCCGCTGATGGCTCGGTTGAGCTCGACTTCAACCGGGCCGTCAACCTGCCCTGCGCCTATACCGACCTCGCTACCTGCCCACTCCCGCCGGCCGAAAATCGGCTGACCGTGGCTATCGAAGCCGGCGAAAAGATCCCCTACGAACGTCAGGACCAGAAGTGAGTTCCCCTCAAGACAACAAGGCCGGGTTCCTGGCCATTGAACTCGATGGTGCCGGGTACCAGAACCTTGCCCGTGCTGTCCTCGCAGCCGAGTCCGCCGGTTTCCACGCGGCAACCTTCACGGACACTCCGGAAGCCGGACGGACCAACGCCCTGCAGCGCGCAGCCTTTGCCGGCCCCGTCACCCGTACCATCGCCGTGGTCCCCGAGGTGGACACCGTCTACACGGAACCGTTCCACGTCTCCACGCAGCTCGCCAGCCTGGACTACGTATCCGGTGGCCGGGCCGGGTGGATCGTGACTGCGGCCGAGTCGCCCGAGGCCGCTGCCGCCGTCGGACGTTCTTCGGTTGAAGGTGCCGCGCTGGCCCAGGAGGCTGCCGCGTCCATCGAGGTCGGGCGCCGTTTGTGGGACTCCTGGGAGGACGACGCCGTGATCCGCGACGTCGCCACCGGCCGGTACATCGACGTGGACAAGCTGCACTACGCGGATTTCGAAACGCCCTCTGATTTTGCAGGTGCCGGGTATTCCGTGAAGGGCCCCTCCATTATTCCGAGGCCCCTGCAGGGACAGTTGCCGGTGATCGCTGCTGCATCCTTGGTAGGCGATGGTTTGGTTCCGGCCGACGCCGTGGATGCTGTCCTGGTGTCCGCGCCCACGCCCGAACTGCTCGCTGCCGAGGTTCGTGACGTGCGTGCCCGCCTGGGTGCTTCCGTGGCAGTTGTTGCGGAGCTCGACGTCGTCCTGGACTCGCGTGGCGAAGCTGCGGCCTCGCGGTCCTTGTCCGATGCGGAAACCGGACGGGCGCGGTTTGTCGGCTCTGCCGAGCGTCTCACCGACCTTCTCGATGCACTGCTCCAGGAGGCCGACGGCGTTCGCCTCCACCCTGATGTTCTGGATGCCGGGTTGGACGAACTGTCACGGCTTGTCCTGCCGGAACTTCGTCGCCGCGGTTCCCTTCGGCCGCCCATCCAGGACAGTACGTTCCGCGACCTGCTGGGCCTCGGACCGGCGGAAAACCGCTATGCAACCACCGCTTCCGGCGCGGCAAAGTAAAGGAACACACCATGACACGCGACATTTTCCAGCCGAGCGGCCAGATCCAGTTCGGCATCTTCTTCCAGGGCGTCAACTCCGGCACTATTTGGAAAGCCGCCGAATCCGGTTCGCAGACCGACTTTGAGTCGTTCCGCCGGATCGTCCAGACCGCCGAGCGCGGCAAGTTCGCCGCGTTCTTCCTGGGCGAAGGACTCCGGCTCCGCGAGCACCTTGGCCGGCCCCACGCCCTGGACGTGGTGGGCCGTCCGGACGCGCAAACCATGCTGGCCGCCTTGGCTGCCGTGACCTCCAACATCGGCTTGGTGGCCACCCAGAACACCACGTACAACGATCCCGCAGACCTCGCGCACCGTTTGGCGTCGCTGGACCTGATCTCCGGCGGCAGGGCTGCTTGGAACATCGTCACCACGGACAACGCCTGGACAGGGGCAAACTTCCGCCGCGGCGGCTACCTGGACCATGCGGACCGTTACAAGCATGCAGAAGCCTTCGTTGAGACTGCCAAGCGAATCTGGGATTCGTGGGAAACACCTTCCGGCCCGGCACGACGCGTTCTTCACGAGGGTCAGCACTACACCGTGGACGTCACCCCGTTGTTGCCCCGCAGCGCCCAGTACCGCCCCGTGCTTTTCCAGGCCGGCGACTCCCCGGACGGCCGTGACTTCGCAGCCCGCCAGGCAGACGTGATCTTCTCCGCGCACCCCAAGTTCGACAACGCCGTGGAATTCCGCCGCGACATCGTTGCCCGCTCCATCGCAGCCGGCCGCGGTGCCAACGCCGTGCAGATCATGCCGGCCAGCGAATTCATCCTCGCAGCCACAGACCAGGAAGCACAGGACAAGAAAGCATGGGTCCGCAGCCTGCAGATCGGCCCGCAGCAGGCTATTGCCTACCTGGAGCAATTCTGGGGCCGCGAGCTCACCTCCTATGATCCCGATGGTCCCCTTCCGGAGATCGATCCCGTCGTGGAAGAAACCTCCGAGACCCGGGGCAGCGGGTTCCACGGCGCCAAGGCCCGGCAGCTCGCCGATCAGTGGAGGGCCGAGGCCAAGGACAAGGGCCTGTCCATCCGCCAGTTCGTCACGTCCAAGACGGCACGCGTCGACGCCACGTTCACCGGCTCCTACACCGCCGTGGCCGACCACCTCGCGGAATACGCACGCGTTGGTGCGGTGGACGGGTTCAACATCTCGCCATGGCTCATCCCCACTGGCCTGGATGACATCGTGAACCACCTGGTGCCCGAGCTCCAGGAACGCGGCGTTTATCCCACGGAATACCGGGGCACCACCCTCCGCGAAAACCTTGGGCTGGAGACCCCGGTGCGCTCCGCTGAGTCGGTGCGGGTCTCATGAGTACGGGCCGCCTGGTGCAGCTCTGCCGGCGCTGGTTTGGCTTCATGCCGGACCAGCACGGCGGAGCGCCCGACGGCGGCGGGCCGGGTGCCGCCGTCGTCGACGGTTCGCGTGGGACCGTCAGCCTGCAGCTGACGGTGTTGGGGCAACCGCTTTAGAGCAGTTCCTTGAAGACGTTCCAACCCCGGCCGATAGGCCCGTAAGGGCCGTACAGCGCCGTGTTTGATGCGCCGGTGATGTAACTGAGAAGGTTGCCGTTGGCGTCAACGGCAGAGAGCTCGTTGTATTTCGAGTGGCCGGAACTGCCGAGCCCGGCCACGTCGGTGAACGCCGCCCACCCGACGCCGACGTGTGCAGGCTCCTCCCAGCCACCCTCGCCGTCGGAGGGGTACTGGTGCAGATCGCCATGCTGGTCGCGTCCGAAAATATCCACGGCACCGTCGGCGTTCATGTCGCCACCGGTGATGATCTTGTTCATGACCTGCCAGCCCCAGCCCACCTGCTCCGGGTCGAGCCAGCCGCCCTCGCCGTCGCCGGGGTAAAGGAAAAGTCCGCCCGCGGCGTCGCGTGCCAGCACATCGTTGGTGCCGTCGCCGTTGAAGTCGCCCGGACCGACAATGGTGTTGAAGACGTTCCAGCCCTGGCCAACTTGCTCGCGTTCGAGCCAGCCGCCCTCGCCGTCGCCGGGGTAGAGGAACAGGTTGCCCGCCGCGTCCCTGCCGAGGAGATCATTGAAGCCGTCCCCGTCGAAGTCTCCGGGGGAGAAGACGATATTGAAGACGTTCCACCCTTGGCCTACCTGCTGGGGCTCGTCCCACGAACCCCAGTACGCAGGACAGGGTCCCTCGCAGGCGCCCTTGTAATAGGTATATGTCCGCGGGTACAGGATGAGCCGGCCGTCGTTGGTCCGGGCGAGCGGTTCAAAGTTGCCCCGTCCGGTCCAGCCCATCGCCCGGCTGGATGCCTTGATGGGCAGGGACTCCGCGCTCAGTTGCGTGCCGGTGGGGCAGCCCTGGCTCCCCGGTGTCAGAGGGTGCACCCGCATCGAAATGCGGCTGCCCTGGTCCTCCGGGAGGATCCGCAAGGTTTCCCCTTGCCGTTCCTCGGGGAGCGCCTCGCCGTCGCGCAACCACTCCAAAGTAATGGCGTCGCCCGAGCCGTCCGCATCCCTGCAGCCCCAATAGCTGTAGTCGTACTGTCGGCGCAGTTCGGCACCCACGTACGCGGCGCCGTCGATGATGGGCGTTGGTTGGTTGTCCGCAGTGGCTGGCGGTGCGCCGGTAGCCAAGAGCCCGGCCGCCAGGGCCATTGCTGAAAGCGTTGAAAACCGCTTGGTGCGCGCTCGAACGTTCCCCATGATGTTCCCCCCCGGAAGCCGGCATTGATGTTTGTGCTGACGTTACCGCACAGGCGGCTGGCAGTCAGGAGGCGCTGGGGTTTGGGGCCACCATGAACACATCGATCGGGCCCTCGGACTCCAGCACAAAGCCATGCCGCTCATACAAGTGGCGGGCGGCGCTGCCTTGAAGCACGTTCAAACGGAACGGGCGTTCGTCAACGGAACCCGCCAAGACGTGTCGGAGCACGGCACCGCCCAGGCCCCTGCCTTGATGGGTCGGGGCAACGTAGAAGTGCTCAATCCACCGCGCGTCCGGCTCGGGACGAACGGCAATGACACCGGCATCCACGCCGTCGGTATGGATGATGTACGTGTACTCCGGCTGGAAACCGTTCAGGAAGCGCTCGCGGACACGGACGGGATCGAACCGCTGCAACCGTTCCAGGTCAGGGCGCATCACCACGGCCCTGAGTTCCGCGATCCAGGCAGCGTCGGAGGCAACGGCAGGGCGGAGGGCAAAATCGGCAGGCATGGATCCAGCCTATGCTGCACAGTCGGTCAGGACGTCTTCGCAAACCATAGGATGAAACGGACGGAAAGGTGCAGCCACGATGGTCACACGCGAAGAAGTAGAAGCAGCGTACTCACGGACAGCGGGTTGGGTCCGCCATACGCCCCTTGCCGAGAGCGGCGACCAGGAGCCCTACCACCTGTGGTTCAAATGCGAATACATGCAGCACACAGGCTCTTTCAAAGCCCGTGGCGCGTTCAACCGCCTGCTCACAGCGAAGGAAAACGGCGAGCTGGACCCGGCAGTCGGCGTCGTGGTGGCTTCCGGTGGCAACGCGGGCCTGGCCAACGCCTATGCCGCAGCCAAGCTGGGAGTCCCCGCCACCGTCTTTGTTCCCGAGTCTGCCCCGGCAAACAAGGTCCATAAGCTCTACGCCATTGGTGCCACCGTGGTCCAGGGTGGCGCCGAGTACGCCGAGGCCTACGCGGCCGCAGTACGGTTCGCCGAGGAGAAGGGCGCGGTCTACTGCCACGCCTACGACCAGCCGGAGATCGTGGCGGGCGCCGGCGGGGTAGGGCTTGAGCTGCTGGATGAACTGCCCGACGTCGACACCATCCTCGTTGCTGTTGGCGGCGGCGGCCTGATGGGCGGCATCGCGGCGGCGGCAGAGGGCAGGGCGCGTGTTGTGGGCGTCGAACCGGAAACGGTTCCCACCCTGCACACCGCGCTGGCCCAAGGCGAACCAGTGGATGTGGCGGTCTCCGGGATCGCGGCCGATTCCCTCGGCGCCCGCCGGATCGGCGAGATTGGCTTCGGAGTCGCCAGCCGCACGGGTGTCCAGAGCGTGCTGGTCACGGATGAGGACATCGTCCAGGCACGCCGTGCCCTCTGGGAGAAGCACCGGATCGTCGTGGAACACGGTGCTGCCGCAGCGTACGCGGCGTTGCTGTCCGGCGCCTACACTCCACGGGCGGGCGAAACCGTGGCAGTGATCCTCTGCGGGGCCAACACGGACCCCGCCCACTTCTAACCGCACCCAAGTAGGTCGCAGCAGATGCCCTCCTGAGGTTTCAAAAGGGCATCTGCTGCTACTCAGTCGGGTCAGCGGTTCCTACTTTTTGGGCAGGCCTGCCGGGTTCAGTTCGGACGCGGGGATGGCCTCGGAAGAGAGACCCCAACGGTCCAGGATCTTTCCGTAGTTGCCGTCCTTGATCAGGGTATTGAGCGCAGCCTGGGCGGCCACGGCCAAGCCGTTGCCCTTCTGGGTGGTGAACGCGATCTCGGCCTTCAGCGGCCAGCCACCTTCCAGCGTGCCCACCTCCTTGGTCTTGCCGTCCTTGGCCGCCTTGTAAGCGGCCGAAGCGTTTGGCCCGAACGTGAGGTCCGCGCGGCCTGACTGGAGGGCGAGCTGGGAGGCGGAGTCGTCGTCGTAATACTGGAACTCAACCGGCTTCAAGCCGTTCTTCTTGTTCTCCTCGTCCCAGCGCACCAGGATGGCTTCCTGGTTGGTGCCCGAGCCGACGATGATGCGTTTGCCGGCCACGTCCTTCGCTTCCTTGATGCTTGAAATGTCCGAGTCCGTCTTGGCGTAGAAACCCAGGAGGTCGTTGCGGTACGTGGCGAAGTCGAACTTCTCCTTGCGTGCTTCGGTGACTGTCACGTTGGACAGGACGGCCTCGTACTTGCCTGATTCGACGCCCAACGGCCAGTCAGCCCACGCCACCGGCAGCACCTCGACCTGCAGTCCCAGGCTCTCGCCCACAGCATAGGCAATATCCACTTCGCTGCCGATGAGGGTCTTGTTATCCGTAGCGAAGGTGCTCAGCGGGGGAGTGCCGCCGGTGGTGACCACTGTGAGCTTGCCGTCGGCCTTGATGGCGTCCGGAACCAGTGCGGCCGCCGCGGAGTCCACGCTCACCTTGATGCGGTCCTGCTGCGGGGTCAGGTTGAATTCCTTGGTGCTTGATGAGGCGTTCGCGCTTGCCGACCCTTGTGGAGCGGACGCGTTGCTTGCCGCTGTCGCCCCAGGATCGGAGCAGGCCGCGAGCCCCAACAGGGCGGTAGCGGCCAGCGCCGCGGTCACGCCGGATTTGGCTGCGAAACGTGCCATTTGTTCTCCTTGGATTGCCCGAATCGGGAAGTCTGATGCGTACTTGTGGCTGCAACTATCCGGCAGCCCGCTGATACAGGTCAAAGCCCCCTGAAACGCTGGGATACAGGGGTTCACGGCGGTTAATCGGGCGTACAACGGGGTCACAAAACTGCCCCGGGACCTTCGGAAAACCGAGCGCGACGCAACTCACAGAAATAAGCCGGGTGCCGCCGTCGTTGTCGCTAGAGTGCCCGGCAACCAACAGTGCGGGCACCGCAAACGTACCGAAAGGCCTCCCCGTGACTGTTCCTCTTTCCATCCTCGACCTGGCAACAATCGGCAAGGGCCAGACGGTAGCGGACAGCCTCGCGGGCAGCGTCGCGATGGCGCAGAAGGCTGAAGAGCTGGGCTACCGCCGCGTTTGGTATGCGGAGCACCACAACATGTCCGCCATTGCCTCCTCGGCTACCAGCGTGCTGATTGCGCACGTCGCCGCGCACACCAACACCATCCGCCTCGGGGCAGGTGGCGTCATGCTGCCCAACCACTCGCCTCTGACCATCGCGGAGCAATTCGGCACACTCGAGACCCTGCACCCGGGACGAATCGACCTCGGGCTGGGACGCGCGCCCGGCAGTGACCAGAACACCATGCGCGCCTTGCGTCGCGACCACACGTCCTCGGACAGGTTCCCGCAGGACGTCCTGGAACTTCAGGGATACCTCACTGGTCCCACGCGCATCCAAGGCGTTGAAGCGACGCCGGGCAAGGGCACCAACGTGCCGCTGTACATCCTGGGCTCCTCGCTGTTCGGTGCGCAGCTGGCCGCCCAGTTGGGCCTTCCCTACGCGTTTGCTTCACACTTCGCTCCTGCTGCCCTGCAGGACGCTGTTGCGGTCTACCGACGCGAATTCAAGCCGTCCGAGCAGTTGTCCCAGCCGCACGTCATCGCGGGCGTGAACGTCACAGCGGCGGACTCCAATGCCGAGGCACAAGCCATCCACCTCGCCGTGAAGCGCGCCCGGGTGTCCCTGTTCTTCGGCGGCGGACGCGAGTTCACCGATGACGAGGCCGACATGGTTCTCGACTCGCCGCAAGGCCAGCACATCGCCCAGATGATGAAGTTCTCCGCTGTAGGAACCAAGGACGTGGTGCGTGACTACCTTGATGAGTTCGCGGCGTTCGCCGATGCCGACGAGCTGATCGTGGCGCACCAGAGCATCGGAACCGAAGAACGCCTGCGGTCCGTGGAGCTCGTGGCCGAGGTCGCAGGACTGGTTCCTGCGTAACCCTGCATAAATCCAAGGAATAGCTTTACGCATTTGCAATCTACTAGGTAGTCAAGCGAAACCGTCCGGGCGGAGACTGTAGCTATCCGCTTCGGAAGGATTCGCCATGCCTACGCATTTGAACCAATCAGTCGCCGATTCCGCGCTGCTGATGAAGTCGCTCCCGCTTGGCCTGCTCCGGACAGTGCTCCAGTCCGACGCGGAGAATGGCATCTCCCCGCAGTTGTTCGCGGAGCTCAGGGTCCTCGCCCGGGTCCCTGGTTTGTTGGTGGCCTGCAACTATGGGGGCACCCTGTGTTCGGCGGAGGGCGTTTCCACAGAGACCTTGCCCCTGGACAGTGCCGCCGTTGCCCTCCGGGCGCTCGCCGCCCTACCCAACACCCACACCGCCATCATTTCCGGGCGGTCCCTCAGGGATCTGGCCGCAGTGTCGCGGCTGCCGGCCGAGGTGCACTTGGTGGGGTCCCACGGGGTTGAGTTCGACATGGGCTACGCCTACACGCTCTCGCTTGCCACGGAACAACTGCTCCAGCAGGCGGCCACCGCCCTGACGGAAGCCGTCGGGTTCGAAAAAGGCATCAGCATTGTCCGCAAACCAGTGGGCGTCGCGGTGCATACCCGGCCGGCGACCCCTGAAGTAGTGGACCGGGTGATTTTCGCTTCGCAGAAGATCGCCATCGAGTTTGGTCTGTACTTCATCATTGACGGAACGGTCCTGGACCTGACCGTCGAAGAACCAGCCAAGGGACAAGCCCTGGAACAGCTCCGGTCAAGGCTTGGGGTCAGCGCTGCGCTGTACGCGGGAGACGCCGAGAGTGATGAAAAGGCGCTCGCCACCCTGCGCGGCCCGGACCTTGGGTTGCATGTCGGCGCGGGGGATACGACGGCGGCACACACCATTCCGGACCCGGAGTCCTTTGCGCGTGTGCTGGCTTTGTTGTTCGAACTACGGCGGGCGTGGCTGTTCGGCGAGGACGCAGTAGGACTGGAACGGCATTCGATGATCGGCAACGGAAGTTCCACGGCGCTGCTCACTCCGGATGCCAAGGTCTGCTGGATGAGCCACCCTTTGCCCGATTCCGGATCCCTGTTTGCGCACATCCTGGGCGGCGACCCCGCCGGCCACTTCAGTATTGAGCCGGTGAAGCCCTCGCAGGTGCTGGCGCAGCGCTACGTGGATAACACCATGATCGTCGAAACCCGCTGGGCCGATGTCACGGTGACCGATTATCTGGAGCCCGCACCGGAGGGCATCACCAGCCTGGTTCGCGTCCTGTCCGGGACGGGTGATGCGCGCGTCGTGTTCGCACCACGGCCCGACTACGCCAATGCTCCTTTCAATATGGAGATCCGCGGCGATGAGGTCCACATCATCGGCACCTCGGATCCGATCATTCTTTCGGCGCCGGGCGTTGATTTCACCATCACCAGCGACGGAAAGTATGCGACGGCGACAGCTCAGGTCGCCCTTCAGTCCGGGCCCGTGGTCCTGAATCTGCGCTGCGGTGACACTGAACCGCCACCCCCGGACCCGACCGGCGAACCCCAGCGGCGTGCCGCCGTCGGGCAGGTATCGCGGGAGTGGGTCAAGGCCTTGCAACTGCCAACCATCAAAACGTCGCTGGTGCGGCGCTCGGCGCTGGTGCTCAAGTCGCTCGTCCACGAGCCCACGGGCGCGGTACTGGCCGCGCCCACCACGTCCCTGCCCGAGGGCATCGGCGGAACAAGGAACTGGGACTACCGGTATTGCTGGCTCCGGGACGGGTCCATGACGGTGAACTCGTTGGTGTCTTTGGGATCCACGGAAGAAGCTGACGGTTTCCTCAGCTGGCTGGGGCGCATCCTGGAGAACGCTCCCGGGCCCGAATGGCTGCACCCCTTGTATTCGGTGACAGGGTCACCGCTGTCCACTGAAGCCATCGTGGAGAGCCTGCCAGGTTATGCAGGATCGCGCCCGGTGCGGATCGGCAACGCCGCGGACCACCAAGTGCAGTTGGACGTGTTTGGGCCAATCGCCGAGCTCATCCACGATCTTGCGGAGCGGCGCGGCTTTTTGCCGGACGAACACTGGTACCTCATGGAGCAGATGGCTCACGCCGTGCTTGCCCGCTGGCATGAGCCGGACCACGGGATCTGGGAAGCCCGCCGACCGCCGCGGCACCACGTGTACACCAAGGTCATGTGTTGGGTGACGCTGGATCGTGCCCTCCGGACTGCGGCCCTGCATGGGCGGGTGGCGCATGCGGACTGGGCGCCCAATGCCCAAACCATCCGGGAGGAAGTTCTCCGGGAGGGGTGGGACGAGTCCGCCGCTTCCTACAGCGTTGCCTACGACAGCCCGGACCTTGACGCCGCGGTCCTGCATATCGGTTTGTCCGGCCTGTTGGACGCCCAGGACCAGCGGTTCCTGGACACCGTTACTGCCGTTGAGCGCGAGTTGCGGGTGGGGCCCACGGTTTTCCGTTACAGGTACGACGACGGCCTGCCGGGTTTGGAGGGCGGCTTCCACATCTGCACCACCTGGCTGATCGAGGCATACCTCGCTGTTGGCCGCCTGGACGATGCCCTGGAGCTGTTCAACCAGTTGGTGGCACTGTTTGGCCCCACAGGCCTCCTGCCGGAAGAGTACGATCCCGGAACGGAAACGCACCTGGGCAACCATCCGCAGGCTTACTCGCACCTGGGCTTCATACGCTGTGCGCAACTCCTGGACCATTACCTGGCCAGCGCAGACGTGGAGTAAACCCCTCCTTGGGTAAGGCAGCGCTACGCGAGCAGCAGCGCCACGGCGATCATTGCAGGCACGGCCACGATAGTGGTTATCAGCACGGTGTCCTTGGCCACGGTGATTCCTGCCTGGTACCGGTTGGCCGCAACGAACACATTCTGGGCCGTCGGCAGCGCGGACGTGACCACCACGGCGAACAGCGCATGCCCGTCCATGCCCAAGGCAAAACGGGCGAACAGGTAGGCGATCAACGGGTGCACAACCAGTTTAAAGCCGCTCGCCAGCAACGTATCCACCCTGCGTCCAGCGGATTTCTGCAGCGGCTTGGATCCATTGAGGCTCATGCCGAAAGCCATCAGCATGGCCGGAATCGCCGCTCCGCCGATCAGGTGGATGGGCTCCAGGATCAGCGTTGGCACCTGGAATCCGGTACCGGCCACCAGCAGGCCGAGTGCCGAGCCCACGATCATGGGATTCTTCACGATCATCAGCAGGAAGCGCAGTGGAGTGGTGCGGTGTGTGCTGGTGCTGGCATCGAGGGCCATCAGGTACATGGGTGTGAAGAAGGCCAGTTGGAAGATCAGCAGCGGCGCCACATAGCTCGCATCGCCCAGCACAAACACGGCAATGGGGATACCGAGGTTCGCGGAGTTGGCCAGGGACGAGCTCATGGACGACATGAGGGCTTCCGGCATGGCGCGCTTCAGCCAAAACTTCACGATCAGGAAGAACAAAAGGCCGGTGATGATGGCGCCCACCGCGGTGACCAGGAGAGGCGCTGCGAAGACATCGTGCAGCTTGGCCTTGCTCAACGTCTCGAACAGGAGCGCCGGGCTTGCTACGAAAAAGGTTAGAGAGCTCAGGACGGATCGGGCGTTCTCGCCGAGGATCTCCCGACGCCCCACGAACATGCCCACCAGGATGATGGCCCAGACAACGAAGAACCCCGACAGGACGCCAATCATGACAGCGTGCGGGTGGGGTCTCGTAGGATCACGAACACCAGCCTAGCCAACGCTGCCACGCGAGTAAGCGTTTTCTCGCCAGAGTTCCGGCATGCGGACACTGGAGTTTTTGTACAGCTAATGACCTTATAGGGCCGTCTTAGCGGCATTAACTGTACAAAAACGCGTTCGTTGCTGTGGAGACTTAGCTGAGGTGCGCTGCGTTACTCAGCGCGTGCGGCGGGCGCATGAGCCCGGGGGTATGGCCCTCGGCGGGGTCGTTGCCGAGCTGCAGGATCTTGTTGTCCTTGCCCACGTGAACCACCCTGGGCTCGTAGCTCCGGGCCTCCTCGGTGGTCATCTCCGCGTAGGTGATGAGGATGACGGTGTCGCCAACATGGACCATGTGGGCAGCCGCTCCGTTGATCCCTATCACGCCGGAACCGCGCTCGCCGGCGATGGTGTAGGTCTCCAGCCGGGCGCCGTTGGTGACGTCCACAATGGAGACGAGTTCGCCGGGAAGGATATCGGCCGCGTCCAGGAGGTCCAGGTCGACAGTGACCGAACCGACGTAGTGGAGGTCGGCGTGGGTCACCGTTGCGCGGTGGATCTTGGACTTGAACATTGTGCGGATCATAATGCGATCAGTTTAGCGCGGCAGCCTCATCCAGCGCTGTGACGTACAAGACGTTCGCGGGACGTCTGCGGGGCGTCGCTCGCCTTGGCGGAGTCAGCTTCCAGGCAGCCCCGCCCATTTGATCCAATCCGTCGGTTGCGTGGAAGGTTTGCCCAGGAAGTAGCCTTGAGCCGCCGACATGCCCAATTCCGTAATGACCTGAAGCTCCGCCGCTGTCTCCACGCCTTCGGCTGTCACCGATGCGCCGATCTCCGTGGCAAAGCTGACCATGGAAGCAGCGAGGGCACGGTTGGATGCTTGGCGATCAATCCCTTTGATGATGCTGCGGTCCACTTTGATCACTTCCGGGTCAAGCTTCATGATGTGCCTCATGGAGGCGAACCCGGCGCCGGCATCATCGACCACCAGGTGGACGCCCTTGGCGCGCAGTGGTGCCACGGCTGCGGCCAGTTGCTCGTAGTCGAGCACTTCCTGCCGCTCAGTGAGCTCCAAACTGAGCCTGTCCGGGTTGATCGCTGCGCCAGCAAGTGCGTCCTGGATCCGCTGGTCGAGGCAGGCGCTGGGAGACAAATTAACGGCCAAGCTGAACTCGCCGGGCAATTTGGTGGCGGTGTGAAGGGCTGTTCTCAGGGCCAACAGTTCCAGGTCTATTCCCAGCCCCACGGTTTCAGCTCTGGTGAACCAGGCTTCGGGGGACGTCGTGGCCGCATCAGGAAAGCGGGATAGTGCCTCGACCCCCAAGGTCCGCCCGGTCTTGATGCACAGAAGTGGTTGAAAAGCGGTGACAAGGGCCTGCGAGGATATGACGCCCAGGACAAGGGAGCGTTCAGCGTCCAGAGCTGTGCCGCCGGTTGCGGTGCTCGGACGGGCCAGGCCTTCGAATCCGATCGCCAAGCCCGAAGCGTCATAGACCGTGTGCCCGCTGACGTCCATGACAACCCGGGTGCCGTCCCGGTGCCTGCAAGCCAACGTCACGCCGTCGAAGTACGATTCGGCACCGTTATCGGCGTCGGGACGCCACACCGAGGCAAGGTCCCGAGGATCCAGGACGAGGCTGATGGGGCTTCCCGTGAGTTCTTCCGGGGTATATCCAGTCAGTTGTTGGCACATTGGACTGGAGTGGGTGATGATGCCCGCTGCGTCCACCGCCCAGAGCCACTCCTTGCTGGTCACCATCATGGTCCGGGAGCCTGGTTCGGAAGCGTTTCGAGGTGGTTCGCTGGACCTCTTCTTCGGCAGCTTCTTCGTCACCGCACGAACGAGCAAGAACAGAAGTACTACTGCCGACATGACTATCAGCGGGTCAAGCAGCCACAGTTGCGGAAGTGACTGCCTGCTCGGTTCCCTGTTAAACCACGACGGGACGCGCACCATTAGTACCAGGAGCACGTTGACCAGGGCGGCGGCAGCCAACCACGCCCATACCGGCACTTTCCTGAACAACATCAGGCGCCCGGAGTCTTATGCCGACCCAGAGGCGATTGGGTGGAATGTGCCGTGCTGGCCACCTTCAGGCAGTGTTTTCTCCTGCAACGAATCTGTCCCCCTTCGTCTGGCCATCCCGGACTGTCGGCATCAGGCCATGATTCCTCAGCGTACTTCCATCGGCCTCCTGTTCCCTAGGACATGCCGGACTCCTGTGGCACCAGTTCCCTGGAGCTCTGGTACCGCACCAGATCCGTTCCTGCAGCCACGAGTTCACGCAGCTCAGCCAGCCCTCCGCTCACCACTCCAGCGGCCCGTGCCTGGACCAGGACATTGCCCTGGGCTGTCGCCTCAACGGGTCCGGCGATCACGGGTTTGCCAGTGGCATCGGCGGTGAGCTGGCACAGGAGCCGGTTCTGCGAACCGCCACCGACAATGTGCACTACGCCGGTAGCGCGGCCGGTGAGCCGCTCGGCATCGGCCAAGGTCCGTGCATACCCGGCCGCGAGGCTGTCCATGATGCAACGCACGACGGCGGCGGGCCGGTCCGGGAGCACCGCGCCAGTGTTGCGCACGGCTGAGCGGATCCGGTCCGGCATGTTGTCCGGTGCCGTGAAGCTGGGGTCGTCGGCGTTGATCTGAGGTCCGCCGGCAGGAAGTGCTGCCGCCGAGTCGAGCAGTGCCGTGAGTGCTTGCGTGTAGCCTTCAGCGGCCCACGCACGTTGGCATTCGCTGAGCAACCAGAGGCCACCGACATTGCGGAGGTACCGGACGGTTCCGTCCACGCCGCGTTCGTTGGTGAAGTTGGCCTGTCGGCTCGCTTCGCTGAGCACGGGGCGGGGGAGTTCCACGCCTACCAAGGACCAGGTGCCGGAGGAGATATACGCGAAATCCTGGTCCTCTGCTGGGACTGCGGCAACGGCTGATGCGGTGTCGTGCGAACCCACGGCAACCACGGTGGTGTCCGCCGGGAGGCCCGTCAGTTCAAGGATTGCCGGCAGCAGCGTTCCGACGGTTTCGCCGGGCTGGATGAGCGGCGGGAAAAGGTTCCGGGGCAAGCCGAGGGCATCAAGGAACTCGACGGCCCATTCACCGGCAACAGCGTCGAACAGCCCGGTAGTGGAGGCGTTCGTGGCCTCGGTCCGGCGTTCACCCGTCAGCAGGAACGCGATCAGGTCCGGGATCAGGAGGGCCTGCAGCCCGTCCAGGGTGGGCTCCGCTGCGAGCTGGTAGAGGGTGTTGAACTGCAAAAACTGCAGGCCGGTGGTGGCATACAGCCTCTCCGGGGGAATTGCTGCATGCACGCGCTGCACCGTCGCCCGGCTGCGCTCGTCCCGGTAGCTGAACGGTACCGAGGTGAGGTCGCCGGCGTCGTTCACCAGGCCGTAGTCCACGGCCCACGTGTCGATGCCGATGCTGACGATGCGCTCGCCGTTCGTGGCCGCCACGGAAGCTGCCGCAGCCAAACCCTTGAGTACCTCGGCGAAGAGGGCGTCGAAGTCCCAGTGGAGGCCGCCGTCGAGCTCCACCACCCCGTTGGGGAAGCGGTGGATGGTCTCGAGCGACACACCGGATACCGAGGAGACGCGGCCCAGCATGACGCGGCCGGAGGAGGCCCCGATGTCGATGGCGGCGAACACGGCGTTGCGGCCCGCGGGAGCGGACACCGCCCCGGCGTGTGCCGGGACGGTGCTCGCGATGGTTCCGTTGGTCACTGTCGGTCCTAGCGGAGGAAGGCTGCCGCCACGCCGGCGTCCACGGGGATGTGGAGGCCAGTGGTGTGCGATAGCTCGTTGCTGGTGAGCACGGCGGCGGCGTTGGCCACGTGTTCCGGGAGGACTTCGCGCTTGAGGAGCGTGCGCTGGGCGTAGTACTTGCCCAGTTCCTGCTCGTCCACGCCGTATACCGCGGCACGCTTGGCGCCCCAGCCGCCGGCAAAGATGCCGGAGCCGCGGACCACGCCGTCGGGGTTGATGCCGTTGACGCGGACACCGTATTCGCCCAGTTCAGCGGCGAGCAGGCGGACCTGGTGGGCCTGGTCAGCCTTGGTGGCGGAGTACGCGATGTTGTTCGGGCCGGCGAACACAGAGTTCTTGGAGGAGATGTAGATGATGTCCCCGCCCAGGCCCTGATCGATCATGACCTTGGCCGCGGCCTTGGACACCAGGAACGAGCCCTTGGCCATGACGTTGTGCTGGAGGTCCCAGTCCTTCTCGGTGGTTTCCAGCAACGGCTTGGAGATGGACAGGCCGGCGTTGTTGACCACCAGGTCCAGGCCGCCGAACGCGAGCACGGCTTCCTGTATGGCGGAGGCGATCTGGGCTTCGTCGGTCACGTCCGCCTGGACGCCGATGGCGACGTCGGATCCGCCCAGTTCCTCGGCGACCTTTTGGGCGTTCTCAAGGTTCAGGTCGGCAATGACGACGCACGCGCCGTCGGACGCCAAACGGGTGGCGATCGCCTTGCCAATGCCCGACGCCGCTCCGGTCACCAGTGCGATACGGGTGGCGTGGGACTTGGGCTTGGGCATCCGGGCGAGCTTGGCCTCCTCCAATGCCCAGTACTCGATGCGGAACTTCTCGGATTCCTCGATGGGGGCGTAGGTGGAGATGGCCTCGGCGCCGCGCATCACGTTGATGGCGTTGAGGTAGAACTCGCCGGCCACGCGTGCGGTCTGCTTGTCCTTGCCGAAGGAGAACATGCCCACGCCCGGGATCAGCACGATGGCAGGGTCCGCGCCGCGCAGGGCCGGGCTGTTCTCGTCTGCATGGCGGTCGTAGTACGCCTGGTAGTCCTCGCGGTAGGCGGCGTGCAGTTCCTTCAACCGTTCCACTGCTTGTTCCAGAGGAGCGTCAGCCGGCAGGTCCAGGACCAGCGGCTTGACCTTGGTGCGCAGGAAGTGGTCCGGGCAGGACGTACCCAGTGCGCCGAGCCGCGGGTGTTCCGCCGACTCAAGGAATTCAAGGACGACGGCGTCATCACTGAAGTGCCCCAGCTGCGGCTTGTCCGTGGAAGCCAAGCCGCGGATCACCGGTGCGAGGGCGGCTGCCTTGGCTTTGCGCTCAGCCTCGGGAAGCGCGGCGTAGCCGGGGAGCTGCGCGCCGAAGGGCTCGGTCTTGCCGTTTTCCTTGATGTAGTTCTCGGCCTGGTCAATGATCCAGAGCGAGTTGGCCTCGGCCTCTTCGCTGGTGGCGCCCCACGCGGTGATGCCGTGGCCGCCCAGGATGGTGCCGATGGCCTGGGGGTTGGCTTCCTTGATCGCCGCGATGTCCAAGCCGAGCTGGAAACCGGGCCGACGCCACGGAACCCAGACAACCTTGTCGCCGAAGACCTTTGAGGTCAGCGCTTCGCCGTCAACCGCCGTCGCGATCGCGATGCCCGAGTCCGGGTGCAGGTGGTCAACGTGCGCAGCGTCCACCAAGCCGTGCATGGCGGTATCGATCGACGGCGCGGCGCCGCCTTTGCCGTGGAGGCAGTAATCGAACGCGGCCACCATTTCGTCTTCACGCTCGACGCCGGGGTAAACGGACTTGAGTGCCTGCAGCCGGTCCAGCCGGAGTACTGCGAGGTTCTCAGCTTTCAGTGTGCCGAGGTCGCCGCCGGAGCCTTTGACCCAGAGGAGCTCGACGTCCTGGCCGGTAACCGGGTCCTTCTCGGTGCCCTTGGCGGAGGTGTTGCCGCCGGCGAAGTTGGTGTTCCGCTTGTCCGCACCGAGGCGGTTGGAACGGGAAATGAGCTCTTCAACAGTCTTGCTGGTCATCTTTTACGCGCCCCATCCGGCTTGCTGGCCGCCTGCGCGGTCCTCGTTGATCTTCTTCTGGTAGCCGCTGGCCTTGTAGGCGGCCATCGGGTCGGCGGGCAGCCCGCGGGATTCGCGCCACTCGGCCAGGACCGGGCGGACGTCGGTGTAGAAGGCATCGTTGAAAATGCCGTTGGCGGCCAGGACATCCCCTGCACGCTGGGCTTCGGAGAGCGCCGCGGTGTCGATGAGCAGGGCGCGGGCCGTCATTTCCTGGACGTTGAGGACCGAGCGGATCTGGCCCGGGATCTTCTCTTCGAGGTTGTGGCACTGGTCCAGCATCAGCGCGACGCCGGAATCCTTGCCGAAACCGCCGCCGCGGATGACTTCGTGCATGATGCGGAACAGCTGGAACGGATCAGCTGCGCCAACAATGAGGTCGTCATCGGCGTAGAAGCGGGAGTTGAAGTCGAAGGAACCCAGCTTGCCCAGCCGCAGGAGCTGCATGACGATGAACTCGATGTTGGTGCCCGGGGCGTGGTGGCCGGTGTCCAGGCAGACGAAGGCCTTCTCACCGAGGGCAAGGGTCTGGGCGTAGGAGGTACCCCAGTCCGGAACATCGGTGTGATAGAAAGCCGGCTCGAAGAACTTGTACTCCAGCACCAGGCGCTGCTCGTCGCCGAGACCCGCGTAGATCTCCTGAAGGGACTCCGCGAGGCGGTCCTGGCGGCCGCGGATATCATCCTGGCCCGGGTAGTTGGTGCCATCAGCCAGCCAGATCTTCAGGTCCTTGGAACCGGTGGCGTGCATAATCCCGATGCATTCCAAGTGGTGATCGATCGCGCGGCGGCGCACAGACTCGTTGGACGATGTCAGGGAACCGAACTTGTACTCGTCGTCCTGGAAGGTGTTGGAGTTGATGGTGCCCAGCCCAACGCCCAGTCCTGCGGCGTACTCGCGAAGCGCGGCATAGTCCTCCACCTTGTCCCACGGAATGTGCAGGGCAACGGTGGGAGCCAGCCCCGTGAGTTCGTGGACCTTGGCGGCGTCGGCGATCTTTTCCTGAACGGTGCGCGGTGTACCCGGAGTGCCGAAGACCTTGAACCGGGTCCCGGAATTCCCGTAGGCCCAGGACGGCACTTCAATGGCCAGTTCCCCTAGACGGCCCAGGGCCGATTCTGTGGTGTTCATGCTTGTTCCTTCTGGTATTCGTGGGCGGAGTCTTTGTCTATGTGTGTGGGGCCGGTGGCGTCTGTGACGAGGCCGGCAGCTGCGAGCTGGTCCTCAAGGTTGAAAACTTCCTCGACGATCTCAAAGCCTTGGTCCGGGGGGACGTCGCTGTTCGCGAAGAGGGCGGCCATGTCGGCCTGCCAGCGTGCGTTGACCTCTGTGACTGCCATGCGGGCCTGGGCTGCCTCGTAGTCGTCGCACTCCAGGTAACCGATCAATTGGCCGTCGGGAGCGAGGAACAGGGAATAGTTGTTCCACCCGGCGTTCTTCAGCGCGGACAGCATCTCCGGCCATACGGCGGCGTGGCGCTGCTTGTACTCGGCCATCAGTTCCGGCTGGACTGAAGAGCGGAAACAAACCCTCATGTGCGGATCTCCAGGGTTACTCGTCTTTGAATCGTTTCATTTGTTACGATTCAAATTACCCTCGTAAACGGGAGGGTGTCAAGGCGTTTCCAACACATTGACGTCAGCCAGCGGAGATCGGAAAGCATGTCCCAGACAGCCAGCATCAAAGACGTTGCCACCCACGCCCAAGTAGCAGTGGGAACTGTTTCCAACGTGCTGAACTATCCGGATCGGGTCTCGCAGAGGACCAAGGAACGCGTCCTGAAATCCATCGCCGAACTCGGCTTCGTGCGCAACGACGCCGCCCGCCAGCTCCGCGCCGGCCAAAGCAGGACGATCGGCCTGATCGTGTTGGACGTCGGAAACCCCTTCTTCTCCTCAGTAGCGCGTGCCGCGGAGGATGCTGCCACCGCCCTGGGAAGTGTCGTGCTGGTGGGGGACAGCGGCCAGGACGCTTCCCGCGAAGCCCATTACATGGACCTGTTCCAGGAGCAGCGGGTCCAAGGCCTGCTGATCTCTCCGGTGGGTGATGTGGGGGAACGGATCGACACCCTCCGCGAACGCGGCGTGCCCACGGTCCTGGTGGACGAACTTGCAGACACCGAGCGTTGCAGCTCAGTCTCCGTGGATGACCAGGAAGGCGGCTATTTGGCCGCCAAGCACCTGCTGGACACGGGCCGCCGTCGTCTGGCTTTTGTTGGAACGCCGTCCATCCGCCAGGTGGCCAGCCGACTCAAGGGCGCGCAGCGTGCCGTGGCCGAGGTGCCGGGGGCGAGTGTCGAGGTTCTGGACTCCGCCGGGCAGACGGTCCTTGCAGGCCGGCAAGTCGGTAACGGCCTGGTGGAGCGCACTCCCGACGAACGGCCCGAAGCCGTCTTCTGCTCCAACGACCTCCTGGCCCTCGGAGTCATGCAGTCGCTGACCATGCTGCGGACCGTCCGGATTCCCGAGGACATCGCCCTGATTGGCTATGACGACATCGACTTCGCTGTCTCCGCCGTGGTGCCGTTGTCCTCCATTCGCCAGCCCACCGAGGCTCTTGGCCGGACGGCCATCGAGTTGCTCGCGGAGGAGCAGGACAGCGGCGGAACCAAGCACCGGTCTGTGGTGTTCACTCCCGAGCTGGTGGTCCGCCAAAGCACTGCGGGCGCTGGCAGTTAAGTCCCCGCGCACCCAACTGAGTAACAGCACATGTCCCAATGGACGCCCATAGCGACATGTGCTGTTACTTAGTTGGGTAGCTACAGGGCGTAGATGCTCCACGACGCCGTGTGTTGGTCGCCGGGCTCCAACCGGATCAGGTCCGTCCCGCTGTTGAACGCATCCGGCGGGCAGGTCATGGGTTCCACGGCCAAGCCAAGCCGTCCCGGAACCGGTGCCGGTTTGTCTGCCGTATGGATCTGAAGCCACGGGCAGCTTTCGTCCCATGACATCCCGACGCCGGTGCCCGCCGGGTCCCGCACGGAAAGCCGCGCCAGCCCGCCGTCGAACGCTATGTCCGTGAAGGCGTGGTCGATTTCGGTGCTGCCAATGGCCCGCGCTGGGCGGAAGTCGAAAGCGTGACCTTCCACTGGCACGGTGCCGACGGGCAGCAACCTGTCGGGCGTGACTTCAAGGAACGACTCCGCGGAAAACTCGAGGACCCACTCGTCCAGCGGTGAGGGCCCTGCGACCAGGTAGGGGTGGGGGCACACGCCATAGGGGGCGGCGACGTCGGCAGCGTTCCGGGCCGTGACGGAGGTGTGCAGTCCTGTGTCGTCCAGCGTGTACCGCGCCTCAAGTTCCAGGACGAAGGGGTAGCCCGGCGTCGGGCCCACGGTGCACGTCAAGGTGAGCGAACCGGCGTCGGACTCCTTCAGGGTCCAGTCGAGCGGGAAGGTGAGCCCATGCAACGCAGTGGCCCGCTCAGGTTCGTTGATCGGCAAGTGGTACGCAGCGCCGTCGAAGGTGTACCCGCCGTCGGCGATCCTGTTCGGCCACGGAGCGGCGATGATGCCACGGTAATCCGGGATCGGACCGCCGGCAGCGAAGGGGACAACAAGGTCCCGGTCGTCGAACTGCAGTACGCGCAAGGCGGCGGCCTGGGCGGTGACAACGGCCGTGTAACCGCCCGCGCTCAGCGTGTATTCAGTGCTCACAGGCCGCCGGCCAGCTTGTAGTAGGCGGCGTTCCAGTTGAGTTCCTTCTTGAACTGTTTGATGGTGGTGCCTTCGTCGATGGTGAGGAGTTCGGTCTTGGCGATTTCGGCGAAGTCCTCGAACACGTCCAGGCCCACCTGCGTGGACAATACCGTGTGGTGTGCGGCGCCGGCAGTGAGCCACGCGGCGGCCGAGGTAGCGAAGTTGGGCTTTGGCTCCCAGAGCGCGCGGGCAACCGGCAGATTGGGGAGCGGCTGGTCGAGGTCGACGACGTCCACCACGTTGGCGACCAGGCGGAACCGATCGCGCATATCGGACAGAGCGACGACGATGCCAGGGCCGGCGTCGGTGTCGAACACCATGCGGACGGGGTCTTCCTTTCCGCCGATGCCCAACGGGTGGATCTCAACGCGCGGCTTCTTGGCGGTCAGCGATGGGCAGACCTCCAGCATGTGCGCACCCAGGATCTTCTCCGAGCCCGGCTCCAGGTGATAGGTGTAGTCCTCCATGAGCGACGCGCCGCCAGGAAGGTCTCCGCCCATGACCTTGGCTGCGCGCACCAGGATGGCAGTCTTCCAGTCACCCTCGGCGCCGAAGCCGTAACCGTCGGCCATCAGGCGCTGGACGGCCATGCCGGGGAGCTGGCGCAGCTCGCCCAAGTCCTCGAAGGAAGTGGTGAACGCTGCAGAACCGTTGGCTTCCAGGAAGCTGCGGAGGCCCAGCTCGATCTTGGCGCTGTAGCGCAGTGATTCGTGGCGGGCGCCGGCTGCTCTTAGCTCCTCGGCCACCTCGTAAAGGCGCTCGTACTCGGCAACCAAGGCGTCGACGTCGGACTCGCTGGCCGCGTGGACGGCGGCGGCGAGTTCGTTGACGGACCAGGTATTTACTGAGACGCCGAAGCGCAGCTCGGCTTCGGTCTTGTCGCCTTCCGTGACGGCGACGTTGCGCATGTTGTCGCCGAAACGGGTCAGCTTCAGCGTGCGGACGGCGGCCCAACCGGCCGATGCGCGCTGCCAGGCGCCCACCTGGCGGGCGACCTCAGGATTGCTGACATGCCCGACGACGGTCTTCCGCGGCACGCCGAGGCGCGACTGGATGTACCCGAATTCGCGGTCGCCGTGGGCTGCCTGGTTCAGGTTCATGAAGTCGAAGTCGATGTCAGCCCAAGGCAGGTCCCGGTTGGCCTGCGTGTGCAGGTGCAGCAACGGCTTGCGGAGCGCGTCGAGGCCCTGGATCCACATCTTGGCAGGGCTGAACGTGTGCATCCAGGCGGTCACGCCGATCACGGAGTCATCCGAGTTGGCCTCCAGTGCGGTGCGGCGGATGGCGTCGGAATCGGTGAGGACCGGCTTCCAGACGAGCTTGACGGGGACGTCGCTGTTGGCGTTCAGGGCATTGGCAATCTCCTGCGACTGCGCTGCGACCTGCTTGAGGACATCCTCGCCGTAGAGGTGCTGGCTGCCGGTGAGGAACCAGACCTCGTACTGATCAAGGGATGTGCTGCTGGCGGATGTGTTGGTGGCGCTGGGCATTTTCATGGCTCCTGGGTGTGATCCGGGGTTGGGACGCTGGCGGGTTGAGGCGGTCCGCGTCAGCGGCCGTAGACGTTTTGATATCGGTCGTAGAGCGACTCGATCTTGGCTTGATCAATGGGCAGCGGATTGCCAAGTTGGCGCGAGATGTGGACCGTCCTGGCCACTTCCTCGCACATCACGGCTGCTTTGACGGCTTCGCGGGGGGACTTGCCGATGGTGAACGGGCCGTGGTTCTGCATGAGGACGGCGGGGGAATTGGAGTTCTTCAGCGTCTCCACAATTCCCTGGCCGATCGAGTCGTCCCCAATCAGCGCGAACGGCCCAACAGGGATGGATCCGCCGAACTCGTCACCCATCATGGTCAGGACACAAGGGATCTCTTCGCCGCGGGCAGCCCAGGCAGTGGCGTAGGTGGAGTGCGTGTGGACTACGCCGCCCACCTCGGGCATGTGCCGGTAGACGTAGGCGTGCGCGGCGGTGTCCGAGGATGGTGAGAGGTCCGGGTTGCCCCAGTCCACGGTGCCTGCGCTGCCGGTGTTGGTGCCCCTGACGGGTGTGCCGTAAAGGTCCGTGACCACCATGAGGTCCGGGGTCAGGTCGTCATACGAGACGCCCGATGGCTTGATGACCATGAGATCGTGCCCGGGGATGCGGCCCGAGACGTTGCCCGCCGTCCAGACCACCAGTTCGTAGCGGGTCAGTTCGGCGTGCAGTTCGCAGACTTCCGTGCGGACCCTCGCGATGGATTCCAGGAGGGTGCTCATGCGGAGGCTCCTTCGAGGATGGTGGCCTGCTTCGCCGATCCCTGGATAGCTGCACGTTGGATCGCCTTGAGGCGGTGCATGAGGTTGTTCGTGCCGCGGCCGAAGTAGTCGTGCAAGGTGCGGTATTCCTGGAAGAGGACCTCGTAGGCGGCGACGTTTTCCGGGATTGGCGTGTAGACCGCGCCGGGAGCGGCTGCCATGGACGCGGCGGCTTCCCGGATGTCTTTGTACTTCCCGGCTGCGACTGCTGCGTGGATCGCCGAGCCAAGCGCCGGACCTTGTTCGGATCCGATCGTGGAGAGCTGCAGGCCCGTGATGTCGGCATAGACCTGCATGAGGAACTTGTTCTTCAGCAATCCTCCGGCCACGATGAATTCCTTGACCGGGACTCCGGAATCGCGGAAGGCGTCCACGATGGTGCGCGTGCCGAACGCCGTCGCTTCCAGCAACGCCCGGTACGTGTCCTCGGGCTTGGTGGCCAAGGTCTGGCCCACCACCACTCCGGAAAGTTCGTGGTCCACCAGCACTGAGCGGTTGCCGGAGTGCCAGTCCAGCGCGATAAGGCCGTGCTCACCAATGGTTTGCTTCCCGGCGAGCTCGGTGAGGTACTCGTGGATGCCCAGGCCTTGGTCCTTGGCGGCTTGGTGGTACTCCGGCGGAACGCCGTTCTTGGTGAACCAACCGAAGATATCGCCCACCCCGGACTGTCCGGCCTCATAACCCCAAAGGCCGTCCACGATGCCGCCGTCGACAACGCCGCACATGCCGGGCACTTCGCGGAGGACGTCGCCGTTCATGACATGGCAGGTGGACGTACCCATGATCGCGACCAGTTGGCCGGGTTCGACGGCGTTGGCCGCCGGAGCGGTAACGTGGGCGTCCACATTGCCCACTGCCACGGCGATCCCAGCTGGGAGTCCCGTCCAGGAGGCAGCTTCTTCAGTGAGGTAGCCCGCGGCGTCGCCCAATCGCCCGATGGTATGGTCCAGCTTCTCTGACACGAAGCCCTTGAACCCGGAGTTCAGTGCTGCCAGGAAGTCCTCGGACGGGTACTTTCCGTCCTGGTAGATGCCTTTGTAGCCGGCGGTGCACGCATTGCGGATGTAGTTTCCGCAGAGCTGCCAGACGATCCAGTCGGCTGCCTCGACCCAGTGGTCCATGGCGCCGTAGACCTCAGGGTCCTCCTCCAGGAGCTGCAGCCCCTTGGCGAATTCCCATTCCGAGGAAATCAGGCCGCCGTAGCGGGGAAGCCAGGACTCGCCGCGTTGCTCGGCGAGTTGGTTGATGCGGTCAGCCTGGGGCTGGGCCGCGTGGTGTCGCCAGAGTTTCACGAAGGCGTGCGGCCGGTCCGCGAACCGATCCAGTTCGTTCAGCGGCGTGCCGTCTGCCGTCGTCGGAACCATGGTGCAGGCCGTGAAGTCGGTGGCGATGCCCACCACGTTCTCCGGGTCGATGCCGGCGTCGGCGACGGCGGCCGGTACAGCATTGCGCAGGACATCGCGGTAGTCGTTGGGGACCTGAAGCGCCCAGTCGGCCGGCAGGCGTTGGCCGGTGCCGGGGAGCTTTTCCGTCACGACTGCGTGGGGATAATCGAACACCCCGCTGCCGATTTCGGCACCGTCCGAAACACGCACGACGACGGCGCGCCCGGACAAAGTGCCATAGTCCACGCCGATGACGAACTGCTCATCGAGCGGGAGGTTTTCAGAGGTATTCATGGGGTCTCCATCCGGCTGGCCAGGGCCTCATTGCCGGGGGTCGGGGTGGAAAAGTAAAGAAGGTCTGCTGTAATTGTTAGCGCTCACAACTTTGATGTCAAGAGCTGTTCGCGTGGAATGGGCACTTACGAAGGAAGCGGGCCCCGAACGCTCCCAAGTAGGTCGCAATAGCTGCCGTTCTGAGCACTCAAAACGGCATCTGCTGCTACTTAGTCGGCGAGGGGCGCCGTGGTGGAGCGGATGACAAGGTCCGGCATGACCGTGGCAGCTGAGACGGTGCTGCCGCTCTCCAAGCGATCCAGGAGCAAACCGATACAGCGCTGGCCGAGCTCTTCAAAGTCTTGCGCCACCGTAGTCAGCGGAGGAATGAAGTAGGCCGACTCCGGCTGGTCATCAAAGCCCACAACGCTGACGTCTGCCGGCACCTGCACGCCTGTCTCGTTGAACGCGCGCAGGACGCCAAGGGCCATCTGGTCATTGGCTACGAACAGGGCCGTCATGGAACGGTCCGCTGCGATTTTAAGGCCTTCGCGGTAGCCGCATTCGGCACTCCAATCGCCCTCGATCAAGGTCCCCGGTTCAAGTCCGGCCTCGGCCAATGCCTCCTGCCAGCCATCAATGCGGGCAGCGGCATCAATCCAATCGGCCGGCCCGGACAGGTGGCCGATCCGCTGGTGGCCGAGACTCAAGAGGTGTTCGACGGCGAGCTTGGCTCCCTGCTTCTGGTCCACGGTGGCACCTGTGAGGTGCTCATCGCCAATGGACCCGACAGCAACCAATGGCACTTGGGCGGTGATGTCTTTGAGGACATCAAATGTCCCAGGGTGGGGAACCGTGACGACAATGCCGTCCACCCCCTGATCCATGAAGTGCGCGATAGCGTCCTTGATGGTCTCCGGGGTAACTTCCCGCAGGCCTGCCACGCTGACGAAATAGCCCGCATCCCGTGCCGCCTGCTGGACGCCCAGAAGCGTGTGGGACGGCCCGTACTGCGCCATTTCGCTGCCGAGCACTCCGATGGTTTGGGAGCGTCGGGTCACCAGGCTGCGTGCAGCGGTGTTTCGCCGATAACCCAGCTCGGTGATGGCTTGTTCCACACGCTCGCGGGTTTTGGAACTCACGTTGGGGTGGTTGTTCAGGACCCGGGAAACAGTCTGGTGGGAGACCCCCGCCACGCGGGCGACGTCCTCCATGACAGGAGGACGGGCTGGTGCAGATTGATCAGAGCTCACCCTGTCACGATAGAGCACCCGCGGCCATGATCAGCCCATAGCCACCTTGGCGGCGTACTGACGGTATCTCGTCAGGAACGGCGCGGGCCCGGCGACGTCCCCGGGCGTCACATCCACGCCTTCCAATGACCACTCAGGCAGTTGCCCAGTCAGCACGCCGGCAGCCTGTCGTGCAGCGCCGTCAGCAACATATTCCCCGGGGTGGGGTACGAATACCGGTAGTCCAAAGACCGAAGCAGCAACCTGCTGGACGGCCTCCGATTGTGCGCCCCCGCCCACCAAGATGATGCGCCGGGCAGCCACGCCTTGGGCTTGCAGCGCGGAGAGACCGTCCGCGAGCGAACACAGCACGCCCTCCACCGCGGCCCGCGCCAGGTTGGCCGGCGTGTAGTTGGAGACCGTGATGCCGTGGAGCGATCCAGTGGCATCAGGGAGGTTGGGTGTCCGTTCGCCGTCGAAATACGGGACCAGGGTCAGCCCCTCCGCCCCCTCGGGAGCGGATAACGCCAGGGCACCCATTTCCCCCAAATCCACTCCCAGCAACGCGGCCGTGGCATCGAAGATCCGTGTCGCGTTGAGCGTGCAGGCAAGGGGAAGGAAGTTGCCGGTGGCATCTGCGAAGCCGGCTACCAGACCACTGGCATCCCGTGCCGGCACGTCCGACACCGCAAACACGGTCCCGGACGTTCCGATGGAAATGACAACATCCCCGACGGCGGCGCTGACGCCCAGGCCTGCTGCGGCGTTGTCGCCGGCACCGGGGCCGATGAAGGCGCCGCCGGGCGTCTTGCCGGCAGCTTCCAAAGGTCCCACGACGACAGGCAGGACCGGAATATGCCCGAGGGTGCTTTCGAGCACCTCCGGCAAGTAGTTGCCACTGCTCGCCGAGAAGTAGCCCGTCCCTGATGCGTCCGACCTGTCGGTGCGGAGGAGCTCCAACGATGCCGGCCCGCTTCCGGGCCCATGACCGGCAAGCCGCCAGGAAAGCCAGTCGTGGGGCAGGCAAACCGCGGCAGTGAGTCGAGCATTCTCCGGTTCGTTCCGGGCCAGCCAGTGGAGTTTTGTGGCAGTCAACGATGCCACCGGTACGGTGCCGGTGCTGGTTGCCCAGTACGCGGCTCCGGCCAGGGCATCGCCGTCACCGGCTTCAAGAATCAATTCCTCGGCGTTCGGCGCGGAGCGGGTGTCGTTCCAGAGCAGGGCTGGGCGTACAACATTCCCGGACTCGTCCAGGCACACCATGCCGTGCTGTTGGCCACCAATGGAAACGGCGTCGACGTCGTCCAGCCCGCCTGCCTTTTGGATCGCTTCCTGGAGGGCCGTCCACCAGTGATCAGGGTGTACTTCCGTCCCTTCTGGATGGGGTGCCCTGCCCTGACGCACCAAGGCGCCCGTGACTGAGTCCCGGATAACCACTTTGCACGACTGGGTGGAGCTGTCGATCCCGGCTACGAGAGGCATGCGTTTTGTTCCTTTGGCGAACCGTGGCCGGGCCCTGCAGGGCGAACCTCGCAGAGCCCGGCGATGGGACTGTGGTGGGTGGGAGTGATCTAGCGGGAGCCGAGCAGGTGCTCGATGGCCAGCTGGTTGAGGCGGACGAAGGCGAATGAACGCTCGGCGGCCTTGTCGGCGTCGAACGTTTCGAACGCGCTGGCGTCAGCCAGCAGGTCCGCAGTGGTCTCACCGGCGTTCAAGGTGGACTCGCCCAATTCGAAGACACCCGACGTGGCGAGGGCTTCCTGGACTTCCGGATCCGCCCGGAAAGCGAGGGCGCGTTCCTTCAGCAACAGGTACATGGACATGTTGGACTTGGCTGATTCCCAGACGCCGTCGTAGCCATCGGTGCGGGACGGCTTGTAGTCGAAGTGGCGCGGGCCGTCGTACCTGGGTCCACCGTTGGGGAAGCCGTTCTCCAGCAGGTCTACCGTGAAGAAGGCACTGGTGAGGTCGCCGTGGCCGAAGACCAGGTCTTGGTCGTACTTGATTCCACGCTGGCCGTTGAGGTCGATGTGGAAGAGCTTGCCGGCCCACAGCGCCTGTGCGATGCCGTGGGTGAAGTTCAGCCCGGCCATCTGCTCGTGGCCGGTCTCCGGGTTGAGGCCCACGATGTCGCCGTGTTCCAGCTGGGCGATGAACGCCAGGCCGTGGCCGACGGTGGGGAGGAAGATGTCGCCGCGGGGTTCGTTCGGCTTGGGTTCAAGGGCGATCCGGAGGTCGTAGCCCTTTTCCTTGATGTAACCGGCTGCGGTGTCTACGCCTTCCTTCATGCGGTCCAGCGCGGCCGACAAATCCTTGGAGCCGTCGTATTCGCTGCCTTCACGGCCGCCCCACATTACGAAGGTCTCTGCGCCAAGTTCGGCTGCGAGGTCGATGTTGCGCAGGATCTTGCTCAGGGCGAAGCGACGGATCGAGCGGTCGTTTGACGTGAATCCGCCGTCCTTGAACACCGGGTGGCTGAACAGGTTGGTGGTGACCATCGGGGTCTTCAGGCCGGTCTCAGCCAAAGCCGCCTTGAAGTTCTTGAGGATGAGGTCGCGCTCGGATGCGGTGGCGTCAAAAGGAATCAGGTCATTGTCGTGGAACGTGATGCCATAGGCGCCGAGCTCGCTGAGCTTGTGCACGGCCTCAACCGGGTCCAGGGCCGGGCGGGTGGCAACACCGAAGGGGTCGGCGCCGGTCCAGCCGACGGTCCAAAGGCCAAAGGTGAAGCGGTCCTGCGGGGTGGGCTGCGGGGTCATTTTGCTCCTTTGCAAAGCACTGGGGGAGGAAGGCCAAGAAAAACCCTCCAATTAGTTTTCAATCTGAACTATATGGTGGATGATGGATCATGGTCAATGGAAGCCAGCAATAATTCTTCGAATCCGCAGGGAGTCCCACGCCAGTGAACGAGTCAACAGCGCCCGGCCGCGTCGGCGATGTCCGCCGTCGAAATCTTTCGCTGGTCCTGGACTCCATCGCCCGGACCGGCGATGCCAAGCCCAGCCGCGCGCAGCTTGCCGCCGGTACGGGACTGACCAAGGCGGCAGTGTCCAGCCTGGTGGCCGACCTCGTAGAGTCGGGGCTGGTTTCGGAAGTGGGCCTTTACCGCGACGGGGAGCGGGGGCGGCCTGGCCAAGGGCTCGAACTCAGCTCACGCCGGGGCGTCATTGGCATGGAGATCAATGTCGACTACCTGGCCGTAGGGCTGGTGGACCTTGGCGGCAACCTTCGGTTCCATTCATCGGTGGAGTCTCGAAACCGGGGATTGGCGCCCGAAAAGGTCATGCAACGCCTTGGAGGCTTGGCCGCCGAAGCGAAGGCCGCTGCGGCGGCCGAAAAAATCGCCATCATGGGTGGCGGACTGGCGGTGCCGGGGCTGGTGGACGGGCAGCGCAATCTGGTGCTCTCCGCCCCGAACCTCCATTGGGAGAATGTGCAACTGCATCCACGGTCACTGCTGGAAGGCGCTCCGCTCGGCGTCCGGCTGTCCAACGAGGCCAACAGTGCAGCCTTGGGCGAACTTTGGTACGGAGGCGGGAGGCCTGACTTCCTCTACGTCTCGGGCGAAGTGGGCGTTGGTGGTGGAGTCATCATCGGCTCCGAGCTTTACACCGGACCAGGAGGCTCGGCTGGCGAACTGGGCCACATCGTGGTGCACCCGGAGGGCCCGGCCTGTTCCTGCGGTGGGGCCGGGTGCCTGGAGACTTTTGCCGGCCAGGAAGCCATTTTCGAAGCGGCCGGAATCCCGGAAGGTTCGCTGGGCGAGCGCACGGAACTACTGCTTGCGGCCTTGGCCGTGCAGGATCCGGGGGCTACCAAGGCAGTTCACGACGCCGGACGGTACTTGGGTGTCGCGCTCGCCTCTTCTGCCCGGTTGATGGATATTGAAGCAGTGGTCCTCGGTGGGCATTTCGCCCTGCTGGCGGAGTGGCTCAGGCCGGCGTTGCTGGCAAGCCTGGAGCGTTATGCGCCGGGGTTGTTGGAGCCGGGCAACCTGACAGTGTCCGGCCTCGAGCATTCGGGCACGCTCCTCGGCGCTGCCGGCCAGGTGATTCGTTCCGTCATTGAGTCGCCTTTTGAGTTTCTGTTGGCGAGCAAACTGGCCTAGTGCCGTCAGCGCTCAGCCGCGGCCGGCGCTGGAATCCCGGCGGACCATCGCGGCTGTGGGGCTGCTTGTGGCCTTCATCCTTGCCTTCACCTGGTTGTCCACTTTGGCGGGGCTGCTCCTTAGTCCGGAAGCTGCCAGTGGCCTCACCAGCATCACGATTTTCCTTCCTTACGTCAGCAGCGCCTTCGTGCGGCCGGAAACCATGCCGTCCTGGTTGCGGGGCTTCGCTGAGCACCAGCCATTCACGCCGGTCACCGAGGCGTTGCGGGCTTTCCTGCTGGGCGGGGATGCAGGAGCTTCCGGGTGGCTCGCTGCAGCGTGGTGCCTTGGCCTCGGTTTCGCTGGATGGGTGGGTTCCGCGATAGTGTTCCGGGGTCGCAGGCTATAAATCGGCGTGGGCCTTTCGATTAATTCATCAGTATGCTTACTATTGATGGATCAGTTGTTCGCGCAAACCATCCCCACGAACGAGTGCCCCATGACTACACAAGACTCAGCCCAGACCAGCACGGCCAAATCGCAGACCGCTCCGTCCCCTGAAGATTCGCGTAAACCTGACAGCCCAAACGACCTCGCGAAGCCCACCTGGGTGTACATCGCCAAGCGGACCCAGCGCGAATTCATCAAGGATCAATGTCCGGACGCGGCGGCTGGCCTCACCTACTACGCTGTCCTTGCCCTCTTCCCGGCACTCCTGGCGTTGGTTTCACTGCTGGGAATCTTCGGGGACGCGGGGAAGACTACGTCGGCCCTCCTGGACATGGCTCAGCAGTTCGCGCCGGGCCCGGGCGTTGACACGCTGCGGCAGCCCATCGAGGAACTCACCCAATCCAATGCGGCCGGCTTTGCGCTGGTCTTCGGCATCGTCGTGGCGCTGTGGTCAGCCTCCGGCTATGTCACCGCATTCAGCCGCGCCATGAACCGTGTCTACGAAGTGGACGAGGGCCGCGGCTTCATCAAACTCCGTGGAACGATGCTCGCCGTAACAGTTGTCGCCGTCGTCGGTGCCGCGCTCGCAGCGGCCATGCTGGTTTTGAGCGGCCCTGTGGCGGAGGCGATTGGCGGCGCAATCGGCTTGTCGGAGGCGTTCATGACTGTCTGGAACATCGCCAAGTGGCCGATCCTCATTGTCGTCGTGGTGGCCATCATCGCTGTGCTCTACTACTTCACGCCCAACGTCAAACAGCCCAAGTTCCGCTGGATGAGCATGGGTTCGCTCATTGCGCTGGTAATTTTCGCCCTGGCATCGTTTGGTTTCGGCTTCTATGTGGCGAACTTCAGCAATTACAACAAGACATACGGTGCCCTCGCGGGCGTCATCATCATGCTGCTGTGGCTCTGGATCTTGAATATGTCCTTGCTGTTCGGCGCGGAATTCGACGCCGAGATGGAGCGGGGACGCCAACTGCAGGGCGGCATTGAGGCCGAAGAGACCATCCAATTGCCCCCGCGAGACACCAAGAAGAGCGACAAAATGCAGGAAAAAGAAGACGAAGTCATGCGGGACGGCGAGGAAATCCGCGAGACCCACGGCGACGAACCGCGCAAGGGCAAGTAGCCGGAATGGATATCCCAGCAAGGGGTGACATCACCCGCAAGGCCAAGCTCAAGTCCATCAAGAACGGCGACACGGTGCAGATCCAGGGTGAAATCTTTCAGGTCAGAGCCGTGCTGCCACAGGACGGCTCGCGGAACATCAGCCTGGAACTTCAAGCGCACGACGGCGGGTCAGTCACCTTTATTGGTCTGCCGAAGGCCCGCGTGCAGCTCGCTGCCCGAGCTTCCTGAGCCTGCGCGGACTTCCTCAGCCCGCCGGCCCGTCCCTCGGCACTTCACGCCCGGCCGTCGTCGTGGCATCGTTTCAGCATGGAGACGGTGTATGAGGCGTCCGGTGGAAGCGACTATTTCCTGGCGCTGGCCGCTGCATGGCATGTCAGGGTGGTGGCGGACGAGGTGGTGGGGCACGCGTTCCGGCACGGCGTTCACCCCGAGCACACGCAGCGACTGGCCGCCTACTGGAGCGAGGCCCTGGGCGGCCCACCGCTGTACTCGGGCGCCTACGGTGACGAAACATCCGTGGTGAGGATGCACAGTGGAAACGGTCCCCATGAAGAGATGAACCTCCGGGCCATTGAGTGCTTCGATCAGGCGTTGGCGGACGTCGGCCCAGAGGATGCCCGACTCCGCGGAATACTTCACGATTACTTTGCCTGGGCCACTACCAACACCATGGCCCGCTACGAACGCTCAGCAGATGATGTCCCTCCAGGACTGCTGATTCCCAAGTGGTCCTGGGGTGGACTCGTCGCCGCGTGACAGCTCAGGCTTCGGCTGGGAAGCCTTGGTCGGCGTCGTCCCACCAGCCCTCCCAAGCGCTGGAGGTCAGGCGCTCGGTGGCGAAAACTGGGGCGTGCTCGGGGCTGGAATCACCGGTGGGGCCGCTGTGGCTGCCGCTGGCGTCGAGGAAAAAGGTCAGGGTCTTCAAGAGCATCATAGTGGTGTCCCTTCAATGGTTTCGTGGACGTCTTTGTCCAGGTAGAACCAATGTAAGTGGCCATTGTTTCCTCGCATCGACGCAATGTTTCAGCTGTGTACCACTTATCTCACCTGCGCATTCGAGGACGTACAGCTGACACAAACAGGGTGTACCGCCACCACCTACTTTGGAAGCCACGGCCCCCGCGACACACCCACAATGCGGCGTGTCAGGCCGGTTCGGAAATCAAAGTGGGTGTCAGCCGTACGCCCAGGCCAGCCAGCGCGGTGAAACGCCCGAGTGTACCGCCACCACCTACTTTGGAAGCCACGGCCCCTGCGACACGCCCACAATGCGGCGCGTCAGGCCGGTTCGGAAATCAAAGTGGGTGATAGCCGTACGCCCAGGCCAGCAAGCCCAATGAAACGCCCGAGTGTACCGCCACCACCTACTTTGGAAGCCACGGCCCCTGCGACACACCCACAATGCGGCGTGTCAGGCCGGTTCGGAAATCAAAGTGGGTGTCAGACGTACGCCCAGGCCAGCCAGCCCGGTGAAACGCGCCCGACGGCGGGACTGGCGGGCCGCCGTCGTCGAGCCTGTTCCCCCTGCCGGGACGGGACGGCGCCGCGCAAGTCCGTTGAGCCCCAGAAGCCGAGGCAAGCCACTGAAATCCGGGTGTCATCGGCATTGAGCGGCGGTGAGGCCGAAGACAAGGCGCGGCTGAGCGATGCTGCAAACAGGGTGTACCGCCACCACCTACTTTGGAAGCCACGGCCCCTGCGACACACCCACAATGCGGCGTGTCAGGCCGGTTCGGAAATCAAAGCAGGTGTCAGCCGTACGCCCAGCCAAGACGAACACGCAACCAGGACACAAAAGCGGGCCCCCGCCGTGACCTTGGCAGGGACCCGCTGGTTTTGGAGTGATCCTCCCGCGGAGCTTAGGGCATCCGCGGGAGGATCACGTTGTTAGGCGAACGGGAGGACGAGCTCCGCGTAGCGCTGCTTCATGGTCTCCAGAACGGTGTCGCCATCTGCGTCCCAGATTTCCTGGTTGAAGATTTCAACCTCGATGTCGCCCTTGTATCCGGCGTCCCGGACCCAGGTGCCGATGGTCGCGAAGTCGATGACGCCGTCGCCCATCATGCCGCGGGACAACAGCGCGTCCGCGGCGATCGGCAGGTTGAAGTCGCATACCTGGTAGGAGGCAATGCGGTCTTCGCGACCGGCGCGGTCGATCTGGGCCTTCAGTTCCGGATCCCACCAGACGTGGAAAGTGTCGACGGCGACGCCAACAGCCTTTGCGTCGTACGGCGCGGCGAGATCGAGTGCCTGGCCGAGGGTGGAGATGAGTGCGCGGTCTGCTGCGTACATCGGGTGCAGCGGTTCCAGCACCAGGCGCACACCGTTCTCGGAAGCGAACGGAACCAGTTCCTCGAGCCGGTCGGCGACGCGCTGGCGGGCAGCGACGACGTCCTTCTCACCGGGAGCGAGTCCACCGACCACCAGGAACAGTTCCTGCGTGTCCAGGGCTACTGCTTCACGGACGGCCTCGAAGTTGTCGGCCAGCGCAGCGGCCTGTCCCTCGGCGTCGGCTGCCGTAAGGAATCCACCGCGGCACAGGGACGAAACCCGAAGGCCGGCGTCCTTGATCAGCTTGGCTGCCTTGTCCAGGCCGGCCTCGGCAACACGGTCACGCCAAGGCCCGATTGCGGGGATACCGGCACGGGCACAACCATCCACGGCTTCAGCAAGCGTCCACTTCTTGGTGGTGGCGTTGTTCAGCGAAAGCCGGGAGAAGTCCGCGCTCATGCGCCTACCCCGTTGATCCGCAGGAAGTCCGACATCCTGAAGGCTGCCAGCGACGGATCCTTCAGCAGGCCGGCCTGATCGGCCAGTTCGAAGGTCTTGGCCAGGTGCAGGACGGAACGGCCGGAGTGCAGGCCACCCACCATCTGGAAACCGGGCTGCTTGCCGTTGAGCCAGGACATGAACGCGATACCGGTCTTGTAGTAGAACGTCGGAGCGCTGAAGATGTGCTTTCCGAGCTCACGGGTGGAGTCCAGGATGGCGCGTCCTTCGGCGCCTTGGCCGGCGTCGTACTTCTGCAACGCCACCGAAGCGGCCGGGTAGATCGCCGCGAAGATGCCCAGCAGGGCGTCCGAGTGGTGGGTTTCGTCGCCGTCGATCAATTCCGGGTAGTTGAAGTCGTCGCCCGTGTAGAGACGGACGCCCGAGGGCAACGCAGCCCGGAGGGCGACCTCATGCGAGGCGTCCAACAGCGAAACCTTCACGCCGTCAACCTTGTCCGAGTGCTCGCGGATGAGGCTGAGGAACGTTTCCGTAGCGACAGAGACGTCGTCGGAACCCCAATAGCCGGCCAGCGCGGGGTCGAACATAGTGCCGAGCCAGTGCAGGATGACGGGCTGGTCAACTTCCTGCAGGAGCGTCGAGTAGACGTGCAGGTAGTCGTCGGCGCCGTTGGCAACCTTGGCCAGCGCGCGGGAGGCCATGAGGATGACCTTGGGGCCGGCTTCGCTGACGACGGCGATCTGCTCACGGTAGGCGTCGATGACGGCCTGGATACCGGCCGCACCCTCGGGAAGCGTGGCGATGTCCAACTGATCAGTGCCTGCGCCGCAGGATACGAGGTCGCGGACGGATTTGCCTGCCGTCGCCGCGTTGCTGCCAGCCACGACGGAAGCGGCCTCGGCACCCGTGCGCTTGATGAGCTGCTGGGTGGCTGCCCAGTCAAGGCCCATGCCGCGCTGTGCTGTGTCCATGGCATCGGCCACGCCCAAACCGTAGGACCACAGCTCGTGCCGGTACGCCAGGGTGGCATCCCAGTCGAGCTGCGCCGGAGCGCCGGGTGTGTTGTCGGCGGCGACCTCAGGGATGACGTGCGCAGCGGCGTAAGCGCGGCGGGCGGTCAGTGGTGCGGTCGGCTTGACCCACGCAGTGGCGGGCTGAAGGCGGTACTCGCGGGTGCCGCCGTCGTCGGTGGGAAGAATGAGTGACGTCATTAGAGGGTGATCTCCGGGATGTCGATGGTGCGGCGCTCGGCCGAGGACTGGAGGCCAAGCTCGGCCAGCTGCACGCCGCGGGCGGCGGAGAGCAGGCCAAAGCGGTGCTCGCGACCGGCGACGACGTCGCGCAGGAATTCTTCCCACTGCAGCTTGAAGCCGTTGTCCAGTTCAGCGTTGGCGGGGACTTCCTGCCACTGGCTGCGGAAGGATTCCGTGACGGGCAGGTCCGGGTTCCAGACGGGCTTGGGGGTGTGGGCGCGCTGCTGCGCAACGCACCTGTTCAAGCCGGCGACGGCGGAACCGTGCGTGCCGTCGATCTGGAACTCAACCAGTTCGTCGCGGTAGACGCGGACGGCCCAGGAGGAGTTGATCTGGCCGATGACGTCGTCGCCGCCCGGGGTTTCGAGCTCGAAGATGCCGTAGGAAGCGTCGTCCGCGGTGGCCTTGTATTCCTTGCCGGCCTCGTCCCAACGTGCGGGGATGTGCGTGGCGGTCTTGGCGTTGACGCTCTTGACCTTGCCGATGATGCCTTCGAGGACGTAGTTCCAGTGGCAGAACATGTCCGTGGTCATTCCACCGCCGTCTTCCTTGCGGTAGTTCCAGGACGGACGCTGTGCAGCCTGGACATCGCCTTCGAAGACCCAGTAGCCGAATTCGCCACGGATGGAGAGGATGCGGCCGAAGAAGCCTTCGTCCACCAGGCGGCGGAGCTTGACCAGGCCCGGGAGGTAGAGCTTGTCGTGCACGACGCCTGCGGTGACGCCGGCTTCCTTGCCGATCTGCGCGAGTTCGATTGCCTCTTCGAGGGTCTCAGCCGTGGGCTTCTCGGTGAAGATGTGCTTGCCGGCGCGCATGGCCTTCTTCAACGTGGCGGCACGGAGGCTGGTCATGGAAGCGTCGAAGATGACGTCCACAGTGGGATCGGCGATGACTGCGTCCAGGTCGGTGGTCCATTCGGAGACCTTGTGGAGCTCGGCGAGCTCGCGGATCTTGGCTTCGTTACGGCCGACGAGGATGGGCTCAACCTGAACCTTGGTGCCGTCTTCCAGAGTGAAGCCGCCGGCGTCGCGAATGGGGAGGATGGACCGCAGCAGGTGCTGGCGGTAGCCCATACGGCCAGTGATGCCGTTCATGGCGATGCGGATCGTCTTTGTTTCGAAGCCCATGTTTTCTCCAGTGCCTTGTGTGCCGGTCGCTCTGCGGATACCGGTGTTTGACGGTTCATGTGGGAAAGCGCATTCCCATTGCATTCGATCATGCACTATGGCGCGCCGGATTGGCAAGCGCTTTCCCAAAACTCTCGGAAGACTGACATAATTTCCTTAGCGCCAGTCCCGACGCTTGCAGAAAAGGAGGGCCCACGTGGCCGCCAGCACACTGAGTGAAGTTGCCCGTTTGGCCGGGGTTTCCCTGGCCACTGCCTCCCGGGTACTCAACGGCTCCACCCGTAAGCCGGCGGAGGACATTGCCGAGCGCGTCCGCGAGGCGGCAGACAAACTCGGCTACGTACCCAACGCGCAGGCGCAGGCCCTCGCGAAGTCGAGTTCGGGCTTGATCGGCCTCATTGTCCACGACATCGCCGATCCCTACTTCTCCGCTATTGCCCGCGGCGTCCAGGAAGCGGCCCGCCAGCAGAACCGCATGGTTCTCCTGGCCAGCACGTCCGGTGCTCCGGCGGATGAAAAAGAGGCCGTGGCAGCGTTCGCCGCCCGTCGCGCAGACTCGATCGTCATTGCCGGTTCACGTTCGGTACGGACCGAGGATAAGCAAGGAAATACTGAGCTGGCCGCAGAGCTGGACCGCTACTGCCGCAATGGTGGGCACGTGGGGGTGGTTGGTCACCCGGTTGTTGGTGTCTCCACGGAGGAGGGTTACCACGTGGTGAAAGTCCCCAACGAGGAACTCTCTGCCGGCCTTGCGGCTGAATTGGCAGCCGCGCACGAAGGTGCATTCCTGATCGTCGCCGGCCCTGAAGGCCTGTACACCTCAGATGATCGGGTCCGCGGCTTCCAACGAGGGCTCGCGGATGCCGGCAGGCCGCAGGCTGAGGTTATCCGCACCGGCTTCAACCGTGCCGGAGGGTACGAGGCCGGCCTGGCGCTTGCGGACCGGATCAAGGCATCAAAGGAGCGGCTCTGCATCTTCGCCGTCAATGACGTCATGGCCATTGGAGTCACTGCCGCCCTTCGACCGGAGGGCGTGTGGATTCCCCGCGACGCCACCATCGCCGGCTTTGATGACATCGAAACCCTGCGCGATTTCCGCCCGGCCCTCTCCACCGTGCACCTGCCGCTTGAAGACATTGGACGGCTCGCTGCAGGCGATCCCGATACTCCTCCCGTCAGCGGTGCGGTCAAGCTCCGCCGCAGCACTGAAACTCCGGTTGAATCGCAGGTATGACACCACGGCGCGGACAGGCGCCCCGGGCGCTCACGGTGATTCCCGCCGTCGGACATTCCGGTGTGGCGGGGCCTTCCACTGAAGCGGCGCCCGCCGTCCTGGTCCTTCCCGGCGGAGGCTACGCCAAAACGGCCGACCACGAAGCGGAACCGGTGGCTGAATGGCTTGCCTCACTGGGGATCCATGCGTTCGTCCTGCGATATCCGGTGGCTCCGGACAGGCATCCGGCTCCGCTCGCCGCCGCGAAACAGGCCATGTTGTGGATTCGTCGTGGTGACCATGGCCTGAACCTTGACCCATCGCGCGTAGGCGTCCTGGGCTTTTCGGCCGGCGGACACGTGGCATCAACGTTGTCCGTCGGGGTGTCCACCGGCGACCCCTCACTGGACGTTGCAGGGGCCCTGCCGAACCTCAGTGTCCTCTGCTATCCCGTGATTTCGTTTGTGGACTCGGTGCATCAGGGGTCCGTGGACAATCTTGCCGGAGCAGGCGCCGAACCGGAGGTACTGCGGGAGCTGTCAGCGGAACTGCACGTTACCCCTGCCACGCCGCCCGCTTTCCTCTGGCACACTGCCGACGACCACTCGGTCCCGGTCGGCCACAGCCTCGCCTATGCCAGCGCGCTCAGTCGGGCCGGGGTCCCGGTGGAACTGCACGTCTTCCCGCACGGCGTCCACGGTATTGGTCTGGCTTCGGGAACGGCCGGCGCTGATCAGTGGACTGGACTGTGCGCCGCTTGGCTCAGCCGAATGTGGGCTTAGTCCTCGTCCCGCTTAGTCCTCGCCGAGGGTGATGGTGTGGAGGAAGGAGGCGTCGTTGATGACGTTGTCCGGAAGGTCGTCCTCGACGAACTCCAGCATGATGTCCAGGTCCTTGCCGTTGCCCCGCAGGACGTCCGTGACGGTCTGCCACAACAATTTCCGGTTCCGCAGCGGGAAGCGTTCGGCAACGGGCCCCCAGGAGAAGCAGTGGACGCCCACCACGTGGGGGAGTACTTCGTGGAGGGACTCAAGCGCCTGCTGGTCTGAAAGTCCGACGGCGGGCTGCCAGTAGGTGCCGACGTTGGCGTGGTTCACCCGGGTCAGTAGCTCCAGGGTGGTGGCGGGGGAGTCGGTGAGAGTGTTGCCGTGATACTCAAACGCGATGGAGACGCCACGGGCGGCTGCGAGATCCGCAATCCGCTGCGTGTCCTTCACCACTGCGTCCCAGTGTTCCTGGCTGGCGCCCGCCGACCCGAGTTCCCCGGCCCACACCCGGATTCTCGGAGCACCGAGGCCTGTGGCCAGGTCCAGGACATGATCGAAATCCCCGAAGGCCCCGCACCTGTAGTACGAGCCCATGGAGAGGACCGTGAGTCCCGCGGCATGCGTAGCGGCCTTGGCAAGGCCGGCGGATTCCGCGTCGCTGACGTGGACATCGGTGCCCCACTCGATGCCGGCAAGGCCGGCGTCGGAGGAAATTCGCACGACGTCGTCGATCCCGTGGGAGCGGAGAGTCACGGAACAGATGCCAGGCGTGAGGTCAGCCAGCGTGGTGAGGTCGATCATGCTTACAGGATACCGGGAATGCGCTTACCCGGTAAGTGCGTATCGCCTGCTGAACAGAAATGAACGCCACTATCTACAGATTGATCCAGTAGCGACGGATCGGCTCAGCGACACCCAGGTCCGGGCTGAAATATTGGGCGAGCGTACTACGGCCGTCGGTTCAGGCTTCAGATGTCCTGGCCGTTTTCGGCGTCCTGGTTGAGGGGCGGGATGGATTCCGCTTCCGGACTTCCCGCAATACGATCTGCTCGGGACACACCGTGGAAAGGAAGTCTCCCACCGACAGGGCCAGGCGCTCACCCACGAGCGAGTAGAGAATACGGTTAGCGTCCCGCCGTTCCGCGACCAGGCCGGCCTGGCGCAGCACGCTCAAGTGTCGGGAAATGGTGGGTCCGGTGGCGTTGAATCGCGCAGCTATCTCACCCGCAGCCAACTCGCCGTCCTTGAGGTCTTGAAGTATTTGCCGCCTGGTGGGGTGCGCCAACGCTGCGAAGATATCCGATGCTGCATCTGCCATGTTTGCAATATAGCACAATTGCTATATACAGTTTAGCTTAATTGCTAATAAGCGAAGGAGCTAGATCATGCGTGTGGCTATTACCGGCGGTACCGGCTTTGTAGGGCGTCACCTCGCGGAACGACTCAATAGGCCGGATACCGTCATCATTTCGCGTCGGACAGGGACCGCAATCACCGACGTCGAAGCCTTAACGGAGGCCTTCGCAGGTTGCGACGCCGTAGCCCACTGCGCGGGGATCAACCGGGAGATCGGTGACCAGACCTTCCAGCGGGTTCACGTTGAAGGCACCCGCGCCGTCATTGAAGCTGCCCGGCGGGCGGGCGTCCAAAGAATCGTCATGCTGAGCTTCCTTCGCGCCCGTCCGGATTGTGGCTCCGCCTATCACGAGACCAAATGGGCCGCCGAGGAACTCCTGCGGCAGTCGGGCATCGAGCACACGATTCTCAAGGCGGGGATGATCTACGGCAAGGGAGACCATATGGTGGACCATGTGACCCGCGCGGTGCGCAGCTTCCCGGTTTTCGCAACGGTCGGATATCGGGAGCGCACTGTTCGACCCATACCGGTGGAAGAGGCCGTCAACACCCTGATCGCCGCCCTCGAAGGTCGCGTGCCCACCCCGACCGTCGCGGTTGTCGGAGCCGAAGAGCTCGAACTTGGAGCGGCTGTCCGCAGGATCGCCCGGATGGCGGGTGGCCACCCTGTTTACGTCCGAGCCCCCATCTGGTCCATTCGCGCGCTGGCGCAGCTGACAGAGTGGACCATGGTGGTGCCCCTCGTCGCCAAAGCCCAGGCGCAGATGCTCGCCGAGGGGGTCAGTGAGCCTTTACCGTATGCGCCGTGGCTTCCCGCGGAGCTGCGTCCCAGTCTTCCTTTCGACGACGAACGCATCCGGGCCGCCGTACCGGAAGGCCGCTTCGCTTCGGACGATCTTCGGGTAGTGAGGTGGTGGAACGGGCGCATGGACCGCAGGCGGTCAAGCCGCCCGGTCCACTAGTTCGACTTACTGAGCGTCCTGCCCATGATGGCCTGCGTCAGGGCGTCGATCACCTCGGCGTTGGCCAGCGGATTCCGGATCAGCGTGAAGTCCACGTCGCCCACCGGCGGCAGCCCGAATCGCTGGGTGATGACCTTCAGGTCCTCGGGTACCAGCGATGCCGGCATGACGGCGACTCCAATCCCGGCCCGGACGGCCGCCAGCACTCCACTGATCTGTTTGGTGCTGCAGGTGATCCGCCATGTCCGGCCCTCCGCTTCCAGAGCATCGATGGCGAGCTTCCGGCTCAAACTCGGTGCCGGGTACGCAATCAGAGGCACAGGCGCGCCCGGTTCCAGCACGGTCTGCTCGACGCCCACCCAAGCGAAGTTGTCGTGCCGGACCACCGTGCCCTCCTTGGCGCCGGCCACCCATTTCACGAACACCAGGTCCAGTTGACCGGCGTTGAGCCGCTTATACAGCTGATCGCTTTGGCTGACAGTGAGCTCAAGGTTGATCTGCGGGTACAACTGCCGGAACTCGCGGAGAATCCGGGGGAGGCCCGTGATGGCGAGGTCGTCTGCGGTGCCAAAACGGAGCCGTCCGCGCATGGCCGAGCCGGAAAAATACCGGGCAGCGGAATCGTGGGCAGCAAGGATGCTGCGGGCAAAACCGGCCATTGCATCACCGTTGTCCGTCAACCTGACTTCGCGGGTATCACGGGCCACCAGCACCCGTTTGGCGGCGGCTTCCAGCTTGCGGACGTGCTGGCTGACGGTGGGCTGGGCCAGCCCAAGGCGCTCAGCAGCCTTGGTGAAACTCAGGGTTTCCGCGACGGCCAAAAAGGAACGGAGCTGGACAGGTTCGAACACGGAACTCCTAAAGCGCAGGTCAGCGCCGGGCCGGAGTACTACGCCGATGAAGAGGGCTCATTGCATTCCGCAATGCTAGTTATAGGCGCAATACGCTTCCATAATTGCTGCTGGCAACCATAGCGTTAAACGTATCCCACCGAAACTCTCGATCCGAGGATTACTTTTGGCACCCCCACCGCCTTCAGCGGCAAACGTCAGCCAGCCCGTCATCGATTCCCTGTCCGCCCCTCCGGCTCCGGACACCGTCACCCAGCCACTCGCCGTCGTGAGTGAAAAGCTGCCCTGGCGTCACACTTTCATCTCGCTGAAGGTCCCCAACTTCAGGATTTTCGCGATCGGCCACTTCATTGCCGTGATCGCCATCTGGATGCAGCGCATCGCCCAGGACTGGATGGTGCTCCAGCTGTCCGGTTCCGTCACCGCCGTCGGCATTACCGTGGCGCTGCAGTTCATGCCTTCACTGTTCCTGGGTCCGTGGGGCGGCATGATTGCCGACCGTTTTGCCAAGCGCAAGATCCTCATCATCTGCCAATCGGCGGCAGCTGTGCTGGCAGCCCTGTTGGCAGTGCTTTCCTTGAGCGGCCGCGTCGAAGTGTGGCACGTCTACGTCATCGCACTTGCCCTGGGCTTCGTGACGGTCCTGGACCAGCCGGCCCGCCAGGTCTTCGTCAACGAACTCGTCGGCCCCAAGTACCTGCGGAACGCCATCAGCGTGAACTCCACAACCTTCCAGCTGGGAGGCTTGATCGGTCCGGCGCTTGCCGGCGTACTTCTGACGGCTGTGGGCGCCGGATGGGCTTTCGCCGCGAACGCGGTGGCATGCTGCTCCACTGTGGCCATGCTGCTGATCCTCCGCAAGGACCAGTTGCACCTCAGCCAGCCGACACCCCGCAAGAAGGGGATGCTGCGTGAGGGCCTCAATTATGCGCTCAGCAAGCCCACTATCTACTGGCCGTGGCTCATGGCCGGCTTCGTTGCAGTTTTCGCGATGAGCCTGCCAGTGCTGCTGGCCGCCTTTGCAGACCACGTGTACGACGCCGGCGCCGGAGGCTACGGCCTCCTCAACGCCATGGTCGCGCTCGGTGCACTCGCGGGAGCAGTTGCGTCCACCCGGCGTCGTCAGCTTCGGTTGCGCTCGGTGGTGACGTCGGCGGGGTTGTACGGGCTCATGCTCTGCGCGTCGTCTCTGATGCCGTCCATGGTGTGGTTCAGCGTCACCATGGTCCTCGCCGGATTCTGGTGCCTCATGTTCCTCACCGCGGCCAACCAAATGGTGCAGACCAGTTCCAACATGAGCATCCGCGGCCGTGTCATGAGCCTTTACCTCGTAGTGCTCATTGGTGGCCAAGCCATTGGTGGTCCCATGATGGGTTGGTTGGCAGAGCACTTTGGTCCGCACCTTGCTGTCCTGATCTCCGGTGGCGTGCCGGCCATCGCAGCTGCGGTGGTCGCCGTGGTCTTGGCCCGGAAGTCCTCCCTCCACCTCAAGGTGGACCTGCGCGACCGGCGGCGGGTACTGCGGATCGTGGACCGGGCGCAGGCGGCCTAGACACAGACAGCGCCCGCGGAGGCACCGCGGGCGCTGCAATGTGGGGTTGGTTAGGCCGATGGCGTCCGTTAAACGGTAGCCAGGTGCGGGTACTCCGCTGAGCGGCCTTGGAATTCCAGGACGTCCGGGTTTCGGATGACGCCGTCGCGTATTTCGATGGCGCGGGATACGGTCTCGTTGGCATCCCACCCGGCCGGTCCTGCCACCACGGTGTCCAGGAACGGAAGCAGGGCTTCGCTGATCTCCCAGCTGGCTGAATTCCACAGGTATGACGGGCTGTGGTCCACGGCGTAGTAGTTGACGTGCCCGCCCACACGGAACATCGGCTCGTCGAACGTGGTGGTCCGGGCCCAGCTGAACCCCATTCCTTCGTCACAGGAAACGTCCACGATCAGGCTGTCCGGCTTGAACTCCGCCAAGTCCTCGGTCCGCAGGTACGTCAGCGGAGCGTTCGGGTCTTGCAGGGTGCAATTGACCACGATGTCTGCCGCCGCGAGGAACGGCGCCAGCGGCTTGCGCCCGTTGTTCGTGATGACTTCGCTAAGGAACGGCGCTTTGCTGTCATGGTCGAACTGCACGATCCGTACCGAATGGATCGGAGACCCGACTGCTGCCACACCCCGGTTGGTCAGGACCTGGACGTCATGGACGCCATGCGCGTTCAAGGCCGTGACGGCACCGCGGGCAGTTGCCCCGAAACCAATCACCACAGCGCTCAGGCGGCGGCCGTAATCGCCGGTGGAACCAGTCAACGCCAAGGCGTGCAGCACGGAGCAGTACCCCGCGAGCTCATTGTTCTTGTGGAAAACGTGCAGGCCGAATCCGCCATCACCGGCCCAGTGGTTCATGGCCTCGAAGGCGATGAGCGTGAGCTTCTTGTCGATGGCCAACTGGGTGATGGCCCGGTCCTGGACGCAGTGCGGCCAGCCCCACAGTGTTTGGCCGTCACGGAGCTCGGCAAGATCCTGGGCCTGCGGCTTGGGCAGCAGAATGACGTCGTTGGTGGCAATCAACTCCTGGCGCGTGCCAAGCCCGCCCACCAACGATTCGAGCTTGCTGTCCGGAACACCGAAGCGTTCGCCGTAGCCGAACTCAAAATGTAGTTGCTGGCGCACGTCCGGAGCGATCCGCTCCAAGTGTTGCGGGTGGATCGGCAGACGCCGCTCGTTGGGTTTCAGCGAGGTAGCAAGGACGCCTATGCTCAGCTGGCCAGTTGGCGCGGTCACTTCTTGTTGCCGGTAGAGGGCTTTGCGGCCTCGGTGGCGGAGGACTCGGAAGCCCGCTTATCCGCTCGCTTTTCCTTGATGGACTTACTGGATTTCTTCGATGCGGTTTGGCGCGGTGATTTGTCGCCCATGATGGCTCCCTTAGAGCGGAGCCGAAATGGCTCCTGACTCCTGACGATACACCTCGCAACGAGGCGCAGTGGCCTTGATCACTGCGCCGGGGTCAGCGGGCCGGCTTCATTTCGCAGGCTCTGCCGCCGGACGTCCATGCGTCACCCGGTGAGTCACGCGATCGGCAGTGTCGTCCACCGTCACAACCTTCTCCACCGGCTCCAAGTAGAAACGGGCGCTGCTGATGATGCCCTCGCCCACGCCGAAGATGATGACGCCGGTCATCTCGTGCGGGGTGCCGTCGCGCCAGGCGCCCTTCAAGTGCAGTTCGGTCCAGATCGTGCCGCCGTTGACGCTGTGCGAGAGAAGATGCGCTTTGATGTCCGGAACGCCTGTGAACAGTTGTTCCCAGTTGCTGCGGATGGTGTCCCGGCCAGTGAATCCCCGGGTGGGGTGCGCCGGTGTTTCATTGACGTAGCCGGGCGCGAAGCACGCCGCCAGGCTTTCCAGATCGTGTTTGTTCGTGGCTTCCAGCAGGCGGTTGATGACGGCGAGTGGACCCGCCTCACCATCGTCGGTGAGAGTCATTGGAGGACCTCCCGGATAGGTGGATGTACGTACGAGTGTAGGCTCGGGAAGCCTCCCGGTCGACGGGTGCGCGGCCCTGTTTGGCGAGTACCGCCGTCGGACGTTTCATGCCTTGGACGCAAAGAAACCCCGGATCCTTGGATCCGGGGTTTTCCTTGAGCGGGCGACGGGAATCGAACCCGCGTATCGAGCTTGGGAAGCTAGCGCTCTACCATTGAGCTACGCCCGCGCTGCCCGGGAAAATTCGCCCCGAGCGAGTCCTAGCTTAGCGCAGTTGCGGGGGTGCTCATGACAGGCGCGTCGGCCACCTACTTGAACAGTTGCAGGCTGTTCCAGCCGGAGCCCACCTGACGGTACGTTGTCCACTGACCGCGGCCCAGGCCATAGTTATAGAGGTTGCCATCGGCCGTCTGTGCCGTGATGCCGCGGGTACCGGCCCCCATCAGACCAAAGCTCGGGGCCAGGACACGCATGTACTGCCAGCCAGTGCCAACGGTGGTGGCCGGTCCGTAGAAGCCGGCCCAACCGTCGCCGCGGTAGTTGATGAGCGAGCCGGAACCCGTCCTCGCAAGAATGTCGTTGGCGCCGTCGCCTTCCCAGTCGGCGATGGTGAGCTCCATGCCGTTCCAGCCCTTGCCAATAATCTGCGGTGCACTGAGCGCACCACCAAAGGTGTTGGGGTAGTAGCGCAGGACACCGTCCGGGAAGTATCCGACGACGCCGGGACGGCCGTGCGCGTGCGTCCACTTACCCACGGTGATGGTCATGCGATCCCAGCCGCCGTTGCCCACCACAACCTGGTTGGCGAAACCGCCGCCCGGGAGGCCCCGGTACACGCCGAGGACGCCGTTGTTCCACTGCGCAAGGATGTCGTACACCCCATCAATGTCCCAGTCCACCACGAAACCCTGCTTCAAGCCGGACCAGCCCGAACCAATCTGGACAGCACCCGCATAGCCGCCGGCCGCCGTCGCAGGGTAGCGCAGCAGGCGGCCCGAGGCGTCGGCAGCCACCAGGTCCGCGCCGGACTTGATGCTGGCCGCGGCCGCCGTGTTGCCCGCGAAGTAATGCTCCAGGGTTGGGAAGCCGCGCCTGTTCATATCGGTGGCCAAGGCAACGCCCACATAGCGCAAGTGCCATGGCTCGTAGCTGTAGCCCGTGGTGCCCGTATAGCCGTTGGGGTAACGGACAATGAAACCGTATTTGTGGGCATTCGCGGCCACCCACTTGCCCGCTACGGTGTCGCCGAAGCAGGTGCTGAGTCCACACGAGCCCGCGGCGTTGCCAATGTCCATGGCGAGGCCGGTCTGGTGCTCGCTGTAACCGGGACGGGCCGAGATGGTGTCGGCATAGGCCTGGCCGTAGGCATTGACGTAGCCCCAATAGACCTGGCTTTGGGTGTCATAGGAACGGTAGCCACTCACGATCGACAGGCCGCCCGTGCCGGCGTCAGCCGCGCCCTGGAACAGTCCATTGAGCCATGCGGCGGCTTCAGCCCGCATGTACTGGCCCGAGCCGCGCGCATTGATAAGGTCCGACGGCGCGTAGCCCGCCGGGTTCAGCGGTCGCGACTTGTTGACCAGGACGGAGAAGCTGGCCGGGTCCCCGATCGGGTCCACGCCCGGCAGCGGATTCACCGTTGCCGGGATAGCTGCCTTCGGGGTGGCAGCTGCCTTCGCCATGGGCGCTGCAGCTGCAGCGGGCACCGCAGCGACGACGCCGCCAGCCACCGCCATGGCGAGGAAAAGAGCGCACGCCGCCATCCGCCGTCGTGCTTTCCCTGCAAAAGTTTGGTGTTCCAGAACCCGCATAACGCCCCCAACTCGGTTTTTGCCAGCCTCGGGAACTCTACCCCGCGGGCAGAACTGTGTCAGCCGTAACTTTATGAAGAGCCAGATAACCATTCGGTCAAGGCTCGTGCGCGATGTGTTCCCGAACGCCCCCGCTGACTATTCTGAAGGTGTTAGCTGCAGCGTATGGGGAACCGGGCTACGACATTCGAACCGTACGCCGAAAGAGGTTTCCGTGGCATTTGCAGACTACGAAGTGGTGATAGGCAGGGACGCCATGACCGTCTACGGATTCCTCATGGACGGCATGAACAACTCCCTCTGGCGCTCCGGAATCCGCAGCATCTCATTGCGGTCCGGGATCCGTGGGCATAAGGGCGCGCTGTACCAGCAGACCATCAACGGCCCTGGCGGCCGCCCCATCGCCGCCGATTTCCAGATCACCGAAGCCCGGCCAGGCGCGGAAGTACGCTTCGCCGTCGTCGCAGGACCGGCCCGGCCCACCGGTGGCTACTACCTCAGCACCGAAGGCCAAACCACCCGCCTCCGGTTCGCCCTCGAATACCATCCCAAGGGCCTGCAGAAGCTGATGAACAGCATGATCCAGAAGACCATGGAAAGCGAAGTGGCACAGCTGGAGCAGTTGAAGACCGTAATGGAGTCGCGCTCGGTGGTGTGAGCCGTTATTGGGCGAGCTTGAAGCCGCTCCACCCGCCGCCGACAGCGACAGGCGTCGTCAGCCTTCCAGAGGTAAGGTCCCAGTACTCCAGTACGCCATTGGTGCCCAGGCCGGCGATGCCGGTGGTGCTCGCGCCCGTCACGCCCTGGAGGGAACGTAGCCCGGAATAGTCCGTCCACGCCGCACCCACTACCGGCCTGGCTTCCTGCTTCGGCGTCGCCAGCCCGCTGCCACGGTACAACCGCAGGGATCCGTTGGGCTCCACGGTCAGGAGATCCTGGAAACCATCCGCGTTGTAGTCCACCATGTTGAGCCTGACCGCCCTGTTGCCGGTACCAATCGCGGCCTGCGAGCGGATGTACGTCATCCCTGCGTTCTTGTATAACCAAAGACCGCCGGATGCATCCATCGCGACAATCTGCGGTAGGCGGTTGTTGGCACACCAGTTGCCGACGGCGATGTTCAAGGACTGCCAGCCGTGGCCCAACACCCCAGGTGAACCGAAGCCGCCTGATAGCCTGCCCGGGTACACCAGAAGTGCCCCGTCGGTGCGTTGGGCGATGAGATCGAAGACGCCGTCGCGATCCCAATCGGAAACGAACAGCTCCTTGAGCCCGGTGAAACCGATGCCGATCTTGCGCGCTGCGCCGTACTTCGCGTTCCCCAGTGATGGGTAGGAATACACCGTTCCATCCGCCCCGATGGAGACGATGTCAGCCGCGCTCCTGATCGAGGCGCTGCTGAGGTTGACGGTGGGCGGTTGGAATTTATCGCCTGGTTGGCAGGCTCCCACAGGATCCGTGGGAGGAGTGACCGTTCCGCCCGGCGCCGTGGTGGTTCCGGCCGGCAGGGTGGTGTAGCCAAAGAAGTTCACCACACCCCACAGCGTGTAGCGGTTGGGCGTGGTCTGCCAGTTACCGTCCGTGTACGTGATGCCGATGCCCATGACGTTGAAGCGGGGATCACGCAGCAGGGCATCGTGCCCCGGGGACCCCTTCCACCACTCAACGAGCTGGGCAGCGTCACGGTCCCAGCGGACGGCAATGACTTCGCCCGCGCCGTTGTTCGGATTGAGCGCGCGCGGATCTGTCCAGAAATTCGCGCGGTGCTGGATCACCTCGCGCGTCGCTATGTTGTTGGACCACTCCTGGGCCAGGCCCGCGACTGTTGCGTGGTACTTCACCGGTGCCAGGCCGAGGGACGCACGGTAGCTGTTGATCGCGTTGAATACCGTCAGGATTGCCGCTGTGTTGCTGTCCGGGAGGAGCGCGAGGGCGCCGTTATCCGGGTTGGTGTCGCCGCTCGGGGTTTTGCCGGGGAAGGGGGTTGAGCTCGCTGTCGGGCTGGGGGCTGTGCTCGGGGTGACGGTTGGTGTTGCCGACGGCGTGGGCGTGAGGGTCGGTGAAGCCGTGGGCGACGGTGTCGGCGTGATGGTCGGCGACTCCGAGGGTGTGCCTGACGACGTGCCTGACGGGCGTGGTCCCACAGCGGGTGCTGACGGCGTCGGGATAGCGGACGGTGACGCAGTCTGCGAGGGCGCCGGGGCCACGGGATCGGGAACAGCCGGGTTGCTGGTGCCCGGGTCTTCCGAGGAAGGATCGTCAGGCCCCCACGACGGCCCGATATTCGGCACGGGCGGCGGCGTCTCGATGACCGGGTCCACGGCGATGGGTCTGCTCGGCGCTTCGCTTTCCGTCCCCGGTTCCAGGGCCGGCACTGAGGTGGGGTCGGACGCTTGGCCGGCCGCGGGGGCGCCCGCGGAAGGTGAGGGGTCCGGCGTCGTACTTGACTCAGGCGCGGTCAGGCCAGACTCGACGCTGGCGGATGGAGTGGTGTTGCCACCCGGACCTGCCTCCTTTGCCGGCAGGATCTGGCTGGAGGCGGCCACACAGAGGGCCAGCGCTCCGGCCAGCACAATAGAGGCCGGCACTGCCAGTTTTTTCACAATTACCCCGCGAATGCTCGTTGCCCCCAGGTACGGGCGCGGTTCTACATGTCCGGGAACTATAGTCCCACGGGGCGGCCCGGACAATGCATGGGGTGTTGGACGCATGGGGTATTTTTGATGCTGTGCTGATCTCTGACCGCGACATACGTGCCGAAATAGACTCCCAACGGATTGTTCTTGAGCCGTACGACCCCGCGATGGTGCAGCCGTCCTCCGTGGACGTCCGGATCGACCGGTTCTTCCGGCTGTTCGACAACCACAAATACGCCCACATCGACCCCGCCGAGGAACAGCCTGAGCTGACCCGGTTGGTGGAAGTGGAAGGCGACGAGCCCTTCATCCTGCACCCGGGCGAGTTCGTCCTGGGCTCCACGTACGAGACTGTCAGCCTTGCCGACGATATTGCCGCGCGTCTTGAAGGAAAGTCGTCCTTGGGGCGTCTCGGTTTGCTGACCCACTCCACGGCGGGATTCATCGACCCCGGGTTCTCCGGCCACGTGACGTTGGAGCTGTCGAACGTAGCTACCCTGCCCATCAAGCTGTGGCCTGGCATGAAGATCGGCCAGTTGTGCTTCTTCCGGCTGACGTCCTCGGCCGAGCACCCCTATGGTTCCGGTGAATACGGCAACCGTTACCAAGGCCAGCGCGGTCCGACGGCCAGCCGTAGCCACCAGAATTTCCACCGGACGTCCATCTAGCGCTTCTTCTGTTCGCCGAGGGGGTAGGTCTCACCCTTTTCGGTGGGCCCTTTTGGGTTGGGATGTCGCCCCTCGGCGAGGGTTAGGCTGGGGCCCGCTCAGATGTCCGCGGTGGGGCGCCGGGGGTCTTCCGGAGGGCCTTGACCACGGGTTCCACAAACCGGGCGGCCAGGGGACCAAGGATGGCCATGATGAGGACGTAGGCCGTGGCAAGCGCGGCGAGCTCGTCCGGAACAGCGCCCGAAGCAACAGCAAGGCCGGCGATGACGATGGAAAATTCACCGCGGGCAATAAGTGCAGCTCCTGCGCGGAAGCGTCCGGGCACGGCGATGCCTGCCCGCTTTGCAGCCCAGAACCCCGTGATCATCTTGGTAGCTGATGTGAGGACGGCCAGCACAAGGGCCCAGCCCAGGACGGGCGGGATGGACGTGGGGTCGGTGTTGAGACCGAAGGCCACAAAGAAGATCGCGGCGAAGAGATCCCGCAATGGCTCGAGGATCCGCGTCGCGTTGTGGGCCGTCGCGCCGGAGATGGCGATGCCCAGCATGAAGGCACCGACGGCAGCGGAAACCTGAAGGGCAGAAGCGATACCGGCCACCAGCAGGGCGAGCCCGAGCACGTTCAGCAGGAAGACCTCGGAGTTCTCGCTATGAACAGCCTGCGAAACCCGGTGGCCGTGCTTGAGGGCGATGACCAGTACCACGGTGACCACCGCAAGGGCAATTCCTACCGTCTGCAGACCGCCGAGGAAGCCAACGCCCGCCAGGATGGCCGTGAGGATCGGCAGGTAGATGGCCATGGCCAGATCTTCGAAAACAAGGATGGACAGCACCACAGGCGTTTCGCGGTTACCGATACGCCCGAGGTCGGTGATGACTTTCGCTGCGATGCCTGACGACGAGATATAAGTAACGCCACCCATGACGATGGCCCCCACAAGTCCCCAACCGAGAAGGACTGCCAACCCTGCGCCAGGGAGGAAGTTGAGGACGAAATCCATGACACCTGCCTGCCATGATCGCCGCAGGCCAGTGACCAGCTCCGAGGCCGTATATTCCAATCCGAGCATAAGCAGCAGAAGAATGACGCCGATTTCGCCGGAGAGATGGGCGAACTCGTGCATCCCGTCCAACTTGACGAAGCCGCCGGCACCGAACGCCAAGCCACCCACCAGGTAAAGAGGGATGGGGGACATGCCAATTCGACCCGCCAATCGAGCCAGGAGGCCGAGGCAGAAGACGACGGCCCCCAGTTCAACGAGGGCTAGAGCGAGCGGGTCCATCCCGCTCAGCCGTTGCGAAGGATGTCGGCTGCCGAGTCAAGACCTTCCTGGGTGCCGACCGCTACGAGCAAATCACCGGTGTGAAGTACGACGTCGGGTGCGGGCGAGGGGACTACCTCGCCTTCGCGCATGATGGCCACGATGGAGACACCACTTCGCGTGCGGATCTGCGCCTTGCCCATGGGCTGGTTGACGAAGGGCGAATCAGGAGTGATGGAGAACTGGCGGGTGACAATGCCTGGTATCTCGCGATGCTCTTCTGCCAGGCGCATGGCAATGTGCTGCCCGCCCAGCAGGTTGCCCAGCGTCGAGGCTTCGTCGGCAGTCAAGGGAATGGACGCCTGACAGGTATCGGGGTCGTCCCACGTTGAGACGAAAAGCTCTGTTTCGCCTTCCCGCAGCTCCACTACACCGATGCGACGGCCCGAGGCCGTGACGAAGTCCTTGCGGACCCCAAGGCCCGGGAGTTCGGTCTCATCCACGTTCATAGCTCCACCCTAAACTGTCCTGAACCGGTCCGGTACGACCCTCGCACTTCAACCGGTCCTTAGTAGTTAACGCTCGGGGACCACAGCTATTTCCACTTTCGCCGGCGGCTTGACGGGCAGGATCACCAAGAGGCCTGCAAGGAGAACCACCATGATTCCGAGGATGCCCCACCGCTGGGCTTCGCCCTCGGCAACCAGGGGAGAGGCGATGGCGATGCACAGGGTGAAGAGGGTGGGAGCAAGGAAACTGACGGCCCGACCGGTTGTGGCGTACAAGCCGAAGAGTTCGCCAGCCTCGCCTTCCGGTGCGAGCCTGGCGAGGTAGGCCCGCGAGGACGATTGCGCAGGGCCTACGAACAAGCAGAGCAGCAGGCCGAAGATCCAGAACGTGTTGCTCGCGGGCCACTCATTACCGAGGAAGACATAGTCACCGTTGCCCAGCACCAGAATGAAGGTGCCTGCGATGAGGAGGCCCACCAGCGAGAGGACGATGACGGACTTGGGTCCGATCCTGTCGTCCAGGAATCCGCCGATGATTGCGCCGACAGCAGCGACCACGTTGCCGAAGATGGCGAAGAAGATGACTTCCTTGAGCTCGAATCCGAACGTACCTGCGGCGATGACACCGCCGAAAGTGAAAACAGCCGCGAGGCCGTCACGGAAGATGGCGCTGGAGAGCAGGAAGTAGATGGTGTGTGGGCTGGTCCGGTAGATGGCGCCGATACGCCGGATCAGTAACTTGTAGGAGGCCAGGAACCCCAAGGAAGCGGTGGCCTTCTTCGCCGGAACCTCAGGGACAGCGAACATTACTGGCAGGGCAAAAATGAAGAACCACAGTGCAGAGAAGACTGCCACGAGCCTGATGTTGAGGGAATCCTGTGTCGAGGCGCCAAACCAGTCGAAGGAAGGCTGGACGAACAGTTGCAGAACCAGCAGAAGGGCAACTATTCCGCCCAGGTATCCCATGGCCCAGCCAAAGCCGCTGACCTTGCCGATGTTCTTCGGTGTGGAGATCTGCGCCAGCATGGCGTTGTAGTTGACGCCGGCGAACTCAAAGAAGACATTGCCGAGCGCTATGAGGCAAACACCCAGCAACAGGAACTCGGGCTGGGGAAAGACAAAGAAGCAGAGCGCCGTGAGCACGGCCGTAGCGGCTGTATTGACCCCGAGCCACAATTTGCGCCGGCCTCCGGCGTCCGAACGCTGCCCGGTGACCGGAGCAAGCAGCGCAATGGCCAGGCCTGCGATGGCCAGGGCGGCGCCGAGTGCGGCCGAGGCGGCATCTTCTCCGCCAAATGCGTTGGAGGTGAGGTAGACCGTGAACACGAAGGTGGTCATGACCGCATTGAACGCAGCCGAGCCCCAGTCCCAGGAGGCCCACGCAAGGATCTGGCCCTTCTTGGAGGCAACAGGTCCTGAGGCGAGCTCGGACGTCGGGTGGGAGGCTTCGGGAACTGCGGCCGCGTTCATAGCTTGAATGCTATAGCGGCGGGGAGAACGGCGTGCAGATGACGGAGCGCGTTGTGTAGAAGAGGGATTGAAACGTAACCTCCAGCCCGCTTCTTTTGGCCAAAAACTGTCCGTCCCCCTTGATAAACTAGCTAAACCGAACCCAACGTATGACCGCCTGCTCCAACTTTTGACAATTCGTTCCTGACTTTGCGGAGATAACAGTGATCACAGTTCTCGCCATCACCTTTGTTGCGGCAACTGTGGCGCCCTTGATCTTCAGCAAACTGGGCAGGAACGCGTTCTACGCACTGGCAGCAGTCCCGGCGGGCGCATTCATTTGGCTCCTCTTCCAGTACGGACCCGTATATTCCGGTGGCGGCATAGAAGAAGTCCTGCCGTGGATCCCCAGCCTGAAGCTGGAGCTGGCCTTCCGCATGGATCCGTTGGCGTGGGTCATGTCCCTCCTGATCCTCGGAGTGGGCTCACTGGTGCTGGTCTATTGTGCCCGGTACTTCAAGAACACAGACGCGGACCTTGGCGGCTTCGGTGCCCAACTCCTCGCCTTTGCCGGAGCCATGTTCGGCCTGGTGACTTCCGATGACCTCATGATGCTGTTCATCTTCTGGGAACTCACCACTATCCTGTCCTACCTGCTGATCGGCTATGCCCGCACCCGTTTGGCCGCACGCCGCTCGGCGCTGCAGGCGCTGATGGTCACCACCGCCGGTGGCCTCGCGATGCTTGTTGGCCTCATCATCCTTGGCCAGGCAGCCGGGACCTACCGCATTTCGGCCATCCTGGACCAAGCCGGGACACTCATGGCAGGACCCATGCAGGGAGCGGTGACTGCCGCCGTCGTGCTTGTCCTGGCAGGTGCGGTGACCAAATCGGCGCTTGTCCCGTTCCATTTCTGGCTGCCCGGAGCGATGGCCGCTCCCACGCCGGTGAGCGCCTACCTGCATGCTGCGGCCATGGTGAAGGCCGGCATCTACATCGTCGCGCGCCTTGCGCCGGGCTTTTCCGAGTCGGACTTCTGGTTGCCGGTGGTCCTGGGACTCGGGTTGGCCACCATGCTCGTGGGCGGTTACCGCGCTCTTCGACAGACTGACATCAAGCTCATCCTTGCCTATGGAACGGTCAGCCAGCTCGGTTTCCTCACCATGGTGGTGGGCCTCGGCCGACCGGATGCCGCCCTTGCCGGGCTGGGGCTGCTGCTTGCCCACGGCTTGTTCAAGGCCGCGCTGTTCCTCGTAGTGGGCATCATTGACCACCAGTCCGGAACGCGCGATATCCGCAAGCTCTCCGGCGTCTTCCGCTCATCTCGCGCCCTTGGAGTAGTTGCAGCGATCGCCGCAGCGTCCATGGCCGGGGTGCCTCCCTTGGCTGGCTTTGTCGCCAAGGAATCAGTCTTCGAAGCGTTCGTCCACTACGGCACTGGCCATGACGCACCTGCCTGGGGCATCTGGATCCTGGTAGGCCTGGTGATCGGATCCATCCTGACCTTCGCCTATAGCGCCCGCTTCATGTGGGGCGCGTTCGCCACCAAACCCGGCGTGGAGCCCACGCCGTTCAAACCCATTAAGCCCGCTTTCCTTGCCGCGCCGGCCGTTTTGAGCGTCCTCACCATCGCTTACGGTGTGTGGCCCGCGCCGGTGGACACCTGGATCCAGCCTTACGCGGCGTTGTTCGCCGATCGTCCGGACGCCGTCGACGCCGGACACCTGGCTTTGTGGCACGGCATCACCCCGGCGTTGGGCCTGACTGCGGTGACGTTCGCGGCCGGTGCTGCGATGTTCTACGGGCGGAACCTGGTTTCGCGGGCGCAGAGCCTGGTACCCGATTGGGTGGATGGGGACCGCGCCTACCAACACACCATCGGCGCCTTGGACGACATCGCGGTCTGGGTCACGGGCCGTACGCAGCGTGGTTCGCTGTACTTCTACCTCACGGTGATCCTGACCGTTGCCTTCGCGGTGCCGCTGGCGGCATTGATCGCGGCCAACAAGCCACTGCCGGAAGGCATCTACTTCATCGACCCGAACTCCCCTTTGCAGATGGTTGCCGGGGCGGGAATTGTGGTGGGCGCCTTGGCCGCCGTACGAGCCAACAAGCGTTTCCTCGCTGTGCTCATGGTGTCCGTGACCGGCTACGGCATTGCCCTCATGTTCGCTTTGCAGGGCGCTCCGGACCTTGCGCTGACCCAGATGCTGGTGGAAACCATCGTGCTGGTGGCGTTCGTCCTCGCCATGCGCAGCCTCCCCGCTGAGCTGAGGGACAGGACAGGCGGCAGGCTCCGGGTCATCCGGGTGATCATCGGCGCGGCCTTCGGCATCACCATGATTTTCGTGGCGATTTACGCCATGGGTGCCCGCGTAGCCACGCCGATCTCACTGGACTTCCCGCGTCTGGCCTACGAAGGCGGCGGTGGCCTGAACGTGGTCAACGTGACCCTCGTGGACATCCGCGCCTGGGATACCTTCGGGGAGATTTCAGTCCTCGCGATCGCCGCCACCGGTGTCGCCAGCTTGATTTTCGTCCGCAGCCGTGGCGACCGCATCAAGACCTCAGAGGCAGTGCCGGAAGGCAGCGTGGGGCGCCGCACCGGCGTCGACCGTGACTCCCGGGACGGTGCCACGCTGGCCGTGGCCAAAAAGTTCACTGACGTCAGCCGCGACGCGTGGCTGGTGGCAGGTCGCACGCTGGCGCCCGAACGACGCTCCATCATCTTCGAAGTGGTGACAAGGCTGATCTTCCACTCGATGATCGTCTTCTCCATCTACCTGCTCCTCGCTGGCCATAACCTCCCAGGCGGTGGCTTCGCAGGCGGCCTGACCGCGGGCCTCGCCCTGACAATCCGCTACCTCGCGGGCGGTCGGTTCGAGTTGAGCGAAGCAGCGACAGTCAGTGCCGGAACCCTCTTGGGGACGGGACTTGCGACGGCGGCCGCCTCGGGCCTGGTGCCGCTCTTCCTCGGCGGACAGGTGTTCCAGAGCGCGATCATCGAGTTCTGGCTGCCGGTCTTCGGGGACGTCAAATTTGTCACCTCCACCATCTTCGACATCGGCGTATACATCGTGGTGGTGGGCCTGGCGCTCGACGTCCTCCGCAGCCTCGGTGCCGAAATCGATGAGCATTTTGAAGGCCAAGGGGCGCCCCTCGCAGAGGAAGATGCCGCCGGGCACGCCGATCTTGCCGAAGAAGCCGCTGAATCCGCTGCGTCCGGGAAAGGTACCGCATGAGCATCAACCTGACCCTGCTGATCGTCATGGGCGTCCTCTACGCCTGCGGCATCTACTTGATCCTGGAGCGTAGCCTGACCCGGGTGCTGTTGGGTTTGATGCTGTTGGCCAACGCCACCAACATCCTGATCCTGACCACCGGCGGATACGCCGGGTTGGCGCCCTTGTTCACCAAGGAAACCAGCCCGGACGCCTATAGCGATCCTCTGCCCCAAGCGCTGATCCTTACCTCGATCGTCATTTCCTTCGCAGTCACGGCCTTCATGCTGGGCATCATCTACCGGACCTGGGTCCTGGCAAGGCAAGACGAGATCCAGGACGACCTTGAGGACCGCCGCGTTGCCGAGACGCCGAGCTTCGACGCCGAGGACGACGCCATTGTGCCGTTGGAAACCTCGGAGTTCGCCGTCACCCCTGCCAATACCTCGGACCACACTCACCCCGAAGCCACCGAGACCCCCAGCAAGGCACCAAGCCAGGAAGGAGGCAGCGCGTGAATCTCGCAAACCTGTCGCCGCTAGCTGTCCTCCTACCGATTCTGGGTGCCGCGCTGGCGTTCCTGCTGATCCGGCACCACACCGCGCAGCGCGTGGTGAGCATCGGGATCCTGAGTGCAACACTTCTGCTCGAATGCCTGCTCCTGATGTCAGTGTGGGATGGCGGCACAACGTCAGTCACGCTTGGCGGCTGGCTGCCGCCGTGGGGTGTGGTCTTGGTGGTGGACCAGTTCTCCTCGCTCATGCTGGTTGTCTCCACCGTGGTAAGCCTTGCGGTGTTGATCTATGCGACCGGCCAGGGCATGGCCGACGGCGACCAGGAAGCACCTGTCTCGATCTTCCACCCGACCTACCTGATCCTGGTGGCCGGCGTGTCCAATGCCTTCCTTACAGGCGACCTCTTCAACCTTTACGTAGGCTTCGAGATCCTGCTGACGGCAAGCTACGTCCTGATGACCTTGGGTGGGACAGGACCACGCATCCGCGCCGGGGTCACCTACGTTGTGGTTTCCGTGGTGTCGTCCGTGCTGTTCCTCATTGCCATCGCCATGATCTACGGGGCCACCGGGACCATCACCATGGCCGACCTTGCCATCAAACTGGCCGAACTGGACCAAGGCACCCAAAACCTCCTGCACGTGATGCTGCTGGTGGCCTTCGGCATCAAGGCCGCTGTGTTCCCGTTGTCCTTCTGGCTCCCTGACTCCTATCCCACCGCGCCGGCTCCTGTCACTGCCGTGTTCGCCGGGTTGCTGACCAAAGTAGGTGTCTACGCCATGGTCCGCACGGAGACACTCTTGTTCCCGGGGGACACCCTGAATGTTCCGCTCATGGTGGTGGCATTACTGACCATGGTGGTGGGCATATTGGGTGCCTTGGCCCAGAGCGACATCAAACGTCTCCTGTCCTTCACCCTCGTGAGCCACATCGGATACATGGTGTTTGGCCTGGCGATGAGTTCGGTTGCCGGGTTGGGCGCTGCAGTCTTCTACGTTGCCCACCACATCACCGTGCAGACCAGCCTGTTCCTGGTCACAGGTCTCATAGAACGCAGGGGCGGAAGCTCCTCCATTGACCGCCTGGGTGGACTGGCCAAACTCTCACCGCTGCTTGCCCTGCTGTTCTTTGTTCCGGCGATGAACCTCGCGGGCATTCCACCGTTCTCGGGCTTCCTGGGAAAGCTGGGCCTCCTGCAGGCCGGCGTGGAGCTGGGAACACCCCTGGCCATCACCCTGGTGGTGGGTGGCGTGGTCACCAGCCTTCTGACGCTGCTGGCCATCGCCCGTGTCTGGAACAGGGCCTTCTGGCGCAAGCCCGAGGACGCTGAGTACCCGGATCCCGTGCTTCAGACCCCGGGCAACGTAGGGGTTCTGCCGCGGACCATGGTCGGCTCGACGGCAGGCCTTGTGGTGTTCGGCGTCGCCCTGACGGTCTTCGCCGGCCCGCTTTTCCGGGTGGCGGACGGTTCCGCGGGAATCATGCTGGACCGCTCGGCCTATATCCACTCCGTCCTGGGCGATTCCGTTGAGGTGCCGCCCCTTGCGCAACCGGATGAAGTGCAGACGGGTGGTTCCAAATGAGCCGCAAACCGATTTCGTTCCGCACCGAGCTGCCGCTGCTCATTTGGTTGGTCATCGTCTGGGGTGCGCTGTGGCGGGACTTCAGCCCTGGCAACCTCCTGTTCGGTGCCCTGATCGCCGTGTTGGTAGCCAAGCTGTTCTACCTCCCGCCCGTGGAGTTGAGCGGCCGGTTCAACATACTGCGCGCCATTCCCTTCGCGCTGATGTTCCTCGCCAAAGTGGTGGCAGCGAGCTTCCTGGTCCTGTTCCTGGCTGTGGCAAAAGGTCCCAAGGTGCGCAGCGCCGTCGTCGCTGTCCCGTTGCGGAGCCATTCGGACCTGATGGTGACGGCCACCGGGCACGTCATCTCGCTGATACCGGGCTCCCTTGTGGTGGAGGTGGACCGGTCGACATCCACGCTCTACCTGCACGCGCTCAACATCTATGAAGAAGCGGACATCGACAAAATTCGCGACGAAGTCCAAACCATCGAAGCGCGGCTCATCAGGATCATGGGCACGCGCGAAGAAGTCGAAGCATTGAAGGCCGAAATACGTCCGGGAATGGAAGGGGCAACGCGATGAAGGAAACCATTCTCGTGGTCACGGCTGTAATCCTCAGCCTGGCTGCCGCAGGTGCGATCGTCCGCATAGCCATCGGCCCGTCCTTGCTGGACCGAGTGCTGGCGTCAGACGTCCTGCTCGCAATCCTGGGTGCTGCACTCGCGATCGACATGGCGATGAACAGGCACCTCAACAACCTGATGCTGCTGGTAGCCCTGGCCGTGATTGGTTTTATCGGATCGGTGACAGTTGCCCGGTTTGTGGCGGAGCGGAGGGAACAGAACAATGAGTCCTGATCCCACCGGCGTCGATGTCGTGATCGATGGTGTGACCGCCGTGTTCCTGGTGGTGGGCGCCCTGATGTCCCTGGGTGCTGCTATCGGCTTGCTCCGTTTTCCGGACCTTATGAGCCGCATGCACGCTGCCACCAAGCCGCAGGTACTGGGTTTGTTCCTCATGCTTGCCGCCATCGGCCTGCAGATGCGCACCTGGTGGGTGTGGCCGGTCCTGCTGGTGGCATGGATCTTCCAGCTTCTGACGGCGCCCGTTTCTGCCCACATGGTGGGTCGCTCCGCCTACCGCACCAAGCACGGTCACCGCGAGATGCTCACCAAAGATGAACTCGAGGCAGTGGTTCAACGGGCGGCCGCCGGGCAAGAGCCTGGCAACGACCGCTGAACGGCTGCTCATCTGAACGACTGATAGGCAAAAAGCGCGGGGCCACTGATGGTGGCCCCGCGCTTGCATGTTGTCCGGGTGGTGCCTAGACGATGTCCTTGGATTTGGCGAAGCGGGCGATGGCACGCTGCGTCCCGCGGCTGGCGAGTACCTGGATGAGGGTGCTCACGAACGCAGAGATCAAGGCGAATGTCAGGGCCGAGCGCAGGCTCGTCTCCAAGTCATCGTTGCCTGTGGGTGGCTTGTTGCCAGTGGCCTTTTCCCACCCTTTATTGACGAGTTTGGTTCCGACGAAGCCTGCTCCGAGGCTCACTCCGGTACCCAGCAGCTTGAAGAAGAGGTTCATGTCCCCAGCCTAGCCGTAAAGGCCGGGCGGACGCTGTTACCGGCGGTTTTCCCGTTCCTTGAGGAACGCGGCCATGGAACCCACCGGGGCGAGCACCGGAACGACGGTGTGCTCCGCGGACCACACCGCTTCCACTGAGCCGAACCCTGCGATTTCCTTCAGCAGGTAATAGGTGGGCGGCATCAGTTTCAGTGTTCCGGCCGCCTCTGCCGCCAGAATTCCGTCCACTGGCATCCACAGAGACTGCCAGGCCTCAGTGGTTTGGTGCTGGGGCTCAGCCCCTGGCGCAGGCTTGGCGATGTAGAAGTAGGTGTCGAAGCGCTTGGGCATGTCCGTCGGGGTGATCCAGTTGGCCCATGGACGGAGGTCGGCGGAGTGGATGCTCAGGCCCGCCTCCTCCTGGACTTCCCGGAGTGCGGCTGTGAGGACCGTACCCGCGCTCGTGGTCGCCTGCGCAGGATTAGCGCCGATGGAGCTTTGGCGCCACTGGGCCGCGTGGTGTTGAAGCAGCTCCGCGGGGTAGTCCCAGCCGGACGTGTCCGCAGCATCCACCCGGCCTCCCGGGAACACCACCATTCCGGCAGCGAAGTCCATGGTGCTGACCCTGTGCTGGACGAAGGCTTCGAGACCGCCGGGGGCGTTGCGGAGCAGGATGACGCTGGCGGCAAGGCGAGGTTCCGGCGCCGTGGTGTCGCTTGCAGCGTGATCCTGCTTGGGTAGGTCCGTCATGAGATATGCCCCTTTGCCGCGGTCGAGTCTGCTGGATCATTCTCTCAGGTCTCGTTGTGGGGCCTGGTGTGCAGGCCAAAACCGGCGGGAGGGGTGTAGGGCGGGCCTCGCAACGCACGCCTGGAACGCGTCCGGCCCGGGGCGCGCTGATCCGATTGTGACCATAGGCGGGCAACAGGCCAGCGCCCGCCATGGACGCAGGTGTAAACTGAACCCGCCCATCAGGGCAGATTTGATAACGACAGGGGAGCGCCGCCGTCGGACCCTGCAGAGATGCAGGAGACGCGAGGGCGCTGAGAGTGCGGACAGCCGCAGACCCTCGAACCTGATCCGGTTAGTACCGGCGCAAGGGAGTCGAGCTTCTCAGAGTGTCCGGATCCGGGCGGCGCAGGCCGGCTGGAGAATCCGGGTAGCACTTTCCCCTCCTGTACCTCAGGAGGCAGAAAATGACCACGGTAAACGTGAAGAAGACCAGTTATAACTGGCGTGTTGTAGACATCGTTGTGGCGGCTCTGATCGCCATCGCCGGCGGCGTGATCTTCTGGGCCTGGTCCCAGGGCGCTGCGTTGGTATCCATTCCCCTGAACGCGACGTACCCTCCCCTCACAGGCCTGATCGCCGGTGGCTGGATGATCCCCGCGGTCCTGGGCATGCTCATTATCCGCAAGCCGGGCGCAGCGTTGTTCTGCGAAGCCGTCGCTGCCACCGGTGAGCTCATCATGGGCTCGCAGTACGGCACCACAGTGCTGATCTCCGGAGTCCTGCAGGGACTCGGCGCCGAGCTCATCTTCGCCGCTTTCCGCTACAAGAAGTTCAACCTGCCCACGGCCCTCCTCGCCGGCGCGGGCGCAGGCCTCTTCTGCGGCCTGAACGACTCCTTCCTTCCGTGGGGCTGGAACATCGCGTACGAGGCAATCGACAAGCTTGCCTACATCACCTTCACCACCATTTCCGGCGCGATCATCGCAGGCGCACTGTCCTGGGTCGCCACCCGCGGCCTGGCGAAGACCGGCGTCCTGAGCTCCTTCGCGTCGCGCAAGGCCGCTTCGGAGCCAGTCTTCAGCTGATGTCCGCGACTCAAAGCGGCACGGTCAGGCCTGCCGCCATCTCAGCCGAGGGCTGGGGGTGGCGGCATGCCGGCCGGGCCCAGCCTGCCATTGAGGGTCTGGACCTTCGGATCGAACCCGGCGAACGGGTGTTGCTGCTGGGTCCTTCGGGCGCCGGTAAGTCGACCCTCCTGCATGCCTTGGCCGGCGTGCTGGGTGATGAGGAAGACGACTCGGACGAGACCGGCTCCCTGCTGATCGACGGCGTTGCTCCCCGCGAACAGCGTGGCCGCGCCGGCCTGATGCAGCAAGACCCCGAAACCCAGGTGGTCCTCTCCCGCGTGGGTGACGACGTCGCCTTCGGCGCCGAGAACCTGGCCGTGCCGCGGGACGAGATCTGGTCCCGCGTCCATGAAGCGCTCGACGACGTCGGGCTGCGCACCGCTGCCGGCGGCGGTTTGGCCCTGGATCACCCAACGGCGGCACTCTCCGGAGGGCAGAAGCAACGGCTTGCGCTTGCGGGCATTTTGGCGATGCGACCCGGGCTGATCCTGTTGGACGAGCCGACGGCCAACTTGGATCCGGCGGGTGTGCTGGAGGTCCGTGATGCGGTGAAGCGCTGCCTCGATAAGACCGGTGCCACCCTGGTTGTGGTGGAACACCGCGTTTCTGTGTGGAAAGACCTGGTGGACAGGATCGTGGTCCTGCAGCCAGGGTGGGTGGCGGGGTCGAGCGCGGCTGCGGGCGCCGGGCAGGCCGCGGGCGGAGTCCTCTTGGACGGCCCTCCGGAGCAGGTCCTGTCCGAGGCACGCACCATGCTGATGGCGGCTGGCGTGTGGGTGCCGGGATACGTTCCGGCAACCCGGACGCGGCAGAACCGGCCCCAGACTTCCACGCTTCTCCTGGCAGCCCAGGACCTCGCAGTATCCCGGGAAAAACCGCGGCGCAAAGGCTTCAAGACCATCCCGCCTGTTCCCGTGCAAACGGGCATCAGCGCACAGGTCAGGGCTGGCCAGGCCCTGACCATCACGGGACCGAACGGTGCCGGCAAATCCACTTTCGCTCTCACGTTGGCCGGCCTTTTGGCGCCGGTGGACGGTGCGGTGAGTGCCGCCGTCGAGCTTTCCGAGGGGGCGGGTATTGACCCGTTCATGTGGAAAGCTGACCAGTTGATTTCCCGCATCGGGACGGTGTTCCAGGAACCGGAGCACCAGTTTGTCACGGGCAAGGTCCTGGACGAGCTCATGTTTGGCCCCAAGCATCTGGGCCATGGCGAGGAACGCGTGGATGAACTGCTGGAGCGGCTGAGGCTGACGCACCTTGTGGACGCCAATCCCTACACGTTGTCCGGTGGGGAAAAGCGGCGGCTTTCGGTGGCCACGGTTCTGGCGGCGCATCCGAAGGTCCTGGTGCTGGATGAGCCCACATTCGGCCAGGATGCCAACACCTGGGCTGAGCTGGCGTCATTCCTTTCGGAGTTGTTGGACGCCGGAACGGCAGTGGTCTCGGTGACCCACGACCAGGAATTCAGCGCAGTACTCGGGGGAACCGAGCTGCAGCTCGGACCGGTGGCACAGGGCAATGTTGCACATCAGGAAGCGGGTGCGGCATGAGGGACGCACTGAACATCCGCGGAAATCATGCCCTGCTGACGCGTGCAAACCCCTTGGCGAAGTTCGTATCGGTTTTCCTGATTTCCCTGGTACTGGCCCTGTCCATCGACTGGGTGTCGGCGTCCACGGCGCTGGTTGCGGAACTGGCATTGTTCCCGCTGGCCGGGCTTACCCTGCGGCTCTTGTGGCAGCGCGCTTGGCCCCTGATCATCGCGGCGGCGATCGGCGGCTGGAGCACGGCGATTGTGGCGGCGGACAGCGGCGCTGTACTGCTCGACGTCGGACTCTGGTCCATCAGCGAAGGTTCGCTGGAGCTGGGGCTGGGTTTCATGCTGCGCGGTTTGGCGATTGCCCTCCCGGCGATCCTGCTGATGACCTGCACGGATCCGACTGACCTGGCCGATGCGCTGGCGCAGAAAGCAAAGCTGCCGCACCGCTTTGTCCTGGGCTCCCTGGCAGCAATGCGGCTGGTGGGCCTGATGGCGGAGGAGTGGCAGACCATCGGCATGGCCCGCCGTGCCCGCGGCGTGGGTTCGCAGGGCAGCCCCCTCCAGCGGCTGAAGGCCACGCTGGGCCAGAGCTTCGGGCTCTTGGTCCAGGCCGTAAGGAGGGCTTCGCGGCTGGCAGTAACCATGGAAGCGCGCGGCTTCGGCGGAGGTCAGCGAACGTGGGCGCGCGAATCCACGTATTCGATGCTGGATGCCTGGGTGGTCCTTGGCGGTGTGATCATCGCAGCGGGTGCAGTGCTCACGGCTGTAGGCGCTGGAACCTGGAGTTTTGTCTGGCGCTAGCGCTTTCACGCGCTAACGAGCTGGGCACAAGCGTGCCGCCGGCCTGTTGGGGGCGCCGGCGGCACTTCGCCTTGTGTGATGGGGGACTAGGGAGCCTTCTGTTCCTGGATCTCGTCAAAGCCTGCCCGTGTCAGGAACCCCAACTGGGCCTCCTTCTCCGCAAGCTGGATGATAGGTCCCAGCTCAAAGCAGGTGGCTTCCAGACGGCGCAGGGCTTTGGCGTTGCGGGAGTCCGGCTCCACCACGATCCGGTCCTTGCCCGGCAAGGTGAACATGTACTGGATGAGGGCAGTGCCGAGCTTTGGCGTGAAGTGCGGAATGGGCCGCGTGGCCGGAGCGAGCAGCAAGTGCATGCCGATGTCGGCCTCCCGGGCGGGATAGGCCTCGCCGACGGGATCGTGCAGGGGCTCGTACGTTTGGAAGAGTGCCAACGGCTCTCCGTCAAGGACGGCAAGGAACGCGTGGTGGGTCTCCAACGAGTCAAGGAACTCGTAGATCCCCAGGACTTCCTCACGGGAGTTTTCGGTCATTCCCCAGAACTTGGCGCGGGGCTGGGTAACCCACTCGAAGATGAGGTCGATGTCCTCGCCGGGAACCAGCGGAACCAGGCGCAGCTCACCCCATCCTTCGAGGTCTTCTGAGTAGACGGTGGTACGGACGGAGTAGTCCTCGGTGGTGGTGGTCATGATTTCCTTCGGGGGCTGATGCGGTGAACGGGGTTGGTTAGGGAATGTCTGTGGCCAGGGCCGACCAGTCAGTGACCACAGGGGCGAGTTGCCCGGCGGTCCACAGGGGGAGTTGGTCGGCAAAATGCTGGTGGTCCGGCGTACCCGAGGCGCCGAAGGGGACAATCCATCGGCTGTTTCGCCGATCGGACAGGTCCCAAACGTAACGGGCCACGGGCCCACGGAAACTTCGGTCGTCTACTCCGGGGAGGCTTTCGGTGCAGAGGACGCACCCGGTGTCTCCGCTCAGGTCGGCCGTTGGTGCCGGTGACGCGAGGGCGCCGGGGAGGACGTGAACGGGCAGGAGCTTGTGCCGGTCGCCCCAGGTAGAGCCATTGAGCATGGCTTCCTCCAACGCAACGTCTTCAAGCCCGGCCGCAGCTTCCACGCCAACGTTGATGCCAAGCTCGGAGCCGCGGAGCAGGAGGGTCTCCAGGGCAAAACCAACGCGGGATACCACGGACAACCACGGCCCGAACAAAGGGGAGTAGCCGGTGGGCTCGTTCAGCGGAGCAAGGGCGGAGTGCCGCGCGAGGCGCTGTACCAACGCGCCCCGCCACGCTGCGAAAACGGCAGCGCGGTGGCTCCCGGCATCCATGCGGCCATCCCACTCGAACAGCAGCGAACGCAACACCTTGGCCTCACGGGACAAATCGTCGGCATCGATCCCCTCAAGCAGTGACCGGAAGAATGGCCACGGACCCAGCAAGGTGTCCGTGTGGATAGCCTGCATGTCATCCACGGTCAAGGTCCCGGACGGGGCGGCCTCCAGCAAATCGCGGATCCGCAAGGCCCGGTGCGCCGGCGCGAACTCCATGGCTACGGCGTCGCCGCCTCCCGCCGCGCGGTCGTTCGCGCTCACCGCAAACTGCTGGACCTCGGTGCGGGGCAGGATCACATACTGGCCGTCCCACTCATTGCGTGCGGAGAACGCCGGAGCCGGGAGGCGACGGTTTGCGGGATTCCGTTGCGGAACGAGCCCGGCAACGAAATGCCGTACGGCCCCGGAATCGTCCGCGGCCACCACGCTGTTGACCGGCTCCACCCAGGCATCGAAGGCGACCTCGACTTCGGAGACGCTCCGGCTCCGCAGAAGCGGCAGGAGGGCCTCGAAACCCAGCCGCCCTTCAACCCGGGCCGGGAAACGCAGGCTCAGGGCGTCGCCGTCGGACGCTTCAGAGATCACCGAACCGCGCCCCGTCCCGATGACCTCGACGGTCACCGCCTCACCATCGCGGACGCTCATGGTTTCGGTGCTGACGACGGCGGTTTCCCAGCCTTCCGCTCCACGCGCCTCAACGCGCTCGCCGCCCGCATCGGTGACCCGGCGCAGTTCTTCCTCGAAGAGGTCCTGGTAGTCGGCCATGGCATTGGTGATTGCCCAAGCAGTATGGCCGGTCTGCGCGAAGTGCGGGAGGCCGGGAACGCCGGGGAATGCGAAGCCGATCGCGTCGAACTCCGGGCAGGCCAGCCGAACTTGCTGGTACACGCCGGGGAGTTCCATGAGGCGGTGGGGGTCGCCTGCGATCAGGGGGAGGCCGCTGGCCGTGGTCGAGCCGTGCGCGGCCCATGCGTTGCTGCCGGACCAGACCGGGGCTTCGATGCTGAACAGGCTCACGGCTTCATCGCCAAGTGTTCGCGCGACGTGGGCCCTGAAGAGCTTGTTGGGGAACGTTGAGAAGAGGATGTGATGCACCAGGAAGACACCCATCGGCGTCCACGGATTCCATGGCTCCGGGGTACTGGCGGACTCGTCGAACTCGGGGCCGCCGCGGAGCCCGTCCACCAGGGCCTGGTTGACGCCGGCCACATACTGTCCGCACCAACGCTGGGTGGCGGCATCGAGGTTTTCAAAGCAGCGCCGCGCGGTGTCGTCAAGCCGGGCTTGGCGGGCGAACCTGTCCCAGACCACCGCATCCGGGCCCAGCACCTCGGCGGTGCGTCCCTCGGAGCGCCACCGTTCCAGTTCGATCTGCCAGGAGCGGTCAGTGGCCGCATTCATGCCCTGGAGGAAAGCAAGGTCGTCGGCGGAATCGGCCCACAAGTGCGGGATTCCCCACGAGTCTCGGTAGATTCCGGGGCCGCCTGCCGGGGCGGAATTGTGCGTCGGGGCAGGCGTCATAATCTCTGGCCGCTTTCGAGCTTAGGTTAGGCTTACTTAAGCTCAAGATAAATGGCTTTGGCCCCGTTCACAAATCGTGGCCGTTCGTGAAGGAGTGTTGCTTGAAGCGCAATTGGGAAGGCGTCGTCCTCAAAGTCATGGGCGCCAAGGACTTCACCTTGGAAGTCACAGGGAAGGAAGAGATCACCCCGGATTTCCTCCGCGTCCACGTCCGCGACGGCGGCCTCCTGGAGCGCAGCGGCCTGCATCCCACCATGTGGATCCGGCTGTGGTTCGACGATTCCGGCAAGGCACACCAGCGCGCTTACACCTTGGTCAATGCCTCCCCGGCGGCAGGCACGTTCAGCATGGACTTCGCGATGCATAACGGTGTTGCGGCGGATTGGGCCCGTTCCGCCAGTGCCGGCGACACCATCGATGCCACCGTCCAGGGGAGTTCCTTCACCTTCCCGCAACCGTCTCCGCGCCGGATCTGGGTGGTGGGCGACCCCGCCTCCATCCCGGCCATCAATTCGTTGCTGGACGAGCGGCAGCTTTCTGCGGCGGGCGGGGCTCCGGTGAGTGCCTGGCTTGAATACCAGCACGACGCCGACCCCTCGCTTGAAGTGCGGACGTCGGATTCCGACGTCGTCACCTGGATTCCGCGCAAACGCGACGGTGCCGCTTTGGTGGAGGAGGTCTGTGGTGCGCTCACTGCGGAGACTGTTTCCGTGGATAGCGACTTCTTCTGGATTGCCTGCGAAGCCTCCAGCACCCGGGCAATCGTGAAACACCTGCGGAAGACGCTGGGCGTGGACAAACACCGGATCGATGCCCTGGGGTACTGGCGCGTCTAGGAATCGCAGCGTTTCTGCGGCCTTCAGGCGTTACTCGCGCCAGTTGAGGAAGCCCTTTTTCCCCTCCGGTGGGGTGAGGACCACGTCCCGGCCGTACTTCTTCTGTGCGTCAGCGCCGAAAAAGGCATCCGGGACGATGCGGATTGCCTTGGCCACCTTCCCGTCCTTCAGGAAGACGAACAACGTGGGCGAGGCCGTGTAGCGGTTCTCCTTGGTCAGCGGCTCGCCGAAGGCTGCTTCGATGTCCTTGGCCGGCGTTCCCTCCGTCACGAAACCCGCCTGGTCCCACTCGAAGTCCGTGGCGTCAGCCAGTTTCAAGGCCGTGCCGTTCCTCGCGGACTCAAGCACCTGGCTGTTAAGCTTCTCGTTCGATTCGGGCATGACGGATCCTCCTAGTGAACAGGCGGCCAGTGAACAGGCGGCCAGGGCGCAGGCCAGAATAACGGTGAGCAGGCCGGCCAGGGTGGCGCGGCCGGCGGAAGCCCTCGGCCGTCGTCGTGCCTGTGTTTGGTGGGGGAACCTCATGAGGTGGTCCTCGACTCGTCGTTAAACTCCGGATCCTCGCCCGGGGCGGGCTCGGCATTGTTGGCGTCGCCGGTCTGGTCCATGGGGACCTCATTGGACGGGTGGGGCAGCAGGTCCTGTCCCACCACCACGGTGTCGCCGTTGTTCACGGCTTCCTCGATCAAATCCGCAAGCTCCTCAGCGCTGGCATCCGGGTTGGCTATGGCCACATTGCGGCCCACCTCATTGTTGTACAGATCCATGGCTTCGCGGGGCGCAGGATTGCCGGGGAGCTGCTCGTGCGCCGTGGCGTAGTCCTCCGCCCAGTCCGCGCCGAACTCCTTGACCATGAGCGCGTTCCAGTACGCGTGGCGGAAGGCGTCGTTCTGGTCATCGTTGCGATCGGCGCTGGGGAAGCGGTCATCGGCAGTGCTGAAAGCGTCATCATGAATGTCTTTGAAGGCGTTCATCTCGAAAGGACCCAAGCCGTTGAGGAGTTCCGCTTCCTTCTCGGTGACCTCCCGTTGGTCAACGACGAAGCGCAGGGGATCCCAGTCTCCGGGCCACTTGGTGGTCTCCGCGTCGCTGACCTGGTATTCGTCCAGGATTTCCTGCGGTGTGGGCTGGCCAGGGTTCGGATTGGCCGCGGTGGTCTTGGTGGTGGCCTCGCTGCCCGCACCTTCCGTGGATGCGGAGGACTGCTGGTCGGCGTTGGTGAGCACGGACTGTGACGCCTCTTCCAGGCCCCGCGTGGTTGTCTGCAGCAACGGCCTCAGGCGGCCCTGCCAATCTGCGGCAAAACGCTTGGCATCCTGGCCCTGCCAACCGCCGCCTTGGCCGGTCATGCCTTGGGCGATCAACGAGTCGAGCTCCCGGGCCCGGCTGGTCAGCAGTGACGCACCGTTGGCCAAAGCCTTCGAAAGTGCTTTGAGTTGGTCGACGTCGGCGCCGTAGAAAGGCATGTTTCCCCCTGAGCTTTCCCTCCATGGTTTGGTATTGCTCCGCGGACCGCAATGGGTACTACTGCCCGATGGCGACTGAGGGAAAGCGTTCGCCTGCGATGAGTGGCCGCCGTCGAGCCCTATATCTCACGGCACGGGTATGGTGTGACGTTAGCCGCTCAAACGGCGTTTTGTTCGAGAGTTCTAGCTCACCTGTGATATTTCTTGGATATGACTCAACCTACCGCTGAACACGTAGGCCTTCTGCTCCGCAACGCCCGTGGCGAAAAAGGGTGGACGCAGGGGCAGCTGGCTACCGAGCTGGGAACCAGCCAGAGCGCAATCGCCCGGATGGAGCAAGGTAAACAGAATCTGAGCCTCCGGATGATCGAACGGCTCGAGGCCATTTTCGGGCGTTCCATCGTCAAAGTAGGCAAGCCGCAGATGACCCACCTCCGCGTCGAGGGTGGCCGAACCCTTTCGGGCGAAGTGGACGTCAACAGCAGTAAGAATGCAGGCGTCGCACTGTTGTGCGCGAGCCTGATCAACCGTGGCACCACCACGCTGCGCCGCTTGGCACGCATCGAGGAAGTCAACAGGATCGTCGAGGTACTGACGTCCATCGGCATGGAATGTACATGGCTCAACGGCAGCGATCTCCGTATCCGCCGCCCCGAGGTCCTGGATCTTGGATCAATGGACGTCGATGCCGCCCGACGCACCCGCAGCGTCATCATGCTGCTCGGTCCGCTGCTGGACGAGACCAGCGAATACCTGCTGCCCTACGCCGGTGGCTGCGACCTCGGCACGCGGACCGTGGAGCCCCACATGCAGGCGCTTCGCCAGTTCGGACTTGAGGTTGAAGCGAAGTCCGGCTTCTACTCTGTTTCTGCGCCTCCGGCTGACGCCCATGACCGTTCCTTCGTCCTGACCGAGCGCGGTGACACCGTTACCGAGAACGCCATCATGGCCGCCGCGCACCGCGAAGGTACCACCGTGATCCGCAACGCCAGCCCCAACTACATGGTCCAGGACCTCTGCTTCTACCTGCAGGGGCTTGGAGTGGCGATTGACGGCGTCGGAACCACGACGCTGAAGATCACCGGACGCTCCGCCATTGACGTCGATATTGAGTACTTCCCGTCCGAGGACCCCATCGAGGCCATGAGCCTGATTACCGCAGGCATCGTCACCAACTCCGAGGTCACCATCCGCCGGGTTCCCATCGAGTTCATGGAAATCGAGCTCGCCACTTTGGAGCAGATGGGCCAGAACCTCGAAATCTCCGGTGAGTACATGGCCCGCAACGGCCGGACACGCTTGGTGGACGTCACAACCAAGCCCTCCGAGCTCCGCGCACCGCAGGACAAGATCCACCCCATGCCATTCCCGGGCCTGAACATCGACAACCTGCCGTTCTTCGCCGTGATTGCGGGCAATGCCGAGGGCCAGACCATGATCCACGACTGGGTCTATGAGAACCGTGCCATTTATTTGACGGAGCTCAACAAGCTGGGCGCCCAGGTTCAGTTGCTCGATCCGCACCGGATCTACGTCAACGGGCCCACCAAGTGGCGTGCCGCGGAAATCGGCTGCCCGCCGGCCCTGCGCCCTGCCGCCTGCTTGCTCTTGGCGATGCTGGCAGCCAGGGGAACCTCCGAACTTCGCAACATCTACGTGATCGAGCGCGGCTATGAGGACCTGGCCGAGCGACTGAACACCATCGGCGCGAAGATCGAGTACTTCCAGGACTAGGCTCCACCCGGTGGAGGCATGCAAGCCCTGTCCTCCACCGGCCGCCGGGCGCAGAATGGAGCATGCGGACTTTCGGGGTTGAGGAAGAGCTGCTCATCGTCGATCCTGTGACGGGCGAGCCCTTGGCCCTCGCGGATGCGCTGCTGGCAGGCCACGAAGAGCCCACAACCGCCACGGGCCTCAGCCACGAACTCAAGCTGGAGCAAATCGAAACCCAGACCCGTCCCTGCCACAGCTACACCGAGCTCCTGCAGCAGATCCACCGTGGCAGGGCAATGGCCAACGAGACCGCCCGCCAGCACGGAGCCCGGGTGGCCGCGATCGCCACGTCTCCCTTGGCCTCGAACACGCACACCACTCCTCATCCCCGCTATGCCGCGATGCTGGATCGCTTCGGGATCGTTGCCACGGAACAACTGACGTGCGGATTCCATGTTCACACGTCAGTGGAGTCACCCGAGGAAGGTGTGGTGGTGCTGGACCACATCCGCGACAAACTCGCTGTGCTCACGGCCCTCACCGCCAACTCGCCGTACTGGCGCGGACTTCCTACGGGTTTCGACAGCTACCGCACGCAGGCATGGAACCGGTGGCCCACTTCCGGACCGTCGGCCATTTTCGGTTCGCCCACCGCCTATCGACGCATCGTGAAACGACTCCTGGAAACAGGCGTCATCCTGGATGAGGGCATGATCTACTTTGACGCCCGCATTTCCATGAACCACCCCACCGTGGAGGTCCGCGTGGCCGATGTCTGCCTCCGCGCCGAGGACGCGGCCTTGATTGCCGTGCTGGTGCGGGCTTTGGTGGAGACGGCTTCTTTGGAAATGCTCGACGGCGTTGAGCCCACAGCGGTGCCCACGGCACTCCTGCGGATGGCGAGCTGGCAAGCCAGTAATTCAGGGCTGCGCGGAGATCTCCTGGACTTCGGTGATTTCCGTCCCCGGCCGGCGTCGGAGGTTGTGTGGGCGCTGGTGGACTACGTGAGCCCGGTCCTGGATGACCACAGCGAATTGGAGCTGGTCAAAGCGGGGATCTCGGCCTTGCTTGAACGAGGCAACGGGGCCCATGAACAACGCGAAGCCGCGGTGCGTTACAACAAAAGGCAGCGGGATCGGCAAAGCCAGCCGGGCAGTCCGCCCACCAACCAAGCCTTGGCCGCCGTCGTCGGGCATGCTGCGAAGGTGACGGTGCGCGGCTGCGCCGCTGACGCGCGTAGGGAGCCGGCGCCCATGCTGACCCGGGTCAGGCGGCCCTAGGCTTGTCGGCTTCGGATTCCTCCCATGTCATCAGGTAGGCGCCGGTCAGTCCCTCCACCAAGTAGAAGAAGAACGGCGGGATGTCCTTCTTAGCTACCAAGATGGCGCCATAGACAGGTGCGCTGGCCGCGGCCGTGACACCGATCCACCGTTGGACGGGCAGGGAGAGAAGGCTCCCGCCGAGGGCTGCCAACGCCACAACGTGCAGCGCGGAGTACGTGAGGAACGGCGTGTTGGATCCCCGGCGGTAGGCGAATCCCACCGGGACTGCGACGGTTCCCACAGCGGTCAGATGCTGCCCCGCAATCCAGCTGCGCTGGCTGGCTGTCAGCATGCGCAGGCGTGCGGCGTTGTCCGGGGTGATGTAGACGCGGGAGACCGGCGAGATTCCAACGAACCACACCACCGTGCCGGCAACGATGACCGCTCCGGCACGGCGATAGGGATGGTTCCCGCTCATGGCAGCAAGGTTAGACCTGTTTGAGGGCCTTCTCCAGATCCAGGATGAGGTCGTCCACGTCCTCCAGGCCCACAGACAAACGGACAACGCCGTCGCTGAGTCCGATGGCCGCGCGGCCCTCCGGACCCATGGCCCGGTGGGTGGTGGTGGCCGGGTGGGTGATGAGGGACTTGGAGTCGCCAAGGTTGTTGGAGATGTCGATGACGCGGAGGCCATCGAGCAGCGCGAACGCGGAATCCTTGGCAGAACGTCCCGCGGAAGGGAGCAGCTCGAACGTCAGCACCGTACCGCCGGCCTTCATCTGCTTCGCGGCCAGCTCGTATTGCGGGTGTGACTTCAACAGGGGGTACTTGACCCAGCTGATGGCGGGCTGCTGCTCAAGCCACTCCGCGATCTTCAAAGCGGACGCCGAGCTGTGGTTTACGCGCAGCCCGATGGTCTCCAGGCCTTTGGTGAGGACCCAGGCGTTGAAGGCGGAAAGCGAAGGACCGGTGTGTCGCATGAGCTGCTTGACCGGGCCATCGATGAATTCCTTGGTGCCCAGGATCGCGCCGCCGAGGACACGTCCCTGGCCATCGATGTGCTTGGTGCCGGAATAGACGATCACGTCCGCGCCCAGCTCACCGCAGCGCTGCAGCAGGGGAGTGGCAAAGACATTGTCGACGACGACCGTCGCCCCTGCGGCATGCGCCAGTTCGCTGACGGCAGCGATGTCGACGATCTCCTGCATGGGGTTGGACGGCGATTCGAAGAAGACCGCGGTGGTCGGTTCCGAGAGGGCCTCACGCCACTGGTCCAGGTCCGGGCCGTCCACAAAAACGGTCTCGACGCCCCACCGCGGGAGGATCTCGTTCAGGATCACGAAGCAGGAGCCGAACAAGGAACGGGCAGCAACAACGCGGTCACCGGCAGCCAACAGCGCACCCAAGGCGGTGAAGACTGCGGACATACCGGACGCGGTGGCGAAGCATGCCTCGGTTCCTTCGAGCAGGCGCAAGCGCTCCTGGAACGTGGCCACGGAAGGGTTGCCATAGCGGGAGTAGACGAAACGTTCGTCCTCACCGGTGAAGGCCCGTTCGGCAGCTGCGGCGGATTCGTAAACGAAGCCGGAGTTCAGGAACACGGGTTCGGCCGTTTCCTGGAAATTTGTGCGGTCAAGGCCGCCGCGGACGGCCTGGGTGTCAGGGCTCCAGCCGGCGGCGTCGGGATTGAACGTCACTTACTCGGTCCCCAGATTCGTCGGCAGGCCACGGTTCTTCCAACCATTGACCGTGCGCTCCCCGTAGCGGTCCGGTTCGCCTTCGAAGCCCTCAAGGACGTTATAGGCAGTGAAACCGGCCTGCGTTGCAGCGATGGCGGCGGAGATTGAGCGCTGGCCCGAGCGGCAAATGAAGACGAGCTCCACGGTGTCGTCCTCGGGCGCCTGCTGCTGCAGGTCCTCGATGAAACGGGAATTGGGGATGCCGCCAGCGAGGTTCCACTGGATGAACAGGGGATCGTTCTCGGTTGCCTTGGTGTCCGGGATACCGATGTGGGCCCACTCGCCCTCGGTGCGTACATCCACCAGGATGGCGCCTTCTTCAAGCTTGGCCCACGCGTCCTGCGGGGTCAGGTCACCTGCGTAGCTCATGCGTGGCCCTCGAATGCTTCTTCGTCGTCGTAGTTCTCCAACTGGTCAACGGCGTTGGCGACGGCGGCATCCGCAGTGGCAATCGCGGCCGGAAGGACGACGGCCTGGGCAACGATGACGTCGGTGCCATTGAATGTGGCGGCCGGGCTGCCGTGGAGTACGTAGCCTTCTGCCAGCGAGTTGTGGATACGCTCGCAGAAATCACGGGTATCCGGGCCTGTAATCAGGCGGTAAGAGAGTTTTTCTTCAGTGGGTTCAGGCATTGCTGGTGCTCCTCAGTCACGCTTGCAGTTCGAGTTGTCGATACGCCGAGTAGTCACCTGAGGCACCCCGCCGGAGAGAGGGTTGCCGACCAGCAAGTCAGGGCTTTGCGCTGGTACTCATTACTCAAGAAAAACGTAACATCCGCGGGCGTCGGGCTGCACTTGCACGTACCTGCACCCTCGTCATGTTGCGTAATCGGAGAGGCTGGAGCTATTCGCGCCTGAGCGCGCGCACCGCAGCCCCGACAGTGGGGAAGAAATGGGCGGGTGTGAAACGGGCCGCTGTGCCCAAGCGGATCAACTTGTCCTTCACCGGTCCTTTGAGCTCGGCGAACACCAAGTCCACGCCTTTGCTTGCGAGCCATTCGTCCAGCGTGACCAGATCGTCCAGGGCTGTGGTGTCGATCCCGGTGATGGGCTCAGCGGCGAGGACGACGTGGGTAATGGGATGTTCGCCCTCGTCAAGGGATTCGTCCAGTTGCTCGCGAACGAAGGTTGCCAGGACCTGTCCGTTCCCGAAGAACAGGGGCGCATCGAAGCGCAAAATCAGGAGGCCGGGGATGCGTTCGGCACCAGGGTGCCTCTCGAGGTCGTGGTAGCCGGGCAGGCCCTCCTCGGAGCCGAGCTCTGTTCGATACGGGTCCCACGCCCTGCGTACGAAATCCAGGAGCGCCAAGGCTACGGCTACGACGATGCCCTGGAGAACGCCCACTGTGAGAACTCCCAGGAACGCGGCGAGCATTACTACGGATTCACTCCGGCTCATGCTCAGGAGCCGCCGGACGCCTGCTGGATCGGCCAAGGCAATCGCCGCCGCAATCACGACGGCGGCCAGAGTTGCCGAAGGCAGATACGCGGTCACGCCCGGAGCCAACAGCATGAAGGCCAGCACCAGCACCGCTCCCACAACGCCGGTCATCTGGGACTTGGCACCAGCGTCCACGGCGACAGGGGTTCGGGAGGCGCTGCCGGAGATCGGGAATCCCCCCAGCAAGCCGGTGGCAGCATTGGCCGCCCCGAGCGCTGCCATCTCCCGGTTGCCGGACACCCGCTTGCCTTCCTTCGCGGCCAGGGTTTGGGACAGCACTCCCGTATCCGCGAAGACCATGAGCGCAATGCCGGCAGCGGCGGGCAGCAACGTTAACGCGTCTGCCCAGCCAATGCCGCCAAGCGCGGGCATCGGCAGGCCCTGGGGCAATTCCCCGGTGACCTTGACGTCGTCGTTGAGGCCCCAGACCGCCGTCGCAACGCAGGAGCCAACCACCGCCAGCAGGACGCCCGGAACCTTCCATTTCAGGACCCTTGGGACCCAGGTCAATGCCAGCGAGGCCACGCCCAGCAGCAGCGCGGTGATGTTGACCTCGCCGCCCAGCACCCCAGTGGTGACCTTCGCGAGCTTGTGCCAGATGTCGCCGTCGGCCTCAATCCCCAGGAACGCCGGCAGCTGCGAGAGCGCTACCAAAAGGGCGATCCCGTTGAGGTACCCAAGCCGGATCGGTTTGGACAGCAGGCCCGTGACTGCCCCGAGCTTCAAGGCTGAGCCCGCGAGCATGAAGGCACCCACCAGGACGGCCAAGAGTCCTGCCAATGCCACCGACTTCCCGCTGCTTCCCGCCGCCAGCGGCACAATCGCCGCGGCGATCAGCGGGGCCAGGGCCGAGTCGGGTCCCAGGACAAGGATGCGGGAAGGCCCAACGACGGCGTAGGCGAGCAACGGCACAACGGTCGCGTAGAGTCCGGTAACAGGTGGAAGCCCGGCTGCCTGCGCATAAGCCATCCCGGCGGGCACCAGCAGGGCAAACAGCGCGGCGCCCGCGATGATGTCATGCCGCAGCCATTCACGCTTGTAACCCTTGAGGGCCCAGACGCTGGACAGCCTGTCTTTGGCCGAAGGGCGGGCGGTTGATGCACTCATACAGCGATCATTCCCGACGCCTCCTGTCTGCGGAACAAGGTGACCGCTGTATGTGGAAACCGGGAGGGGCCGGGGCACGTCCAATTGTGACGTCCCGGGAGCATAATTGACCCAGTACGACCCCCTGTAACTTCGCATGAAATCAGGTCGTGGTGAACGGACAGAGCAGTTCTACACTCAAGCCCATGCTGCACTTTGGATGGTTTGTGGGCCACGGATTCGGTGTCCAGGGCTGGGGTACGCCCGGCTACGGCCTGGGCTACGACTGGAAAAAACCCGCCCTGTACCAGGAGGCCGTCCGGGCGTTTGAACGATCCGGCCTGGACCTGTTCATCATCGAGGACTCGCTCACGGTTCCTGATACGTATGGCGGTTCGGCCGAGGTGTCCTTGGCCCACGCGTCCTTCGCGCCCAAACATGATCCGCTGGCATTGGTCCCGTACCTTCTCGCCGCCACCGAACACCTGGGCATCGTGCCGACGGTCAGCGCTTCCTTCTACCCGCCCTTCACGGCCGCCCGTCTCCTCGCGACGTTGCAGCATTTTTCCGAGGGGCAGCTGGGGTGGAACGTCGTTACCTCGGGCAGTGACCTCGCCGCGCAGAATTACGGGCTGGACCAGCAGATCGAGCACGATCTTCGCTACGAAAAGGCGGAGGAGTTCGTTGACGTCGTCAGGCGGCTTTGGCGGAGCTGGGAGCCTGGCGCTGTTCTTGAGGATGTGGACGCCGGAGTATTCGCGGACCACAGCAAAGTTCACCCGATCAACCACCAGGGCGACTTCTTCAAAGTCCGCGGTCCGCTGAACACGGCGCCGCTGCCGGAGGAACCCGTGCTGGTGCAGGCCGGTGCCTCTCCCCGGGGCAAGGCGTTCGCGGGCGGACACGCTGATGTGGCCATTGCCCTGGCCCGTGGCGTTGACGGGATGAAGTCCTACCGTGACTCGATCCGTGCGGAGGCTGCCAAAGCCGGCAGGAACCCCGACGACGTCAAGGTGCTTTTCGTCCTGAAGCCCACCGTGGTTGGTTCTGCGGCCGAGGCCGGGGAATTGCGGGCCCGGCGTCGTGAGCTTACCCAGCGCGACATCGACAGCCAGCTCAACTCCATCTCCTACCTGTCCGTGATCGACTTCAAACAGTTCGACCTCGACGCACCCCTTCCGGAACTGAGCACCAACAGCAACCAAGGGACACTGGAACACTTCGCCAAAGCGGCGCCTCCGGGGTCCACGCTGCGCCAGATCCTGCAGGCGCGCAGTGGCGGAGCGGGAGACTCGATCATCGGCACGGTCGGCGAAATTGCCGACTACCTCGAGTCGACAGGGTCTGAGGTGGGTGGCGACGGGTTCCTCTTCTCGGGCTTCGTTGATCCCGTAACGGTGCATGGTGTGCTGGACAAGCTCACTCCCGAACTGAGGCGTCGCGGGTTGTTGAGGAAGACTTACGGCAACGGTGGTTTCCGGCAGAATCTCCTGGACTTCTGATGGCGTCAGCTGAGCCGCGGACCCTACTCTTGGGAACGGCGCCGGTATCTGCGTGGAGTGTGGCCGTGGCTGCTGCAGACCCGACGTTTCACGTGAAACTCAACCAAGATACGTTGTCTTTGCTGGCCCGATCCCGGGATGTGCTTGAACGTGCCGCCACGTCGGGGCAGCGTGTCTACGGGCTCAACACCTTACTCGGATCCGGCCGCGACACCGCTGTGGAGGAGAAGTCCCTCCTGGCGTACCAAATCCAAGTCGTCAGGTATCACAACAGCGGTGTGGGCTCGTATCTGGACCGTGCTTCTGCCCGGGCAGTGATCCTTGCCCGGCTCATAGGTTTCAGCCGGGGCGGCTCCGGTGTCCGTCCGGAAACAGCTGGTTTCTACGTCGAGATGATCAACCGCGGAGTCCTTCCCGCCATCCCACGTGAAGGCTCGGTGGGCTCGTCCGACCTGACCCAGCTCGCCGCCGTCGCTGCCGTCGCAATAGGTGAGGGTGAAGCCTTCGATGCCGATGGAACCTTGGTGCCGGGGGCCAAAGCGCTCGCAGGCGCCGGCCTCCAACCATTGGTCCTCGCGCCGGGCGAAGCGCTCGCGCTGGTTAGCGCCAACGCGTATTCCGTGGGCGTAGGAACCCTCGCCCTGGTGCGTTTGCAACGCATAGCCGAACTGGCCGACGTCGCGCTTTCCCTCTCGCTGGAGACCATCGCAAGGTACGACGGCGGCGGGAACCTCAGCCCGTTTTCGCCGGCTATCCAGGGGGCCAAGGCGGTGGACGGGCAGCGGGACTCGGCTGCTGCTGTGCGTCACCTGTTGAGGGGTGGATGGCTGGAGGACGTCCGTCCCGAGGTCTCAGTGCAGGACGCGCTGTCTTTCCGGGCTGCGCCGCAAACGCACGGGGCATTCCGGTCCTTGGTGACACAGCTCGGTGTTGCGTTGGAAGTCGAGCTCAACGGCCGCGGCGACAATCCCTTGGTGGACGTTGAATCCGGTTACATGGTCTCCGGCGGAAACTTCCAACCGATGCAACTGGCTCTTGCGTTCGAAAGCCTGCGGCTGGCCTTGGCGCATGTGGGAATTTCCAGTGAACGGCGCATCGCCAAGTTGTATCCACCCCAACGGGCCATCCGGGCAAGGCATCTGGAGGCTGCGTCCTCTGAGGCGGGTGCGCCGGGCCTTGCCCAGGAGGAACTGCCCGGGCTGCTGTGGTACTCCGCAGCCGGACTGCTGGCCGAACTCAAGTTCCTGGCCGCCCCGGCAACCCTCGGCGCACCAACCCTGTCCGCCGACGTCGAGGACCATTCAACCCTTGCCCCGCTCGCCTTGCAGCAACTCGAAAAGTCGTTGGGTGTTCTGGAAAAGCTCCTGACGATCGAGGCCCTGACAGCGTCCTATTTGCTGCTTGAAGCCGGAGCCGCGCAACCTCTCGGGAAGGGGACGGGCGCCGTCGTGGGTCGGCTCGCGGACGTGCTGGCCGACAGGCCGTCGGCACCGGACCTCGTGGAGCGGGCGCGGGTTGAATTGCACGACGTCATTGACCAGGTTTTCCCAGCAGCGGACGGGGAGGATGCGCAGTGAGCACGGCGTTTCGCAAACATGGTGTACATGCGGCTTCCACTGTTCCGGACGGGCTGGATGCTTCGGTTCTGGACAAGGTGGGAAACACTCCGCTGGTGACGTTGGAGGCGCTCAGCCGCGGACTGGGCAGCGCCATCCGCGTCAAGCTCGAGTCCGAAAACCCCGGCGGCTCCATCAAGGACCGGACCGCGCTGAGCATGGTGCGGGCGGCTGAAAGGTCGGGCGAGCTGAAACCCGGGGCCACCATCGTGGAGAGCACGTCCGGCAATACCGGGATTGGCCTGGCGCTCATTGGCCACCTGACGGGGCATCCGGTGGTGGTGGTCACGGGCGACACGATCTCCGAGGAGAAGCTCGCCGCGCTGCACAACTACGGCGCCCGCGTGATCCTGACCGACTGGAATGCGCCGTCCGAGTCGCCGGAGAACGCCCGGGCAGTGGCTGCGCGGATTACGGCCGAGACGCCCGGTGCGTGGCGGCCCATGCAGTTCGACAACCCCGCCAATCCTCTTGCACACTACGAAGCCACTGGCCCGGAGATCTGGGAGCAGACCGGCGGCTTGGTGACGCATTTCGTTGCGGGCATCGGGACTGGTGGGACCATCAGCGGGAATGGCCGGTTCTTGAAGGAACGTGTGGCTGCCCTGCGGCCTGGCGGACATCTGGAAGTCGTCGGGGCTGATCCCTATGGCTCTGCCTACAGTGGCGGGCATCCCGGCGAAATCCTGGTGGACGGCGTGGGCAACTCCTGGCCGGAACCGGAGTGGCCCAAGGCCTTCGACCGCGCCATTGTGGACCGGTTCCTCCGGATCCCCAACGATGAGGTCTACACCACCGTGCACCGGCTCCTCGATGAGGAAGGGCTTGCGCTGGGTCCGTCGTCGGGGCTCGCAGTGGCTGCGGCCCTGCGGGTGGCGCGCGCCGCACCCCACGGCTCGGTGGTGGTGGCCATAGCCCCCGACGCCGGTACGAACTACCTGAGCAAAGCCTTCAACCCGGTGTGGCTGGCGGAGCACGGCATCCGCCTCGCCGCCGACACCCCCTCCGCCCGCGAGTAGGATCCTCTCTCACCTCCCGTCGGGTTTTGGCCGACGCTCGCTCACTTCCTGTCGGGTTTTGGCCGACGCTCGCTCACTTGAGGGTGCTCGGCCCCTTTGCGTTAGGCTCCAAACATGCCCGAACAGGAAACACAGCCGCGCCTTGCCGGCTATTTGGACAAGCAGCAGCCGGATCTCTACGCCACCCTGAGCCACTATTCACAGCAACTTGTTGAAGAGGCCGACCGGCTCGGTATTTCGCGCCGGACCCTTGAACTCATCAACTATCGCTGCTCACAGATCAACGGCTGCGCATTCTGCCTGGACCTTCACCATCGCCGGGCCCTGAAGTACGGCGAGACTGAACAGCGGCTGTCCCTGGTGGCTGTCTACAAGGAAGTCCAGCTCTTCGAGCCCGCCGAAGTGGTGGCCATGGAAATCGCCGAGCAGATCACCCGGATGAGCTCCTCGCGGCCCAGCCCCGAGCTATTCGACCAGGCACGACAGCACTACAGCGACGAGCAGATCAGTGTTCTCTGCATGGCTGCCATCGGAATCAACGCCTTCAACCGCCTGTCCATTCTGAGCGAGCACCCGGTGCGGGCGGCCAAGAAGCAGGCGCCACCGCAGCCCTAAGCGTCCACCGCTTTCTTGAGCGACCGCCGTCGCCCGTATTTGAAGTAGAAGACGGCGTAGCAGGCCCCCACGAAGGGAACACCGAACAAGAGTGCCGCCACTTGGTTGGGATCGAACGCGATACCGATCAGCGACACCACGCACAGTGCGAACGCGAGGATCGGAACCAGGGGGAACAACGGCGCCTTGTAGGGGAGGGTGCTGAGGTCGCCACCGTTTTTGACGAAGGTCCGGCGGTAGATGAAGTGTGAAGCGACGATGGACATCCAGACACCAACCGTCGCGAAACCGGCCACCGAGACAAGAACCAGGTAGACCGTTGCCGGGGCGACCACGCTGCTGATCAGGGATGCCAGGCCGCCGAGCATGCTCACGCAAAGGGCCACCATCGGGATGCCGCGCTTGGTCAACTTGCGGAACGCCTTGGGCGCGTGGCCTTCGTCGGCCAACGAGAACAGCATCCGGGCACACGAGAAGAGCCCGCAGTTGCCCGCGGAGAGAAGAGCCGTGATGATCACGAAGTTCATGATGTCGGCGGCGTACGGGATACCCAGCATGGAAAAGACGGTGACGAACGGGCTTTCGTCCACGCTGACTTGCTCGTAGGGAATGGTGGCTGCGATAACCACGATCGCGCCAACAAAGAAGATCATGAGCCGGATGACCGTGGTCCGCATGGCTTTGGGGATGTTCGCGCCGGGGTTGGCCGTTTCGCCTGCGGCGACACCGATCAGTTCGGAGCCGGAGAACGCATAGAACACTGCCAGGCAGGTGACAAAGACTCCCGTGAAGCCGTTCGGGAACAGCCCGTCCGGCGTGGTGAAGTTCTCGCCAAAGGAGGGGTAGTCGCCCGCAGCGAGGGGGTGGAAGCCTGCCAACGCGGCGCCACCCAGGATGATCAGGCCGACGACGGCGGCGACCTTGATGAGCGCGAACCAGAACTCCGATTCACCAAAGACACGCGATGAAATGGCGTTCAGCGTAAACAGTACGGTGGCGAACACGAAACACCAGATCCAGACGTCGACGCCAGGGAACCAACGCTGCATGAGTAACCCCGCTGCGGTGAATTCAGACCCTAGCGCGACGGCCCAGCAGAGCCAATAGAGCCAGGCGGTGGCGAATCCAGTGGCCGGGCCGATCGTCCGGGCTGCGTAGATGTGGAAGGCGCCTGAGACGGGGAACGCAACAGCGAGCTCCCCGAGGCAGGCCATCACCAGGTAGACCACCACGGCGCCGATGAGGAATGCCAGCACCGCACCAAGGGGCCCTGCCGTGGCGATGGTGTATCCGGAACTAACGAACAGGCCTGAGCCGATGACGCCGCCCATGGCGATCATCACCAGGTGCCGGGCCTCCATGGACCGGCGCAGTCCTGTGTTTGAGGCATCAGTCCGGGACTGCGCCTCGGTTGCCGATGCTTCGGCTTTTGTGGGGGAGCTGAGTCCCATATTCCCTCCGGGAAGTTAGCCGTCAAAGTCTGAAGTAGTACCAGCCGGACGTGATCCAACTAACACGACAACAAGATTCATCACATGCGTAATGACCATTTCAAGGAGGATAAGGAATGCGATTGGACGCACAAATTGCTCTTGGCTGAGACCAAGAATTCCTAATCATTGAGTCACGCGAGCAATTACTCTACTTGTTATCTGCTAGGTTCCATGCGGAGCTCCGTCGGCGAATGCCTGTGGATCGGAGCGCCTATTCGATCCCCGCGAACAATTCGTTCAGTTCGGCGGTGAGCTGCTTCCGCACGGAGGGGGTGCCGATTTCCTTGCCGTTGATGTGGTTCACGGGTGCGATCAGGCGGATGCTGGAGATGAGCCACACAGCATCAGCATCGAACAGGTCCTGGGGTACCAGCGGCCCGTAGCCAAGCTCCCAGCCGGCAGCCTTCGCGGCGGCAAACAGCGCACCCTGCGACGTGCCCGGGAGAATGCCGCTGTCATGTTGGGGCGTGATGAGGCGGCGAACAGTCCTGACGGAACCTTCGCCGTCGTCGACCGTTTCCAGATGCGCCAGCAGCACAGTGGACGTCGGGCCTTCCAGGACACGCCCATCAGTGGATGTGAAGATCGCATCGTCAGCGCCCTGTTTGTGCGCGTAGCGCAGCGCCGCCATATTGACCGCGTAGGAGAGCGTCTTGGCGCCAAGGAGCAGCCATGGCGCGCGTTCGCCGGCTTCGGTATCGAAGCCACGGTCCAAAAGTACGACGTCGATGCCCGTCTCGCGCTGCCGGCGACTGCCCGCGGGCGAGGGCGAAGCCTGTACCCAGCATGTGGGGCTGGCGGCACCTTCAACACCGCGTGTCACGATCAGCTTGACGACGACTTCGTCCTCTTCGGGCGTGGGTGCGGGGTGGATGTCGCGGAATTCGTTGATGGCGGTCTCGATCGCCTTGCGCCACACATCCTGCTCGGGGACCGCCAAGTCCAAGGCCGCCGCGGAACTGCCCAGCCGGTTCAGGTGGGCCTGGACTTTGCGGGCACGTCCTTGGACAGCGAGGAGCGATTCGAACACGCCGTCGCCGCGGGTGGCACCCAGGTCCGTTGCCATGAGCTGAGGCTGGCTGGAATCGGCGATGCGTCCGTTTTCGAAGGCCGGGTCCAGGAAAACAAGGACCGTCGGGGCAGGTGAAGTCATGCTCCCAGCTTAGTGCGGACCCGGTGGAGGGGACTTTGCCGGATAGGCTGTGCTCACTGTTGTTCATGAACTGTGGGGGTTTGTCGGGTGCTCTTTCCTTTTCCGTTTGGCCAGGAGTGGACCTGGTTGCTTGGAGCGTGGGCCATTGCGGAAGTCGTCATGCGCATCGTGTTGCTGGGCATCATCCCCGGCAACCGCCGTCCCACCACCGCCATGGCTTGGCTTTTGGCTGTGTTTCTCATCCCATCTGTGGGGTTCGTCCTGTTCCTGCTTTTCGGCAACTTCAAGTTGTCCCGGCGCAGGCGTGAGCAGCAGGAAGAGGTCAATCGCCGTGTTCGTGCGGTGACCTCCGATCTGTCCGATCCCGTGAGCGTGTACTCCGGGCCGGAATGGGTGAAGTCGGCCGGAGAGCTGAACCACCGGCTCGGCTCATTGCCCATGGTCGACGGCAACAAAGTTGAGTTGATTCCCGGCTACGAAGAGTCCATCAAAGCCATGGCCCAGGCAGTCAAGGGCGCCAAGAGCTACGTCAACGCCGAGTTCTACATCATGAGCAGCGACTCCGTGACGGACGAACTGCTCACCGAGCTGGAAAACGCGGCTGACCGCGGTGTCACCGTCAGGCTGCTCTTCGACCACATCGGAACATTGCGCGTCAAAGGGTACCGCCGCCTGATCAGGCGGCTCAAGGCAGGAAAGATCCAGTGGAAGCGAATGCTGCCGCTGCTGCCCATCCACGGTCAATGGCGCCGGCCCGACCTCAGGAACCACCGCAAGATCATGGTCATCGACGGCGAAGTTGCGTTCACCGGCTCACAGAATTTGATCGAACCCTCCTACAACAACCCCAAGCACCACAAAGTGGGCCGCAAATGGGTTGAGCTCATGTCCCGGCTCGAGGGCCCGATCGTGGCCACGCTCAACGTGGTGTTCGCAACGGACTGGCTCAGCGAAACGGACGAATCACTGGAGGACCAGCTGCGCCTGCCAACCCAGCCGCCTCCGGGCCGAGTCACTGCCCAGGTAGTGCCGAGCGGTCCAGGATTCGCCACCGAAAACAACCTGCGCTTGTTCAACACCCTGATCTACTCGGCGCAGCACCGGATCTCCATCTGCAGCCCCTACTTCGTCCCGGACGATTCCCTGCTCTACGCCATCACTACCGCAGCGCAGCGTGGAGTGGACGTTGAGCTCTTCGTCTCCGAAAAGGGCGACCAGTTCCTGGTCCACCATGCCCAACGCTCCTACTATGAAGCCCTGCTGGGTGCCGGTGTCCGTATCTACCTGTACCGGGCGCCGTACGTCCTCCACGGCAAGCACTTCACCATCGACGACGAAGTGGCCGTTCTCGGTTCCAGCAACATGGACATGCGCTCCTTCTCCCTGAACATGGAGGTCTCGGTGATGCTCCTCGGCGCCGAAACCGTGGACCTCATGCGGGCCGTGGAATCCACATATCGCGAGGTGTCCCGTGAGCTTATGTTGGATGACTGGATGCACAGACCCCCGTTGGCCAAGTATGTGGATAACGTGGCCCGATTGACGGCGACGCTCCAGTAGTTTTAGTGCAGCTAATGCCCTTTAGGGGTGCTCTTAGGGGCATTAGCTGTACAAAAACTCAGCCCGGGAATTCGGCGCCCAACGTCGACAGGACACCGAACGCCTTGGTGCGGATCTCTTCGTACTCGTCATCGGCCACGGAATCCGCGGTGATGGCCCCGCCCACCCCGAGGGACAGCGTGCGCCCGCCGTCGCCGTCGGGGTTCACCACCAACGTGCGGATGACGACAGCGAGGTCCGTGGCAGCGTTCAGCGAGAAGTACCCAATGGCGCCCGAGTAGATGCCCCGTGGCCCAGCCTCCAGCTGGTCCAGGATGTCCATGGTGCTGATCTTCGGCGCACCCGTCATGGAGCCGGCCGGGAAGGCAGCGGCCAGGGCTTCGGCACGTGGTGCGCCCGGCTTCAGGTGGGCGTCGATGGTACTGACCATTTGGTGGACCGTGGCGTAGCTTTCAATGGCGCACAGTCGGCTCACTGTCACCGAACCGGGGATGGCGAAGTGGCTCAGGTCGTTGCGCAGCAAGTCCACGATCATGATGTTCTCGGCGCGGTCCTTCGGCGACGTCTCCAGCTCGTGCCGCAGCGCCGAGTCTTCGGCTGCGTCCGGGGAACGGCGTCGGGTGCCCTTGATCGGCTCGGCGCGCATGCCCCCATCGGACAGGATGCGAAGGAACCGCTCGGGCGACGTACTCGCGACCACCAGTTCGCCGAACCGCAGGTAACTGGCGAACGGTGCCGGGTTCCGGCGTCGAAGGTTCAGGTAACTGCGCCACGGATCCAGGTTCCCGGCTGGGGCTTCAAGGGTGGTGGTCAGGCAAATCTCGTAGGAATTGCCTTCACTGATTTCGTGCTGGGAGTCTGCGATCTTGCGTTTGTAGTCCGTGGCGGAGTCGCGGCTGAGGAACTCGAGTCCAGAGGGAGCGGTCCCGGAGTCAGGGACCGCGGCAGCCGGGACCACAGCAGCCCCGACGGCGGTGCGGGCCTCGCGCAACCACGCATCGGCGTCGGGCGCTTCCAGGGCGAGCAGCCAGGCAGTCTGTTCCCGATGGTCCAGCACCACGGCTCGGCCGGCGAAAAGCAAGGCTGCGTCCGGAGTGGGCGAGGTGACGTCGTTGCCGCCGGTTTCCCGTTTGAGTTCGTAGCCCAGGTATCCCAGCCAGCCCAGCGTGAACTGGCCGTCGTAGCCGCGGGGTGCACGGACAGCCCGCCGACCCCACACGGAGTCGAGCCAGCGGAAGAACGGTCCCGACGTGGTCACTGTGGCGGACCCGGCGGTCACTTCGGTAGCCCCGGCCCGGTGAAGGACCGACTGACCGTAGGTGCCGCCGTCGTCGGCAAGGATGCTGAAGCGGCTGCGGGCAGCAGCCTGGGACCTGCCGGCCACCGCCGAGGCGTTTGAGGAATCCAGCCATACTGCGTTCGTGGAGCGGCCATAAAGCGACTGGAAGAGCTGCGCCGCATCGGGCATCATGTCCAGCCGTTCGGAGCGCAGCTGCAGTCCGCGGCGGCCACTGAGTTCGGGCGAGAGGATCGCCGCGAGCGGCGCCAAGTACATAAGGGCCTGCAATACGTTGTCAGGAGCGCTTCCGTCCGCAGGGTTTTGCACGCGGATGTCGGCGGCGCCTGCCACGGCATCCGTTTCAAGCCACTCATCCTCCTGGGCAGCCCAGGCGTCCCAGTACGGTTCGTAGGTGCTTCCGTCCCGCGCCAAGGCACGACGACGGCGGTCATCACCGGGGGATTCGACCCACACCACGGCGTCCAGCATGGAACGGGCAGCAGCTGCCGCAGCGCCAACGCCTTCAACAATCACGATCTCGGCGGGCAGTGTGACGTTCAGTCCGCCGTCGTAGTGCCGTTCCCAGTCCCAGCTGGTCCATTCGGCGGCCTGGCCGGAGCTCAGCGGCGTCAGGACTGTGGCGATGTAACGTTCAATGCCTGTCCGGAGGCCGTTCCAGCCGGGGTAGATGTCCTCCAGATGGAAAAGCGAAACCTTGTGGTGCTGCCGAAGGCGGGCCGCCAGTTCAACGGCCAGTGTGGTTTTTCCTGCGCCGGACCTGCCGTCAACAGCGATGATCACGGGTGCAGGGGTCATGACATAGAGGTTACCTGCTGGTGCTCGTGGGCTTGGGCGTCGTCAACCGCAGCGATCGCTGTCTTGACGTACTGCACGATTCCGGGGATGGACGCCTTGACGAGCGTCCAGGTGTTGTCGAAGTCAGTGTGGCCGCCGTACCAAGGGTCCTCGATGCCCAGGTCCAGGGAGCTGCGCCCTGCCATGTGGGGATCGAAGCTGCGCAGCATTCGAACCTTCTCCAGTGACGGGCGGTCCGGGGCGCCTTGCTGCAGCCAGCCGAAGTGGTCCACGTCGAGTGCGAGGATCAGCTCCCGTTCGGCGAACCAGTCATGCCGCCATTCCCTGGCTACATGATCCTCTGACGCGATGTGCTGGGCTGTGAGGACCCGGGCTGCGCGGGGATCGATGGGATGCCCGACCTCGTACCCGGTGGTGCCCGCAGAGTCCACTGCAACGAGCTGGCCGAGCCCTTCCGCTTCGAAGGCTTCGGTGAGCATGAGCGCTGCCATGGGTGAGCGGCAGATGTTTCCAGTGCAGACCGTGATGATGCGGTATGGGCTCGTCGTTGAGTACATGCAGCAAGCATGATTCATGGCACCCCTTCTTGGCTAGGGGGCCACTCCACAGGAAAGTCATTTTATGTGTCGAATCTGTCACATAGTGGTGGAAGAGGTTAGTAAACGCTTTCTATTTCTTGTGGCGTGAGCGATTCTTTTCTGCTATTTCGCTGAGACTATTGCCTTAATCGATAGTAAGCGCTTTCATTTTAACCCGTGAGGCCGGTCATAGTGATCGGCACGGACAAAAGGATGATCCATGACTGAAAGCCATAGCCCCGTCCCCGTTTCCCATAAAGCCGATAATGCCGGAACAGCGGCCCTGGGGCGTCACGCCATCAGCAGGCGTGGTGCCTTGGGCGCCATGGCGGTGGTTGCCGGTGGCCTGATGGTGCCGTGGGCTGCCGGTCCGGCTGCGGCTGATACCCGAACCAGCCAGTCGCGCAGCCAAATCGTCACAGCAATGCCGGATTCACATGGCTCGGAGGAGGATAGGCTGCAGATCTCCCTGTGCACCACCAACCTTCAATCCACCGGGTTCCACCTCCCGGCAAACGCGTCCTTGATCGTTTCTGTGAAGGCGATGACCGCGGATGCCGTTCTGGTGATTGGGGCCCCCGACGCCGATGCCCGCCCTGAGTTCAAGAAGTCCCGTGAGTACCCACTTAAGCGGGGAAAGAACGTGATTACTGATGCCGGCGGCGGAGTGATCTACTACAAGGTGATCGGCGACGGCGGATACGTCAACGCCACGCTCGACGCCGCCGCGCAGCCTATGCCCTACTTCGTGTATGGCCGCACCAGTGAACTTGAGTTCCAGCGGCAGCTCGATGAGCGTCCAACCCCGTTCGTGGAACTGGTCAGTGCGCATGCAACAGTCACCGTAGAGCGCGCGTCGGCACTGCGGTATCGCTCAGAGAACCATTCAGACTTGATGTTCACGTTCGAGGACCTGATCTCCATCGAGGACGTGACCAGCGGGTACGACGGCTCAAGTCCAGTCCATGCCCGCCAACCCCACCCGTATCACCTGGTGGGGTATCCCTCGGCGATTGCCAACGTTGGCGCCTACGCCACGCATGGGCATACGTCCTTTCCGCCGCCCATTCAGGACCGCCTCCTGACGGTGGAGGGCCTGCGCATGCGGGGTTGGGGGATCTATCACGAGCTGGGTCACCAACACCAGCAGGTGACCTACAAGCCAACGTCACTGACAGAGGTCACGGTGAACATCTACTCCCTCGCCGTGAATGCCAGCTTCGCCAGGAAGTACGGCCAGCAGCCTCGGCTTCACGTCCCCGATGGGACCACCGGCCTGACGCCGTGGGAATCGGCCGTGCCCATGATCGGCAGCGATGGGGTGGTGTACGGGACCACGTTCGACGGCATGGAACGTTTGGTCATGTTCGAACAGCTCCGCCTGGGCTTCAAGAACTTCTGGCCGACGCTGCACAAGATCATCAGGGAGCAGCGACCTCCCAAGGGTGACTACTGGGATGAGGTTTACCGTCTGCGCAACTTTGTGGTGTGGGCCAGCAAGGCCGCGAACACTGACTTGAGCGACTTCTTCCTCAAATGGGGCTTCACCGTGGACGACGACGCGCGTGCCCAGATCGCAGCGGCAGGGCTAGTGCCGCCGTCGAGCGATCCCACGCTGATCCGCGACGAAGCGCAGCTCATGCTGGCGAAGCAGATCCAGTCGCAAAAATCCCTCGCCGCGCGCTCGCAGTTTGAGGAGGCCGGTGCTCAGTAGAGCTTAAGCGGTGGTCGCTGGAGCGTTGGCTTCGGCGGCCAGCGCTGCGGCGGCCAGGTGAACGGTGCGTACGACGGCGGCACGTCGCCTTTCGGTCCGGCCTGGCCTGTCGCCGGCCATCAGTCCGTCGAGCGCGGGCAGTACGGGTGCGGCGTCGCAGAGGCTCACGATGGTGATGAGCAGGTCTCCGGCGTCTTCCCTGGAGATGCCGGGCAGGGCGGCGATGGTGCTGTTGACCTTTGACGCACAGTTGGCCATCCGCTTGGGCAGGCCCACAACGTCCGTGCCCCGTTCCAGGCCCTCCCAGAAGAGGAGGCGGGGTGCCGTGGCATCGGTTTGGTGGTGGTCGAAGAGGCGTCCGGCGTAGTCCGCCATGGCCTCGGGCCCACTGCCCTCGATGGGAACTTCGTCCATGAGGGTGCTCAGTGCGGCAACGATCACGGCGTCGAAGAGTGCGTTCTTATTGCCGAAGTACTGGTAGATCCGCTCCTTGTTAACGCCTGCCTCAGCCGCGATGCGGTCGATGCGGGCACCGGCCAGTCCACGCGCGCAAAACTCCGACGTCGCTGCCTCGAGCAGCAGTCCCTTTGTTCGCTCTGTGTCCCACGCCATAGGGTCATATTACCAGTTTCCAACTAAGTAGTTGTAATTGTTGGCGGGCTTGGTTATGGTGTTTCCAAGCCAATTGCAACTATCTGGTTGGAGAATGCCATGACTGCCCAAGCCGCCCCCGAAGCAACGACGTCCGCAGCCCGCCCGCACATGCCATCCGTGCACACCCGGGCGCTCATCACCTGGTTGGCGATCTTCCCGCTTGTGTCCCTGGGCATGCTGCTGCTCGGCCCGATCATGGAGCCGTGGCACCCCGTCCTGCGGGCACTCCTGCTGACCGCGGTGGTGGTACCGGCTGCGGTCTACGTCGTGGTCCCGCGGCTCATGGCCGGCCACGGCGCTCTATCCCGCAAGGCCGTGGAGCGCGCCGCCCGACGCGCCGCCCGGAAGTCCGCTTAACCCAAGTAGGTCGCAGTTGCGGGCGTTCCGAGAGCTCAGAACGCCCGTAACTGCGACCCAGTTGGGTGGGAGGCTGGGACTAAGCGTCCCGCAGCTGCTCGACGTCGGCGGTGCTTGGGTACGCGGCTTGCGTACCCTTCTTCGTGGCCGCCAATGCTGCGGCTACCGAGGCAAACGCTGCGGCATCGGCCAGGGATTCCCCGGCAGCAAGACGTGCGGCAACTGCCCCCGTGAACGCGTCGCCGGCGCCCGTGGTGTCCACGGCGCTGACGCGTGTCGGGGCGATGCGGGTGACGTGATCCTCCGCGCCGCGGGCAAGCGAATCCAAGACCACGGATCCCCGCGCGCCGAGGGTGACCAGCACACGCTGCAATCCACGGTCGGCGAACTGGCTCCGGACTGGCTCCCAGGCTTCGGCTTCTGCCTCGACGTCGGGAATGTCAGCTTCGGTGCCAAGGAACAGCGAAGCTTCGTGCGCGTTCACCAGCAGTACGTCGCTCAACCCGGCCAAAAGCTCCGGCACCTCAGCGTACGGCGAGAGGTTCAGAAGAACCGTCGCTCCGGCGTCGTGCCCTGCTTGGGCGGCGGCAATCACGGTATCGATCCCCACCTCCAGGCAGAGGCACACTACGGCCGCATCCCGGAAGGCGTCGGGCGTAACGTCCGCGGGCCTGAGCGTGCCATTGGCGCCGGCTGAAATGATGATGCTGTTCTCGCCACTCGCATCCACGGAGATGACTGCGACACCTGTGGCTTTATCAGAGCGTCGGACGCGGGATACGTCCACGCCGGCGCTGGCGGTCGAGTCCAAGAGCATGGTGCCGTTGGGGTCATCTCCCACGGCGCCGATCAGGCTGACCTGGCCGCCGAGCTTGCTCGCGGCAACGGCCTGGTTGGCGCTCTTTCCGCCGGGGTTCACGGCAAATCCATTGCCGTGAACCGTCTCCCCGGGCTGGGGGAGTCGGTCGCAGTAGATGGTGAGGTCGGCGTTGAGGGAGCCGACGACGACGATTCCCGCCTTGGGTGCGCTGGTCATGCGGTCACCTTTTCAGCGTCGGTCACTTCTGCGTCGACAGGCTTCGGAATCAGGAGCGATGCTGCGAAGGCAGCCAACGTGATGGCGAGACCCACTACTACAACGGTCAGGTAGGAGGCCTTGGCGTCATTCAATGATGCTGTCGCGACGAGGACGGCGGGAAGAACCAGGAAGCTCAACCCGGCGCCAAGGTTGAAGGCGCCCGCGTTCATCCCGGGGAGGAAGCCCGGGTTGCCCTGCGGCGAGAGGACAACGCCCAGTCCGTTCAGCATGATGTTGACGGTACCGGCGTACATGATGCCCAGCAATGCCGTGCCCACGATCATCATGGGCAGGCTGTTGAGCCCGAAGAACGCGATGATGGCCAGTGCAACAAGGCTGCCGACCAAGCCGATGCGCAGGACTTTTGTGTAGCCAAGAACCGGTGCAAGGCGGCCACTGATCGGGCCGAACAGCCAACCGAGCAGTGCGTAAGGAGTCAGGATGATAAGCGACATCTCCGTGGGACCAACGCCGAAGCCCGGATCCGCTGCCTGCACATAGGCCGGGACGATGCCGTTGATGACAGCGAAGATGCCCGTCATGGTCAGGGTGGTGGTCAGCAGCGGTGCCCAGGTGGAGCGTTGGCGCAGGTGCACTGTTTCCACCATGGGCTGCTTGGCACGCTTCTCTACAGTCCAGAAGGCAAAGAACGCGACGACGGCAATCACCGTGAGCACGATCGCGAGCGTCAGGGTGCCGGCGTCGAAAGCCGTGGCCAGCTTGGCGCCCTCGTTCAGTGCCGTCAGGAGTGCGCCCACGGCGATCACGATGAAGAACACGCCCAGCCAGTCCATGGTGGTGCCGGCGGCAGGCTTGCTTTCCCCGGCCAGGACGGCGATCAACACGGTGGCAACCAGGGCCAGTGCCACCATGAGCCAGAAGATGCTGCGGAAACCGAAGTTCTCAGCAAAGTAGCCGCCAACGAACGAGTCGACGCCGGCCACGCCACCGTTGACCGCCGTGATGAGGCCCATGAGAGTGCCGTACTTGCGGGGGTTGCTGACGGCGGAGCGAAGCATGATCAGGCAGAGCGGAACCGTTGGGCCGCTGACGCCCTGGATGATGCGGCCCACGAAGAGCCACGTGACGTCCGGAGCCAGTGCGGCGATGACCGAGCCGACAGCCATCAGGAGCATCATGCCCACAAGGATCTTCTTGCGGCCCACGATGTCGCTGAGCCGGGGGAGGAAGAGCGAGAAGAGGGCCGCGGCTGTGAAGAACCAGGTCTGGGACAGGCCGATGGTTGCTTGGTCCGTGTTGAGCTCGTTGCCCATGGTGACCAGCGCGGGGCTGAGCATGGAGGCGTTGAGCTGGAAGGCCACACAGGCGGCCAACAGGGCGACCATGAGGGCAGTGACGTTGCCTCGGGACGACTTGGTTTCTGCGAGGGTCGACATTACTTGGCTTCTCCCGCCAGGATGGCCTCTGCGGTGGCGTTGACTTCAGCGGTGGCGTCAGCGCCGCCGTCGAGCGTTGGTTCGCCGATCCGTTCGATCGCGTCGGTGACCAGGTCCCAGAACTTCTGGTGGTCCAGGTCCACGGCGACGGACGTGTGGCAGTCCTCGGGGGCAGGGGCACGGAAGTCGGCAACGGTCATGCCGAGGGTGAGCTTGCCCTGGAGTTCGATGTCCACGGGGACCTTGCGGGTGGTCATCACGGTGGGGTCGATGACGTAGGCGACGGCGCACGGATCGTGGACCGGCGGGAAGTCGAAGCCCTGCGCGTCCTTGTAGGTCTTCTGGAAGAAGTCCATGAGTTCCATGACGAACTTGGCAGGCTTGGTGCCGATTTTTGCTATGCGGTTCACCACCTCGTCCGTGGCCAGCGCCTGGTGCGTGAGGTCCAGGCCGACCATCACCACGGGCCACTTCTCGTTGAAGACGATGTGCGCGGCTTCGGGATCGATGATGATGTTGAACTCCGCCACGGCGCTCCAGTTACCCACGTGGTAGCCGCCGCCCATGAGCACAACTTCCTTGACCCGCTCCACTATGCGGGGCTCCTTGCGGGCGGCCATGGCGATATTGGTGAGGCCGGCGGTGGGGACCAGGGTGACGGTGCCCGGCTCGTGTGCCATGACGGTTTCAATGATGAGGTCGACGGCGTGGCGCGGGTCCAGCTCGATGGCGGACTCGGGCTGCTCCGGGCCGTCCATGCCGGAATCGCCATGAATGCTGGGGGCCGTTTCGATGGTGCGGACCAAGGGGCGGTCGCAACCGGCTGCAAACGGGACGCCGGTGATGCCGGCGATCGTGGCGACCGAGAGGGCGTTGCGGGTGACCTTCTCGAGGGTCTGGTTTCCCACCACGGTGGTCACGGCCAGCAGTTCGATGTCCGGGTTGCCGTGTGCCAGCAGCAGGGCCACTGCGTCGTCATGGCCAGGGTCGCAGTCAAGAATGATCTTCTTGCGTGCTGTTATGGGTTTGGGGTCCACGTTTCTCTCCACGTCATTGGGGCCTGCCTGGTACTTGCCCGGGGCAGGGCGCTAAGCATTCAAGGGAATTCTGGCATCGGTTTTCGGTTACGTCAAACGCTTAACGTGGATCGCGTCAAGCGCTTGATGCTTTGTCGCAGCTCAGGGCGGTGTAACAACGCTACGATCGATGCATGGAATCCCTGGATCGGCGGAACACCCGTGCGCCCCGCGTCACTGCTGCGATGGTGGCGGCGCGCGCCGGCGTTTCCACGGCCACGGTTTCCTTGGTGGCCAACGGCAAGACGCAGGGTCGGGTGTCCGACGACAACATCTCCCGCGTCCGTTCCGCCATCTCCGAGCTGGGGTACGTCGTGGACAGCATCGGGAGTTCGTTGGCTCGAGGAGTCAGTTCCATTGTCATTCTGGTGACGCCGGATGTGTCCAACCCGTTCTTTGCCAACGTCATTGCAGGCGTGCGGGAGTCGCTGGGCTCCCAGTACCAGCTGCTGCTCTCCGTCACCGACGCCGGTGAGTCACCGCAGGCCGACGACGTCCGCAAACTGCTCGCCCTTCGGCCGGCTGGTCTGCTGGTGGGTGCCCCCAGTGCAGAGTTCCTGGAAGATTTGTCCGCGGCCGGACCGCTGGTGCTGCTGGATGCGCCAGGGCTTGAGTCCTACGCGCCGTCCGTGAACCTTGATGTTGCCCAAGGAGCCCGTGAGCTGGCCCGTCATTTGGCGTCGTCCGGTCATACGCGGGCTGCCTACGTGGACGGCGTTACCGGAACCGCGACCTTCCAATTGCGCAGGGAAGCGTTCCTGGAGGAGGCGGCAGCATGCGGTCTTTTGGTGGCCGATGGGCACGTCATCAGCACCCCGATCGACGTCGGTGCCGCCGCTTCCGCGTTCGCCGACGCCTGGCCGGGCTGGCAGCGTGAGGGGGTGACCGCCGTCGTCTGCGGCACTGACACGCACGCTTACGGCGTGTTGCAGGAAGCCCGCGTTGAGGGTGTCCGGATCCCTGAAGAGCTTGCCGTGGCGGGCTTCGATGACCTGCCCTATTCGGCCACGAGCAACCCCAGCCTCACCACGGTGCACCTGCCCGCAACCCCGCTGGGACGCAAGGCGGGGGAGCAATTGCGCGGACTGATGGAAGGACTGGCGCTGGACGAACCGCATGTGACGCTGGAGAGCTCGCTGGTGGTGCGGGGATCTACGTCGCCTGCTTAGGGGCAAGCGGGCGAAGCTGGTCTTCCGGAACGGGGTTGGGCACCGTGAAATAGATCTGGGGCGCCGTCATATCACCCCAGTCTTCCTTCTTCACCCGGACCGTGTCAGGTGTGACTTCGGCGATCCGGACGCGCAGCCAAGCGCCGTCGTCGAGCAGTAATTCGTGGGGGTCGGCGAGGTATCGCAGGCCGAGGTCATCGAGCGTTTCCTCGGCGGTGAACCAATCCACCACGTCCGTGCGTGGGCGCCCCAGCATGTCGATTGCGATGAATCCGTCACCTGCGGGCTTCATCCAGCCCACGTGCTCGCCATCGTCCGATCGCCGGTGCTCGATCCAGTCAGCTTCCATGCCTCGACGGTAGCACCGCGTGCCTGGCTGCCGTGGTTAGTGGATGACGGCCAGCAGGATGCCTACAAGCACGAACAGGCAGCCGAAAATCCGGTTGAGAATGGTTTGGCCCCGTTGGTCGTGGGTGAACCGCTGGAAGGACCGGGCCGCCAGAGCGAAGAAGAACCACATCACCATGATGTCGATGAACAAGACTGTGGCGGTCAGCACGGCGTATTGCTGGAGCAAGGGCTGGTCCGGCCGGATGAACTGCGGCATGAAGGCCAGGAAGAAGACGATAGCCTTCGGGTTCAACAGGTTCACCCAAATGCCGCGTTGGAACATGGAGACGGCGGACTCGTTCTTTTTGTCCGCAACCTCTTCTTTGTCCAGGTCCGGTTTGTGCAGGAACTGCCGGATGCCCAGGTAGACCAAATAGGCCGCGCCAGCGTATCGGATGACGTTGAAGATCACCGGCGAGTTGGACACCAGTACGCCCACGCCCAAAGCGACGATCACGATATGGATGACCAAGGCTACCTGTTGGCCGAGGATGCCCCAGATGGAGCGCCGGAAGCCGGAATTGAGCGAGTTGCTCATGGTGAAGATGGCACCGGCGCCGGGAGTGAAACTGATCAGGGTGCCGGCGCCAACCAGGGCCAGCCAAAGTGAAAACTGCACCACCTCAGCTTATGTCGGTGAGGCAGGTGCTCAGGACGCGTTCCTCCACCACCCTCTTTGGCGGTTGACCTACCCAAATGCACCCGGAATGGGTTGATTTCTGTGGCCGCCCAGTTCAAAGTAGGTGGTGAAGGTACAGCCAATGCCCCCGCCAATGGGGCAAACTGGTGCCGTGAGCGGAATCCCGTGGGTGCTGCACGTCGATCTGGACCAGTTCATTGCCGCTGTCGAGATACTCCGGCGGCCCGAGCTCGCGGGCAAGCCCGTCATTGTGGGTGGCCGGGGAGATCCTACGGAACGGGCTGTGGTTTCCACCGCCTCTTACGAAGCCCGGGCGTTCGGCGTTGGCTCCGGAATGCCCCTCCGAATAGCGGCCCGCAAAGTGCCGGACGCCATCATCCTGCCCGTCGATCAGGAGGCGTACCTGGCGGCCTCCGACGTTGTGATGGCCACCCTCCGTGCCCAGCCGGCGGCTACCGTCCAGGTGCTGGGGTGGGATGAGGCGTTTGTGGGTGTCGAAACCGAGGACCCGGACGCCTACGCCCGGCAAATACAGGCCGCAGTCCTTGAGCAAACCCAACTCCACTGCAGCGTGGGCATCGGGGACACCTTGGTCCGCGCTAAGAACGCGACGGATTTCGGCAAACCCGCTGGCATCTTTCGGCTGACCAAAGAGAACTGGTTGGAGGTTATGGGTACCCGGCCCACCAAGGAGTTGTGGGGCGTCGGGCCCAAAGTGTCCCAGCGGTTGGCGAAGCATGACATCACCACGGTGGCGGAGCTCGCAGCGGTCGATCCACAGGAGCTGGTCCCGGAGTTCGGCCCCAAGATGGGACCTTGGTACGCGCAATTGGGACGCGGGGAAGGTTCCAGCGAAGTGGATGACACTCCGTGGGTCGCCCGCGCACACGGCCGCGAAACCACCTTTCAGCAGGACCTGACCGAGCCCTCCCAGATCAGTGACGCTCTCAAGGAGTTGACTGCGCGCGTCCTGGAAGACGTAGCGGCGGAAGGACGTCCGGTGATCGGGCTGACCCTCAAAGTGCGATACGCACCGTTCTTCACCAAGACCTACGCGAGGAAGATTCCTGAGACTTTCAACCGGGAGGAAGTCCTTGCACAGGCCTTGGACCTTACGGCCAAAATGGAGCCGGAACGCCCCATCCGGCTTTTGGGTTTGCGTGCCGAAATGGCGATGCCCGAAGAAGCCCGAAAAGGACACACACCGACGCGCAGCGGTTGGTAAGGCGCTCGACGGCGGCCGGCCGGCTACCAGCGCGGGTGGATCGCTTCGCGGAAGTGACGGTCGTAGATGTCCCGGACTCCGGCAGCCAACCCGGCTCCGACGACCTGCAGCTCTCCAGCTTCAGCATTGGCCCGTGCTTGCCCAGCCGAACGGGCACCGGGAATGACCGCAGTGACGCCGTCCTGGGCGATGACCCAGGCGAGGGCCGCCTGCGCTGTGGTGACGCCGTCGGGCACTAACTGGCTGAATTCCTGCGCGGCCTTGACGCCGGTGGCGAAATCGACGCCGGAGAAGGTCTCGCCGACGTCGAAGGAGGACCCGTCGCGGTTGTAGTTCCGGTGGTCGTCGGCGGGGAATTCCGTTTCAGCCGTGTATTTCCCGGACAGCAAACCGGAGGCCAGCGGCACGCGGGCGATGATGCCGACGCCTGCTTCCTTGGCTGCCGGCAGCACTTCATCGAGGGGCTTGAGCCGGAAGGCATTCAGGATGATCTGCACGGATGCGGTGTTGCCACGTTTGATGGCTTCGAGTGCTTCATCGGTTCGTTCGACGCTGACGCCATAGTTGCGGATCGCGCCTTCGCTGACCAGCGTGTCCAAGGCGTCGTACACTTCGGCGCTGCTGTAGACGGACGTGGGTGGGCAGTGCAACTGGACGAGGTCCAGGGTCTCCTGCTGCAGGTTGCGGCGTGAACGGTCGGTCCAGGCCCGGAAATTGTCCAGCGTGTAATTCCCGTGCAGCTGATCCACGCGGCGGCCCATCTTGGTGGCTACCGTGATGTCCAGATCCGGATTTGCACGCAGGAAGCGTCCGATGAACTGCTCGCTCCGGCCATCGCCGTAGACGTCAGCGGTGTCGAAGAAATTGACCCCGGCCTCGACTGAGGCGTCCAGCACGGCGAAGGCGTCGTCTTCAGTGACGTCACCCCAGTCGGCCCCGAGTTGCCAGGTGCCCAGACCTACAGTTGAGACGGATCGGCCGGTCTTGCCAAGTATGCGCTGTTCCATGGTTCGACTATATGGGGTCTACAGCTTGTCCATTCGCGTCACTTTGCCCAGCAAGTATCGCCGCTCCTGCAAGCTTGCAGTCTTTTTTGCAGCGGCCAGATACGCTGCGCGGGCCTCTGGAATGGATCCTGCCATCTCCAGCAAGTGACCCTTCACGGCGTCCAAACGATGAGAACGCCCGAGCACCGAATCCAGTCCAGCCAGCAACTCAAGTCCGGCTAAGGGACCGTTCACCATGGCCACTGCGACCGCACGGTTCAGTGTGACCACCGGACTTGGCGCTACGGCTTCAAGGACTGTGTACAGGGCAAGAATCTGCGGCCAATCAGTGTCATCGTTGGAGGCGGCCTCCGCATGAACGGCGGCGATTGCTGCTTGGAGTTGGTACGGCCCGGCCGCGCCCCGTCCCAACACGGAAGACAGGAGCGCGATGCCCTCGTCAATCTGCCCGTGGTTCCACAGACTGCGGTCCTGCTCCGCAAGCGGCACCGGCATGCCGTCGGCTGTTGCCCGGGCGGAGCGGCGGGAATCAGTGAGCAGCATCAGCGCCAGCAGGCCAGCCGCCTCCAACTCACGCGGAACAACAGCCAGCAGCATGCGCGTCAGCCGGATGGCCTCCGTAGTGAGCTCCTCACGCTGCAGGGACTCACCTGAGCTTGCCGCGTAACCTTCGTTAAAGATCAGGTACAGGACGTGAAGTACGACGCCGAGCCTCGCCTTGCGCTCGGAAGCCGGCGGCATGCTGAACGTGGCTCCCGCCTTCTGGATCCCTTGTTTCGCGCGGCTGATGCGCTGTCCCATGGTCGCTTCGGGGACCAGGAAAGCAGAGGCGATTTCCGCCGTCGTGAGTCCTCCAATTGCCCGCAACGTCAAGGCGAGTTGCGACGGTGCTGACAACGCCGGGTGGCAGCAGAGGAACATCAGGGTGAGGGTGTCGTCGGCTTCTGATGCGGAGCTGTAGGAGAAATCACCATTCATGGCCGCGACGCGTTCCTCCCGTGCACGTCGGGCGCTATCGCGTCGATAAAAATCCACCAGCCGACGGGACGCGACTGCCATCAGCCAGGCCCTCGGATGGTCCGGCAGGGCGGTTGGCCACTGAAGGGAGGCCTCAAGGAGTGCTTCCTGGACGGCATCCTCGCAGGCATCGAACTGCCCATGCGTCCGTGCCAGCACGCCGAGGACCTGCGGCGCCAAAGTGCGCAGCAGGTCCTCGATCCGTGCTTCCGGTGAAGACTCGGCCAAAGGCTAGACCTCGGGCGGCCCGTCCGGGATGGCGCGAAGCTCAACAACCTGCGAGTACTTCACAATGCTTGAACAGATCTCGACGGCGCGTTCCTCACTTGCGACATCAACCACCCAGTAGCCCACCAAGGACTCCTTGGATTCGGCGTAGGGACCGTCTGTGGTGATGACGCCGTCCGGGGTCTGCTTGACGAGCTTCGCGGTGCTGCCATCGGCCAGGCCGGCATTGAAAACGAGTTCACCGGATTCGGTCAGGTCCTTGTCGATCTGGATCATGAACCCGATCATTTCCTTGATCCACTCCGGATCTGCGGTTTCCATCATGCCCTCGGCCGACCCGAACATCATGATCATGTATTTCATCTCAAAACTCCTTGTGAGGGGCGCCCTTTGTGGGCGCTTTCACTCATGGGTCGGAACTGCGGTGGGCTTTTCTACATGGTTCGGGAAATTTTTTTGGAAACTACGCCCGGGCAATGACTTCGCCGTTGGGAATCAGGAAGTAGCCGTCATCGGTGGCTCCCCAGCGGTGCCAACCCGCGGCAATCCGGGCGAGGTCGGCCTCGTTGGCGAAGCCGTACTCCAACGCCTGTTCGGCAAAGGCAGAGTGCAGCACCCGTTCGCTCCAGACCCTGGACTGCCAGGCGCGCTGTTGGGCTGTGGCGTAAAGCCAGTTGCTGCTGGTGGGAGCTACCTGGGTGAAACCTGCCTGCTGGGCCCACGAAACCAAGCGGCGGCCGGCATCGGGTTCTGCTCCGTTGCGGCGGGCGATCTTTTGGTAGAGCTCCATCCAGTCGTCCAGCTCCGGGACTTCCGGGTACCAACTCATGCCGTGGAAATCGGCGTCGCGCACGGCAACGATGGCGCCGGGCTTGGCTACGCGGCGCATCTCGCGTAAAGCCGCGACGGGGTCGGTGAGGTGCTGGAGCACCTGGTGGGCGTGGACGAGGTCGAAGGACTCGTCCTCGAAGTCGAGATCGTAGATATTGCCGGTCTGGAAGGTCACGTTGTCCGCGCCACGCTCGGCGGCCAGCTCGGTGGCTTGCGCGACGATGTCCGCTGACCGGTCCAAACCGATCACTTGCGCGGGCGCAACCAGCCCCGCGAAATCGCAGGTGATGCTGCCCGGCCCGCAGCCGACGTCGAGCACTGAAGTCCCAGCGGTGAGATGGGGGATCACAAACGCGGCCGAATTCTCGACCGTCCGTGAGGCATGGGCCCTGACAACCGACTCGTGGTGTCCGTGGGTGTAGACATCTTCAGGCTGCTGCGCGTTCATAGGGAAACGCTACAACTTGGAAGATGAATTTAGGCGCCTTGCGGCTAGTCACTCTTGCGCGTGGCTTCTTCGCGGGCGGCGAGGGTGGCCTCCACCATGTCCGTCATGAAGCGTTGGACGAGGTCCAACTCCTCGGCGCTGTATGCCGCCATGGCCTTGCCCATGCGGATGGCGAGTGGCATGAACATGGCGCTTCCGTCGCTGTAGGCCTTGGGTGTCATGTGGAGCTGGACCTGGCGCCGGTCCGTGCCAAGGCGTTCGCGCACCACATGTCCGCTGGCATGCAACCGGTCCACCAAGGCCGTGGTGGCGGGGGAGCTGAGCCGGAGTTCAGTGCGCAGGACGCCGGGCGTGACCACCCGGCCGGCTGCGGAGTGGCGCATGATCACAGCGAGCGCATTGAGGTCCGTGCGGTGCATGTCGTTCCGGCCACCGGCCGCGTCAACATAGTGGTTGGCTTCCAGCGTGAAGTCCTGGAGGAGCCGGACAAGTTCCTGGGGAGCCGCGTTATCGGGGCGTCCCTGTTCGGGCTGGCCCGCGTCAGGGCGCGGGACTGTTGGGTCCGACATGTCCGCCCTCCTGCATGCGTTGTCTCTTGTTTACTGCCTTCCGGATATTACTCCCAGCAGTCCGGGAAACCGGCATTCACTTCACAGCACTCTTGGAATGGTTCCATGATAGAGATAATCTATGGTGGAATAAACACCACGACGCATCCCCCGGAGAAGAAGGACTCATGAACTCGCAGAAGGTACCGTTCTGGCTGCGCTGGCTGATACCAGTGGTACTGGTCATCACCTGGCTGGGCATTGCTGGCATTGGCGGCCCTACTTTTGGTCGGTTGGAGGAAGTTTCGTCCAACGACCAGGCCTCGTTCCTCCCTGCCGGCGCCGAAGCCACCGAGGCGGCCGACTGGCAGGCCAAGTTCAGGGACTCCGATGAAATACCCGCGGTGGTGGTCGTGGAGAACGACACCGCATTTACTCCCGCGCAGCTGGGCGAAGCAGCCCAGCTGAAAGCCGACATCGAGGCACTGAAGCTGGGCAGCGCCGTCGTCGGGCCTATTCCGTCGGAAGACGGCAAAGCGGTCCAGTTCATTGTTCCCATGGCGTCCTCCGACGAGCTGCGCGAAAAAGTCCAGGAGCTGCGGGATGTGGTCCAGCCCGGCGCACCCGATGGCATGCAGGCATTCGTGACGGGTCCGGCCGGCCTGACCGCCGACCTCGTCAATGCGTTCGGCGGTATCGACGGCATTCTGCTGCTGGTTGCCTTGGGCGCGGTGTTCGTGATCCTTCTGCTGGTTTACCGCTCAGTGGTGCTGCCTATCGCAGTGCTCTTCACCTCGGTGTTCGCTCTCTGCGCCGCCATTTTGCTGGTGTTCGGCATGGCCAAGATGGATTGGATCCAGCTCAACGGCCAAAGCCAAGGCATCCTGTCCATTCTGGTGATCGGCGCAGCGACCGACTATGCGCTGCTGTTCGTGGCGCGTTTCCGTGAGGCGCTGACCCACACCACCAACCGCACGCAGGCCGTCATCACGGCCTGGAAGGCATCGTTCGAACCGATCCTTGCCTCGGGCGCGACGGTGATCATCGCCCTGCTGTGCCTGCTCTTCTCCGATCTGAACTCCAACAAGGCGCTCGGTCCCGTCGCGGCGGCCGGCATCCTCTGCTCGCTCTTCGCCGCCCTCACGCTGCTGCCCGCGCTGATGGCTTTGCTGGGCCGTGCCGCTTTCTGGCCTTTCCGGCCCAAGCTGCTTCCCGCCGACGAACGCGAACCGGAGATTGTCACCGGGCTTGAGGGGCAAAAGGGTCTGTGGCGTGCCACGGCCCGCCTGGTTTCCAAGCGGCCGCGCGTTGTGTGGGTAGCTTCCGTGCTGCTGCTCCTGGTGGCATCCACCGGAATCCTGCAATTGAAGGCCAACGGCGTCCCGCAAACTGACGTGATTTTGTCCCAGTCCGACGCCGTTGACGGCCAGGACGCACTGGCGCGCCACTTCGACGCCGGCAGCGGCAGCCCCGCCGTCGTGGTCGCCTCCCAAAGCGCCGCGCAGCAGGTCCTGGACAAGGTCAAAGCAGCCGACGGCGTAGGTGACGCCTACCTGCTGGCTGAAGGCAACGTTCCCGTCACCGGCGCTCCCGGCGCGCCTGCAGAGCCTGCTGTCCGCGACGGCAAGGTCCTCATCAACGCGACCTTGAACTCCGCCGCCGATTCGATCGAGGCCGAAGAAGCGGTGAAGTCGCTGCGGGTGGCTGTCCGCGACGTTGATTCCGGAGCCTTGGTGGGTGGAGTGACGGCTACCGCGCTGGACACCAACACCACCGCGCAACGCGACTTGGTGGTCATCATCCCGATCGTGCTCGTGGTCATCCTCTTCATCCTGATGCTCCTGCTGCGTTCAGTGGTGGCTCCGGTGCTGCTGGTGTTGTCCGTGGTTCTGTCCTATGGGGCTGCAATGGGTGTCTCGGCATGGGTCTTCAACGGGATCTTCGGATTCTCCGGGGCAGACGCCACAGTGCCGCTGTTCGGGTTCGTGTTCCTGGTGGCCCTCGGCGTGGACTACAACATCTTCCTGATGAGCCGGGTCCGTGAAGAGTCGCTGAAGCACGGGACGCGGCCCGGTATCCTGCGGGGGCTCGCTGTTACTGGTGGTGTCATCACGTCCGCCGGTGTCGTGCTGGCCGCCACGTTCGCTGCGCTCGGCGTCATCCCCATCATGTTCCTGGTGCAGCTCGCGTTCATCGTGGCGTTCGGTGTGCTCCTGGATACCGTGCTGGTGCGCTCGCTGCTGGTTCCCGCGCTGGCCTACGACATCGGCAGCAAGATCTGGTGGCCGGGCAAGCTGGGGCGTGAGTCTTCCGCAGCCTCGGTTGGGTCTCTCGAGGAGGAAGAAGCCCCGGTGGGGCGTTAGTCCTGTTGGACTCCCGTGTCGACGTAACCGGCGCCGCCATCCACGGTCACCAGTTGGCCGGTGTGGAGGCGCCGGGTTGCGTCGCGCGTCCCGACGACGGCGGGGATTCCGTACTCGCGGGCAATGATTGAAGCGTGGGCCGCCAGGGTTCCTCCGTCGGTAACCACAGCGGCTGCCCTGGCGAAGAGCGGTGTCCACGCCGGAGCGGTGGAGCGGGCAACCAGGATTTCGCCTGCCTGGAAGCTGTCCGCGTCCTCCAGTCCTTCCAAGATCCGCACCCTGCCGCTTGCGCGCCCGGTGCTGGCCGGGTGGCCGATGATGGCATCCTTCGGGTATTCGGAAGACGTTCTGGCTGCTTCCACGGCGTTTGCGACGGGATCATATCCGGACCTGCCCGGTTCCCCTCCAAACTTCGCAGCTTTGCCGATGGTGAGTGGTGCGTCCAGTTGCCTTTGCCGGTGCCAAGTGTCGCGGCGGCTTTCCACTTGGGCACGGTAGTCCTTTCCCGGGTGCCGGACCCCGTCCAACATCTCGTCCAAAGTGAGGAAGTGCATGTCCTGGGGATCGGCAATGGTTCCTGTGGAGACGAGGTTCCCGCCCAGCCCTTGGGCGCAGCGACGCAGGACCGGCCACCCCAGGCTCAGGTGCATGGCTTGCTCTTCCCGCACGGCAGCGTAATAGCGGGCCATCGTGAGGAGGGAGTCGAACCGCGTCAGCTTTCCCCGGGAGTCAATCAGGGAGGTGCGGGCTGCGGCCTCGACCTGGGAGCGCTGATTGTCCAGCCTTGAAGCTATGTCGATGGGAGACTCCGCTGCCGCTGCCCGACCCGCGGGTCCCATCTCGCTGGCCGTGGGGTGATACCAGTCGAGGGAGTACACAGCATGCGGAGACGGTCCGGGCAGGGTTCCGGTCAGTCCACGGAGAAGTACTTGGTGGCCGAGCAAGCCCGCTGGTGTCCCGCTGAGGGGTCCGGCCAGTTCCTTGCGCCAAAAGCTGGCCAGTGCCGATTCCATCTTCCAAGCAGACCCGCCAACCACGGCCAGGGACCATAGTTGTATCCCGGCCTGCCGACTGATGGCGTTGACCAACTCGATGAGCCTGGCCTGCGATGCTGACTCGACATCCCGCTCCGCTTCCCGGACGAGCTTCCGATACCCAGGAAGCAACTGCTCACGCCATTTCAGTTCCAGCCTGTGGAGGACTGCCCGATGCGCATCGGCCGGGTTGCTTGAGGTTCGGAGAAGGACGTTGATCAGGAACCAAGGCAAACGACCCCGGCTGCGGACTATCAGCGGTGCCACAGTCCACGGTTTGGGAATGGGCGGGGAGTTGAAATACCAGCCGTTCACGAAGCCGTATCGAAACGGCACACGGACGCGAACATCCTCCTCCATGCCGTCGAGGAATCCGGCCTCGATCCGGGGAATGAGCCAGTCCGCGAACAGTGGTGTCGTCGGGTCCGGGAGCCACTCACCGAGTCGGAAATTGCGGGCCCATACGCCCTTGCCGGGCGCCGTCCAATTCACTGGCGCTGGCCGGGCCATCATGATTTGGACCTGGAGGACATGGATCTGGCCGAATTGCTCCAGGGCCCATTCATGGCCGTGAGGGCCGGCTCGGTGATGCCCATGGATTCTCCCAAGAGTGGTGGCCTTATGCGGAGACGCTACTCCGGTGCATCATCGTGGTCGAGGCTCCGGGGCCTACAGCACGGAAGATCTGCGCTCAATCAGGACGGTGTCCCGCCACTGCCCGGCGAGGGGTCCATGCGGCATGCGGGCGATTCGGGTTCGCCGGCCGACAACATTGAACCCCTCATGGTCGTGGAGCCTGAGGCTGGCTACATTCTCGGGGAAGACGCTGGCCTGGATCGTCCAAATACCCGCATTCTCGGTGGACGCGATGAGGGCACGGAGGAGGCTCTTGCCAAGGCCGAGCCCTTGGGCATCTCCTGCGACGTAGATGGAATGCTCCACGACACCGGAGTATGCGGCTCGCGAAGACACCGGGGAAACGGCGGTCCAGCCCAGAACCTGGCCCGCCTTTTCAGCGACGAGCCGGTGATCCTTGAGTCGCGTTGCGTCGAATTGTTCCCACTCTGGCGTGGCGGCTTCAAAAGTGGCGTGCCCGGATTCGATACCTGCGGTGAAGATCTCCCTGACACGGGGCCAGTCCGTCCTTGTCATGGGGCGAATGCGGACTTCGTTGGCGTCCTTGGGGCGTGGACCGGTTGGCGCGTGACTGGTCACAGGCTCTCCAGCAGGCCGGTGGTCCGCTCAATGGCGCCGGGGACCAAGGAGTAGTACGCCCACGTGCCACGTTTTTCGCGGTGGAGGAGGCCGGCGTCCACCAGGATCTTCAGATGGTGGGACACCGTTGGCTGCCCGAGACTCAAGGGCTCGGTGAGGTCGCAGACGCATGCTTCGCCGCCCTCTGAACTCTTGACGATGGACAAGAGGCGCAGCCTGTTGGGGTCCGCGAGGGCCTTGAACACGGATGCCCTCAATTGTGCCTCGTAGTCGTCGATGGATGGTTGTCCCGACGGCTCGCAGCAAGCTTCTGCGTCCACTGGTGTCAGCTCAAGTGTTTCCCCGGAGTTCATGCATCCATTATGCACATACATTGACAATCATCGATATAGCCGGACATACTCATATCGAAGTTCATCAATCCATGAGCCCGGCCTGTTGGCTGGGCGTCAGAGCCAGGAGTCTTGTGAGCACCCCGACGCAAACCGCAGCCCGAGAGGACACCCCAGTGTCCGTCGTCGTGCGAAAGCTCTCCGCTGTGGATCGATTCCTGCCCGTCTGGATCATCGCCGCCATGGCTTTGGGTCTGCTGCTGGGCGGCCTGGTTCCCGGCCTGAACACCGCGCTGGAAGCCGTGAAGATCGGCGAAGTCTCCTTGCCTATCGCCATAGGCCTTCTGGTGATGATGTACCCGGTCCTTGCCAAGGTGCGCTACGACCAGGCACCCCGCGTGCTGGCTGATCGAAAGCTGCTGGTCACGTCCTTGGTGATCAATTGGGTACTTGCTCCAGCTTTCATGTTCGCGCTGGCTTGGGTCTTCATCCCCGACCTGCCGGAGTACCGAACCGGGCTGATCATCGTCGGCTTGGCCCGATGCATCGCCATGGTGATGATCTGGAACGACCTCGCCTGTGGAGACCGCGAATCTGCCGCCGTTCTGGTTTTCATCAACTCTGTCTTCCAAGTGATCGCGTTCGGCGCTTTGGGCTGGTTCTACCTCCAGTGGCTGCCATCCCTCCTGGGACTTCCCACCACGTCCGCCGACTTTTCCTTCTGGGCCATAACGCTCTCCGTGCTGATCTTCCTGGGTATCCCGCTGCTCGCCGGCCTTCTCACCCGCGTTGTCGGTGAGAAGGTCAAGGGTCGCGGCTGGTACGAGCAGAAGTTCCTGCCAAGGATTGGTCCCTGGGCGCTCTACGGACTCCTTTTCACCATCACGCTCCTGTTTGCGCTCCAAGGCGGGACCATCATTTCCAAGCCGATGGACGTCCTCCGCATCGCTTTGCCGTTGTTGGTCTACTTCGTTGTGGTCTTCAGCGCCGGAATGGTGATTGGCCGTTTTCTGAATCTCGGCTACGCCAAGACGACGACCTTGGCATTTACCGCTGCGGGCAACAACTTCGAGCTCGCCATCGCTGTGGCGATCGGAACCTTCGGTGTTACCTCAGGTCAGGCCCTCGCCGGTGTCGTCGGACCCTTGATTGAAGTTCCCGTCCTTGTTGCACTTGTGTATGTAGCCCTCTGGGCGCGCAAGCGCTATTTCACCCCCGCCCATATCGCCGCCTGATCTTTGAGGAAATTCATGACCACCGATGCCGTAAAGAAGCCTTCCGTCCTTTTCGTCTGCGTCCACAACGCGGGGCGCTCGCAGATGGCCGCTGCGTTCCTCACCACTCTCTCCCAGGGTGCCATCGAGGTTCGGTCTGCCGGCTCCCAGCCGGCCGACAAGGTCAATCCGGCTGCCGTTGAAGCCATGTCTGAACTCGGCATCGATATGTCGGCCGAGATCCCCAAGGTCCTCACGACAGAGGCCGTCAAGGAGTCGGACGTAGTAATCACCATGGGTTGCGGCGACGAATGCCCCTACTTCCCCGGAAAACGCTACGAGGACTGGGTCCTTGAAGATCCCGCCGGACAGGGAGTCGACGCTGTCCGGCCCATTCGCGACGAAATCAAGAGCCGCATCGAGAACCTGATCGCCTCGTTGACCCCCGCCGGCAAATAATCCAACCACCAGGAGCGAGTCCCATGAGCAACGAACAACTGATCATCATCGGGTCCGGCCCTGCCGGCTACACGGCGGCCATCTACGCCGCCCGCGCCGGGCTCAATCCTTTGGTACTGGCCGGTTCGGTTACCGCCGGTGGAGCCCTCATGAACACCACGGAAGTGGAGAACTTTCCGGGGTTCCCCGCTGGTATCCAGGGGCCTGAGCTGATGGACGGACTCCAGGAACAGGCTGAGAAATTCGGTGCCCGCATAGTGTTCGACGACGTCACTGAGGTTGATCTGAAGGGTCACCTCAAGCGCGTGGTCACCGGAGCAGGCGAGACTCACGAGGCTCCTGCGGTTATCCTCGCCACGGGATCCGCCTATAAGGAACTCGGGCTGCCGGAAGAGAAGAAGCTCAGCGGGCACGGTGTGTCCTGGTGTGCCACGTGCGACGGCTTCTTCTTCCGTGAGCAGGACATCATCGTGGTGGGCGGTGGGGACTCCGCCATGGAGGAAGCGACCTTCCTGACGCGCTTCGGAAAGTCCGTAACGGTGGTCGTGCGTAAGGGGGAGTTGCGGGCCTCCCGGATCATGGCCCAGCGGGCCAAGGACAATCCCAAGATCACGTTCGCATGGAACTCGGCTATTACGGCCATCCATGGTGACACCAAGGTCACCGGAGTGACGCTCAAGGACACGCGGACGGGTGAAACGCGGGAGCAGGCGGCCACCGGAATCTTCGTCGCCATCGGTCATTTGCCGCGTACTGAGCTGGTTGAAGGACAAGTTGACCTCGATGATGAGGGCTACATCAAAGTGGACGCGCCCACCACCTGCACCAATATTTCCGGTGTCTTCGCGTGCGGCGACGCCGTGGACCATCGCTACCGCCAAGCCATTACAGCCGCAGGTACGGGGTGCTCGGCGGCCTTGGACGCCGAGCGGTACCTGGCGGCACTGGACGATGCAGACAGCATCGCCACGGCATTGGTTGAAGAGCCCACCCATTTCTGAGAATTACCCAACGGATCCTTACCCAACGGAGGTATGAGTAACCCATGGATGAGAACCTTCCTGTCGCCGTGATCGGTGCCGGCCCTATCGGTTTGGCTGCTGCGGCCCAATTACTGGAACGCGGGCTGGAGCCCGTGATCTTCGAAGCCGGCCCCACGGCGGGTGCAGCCATTGAGCAGTGGCGCCACATCCGGTTGTTCTCCCCCTGGCGGTTCAACCTCGACGCCGCGGGCGTCCGGCTGCTCGAACCCACGGGCTGGGAGCCGCCTCGGTTCACGGCGCTCCCTTATGGCGGGGAACTCATCGACCACTATTTGGCACCGCTGGCTGCAACGCCGGAGATCTCGTCCCGGCTCCAGACAGGAGCCCGCGTCCTCGCCGTGACCCGGCAGGGCATGGACAAGACACATACCCGCAGCCGTGACACGACGCCGTTTATCGTTCGCGTTGAGTACTTTTCGGGCGAAGTCCGCGACCATGTCGTGGCAGCTGTCATCGATGCCTCAGGAACCTGGTCAACCCGCAACCCTTTGGGGACTTCGGGGTTGCCCGCCATCGGCGAGTTGAAGGCAACACGCCGGATTTCGTCACCTCTGCCGGATGTCGTTGGTCGGGACCGCGCCTCATTCGCGGGCCGCCGTGTCCTGGTGGTCGGCGCTGGGCACTCAGCAGCCAACACCCTGATCAACCTTGCTGAACTGGCGAAGGAAGAGCCCGAAACCAGGATTCTATGGGCCGTGCGCGGTGCTTCGGCAGACAAGGTCTACGGAGGCGGTGACGCCGATGGGCTGCCTGCCCGGGGACAACTCGGATCCCGACTCCGTCGGCTGGTAGAAGCCGGCAAGATCGAACTGCACAGAAGCTTCGGCATCAGTTCGCTGACCGATTCCGAAGGCGGCGTCACCGTCATCTCCGGTGACGGCCGTGCGGTGGTGACGGACGTCGTCGTGCCTTGTACTGGCTTCCGACCCGATCTTGAGATGCTCCGCGAGCTGCGCCTCAACCTGGACCCTGCCGTTGAAGCCCCGATGGAACTGGGGCCGCTGATCGATCCCGAGTTCCACTCCTGCGGCACCGTTCAGCCGCACGGGGCCAAACTGCTGGCCCACCCGGACAAGGACTTCTACATTGTGGGCATGAAGTCGTACGGCCGGGCGCCTACCTTCCTGATGGCCACCGGCTATGAGCAGGTCCGGTCCGTGGCGGCGGCGCTCGCCGGGGACCACGTGGCGGCGGATACTGTGCACCTTGAACTGCCGGAAACGGGTGTTTGCTCTTCCGACGCCGGTACCAGTTGCGACGTTCCGGCCACCCTGTCTTTGACGGAAGTGGTCGAGGAGGCCGGTGGCTGCTGCGGCACTCCTGAACCTGTACTGATCGGTATACCCACCGGGTTGGCCCATGGCCGTTCAAGTGAGTACGGGCGCCCCTAGGGCACGAGTATCACGTAGCATCGCCGGAGTGCCTAAAACATACTTTTCGGTACGCCTAAATTTCGGCTATCCTCGTAGCAGAACGCCCCGATGATGAGGATGACCATGGCTGCGCCTACTCTCGAAACCCGTCGTGCGCCCAGCAGGGCGTGGTCACGGCTCCTGCTGCTGGGCCCGGCCTTCGTCGCCGCGATCGCCTATGTGGATCCGGGCAACGTAGCTGCTAACCTCACCGCTGGTGCCAACTACGGGTATTTGTTGGTGTGGGTGCTGGTGGTAGCCAACGCCATGGCTGTCTTGGTGCAGTACCAATCGGCCAAACTGGGTTTGGCGACGGGAATGAGCCTCCCGGAAATCCTGGGCAAGCGGCTGGGTACCAAGCGGCGGCGACTCTATTGGGCCCAAGCTGAGATCGTTGCTGGTGCCACGGACATGGCCGAGGTGATCGGTGGGGCAGTGGCCTTGAACCTGCTTTTCGGACTCCCGTTGCTTGCCGGTGGCGTCATCATTGGCGTGGCTTCGATGTTGCTGCTGGCGCTGCAGTCACACCGCGGGCAGCGGTCCTTCGAGTACGCAATCCTGGTGCTGCTGGGCGTCATTGCCGTTGGGTTCGTCTCCGGTCTGTTCGTGAACCCGCCGGATGCAGGCAGCGCCATGGCTGGCCTGGTGCCCCGATTCGAGGGGACGGATACGGTCCTGTTGGCGGCGAGCATGCTCGGGGCCACCGTCATGCCCCATGCGATTTATCTCCACTCGGCCCTGGCCCGCGACCGTCATGGTTTTTCGGAGGACCCCGCCGTGCGGACGCGGCTGATCCGTGCAACGCGGTTCGACGTTGCAGGCGCCCTGCTGTTGGCGGGCGTGGTGAACATTTCGATGCTGCTGCTTGCCGCGTCCAGCCTGCGCGGCATCGAGGGAACGGACACTATCGCCGGAGCACACGCTGCAGTGACGTCAGCTCTAGGTCCGGCCATCGGCGTTATCTTCGCCATCGGCTTGCTTGCCTCGGGCCTGGCCTCAACCTCGGTTGGCTGCTATGCAGGCGCCACCATCATGGGCGGCCTGCTGAAAATCCGCATCCCCCTTCTGACGCGCCGGGTGATCACGCTCATTCCGGCCCTGATCATCCTTGGTGCGGGCATCGAGCCGACCCTGGCCTTGGTCCTGAGCCAGGTGCTCTTGAGCTTCGGCATCCCCTTCGCCTTGATCCCGCTGATCCGCCTCACCGGCAAGCGTGACGTCATGGGCATCCACGCGGATTCCATGGCCTTGAAGGTCGCTGGCTGGACCAGCGCCACCCTGATCGTGGGACTGAACATCGTGCTTATCACCCTGACGCTCTCCGGCCAGTCCTGATCCACCGGACCGCAGGCGAGCCTATTTGGCGGCTTCGTCAAGCAGCCCGCGGAACTGCTCCTCGGTGTCCAAGGTGAGCTTCTTGCCATCGAGGAAGAACGTCGGGGTACCTGTGACGCCGAGTGCGCTGCCGTCACTTGCGTCCTTTCGGATTCGCGCCTGGGTCTTTTCGTCTGCGACGGCTGCGTCGTATCGCACCATGTCCAGGCCGAGTTCCTGTGCGTAACTGCGGAAAGTCGCGGCCTGGGAGTCCGATTTTTCTCCCCATTGCGGCTGGGTTTCGAACAACTTGGCCGCCATCACCTCGTACTTGCCCTGCTGGGCTGCGGCTTCAACGGCCAAGGCGGCAGTTCCGGAATTCCTGTGCCCGGCGAGGGGAAAGTAGCGCTGGACGAACGTGATCCGGTCGCCGTATTCCTTCTTCAATTCCTCCACCAACGGGTAAGCGGCACGGCAGGACTCGCATTCGAAGTCCAGGAACTCCACCAGTTGGGCCTTTTCGGTGGCAGGAGTGGTGATCCTGTGGCTGTCTTCGCGGACCAACTGCGCTCCGCCCGCCGGCACAGCGGTGCTGGGGGCCGGCTTGGTGGCCGTGAACACTGCGAACCAGATGACCCCTGCCGCCACGACAGCCGCGATGACGATCCACACGATGATGCGGACCTTTTTGGCGGTGTCTACGGTGGGCTGGGGGCGGGGCGGTGCTTGCGTCATGTCTGCTTTCTGGTCGCGGGGGTGACTGGTTTGAAAGGGAGGGCTGTTCTACGCCGGCGGCTTTGCTTCCACCGTTTTGCAGCAGTCGTCGTCTGACACGAAATGGGTTTGCGTGTTTGCGCTGGGGGCGGTGCAGCAAACGTCCCCGCGCCAGGCGTTCACGCCTTCACGAACGGCGATGGCGGCAATCACCAGTGCTGCGCTGGCATCGGCCCACCACCAACCAAGGGTGCTGTTCAGTACCAGTCCGATCAGCAGCACGCCTGAGAGGTACGTGCAGAGCAGGGTCTGTTTGGAATCCGCCACTGCGGTCTTGGAGCCAAGTTCCCTGCCCGTCCGGCGTTGGTAGTAGGAAAGGGCCGGCATGATCGCAAGGCTCAAAGTCGCTATCACAATGCCTGGCGTGGAATGCTGGGCTTCACCCCCTCCGGTGAGCGACCGGATTGCGTCCACAGTGACGAACGCTGCCAGTGCGAAGAATGAGACGGCGATGATACGCAGCGTCAGGTGTTCGCGACGTTCGGGATCCTTGGAGGAGAACTGCCAGGACAGGGCCACTGCGGAAGCGACTTCCACCACGGAGTCCAGCCCAAAGCCAATCAGGGCTGAAGAGTCTGCCACTCCACCAGCCCAGAGGGCCGCGATGGCTTCGAGGACGTTATATGTGATGGTCGCGGCGGCGAACAGCCGGATCCGACGCATCAAAACCAGCCGGCGATCCGCTGTGAGGAGTAGCAGCGGACCGCTCATGCCACGCAGGTTCCGTCCGGCGCGCAGCAAGCAGGGTCCACGGCCAAGACGACGCCCAGCAAGTCCTTGATCGCGTGACCCAAGCGGGCGTCGGCCAATTCGTAGCGGGTGCGCCTGCCGTCCGGGACTGCAACAACCAAACCGCAGCCGCGCAGGCAGGTCAGGTGGTTGGACATGCTTTGACGCGATACCCCGACAGAGTCCGCCAGGTCAGACGGGTATGACGGCGCTTCGGTGAGGGCCAGCAGGACCTGCGCGCGGGTGGGGTCTGAGACGGCGTAGCCAAAGCGGGCCAGGACTGGCGCATGCGTGAGTGTCTCCATGAAAACCAAAGTACATGCGCAGATGTATTCACGCAATCGTGTACTAAAGATCGCAGACGGTTGTCCCAGCCCCGTGAAATCGTCAGGCGCTGACAGTGTTCCGTTCGCGGTATCCGTCCGCGGCATAGACGCCCAGTACCCTGACCTCCGTGGTGAAGAATTCCAGCTCCTCCAGCGCCCTGCGGAGACGGGCGTCCTCGGGGTGACCTTCGACGTCGGAAAGGAACATCGTGGCGGCAAATTCGTCGCCCACCATGTAGCTCTCCAGCCGGGTCATGTTGAGACCGTTGGTCGCGAAGCCGCCGAGTGCCTTGTAGAGGGCGGACGGGACGTTGCGGACCCGGAAAACGAAGCTGGTGATCGCCGGACCCGGAAGTTCTTCCTTCGTTGGAAGCTCACGTTCACGGGCCAGGACAACAAAGCGGGTGGTGTTGGTAGGGTCATCCTCGACGCCGGAGGCCAGGACGTCCAACCCGTAAAGTTGGGCGGCGAGCGGCGGAGCGAGGGAGAGCTTGCGGGGATCGTTCCAGTCCCTGACTTCGCGGGCCGAGCCGGCGGTGTCGCCGGCAATGACCGGCTTGAGACCGGCTTCGCGGATGATCCGGCGGCACTGACCCAGCGCGTGGATATGGCTGTGGACTTCCGTAGCGCCTTCGATGGTGCTGCCCGGAATGCCAAGGAGGTCGAATCGGATCGGAAGGAAGTACTCGCCAACAATCTGGAGCTTCGACTGCGGAAGCAGGACGTGGATGTCGGCCACGCGTCCAGCGATGGAGTTCTCAATCGGAATCATGGCCAGATCGACTTCGCCGGTGGACACCAATTCAAAGGCGTCCTCAAAGCTCGCGCAGGGGACGCTTTCGAGGTCGGGGAACATTTCCTTGCACGCGAGATCCGAATTGGCTCCGGGCTCACCTTGGTACGCAATCTTCTGGGCCATGGTGCCCATGCTTACATGCGGAGCGCCCGGCCTCCCAACCGCGTCCACCCTGTGACTGGACAAGTGGGAACCGCCTTCTCTAGGTTCAGGGCAAGGATTGGGGGCGGCCGGTGACGACTGCAAAAGTGTTCCAAACGCACAACATGGCTTTCAAGGGGCAGCGGATTGCAAGGTTTGCGGCCACCGTCATCGGACTGAGCACCCTGCTTTGGGCGGTCCTACTTTCAGGCACAGTTGGCGAGCATGTGCTGACGCCCGGCCCCTGGCATGCTCTCCCGCATGCCTTGCAATCCTGGCCGGGACGGGAGTCCTCGCCATCGGCGCAGCCATTGTCGCCAGGGTCGAGCACGAGTTCGGCGTCATCGCGATAGGCGGGGCCGGCGTCATGATCCTCGCGGCAGCACTCGCCATGCGCCCCAAGAACCCATCTATGTCGCAGCAGAGCGCGTCTTGAGGGCTCAAAACGCGCTCTGCTGCGACTCAGTTGGGAAAGGAGTTAGCCGTTGATGATCTGCGGGACACCCAAGGCCTTGAGGCCCTCGGCACCGAACTCCAGGCCATAGCCGGACTGCTTTGCGCCGCCGAACGGGATGCGCGGGTCCACGGCACCGTGCTTGTTGATCCACACGGTGCCGGCCTGGATGCGGGATGCGACTTCGCGGGCGGCACCCAAGTCCGAGGACCAGACCGAGGCGCCCAGTCCGACGTCGAGCGCGTTCGCCTTGGCGACCGCCTCGTCTACGGTGCTGTATTTGATGATCGGCAGGGCGGGTCCGAACTGTTCCTCGGCCACGAGCGGGTTGTCGTTGTCGATGTCGGCCACCAGCGTGGTGGGGTAGAAGTTGCCCGGCTGGTCGGCGTCGGGGTTGCCGCCGATCAGCACCCGCGCACCGGACCCGCGGGCCGCTTCAACCAGCCTGGCCACGATGTCGTACTGCTGTCGGTTCTGCAGCGGTCCAAGCACGTTGTTCTCATCCAGGCCGTTGCCCATCGGCATCGCTGCAGCAACAGCGGTGAGCTCGGAACATACGGCCTCGTACTGGGATTCGTGCACGTACAGGCGCTTGAGGGCGGCGCAGGTCTGGCCGGTGTTGATGAACGCGCCCCAGAACAAGCCCTCGGCGATGGCCTTGGGATCCGAATCGGGCAGGACGATGCCTGCGTCATTGCCGCCGAGCTCCAGTGTGAGGCGTTTGACGGTATCGGCCGACGAGCGAATGATCGCCTTGCCTGTAGCGGTGGAGCCGGTGAACATGACCTTGCCGATAGCGTCGTGCGATGCCAGTGCTTCGCCGACGTCGCGGCCGCCGGAGACCACGGACAGCAGGCCCGCGGGCAGTTCTTCATTGATGATCGCGGCCAGCGCCAGCACGGACAGCGGGGTGTATTCGGAAGGCTTGACCACCACGGCGTTGCCCATGCGCAGGGCCGGGGCGATCTGCCAGACAGTGATCATCATGGGCCAGTTCCACGGGCCAATGGCACCCACGACGCCGATGGGCCGGTAGTGCAGTTCGGCGCGGGTTTCGCCGTCGTCCACCACGGTTTCGGGATCCAGCGGGGTTGCGGCCGTGGCACGGAGCCAGGCCGCGCAAGCGCCGACTTCGAAGCGGGCGTTCGGCCCGTTCAGGGGCTTGCCCTGCTCGCGGGAGAGGAGTTGGGCGAGTTCTTCGGCAGAGCGTTCGACGGCGTCGGCCGCCTTCATGAGCGCAGCGGACCGGGCGTCGTGGCCCAGGGCGGCCCACGACGGTTGCGCGGCAGCGGCGGCGGTGATGGCGGCTTCGAGGTCTTCGACAGTGTGAACAGGTGCTTCGCCGACAGCCTCGCCCGTCGCCGGGTCAAGGATGGTGCGGCTGTTCTGGCCGTCGGCCGGGGTGATCGAGGCCAGCAGGGCGTCGTAAGTCTCCATTGGTACTCCGCTCGGGTAGTAAGTCTTGGCGGCCAGTGAGGCACGCGGCGATGTTTCCAGTGTGGTCGGCGTCACGCGCCAGGGCCTTGTCGTTGGACGAACAGTCCTTGACGGGAAGCGAACGCTTTCTGTTCCGGGTGTCCTGCCTGATAATCGGTCTTGTGACTCTTGCTTCCCTTGCTGCCTTCGCTGGCCTCTGCCTTGTCCTGTCCGTCACTCCCGGTCCGGATACGTTCCTGGTGCTGCGCATTGCATTGAACCGACCCAGTGCGGGAATTGCGGCGGCGGCCGGTTCAGCGGCGGGCGCGATCATGTGGGCGGCGCTGGTGGGCGTCGGTTTGGCCGCCATCCTCGAACAGTCCGCGGAATTGTTCCGCTGGGTCAAGATCGCCGGTGGCCTGTACTTGCTGTACCTGGGCGTATCTTCGTTCATCAAGTCCCGGAAGGCGGCGAAAGCAGGCGCGGACGGGTCCGCTGCGGAGGCGCCGCTCCCGTACAGCCGGCTCTCCGCCCTGGGAGCAGGTGCCCTGTCTACGCTCCTCAACCCGAAGGTGGGCTTGTTCTACCTGGCTGTCGTTCCGCAGTTCATCCCGCACGGCGGGGACACCATGGGCACTTCCCTGATTCTGGGCGTAGTTGTTGCCGTCATTGCCTTCGCGTATCTCTCGATGATCGCCGTCGTCGCTTTCAAGGCGATGCGCTGGCTCAAGCGCCCGAAGGTGAGCACCGTCGTCGAGCGTGTCAGCAGTGGCGTGATTGCCGGGCTGGGTGTCGGCGTGGTGGCGTCGGGCGCTACGAGCTAAGGCGCTGGTTCAGCGAGATTCGCAGACGTTCTACGCCCTCGGCACCTTCAGGCACTTGTTCCATGAGTTCCGGTTCATTGGCAAGATGACCAAGCATATTTGCCAAGTGGTCCCGTTCGGCGCGCTTGTAGGTGACGCCACGAAGGTCGGAGGCCCGGACGGCAGAGGCCAAAGTGAGGAAATCGTCGATGTGTCGCTGCCGGAGGGGGTCGTTGATGATGGTCAGCGCTCCCGCTTTGCCGATGAGGCTGCCAATGATGCTGGGCCGGTTCACATGACCAGACGCTGACCCGGCTTGAACTTCGACGGTTTCGGAGCGGTCGAGCGCTTGTTGGCTGGCGGGGGCGGCAATTGTGGTCCCGCCGGTAATTCCACGTCTCTTCTCGGCGCGTTCACCTAAATGGCGCGGGATGAGGACGTCCACCAAGGCCTCGCCGCGCTGCCATCGATGCTGGTAGCCCTCGAGGGATTCTCCGGCGGATTCGAAGCCGAGCTTCACGAGGAGCTCAGTGAAATCGTGCAGCATGGTCGGGTATGCCCGGATGTCCAGCGCCATATCGGCGTCCTTGGTGGGGCGCACGTACGGGGCGCCACGCTCGATAGCGTGGAGGAAGACGGCTTGTCCGCCGACCAGCACCTACCCCTGCGGCATCGCGTTATGGATTTCGAAGACAGCTTGCCAGGCTTCCTGCTGTTCGGTGAGCATTGCGGGAAGTTCAATGGGCATGGATACCCCTGAGGATTTCGCGTGCTGCCTGCTGTTCGCGGACACCGGGCCGTTCGGCCAAGTCTGCCGCCACCACTAGTGGGGGAAGTTCGCTGGGGACTCGCTCGGCGGCGCGGAGGATGACATTTGGTCTCTTCCCAGGATAGGGCTCGACTAGGAACCAGTCCTTGACGACGTCTCTGAGGTCATCGCGTTGCACGTAGGCTTCAACCTCTGAGTTCGCCAGCAGCCCAGAGCGCGGGTGAGAGACTCCCGAGAGGTGGATTCGTTTGTCCTCCCGAAGTTCGGCGATGTCGGACGGGCTGGAAGAGAACTCGAACTTTTCGGCGCGATTGGCCAGCCAAGCGAGAAGCTCTGGCAAGTCGGGGGAGTCCTGCAGCCGGCTGATGCGTTCTTTTAGGCGATGTTTCTCGACCGGCGAGGGGGCCAGGTGTTCAAGGAGGGAGTGCCGGGGGCTGTCGTCCCAGAAACAGGACATGAGTTGCCATGCGCTGCGTTCGGACAATGGCCGGCCGGCGGGCTTACCCGGCCGGTACTGGGCGGCGTCGGCTTCCTCAACGATCCAGCGTCCACCGACTCGTTGACCGCGTATACGTCCGGACTGGACGAGCTGCCGCGCTCGGCTCTCGTTGACGTTGAGGCGCTTCGCCAACTCGGGGATACTCAAGGCCATTTCATAATCATATCGGTATCGCTATGAATATGTAATTGGTCATTCCTGTAGAGATTACAGATTCCTGGCGATTCCGCTACCAATCTGTAAACGGTAAATCGAGCCAATGCTGACAGTAAGCACGGGTCGCTACTCGCTGTCTAACCCGCCAGCAGGACCAAGTAGTTGTCCAACTGCCCTGCCAAGTCCTGCGAAAAGTGTTCCGCTGGGGACAGTGCCGCCACGATCTGCGCGCCGAGCATCATGTTGAGCAGGTGATCGGCGACGGCGGCGTCCCCAATGGGGGTGGCGATCTCGCCGGCCGCCCGGGCTGCTGCCGTATGCGCGGTGATGGTGGTGTGCCACTGGTTCATGGACTCGCTGTGGAGGGCTGCCATGTGGGCGTCGTTGAGTGCCTTCTGCCAGAACGGGATGACGAGGCGGGCTTCGTTGACGCGTTCCTCATCCAGCGGCAGGACTTCGGTGCAGAAGGCCCGGAGCGCTGCGACTCCTGAGAGTCCTTCCGTCATGGTGGCGATGCGCTGGTTGGTGCGGTTGAACACGTGCCCGAAGGCCGAGGTCAGCAGTAGGTCCTTGGTGGGGAAGTATGGTTTGAGCGCACCGTTGGCGAAGCCGGCTTCTTCGGCGATTTCCCGCATGGTGGCGCCTTCCATGCCCAGCCTTGCGATGATCCGCCAGGTTGCGTCCACCAGTTCGAGGCGTCGTTGATCGTGGTCCACAATCTTTGGCACTGTGTGGGCTCCCGGAAAAATAAATGGTGGACAGGTCTTGTGACCCATCTTACGTTTTGGTTATTCTCTACACCTATAGAAAATAAATCCTGACCATCATAGGTCCCGGACAAGAGGCAGCCATGACGCCCACAGCAACTGAGACAGTCGCCATCGAGGAAACGCAGTACAGCCTGGCAACGGGCGCCGAAATCTCCCTGGTGCAGGGAATCCTGCAGGCCGCCGGACATCTGGGCACGGAGAAGCGGATCGCCTACCTTGGCCTGGTGGATCCCTCCCGCAGCGCCACGGAGCTGGACCGCCGCTTCCGGGTCTTCCTCCACGACATTTCCGGTGGTGCTCCCACCGACGTCCTGGTCTCCGTCACCCGCAGCGAGGTCCTTTCGGCAACGGAACTGGACACCAAAGTATCCGGCGAACTCCCTGTGCTGGAAGAGGAATTCGAGGTAGTCGAGTCGCTCCTGGCCACGGATGAGCGCTGGCTGGCTGCCCTTGCGGCCCGGGACCTGGAGGTGGAAAAAGTACGCGTTGCTCCGCTGTCCGCCGGCTACTTTGAATATGAAGAAGAACGCGGCCGCCGCATCCTCCGTGGTCTGGCCTTTGTGCAGGACTTCCCGGAGGACAGCGCCTGGGCCCACCCCGTGGACGGGCTGGTGGCCTACGTGGACGTGGTGAATAAGGAAGTCACCCAGGTCATTGACCTTGGCGTGATGCCGATCCCGGCGGAACACGGAAACTACACCGATCCGGAACTCACCGGCCCACTCCGCACCACCCAGAAGCCCATCAGCATCACCCAGCCGGAGGGACCGAGTTTCACCGTCACCGGCAACAACCACGTGGAGTGGGAAAAGTGGAGCGTGGATGTCGGCTTCGATGTCCGCGAAGGAGTTGTCCTCCACAACCTTGCCTTCCAGGATGGCGACACGAAGCGGCCCATCATCAACCGCGCCTCGATCGCCGAGATGGTGGTGCCGTACGGCGATCCCTCGCCCATCCGGTCCTGGCAGAACTACTTCGACACCGGCGAATACCTCGTGGGCCAGTACGCCAACTCCCTGGAACTGGGCTGTGACTGCCTGGGTGACATCACCTACCTCAGCCCGGTCATCAGCGACGCTTTCGGCAACCCCCGCGAAATCCGCAACGGCATCTGCATGCATGAGGAAGACTGGGGCATCCTCTCCAAGCACTCCGACCTCTGGAGCGGCATCAACTACACCCGCCGCAACCGCCGCTTGGTGATCTCCTTCTTCACCACCATTGGCAACTACGACTACGGCTTCTACTGGTACCTCTACCTGGACGGCACCATCGAGTTCGAAGCCAAGGCCACCGGCGTCGTCTTCACCAGTGCCTTCCCCGAAGGCGGCTCGGACAACATCTCCCAGCTGGCCCCCGGCCTAGGAGCCCCGTTCCACCAGCACCTCTTCAGCGCCCGCTTGGATATGGCTATTGATGGCTTCACCAACCGCGTGGAGGAAGAAGACGTGGTTCGCCAGGCCATGGGCGAAGGCAACGAACGTGGCAACGCGTTCTCCCGCAAGCGCACGCTCCTGGCCAAGGAGTCCGATGGCGTCCGTGAAGCCGATGCCCGGGCGGGCCGGACTTGGATCATCTCCAACCCGGAGTCCCGCAACCGGCTCGGCGAACCGGTCGGCTACAAGCTCCACGCAGAAAACCAGCCCACATTGCTGGCAGACCCGGGTTCCTCCATTGCGAAGCGGGCAGCCTTCGCCACCAAGGACGTGTGGGTCACGCGCTACTCCGACGAGGAGCGCTACCCCACCGGCGACTTCGTCAACCAGCACTCCGGAGGCGCTGGCCTGCCCGCGTACATTGCCCAGGACCGCGACATCGACGGCCAGGACATTGTCGTGTGGCACACTTTTGGCCTCACGCACTTCCCGCGCGTGGAAGACTGGCCCATCATGCCCGTGGACACTGTTGGCTTCAAGCTGCGTCCCGAGGGCTTCTTCGACCGCAGCCCCGTCCTGGATGTGCCGGCCAACACCTCGGGATCGAGCTGCCACAGTGGGTCCGTTGCCTCCGGTGAAGCAGCCGATGACGCGCACGGCGAAGCCTCCGGGCAGTGCCACTAGCCATGACAATCACTGCAGGACGGGTCCGTTCACGCGGGCCCGTCCTCCATCCCCGCCTCTGCGCAGCGCTGACAGCCGTTTCCTGCGCAGTGCATCTCTGGCTCGCGGCCTCGGGACACCACGACGCCTGGCTGGGCATCCTCATGATCGGCCTGGCCGCCGTGTGCATCCCGTGCACTGTTCACATCTGGCGCCACAGCCGGGTCGGCGCGCTGCATCAAGTGACCATTTCAGCCCTGGCAATGGTGGGTCTGCATGCTGTCCTGCTGCTGGCAGCAGGCGGTTCCGGCCACGCGCACGGCGGGGGACCGGCGTCGAACGCTGTTGCTTCATCCGGCGCCGCCGGACTGTTGCTGGTCATCGGACTGGAAATCACGACGGCGTTACTCGCCGCCACGCTGGTAGCGCGGCTTCGGCGCCGGTCGGCCGTGGCATCCTGACCCTCATTCCCGCCACCACAACCGGGGATCAACCCGTGGTGGTTGCAGCCGGACACCCCCGGATCCAAAGAAGGTCAGGAGCCCACGGGACGAACCTTGTATTTGAAACCCCCAGTGCCACAATTGACCCATGGCCGCAGCGTGGTCAATTCGCGAGGGGTTCCGCAGCGGGCCTGACCCGGATGCCCTGCGCCGTCCCTTCTTCTACGCGGCACTGGTTGTCTTCGCCGTAGTAGTCCTGGCCGAGGTGGGCATGTCGCTGCTGCTGGGCCAGGCCGCCGTCGAGCCCGTCTCCGCCGCCGACGCCAACAAACTGGGCGTTCCGCTGGAACTCTTCCTCAAGACACAGCGCGCGGACTCCGATCCACCGGGTGCCGGTATTGGTTTTCTGGCATTCCTGGATGGACTTGTGCTGTTCACGGTGGTGATGCTGGGGCTCAGCCTGATCATGGACCTTCGGACCTATGGGCGTGTTCAGGGCCTTGCCACCCTGATCGTGACGCTGCTGTGGGTTATCGCTGCATTCATCACGGCGATGCTGGCGTTGGCGAAACTGTTCCTCATGATCGGGCTCTTCGTGGCAGCTCCGTTTGGAACCATCGCGTACCTGGCCCTGTGGGGGAGCTTTCCCAAGGGCCAGGCCGCGGCCATTCTGGGCCTGCTGTTGCTGCTCAAGATCGTATTCGCCGTGCTGCTGATCCTCAGCCAGCCGAAGTTCCTCAAGGTCACGGGCTTGGTGGTGCTCCTGGCGGTGTCCGTGCTGCTCCAGATCATTCTGGGCGTCATTCACGGTTTCTTGCCTGGACCGCTGGTGTCCATCGGGGATCAATTCTGGGCCCTGATCACCGTGGTGGTGGCGCTGGTGTGGGCGGTGATCATGCTGATCGCCTCCATCCCGGCGATCATCAACGCCCTTCGCGTGAGTGGCTCTGCGGGGGACTAGGAACTAACGAACAAGCGAAAGCCGCGTCAGCTTGTCCGGGTTGGAAAGCTGGCGCAGCTCCCGGATGGTCCCGTCCGGTCCGCAATTGATCGTCACGATGTCTGCACGGCCGTGATGCCTGAGCACCAGGGCCGCTTCGCCGTTCACCTCGACGATTTCGGCCCGGACCGGCCGCACGGGATCGAAAACCACCGCTTTGCCGAAAATGCCCGCAAAGAAGCGTGAGATCCTTGCCGCCCCGAAGAGCGGGTTCATGGCGCTCTTTACCTTGCCGCCGCCGTCGGCCCATAGGATAGCGTCCCGATCAAGCATGGCCACCACGGTCTCCAGTTCGCCCTGTTCAATGGCGTGTACCAGTTTGTCCAACGCTGCCCGGTCCTTCGCCCGGGGAGCGGGGGCTTCCGGGTCGATGTCCAGACGGCGTTCGGCGCGGGAAATCATCTGCCGCACAGCGGCGGGTGTTTTCTCCAGGATTTCCGCGATTTCCGGGGCGGACATCCCGAAGGCGCGGTGCAGCACCAAAGCTGCCCGCGCCTCCGGGGCCAATTGCTCGGCGAGGTGCAGCAAGGTCAATGACAAGAGCTCGCGGTTGGCCACCGCTTCCTCTGGGAGTGTGGCCATATCCAGCGGCTCGGGCAGCCATGGGCCAATGTAGTCTTCCCTCACTGCGGCGAGTTGGCGGACGCGATCCACGGATCGCCGGACGCACACGGTGGTCAGCCACGCGGGCCAGGAATCCACCCGGGACTCCGCTTTCCGCTCCTGCCGTACGGCGTCGATCGCAACCTCAGAGACGACGTCCTCGGCATGGCCGAAGTCGCCCAGCATCCGGTACGCGATCCCCAGCAGCCGGTTCCGTTCGCTCTGCCACGCCGCAGTGGCCGACACCCCAAGAGTCATGCTGCCAACGCTACCGCTCAGACCAGTGGGTTCTTCTCATCCAACGGCGGCTCCATCTGGGTGCTGATGGCAACCCGGTTCCAGACGTTGATGGTGGAGATGGCCAGAATGAGGCCGCCCATCTGGCCGTCGTCGAAATGGGTGGCCGCCGCGTTCCAGATTTCGTCGGTGACCGTCTCAGGGCCGAGCTGAGTCACGGCGTCCGTGAGGGCCAGTACCGCTTGCTCGCGGGCATCGAAGAACACTTTCGAATGCTGCCACGCTGCGACGGCATGCAGTTTGCGGGCGGGAATTCCGCGCTTGCCGCCGTCCGTGGCGTGCATGTCCACGCAGAAACCGCAGCCGTTCAGGATGGAGGCGCGGAGCTTGATCAGTTCATACAGATCCGGGTCGACTGACTTGCGGGCGTAGCCTTCCAGCCCGATGACGGCGGCGTAGCCGAGTTTGTTGCTGCGGCCGATGTTGATGCGGGGCATGATGTTTCCCTTCAGCGATGGAGTCTTACGTCAGGGATGTCGGATCCGACGCGGGAAGTGTGACACTTTCGACCGGCCCCACCCAAGTAGGTCGCAGATCAGGGCGTTGTGAGCGCTCAAAACGGCATGTGCTGCGACTCAGTTGGGCTCGTCCGTGGGGCGGTTCCGGTACGCGGCGAGGTAGGTGGAGATGCGGCGCACCGCTTCCTCGATGTCTCCCACGTCCGGCAGGATCACGAAACGGAAATGGTCGGGCGTTGGCCAGTTGAAGGCCGTGCCGTGCGAGACCAGGATCTTCTGCTCCTGGAGGAGCTGCAGCACGAACTTCTCGTCGCTCTCGATGGGGTAGATCTCCGGGTCAAGGCGGGGAAAGAGGTACATGGCGCCGGCAGCCGGAACGCAGCTGACGCCCGGGATCGCCGTCAACAATTTCCAGGCGAGATCCCGTTGCTCGCGAAGCCGCCCACCGGGACGGATGAGGGCTTCGATGCTTTGATACCCGCCAAGGCAGGTTTGGATGGCGTGCTGCGCCGGGACGTTGGCGCATAACCGTAGTGAAGCCAGTAGTTCCAGGGACTCCCGGTAGGCCGCCGTCGCTGTCAACGGCCCGGTGACGGCAACCCATCCGGCCCGGTAGCCGGGCATGCGGTACGCCTTGGACAGCCCGCTGAATGTCAGGACGCACACGTCCTCTGCCACGGCGGCGGTGTGGATATGGGGAGCATCGACGTAGCGGATCTTTTCGTAGATCTCATCGGAGAACAGGACAAGGTCGTGTTTCCGGGCAAGGGCTGCGAACTGCTCCAGGATATGCCGCGGATACACGGCGCCCGTGGGGTTGTTCGGGTTGATGATGACAATCCCACGCGTGCGCGGGGTGATCTTCGCTTCGACATCGGCCATATTCGGCCACCAGTTCTCGTCTTCATCACAGAGGTAGTGCACTGCCTGGCCACCGGTGAGCGTCACGGCAGCAGTCCAGAGCGGGTAGTCCGGGGCAGGGATGAGGATCTCGTCGCCGTTCTCCATGAACGCCTGCAGGGTCATGGAAATGAGCTCGCTGACGCCGTTGCCAATAAAGACGTCCTCGACGCCGATGGTCATCAGCCCGCGGGTTTGGTAGTACTGCGAGATGGCGGTGCGGGCGGAGAAGATGCCCTTCGAATCGCTGTAGCCCTGCGCGCCGCGGAGGTGGTGAATCATGTCCACCACAACAGACTCCGGCGCCTCCAAACCGAACGGCGCGGTGTCCCCAAGGTTCATCTTGAGGATGCGGTGTCCCTCGGCCTCCATGGCCTTGGCAGCCTGGAGGATGGGACCGCGGAGTTCATAGCGGACGTTCTGGAGTTTGCTGGAGTGCTGCATCGGACGCATGGTTGATCTTTTCATAGCGTCGGCCCCAGCAGGCAAAACCGTCTCACCGTTGCAGCCTCAGCACACAGGCCTGCGGATTGGTCATGCAGATGTTTGGCAGGGGATCGAAGATGGGGCTCAGCCGTGGCTCCGTCCGCACCAGGACCAACGCGTTCTGGTTGACCTTGCTGCCGACGTCAGGGTTCACCCCCACCACGATGCAGGGCCTGAAGAGCGGCTCAAAGGCGGACGAGAAACACTGGGATCCTTGCGTGAAGTCCAGTTGCAGCTTGGCGGCCTGGAAAGCCGCCCGCGCATCCTCGATGCGCTGCCCCAGCACGTCCGGCACGGTGGCCCTTACCGGCACCGCGATTTCCAGGTTCACCGTGCTGCCGCGGCCCACTTTCTCGCCGCCGGCCGGGGTCTGGTTCACCACCGTTCCCTCCGCCTCAGTGCTCTCAGTCTGCGAAGTGGTGGCTGTGAAGCCCGCATCGGTGATGATCTTCACCGCTTCGGCCTGCGGCTTGGTTTTCACATCGGGAACGTTGGCGTCCTTGAAGATGAAGAACAGGATCAGGCCTACGACGGCCAGCAGCACCACGCCGCCGATGATCACCCACAACCATGGGAAGGGCGCCGGTGGTTTGGGTGCCTCCGCAGCGGGAACGCTCAACGTGACGACATGCGCCTGGTCCGCGTAGTCCTCCGGGGCGTCGTCGGCGGAGTACGCAATCAGCTTCACGGGGTAGCTCCCCGCTGCAGCGCCGGCGGTGTCGAAACTGACCACGTACTGCTCCGTGGCCCCGGCTGCGATGGTCCGCAGCGGGTTGGGGATGGTGGCGTACGTTGTCGACGGCGGATTGGTCACCTGCCCGGGGAACGCGCCGAGCACTACCCGCTCGGCTTCGGCGGAGCCGTTGGTGACGGACGCAGTCAGCGATCCCTTGCCATCCTTGAGGACAACGTCCGGGGAGCTCAACGTCATGGTGATGGTAGTCATGGCACAACAACTCCTGGGATGGCGGTTGATGGATTCGGCGTGCAAAGGTTCATCTCAGCCTCCGGCTTCCTGGAGTTGCAGTACGCAGGCCCCTATGGCCAGGCAAGCGATTCCCAGCTGTCCACCGGAGGTCCCGAAGGTCACGTCCACTGTCTTGCCCGGGCCGGAGTCCTGCTCGGCACGGGTGCCTTGGATGAACAATGAGACCCTCACCAGCTGTTGGGGCGCCAGCCTGGCCCGCTTGGTAGGCGGTCCGAAGGAGAACCAGCCTCCGCCGAATTCCTTCACCTCGAACACGCAGGCGCCGGTCACCACCAGCTGCGTATCGGACGCCGAACACGAGCCGCTCTGCACCGACAAGTCCGCCGCAGTGAGCTTCGCTGCCACCGCCGTACCGGAGAATCCGCCCTGCCAATCTGCGGCGGCGTCATCGTTGCCTCCGCCACAGCTGACACCGAACACCAGCACCAGGACCGCCACCACGCCACAAGCGATCACCACCATGATGGGTGTCCGGTTCTCCTTATTCACCGGTCCGCACCTCGATCTCGTCGGTTATGTGCGCCGGTTTCACGCCTTTGACGATCCTCCCGATCAGTTCCAGCTGCCCGGCTGCGTCCGCGGGGACCAGCACCTTGATGTGGAACGCACCCGGGACGGATTCGACGTCGAAACCAGCCACTCCCGTGGCAAGGTGCAGGAACCGGGTGAGCCCGTCGACGGTTCCCCGCCGCGAGGAGAGCTGCGCTGCGGCGGCGATCAGGTCCCGCTGGCGTGTGATGGGAACCGCGCCGGACCCCCCGGCGGCACCTTCTGCCCCGGGGAGCGTCAACCAGTCAAGGTCCACCCAGCGCGACAGGAACGGAATCAACGACGCCGGTGCCCGCCCAGGATCCGGAACGGTATGGAGCCGGTCCAAGACCTGCCGGACGGGCTGGTGCATGTCCTCTGCCACGGCAAGAAGTGCCTGCATGGGGGCGCTGGTATCGGCGGCTACCTGGAACACTTCGGGGAGGACTTTGAGGAGCTTTGATGCCTGGACGTCGGAGGTGTTAGCCATGTCCGTGGACCACCTCGATCCTGTGGTCGCCGGAGCAGAACAGCCACGTATCCGGCAGCGTCACCAGATCGTCCACCACCCGCCGCGTGCAGCTTTCCCAGGTGACGGCGTCGTCCTTGCTTCTGTAGACACCTTTGGGCCCGGCGGCCAGCACCAAGACCTGGCCGCCGTCCAGAACAGCGCCCGACACTGAGCGGACCGGCTCAAACCGGGTCCGGTCCCGCAACGGCAGCTTGCAGTTCACATCAGGCACACTCCATTGCGCCGACGCCTGACCAAGTTGCAACCGCAGGACGCCGCCGCTTTGCGTCGCGGCATAGGCGGCCTTGCCCATCACGTGCACGCCCCAACAGCTGCCACCGGTCCACCCGCCGCTGAACTGCTCCCAGGAGTCCATGAACGATTCGTCAAAATCCGTTCGGCCCAGTTCGTCGATCTTCAGCCGCAGGCATCCCGTCCCGGTGCCCTCCGGCACTGCGCGGCCGAGCCACACATAGCTCGCGCCGCCGTCGTACTGGACTGTCATGCAGCGGATGTCCTCGCCGGCCGCCTTCACCTGCTTGAACGTTCCGGCCGTTCCGGCGTCGGGGGAGAGCCACACACCGGCGGAGGCCTCGGCGGCCACCACCACTCCGGTCCTGCCGCGCACATCCACCAGGGCGTCGACGGCGTAGAAACCGCGGTCTGGCTGGCTCGTGTCCACCACGTTTTGCACCGGAATGGCACCCGGGCTCACGGGAAGTTCATAGAGACCCCGCTCGCCGGCCAGCAGCAACAGCGGCTCGCCTTGCCGATCCACCCAGCACAAATCGGCGACGACGAAACCCAGCTCTGCTGCCCTGCGCCAGGATTCGCCGAGGTCATCGCTGATATAAACACGGGAGCCCGTGGCCGTGACGGTGCTGACGGCCACCATTCCAGGGTGCTTCTCGGGACCGAGACGACCCGGCGCGGGCGAACGGAACGGCGCGATGGAGCGGACTGTTTCCTCTGTGTCGGCTGTGTCCCCGAACTCTGCGCAGGCTTCCCAGCCGTCGGCGGCGTTCGTGGTGCGGAACAGCGTGCTGCCCTGGGCCACGAACCATGTGTTGTCCTGGCCTTCGGCCTGCACCAGTGCTATGGCATCGGTGTCCGGAACCTTGTCCACTTCCAGCGTCACCCGGTCCACGTACTGCACCCCGGGCTCGGCTTCCTCCATGGCCCGGTACAGGTTGGAAACGCGCAAGGGCTTGCCGAACCCCGACCCGTAGCTTGAAGGATCCGGGCTCAACGGGCTGATTCCTTCAGAGAGGCGGCCTACGATCCGGGCCTTGACGGCCTCGGCATCTTCGTCAGGCCGGACAACGACCCTCGCGTCCACCAGCACCTGCTTGTAGAGCCCCCAGCGCACCACGGGTTCGGCGCCGACCGTGGAGCGCCTGCGGAGGTACTGTTCCACCTCCAGCCGTACTTCGTCGCGGGCATGGGCGACGAGTTCGGCAGCCCTGAGGGGCTTTTGTGCCGCTGTCCGGCTGCCCGCTGCCCCGCTTCCCGCTGCCCCACTTCCCGGGACGAACGGCACCAGCACGACTTCCACTTCGCCGGGTCGGGCGAACGCCCACAGCTCCTTTCGAGTGAAGGCGCGCGCACGCCCCACACCGCCGTGCCGCAGGGCCAGGACCTCGTAGTCGCGGACGGTGACAGCCCGGTCGCGGGCATGGAAATCCTGCGGGGCACGCCTCAGCGCGTTCTCCAAGGATTCGCCATCGCGGCCGCCGGTGGCCGGTTCCGGATTGGTGACCTTGGCGCCCGGAACAGGGGAGCGCAACACTGTGAGCTGGCCGGCGCCGACGTTCCCGCCAGCGCCCCCGCCGCTGCGATACCAGGCACGCACTTGGGCGCCCGGGGCAGGTACCTGGTTTTGGCCTGTCCGCCCTGTGGACTCCTCGTCCCACCACGCGAACATGGCGACGCCGGCACTCCGGTCTATCCGCACCGGCATCTCCCCGGGCCTCGCGTCGGCGAACGCCTCCACCTCCTGGCAGTACCTGAATGTCTTCCCGTCCACCAGCACCGCCTCGCCGCTGCTGAGCCTCGTCCCTGCCGGAACCTCGACGGCGATTGCCAGACCGGCGCCTGAGACGATCGGAGCGTTGGGGATCACCAGGCCCTGGCCGGGTCTGCCAGTTCCCGTACCGATAGGGATGGCGTCGTATAAGGCGACATCGGCTGCAGGGACCAGGACGGTTGTCTTGCCGGGCGCCAACGTGGCTGCCGCCGTCGTCGTAAATACAGGCTGCGGTGAACCCGGGACGCCGGGTGGGCAGCTGACCTGGGTGCCGCGCGGGATATGGATTTCCTGCTCTGTTGCTGGACCTGTGGAAGAGGCGCGGCTGAACTCCAGCATTGTCTCGGCCGTGCTGGGCGGATAAAGGGACGTGCCCAGCAGGTTCAGGTACACGGCGTAAAGCTTCTCCGGCACGCGGTTGAGCCGGTACATCAGCGTGTCCGTGAGGTAGGCGAAGGCCTCCACGATGGTGATGCCGGGGTCGTGGACGGAGAGATCGGTCCATTCCGGGGCGATCTGCTGGATGCGCTCGCGGGCACCGGCCACCAGATCCGCGAAACTGCGGTCGTCCAGGTTGGGCACGGGGATACTCATGTTGCACCTCCGGATTCCACAGGCAGGGCGATCGTGATCTGGTCCTCAAGCTGGGTGGCCCGCACACGGTATTTCAGCCTGACCTCAAGTACTTCAGGCTCCTCCGGCGACCTCGAGGCATCCAGGGAAAGGACCGTGATGCGGCGCTCCCACTGCTCTACCGCCCTTGCCACATAGTGGATGGCGAGGCCGGCCGTGGTGTCGTCGGCCGGCGCGAAGGCCAAGCGGAACAGATGACACCCGTACGTTGGACGGTTCACGCGCTCGCCGGGCCGGGTGCTCAACAGGAGGAGCAGGGCTTGCCTCACCGACGCCGCGTCCGTGACGGTAGCCAGCATGCCCGACGCCGTGAGCCTGAGCCCGGGAATGCCGGCGGTGGCGTCGAAATCCGGGTGGATGAAGGCCACCGACTTATACCGTGGGGCGCTCATGGCTGGTGCCTTTTCATGAAGTGGCTCCCACCAGCGTTTGCCCGGGCCTGCGGACGTTGTACTTGACCGCACCCGGGGGAGTTCCGTCGGTGAAGCCCTCCACCGTGTCCAGGCAGACCGCCTTGCCGCCAATCGAGATGAACGTCGAATAACCCCTGGTCACAGGCAAGGTCTTGTTGCACGGCTTGATGTTGATACCGATATGCGGGCACATGCTGATGTCCCTGCCCTGGGGATCACTGTCCACTAGAATGGGGGAATCCTTGACCCGGACCCACTCCTGGGACGGCACGTTCTCCACCTTGCCGTCGTGCCCGCAGCGCAGGATGGCTTCCTTGACGAGGATCCTCATACCTAGGCCTCCTCGAAGTCGACGGATTTGGCGCGGATCTTCATGGCCTTGCCCGGGGCCTCGAGCACCAGGTCCGTGGCCGCCGTGATCCTGAGTTTGTCCGGTCCCAGCTCTACGGAGGAGCCGTGACCGTCCGTGAAGCTGATGGTGTGGGCACCGCCGTCGAGCATGATCTGTTGACCGTCCGCGCTGCGGAAGGTGTAACGGCTCTCCCTCTCGGTGCCGATCCGGCTGTCCGGCGGCTGCTCGCTGCCATAGAGGCCGCCAAGGATGATGGCCTGAGCAGGATCTGTGGCGGGGAGGAGGACCAGGACGTTGTCCCCGGGAGCCGGCGGGACAACGAGTCCCTTGCCCGGACCTGCTCCCGCGGTCAGCACAGGGGCCCAGTTGCTTTCGAGGTCGGGATAGGCGGGGAGCCTGACCCGGGCACGGCCCCGTGACTCGGGATCATCCACATCCACGATGGTCCCCAGGGTAAAAACGTCCGGGCGACGTTCCGGTACGGAACCCGGGGGCCGGGTGGTCAGGGTGGTTTCGTAGCCGGTTCCGTCCAAGCGGTGCGAGGCGCTCGCGATCAGGTACGTTCCCTCAATGCTCGGCGCCACTCCCTTGATCCTTACCCGGCCGCCTGCCCTCAGCCGTGGGTTGCCTTCGGCGACAAAGACGGCCGTGACCTGGCCTGCGGTCTTGGTGTCCAGCTCGGCCTTGGCCAGAGCGTCGGCGAGCGCCCCTGAGTCGAGGACTTCGTTGTCCCGCCTGAGGTCGCCGCCCGCCCCTACACTTGCCAGCGCCGGATCGGCCGTGACCTGGGCTTTGGCGTCGCTGCTTGTGGTGTCGGCTTGGTGGATGGAAGCGTCGTCGCTGCGCCACCCGTTGGTCCTGGCTCCTGCATAGGCCGGCTCTTGGCTGAGTTCGATGTCGGCGGAATGAAGCGTGGCACCGAGGGTCAGCTCCAAAGGTTCGCCTTCGCCGTCGAGTCCTGTGAGCCTGAGGGCACCGTCGTGCACCACGGGGTAGGCGCCCACGCGGGCGCTTTGTTCCACGAGGAGGCTGAGGTCCGTCCGCGCGCACTGGTAGACCTGGCCGAGCCGATCACCGCCGCCCACCACGTCCAGGCCGGTGCCTTCGCAGAGTTTCCTTGCTAATCCTGCGAGATCCACGTCGTCGTGGAGCCGGGTGAATTGGCGCTTCCTCAGGCGATGCAGTGCGTCGTAGGCCCTGATCCGGATTTCCTGGCCGAGGTCTGCGCCGTAGCTGTACTCCACGACTGTCACCTCGCCCACGAAAAGCGGTGTCCGCTGGCCGCCGAGCTCTACCCTGAGGGCATCTCCCGGTGCCGGATCCACGCCTCCCCTGGCCGCGGCCGTCCGGCCGGGGCCGGGACGCCAACTGATGAGGCACTGGGCCGGGCGTGCGAGTGAGCTGAGCACCTGGACGGAAACTATCGCGGCGGTTTCGGCAGTGCTGAGCCTGCGCCGGCCGAGGGTGACGATGAGTTCGGGGAGGCCTTGCAGTTGCCTCATGGTGTATCACCCATGGGCGGAACGGCGAGTGGGCCGGTGAAATGTGCGGGATCGTCAATGTTGTTGTACTCCAGGAGCAGCTTCCAGAGCAGGGGCGTGCCGAACGCTTCCACGGACAGTCGCCCCAGCTCAGCCGGGGGTACCTCGGGAAGCAGTTCGCCGCCGTCGGGCATTAAGGCATCCCGGTCCGTGCTGCCGTCACCGGTGACGGGGAGCGTGTCCACGGGAGGCGCTGTCAGGTCGACGGCGGGAAGGCGCCGGGCGAGTTCGTAGTTCTCGCCGCCTTCCTCATCAGCTGCCTGCCCCACCCTGACGAAGACCATGCGCATCCAGGACCTGAGGGGTGATCCGTCGGGTGCGAACCGGTCGAAACGCTCCGCCACCTCCGTCACGATGCCCGGCACGTTCCAGGCGCGGCCCCACACAAACCGGACCGACGGCGGCCTGCGCTGCCTTTCGACTTCGGCGCTGTTCTCCGCGAGCGCCCAAATGGGGCGGGTCATCTGCCGAACGTCCTGGACATGCAGCGACGCCGGCGCGAGGTCGACGTCAAACAACAGATCCAGCCGCAGCTCCGTGTGTCCGCCACCGGTGAAGAGCAGGGGGTCGTCCGCCAACCCGCTGCCGCTCAGTTTGCCGCCCGCACTCCTTCGTGCCTCGACACCGGCCGACCGCTGCATCACCACGGTTTCAGGGTTGAGCAGGCAGCCAAGGTGTTCCCCGGTGTCCTCGATCAGGAAAGCGACACGTTCCATCTCAGACCGCCAAGTGTTCGTCGTGGAGGCGTGCCTGGCGGGACATCGCGTTTTCCAGGGGTGTCAGTGGGGCGGGCTGGGTGTTCGTAGTGGTGTGGGCGGGGCGTGGGGTGAGCTCGGGCCACGTGCCGTTGACGGGCGGCGCGGGCGTGTGAACCCCGACGGCGCTTGGGTGTCCTTGGGGTTGGGCTTGGGGGATCGGGCGGGGTTCGTAGTGTCGGGGTTCGTTGCGTTGCGGGGTGTGTTGTGGGGCGTGCTCTGCGCGTTGGGGTTCGTAGTGTCGGGGGGTGTATTGCGGGGCCTGCTCTGCGCGCTTGGGTGCGCTCGAGTCACGCATATCGGGCCCCGCAACGGGTGGTGCCTCGCCCGGGGTACGTTGCGGGGCCTGTTCTGCAGGGTTTGGTGGTGTGGATGCGTGTAGAGCGGGCCTCGCAACGTTGGGGGGTGGTGCAACGGGAACGGGAACGGGTCCCGGCCGAACCGGGCGGAGCCTCAGCGCGGGTATGTGTTGTGGGGCCTGTTCTTCGCCTTCACGGGGAGCCGAAGGGTGCACGCCGGGCCTCCCAATGGGAGGGGTGCGTTGTGGGGCCTGTTCTGCAGGGTTTGGTGGTGTGGACGGGTGTAGAGCGGGCCTCGCAACGTTGGGGGGTGGGCTGGCAGGGGACCCATGTCGAAAAGGGCGGAGCCGTAACACGGGCATTTGTTGTGGGGCCTGCTCTGCGCGGTCTTGGGGAGCCAAAGGGCGCATACCGGGCCTCGCAACGGGTGGGGTGCGTTGTGGGGCCTGTTCTGCAGGGTTTGGTGGTGTGAATGCGTGTAGAGCGGGCCTCGCAACGGGTGGGGAATCGCGGCGAGGAACTTGTGGGGCCCGCTGTGCTCGCCTGAAACGGGTCCAAGGGCGTAGAGCGGGCCTCGCAACGGGCGGGGCCAGCCCGGCGTCGCGGAGTAACTGGACCCAATGCTCGGGTGCGCCATCCAGCTCAAACCCTCGCACCGGCGTCGTCCCTTCCGGCGAAACAGGCCCCACAGATTCAAAAGACTCACGCGGCCCACCATCCAGCCACCCCGCCACGCCCCGCAACCGTCGCGCTGCCGCCCGGCGCCAGGAAAACGCAGGCTCAGGCGACGGGAGCGCGGGCATCGTCGAGCTCCAGGCGGTCGTACGCGATGCTGAGGGATTCGATGGCGAGGTCCTTGCCCAGGGCGTCAAGGGGCGCGCCGAACCAGTCGCACGGCCAGGCGCCCAGGAGGTTCCAGCGCCGTACTTCCACGGATCCGGCGTCGTTGAGCATTGCGACGGACACGTTACGCCGCTCCACTTTTCCGTCCACTGCCTTGAAGAGCCATTGGAGCATTTCGGTGGAATCGGTGAGCCCGTACTTGAGGGTCACTGGCGTGTACTCCACCTGGCCGGGGATGACTCGGACGGTGCTGTTCTCGCCGCCGGAGCGGTAGAGGATGCGGTCGATCTTCAGTCCGAGGCCCTCCACTTTGGTGAAATGCCCTTGGACGACGCCTTGGATGACGAGCTTGAAGTTGTAGGCCCGATACGGGTCCACCACGTTTCCGGGCTGGGCGGCAGGTGTTGGGGTTGTCATGTCAGGCTCCTGCGCTCTCTGTCTCGCTGGTGTTGTCCGCCGACTGCATGAGCTTGAAGATCACGAATTCGGCCGGTTTCACGGGCGCGATCCCGATCAGCGTGACCACTTGCCCAGCGTCGCGGACCTCGGGCGGGTTGGTTTCCTCGTCGCATTTCACGAAGAACGCTTGTTGAGGAGTAGTCCCGAGCAACGCTCCATCCCGCCAGACATTCGTCAGGAACGCGCCGATGTCGCGGCGGATCGACTTCCACAAGGTGTGGTCGTTGGGCTCGAACACCACCCAGCGCGTCCCGTCCGCCACGGATTCCTTGATCATGTTGGTCAGCCTCCGCACGTTCACATATCTGTATTCGCTGGCCTCAGGTGCCTTGGTCCGTGCGCCCCAGATCCGGATGCCCTCACCGGGGAAGTAGCGGATGCAGTTCACCCCCGCAGGGTTCAGGACCTCCTGCTCGCCGCGGCTCACCCGCCGCACCAGATCGATGGCGCCCTGGATGGGCTCGTTGGCAGGTGCCTTGTGGACGCCGCGGGTCGCGTCAACGCGCGCCCACACACCAGCGATATGGCCCGACGGCGGTTGGGTCACCTTCTTGCCCGACACGGGATCGATCATCACGATCCACGGGTAGTACAGGGCCGTGTAGCCGCCGGGGGATTGCGGGGCGCCGAGGTCCTGCTGCTCACCGGCCTCCGCTGTGGGGCCGGCAGAGGCGGACGCAGCGGGTCGCGTTGAGTCGGGCCAGTCAGGTGCATCGGAGGCTACCGAAGAGGAGGACGACGACGGCGGGTTGCCGCCGGCGTCGTCCGTCTCCTCCGTTGAGTCCCCGGCTCCTTCAGGGTCGTCATCCGAGTCCGCGTCCGCCGTCGTGTCTTCAGCCGAGTCCGCAGCCCGGGCACCTTCTGGAACGCCCGATGTCGCCGCCCGTGTGAGCGCGCCGACGTCGTCCACCTTTTCCACCGTGTCCAGGATGGCCATGCGGTCCTGGCGTAGCGGATGCTCAACGTGTGCCTGGAGGGCGGCGTAGGCTTCGGCGGTGGCGAAGCCAGGAGCGGCCACCATGGAGATGTCGTCCACCGCTTCGAAGAGCGTCAGTCCGGTAGGCTTTGCGGCGGTTCCTGTGAGGCTGCCGTCCTCGCCAATGTTCACCACATAGCAACGGCTTCCTCCGTTGGAGAAGAAGCCGTACACAGCGTTCGAAAGCGGTGTGCCCGCTGTCGCGTTGCCGACGTATTGGTCCACGAACTGGGTCCAGTTGTCCAGGACCCGGAGCTCGTCGACCAGGGCGTCCCGGTTGGGAGCGAGGCCCACGAACCCGGCGATGCTGGTGTTGACCTGCCCAATCGCGCGTGCGCCACTGGGAACTTCCTGTACATAAACGCCTGGCGCCTGATAGTTCGCCATGGTGCGCTCCCTCTTACTTTATGGACGGTTCACGTCCACCGGATGATGACCGGCAGGCTGCTGGTGCTGGCCGAGACTTCCCGTTCGGTGCCGAGGACAGCCACGGCAAAGTGCTGGAGTTCATCCGTCGAGGCCAGGACCTCAAAGTGGCCGGTGGCATCGCTGACCACGGCCGTGGCGGAGGAATGGGCGTGGATGTAGGCGTCGGGGATGCCTTTGTTGTGGGCGTCCACGAGGCGTCCGTGGATTCGGCGGGCAACGCCTGTCTTGGCGATGAGCGACTCCAGGACGGGAGGCCCGGAGGGTTCTTCGAAGCGGAGGGCAACAGGGATACGGACAAGGAAGCCCAGTCCTTGTCGGATGGCGCCGGAGTATTCCTCGGGACGGAATTCCCCGGTGGACACCACTGAATACTGGCTGTGGTGCTCTACTGCCAGCAGGAGCTTTTCCATGGTGTCGAGTTGTTCCGGACCATGGCATTCGACCGCAACCCGGAGTTCCAAGTCCAGGACCGGGCCGTCGCGGCGTGACCTTCCCACGCGGTTCAAGGTGATGGCGTGGACGGTCACGGGGGTGTCCGGAGGGGGAACATCTGCATCGGGGGAGCCGTCGTCGAACCGCACGCGTTGGGGAGAGATGGCGTCGGAAAGTACACCCAGAAGGTCGGTCAACGACGAACGCACATAGCCCACGGCAGAACCCAGAACTCGAAAGGTGACCACTAATGCAACTGGGACTAGGGTACTCCCGCTGTTGCGCGTAGTCACTGGGGTTTCAGGGGTAATTCCATTCGATTGATGGTGGACCCTAGGTGCCTCACCCGCCCATTGCCTCAGAAAGTCCACAAAAGCACTCGGCTAAGACGGTATTCATCGAGACGACTTTCCAAGACAAGAACCATGCCGAAAGGATGCGGTAGTCCGCTGGCACCTTCGACTCGGGGCGGGCGTCTTGAAAACCTGTACTTTTCCAAGACGACCAGTAAACCGGTGCCATGTCGATTACCGACTTCGCTTCACACACTCTTGGGGCAGGTTTGATGGAGGAGCGAACACATCTAGCCTGTGGTCATGTCATATGACCTTGCTGTGTACCTGCCCGAAGCCCTGGACGCAGAAGTCCTTGCCGCTCTCGTGGACGCTTCACCAGGTTTGCAGTTGGAAGAAATCGTCGACGGAAGCGCTGACGGCCCGCAGAACCGGCACATCCTGCGCGGCAAGAAAGCCGCGTACTGCTTCACCCTGGAAGGCCCGTACCTGGTCGAGCCCGAAGACGTTCCGTATGAGGTCACAGCCGCCGTCCTCGGCGCGGGCGTCATGTACAGCATCCTGGTTGAAGGCTCCGATCCGGGATCCATCCCGCACGCTGTCCGATTCACTAAACGCCTGGCCAAGGAAGCCAACGGAGCAGCGCAGGACCTCCAGACCGAAGAGGTCTGGCCCAAGACCAGCAATCGCGGGGCGGCAAAACCCGAACCGAGAACCATAGTCGACATGGTTGAAGTCCGCTGGTACCACCTCATAAATGAGGTTCGAGACAATTTCCCGCAGCGCTACCTCGATCTCGCGCGACAGTATTTACCGGAGGCAGTACCGAAGCGCTTCGGCAGCTATGAACCCCATCAGGGAAACCTGGCCCGTGACGGTGACCAGGCATTTGTCCGCGCCTTCGCTGAAAATGAGAGAGTATCCACAACCGGGACCTTCCCTGTTACCGGCGCTTACTTCAGCGGCGTCTACGGCGGCAACTGGAACCAGGACCGCCCCATCCGCCAAGGCGACGTGCAAGCTGTGTCACTCACTATCCATCGCGACGTCCTCGAGGACCCGCAGTGGCGGGACGGATTCCAGCGGTTCTTTGTTGCTGTGGCCGCAGAGCTTCGCAGCTTCTACGCAACGGCCGAAGTCGACCCGGGACGCTGGGAATGGACAGGGCGTACGCTTTGGTCACTTCCCTCGCCCCTCACTCTCTACTATCAAAAAACAGCTTGGGGCCGCTGGAAGGGCCTCACCGCTCATCCGACGTGGATGGCCTGGTTCTCCCCGCTGTACACCGATCTTGTCCGACCCCACCTGCAAGGAGCCGTTCAGGAATATCCCGAAGGGCTGTTGCACCACGTAGGGGATGGGCCCTTGGATCGCGAACAAATCATGGAACGTTGGCCGGAAGCCTCCCAGTGGGTACCGGTTGAGCTGACCGCCGTTCCGAACCCCAACGAAGAAGACCGGTTCGCTGAGACCATGCCCGAACGGCTCACCCGGATGCTCGTGCCGCCGCCGAAGCCGGACTGGACATAGAAACATACAGAAAAATCTTGTCCAGCAGAATCCGTCACTTGCGGCCCGCCCACCATACTAACCAGAGGACCTCATTTGTCTTATGACCCGACGCTCTACTGTCCTGGTTCCCCCACCGTTGATCAAGTGCGGGTGCTCGTGGGAAATACCCGTGGACTGCATGCCGATCCGGAGAATTCCGATGGCACCGGTGTAGTGGTGCTTCGAGGTGTGAAGCGTGGCTACAGCTTCACCGTCGATGGCCCGTTCTCCATCGAAACCGAGGACGTCCCGGAGGAAACCATCGCGGTCCTACCTGAGGCCACGACGATGTTCCAGGTCCTGGTGGAGGGAACCCCCAGGGGCAGAGATCCCACATGGGGTCCGCTTCGCACGGAAACTAGCCAAAGCCTGCCAAGGTCTCGTTATGGACGAGCAAACCTCGGAAGTATGGCCGCAACCCAAGACGGAAAAGGAACAACCACCACGGACGGAACCACAAAAGGAATATAAGGACGTCTGGATGAGCTGGTTTCTCCTCCAAGACGACCTCCCGGCAGACTATCTGGAGGGCTATCTCCGGATAGCCCGAGAGCTACTTCCCGAAGCTGTCCCCGTGCGTTTCGGCAAGTACGAACCCCTTCAATTCAGGTTCGATTCGAGCGGCGAAAAAGGCTTCATCGACGAGTACTACAACGACGAATCCAATGGCTGGGACATCTACTACAAGAACCCGCCACCGGTTCGGTACGGCAGCATCGAAGCCGCGGAGCGTGCCTGGGGTATCCCGTTCACCCGAATCACCCTAGTCGTGGACGGCCATGCTCTTGCCGAGAGTGCGCTCAGGAGCGCACTGCGCCGGTACTTCCTTGCGGTGACCACCGAGCTCGGCGCGGTCTATGCATCTGCCGAAATGGTTCGCGGGCAAGACATGCAGCGGCGTCCGTTCTTTCGGCTTCCACCTGATCAGTGGGTAGGATTCCCGCCCTACCCACTCTGGTGGGTTTGGGCCGGCCCCCGGCTCGTACCCGAGATTGGGCAATTTCTTGGGCCCGAGGCTTCCGAACACGCCGGTGGCCTTTTTCGCGCTTTCAGCGACCAACCCCTCGACCGCTGTGAGCTCGCCGAAAAGCTCGGAGCTCAGAACCTACCGTGGGTCCCTGCCGAATACTCCGCAACCTACTCCGACCAACAAATGGCGCCACTCGCTGTCGCGTCCGTGATCCCTGAAGTCCTCCGCAACCGCGAACCCCTCGACCTACCACCAGACACCTACAACCCACCGAGGAAACACTGAACTACGAGGCCCTAGAGGGCAGGCTTAACCGGCTGCAGAAATTCAGAAATCACACGCTCGGCTAAACCCTTGCGGACAGCGTACGCGACAGATAGCGCTGCAGAAACACCGCCATTTAGCGCTGAACTCCACAGGTGGGGGAGCGTCCCAGGGGGAGTGTCCCACTTCTAAGGAAGTGGAATAGCCGCATCGGCTTGTTTAGTGGTGTTACACCTAGGCACTGATTACCCAGGGCGCAGTTCATTGTGACTTTCGAGGCCTATCATTTCCCGCCACGTCGTCGGTTTCATGGTGGAGACCTGAACTGCTATTCGCCTAGGTTGTTCGGGGTGTTTACTGGCATTCGAGCCTCCCGGAGGCGGGGAGGCACGTTCTGGGCGAGCTCGGTGGGCTCTATGGTGTGGTCATTTTCGTAAACACCGCTGTATTCGTTTGGGATCCATGCGTGGGCCGGTCCTGGGAGCAGGCTGCTGAGTTGGCGGCGGTCCGACGGGCTTTCGGTCCAGGAATGGAAAATACCTTCGGGATACTCCTTTACGTGGCCCGTCAGGTAGGGTCGAATCATGTCTACATAAAGTGGCCCAAACCACATCCACCACTGTGGATGAGCTTTCAGGCCGACCCATTGGTAGCGGGCACTGGGCGAGGTGCACGTGGTTGACGAGTAACGAAATATGTCTGCGTAGAATCCGTTGGGCAGAACGGGTATTACTTCTGCGTGCGCATGGAAGGCGCCTATCTCTATCGCAAACTGGACGAAGAAGTCCTTTGTTCTGGCACGAAATTCCCCTGATTCAAGGGCACTGCGCTGGATGGTCATGCTCATCACGCGCACGTCACCCATCAAAGGGTCCGTTATGTACTTGAGCGACGCGCTTTTCACAGGCAGCGCTGTTTTGAGAACGAGCGTTGCTGCCGCGGAGCCTTCCCATTCTCGTTTGAGTCCGTCGATGCCGTCTCTAGCAAAGTCTCCTTGATAGGGATAGAAGGATCCAAAGCGTATGGGCAGTGCTTCGGGAATGTATTCCCGCGCAAGATTTACATAGATCTCTGGAAGATCTTCGGGCAATTCATCGGCGAGGCAGTACCAAGCGAACTCCACTACGTCGCCATGTTGGTGGGACGGGGAGACGTCGGTCGCCCCCATTCCGGATTTGGGCCACATTTCCTGCCGTTGTTCGTCGAACGCAACGCCGTGACATGCCTTGGCCAGCTTTTTGGCGAATCGGATTCCATGGGCAATCTCAGATTCGTCGTTTCCCTCTACGAGCACCTGAAAGAGCGTCGAAGCCGATGGGAGTGCGGCAGCAACCTCATCGGGGAGGTCCTCCCTGATGACGTTGAATGGGCCATCAACGGTGAAGCTGTAAGTGGCCTTCGCTCCGCGCTGCACAAGCACTCCGCTTGACGGTTCATCGAACAGGCCGGTTCCTTTGTTCCAACTCAGGCCGCGGGTGTTATCGATTAGTAACAACACCCGCTCCATCGATGGCGTGTCAGGGCAGTAAACGGAGAGGTCGTAGGACATACGTCTATTCTCTTCACATTCCGTAGCTCTATGGGGCAGGAGGGGGCGTGCCGTCCAAGGCGTAGGGGAGATCTTTGAACTCGATACTGGCGTTACGGATAGCGGCAGCTACCTCCGGGCTAGTCCGGGGATCAGAAAGCTTCGTCCCAATCGTGTTGTACCGAACGTGAATGACTACCTACGTTCCCGCTGGCTTAGTGGCATCGCCATGCTTGGAGTACGTCATGAAATCTCGGATCTGCGGTGTCATCCTGAACTCTTTAACGTTCTTGACTTCAACTACGTTTCCGGTGAGGACACCGTTCACTCGTTCCATGGAGTCCGGGAACCGCAATTTGCTCATTCCCGGGACCTTGACACCGGTCTTGCCCGTCGGCCTGATCCGTGCGATGGAAAATGCAAACTGCGGATCGGAAATGGAGAGCGGGTCAACGGCGCGCCCTCACTATGGGGCTACGTCAGCGTCAGGAAGTCTCCTGTTGATTGGCGCGGGAAGTTTGGACGCAGTTGACGTAGAGGTGGGTTATTCCGAATTACAGTCCTGCCTCAGTAAGTGGGACGACGTTCTCCGCGATTGCGAAGCCATCGTGGAAGCCTTCACGACCAAAGGTTCCTACGCCGCGTCCTAAGATATCGACTCCCAAGCTTTTTTCGAGGACTGCTGGCACCTGATGGGGGGACTGCTGGGGTTTACGGCAACATCGAGGCCTGTCTCAAGCCGTGCCAAAATAGGCCCCACTCGATCCTCTGCCCGATGACCGGCCGCGCCGCAGGGATCACCCGCCGAGCCAAGCACGTGCTGTTACCTACTTGGGTGAATCAGGCGAGCCCCGGCACGCCGTCGGTGATCGTGAAGGACTTCCTTGTGCTGACCGGTGCCCCCGGTGTGGTGACGTAGTCCAGCACACGGAAGTCCGCGGTCATGGCGTCCCTGGTGATGCGCGTGTTCACGTAGCCGCGGTTGTCGTTGTAGAACTTCAGGTGCGGGTTCCACGCCATGGTGGGGTCGGTGGTGGAGCCATTGCCGTCGCCGGTGGAGGTGATGGACGAGCACACCAGTTCCGAGCCGACCACCGCCCCCGCCGGGTCCTTGTAGTCCACTTTGAGGTCGGTGGCCCAGTGGCGGTGGACGTCGCCGGTAAGTACGACGGCGTTGCGCACCTTGGCGTCCACCCAGCCTTGGGTGATGCGGCGGCGGGAGGCGGCGTAACCGTCCCAGCCATCCATGGAGACGTCGTCGATCTCCGGCGCCTTGTCGCGGTCCCGTTCGGCGAAGAAGACCTGCTGGCCCAGGATGTCCCAGCGCTGAGTGGAGTTCTTGAAGCCGTCCAGCAGCCACTTCTCCTGCTCGGCGCCGGTGATGGTGCGGTTTTCGGCCAGGCGCTCGGCGACGTTCTTCCGCCAGCCGTCACCTGCCAGCTGGTCGTCCCGGTACTGGCGGGTGTCCATCATGTGGAAGTTGGCCAGCTGGCCCCATTGGATGGTGCGGTAGATCTTCATGTCGAACCCGGCAGGGACCGAGGACGCTCGCAGGGGCATGTTCTCGTAGTACGCCTGGAATGCTGCCGATCGACGCTGACGGAAATGCTCCGTGGTGTCATTGAGTTGGCCGGGATCGCTGTTCTCGGGGATGTCATCGGCCCAGTTGTTGTCCACCTCGTGGTCGTCCCACACCACCAGCCACGGCGCGATGGCATGCGCAGCCTGCAGATCGGCGTCGGCCTTGTACTGTGCGTGCCGCTGTCGGTAGCCCGCGAGGCTGACGGTCTCCGGTCCCTCATGATCGCGGGGGTTGCCGCCGCCGATCACGTAACTGTCCTTCTTGTATTCGTAGAGGTAGTCGCCCAAGTGCAGCACCAGGTCCGGGTGGTCCTCGGCCAGGCGTTTGTACGCAGTGAAGTAGCCGTGCTCGTACTGGGCGCAGCTGGCGAATGCCATGGCCAGCGCGGCGGGCGTCTCGCCGGGCGCTGGGCTTGTCAGCGTGCGGCCAATTTCGCTCACGTGCCGTCCGGTGCGGAAACGGTAGAAGTACTCCCGGCCCGGCCGGAGGCCCTTCAGTTCGACGTGCACCGAGTGGGCGGTTTCGATCCTGGCATGTTCGACGCCGCGGGCTACTACCCGGCGCATCGCGGGGTCTTCTGCGACCTCCCACGCGACGGCGACGTTGCGGGAAGGCATGCTGCCCAAGCCGTCTTCGGCCACGGGATTCACCGCCAGGCGCGTCCAGATCACGAAGCCGTCGGGCCACGGTTCGCCCGACGCGATGCCAAGCGTGAACGGATCGGTGCGGAGACCGGCGTCGTCCGCTGTTGAAACCGCGACGGCGGTCTGCGGCAACGCGGCGACGAGTCCAGCCCCGAGCCCGGCTGAGATGAGGGACCTGCGGGAGATGTTTTCCATACGTCCGACCCTAGGAAGCCCGGGTTGACTGGACTCAAGAATGGCATGAATGAGTGGTTAATTGTGTGACAAAAGCTGTTATCCCGGGCTGAGCCGGTGCCGGCCTCGAGGAGGGCTCGTCTATGCTCAGACCATGACTACGGGGGAGAGCCCTAAACGGCCTGGTGCGGTGACGTTCTCGGTGGTGCTGATGTATATCGGCGGCATCGCGCAGATCCTTCTGGGGATCCTGACGATTTTCCTGCGGTACACACCGGAGGCCCAGTCCGGCGGCATTGCCTTGCCTATTACGCTGCTCGGCGCCGGCATGATCCTGTTCGGCTTGTTGGTGATCGGGCTGGCGTCCGGGGTAGCCCGGGGAAGCAGCGCGGCTCGCCGTGGTGCGACAGCGGTCATGCTGCTGGGACTGGTTTTTGCCGTGCTGGACCTTATCGTTGCCGCTGACGGTGACTGGTCAGCTGTGATCTCGCAATCCATCGCTACTGTGGCCGTGCTGGTTCCCTTGTGGTTCGGCCGGGGACGCCGCTACTTCGGGACGCGCTGATTTGAGACCCGCTGATGCAGGGCTTCCTGGGCGTCCCGGTACGCAACCCGGCGGTGAACAAAGCGGACGATCTCGATCAGCGCGATACAGGCCGCCGATGTTCCCAGGACCAGTAGCGCCGTGGGCAGCGTCGGATCGGTGAACTGCAGGAAGTCGCGGGCGATCGGTACTGAGTAGACCAGGACCAGCCCGATCATCATGGCGCCGATCACCAGCCCCTTGAACCGGGTGACAGGGCGCGACAGCACCACGAGGATCCAGATACCGATGATCGCCAGGATGAGGGTGGACCCGGTCCTGATCTCGGCTTCCGGAATCTGCAGATTGGCCGCGAGCCGGGCGTAGGAGGCAAGGCCCAGGGTCACTGATACACCCGCCGGCACGGCGAAGGTCAGGGATCGCCGGAGGAAACCCGGAATATAACGCTGGGCGTTGGGCAGCAATGCCAGGAAGAACGCCGGAATGCCGATGGTCAGGCCGTCCGTTACCGAGAGCTGCCGTGGAAGGAACGGGAACGGCAGCAGGAGGATGCCGAAGGAGATGGCAAGGAAGGTTGCGTAGGCGGTCTTGGTGAGGAACAGCATGGAGACGCGCTCGATGTTGGCGATGACCTGCCGGCCTTCAGCCACGACGCTGGGCAGGTGTGAGAACTTCCCATCAAGGAGTACCAAACGGGCAACAGCCTTGGTAGCGGCGGCACCTGAGTTCATGGCGACACCGATATCGGCCTCCTTGATGGCCAAGGCGTCGTTCACCCCGTCGCCGGTCATGGCCACCGTATGGCCGGCCGCCTTCAACGCCACCACGATCCGCTTCTTCTGGTCCGGGGTGACCCGGCCGAAAACAACGTTGTTGTTGATGACCTCCAGGAATTCCTGGTCATCGTCCGGCAACTCGCGGGCATCAAAGCCATGCGGTGCATCCAGGCCAACCTCGCGGGCGATCGCAGCCACGGTCTGCGGGTTGTCACCCGAAATGATCCGGACGTCAACATCCTGGGCGGCGAAGTACGTGAGCGTCTCCGCAGCATCGGGACGGATGTTCTCCTTGAACGTCAAAAGCACCACCGGGACGGCGTCTGCTGGGACGGTCTCGTCGTCGGTGGGTGTGCCGTGGGCAAGGACCAGCGTGCGTCGGCCCGTCGTCGCCAACTCGGCGGCCTGGATGGCGAGCTGCTGAAGCACGGGATCAGCCGAGTTGCGTGCTGGAAAGACCATTTCGGGGCCGCCCAGGATCCACATTCCGTCGTCGAAAATTACCGCGCTCCACTTGCGGGCGGACGAGAAGGGCACCCGGTCAAGTGGGGCGCCAGACGGCTCAGTGAAGTGCCCGGCGAGGCTCCGGGCCGTTGCGTTGGCATCCTTCTGCACTCCGTACCAGGAGAGCACAGACTCCCACCCTTCACGGGCGCTCAGGGGATGCGCGGCGTCGAAAACGATGTCGCCTTGGGTGAGTGTGCCGGTCTTGTCCAGGCAGATGATGTCCACGCGTGCCAGTCCCTCGACGGCCGGAAGCTCCTGCACCAGCACTTGCTGGCGGGCGAGTTTCACCGCCCCCACGGCGAAGGTGATGCTGGTCATCAGCACCAATCCGAGGGGGACCATGGCGACGACGGAGGCGATGGTCGCCGTCGCTGCGTCCCGCCAGGCGCCGCTTGCGGAGGCCTCGGCCCACCCGCCCTGCGCAATCATCTGCGCGTTCAGGACCAACAAAGCCACGGGACCCACGAACCAGGTGACCCACTTGAGAACGCGGTCGATCGAGGACCGGAGTTCCGAGGCCACCAGCGAGAACCGCTTGGCCTCGGCCGCGAGTGAATTGGCGAAGGAATCCGCGCCCACCCGGTCCACTACTGCGGTGCCTTCTCCTGCGACCACCACGGACCCGGACAGGACGCGGTCGCCGTCGGCCTTTTCCACGGCATCGGATTCGCCGGTGAGCATGGACTCGTCCACTTGGAGGCCGCGGGATGCGGACACCAGTCCGTCGGCGGGCACCTGGTCACCGGCCCGCAGGACAAGGGTGTCGTCCAGCACCACGGCGTCCAGGTCGATTTCGGCCTCGGAACCGTCGCGCATCACCCTGGCGTGCGGGGCGTTCAGGAGGGCGAGGCGGTCCAGGGCACGTTTGGCCCGGTACTCCTGGACGCTGCCGATCACCGCGTTGGCGATGGCGCTGAAGCCGAACAGGGCATCCTGCCAGCGGCCGATCGCAAAAAGGACGATGAAGCAGGCCAGGATGATGCCGTTGAACAACGTGAGCACGTTGGCGCGGACAATGCTCCACACGCTGCGGCTGGTGTCCTGGACAAACGCGTTGGTTTGTCCCGCGGCCACCCTTTCGGCTACCTCGGCGGAGCTCAATCCCTGCACCGATGACCCGACGAAACGGACCGCGGCCCCTGAATGATCCTTCTCGTTTTCCGGCACCCAAAGCCCCCTGCTGTCGAGCCGATCCAACATCGATCCCAGGAACTGAGTCTGTCCAAGGACGGGTGGAGCGATGCGTCTGAGTATGCCAGCCGCGGGGCGTTAAGTCGCCGTCGTCAGTGTTGTGGCGTGAAGGTCATGCCGTGAAGGCGAGGTCCTTCGCTTGGAGCCTGTGGAGGAGTGGTTCGCCCCGTGAGATCCGCGCGGCTTCCTCAATGGTGCTGACCGCCATCCGCTCAAGTTCCATGCCCAGTGAGCCCGCCAAGTGCGGTGTGAGCAGCACGTTGGGATGCGTGTAGAAGCCTGAATCGGCCGGGAGCACCCAGGGTGTGGTGACGTCCAGGACCGCGTACAGGTCGCCTTCTTCGATGCGTCGGAGCAGGGCGTCCTGGTCCACCAGTTCACCGCGGGCGGTATTGATGAAAGTAGCCCCCGGCTTGAAGCTGGCCACCAGCCCTTGGTGGATCAGGTTGTAGGTGGACGGGAGCGACGGCGCGTGGAGGCTGACGACGTCGCAACTGGCCACCAGTTCCTCAAGGCTGAGAAGTTCGACGCCGAGCGCGGCTGCCGCTGGCTGGTCCAGGAAGGGGTCGGAGACGACGACCTCGACGTCGTAGGACTTCAGGAGGCGGATGACGTGCTTGCCGATCCTGGATGCTCCGATGATGCCCACGCGTTTGCCGAAGTTGCCCATGTCCGGGAACACGTTGTCTGGCTCAATTTCGGTCTTCTCCGAGTGCAGCTTCCGGGCGATCTGCAGGACCCTTTTGTTGGCCAGCAGGATCATGGCCACCGTGTATTCGGCTACGGGGATTGAATTGGCATCGGCTGCCGTGCTGATTTCGATGCCCCTGTCCCAGCACTCCTCGCCCACATGATGCTTGACCGTGCCGCCAGCGTGAAGGACATGGGTCAGGCGCGGGGCCGCAGCCAGGGCGGCTGCGTCGAGCTTCGGGCAGTTCCACCCCGTGATGAGGATGTCCGTCTCCGCCAGGAGTTCCACTGAACGTGGGGAGGTGAAGTCCTCCATGGGCTCCGGGCTGAGCAGCCGCAGGCCGGAGGGCATGGTCTCCAACCTGCGTTGGGGAAAGACCCGGGATACGACGCCGGGACCCATGGCGAGTGCGACGTTCAGTGGGGTTGTGGTCACTTGACGCTCCCTGCGGTGAGGCCGGACTTCCAGAACCGCTGCAGCATGATGAAGGCCAGCAGCAACGGGATGATCGAGAGCAATGAGCCGGTGATGACCATGGGCGTGAACTCAGGCTGCGGAACTGAATAGCCCTGCCAGATGGAGATGCCGACACTGACCGGCAGCAGTTGCTGGTCCTGGAGCATTACCAGCGGAAGCATGAAGTTGTTCCAGACACCCACGAACTGGAACAAGGCGATGGTGATGTAGCCGGGCATCATCATGGGTAGCCCCAGGGAGAAGAAGGACCGGATGGGCCCGGCACCGTCCATGCGGGCAGCCTCGAGTGTCTCTGCCGGGACGTAGCTGGCGGAATAGACCCTGGCCAGGTACACGCCGAAGGGGTTGCAGAGCACCGGGATGAGGATGGCCCAAATGGTGTTGGTCATGCCCACCAAGGAAGCCAACAGGTACATGGGCAGCACAGTGGCGGTGTTCGGAATCAGCACGCCCACCAGGACGAAGCCGAACAGTGAGTCCTTCCACCGGAACTGGAACTTGTCGAACGCGTACCCGGCCATGACCGAAATCAGGCTGCCGAACACGGCACCAACGCCGGCGTACATCACTGAGTTGCCCAGCCAACGGAAGAACAGCCCGCCGTCCTGCTTGGCCACGTTGGCGATGTTCTCGAACAAGGAGAAGTTGCCCAAGGCATAGGCGCTGGTGCCGTACAGGTCTGCAGCGTTCTTGGTGGAGGCGAACACCAGCCACAGGACCGGGACCACCATGTAGGCCGAACCGATGATCAGGAGTCCGTTGACGGTGAACTTGCTGGCGAAACCGCCTCCGCGGTTGGAACTGCCACGGTTGGAACGGGATCCGGGGCGGCGGCTCGCTGGTTTCGGCGGGGCCGTGTGGGGACGGGAGAGTGTTGAGGAGCTCATGATTTGTTCATCCTGGAGCTAAGGCGGGTGACGGCCAGGGACAGGATTGCGGCCAGCCCGGCGATGATGATGGAGGCCGCCGCGGCCTGGTTGAGGTTGTGGCGGATGAAGGCTGCGTCATAGGCCCACAGGTTGGGAACCCACGTACTGGTCACGGAGGCGGTGGCCTTGGAAATGATGTTCGGCTCCGTGAACAGCTGCAGGGTGCCAATGATGGTGAAGAGCATGATGACGCTCAGCGCCGGCAGGATCAGCGGGAACTTGATGCTGATAGCTGCCCGGATTTCGCCGGCCCCATCCACGCGGGCGGCTTCCAGGATTTCCCGGGGAACGGCCTGCAAAGCGGTGAACAGGATGATCACGTTGTAGCCGGTCCATTCCCAGACGCCGATGTTCACGATGGACGGGAGCACCATGTGTGCGTCCAGGAAGTTGATCTGGATCCCGCCGCCCTGGAGTGCTTGGACCAGCGGGCTGATCCCAGGGGTGTAAAGGTAGGCCCAAATGAGGGCGGCGATGACGCCCGGAACCGCGTGGGGAAGAAAGACAAGAAGCTGGAAAAGTTTGCGTGCTTTGGCCACCGTAGCGTCCAGGAGGAGGGCGAAGACCACGGCACCGCCCACCATGCAGGGAATGTAGATCAGGCAGTACAGGCCAAGGCGGGCGATGCCTTCCATGAACGTTTCGGACTGGAAGACCTGAACGTAGTTCTCGACTCCAACGAAGACCGTCTTGGCTTCACCGAAGCCCAGCCCGGACTTCTGCTGCGAGTGGAAACTCAGCACCAGTGAGTAGATCACCGGTGCGATCATGGCGATCGCGAAGACCGCGAAGAAGGGGACCAGGAACAATGCGGCAGTCCGTCCGCCGGTTCCCGCCAGTGCGCGGCCTCGGCGGCGCACTGTGGTGGTGAGGGCCTGGGTGGCCATGGGATTCTCCTAGCTTGGGAGGGGGCCCCTCAACGAGGCCCCCTGCCTGTGTGGCTACTCGGTGAGTGGCTATTCCGTGACGGAGAGGCCGTTTTGCTTCAGGCTGGCCACGGTGGCCTCCTGGGCGGTATCGACGGCGTCATGAATGGTGCCGCCGGTGGTCAGCTTGCCGTAGGCGTCCTTGAGGGCTGTGTTGGTGATGTCCCAGTTGGGTCCCCACTGCCAGCCCGGGGTGATGGTGCCGTAGGCCTTGGTGAAGACCGAGTAGATGTCGTTGCCGAAGTAGCTGGCGTCGTAGGCCTGCTGTGCTACCGGCGTCAGGCCCGGGAAGGCAAGGAACGCGGAGCCGGTGTTGCCGCGGGCTTTGATGGCTTCCTGGTTGGTAGTGAGGAACTCGACGAACTTGGCGGCCGCTGCCGGGTTCTTGCTGCTCTTGGTCACGTTGAAGCTGGAGCCGCCATAGAAAGCGCCCGATTCGTTGCCCCAGTTGGGCAGTTCGGCAGCGATCCACTGGCCCTTCTGTCCGCTGGCTTCAGTGCGCTTCTGGATACCCGTGGCGCTCCAGTTTGCGCCAACCACGCCAACAACAGTGCTATTGGCGAGGTCCAGGCTCCACTCGTCGCTGTAAGCCTGGGTGACCTTGACGATCTTCTGGTCGATCAGCTTCTGCCAGTAGCTGGCCACCTTCTGCGTAGCTTCGTCGTTGACTCCCACCTTCCAGCTGTCGCCTTCGGTGCCGAACCACTTGGCACCTGCCTGCCAGGCCAGACCGGCGCTCGCCGCTACCTCGTTGGGGTTGAAGCTGGCCAGGTAGGAGTCTGGCGCTACGGCCTTGAGTTTTTTGCCTGCCTCTTCGAATTCGTCCCAGGTTTTAGGGACCTCGACGCCGGCCTTGTCCAGCATGTCTTTGCGGTACCACATGAGCATGGGGGCCGCGTCGTACGGAAGTGCGTAGGTCTTCTCACCGAACTGGACCAAAGCCTTGGTTTCGTCCGTGAGTTTGTCCACTGTTTCGGCCTTGTTGATCAGGCCATCGAGCGGGATGACCTGGCTGTTGCTGACGAACTGCGGCAACTGCGGGTATTCGATGGTGGCGACGTCCGGGCCGTTACCTGCCGTGATGGCGGTGGAAAGTTTGGCGTAGCCGCCGTTGGCGCCGTTGGGGATGGTTTCGAAGCTGACCTTGATCTTGTCCTGGCTGGCGTTGAACGCGTCAGCCACTTTGTCCATGCCTGCCAAGGAGGACCAGAAGGTGATGGATCCTGACGGATCTTCCGTGGGCGTGGGAGCAGAGGAAGTGCTGGGGCCCGTGCCGCAGGCTGCGAGCAGCAGGGTGCTGGCGGCCAGGCCGGCCACCCCTGTAAATAGGTGACGACGCTTCATGGTGTTCTCCTTTGAAGACTGTGCGATGCGAAGAGGGAACATGTGGTTGGGGCCACAGGCGATGGATCCATGTAATCCGCAAGTTCGAACATCTTCAATATTTCAAACAAATTCAAACATTCTGCTGGGGAAAAATCGCCGTCAGGGGCAGATGAGGCCAAAGAATCTGCAACCGTTTGTGTTTGAACGAACAGAAACGCTGGACGACGTTCGCTCGACGCTGCTATGAATTCTGGACACCCGAACGGCGACTACTGAAAAAGTCACTACCTAAGAACAGGGATTCCAATGGAGAAATCGAACATCAGCAGGCGGGCAGTCCTACAGGTCGGCGGTGCTGCGTCCCTCGCCGCCGCCATCGGCATGGCAGCCGGCCAACCGGCGTCGGCGTCCGCCTTCCTTGCGTCCAAGCCGAAGGCGACGGAAATCCTGGACCTGGGTCCCGCCGTCGTGCAGTTCTCGCTGATGAGCGGGCTGCTGGTGGGCGACGTTCTTTACATCGGTTCCCGCAACCTGGAGCCGGTCCGGATCATCGCCTTCCATGTCCCCACCGGAAAGGTCATCGGCCAGACCGAGCTCACCAACGGGCACTCCATCCAGACCCTGGCTGCTGACGCCTCGGGCCGTTACCTCTACGCCGGTGTTCTGCAGAAGTCGACCGGCACGCAGCCGAACCTCTTCCGCTGGGACCTCAACAGCCTTGGCACCAAGGCCGCGGCGATTGGCTACATCGGCGACCGGGATGTCCGTGACCTCAGCGTGGCGCCCAACGGACGCCTCTATATTGTCGGTGGCGGAAGCCCCACGGCGCCGGCGCTGTGGGAGTTCGACCCCGCAACCAATCAGATCACCAGCCTCGGCATCCCCGATGCCGGCGCCACTCTTGCCCGTGCCGTGGCCGCTACCGACTCCACGATCTTCTTCGGTGCCGGCAGCACGCTCAATGGTGGCAGCGGCGCCAGCCGGGCCTGTTTGTTTGCTTACGACCGCGCTGCCAAGACCTTCACCAACGTCACTCCGGCTGAAATGCTGAAGGATCCCAGCATCCGCGACCTTGGCATCGTGGGAGACAAACTGATGGTGAGCTCCGCCGGTTCACTGGAGAACTCCAAGATTGCCGCTGTGAACCTCAGCAACCCGAAGACGTATGTGCAGGCCCTGTCCGAGGGGAAGACTGCCAAGAACTTTGCGGCCATCGGGGATAAGGTCTACTTCGCCAACGAGACCGGGCTGGTGGCCTACAGCTTGTCCGCCAACGCAATATCGGCTGTGCCGTACCAAGGGCCTTCGTTGGGTGAAATCTGGGGCGTCGACGCCTTGGGCGGCAAGCTGCTGGTCACCTCGGGCTACGGCTTCGTCGCTGAAATTGACCCGGCAACCGGAACCACCAGAACTACCGACCTCGGCGAAGCCGGCGCACCCTCTGATCCGCAATCGGTGATGGGAATTGCTGCCGGAGCAGGCTACGTCTATGTGGGAGGCAACGGCGTCATTGCGCGCCGCTCGCTCCGGACAGGGGACGTTGCCAATATGCTCGCCCCTGGTGAAGCGAAAGATGCGATCGTGGTCAACGGTGCCCTGTATACAGGGCAGTACAGTGGCCAGGGCATTTGGAGCTACGACCCCCGGAATGGGAAGCCGATCACGCAGGTGGCGGAATTCCCCAAGGAACAGAACCGACCCCTGGACGTCTGCTGGGACGAGCGCAACAAACTGGTCCTCGTGGCGGCGCAGGCGGACACCGAGGGCGGTGGTTCGCTGTGGACTTATGACCCGCGCACCGGTAAGAAGGGCTTCTTCCTGAATCCGATCGACAACGTGCAGTTGCTCCGGGCGGTGGCATCCCGCGACGGCGTGGCCTATTTGGGGGGCGGCAATCCAGGTCTCGATGGCGCAGGAACCGTGGTGGCATTCAACCCTGTGGCAGGGAAGGAATTGTGGCGACTGGATGCCGGGGAAGGGGCAGGCATCGCGGCCCTCGCCGTACAGGGTAAGTACCTCTACGGTGTGACGCGCAAGGGCGGTCTTTTTGTCATGGACCTCCCCAAACGCAAGATTGTGCACCGCTCGGACATCAGCGCCGTGAGTTCCGGCTTCGCCGCCTTGGTGACAAACCGCGGTGCTGTCTACGGCGTCTCGAATACGCACGTCTTCCGCTTCGATCCCAAGACCTTCGAGGTAGCCACCGTGGTAACTGATATCGACGGCGCCTGGTACAGCGGCGCACATATCAACAACGATGAGGACGGTTACCTTTATACGATGCGGGGCCGGAACCTCGTGCGGATCGACGACCACCCCCGGCGGTAGTGGCTGGCGTTGCGGGGCCTGCTCTGCGCGCTCTGGCGAGTGTTTTACGCGCAGAGCGGGCCCCACAACGTTGTTTGTATTCGGTCATTTATGCTTGTTTGAACATTGGGATTCCGGAAGAGGATTGGCATGCTCAGCGGGGAACGCCACGAGAAGATACTCCGTGAGTTGGAGCTGCGCGGGACCCTGACCGTGAACGACTTTGCCGAAAAGAGCGGCCAGTCCACCATGACCATCCGCCGGGACCTGACGCAGCTTGCTGCCCAGGGCCTGCTGCGAAGGGTCCATGGCGGGGCAGTCCGGATAGTCGTGGAGCGCCCCGGTGACACTGTCCACAGAAGGCCGCGCCAGCCGCTGGCTACCCTTGGACTGATCGTTCCCACCACCGGCTACTACTTCCCGGAAGTCATTCGTGGCGCTGAAGCCGCAGCCAGGGCGCTGAATGCGCGCCTCATCCTGGGTGTCAGCAACTACTCCGAGGAAGACGAGTTCCGGCAGCTCCAGCGCATGGTGGCCAACGCCGTCGACGGCATACTCCTGGCAACCGCTGGACCCCTTGAGCCCGGTTCGCCGACGTTCGAATTGCTGTCCGGACTGCGCATCCCCGTGGTGCTCGTGGAACGCTCAAGCCGGGTTTTCGAATCAGTGATGTCCGATCACAGTTACGGCGCCGAGCTTGCCATCGAGCACCTTGCTTCCTTGGGCCACCGCCGGATCGGGCTGGCCATCGCCACCAGCCCCACGGCCCCTTGGCTCCGTGAAAGCCATGAGCGCATGGTAGCTAAGTTGGGACTGGAAACTGATGCTCCCATCATGGAATATGTACGGTCAGTAGTGGGCGCAGGCAACAACCAAAAGGAGTTCGCAAAATTCCTGAAAGATTGCCGGCGCACTGGGACGCACGCTGTCCTGGTCCTTCCCGATGAGGAAGCCATCACCCTGATCAACCTCGCTGAGGAGTCCGGCGTCGACGTGCCTGAGGACCTGGCGATCGTCGCCTATGACGACGAAGTGGCCGACCTCGCTCCCGTACCCCTGACCTCGATCGCCCCGCCAAAACGCGACGTCGGATACGCGGCGGTGACCATGTGCATGGAACGCCTCGCGGGAAAGACAGGGTCTGTGGTGTCGCCTGCCCTCCGTCGCGTGAGCCTTGCCCCGAAGCTGATCATCCGGGAGTCAACGGTGATAGGGGAGGACGCGGAGTAGGGAGCCACTCGACTCGCGGACTTCAGCGGGACATGTCAATGGCCGTTCCGAGACCGTTCCGGAGGGCCGCGTCATAGAGCAGCCGGCCGATGGCCAGGTCCTGCATGCCGATGCCGACTGAATTGAAAAGAGTGACGTCGTCGTCGTTGTCACGCCCGGCCAACTGACCGGTAATGACCGCGCCGAGCTCACCCCGCACGTCGTCGAGCGACATGAATCCTTCGGACACGGCCAGCATGAGGTCGCCTGACTTCTGGACGGCGGTTTCCATGTTGTCGACGAAAACCCTGGAGCGGCCCATCCCGTCCGCATCTATTTCACGGTGGGTGGGCCGGGGGCGGGCCCCCACCGCGTTGATGTGAAGCCCCGGACGGAACCATTCGCCGTGGACCAGCGGCTCTACGGACGGTGTAAGCGTGCAGAGGACATCAGCGGCCTCCACCGTTTCCTGGACACTGGATGCTGCCACGATCTCGATGGCGCGATGCGTGGTCCTCGCCTGGAAGGCTTGGACAGTGGCGTTGGTGCGGGACCAGACGACTACCTTCCTGATGGGTAGCACGTGCAGCATGGCCTCGACATGGGCAATCGCAAGGGCGCCTGCGCCGATCAGGCCGAGTGTTGAACTGTCGGGCCGGGCAAGGTACTTGCTCGCCACAGCGCTTGCCGCAGCCGTCCGGACCCGCGTGGGAACTCTGCCGTCGAGAAGGGCGAGGGTTTCCCCAGTGAGCTGGTCCGCCAGCAGGATGCTTGAACGCTGCGTGGGGAGTCCGGCCTCGCGGTTGGCGGGAATATCGGACAGCAGCTTCACGGCCGCGAGTCGCTGTGTATCGGCCAGTCCGGACATGAGCAGATACCGTGCGTCCGAAGACGGCAGGTGAAGGGACAGCGGAGCTGGCTGCTGGGCGGTGCCTCGGGCGATATCGACGAATCCACGTTCGACGGCGGATATCGTTTCGGACATGCTGGCCAGATCTTCAAGGGCTGAAGCGGTGAGAATGAGTGTCATGGGCACCTTCGGAGGTTGAGCGCTATGAATCGGAGTCGACTGCGCTCAAGGTATACCAAGCTTGAAATCCCCGTCAATGATCCGCTGGATAACTCGCTGGATCACGGTGTTAATTAGTCACCCAACGACACCAACTCATATAGATAACTCTACTTGGTATACCAGCTATCCGGACCCGAGATGCAGGCGGGCCCTCTCCATCTAGGGAGCGATGTGGGACCTTCGCGCATCAAAAATTCTGTTTGGTATGCCAAGTGGCAACTCCCATATCTCAATTGATAGCTGAATCCCCTGGTTGCCTAGAAAATATTCGGAATCTTTTGCCTTGACTATTGCCATGGGATACCAAATGAATCTACTGTGTGCCTATCTAGTTCACGTGACGATCGTCATGAAAGTGGGAGATTTGGGATGCAGGACATGATTATCGAGCGCGTACGGCTGGCTCATGGATCGCGGCCAGTGGACCTGCTCGTCCAGGACGGCCTCATCGCACAGATTCAGCCAGCTGGCATCATTGACCCCGCTACGGCGGTGCGCGAGGACGGTGCTGGTGCGCTCGCCCTGCCCGGAATGGTCGACGCCCATTGCCACATCGATAAGACCCTCTGGGGCCGCAGCTGGGTTCCGCATTCCGCGGGGCCCGCGCTCGAGGACCGCATCGCCAACGGCGAGCGGGGCCGCGCGGAGTTCGGCCTGCCGAGCCGCGACAGTGTGTACGCGCTGCTCGGGCAGATGGCCGCCGCGGGGACGACCCTCGCCCGCACCCACACCGATGTCGATCCCGACATCGGGCTCCGCGGTCTCAAGCTCGTCGCCGGCGTCGCCGAAGAGCTGGCCGACGTGATCGACGTCGAACAGGTCGCTTTCCCGCAGGGCGGACTGCTGACCCGTCCCGGCACGGCCGAGCTGCTTGAGTCGGCTCTTCAACAAGGGCTTGTCGGATGCCTGGGAGGCATCGACCCCGCCGCGCTGGAGCGTGACTCGGTGCGTCACCTCGATCTGATCTTTGGGCTCGCCAAAACCTACGGCACACGGCTCGACATCCACCTGCACGAGCGTGGCACTCTGGGCGCGCACACGATGGAACTCATCATCGAGCGAGTGCTGCGGCACGGGCTCGAGGGCAGGGTCGCCATCTCGCACGGCGTAGCCGTCATCGAGGTCGACCAAGCCCAGTCCGAGCGGATCTCGGAGGGCCTCGCGGAAGCAAGGATCTCCCTGCTGACGGCAACGGTCTACAACACGCCGGTGCTGCCGATTGCCGAGCTGCGAGGGCGGGGTGTCAACATCGGCGCAGGCAATGACGGCGTGCGGGATCACTGGGGACCGTACGGTAACGGCGACATGCTCGACCGCACCTTTCACCTGGCATATCGCAACGGTTTTCGCACGGACGAACAGATCTACTCGGCATTCGACGTCGCAGTCACCGGCGGGGCCCTCGCCCTCGGGCGCGAACCCGCCCGGATCGAACCCGGCGCACCCGCCGATCTCTTCCTCATCGATGCAGCGAGCATCGGCGAGGCAGTAGCAGCCCGGACGCCACGGCGGCTCGTGCTGAAACGCGGCAAGGTCGTCGCGCGCCAGGGGAACCCCCTGCGCGCGGGATGACCCAGGCCCCGGCGAGCGGGATCCCGCTCGCTTGCTCCCCCCAACCAGTTCCGCATCCCGCGGAACTCCGCCCCGAAAGGCAAGAACAATGTCGTTCTACCGCAACACCTACGCACGCCGCGCTGCGGCCATCATCGTGGCAGGCGGCCTCGCCGTGCTCGCCATGACCGGCTGCGGCGTCTCAGGCTCCACGGCCACGGCCGCCGGGCCATCGGAGAAAACTGCCGTCCTCGATGAGAAGGCGCCCCTCTTTGACCTGCTGCCGCAGAAGGTCAAAGACAAGGGGGTGCTTACCGTCGCCACACAGCCCGACTTCGAGCCGGCCAACTTCACCCCGGCCGGCGAGACCGGCATCCAAGGCTACAACGTCGATCTCATGGAGTCGATGGCGAAGCAGCTCGGTATCCCGGTCAAGTGGGAGAAAGTGCCATTCGACCAGATCCTGATCGGCATGCAGAGCGGAAAGTTCGACGCGGCGATCGCCGGTATGACCGACCGCAAGAAGCGGCAGGAACAGGTCGACTTCATCGATTACCAGTGGGCCGGCACGGTCTTCATGGTGCAGAAGGGCAATCCCAAGGGCATCACGAGCGCCGTCGACGGCGGCTGCGGCGTCAAGATCGGCGACGTAAAGGGCTCCGACGCCCACCGCCTCGTCGACCTGATGGCCGCAGCCTGCACCGCGATCGGGAAGCCTGCCACCGAGCTCATCTCCTTCCCGAACTCGAGCGATAAGAATCTGGCGCTAACCTCCGGCCGCATCGACGCCATCTTCTGGCCCGATATGGCGGTCTCGGTCATCCAGCGCGAGACCGGCGACAAACTGGAGTCGCTCCCCGTAGATTTCGAGGAGAAGGTCTACCTTGGCATGACTTTCAACAAGGCACAGACCGACCTTCGCGACGCTTTCCTCACCGCCCTCAAAGCAATCCACGAGGACGGCTCATACGACGGAATCCTGAAGAAGTGGCACGTTGAGGTCATCGACCTCGACACCCCGGGCATCAACCTGGCGAAGAAGTGATCATGCCCGACATCACTCAGTCACCACTCCCGACCTCGACGATGCCGTCGCACTTTGTACGCAGGGCCGGCGACGAGCCACCCGTGCAGGACGCACCGATCCGTGCGAAGCGGCGACCCCAGTACGGCCAGATCGTCACGGGCTTCGTTGCCATCGCGCTGCTGGTCCTCTTCATCCAGTCCCAGGCCCAGAACCCCAATATGGAGTGGAACGTCACCTGGGAGTACATGTTCAACCCGGTGGTGCTCCAGGGCGTCGGCGTAACGATCCAGTTGGCGATCTTCGCCATGCTCATCTCCATCGTGCTCGCCTTCGGCATCGCATTGATGATCCAGAGCAACAACAAGGTGGTCAGTGTTATCGGACGCGCTTACGTTTGGTTTTTCCGCGGAGTCCCGATGCTTGTTCAGGTTCTGCTCTGGTTCAACCTTGCAGTGCTCTTTCCCGTGATCCTCGGACAGGATACGAACGCCCTCATCTCGGGCTTCACGGCAGGCCTCATCGCCCTCTCACTCGCCGAGTCGGGCTACATGGCCGAGATCATCCGGGGCGGCATCATCTCGGTGCCGACTGGCCAGACCGACGCGGGCGTGAGCATCGGCCTCACCCGCAACCAGGCCCTGGCCCGCATCGTGCTGCCCCAGTCGATCAGGGTCATCATCCCGCCCACCGGCAACCAGTTCATCGGCATGCTGAAGGCAACCTCGCTCGTGTCAGTGATCGGCGGCAGCGACCTGCTGACCCGTGTCCAGCTCATCTATGGGCAGAACTTCAAGATCCTGCCCCTGCTGATTGTTGGGGTGCTCTGGTACCTGATCTTGGTGACCATCGCCGGCACCGGGCAGCATTTCCTTGAGCGTCGCTTCAACGCCTCGCAGCCCGGGTCACGGCGTTCCTCCAAGAGCGCGAGGCCGGCGAAGACCACGAATATTCGGACCATCATCGGAGGTGCGCTGTGGCGCAAGTAGCTCCCGCAGGACCGTCGACCGACACCATGCTGCGTATCGACGGCGTGCACAAGTGGCTCGGGCACAACCATGTGCTCCGAGGCGTGGACCTCGAGGTGCGAACCGGGGAGATCGTCTGCATCCTTGGGCCGTCGGGCTCTGGCAAGAGTACGTTGCTGCGGTGCATCAACCACCTTGACCCCGTCGACGGTGGCGTCATCGAGGTGAACGGGGAGCGCGTCGGCTACCAACTGCACGACGGGCAGCTCTACGAACAGAGCGAACGCCGCGTGGCCAAGGCACGCCAGCACATCGGCATGGTGTTCCAGCACTTCAACCTGTTCGGTCACATGACAGCCCTCGACAACGTCACCTATGGCCCGGCCCGGGTCCTGGGCCGCCCGCGTCGGGAGGCAGTCGCGAACGCGCGGCAGCTGCTGGCCAAGGTCGGCCTGGCAGATAAAGACGACTCGTACCCCAGCCAGCTCTCGGGCGGCCAGCAGCAGCGTGTGGCGATCGCCAGGGCGCTCGCCATGGAGCCTCGACTCATGATGTTCGACGAACCGGCCAGTGCGCTCGACCCTGAGCTCGTCGGCGAGGTGCTGCAGACGATGAGGCAGGTGGCTGAGGAGGGCATGACGATGATCGTTGTCACCCACGAGATCGGCTTTGCCCGCGAGGTCGCTGACCGGGTGGTCTTCATGGACCAAGGCCGTGTGCTTGAGGACGGACCGGCACGCGACGTGCTCGACAACCCGCAGCACGAACGCACAGCGTCCTTCCTGAGCCGCGTGCACTGAGTCCGAATAGATAGAGGAACAGAATGACTGACAAGAAATTTACCCTGAGGAACGTGCGCCCGTGGGGCGCCGAGGCTGCGGACATCACGATCAGTGGTGGCGTCATCACGGAGGTGGCACTCGCCGGGGGCACGTTCGACGCCGGTGACCTTGACGGTGGCGGTTTGCTGGCTGTGCCCGGGTTCATTAACGCACACGCCCACGTCGACAAAAGCTGGTGGGGCAAGCCGTGGGTGTCGTACACCTATTCCGACCACCCGACCGTCGAGGGCTGGATCGCGAACGAGCGCGCAGAGCGCGGGAATTACGACATCCCGAACGTGAATTCGGCCGTAGCGGTGCTGCGCGAGTTCCTCCGTCACGGCACCACAGCGACCCGTACGCACATCGACGTCGACCTCGGCATCGGGCTGAAGGGCCTCGAGACCGTGCAAGCCGCGGTCGCTGAGCTGGATGGGGCGATCCAGGTCGAGACGGTCGCTTTCCCGCAAGACGGCGTTCTTCGCAGGCCGGGCGTGCTGCGGCTGCTCGACGAGGCTGCCCAGGCCGGGGCGGATGCCATTGGCGGCCTCGATCCGGGCACCATCGACGGCGACGTCGAAGGCCAGCTCGACGGGTTGTTCCAGATTGCCGTGGAGCGCGGCGTTGGCCTTGACCTGCATCTGCATGACTTCGGCTCGCTCGGCGCCTACGAGTACCGTCAGGTGATCCGCCGCACCATCGACGCCGGCCTCCAGGGCAGGGTGAACATCTCCCACGGTTTCGCCATGGGCTCATTGCAGAAGGGCGTGCAGGAGGAGATCATCGAGGGGCTTGCCGAGGCGGGCATCTCGTGGACCACCGTCGCGATGAGCGGCACCGCGCCGCTGCCCTGGCAGCAGCTGAGGGATCGCGGCGTTCCGCTGGGCCTCGGCACCGACGGCATCCGCGACCTGTGGTCGCCGTTCGGCGACGGGGACCTGCTGCGCGTGGCATTCGCCTTCGCGCGCCTGCATGGGTTCCGCCATGACGATAAGCTCACCAACGCGGTCGAGTACGCGACCAAATACGGCGCGCCTTTCGTCGGTCGGGAGCAGCACGACCTCGTCGCCGGTGCACACGCGGACATCGTGCTCCTCGACGCCGAGAACGTGCCGGACGCGCTCGTGCGCTGCCCCCAGCGGCGGCTCGTGGTCTCGGCAGGCCGCGTCGTCGCCCGCGACGGCGAAGTGCTGGTCTGACGCCACGCCCGCAGCACCTGATCGTTACGATCCTGGCCGCTGCGGGCACCGTGGGGTAGTCCGCTGACGACTACTTCCGGATCATGTCCAGGACAGCATCCCGCATGCGGCCCATGGTCTTTGCATCCTTGGCTTCGACATTGAGCCGAAGCAATTCTTCGGTGTTCGACGCCCGGAGGTTGAACCACCACTCTCCCGACTCTGCGATCACGCTCAGTCCATCCAGGTCATCAATGCGGACACTGGTTGATTGATCGTAGGTTTGGCGCACGTCCGCAATGGCTTGGGCGACATCCACCACAGTTGAGTTGATTTCGCCGCTGGCAGAGTACGGCTCGTATTGCCTTACAAGCTTGGAAAGAGGCGCGGGCTGCCCGCCCAGGGCGGCGAGGACGTGCATCGCTGCCAGCATCCCGGTGTCCGCGTTATAGAAGTCACGGAAGTAGTAGTGGGCCGAATGTTCTCCACCGAACACGGCGTCCTCTTCGGCCATTTGCGCCTTGATGAACGAGTGGCCTACTCGGGTACGGACCGGCCGGCCACCTGCAGCCTGAACAAATTCGGGCACTGACCGGGACGTTATCACGTTGTGGATGACCACTGGATCGGCCTGGCCCGCTGCTTGGACCCTTGAAATCTCGCGTACCGCGATCATGGAGGTAATCGCCGACGGCGTGACTGGTTGTCCGGTCTCGTCGACCACGAAACAGCGGTCAGCGTCGCCGTCGAATGCCAGTCCAAGGTCGGCGCCGTGCTCCAGCACGGCAGCCTGCAGATCCCTGAGATTATCCGGCTCCAAGGGATTGGCTGGATGGTTGGGGAACGTGCCGTCCAACTCAAAGTAGAGCGGAACGATGGCCAGCGGTAAAGCTTCCAATATCTGGCTGCCCAACACTGCGGGAACGGTCAGCCCGGCCATGCCGTTTCCGGCGTCGACGACGACTTTGAGAGGTCGCACGGCGCTTAGGTCCACGAGCGAACGCAGCTTGCGTGCGTAGTCCGCAAGGACGTCGAGCGGGGCCACGGTCCCAACTGTTTCGGCCCCAAGGAAGCCGTGGTCCAGATAGCGCTGGGCGAGGTCCCGGATGTCGAACAGCCCTGAGTCCGAGGAGATGGGGACTGCTCCGGCCTTGGCCATCTTGATCCCGTTGTACTGGGCTGGGTTATGGCTTGCTGTGAAGATAGCACCCGCCGCGTTCAGGGCGCCGCAGGCAAAGTAGAGCTCGTCGGTGGCGATGAGCCCGAGGTCGTAAACGTTGGCGCCCCGGGTTGCTGCACCTTGTGAGAACGCCGAGACGAACCCGCGGGACGAAGGGCGCATGTCACCCCCGCAGAACACTGTCTTGCCCGCAAGGTCCAAGACATCCACAAAAGCTGCCCCGATGGCCTCTGCGACGTGATCGGTCAGCGAAGAGCCGACTATGCCACGGACGTCGTAGGCCTTGAAAGACGTGGAAAGATCCATATTTCTCCTTGCGCGCACGCATCAATGACAGGAAGCGAACGAATTGTGTTGGAAAAGCAACACTATCAGGTAGCTAGCGGCGGGCCTTCACCTAGCGAATGCCGAAGTCCGTATCTGTGTAGGCACCGACGCGTCGACCAGAACCCTCGGCACAGCCGCAGGTGTTATCAACTTCTAGCCGAACGGCCACAGGGTCGGAAGCATCAATCCTGAGTTCAACAGGTTCGCCCTTGGTTGTGGAAACGCGGAGGGTGCCTTCTTTTGATGAAGTGATGGACATGAGAGTCCTTTCGATGGTTGGGGATCTTGAGTTTGTTGGGCGGGTTTCAGCCCATAGCGTCCAGCACACCGCGAATAATGGTGGCGGCTGCTCCGACATAGGCCAGGATGATCAGGAGAATCTGGGCGGCCCTGGTGGAAACCCGCTTGGATGCGAGGTCACCCAGAACCAGTCCGACCAGGCAGGCGGCGGCGACCGCGAGCCACATTGTCATCGGCAGGACAGGAAACGAGGCTGGTGCGGTGACCGCCTTGGAGATCAGGGACAGCGAGCCGATGGTGAAAAAGTAGGGTTGCATTGTGGCAGCGAACGACTTGTGCTGCCACCGGGTGGCGATGGAGTACATACTTACCGCCGGTCCGCCCACCCCTGCCGCAGTATTCATGAAGCCGCTGAGCCCACCTGCGGTGAAGAGGTAGCGACGACGCTGGGGCAGGACGGCTGACTTCATGACCAGCAGGACTGTCAGGCCCACGGCAAGGGTCACTCCGATCGAGATCTCCAGCACCGACGGTGGCAGATAGCGGATGAGGATCGCCGCGGGGACAATGCCCAGGAGGGCTGACGCGGCCAGTGCCAGGTATCTTTTCCAGTCAATGTCCCGCCTGACGCGGAAGATGATCGCTCCGGCCGTCACGGCTCCGCAGACATTGACCAGCACCACGCCTTCAACAGGGCCCAGGAGCAGGACCAGGAACGGGGCCGCCACCAAAGCGAATCCCATGCCGGTGACGCGCTGCATCCCGGCACCCATGACGACTGCTCCCAGAACAAGTCCTGTGGTCAGCATTTATGGCCTCCAGGCTACGTACTGGACCTCCTCGAACTCCTCCAGGCCCAGACTTGATCCTTCCCTGCCCAGGCCGGACTGCTTGGCGCCGCCCATGGGTGTAAAGGCCACGGAAGGGAGGGGATCGTTGACTCCAACAATGCCTGCCTCCAGCTGTTCGGGGATATCCCAGGCGCGCTTGGAACTGCTGCTCCAGACGTACGCGGCCAGACCCATTTCGGTGGCGTTCGCCTTGCGGATCGCTTCCTCTTCCGAGGAGAAGGTCACCACGCCTGCTGCGGGGCCGAAGACTTCCTCGCTCACCAAGGGCGCGTCGTCGGGAACATCGGCCAGGAGTGTGGGGGCCACGAAGGAACCCTGGGTAGGAACCTGGGTCCGTTCGGTGACCCGGCGGGCTCCACGGCTGAGGGCATCGTCCACCAGGGCCTGGACAGCGGCCACGCGCTCGGCGTCGATGACGGGACCAAGATCCGGTACGGGTGTCCCGCCGTCGGGAACACCATGCCCAATGGTCATCGCATCAAATTTGGCAGCAAGTTTCCGGGCGAATTCGTCCGCGATGCTGTCTTGGACCAGGAATCGGTTTGCGGCGACGCAGGACTGTCCTGTGTTGCGGAGCCTTCCGAGTACAGCCCCCTCGACGGCGGCGTCGAGGTCTGCGTCTTCGAAGACGATGAACGGCGCGTTGCCGCCGAGCTCCAGCAACGGCCTCACTACACGTTCGGATGCCGAGGCCATGATCTGGCGGCCCACCCCGGTGGACCCCGTAAAGCTGACGGCGCGGACAGCGGGATGCTTGAGCAGGGCGCCGGTGATTTCGCGTGAAGGGCCGTGGACCAGATTGACGACGCCGGCGGGGAACCCGGCATCGTGCAGGATCTCAAACAGCCCGGTCGCAGCCAGCGGTGCCTTCTCAGAGACCCGGCCCACCACAGTGCAGCCGGCGGCGAGCATGGCAGCGAGTTTGCGGGCTTGGATGGAAACGGGAAAATTCCATGGGGTGAGGCTAAGTGCGACTCCGATGGGCCTGCGAGTGCTGAGGTGCCGGCGGCCGCGGAGCTCGGGTGGGCTGACGGTGCCAGTGGTGCGGCGTACTTCCTCGGCGAACCAGCGGAAGTATTCCACTGAGAAGTCCACTTCGCCTTGCGCCTCGGGGAGTCGCTTGCCGGCTTCCAACGCCAGGGTGAGCGCCAGTTCGTCGCGGCGTTCGGACAACAGCGCAGCGGCATTGTGGAGGAGGTCGGCGCGGGTGCGGGCCGTGGAGCGAGACCAGTCACCAAATGATTCGGCGGCAGCGTCAGCGGCTTTGGTTGCGTCCTCGGCAGTTCCCCAGGCCACCTCGCCTACGGTGCTCCCGTTCCCGGGGTCTGTCACGTCCTTGGACGTTCCTGCTGAGTGCCAGGTTCCGTTAATCAGGTGTTGTGCTGATTTCAGGTTCACTTTGTGTTGCCTTTCGTTGGCTGGGAGGGGTGCGCTGTCCGGCGCGCGGAACGGTGCCTCATCCCTTGCTGGCGCCTGCGGTGATGCCCGCGACGAAGTAGCGCTGAAGGAAGACGTAGGCCACCACCACAGGCAGGGAGGCAAGGATGACTCCGGCGAACAGCAACGGGTAGTTGGTTTGGAATTCTCCCTGGAAGCTCAGCAGGGCCAGCGGCAGGGTGCGGTTACCGGGGGACTGGATGAACAAGAGGGGGTACAGCAGTTCATTCCAATGGATGACGAACAGGAAGATGGCAGCAGCGGCTATCGAGGGCGCCGAGAGCGGGAGTGCGATGGATACGTAGGTCCGCCAAGGTCCGGTGCCATCTATGGAGCATGCTTCGTAGAGTTCTTTGGGCAGTGTGCGCATGAAACCGCCGAGGATGAAGACGGCGATGGGCAGTGTGGAGACGATGTTGGCCACGATGAGGCCGGTGAGGTTGTCCAGAAGGCCCATGCGGCCGAACAAGACATACAACGGCACCATGTTGGCTTGGGCGGGGATGGCCATTCCCAGAACCAGGAATCCGAAGATGGCCCAGGATGCGAAGCCCCTCAGCCGGGCGACCGCATAACCAGCGAGGCTGGCAATGAAGAGTGTGATGGGAACGGAGATGCCGGTGACGATGACGCTGTTCAGGAAGGACGAGCCCAGGTCCTGGCCGCCAATGACTTCCGCGAAATTATCGGGCGCCAGGGACTGGGGCAGGCTGAAGGGACCCTCGAAAAGTTCCTGTGTGGACTTGAAGCTGCCGAACAGCACAACGGTGATGGGGACGATAATGATGACCGCATAGATGGCAAGGATTCCGCGGCGGCTGATTGATGCAAGCATGCTGTCATTCCCCCTTCGGGGTCAGACGGAGCAACCGGCGCTGCAGCCAGGTAACCAAGGCGATCATCCCCATGAAGATGATTGACTGAGCGGCGGCATATCCGAACTCCGAGTTGGCAAAAGTGCTGTAAATGCGGGTGGAGAGAATGTCCAGGGACCCTTTGGGTGGGTTGCCCGCGATACCCAGGATCAGGTCGAAGGCCTTGAACGATTGCACCGTGGTGTAAGCGACGACGATGGACGTGGCCGGGGCTACGAACGGCCAGGTGATGGACTTGAACTGCTGCCATTTGTTGGCTCCGTCCATCTCGGCCGCTTCGTACAGTTCGCGGGGAATGGCCTGAAGACCTGCGATGTAGACCACCATCATCTGGCCCGCATGGAACCAGACTTGCGTGACGGCTACCCAGTACAGTGCCTGGGAATTGTTGCCCAGGTAGGAACCTTGAAGCCCCTCCAAGCCGATGGCGCCCAGTGCCGAGTTGGCGAGACCGAAGTTGGGATCGTAGATGAACTTCCAGATGAAGGCCACCGATACTGAGGACAGGATGGTGGGGAAGAAGAACAAAGCGCGAAGCACCACGTTCCCCCGGGAATTCTTTGTCAGCAGCAGCGCGAGCAGTAAGGAGAACAGCGTTTGTGCAATGACCACCAGCAAAACGAACTTCAGGTTGTTGGTCAGGGCGTTGGTGAACAGTGAATCCTTGGTGAAGGCCCGGACGAAATTGTCCACACCCACGTAATTGAAGGCTGCCGAGAATCCATTCCAGTCCGTGATGGCGTACTGGAACGCCTGCAGCGTGGGCATCACCAGGAACACGGCGATGATGGCCACCGCTGGCAGCGGGAAGAGGTAGAGGGCAGGATTCACGCGGGTTGGGGACCGGCGCTTCTTCGATGCGGCTTCCATAGTGCTGTCCGGCGCCTTTCGCTTGGGAGCCGTTCCGGTATGGGTACTCACAGCCGTTCGTCGACAATCTTCTGGGCTGCCTCGGCTGCTTGTTCAGGGCTGGTGCCTGAAATGACAGCCGTTGCGCTGGCTTCAACGGCGTTGCGGACGTCCAGGTTCTGGAACTGGAACCGGGCGGCCAAGGCCGTCTTCTTGTCCAGCCACGGGCTCAAACGCTTGAGGTCCGAGTTGGTGTATTCGACGTCCTTGACGGACACATGCTGGGCCGTCTGGTTGGCGTAGTAGCCAGCGTTGGCAGGTTCGGACAGGAAGTCAATCCATGCTGCGGCGGCCGCCTGGTTCTTGCTGGCGGAGTTGACGCCCAGGATGAACGTGGCATTGTAGGCGCCCTCATACTTGGCGTTGCCGTCCGTGGACGTGTTGGGGAAGACCAGCTCGATGGGGAACGTCGCACCCAGGTTGCGGACAGCTGCGATGTGGTACGAGCCCGTGGCCAGCATCGCGGCCTTGCCTTGGGAGAAGAGATTCTGTGCAGGCTCCACAGCAGTACCTGTGGCATTGGGCTGGAGGTAGGGGACCAGATCCTTGTACTGGTTCAACATCCTGATGAACCAGTCATCCGTGCACTTGAGCTTGCCCTGTTCGATTTGGGCACACATGTCATCCACCGGGGCGTTGTTGGCAATCATGCAGTTGAAGAGCTGGCCACCATTTCCAACGTCGCCGCCGGGCCAGGAGATGGGGACGACGCCGGATGCAGCCAACTTTTCGCACATGCCCAGGAAGGCGTCCCAGTCTTTTGGCGCCAGTTCGGCGCCGGCTTTGTCGAACAGGTCCATGTTGGCCATCGGCATGGGGAAGACCACCTGATACGGCAGGCCCAATTGGCTGTCGCCCGACTGTCCGGCCGTCAGAAGGCCCTTCTGGTAATTGCCAACAGCTTTGCTGTTCTTCAGCTCGGTGTAGATTCCGGCTTCACTGAAATTGTTGAACTGGGCACCGCGGAAGGTGGCAAACGCGTCACCGATGGCCGCGCCACGCACCTTTTGCAAACCCTGGGCGTTGTAGTCGTTGGACGTGGAGATATCCTGGGCCACCTCCACGCCGGCGTTCTTTGCAGCGAAACGTTTGATGAGTTCGTCGAAGACTGCCTTGTCCTCGCCACGCCAGTGGGCGAAGGACACCCTACCTGTGATGGCACCGGTGGCAGGCGCGGAAGGACCTGTGGCGCCACCTGGGGCAGTGGAGCCGCCGGGGCCGGCGCATGCTGCGGCGGTCGCGCCGAGACCCAGAGCTCCGAGAACGGCCATGGCCTGCCTGCGTGAAATCTGACTCACAATAATCTCCTCGTTGAGTGTTGCTGTGCCTAGTTGTTGGGGAATCGGGCACACATGGTGCCCTGAAGGATCAGGCGGTGGTTCGCTGGGCCGAGACCACCTCGTCGACCACAGCGCAGAGTCGCTGCAGACGACGGACTGCGTCCGTGGACAAGGATTCGACGACGTCGGACGAGCCGATGCAGGACGCCCACACGGCGCGACCGGACAGGAACCCGCTGGCACCTTCCAGGCAAGCCCATCGGACGGCGTCCGGGAAAATCTCCTCCGGTACGCCCGAGGAGAGGACTACCCAGGGACCGTCGATGGCCTTGGTGAGTTCGGCGCAAGCTGCACGGACTTCGGCTTCAGAAGCCTGGCCCTTGAACGGGACCTCCGCTTTATAGAGGTCAGCTCCCAGGCTGCCGAGTTCCTTGGCCGCAGCCAGAATGCCGGCGTTCCAGTCGAAGTCGCCTCCTGCCAGGGGTTTGCGGGAAACAGGTTCGATGATGCTGATCAGCCCGGCGGACTTGCAGCTTTCCACGAATTCGCGGACCATCGCCACCCGCCCTTCGGCGGGCTCATCCGGTCGGTAGAGAACCAGCAGCTTGAGGGCCTTCGCGCCCAGGGCGGCATATTTCTTCGGTTCAACAAGTTTGTCGATGGTCACTTCGCCCACAAGCTCGCCATGGGCAGACTCGAAATGGTCGGCTGAGGCGATGAGCCCGCAGCTTGGGTCAACGACGTTGGCCTCAATGGCCTGATCCAGCGCGAACTGGCGGTCAATGAGAACTCCGGAGGCGTAGGGAGTGAGAATGCGGGCAGCTGCGAGCTTGAAGTCGCGGAGGTCCTCGTCAGTTACGGGTTGGTCGGTGTGCTCGGCAAACATGTTCCGCATGGCTTCGCGCTGGTCAACGGCGAGCATGGCGAAGGCACCCGACGGGCGCTGGAGTGAAGAAAGGTCGATGGTGCTCATTGGCTGCTTCTTTCGGCTAGAGAGTGGGATTGGCGGTAAGAACTGAGGTGACGGTCTGGCGTGGAATCATGGAACGGCCATCCAAACCTGCGCAGGATGCGGAGGCGGTGCGGCCTGCGAATGACGCAGCCTCCACAAGGGGAAGCCCTGCTGCCACGGCTGCCAGGATGGCGCCGTGATAGACGTCGCCGGCGCCCAGTGTGGAGACGATGTCGGCGGGGGTCGACGGGACGTGGAACGGAATGCCATCCCGTTCAAGGCCCCAGGCTCCATCCGACCCCGCCGTGGCGACCACGGCCGAGGCGCCCCCATCTATGGCCCTTTGCAGGAGGACCTCAGGGGCAAGGTCGTCGCCGTACTCGGCCCGCAGGCGTTCGATGGTGGGGACATACAGCTCGACACCCTGAGGGCTGAAGGAGGGAATGGGGTTTCCGGCATCCACGCTGATCCGTAATCCGGGCAGATCTGCTACCGCATTCCAGCCCAAGTGATCCACATGGACCCATGCTGCAGTGCGCAGCAGTTCATGAAAGCGGCTGCCGGCCGGAAAACGGACTGGCGGCACTGGCCGGGTGACGATGGCCCGGCTCTCGCTGGCCTTGCTGACGATAATGACGCTCGCGCCCGTGGCGACCTCAGGGTCACGGATGACAGCGGAAGTGTCCACGCCCTCGGCGTCGAGTCCCGTGATGATCCGGTCGCCTTCTTCGTCCGTGCCGAGGACGCCCGCGAAAGCAGTCCTGGCACCGGCCCGGGCCGCTGCCACGGCTGCCGTGGCGGCCGGCCCACCACCTGCCGTAACGAAATCGGCGGCGACCGTGCGGCTGTCGGCGGCAGGATAATCCTGCACGAGGGCAATGGAGTCCAGAGTGGCACACCCGACAAAAAGCAGGGTTCCGGATTTCGGTTGGGGCACGTTCCACCTCGTTGTAGTTGGACTGGTAGTGAAAAAATATACACACGCTATGTGTGAAAAACAACACATTCGGTATAGTGATGTTCGGGATGCAACGTCGATCCCTTACTCAACGCAGAGAAACGGAGCAATTCATGTCATTGCCTTCTGGAGAGATGGTTCAAACCATTCGCTACGGCCTGATCGGCGCCGGCCACATGGCCCGCGAACATGTCCGGAACCTCGCACTGATACCGGGAAGCCGCATCACCGCGGTTTCTGATCCCACACCTTCCTCCCTTGCGGAGACCTCGCGTGAAATTGGCTACGGGGTGCAGACCTACTCCACGCATCAGGAACTGCTGGCATCAGGGCTTGTGGACGCCTTGGTGATCGCAAGCCCCAACGACACACATCTGGGAATCCTCAAGGACATCTTTGCCAGTGGAACCAACCTCCCCGTCCTGGTGGAAAAGCCGGTGTGCACCAGCGCGGAGCAGGCAGATGAGCTTGAGATACTTGCAGCTGGTTACCCGGCCCCCGTCTGGGTCGCAATGGAATACCGCTACATGCCTCCAGTGCAGGAAATCATCCAGGCCGCTCATGGCGGCAAGCTCGGCACCATCCACATGCTCTCAATCGTTGAGCACCGCTTCCCGTTCCTGCACAAAGTGGACGCCTGGAACAGGTTCGCCGAGCGCACCGGCGGGACCCTGGTGGAAAAGTGCTGTCACTTCTTCGATCTGATGCGCCTGATCCTGCAGGACGAACCCACCCGCGTCTACGCCAGTGGAGGACACGACGTCAACCATATGGACGAGGTCTACGACGGCCGGGTATCGGACATGGTCGACAATGCCTACGTGATCGTGGACTTCAAGGGCGGGCGCCGCGCCATGCTGGAGTTGTCCATGTTCGCCGAGGGGTCCCAGTTCCAGGAAAGAATCTCCGTCGTGGGTGACGCTGCCAAGATTGAAACCCTGATTCCCGTCGCCGCCAACCATTGGATTGAGGGGGACGAAACCGAAGCCACCGTCGAATTCAGCCCGCGTTCGCCGCTTGGCCCTGAAAAGCATGAAGTTCCCGTGGACGAAGCGGTTTTGGCTGCCGGGGCCCACCACGGTTCGACTTACTACGAGCACCTCGGCTACCGGAAGGCCATTCTGGGCGAAGGACCCGTGGAAGTGACTGTCGCTGACGGCCTTCAATCCGTGCGGATGGGCCTCGCAGCGGAGCGCTCCATCGTGGAAGGACGCCCCATTGGACTCCTCGCTACCCATGTTGGTGCGCAGAAGTAAGTAAGATTGTGTTGGAATTACAACACTTTCCCACACCGATGATCGGTCCGGGGGGCGTCAAACGAGGGGAAGCCATGAGCATCGCACGAGAAGAGGCGCCGCTGACACCGCGGCAGCAGACCATTCTGGACGAGCTTGGCAGGCGGGGGTTCCTTTCCACCGCAGACCTTGCCGGCACATTCGACGTGTCGGACATGACGGTCCGCCGTGACACGCGTGCCTTGTCCAAGCTGGGGCTGGTCAAGGTGGTCCACGGTGGGGTCAGCGCTGTCGAAGGTCACGGCCAAAATGCTGACTTCGCTGCGCGCGTCCGGGAGGACGCTGACGCGAAGCAGAGGGTGGCAAAAGCGTGCGTGGACCTCATCGCCGAACGTGATGCGATCATCCTGGACGCTGGCACCACTACCTACCAGATCGCACAGGAGCTGCCGGCTGCCTTCATGGGCACGATCATCACCCACTCTGCTCCCGCCATACAACGGTGCCTGCAGCTGACATCCGCACGCACCATTTGCCTGGGTGGTGAGCTGTTGTTGGACAGCCAGGCGTTCAACGGACCCATGACGGTCAACGCAGTCCAAGGGCTTCGCGCGAAGACAGCCTTTATTGGTGTGAGTGGGATCCACGATGAGGGTTTCTACATTGAACGGGACGTGGAACGGGCCACGAAGTTGGCCCTGATGGGATCTGCGGAGCAAGTTGTAGTGGTTGCCACCCACCAGAAAATGCTTCGGTATGCGCTCGCTCGCCTGGCTTCTTTTGAGGCGGTGGACATTCTTGTCACCGACGCGCCGCCGCCCCGGGAAGTGGCAGAGGCGTTGGCGGCATGCAGCGTCAGGCTGATCGTAGCGGAATAGCCGCCTGCCCGCGGGAGTAGTCAACGCCGCGTCGAATCGTATAACCGACTCCTGGCAGTCGGCCTTTGAGGCTAGGACTCTGCGTTATCAATGTCCGAAAACAAACTTTATCTGGTGGAATTCAATCATCAGGCAATAAGATGAGAACAGGCTTCCCTTCGGCGGCCGCAAATTTTTGAGGAGATCCATATGACGTGGCTGAACAGCGCCGCTCACGCACGTTGGCTCGAAGTAGAGACAGACAGGCTCATTAACTTCGCTGCCGGTTCCAAGGTCCCCACAGGCTTCGGCTGGCTCGACAACTACGGCAAGGTCCTTGCCGACAAACCGACCCATCTCTGGATCACCGCCCGAATGGTCCATAGTTTTGCAGTTGCTGCGTTGATGGGGCGCCCCGGTGCCGCGTCCATGGTGGACCATGGCATTGCGGCGCTCAACGGAGCCTTCCGCGATAACGAATTCGGCGGCTGGTACGCGGAGGTCGACGAAAACGGGCCCGTGAACGACACGAAGTCCGGTTACCAGCATTCGTTCGTGCTTCTGGCCGCGGCGAGTGCCGTCGCGGCCCGCCGGCCCGGTGCCCAAGAATTGCTGGACGAGGCACTGCATATAGCTGACTCGAAATTCTGGGACCACGAAGCCAATATGTGCTTCGACTCATGGAATCGGGATTTTTCGGAAACCGAAGCCTACCGGGGCGGGAATGCCAGCATGCACTCGGTGGAGGCGTACCTCATCGTCGCTGATGTGACGGGCGAGAATCGCTGGCTCGAGCGCGCACTCCACATCGCTGAGGTGCTCATCCACCAGTTTGCGCGCAACAACAACTACCGGGTCTTCGAGCACTTCGACCCGGACTGGACCCCGCTTCCGGAGTACAACACCGATGACCGGGCCAGCCAGTTCCGTGCCTATGGTGGAACGCCTGGCCACTGGGTCGAGTGGGCCCGGCTGCTCTTGCACCTCCGCGCCGGCCTTGAGGCCCGCGGTATGGACGTTCCTGCGTGGCTCATGGAAGACGCAAAAGGCCTGTTCGACGCCGCCATCCGCGACGCATGGGAGCCGGACGGCCATCCCGGATTCGTGTACTCGGTGGATTGGGACGGGAAGCCAATTGTCACCTCCCGCATTCGCTGGGTGCCGGTCGAAGCAATCGGGGGTGCGGCCGCGCTGTACATGGCCACAGGGGACCAGAAATACGCGGACTGGTACGAGCGGATCTGGGACCACGCCCGCGACTGGTTCATTGACTACGAGCACGGTTCCTGGAAGCAGGAGTTGGACGAGCACGGCAACGTCGCCTCCACCGTCTGGTCCGGAAAGGCCGACATCTATCACCTTTGGCACTGCCTTGTGGTTCCGCGACTTCCGCTGGCACCCGGCCTCGCTCCGGCAGTTGCGGCAGGGTTGCTGGACGCCCATCTCCGTGCCGGCCAAGGAAACTGAGGAATCACCGAGACTGCCGCGTCAACTCCGAGCACTGACATCAATAAGGGGAAGGCGTACCGGGGGATCTTTTTGACTTACCCCTGTTAGGGGACGACCTGCGCGGCAACAACAGAAGCGTTCGACGGCGGGTGGGAACCCGCCGTCGAACGCTTCTGTTGTGGTGGAACTACAGACGGTCGGTTCGGACAAAGGCGCGCGCTGGGACCGTCCCCGCACGCGGCAAGGACCAGATAGTGCCCGCTCTACAGAACTCCTGCACCCAGGTCCTGTGCCGACTGCCAGGCGTGCCGGTAGTACTCGGCGTGTGCCAACCCTGCGGCGGCGTCCTCGTCGATGATCACAGTGGCCCGTGCGTGCTGCTGAATGACCGAGCCCGGCACGGCCGAGGAAACCGGCCCTTCCAATGCAGCGGCAACGGCCTGGGCCTTGTTCGCTCCGAAGGCGAGGAGCACCAAGCGCCGTGCCCGGAGTATGGTTCCCAGGCCCTGGGTGATGCAGTGGGTCGGGACCTCGTCCGGAGAACTGAAGAACCTGGCGTTGTCCTTGCGCGTTTGGGCGGCCAGTGCCTTGATCCGGGTGGACGATGCCAGGGAGGACCCGGGCTCGTTGAATCCCACATGGCCGTTGGAACCGATGCCCAGGATCTGGATGTCCACTCCGCCGGCGTCCGCGATCATTGCTTCGTACTCCGCTCCGGCCTGGGTGATGCCGCTGCCAGTGCCCCGCGGCGTGAACACCTGATTCGGGTTCAATCCCAAAGGCTCAACCACCTCGCGGGTGATCACCGAGCGGTAGCTCTCAGGGTGCTGCGGAGGGACGCCCAGATACTCGTCCAGCGCGAAGCCGCGTACGCCGGAAACATCGATCCGGTCGCGGCGGACGGTCCTCGCCAATGCCGCGTACGTGGACAGTGGTGTTGAACCTGTGGCCAGCCCCAGCACGGTGGCGGGGTTGGCGATGATCTGCTGTGCGAAGATCGACGCGGCGACACTTCCGGCCTCGGTGTGGTCGCGGACAATGATGATTTCTGCCATGGGTCTTCCTTTGAATAACTGCTGGGGGACGTTGCTAGTCGGCGGTGATCGCCGCGCCGACAGAGCCGATGGAAAGCCCCGGCGGGACCAACTGGACGCGATCGCCAAGGGCCAAGCCGGAAAGGAATGGGGAGGGAGCGCCGAACCGGGCAAGCTCCCGCTGGATACCGTTGAGTAGTGGCTGTCCGAGGGCGTTCAGGCCGCCGCCAATGTAGATGGAAGCGGGGTCGTAGGTCAGTCCGAGGATTCGGATGGCTGTGGCAGCACCTTCGAAGAACCGCTGCTGAACAACTTTGGCGACCGGATCGCCGTCGAGCACTGCCTCAAAAAGCGAGACGGCCGGCCACCGGCCGGGGCCCTTCCACTGTCGGGCAATGCCCGACCCCGAAGCGATGAGCTCCAGGCAGCCCTTTTGGCCGCAGGGGCATTCCTCGCCCTGCATCCCGAGGGGGAGGTGGCCGATTTCGCCCGCCGCTCCGGACGTGCCCCGGACCACAACGCCGTTGCTGACGTAGCCCGCCGCCAATCCGGTGCCGAGGTTCAGGTATGCGCTGGAACCGGAGGCATCGCCGTCGGCCAGCAAATAGTGGGCTCCGATGGCGGCGGCATTGACGTCGTTTTCCACCACGACCGGCAGCCCCTGCTCAGCCTCCACCAGGCTGCCGAGGTCCAACCCGGCAACACCAACATTGACGGCATTGGCCACATACCCGGACTCCGTATCCACCGTTCCTGGGATTCCAATGCCCAGCCCGGACACGGTGCACTCCGCCAGGGTTTCCGCGCTGCGCAGCTCCTCGAGGACGCCGAAGAGCGAGCTGAGCAGGGCACCGTTTCCGAACCCGGTGGGACGCCGGACCGTGTGCAGGACGGTGCAGTCCTGGTCCACGGCGACGGCCTCAATCTTGGTGCCGCCGATGTCGACGCCGATCCTCACCGTGCGCGTGGCGGAGGGGCCGGATATGCGCGGGGCAGGCAAAACGGGAGTGGAGCTCAGTGTCATCAGTGATCTTTCGGGGTTGGCACCCAAGCAGGTCGCAGCAGATGTTCCAACGAGGGCTCAATCGGGCATCTGCTGCTACTTAGTTGGGTGGGAGGGGGACGGGGAGTCCGGCTTCGAGGCTTCGGTTGGCGGCTTCGACGATTGCGACGATGCTGAGGATCTCCCGCAGGGGTACGTTCGGTGTCCCGCTCCGGATGGATTTCACGATCCCCTCCAAGAGGCCAACCAGCATGGGAGGGCCGGCTTCGATCGAGAACTCCGCGCAGCCGCCATCGGATTCGATGCGCCCGGTAGTGAACGGACTCCAGTCCGCCTCGCCCTTCATGGCGACCACGCGTCCGTCACCCCACCTCACCGTCACCGTGGTGGCGTCTCCGTCGGAACCGGGCCTCCCGGCGTCGACCGTTAGTGCCTCCGGGCCGGCACCGAGCGCTGCCACTGCGAGGTCTACCAAATGCACGCCATACCAGGCCAGTCCCGGGTGGCCGGGCTGGGTAGGCAGGGGCCCGTCCAGGGAAACGGACTGACAGGGCCCTCCCGTCAGGGCCGCTTGGAATTCCGGCGTGAACCTCTTGGGGGACCCCGCCAGGACCAAAGCGCCGGAGGCTTGCGCCTGGGCGAGCATGGTCCGGGCCTCAGCCAGGGTGGGGGCGAAACGCGTGTCCACATAGATCGGCTTGCCGAACCGCACCACGCGCTGAAAGTAGCGCGGGTGCGTCCGTGCATCGGAAGACACGATGAGCAGCGCGTCGCAGGCCTCGGCCACGGCCTCGGGCGAATCGCACATGACGACACCCAGCCCGCTCACTTCTTCGGCGAAGTCATCGATGCGGTCGCGGCTCAACGGAAAGTCCGACGCCGGTTCCCCCTTCCACGCGTGCGTCACCACGCCGCCGGGGACCACGCCGTCGAAGCCGTTCCCGAAGAGCCGCGTAAACGACGGCGCGTGCGGGGAGTCGACGCCGATGAGACCGAAACGGAGGGGCGCAATAAGCGTCATCCCTTCACCCCGCTGTGCGTGATGCTGGCGACGATGTGCTTCTGCAGGAGGGCGAAGATCACCAGGCAAGGGATGAAACTGACCAGCGTTGCGGCCATGACGTTGGACGTGGACGCGGTCTCGGTGTTCAACGTTGCCAAGCCCACAGTGAGTGTCCGTGCTGCGTCCGACTGGCCCACCACCAACGGCCAGAGGAGGTCGTTCCAATGCCAGAGAAAGACGAAGATGGCCAGGGTTGCCAGGACGGGACGGATCAGCGGAAGCACGATCTGCCAGAAGGTCCGCCATTCGCCGGCGCCGTCGATGCGGGCGGCGTCGAACAGTTCCTCCGGCATGTCCCGCACGAACTGCCGGATGAGGAAGATCGCCTGGGCGTTGGCCAGCGTGGGCAGGATCAGGCCCCAGAGGGTGTTCACCCCGCCCATCTTGGAGATGAGGATGAACGTAGGAATCAGCGTGGCCTGGACGGGCACCATCATGGTGGCGATGATGGCCCACAGCAGCGCATTACGGCCGGGGAACCTCTTGCGGGCCAAGGCGTAGGCGGCCATGGATGCGGTCAGCAGGACAACCACCACGGACACCGCCGAGTACAGGAACGAGTTCCACAGCCAGAGCGGGAATTCGCCCACGTTGAAGATGCGGATGATGTTGTCCAGCGTCAGCGACGACGGCAACGCGTAGGGCAGCGTGGGTGCGTCCTCGGGGGAGAGGGCCAGCACGGCGACGGCAATCAGGGGCGCCACTGTGAACAGTGAGATCACTGCCAACACCCAGGTCAGCGTGCGCTGCCGGCGCTTCTCGGTGCTGCGACGGGGGCTGGGGATCCGGCCAACAGTTGGAGTGGAGACGGTGGCAGTCACTTGGAGTCCTTACCTTCGAAGAAGCGCTGCTGGATGAGCGAGAGGATGAGCACAATGACGAACAGCACCACGCCAATGGCCGAGGCATAGCCGAAGTCGAAGAACTTGAAGCCCTCATCGAACAAGAAGTAGATGAGGCTGTGGCTGGCCCGGGCGGGTCCGCCTCCGGTCATGACATAGATGGTGTCGAAGACCTGGAATCCGACGATGGTCTCAATGACCAGGACGAAGAACACCACGGGCTTCAGCAGCGGCAGTGTGACGTACCAGAACGATTTCCAGGCGCCTGCCCCGTCGATGCGGGCAGCCTCGTGGACTTCGGCCGGCTGTGCCTTCAGCCCGGCCAGGAAGATCAGCATGGAGTAGCCGAAGCCTTTCCACACGGACACCACGGCCAGGGACAGCAGTACCAGCAGCTGGGGTCCGGAGGTGAAGGGGACGGGGCCCATGCCCAGGCCGCCCAAGGCCGCATTCAGTGGGCCATCCGTGGAGAAGATCCACGTCCAGATGATGCCGGCCATGACGAACGAGCTGAGGTACGGAATGAACAGCAACGCCCGGAAAGTCCCGGTGAACCTGACCAGTTTGTCCAGGAGGACAGCTCCGGCCAGTGACACGGCGATGATGAACGGGACGAAGATCGCCACGTACAGGAACGTCACCTTGAGGCTTTGCCAGAAGTTGGGATCAGCAGCCAAGCGGGTGTAGTTGTCTGCGCCCAGGAATTCGAAGTCGCCGTTGAGGCTGTATTCGGTCATGCTCATGGCTCCGGCCCCGAAGATGGGGAGGAATTTGAAGAGACCGAAAATGACCAGGGTGGGCAGGACGAAGAGGATGCCGGCCAGTGCCTCGCGGCTACGGGCTTTCCTGGCCCCAAAAGGCTTGAGCGGTGGTGCCGTCAGCTCTGGATGTCGGCCGGCCAGTGTGCTTCTGGTGCGGGTGTTTACAGACATGGGGTGACCAATCGGTGGTTGGGCTGGACTCAGGATGCTGAGCGCTGCAGGATGCCGCGGGCTTCTTTGGCAGCACGGTCAAGGGCTTCCTTTGCGCTGACATCGCCGCGCAGGGCCGCCTGGATGTTCGGCGCGAGGGCGCCCATGACCTGGCGCGCAACGGGGGACGGTTCGCCGGGGTTGGCGGACTTCAAAGCCTCTGCCATGGCGATGGAATCGGGGTCCGTGCCAAGGGCTGCGGCGTCGCTGCGTGTGGGCAGGTTGCCTGCGGCGGCGTTGAGGGCCTTCTGGGACTCAGCGGAGCTCAGGTAGCTCATCACCTTGTAAGCGGCTTCGCGGTTTTCCTTCTTGTTGATGGAAGTCAGCGCCAGCAATCCGGGGTTGCCGTACGTCGCCTGGACCTTGCCCTGCAAAGGAGCACCCAAGGCAACGTTGTCGGCGCCGAGGGCGGCGCGCATCTGCTTCAGCTCCGGCAGCGAGGTGGTGGCCCGCATTGCTGCCTTGCCGGTGGCGATCGGCGCCCCTTCAACTTTGGGGCCGTCGGTGGCGGCATCCGCGGGCAGCCCGCCGAGCTTCTTGAGGTCCATCAGCAACTGCAGCGCCGAAACGCCGGCCTCCGAGTCGAAAGCGATGTCCTTGGCATCATCGGTGAACACGGTTCCGCCGGCCTGCCACAGCAGCGGATAGAAGGACAGGTTGAGCGTCTGTTCGGGGCTGCCGGCGTAGTCCATCACCGCGATGCCCTTCTCCGCAAGGACCGGCGCAGCACTGCGGAGATCGTCCCAGGTCTTGGGCAGTGGAATCCCGGCGTCCGCGAAGATCTTGGTGTTGTAGGCGGTGGTGTTGATGTTCTGGAACAGCGGAACGCCGAACACCTCTTTGTCGAACGTCGCCGCTTCCAGTGTGCCGGGATAGAAGCTGTCCTTGTCCTGCTCAACGGCCTTGTCCACCGGCAGCAGTCCGCGCACGTTGCGGTAGGTTGCTGCCTGGTCGGGCGTAATGAGCACGACGTCGGGTCCCGAGCCCGCGGCCAGCGCCGCCGAGATCTGGGCGTCCCGCTTGTCGAACGTCTGGAGTTCGATACTCAGGTCAATCCCAGGGTTCGCCTTCTCGAAGCTGGCCTCGGTGTCCTGCCAGAACTTCTTGCTGGCGGTCTCGTCCTTGATGACCGGGTACATCCAGAGCGTCACCTTGCCGGTGGCCTGGCCGCCGTCGGACGTTGGCGAACCGGTGGAACCGCAGGCGGTGAGCGTCAAAGCGGCGGTGACGACGGCGGCAGTTGCCAAAGCGGCGCGGTGCATCTTGCGTGTGAACATGGTGGCTACTTTCGGGTGAGGGTGGCTTCGTGGATTGCGCTGAGCGCGAGCTCGTGGCGGCTGGCTGCTACGGGTGCGGTGAGGAGGGGATCGCCGCATTCGCGCATCCAGTCGAAGAGGATTGCGGAGAGATCCCTGAGGATCTCCGATTGCTCCGGATGGCCGGCGATGTTGTCCAGTTCCTCTGGATCCATCGTCAGGTCGTAGAGTTCCAGCGCCGGACTGGTACCGATGGTTGGCCCGCCAAGGTCTGCGGGCAGGCTGCGGTGAATCCAGGATTGGGTGGGATCCATGGCGCGGGGCGCGTTGGAGAAGTTGACGATCAGCTTGTGCGTGGATGTCCGCACTGATCGTTTGGGGTCGTAATACGTGTGGTGGCTCAATTGGCTGAAACAGTGGCTTCGCGGAGCATCTCCCGCTTCCACGGCCGGCCGCAGGGTGGTTCCGGCGAGGCCGTCAGGAGTTGTCAGTCCTGCCAGGTCCATCAAGGTGGGCAGGACATCCACGTGACTGACGATGTCCCCCACTCGTCGCCCGGACCACGCCGGGTTGCCCGGATGGCGGAGCATCAGCGCAACTCCCAGTCCGGCGTCGTACAGGGTGCATTTGGCGCGGGGCAGCGCGAGCCCGTGGTCGGTGGTGAACAGCACCAGCGTCTGGTCGCGGAGGCCGAGCGAATCGAGTTCGGCGAGAATGCTCCCGACGCCTTCGTCCATATGTTTGACGGCGCCCTGCAGTTCGGCGATCTCCTCGCGGGCGCCGACGTCGTCCACCAAGTGGGCTGGAACGGTGTGGCCCAGGGAGACGTCCGGTTCCACGCCGTCGGCCAGGAAGCCCATCACCCCCGGACGGTCCCTTTCGGAGGGCACCCGGTGCGGCTCCGTGAAGCCGACCTGCAGGTAGAAGGGCCGGTCGCTGCCGGACATGCGACGCAAGGCGTCGGTGGCGCGATCCACGACGACGTCCCGCGCACCACCCGTCCGGGCGTGGTCGAAACCGAGCCTGCCGGCCACGACGTCGTCCGCCAAAACACGCGATTCGTGGTGCACGCCCACCAGCTCGGTTTGGTAGCCGACGGACTTCAGCCTGTAGGCGATGTGGTCCTTCGGTTCTTTGAGATCCCAGCTGAAGGGCTCGTGCGTCAGCCCGAGGACACCGTTGGTCTGCGGATACGTGCCCGTGAAGAGCGAGGCCCGGGCAGGGCTGCAGTGGGGAGCAGTTGCGAAAGCCTGCTCGAAGAGTACTGATTCATCGGCCAAGGCGTCCAGGTTGGGGGTGGACACTGTTTCCACCCCGTACGTGCCCAGGAAGCGGCCGAGGTCGTGGCAGTGGATCAGGAGAATGTTTTGCACGTTCAGCCCATCCTTTCGAGGTCGGCGCGGGTGAGGGCGTGTTCCATGGGCTGGCCGCCGATGAAGCGGCGGAGTTCATCAACCACGATCCCGCCGGCCCTGCGCCGGGAGTCGACGGTTGCTCCGCCGAGGTGGGGAGTGAGGAGCACGTTGGGCAGGGAGCGCCAGGGATCGCCTGCCGGCAGGGGTTCTTCGTCGAAGACGTCCAATGCGGCATCAATCCGGCCCGAGTGCACCTCCTTATAGAGGGCTTCCATGTCCACGATGGTGGAACGGGCCGTGTTCACGAACGCGGCCCCGTCCGGGAGTAGCGCGAGTTCGGCAGCACCGATGAGTCCTGCGGTTTCGGGGGTGGCCGGAGCATGGACAGCGACCACATCGCTGTGGGTCATGAGGTCATCCAACGTGGCGGAGCTGGCCGCGAGGGGATCTCCCGTGGGGATGTACGGATCGAACACGGCTACTTTCGCGCCGAGGGACCGGCAGGCCTCGATGTAGCGGCGGCCTGTCCGTGAGGCTCCAACGACTCCAACGCGGGCACCGGAGATTTCACGGGCGCGTTGGACGTTGCGGGCGTCGTCCCAGTTGGCTCCGGAACGGAGGCCGTGATCGAGCCGGTGCACGCGTCGCAGCAGGTTCAGCGTGAAGGTGAGCGAGAGTTCCGCGACGGCCGGTGCCATGGCTGCGCCGGCCTGGGAGATGGGGATGCCTGCGGCCCAGAAATCGTCGCTGACCAGGGCGTGCAGTGATGAGGCGGCGTGGACCACGCACTTGAGGTTCGGCGCCGCTGCCAGGTGTTCGGCGTCGAGGCGGGGGAAACCCCAGGCGGTGATGAACGCGTCCTTGCCTGCGGCAGCGGCGGAGAAAGCACCCAGGGACTGGAGTTCGGCGGGGGCGACTTGGGTGACCTCGCCGAGTCCGTCCAGGGCAGCGCGGGTTTCGGGGGAGATGAAGGCCGCCCGTTCCGCATCCGGGATGCTCAGCAGGATCTGCAGCCGGGTTGCTGTGGGTGGCGAGGATGTCGATGCAACGCCTTTGTTGTTGTTCATGGGACCGAGATTGCCAGTTTCAATATCTTTTGTCAATGACTAAAGTAAGTACAATGGAGAGTGTGAAGGCATCCGGACTGCGGATGCCAGAATGGGGGAGATCCCATGCGACGCGACAACAGGAGCCACCAGCAATGAAGCCACGCGCAGGCAGCAAGGCCCTGATCCGCGAGATCAATGAGGCCCTGGTGCTGGACATTGTCCGGACACAGGCGCCGGTATCGCGCGCCAAAATCACGGTTCAAACCGGTTTGAGCGCGGCCAGCGTCACGGGGATTACCGGCAAGCTCATCCAATCCGGACTGCTGGTTGAGACCGAGATTGCGCCCAGCACGGGTGGCAGGCCCGCACGACTGCTTGAGCTCGGACGCGAAGGTGTTTTCGCGGCGGGGGTGAGGCTGTCCGCTACGGAAGCCCACGCCGTCGTCGTCGATTTGCGCGGTGACGTGGTGGCCACCCACAGCGAGCCGTTGGCGTCCACCGGGCCTGACGAAGCAGCAGCGGCCGTGGAGCGGGCCGTGCGCGCGGCGGCCGGCCCGGTGGACTCCCGGCTTATTGGGGTGGGGGTTGCCGTTTCCGGCGTGGTTGACCAAGTCAGTGGCCTGGTGCGGCACAGCGGGGCGATGGGCTGGGCTGACATCAAGTTCCAAATGCTCCTTGAAGAGATTTCCGGGCAACCGGTCATCGTTGACAGTTACGTCAATGCCTATGCTCGCGGGCTGCTGTTCGATGACGTTTTCAAAGGCCGGGAGATGCTCATCTTCAGCGTCGGAACCAGCCTGGGTGCCGCCGTCGTGATTGAAGGCCGCATCCAGCGCGGCTTCAACGGTGCAGCTGGGGGCTTCGCCCATTCGCGGGCCATCACCGGGCCGGGGCCGGCCCGGCCCTGTCACTGCGGCGCGGAAGACTGCTTCGAAACCCGCGGCAGCCTGTGGGGCATGCAGCAGGAGTTGGCGCGAAGTGGCCAGGACCGGGGCATGGACCCCGACGTCGATTCCGGCCTGATTGCCGACGCCGCCCTGCACCTGGGTATCGGAATGGCGAACACGGCCAAGGTCATGGGCCCCGAACAAGTCGTGGTGGGTTTCGCGCCCGAGGCCGATCTGGGGTCCTTCGCCGAGCAGACCAAGCGCGCGTTCTTGAATCAGTACCGCCACGCGAACACTCCGTCTCCGTCATTTGATGCAGCGATTGCAGATCCCGTAGCCCTCGCCCGGGGTGCTGCATGCTCGGTGCTGGCGGGACTGTTTACGGCCAGCCCAACTGGGTAGCAGCAGCTGCCGTTGTGAGGGCTCAGAACGGCATCTGCTGCTACTTACATGGGCTTGGAGGGCCTACTTTTCTTTCTTGGGCTTCTTGTCTTTCTTTTCTTTCTTGAGCTTCCCCTCGGGGGACAGGTCATCAATCCGGACCAGGTTGGGGCCCTGCAACGTGTAGAGCAGGCCGTCTTCGTCCGCTGTGATGTGCGGGCCGCTGTACCAGCCGCCGTTGATCGCCGGGGCCACCACGGTGACCTCGAACGTGGTGGGGTCGATGCTGAAGACCGTGGTGTCAGAGACGCCGTAGACCTTCTCCTCGGTGGCCACCAGGGCTCCGAAATCAGTGCATACCGCGCTCAGGTCTCCGGTATGGACCACTTGGCGGGTGGTGAGGTCCACAACGAACAGGCCGGCCGCCTTCCGGGACATGCCAAAAAGGTAGTTGCCGTGGATTGCCATCGCAGCGATGCCTTGGGTCTGGCCGGGATCCAGGCGCCACAGCTCCTGGTTAGCTACCGGGTCCCAGGCAACTACGGTGCTCCGGGGGCCCGTGGGGTAGATGTTGTCGCCGCCGAGGTAGGCCACGCCGTCCTTGGTGGCTACGGCCCGGACCATTTGGAGGGCATCGATCGGGTTGACCTGGGCGATTACCTGGGTGGTTGAGGGCTTGTAGGCAGCGAAACAGCCGCCACCGCCGGTGTCGTTCTGGGCGCCGGCAATGACCAATCCGTTGACTGCATCCCAACAGACGTCCAACGGGCGGTTCTGCCCTGCGGGCAATGCGGCTACCTGGTACGGAAGTTGACCGGTAGCGGGGTCGTAGGCGTAGATCCCCCTGGAGTTGTACTGGCCTGTGTAGAGAATTCCGCCCACAATCACTGCGTCCTTGGCTTCACCCGTCGCCCGGAGATAGGACACCTGTTCCGTGGCAAGTTGGTGGCGGGCGATTGTCCCGGTGCCACCCACGTAGACGTCGCCCGCACCGGCAGCCAGGCCCATGCATAGCTGCGGTCCGCCCGGCGCCCCGGCCTGTTGCAGGTCATGCTTGACGGCTGTCTTCGCTACCGGGTCCACTTCAATGACGTCGTAGGAGGAGACCGTCAGTGCCTTGTTGCCGTAGACGTCCAGGCCCCACATGGCGCCGACATCTTCGGTGAGGATCTGGGTGATCTTCTTGGTGACCATGTTGTAGGACCACACGCCCGGTTCCTTGACGAAGAAGACGTCGTTGCCCAACTGCCTGAACATCACGCCGGTCTTGGCAATGATGGTGTACTGGGCGTGGTTGGCAAGGTTGATCAGCACGGACTTGCCCGGGCCCTTGACCCCCACTCCCAACTGCCCGTTCAGCACGCTGAGTGACGTGACAGAGACGCCGGTGGCTACTTCTGCCGGGAGGATGTTGGTGGAGGCTTTGGTGGTCCGGTCGAAAGCGAACAGGCGGCCGGGACTTGATCCGTTGCCGCCGCCCAGCGTGCTGCCCGTGCCGAAGTACACGTGGCTGGCGGTGGCGGCCACGGCCTGGGCAATCGTGGCTCCGGCGTCCGGGATGCCCCAGCTGGTCATGGCATTCGTGGCGGGATCGTATTCCCACAGGGAAGGTGCATTGGTGGTCAACCCGCCACCGGCAAGGTAGACCTTTCCATCGGGGGCCACGGCCAGGGCCCGGATATCGCGGTCGCCGGTTTCGCCGACGCCGACCGCGGGAACGTTGGGTGTGCTGAGGTCCCAGCGGTAGAGGTTCGGCTTGCCGTCAATTCCGTCGCGCAGTACGCCTGCGTACAGGTAGCGGCCGGTGGAGTCTGCAGCCAGGGCCTGGATGCTGTACCCGGAGCCGAGGTCTGTCCGCGAAGTGATGGTGCCAGTGGGGAGATGGAACCCGATGATACGCACAGGGTTGAGGTTGCGGGACCCGATGTAGACGGTGTCGCCCACCAGCAGCGAACTCATCAGGGAAAACTGAACGACGGCGGGTCCAAGGTCGGTGATATGCGGGACGCCTGCGGTTTGCTTTTTCGGTGCGGCCTGGGCAGCGCCGGAGGACATTGCTGACAGTGCTACGGCGAGTCCGCCGACGCCCCCGGTCTGCAGCAACTGACGACGATTGATGGCGAATGTGGACATGGAAGATCTCCTCATTGAGTATCCCGTGGGGCATATATCGTGGGGTGGTTTGGTGCCGCCAGGGGCGTTCCGGATACGTCCTGTGCACTTCATTCAGGGTTTCAGCCTGGGGGCGGGAAATCCATGATTCGAACATTTTCAGACATTCGATGTGTGGGAGGCCGTTCGGTCAGTGCGGCGCTTCCCTGTGGTGCACGCGCCGGAACTGGCTCGGTGAATAGCCGGTCTTCCTGGTAAAGAGTCGGCTGAAGTAGGCGGGATCGTCATAACCGGTCAGTGACGCGATCCTCTGCACGGGCAGGGCTGTGTCGGCCAGGAGCGATTGGGCGCGTGACATCCGGAGTTGGATGATGAGCTCTTTAGGGCCCACGCCGGTGGCTGCCTGGACCGAATGCCGGAGTTCGGAAACGGAAACCTTCAATGCAGCAGCCAGTTGCGGCAGGCTGAGCGGGAGATGGGCCATCTCCTGGAGTCTGCCGAGCAGCTCTCCTTGGGATTCTCCGGTGCTCGCGACTCCGTGGTTGCCGGCGTCGACGAGCACCCGTTGGCAGAGTATGGAAGCCTCCACATCACCGCGGTGACCGCCTGTCGCGAGTGTTGATCGAAGGGCTGGGAAAAGTCCAAGTGCTTCCGCGGGGCGGGCGTCCGAAGAGGCATCCAGCTCCACCATTGGGCGGTCCCGTGCAAAGCATCCCAGTTCCTCCAATGCCCTCGCCGTAGGACCGGTGAACAACACCCAGTGTTCCTTCCACCCCGCCGGTCCTGGACCATACCCGTGGCTTACGCCGGGGAAGAGCCAGATGATCGCCGGAGCTTGGACCGTGTACCGCCTGCCGTCCACGGAGAAGTGCCCGGAGCCTTCGGATACCAGCACCATGGCGTGGCTGCTCAGGGTCCGTCCGGAAAAGGAAGGCAAAGTCCCGCTTTGCTCACCTGCACCCAGGCAAGCCAAGCCCAGGTTACGGAGGGGAGAGCCCGGATGGCGGTACGTTGACCAATCGTCCATGAACCTCAATGCTGCCCTTACCAGCACGTGGAAACAAGTCGCACAAAAGTCCAAGTCCCAGGACACGGGAGTCCATTCACTTCGTTGCACACCGCTGCCAGGCTGGACATCATGTTGACCTCGAATGGCTACGTCCTGGATGAATCGGTATCCCGCCTCGCGGAGCTTGAGCCTGTACCCCCTTCCGAGCGCCGGGATCGTGACGCATTGTGGGCAAGGCTCCGCCGCGACGGATACCTTTACCTGAAGGGGCAGCTTAATCCGGACCATCTGATGGATTTCCGTGAGTTCTACTTTGCTTCCCTCAGCGAAGCCAATGTGTACGCGACGGGTACGGATCCGCGGGAGGGCATTGCAGCGCCGGGTGCGGTTGACCGTGCTGCGTTGCGGCGGGGCCTCTTCGACCACATCGTTCCCGGGCGGGAGTACCAGGCGCTGTGCACTGCGGAAGGCATTGCCGGCTGGTTCGCTTGGTTCCTGGAAGATGATGTCCATTTGCACCGTCGGAAGATCATTCGCCACACCAAGCCCGGCGAAAGCGGGATCGGCACCGCCACGCAGGCCCACTACGATCTGGTCTATCTGCGCGAAGGCAGCGATCGTGTGCTTTCCATGTGGATTCCGCTAGGTGATTGCCCACGCGAGCGGGGAGGCCTGGCCTACCTGGAGGGCAGCCACCACTGGGTGATGGCCGAGGAGCGGGAGGGAACCCTGAAAATGCCCGCTGCCTCCATTACGGCTGACCTTCCGGGGCTGGCGGACGAACGCGATGCCCGCTGGCTCGTGACGGATTATGAGGTGGGCGATGTGGTGGTCCACTCGGCGCATATTGTGCACGCCGCATTGGATAACACCGACCGCAACGGCACCATGCGCCTGTCTACCGATATCCGCTACCAGCGGCTCAGCGAACCAATTGATTGGCGCTGGCAGGAGCATTGGAATTACGACGACGGGCTCTAACCCGCCGCCGCTCACGGGATCAGGCTGCGTCGATGGAAGCGGGGGAGTTGAGCTTCTTTCGGGTGGCATGTCCCTTGACGAAGAAGATGGCCAGCAATGCCAAAAGGATGTAGACCCAGTTGAAGATCCCGGCGAGGGAAATCAGGCCGGCCGCTCCGGCTGATTCGGTGGCAGCATCGATCCCACCTGTGGCCAGGAACGTGGTGGGATCCGTGGCGGCGTGCAGCAGGATCGCCCAGGTGATGCTGCCTGTGACCCGCATGGAGAGGTACATCATGGCACCAAATCCGAAGGTGTAGACCACGGTCACGGCGACAACCAGTGGCTCCATTGTGAGAATGTTTCCACTGTGCAGCAAGGCGAAATACGCGGTGGACAAAACGAAGACGAGCCGTTCACCGTAGCCACCGTTACGGAGCATGTTGACAACGATTCCTCGTGTGGCAAGTTCTTCGGTGAATCCCACGCATAGGCCGAAGAAGGCCATGACCAAGACAAGTCCCACCGAGTACGAGGACCAGTTGGTCGCTACCAGCCGCAGGACGATAGGGATGATGAGCAGGGGGATCACAACCCACATCCAAGCCTTCCCCCGGAGGGGCTGGGGGCCGAAAATCTCCTTGACCCAACCGAGCGAGCGTGCAAACAGGAGCAGCAATATTCCGGCGACCAGGATGGGCAGCGCCAGCGTAAGGAACGCGGTGAGCGGATCAGCCAACGGGTTTTCCAGGTTGATGAAGCCCCCGAACAGGGTGCCGATACCAAAGCCGATCAGTTCATAGACGCCCCAGTAGAGGGCAACGAACAGAAGTGCTTTCCACCACGTCCCACGGTTCCAAAAACGGATCCATCCAGAGTCACTTTCATGCATGCCCAGCACCTTCCTGCTTGTTCCCCCTTTAGGCCGGGGCCATCCTGATAAGCCTAGGTGATGCCGGCGTGTGAAAGGTGCGCCGCTGCGGTTTTTGCGGTGCGGGATTGATGTGGCTGCTGTTTCAGGAACGCTGTGGCATCCGCGCAGCTTCCTTCCACCACGTCATCGTTGCAGTTGCAGCTTCCATCAGGGGTGTCGGTTCCAGGCCCAGGAGCTTCTGGCTTTCCGAGGAATCCATCACGAACGGGCGTTCGAACTGGTACAGCAATTCGGCAATCTCGCGCATGTCCGTGGAGAAAACACCCGCCACCCGCAGCACCCATCCGGGCACGGCGCTCACCTTGGGCACAGCAACCCCTGCGGCCGATGCGTGTGCTGCGGCCATGTCTCCCTGGGTGACGGCTGCGCCTGTGGGGGCGTGCAGCACCGTGTTCCACAGTTTGGGCTTCTGCGCGGCCGCAATCATGGCTGCGGCGAGGTCCGGGACGTAGGTGAACGAGTGCGGCTGGCGTGTGCTTCCGATGAACTGCACTGCCTTGCCTGCCAGGATGGGCGCCACCATGCGCTCTCCGGCATGTGCCATCTTCACGCGTGGTCCGAAGAAGTCTCCGGCGACGACACTTACGGTGTCGGCGGCATGCGTTTTCCTCGCCGTCAGCAGCGCGGTCCGCACTCCGCGCTTGCCACCGGTAGCCGTACGTGGGCCGGCTTCGGTCATGACGTTGTCCGGCTCGCTGTACGAATAGAGGCTTTCGGGGAAGACGACGACGGCGCCCGCGGCTGCCGCTGCATCCATCACCACTTGCTCGGCTTGGGGGAGTTCGGCAGCCCAGGCGGAGGCGCGGTATGCGGATCCATGGATGCAATGGAAGACGGCGGTTGCTCCCTGAATCGCCTGATCCAGCTGCGAGGCGTCCGAGACGTCGGCCTGGACCCGTTCCACCAAGGGATGCTCCGGGCCGCTGCCGGACCGCGTCAAAACGCGCACCTGATGGCCTTGCCGGGCCAGTTGTTCCGCGACGGCGTAGCCAACGGGACCTGCTCCTGTGACGACGTACATAGTGTGCCTTCTTTCGGGTCTGTATCCGTGAAATCAAAAGCGAGAGCAGTGCTCTCTAAATCAGCATGAGGGTGAATGTCGACCATGTCAAGAGCACTGCTCTCGTTTGTTGACAGCGCTCTCTGTTGTGGCAAGCTATTGGCATGACGTCCGCCGGCTCCAGTGCAACCAAGACCAAGGGAACAACGCCGCGGGAACGCGCCCGCACCCAGACAATCGCCGACATCATCCGCCTCGGCCGGGAGCACTTGGCTGTCCACGGTGCGGCTGCCCTGTCCCTGCGCGCCGTGGCGAGGGATCTCGGCGTCGTATCCTCGGCCGTATACCGCTACGTCGAGAACCGCGACGAACTCCTCACCCTCCTGCTCATCGATGCCTACAACGAGCTCGGCGACCACGTGGATGCGGCCGTCGGAGCGGTCCCGCAACAGGATTTCGCCGGGCAGTTCAGGGCCCTCGGCAATGCTGTCCGTGCGTGGGCCATCCGCGAGCCGGCCAGCTACGCCCTGTTGTTCGGAAGTCCCGTCCCCGGGTATCAAGCGCCGGGGGAGCGCACCACCGTCCCGGGAACCCGGGTCATCGTCCGCCTCGTCGGTATCTTCGATGCCGCCTACCGTGCGGGTGCGCTCAACGCCGAGGTGACCCCCGCCGTCGTGATTCCTCCGGCCTTGGCCGCAGACCTGGCGGCCATTCGCGCCGAGATGAATCTCGGGGCCCCCGACCCGTCGCTTGCGCGGGGTGTCCTGGCGTGGACGTCGGTGTTCGGGGCCATCAGCTTCGAGGTTTTTGGGCAGTATGGCGCCGGCACCTTCGCCGCCCGCGACGAACTGTTCGCGCATCAGCTCAGCGTGCTGCAGGGCGTCGTGGGGCTCCAAGGCTAGGCGCTAAAGTATTCAGATGGTTCGAGGGCTTGCAGACATCGGTGCGGAGGGCGTCCTGCTCGCCGGTGCAGGCCGCGCCATACTGCTGCAAATCGCCGACCCCAAAGTGGGCCATGGCGTGGCCGAGCACAGCAATTTCGCCGAGCGCCCCATGGACCGCCTCCGCGCGACCATGACGTACGTATATGCGGTGGTTTACGGCTCGGAGGAGCAACTCAAGGCCGTCCGCCGCGCCGTCAACCGTGCCCACGCGCCGGTCCGCCGCGAACCTGACGGCGACTCCAAGGGCTACAGTGCCTTCGATGCCGAATCCCAGCTGTGGGTGGTCGCGACCCTCTACGACACCGCCGTCACCGTCTATGAGCAGGTGCACGGAACGCTCGACGGCGAGACCGCCGAACGTATTTACCGCGAGTATGCGCGGATCGGGACAGCCCTGCAGCTTCCGGCGGGCATGTGGCCGGCCGACCGTGACGCTTTCGCTGCCTATTGGGACGCCCACGTGCAAGGACTCCAGCCGGACGAGAAGGCGCTGGGGGTTGCGCGGGACCTGCTCCATCCAGCTGGTGGACCGCGGCTGTTGCGCCTGGCCATGCCGCTGGCGCGGTTCCTCACCGCAGGACTGCTGCCCGACCACCTGCGTGAAGGCTTCGGCTTTGAGTGGGGCCCGGGCCATGCGCGCCGCTTCGAACGGACCATGCGCCTGATGGGACGTGTTTATCCACGGCTGCCACAGCGGATCCGGCATTGGCCCCGCGATCACTACCTGGGCCAGCTGGTGGTGGACTCAAAGGTGCTGCATGCGTAACTCCACGTCGGTGGAAGAGTCCATCGATGCCCTTGCGCATCGGTATCTGGACCGCGTCCGGGGAAGTCGCCTGCAATCCGGGCTCACCGAGTTCGTAGTCTTCGGGCTGAAGCAGGCCTGGGCATGTGTTTTTGGGGCCGCACTGCTCGCCGTGATTATCGGGGCCCGCCTTTGGTATCCGGATAACGCAGGGCTTGCCCGTAACGATTTCCTGACCCTTGCCGCCGTCGTCATCCAAATTCTGATGATCAGCTTCAAACTGGAGACGCTGCGGGAATTGCGGGTCATCCTGCTCTTCCACGTGGTGGGGACGGTGATGGAACTGTTCAAGACGGACGTCGGATCCTGGGCGTACGAGGCGGAGGGGTTCCTTCGGGTTGGGGCAGTTCCCTTGTTCAGCGGGTTCATGTACGCGGCCGTGGGGTCCTACATGGTGCGTGTTTTCCGGCTGTTCGACCTCCGCTTCGACAGGTACCCGAGGCGCTGGATCACTGCCCTCGTGGCGGGTGCGATCTACGTCAATTTCTTCTCGCACCACTACATCTTCGACGCACGCTGGGTGCTGCTGGCCGCCGTCGTGCTGGTCTACGGGCGGTGCGTGATGCACTTTCGGGTGTTCCGGCGTCGTTTCCGCATGCCCATCCTGGTCTCGTTCCTGCTGGTGGCGCTGTTCATTTGGTTCGCGGAGAACATCGGCACTTGGTCCCGTGCGTGGCTGTATCCGAACCAACTGAACGGCTGGCAGGCCGTCTCCATCGACAAGCTGCTGGCGTGGTTCCTGCTGATGATCATCTCCGTGGTGCTGGTGGCGTGGGTGTACAAGCCGGAGCCGCTGGATGCCCTTGGCGCCGCTAAGGTCCCTAGGCTTCGCCGCGTAGCGCCTTGAGGGCCGCGCGGCGCGCGTGAGTTTGTTCCGGGGCGGAGGTTGAAATGTGAGGGCGCTGTGTCGTTAGGTGAAGCTTTGTGGTGGCACCTGCAGTTCAGCGGCGGTCCATGGCAGACGGGTCGCATATGATCACAGAATGCCGGACTTACCGTGGACCACCAATCAGTTGCGTAAATTGGGCATCTGCATCAGGGACTCCCGGCCAATTCCCGAATCACTCCCCACCTACGACGCCGTAATGGTGTACTACAACGACGTAGCTGCTGACACCCAATCAAAGATCAAAGCGTTGGATTGGACTCCGTTACTTGGTGAGCGCGTACCGGAGGTCACATCCCGCCCTAAGACCATCGATACCCTCCGGCAGAAGCTTCAGCGCGACCACTCGACGCCCTTGCAAAGCGTGCAGGACGTCGCTGGTGTGCGGTTTGAAGCAGAAATGACCCTTGATGAGCAGGACGGGGTGGCGAATGCTATCGCTGGTCTGTTCGGCCACGATCTGCAGGTGTGCTGTCGCGACATGCGGGACAGTCCGCATAGTGGATACCGTGCGCTTCACCTCTGGCTAAAACTCCCGGCGCGAGTTGAAGTCCAAATCAGAACCCACCTCCAAGGCCGATGGGCGAACACCTACGAAGCAGCAGCAGACGTGCTGGGCAGGGGGATCCGATATGATGAGTTGCCCACGGACGACAGGGAGAAACAGTTCGTCGTTGACCTACAAGACATCTCCACCACTGGCCTCTCTACCCTTGAGCGGCGCCGTAGCAAAGTCCGCACGCTTCGCAGCTTGGAAGAGGCCAAAAAACAGCCGTCCAAGCGCAAGCTGAGAGAATTCACTCAAGCGGAAAGAGACATGGACGAGACGGAGAATGTCGTCTTGGAAGGACTGGCGAACCTCAAAGCTTCGTTTGATACCATGCGGCTTACTAGGAAGGAATGAGACATGCCTGGCTATGTTATCGAGTACAACCGCATTACCGGCGATCGGCTGGTTACGGCATTTCCTGGAGCCGATGGTCATAAAGCAGCCCTCTTAGAGCGTCTGCGACTGGAGAAATTACGCCCCAGCGACGACTGGGAAGTTGTCTCGCTGAACAGCGACTCTTTGGAGACCGTCCAGAAGACTCATTCGCGTTACTTCACAGGCAAAGAGGTTCACGCTTTAAGCGCCTGAAACACGCCTCGTAGAGGAAGGACTCGGTCAGTCAGGAGACTGGCCGAGTCCTTCTTTCGTTTCCACTGCTCATGTAGAACGTTCTGAACCCGAGTGCCAACCTGACCTGGGCTTGCCAGTTCACCGTGGGCGAAACCAGCCCTCCAGCCGCGTGATTCCGGGGTTTCTCTATGCCCGAAAAACAAAGTTGAGCGCACTTGACTCAACTTTGGATTGACTTAATTCTGAGGCTGAGTACAGTTGAGTGCAGAACGCTCAACTAGCCGATTGTTGAGCAGGCTTCCGGCACGTAGACCGCCCAGCGGACCGCTGTCAGGTGCAATCTCCAACATCGGCCATTGAAAGGAAAACAAGATATGTCACGTGCAGTAGGTATCGACCTCGGAACCACCAACTCCGTGGTCTCTGTTCTCGAAGGTGGCGAGCCCACCGTCATCGCCAACGCAGAAGGCGGCCGCACCACGCCGTCGGTCGTTGCGTTCTCCAAGTCCGGCGAAGTCCTGGTCGGCGAAATCGCCAAGCGCCAGGCCGTCAACAACATCGACCGCACCATCGCTTCCGTCAAGCGCCACATGGGCACAGACTGGAACGTCGCCATCGATGACAAGAAGTACACGCCGCAGGAAATCTCCGCGCGTATCCTCATGAAGCTCAAGAACGACGCCGAGAGCTACTTGGGCGAAAAGGTCACCGACGCTGTGATCACCGTTCCGGCCTACTTCAACGACGCCGAGCGCCAGTCCACCAAGGAAGCCGGCGAAATCGCAGGCCTCAACGTCCTCCGCATCGTCAACGAGCCCACCGCAGCGGCACTGGCCTACGGCCTGGACAAGGGCAAAGAAGACGAACTCATCCTGGTCTTCGACCTCGGTGGCGGAACCTTCGACGTCTCCCTCCTCGAGGTTGGCAAGGACGAAGACAACTTCTCCACCATCCAGGTCCGCGCAACCGCCGGTGACAACCGCCTCGGTGGCGACGACTGGGACAACCGCGTCGTCGAGTGGCTCCTGAGTCAGCTCAAGGTCAAGGGCATCGACCTCTCCAAGGACAAGATCGCCCTCCAGCGTTTGCGTGAAGCTGCAGAGCAGGCCAAGAAGGAACTGTCCTCCTCCACCAGCACCAACATCTCCCTCCAGTACCTCTCCGTCACCCCCGACGGCCCGGTCCACCTGGACGAGCAGCTGACCCGTGCCAAGTTCCAGGACCTCACCAAGGACCTGCTGGACCGCACCAAGAAGCCGTTCCAGGACGTCATCGCAGAAGCTGGCATCAAGGTTGCCGACATCGACCACATCGTCCTCGTCGGTGGCTCCACCCGTATGCCTGCGGTCTCCGAGCTCGTCAAGGAACTCGCCGGTGGCAAGGAGCCCAACAAGGGCGTCAACCCGGACGAAGTTGTGGCCGTGGGCGCCGCACTCCAGGCCGGTGTCCTGAAGGGCGAGCGCAAGGACGTCCTCCTCATCGACGTCACCCCGCTGTCCCTCGGCATCGAAACCAAGGGTGGCGTCATGACGCACCTCATCGAGCGCAACACCGCTATCCCCACCAAGCGTTCCGAGACCTTCACCACCGCTGACGACAACCAGCCGTCCGTGGCTATCCAGGTCTTCCAGGGCGAGCGTGAGTTCACCCGCGACAACAAGCCGCTGGGCACGTTCGAACTGACCGGCATCGCCCCGGCACCGCGTGGTGTTCCGCAGGTCGAGGTCACCTTCGACATCGACGCCAACGGCATCGTCCACGTGTCCGCCAAGGACAAGGGCACCGGTACGGAACAGTCCATGACCATCACCGGTGGCACGGCGCTCTCCAAGGACGACATTGACCGCATGGTCCGTGAAGCCGAAGAGCACGCCGCTGAGGACAAGGCCCGCCGCGAAGCTACGGACACCCGTAACTCCGCTGAGCAGCTCGCCTACTCCGTCGAGAAGCTGATCGCCGACAACGACGACAAGCTGCCCGAGGAAGTCAAGACCGAGGTCAAGGCCGACGTCGACGCCCTCAAGTCCGCGCTGGAAGGCACCGACGACGCCGCCGTGAAGACTGCGTTCGAGAAGCTCCAGGCTTCCCAGACCAAGCTCGGCGAAGCCATCTACTCGCAGGCCGCCGCAGCTGACGCTCCGGGTGCCGGTGCAGAAGGTGCTCCCGCCGGTGAAAAGGCTGCGGACGATGAAGACATCGTCGATGCCGAAATCATCGACGAAGACGAAGCGAAGAAGTAGCCATGCCTCACCACGGCAACGAAGCAGAGCACTCTGAAGGCAACGAGCCGCGCAAGCCCGTGATTCGGGACAACCGCAAGGTTGACCCGGAGACCGGCGCAGCCCGTCACCCTGAAAGCGAAGCTGCGGCTCCCACCGAAGGCAACGCCGCTCCCACGGACGGCGACGCCCTCTCCCAGGCTGAGGAAATCCTCAACGGGGTAGAGGTGCCGGCTGAAGAGTCGGTAGCCTCCGGTGCCGCGGCTGAAGCCCAGGCAGCGGAGCTCCGCAACGACCTCCTCCGCCTTCAGGCCGAGTACGTCAACTACCGCAAGCGCGTCGAACGCGACCGTGCCGTAGCAGGAGAGATGGCCGTCATCGGCGTCCTCAACTCCCTGCTCCCGGTACTGGACGACGTCGACGCCGCACGCCAGCACGGTGACCTCGATGGCGGCCCCTTCGCCGCCATCGCCACCAAGCTGGAGAACGCGTTGAAGACGTACGGACTGGAACGCATCGCGGACACGGGCGTCGAATTCGACCCCACCATCCACGAGGCACTCATCCAGCAGCCCGGCGAGGACATCGAGGTTGACACGGTCAGCCAGGTGCTGCGCTCCGGATACCGCTCCGGTGAGCGGGTCCTGCGTGCAGCCCAGGTCATCGTGGCTGTCCCGGTGTAGGTTCCACCGCGAAGCGAGACAAGGGGCCCCGCCCCTACGCGTGGCGGCTTTAGTCCTACGGACTTAGCCGCCACGCTCCGGTAGGCCCGAAGCCACTCCCGGGCCCCTTGTCTCGCTCCGCTCCGGCGGTCGGCTCGCCTAAGGTGGGTGGACGCAGGTGCTTATTTATTGATTTGAAAGGAAACGCTCTTGGCCAGCCAGGACTGGGTTGAAAAGGATTTTTACGCGATCCTTGGTATCGCCAAGGACGCGTCCGACGCGGATATTAAGAAGGCTTACCGCAAGCTCGCCCGGCAGTACCACCCGGATACCAACGCTGGGGATGCTGCCGCGGAGAAGAAGTTCAAGGACATTTCCGAGGCATACTCGGTGTTGTCGAGTCCTGAGGACCGGCAGCAGTATGACGCCATCCGTGCCATGGGTGGTGCCCGGTTTGCTCCGGGTGCGGGCGCTGGACGTGGTGGTGCTGGAGCCAACGGTGGGTTTGAGGACCTGTTCGGTGGCTTGTTTGGTGGCGGGCCCGGGGCGCGTCAGCCTGCAGGCGGCGGTATCCCTCCGGAGTTCGCTGACCTGTTTGGTGGCGGCTTTGGCGGTGGCAACCAGACCGGGTTCCAACGGGCTCCGCAGAAGGGCTCGGACCGGACCGCGACGACGTCCATCTCGTTTGCCGGTTCCATCAAGGGCACCACCGTGAGCCTGCGAGAAAGCAATGGCAACGTCATCGACGTCAAGATCCCCGCCGGCATCAAGGACGGGCAGAAAGTCCGTCAGCGCGGCAAGGGCAATGTTGGCCCGGCCGGAAACGGCGACCTCATCATCACGGTGAACGTGAAGCCGCACGACTTCTTCCACCGCGACGGCGACAACATCCGCATCCACGTGCCGGTCACGTTCGCTGAGGCGGCGCTTGGCGCCACCATTGAGGTTCCAACGCTCGACGGCGACACCGTCAAGGTGCGCGTCCCGGCCGGAACACCGTCGGGTCGCACCCTCCGGGTCAAGGGCCGCGGCGTGAAAACGTCCAAGGCGACCGGCGACCTGTTGGTGACTATCGACGTCGCGGTTCCCCAAAACCTGAGCAAGGAAGCGGAGGAAGCCGTGAAGGCCTTCGCTGCTGCCACCACTGACGCCAACCCGCGTCACGACCTGGCCGCGAAGGCCCGGTTGTAAGGAGGCGGTCATGGGCATCGACGTCAACCAGCCGATCTTTGTCATCTCCGTAGCCGCGGAGCTTGCCGACATGCATCCGCAGACGTTGCGCCAGTACGACCGCTTGGGCATCGTCTCGCCCAGCCGTGCGCCCGGCAAGTCCCGCCGCTACTCGCAGAACGACGTCAACAAGCTGCGGGAGGTCCAGCGCCTCTCGCAGTCAGGCGTCTCCCTTGAGGGCATCAAGCGAATCCTTGACCTTGAAAACCAGGTCGCCGCGCTCCAGTACCGGGTGGCTGAGCTGACGGAAGAACTGACCCGCCGCCGCACACCGGCCGGCGCGCGCATCTTCGCTGCAGGCGCGGCCGGCGACGTCGTCAGCCTGGCACGCGGGCAGCGGCCCCGGGCGAGGTCGCAGGCTGTTGTGGTGTGGAGGCCCCGCGGGGATTAATTCCTCGAGCTAGTCCCGGCTGCGGTCCCAACTCACCACCACACGGGCAGCTCCCCCCTCGGTGCGCTCCACGTTGACCACGATCTGCGAGTCCGTTGCACCCATATCCCGGATCTGCTGCTTGTAATTCTCGAGGTGCTCCTGCAACGACTCTTCGGTCCACTCGCCGGGGCGCATCCTCGTGGAAATCTCCACTGGTTCCTCCCGGACAAGAATCTCGTCGGGCTGTTCGGTCGCTAAGGGTTCCGGCGTCGGGGAAGCCTGCGGCGCCAGCATCCGGAAGGCGAACGCGCCGCCGGCTATGCCAGCCGCCAAACCCGCTGCGATGAGCCAGATGGCGCGTCCTGGTCCGCGCCGTTTGGAACTGGTTCCGATCAGGTTTGCTGCCTTTTTGGAGCTTCGTCGTGCCATGGGAGTTCAACTTTCCAGTCGGCGTTCGGTGGTCCGTGCATCTGCGGGCCGCAACCCGCCCCTCCATCGTAAGCATCCTTAGAACCCTTGGTAAGCCGCGCGCCGCGTCCGCCGAAACCACCTAGCCGTCCAGCGCCGGTTGTACCTGTGGCTAGATGGGTGAAACGGGAAGATAATGAAGGCATGGCACGGCAAGCAGCGCTCGTGCTGATGACCTGAGCATCGTGAGGATGATTCCGGTGTCGTTGTCCGAAGAAGAACGCAGGAGCTTGGAAGAGCTGGAGCAGGAACTCGCGTCAACGGATCCCGGGCTCGCCTCTGAACTGAAGACTGGCCGCCCACGCGGAGCAACGGCCCGCACAATTCTTGGCGGCCTGGCTGTTCTGTCCGGCTTCGTCATGGTGATCGCCGGGATTATCACCCAGTTGGTAGTCCTGGGTGTCGTGGGTTTCCTGCTGGCCAGCGCCGGGGCCTACTGGCTTCTTGCCGGGTCTTCGCTCCGGGTGCGGATCGGATGGCGCCGGATCGGACGGCACGACGGCGAACCGGCACCTTAATGGGAATACGGCACCGCGGGCGCGGCCCCCGACGCCGGTGAGACGGACGCTTCTTAGGGAACCGGGGGTACGGGAGGCTGGATCGGAGTCTCCGGCTGCTTCACGGGTTCCGGCTCGCCCGGGGGCATCATCATGCGCCACGCCAGGACTGCGCCCGCGCCAACCACTGCCCCAACGAGGAGGCCGACAAGCCACCCGGACAGGCGTGGAGCACGCTGTGGGCTCTTGCGCTTCAGGGCCTGGGTGGTCCTCTTGACAGCGCTGGCAGCGGTCCGTTGGGCGTCCTTGGCCGCTTTCTTGTTGCCGGTCAGCGTGAGCATGACACCGTGAACCACGGCCGGGACGTCAGCGTGATCGATCCGGGTCAACGCCCACTTCACCACCGCATCAGCTTGGGACGATGTGCCGTCCGCCGCATGCGTCACCCACTCCCGTGCAAGATCCTGCACGGCGGGAATGATGTTCTGTGGTTTGTACATGGTGCACCCCTATCGGAGTAGATGGCCCCGTTTGCCAGCCTACGCCGGAGCCCCTGCGACCAACAGGGCGCCCCGGCGTCGTAGGGTCAGTCGCGGACCACTGCCGCCAACTCCACCGGGTTCTCCAGGCCGGCCCACTGGCCATTGAGGGTCAACTGGTTGTGGAGCTCAGGAGCTGCCGCGGTGCTGGCAGAAGCGTCCGCGGCCACATCCAGGACCCGCGCCACTTTCAACCGCAGCTCGCCCGCGTCGATGATCGTCACGCCGCTGCCCGATACCGGCGCCGAGGCACTCAAGGTGGGAACACCGCCGTCGAGCTTTCCGCTGCCTTTCACCGTGACCGTACTGGGCCGCGGTTCCGGCTCGCCGTCGACGATCAGTTCCGCCTCTTCCTGGCCGGTCAAGATGGCTGTAGCGAGGGCTTTGACGTAAATGGGGTCGGCGCAGGCGTCGTAGACATAGCGCTTGCCCAGGACCGAGTGATCCATGGTGCCTATGAGCCAGTCCTCGGCACCGGCCAGCTCGAAGCCGCGGTAGCTGAGGGGAACCTGGTAGATGCGCTCGCCGGCGGTGACGACGTGGGTCTCGATACCCACTTCTCCAGCGGGATCGTCAAAACGGTAGGCGCCGATGAGTTCCGGGGTGCCGTCCTGGATGAACCAGGGTTGCTTCGGCAAGTAGTCAGCGATGAGTTCGAGCTTGGACGGGGACAGGGTTGCCTTGTGAATGATCGCCATGGACTCCAGCCTAGGGCAGGGTGCCGCGGTCCCGAAGACGGGCACCCTGCCACCAGCTAGCGTGAAGGTACCCCCTCCACGAAAGTCGCCACAACGGACGTCCTGGCTAGCTCTTCAGGCGTGACCAGCAGTGGATCCTGCTCGAAAACCGTGAGGTCGGCCAACTTCCCAACACTGATGGTGCCCGTTTCCGCAGCCAGGCCGGCAGCGGCTGCGGCGTGGCTGGTATAGCCTTCCAAGGCCATCAGCGCAGTGAGGGCCTGCGCCGGTTGGACCGGCTCAACGTCCGGCCGCTCAACCGGCCGGCGCAGGATGGAATCAGCCATCATGGCCCGGGGATCGTAAGGCGTGATGGGCCAGTCGGAGCCGAGGGCCAAGGTCACTCCAGCCTCCCGCAGATCCCGGCACCGCCAGCCGCGGGCGGCCCGCTCGCCACCCAGCCGTACGGACCAGTTGTCCGTGCGGTCTGCACGGGTGTGGTGGGTCCCATGGACCGGCTGCATGCTGGCTGCGACGCCGAGTTCGGCGAAGCGGGCCACCAGATCGTCGGGGATGGTCTCGATGTGCTCGATCCTGTGAGCAGCCAAATACCGCGCGTCCCCGGCAGCCTCCAGCCCTTCGAGAACGTACCTAACCCCCTGGTCCCCGATGGCATGCGTGGCCGTGGGAATGCCGCGCTCCACAAAGAACCTCAGCGCTTTCTGGAAGTCCTCGGGGTCGGTCCACACCGATTCATGGTTCTCGCCGTAGGCATCAGGTTGTTCCAGCCATGCCGAGCCGTTGTCGATGGTGCCGTCGATGAAGAACTTCACGCCTTCCACTCGCCATCTCCTGCCGCCCGTGCCCTGCAATGCGGCAGCTTCCTCAAGCTCGTGCAATGATGCGCCGGCATTGACCATGGGGGAGAAGCGCAGCCGGATCGGGAGCTCGCCTGTGGCCTCAAGCTGGGAGGCAAGTTCCCCCGACCCTTCGGCGTAGTCCATGACATGCGTGGAGGTGATTCCGACGGCGGCCATCCCGTTCAGCAGTTCGCCCAGCCTTTCGACGCGGATTTCGAAGCTCTCCTGCGGGAGGACTTTCGTCACCAGGTCCATGGCACTGAACTCGACGAGGTAGCCGGTGGGGGTGCCGTCGTCGTCGACGTCTATCAGCGACTCGTCCGGAAAGTCCACTGGCCCCGTTATCCCAGCCGCGGCCAAGGCCGCAGAATTGACGATCGCCGAGTGGCCGTCGCGCATTCGCAGGAACATCGGCACGGAACCGGTGGCCTGGTCGAAAAGGCGGCCGCTGAAACTGATGCCGGTGAACAGATTAGGGTCCAGGCCCCAACCGATCACCCACTCACCCGGGCCGGCAACCGCGGCGGCGTCTCCGATGATCCGTTGGACCTCTGACAGGGGGCCGAAGTCCGTCAACTGCAAGCCACGGGCCAGGTCCAGGCCAAAAACCACATGTGTATGGCTGTCGTTCAGGCCAGGGACAATTGTGGCGTCGCCGTAGTCGCGGATCACGGTGCCGGTTCCACGGAACGGCTCAACGTCCGCAGGACTCCCGACGGCGGCAATCAGGCCGTCTTTGATCGCAAGGGCGGTGGCGGTTGGCGTTTCCGGGTCCAGGGTGTGGATTCGTTGTGCCAGGACGATGGTGTCTGCGACCGTCACGTCAGTGCTCCTTCGCTCATGGGTTCTTTCTTCTTCAGGCCCGCGAACAGCGCGTCTACGCGCGCCTGTTCTGCGGTGGGAGCCGGCTTGAGGACGGAGACCAGCAGGTAGACGGCCAGGTTGACCATCAAGCCGGCCACTCCGGAGGTCAGCCCACCCAGCCATGGAATCGAAAGGGGGCTTGGGTACATGAGTTCCAGGACGGCTGCCACCAGGATCCCCGAGACCATCGCGGCGTTGGCTGCGGCAGCAGTGCCCCGGCGCCAGAAGATGCCGAGCAGGAGCGTGGGCGCCAGCTGGCAGATGGCCTGGTAGGACACGAAGGCCACCACGATCAGGCCGGAGACCTGGTTTGCCATCAGAAGCGCGGCGCCGGCGGAGATGAGCGTGATGGCAGCGACGGCGATCTTTGCACCCTTCGCGGACTCAATCCGCTCATGCTTGTGAACGCCGATCACGTCGTTGGCCAGCTGCGTTCCCACGGCCTGCAGATTGGCTCCCACGTTGCCCATGGTGGCGGCCACAACACACACGCCGGCAATGGCAACCATGCCCACTCCGCCGACTCCAGCCAGGATGAACCACACAGTATCGGGTGCGTCGGAAACACTCGGGATGCTGGTGGCCAGCAGGCACACTGTGGTGAGCGCGGCAGAGAACAGGAACATGATCGGTGCTGCCTGGACGGCGGACTTCTGGACCGTCTTCGGGGTCTTGACGCTGAACATCCGGACAAACAGGTCCGGCCAGCACCAAGCGCCCATCATGCCCGTAAAAATCAGGGAGAACAGGTAGAACGGGCCCGCGGCGCTGCCGGGACCGGGAAGTTGGAGCAAGCTGGGCGAAACCTCGTTGAACCCGTGACCGTTGGTGATGAGCCACACCATGAGTCCGAGGATCACCAGGAAGCCGACGCCGTAGGCAAAAATCCCTTGAACCATGTCGCTGATGATGAGCCCGCGGGTGCCAAGCTTGACGGTCCAGATCTGGCGTGCGGCGATGAAGAGCACACCAATCACCACGGCGACGTAGGGGGAGACCTGCCCGAAGGACAGCGTGGAGAAGACGAGGCCAAGGGACTGCATGCCCAGGACGACCCACGGAATTGAGGCAAGGACGCCGATGAGCGCTGCGATGACCCGTACCGAGCGCGAGTTGTACCTCAGGCCAAGCAGGTCTGCCTGGGTCCGCAGATCGTGGATCCGGCCCCACTTGTTCACAGGTGTGCCGAGGAAGAACATCAGCACCACGCTGAGCAGTGAATAGGACAAGGAGTAGAAGCCGATGGCACCGGCACTGGCAGTCAACCCGGCAAAGGAAATGAACATCGTGCCGGCAAGCCAGGTGTTGAGGAACGCCATCGTGCCGAACCAGGAACTGAAGGAGCGGCCACCGGTGGCGTATTCGCTCATGGATTTGTCCACGCGCCTGCCGCGGCTCATGACAACCACCACCAGCACGGTGAACAGAAGGATGGCGCCGTAACCGATCAGCATGTTCATGGCGTTTCCTCGTCGTCAGCATCCCGCGTCATCCACAGGCCGAAGAGTGACAAGGTCACCAGCGCGTTGGCTACGAGGAAGTACCAAATGGTGGCTTGGCCATCGCTGAACAACCAGTGCACGGGTGGGGCAAGCAGGAGCAGGATATCGACCACGAAGATCGTCCTGCGTAGGTGGCTTCGGCGGTCCGAAGTCAGGACAGCTTGGGACATTGGGGGGATCCATTCCTCCGGGCGTCGTTGGCCGGATGTAAGCGAAGGAGACGATGTGCGGGAACGTTCCCGCAAATAAAAGTGTGGGACGTCACAGGGTTGATGTCAAGGGCTTCCCCAAGATCCGGGAAGCGGCGTCGCCCGGGCGCCGCCTAGGATGAGGTCATGGCGAGAACCCGGGCAACCATCATGGACATCGCGCGCGAGCTCGGCCTGTCCAAGACCACAGTGTCCAGCGCATTGGGCGGCTCCGGCCGTATCTCCGATGAGAAGCGCGAGCTGATCCAGGAAACCGCTGACCGCCTTGGCTACGTCACCAATCGAGCCGCCCGCAGCCTGCGCGTCAACCGGATCGGTACTATCGGCCTCCACATTCCTCCGGTGGCCCGAAGCCTCGCCTTCTACATGGACTTCGCCTTTGGCGTCACGGAAGGCGCTGCTGCCGCTGACTACGACGTCACCCTTTTTGCCCGCGAACTCACGCCGCGCATGGCTTTTCAGGTGGATGGGGTGATAGCCATCGACCCCGCCCCGGGGGAGCCGCTTGTGGCTGCTCTCCTTGCCAGTGGCATCCCGACGGTGAGTGTCGGCCGCTACGGCGGTCCTGGCGAGGAGCGGGTGCAAGGAACCTTGGAAGCCCATCACGCAGAACTGCAGACCCAGGTGCTGGACCACCTGCTGGCCCGGGGCCGGCGACGTCCGGCGCTGCTCGCCATTGACGACGCCATTGGATCATCCTGGGCTGTCGATACCCGCCGGACTTACACCGACTGGTGCATTCGGAATGGCATGGAGCCGCTCGTTCATGAGGTCGGGGCCAATGCCAATCCGCGGGATCTGATAGCCGCCATCACCCAAGCCGTGGACATTGGCCGTGCCGATGCGCTGGTGTGCGGTGCGCAAGGACAGGCTGCGCAAAGTCAGATTGTCCTGGAAAGCCGGGGCCTGTCACTGGGCAAGGACTTGGATGTGGTCTCCTTTGCCGGTGCGGCCGCGTTGGAAACCGGCAATCCGCTGATCAGCTCAATTGACCTGGCGCCGCGTGCTTACGGGAAGGCTGCCACGGAACTTTTGGACGCCATCATCCAGGATCCTGACGCCCCGCCTGTTCATCGTTGGTTCGAAGGGGCCAGCGTGCACCTGGCGCGCTGAGCGAAGCCCGGCACCGCTTACTGGGCGGGATTGGCGACGAGGGATCCTGGAGCCGCCCCCACCATTCCCTCCACCGCGCGGGCGAGGTGGCTGCCGCGGTCGTTGACGCCGTCCCAGCGGACCAGGGCCTGCGCGTTCAGGCCATCCACCATGCCGAGGATCTGCCAGGCTACGGCGGCGGCATCGGAAACGTTGAATGCTCCGGTCGCGTTCCCGTCTTCCACGACTCCCCGGAAGACCTTTTGCCAGGCGTCCATTTGTTCGCGGACGGACGCGGCCAGGGCTTCGTTGCGGCGTCCCAGCGTCCACGCTTCAACCCAAATGGCCGTGACGTCCAGCCTGCTGTTGTCCAGGAGCGTGTCCACCAGCAAGCTGAGCCGCTCGGACGGGCCGGGGAGCTGACTCAACAAGCCTGCGATTTCCTGTGTTTCCGCGGCCACGATGGTGGCGAACGTGCTGGAGACGAGCGCTTCCATGTTGGGCTGATAGTGCGCCACCAAGCCTGAAGCGACCCCCACCCGGGCGGCTACATTGCGCAGCGTCAGGGCTGTGAGACCCGTCTCGAGTGCGATCCCGCGGGCGGCTTCAGTGATTTCTGCGGCGCGTTCTGCCGGTGACTTCCGGACCGCGCGCTTCTGTGGAGTGCTTGACATCAAGGACCAGTCTAGATTACCTTTTCAGCATTGTTGATCGTGTGATCAACAAGAGAATTGCACTAAGGACGAAGGAGTCACCCATGGCTTGGAGAATGCCGGCCGAAACCGCACCGCATGAACGCACCTGGATGGCGTTTCCCCGCACCGGCCTGACCCTTGGCGACGACGCCGCCTCGGCCGAAGAGGCCTACGAGGCCTGGACCGCCGTCGCCCATGCCGTGGCCGAATTCGAACCTGTCACCATGGTGGTGGACCCGAGCGAGCGCGAGCGCGCTGCCCGCATGCTGGGCAACGGAATCGAACAGGTTGAGGCGCCGTTGGATGAGTTCTGGATGCGCGACGTCGGACCCACCTTTGTGCTGGACGACGAACGTCCCGGCGTGCTCGGCGCTGTGGACTGGATCTTCAACGGGTGGGGTGCCCCGGCGTGGTCTGAATGGCAGAAGAGCGCCGGAATGGCCCGCTTCGTCGCGGAGCAGTCGGGCGCCGAACTGGTCAGCTCGCTGCTGGTCAACGAGGGCGGCGCCATCCACGTGGACGGCGAAGGAACTGTGCTGATCACCGAAACGGTCCAGCTGGATCCGGGCCGGAATCCCTATGCCGACAAAGCGGCGGTCGAAGCCGAACTGGCCCGCACCATCGGAGCCACCAAGGTCATTTGGGTACCCCGGGGACTGACCCGCGACTATGAGGACCTGGGCACGCGCGGTCACATCGACATGGTGGCCACCCTCCCCACTCCCGGCCGTATCCTGCTGCACTCCCAGACCAACCCCGAGCACCCGGACTACGAGGTCAGCCGCACGCTCCAGGCATTCCTGGAAACCCAGACAGATGCGGCGGACAAGCCGTTCGAGATTGTGCCGCTGCCGGCTCCGGAAACGCTGCGCGACGACGACGGCTTTGTGGACTGGAGCTACGTCAACCACTTGGTGGTTAATGGCGGCGTGATCGCCTGCGGCTATGGAGAAGAACGTGCTGATTCCCTTGCGGCAGAAATTTTGGCTGAGGCTTACCCTGGCCGCCGCGTGGTCACTGTGGACGCCCGGCCCATCCTGGCCCGCGGTGGCGGTATCCACTGCATCACCCAGCAGCAGCCGCGTCTCAGCGGAGCGCCGTTCACCGGAGGTGCCGCGTAATGGCCCGCTTCGACGTCGTTGAGGCATCCATCGCGCAACTGCGCGGGGCACTTGAGTCGGGCGAGGTGACCAGCGAGGAACTGACCCAGGCGTACCTTGACCGCATCGAGGCCTTCGACCGCAACGGCATCAAGCTCAACTCAATGGTGGTCATGAACCCCGATGCGATGGCGGATGCTCGGGCCTCGGACGAACGCCGGGCCCAGGGCGCTGTGAGGGGTCCCTTGGACGGCATCCCGTACACGGCCAAGGACAGTTACCTGGCCAAGGGACTCACTGCCGCGGCAGGTTCGCCCGCTTTTGAGCATCTGGTGGCGCAGCGTGATGCGTTCACCATCGAGCGGCTCCGCGATGCCGGGGCGGTGCTGATTGGCCTGACCAACATGCCGCCCATGGCCAACGGCGGCATGCAGCGTGGTGTGTACGGGCGCGCCGAGAGCCCCTATAACGCAGAGTTCCTGACGGCGGCTTTCGGCTCCGGCTCCTCCAACGGTTCCGGCACCGCGACAGCGGCCAGCTTCGGAGCCTTCGGCCTTGGTGAGGAGACATGGTCAAGTGGCCGCGCACCGGCGTCGAACAATGCTTTGTGCGCTTACACGCCCTCGCGCGGCGTCATCTCGGTGCGCGGAAACTGGCCGCTGGTTCCCACCATGGACGTCGTGGTGCCGCACACGCGCACGATGGCCGACATGCTGGAACTGCTGGACGTGATCGTGGCCGACGACGCAGAGACGCGCGGCGACTTCTGGCGGGCGCAGCCTTGGGTTCAGCTCCCGAAGTCGTCCGAGGTCCGGCCGGAGTCGTATGTTGCGCTGTCTCCGGAAACGGTCGACGGCGGAGGGCTGGCTTTGCGGGGCAAGCGCTTCGGTGTGCCGCGCATGTATATCAACGCAGACCCGGACGCCGGGACCAGCGAGCAGCCGGGGATCGGCGGGCCCACCGGGCAACGCATTGAGACGCGGGCTTCGGTGATAGCCCTGTGGGAGGCCGCGAAGGGCGACCTTGAAGCTGCCGGGGCTGAAGTTGTGCTGGTGGACTTCCCTGTGGTCTCCAACTATGAAGGCGACCGACCCGGCGCGCCCACCATCGCCACCCGCGGCCTGGTCAGCTCCGAGTACCTCAAGCGTGAGATCGAGGACCTGTCGGCCTGGGCATGGGACGACTTTCTGCAGGCCAACGGTGATCCCTCCCTTAACCGGCTGGCCGACGTGGACGGCGCTAGGATCTTCCCGCACCCGAAGGGCGCGCTGGCGGACCGTTACACCGGATTCGACGACCATATTTCCGGCTATCCCCGGCAGGTCCGTGAGTACGGTGTCTCCCGATTCACCGAGATCCCCGAGCTGGAAGGCGGAGTGCGCGGCCTGGAGGAGACCCGGCGCGTTGACCTGGAGGACTGGATGGACGGGCTCGGACTGGACGCGGTCCTGTTCCCGGCAGCGGCCGACGTCGGACCTGCCGACATGGACGTCAACCCGGCCTCCGCGGACCTCGGTTGGCGCAACGGTGTGTGGGTGGCCAACGGCAACCTCGCCCCGAGGCACTTGGGCATCCCCACGGTCACCGTGCCGATGGGAACGATGGCGGATATCGGCATGCCCGTGGGCCTCACTTTCGCAGGCCGCGCCTACGACGACACGGCACTGCTGACGCTGGCTGCCGCCTTCGAAGCAACGGGTTCGCGGCGCACGGCTCCGCCCCGGACGCCGGCGCTGTAAAGGGATTCGACGGCGGATTCGATGGCGGGCAAGCCGGACCTAATGCGTTGCTGGGCCCCGGCTCTGATTACAATCAAAGGGACGTCGACCACTGAGGGAATCATGAAGAAACTCACCACTGTCCTGATCGCCGCCGGGCTCATCGCCTCGGCATCCGCTTGTTCCGCCCAGCAGCAGCTGACCACCGCGGAAACCTGTGACCGCGTTGGCGTCGCCGCAGCCGGCATTCCCCAGAACGCGAGCAAGACCGCCACCATCCGCGTGGCCAACGCAATCCGGCCTATCGAGCCCGTGGCTTCCACCGACATGAAGCCGGTTGTCACGGCCATCCTGGAGTTCCTGGATGAGCAGGCCAAGGAAACCCCGGATGAAGCAAAGCTGGGCGAGCTCGGCGCTGCCTATCAGGAAGCAGGCACCAAGTACGGCGAGCTCTGCCGCGGCTAATGACGCCCGCGCGCTGAACACGCAGTCGCTGAACTCGCAGAAGGGACCGGTTGAAGAACCGGTCCCTTTTCGCGTCCCCCGATCGACCCTCTCTCACCGTTGGGCCGTTTATGCCGGGCCCTCTCTCCCTTCTTTCAAGCAAGTGATAGAGGGTTTGGGGGATGGGCGCTGGAGGTGAGAGACGGTCCGCGCCAAGGGCGCATTAGGTGAGAGAGGGCTACTTTTCGTCGGGGCCCAGGTCAGGCTCGACGGCGAAACTTACCTCGCGCGTCGCGCTTCCATGCAGTTCCAGGATGGCGAGCTCGTTGGCGCCTTTGCGGATCAGGGGACCGGGAACGTACAGCGTGCGCTGTGGTCCGCGGCTCCAGTAACGGCCCAGGTTGAAGCCGTTGATGAAGGCATTTCCCTTGGTCCAGCCGTCCAAACGAATGAATCTATCCCCGGGGCCATCGGCGTCGAAGGTCGCGAACGAAACCGACGGACCAGCTACGCCGGCGGAGACGACACCGGGCGGCAGGTCAGCCGCTGCTGATCGGAACGCATCAAGCGAAGCCAAGTCAACAGCGCCGACCACCCAGTCCAGTACCTCCACGCCGTTCAGCAGCGCGGGCCCCATCAACCCCTTGGCCTCGCCGATCCTCTGCCCGTAGTTCACCCGGCCTTGATCCTCCAGGAGAACCTGCAAGCGGCCACCAGCGGGGATGGCAACAGAGAGCTCACCCAATTCCCGGCTCAGGACACCGACGGGCACTCCATCCAGGAAGAACTGCGCGCGGTCCCGGATTTCAGCAAAGGACAGGACGCCACCGGTTTCCAAGGACTTCTCATAGAGGTAGAAGCCCCGGTACTGGCCAGTGATTTCCACAGGTGGAACGGAGCCAGGAACCAGCTGCGTGGCAACCGGAACATCCAGCAAGGATACGGATTCGGACACAGTGAGCGAAGAAGCGGGAACCGGAACCCTCACGGCAGGCACCTCAGAAGGAACCGGGAAGTGCTTGGCGATCACGTCCCGGAACGCGAAGTACTTGGCCGTCGGGTACCCGTCCTCAGAGAGGGGAGCGTCATAGTCATAGGACGTGATGGTGGGCTCGTAAATGCCCTTGTCGTTAGCGCCGTTGGTGAAGCCGAAGTTCGTCCCGCCGTGGAACATGTAGATGTTCACTGAAGCCCCGGCAGTGAGCAGGGCATCCAGTTCGGCGGCGGAAGCAGCGGCGTCGGTGGTGTGGTGGTGCGTTCCCCAGTTGTCGAACCAGCCGTTCCAGAACTCGGCGCACATCAGCGGTCCCGTGGGCTGCCGCTCCCGCAAAAACCCAAGCCGCTCAAGGGAACGTGAACCAAACGTCCCGGTCTTATGCAGTTCGGGCAATGAACCGTCCTCGATCATGGTCCCGAACGGCTGGTCGCAGGTGAACAGCGGAACATCAACACCCGAGCGCTTGGACAGGTCCACCAGATGCTGCAGGTACTCCTTGTCGTTCCCGTAGGCGCCGTACTCGTTCTCAATCTGGAACATGATCACCGGACCGCCCCGCGTGATCTGCCGGGGCACCACCAAAGCCAGCACGGACTCCATGTAGGAAGAGACAGCCGCCAAGTAGCCGGGTTCGCTGCTGCGGACGCCCACAGTGGGGTCGGTGAACAGCCACGCGGGCAACCCTCCGTTGTCCCACTCGGCGCAAATGTAGGGGCCGGGCCGGACAATGGCGTGCATCCCGGAAGCGGCCACCAGGTCCAGGAAGCGCCCAAGATCCAGCCCGCCGTCGGCCAAAAAGACACCCGGCTCGGGCGAGTGCTCATTCCACGGCACATACGTCTCGATGGTGTTCAACCCCATCAGCCGGGCCTTATGGATCCGGTCGGCCCACAGGTCGGGGTGAACCCGGAAGTAGTGGATGGCTCCGGAGAGGATGCGGAACGGCTGATCGTCCAGGAGGAAGTCCTGATCGCCGATTGCGAAGTTGCTCAAGAAAGGTCCTAACAGGGTCTACGCGGAACGCAGCACGGCGTGGAAAGCGTACGAGGCATTGCTCCAGGTCACGAACAGCAGCGGTGCCGGCGCCAACGCGATACCCAGCACCGGCTGCATCACGGCGGCGGACACGATGATCCCCAGCAGGACCAGCATGGCCAGGCTGAGGTACCAGCGCTGCGCCACCAGATAAAGCGAAGCCTTGAGGACGCTTTTCAGCTTCGCCTCAGGCAGAAGTACGACGCCGGCAATCGCCGTGACGGTAAGGCTCACCGTCACGGCGGCCGCTACGACGATCAGCGGCACCAGCAGGGCGGCGCCTGGAATGGTCTGGACATTGTTCTGGAGGACGGCAAGGTCCACGCCAAGGAACATCAGCAGGGCCACGGCACCCACGCCGAGCAGTGCGGCTTTCGCGAAACTGCGCTTGTATCCCCGAAGGAAAGCGGCCACCGGCTTGACCGCGCCGCCGTCGTCGTTCAATGCCTTGAACGCGGCGAAGATGCCGGCGAGCGACGGTGCGATGGTGACCGAGAGGGCCAGGAAGAACGGCCACGCAGCGGCGGGGTCGGCCACCAGGGAGAGGCTGAGGACCAGCGGCGCGTTGGCCACGGCGAGCAGTGCGTTGCCGGCCAGGAAGGTGTAAATGAACCCGAAAATGCTCCCGAAGGTTTCAAATCCTGGCCCGGCCCATCGCCGCGGTTTAGCGCTCACACTACTCATCCTTTCATTCCGCTCGTCGCGATGCCTTGGATGAAGTAACGCTGGCCGATGAGGAAGATGATGAGGATCGGGATCACGGAGATCACGGAGCCGGTCATGATCATGGCGTACTCAGCGTCGAACTGGCCCACGAAGGACCGCAGGCCCAGTTGGACGGTCCAGAGGCGGTTGGACGTGAGGTAGATGAACGGACCCATGTAGTCGTTCCACGTGTTCACGAACGTGAGCAACGCCAGGCTGGCGAGGGCGGGCTTGGACAGTGGCAGGATGACGCGTGCCCAGATGCCGTATTCGCTCAGGCCATCGATGCGGGCCGCTTCGCAGAGTTCGTCCGGGATGGTCATGTAGTACTGGCGCATCAGGAACACGCCGAAGGCACCGAATGCCTGCAGGAGAATCAACGCGTTGAAGCTGTTGGTGAGGCCAAGGTTCTGCATCATGATGTACTGCGGCACCATGTAGGCCTGCCACGGAACAGCAATGGTGCCGATGTAGGCCAGGAACAGGACATCGCGGCCCGGGAAGCGGACCTTCGAGAAGCCGTAGGCGGCCAGCGAGCCCGTGAGGACCTGCAGACAGGTGATGATTACGGCAAGGTACAACGAATTCTGCAGGTAGCCCATCATGGGGATGCGGGTCCAGATGTCCGTGTAGTTGCTCCACACGAACTCCTGCGGAATCCACTGGATGGGAACGGTAAGGACTTGGTTGTTCTCCTTCAACGACGAGGAAAGCATCCAGATGAACGGCACCATGAGCGCCGCCACCAGGACCACCAGCACACCGTAGATCACGATGTTCGCGGTCCGCTTCTTCTGTTCGCGCGGGGAGCGTTTGCGGTCGGTTCGACGGCGGTCTTCCGCAGTAGGTGCCCCGTCCGGGAACGCTGCTGCGTCCGTCACGTGAGTGGCTTTGAGGTCTTCGGCCATGTTGGTCATCAGCGTTCCCTCCGCTGTTGGATCTTGAACTGCAGGACGGTAACCGTCAGCACGATGATGAACAGGACCAGCGAAATGGCCGAGGAGTAGCCGAACTTACCTTCGCCGATGCCCTCCTGGTAGATCAGCTGGGACAGCACTGTGGTGGAACGTCCGGGGCCACCGTTGGTCATGACCACGATCAGGTCGAACACCTTGAAGCTGGAGACCGTCAGCATGACCACCACAAAGAACGTGGTGGGACGCAGCGATGGGATGGTGACGTTCCAGAAACGCTGCCAAGCACTGGCGCCGTCAACTTCGGCGGCTTCGTACAGCTCGGTGGGGATCGCCTGCAGGCCGGCCAAGTACAGGACCATGTAGTAGCCCATGTCCCGCCACACGCTGGTGATGATGACAGCCGGCATGGCCCAGTCGGAACTGGACGTCCAGCCCGGCGGGTTGGCGATACCGATGGCGCCGAGGAACTGGTTGATGGGGCCGCTGTCGGGGCTGAACAGCATGTTCCAGACGACGGCGACAGCCACCAAGGAGGTGATGTAGGGGAAGAAGATGGCTACCCGGAAGAAACCGATGCCCTTGAGCTTGCGGTTCAGCAGCATCGCCAGGATGAGCGCGAGTGCCATGGTGAGCGGGACGTGGCCCAAGGCGTAGACCAAGGTGTTCCGCAGCGCGATCCAGAAGGAGTCGGACGCGAACATCCGCTCGAAGTTGGCCAGGCCAACCCACTTGGGAGCGCTGAACGAGGTCCATTCCATGAAGGAGAGCGCGAAAGCGGCCACGACTGGAATGAGGGTGAAGGCCAGGAAGCCAAGGAAGTTCGGAAGGATGAACGTCCAGCCGATCAGCGTGTTACGCCTGGCTTGCTTCCTGTTGCCGCGGCTGTGCACGGGGGCAGGCGCCTGGGTGATTGTTTCTGTAGTCATGATGACCGCTCCCCGGGACGGGGGCGTTCCTCCATTTCAGGATCCGGAGAATTCGGGTCCAGTTCCGGTGCGGCGTCCAGGGACGCAGCACCGGAACCAGATGCTTGCCTGGCCTTACTTGCCCAGGACTTCGCTGGTGACGCGCTTGCCCATCTCTGCGATGCCATCAGTGACGGAGCGCTCGCCGACCATGATGAGGTCGTGCTCCTGGTTGAGGATCTTGTCCGTAGCGGCAGACTTGTCGCTGACGGGCATTTCCAGGGCGGTCTGATCCGGGGCGAAAGCCTTCTTGGAGAGCTCGTCGGTAGGCAGGCCGTCCAGCTTGAAGTACTCGGCGGTGACTGACTCGTTTTGCAGGGCAGGGACGACACCGATCTTGGAGATGGCCTTGGCGCCCTCTTCACCGGCAGCCCACTCGATGAACTTCTTGGCCTCATCGGAGTGGGTGGCGTTCTTGTTCACGGCGAAGGCCGTGGGCGAACCGAACGTGGTGACCTTGCCGTCGTCGTTCTTCTGCGGCAGTGGAGCCAGGCCCCAGTTGACGTTGGTCTTGCCGTCCTTCTTGGCCTGCAGGATGCCTGCCGTGTACCAGGTGCCCATGGGCATCATGGCAGCCTGGCCGGTCTCGAACATGGTGCGGTAGCTGGTCTTCTGGCTCTTGGCGGTGCCGAAGTCCAGGGTGGTGCCGGACTTCTGGAGGTCCAAGGCGGTGTTGTACTGGTCCTCCATGAAGCCGTAGTCGCCGCTGTTCTGGTCAGCACCGTTCTGGGCCGCTGCGATGGCCTGGACCACGGAACGCCAGATGTGGTGGTAGGTGCCGTAGACCTTCTTGCCTTCAGCTTCGGTGGTGAGTTTCTTGGCGATCTCCGTGTACTTCTCCCACGTCAGGTCCTTGGGCTCTTCGATACCGGCAGCCTTGAACAGGTCCTTGTTGTAGTACAGGAGCCAGAAGTCCTGGCGGTAGGGAGCCGCGAAGTATTTGCCGTCCATGTCGAAGGCGTCCAGGCCGGCGAGGTTGTCCTTGCCCACCTTGTCCACCACGCTGTTGATCTCCTGAAGCTGGCCGTTATTGGCGTAGCGGGAGTAGTCGATCACGTTCTTCATGGTGAGGACGTCAGTGGTGTCGCCACCGGCAAGCATGGTGGTCACCTTCTGCGGGTAGTCATCAGCCAGGATGTCCACGGGTTCAATGTCCACGGTGGGGTTGGCGGCCTCGTAGCCGTCGAAGAGGGCCTTGAACTCGGGGGTGCCCTCGTAGTTCCAGACCGAGACGGTCAGCTTGGTCTTGCCGTTGGCTGCCGGTTGTTCGGCCGGACCGGCTGCGCCTGCACAGCCAGTGAGTCCAAGCCCTGCAGTCACCGCAAGGGCGATTGCGGCGAGGGTTGTGCGCTTCATTGCGTTCTCCTTAGTGGGGGTTCTTAAGTCTGCCGCGGCTGCGGCTGTGGGTTTGACGGGGCTAGGCGCTGAGGCCGAGGTCCGCGTGGACTACTTGGGCCTGGAGGTCCTTGCCGGCGAGGTATCGTTCGAGGTCGTCCAGTGCGGCATCGGACATCCGCCGGGTTTCAGTTCCGAGTGAGCCGGCGATATGCGGTGTGAGGATCACATTGGGGAGGTCGTACAGCGTGGACTCTGCCGGCAGCGGCTCGGGCTCCGTGACGTCCAACAGGGCTGTGATTCGTCCGGTGGCGCACTCTTTCTCGAGGGCGGCCGTGTCAATCAATGAGCCGCGCGCAGTGTTGATGAGCGTTGCGTGGTCCTTCATGGCGCTGAGCTCTGCCGTGCTGATCATGTTGCGGGTTTCCGGCAGCGCAGGGGCGTGGATGGTGACCACGTCCGAGACCGGCAGGAGTTCTTCGAGCGTGACCAATGTGCCGCCCGCAGCCGCCACCTCAAGAGGATCGGCGTAGGGATCGCTGACCAGGCACGTCACGTCCTGGAGTTGCTGGACCAGTTGAACCACCCGACGTCCAATCCGGGAGAAGCCGATGACGCCCACTACGCGGCCGATGTTGCCCAGTTCGCCGCGATCTCCGATGTAGCTCCAGTCAGCGCGGAAGGTGCGGGCATCGTTGGCCAGTACGTGGGCCTTTTTGCCTGCCAGGACGATCGACGCGAACGTGAATTCGGCGACCGGGATGGCGTTGGCGTCGGCGCCGTTGGTCACTGTAATGCCGCGATCCCAGAGTTCTTCGCTCACGAAGCTGCGCACTGTACCTGCACAGTGGAAGACCGCCCGGAGCTTGGGCATGCGCTCCAGACGCTCTGCATTGAGCTGCGGAACTCCCCAGCTGGTAAGGAGGATTTCCACCTCTTCCAAGCGGCCCGCAAGCTTGGGGGCGTCCAGGGAATCCGTCCAGGGTTCGTCACCAAGATCGACCAGTCCAGCCAGCCGCTCCAGTCGCGTGGAATCGAACTGGTCAGCAAAGGTTCCGCTATTCATGACCAGCAGTGCCTGGGGCTTGAGCGACATTGAGGGGATCCTCCCTTCGGATTTCGTTGGTCTGTTCGACCGTGATTTATGTGTTGCATCACATCTAATAATCAGTACATACTCATAAACAAGACAGTTCATTCAACTCAATCGAGCTTGATCTGAAACGTTCAAACTCGAACAACTGAGAGAAGAATCCCTATGGCAACCGGCAACGCTGCCGTTGTAGCGCCACCTCGTCGCCCGCTACGGAGCGCTTGGGGCCTGTTGGCCAACGAGCCCTCCCTGGTCGAGTCGCTCCGCGGCTCCCGGGACCGGCTCACCGTTCGTCCAGCGTCCGACGCCGGATGGCGGCTCGCTGCTTCACGTTCCCTCTCGGAGCTGCGCACCCAAGCGGACGTGGAGCGGGGGACACCCTGGCCCCAACCGCTCGTGTCCCACTACGCCCGGTACTTCCGCGACGGCAACCGCACGGCGTACGAGGGGCTCGTGGCGAGCCGGCAGCAGCGCCTGACGCGCGCCGTCGTCATGGCAGCCCTGGGCGAGCCGGGTTGGCTCGACGAGGTGATTGACGGCGCCTACCTTCTCTGTGAGCAGAGCTCGTGGAGCTGGGCGGCGCACGACGACGTGTTCACCCGCAACGGCGAAGTAGTCCCGGACCGCACGCGTTCCTATCTGGACCTCGGCGCCGGGGAAGTCGTGGCCCAACTCGCGTGGCTGGACCTGGTGCTGGGAGATGCCCTTGATGACAGGGCGCCTGGCCTCCGCAAGCGCATCCGGCTTGAGACGAACGAACGCGTCATTCGGCCCTTCCTGGACCGGCTCGACTGGCACTGGCTGGGGTTGCACGGCGACGTCCACAACTGGAACCCATGGATCCACTCGAACATCATCGCCGCGGCCTTGCTGCTGGTTGATGACCCTGATGGGCAGGCCCAGGTTATTGCCCGCTGCATCGAGGGACTGGACCGCTTCCTCGCCTCCATTCCCGCAGACGGTGCCATCGACGAAGGGTTCGCTTACTGGTGGAACGGGGCCGGCCGGGCGCTGGAAGGCCTTGCGCTGTTGGAGGAAGCAAGCGGCGGTGCCCTGAATCCGGACCTGCCGGTGATCCGCGCGCTGGTTGCCTTCCCGAGCCGGATGCACCTTGGTGGCCGCTGGTTCCTCAACGTCGCTGATGGCCCCGCCCGGGCGCATGAAGGACTCCCGTGGGGCATGCTGCATCGCTGGGCCGTCCGGCTGGGCGACTCCGAGGCCGCCGCGCACGCCGCCGCCTTTGCCGCCGTCGAACCCGAACCCAACGCCGCGGCGGGCCTGGGCCGCGTCCTCACCCAACTCGCCTCCCGCACCCAACTAGGTGACAGGAAACGTCGCACTGAGGGTCCATTGGGACGTTTACTGCGACCTAGTTGGGGGACGTACCTGCCCTCGGTGCAGATCATGGTCGCCCGCCAGAACCCCGGTTCCACGGACGGGCTCACCCTCGCGGCCAAGGGCGGGCACAACGGCGAGCACCACAACCACCGGGACGTCGGCTCCGTCGTGGTCGCCGTGGACGGAGTGCCCCTGCTCGTCGATGCCGGCCAACCCACGTACACGGCGCAAACGTTCGGACCTGATCGCTACCAGATCCGCGCGATGCAGAGCGCTTGGCACAGCGTCCCCGCACCCTTCGGGCTGGAACAGGGGACAGGATCTTCCTTCGCCGCAGTCCTCCTTCAGGAGCCCACCACAGAGGAGCCCACTCTCGCTTTGGGTCTCGGCGCCGCCTACGGACTGGGTGACGCCGAGCAATGGATCCGCACCTCAGTGATGAACCGCGAACCCGGGTCCGTAGTGATTGATGATCGTTGGAACCTGCCAGCGCCCCCGCCTGTAGGAACCCACCAGTCTGCAGGAACCCACGACGTCGACATCACCTACCTGGTTGCCGGCACCGTCCGCGTGGGTACAGACGCGACGGCGACCATCACCTCTGTCGGAATTCCGACAGTCAGCAGCCACGTGGGGCTGCACCTGCGCTGGAAGCCGGCAACCGCCGTCGTGCTCGTAGACGAATGGCACCTGGACGATCCGCTCCTCAGCGACATCTGGGGCCAAAAGCTCACCCGACTCCGGTTCCGCATGCCCGAAGAAACCCGCGCTTCAGGCGCATTCACCCTCACAGTGGAGGCCACAAATGACTAACGAATCAAGCCCGGAAGCCGGGAAATCGTTGTTTTCGCTGCAGCGGCGGGAACGGCTCATGGAGGAGTTGCGGGCACACGGAGCCATCACCGTCCGCGATATCGCGGCGAAACTGGGCGTCAGCGAGCTGACCATCCGACGCGACGTGAACACCCTCGCCGACGAAGGATTGGTCTCCCGTGTCCACGGCGGCGCGACGCTCCCCAGCCCGTTGGATCGCTCGGTGGCTGTGGGGAGGCCGGCGGCACACAGTTACTCCATCGGCATGGTGGTGCCCTCGCTGGATTACTACTGGCCGCAAGTGATTTCCGGTGCCCGCGGCGAGGCCGAAGTGCAGAACCTCCGCATCCTGGTCCGGGGCTCCGCGTACGACGCCGCCGACAACCGCCGCCAGGTACAGGCGCTGCTGGATACCCAGAACATCGACGGGCTGATCGTGGCCCCGGACATGGGTGGAACGCACGGCAAGGAGTTGCTGAGGTGGCTCAATGCCCTGCCCATTCCGGTGATCATGGCCGAACGCCGGGCGCCGTTGGAGATCCCGTCGCACCGGCTCGAGTGGGTCGCGACCGATCACTCGTTCGGCGCAGGGATGGCCGTGCGGCATCTCTGGCAGGAGGGGCACCGGATGATTGGCTGCCTCACCGATTCCAGCAGTCCCACCAGCCCGCATGTGGTCCGTGGCTGGAAGCAGGCCCTCGCTGCGTTGAAGATCCCGCTGGAAAAGTCCATCCATGAGGACTCGGCCAAGCTGGACAACGGGGACCGTTCGAAACACTTTGATCATGTCCTGGAGCTGTGCCGCTCCACAGGGACCACCGCCATGCTGGTGCATTCGGACACCCAGGCCGTGGCGTTCGTGCAGCACTGCGTGGACCGCGGCGTGGACGTTCCCGGCAGCATGGCGATCGTGGGATACGACGACGAAGTTGCCTACCTTGCCGAGCCCGCCATCTCCGCGGTTCGGCCTCCCAAAAGCTACGTCGGCAAGGTGGCGGTGCAGCTCATGGCGGCACGCTTGGCCGAAGGAAGGATGCGCCCCGTGCATCGCATTGACTTGAACCCGGAGCTCATTGTCCGGGAATCATCCGTGGGCGCACCGCGAGGGTTCGCTGGAGTGGTCCTGGAGGATTCGCTCTGATGCTCCTGCCACCCCTGGATCACGATCTCTCCCCTTTCACCGGCCTGACCCGCGAGCACTGGTGCGCCTACGCGGACTACCTCCTGCGTTCGGCTCACCGCTTTGGCACCGGGGACCACGCCAACATCCACCTGCCCGGCGCCAACAGCCGGTACGGCCCGCGGAGCGATTCGCTGGAGGCCTTCGCCCGGACCTTCCTGCTGGCTTCCTTCCGGATTGCGGGCGACCCGGCCAGCACCGGGTGGATCGCCGAGTGGTATGCCGCCGGTCTCGATGCCGGGACCAACCCCGCGAATCCCGACCGCTGGCCGACGCCAGGCGAGCTGGGGCAGGCGAAGGTCGAGGCGGCGTCGTTGGCTGTTGGTTTGGCGCTGACCCGCGACGTTCTCTGGGACAAGCTGCCCGAACGCGTCCAGGAGCAACTTATCGCGTGGTTCGAGACCGTCATTGGCGAGGAATATCCGCCCATCAACTGGGTGTGGTTCCAGATTGTGGTGGAGACATTCCTGGCTTCAGTTGGTGGCCGGTATTCGGATGAGGACATCGACGCCGGACTCGCCGTCCACGACTCGCTCTACCGGGGCGGTGGCTGGTTCGCGGACGGGCCGGAGCGGGCGTACGACCACTACGTCGGCTGGGCCTTCCAGGTGTATCCGCAGCTCTGGGCCTTGATGGCGCCTTCGGATCCCCGGGTTGCTGCCCGCAAGGCGCTCGACGGCGATCGGCTGGCGGATTTCCTGGACGACGCCGCCTACCTTGTTGGCGCGAACGGTGCCCCGCTCATTCAAGGCCGGAGTTTGATCTACCGGTTCGCGGCCGCAGCGCCGTTCTGGGTAGGGGAGTTGTCCGGGCACACCCGCTTGGCCCCAGGCATGGCGCGCCGGGCAGCATCCGGGATGCTCGACTACTTTGTACGGCACGGCTCCATCACGGAGGACGGGTTGCTGTCCATCGGCTGGCACGGCGAGTTCGCCGGCATGAAGCAGGCCTACTCCGGGGCGGGCTCACCGTACTGGGCCGCGAAGGGGATGCTCGGCCTGGCGCTGCCCGCGGATCACCCGGCGTGGACTTCCGTTGAGGCTCCGCTGCCCGTTGAAGTGGCCGAGACCCAGCGGCTCATCGAGGCGCCGGGTTGGCAGGTTGACGGGACTCGAGCCGACGGCGTGGTCCGGATCAGGAACCATGCCACGGACCACGCCGTTGTTGGTGCCTTGGTGGCTGACTCACCGCTGTACGCGCGGATGGGGTACTCGACGCACACGTTCCCGGACCTCACGGCAGAGTCAATGGACAATGCGGTGGCCTTCGTTGACGCTTCTGGTCGGCTGACGCATCGGACGGGTTTTGAGTACCTCGGGTCCTACTCCGAGGGCGGGGTTCAGGTGGGAGCTTCCCGGTTCACCGCTCACTGGATTGAACCCGACCCCGACGCCGGCCCTGATCACGGCAGCGGCGTGGCCGGCGTTGCGACTCCCGGACCGTCGGTCACCGTGGTGTCGGTGACGCGGGGGGCCGTTGAGCTTAGGTTGGTGCGTGTTTCCGGGGCTTCCGGTTCTTCCTCGGGTAGCGCGCTTCGGATCGGCGGTTGGCCGGTGGATGCTGCGTCTTCGGTGATGAGCTCTGTGCTGCCGGTCCCAGGTTTCGGCCTGGCGTTGGATTCGTCCGGGACGTTCGTCCGCTCCGGCGCGCACCCCATGGGTTCAGAGCTCACCATTCCGTGGGTGGGGACCTCGGGCACCGCGCACGACGGCGACTACGCCGCCGTCGTCGTCCTCGCCGATGACGGAGGTGCTTCGACGGATGCGGGTGTCACGTTCATTGCCGACGAAGGAGGCGGCCGGTTCGTTTTCTCGGACGGCACCTCCGTGGAGCGCTCCCGGCTGTGGCGTGCCCAATTCGACGCCTAGCTACGGGTTAGACGGCTCCTACCGTCTTGTGTGCAGCGAGCCATCGAATCGGGCGAGCCCACCCCTGCAGTAGGCTCGCGGGATGAGCCAAACCGACGATCGAGAACGCTTCCTCGCGGCCTATGACCAGGACCTCCGCACCGACGCAGAGACCCCAAGTGCCCTCAAAGTGACCCAGCACGGACCCGTGCGCTTGGTGACTTTTATGAAGGGGCGGGGTTTCGTCACGTACAAGGATCTGGGCGACGCGGATGCACAAACCGTCAGACGGCTCGTTGCCGAGGCAACCGCCTACTTCCGCGCGGAACCTGGCATCACCAGGGTGGAATGGAAATCCCGCGGGCATGATCACGCGCCGGGTCTGCACGAGGCCCTCATCGCAAACGGCTTTACCCAGGACGACCCCGAATCAATCATGATCGGGGAAGCGAAGGCTTTGAGCACAGCTGTGCCACTTCCCGAGGGCGTGACGTTACGGCAGATCACGGACGAGCCGGACGTGCGGGCGATGAGCGCCATGCAGGACGAGGTCTTCGGTGAGCCGGTCTCAGATGAGATGGCCGATGCCCTGCTTCGCAGACTCTCCCTCGATGACGGGATGCAGTTGTGGGTGGCGGAGGTGGACGGACAAATCGTCAGCGCAGGACGCTTGGAGCCAGTGCCCGGCACGGCCTTCGCCGGTATCTGGGGTGGTGCCACCAGAGAAGTATGGCGCGGCCGGGGGATCTACAGGGCGTTGACGGCCCGCCGCGCGCAAGCCGCACTCGAGATGGGAAAGACCCTCATCCACAGCGACTCCACCGAATTCTCCCGGCCAATCCTGGAACGCTCCGGGCTGCTCAAGGTCTCCACCACGACGCCGTACCGCTGGGTGCGCGGCTGAGTAGCTCAGACGGCTTTGGCGGCCAACCGCTTGTTCATTTGAGCGTACTCATCCCACGTCGGTGAAAACACAGCGAGGCCCCTCAGGATCGAAATCCCGAGGGGCCTCACTATCTCAGAATTCCCTACTTCCCAGCCGCGAAGAAGCTCACGCACTGCCCCTGATTCGTGAACACGGGCGACGGGCTCGTCTTCCAGCCGCCGTTCTTGCACGCGTCCTTGCCGGTAGAAACAGTCACGCGATATTCCTTCGTGGTGCCGTCCGGCGCCGTCACGGTGACTACCGCCGTCGGGTTCCCAGCGGTGGGCTGCTGGACCGTCACCTTCGCGTTCGTGTCCAGCGGGTAGCCGACGACGGCGGGGGTCGCCGTCGCGGTCAGCACCCGGTAGTCGGTGGTCGCCGGGGAGAATCCGACGACGGACGCTTGGTTGACGAGGAGCCTGCCGAGGTCGGCGAGTCCGCCGTCAGCCAAACGTGAACCCGCGATGGCTACCTCGGCGACCTTGGTGTATGAAGCCGTGGTCACGAACGAGACGCGGATGCCGCGGGTGGTCACGGGGTCGAATCGAACTGTCGTGGGCGCAGAAGTCGAGAGTCCAGTGATGGTCCCGGCCGAAGTGTCCTTCCACGCTCCGGAGGCGTCCTGGTACTGCACCTTGAGGCTCGCAGCAGCTTTCTCCGCGGACGTGACGGTCACGGATGAAACGGTGTAGTCACGGCTGAAAGCGTAGCTGAGACTGTCACCCGCACGGCCGCCACTCACCCAGTTGGACCAACGGGTGGAGGCGTTGGCATCGCAAGTGTTCTTCGCGATGTACGAGCCCTCGGTGTAGCTGGCCGTCGCGACGGTGGCGGGATCGTCCTTGCAGATGTTGCCGCTCGGGACCCTATCCACCACCACGACAGTGAGGGTCGCGGACAGTGAGCCGGCCTTGCCAGGAATGGTCACCGAGCCGACCGTTTGCAGTGCAGATTCAGACAGCGAAGCCCAGTCCCACGTAACAGGAATCGGGTTGCGGGCGGGCCCGTCGCCGATTTGGCCGGGGACTGTCACCGGGGCAGCCGCCTGCACCGAAGCGAGCGTGGAACCAACACCCACGGTCACGGATGCGGGATCTGTGGCGACGTACTGCCCAACCGTCACAGTGAGGAGCGCGTCGTCAAAAGCCTGGCCGTAGGGATCTACGCCGGAGCCGCGAAGCGTCACCTTCCCATCCTTCTGCCAGGCCGAGGGGTCAACTGCGGACCACGTAACGGTCAGCGGCTTGCCCGGACCCGCCTCATACAGCGGAGTCACTGTAGAAGGGAGGGTGGGCGCAACACCTGTGAGCGTACTCAGTTCAACGGGCGAAACACCCAGGAGCTTCAAGTCAGCGATGTCCGTGAAGGCCCACGCTTGATGCGGGCTTGCCGAGGCGGTTGCGGTGGTGCCGGTAGATGAAGCAAGTGCCACTGACGTTCCAGCAGCGGTCTGGTTGCCCGAAACCTGCAGGGCAATCGCGGCACCGGCGTTGACCAGGGACCACTGCTTGCCGTTCTCAGTCGTGACGATCCACTGTGCAGAAGGAGTCGCCTTAGCTTCATCCAACGTCAGGGAAGCAAGGGAAGCGGCACCGGACTGGCCGCCGTTCAGCACGCCTCCATTGCCTGTAAGGACCCGTCCGTCCGCACTGGAAACTACCCATCGACGATCGTTCGCGAACTCGTCTGCACTCACGGCGTTGAACGTCCACATCTGCGGCGCCACGCCTGCCGCGTCGGTGCCCAGTTCCTCGATCGAGGCAGTTCCGTTCGCACGCCCGGTCAGGTACTTGCTGCTCGCCTCACCGCTGAGGTGGTAGCTGTGGCCGTCCTGCACAGGTGCGGCATCCTCTGAAACTCCACTGACGCCGTCGACGACGAACGTCACCACAGACGCGGCGGGAACCTCGAGCGTGGCGGACTTGGCTACCGTGTCAACGGCGACAGGTGCGCCGGCTACCAGTGCATTCTTCTCGATATCGTCCAGCGGCGATTTCGTGGTGACCACGGGTGTGACTTTGGCGCCGGGTGCGATGCTGCCGAAGCGGCTGAGGTCGATGGTGACCTTTTCCGCCGTCGGGGTGTCATTGAAGTGGACCAGCGTTGCGCCGTTGCCGTCGGCGCGGAGGGCGCTGGCGGTCTTGGCGTTGTCGTTCTGGATGAGGAAGTCGCCGGGCCGGATGTAGTGGGTGAAGTTCCTGGTGGTGTTGTATTTCTGGTTGGTCAGGACCTTGCACTTGGCTTGTTCCTGGGACGCGCCGTCGTTGATGCGGCGGTTGGAGAATCCTTCGCGGCCTTCGTAGTTGCAGTCGAAGTCGATGTAGATGGAGCCCCAGCCCTTGTCTGCCTTCTCCTGCTTGTACGTGTCCTCCACGGGCTGCCAGAAGACCCACGCGTTGGGGTCGAGTTCACGGAGATCGTTGACCATCCGGCCGGCGATGCCCAGGCCGTTGGTGATGTTGGAACGGTCCCAGCCACTGGTGGAGTCGCCGAGCACCGGGTTGCCGGTCCAGAATCCGCCCACTTCGCTCATCCACAGCGGCTTATCCGTGGAGCTGGCGAGGTCGCGGACACGACGACGATCGTTGGTGCCGTAGGTGTGGACGTTGAGCTGCGCAACAGCGTCCTTGGCTTCCTGGCTGTAGCCGTTCCAGTTGGTCATGAACTTGGTGGGATCCGTCTCGTCCATCGCGGAGATGACGGCGTCCGTGCTGCCCTTTTCCAGTTCGGCGGCCAGCAGCTTGGTCACGCGGTCCTGGGCGGCCGGGTAGATCAGCGCACCCTCCTGCTTTTGGGTGTACGTGGTGGGCGGCTTGCCGGTGGCTGCGTTGATGTCCGTGCCCCAGTAGCCGGAGTTCGGCTCGTTGAACGGATCGATGGTGTCCACTGTGATGCCGCTGCCTTTTTCGAGGAGCTCGACGGCGTTCCTCATGTAGGCGGCGAACTTGGCTTCCGCTTCGGGGAGCAGGTTTTCGCCCTTGGCGGTGTTCACCTGGCCGGAGACGTAGCCGCTCTTGGTCATGAACCAGGGAGGGGAATTGCTGAACGCTTCCCAATGCGTGATCTGCTGGTCTGCGGCGAGGCGTTCCACCCACCAACGCTGGTTCTTATCGGCGTCGGGGTTGTAGGACGCGGGATCGTCCGGATCCCACTCGCTCAAGAACGCGAGCTTGTTGGCCTGCGTCTTGTCCACGGTTCCGTCCGGGTTGTAAAGGTTCGACGTCGGCTGGCCGGGTTGCGCCTCAGCCACCGGCTTCCACCATCCCTCCACAGCGCTGCCATCGTTGAGGTAGTTGGCTACGTCTGACGCATTGCCGCCGCCCACGTTGTAACGGGCGATGTTGAGGTTGAGTCCGTCCTCCCCGAAAACTTTCTGGTACAGCTCCTCACGTAGCTCGGGGGAGTAGCCCGCCGTCGCATTCGCGAACCAGACCAGGCTGGTTCCCCACCCTTCGAAGGCTTCGCCTCGGGTGGCGGGGTTCGGGGTGATGGTGACCGCTGTTGCATCGTCTGCTTGTGCCTGGGGTGTGGTTGCGGGCATGAGTGCCAGGCCGGCGGCTGCAGTCACAGCTGCTGCCAGGACTGCCACTGGCCTTCGGATTCTTCGTGCGGAAAACGCCATGGGTGGACCTCATCGTCGGGGTGTCATTGGGTGCTTGCCTGACTTCCGGGAAGGCCGGGCAAGCCGACACTATGAGGCGGCTAGGAGCGTCACAAGGCACTCGAACAGGCTCGAACGGGGTTGGTCGGAAGTGGTCACCTGCATTCAAGCAACGCGGGGTCACTTACGGCCCCTTTTTGGCGCTTGAAGCGGCCGTAAGTGACCCCGCGTTGCTTTTGTTGTGTGCTGCTCATCCGGGAGTGTATAGATGTATACAAGTACACCTTCTTTCCTCGGCAGGGCGGCACCACATGGCAGATCCACAACCACGAAACACGGGGGCGCACCTTGTCTATGGCGAGTTGAAGCGCCGGATCCTCAGCCTCGAGCTGAAACCGGGTGAGCGCATCTATGAGCCCGCCATGGCCACTGCCTTGCAAGTCAGCCGCACGCCGCTTCGCGAAGCCATCCGTCGCCTGATCTCCGAGAGCCTGCTGGAACAGCAATCCACCGGAGGAGTCCTGGTTCCCGCGCTGGATGAGAAGGTGATTTCCGAGCTGTACGACGTTCGCGCTGCGTTGGAATCCCTGATGGCACGGGAGGCCTGCGCCAATGCCACCGCAGCGGACCTTGAAGAACTCCGCGGGATTCTGGCCCGCAACGCTGCGATGGTGGAGTTTGCCGACGAAGCCATGAAGTACGGGGTTGCCCTGCATGCTGCGATCGCCAGGATCGCCGGGAACTCCTGGGCCCAGCGCTTCCATGAGCAGATCGCCAGCCAAGTTGAGCGCTACCGATACTTCACCAACAACGCTCCCGAACGCCGCGACGAAGCACTCTCCAATCACCGGCTTTTGGTCGAGGCGATCGCTTCAAAGGATGCGGAGAAGGCAGCCAAAGTCGCCTTCCACCATGTCATCGGCGCACGGGATGAGACCTTGCGGGTCATCTCCAGCTCCGGCCTCCTGGTCGAATGATCGGCGAACTCGGAAGGCGTTCCTCCACGGCCCTCCTGATCCACTCGACGCTCATCCAGGCCGTCACGTTCCTGGTCCGGCCGGCCACCACCTACCGCGCACTGGAACTTGATGTTCCCGGCTTCGCACTGGGCCTGCTCGCCGCCAGCTACGCTGTGTTTCCCCTGCTGCTCGCCCTGCCCATCGGCGGACTGGTGGACCGCCTTGGTGAGCGCCGGCTCATGGCGATCGGGGCCGCCGTCGTACTGGGTTGTTCTGCGTTTCTGTTGTTCTGGGGGACCTCGGTTCCGGCGCTCGTGGCCGGCACAGCGCTCCTTGGCGCAGGTCAGTTGGCCTGTGTGGTGGGGCAGCAAGCGGTGGTCGCGAACAACGCGGCGTCGTCTCGTCTGGATTCTGCTTTCGGGTACCTGACCTTTGCCGCATCCCTGGGCCAGGCTCTCGGTCCGTTGGCCATTTCCGTGGTGGGCGGTGCTTCCGTTCGGCCGAATACGCAGGCGATCTTCCTGCTCGCGGCGGCGATGAGCCTGGTGATGTTCCTGACCACGTTCGTGATCTCTTCAAAGGTCAGCCGAGGTAGGCGCACACCCAAGGGCGGCCCAAAGGGCAGCGCCGTATCGCTCCTCAGAACTCCGGGCGTTGTCCGTGCCCTGGCAACGAGCGCCACCGTTCTGGCTGTCGTGGACCTGACAGTTGTCTACCTGCCTGCACTTGGCGCCGAACGAGGCCTCACGGCTGCAACTGTGGGCCTCCTGCTCACTGTCAGGGCGGTGTTCTCCATGGTGTCCCGGCTGGGGCTCGGCAGCATGTCCCGCAAGCTGGGGCGCATGAAGTTGCTGATCCTGAGCCTGGCCATCTCCACAGCAGCCCTGGGGGTGGCCGCCATACCGATGCCCGAGTGGTTGCTCTTCGTCGTGATGGCGTTCCTCGGATTGGGGCTGGGAATCGGCCAGCCCCTGACGATGTCCTGGCTCTCAGCCCAAGCGCCGGAAGGCCAGCGCGGGCGGGCGCTTGCCTTGCGGCTTGCCGGGAACAGGGTGGGCCAAGTGGTGCTGCCCAGCGTCATCGGCGTGGTGGCGGTAGGGCTCGGCGCCGCAGGCGTGTTCCTGGCATCGGCCGTCGCAGTGGGCGGAACGATGCTCCTGCTACGGGGAGTACGGCTGGACGACTGACTGAACTGACCTGAGGGATTGATGGAGCGACTCACACGCCCCGACCGCGCACAGGTCTGGCGTTCGCGGGAGGTTCCCCGACCTCGTGGATGGTGTGGCCGCTGCAAGCCGTCTTGGTGACGCTGGCTCGCTCGATGCGGGCTACGGTGAACCACCGCATGGCGTCGCGAAGTCGACACCATCCAACCAAGTACCACTGGCCGTTCGTTGAGGCGAACAGCACGGGTTCGACGTCGCGGGTGGTGGTGCTCCCATCTCCCGAGGTGTAGCGCATGCGGATGACTCGTTGCTCGGACATCGCCTCCTCCAGAGCCGACCTGATGGTGCGCGAAGAAGCGGCAGCCGCATTCACCCAGACCCGGCCCGCCAGTTCGTCGGCTCTTGCCCGGGTCTTGGGATCGAGGACATCTACGATCTTCCGGATCCCGGCTGCTGCCAGATCGGCATAAGGGGCGTCGGGTGCAGCGGACACGGCTGCCATGAGCGCAACGGCCTGCGCTGGGGACAGGCTGACAGGCGGCAGGGAAGCGCCAGCGGCCAACCCGTACCCACCACCAGGTCCTGGGCGCGACCATACGGGCGCACCGCTGCTCTCCAACGCATCCAGGTCCCTCTTGACTGTGCGCACGGATACCTCGAACTCTCCGGCCAGCCGCTCGGCGGAGACCCCCCGCGCTCCGCTGCGACGCAGCAACTCGGAGAGAGCATGGAGGCGTTCTGCACGCTTCACCTGTCAGCCCGCATCAAATTCATGACATAAATAGTGACATACCTTTGTCCGTAGCGCCTGCGAGGGTAGTGACATGACAACTACTACAAGCAGTCCGGGCATCATCCTTATCGCCGGCCACTGGCTGGGCGCTTGGGCGTGGGATGAAGTCCTTGAACATTTGGAAACGGACCACTCCCGCGCAGTTGCGGTGACGCTCCCCGGTCTCGATGGGGACGATCCTGAGCGGGATACGAAGACCCTCGACGATCAAGCTGCGGCCGTCCTGGAAATTCTTGCGCACTACGGGGTTTCCGAAGATCGGCCCGCTACTATCGTGGCTCACAGTGGGGCGAACGGCCCTGTCAGCCTTGTCCTTGACCGACACCCTGAGCTTGTTCATCGGGTGGTGTGGGTCGACTCAGGTCCTCTGGCAACAGGGAGCGTGTTCGCCCCGGATCTCCCGGAAGGGGTGATGGAGCTCCCGCTGCCGTCCTTCGAAGTCCTCGCACAGCAGGCAAGTCTCGAAGGCCTGAGCATGGAAGTCCTCGAGCGTTTTCGTGCCCGGGCCGTCCCGGAGCCTGGCCCCGTGCTGCGTCAGCCCGTCGAACTCATGAACGATGCCCGTCGCCAGATCCGGACCACCCTGGTGTGCTGCTCGATCCCTGGCGCGCAGGTGCTGGAACTAGCCAGAACGGGCCATCCCATGTTTGCTGAAGTCGCGAACATCGAAAATCTCGACGTCATTGACCTCCCCACGGGGCACTGGCCCATGTGGAGCCGCCCCCGCGACCTCGCCAAGATCATTCAGTCAGCTTCCACACGGGTCGACTGAACCAGCGCGCGCTGTTCGGGGAGGTCACTCCGCGAACAGCGCCGCCAGGTCATCCGCCGTCAACGAGCCACCGGCAAGCGCGTCGCCCTCCATCACATCTGCAAACAGCTGCGACTTCTTGGCCTTCAACGCCATGACCTTCTCCTCGATGGTGTCCTTGGCAACCAGCCGGTAGACCATGACGTTCCGGGCCTGCCCGATGCGGTGCGTGCGGTCCACAGCCTGTGCCTCCGACGCCGGGTTCCACCAAGGATCCAGCAGGAACACGTAGTCGGCCTCGGTCAGGTTGAGCCCGAAGCCACCGGCCTTCAGCGAGATCAGGAACACCGGAGCGGCACCGTTCTTGAACTCGCTCACCACATCACCACGGTTCCGGGTGCTGCCATCGAGGTAGCAGTACTCCACGCCCTCTTCGTCCAGGCGCTCGCGGACCTTCCCAAGGAACCCCGTGAATTGGCTGAAGATCAGCGTCCGGTGGCCCTCGGAAATGACGTCCTCCAGTTGCTCGAACAACACATCGAGCTTCGAGGACCGCACGCCGGACAACGAAGAATCCACTAGTGACGCGTCCAGACTCAGCTGCCGCAGCAACGTCAACGACTGGAAAATCGTGAAGCGGTTCTTGTTCACGTCATCGATCAGCCCCAGGATCTTCTGCCGCTCGCGTTGCAGGTGCGTCTGGTAGACCTTCTGGTGCCGCGGGTTCAGCACCACCTCAAGGATCTGTTCCTGCTTGGGCGGCAGGTCCTTGATGACCTGCTCTTTGGTGCGGCGCATCATGAGTGGACGGACACGACGGCGGAGCTTGCCCAGCTGCGCCGAGTCACCGTTTTTCTCGACCGGCTTTTGGTAGTTCTCGGCGAACCGCTTGGGGCTCGGGAACAGTCCCGGCGCCACGATGGACGTCAGCGCCCAGAACTCCATGAGGTTGTTCTCCAGCGGCGTGCCCGTGATGGCCAGCTTGAAACGGGCTGGCAGTTTGCGCGCGCACTGGTAGGCCTTGGACTGGTGGTTCTTGACGAACTGCGCCTCGTCCAGCATCAGTCCTGCCCAGTGGAACGACGCGTAGGCATCGTAATCAATGCGGAACAGGGCATAAGACGTAATAACGACGTCGGCGCCCGCCAGAGCTTCGACAGGGGACTGGCCACTCTTGGCGAAAGTTTCACCGACGGTCCGCACCACGAGCCCGGGAGCGAACCGCTGCGCTTCCAACGCCCAGTTGCTCACGACACTCGTCGGGGCAACCACCAGGAAGGGAGCGCGCGGAGTTACCTCAACAGAGTCACCCTGGGCGGCAGCGGCAGTCTCCGCTGCCAGGTCCTTCGCCGCGCAAATCAGCGCAATGGCCTGCACAGTCTTACCCAGGCCCATGTCGTCAGCAAGCACACCGCCGAGGCTGTGCTTGTACAGGAAGCTCAGCCAGTTGAAACCCTCCAACTGGTACGGACGCAGCTCAGCGTTAAGGCCGGCCGGCAGCGGCAGGCCGGTCACGCCGTCGTCGAGCAATCCGCCCACAGCCTCACGCCACGCGGCCGCTTGTTCGTCCACGATCCCCAGCTGGGCGAGCTCGTCCCAGAGCCCGGCCTGGAAGCGGCTGATCTGCAGGGTGCCGTCCTTGTTGTCCGGGTTGTCCTGCAGGGAGCGGGCTTCGTCGATCAGTGCGCGCAGCTGGTGCAGCTCGGGCAGGTCCAGCGAGAAGTACGCGCCGCTGGGCAGCAGCATGCGGCTCATCCCGGCTGCAAGGGCTGAGAACACTGCGGCGAAGGAGACGGGTTCGCCTTCGAGGGTGATCACGATGCCGAGGTCGAACCAGTCGCCGCTGGCCGTTTCCTTGGTGGAAATGGACACCACGGGTGCCTCGGCGGCCTCACGGTAATCAGCGATGTCACCGGAGGTTTCGACCACGACGTCGGGCAGTTCCCTGAGTGCGGGCAGCACCTCTTCGGTGAACGCCAGGGTGTCCAGACCACCAAGTTCCACCGATGCAGCGAGGCGCGGTGTACCCCAACCGCCCGTGGCAGACTCGGCCAGCGCTGAAACAACGTCCCACGGCCGGCCCAGCGATTCCAGGATGCGGGCTTCCTCAGGATCGTCGCGGTAGCCGCGGTCATCGGGGTGCCGCCATAGGGGCTGTGCCGTGACCAGCGTGCCGGACTTGTAGTGCCACTCCCAGTGCAGCCGGACCTTGTGGTCGTTGCCGTAATTGGCCAGCAGGGACAGCGTGGGGACCGCCAAGGTGGGCAGCTCAACGGATTCATCAGCGGCCTGGACCGGTGTGGACTGCCGCAGTTTGGGGTAGAACGAGGTCAGGAACCGGCTTTCGTCCTCGGCCGGAATCTGAAGTGTCTGGCCGTCCATGACGAACTCGAGCAGTTCGTCAGTGATGCCGCCCTCGATCGGGGCCAGCGTGATGAGGTTCTTCTGCTGCGGTACTCCCGGCAACGTTTCCCCGGAATGCGTGAAGAAGATTCCGTTGGCCGGCTTGCCAAGGAAGCCCACGGTCGCGGCATCAACCGGCTCCCCGGCTACGGTGACTGACGGCGCGAGCTGCAGGCCGCCGTCGGGGGTTGTGCTTTCCGTCCCGTTCGCGTCCAGGCGCGCCAGACTCAGTCCGACGACGGCGGCCTGCGACTCAACGCGGACGGGTTCGCTACCAGCCGAGTGAATGAGCGGAATGCCCGCCTTGGTGGCATCGGAAAGGAGGGTCCAAAGATTCTTGGCCGCGAAGTCGTTCAGGCTCAGCCACATGGCCCCGGACGGTTGTTGCCGGCCGTTGCTGGAACCGTGTGCGGCGAGGAAAGTCTGAAGCCATTCGACGTGGACTTCATTGAATTCGCGCCGGAAGCTGACGTAGCTGAGGTTGTTCCAGGAGACGTCGCCCCGGATCCATTTGCCCTTGGCACCCATCATGACGGGACGGGCTTTGAGCTGGCGGACGCTGCGCATGGGGTCACGGCGGCCTGTGTAGGAGAAGTGGGCGGCGGGCTCTTCCACTTCGAACTGCAGCGCAAGCTGGATACCTGCAGCGCTGGGGGCCGTGCCGGGTTTCGCGATCAGCCTGTTGAGGGCTTGTTCCCAAGCGGGACGTGCCGAGCCTCCCTGCTGGCCCGAACCCACCCGCGACGTCTGGATCCCGGGAGCCTGTGACAGGAGCTGGGCACGAATGGTGGGGTGGTCTTCGGCCGTGAAGAGCAGTGCGGCGACGTGCTTGCAATCCTTGCGGACCGGGCAACTGCAGATACCCACGGTGCAGCTCCAGCCGCTGGGCTTACGGACCAGTTTCGCCGACGTCGAATACGGCTGTGGGCCGGTGCCGCGGACTTTGCCCATCAGGAGGCCCGTGGCGGCGTCGAAAGAAATCCCGTTCACGCGGCTGCCCATGGCATAGGCCAGTCCGGCCGCGAGCGAGCGGTCCGTTATGGCAGGAGTCTGAATGGCCAGTTCCCAGTTTTCGTCTGTGTGGGACGGCATGCGTAGGGCTACTTTCGGCAGGAGGTTATCTGTTCAATCTTAGTCAGCAGAAAACGGCTCCCAAACTTCGCCCTCCGTTAACCTCATCCTCGATTGCCGCGCCGCTCCCACGCGTACGTTGAAAGTGTCCGGAGCACCATCAGCTTTCAGCAGTGAGGATTCCCCATGACTACCAACGAGTACCCCGTCGTCCTGAACAAGACCAGCTTCGAAGCCGGCAATGCGGATGTTGTGGATTCCAACGTCAACGTCGTGAACCAGATGTATCAGGAGCTCCTCAACAGCGACGAAATCGCACCCGCTGCGCTCAACAGTTTCTTTGTGGATTTCTACCTGACGCAGGCGCTGTCCGGCGGATTTGCCCAATACGTCTTCACCGCGCCGGAGCGTGAAGAAGTGGACGCCTATGTCCGCGCCGGTCTCGAAGGGATGGGGGCCACCCGGCACCTTGACCTTTTCAACCGCACCGCGGCCACGTTCGATGCGCTGACAGAGGACGAAGCAGAGGCATACCTCGACGGCGAACTGGACGAGTCCGAAACTCCGCCTTCTTCGGTGGTTGTGCTGGACGAGCTCGACGGCGAGTTCGAAGCCCTGCTCGAGGAAGAGGACATCATCGACCTCAACGCTGCGTACCTCCGCGACCAGTCGGGCCTGCTGGTCCTGACAGACGAAGAAATCGAATTGCACATCGCCGAGCGCGTCGCGTTGATTCCGGACCTCGCCGAGCGCCAGGTCGAGGCCGAGGAAGAAGCCCTCGCCAACGCCCCCGAGTTTGAGGTCATCATCCGCGAACTGTGCGACGTGGCCGGATATGCCTTGGAAAAGATCACCATGGGCGATCCCAACTACGAGCACGACGGCGTGAAGACCCTGGCCTGGCACTTCGCCACGGACCACGGCGACTACATCATGGTGGAGGACGACGACGAGGCCTTCATGATCCACCCGGAAACGAAGGAAATCATCGCAGCCGTGGAGTTCGAAGAGTCCGAGGAATTCGCGGACGCTTAAACCTTTCGCCGCGGCTGATCGCCGGAACGCTGCGGAATCGCCGTAGCGTTCCGGCGGTCTCGACGCGTTTCCGGCGATTTCAGGCTACGTGGATCGGCGCTGACCGCGCCGGAGTTTGACCAACTGCCAGACGATCATGGCCTGCCACAAGGTAAGCAGGCCGATCCAAATCCAGTTGGGACCATGGTCGGCTGCATTGAGCATCATGGCCAGGAACCCGAGGAGCCAGGCGACCTCCTGCGTGATGAGGGCCGCCAGGGTCGGGCGTCGGACGTTTGCTTTCTGTTCTGCCATTTCTCTCCCCACTGAGTGGCTTTGCAGTCTAGCTGAGATGGTTCGTCGTTCGCGCGACTTCGCCTGAAGACGGCGACCGTTGGGGCAGACCGCAACGGCAAAGGGCTATTTGATCATCTCCCCAGCCGGGCTCACCAAGTACCAGACGCCGCCCACGCCCTGGCCCGTGACGTCGCCGGGCGCCTTGTCCTTGGCGTAGTAGTACAGGGGCATGCCGTTGAGCGTCACGTGCTCCTTGCCGTCCGGCGAAGAGATGGTTCCCACTGTGCCGGTGACGCCATCAACAGTGGGGGCGTCCGACGTCGTGGTGAAAATAGGCCAAGCCGCCAGGCAGGCTTCCGTGCACGCGCTGGTTCCCGAGTCCTTGACGTCCTTGGTGAAGAAGTAGAGGCTCATGCCTTTGCTGTCCACCACAATCTGACCTGCGCTGGAGGATGCAACCGTCATTTCGGCTCCGGCGGCCGCGGTGGCCGGTGCGCTGGAGGGAGGTGCCGCGGAGGAGGTAGCTGCGGGAGGAGTGGACGTGGTGGTTCCCGGGCTTCCGCCGCACCCCGCCAATGCGGCAGTCAGGACCAATGCTGCGAATCCAAAGCTAAGTGGTTTCTTCATGTCCAGCTCCTTTGACGAGCCGGCCGGGATGGGCCGGCGCTAACCCCTACGACGCCGAGGGGGGAAGAATGGTTCATGGACCTGAACCTTTTCCGGATGCGCGTCGTCGTATAGGCGAAGGGACAGCGGAAAGAGTGCGAGGGAGGTGTCTATGCCGTTGGACGAGGACGTCGTGGCAGCGATCTATCGTGACCACGGCACTGCACTGAAACGCTTCGTTCTCAGCTGCACATCCGATGCCCACCAGGCCGACGACGTCGTGCAGGAAACCATCCTCAAGGTGTGGCAGCACGCCCCGCAAATCACGGGAAGCTTGCGAAGCTACCTCTTCCGGACGGCGCGGAACGTCATCATCGACAACTATCGGAAAGCGCAGCGTCGCCCTGTCGAAGCCGGTGAGCAGGACCTTCCGGATCATGCGGCGAGGGAACGCGTCGACGAACTCCTGAACCGGGTGCTCATGGAAGAGGCGTTGCTCCGGCTCAGTCACGAGCACCGTGAGGTCCTGGTGGCCCTTCACTACCAACGATTCACCGTCAGCGAGGCAGCGCTGCAGCTGAACATCCCGGCGGGAACCGTGAAATCCCGGGCTTTCTATGCTGTGAAAGCCCTCCGAACAATCCTTGATGAAATGGGGGTGGAACGATGAACGGCAACTCCGTCCACCAATTACTGGGCGCCTACCTGCTGGGTGGGCTCGAGCCCGAGGAAGCCCGCACGTTTGAGGACCACCTCGCCACCTGCGCAGAGTGCCGACGCGAACTCGAGGAACTCGAAAGCCTGCCTGCATTGCTCGACGCCGTTCCTGCCGCTGACGCGGTTGCCCTCACTGTCGCTGGGGGTCCGAACGGGCTCTCGCCTCTGGAGCCGAAACCCGAGGTGCTTCCCGAGAACGTCCTGGTGGACTTGTCCGTCCGCAGGCGGAAATCACGACGCCGGTGGGCGGCTTTGGTGGGTGCAGTGGCCGCTGCCTGCCTGGCTGTTGGTTTCCTCGCCGGGCCGCTGTTGAACCAGCCACCGAAACCGGATGCGAGCTACTCGGTGCAGTCGGACAGTGGATTGCAACTGACCGTGGGCATGGTGAAGAAGAATTGGGGCACCGAGCTCGAGGTCGAGGGCCGGTCCATGCCGCTGGAAGGGACACTTTACCTTTGGGTGAAGGGCAGGGATGGCGCCGAGGAACGCACTTGTGGCTGGACGGCCACCGCGAGTGGCCGGATCAAGATCACCGGCGCCACTCCGGTGCAATTGGCTGGGATTGCCGGCGTTGAGCTTCGCGACGAGGCAGAGAAGACGGTGGCCTCGATTTCGGTGCCGTAGAGGGCTTAGTGCTCTGTGACTCCGTTGCCGGGCACGCCTTCGCCTTGCGAGCGGAGTTCTGCCACCAGCGCCGGGTTCTCGCAGGCCCGGGCGAACGCTTCAATACGCCGCTCGATCTCCCGGCCCAGCAGCCAGCTCCCAATCCTCTCAGCCACGGGCTTCAGGAAAGCCGGGCGGCAGGAAAAGGTGTACTTCCAGACTGCCCGTGTGCCGCCGTCGTCTGGTGTGAACCGCCAGCCACCGCCGAAGTTCTCGAAGAACCACGGCCCGGAGACCATAGTCATGCCGACGTTCCTGGGCGGTGTGTAGGAGACGTACTCGCTGACCATCTTCAAGCCCATGCGTGAAACAGTCCGGGTCCGCACGCCTTTGCCAGCTGACGTGGCTCCGTCCAGGAAACCCTGCGCGGAGATGAATGGGTCCCATGTGAGCCGGAATTCGCCTGTGGTCTGGGAGAGGGCAAAGGCGGTTTCAGGGTCAAGCCGAATGAAACGCTCCGCGCGGACTTGCGGCATCAGAACCCCTGGCCCGAGCCAAGCACCAGGAACACCATGAACACGATGCCAAAGATGTTGACCGCCATAATCGCCAGTCCGATGATGCCCGTGATGCGCCCCGCGTTCATGCGCCCGGCGCGAAATACGGCGATCAGCCCACAGACCACAGCAAGGACGGCGAGCACCACCGCGACGCCCGCCAGCACCAGCGCACCGACCCACCACGCGTCGTTGCCCTGGTTGTAGCGGCTCATAGCCGAAGCGATGGCCGCGATGCCCAGGGGAATGCTGACGACAGCCGCGATGGGTGAAAGGACAGCGGCAATGATGCTCGTGATGCCGGCACCCAAGCCGCGATTACCCGTTCGTTGGGGCTGCTGGTAGTAGTCGATCGGTGGCTGGTAGCTCATGGTTCCCCCAAAAGTCCGTGGCTAGATCTTGCGGTAGGTAAGGTCGAAGATCATGCGTCCGGCCTCGTGGGCTTTGTTTTCGAAACTCGTCCGAATGCGGCCTTCGAATCGTGGAGCCCAGCCGCCTTCCTGGTCCACACCTTCGTTCGGGCCAGTGTGTTCGGTGCTGACGGGCGCACGGCCTTCCCTGACCGGGGCACCGCCGACTACGGATTCGACGCCGGATTGCCACACTTGCGTCAGCGGGCTTTCCTCGCCGCTGCGCTCGCCTTCATGCATGTTCTCGAACTCAGTGGAATCCGCCAGCACTTCGCGGACGTGCACTGCGTAATTGGACCAGTCCGTGGCAATTCGCCAGTAGCCACCCTTTTCCAGGGCCTTGGCTGCGACGGAAGCGAAAGCCGGCTGGATGAGCCGGCGCTTGTGGTGACGGGCCTTGTGCCAAGGATCCGGGAAGAACACCCAGAGTTCGCTGACCGAACCTTCGGGGAGCATCGACTCCAGAACCTCGGGAGCGTTGGCTTCCACCACACGCACATTGGTCAGCCCGCGGCTGTTGATCTTGATGATGGTGTTGGCCAAACCGGGCGTGTAGACCTCGACCGCGAGGAAGTCCTTGTCCGGGTTCTGCTCGGCAGCGTGAACCACGGCGTCACCTAAACCCGAACCGATCTCCACAATGAGGGGTGCCTTGCGCCCGAAGACGGCCTCGGCGTCGAAGGTGTAGTCCGGGTGTACGGAGGTGTTGGCGACGTGCCGGGGAACTTGGATGGCCCAGCGCTCGGCGTGCTCTTCCCACGCTGCCTGCCTGCGGCCCTGCAAACGGGTGCCTCGGCGCACGAAGCTCACCGGGCGGCCACCGTAGGTGCCGAAGGAGGCCTGGCTGCCGGGCGTGACTGGTCGCGGGGAATCTGGGGTTTCACTCATCGCTTCCAGAATACTTTGGTTCCGGCTGGCGGCTCTGCAGAGCCCGCCGCTGAGTGCCCGGTACGCCGCAATGCACGCTGGGCTCCATCTCGCTGATGGCGTCCAGTGATGACACCAACGCCTTCGCGCTTTCGCTCCGTTTCCGGTCTATACCCGGCTACCTCCAGTGGCCCGTGTTATCCAGCCCGCCGTACTGGGACTGACCAAGGGTCTTTCCACGGCGGAAATCCCGGAGTGCACGTTCCGACTCCGGATCCGAATCGACCGGCCGCCGCTGCTTCGTCCTCCTCCGCAGATAAACCGCGATCGACGCAACGATCAGCAATCCTGCCGCAATTGCCACCCCTAGCAACTCCATGGCGCCCCCTTTGTGAAACAACTATAGATTCCCCTCCCCGAATGGCCCAGGTATCTGGGCCATCGCGGCATGGTCTACTGCCCACGAGGATGCCCCCGTATTGCTGTCCACCACGGGCTGGGAACGCAGTGCATGCTCGCAGAGATGACCCCATCAGGCATCCCAGACCCGTGGCTGACAGAATAGGACGTGTGACCTCCTCCAAGACCCCCGGCTACCCGGAGAAATCCGTGCTCCCTGACATTGCGGTGGACGCCGAGATCGACGACGAGCCAGCCGCGGACCCCACGCAACTACGGGGCAAGCGCGGGCTCGTGTACCTCGGCATCTGTCTGGTCCTGATCGGCCTGAATCTCCGCACGGTCTTCTCGAGCTTCTCCGCCGTCCTTCCGGAAATAACGTCCGACGCCGGCCTGCCGGGCTGGTCGCTGGTGGTCCTCACCACGGTGCCGGTCACCTTGCTGGGCGTCTTCGCGCCGCTTGCCCCCATCCTCGCCCGGAGGTTCGGTGCTGAACGCGTGCTTTTGGGGGCCATGGCAGTCCTCACGATGGGCTTGCTGCTGCGGCCCGTGGAGTTCCCGGGCATGGGTCACTTGCCCGCACTTCTGGCCGGAACAGCTGCCTGCGGTGCCGCAATAGCGCTTTGCAACGTCCTCCTTCCGGGTGTCGTCAAAAGGGACTTCCCGCACCGGCTTGGCTTGATGGGCGGCCTGTACACCACTGCGATCTGCGCTTCGGCTGCCCTTGGCGCGGGGTTCACGTATCCGGTGTTTACGGCAACCGGCCACTGGACCTCGGCGCTGTGGTTCTGGGCGGTGCCGGCCGCCGTCGTACTTCTGCTTTTCCTGCCGTTGGCAATCCGCCAGCCGTCGGTCAGGCACCAGGCAGTCCACGGCGGCGTGAACGTGTGGCGGTCAGCCGTGGCCTGGCAGGTGACCCTGTTTATGGTGCTGCAGGCCATGATGTCGTTCAGCGTGTTCGCCTGGATGGCGCCCATCCTGCGCGACCGGGGGATCGACGGGAGCACGGCCGGGCTGATCGTCTCGGTGTCGATTGTGCTGCAGATGCTCGGCTCACTGTTTGCCCCGGCGCTGGCCACGCGTTTCAAGGACCAGCGCATCATCAACATGGTGGTGGCCCTCATGACCGGCGGTGGTTTCGCGCTCACGATCTTTGGCCCCACCGAGCTCATCTGGGTATGGACCGGGTTGAACGGGCTGGGACAAGGATCGCTGACTGCCGTGGCCTTGACCATGATCATGGTCCGCACCCGCGACGCCCACACTGCCGCGCACCTGTCCGGGATGATGCAGGGAGTTGGCTACGGGGTGGGTTCACTGGGCACGTTGATGGTAGGCCAACTGCACCAGGCAACGGGCGGATTCGCGGCAGCCGGGATCCTGTTCCTGGTGGTGGGATCCTTGGCCGCGTTCTTCGGATACCGGGCAGGCCGCGACCGCTTCGTTTAACGTTGTGAGGCCCACTCTGCATCCCAAAAACCCAGGGAAGAGCGCAGAGCGGGCCTCGCAACGAAAGCCGGAGTAGCTAGACGGTCAGGTCCTTGCCCTTCGTCTCCGGGATGGAGAAGGCGAACGCGATGCCCACCAGCAGCAGGATCACCGCATAGACGTTGAACAGGTAGCCCTGCCCGATGGTGCCGAGCCACGTCTGCAGGTACGGAGCCGTGCCACCGAAGACAGCGACGCAGATGGAGTACGGAACGCCGACGCCGATGGTGCGGATGTGCGTCGGGAACAGTTCTGCGTAGACCGCCGGGACGATTGCAGCGCTGCCGGCGATGAAGAACAGCATCACGGACATGGACACTGCGAGCTGCCACGGCGAGTCCTTGAGCAGCCACGTCATGGGGAAGTGCAGCAGGGCGGCGCCGGCGGCAGAGACGATGATCACGGGCTTGCGGCCGATGCGGTCCGACAGCTTGCCCCAGAAGGGAAGGGCAGCGATGAATACCACGTTGGCGATCACACCGGCCCACAGGGCTTCACCGCGGTCCATCTTCAAGGATGTTGCTGCGTAGCTCGGCGCCACCACGCCCCAGATGTAGTAGACAACGGTCAGGCCCACAGTGAGGCCGATGACCTGGAAAGCCTGCTTGCGGTACTTGATGATCTGCGGCAGGATCGGCAGGCGCTTCTCGTTCGGAGCCTCGGCCTCGAAAGCCTCGGTTTCCTTCATCTTGGCCCGCATGAACAACGCGTAGATGCCCAGTGCGCCGCCGATCAGGAACGGGATACGCCAGCCCCAGGCGTTCATTTCGTCCTTGCTCAGGACGTTGGTCAGGATCGCGCCCAGCAGGGTGCCGGCCAGGATGCCTGCCGTGCCGGAGGTGTAGATGAGGGTCGCCCAGAAGCCGCGGTGTTCCTTGGGTGCCATCTCGGACAAGTACGTTTGCGACGACGGCAACTCACCACCGTGGGCGAGGCCCTGGATGAGCCGGGCCACCAGCAGCATTACCGAGGCGAAGGCACCAACTGCAGCGAAGGTCGGTGCGATACCGATGAGGAGGCTGCCCACCGCGCCCAGTGCAACGGCGACGGTCATGGACGTCTTGCGCCCGATCCGGTCGCCGATCCAGCCGAACACGAACCCGCCGAACGGACGGGCAACGAACCCGACGGCGAAGATCGCCAAGGTGGACAGCACAGCTGACGTTGGGTCTGCCTGGCTGAACAGGGCACTCGCGATGAATGGCGAGAACGTGGCGTAGATTGCCCAGTCGTACCATTCAACGGCGTTGCCGATGCCGGTGCCGACCAGCGTGCGCATGTGCGACTTGTGGACCTTGACGTCGGGGGACGTTCCTACGGTGGTGGTCATGTGGTTCTCCAAAGTGGGGAGGGGAGTTAGTTGCCGGCGAGGGCGGCGATACGGGATACGGCGAGCTCTGCATACAGTGCGGCGCCGTCGGTGAGGACGCCGTCGTCGAACAGTGCGTAGGGCGAGTGGTTGAACGGCGACGTCGTGTGGTCGGCGCCGGGGGCAACGGCGCTGAGGCCCACAAACGTGCCGGGAACTTCGGCCAGGACGCGGGAGAAGTCCTCGGAACCGCTGAGCGGAGTGGCCATCCGAGTGTGCCTGGACTCGCCGAACATTCCGGCGATCACCTTCTCGGCGGTGGTGGTCTCGTCCTCGTCGTTGATGGTGAGGGGGTATTCCTCCTGGTAGTGCACGTCCGCCTCCAAACCGTGGGCTGCGGCAATGCCGTGCAGCAGCCGGGGTACTGCTTCCATCATCTTCCGGCGGGACTCTTCGGAGAAGGTCCTGATGGTGGCTTCGATGCGGGCGGTCTCAGGAATCACGTTGCGCTTTGTTCCTGCGTGCAGAACGCCGACGGTCAGGACGACGGGATCGAACATGTTGAACTGGCGCGTGACCATGACCTGCAGGGCGGTGACCATCTCGGCGGCTGCCGTGACGGGGTCCTTTGCCGAGTAGGGGGCAGAGCCGTGGCCTCCGGCGCCCAGCACTGTCACCACGAGTCCGTCCGAAGAACTGAGCATCACACCCGGCTTGGTGACGAACTGGCCGTGCGGTTCCAGCGAGGAGAACACGTGCATTCCGTAGGCGGTGTCCGCGCGGCGACCGGCAGCGTCAAGGACACCTTCCTTGATCATGTAGCTCGCGCCGTCGAAGCCCTCTTCGCCGGGCTGGAACATGAGGATCACATCGCCGGCCAACTGATCGCGGCGTTCAGCCAGGAGGGTGGCAGCGCCAGCGAGCATGGAGGTGTGGAGGTCATGCCCGCAAGCGTGCATGGCGCCATCCACACGGGAGGTGTAGTCCACGCCGGTGGTTTCCTGTACCGGAAGTCCGTCCATGTCGGCACGCAGCAGCACCACGGGCGTCTCAGCTGAAGCGTGAGCCGCGCCGCCCCGCAGAACCGCGGTGACCGACGTCGTTTCCTGGCCCAGGGTGATCTCGTACGGCAGTCCGTCCAGCGCCTTGAGTACCTTCTCCTGGGTCCGGGGGAGCTGCAGGCCGATTTCCGGTTCGCGGTGGAGGTCGTGGCGGAGGCGGACGATGTCGTCCCGTAGTTCCTTGGCGTCGGCAGCGATGGTCATCTGTGCTCCTGGTCTATCCGGTGAATATGTTCCTTAGGCCATTCTGGGGTGACCTGTTTCACACTGCTCAAAACATCTGGAAATATGCGCATGACCTATGGATATGACAGGAATCATGCAGCACTCTGAGAGAATCGGCTCATGGAGCTCAGTGAAGAAGATCTGCGGCTGATCAACGCCTTGCAGATATCACCCCGGATCAGCTGGTCCGACGCCGGCGAAGTCCTCGGCGTCCACGCCACCACCCTGGCGTCCCGATGGGAGCGCTTGCGGGCGGCCGGAGCGGCGTGGACAACGGCCCACCTCATGGGGGATCCGAAGGACATGTGCCTGGCCATGGTGGATATCGACTGCGAAATGCACCTCAGGCCGGACGTCACGGCCGCGGTTGCCCAACTTCCCGAGGTCATCACCGTGGAGGAAGCCGCCAGCAACCGCGACCTCACCCTGACGGTCATCACCCAGGACCTTGAACAGTTCAGCACGCATTTGTTGCCGAGGCTCAAGGAAATCCGGGGCCTCATCAAGTACCACACGGCACTCTGCACGCGGATCCACACCAGCGGCTACGCCTGGCGGCTCAACCTCCTGACCAAGACGGAACAACAGGCACTGCGGGCGCTCGCCGGACCCGAGTCGGCCAACCCTTCAGCGCCCGACACCATCGTGGTCCCGCTCCCGGAAAGCCACCTGGCGCTGATCCCGTTCCTGGCGCGTGACGGCCGCGCAACGGCGGCGGAGATCGCCCGCGCGCTGGGACGCAACCCCGCCACGGTTCAGCGCCAACTGGGGCGGGTCCTCAACAGCCGGATGCTGTCCTTCCGCTGCGAAATTGCCCAGCAGTTTTCCGGCTTCCCCATCACAGTCCAATGGTTCGCGAACGTTCCTGCGGGCGAACACGAAGCCGCCGCCACGGAACTGAGAGCTATCCGGAACATACGCTTCTCCGCGTCCACCACGGGCCGCACCAACTTCACCATGATCATGTGGCTGCGCTCGCTGGCCGATGTCATGGAAATGGAGCTCACCATCCAGCAGCGCATTCCGGGCATAGTCCTGGTGGAGAGCGTGGTCATGTTGAACACGGCAAAGCGCGTCGGGTGGATGCTGAACCCGGACTCGACCGCCACCGGAACAGTGGTTCCGCCCTACGGGGAGCTGCTGCCCGATGGTATCTAGGCGTGCTTGGTTGCCCTCAGGACGGTGTCCAAGGTGGTGCCGGACTCGCCGTTGGGACCGGTAATCGTACGTTCGCGGTCAGTGAGGATATTGACGAACCACGGCTCGCGATCCAGGCGCAGCTCGCCGGCCAACTGCTCGGGCGTGAAGAACATGCCGGAGTCGTGGTGGTGGCTCCACGACGGCAGCCCGTGTGGGTGATGCCCCACCACCAGCAAAGTGCCGCCCGGTGCCACAGCGGCCGCTGCCATTGCCACGGACTCGCGCCATGGCAGCAGGGGCGAGTGCAGGAACTGCGCCGAGACCAGATCGAAGACCGGCTCCGGTTCCCACTCAGTAAGGTCCTGCTGCTGCCAGGTGATCCGGTCCGCATGATCGGTCTCCGTTGCGTGTGCGGCTGCCCGTTCAAGCGCGACGGCGGACACATCCAACGCGGTGACCGTCCAGCCCTGCCCTGCGAGCCACAGGGCATCACCGCCCTCTCCGCAGCCCAGGTCCAGTGCCTTGCCCGGCTTCAGGCCCTCCGCTTCTGCCACGAGTTGCGGGTTCGGATTCCCGCTCCACACCCTTGACCGCTCCCGATACATTCCGTCCCACATGTCCACGGCATTGTCCGCGTCCTCATGGAGGTTCAGGCCGCCCTGCTGGGCTCCCTCGTGCTGGTGTCCGCGTTGGTGAGTGCCGGCGTCGTGAGTGTGTTCAGTCATAAGCCAAGCGTGCCGTGAGCCGCGTGCGAAAGGCAACGCTTGTTGCTATTCCGGCAAGTTCCACCGCTGGGCTCCGGCCCCTGAAGCGCCCAGCTCGTCCGACGGGTTCTGCAACGTGCACGACTTCAGGCTCAGGCAACCACAGCCGATGCATCCGTCCAGGTCGTTGCGGAGGTGCTGCAAGGCCGCGATCCGCTCGTCGAGTTCCTTGCGCCACCGCAGGGACAATTTGGTCCAGTCGCGCTTGGTAGGGGTTCGCCCGTCGGGCAAGGAGTCCAAGGCCTCGCGGATGTCCTTGAGCGGCAGGCCGACGCGCTGCGAGGTCTTGATGAATGCGACGCGCCGCAGCGTGTCGCGGCGATACCGCCGCTGGTTGCCTGCTGTCCGCTCCGCTTCGATGAGTCCGTTGCGTTCGTAGAAATGGAGGGCCGACGGCGACACTCCACTCCGCTCGGACAGCTCACCGATAGTGAGGGGCCGGTGGGTATCGACTGGCGGCATGGCGTTGCCTCCGTTGGCAGGGGTGGTGGATTGACCTCAACATTAGTTGAGGTTCTAGGCTGACGTCCATGACCTCTGACACCTCAACGGCCGGGATACTGCGCCGCCCATACTTGCTCGCCACCGTGGGGGCTTGCGCGCTCGTATTCCTCAGCGCGTTCGAGTCCCTCGCGGTGACCACCATCATGCCGCTCGTGAGCCGCGACCTGGACGGCGCCAGCCTGTATGCACTGGCCTTCGCGGGCCCGCTGGCAACGGGTGTGATGGGCATGGTGGCGGCGGGCAACTGGTCCGATCGTCGTGGTCCGGCGGCGCCCCTGTACTCCTCCGTGGCGTTGTTTGTGGCGGGACTGCTGATCGCTGGCACGGCAGGAACCATGGAAATCCTGGTGCTCGGACGGTTGGTGCAGGGACTGGGCGGCGGCGCGATGACCGTGGCCCTCTACGTGTTGGTGGCACGCGTGTACCCGCCGGCGCTGCACCCTAAAATCTTTGCCGCCTTTGCCGCGTCCTGGGTGGTCCCTTCCCTGGTTGGCCCGTTTGCGGCAGGTGTTGTTGCCCAGCTCAGCAGCTGGCATTGGGTGTTCCTGGGTGTTGTTGGGCTGGTTGTTCCGGCATTGCTGATGGTGGTTCCGGCTGTGCGGGGAATGGACTCCGAACCCGCTGCCGAACCCGTCCCCTGGGCCTTCGGTCGCATGGGATGGGCAGCGCTGGCAGCCTTGGCCGTCCTGGGACTGAACCTGTCCGCGGAGGTGCCGGGCGTGGGCGGGGTGATCGCCGTCGTCGCCCTTGTCATTGCGTTGGTGGCTGTCCGCCCGCTGGTGCCGCGCGGAACGTTGACTGCACGTCGCGGCCTTCCCAGCGTGATCCTGGTTCGCGGGCTTGCCTCGGCAGCATTCTTCGGGGCCGAGGTGTACCTGCCGTACCTGCTGACGGAGCGCTACGCGTTCACGCCGACGTTCGCCGGGCTCACACTGACCGGTGCCGCGCTGGCGTGGGCCGGAGCGTCGGCCATCCAAGGGCGGTTGGGCGCCAAGCTGGCCGACGACCTTGCCGTGAAAGTCGGTGCTGCCCTGGTGCTGATTGCCGTGATCTCCACCCTGGTGACCGCAGCGTTCGCTCTGCCCGCGTCCGTGGCCATTGCTGGTTGGATCCTGGCTGGTGGCGGCATGGGGCTCATGTACCCAAGGCTGTCTGTGATGACGTTGGCCCTTTCCACCCCGGAAAACCAAGGTTTCAACAGCGCCGCCATGTCCATCTCCGATTCCCTCGGCGGCGCGCTGTCCCTCGCCGCCACGGGACTCGTCTTCGCTGCATTTACGACGACGAACTCGTTTGCGGGGGTCTTCGCGCTGACGGCGGTGATCGCCGTCGTCGGGGTTCTGATTGCGCCGCGCGTCGCCGCCCGGGCTGCCGCATCCGAATCCGACGCCTCGAGCGCTGAACCCGAGCTCACGCGCCACTCCTGACCCGTTGTGGGGCCTGCTCTGCGCGCTTCGCGAGCCCGGAAGGGCGCAAAGCGGGCCCCACAAGAAGGGCCCCGAGCTGCCCCGATGAGGGTCCATCGTGGAAACACTGCTAAGCTAGGAACACTTGATGTGCGGTGACGCCCTGAAGCAGGTGGCCTGAAAGGCTGCGCGACGGGGCATTTTTCATGTGAGAGGCACATCCTGCGTCGATGAACGCGTTCTATTTGGTCCCGGCCACCGCTGTTGCAGCGAACCGGTAGATCACCTGACTTTTCCTCGGCGAACCCCTGGCCCAACCGGCGTCGGGGGCCGATGTCCGCACTTGGACACCGCCCGAAAGACATGAAGTTTATGACTACTTTTGCTGCCCTTGGCACGCCCAAGCCCATTGCTGAATCCCTCGCCGCAGATGGCATCGAAGAGGCATTCCCCATCCAGGTGAAGACCCTCCCGGACACCCTCGCAGGCCGCGACGTCCTGGGCCGTGGCCGCACCGGCTCCGGTAAGACCATTGCTTTCGCCATCCCGCTCGTGGCCCGCTTGGCCGAGCGCGAAGCAAAGCACTTCCGCAAGCCGGGCCGCCCCATGGGCCTGGTCCTTGCACCGACCCGTGAACTGGCAACCCAGATCAACGCCACCATTGAACCGCTGGCCAAGGCCATGGGCCTGAACACCACGGTCATCTACGGTGGCATCTCCCAGGCACGCCAGGAAAAGGCGCTGCGCGCCGGCGTCGACATCGTCATCGCCTGCCCGGGCCGCCTCGAAGACCTGATCCGCCAGCGCATCCTGACCCTCGAAGCCGTTGAGGTCACCGTGCTGGACGAGGCCGACCACATGGCCGACCTCGGCTTCCTCCCGGTCGTCAAGAAGCTTATGGACATGACCCCCACCCAGGGTCAGCGCCTGCTCTTCTCCGCAACGCTGGACAACGGTGTTGACAAGCTGGTCAACCGTTACCTGTCCAACCCGCTGACGCACTCCGTGGACGATCCCCAGGCCGCTGTCACCACCATGGAGCACCACGTCCTGGTGGTCAACGACCAGACCGTCAAGAAGCAGCTCATCGTCGAACTGGCCTCCGGCGCCGGCCGCCGCGTCCTCTTCATGCGGACCAAGCACCACGCCCGCAAGCTTGCCAAGACCCTGACCGACGCCGGCATCCCCGCCGTCGACCTCCACGGCAACCTGTCGCAGAACGCCCGCGACCGTAACCTTGCCGAGTTCTCCAACGGTGACGTCCGCGTCCTGGTGGCCACCGACGTCGCAGCCCGCGGCGTGCACGTTGACGACGTCGAACTCGTTATCCACGTGGACCCGCCCACAGAGCACAAGGCGTACCTGCACCGCTCAGGCCGTACGGCCCGCGCAGGTTCCGATGGCACCGTGGTCACCCTGACGCTCCCCGAGCAGCAGAGCGACGTCAAGAAGCTCATGAAGGCTGCCGGCGTTGACGTTTCGTTTGAACGCGTGACCGCCAACTCCCCGTTGGTTGCTGACCTGGTGGGCGACATCGCGGACAAGGTTGACCCCCGCACCCGTGCAGCTCTCCTCGCGGCGAAAGCCCCGCAGGGTGGCGGCACGTCCACCGGCGCCAACGCCCAGCGCAAGCGCGCACGCCGTTCCACGCAGGCTGCTCCCACCGCGGGTGGCCGTGGCGGTCGCGGCGGACGCGGCAAGGTTGGGGCTGAGCCGGTTCGTACGGACACCAACCGTGCCGATCGCCGCGCAGCAGCGAACGACGACGTCGCCCGCAGCTCACGTGGTCGCGGCAAGGCAGCTTCCACGCACCGCAACGACGTTCCCGGCTCGCAGGGGCAGAACGGCCGCAGCGGTCGTCCGGCTACCGGCCAGCGCTCAGCTTCGGCTCCGCGCACGGCATCCACCACGAGCACCCGCACCGGTGGAAACAAGGCCGTATGGTCTTCCGCCACGGGCGCTACGTCCGGTGGATCCTACGGTTCGGGTGCCTCCGGCAACTCCGGTCGCGGTGGCTCCGGCGCAGGTCGTCCGGCCCGCAGTGGCCCGCGTCGTGCATCGGCTCCCGCTTCCAACGAGCGTCGCGGCCGCTAACGACTCACCAGCCTCGGGCGCGCCACTCCTCAAGGTGTGGCCGCTCGGCGCCAAGGGTCGTGGGCAATCCATGGCCAGGGTGCACCACGGTTTCGTCCGGATAGGCGTCGAACAGTCGTTCCGACACGTCGTTCAACAGTGAAGTGAAGCGTGCAGGATCTTTCTGTGTGTTGCCGACGCCTCCCGGAAACAGCGAGTCTCCACTGAAAATGTGGGCAGGCCCGTCTGGATCCTGGTACACGAAAGCGATCGAGCCCGGGGTGTGTCCACGCAAGTGGACTGCTGAGATCTCGAAGTCGTCAAAGCGCTCAACGTCGCCATGACTAAGCCGGACGTCCACTGGAACCGGCAACGCATCGGCGTCGTCCGCTCCGGCTGAGGTGGTCGCGCCGGTAACGGCGACCAATTCCGGCAGGGCCCGGACGTGGTCCCAGTGCTGGTGAGTGGTGGCGATCCTGACCAGTTTGGTGGGGGCCGACGAATCGGCAGCACTGTCTTCCAGCATTTGCTGAATAGCCGGGAGGTCGTCTGCTGCGTCGATCAGCAGCTGCCCACCTGTGGACTTTGAGGTCAACAGGTAGACGTTGTTGTTCATCTCGCTGACCGAAATGCTGCGGATAGTGACGTCACGCAATGAGTGAATAAGCGAATCCATCGTGTCAGTCTATGCAGTTGCCGGGTTGCCTTCGCGGCCCTGCGATACCCAGTTGGGGTCGGCCGAGCGTGAACCCACGACGGCGGCCGCGGCTTGGTCGAGCACCTCACGTTGTGCTGTCCCCAGTTGCAGGGACAGTGCCCCCAGGTTCTCGTCGATCCGGTGCGTTTTGCGCGTGCCGGGGATGGGAACCACGGAAATCCCGAGGCGCTGACCTTGGGTGAACAGCCAAGCCAGGGCTACCTGGGCAGGAGTTGCATCCAGCCCGCTGGCTACCTCGCGAACCGCGGCCACGACGGCCTGGTTTGCATCAAGTGCCTCGTCGCCAAAACGGGGGATCTTATGGCGGAAGTCATTCTCGCCGAGGTCACCCGCGCTGACGGTTCCCGTGAGGAACCCTCGGCCCAGCGGCGAATACGGCACGAACCCAACGCCAAGTTCCTTGGCTGCAGGAACAACGTTGAGCTCAACATCCCTGCTCCAGATTGACCATTCACTCTGGACTGCGGCAATGGGATGGACGGCGTTGGCCTGCCTGAGCTCCTCGGCTGTCACTTCGGACAGTCCGAGGTGCCGGACCTTGCCCTCACGGACCAGCTCCGCCATGGCCTCCACGGTTTCCACTATCGGAACGCGGAGGTCGCGGCGGTGCAGGTAGTAGAGGTCAATCACGTCAGTGTCCAGGCGGCGGAGGCTCGCTTCTGCCGCTTGCCTGACGTAGGGCGCATCCCCGCGGACTCCCGTGTACCCGTCCGCGGGGTTGCCCTCAATTCCGAATTTCGTGGCCACTTGGATTTCGTCACGGCGCTCTTTCAGGAGCTTGCCCACGAGTTCCTCGTTGCTTCCGGCGCCGTATACATCGGCGGTGTCGATGAACGTGATGCCCGCATCCACGGCGTGCCTCAGCGTTTTGAGCCCTTCCTGGGGATCGATGCCGCCGTAGACAGGGGTCAGGGCCATCCCGCCGAAACCGAGGGGGCTTACCTTGAGGCCATCGCCGAGTTGAACTGCAGTCATGAACTTCTCCAATGCGCGTAGGTGTTCCAGAGGGCCCTTTGTTGGCGTGAACTCTGTGGCCGCGGTGGGTATTCCTGCTGGGCCCCCCGACTTGGAGTAAGTGTGCGGTGTTGCCCTGCCCCAATTCGACGGCTTGCTGCGCATTCGATGGTAGGAGACGTCTCATGCGCAGCGGGCCATCGAAATGGACCAGCGACCGCGGTGGGGTGTTCGCTACTCGGCTTTGGCCACGGACTTATCGGCAGGCAAGGCCTTCAAACCGGCAGCACAGCCCACGATTCCCGCGATGAAGAGCAGCTTCAGCGGGCTCGCGGACTCCACGCCCGTGATCATGGCCCAGCCAACAGTGAGAGCTGCGCCGATGCCCACCCACACCGCGTAGGCAGTTCCCAAGGGGATTCGTTTGACCGCGATGCCCAGTCCGAGCATGCTCAACACCGCAGTAATCGTGAAGACCACGGTGGGCATGAGCTGCGTGAAACCATTGGAGAGGCCCAAAGCGGTGGCCCACACGGCTTCGAGCAGTGCCGATGCCAAGAGGATTGCCCAGGAGATGCCGTTGCCGGTGTTCTTTGTCTTAGCAGTCATGGCTATGCCACCACCTTCAGGCCGACCACACACGCGCCGATTCCAGCAAGCAGGAGCAGCCGGGCCGTCGTCGCACGTTCAACCTTGGTGACCATCGCGTACGTTGCGGTCAGTACGACACCGACGCCAACCCACACTGCATAAGCCGTGCCCGTGGGGATGGACTGCATCGCGATGGCGAGTCCGGCCATGCTGGCGACGACCGACACCAGGAAAACGACTGTGGGGACGGGTTTACGGAAGCCCTTGGACCGGTGGAGCGCTGCGGCCCAGACGGCCTCGAGTGCTCCGGAAAGAATGAGAATTATCCACGACATGACATTTCCTTTGGCCAGTCTTGTCGCATTCCGGGTACTGAACCGTCGTCCGGAGGTTCCAGAGCGGAACCTTCATTTCAGGCTAGCAACTCCCGCGCGGGGTGGCCACCTCTGGTGGTTAACGTCACCACCTCAGGCGTGGGCCTCCACGTGGTCGATCGAGATGACAGCGATGAATCCGCGGCCCGAGATCTCCGGACTCCGGGTATCGGAGCCGACTACGGCGTCGTACCGTGACAGCTCGACGGGTTCGGCCGCGCTGGGTGCCGGGGCGTCGCCGTCGGACTCTTCCTCCACAGCGGCGCCCGGCGCAACTGTGGCTTTGCCCTCGAGCAGGATGGCAAGCTGGCCCTCGAAAACCGGGTGTGCGCGCTTCTTGGAGATCTCCACGATGGAGGTGTAGCCCTTGAACGCGCCTTTGCGCGCAATGACGTTGAGATCCCGGATGTCACCAGTAGGGAGGGTGGCTCCCGATGCGGCCTCGCCCGAGAACCGGAACGGCCGGTACTTCTCCAGAGGGTGCTCGGCTCCGTCCACAGTGAGGAGCAGCAGTTCGCCTTCGATGATGGTGATCACGCGCTCCATGCCCGGGAAGGTGGAGAATTCTCCGGCTTTGGAGACGTCGGCGATGCTGACGCGCCAATCCCATGCCCCGTCCTGGGCCGAAGCGGCTTTCGGATGGCTGGCCAGTTCACGGGTCACCCCGCCCCCATTGCGCCATGGTTCAGGATGGATGTCGGCAAAGCGGATGATCTCCATCCGACCAGCCTAGTGGTGGACACCGGTTCTGCGTTGGCATTGCGGCTTGCTAACGTCATATGTGGAAAACGTTGTGAGTATGGCTGGAGGCACGGGAATGTTCGTCAAAGTGTGCGGATTGAGCACGCCCGAATCCGTGCGGGAAGCCGTCGACGCCGGTGCGGACGCCGTCGGCTTCGTCCTCACCACCAGCCCCCGTGAAGTCAGCCCTGAACAGGTGCGTATCCTGCTGCCCTTGGTGCCGCCGGGTGTTCAGGCAGTGGGTGTCTTCCGGCACGAGGCCGCAGCTGATGCCGTCGCCATCGCCCGTGACGCAGGGCTTGGGTGGGTACAGCTCCATGGTCACCGGACTGCCAACGACGTCAAAACCGTGCACGACGCCGGGATGCGGCTCATCCGCGCAGTCACCATGGGAGCCGCCCGGGACGAGTTCGCTGACCTGGGCGAGGAAGTGTTCCTGATCGACGCCGCCGTGCCGGGTTCGGGGGAGTCCTGGGACTACGCGTCCGTGCGGGAGAAGGGCCTCGACGGCAGGGAGTGGCTGCTGGCAGGTGGACTTGAACCCGGCAACGTCGCCTTCGCTGCCGCTGTTGCCGGAGCTTGGGGAGTGGACGTTTCTTCTGGCGTCGAGGCATCGCGCGGAGTGAAGGACCTGGCCAAAATCCGCGCCTTCGTCCACGCCGCCAAAGCCTGATCCTCTCTCACCTTCCGCGGGTTTAAGGCCGTTCCTCTCTCACCTTCCGTTAGCTTTCGGTGGTCGCTCTCTCACCTCCAGCCGTCCCTGCGGTGATCAGGTGAGAGATGGTTGATGAAAACGGGTGATTAGGTGAGAGAGCATCGGACTTGTCACTGGCACCCCCTAGAATCGCTCCCAACAGCAGGTCCACCGCTGAAACGCATCGAGAACCACGGAAACCAGGAGCCAAGCATGAGCACGGAACACTTCACCCTGACCATGAGCCGCGAGTTCGACGCCCCCCGTGAGAAGGTTTTCGAAGCGTGGATGGAGCCGGACAAGCTCACCCAGTGGTTCGGACCCGTGGAAGTGGACGCTCCCCGCGACAAGATCATCGTCGAGCCCCGGGTGGGCGGTATCTGGCAGGTCGTCATGGTGTGGTCGGACGAGAATGGCGAGCAGTCGGCCCCCATTGAAGCCGTGATCACCGAGTTGGACACGCCGGCCCTCTTGGTCGCAACAGCCAAAGCTGCTCCGGACGCCGATCACGAATTCGAAGAAATGCGCCTTGAATTCGAAGACCTCAACGGCCGTACACGCATGAACGTCACTCAGGGTCCGTTCGAATCGGAAGAGTGGGTAGACATGACCCGCGATGGCTGGGGCACTTCGTTCGACAAGCTGGACGCGCTCCTGGCCTAGCCCTGCGTACGAACCCGGCGATGAGTCAGGGAAGAATCAGGGCAGACCCCTACGCTTTTTGTCGGGCCCGCAGGGGAGAATGGGGACTATGAAAACGATCCTTAACGTCATCTGGCTTGTCTTCGGTGGGTTTTGGCTGGCCTTGGGTTATTTCGCGGCCGGCATCATTTGCTGCGTGCTCATCGTGACCATCCCGTGGGGCATAGCTTCGTTCCGGATTGGCGCATATTGCCTGTGGCCCTTCGGTCGGATGGTGGTTGAGAAGCCGGGCGGCACAGGTGTCTTCGCGCTTCTCGGCAACGTTATCTGGTTGCTGGTGGCGGGCATCTGGATCGCTATCGGTCACGTGGTCACCGCAGTTGCAATGGCCATCACCATCATTGGCATCCCGCTGGCGATCGCCAACCTGAAGCTGATCCCGGTGTCGCTGATGCCGCTCGGCAAGCAGATTGTCCCTACCAGCCAGCCGTTCGTCAGCACCTACCGCTAAGAAGCAGAAACCGCGCCGGTGCGCAGATCGAGACTGAACGTCCGATCCCTTCGCACCGTCCCGCCGTCGGCCTCTGCAGTGAACGCGAGTTCCAGCGTGCTGTGCCCGTTGTCCGACGCCGTGATGGTGTACGTCGGCGTGAAGTAGAGAACGTGCTCGCCGGGCGGCAGGTCCGCGGGTGGGAAGTCACCGGGGTTGTCGTGCGGTCCGAGTAGTACGACGCCGGTAGCCGTCCCGGTGCCGACATTGCGGACTCGCCCGGTGAAGGCAAGGATGTCCCCGGCCTTGTAGCCGGGGACGATGGGGCCGTAGTTGAGGTCCTGCGCCTCCCGCGTGCCAAGAACCTGGTCCCCAGCGTAGCCTTGGCCGATTTCCTTCCAGGTCTGCACATCCCATTCACCGTCGCTGTTGGAGGGGATCACGTGGAAGTCGCCGGCGTTCTGCCACACCGCGGGCCTGCCTGGGGTGACAGAGCGTAACTCCATGTCAAAGACCAAGCCGGCCGGTTCCGAAGCATCCGGAACAGCCCGGGGTGGAGCGGAAAGCTGCTTAGTGAGCTGCTCGGCAGGGATCGATGCGAACACGATCTCCCGGTACCCCTGCCTTTCATAGAGAACCCCGATGTTCCCATCCGGTAGCCGCGTCACCGTCGAGTACGCCGAACTGCCGCCGCAGAGCAACAGCTTGGCGGGCCAGGTGGCGCCGTTGTCGGGGGAGAGGCCTAGGACGGTGTTGCGACGCAGATGCGGGTCGTGGTTGTTGCTCGCGAGCAGCCAGGATGAAGTCTCCGGCGTGGCAAGGGCAGCAACACTTGGCAGACCGTCGAAGCGCGCCAAGGAACCGTTGTCGCTGGGGTCCGGCAAATCCGGAATAGCCTGCAGCGGGCTCCACGTCTGACCGCCGTCCTCGGACTCGGCGGACAATCTGCAGGGCGTGGCCCGTGAATGCAGGAGCAGCCGGCCATCGTCCAAGCACACAACTTTGTTTTCGTTGGGCCCTATCCCGGCGGGACCCGCTCCAATCAGGTCACCCAGGGCCCAGGTATCGCCATGGTCGTCGCTGAATGCAGATGCAGCCATGATGTCGCCGTCCACTAACAGCACAAACTGCTGCACCAACCGTCCCCTGTACGGCCCGGCATGCATCTGGATTCCTTGTCCCGCCGCGGCGAAAAGGCCTGTTGCTCCGCGCACTTTGAGCTGCGAGGTGAGCCGACGGTGCTGCCAGGTGTCGCCGTCGTCGTCGGAGAAGCTGACATCTGCGTGCTGGACGTCGTCATCGGGCTCCAAACCGGAGACGGCCTCGAAGAAGCCCGCGTGCGTCCCGGCGGAATGGAACATGAAGATGCGGCCGGTTTCGGCGTCCACCAGCAGGCTCGGGTCCCCGAAGCCGTGGAGTCCCGATCCTGCGCGGACCAGCTGCTGCGACTCCCAGGTGACCCCGTTGTCGTAGCTGCGGCGCAGGAGGAGATCGATGGGATTGGGGAGATCGTCCAAGTTGGGCCGGCCGTCGTAGGCGGCCAACACGGTGCCCCGCGTGCTGACGGCAAGCGCCGGGATGCGGTACTGACGGTAACCGCCGATGCCCCGGAGAGCCAGAACATGCTCAATGTCGGGGACGGCCAAGGGCATTCCAGGGCGGGAAGAGCTCAAGAGGTAGGAGGTCACACCTCCATGCTAGCCCGAAGCCACACGCGCCGATAGCCTTGGCGGGTGACCAACAGAGCCCGGCTGCAAGCCGGTGGCGGACTGCTCACGCCATTTCGCCGGCGAGGTTGCGCCGGGCAGCGTCCAGCCACAGATCCTTGGCGCGTTCGCCGTGGAACAGCGGGTCAAGGCTTTGGAGATGGCGTACGACGGCGGCGCGACCGGTCGCGAAGTCGTCGTCGCTGACGTAGGCGTAGTCTTCCCGGACGGCGGCCAGGTAGCGTGCGTAGGCCTGTTCGTCGCCGCCGAGGACGGAGAGGTCGGCGTCGCAGAGGAGTGCCCCGGCGTGGTCGCCAGGCTCTGGGGAGTGGCTGGACGTGAGCCGGACCAGCCGCGCCACCTCGGCCACATCGGCGGGAGCCAAACCGGCAGCCATGAGACGGTCCTCGGCCAGCAGGGCTGAGTCCTCCTCATCCTTCCCGGCAACACCTTCATAAACGGCATCGTGGAACCACGCCGCCAAGGAGACGGTCCGCGCAGGCAGCGCCGGTTCGGTCAGGACGTCCAGTGCTTCCAGAACTGCCAGGAGATGTGTGCGGCTGTGATACTTCCTGCCGTCCTCGCCCCACCGCTCCAACAGCTCAAGCCCCAGCTCCTCATGGCCGGGGAAGATACTGTTCCAACGCTCCATCAGAGGAACTGTCAAGGCTTTACTCCGCTCCCTCGCAGGAATCCGCAGGCCGCTGGCGATGAGTTTTCGGACCAGCACCCGAGCCTCCACCGGGATTGCACCGGCGAGCACGAGATCGTCATAGCGGCGTTCCGGAACGTCGTAGTGGTCCCCGTCGAAGGCTCGCTCCGGAACCCCCGCGGCGGCTGCGAACGCGTGGAGCTCGTCCAGCGACGTGTCCGAAACCAGGTGCGAAAATACGGTCCCGTGCGCTGGCCACAGGGGCGGATCGACGTAGATGGCCATTGCCAAAGTGTAGTCCCAGGCGATCCTTCCCAGTTGCCGGCCATCGGGGCGTCTACCGCCGTGCTGCGCCCCGGAAATACGGGCTTCACTGCCCGCGCTGTTCACGGCAACTGGGAAGGAGCGTAGGAGAATCAGCGTTCCGCGGGCAGGATGTTCTGGTTGCCGCGGAACACGTTGTCAGGATCGAACTCACGTTTCACCAAGGACAGCCGGCGATAGTTCTGCTCCCCATAGGCCGCCATGATCCGGTCCTGGCCTTCGTCGCCGATGAAGTTCAGCCACACTCCGCCTGTGGTGTGCGGGGCGATGTCCTGCCGGAACTGCTTGACCCATGCTTTGGCGTCCTGGCCGCCCTCCCGTGTCTCGGATAAACCGAAGGGATGGCTGACCCATGCCGCTCCGCGGTGCTGCAAGGGCGTCTCAGCCGCGGCAGGCCCGGAAACAGCCCCGCCCCAACGGGCCACCAGTTGCTGCGAATGGGGACCAGGGAGCCGCTGCGCCGAATCAACCAGGAGATCGAGCGCATCATCGCTGAGCTCGTTGTGGTAGTCGGCGCTCCAGTAGTTGTAGAGGTCCGGAGGGTCATCGATCATGCACTGGAAGTCCGCGTAGCCCATGGGAGAGACCAGGTCCACAGCGGGGCCAAGATCGCGGAACGGCTTCGCGTGCTCTTCACCGGCCTCCATATCCCCGGCGTAAAGATAGGCCATGCCGACGGCGAGCTTGCCCACCATGTTTTCCGGGACGAACTCTTCCGGGGGTGCGGTGAGGTACACGAGCGCTGTTCCGACGGCGTCGGGCGCGTCAAGGGCAAGCTGTCGGTAGGCCCGGGACAAATCCGTGGCATCCTCACCGGGAAACAGCATCAGGCCGGCCATGACGGTGGGCCCAAGATCGTGCAGTTTGAAGGTCAAGGACGTGGCCACTCCGAAGTTCCCGCCGCCGCCATGGAGTGCCCAAAACAGCTCCGGGTTTTCTCCGGCGCTTGCGGTCACACGATCGCCGGAGGCGGTGACCAGGTCCACGGCGAGCAGGTTGTCGCACGCGAAACCGTACGAACGCTCCAGCCATCCCGAGCCGCCGCCCAACGTGAATCCGGAGAGTCCGGTGGTGGACGCGCGGCCGCCGGTGACGGCCAGGCCGTACTGTTGCGTTGCGCGGTCGAATTCGCCCCACGTGAGTCCGGCGCCGGCGGTGGCGGTCTTCGCTTCTGGGTTGACGCTGATCGATTTCATGGGGCGGACGTCAATGACCAACCCGTTGTCGTTGGTGGACATACCGGCCACCGAGTGTCCGCCTGATCGCACCGCTACGTCCAAATTGTGGTTCCGCGCGTAGCTGAGGGCCTCGGCAACCTCGCCGGGACCGGAACATTTTGCAATGACGGCAGGCTTGCGGTCGATCATCGCATTGAAGAGTTTACGGGCTTCGTCATAGTCCGGGTTGTCCGGACGAATCCATTCCATGGGACGTTCCTTTGAATGTGAAACTCTCCCCCAGAACAGGGTACGGCGGCGGGTCCCTGTGAACCATGGGTAGCGCAAAGAAGTACGACGGCGGCCGCGCCGTTCGCGCCTGACGCACCCATGCTGACCGGTGCGACGGGGCGCAATAACTTGAATCCGGGCATCAAGTCATATTTCGTATGCGGAACAAACAAGGCATCAGAACCGCAAACACGGAACTACACTCATTCCATGCCGCAAATACGAATTTCCGAAGCCGCCCGCTTCCTAGGTGTCAGCGACGACACCGTGAGGCGTTGGACGGAAAACGGAACGCTGACCGCCCAGAAGGACCCAGCTGGACGCCTCGCCGTGGACGGATTGGAACTCGCCACGCTTGCCCGCGACCAGTCCCACCTCCCTGACGACCCCTCGCGGTCGGGAAGTTCGGCGCGGAACCGTTTCGTCGGCCTGGTCACAGGAATCACCGCGGACAAGGTCATGGCCCAAGTAGAGCTGCAGTGTGGTCCGTTCCGGGTGGTGTCCCTCATGAGCAGCGAAGCCGTCCGGGAACTCGGGCTGGAACTCGGTTCAGTCGCCACCGCCGTGGTTAAGGCCACCACCGTCATTATCGAAACTCCGCAGGGAAAGAGCATCATATGAGGACCCTCCACCTGAAGAAGAGCATTCTGGCCATATCGGTTGCGGTCGGGTTGGCCAGCGCGCTCGCGGCCTGCGGCACCACGGCACCCGCCGCAACACCATCGAGCACCGGCAGCACGTCCCAGTTGAGCGGAACAGTGACCGTCTTTGCGGCAGCCTCCCTCAAGTCAACCTTTACTCAACTGGCCAAGGACTTCGAAGCCAGGAACCCCGGCACCAAGGTAACCCTGAGCTTTGCCGGCTCCTCCGACCTGGTCACGCAGATCAGCCAGGGCGCTCCTGCCGACATCTTCGCTTCCGCCGACACCAAGAACATGACAAAGCTGGCCGACGCCAAACTGCTGGACGGTGCCGCTACGAACTTCGCCACCAACGTCCTGGAGATCGCAGTCCCGCCCAGCAACCCGGCGTCGATCTCTTCCTTCGCAGACCTCGCCAAGCCCGGCGTTAAAGTCGTCACCTGCGCCAGCCAGGTTCCTTGCGGCGCGGCAACAGACACGGTTGCGAAGGCCAGCGGCATCACGCTGACCCCCGTCAGTGAGGAATCTTCGGTGACCGATGTCCTCGGCAAAGTCACCTCGGGCGAGGCCGATGCCGGTCTGGTCTACGTCACGGACATCAAGGGGGCCGGCGACAAGGTCAAGGGTGTGCCCTTCCCGGAGTCGGACAAGGCCGTCAATACGTATCCGATCGCCACGGTAAGCTCCAGCCAGAACAAGGAACTGGCAGCGGCCTTCATCGCCGCGGTCACCAGTGAAGCAGGCAAGAAGGTTCTGGGCGACGCCGGATTTGGCGCACCGTAGCCTGGCTTTGCCACTGAACGCACAGCTGTAAGGGGAACATGAAGAGCACCACCGGCTATCAAGGCATCCCGCGTTGGATCTACGCCATTGCAGCCGTGGGTGGACTCCTGGTTGTCCTCCCGTTGGCGGCAATGCTCGCCAAGGTGAACTGGCCGCAGTTCATCCCGCTCGTCACGTCCGAATCCTCGCTGGCCGCCCTGGGATTGAGCTTGCGAACCTCGGCCGCCAGTACTCTGCTGTGCGTCGTGCTGGGAGTTCCATTGGCGTTGGTGCTGGCCCGGGGCGAGTTCCGGGGCCAGCGGCTCCTGAGGGCCTTCGTCCTCTTGCCGCTGGTGCTGCCACCCGTCGTCGGCGGCATCGCGCTCCTGTACACGTTTGGGCGGCAGGGCCTCCTGGGGAAGTCCCTGGAGGTAGCGGGCATCCAGATTGCGTTTTCCACCACCGCGGTGGTGTTGGCCCAAACGTTCGTAGCCTTGCCCTTCCTGGTGGTCAGCTTGGAGGGTGCCCTGCGATCAGCTGGAAACAAATATGAGGCCGTCGCGGCGACACTCGGGGCCCGACCCACCACGGTCCTGCGCCGTGTCACGCTTCCGCTGGTCCTGCCGGGGCTGGCGTCGGGAGCCGTGTTGTCGTTCGCGCGCAGCCTGGGGGAGTTCGGCGCGACGCTGACGTTTGCCGGAAGCCTTGAAGGGGTGACGCGCACGCTGCCGCTGGAGATTTATCTTCAACGGGAGACCGACGCCGACGCTGCCGTCGCGCTGTCCCTGGTCCTGGTGGCTGTCGCGGTGGCTGTGGTGGGGCTCAGTTATGGACGCCGGCGCAGCAGCACACCTTCGGAGGTCCCAGCATGAGCTTCGAACTGCAAGCCAGCCTCCGCGCCAGGGACTTCGACATGTCACTCAGCCTCGCCGACGGCGAAACTGTGGCCATCCTCGGTCCCAACGGTGCGGGCAAATCCACTTTGCTGGGTGTGATTTCCGGGCTGTTGCGACCGGATTCCGGTTCGGCACGGATCGCAGACAAACAGCTGTTCAACCTCGACGCCGGTACTCGCCATTGGAGCCCGCCCCACCTCCGCGGGACTGCGCTGCTGGCCCAGGAGGCGCTGCTGTTTCCGCACCTGAACGCCCTGGACAACGTGGCGTTCGGTCCGCGGAGTGCCGGAGCTTCCAAAGTGGCGGCACGGGAAACCGCGCAGCACTGGCTTGCCGAAGTGGACGCCCTGCCCCTGGCCAACCGAAAGCCCTCGCAACTATCCGGCGGGCAGGCCCAACGTGTGGCAGTGGCCCGCGCTTTGGCCGCCGAGCCCGAGCTCCTCCTTCTCGATGAGCCCATGGCCGCCCTCGATATCCATGCGGCACCGTTGCTTCGCCGCGTGCTCAAACGCGTTTTGAAGGATCGGAAGGCCATCATCGTCACCCACGATGTCCTGGACGCCTACATGCTGGCCGACCGTGTCATCGTGGTGGAAAAGGGCCGGATCGCAGAGGAAGGCCCCACCCGTCAGGTCCTTGAACGGCCCAGGAGCCATTTCGCAGCTGGTTTGGCGGGCCTGAACCTCGTCACCGGCACCATCACCGAGGAGGGAATCACGACGCCGGATGGCCGGGTTTTCGCCGGCCAGCATGATCCGGGCTGGTCACCCCTGCCCGGACAGGCAGGCGTGGCGGCGTTCCCGCCGTCGAGCGTTTCCGTCTTCCTTGGCGAGGTGCACGGAAGCCCCCGCAATTCGTTTGCCGTCACCATCACGGACCTTGAGCCGCATGGGGACCAGATCCGGGTCCGCGCCGCGGGCGGTCCGGCCCAAGCATTGTCCGCCGACATCACCCCCGCGGCGTCCGCCGACCTTGGACTTGTCCCGGGCATGGACGTGCGGTTTGTGGTCAAGTCTGCGCTGGTTGCGGTCTATCCGGCCTGAGCCTGTCTACTCCCGATACATCTTCTCCGCGTAGGACGGTCCGTAATAGGTCTCCAGCTCTTCCAGCGGAGTTTCCGGTTGCGTGTAGGCCTGTGAAAGCACCGCGATGCTCGGCAGGTCGCCGGTCTCCCAGGTCTCGGGTTGCCAGAGTCCGCTTCGCATGAAGGCCTTGCCGCAGTGCGTGAACACTTCCTCCACTGAGACCACGACGGCGGCGCGCGGCCGGTGGCCTTTGACCACCATCAGGTCGAAGAAGTCGGCGTCGCGGACAATTTGCGCGGTCCCGTTGATCCGCAGGGTATCCGTGCGGCCCGGGACCACGGAGAGAATGCCGACGTTCGGGTTCTCCAGGATGTTGTGGAAGCCGAAGGCGAGCTTGTTGCCCGGCCGTTCCGGGATGGCAATAGTGTGCTGGTCCAGGACGAGGATAAATCCAGCGGGGTCGCCTTTGGGTGAGGCGTCAACGCGCCCCTGTGCGTCCGTCGTCGAGATCACGCAGAAGGGGCTGGCGGCCAGCCATTGCCTGTCGAAATCGCTGAGCGCTGTTCGCACCTTCCGGCGCACGCGTTCAAGCGGCAGTCCGATCAATTCTTCGAGTTCGTCAGCACTTGAAATGGCGTCCATGCCCCCAGCCTAAGCTGCTTGCCAAGCCGGTGGCTCTGGACACCTGTTTCGCCGTGGGCAAACATGGAACACAGTGGGCCAAAAATCAAAGTTGAGCGTAGTAGACTCAACTTTGAAAGTATTGGTTCAACTCCAGAAAGGGAGCACTCTTTGGACGTCAAATTCACCACCAAAAGCCAGGAGGCCCTTTCTGCGGCCGCCATGAACGCCTCAACTGCCGGTAACCCGCAGCTTGAACCGGCACACCTCTTGAAGGCCCTCATGGACCAGCGTGATGGCGTGGCCGTGGCCCTGCTGCGTGCCACCGGTGCGGATCCGGACGCCGTGAGCGTGCAGGCAAGTTCGGCCATCAAAGCGCTGCCTTCTTCCTCGGGGAGTTCTGTCCAGCAGGCACAGCTCTCGCGCCAGTCCATGCAGGCCATCCAGGCCGCCCAGAACGAAGCCGACAAGCTCGGCGATTCCTTCGTGTCCACCGAGCACCTGTTGTTGGGCCTCTCGGCCGGAAGCGACGCCGTTGGCAAGTTAATGCGCGACGCCGGTGCCTCCCATGAAGCGCTGCTCGCCGCCCTGCCGGGTGTCCGGGGCGACCGGAACGTCAACTCTCCGGATCCGGAAAACACCTTCCAGGCCTTGGAGAAGTTCGGTACGGACCTCACTGCAGTGGCCCGATCCGGCAAGCTGGACCCGGTCATTGGCCGTGACAGCGAGATCCGGCGCGTGGTCCAGGTCCTGAGCCGCCGCACCAAGAACAACCCTGTGCTGATTGGCGAGCCCGGCGTCGGCAAGACCGCCGTGGTGGAAGGACTCGCCCAGCGCATGGTCGCCGGCGATGTCCCGGAGAGCCTCCGGGGCAAGACGCTCATTGCGCTGGACCTCGCCTCCATGGTGGCCGGCGCCAAGTACCGCGGCGAGTTCGAAGAACGCCTGAAGGCCGTGCTGGAGGAAATCAAGAACTCCAACGGCCAGATCGTCACGTTCATTGACGAAATCCACACGGTAGTTGGTGCGGGGGCCACGGGGGACAGCGCCATGGATGCCGGCAACATGCTCAAGCCCATGCTGGCACGTGGCGAGCTCCGCCTCATCGGTGCCACCACGCTGGACGAATACCGCGAGAACATCGAGAAGGACCCTGCCTTGGAGCGCCGGTTCCAGCAGGTCTACGTCGGTGAACCCAGCGTCGAGGACACCATCGGTATTCTTCGTGGCTTGAAGGAGCGTTACGAGGCCCACCACAAGGTGGCCATCGCTGACTCCGCCCTTGTGGCTGCGGCGACTCTATCCAACCGCTACATCTCCGGCCGCCAGCTGCCGGACAAGGCCATCGACCTCGTGGACGAGGCAGCGTCCCGGCTCCGCATGGAGATCGACTCCGCGCCGGAGGAGATCGACCAGCTCCGCCGCGCCGTCGACCGTTTGACCATGGAAGAGCTGGCCCTGCAGGGCGAGACCGATCCAGCGTCGGTGGAACGCCTGGCTGCCCTGCGCGCGGATAAAGCCGACAAGAACGAGGAACTCAGTGCCTTGAACGCGCGCTGGGAGGCTGAGAAAGCCGGCCTCAACCGCGTCGGTGACCTCAAGGCCAAGATCGACGAACTGCGTTCGGTTGCGGACAAGGCCCAGCGCGAAGGCGACCTCGAATCGGCGTCGCGGATCCTCTATGGCGAGCTGCCCGCCCTGGAACGGGAACTGAGCGCCGCCGCTGAGGAGGAATCGGCACGGAGTGATTCGAAGCCCGAGCTCATGGTGGCTGAGGACGTGACTGCCGATGACATCGCCGAGGTCATCTCCGCGTGGACGGGTATCCCTGCCGGGCGAATGCTGCAAGGCGAATCCCAGAAACTCCTCCACATGGAGGAAGAGCTGGGCAAGCGCTTGATCGGGCAGTCAAAGGCTGTCCAGGCCGTGTCCGACGCTGTGCGTCGTGCCCGTGCCGGGATCAGCGACCCCAACCGCCCCACAGGTTCGTTCCTGTTCCTGGGTCCCACCGGCGTTGGCAAGACGGAACTGGCCAAGGCCTTGGCTGACTTCCTCTTTGACGACGAACGCGCCATGATCCGGATCGACATGTCCGAGTACAGCGAGAAGCACTCGGTAGCCCGCCTGGTGGGAGCCCCTCCGGGATACGTGGGCTATGAGGAGGGCGGCCAGCTGACTGAGGCTGTTCGCCGCAGGCCGTACTCCGTGGTGTTGCTGGACGAGGTTGAGAAGGCGCACCCGGAGGTCTTCGATATCCTCCTGCAGGTCCTCGACGACGGTCGGCTCACCGACGGCCAGGGCCGGACCGTGGACTTCCGCAACACCATCCTGGTGCTGACCTCAAACTCCGGAAGCCAGTTCCTGGTTGACCCGACAATGGATGCCAGAGCCAAGCGTGAGGCTGTGATGGCTGTGGTGCAGGCATCGTTCAAGCCGGAGTTCCTGAACCGCCTGGACGAGATCGTGCTCTTCGATCCGTTGTCCGTGGAGGAACTCGCGCGAATCGTGGAGCTGCACGTGGCCGAGCTGAGCAACCGGCTCCGGGATCGTCGCCTGAGCCTTGAGGTGACCGAGGGGGCGCGGGCGTGGTTGGCCATGTCCGGATTCGACCCCGCCTACGGCGCCCGGCCGCTGCGCAGGCTGGTTCAGCGTGAGATCGGTGATCGCCTGGCCAAGGAGATCCTTGCGGGCGAGATCAGCGATGGCGACACCGTGCTGGTGGACACCGCAGCTGACCTGGACGAGCTCACCATTGACGGCCTGGAAGCACTGGCAGGTCCCGACGGCGGTATACCGGTGGGTGCCGGGCTCACAGTCCGTAGGAAATAGCGATGGTTGGTGGACTACTTCTGAAGGAGGTCTTCCTTGATGGAGTTTCCTGAGTCCACCACGATGAAGCAATCAACGCGGCGGTCGCCCCGATCCCAGCTTGTGGTGCTCGGGTAGACGTTCTGTTGAAGCAGCACGTAGTTGTCGGCTGCCGCGTTGAGATTCGCCACTGAGGCCTTGCACACCTCGCGTCCCTTGTCCCGCAGGGCATTGGTTCCCGGGAACGAATCGTCGCCCGGGTACACGTGGACTCCAATGAGTTGGGCCGAGTGTTCGGTATCGCAGGCGACGGCCCGTGCTTCGCTGGCATTGGGATCAAAGTCGGCGAAGCAGTCGCCCACCTGGAAGTCTTTGGAATTCGCATCCCGGGGGAGGGGTCCCGGGGTTGCCGTGGCGCTCGGAGTGGTGACATTGGCCTCGGGACGGGTTCCCAGCAGGTTGAGCAGCACCCAGATCACAACACCAATAAGGACCAGCACGCCCACCACGATGCCGCCGATGACCAGGCGCTGGCGCTTAACTGGATCGCCTTGGGCTTCCGGGGGCAGCTCCTGGTCCGGGTAGGGCGGCTGGCCCGGGTAGGGTGGCTGGCCCTCTTGCCCTGGATAAGCGCTGGGATAAGAGGGCGCCTGCGCTTCGGTGGGCGGTAGGGCGGGATCGGGCTGGGCCGCGGGGTCCGGCACAAAGTCAGGGTCGAGCTCGGGAGCAGGGTCCGGTTGGAGGCCCGAAGGCGGCGCCCACGGAGCTGCAGGCGGTTGCTCACCGGCTGCCAGCGGTGGAGATTCGGGCGCGGGTGGAGTCTTATCATCGTCCTTGTCGCGTGGTGAACCATCGCGTGGCGGAGTGTTGTCCTGGCTCATTTCCGGGGTGTGCCTTCCTGCTGTGACGCCGCATTGAGGCAGACTCTACCCAATTTTCGGGTCCCTGGGAGGTGTTCGGGCTTGGATTTGGCAGGAGTCGGCCCGGACGCGGGGCTGAGGTGGCGCGCAGGCACCCCTGAAAGCATGTAATCTAGACATACGACAAATTGACCAAACATTCCGGGGCCTCACCGATAGCCAAGGTGACCACCTCCGGTCCAAGTACAAAAGGGGGTCACGCCATGGGGCGCGGCCGTCAAAAGGCAAAAGCTACCAAGCAGGCTCGGGACATTAAGTACTACTCCCCGAACACTGACTATTCGGCACTTGAGCGGGAGCTCACGGGTCCGTCCAGTCGTGTAAAGAGCCACTTCCCCGAAGATCCCCCGGAGCCGGACTATTCGGCTTATGAGGACAAGTACGCGGAAGACGATGACGACGAGGTTGACACCCGCCGAATCGGATAGCTGTCGCAACCAACAGGTGCCGTAGGCACTGAGTTGCGGACCGCCATCGTACTTCAAGGTCATCGCGCATTTTCGGATGCCGTATATCTTTGAAAAAGGGACCTCAGGGCACGTCATTCATTGGCGTACCCTGAGGGCCCTTTTTTGCGTAGGCTGGAGTTTCGAGCGCATCGAAAGGAACACCATGCCGGAGGCCGACAGCTACAAGCAAGGGACACCATGTTGGGTGGACCTTTCCTCCACCGACATTGACGTTTCCAGGAAGTTCTACAGCGACCTCTTCGGATGGGAGCTGGACGCCATGGACGCCGGGAACGGCATGACCTATTACATGGCCAAGCTCAAGGGCCGATACGTCGCCGGCATGATGCAACAGCTGCCAGATGCTCCAGAAGGAATGCCTTCGTACTGGGCAAACTACCTTGCAGTTGATTCGGCTGACGAGGCCGCCCGGCGTGTGGAGGCCGCGGGCGGTGCCCTTGTGTTCCCTCCTGACTCCGTCCCCAACGGCTCAGGGCGTATGTTCTTCGCCACAGATCCCACCGGAGCCCAGATCGGGTTCTGGGAGGCCGGCAACCACCCCGGATCGGGCCTGTTCAACGAGCCCGGCACCATGGTTTGGAATGAACTCCAGACCAATGACGTCCCCAAGGCAGTGGCTTTCTATGAGGCCGTCACTGGCTGCACCAGCAACACGGCGCCTGCGGGGGACCTGCAAGAATACACGAATCTGCTGGTGGACGGGAGGGCTGTGGCGGGCGCGCTGAAGCTTCCCATCGAGGGGTTGTCGCCGTTCTGGATGACATATTTCAACGTGGTGGACATCGATGCCACGGTTGCGCAGGCAGTTGAGTTGGGCAGCCATGTCATTGCACCGGCTTTTGACGTTCCGGGGGTGGGGCGCATGGCAGTCCTCATGGACCCGGCGGGTGCAGCCTTCAGCATCATGTCTGGCCTCGCAGCATGACGTCACGGAAGCGGTACGCCAGCGGTGAGCCATGCTGGGCGGACCTGCAGACAAGGGATGTTGCTGCGGCCAAGGATTTCTATCAGCACGTGTTCGGCTGGAGCTACCAGGACCTGCCCACGCCGGATGGCCGAAGCTACGCGCAGGCCTTCGTAAAGGATCAGCTGGTGGCCGTGATCGCCCCGCAGAACCCCATGCAGGAAGCTGCCGGAACGCACGGCCAGTGGAACGTGTACATCGCGGCTACGGATACTGAAGAGATTGCTGACGACGCGGTCCATGCTGGAGGGAAGCTCCAGTTCGGCCCCGAGGCTGTCGCGGACACTGGGGTCCTGGCGTTCATCGAACCACCTGGCGGCGGAACCACTGGAATCTGGCAGGCTGGAACGCATAGAGGGAGCCACTTGTTCAACGAGCCCGGTGCGTTGGCGTGGGCTGAACTGTTGACGCCTGAGCCACAGGCCGCCGTCGGCTTTTTCCAAGAGCTCTTCGCGCACGAGGTCACTGAATATCCCCAGGACGACGGCGGCAGCTACAGCACGCTGATGGTCAACGGTGACGAGGTGGCCGGCGTCGTTCCTGCCGGCGAAGGGGACGAGCCCGGCTGGCAGATCTACTTTGCTGTCGCGGACCTGCGCAAGGCGGTGGAAGCCGCGGCAGCTGCCGGGGGAGAGGTCCTGGTGGAAGCGGAAGACCATCCCGAGACGGGCTCCCTCGCTACCATCCAGGACCCACAAGGCGGAGTCCTGAGCCTGATCCAGGTCTAGGAAGAGCAAAAGAGCGGCCGGGCAGTCGAAACTGTCCGGCCGCTCTCTTTAAGAGGCGATAAACCGCTTAGGCGTAGGCGTTCACCAAACGGACAGCGCCGCCGTCGACGCCCTTGGCGCCCTGGACGTAGTCCGGCCCGGTCTTGTCGATCGAGTCGCTGTCAGCCGACACGGTACCCATGACCCAGGACGGAAGTCCGCGGTCGTTGAGGCGGGCAACAGCGGCGTCGGCTGCTTCCGCGGAAACGATGGCCACCATGCCCACGCCGAGGTTCAGCGTGCGCTCCAGGTCGGCCAGCGGAACGTTGCCGAGCTCGGAGACCAGCTTGAAGATCGCGGGCAGTTCCCAGGTATTGCGGTCAACCGTGGCCACGAGGCCCTGCGGAAGGACACGTGCCAGGTTGGCGGCCAGGCCACCACCGGTGACGTGGCTGAAGCCATGAACCGCTGCGCCGCCGGTGACGGGGAAGGCGCGGGCGAGGTCCAGGCAGTCGGCTGCGTAAACGCGGGTGGGCTCCAGGAGCTCTTCGCCCAGCGTGCGGCCGAGCTCGGAAACCTGGCGGTCCAGTGCCCAGCCGGCGTGGTTGATGACGCGGCGGACCAAGGAGTAACCGTTGGAGTGCAGGCCGGAGGAAGCCATGCCGATGACGACATCGCCGGCACGGACGCGGTCCGGGCCGAGCAGGGCGTCGGCCTCGACGATGCCTGTGGCGGCACCTGCGACGTCGTACTCGTGCTCACCCAGAAGGCCCGGGTGCTCAGCAGTTTCGCCACCCACAAGGGCAGTACCGGCAACGGAGCAGGCAGCAGCGATACCGCGGACGATGTCTGCGATGCGCTCCGGCACGACCTTGCCGCAAGCGATGTAGTCGGTCATGTAGAGCGGCTCAGCACCCACCACAACGATGTCGTCCACCACCATGCCCACCAGGTCGAAACCGATGGTGTCGTGGATGTCCATGGCCTGCGCGATGGCAACCTTGGTGCCCACGCCATCAGTGGAGGTGGCGAGTAGCGGCTTCTTGTAGGTCAGGAGCTTCGAGACGTCGTACAGGCCAGCGAAACCGCCGACGCCGCCAATCACCGAAGAGTTGTGCGTCGCCTTGATGGCGCCCTTCATGAGTTCGACTGCGCGGTCGCCCGCTTCAACGTCGACGCCGGCAGAAGCGTAGGTGATGCCGGAGTTGTTCTCAGCGGCGGGGGTAGCGGAGCTCATACAGACTCTTTCTTGTCGGCGTCGGTCAAACGATCAGCGTCGGTAAGCAGGTTTTCGAATTCGGCGTCGGGTCCGGGATCGCAGCCCGTGGCGCCCGGCTTCTCGGCGGGGTCCTCGGAATCGTCCACTGAGTCGGACTCTGCGGCCGGTTCCAGGCCGCCAAGGTCGGTGCGCTCCAGCAGGTTCTTGCCCAGCTTGTCCGCGTGCGGGAGCTCGATGGGGTACTTGCCGGTGAAGCAGGCAGTGCAGAGACGTTCGCGCGGCTGCTGGGTAGCGCCGATCATGCCGTCTTCGGAGATGTAGGCCAGCGAGTCAGCACCGATTGCCTGGGAGATCTCCTCGATGGTGGCGCCGTTGGCGATGAGTTCCGCACGGGACGCGAAATCGATGCCGTAGAAGCAGGGCCACTGAACCGGGGGAGAGGAGATCTTCACGTGCACCGCAGCGGCACCGGCTTCGCGGAGCATTCGCACGATGGCGCGCTGCGTGTTGCCACGGACGATCGAGTCATCCACCACAACGATGCGCTTGCCGCGGATGACGGATTCCAAGGCGTTGAGCTTGAGCCGGATACCCAGCTGGCGCAGGGTCTGCGACGGCTGGATGAAGGTACGGCCCACGTAGGCGTTCTTGACGAAGCCGTGTGCGAACGGGATACCCGACTGTTCGGCGTAACCAACAGCCGCTGGGGTACCGGACTCGGGAACGGGAATGACCAGGTCTGCCTCATGCGTGTTTTCGCGGGCCAACTGGCGGCCCATCTCAACGCGGGCCTCGTACACGGAGCGGCCGGCAATGGCAGCGTCCGGGCGGGCGAGGTAAACGTATTCGAAGACACAGCCAGCCGGTGTTGCCTCGGCGAAGCGCTGCGAACGGACGCCGTCCTCGTCGATGGCGATGAACTCGCCGGGCTCGATTTCGCGGATGAAGCTCGCACCAACGGTGGCCAGGCCGGCTTGCTCGGACGCTACCACCCAACCGCGGTCCAGGCGGCCAAGGCACAACGGACGGATGCCGTAGGTGTCGCGGGCTGCGTAGAGGGTTCCCTCATCCATGAAGACGAAGCAGAAGCCACCCTTGATCTTGGGCAGCAGCTCCAGTGCGGTCTGCTCCAGGGTCTTGCCCTCTTCGCCCTCAAGGAGTGCGGTCACCAATGCGGTGTCAGAGGTGTTGCCCTGCTTCATTTCACCGGTCAGCTGGCCATCGTTGCGCTCAAGGATCATTTCCCGGAGCTCAGCGGTGTTGGTCAGGTTGCCGTTGTGGGCCAAGGCAACCGTGCCGGTTGCTGTCGCACCCAGGGTTGGCTGCGCGTTGGCCCAGTGGCTTGCACCGGTGGTGGAATACCGGCAGTGGCCAACGGCCAGGTGCCCGGTAAGGGTATTCAGGGTTGTCTCATCGAAGACTTGGGACACAAGGCCCATGTCCTTATAGACATTGATGCGCTTGCCGTCACTGGTAGCAATACCAGCCGATTCTTGTCCGCGGTGCTGCAGCGCATACAGCCCGTAATAGGTGAGTTTTGCTACTTCTTCACCGGGAGCCCAAACCCCGAAGACGCCACAAGCGTCCTGGGGGCCTTTTTCGCCGGGGAGAAGATCATGAGAAAGTTTTCCGTCGCCACGTGCCACTGGTCGATTGTCTCATGTTGTGGCCGTGGTAAGTTCCCTCGCGGCCTATGTGACCCCGGTATTGGGCGTGTTCCTGCAAAAATGCGGCGTGTATCACACTGGCCCCCCTCAAAAGAGGTGGGCCGGGCGCCCGGCTTAGCGGACGTCGTCGTGCTCTGGCCCCTCGTCCGGAACCGAATCCGGCACGGCTTCCACCACGGCCCGCTGCGAGCGTTTGATGCTGATGCGGTCGAGGACCAGGGCGAGGATCGAGAAGAGGATCACGCCGCCGCCGGCGCAGACGATCAGGAAGAAACCGAAGACTGTGCCGGCGTCGAAGGCGGGGTCGGCCTGGCGGCCGTACGCAATGATCGCGGCCACGATTGCGCCCACCACCGCGCCCAGAATCATGAAGGGTACGAACTTGGGTGCCCTGCGAACCGTGATTTCGCGGCGGGCGGAGTTGGGGGTGGTGTCCTCTGAAGCCATGCGTTAAAGCCTACCGTTCCCCGCCCAAGTGACAGTTAATGCCAATGTCCTTCAAGAACATTGGCATTAACTGTCAGGTCGGCGTTGAGTTAGCTGCCGCGGTACGTCGAGAACGCGAACGGGCTGAGCAGCAGCGGCACGTGGTAGTGCTCCCCGGCATCGGAAACTGTGAAGTTCAGGTCCACTTCCGGGAAGAAGGTCTCTGTGCCGAGGCCCTCGTAGTAGGCGCCGGTAGCGAAATTGAGACGGTAGGCGCCGCCGGGAATCCGCTCCGGGCCGAGCGTCTTGATGCGACCGTCGGCGTCGGTTTCGCCCTTCGCCACAAGGGTCCAGTCGTCACCTTCGCGGACGTAGAGTACGACGGCGACACCCGCCGCCGGGCGGCCGGAACCTGTGTCCAGGATGTGTGTGGTTACTTGTGAAACGCTCATGCGTTGACTCCTTCGCTGATCAATCCGGAGAGGCGCAACAGTGCGATCTCCCGCAATTGGCCAGCCACGATCGTGTCTTCTTCTTCGGGTGTGTGGGTGATGCGTTCCTGGAGGGCGCTGAGCATTTCCTGCGCGCTGCGGCCTGCGGCGCGGATCAGGAATACCCTGCCGAACTTCTCCTCGTAGGCCAGGTTTCCCTCAGCCAGGGCGGCCGTGGTCTGGTTGTCTCCCGGGTCCACTCCAGCCTGTTCCGACCGCGACATCGCGGCCTCGGTGGTTTGGGCCTTGGGGCGTTCGCCGATCCGGGGATGGTGCGCCATGGCAGACTCCACCTCCGCGGGAGTGAACGGATCGGCGGCGCGCTGGGCCTGGCCCAGCAATTCGTCGACGTTGGTGAAGGGCCGCGCGTCTACGACGGCCTCTACCCAGCGGCTGATATCCAGGCAGGGGGTCAGGATCCTGATGGCCTCGTCCCGGTCAACACTGTTGAATTCTGCAAGCTCCATGCTTGTGACATCCTCGTGCAAATGCTGGCATCCATGGTGTGGGCTATGCGGAACTCCTGCTCTTGCAAGAGGAAGCCTTTGCTTCAAGCTTCCGCATCATGGAACTGTTATTTCAGCATACGTAATTCAGTTAAGCCGAGTCATTGCCCCGGTGTCAAGAGACTACCGCGCTCCGACGCCTCGTTCGCGAGGTGAGGTACAGGCGGTGCGCGGTGATGACCAGCGCCAACCAGGCGACGCCGATGGCCCACGCCGCCAACACGTCAGTCAGCCAATGGTGGCCGAGGTAGACGCGGCTCAGGCCCATGGTGAAAGCGAAGACCCCTGCCACCAGCACGGTAATGATCCGTGCCCGCATGGTCTTGAGCCGCAGGATGATCAGGTAGGCCACGATGCCGGCGATCACTATGGAGTTCAGGGAATGGCCGCTGGGAAACGACGCGGAATGCTCGTAGGGAGGAATGGCGTCCGCAAGGTCCGGACGTGAACGGCCGAAGATCGGCTTACCCAGGATGGTGATGAGCAGTGAACCCAGCCCGGCGGCAAGCATCAGGATGACAGGTGTCCATGACCGCCGTTTGGCGGCAAGGAAAATCATGATGCCGACGGCAATGATGGGCATGCCCACGGTGCCGCCAATATTCGTGTAGGCGGTGACCGCAACATCCAATGCCGGGGAGCGGACGCTTTTCGCAGCGGCCAGGACGGGATCGTCCAAGCCCGCTACGCCGTCGGCTTCCGTCACGGACTCGTAGACTTCGCCGAAGACCAAAGCCAGGGAGAGTGCTGCGGCAAGCCCGACGACGAGGGTGATGATCAGCGCTGCGTATGGGCCAAGGAGTTTGGTCACCCATTCCGCGCCCCGCGCCATTGTTCGGCCAACCGGTGATTTCCAGTGGGTCAGATCCTGCCCGGCAACGAATCTGTCCTGGCTTACTTCGCCACGGACGCCTTGCTCCGGCGCCTCTTTTCCTTCAGTCGTCACTCTTGTCCCCTATCCGTGGCGGCCTCCGCGTTGGTGAGTAACCTTAGCAGTTTGGGCTTGGGTGATCCTGAAGAGGCGCTGTTCCTTCAGGGGAGGGGCTGGCCCACTTTGACCAGCAGGGTGTCCTCCGGGTCGAGTTCCTTGCCATCAGTGGCGAAGGGTTGAAGCTGTGCAAGCGGCTGTCCCGTTGCCTTGGTGACCAGGATGGAGTGCTTTTCGTCGGTGGCGAAGGCGTTGCGCTCGCCCCACTGCCGGAGGCTGAGGATCAGGGTGAAGAGGTCGCGTCCGGCGCCCGTGAGTTCGTACTCGCTGCGGGTGCCGCGGTCATTGGGAATCCGGGTCAGGACACCCCTTTCCACCAGTAGTCGCAGCCGGTCCGACAGGATGTTCTTGGCTACGCCCAGGGACTTCTCAAATTCCGAGAAGCGACGTTTTCCGTCCAACGAATCCCTGATGATCAGCAGCGTCCATTTGTCTCCGACAAGATCGGCCGCCCTCGCGACGGGGCATTCGGGATCTGTCCAGTCCATCTCGGTTGGTTGCAACATGAAACCATTCTGTCATAGGCTGATTTGGTTGCATATTGAAACCAAGCAGAGGAAACCGTGCCATGGGCATTACCGAGCTGACAAGATCCGGACAGGGAGTACGCCGACGCCTCCTGCTGTTGCTCGCCGTCGTGGCGGGTTTCATGGTCTCGAACCTCTATTACGGGCAGCCACTCCTCGACCGGATCGGGACTGACCTGGGAATCCCTGTGGCGGGCGTCGGTTCGGTGGTGGCATCAGCGCAGGCCGGGTATCTCCTGGGGCTGGTTCTTTTGGTGCCATTGGGAGACGTGGTTGACCGTCGCGCACTGATCGCCCTCCAAGTTGGTGCTACGGCCGTGGGAGCGTCCGTCGTGAGCTTCGCGTCATCGCAGGCGGCTCTGCTCATGGGCTTCGTGCTCCTGGGTGTGGCCTCGTCCGTCGTGCAGACCATCGTGGCGTACACCGCCGCATCCAGTACCCCGGCGGAAAGGGGTCGAAGCATCGGTACCGTTACGGCCGGCGTCGTCAGCGGCATCATCCTTGCGCGGACCGTGGCCGGTGGGATGACGGAGCTGTGGGGGTGGCGCTCTGTTTACGTGCTCGCAGCGGCGGCCGGTGCCGTCCTCGCCGTCGCAGTTTTTCGGGCCCTGCCGTCAGACCGCCAGGTCCGGGGGGAGGTTCGTTACTGGCGGACCGTTGGGTCTGTGGTGGTCCTGACCCGGAGCAATCCCGTGTTCCGCACGCGGGCGCTCATCACCATGCTGCTTTTCGGGTCTTTCGGTGTGCTGTGGAGCGGTATGTCCCTAGTGCTGAGTGGGCCGGCTTGGAACCTTCCGCCAAGCCTGATTGGCTTCTTCGGGCTGGCTGGCCTGGTGGGGATACTGGCCGCGTCCAAGGCGGGAGCGGCGGCAGACAGGGGATGGGGCGAACGGGTCACAGGCCTCAGCCTTGCCTTGCTGCTGGGCTCGTGGTTCGCGTTGTCCTTAGGGGATTGGTCATTGCTCTGGCTCATCGCAGGCATCATCATGCTGGACGCAGCTGTACAGGCTGTCCACGTCAGCAGCCAAACACTGATCGTGGCGGGAGCCGAGGAGTCGGCCAGCAGCATCATTGGCAGCTACATGGTGTTCTATTCCGTGGGAAGTGCTGCAGGTGCCGCTACGGTCGCGCCTGTGTACGACGTATGGGGCTGGACCGGGGCCAGTGCTCTGGGGGCATTTTTCGCACTCGGCGCGTTGGCCATCTGGGGGACGGACCGGCTCCGACGCCCCAAGAAGCCTGCTGGAGCACGCTTGGCTCGCACCGCACAGCATGCTGGGGCAGAATGACCTCAACCAGCTAAGGAGTTCGCACATGCCAGAGATTCTGACGTCCAGGTTCCTGTTCGGTCCCGGCCCCAGCAATTGCTACCCCGAGGCCATGGCCGCCCTCGCCTACCCCGTGCTGGGGCATCTTGATCCTGTGTTCATCGAACGCCTTGATCACACGTGCGAAGGACTCCGGACCGTCTGGGGTACCTCCAACGCGCGAACACTCCCGCTGAGTGCCACCGGTTCCGGCGGGATGGAAGCGGCTTTCGTGAACACCGTGTCCGACGGCGACGTGGCAGTCATTGCTGTCAATGGACTCTTTGGAGCCCGGATGTGTGAGGTGGCCAGGAGGTGCGGGGCGACTGTCGTTCGCGTCGACCACGAGTGGGGCCAGCCCGTCGACGCCGACCGGGTTCTGTCCGCGCACCCCCATCCCAAGGTCATCGCGGCGGTCCACGCTGAGACCTCCGTAGGCGTCATCTCCGACATCGCTGCCCTTGGCGCCGGCAAGGGCGATGCCCTCCTTATCACCGATGCCGTCACATCCATCGGTGGACTCGAGCTGTTGGCGGACGACTGGGGGATCGACGTCGGGTATGCCGGAACGCAGAAGTGCCTGGGTGTCCCGCCGGGATTATCGCCGTTCACGGTGTCAGACCGGGCGTTCGAGCGCCGCGTGAGGGATCCCCGGTCCTGGTATCTCGATATCGGCCTGCTCGGCGGGTACGTTGGCGCGGCCAGCGGCGCCCGGACCTACCACCACACCGCGCCCGTCACCATGATCGCCGGCCTCGAAGCAGCCCTCGACCGTATTCTCGCCGAGGGCCTGGACGTTGTGCAGGCCCGGCACCGGGCAGCGGGCACGTCCTTGCAAGATGGCCTGCAGGAGATGGGCCTGGAACTCTTAGCTGCCGAAGGCGCCCGGTTGCCGAGCCTCACCACGGTGAGAGTGCCCGACGGCGTCAACTCGGCCGCCGTCCGGGCTTACCTTCTGGAGAACTTCAGTATGGAGATTGGCTCGGGCGTAGGGGAGTTCGCGGACACCGTGTGGCGTATCGGCATGATGGGCCCGAACGCCAACAGTGCCTCGGTCACCCTGGTGCTGGGCGCGCTGAAAGAGGCCATCGCGAAGGCCTAACCCCTGGACGCCCTCTCACCTAACGTCGGGTTTTTGGTGTCGCTCTCTCACCTAACGTCGGGTTTTTGGTGTCGCTCTCTCACCGTTCCGCGCCGACCGTCAATCGGTGACGTGACCGGCGTCGTACGTCAACGTCGCGGAGGCGGCGGTACTGCCGTCCGCGGGCTGGATCGAAGTGATGGTCAGCAAACCCGCGCCAGGCAGCGTGACCGACTGGCCTTCGCGGAAGGCCTGCTTCCGCTGCTGCTCTGAGGTCCGGATCCAGAACTGGATTGCGGGGGCGCCGTCGGCGATGCCGATTTTGACCACGCCCACTTTGACGCCATCGAAGGTGGGCTGCATCCCTTGCTTCACTGTTACGAGCTGTTCCACGGCCATCCTTACTTCACGTCCACGGAGTACACGGAGTCGAAGTTTTCCTTGTACTCATCTTCGGTCAGTTCCAGCGTGCCGGACTTGTGGTCGTCGTCGTCTTCCAAGTAGCCGCCCGACGGTCCCCACGGGTTGGCCAGCACCACAACGCGCTCGCCGTCGTCGTTGGTTTTCACGTCCACGACCACGTACGCATGGTTGGGGACAACGTCAGTGCGGTTGACTTCGTCAGACTCCCACACCCAGTCGAAGTCGTCGTCCTTGACGTCTTCGGTGCCCACGGAAATGGCTTGGCCGTCGGAGAGTTTGTCCTCGATGTCATCAAAGTTCAGCTCGCCGTCCTTATCGGCAGACTGGCCGGTCATCAGTTCCATGGCCTCGTTGCTGAACCCGCCGTCGATGTCGTCATAGGACCCACCGCGGTGCTCAGCTGCCGCTCGCTCGTAGATGGACAGCCAGTTGGGTTCGCCGTCGGCGCCGCGGACGCCGCCTTCAGTGGACTTGGCCTCCACTGTGACTTCCACGGGTTCGCCGTCTTCGTAGAGCGTGACCACCCAATGCGTCGGTGGGTCGCCGACGGGACGCATGTGCTCCTCAAGGAACTCGTCCAGCTTGCCTTCGCGCTCCAGCACCTGGGCCACCGAGCCGATTCCGGCCAGCAGCCAGCAGTCGCCGATCTGTCCTTGGTTGATGTCGCTGGGGTCGCCAGCGTTGGGATCGTCGCGAACATCGCCGGGAACATCGACGTCGGGAGCGTCCGGGTCCAGGGGGCCAGGGTCGCCGGGCGGGTTCGAATCTCCTCGTCCCGAAAGATCGGAGCCCGAGGACCCCGACGCTCCCGAACTGGACTTGTCCTGCTCGTCAGCGTTGCGGGTCAGTTCCTTGGCCTGATTCTGCAGCTCGCTGGAGATCTTCTTCAGCATGGGCCGGTGTTCGGAGTCCCAAGAGGCCCGGAATATCGCGGCGTCCCGGCCATCCCACCGCGCATTGCTGATGAGGTGACCCAGCTCCGTAGACAGCGACGTCATTCGCTCCGAGTGCCGGGACATCGTCTTGGCGAGTGCACGCAACTGTTCAATGTCAGCACCGTAAAATCCCGGCATTACTTGGCCCCCTGAGATAGCTCGTCGGTGTCGCAGCTCTCGGACTGCACTGGGACTGTCATCCGCAGGTACGCCGGGCTCTTTGATTCGATGGTGACCGTGGCGCCTACGCCATCAGTACTGCGCGTGACCACCCAGCCGCCCGGGACTGGGTCCGTGCCGTCGAAGGCAGGGAATCCGTGCTGCTTGAGGACGGGGTCGGCAGCGGCGAAGACCTCTTCAAAGTTCTTGGACGGCTCAACGATGTCCGCGCTGCTTTTCATGGTTTGTGGATGGAAGACGCACTTACCATCTTTGCTTTGGGTCACCGAGGCAGGATCGTCCGCAGCCCAAGTGATGTCGGGCATTTGTTTTTCCAAGGCCGCAATCAGCTCGGCACGCAGGGAGTCGTACTTGGCGGTGCTCTCGGCCAGTGGAGCCGGGCTGGCGGTGACTGCTGGCGCGCTGCTGGGTTCGCGGGTGGGTCCGTCGGGGGTACTGCTGCATCCTGCAGCAAGAGTCACCACCGTCAGGGCAGCGGCCAGCGCCCAAAGTTTACGGTGCATGCGGCGGTTCATATCGTCCCCAGGTTCAGTTAATGTCCGACGGCGGATCTCACCGAATGCTTTCACGGTTGCGTTGCGCTTAGCGATGGGTAGAACAACCCGTGAAGGTGAGAGCGGATCGGTCGGATGGGCGTCAGGGGTGAGAGCGGATCGGTCGGATGGGCGTCAGGGGTGAGAGCGGATCGGTCGGATGGGCGTCAGGGGTGAGAGAGGATCGGTCGGAAGGGCGTCAGGGGTGAGAGAGGATCAGGTGTCGCGGGTGAGGATCCAGGTGTTGGTGCCGTCCTGGCGCTCGAAGGTCACCGTGGTCACCAGCGCCTCGATGAGTGCCAACCCGCGGCCGGATTCGGCGTCGGAGTCGGGCATCGAAGCCTGCATGTCACCGGCGAACGGCTCCCGGGCGTTGTACGCGCTGACCTGTGCCACCAACCGGGTGGGGCGGACGCTGATGTCCACGTCGATCTCCACGGGCTTCTCTGCCACTGGGAGGGCATGCTGGACGATGTTCGCCGCTGCCTCGATCACCGCGGTTGCGAACGTCATCCGGTCCATGTCCGGCACAAAGGCAGCGTCGTCCCACAGGGCGTCCAGCTCATTGTGGATGGCCTCGATCGCTTCCTCATTCGATGGCCCGTGGAAACCCCGGCGTGCAATCACCTCAGTCATCTCCGAACGCCTCCTCGGCCGACGGATACGCCGTGAGCACCCGATCCATGTTGGTCAGTTCCAGCACCATCTTGACCTGTGGCTGAACACCGGAGATGCGGAGGTCGCCGCCTGCCTGCCGGGTTGCTTTGAGGCAACCGATGAGCGCTCCGAGGCCTGAGGAGTCCATGAAGTCGGTTTCGGCCAGGTTGACCACAACCCGGCTGGACCCGCCGGCCACAACTTCGTTCACTACTTCGCGGAGCTTGGGTGCCGCCACCATGTTCAAGCGTCCTACGCTCTTCACTTCCGCGTAGGAGTCCTTGACCTCATAGCTAAACTGCATCTGCATTCCTCTCTTCGGGGCGCTCCGGCCCAACATCCTCAGGGCCAGCACCTTCAGGTACGAATCCCTTGTACAAAACTGCCTTGACCAGCACGCTCAGGACCACCAGGTCGAAGGCCACCCAGGCAACGTTCACCAGCGTGCCGAGAGGCTCCGAAAGACCAGTCAAAAGCCGGGCGATCCCCACAACCAGCGCAATAGCCAACAACACTGCCACGATGATCTGCGGCCGGATCAGGCTCCAGCTCGGGCCGCCGCTCTGCCTGGCCTTGGGGGTGACGGCGAACCCGAGGGGACGTCCGAACCAAACGTTCCGCGCCGCCGTCGTACATGCCTTGATCCAGGTGGGGAACAGCGCAAGGCTGTACTGCTGTCCGCGCCAGGTGGGGATACCGTGCCCGGCCACCACAAACAGCAGTTGGTTCACCACCATGAACGGGATGAAGCGGATGAAGAAGTCCCAACTGAGGCTGCTCACCGGCAGGATACCGAGCGTCAGGTAAATGATGGGAGCCGCGAAGTACACCACGGCCGCGAAGCCGCTCAGGTAGCTCCACATGGTGGAGAAGTACATGAGCCGCTGGCCCCAGGAGAGCCGAGGCTGGACCAGTGGATTTTCGCGAAGGAGGACCTGCATGGTGCCCTGGGCCCAGCGGAGGCGCTGGGTGAGCATGGTTTTGAGGTCTTCGGGTGCCAAGCCGTTGGCGAGGATTTCGTGGTGGTAGACGCTCTTCCAGCCGAGGGAGTGAATACGCATGGCCGTGGCCATGTCCTCGGTGACCGAGATGGTGGCCAGGGGCATGATCGGTTGGGCTTCGTCGGTGCGTTCCACGGAGATGGCGTCCAGGACAGCGTGGACCGACTCGAGCGCACCCAGGGGGGACCAATCGCGTCCGGACATACGGTCGACGGCGTCACTCGCCACCGTGGTCACGCCGGACTCACCGACGTGGGCGAGTTCCATCGCAGCGATCTCTTCGAGGTCGGCCTGCAGCGCGGAGAAATCGGCGGCCACCAGGGTGCGGACGGCTTCGTCCACTTTGCGGCGCACCCGGTACGTGATCTCGCTGAGGGATGCGCCGGCATCCAGTTCGGTCTGGGCGGTTTCCGTGGCCGCTTCAACCTGGTTCAGCATCTGCTCCACCAGCGGGTTGCGGGCCTCTTCCGAGCGCCGTGCCTTCTTGATGGCCGAGCGGGACGCAGCCAGCGCGCGGCGGACGCTCTTCTCCGTGGCTTTGACGTAGCCCACCAGGCCCAACTGCATGAGGGCTTCCCGGCGCAGGATCGCGTTGGAGCCGCAGAAGAACGCTGCGTTCCAGCCGTCCTTCCCTTGCTGGATGGGGCCGTAGAACAGGGGTGCCTGGCTGCCCAGGGGATCGTCGGCGGGGACGTTGATGAAGTACTGCGGAGTCTGGACCAGCGCCACACGGTCGTCGTTGAAGTAGCCCAGCGTCTTGTCCAGGATGTCCGGCTCGGGGATCTGATCGGCGTCGAGAATCAACAGGTACTCGCCCGCGGTCACCATCAGGGCGTTGTTCAGGTTGCCTGCTTTGGCGTGCCGCGGCATGTCCGGCGTCCAATCAGCGCCGCGGGTGACGTAGCCAATCCCGTTCGACTCGGCGAGTTGGCGCATCTCGGGCCGATCGCCGTCGTCGAGTATCCAGGTGCTGTGCGGCCAGCGGATGTCCTTGGCCGCCAGGGCCGTGGTCATGACCAGGTCCAAGGGCTCGTTATAGGTGGTGATGAAGACGTCCACAGTGGCCGTCTCCGGGGGCGCGGGCGGCGGCTTCCGGATTTTGAGGTTCCACACCGTCAGCCCGAACAGCATCACGTCGATGAGGCTGTACGTTTCAGCGATCACCAACGGAACCGCGATCCACCACGCATCCCAGTTCAGGGACGCCATCCAACGCCACGCCACATAGTTGACGCCCAGAATGACTGTCAGGAGAACCAGCAGCCGGGTCCAGAAACGTGTCACAATCCCCCTCTTGTGTAATTAGCGCCCGATGTCCGGTTTGCGGTGAACCACGACGGCGGTCACGTCGTCTTCCGCTGTTGCAGCAGGTGCCAACTCAAGAAGGGCGGCGCACACTCCGTCCGACGTGCCCTCGCTCCGCGCGGCCTTTTCCACGTTCCGGATGAAATCCTCCAGTGAAGCATGGGCGTCCAGTACGCCGTCGCTGACAATAACCAGCGAGTCGCCGGGCTCCAGCTGAAGCTCGGCGGCGGCCCAGTGCTGTCCGTCGAGGATGCCCACGGGAGGTCCGGCGGACACAAGCCTCTGCGCCGCCCCCTCGGCCGGGATGTGCAGCGCGAGGCCGTGACCGGCGTCGATATAGCTGAGCTTTCCGGACAGAGCGTCCAGCCGCGCGTGGAACATGGTTGCGAATGAGCCGGACTGGTCCAGGTCCGACGCGATAGTGGCGCTGGCTGAGGCGAAGGCGGCATCGATGGCCGGGGTGTCCGCCACCGACCGCATTACCGCGCGGACGGTGGCCGCGATCAGGGCCGCGCCCATGCCTTTGCCCATGGCGTCCGCGAACGTCAGGTGCATGCCGTCGCGGGTCTGGTACCAGTCGTAGAAGTCCCCGCCAACGCTGCGGGTCGGGCGGAAGGCGCCGGCGACGTCGTATCCCTCGAGGCGGACTGTTTCCCGCGGGAGCAGGCTTTGCTGCACCACTGCTGCACGGGCCAGCTCGTCCGTTTGGCCGGTGTCTTCGGCTGCCGCGGCCGGCGTGCGGGCCCGGCGGAACAGTGCGCGGATGCGGGCTTGGAGTTCCTTGGGGCTGAAGGGCTTGTTGATGTAGTCGTCGGCGCCGATGTCCAGGCCGTTGAGTCGGTCGATCTCGTCGGCCCGCGCCGTCAGCATGAGGATGTAGGCGTCCGAAAATTCGCGAAGTCGCTTGCAAACTTCCATGCCGTCGATGTCTGGGAGGTTCACATCGAGGGTCACAAGTTCTGCGTTCGTACTGCGGACTGCTTCGACGCCGGACAGGCCGTCAGGTGCTTCGGTCACCACAAAGTCGAGCTGCTCGAGGACGAGGACGAGGAGTCCGCGGATGTCGGCGTCATCTTCGACGACGACAGCGTGGCGTACGGGGGTGGAAGAGACCATGGCTCCATTAACTACTGCTGCTGAAGATTTGTCACGTTTAGTCAAGGCATATGAAACGCCCGCTCACAAGAGTGAGCGGGCGTTACAAGAATTGTGCAGTTAGGTGAGAGAGCGATCCGCTCAAACACGCTGGAGGTGAGAGTGGGTTAGACGCCCAGCTCTTCCTTGAGCGCCTGGACGTGGCCCTGCGCAGCAACCTGGTACTGGGTGAGCTTGACGGTGCCTTCGCCGTCGAGGACCACCGTGGAGCGGACCAGGCCTTCGACGATTTCGCCGTCAACCAGCTTCTCGCCCCATGCGCCGTAGGAGAGGGCCACAGCGTGGTCTTCGTCGGAGAGCAGAGGGAAGGTCAGGGCAAATTCACCAGTGAACTTGGAGAGGGCTTCCGGGGCGTCCGGGGAGATCCCGATGACGTCGTAACCCTTGCCCTGCAGGCTGGCGAGGTTGTCGCGGAAGTCGCAGGCCTCGGTGGTGCAGCCGGGGGTGGCTGCCTTCGGGTAGAAGTACACAATGACGTTGCGTCCGCGGTAATCGGACAGCGAGACCTTGGTGCCGTCGGCGTCGAGAAGCGCGAAGTCAGGTGCTTGCGTTCCGACGAGGAGTTTCTGGGTCATGGCGATCCTTTACGTTTCACCGGCAAAAAGCCGGCCTTCATTTCAAACAACAGCGGTCATACAAATTGCGGGCGTTGATCTTTTACAACAGCGAACTTAGATGCTGTATTCCGCAGGTCCGCGCACTGTGGCATAGGGCCCTGGCACGAACTGGTAGCCGCCACCACGGACGGTGGCGACGGTGTGTCGGGCGGAGCCTAGCTTCCGCCGCACCCTTCCAACATAAACGTCGATCGAGCGAAATGCCGCGCCGGGGAGGTCAAATGACTCCAAAAAACGTTGCAATTCTTCACGACTGATGGCCCGTGAGCAGTTGACCACGAGGTAGCGCAGCAGCTTGTATTCCATGCCAGTAAAGGAAACCGGCTCGCCGTCCAACAGCACTACTTCAGCAGCGAGGTCCACCGCAAGTTGGCTGCGGCGGCTCGCCAACGTTACGGGCTCGACGGCGGTGCTGCCGCCCGCTTCGGTGCGGTCGCCGCCGTCGGAAACGGCTTCAGAACGGGACACCGAACGCGCCTCCGCGAGGGCATCGGCGAGCGAAAGTGTGCCGTTGGTACCGGCGTCGGCGATGTCCTGCGGAGTGCCGCCCCAGGATGAATCGCCGACGCCGGAGTGCTCTGCCCCGGTGGCGGGCCAGATGCGGACTTCCGCCTCCGGGGCAAGTTTCATGGCACGGGCCAGCACAAGGCGTGCTGCCCGTTCCCAGACCTCAGGATCGATCTCGTCACCCTCGGCCGGGTTGACCCAGAGAGCCAACCCGTGCGCGGTCAGGCCAGGTGTGGTCAGGCCGTTCCGTCGTCCCGAGGAAGCTCCGCGTGCTGCGGGTCCTCGCGACGGCGGCGGCCCGTAGGCATTGACTGCCATGGCGGTAGGCCTAAACGTTGCCGCGGCGGAGCAGCTTGCCGCCGGGGTTCTGGCCGTCGATCGCGGTGCCGCGCAGGTAGGTCTTGCGGACGACGCCGGCCAAGGGGCGGCCGTCGTATGGCGTGATCGGGTTCTTGTGCTTGAGCTTGGTGACGTCCACAACGAAGGCTTCGTCCGGGGCGAAGATGGAGAAGTCGGCGTCGTAGCCCAGGGCGAGCTGGCCCTTGTTGTGCAGGCGGGCCAGGGCGGCAGGCTTCTCGGCCATCCAGGACACGACCTGTTCCAGCGGGATGCCGCGGTGGCGGGCTTCGGTCCAGATCAGGGACAGGCCCAGTTGGAGCGAGGAAACTCCGCCCCAGGCCACGGCGAAGTCGCCGTTTTCCAGGTCCTTCAAATCCAGTGTGGAGGGGGAGTGGTCCGAGACGATGCAGTCGATGGTGCCGTCCTGCAGGCCCTTCCAGAGGAGCTCGCGGTTGGAGGCCTCACGGATGGGCGGGCAGCACTTGTAAGCCGTGGCGCCGTCGGGGATTTCTTCGGCCATGAGTGTCAGGTAGTGCGGGCACGTCTCAACGGTGAGGTTGACGCCGTCGCGCTTTGCTGAGGCGATCATGGGCAGCGCGTCTGAGGAGGAGAGGTGCAGGATGTGGGCGCGGGCGCCGGTCCAGCGGGCTCGTTCGATGACCTCGGCGATGGCCTTGTTCTCAGCACCGCGGGGGCGGGAAGCGAGGAAGGTTTCGTAGTGGTCGCCGCCGGGGTGCGGGGCGCGGTCAATAGCGTGGGAGTCCTCGGCGTGCACGATCATGAGCGAGTCGAAGGACTTGAGCTCAGCCATGTCCTCTTCCATCTCGTCCGCGTCCAGGTGCGGGAACTCGTCCACGCCGGAGTGCAGGAGGAAGCACTTGAAGCCGAACACGCCTTCGTCGTGCAGCGGGCGGAGGTCGCTCTTGTTGCCCGGGATGGCACCGCCCCAGAATCCGACGTCCACGAACGCCTGGTCCTTGGCGACCACGCGCTTCTGCTCCAGGCCGTCCACGCTGGTGGTGGGCGGGATGCTGTTCAGCGGCATATCGATGATGGTGGTCACGCCACCGGCTGCTGCGGCACGGGTGGCGGAGGCGAAGCCTTCCCACTCGGTGCGGCCGGGCTCGTTGACGTGGACGTGGGTGTCCACCAGGCCGGGGATGAGGGTTTCGTCGTCTGCGAGTTCGATGACCTCGTTGCCCGTGAGGCCGTTGCCCAGGGGTTCGATGGCGACGATGACGCCGTCGCGGATGCCAACTTCGCGGGCTGCGAGGCCGGCGGTGGTCAGGATGCGCTGGCCCCGGATAACGAGGTCATAGGCGCCGATTGCTTCAGACATTGAGGTACTCCTTGTTTTCGGTCCGTTCCGCCAGGTACACGCCTATGTGCTTACCTAATTGTTCAAGCAACGGACCTGCTTCAGCGATACATTTTTGGACATCTTTTTCCAGATCGGTCAGTGCATGGACCGTGTGGAAGCCGGCGTCCGTGAGTTGTTCACGGCTCAGGGTACTCCGGCCGCAGACTGCGATCACGGGAACCCCGTTCCTCTGTGCCGCCCGCGAGACTCCCATGGGGGTCTTGCCGAGCAGGCTTTGCTCGTCCAGGCTGCCTTCTCCGGTAATCACCAGATCGGCGCCCTTGAGCCTGCGCTCCAGTTCAGTGAACTCAAGCACGACGTCGATACCCGGCCGCCGCTCTGCCTTCAGTGCCGCGATGGCAATGTAGCCAACGCCGCCTGCCGCTCCAGCACCTTCTGCCTTGGCGGCGTACTTGGCATGCTGCCCGGTTGTTGCCGCGAGGACGTCGACGAAGTGGCTTGCTGCGGCGTCCAGTTCGGTGACGTCGTCCGGCGTCGCGCCCTTCTGCGGACCGAAGATGGCTGGGGCTCCGCTGGCCCCCAAAAGGGGATTGTCGACGTCGGACGCCAACACGAACTCCGTTGCCTCAACGCGGACGTCGAAGTTGGAGAAGTCGATGCTATTCAGCTGTGCCAAGGCGGCACCGCCGCCGGGGAGCTCGTTGCCGTTCTCGTCCAGGAAGACGGCGCCGAGGCCCTGCAGGACTCCCGCGCCGGCGTCGGTGTTGGCGCTGCCGCCGACACCCAGGATGATCTTGCGGCAGCCGAGGTCCAGCGCGGCGCGGATGAGTTCGCCCGTGCCGATGCTGGTTGCGGTTTTGGCCGTCTGGGACGTGGGGCCGTCCGGCAGGAGGGCGAGACCGGAAGCTGCCGCCATTTCGATGACAGCTTCCTGGTCCCGCACCGCGAAGTCGGCCTGCACTGGCTCGCCGAGCGGGCCGGTGACGGTGGTGGTCCGGCGGGTGAAGCCGGAGCCGATGGCGGCGTCGATGGTTCCTTCGCCGCCGTCGGCCACCGGAATGCGTGTTACTTCAAAGTTCGTCTGTCCGTACCCCGCCAGGAGTCCTGTTGCCAGGTGCTCGGCGACGTCGGGTGCGGACAGCGAGCCCTTGAATTTGTCCGGGGCGATGACAACACGCATTCCGGTGCCTCCTTACTGTTTTCTCTAGGCCTTGGTCAGGATCGCGGTGGGTGCGTCCGCCGCGGTTTCTGCCAACTCTTCGAACTCGTTCACGCCGTTGATCTCAACGCCCATGGAGATGTTGGTGATCTTTTCCAGGATCACTTCAACAACCACGGGAACCTTGAACTCGCCCATCAGTGCCTTGGCCTTGTCGAAAGCGGCAGGCAGATCGTTGGGGTCCTCAACGCGGATGGCCTTGACGCCCAAGCCCTCGGCAACCTTGATGTGGTCCACGCCGTAGCCGTTGGTCTCCGGGCTGTTGATGTTCTCGAAGGCCAGGGAAACGTTCTGTTCCATGTTGAAGCCGCGCTGGCTCTGACGGATCAGGCCCAGGTAGCTGTTGTTCACCACAACGTGGATGTACGGCAGGTTGAACTGTGCGCCCACTGCCAGTTCCTCGATCATGAACTGGAAGTCGTAGTCGCCGGACAGGGCAACAACGGTGGCGTCCGGGGTTCCACGAACAACGCCCAGAGCGGCGGGAGCGGTCCAACCCAGCGGGCCGGCCTGGCCTGCGTTGATCCACTTGCGGGCACCGAAGACGTGCAGCATCTGTGCGCCGGCGATCTGCGACAGGCCAATGGTGGACACGTAGGTGGTGTCGCGGCCGAAGGCCTTGTTCATCTCCTGGTACACACGCTGCGGCTTGATGGGCACGTTGTCGAAGTTGGTTTTGCGGTGCAGGGAGCCCTTGCGCTCCTGGCACTCGGCAACCCAACCCGAGTAGTCCGGCAGGGTCTTTGCTGCCTGGCGTTCGCGGGCCAGTTCCAACAGACCGTCCAGCGCCGCACCGGCGTCGGACGCAATGCCCAAGTCCGGCGAGAAAACGCGACCGATCTGCGTCGGCTCGATGTCGATGTGCACGAACTTACGGCCGGCCGTGTAGGTGTCCAGGCCGCCGGTGTGGCGGTTGGCCCAACGGTTGCCGATGCCGATCACGAAGTCGCTCTGAAGGAACGTCTCGTTGCCGTAGCGGTGCGAGGTCTGCAGGCCAACCATGCCGGCCATCAGCTGGTGGTCGTCCGGGATGGCGCCCCAGCCCATCAGCGTGGGGATAACGGGAACGTTCAGGATCTCGGCCAGCTCAACCAGCTGGGCCGAAGCACCGGCGTTGATGATGCCGCCACCGGCAACGATCAGCGGGTGCTTGGCAGCGGTCAGCAGGTCCAGAGCTTTTTCCAGCTGCTTGCGGGAAGCCTTGGGCTTCTCCACCGGCAAGGGCTCGTAGGCGTCGATGTCGAACTCGATCTCGGCCATCTGAACATCGATGGGCAGGTCCAGCAGGACCGGGCCCGGGCGACCCGAGCGCATCAGCTGGAACGCCTTCTGGAACGCGCCGGGAACCTGGCCCGGTTCCAGGATGGTCATGGCGAACTTGGTCAACGGCTTGGCGATGGACTCGATGTCCACAGCCTGGAAGTCTTCCTTGTGCAGCTTGGCAACGGGTGCCTGGCCGGTGATGCAGAGCATGGGGATGGAATCAGCCTGGGCTGCGTACAGGCCAGTGATCATGTCCGTGCCTGCGGGGCCCGAGGTGCCGATGCAGATGCCGATGTTGCCATCGGCTGCGCGGCTGTAGCCGTCAGCCATGTGGCTGGCGCCTTCAACGTGGCGGGCCAGCGTGTGGCGGATGCCGCCGTGGGCACGCATTGCTGAGTAGAAGGGGTTGATCGCTGCGCCGGGCAGACCGAAAGCTTCGGTTGCGCCTTCCTTTTCCAGGATGGCTACGGCCGCATCAACGGTGCGCATCTTTGCCATGGTGTACTCCTTGTTTTTTGCCCTTTCGGGCGAAGTCTGTGGTGTTTTTGGGTGTGGTGAGGGAGCCGCCGTCGTTTAAGTACGACGGCGGGTTCCCTCCTTGTGTTGCTGTCCGGCTTTTGCCGGGGGTGCTTACTTCCGGCCGCTGAGCTGAAGGACCTGCTTGAAGAGGCCCGAGTGGTCGAGGCCGCCGTCGCCCTGGTTGACGGTTGCGGCGACGAGCTGGGCGACGACTGCGCCGAGCGGGACAGCGACGTTGGCTTCGCGGGCTGCGGAGGTGACGATGCCCAGGTCCTTGTGGTGGAGGGCCAGGCGGAAGCCGGGGTCGAAGTTGCGGTCCAGCATCTTCTGACCCTTCTGGTCGAGGACCTTGGAGCCGGCCAAGCCGCCGCCCAGGACCTTCAGTGCTGCGTCGGTGTCTACGCCATAGGCCTCAAGGAAGGCGATGGCCTCGCCGAGGACCTGGATGTTGACGGCTACGATCAGCTGGTTGGCTGCCTTGACGGTCTGGCCGGAGCCGGACGGGCCGACATGGACGATGGTCTTGCCCACTGCGTTGAGGACATCCTGTGCTGCCTCGAAGTCTGCAGCTTCGCCGCCGACCATGATGGACAGGACGGCGTCGATTGCGCCCTGTTCGCCACCGGATACGGGAGCGTCGAGCGGGCGGATGCCTGCTGCTACTGCGTCGTCCGAGAGGCGCTTGGCGACGTCCGGGCGGATGCTGGATGCGTCGATCCAGAGGGTGCCCTTCTTCGCGTTGGCGAAGACGCCGTCCTTGCCGCTGACTACACCCTCAACATCGGGGGAGTCCGGGACCATGGTGATAACGACGTCGGCGTCCTTGACTGCGTCCGCGATGCTGGTGGCACCCTGGCCGCCTTCTGAGACGAGCTTGTCGATCTTGTCCTGGCTGCGGTTGAAACCGGTGACCGTGTGGCCGGCCTTGACGAGGTTGATGGCCATGGGGAGGCCCATGATTCCGAGTCCGATGACTGCAACGTTGCTCATTGTGGTTCTCTTTCTGAAAGTCTGTGTGTGTGTTTTAACCCGGGTGTGCTTACCCAACTAGGTCGCAGTTCGCGTCGTTCTCAGCGCTCGTAGCGCCCTGATCTGCTACCTACTTGGGTTACGCGGTGCTTAGTTGGCGTTGGCGCGCTGGCGGATGGCCCAGCTGAAAGCCGATTCCTGCGGTTCCTTGTACTCGAGGCCGATGTAGCCGTCGTAGCCGAGTTCGCGGCTGCGGGCGATCCATTCGCCGAGGGGGAGGGTGCCGGTTCCGGGAGCGCCGCGGCCGGGGTTGTCGGCGATCTGGATGTGGCCGAAGTCCTTGGCGTGGTTCTCGATGACAGATTCGACGTCGTCGCCGTTGACTGCCAGGTGGTAGAAGTCGGCGAGAAGCTTGATGTTCTGTGCGCCGGATTCTGCCTTGACGCGGGCGATGACCTTGAGTGCGTCTTCGGCGGTGAGGAGCGGGTACTTGGGTGCGCCGCTGACCGGTTCGAGGAGGACGGTGCCGCCGATGCGGGCGACGCCTTCGGCTGCTGCGGCGAGGTTCTTTGCCGCGAGTTCGTCCTGCTCTTCAGGGGTGAACTCGTCCTGGCGGTTGCCGTAGAGGGCGTTGAACGCCTTGCAGCCGAGGCGCTCACCGATGCCGGCTACGACGTCGATGTTGTCCTTGAACTCGGAGCAACGTCCCTTCCAGGAAACAAGGCCGCGGTCGCCGCCGGGCATGTTGCCGGCGTTGAAGTTCAGGCCTGTGAGCTGAACGCCGGCGTCCTTGATGGCTGTTTCAAACTCTGTGGTCTCTTTGTCGGTGGGAACCGAAGTGGCGAAGGGCCACCAGAACTCGACGGCGTCAAAACCGGCTGCCTTCGCGGCGGCGGGGCGCTCGAGCAAGGGCAGCTCCGTCAGGAGGATGGAGCAGTTCACTGTGTACGTCATCGTAGGTCCTTCCGAGGAGGGGCTTGGATCTATCTTCGCTTGCTTCGGCTGGGCCTTGATGCTTGGCCTCAGTTTCCGCTTTGTGGAATTTAGATTCTGCTTTATGAAAAGTTTAGGGAAGGTGGGGGTGGGAGTCAAGGGGCGACGAGACTCATGAATAGTGCTCGCGGAACGGGGTGCGTGCCTCATTTGGGAAATGCTCGCGAAATCACGGGACGCCGTGGGCACGGCGGTGACGATGAGGGATGGACCTGTCGATGGCAAACGCGTAGGGAAATCACGAAGAAGTACGCAGCCGATTACGGGAAGTCATCGAAGAACGCCAAGGGGTTGGTTCTGGACGGACTGGTCGCCGTCACGGGCTGGTCCAGGGCCCAACGCACGCCGGGCGCTTTCCGCAGCGCGCAAGCACAAAGGCCCCGCGAGCGGCGGTTCGGAAGCCTCGGGGACGAACTTATGGTCATGACACGCTCAAGATCCTGATCGGTGTGTAGCGGTCAGGGCACAGTTGCTGCAGATCTCCGGGGCCACGATCAACCGGCTCCTCGAGCCCACCAGGGACTCGGGGAAGCCCAAAGGTCTCTCCGCGACGAAGGCAGGCAGGCCGCTGCTGCGTAATTCGATTACGGTCCGAAACGCCGGCGACGAACACGAACAGGTCCCCGGCTTCATCGAAACGGACCGGTCGTCCATTGCGGTCCCACCCTGGCTGGACTGAGAACGTAATGGTCCGAATCGCACAACGCCGGGGAGTTCATCAACTACGCCGTCATCGCCTAGCAGGTGACAAAGATATTTACTTCACCCATGCACGGCCCTATAAGTCCAACGACAACGCCCACGTCGAACAGAAAAACGGTGACGTCGTGCGTCGCCATGCCTTCCACTACCGGTGCTACACCACCGCTGAACTGAAGCTCCTCAACGCCTTCTACGCCCTCATCCGGGTCCGGCTAAACCTCTTCACCGCGACCACCAAAGCCATCGGCTGGCGTTCAAACAAACACGGCAAAAAGACCTGGATCTATGACAAGCCACGGATCCCTTACCACCGCGGTATCGACTCCGGAATCCTCACCGAGGCCAAAGCGACCGAACTCGCCGACCTCATTGGGGCCGTGACCCAGCTGAACTCACGCGCAGCATCACCCGAATCAAAATCCAGTTCATAGGCCTCGCAGCCGCATATGCACAAGCTAGGGAAGCCTCAACCACGGGAGCAGCAAGAACTGAGGGGCCCACAACGCTCAACGCGAGCATCTTGACATGAGTCATCTGGGGGGAAACGGGGCGGGATGCCAGTCTGGAAAAGAACAGGACCCCGCGGTGAGCCTCGATACACGTTCCGCTCAAGCGCGTACCACAGGTTGGGTAATAGTTAGCCCCACACGTAGGAGGGGTCCACGCTGATACGCTCAGCAGTATGAGTGATGTGGCACCTGACGGGATCGACGTTGATTTGCTGCAAGCCGATGTGAGCACAGTCAGATTCCCACAGATCGAGAAGATCGAAGCAACTGAAGTACTGGGTGAATATGACTACTCGTTCGAATTCAGGGGAGCCGAAGACGACGTCATATCCGAGCGCGTTCGAGTCATCTACGCGCAAAACGGAAGCGGGAAGACAAATCTGCTCCGCGCTGTTTACCACATACTGACGCCGGAAGTCGACAGCTTGCAGTCACTTATCGACATCCCGATGAAGTCGCTTCAGGTCACATTTCGATCTGGCGTTTGTATCCGCATGGACCGGTCTGATTGGCGGGATGGGTCACTTGGCCTGGAAGTCACAGTCCCTCCGGAAGGTTACGAGGGGATGGCACGGCCGTGCAGGCTGGCCGTGGATCCCGGTGACTTCGGCTCTAGAATGTACAAGCGCGTCTTGGCAAAGAGGGCCGACTACGAAGACTATCTCAATAACCTGCAGCTCGTGCAGAGTCACACAATCTTTGTGGGGGACGACCGCTCCGTGCAGTCCGCTGTGCCAATATTTGAGCAACAAGAGTCTTTTGTAAAGTCATTTAGAGAGTATGACCGAATAGCCACGCGCTCTGCGGTAATAGCCAGTGCCCACACTTTAGAAGTGCAAGAATCACTCAAACGAATTGAAGAGATCTTCAGTCGAATGGCATTTGCGGATATCTCAACGGATGCAGGTCAAGGGGGTGGGGCCTATGCGGAGATCACGCGCCACGTTCTTCATGGTAAGAAGCAGGGGCCGCTAGCGGCGGAAGCAAGGGCTCTGCTTCTTAGAAAGATTAATCACATTCTTCTGCGGGGACTGAGCTTTGAAAAGTATGGCCTGATTAATCTGAAACAGGTGAAGAGGATTCGCCTAGAGATTAATGACACACGGTCGAACAATACTAAACTGAAGAGCCTTCATGCAGTCATTGACCCTTACCTTACAAATCTACTTGATCAAATGGATGCTCTTGAAAAGACAAAAGGCATTATTGATACGTTTGTGACGTCGGTCAATAGCTTTCTCGACCGAAAAAGCGTATCGTTCCAAACGCTATCGGGAATTACTTTGCGGAATAAGAAGAACGAGATTCTTAGTCCTGAAAAGCTTTCCAGTGGTGAGAAGCATTTACTTCTGCTGTTGAGTAATGCAGTTATCGCGAGTAGAATCGGATGTTTATTCATCATTGATGAACCGGAGTTGTCATTGGGAATTGAATGGCAGAGAAAGCTTATAGGTGAACTACTCCGGTGTTCAGCTGGGAGTTCGGTGCAATTTCTAATTGCATCGCACTCCGTGCAGATTATGACGGATATTAATGAGGTCGTTAGTCCGCGTGCCATCTATTAGCAGCAACAGCGGAAAACCGAGGCTAGCGGTGTCAGAGCTTGCGAGGGAGGTGACACTCACTCGCAGTAAATACCTCATAGTCGAGGGCCACTCGGATCGACGCTTCTATAGGGAATGGATTCGCACGATCGATGTCCGCTGGGAGGAATCTTATCAAGAACCCTATATTCTGGCCGTCAGTGACATTGACGTCCCAGACGAAGTACTACTGTCTCAGAATGTAGCAGTTGGACATCGCAGCCGTGTTCTTCATCTATCCGAAACGCTGAGCGACTTTCCCGAGCGCGTTCGTTGCGTTGCGGATCTCGATTGCGGCGAGTATCGCGAGCAGTTCGCTTCCAGGATCCTTCTATGGACAGATTTCCCTGCACTTGAGAGCTACGGGTTCAGTCCCAGCGTTCTCGATGTTCTTAATCGCAACATCTTGTCCGACAAGCTCCCATCGGGAACTGTGCTCGTTGAGATGTTGAAAGATGCCTTCGCCGATCTTTACGTGGTTCGTATGCAGAACCCACATATGACAAGTCCATCCGTCAACAAGGGCGTGCTCAAAACCGGCCAAGACTATGCTGGATACGATGTTAGGAAAGCTGTGTCTCCCGACGTCGCCGGAAGAATTGATGACTACACGCCGCCTACATACTCCGATGCTCGTGAAGTCGTCTACGGCCATGATTTGGCCCTCTTGCTGCTAAGCATTTATGGAAATCAAATAAAAAATCAGTGTGGAATCCGAGATGAGAAGGCCTTGGAGAACTGCATACGCATGTCAATTCTTCTGGAAGGTTCATTCGTCCGGCTCCCATTATTCAAGAGTCTAGCTGCTTGGATTCTGACCAGTGGGGGACCTAGATCTTATAACTAGAGTCCCAGCCGTACCCCCTGAATGCCAGTCCGTTCACCCCTCAGCTCTCGGACTCAAACTCCCTTCTCGAACGCAGCCACTAGTTTCGGGTCCTGAAAAACTGCGACTTTTTGGAACTCGGATTTGTTCCAAGTGCCCACGATGGAACCGATCACGACGATTCCCGAAGCTTTCTCAGGCTCCAGCGGGTAGTTCTGGGTGTTTGCAAACCGACGAATTACAGCCAGGATATCGTTGTTGATGAGAGCATTCAGTAGATCCTGAACGGTCATAAGCCCGCATTTGACTAGGATCTTGGCAAACTTGAAGCCGTCCTCAATGGGTAGTGGCAGGCCATCTGGTCCCAGTGCCTCCATCTCAGGACGTCTTGCGATAAGAGCGGCCAATACCTGAATCGTGCTCAGTGAATCGTCCAGGTCTTGCCCCGACAGATACCTTAATGACTTGTCAAGAACTAGTTGAACGGTCGCCTGCTCGATTCCGGAGAACTCACGATCAACGAGTTCAAGTGTGCCAGCTAAAGCATCAAAGCGTCGTGCTAAGCCGGGGGGAATTCCCTCGCCAATTTTATACCGTAGAGAGTGCTCGATCTCTGCCCATGCGTGCGCAATGACACTTCGTATTTGGATTTCTACAAAAGTTTTTCTCAGTACTGTTGAGACGGGTTCTAGGCCGGAAGACGAAGCCTTTATAACAAGGTGATTGCTTCTGTAACCAACTTGACGCAGAATCAACTTAGAAGTCTTATCAGAGGATCGTTCCTCGTCGACACTAAATCTATTTCGAATTTTTTTGGCAACCTCATCCACCGAGTGATCAAACAGTGTGATGATTCGAATACCAATAAGATCATCAAATTGTTGACCAGGGCGTCCGTAACCTCTCCGTTCAACTTTTTCAGCCACTGAATCGGGTTCCTTTGCCCGAGCTTCAATAAGATGAATATTTAGGGCCGATCCTCGTAGTGCGTCCTCGATCTGCGATTTGACTTCCGATGCGGCCAGTTCGTAGTCGCTGAAGTTCGTCCGGTAGGCGGCAAGCCAGCGCTCGGAAAGCGTACCCATATCACCCTCTATTTAGTATGACGCGCTTAAGCTCGTCGATTCTTGCACGCCGAGGCCTAATATTGTCCGTTTGCCGACTCTGCGCGACGAAGTACCGCGACGCGCGAGGTGTTCGTTCATCCTCGGACGCGGCCAGCTCTTCATTGAAATCCGAAATGCGCTGACCAAGAATTGCCGTCGGAGGTAACTGTTCCTCTTCTGCTTGCAGTTCGTTCATGGCACCTATCAAGGCATATATATTCGCGGGGCGACGAAGAAGTGATTTTTTAAGATTTGGTAGAGCAGCTTGAATCTCTTCCAGGACGGAGGCTAGCTGAGTTTGCAGTTCCGGACCTTGAGGGAAATCCTGACGGAACGAGTCGTAGTAGAGGTCCACGGACTCCTTCTTATCTTGTGGGCCTTCGCTAAGAAGAATTAGAAGCTCAGCAACGAGTTCATCATTTTTCATGCGATTGGCCGCTTGTCGCGTCACAACGCCGTTTTCGGTCCAGAAGGGCCATTTTCCTATGGACTCAACTAGTCGTTTGAATGCTCCGTCTTCGGTTGCATGTCGAAGTTCCTGGGGGTTGAGTGCTACGACGTATCGATTCATTCGCTTGAACATATCGCGGATATGGTTAGAGCTGTATCCCACTAGCTCCTGAATTACAAAGTCGTAAGAAAGAATTTGTAAGCGATGTTCTTCATCAAGACTCTTCCACCGCTGGCGGTACCACGGACTGCTCGGATCGGATTCAGTGAGCGCAAACCTATTTTCTAGGAACTGAAAAACGGCATTAAGACGTTGTTGCCCGTCTACTACCGTGTATTCAACGCGCTTTGTCTGGGCGCTGATCCCTTTTTGGAAATAGAGAACTGGAATGGGATTATCAGTTAGAATTGTGTCGATTAGAAAAGACTTTGCTGGTCGCGGCCATATAGCATTGCGCTGGAACTCGGCACTTATCTGTAACTGGCCATCATCATATAATTGCTTTAATAGACCGATGTCTTTGGTAGTTGTAGCAAATCGTCCGCTCATGCAGTCCTCATTTCACCGTCATTGTCGTCTTTGCAGAATTCTATAACCCGGGATCAGATAGATCTATGTTCCAGTGGGCTTGATGTTGATGATATCTGATTGAAGCTACATACCCGAATTTCATGCCCTATCATTTGTGCTCTTATGATTTGTCACGTGCAAGGCAGCTGCTTTTCAGTCTAACGGTGTTCGAGGGTCGAAGGCGTGGAGAACGGAGTGGCAGCTCGGCTGGCTGAGAGGGGAAGCGCATTCGATTCGGGCTTGACGCGCCAAGGACAGGCGAGGCCACTTACTGTTATTCGAACCCTGACGCTGCAGGTGTGGCTTATCAGCCCATCGTCGTGCCCGCAGTCGCAAAGTATTGATCGCCATCTGCGCCAGCATCGTTCGTTGTCACTACTTGTCCAGTGTTCGGGACGTCGATATATAGGGTGCCGCAACAAGATATCCAACTTGTCTCTGACGGAAATGGTATTGGCCACAGCCCCTCGGTTGCTTCAGCCTCCTCAGCTCCTCTGCCATTGCCACATGGTCCAGGATCCGGCGTTTGTGCGGGAGTGGTGAGGAGCCGGCGTTGAACGCTTTACACACTGCTGCGTCGGTCGTGGAACCACGTGACCTATATGCCAGTTCACATGAGCAGCCGCGAGCTGTCGCCTTTAGTCGCCGATACCTGTGCGTCATCAGTACTGCCGTTGACTAGCGAGCTAAGCTGGGAACCGCCGGTGGGCACGGTACGGGCGTGGCGGCAAGGACCGTCGTCACTGCTCGCGGAAGGACAATCTAATGGCTCGGCCGACAGTTCAGGACGTCGCCAGGACTGCTGGTGTGTCCGTTGGGACGGTGTCGCGCGTCCTAAACGGGAGCCCGGCCGTCAGCGAGGCGGCCAAGGAGAAGGTCAACGCCGCCATCAGGACGCTCAGCTACCGGCCTCTCGCCTCAGCGAGGGACCTTCGTCGCGACCGGACGATGCGCGTCCTCGCTCTCGCCAAGAACCTGGACTCGCTCGTGATCAGCGAAGTCTTCCGGGGTGTCGGCGACGCTGCAGCGGACTCAGGATACGTCAGCCTCATCGCAGCGACCGACGGGGATCTGGATCGCGAACAGCAACTCGTGGACATGCTGCGCAATGGCTCCGTGGACGGACTGGTGATCTTTTCGCCCACGATGCCGGACGACGACGTCAACACAGTCGCCGAGCAACTCAGCGTGATCCAGGTTTGTGAAATCGTCGACGCCGAGGCCGCGTTCGGAGTGTCCATCGATGACCGTCAGGCCGCCTACGACATCACCAAACACCTAATCGACACGGGGGCCAAGAAGCTGGCCATGCTCGCCCACAGGGGTGCCCGCTCGGGACGGCTCCGCGAAGAAGGCTTCCGTCAGGCGCTCACTGAGTCGGGCTTGGAATCAGACCAGATCCTGCTCGGCGAAGGCAACTTCGGCTTCCACTCCGGGCGCACCCTCGCAAGGCAGCTCCTCAAAGCAAAACACCTTCCTGACGCTGTCTTCTGCGGCACCGACATCGTCGCGGCCGGGTGCGTCCGCGAACTCACCGATGCAGGGCTACGGGTACCAGATGACATCGCCGTAGCCGGTTTCGATGACTCAGCTCAGGCAGAAATGTGCGTCCCGGAGCTGACCACGGTCCGCCAGCCAGCCTATGAAATGGGCCGTGTAGCCTTCGCGGAGCTTCTGGAGCGGATGACCGTCGAGGGCTCACACCGCAAGGGAAGAACCTTCCTCCCGCACGAACTCGTCATCCGGGACTCCACCAAATAAGAAGGGTTGACATTCCCGAGTGGTCCCTGTCACACTATTTTGGAATCGATTCCATGGCCGCAAGGCCGATTCTTTGAGCGTATTTGGAATCGATTCCACAGACCAAAAAAGAACCATGGCAAAGAAGCCACCCTCAGCACGCGGGACAGCCAGAACGCGGGCTGAACCCCACCGCCCACAGACACCAAAGGAGCCACTTGTGGACTTGAACCGACCTGCTTCCCCGCTCCAGAGCCAGAACAACGCCGCAACACCCCGAAACCGCAAGGGCCTCGCAGCGGCGACCGCAATCGCAGCCGCAGCCCTCATCCTCAGCGCGTGCGGCGGGGGAGCCGCACCCCAAGGTGCCGAGCAAGCGGCAGCTGCCGATCCGGCGTCGGGCGCTAATGCCAGCGGTGCCGTCAACATCTGCGGCGTCAAGGACGCGAGCGGCATCTACAAGGGCACGGCAGAGGCATTCACGAAGGCGAACGGCAAGGTCACGGCCAAGTACACCGAGATCGGCGCCACTACGGACGAGGCCCGCACGCAGATCGTGCAGCGACTCGAGGGCAAGTCCACCGAGTGCGACCTCTTCGTCACAGACGTTATCTGGACCTCCGAGTTCGCCTCCCAAGGCTGGCTGCTGGACCAGACCAAGCTGGTCGAAGCGAACAAGGACCGGCTCATTCCCTCCACTGTGGAAACCACCAAGTATCAGGACAAGTACTGGGGCTCGCCGTTCTTCACTAACGCCGGCTTGATCTACTACCAGAAGGACAAGGTAGCCAAGCCCGAGTCCTGGCAGCAGCTCTACGCGGAAGCCGCCAAAGCTCCGGGCAACGGCTACGTCTACCAGGGCAAGCAGTACGAGGGCCTCACGGTGAACTTCCTCGAAATGCTCTACAGCGCAGGCGGCGAAGTCCTCAACGAACAGGGCGACGTCAAAATCGACTCCAAGGAAACCCGCGACGTCCTCAACTTCATGAGCGACGGACTCAAGAGCGGTTCCGCCGACCGCGCCGTCCTGACTTACAACGAAGACCCGGCCCGCCTCGCCTACGAGTCCGGCGACTTCGGATACCAGCGCAACTGGCCGCACGTGTATCGGCTGTTGAACGCGACACCGCTGGCGTCCAGCTTCGCGGTCGCGCCGCTGCCCGCATGGGAAGGCGGCAAGGCCTCCGGCGTGCTGGGCGGCTGGAACCTGGCGATCTCGGCCCACTCCACCAACCAGGCCGGAGCCGTCGCATTCATCGACTTCGCCACCACCCCGGACTGGCAGAAGCACGTGGCCATGGACTACTCACAGGCCCCGGTGAACGAAGCTGCCTACTCTGATCCGGCGGTACTCCAGAAGATGCCGTTCGCCACGGAACTCCTCGCCTCGGTAAAGGGTGCCAAGCCGCGCCCGATCTCCCCGGTCTACCCGCAGATCTCGCAGGCGATCTACAAGAACGTCTACGCCGTCCTCTCCGGTACCGCCTCCATGGAAGAAGCCGTGCAGAAGATGGCCGAGGAAATCACCACCGCTAAGGCGAGCTTCTAGCTATGGCCATCAAAACAATCCCGCCAAGCCGCACAAGCGGACGCGACCGCGCCGAGCGCAAGCTCGCGTTCCGCATGACCGCGCCGTCGCTGGTCATCATGGCGCTGGTGGCGGCGGTCCCCATCGGGTACGCGATCTGGCTCTCGCTGAACCAGTACAGCGTCCGCACCGCCGGACTCTCACGCTTCGTCGGGCTGGACAACTACATCGCCGCGCTCACCAGCAACGAATGGTGGGCGGCTTTCGGCCAGACCTTCCTCTTCGCGGGTCTCTCCGTGAGCCTGGAACTCATCCTCGGCACGGCCATGGCGCTCCTGCTCAATCTCGCGTTCAAGGGCCGCTCCGTCCTGCGCACCGTGGTGCTGTTGCCGTACGCGATCATCACCGTGGTCAGCGCCATCACCTGGCAAACGATGTTCCAGCCCAACATGGGCCTGGTCACCAACGTCCTCTCCACGCTGGGGCTGCCGGGCGGCGACGTCGTGTGGCTCGGTGAGCACGGCTATGCGATGGCCGTGATCGTCATGGCCGACGTCTGGAAAACCACGCCTTTCGCGGCACTCATCATCCTGGCCGGCCTGCAGGTCATCTCCGCCGAAACATACGAGGCCGCGGAACTCGACGGCGCCAGCAAATGGCAGACCTTCGTCAACATCACCCTGCCGCTCCTGCGCCCGGCAATCGTCCTCGCCGCGATCTTCCGCACCATGGACGCCCTCCGCGTCTTCGACCTGCCGTTCGTCCTCACCCGCGGCGCCAACGGCACCGAATCCATGTCCATGCTCGCCTACACCCAGCTGCGCGAAAACCGGCTGGTGGGCGAAGGATCGGCGCTGTCCATCCTGACCTTCCTCACCGTCATGGTGGTCTCGGTCATCTACGTCCGCTTCGCCGGCGGCAACATCCGCGACGTCGCGAAGGAGGAACAATGAGCACGTTGACTGCAGAACGCCCGACGGCGGAACTCGCCACGCGCCCCAAGGCGCCGAAGCGTCGCTTGCGTGGGGAATCGAAACTGCATCCCCTGGTGTGGGTGTTCGTCATTGCCGTGATGGGCTTCTCGCTCATCCCGTTCTACTGGCTGGTGAACACCTCCCTTAAGAAGGGTGCGAGCCTGTCCCAGGGCGAGCTCTTCCCGAGTCAGCCGACCCTCGAGAACTATCTGGTTGTTTTCCAGAACCCCGAGTTCCTCCTGGCCTTGCGCAACTCGGTGATTATCGCCGTCGTGACTACAACAGTCGCGCTGGTGTTCGCGTCCTTCGCCGCGTACGCGCTGGCCCGGTTGAAGATGCGCCGCAAGGCGATGATCCTGACGCTGATCCTCTCGGTCACCACGTTCCCGGCCATCGCCATCGCAGCCCCGATGTTCTCCATCTGGCGCGAAATCGGCCTGTACGACACACTGCTCGGCCTCATCATCCCGAAGCTGACGTTCGCGTTGCCGCTGGCTATCTACACACTGACGTCGTTCTTCAAGGAGATCCCCCGCGAGCTGGAGGAATCCGCATACATGGACGGCGCCACACCGTTTGTCGCCTTCCGCAAAGTGATCCTGCCGCTGGCGGTCCCGGGCTTGGCGACGACGGCGATCCTGGTGTTCATCTCGGTCTGGAACGAATTCCTCCTGGCCGTCACGCTGACCACCTCACCCGAAGCCCGCCCAGTCCCGGTGGCTATTGCGTTCTTCAGCGGAACCAGCGAGTTCGAGCAACCATTGGGCACCATCAGCGCCGCGTCGGTGATCATCACCATTCCGTTGGTCATTCTCGTGTTGCTGTGCCAGAAGCGCATTGTTTCGGGCATGACGGCCGGCGCCGTCAAGGGCTAATCCTTTCCAGATCACCCATTCAGACCACTCATTCAGAACACAGAAAGAACAGGAACAACGTGAGCATTCAGCAGCAGGCCCCGTCCACAACCCTCAAGGTGGGAGTTGTGGGCATCGGTTGGGCCGGCCAGCAGCACCTCAAGGCGTACAGCACCATTCCCGGCGTCGAGATTGTCGCCGTCGCGGGCATGGAAGCTGACCTTCTCGCCCAGCTGAAGGAGGAATACAGCATTCCCCACGCCTTCGCCCGTTGGGAAGACATGATCGAGCTCGAAGGTCTCGACGCCGTCAGCGTCGCCGTGCCGACGTTCCTGCACGCGCCCATCGCGATTGCGTCGCTCGAGCGGGGACTGCATGTGCTGAGCGAAAAGCCGTTGGCGCGCAACGCCGTCGAAGGTCAACAGATGGTGGACGCCGCCCGCAAAGCCGGCCGCGTCCTGGACGTCGCGTTCAACCACCGCCGCCGCGGCGACATTCAGGCACTGAAGGAAGTGATCGACGCCGGCACGCTGGGTCGCCCTTATTACGCCAAGGCGTCGTGGCTCCGCAGGCAGGGCATTCCGATGCTCGGCAGCTGGTTCACCAACCCGGAACTCGCCGGTGGCGGTCCGCTGGCTGACATCGGCGTGCACGTGCTGGACTACTCGCTGCACCTGTTGGGCGAGCCCAAGGTGCTGGCCGTTTCGGCGTCGACCCACTCCGAACTCGGCCCGCGCGGCCTCGGCGGCAACGCCCGCTACACGGCGTCGAACTCCAGCCACAAGTTTGAAGTGGAAGACTTCGCATCCGCGTTCATCCGGCTGGAAGGCGGCGGTACCTTGATCCTGGAAGCGGGATGGGCCACCTACCGCGACGAGCGGGACCTGATGGACTTCACGGTTTACGGGACCGACGGCGGCGCGGACTTGCGCTCGGTCGGCGCCTCCGAGAATCCGGTTGCGGACGTCCATGTCTTTACCGAGAAGGACGGCGAAAACGCCGACTTTGAAGTGGTGGCCGAACCCGGGCGAGCCCACCAGGCCGTCGTCGATGATTTCATTGCCGCCGTCCGCGGTGGCGAGACCGTGTGGGGAAGCCACGACGGTTCGCTTGCCCTTAGCCGCGCGCTCGTGCTCGATGCCTGCTACAAATCCGCCCTCGAACAACGTGAAGTGGTGCTCTGAAATGTCTGATTCAAAACTGAAGGTCGTCGTCTGGAACGAAGCCGTCCACGAGGCCCGCAACGAGCCTGCGACCATCGGCGAGATGTACCCGGCAGGGATTCACGGCGCTATTGCGGCCGGGCTCCGGGGGTACTACCCGGACTCCGAAATCTCGACAGCAACGCTGGCCGATCCCGAGCACGGACTCTCCGAGGAAGTCCTGGAGCAGGCCGACGTGCTGCTGTGGTGGGGGCATATCGCGCATCAGGAAGTCAGTGATGAAGTGGTGGAGCGCGTGCAGCGCCACGTCCTCGGCGGCATGGGCCTGGTGGTCCTGCACTCGGGGCACTTCGCCAAGATCTTCACCCGATTGCTAGGGACCACCTGCTCGCTGAAGTGGCGCAACGAGGGCGAACGCGAGCTCGTATGGACGGTCAAGCCTTCGCACCCGATCGCCGCTGGAATTGAAAGCCCCATCGTGATTCCGCAGCAGGAAATGTACGGCGAACTGTTCGACATTCCGGAACCCGATGACCTGATCTTCATCAGCTCGTTCACCGGGGGAGAGGTGTTCCGCTCAGGCGTGACGTTCTCCCGTGGCAAGGGCCGGATTTTCTACTTCAGCCCCGGCGACCAGGAATACCCCGTGTACCACCAGCCGCAGATCCAGAAGGTCATCGCCAACGGTGTTGGTTGGGTGGCGCAGCCTGGTGTGTTCCGGGAGGCTCCCGAGGTGTCGAACCCTTCGCGGGGCTGGTTCGAGGCCTAAGACGATGAACACTCCTCTTCCTAGTGGACGTCCGTTGGGCGTGGCTGCCATCGGTTACGCCTTCATGGGGAAGGCCCACTCGAACGCGTGGCGGAACGTGGCCAGCTTCTTCGACGTCCCGGCCGTCGAACAGAAAGTGCTGGTTGGCCGGGACGCCTTGGCGGTGGCCGAGGCCGCTGCCAAGTACGGTTGGGCCGAGTCAGCCACGGACTGGCGTTCCGTGATTGCGCGGGACGACATCGACATTGTGGACATCTGCGCACCGGGCTGGATGCACGCGGAGATCGCTCTGGAAGCTCTGGCTGCCGGGAAGCATGTGCTCGTGGAGAAGCCGCTCGCCAACACTCTGGAAGAGGCCGAGTTGATGGCTACCGCCGCAGTGTCGGCGCGGGACCGTGGTGTGCAATCGATGATCGGCTTCAACTACCGCCGCGTCCCTGCACTCGCATTGGCCCGCGAACTGATTGCCGAAGGACGTCTCGGAACTGTGCGGCACGTCCGTGCCGCCTACCTGCAGGACTGGCTTTCCGACGTCGAAACCCCCATGAGCTGGCGGCTCCGCAAGGAGACGGCCGGCTCCGGAGCGCTGGGCGATATCGCCTCCCACGCCATCGACCAGGTCCAGCACCTCACCGGGCAGACCGTCACTGAAGTGACGGGGACGCTGCGGACCTTTGTGACCGAACGCCCCGGTGCCGCTGGGCTGGAGAAAGTGACAGTCGACGACGCCGCGTGGGCCACCTTGGGTCTGACCGGCGGCCTCAGCGCGTCGGTAGAAGCGTCACGAGTGGCTACCGGGCAGAAGAACTCTTTGAAGATTGAGATCTACGGGTCTTTGGGTTCGTTGACGTTTGATCTGGAGAACCTGAACGAGCTCGGTTTCCTGGACGCGACGCTTCCCGTGCGGGAGCAGGGCTTCCGGCGGATCCTGGTCAACGAGCCCGAACACCCGTACGTCGATGCGTGGTGGCCACAGGGCCACGTCATCGGTTGGGAGCACACGTTCACGCACCAGATCCGGGACTTCCTGCTTGCCGTTCGCGACGGCAGCGAGCCGTCGCCGTCGTTCGATGACGGGCTGCAGATCCAGCGGGTGTTGGCTGCCGTCGAAGAGTCGGCACGGAACAGGAGCACCGTGACGGAGGTTCGATCTACGGGCGAGATCAGCGACCCCAGATGCCCTCGTAACCAGAGTTATTTAGAGAAACAGGGTTGTCTAGAGGTCTCAGGCTAGGGACCCGCGTTGGAGTATTAAGGGGAGCCCGGACAGTATCTAAGCCCGTCGGGAATTGCGGCGAGAAGTTATTCCAGCATCGATAGCCATAGCGGCTGCCGCTACAACGAAACCGATACCGAGTGCAGGCAATACGCCGTAGATCGGCCAGAATACAGCGAAAGAGATGAATCCGGCCAGGAAGATGATGATAGTGCGACGCATTCGAGGAGTCACTTTCATGGGATGACGCTACCACGGCAGTTTTGTCGTGGTAGCGCCATATCGGTTCAATTTCAGCTAGTGGCCGCGCCCCAGACGCCGCTGACGAACGCCCAGAACCCGCCTACCGCCATCGCGCAGTAGAAGGAGTTGTCGCTGCACCACTGGTTGAGGTCAAGCTCAGTTCGCGGGGGTTGGTCAGCGACCAGCTGCACCATATTGACGGAGCCAACTTGGAAAGAATTGAGGGCTGCGCTGCTCGACTTATTGGAAGTGGATTCGCCTGCCAGCACTAAATCCCCATTCCAGCAACGGAAGTCTGATTAGGGTAAGTTCTCGGCATACTGAAACCATGAACCAGCCGCAGCCGTGCGGCCTGAAAGCTGCTCGCTGGCTCGCCGACGCCTTCCTCGACCACGATGGCGGGTTTAGCAGATGCTTGAGACCCCTAGTGTGAACCCGGTCGCGTTGAGTCCGCTTCGCGGCGAATGATTGCCAGGCTGTGCCGATGTGAAGTTCAGGCGAAGTCCGGGAATCGCGAGGTGAGTTTCGCGGCGCTGAATCGATTGTGGTGTTTTGTAGGTAGGTCAGCCGCTCGGCATTGACGGGAGGTGACACGTCTCCGAACAGGACGCCATCGTGTCCTCGGTCTGCCACGGATACCTCGGATTGCTCAACACCAGGCTTTCGGACGGCAGCCTCCTACCAGGAGGGCCGGAAAGTAACCGGCTTCGCGTGGCAGGAAGAAGTGCTGGCTCGGGTCGACAAGCTCGTGCCGTACAACGCGGAGGAAGAGATGAAAGAACGCGGAGCACTCTATGAGAAAGCCCTGCTCCCGTTCGTCTCCTACGCCATTGCTGACGGTAACCTCGTCACGGGCCAGAATCCTGGATCGGCCAAAGCGACTTCCCAGAAGGTTGCGGAACTTCTCTAAAGCGTTTGGCGGGATAGTCCGAGAGGCGCGTGCCGGCGTCGTGGTCCCCTTTGGTCCGGTGGCGCTGCGAATAACAGCACCTGTACAGACCGCGAGGGCCGCGACCCTTGAGGGTCGCGGCCCTGATCGGGCGGGGCTGCTACTTGATCAGTGCTGCTGCCTGCTCCATGAGGTCGCTGGCCGTGGCCACGCCGTTGGCGTCAGCGCCCTTGCCGGATGCCGTAGCGGAAATCAGCACCCCATCCTTGATGGCGTAGGCCATGTAGGTGGTTTGTGCCGAGCCGCTGGCTGTGGACATTTCGGTCTTGTAGGCCACAGTTCCGGGGACCGTGCTGATGCCGTCGAACTTTTCAGTGGAGACGTTCATCGATTGGCCGGACATGGACAGCGTCATTTTCGCGCACTTCTCGGCCTGCGCGCCGCTCTTATCGATGCTGTCCTGGAGCTTCTGCTTATCGAGCCCGGAGGTCAGGGTCACCATCGTCATGACCCCCGATTCAGAGTCCAGATCTGCGCCGGCCGCCGTGGTTGAACCGGCGAGGGTCTCACTGCCACCCAGCGTTGCAAGGTCCTTGCACTCAGCCGGTTCGATGGTGAACATGCTCATGAGCGCCTTCATGGGATTCTCCTGGGCGAGTTCCTCACTTGAAGCAACGGTCAATTCCTTGCCAGACTTCGGCTTGATCTGCTTGACCAGTTCAACGAGCTCGTCGTTGGTGTACTGCTTGGCGGTGGTGGGCGTGGGCGACGCCGTAGCCTCTTGCGAAGCGCTACCAGTGGAGCCGGCCGACCCACCACATCCTGTCAGTGCCATCACTACCAACGCCGACATACCGACGCTCTGCAGCGCAAACTTCTTCACTCTATTTCTCCCATTGGGTCTACTTTTACGGCCGGGGTGGTCCCCAGTTGAGATAACGCTATCGGTCATCAACGTGTGGGCGCCGCTGGCTTGAGACGGGGGAAGTTCGCCATCCAACGTGCCTCCGCGTCCCTTTGCGGCTTTGAGTCAGGTTCGCTTGCGGCTCGCGATCAAGTCAGAGAGGTGCTGCACATCGGCGAGGTTCGCGTCCGTGGCCAGTGCAACGTAGTGGTCCATGACGGCTGGCCGGTAGCGCACTGGCAAAGTCTGTCCTGGGGCGAGTCGGGTGAGAGCGGTGATCGTTAGGCTTTCGTCTGCGATGCCACGAAAGGAGATACCGTCGGCGGTTTCTACGTCGAGCATCAGGACAACGCGCGGGTTGCTGTTGACCTCCCGCCAGTCGACGAGAACACCGAGCGCAAGCGTCCCATTTCGCAGCTCCGCATTGCGTTTCCGCCCTTCACTGCTGAGGAGCGGATTTGGGGCGACGCCCGGGAAGCTGGGTCCGACGCCGAGCGACTCCCGACTCAAGTCCGGCCTGAGCTGCTCCATCAGGTCGTTGAGCTTCTTCTTCGAACCGAACATTCTGACCTCTCCCCCCAACAGCGGTGCCGGAATTTCGGCCTTGAGATTCGCCTCACCGCGATTCTATGTCATGGACATTCCCGGCCACGGTTGCGAATCTGGCACACCTCCCAACGTCCACGAGAATTGCCGATGGTCTGCGTAGCATTGGGCCCAACAACTCTTTGGGGGAGCAATGAATTTAGGTCCGGCCTTTGGAATCATCGGGATTCTATACGTTATCTTTGTGATCGCGATTGCCGTCCTGGCGGTGTATGCCTTGGTCTTGACCATTATCTTCTTACGGCTGCGAATCGCTGAGTTGAAGAGGGCGGCACGCTCCGAGGAGGGTTAAACCATTGCCTGGTCTTGTGCCAAGTGCAGAGTCCATTGCTGCCCTCATCGAACTGATCGTGACCTCAGAATGGCCTCACGGGGAACAGGAGCAGGCCGAGTACTTCCAAAGGCTCGGATTTCAGCAGCATGCAATGAATGCCGACTCTCCATTAGTCCTTAGTGGCGAACTGTTGAGTCCCTATTTAGCCCCTGCAGCAGGCTCTTGGATGTCGTATAGAGGTGACTTGTTTTGCATAAACCTCTCCTTATACGAGGAGTCTTCCGGCCGATCTGCCACGTCCAGACTGGGCTACGACCTGATCTTTGCCTTTCTTAGGGCCAAATATGGTCCCCCAGTGGATGAGACGAATGCGAAACCCGGAATGACCTCCGCCATGTGGAGGGTCGGGCAAACGGCCGTGGAGATGTATTTCTTCGTTGCCCCTACGCCATCGGTCCAAATCGGTGTCCTACACGCCGACCGGAGCGCAACTTTTGAAGGTCGCCGTTCCAACTGAATAGCTGGTCGCCGACTAAGCCAAAGTCAGCCCCGGCAAGGAAATCACCCGTGTCCACCCGCCTCCAGCCCCGCGCCAACAGCCGCCACAAACGCATCCGTCTCAGCTGACCTCCTGCTCTTCAGCCACAGCGCCGAGGTCCGCCATGCCAACGGATCACCAACCAATGGCCGCCACACAATCCCTGCAGGCAGCGGCGTCCACGGCTCCTCATTGAAATGCACCCCGCGGCCAGCCATGATCAGCCCGTGCGTGAAGTGCTGGTTGCGTGCGTGCACGATCGCGGCAGGAAGATACCCGGCGTCCCGGCACGTGTGCAGGAACGAGTCGTACAGGGTGGGCGCCATGTGCCGCGGGAAGATGATCAACGGGCTCCCGGCAAGATCGCCAAGCCGCACGGAAGAAGCAGAAGCGAGCGGGTGCGAAGCATTCATCACCACGCCCAGCGCCCGCGAGAACACCGGCCCCGACTCAAAACCCACGCTGCTCAAAGGGTGACGGACCACCGCAACGTCCAGTTCGCCGTCGCGCAGTCGCTCAACCTGCTCAACGGTGGTGAGCTCATGCAAATTCAGCAGAACGTCAGGCGCAGACGCAGCAAAAGAAGAAACCATGGTGGACAGGGCAACAGGGTTCGTGTCCGGCGGCACGGCCACCTGCAGGATGCCCGACGCGCCAGGCCGGATCCGCCGCATCGATTCCTGCGCCATGGCCACGTGATCCAGCACCCCACGCGCATGCTCCAGCAGCAAAGCCCCGGCTTCGGACAGTTCCACACCAGTGCGCCGCCGATGAAAAAGCAGCACCCCGAGCTCTTTCTCCAAGTCCTTGATCCGCTGCGACAGCGGCGGCTGGGCCATGTGCAAACGCTGCGCCGCACGGCCGAAATGAAGCTCCTCGGAGAGCACCACAAAGTACTTGAGATGGTGGAGGTCCATCGCCGCACCATATCAGTTTGATATCAAGCCGAGTAGATATTGATGTTAGACGGGTCACATTCACCGATGGTCAGATGGGACTCAAGAAACCCCAACGAACCAAAGGAAACTCCCCAATGTCCCAGGACGTCCTCTTCGAACAGACCGGCCCCACCGCCATCATCACCCTCAACCGCCCGGACAAACTCAACGCATGGACCGAGGCAATGCGCAGCGAACTCATCGACTACCTCGAAGGCCTCAAAGGCAACGACGAGATCCGCACGGTCATCCTCACCGGCAGCGGCCGGGCGTTCTGCGCCGGGCAGGACCTGGCAGAGACCGCGTCCATGAATCCTGAGGATCACGAGTCCGCGGAAGCTTGGATCGACGGTTTCGACCGCCTCTACCGCGCCGTCCGCAACCTCGACCAGATCACCATCGCTGCCGTCAACGGCGTCGCCGCTGGCTCCGGTTTCCAGTACTCGCTGCTCGCGGACCTCCGCGTTGGCGACTCGAAAGTCCGCATGGGCCAGCCCGAAGTCCTCTCCGGCATCCCCAGCATCACCGGCATCTGGGCCATGTGGAGCATCCTGGGCAAGTCCAAGACCTCCCAGTTCGTCCTCACCGGCGAGCTGGTGGATGCTGCCGAGGCTCAGCGGCTCGGCCTCCTTAACTACCTGGCGGACGACGGCGGCGTGCTGGCTTACGCCAAGGACCTCGCAGCCCGCTTGAGCCTCCTTCCCCCGGGCGCAGTCCGCCTGACCAAGAACCGCCTGCGCAGCCTGGAAGACGACGACCTCAGCGACGCCATGGCAGAAGCCAAGCGCGTGCACCGCGAGGCCTACGGCACCGGCGAGCCGCAGCGCGAAATGGCCCGCTTCCTCGCTGGCCGCCGCTGAACGGACGGGATCACACCATGAAAACCGCAACCCAAGACCGCTATACCGAACTGCGGAACAGCCACCGCTGGGAGGTGCCTGAGCTCTACAACATGGCCGTCGACGTCGCCGACCGGCACCCAAGGGACAAACGCGCACTCATCCTGGAGTCCGCCGTCGAAGGTCAACGTGAGGTGAGCTGGGGCGAGATCCAGGACCGGTCCCGCCAGATCGCCGCCACCCTCCAAAAGGCCGGCATCAAGAAGGGCGACCGCGTCGCCGTCCTGCTGCCGCAGCGTTCCGACACCCCGGCCGCCTACTTGGGCGTTCTGCGGACCGGCGCCATCCTGGTCACGATGTCCCTGCTCTGGGCAGCGGAACCGATCCGGTTCCGGTTGGAGGACAGTGGCGCGTCGGTGATCATCGCCGAGGAGTCAGCGCGGCCCTTGTTCAAGGACTTCGAGGGTACGTTCATCGACATCGACAGCCCGGCCATCAAAGAGGCAACCACCGAATTCCAGGATGTCGAAACCAAAGCTGAAGATCCCGCCCTCATCTTCTACACTTCGGGCACCACCGGCCGTGCGAAAGGAATCGTCCACGCGCATCGGACCCTCCTTGGCCACAACGAGTTCGAGTACTGCCACCAGATCTGCGACGGCGATGTGTTCTACGGTGCGGGGGACTGGGCATGGTCGCTGGCCAAGCTCATGGGCCCGCTCCGGCTCGGCGCAACGCACCTGGTCTTCCGGCCCAACGGCGGCTTCGACCCGGCAGCCCTTCTAGACAGCATGAGCCGCCACCGCGTCACCAGCGCGCTGGTGAACCCGACCTTCCTGCGGAAGATGCGCGAAGACGTGCCCGACGCCGGTACCCGCTTCCCGCTGCACCTGCGGACAGTTTGCTCGTCCAATGAGCCGCTAACGCCGGACCTGATCACCTGGTTCGAAGCGCAATACGGCGTGACGCTGCTGGACTACTACGGTTCCACCGAGTCCTACCCGCTGCTGGGCAACTATCCGGATGTTCCCGTGAAACCCGGGTCCATGGGGCGTCCACTTCCTGGATGGGAAGTCCGCCTGCTGGACGACAACGAGCAGGAAGTAGCCACGGGCGAGACCGGCGAGATCTGCCTCCGCGCGCGATCCAACCCGCAATTTCCCTTGGGATACTGGAACATGCCGGAGGCGTCCGCCACCGCATTCGGAGGCGGTTGGTACCACACCAAGGACCAGGCCTATACGGACGATGACGGCTACTTCTGGTTCCTGGGGAGGACCGACGACGTCATTAAAACGTCCGGATACCGTGTGGGGCCCTATGAGCTGGAGGCAGTCATTCGCGAACTCGATCCCGTCAGGGACGTGTCGGTCACCGGAGTGCCCGACGAGCTCCGCGGCCAGTCCATCAAGGCATGGATCGAACTGATGCCCGGTCACGCTGGGGGAGCGGACCTGAGCGAAACCATCGTGGCGCACGTGAAGGAGAACTTCTCCCGCTTCGCCTACCCACGATTCATCGAATACGTCACCGCGCTGCCGAAGTCCGCCACTGGAAAAGTCCAGCGGGCCCAGCTCCGCGAACTCCCACACGTTGTAGCCTCTCCCCGCCTCGAAGGACAACAATCATGAATACGATGACCGAGAAAGTTGCAGACACTGAGTCTTCCCCCCGGCGCAGCCTGAAGCGCGTCGCCGCGGCAGCCGCCGTCGGGAATTTCGTGGAATGGTTCGACTCCGCGGCTTATGCGGTCATGTCCGTCACCATCGCGAAACTCTTCTTCCCGGATTACTCCACGACGGCGTCACTCCTGGCCGTGTGGGCGATCTTCGCAGGCGGTTTCATCGCCAGGCCGCTCGGGGCGGCTTTCTTCGGACGCTACGGTGACCGGATTGGCCGCAACAAGATGCTGGGCCTGTGTGTGCTGATCATGAGCGCGGCGACGTTCTGCATCGGAATCCTGCCGACGTTTGCGGTGATCGGCGTGTGGGCTCCGATTCTATTGTTCGTGTTCCGCGCCGTGCAGGGCTTCACCACCGGCGGTGAGTACACGGGATCGTCGGCGTTCATCGTTGAATACGCCCCGGAAGGTAAGCGGGCGACGTACGCCAGCATTATCCCGGCCACTGTCGGGCTGGCTTCGGTTGCGGGGGCTTTGCTGGGTGTCGCGATCACTTCCACGTTGAGCCCTGCTGATTTGCAGGCGTGGGGCTGGCGAATTCCGTTCCTGCTCGCGGCACCGCTGGGTCTGATCGGCCTGTATATCCGGTCCCGTGTGGATGACACTCCGGTGTTCCGCGGTCTGGAGAAGACGGGCGAAGTTGCCAAGCGGCCTCTGGGCGACGCTATCCGGATGTGCTCGCGCCAGATCTTCACGCTCTTTGGCTACAGCATCACCAACGCCATCGCGTACTACCTGATGAGCAGCTACATGATCGCCTACATGACCTCGAGCCTGGGCTATTCCTCGGCAGAATCCATGATCACTAGTGTGATCACCATGCTTGTCTACACCGCGGTTTGCCCGTTGGCAGCTCGTGCCAGTGACCGGTACGGCCGAAAGCGGATGCTGCTGGTGGCCTGTGTGGGCTTCGTGGTGATGACCATTCCGGCGTTCTCCATCATGCCGCTGGGTCTCGGTTTCGCGATCCTGGGGACCAGCGTCCTGGGTGCATTGGTGGCCGTGATCGGAACATCAAACGTGCCTGCTTTGGTGGAGATGTTCCCGTCATCCGTCCGTGCATCCGGCTCAGCGATCGGGTACACCCTGGCCTACGTGCTGTTCGGTGGAACCGCTCCCTTCGTGGCCACCGGCTTGGTGGCCGGCTTCGGAACCCCGCTGGCCCCGGCCTTCTACCTGATGGGCATGGCGCTGGTATCCGCTGTGGTGGTTGTCCTATTCTTCCGGGAGACCAAGGACCTCTCGCTGTCGCGGACCACGGTCCTGTAGTTCTTGCACCTGTGAGAGAGGTCGGGTCGGGCGCACGTCAGCGCCCCACCCGACCTCTTTCTGGTGCACGAAAAAAGTGCGTACCCGCCCGGCGATTTATGCGCGGTTGTTGGTCGCATGGTCGAACTCAGGCGGATGGATCTCAGGCAGAGCTAGGTGTACCGCCCAGCCTCACAACGAACTCTTCAACCCTGGCGAATACCTCGGCTTGGGCCTGCTGGGAGGCCCGCCAATCGTCAGGGATCTGCAAAGAGTGGTCTGCCCCAGGCACCTCAAAGAACGTTCCTGCACTCTCAGATTCACGTCCTCCATCCCAGAGCTTGTCCAGAGAACCTCCGATAAAGAGGTCGTCCTTCGACGATGCGCAGATGGTGCTTCTGAGCCGCTCATCAGTGAGCAGCGGGGTCAGCCAGATTCCAGGGGTACGGGTCTCCTCCGCCCAAAGGATAGACAAAGTACTGAACGACATGGCGACGATTTTGGTTTTTCCCGGACGGCCGTGGAGGCTTCTTGCCCAGGTGAAGGATTCCACGAGGCATGCTTCTTGGCGCGGGCGAGTGCCCCCGGAAGGGCAAAAGAATTGATAGTTACGTGTCATTAGCAGTCCGAGACGTCTTCTACACTAGGGAAAATGCCCAGACGATGGCGTCCTGAGGCCTGGGCCCTGGGGAGGACAAATGACAGAAATCGTGACGTGGAAAGCCATGAGCCCGGCCGAGGTCTGTGACCTCATGGACTTCTGGGCTGCCGCCGCGTGGCCGCTGACGCGGGACGAAATGCAGCGCCTCGCCGTCGAGCGTTATGGCTGGAGCATCGAGGTGGAAGACGACGTTCCCTACCTTATGAACACGGTATCGGGCTTCACTATCCCGGACGTTTCGACGATTGGTAGCGAGGGAGCTCTCAGCTACATCAGCCTGCGGATCTCTGACGTAATCCGTAGGATCACGCCGGAATCAACTGAATTCCTCGGGGACAACTTTGCGCTCATGGTGCGTGAAGGAACGGAGCGCTGGGGAAAGCAGCTGATGCGAGCGTCTGCGGGCTCGGAGTCGGCGAGCTGGTGCTTGTCCTCCGGTGCGCGCATCTCATTGAATTGCCATCCGAAGAGCCTCAGCGCAATGTTCCAGACGCCGCAGGGCGTCGAGCTCGACCGGACGTCGGGGAACTGAGGTGGCTCGCGCCAAAAGGCTCCAACGCCGCTCTCCTGAACCTCCGCCGTCGAAGTTTCTGGCCCCAGGCACTTATGCCGTGTAGGACGGCGTCGAGATCCGACTGTCTACAAAGGGCCAGGGCTGGGAGCTCTGGAGCAACGAGCGAACTGCGGGCTTCACCAGAGACGAGTATGGCCGGTATGTGCGGCGAGTCACCGTGGGGGACCCGCTGGAGTTGGAGTGCTTCAGACTCGAGTATCACGGCATCTACCGTGGCATCACCATTGCGGTCCAATCGCCTGAAGGGCCGGTGATGGCCTGGACGAACGATTCGACGTCAGTTGCTGAGGGGTTTCGGCAGGTCGATCGTGGTGAATACAGGAAGTCCATCCCCTTGGGCGACCCCGACCTCCGTATCACCACCCCGCGAACTCCCTTTCCCATGCCATGGAGGAAGACCACATGAAAGACCTCATAAGACCGGGACGTTATGCCGTTCTTGACGGCGTTGAGTATCAGCTCCAGCCCCGAGGAGATATTTGGGTGCTGTGGACGGATCAGCCAACGCCGGGATTCACTCCTTTGGGTAAGCGCGGATTCATCCGGGAGATCGGTCGGGAGGAGCAGTTGGAGTGCCATGAAGTCGTTCGTCGTGGCACTTATCGAGGCTTGATCGTCGAAGTCCGACTGAGTGGCCCACACGGACTCATGGTGAGCACCCTGGAACCCTCAGCTGGTGACGAGGGGTTTGAACGACTTGATCCCCGTGACCCGGATCGGGTCAAAAATATCCCACATGATGACCCGGACCTCCATTTCAGCACTGTCAGAAGACGGGTGCCGATGCCGTGGACTGAGCGGACGCCAAACGAGCAGGCTGCGTTCGACTGGAACGACTTCCGCGATCGACTCGCAGCCACCCTCCGATCCGTATCGGATCGCGCCTATCTGATCATCGCCTCTGACGTGTACCCCAACCGGTATGTGCAATTCGCGGGGCAGGGCGACCGTCTTGACGCCGAGGCTCCAGGAAAGGATGTAGCGGTTAACGCCGACGAGTCCGTGCTGAGGGACGCCGGCTGGCAGGCACCCGGCCTTGCGCAGCCGAACTGGTCCTCCGTTCTGCCGCTTCCAGCGTTGACCTCGGAGTACCGTGAGCTCGCAGAGCGGTGCGTCGCCGCATTGCGGAGTTCCTACGGCTTAAAGAGTCCTGATGAGCTCAGCTATCGGGCCTGGCGGGAGGCAGAGCAGATACCAGTAGGACAGACCTGGTCCGCAGAACGGGTGGCCCGGATGGACCCCGGTTCCGCTTCCTTGGACCTCCCCGGTCTGGGGCTCGACTCGAACCACGTCGACGCACTGGGGACTGTGGAACGAGAGCGCCGACCCACCGTGTTCGTCAGCGCCCTGGACCACCCTCTGGTCGAGCAAATTCTCAATACTCTGCCCATGAAGGCGATCAACCCTCGCGTGAAGCTCAGCCTGCTCACCCACCCCGACGCGGTTCTGGAATGGAGAAACCTGTCGACGACGAAGGTCATCGCTGTGACCGACGATGGCACTCTGGAATTGCGCCATGCCGGCCTCAACCGCACAAAGGTAGTGGCCCGGGCTGACTCTGTGCGGCCCTTCGCCCTTGACGTGGTGCAGGGGATGCTCTGGCCGGAGAAGCAGATAGCCACCTTTGAGGATGCACCTGGGGTTGATGTAAAAGTCGGGCCCCATGGTACGGAGATTCGTTGGGGACGCGGTCATTGGGTGGATTTCATCGGCGGCTTCGAGACCTTCCGTGCGGCCTACCCTCTGATTCACTTGCTCAACGCCACGGACGCCGAGATCGCCCAGTCAATCGAGGCCGATGACGGCAGACCCCTTTTCCGCGTGGGTGAGACGTTGAAGGATGCCGCTGCCGCGGCCGGGTACGATTTCAACTTTTTCAGCTATTCCGCGTGGAGGGTCTGGATCGAACGAGCGAAGAACGCGACCCCCGGAAGAGGACGAAACACATGACATGGAAATCAATGCCCCCTGCTGAGCTCTGCGACATCATGGACTTTTGGATTGCAGCCCCTTGGCCGATGTCGAAGGATGAGGCCCAGCAACGTGCTGTGGAGCGGTTCGGTTGGACCATCGAAGTGGAGAACGACACGCCATATCTAATGAACACAGTCTCCAACTTCACCACCGCTGATGTCATGACCATCGATTACAAAAACGTGATGATGGATTTGAGCCTCGACACGTCGGACACCATCCGGGAGGTGACACCGGAGTCCACCGCATTCCTCGGCGACGCCCATACGCTCATGGTCCGTGAGGGCGAAGCACGGTGGGGAAAGCCGAAGCTGGAGCACTTCGAAGAGACCACAACAGCGCTATGGAACGTCGACGGCGGTGCAATAGTCTCCTTCAGCTTCCTTCCCAGGGGTCTCTCTGCTGAATACGAGACACCGCAAGGTGCAGAACTGGAGCGGAAAAGCGGCGATCGATGACGTGTGCAGGGGCGCTCGCTGATCAGCGTGCGTTTTCCCTTTGCTGGTCGGGCGAAACCTCATAGCCGCTTACGTGGAAGTGACCGTACCGGCGTAGGCAAAGGTACATACCGATGAACGTGACAAAGCCCAGGACCGGCCCCGCCCATCCAACGATTGAGGAGCCGCGCAGAAGTGTGCCTACCACGGCGAAGACGGTAGCCATGATGACAATCGCCGGGCTGTCCGGACCTGGCTTGTACTGAACTTTCCGGCCGATCTGCCCATAGAGCAAGCCCACAACTAAGGGAAAAACGATGCAGACCCCGCCAGCCACCAAGAGCCAGGGAATTGGGGCCAGCGTCGCCATGCCGATTGTCAGTCCGTACCAACCCGCCAACATCAACCAATAACCGGTGGCACTCTTGCCATGGATCTTCATAGTGTTACGACGCCCCCATCATCGGGTGCCCCGCATAGCCACTGATGAATCACACCAGTAGTCACAAGGCTCGCTGTCACCGGCCGCCGCTACTTCCCAGGCTTCCGACTACACCGCGTCTTGCTCCCTTCCCCGCGTACACGCGGCGCCCAATGAAGAAGGCCAAGGAACTGGCAACTAGGAGGACTGCGCAGCTGACAATCAGCTCGGCCGCCGAGACGTTTCCGAAAGCGTTCCTGAAGAGCAGGGTGCTGGGGGCCGTCGGTGGAAAGAACGTGAACAGCTGAACAATCTGGGATCCAGGCTCCTCAGATAGCAGGCCCAAGGCGTAACCCGGGGCGAACATCAGAATGACGAATAGCGTGGCGAAGGCCGAACCTTCACGGACGCTTCGAAGCCGTGCGCCGATAGCTGCGTGAATGGAGACCATGAACACTACGCCGAGCAGAAGGATTAGCAGCCCTACAACCATTTTGGAGCCATCCAACACCCAGGTTTGGAATGCCGGTAGGGGCAATCCGAGGTCCCGGCCCACGGCCACATAGACCACTACCAACGGCAGAGACATGCTCAGGAGCTGAACCAGTCCCAGGACAGCGGTGGTCAGGATCTTGGTTGCATAGACACTCGCCGGGGATGTATCCAGAAAGAGCACCTCACGGATTTTCTGTTCGCGCTCCTCAGCGAAGCTGGACATGATCTGGTTGCCAAGAAAAATGGTCACTACGAAGTACAGGAGCAGGAAGAGCAGGGGAGGCACCACGGAAGACAACCCTGGATCGGCACTGCCATTCCTGTAGCCAACACGATTGACCTCAATGCTGCCGGTCAAAGGCTTGGCTAGCTCAGGTAGTGCGGCACCTCTGATCGTGGAAATTTGCAACAGGTGGCGGGCCAGGGGCGTAGACCGTTGGTCGCCTACCAGTCCTTTGTTGTTCTCGTAGATGTCAATGCGGCCATTTGCGGGATTGACGGGGAAAACCAGCAGTGTCTGTGTTCTTCCTTCCTCAACGTCATGGATGGCTGAAGCAACATCAAAAACCTGGGTTCCACCTGACTCTTCGGCAAGTTTTACGTCTATCACGCAGCCGGGATCCACGTAGTTGAAGTCCATCACGCCCACCGTGCTGTTTGCGGCGTTCTTTTCTGCGGCTGCAGTGCCAACCTGTGCCAGAATCACCAAAACGATGACAACGAGTGGAACCGCTAACGTGGCTCCCCAGTAGCTTTTCCTTTTGAAGTGGCGTTTGAGTTCGAAAGTGAGAAGGGTCCAGTTTGGCATGACCATCAGTTCAAGGATCCCAACTGTGCTGAATCGCCATATACGCCCACGAATATCTCGTCGAGGCTCGACAACCGCGTGCTGAAGTCTGTCACCTTAACTCCGGAATTGAGCAGCCGACCCAACAGCTGGTTCGCCGAATCGATCCCGTGCCGTGAGTCCAGCAGGAGGGTGCCATTCTCTGGCATCTCTACATTCCACTCACTGGCGTGCGGCGGAAGAACACCTGTGTAGCTCAATGCGGTACGGCGCCCACCGAGCTTCTGCTTGGCTTCCTCCACTTCGCCTGCAAAGTGTTGCTTGCCCTTGCGGAGAAAGAGGACATTGTTTGTGAGCTCTTCAACTTCATGCATTTGGTTTGTCACCAGAATAAGAGTGGCACCGCGGAGGAGATGCCGTTCCAGGTAGGTTTTAAAGATGGCCTGGTTTACAGGGTCGAAGCCGCGCGTCGGCTCATCCAGGACCAGGAGGTCAGGGTTGCCAACGAACGTGATTCCCAGATGGATCTTCTGCTGCTGACCGTTGGACAGTGTTTGGATTGGTGATCGTGCATGCGGGGCCAACCCGACGTCGTCGAGGTACTCGTACGCCTGCGAACTGGCGTCATGATGTGTGAGGCCGCGAAGTTTCCCGAATAACCGCAGCACGTCCAGAGGAGTATCGCGTTGGAAGTTGCCACGTTCCTCCGGCAGGTAGCCGACGGTGCATGGATGGCCGGCGTCGTAGGGTTGGCCGGCTATGTTTGCCGTACCTTCGCTGGCATTCAGCAGTCCTAGGAGACAGCGGACCAGTGTGGTCTTTCCCGAGCCATTCGGCCCTATGATCGCCAGCGATCCCCCGGCTTTCACAGAGAAAGAGACGTCGTTCAAGGCCTGGAATTGCCCGAAGTTCTTGGAGAGGTTCTCAACGTTGATGAAATTCATGCGTCCTCAATAGGGGTCACTTCGCGTTGGAGAAGCCGCGCCCGGCCTGACTCAGCGTCGGGCGCGGCTCCGGTGATGAACGACTACTTGCTCTGCTTCTTGTAGACGACCCAAGTTGCAACCATCGCAACTGAGGCCGTGAAGGAGAGCGCGGCCATCGGGGGATTGCTGAACAACGCGATGACAGCCGTGATGAGGAACAGGCAAGCTGCCGTTAGCGTCAGTAACTTCATTTTGGGCCTAACCGCAGCCGAGCATCGTTGCAAGCGCACTCAATGAATACGCAATACCGCCGATAATGAGTGTCGCACCGCCCGTGAATGCCGCCGCAATCAGTGAACCTGTAGCGACGATATGCCCGAGAAACCCAGCCAAACAGCTAATTTGCTGCCAGTTCATTTCTTCTCCTAGAGAGTGGGGAACAGATTTCTTTGTAACGGATTCCCCCATGGGCAAGATCGAGAACCGCGTCGGATTCAGCCTGCAACATGAAAAAGGCACTAGGTGTTGGGGATAGCAGGAATGAGTGGTGATCGAGGGCGTCTAGGTGCTCTATAGGCCAAATTTGAGTGTTTGTTGGGGTCGTCTAGGTGGCGCCGGTCCTAACGGGGATGCCAGGACTCCGCCATGAAATGGAGCTCAGAACTGGTGGTCTACTGTTTCCGGAATCATCGTCGCCATTGCATCGTTGGTCATGGTGTGGAGATACAGCCGGGAGCTCAGGAACAACCGCCCATCTTGACCGAGCCGGATGAACTGTGGCGAAAACTGTGGAGCACCCGGGCCTACAAGGGCTTTGTCACCATCAACAGGGACACGTATCTGGAGGCCGACGGATCTGTCTCCGAATGGGACGTTATTGCCGGCCCAGATTCGGCTGCCATGCTCGCCTTCACCGAGGGTGGCGCCGAGGTGGTGATGTTTGAACAGTTTCGCGTGGGCCCGGGACGGACACTACTGGAACTTCCCGGCGGCTACGTGAATCAGGGCGAGACCCCGGAATCTGCTGCCAGACGCGAGTTGGCAGAGGAAACCGGCTACGAATCATCGGCGATCTACTACACAGGATCCGAGTGGAGGTCCGCCCGCTCGTCCAGTCGAAAGCATGTGGCTATTGCAGCAGAAGCCCGCCCCGGGGGAGACCCATCGTGGGACGCCTCCGAGGCGGGCTTTGTACGGCTACTCCCGAGCCACGAACTGCTCGATTTCCTTCTCAGCGGTGACCTGACAGACGCTGGACTTGCTTGCCGTGGTTTGTTGAAATTTGCTCTGAGCTCCCAGCAGGACGCTGCCTTGGAGAAGCTTCAGGTGACGGTCCGGAGCCTCCTGTCAGGTTACTGACGCGCCCGCTACCTACCGGGTTTTACCGGTTTCACCACCAGCGCTGAACCGCCGCCTCGACGAACCGGCTCGGCGGCTGCGGTCATCTTTCCGTCTTTACCGAATTCGATGGCCGTCGCAGCACCTATCTCCGCCGCCGATGTGAAGGCATCACCCGCCGGCACCAGTGTGTGGCCAAGCGCCGTCAGCTCCGGACCATAGGCGTCAATGAAGGCAGGCTCGGAACTGACCGTCGCTCCATTCCGCGGTGCAGCACGTGGCGCAGCGAGCGCTTCGGAGACCGTCATGCCCAAATCGACGCGATTGAGGATCGTCTGCAGCACGGTAGTGATAATGGTTGATCCGCCGGGGGACCCCAGTGCCAGGAATGGCTTCTGGTCCTTCAAAATAATGGTCGGCGACATTGAGGAACGCGGCCGTTTGTTCGGCTCGATCCGGTTGGGATCCTTCGGGTCATAGACCGTGCTGAAGTCAGTCAGCTCGTTGTTCAACAGGAAGCCCCGGCCCGGAACAACAATTCCAGAACCGCCGGTCTGCTCGATCGTCAGCGTGTACTCCACCACGTTGCCCCACTTATCGGCGACCGTCAGATTCGTCGTGGAGATGTTCTCTGTATCCGTCTCATTGGCGAGTGGTGCCACGGCAGCCGGGCACGCGCCGTCGAACGTTTGTATGTTTCCCGCAGCAACAGGCTTGGGGGCGGCCGCCGTGGGATCGATTTCGCAGGCGCGTTCCTTGGCGAAAACTGGGTCGAGCAGGGCTTGGGTGGGGACATTCACGAAAGCGGGATCGCCCACATAGGCGCCCCGGTCCGCGAAGGCGAGCGAGCTGGCCTCGAAGTAGTGGTGCAGGGCGTCGACCGGCTTCATGTCCTTGAGGTCGTAGTTCTCCAGGATGTTCAGGGACTCACCCACCGTGGTGCCGCCGCTGCTGGAAGGGGCCATGCCGTAGACGTCGTAACCCCGGTATTCCACCTTGGTGGCGTCCTGGTCCAACACCTTGTAGTTGGCAAGGTCCTGCGTGGTCATGAAGCCGACAGGAACGGGAAGTTTGGTTTCCGCGGTTTTCGGCGGGGCCTGGACGGTCTTGGCAATCTCCTCCGCGAGCCGACCGCCGTAGAAGGCGTCGGTGCCCTCCTTTGCGAGCAACCTGTACGTCGCCGCGAGGTCATGGTTCTGGAAGACACTTCCGACGGCGGGAGCGTCACCGCCGGGAAGGAACAGATCCCTTGTGGGGGTAAATGCGTCAAAGCGGAGCTTATTGTCCAGTGTTTGTTGCCGGAAGGTCTCGTCCACTACGAAACCGCGGTTAGCCACCTTGATGGCCGGTTTCAGGGCTTCGCCGAGGTCCAACGTGCCCCAACGTTCCAGTGCACGCTCCCACGTCGCAGGTGTGCCTGGGACTCCGACGGACACGCCGCTGGTGACGAGCTCAGGCGTGAAGTTGTACGGCTTCTTGGTGGCCGGGTCAATGAATGCGTCAGTTGGCATGCCCGCCGGAGCGGTTTCACGGCCGTCAATGGTGCTGACTTGTTTGGTCTTCGCGTCGTAAAAGACGAAGTATCCGCCGCCCCCGATGCCTGCGCTGTAGGGTTCGGTAACGCCTAAGGTTGCGGCGGCGGCGACGGCTGCGTCGGCGGCATTGCCACCCCGTTTCAATACGTCGATGGCGGCCGCGGAAGCTTCCGGATCCACGGTGCTGACAGCGCCTCCGTAGCCTGTGGCCGTGGCTTTCTTTTCAGTTTCGCGTGGATCTGCGAAGGCCGGACTGGCCATCGCGCCGCTTGTCACGGTTAGTGCCAAGGCTGCCGTGACAGCAGCCAGTTGACGTCTCACATGTGTCATGGTGTCTCCCAGAGTTGGTCCAGACGGTGATGTGGGTGGACGGTCCGGTTACCCTACCGCGGGGCTGTGCGGGGAACAACGGTTGATTGTTGAAGCAGAATGGGGTGCTAGGCAGGGTTCGAAACCCGGCGGGCAAGGATGGCTCGAACGCCCAGCCCCGCCAATCCGATGGCCAAAGCCAGGAAGATGGTAGGTCCTGCGCCTCCATCGGGGCCAAGCGTAGCTGTCAGTATTTGTCGGCTCATCAAGAGCATTTCCGGGACGTCCCCCGCCACTACGCGTGTCCCCAGGACATATTGGACGGAGGTGAAGAGCGCGGGAACAAACCACAAGAAGGCAAGGTTGGCCACCCAAGCCACGGTGCGGCGGGCGGGCTTGTTGCCGCACCAAGCCAGCGCACAGCCAATCAGTGCGGCAGGGAGCCAGCGCGCAATGGTGGGCACAGCGGTGGGGAGATTGGTGTATCCCGCAACGCTGACCACCCATTCGACTCCCCAAGAGGTGACGGGAACAGCCATGAGTCCCACGCCGATGGTCGTCTTCACCGTTGAAGGTGAGGCCATCAACAGAAGAGCTATCAGTGCGGCAATGATGGATCCGATCACGCCTGCCAGCAGCCCAGCGAGGTAGACGCTGGACATTGATCCGACAGCGAGGCCTTCATTGAGCACCGCGAAGGACTGCGCCGTCGCCGTGAACTGAACTGCGAGAACGCCCCCAGCTGCGCACCACGTGACCAAACGCCGGCGCACCGGTGCCCAGATCCGCACCGTTAATCCGGCGGCAGCACCGCCCACGCCAAGGAGTGCCACGATGCTGGTCAGTTGATACTGGTTAAGGGGCAGCAGCCCCACAGGCATCTGATCCGGCAGGACCTCGGTGGCCCATAGGTTCTGCAAAGGCAACGTCGCGCCGGTGATCCACCAGGGGGCCAAACCAAGTGCTCCAGCAACAATGCCGAGCAACCATCCCAGCGCGGCGTCACTGACGGAGGCCCGCGGAGGTTTGCTGGATGTGGCTTGTCCCATAACGGGCTCTGAGTGGCTCACGGAAGCTCCTAGGGTTGAGTCACGGGGTGGGGCGCCCTGGTCATGGAGCGGAGGGACGATCCATGAATAATACGCCGAATGGATAAACTCGGCATCTATGAGGCTACCGACCCCATGGGATCAACTTCAGAGGTAGCTCTTTACGCTGGCGCGCAGGGCCTCCGTATGTTCGTAGATCTCTTCCAATGAGGTAATTGGAACGCGGGTCTCTTCCTTGTTCGCGTCGAACAGCCCAATGTATTTTTGAGTCCGATTGAAATGAAGGCGCGCGATAGGCTTCCGGTTGTTGTCATCCAAGAGGACAGCAAAGTAGGACTTCGCATCCCGCTGAACCACACGATTGGGCTTCACTTCGCTGCAAACAATTGCGCGGACGATCTGGTACCCCTCGATTTCTTCCAGGGTGGTCTCTAATGCGTCAGCGTCTGCCAAGTCAGCTTCGGCAACGGGCTTGCTGGATACGGCAACCGCGGCGATGTCATCATTCGGTAGATACGCTTGCGCACCCAAGGCCTTTTTTAGCCTTTCGTTGACCTGATCATTCAGGAATTGCTTGGTCGCCTTGGTGACCAATGCGGTGAATTGCTCTCGAACGCGTTGCGTGTAAGGGCCGGTGTAGACGCGGGAAGTGAGGAACTTTACCCATTCGTCTTCGGGCTCACGGAACTGTGCCGCCAGCGTCCTCTTAAGTTCTCCGATGTACTTCAGTTCCCCAGCAGCGCATAGCGGAGGTTTCGAAGATTAGGACGCGCCGCGGCCGTTTGGTGACTTTCGCCGTACCGTCACCACCAACTTTGAGTGCTGAAGCACCTCGACGCGCGGCGAAACGGTGTGTCGGACGGCCCCCAGGATCAAAGTAGGTGGTGGCGGTACGCGGCTGCCACCTAAACCACCAGCCGCAGCGGCCTCTGCCCCAACTGCACTGTGATCTCCTGTCCCCACGAGGCAGTGAGCCGATCGTCCTCCATGCCGTCGCCGAAGACCACCAGCTGATCGGACGCCACGGTGATCCGGAGCACCTCGCCGGCTTCGAGAACGCCTTCGGTCAACGAGGCGCCGGTGATGGGTGAAGGCCAGGCTTCGCGGACGAACCAAGCGAGCCGCGGATCAGTGGGTGCTGGCAAGGCGCGTCCGCCGCGTTCCAGGGCAATCGAAGCGCACCATCCAGTGGCTCCGGTCCCGGTGGAAACGATAAGGCCTGACGACGATTGCCGCTCCGTCTGCCCGCCGGGCTGGGTGAAACTTGGCGCAGTGATGGAGTACTTCGCCGACTGGTGCGAGGCGTGCCCGACGAAAACTTCGTTGAGCGCCGAAAGCTGCTGACCGTCGTCGAGCGTTGCTGTCACTGTGGTGAGGTCCTGGCAGTGCAGCCGCCCCACGTCTCCTGCACGAAGCAGTGCAGCTACCGCCGCCGGGGTGTGTCGGACCAGGACGCCGGGGTTCGCGCCAGGCTCCGGATCTATGCCAATAACCGGCTGGCCACTGAGGTATTTCGCGACGTTTGCCACCAGCCCGTCCTGTCCCACAACAGCGATGATGTCCTCGGTTGTGAGCAGGAAGCGGCTGAGGTCCGCGCGTTCCACTTCCGCTGTGCGCCATTCGGCCGGCACTGCCGCCCGAATGGTTGCGAGGGTGCCGGTGAGCCGATCATGCCGGTCCTGCACGTCTTGGATGCTGCGCCCGCGGGTGCGGAGAAAGAACTCCGCTTGACCGCGGGTGGCGTGCCGGTCCAGGAGTTCCTGAAGTTCGGTCCGCCGGTGGACGATGACGATGCGCGGGGTTGCCATGACGGAACCTTACTTGCTGACTTCAGTTGTGGCGGGTTCCTTGAACAGCCCGGCCAGTGCGCCGCTGAGCAGATCCGGAGTGATGGTCAGGTTCCCGATGTTCGGCAGGCTCCCGGCAGCGTCCTTCAAGGCCAGTGCCAAAAGCGTGGCCTGTTCCATATTGCGGTAGACCTCCATGGTGGCGGCCTCGCGGGCGGCGGCTGCTTCACCAACAAGGCGAATCTGGTTTGCCTCGGCCGCTGCGCCAATGCCCTTTCTCTCAGCTGAACCTTGTGCTTCGATGAGCCCTGCTGCTGCCTTCTCTTCGGCTGCGCGGCGGGCGTTCGCGCCCTCCTGGGCCACCAGGTTTTCGCGGCGTACAGCCAGTTCGATCTGGCTCGCCATCTCGTTCTCGGAAATAGTGCGTTCACGTTCGACGGCGACTGCCCGCCTCTCGTACACAGCCCGGTCCGCTTCGGCTTGGAGCTGTTCACGGACGGGAGTCTGCAGCGCACGTTCGACGTCTGATTCAGGCCGCACCGCGAGGACCTGCACAGCCAGGATCTCGATGCCGGTGGACTGCAGCCGGGCATCTGCACGCAGCGCCTCGGTGAGGACCAGCCGGAGCTGGCTGACGCCGCGTTCGAGTGCCTCGGCGAGCGTGGTGGTGGCGATCTGATCGATCGCGTGGCTTTGGCAGAGCTGCCCGATGATGGTGGACACCTGTTCGCGGCCCGTTGCTGGTGCGGAACCGGCGTTTTGCAGGCCGAAGTCGAGGCGGGTGGACACCGCAACGGGATCGATGAAGCGGTACGTCACGTTTGCTTGAACGCTGACGTCCTGGTGGTCCCGGGTGATGGCGTGGAACAGCGTGGGCAGTTCCTGATCGTCCACCGGGACCTCGCTCAACACGGAGTTGGCGGGGCGGAAGAAGAAGGCCTGGCCCACTCCTTGGTGCTTGACGGCGCCCTTTTGTAGGTGGACGACGTAGCCAGTGGGGCTGCCAAGGAAGTGGCTGATCCAGGGGTAGCGCTTGATGGTGGCCATGATGATCGCTCTCTTTCGTTTAGTTGTCGTCAACTTGACGATAACTAAACAGTAGGGGCATTGGAGCATTATTGTCAACGTGACGATAAGTACCTACGATTGATGCATGCCTGAATCCCATCCGGCGCCAGAGCGCTTCCCGGTGACCGTCGACGTCGTCGCCTTGACTGTGCGTAAAGGCGAGTTGAACGTCCTTCTCATCACCAGACTTATCGAGCCCTTCCGCGGCAAGCTCGCGCTCCCGGGCGGCTTCGTCCTCGCGGGCGAGGACCTGCTCGAAGCGGCTGCCAGGGAGTTGGCGGAGGAGACCGGTGTTGAGCGCCTTCCTGGCCACTTGGAGCAATTGGGAAGTTATGGCCCGAAGGGACGCGACCCCCGTGGCGATGTCCTTACTGTGGCGCATTTGTTGCTCGCGCCGGATTTTCCGGTGTTGGCTGCTGGCAGCGATGCCGAGCACGCTGCCTGGTATCCGGTTGCTGAGGTTCCAGAGTTGGCCTTCGACCACGCACGAATTCTGGATGACGCCCTGGAACGGGCCAAGTCGAAGCTCGAGTACTCGCCGTTGGGTGCTGCATTCTGCGGCGACGAATTCACTATTGCCCAGCTTCGCTCGGTCTACGAAGCGGTGTGGGGCACCCGCCTGGACCCGCGGAACTTCCATAGAAAAGCGACCGGAACGCCAGGCTTTCTGGAGGACACCGGGCGAATGTCAGCGGGCGACGCCGGGAGGCCGGCTGCGCTGTTCAGGCTCGCCCCCGAAGCACGCCCGACGCCGGGCCAACCCACCCGCGCGGTACTGAACCCGCCGCTGATGCGACCGAGGGACTAAAGCGGGTGACACTGATCTGGGGCAGTTATCGCTCCAATGGCGGTCAGGGCTGCGGTTCCAGCCTCTATCACAAGGTCAATGGCGGCCGCGCTGGGGATGCCGTGGCCCGAAGCCCAGTGTGCCAATGCCATTTCCTGACGTTGTAGGGTTTCGGCCGAGACACCCCTGTTGTTCGCCGTGTTGAATTCACGTGAACGGGGAATCCGGTAGCCCTCACGAGCTAAGCCACCGGCGGCTTCAAAAAAGAGGAACTCGGTCCCGGCTCCTGCCAGCGTCACCGGACCGGCACCCCGGCGAGCGGCGACCGCTAAGGCGATGTCCGTCGTCGTGCCTTCAACGGACTGACTCAAGGATGCCCTTGACCCGGAGTGGAGGCGTTATCGGGTGACTGAGTCGCAGGGGTTCCCCGCCGCGTCCGAATCCACCGGTCAACGAAAACAGCGAGGGCGGCCACAACACAACCCAATGCCAAAGATGGGAGCGGACCCAACGTCGACAAAGAAGCAACGTACGTCCCGAATCCGAACACGAACATCAGAAGACTGCGTCTGGTTTTGGCACTCATGAATCCCCCCAAGAACGCCGTAGTTGGCATGTGGCGAGCCTACCCGGCGTGCGGGCGGGAGCAAGTCAAGCCCGGTTCAGGGACAGGGGACAGCGGGTTCCTTGCGTCCACCGGCGGCGACCACCCGGTTCAGCTGGGCAAACACCTGCTCCGGACTCCCTCCAGCATCCACCACCACAAAGTCGTCAAACTCGGGCAGCGAACGGTATGCGGCGCGGAATGCCTTAAGGTCAGCCAGGGTTTCGTTGTCAGTCCCGCGTGCCGTGACCCGTTGATGGGCGAGTCGGGGGTCGACGTCGAAATGGAGGGAGAGATCCGGCGCTGGGAGCTTTCCCAGCAGCCACGGAAGCAGCCGGCCGCGGCGTAAACCGTTGGCCTGGCGCAGCGCGAGTTGGCAGTGCAGGTGCCGGTCCATCACCACCAGTCCGTCGAACCTGTGGGCGCGCGCATGATTGACCAGCACGTTGAACAGCCGGACTGTGGTCTCGATGACGTCGGCCACCCGTGGCGGCAACGTCCACCCAAACCGCTCGGACAACAGGGACAGCCGCCGCCGGGCAGCGTGGTTGGCCAGCAGCAGGGCATTCCGCCCGTCAGCGCGGGCCGATTCAACCAAGGCGCGGGCCGCCGTCGTTTTTCCCGAACCGTCAATTCCAGTCAGAACAATGAGCATGAGGCCTCCCCTCGTTTCCTTTCCAACGAAGTGAGGTGCCAACTTGTGCCGTGATGCGGCGTGAGTCAGCCCACAGGCCGCCACGTGAACCGGGGCCGTTCGCGATTCAGGAACGCGCTGATGCCGATCTCCATGTCCGGGCTGTCCGGCATGGCGCCCCAGGCGTTGGCCCATTCGTGATCGATGTCTGAGTGATCAGTGTCCGTTGCGTCAATCAGCCGCTTCATCGAATGCATGGAGAACTGCGATCGGCTCCGTAACGAACTGACAAGCGCTGCGGACTTTTCCTCAAAGGACCCGGAAGGTACGACGTCGGCCACCAGGCCAAGTGCCCGGGCCTCGGTTGCGCTGAAGGTCTGTCCGGTGAGGAGGATGTACTTTGCATTGGCATGGCCCACCAACCTGACAAGCCGTTCCATGCCGGGACGCGGGTAGATGATTCCGATCTTGGCCGGAGTCAGTCCGATCACGGCGCGCTCATTGGCGATGATGAAGTCACAGGCAGCTGCAATCTGCCAGCCGCCGCCCATGCAGGCGCCGTCCACCAAGGCCACCGTTGGCTTGGAAAGGGAGGAAATGGCGGCATCGGCGCGGCTGAGATGGTCGATGGACGATCCGTCGGGCTGCTGGTCCACCAATACCGAAGCAAGCTCGCTGATGGCTGCCCCCGCGCAGAACGTGCCGCCGGCACCTCGCAGCACAACGACGGCAACGTCGGCGTCGGCGTCCAGGCGCGGCATCAATTCTTGGAATTCCAGGCACATGGCCCGGGTCAGGGCGTTGCGCTGTGCAAGGTTGCAGATTTCCACGGTGGCCACGCCGTCAGCGATTGAAACGGAGATGCGGCCCGCACGGGAAGCCTCGGTGCGGGCAGTGTTGGCCGGGGATACGACGGTCATTGCTGTGCTCCCATCGTTTCCGGAACCTGGGCTGAAGCCGGTTGGCACACAACGCGGCCCTCGCGCTCGAGCCGGGTGACGTCGTCGTGCGTCATTCCGCGTTCCAGCAGTACCTCTGCGGTGTGCTCGCCCAGCAGTGGCGGCGGTGAGAGGATTTCGCTGGCCTCGCCATCCAGGCTGAGTGGCCCACGAAGAAGGGGGAGGCGGGATCCGTCCCGCCGCTGGCGTTGCTGCACGAGTCCCAATGCGGCAACCTGCTCCGATGCCAGGGCCTGCGTGTAGTCGTAGATGGGGCCGCAGGGGATGCCGGCCTGGCTGATCAGGGGAACCCATTCGGCGGCGGTCTTCGAAGAAAGCGCTGTTTCAATAAGCTCCGTCAGCTGGTCCCTGTTGGCCGACCGGTCCGCTCCAGTGATGAAGCGGGGGTCATCCACGGCGGAGGCAGCGCCCAGGAGCCCACAAAAGGCCCGCCATTGCTTGTCGCTGCCTACAGCGATGTTGATGGATTCCGTGGCCGTAGCGAACATTCCGTAGGGCGCGATGACGGGGTGGTTGTTGCCCTGCGGCGTGGGTGCTTCGCCGAGGCTGAGTGCTTTCTGCCCTTGGAAAGCGGAGAGGTTCAGGGCGGTCTCCAGCAAGGAGGTGGACACTCGGCTGGGTCGTTCGCCGTTCCGGACTCCCAGGAGCGCTGAAACGATGCCGAACGCACAGATCATTCCGGAGGTGATGTCCACGATTGGCACGCCAACACGGTAGGCCGAGCCAGGCCCGGGACCTGTCACCGACATCAGCCCGGACATGCCCTGGATGACCTGGTCCAGTCCGGCGTCGTCCTTGAGGGGGCCGGTGTTGCCGAAACCTGTGACGGATCCAAGCACGAGGCCTGGGTTGAGCTCTTCCAGCCGGGAGGCAGTGAACCCCATCTTGTCCAGCGTTCCGGGCTTGAAGTTCTCCACCAGGACATCGGCGTCGGCGATCAATCCGGAGAGGATGTCGCGGCCCTCGTCCGAATAGAAATCGATGCACACGGACACTTTGTTGCGGTTGACGGAGTCGAAATAGAGGCTGTGGCCATCCTGGAAGGGAGGCCATTGCCGGGCGGTATCACCCCCGTTGACGCTTTCAACTTTGATGATCCTGGCGCCCATATCGGCCAGCAGGGCTGTGCAGTAGGGGCCTGCGAGGGCTCGGCTGAGATCGATCACGGTGATTCCGCGAAGTGGTTTGAGCATGGAGGGCACCTTTCGTGCGACGGAAAAACTTGCGCAATCGGCAACGGTTCACTAGATGAACCGTTGGTTCATTTTGGGAAGTCGCCTGTAATGTAGGGCACTGGGGGTAGTCGGTCAAGCGGGAGGGTGCATGAGTACGCAGAGCGTCGTCACGGCCATCAGGGTGCTGGAGGCCGTCTCGGACAACCAGCCCGCCGGATTATCGGAGCTCAGCCGGGAAGTTGATGTGCCCAAGGCAACCGTGCTCCGGATGCTGAGGACGCTGGCCGAGCTGGGCTGGGTGGCGCAGTCCGAAGTCCAAGCCAGCAAATGGGTTCTGACCAACCACGCCTTCGCCGTTGCCAGCCGGGGAAGCAGCGGCTCGGCCATCCGCGATGCCGCCATGGGCCCGCTGAATGCACTGCAGTTGGACACCACCGAGACGGTGCACCTGGCAGTGCCGGACCGCGGCTACATGCTCATCATCGAACGCCTCGACACCCCGCACGTCTTGAGGGCCTTCCTCCCACTGGGGTCGAGGCTGCCCATGCATGCTTCTTCCACGGGCATGGCCTACTTGTCGGCTGCTGATGAGGCCTTCGTGAACGATTACCTTGCCGGACCACTTGAAGCGTTGACGCCACAAACCGTTGTGGATCCCACGCAGCTTCGCGCGATGATCGTGGACACCCGGGCCCGCGGATACTCCATCAATGAGCAAGGTCTCAGTACGGGCATCACCTCGATCGGCGTCCCGCTGCTGGGGCCGGGCGGCGTGGCGGCGGGATCCATCTCCATCTCGGGCCCCTCAAGCCGGATTGTTCCGGACAAGTACCAGGAATACGGAGAGGCTGCTGCCGGAACTGCCCGCGAGATCAGCCGGGCCCTCGGAGCCTTCTCGACCAAGGGATACTAAGTTTCCTGACCAAAATACTTCGCCGCGACGCAAAGGGTGCTTATTATGAGGCTGTGAACGTGCTCCGCCCGGGCAACCGTTCCGTTTGAGCCTTTCCCGGGTGGGTACGCAAGCGATGTGGAGACGAAATTCTCCAATCGGTGCCCGTTGGCATGGGTGGCGCTCCATCAGTGGAGTACCAGCGGACGCCTTCCTGAATAGACAACAGTTATTGAAGGGATGCGTAGCTCAATGAATACACTCTTAATAATCGCCGGTGTTATCGCGATCATCTTGCTCCTCGTTGGCGGACTTAACCAGGCGCTCAGCTTCTTGCTATGGGTGGGAATCATCCTGCTTGTGCTGGCCGTGCTCGGCTGGGTTCTGGGCCGCGGGCGGTCTCGCGTATGACGACTGATCCTGGTGAAGTTGCCGGTTTCGAGCAGGTTCGCGATGGGACGACAACCCCCGGACATCCAATCCCGAGGGACCCGGCAGTCGCCCAGTCGGGTGGCCAGGTTCCAGTGGGTGATGCCTCGTCGGAAAGTCCGGACGACGCCGTCGACGCTGGACCCAGCGAGTCAGCCAACCCACCTGGGCCGGCGGAAGAAAAGGACGAAAAGACTGCGGACGGCCGTGGTCTGACAACCGAAACCAGTCCTACGGATTGATCGGGCCAAGTGTGGCCGCGGACGGGAGGCACCCGGTCCGCGGCCACACTTCTTTGGTGATGGGCACTTTTGTCAGTATGCTTACTAATAGCTGGGGGTTGTCGGTTCAGCGATTGGGGTAGTGATGCGAATTGGTTCAATCATTGGGTTGCTTGTGGTCGTGTGGCTCGTCATTGGGGCCGTGGCGGCTGGCCAGCGGGGTTACTTCGGCACCCCGCCGGCGCAATGCTCGCAATTGGCAACAATCGCCTTGAATATCGTCGCAGGCCCTTTGAATTACACGGGGTTGGATCCCCAGGGTGGCTGTGAAATTCCACAGCCTTCATGACCCGGATGCGAGTCTGCACTTTATCCCGTTTATCCAAAAATTGCTAAGATTACTGATTAATTTCGTTGATGCATGGACACACCGCCAGCTGCACTTATAGGTTCGAAGAGATCCATAAACACGTTCACCGTTGAGGAAAGGACAGGTCGCATGGACACGCACAATGCCGCACCGGAAGAGGAAGTAGGAGGCTACGGCACTCCTACGGCCGAGCAGGAAGCAGGCGGAGGACAGGCGCAGCCCCGCGTCGAAGAGGACCTCACCGAAGCCGGTTTGAGCCAGGACAGCCCCGACGGCGAGACGTATTCCACAGGGGCTCCCAACCTCAGCCATCTGGATCCGGAAAACTCGGACAGCGCGGGCGAGCCCGGGGCCGGCCGGTTCGGTGGGATAGACGAGCAATCGCACGCCGAGCAATCCTTGCAGCCCGACGGCAACGACGACTCGCTGCCGGACGGCAGCGGAAACGACCTTCCCCAGGAAGAGTCACCCAACGACGATGACGAAGAAAGTTTCGACGCCGGCTAAGAGCTTTGGCTGGCGCGCTAAGACTGGCGCGCCACTGGTTAAGCAGCCAGCTGGCTGGCGCGCCGCCCCGCCCCGCAGTACTGCATGAGCACCCGAGACACGATCGAAGGAGCGAAATCCATGGCCACGGTCATCAAATCAATCGAAGTAGATGTCCCCGTATCTGTCGCCTACAACCAATGGACACAATTCGAGGCCTTTCCCGAGTTCATGAACGGGGTGGAGGCAGTGGAACAGATCGATGAGACTGCCCTCCACTTCTCCACCAATGTGGGCGGTGTGAAACGCGAATACAACGCCCAGATCATTGAGCAGGTTCCGGACGCGCTGGTGAGTTGGGCAAGCGTTGACGGTCCTCGCAACGGTGGCACCGTCCGCTTCGAACCCCTCCAGCCATCCCGCACGAGGGTTGACGTGGAGATCGTCTGGGAGCCGGAAGGCCTGGCAGAGAAGGCCGGATCAGCCCTTGGCGTGGACAGCATGCGGGTAGGTGCCGATCTGGACAAATTCAAGAAGTTCATCGAAGCGCAGGGCCATGCATCGGGCGCTTGGCGCGGCACTGTGTCCGGCGGCGACGTTGATGACACCGGAGAGTCCACCCGTCCGCGTTCGGTCGATATCTAGCGCGACTCCATCGACATCTAGCGCAGCGCTTCGTACTGACTCACACTGGACATAGCACCACGAGATAGGTCCGACGAGGGCCGGCCACCATCACGGGCCGGCCCTCCGCCTTACCCGGAAGGGAGTCCTGACAGCAATGGGAACGTCCAGCAGCGTGGAAGCCGAGCGGAAATTCGACGCCGAGGAGTCCACTCCGTTGCCTGCACTGGAGAAGATCAGCGGCATCGGAAAGGTGGGTGACCCGGCACGTCACAGCCTGGAAGCCATCTACTTTGATACGCGCCTCTTGTCCCTCGCTGCCCGCGGAATTACTCTCCGACGCCGGACTGGCGGCCTGGATGCCGGCTGGCACCTCAAAGTACCCCTCGGCCCCGGTAAGCGGACCGAGATCCATGCACCCTTGGGCAGTGCCGAGACCGTCCCCGTGGAGATCATGGACCGCGTGCTCGCCTACACCCGCGGGCATGCCGTGGCGGCAATTGCCACCCTCAGTACCGAGCGAACAAGTTATGCCCTGTATGGCAGCGCTGGCGAACGAGTAGCCGAATTCGTGGACGACCACGTCCGTGCCCACGTTGCCATCGGTGAGCCCCGGCAGCTGGCGTGGCGTGAGTGGGAAGTCGAGCTGGCCGCCCACGACGGAAACGTCGACGACGCCGTGCTGGAGACCTTGGCCGGACAGCTCTCAGACGCAGGCGCCATGCCCAGCAAGCGGACGTCCAAGCTTGCCACTGCGTTGGGTGAATCCTGGCCCGCGGCCAACGGATCAGGCCGGGAAACGCCGGGCGGCAAGAGCACAGCTGTGGTTCCTGTCCTCGAATACCTCGCAACACAAGTGGCCGAGCTGCTCCTGCAGGATGCCCATGTGAGGTTGGGCCGGGACGACTCAGTTCATCAGATGCGATCAATAATCCGCCGCATCCGGTCCGTGCTGCACACGTACCGCAAGCTTTTCGACGCGGGGGCAGCCGCGAACCTCCAGACCGGATTGAAATCATTGGCCAAGACCCTGGGCCGGTACCGGGACACCGAAGTCCTGCACGAACGCCTCAGGAACGATCTTGATGAATTGCCCGGAACGCTGGTCCTCGGCCCACTGCACGATGAACTCGATCAGCGCATGGCAGTCAGGGCGGACACTGCTATGTCGGCCGTCAAGAACCGGTTGAACAGCCCCCGCTATTTCCGGCTGCTGGACGAGTTGGAAGACCTCCTCGACGCCCCGCCGCTGACACGCAAGGCAACGAGGAAGGCCACAAAGACCACGGCGAAGCTCGTCAACAAAGCCGCCAAACGGCTGGGCAAACGCCACAACGCTGCGGTGGGTGCCGCCGTCGGGCCCCAACGCGAGACGGCGTTTCATGAAGTACGGAAAGCCGCCAAGAAGCTGCGCTTTGCCGCCGAGGCCGCGGAGAGAGTTCATGGAAAGAGGGCCGCCCGGTTGGGCGAGGCTGCCCACAAGGTCCAGTCGATCCTGGGCGAGCACCAGGACAGTGTGATGGCCCGGGCTGAACTGCTGAGGCTGGGCACGGCGTCGGATGTCGGCAACAGTGCCTTCACCTTCGGACTGCTGCACGCCATGGAACGCAACGCCGCCGATGCTACGGAGCAGGACTACTTGCAGAACGGCGGAATGGCGCGGAAGCTGCGGCTCAAGAAGTGACAGGCCCGACGCCGTAACAACCGTGCGTCGGGCCCATCAGGGTGGAGCGGCTACTTCTTGAGGAAGCCCAACAGGGCGTCGTTGATCTCGGCGCCGTGCGTCCAGAGCAGGCCGTGCGGCGCGCCCTCGATTTCCAAGTATTCGGCACTGGGCAGTGCATCCTTGAAACGCCGGCCGGTGACGTCGATGGGCAGGATATTGTCAGCCGTGCCGTGGACGATCAAGGCCGGGACGTCGATCTTGGGGATGTCGGCCCGGAAGTCCGTGAGCCACGTTGGCTGGGCGGCAACCGATGCGAACGCGCCGGACTTGCTGGCGAGATTCCAGCTGGCGTCCACGGCTTCCTGGCTGAGGCGTTCCGTGCCCAGGAAGGTGTCGCTGTTATAGAAGTTCTTGAAGAAATCGGTGAAGAAGGCGTACCGGTCTGCCTTGACTGCCGAGGCAAGGCCGTCGAACACGTCCTGCGGCACCCCGTCCGGGTTGTCATCGGTCTTCAAGAGGAACGGTTCCAGCGAGCCGAGGAAGACTGCCTTGGCAACGCGGGCCGAGCCGTAGGTGCTGATGTAGCGCGCAACTTCGCCGGTGCCCATGGAGAAGCCCACCAGCACGGCGTCGTTCAGGTCCAGGGTGTCCAGGACGGACTTCAGATCGGCTGCGAAGGTGTCATAGTCGTAGCCCTCCGTGGGCTGGCTGGACTTGCCGAATCCGCGGCGGTCGTAGGTGATCACGCGGTAGCCTGCGTCGAGCAGGGCAGCGGTCTGCTTCTCCCAGGATGAACCATCCAACGGGTAGCCGTGGATCAGGACTACCGCCTGGCCTGTTCCGTGGTCCTCGTAGTAGAGCTCGATCTCAGTGCTGTTTTCGTTTCCGACGGTGATGTAAGCCAAAACTCAAGTCCCTTCGATGCGGTTCAACACGAACGTTTCCAGCCTACTGTCCTGCTGCGACGCCGGCACGAGCCAGGGCTTCCGCGCCAGCAGCCAGGCCAAGGCGACCTGTCCCGGCGTCGCGCCTTGCTCTGGGCTATCCCGGCCTGGGTCCGCAGCCAAGAGGGGGAGTCACTGGCATTACCCCTCATCTCCCTCTAGTTGCCCGCAGCAACCAGACGTAAACTGGCCTTCGGTTCACAACGCTTTGGCTCGGAGTCCGCATGCTGTGGAAGGTACTTGTTCGTTTCCTGCGGCCGCATCAGCGGCTGCTGATCGCCGTCGTCGTCTTCCAGTTGGCGCAATCCATCGCGTCGCTGTACCTGCCGACGCTGAACGCCGACATCATCGATCACGGCGTGGCCACCGGGGACACGGACTACATCCTGCGCATGGGCGGCCTCATGCTGCTGATCACCCTCCTGCAGATCGCGTGCGCAGTGGTTGCGGTCTATTTCGGTGCGAAGGCCGCAATGGGGATGGGCCGGGATCTCCGTGACGCGATCTTCAGCCGGGTGGGGGAGTTCTCGGAGCAGGAGGTCACCAGGTTTGGAGCGCCATCACTGATCACGCGCTCCACCAACGATGTCCAGCAGGTGCAGCAGCTGGTCCTCATGTCCTGCACCCTCATGGTCGCTGCACCCATGCTGAGTATCGGCGGCGTGATCATGGCCGTGCGGCAGGACGCCCAATTGTCCTGGCTGATCGCGGTGTGCGTGCCGGTGCTGTTGGTGGCTGTTGGGTTGATTGTGACCCGGATGGTGCCGCTGTTCCGCAAGATGCAGGTCCGGATCGACGCCGTGAACCGGGTCCTTCGCGAGCAGCTCACCGGCATCCGCGTGGTACGTGCCTTCGTCCGGGAGGACATGGAGGCCGCCCGGTTCGCGAAAGCGAACGACGACGTCACGGACGTTGCGCTGCGGGCCGGACGTTTGATGGCGCTCATGTTCCCTGTGGTCATGTTGGTGATGAACGTGTCCAGCGTGGCGGTGATCTGGTTCGGTTCGTTCCGGATCGAGGACGGCTCCATGCAGGTGGGAACCCTGATCGCTTTCCTGAGTTACCTCATGCAAATCCTCATGTCGGTCATGATGGCAACGTTCATGGCCGTGATGATCCCTCGTGCGTCCGTTTCTGCCGACCGGATCGGCGAGGTGCTGGAGACCGACTCAAGTGTCCAGCCGCCGTCGAACCCTGTCACCGGCGGCATCCGCCGCGGCGAACTGGAAATGCGCGACGTCGGATTCGCCTACCCGGGTGCCGAACAGCCTGTGTTGAGCGGGGTTTCCTTCACGGCCATCGCTGGCCGGACCACAGCGATCATCGGCAGCACGGGAGCCGGCAAGACCACTTTGGTGAACCTCATGCCGCGGCTGTTCGACGCCACGTCCGGGTCAGTTCGGATGGACGGCGTGGACGTTCGGGAGCTGCACCCGGAACTGTTGTGGGGGCACATCGGCCTGGTGCCGCAGCGGCCCTACCTGTTCTCGGGCACGGTCCGCAGCAATCTCCAGTACGGCAAACCCGACGCCACCGACGACGAACTCTGGCAGGCACTTTCCGTGGCCCAGGCCCGGGACTTTGTTGAGGAAATGGAAGGCGGCCTGGACGCCTCAATCTCGCAAGGTGGCACCAACGTTTCCGGCGGGCAGCGGCAGCGGCTTGCAATTGCCCGCGCCTTGGTGAAGCAGCCGGAGCTCTACATCTTTGACGACTCCTTCTCCTCCTTGGACACCGCCACCGACGCCAGGCTCCGGCAAGCCCTCAAGCGCCATACCAACGGAGCCACCCTGGTCATCGTCGCCCAGCGGGTCTCAAGCATCGCCGACGCGGACCAGATCCTGGTGCTCGACGACGGCAGGATCGTTGGGCGCGGAACGCATGAGGAGTTGTTGGAGACGTCCGGGACGTATAGGGAAATCGTGTCCTCCCAGCTCGCTGCGGAGGAGGCCGCATGAGCGCCGTATCAGCCGGCCCGCGCGGTCCCCAGCGGCCAGCGATGGGACCAGGCCGCGGAGGACCGTTCGCCGGGATGAATATTCCGGCGGAGAAGGCGTCCAACTTTGGTCCCTCTGCCCGGCGTTTGCTGGGAACGCTTCGTCCGGAGCGGTTCTGGCTTACCTTGGTGCTGGTGTTCGCCGTGGTCAGCGTGGCATTGTCCGTGATTGGCCCACGCTTGTTGGGGGAAGGCACCAACCTGATCTTCGCCGGCGTCGTGTCCAAACAGCTGCCCGCGGGGGTCTCCAAAGCCGACGTCATCGCAGGGCTGCGCGCCTCCGGTGATGACAGCAAAGCGGACATGCTGGGCGCCATGACCCTGACTCCCGGCGTCGGAATCGACTTTGGTGCGCTGGCCTCGGTGCTGCTGTGGGCGCTGGCGCTTTATGTCCTGGCCTCAGCGTTCGGTTGGATGCAGGCGTACGTGCTCAACGGCGTCGTGCAGCGGACCGTCTACCGCCTCCGCGAGCGGATCGAAGCGAAAATCCACCGGCTGCCCCTGCGCTATTTCGACTCCATCCAGCGCGGTGAGCTGCTGAGCCGGGTGACCAACGATGTAGACAACATCTCGCAAAGCCTCCAGCAATCCATCAGCCAGGTGGTGTCTTCACTTCTGACGGTGGTGGGGGTGCTGGTGATGATGTTCCTGCTCTCGCCACTGCTGGCGCTGATCGCACTGGTGACCATTCCGCTGACCCTTGGTACCACCCTGTTCATCGCCAAACGCTCGCAGAAACTGTTCGTGGCGCAGTGGAAGAACACCGGCGAACTCAACGGCCAGATCGAGGAAACCTACACAGGGCACGCCCTGGTGAAAGTGTTCGGACGGCAGAACGAGGTCCAGGAGAAGTTCCGGGCGAAGAACGGCGAGCTGTACCAGGCCAGCTTCGGGGCGCAGTTCGTGAGCGGGCTGATCATGCCGGCCATGACGTTCATCGGAAACCTGGTTTATGTAGGGATCGCCGTGGTGGGTGGCCTGCAGGTGGCCTCAGGCTCCATGCAGCTGGGCGACGTCCAGGCCTTCATCCAGTACTCGAGGCAGTTCACCATGCCGCTGGCCCAACTCGGGTCAATGGCGAACATGCTGCAGTCCGGAGTTGCCTCGGCGGAGCGGGTGTTCGATCTACTGGATGAGGAGGAAGAGTCGGCTGAACCCGCTCCTTCCGGTTCGGGTGTGGGCCGCGGGCGGCTCGTTTTCGAGAACGTGTCCTTCCGCTACTCGCCGGACAAACCGCTCATCACGGACCTCAGTTTGGTGGCCGAACCGGGGCAGAGCATCGCCATTGTTGGGCCCACAGGTGCGGGCAAGACCACCCTGGTGAACCTGATGATGCGCTTCTACGACTTGGACTCAGGGCGGATAACGCTCGACGGCGTAGACATCTCCTCGCTCTCGCGGCAGGAACTGCGCTCACGGATGGGGATGGTCCTGCAGGACACGTGGCTGTTCGGCGGGACGATCCACGACAACATCGCTTACGGACGGCCTTTGGCTTCAGAGGCGGAGATCATGGAGGCCGCACAGGCTACCTACGTGGACCGTTTCGTGAAGTCGCTGCCGGAGGGCTATGACACCTTGCTCGACGATGAGGGCGGCAATGTTTCCGCAGGTGAGAAGCAGCTGCTCACCATTGCCCGGGCCTTCCTGTCCCGGCCGTCGGTACTGATACTGGACGAGGCCACCAGCTCCGTGGACACCCGGACCGAAGTGTTGGTGCAGAAAGCCATGAATGCCCTGCGCTCGGACCGGACCAGCTTTGTGATTGCGCACCGGCTCTCCACCATCCGCGACGCCGACCTCATCCTGGTGATGGAAGCCGGGCAGATCGTGGAGCAGGGAACCCACTCGGAACTGCTGGCCGAGGGTGGGGCGTACTCCCGGTTGTACGAGGCCCAATTCGCAGCGCCGGCGGCTGAAGAGGTTTGAGCCCTGACGCCGGGGGGCGTGGCTTCCTGACCTTGATTGGAGTGAGGAAGGCCGGTCTGCAACCTGGGTGGGTTGCAGGGCTTTTCCTTTGAGGGAAACTACGGCAACCGCGATGGCCGGAGCACCTTCGCTTCACCGGCCTTGCTTGGGTCAAGAGGGACTGGGCTGACCAGCACCGCCGGGCCGCGATGAAGCAGGCCTCCCGAAACCACTTGGCAGCGCACGCCCCCGCGCCCGCGCATCGCCTTATGGGCACCCGGAGCCAGCATTTCGTCCATCCAGGCGCAGGGGTGGGCAGGTCGTCCTGCCTTCAATCGCACCACGTCCCCGCCGGACTCCAGCGCGAATTCATGGCCAAGCAGGGGAGCCAGCTCGACTCCCCGCACCACCACGTTCCGTCGGGTCAGCAGGGGATCGAACGGCCCAGCCCCGAGTTCCGCCGCGATGGACTCCAGGGCCTCCATGGCAAAGACCGTCACAGCGGCATCCATGTGGGCGGCCTTGCCAAAAAACCTGTCGCCAACAATCCCTTTGCCGGTCACCAGCTCCGCCTGCTCCGCGTCGGTGGTGGGGACATCCGCGGCTCCTTCGCGGGCACGGCCAAAGTAAGCATGGGCCGGCGACACCAACAGGTGCAGCACCTCGACGTCGTACCTGTACTCGGTGGTCATTCCCTAACGCTAGCCCTCGGAGGCAACCATTGCTTGGGAATGTAAAGGGTGCTTTACTTCAGATATGAGTAAAGCTTCCTTTACATCCAGGCGTGCGCCGGTCCACCACTATGTGCTGGCGATCATCCTCGGCGCCATCCTGACCACCGCGGTTTCCGTCCTGGTTGGAGCCTCAAACCCGGGCGATTTCTGGCTCGCGGCAGGGATTGGCGCTCTCTGTACTGTCTACCCGGCCATGTCGCTGGGAGCCAAGGTCTTCGTGTCCAACCACACCGTGGCCCGCGATGCCCACGGCGAGCAAAGTGTCGAGTTGCAGTGGATGCGCCAAGCCGGGGCCGGAGCCTTCCTGGACGTGTTGGTGGCCACGATCGTTGCTGTCCTGGTGCTGGTCATCGGGCGGTTCACGGTTGATGCGCTTCCGGTCCTTCTCGGCCTCGTTGTGTTGAGTGCCTTGGATGCGGGAGTTCGTTACTTGGTAATTCGCTACCGGGCGTTGAAGTGAAGAACAACCTCGCCGAGCGCCGGACCGGACGCAACTGGACCCAGGCCGACCTGGCGGCTGCGCTCGGTGTTTCCCGGCAGACGGTGATCTCCATAGAGCGGGAGAAGTTTGACCCTTCGCTTCCCTTGGCGTTCCTTATTGCGCGGACGTTCGGCTGCGCCATAGAAGATATCTTTACCGCGGATTGATGCTCTGTGGCCCACGCCGCAGCGCTTTGGCCGCCGCCCCGATACTGTGGCACGGTGTACTTTGCGGAAGCCCCGGACGGCGCCGAACTCGCCTGGACCGAGTCCGGCGACGGCGAGCCACTGCTGCTGATCGCCGGGCAGGCCACGGCCATGGACGGTTGGGGCCCGACGGCGGAACTACTGTCCCGCTCTTACCGCGTCATCCGCTTCGATCACCGGGGGATAGGGCGGAGTGGGAAGGGCGACGCCGAGCGCTACACCACCAGACTCCTTGCCGAAGATGCTGCTGCCGTCCTCAAAGCGGCGAATGCGGATTTAGCACATGTGTACGGCCACTCGATGGGCGGGCGAATCGGCCAGTGGTTGGCCATCGACTACCCCCAGAAAGTCCGGACCCTGGTTCTGGCGGCGACGAGTGGAGGAAGGTGGCCGGACGCCAGTGTCCAACCGGACAAAGCTGCCCTGGCGGCCCTGGTCAGCGGCGACATGTCCCGGCTCGAAGAGCTCTTCTTCGACCCTGCATGGGTCCGCGCCAATCCCGAAGCGACGTACACGTTCTTCAATTCCCAGGCTTCGGCGTGGGCCAAAGCACGACACTTCAAGGCCAGTCGTGATCACGATGCCTGGAGCGAGCTCGGATCCATCAAGGCTCCCACACTGATCCTTCACGGTACGGACGACCGACTCACTCCCTTGCCCAATGCCCTGATCCTTCGTGAACACATCCCTCGCTCGGTGCTGGTCCGCGTACCCGGAGCGGGGCACGGCCTGCACCTGGACCACCCCGAGACGATCGAATGGATCCGGCAGTTCATCGCCCGAAAGAGCAGCTAAAGCGCAGGAACCCGCAACACCTCAAGCGCAGCCACCAAATAGGGCACTGGATCCGGATCTGATCCGGCGGCCCATTGCATCCACGCCTCGAAGGTTGCGGCAAGGTATGCGGCACTCAAGTAGCGTGCCGCGGAATCGGAAAGGCCGTTCTCGATGAGGAAGCCCAAGGCCCTTTCGCGCCGTGGCGCCAAAGATTCGTAACTGCGGCTGGTCAGTTCGGCATGCTCGGCGATCAAGCGGAGGCGCCCGCGGGTTACCGACAGATCCGGAATCACGGCGACTCCGGCGATCGCTGCTTCACGCAACCCGGCCAGCACATCGCCGTCGGACTTTCCCTGTTTGTGGAACGAGCCGAAGGCGAGCGTCGACGCCTCGATCACAGGTTCGGTGCCGCCCCAGACGAGATCCGCCTTGCTGGCGAAATAGCGGTAGAGGCTCTTGCGGCCGATGCCGGCAGCACGGGCGATGTCTTCCATGGAGGTGTTCTCATACCCGTGCTCGGCGAATAAGTCCAAGGCGAGTCCCGCCACAGCGTCGGGGTCGATGGTGGCTGGACGACCGCTGGCGCGTGCGGGCTTGGCATCTTCCGAAATCATCCCTCCAGTATTCACTCTTACATAATGACACAGAGTGTCATAAGATGGTTGAACCACCCAACAATCATCGGAAGGACATCATGGGCAACGACGCTTCATGGCAGGAGGCCACCACCTTTGGCCGCTTTGCCGGCAAGACCATCATCGTCACGGGCGCGGCTTCGGGCATCGGCCAAGCTACTGCCCTACGCATCGCCAAGGAAGGTGGCAGGGTCGTCGCGGCCGATATCAGCAAGGAACGTCTGGACGCCTTGGTGGAGCAGAACAGTGGCCTCGATCTGGTGCCCGTGGCGGGTGATATCTCCACTGAGGAAACCGTAGCCGCTGTCCTGGCTGCCGCAGCCGGACCAGTGGACGCCCTGGCCAACGTTGCCGGCATCATGGACAACTTCGCCCCCATCCATGAGGTGGATGACGAGCTCTGGGAACGTGTATTCCGCATCAATGTCACCTCCCTCATGCGCCTGACCCGCGCAGTGGTGCCGCTCATGCTGGAAGCCGGAACCGGATCTGTGGTGAACGTTGCGTCCGAGGCAGGCCTGCGTGGTTCTGCTGCCGGTGCCGCCTATACAGCGTCCAAGCACGCCGTGGTTGGCCTCACCAAGAATTCCGCTGTGATGTACGGACCCAAGGGTCTGCGGTTCAACGCCGTGGCCCCCGGCCCCACCATCACCAACATTGTGGCCAATTGGGGATCGCAGCTCGCTGCCGAACGGCTGGGCCCCTTGATGCAGGCGACTGTTCCGACTCCTGCCACCGCAGCACAGCTGGCCGCGTCCATCACGTTCTTGCTCAGTGAGGACGGCACAAATGTCAACGGCGCCATTCTGGCGTCCGACGGCGGCTGGTCGGCTCTATAGGGCTTGCCCGCCAAGGTGCCGGACCAGCGCGTCCACAATGGGCAGTTGCCCTTTGACGAGTTTGGTCCGCGCCTCGGTCACTTCAAACCAACGGGCGTCGTCAATTTCCGGGAAATCCTTGATGACACCTGAACCTTTGGGCCATTCCATAGGGAACGTGTTGCTGACGATCTGCTCCGGCTGAAAGTCGCTGGCCTCGGCGGCGTAAGCGGTGATGAGTTTGCCGGAAGGCTGCTTAAAAACTCCCAACAATTCGTAGTCTGTTGGTGGGGGAGGGGAACCTATTTCCTCCGTAAATTCCCGTTTCGCTGCGGCCAAAGGGTCCTCATCTTCGGGGAATTCACCCTTGGGTATGGACCAGGCATGCTGGTCCTTCCGAGCCCAGAACGGCCCACCCATGTGGGCGATCCACAATTCCAATGGCCCAGCCGAGGTCTGTCGGTAAAGGAGTATGCCTGCGCTGCGAATGGCGATGAGAGCCCCCGGGTGATGGTGCTTCGGGTGAGTCGGACGAACAGGTCAAGGTTACTCCGCCCCGCGGTGCCGTTATCGAATTGACGTTGAATTGCCGATGTTGCTGGTTCATTTCGCTTCCGGCAGCGTCCCGCCTAATTGATAATCGAGGAGTTGCACGTTCCTCGGGGGTGGAACGTGACTGCGGTCTTCGGCAATTGCCGAAGGCGTTCTGGGCGCATCAGCAGGAGGACACAGCTATGGCATTGTCAGTGAGGCTCCTTCCACATGGGGGAAGAAAAGTAATGGGTTTGGCCGTCGTTATGGCGGTAGGTTTATCGATGTTCACTGGGATTGGTTCCGCGCAAGCCGCGGATACCACTCCCATGGCCGAGGATCCTGGGCCTGTGGGCAGCTTTGCTTGGAAAGGGTTCAACTGGCAGAAGCGTTTTTGGGGTGGGGCACCCATGTACAACGCGAGTTGGGATGCCAACAACGTAAGCAATCCCGACGCCAACGGCTACGTCAAACTCTCCATCTCCAACCCCACCGGATCCGCTCCGAAGGGCGCAGAGTTCCAGTCCACCCGTGAAGGGTTCGGCTACGGCACGTACAGCACCACGGTGGAGAAGGACGTCAGTGCGCTCCAAAAAGAAGTTGTGTGGGGTTGCTTGTTCACCTACGACCCCGCGGCGGAGCCGGGGTACACGGAGATCGACCTCTGTGAAGCATCAGCGTGGGGCGGAGGGGCCGCCTACGGTGAAGACTGGCCGGTAACCCAGGGTCACGGGTACTGGTTCGATGCCACGAAACCTCCGGGCCAGGGCAACAACACCGTCACGTTTGATGTCACTAACGCCCCGATTCTCACCCACAGGATGGTCTGGGAGCCAGGCAAGCTGACCTTCGAGACGTTCGCCGGCGAGGGCTACAGCGGGACCCTTCTGAAAAGGACCGTCCTGACGGGATCCACCGTTCCGCTGCCGGCCAATGAACAAATTCACTTCAACCTCTGGGTGACCGGTGGCGGTGGCGGGGATGCGGCACACGTTGCCCCTGAGACCGTCACTATTCGCGATTTCTCCTTCGTTCCGGGCATCCCGCTGGTGGCTCCGACTCCTACGGTCTCAGGCACCGCAGCCGTCGGTTCAACGCTGACAGCAAACCCGGGAACCTGGACCACGGGAACTGCGCTGACTTATCAGTGGTACCGGAACGGAACGGCGATCTCCGGAGCTACTGGGTCCACCCGCGTTCTCGCGGCTGCCGACCAAGGCACAAAACTGACAGTGCGGGTCACGGGAACCAAGTCCGGCTACGCAACAGCCACTAAGGAATCGGCCCAAACGGCCACAGTGGTAGCTGGCACCCTGGTGGCACCCGTTCCGACCATCACCGGAACGTTGACAGTTGGCTCCACGCTGACCGCCAACCCTGGCACCTGGACCTCCGGAACCACCCTGACCTACCAGTGGTACAGGTCCGGTGTGGCCATCTCCGGGGCGACGGCTAAGAACTACGTGCTGGTGAGCGCTGATCAGGCGGACACCATGAGCGTTCGGGTCACGGGGGCCAAGGCTGGTTACACCACGGTGGCCAAGACCTCGGCAAGCACAGCACCAGTGACGTAGGCGCGGATACAACAAACCCGCAGTTGTGTCGCGCTGGGGGAAAAGCGACACAACTGCGGGCATGTTGGGCTTGTTAGTTCTTCTGTGCCCGGACCGGCACAATCCTCTTGATGGCGAGGCCCAGGGCCAGCATGGCGAAAGCCGCCAGCGCGAACCAGAAGAGGTCTCCGGCTCCGGTCGCTGCGAGTGTGCCTGAGCCCATTCCGGCCGCGGTGACACCGGTGAGGGGAGCTACTGGGTTGTTGTACATGACTGCTACCAAACTTTCTTGCGGTTGAGTGCTGCATCCAGGTAGGCCTTTGCATGGACAGCCTGGAGGAAGATATCGATGACGGTTTCGTACATGGTGGCGGCCAGCAGCATGTACCTCCAGCCCCGGAACCGCACCGTGACGATGCGCTCCAGGACGAAGATGCCGGTGACTGCGATCCAGAACGGGTGAAGGTTCAGTCCCATTCCGGTGGTCAGGGCGAAGATGATGGAGCCGAAGTAGGCTAGGGTCACAATGACGCCGATCATGGACAGGAACTGACGGCCCCAGTAAGGCCTGGTGATCTTCGTCCACCCGTACTGCACGCAGTTCTCCACCGCGCCGCGCTTCCAGCGGAGCCGCTGGGCCCACAGTTCACGCCATGTGGGCATCACCTCGGTAACCAGCGTGCAGTTGGACGGAGAGGCGATGCGGTAGCCCAAGGTCAACAGGGCAAAGGAGAGCTCGTTGTCTTCGGTCAGGACTGACGTGTCGTAGACGCCGCCTTTGCCGTTGCCGGGAGGAAGTGTGCCCTCCAGCCGGGCTGCGACCACGTCTCGGAGTGTTTTGACGCGGAACAGGGCTGCCGTTCCGGTCACTACCAGGCACTTGCCATGGAGGCGCTTGACGTCCCTGGCGTAGCGGGCGTATTCGTTGCGCTGCAGGTGCCCGACGAAACCTCCGCCAGGCCCGCCGCTGAACACGCCGCCCACGGCGCCGAGCAGTTCGTCGGTCAGGAGGTTCTTCGTTGCATTCTCGATGAAGTCCAGGGCGAGCTGCGAGTCGGCATCCTGAACCAGGACCAGATCCTCGGGGTCGGCGTCGGGAAGCAGCTCGCTGAGGGCGAAGTTGAGTGCACCGGCCTTCTTGTCCTTGTTGCCGACGGTCCGCATGACCTCGACGCCCTGGGCAAGCGCGAGAGTCTCGGTGTCGTCGGTGCAGTTGTCCGCCACGACGATAATGCGGTCCGGACGGCGGGTCTGGTTGTTCAACGAGGTAAGGGTTTCCGTGATGCCGGCCGATTCGTTGTGGGCCGGAACCAGTACGGTGACCACGCCACCGGCCGCACGGTGGGATCCGCGTGGCGCAGCAGCAGTGTCCGTTGCGGCTGTGTCGGCCGTGAGTTCCGTGATTTCCGTGAGCATTGTGATCCCTCCGTTCGTGCCTTGAAGCGTTGACTCACTTAGAGTTCCAACGCGAACGCAAGATCAGGGGAGGGAAACCGTCAAGGAAGTCTCAAGGTTTGCTCAGGACTTCCTTGACGGCGTCACGAACGGGGGTTCAGGACCACTTGAGCGGTTTGAGCGCCACGGGGGACGCGCCTTAAACGCAAGAGGACGACGCCGGTAAGTACCGGCGTCGTCCTCTTGCGTTTGCGGTGAGCTGCTTAGCGGCTCAGGCTCACGGTGAAGGTTTTGGGTCCGCTGAGGGTGACTGCGATTCCGCAGTTTTCTGCAGCTGCCCGGTGTGACAGGGATTGGATGGCGGCGTCGATGGTGTGGTCGATGGCCGACTTGTCCCAGATTTTCAGCGTGATGGAGTCAGTATGTGTCGTCATTGTCAGTACTTTCACTCAGGCCGTTAACAGCCCCAAGCCTCTTCGCCCGGGGCCGCATCCTCGTCGGTGAGGATTGCTGATTCAGCTTGTATGGGAAACGAATTCCCTCATTCATGGTTCATGGTGCCCACCACGGTTGACAAGCGAATCCGGCCAAGTGTGACCGATTACACGTTGCTGATTACTCTGTGTAACCGGAGCGCACGCTCAGTTTCCTCCAACGGTCCAACCCGGCAAGTCCAGCGCGTAAGCCACCAACTGACCTTCGGCGCACCTTCCCCACCTGCTTTGACGGCCCACTCCCCGGAAAGTGGCCCGATGTGGTTGTTTTCGCGTTCAGGCGAGGCCAAAGCCGGTGGTGAAGAGACGGACAACTGCGAACATTTAGCACCGAAATCTCCCAGTCATTTCCCGTCAAACCCTTGACGATGCTGTGGAACCGCTGGTAAATCTTGTTGGCGGAAAGCGTTTTCTCACCCACCCCACCATCGCGCATCAATCTTGATTGGCAATGCGGCGCATGAGTGAAACGTTCCAATCCGGGGCGGGCAGACCCACTGCCGCCCAGCATCAAAGGAGATGTTCTTTGACTCACCCCTCGAAATGTTCCTACCGCAACTCCCGCGCTCGTTCGTGGAAGGCGGTTCCCCTCGCAGCATCTGCTTCACTCGCCGCCGCCGCCATGGCGCTGACCGGTGTCCCGCTCGCGCAGGCTGCTCCTGCCCAAGTCCCGCAGGCAGCGCAAGCCAACCTTCCCGGCGTCGTGCCTGCCGCGAAAGATCCAGCCGCGCTGAAACGCCAGGTGGAAAACCTTGACCGCGCTCCGGTTGCCGTCCTGACTGATCACGGTGTCACGGTGAGCTGGCGCATGCTGGGCCTGGACAAGGACAGCATCGGCTTCCAGGTCCTGCGCGACGGCGTCAACATCACTCCCGAACCCCTGCGCAACTCCACCATGTTCGTGGACCCCAATGGCACTGCGGAGTCGAGCTATGTCATCAAGACTGTTGGCAACGGACAGGGGCAGGACAAGCTGACCGAAGCCGTGAAGCCGCTGACCCAGAACTATCTGGCCATCAAGCTGGACAAGCCTGCCGATGGCGTCACGCCGGACGGCAAGGCCTACTCCTACTCCGCCAACGACGCCACGGTGGCGGACCTCGACGGCGACGGCAAGTACGAGGTCATCCAGACATGGTCGCCGTCCAACGCCAAGGACAACTCCCAGTCTGGATATACGGGCAACGTTTACGTGGACGCCTACAAGTTGGACGGCACCAAGCTGTGGCGCATCGACCTGGGCCGAAACATCCGCGCCGGCGCGCATTACACGCAGGTACTGGCCTACGACTTCGACGGCGACGGCAAGGCCGAGGTGTCCCTCAAGACAGCTGATGGCACCCGGGACGCGGCAGGTACCGTGATTGGAAACGCCGACGCCGACTTCCGCAACTCGGCGGGTTATGTCCTGGCCGGCCCTGAATTCCTTACCGTCTTCAAGGGCGACACCGGAACCATCATGGACACGGTCGCGTATGAGCCCGAGCGCGGAACAGTGGCCAGCTGGGGCGATAACTACGGTAACCGCGTGGATCGTTTCCTGGCCGGCGTGGCCTACCTGGACGGCGAACACCCCTCCATGATGTTCAGCCGCGGTTACTACACCCGCACGGTGCTGGTCACGTACGACCTCGTCAATGGCAAGCTCGTGAAGCGCTGGAGCTTCGATTCCAACCTCGCCGGGGATGAGTACAAGGGGCAAGGGAACCACAACTTGTCCGTCGCTGACGTTGACCAGGACGGCAAGGACGAGTTCGTCTTCGGCTCCATGACCATCGATGACAACGGCCAGCCGCTGTACAACACCAAGCTCGGCCACGGCGATGCCATCCACACCGGAGACCTCGACCCGTCCAGGCCCGGACTCGAGACTTTCGCCGTCCACGAAAGCATGAGCCAGAGCGGTAATCGCGGGGCAACGTTCCGTGATGCCGCCACCGGTGAGGTGCTGTGGAGCATCCCTGCCATCAAGGACACCGGCCGAGGCGCGGCAGGCGATATTGATCCGCGGTACGCGGGAGCTGAAGGGTGGGCCATCGGCGGTTCCGCGGCGTGGGATTCACCCGTTGGCCAGCTCATGTCCGCCAACGGTGAGTTGATCGCGGAGAAGATCCCAGCTGCCAACTTCCTGGCCTGGTGGGATGGAGACCTGCTCCGCGAAATCGTGGACCACGACTACGACGCCACAGTGTCCCGCGGCGTACCCACCATCTCCAAGTGGAATTGGGAAACGGAAACCAGCGACCGGCTCCTGACCGCTGAAGGTGCCCGCAGCAACAACACCACCAAGGGCAACCCTTCCATTCAGGCCGACATCCTGGGTGACTGGCGCGAAGAGATCGCCTGGCCGTCCACGGACAGCAGCGAATTGCGGATCTACACCACCACGGCTCCCACGGAGGTGCGGCTGCGGACGCTGATGCACGACACCGTGTACCGGACGGCCGTTGCCCGGGAGAATGTTGCCTACAACCAGCCGCCGCACCCGAGCTTCTTCATCGGTGAGGGCATGCAGGCTCCGGCGATTCCCGCCGTCGTTTACACCGGCGCGAAGAAGTAGCGCACAGCAGCAACGCGGGGTCACTTACGGCCCATTCGGGCGCATTTTATGGGCCGTAAGTGACCCCGCGTTGCTTTCTGGGGTCAGTCGATAACCCGACCATTCTGGACGAGGAACTCCAGGTGTTCGGAAATGTCGGCCAGCACGGAGATATCCGCCACCGGGTCGGCTCCGAGGACCAGCATGTCAGCGTCTGCCCCAGCTGCGATCACACCCAGTTCGCCTTCGCGCTCAAGCAGCAGGGCCGCCGTCGTGGTTGCCGAGCGGATGGCATCAATCGCGGGCTGGACCTTGCCGAGCAGCCTGAACTGCTCGTTCTGGTGGCGGTGCATGCCACCCAGGAGGTCCGAGCCGAAGGCCATTTTGACGCCGGCCTCGTGGGCACGCGAGATCGCTTCGAGGCCGCTGGTGAGGACGGAATCCACCTTGGCCCACATTTCCTCCGTGAGCCCGAATTCCTTGCCCTCTTCCTTCAGCGCCCAGTACGTGACAAGCGTGGGGACCAGGAACGCGTCCTTTTCGAGGAACAGCTTCAGGCTCTGGTCGTCCAGGAGGTTGCCGTGTTCAATCGAGCGGACGCCTGCCTCCAGCGCACGGTTGATCGCCCGGGCGGTGTAGGCGTGGGCGGCGACGTAGCGGTTTGCCGCCTCGGCTTCTTCGACCGCTGCGCGCATCTCCTCCATGGAATACTGCGTGGAGTCGATGCGGTCCGTGGGGGAGGATACGCCGCCGGAGGCCATGATCTTGATGTGGTGGGCACCCTTGCGGATCTCGTCGCGGGCGGCTGCCCGGACCGCGTCAACGCCGTCCGCCACGCGGCCGATGCCGCAGCATCCACGACCATTGGGATCGTGGTCTTCGCCCGGCAGGCGCATGTCTCCGTGACCGCCGGTCTGGCTGAGGGCATGGCCGCAGAAGTGAATCTTCGGTCCCTCCAGCAGCCCTTCCTCCTGTGCCATGGCCAGCCCAAAATCCGCTCCGGAAAGATCGCGCACGGTGGTGAAACCGCGGCGCAGCATTTCTCCCATGATGCGGGCAGTCTGCGCGTAGACATACGACGCCGGCGTGTAGGTCAGTGACCGAAAGTCAGCGCTCGAGGCGACCACATGGACGTGGGCATCAATCAAGCCGGGAATGACAAACTTGCCAGTGCCGTCGATGACCCGCGCGCCGGAAGGCGCTTCGGCATTCAGCCCGACGCTGCTGATCTTCCCGTCAACACTGACGACGTCGGCAGTTGAGTAGGTGCCCGCTTCAACGTCCAGGACGCTGGCGTTGCGGATGACCAGGGGAGTGCTTTCTGGGGCGGTGCTCATTTAAACGTTGTCCTTCGCTGGTTCTTCGGTGCCTTCAGGGACTTCGGTGGGGTGGGCTTCAAAGGCCTGAACAAGGTGGGCCACGTTGGAGCTGACGACGTCGACGGCGATTCCCACACTTTGCTGCGTGTACTTGCCTTCTGCATCAAGGAGCGCCAAGACGCCCACCACGTTGTGCTCCCGGTCGAGGACCGGCACGTTGATGACGGCGCCGCAGCCCAGTTGCTGGATGAGTTCTGAATCTGTGAAAACGTCCCGGAGTGCTGTCAGGTCCGCGGCCAGGAAGGGCTTCTTGTCCTCGATGACCGTCCCCAGCCAGCCCGGTGAGATCTCCACTGTCTTCTCGGCCCCCACCGGATACTCGTCCGGGTGGCTGGTGAAGAGGCGTTTGAGACTGGAACGCTGCGGGATCCACTGCAGTGCAGTAAACAGAATGACTCCTGGTTCCTGCTGCATGGCCTCGAAGGTCTGCTGGAAAACTGCGTCTGTATTCATCACTCTTACTTGCTTTCTGCCGCTGCCGGGTCATGCTCGGCGCGGGCGTTGATGTTCTCCAACGACTTGCCAGCGGTGGAGGCGCCGAAGATGACCACGCCCAGGACGCCGATGGTCAGCACCACGGTGGTCATGGTGAACACGCCACCGAAGCCGAGGGAGGCGGCGAAGATGCCGATGATGGACGGTGCAAGGATGCTGCCGATGCGACCCACTGCGCTGGCCAGGCCAACACCGGTGGCACGCATCCATGTGGGGAAGAGTTCCGGAGTGTAGGCGTAGACGCCGGCGTAGGTGCCGTTGAGGAAGAAGGACAACGTTGCGGCGGCCAGCAGGATCATGCCGGAATCGTTGGACTGGCTCAGCCAGAAGGCGCTGATGGCCGATCCCGCCAAGTAAAGGGCGATGGTGTTCTTGCGGTCAATCCGGTCACACAACCAGGCGGCGGAGAAGTAGCCGGGGATCTGTGCCAGGTAGATGAGGATGGAGAACTCGAAGCTCTTGGTGATGGTGATGCCGCGTCCTACCAGCAGGGTGGGAATCCAGGAGAAGAAGCCGTAGTAGGAGAACGTGATCACGAACCAGATCAGCCAGATCACGGCGGTCCGGCGACGCATTGCCTTGGACCACATGAACTTCAGGGCGTTCCAGATGCTGATCTTTTGTTCGTGCTTGGTGATCTCTTCCGCTGCGGGTGGCAGGGCCGGGAGTGGTTTGCCCGTGGCTTTCACTACACTCTGCTCAAACCGGTCCACCACTTCGGTTGCCTCTGCGATGCGGCCCCGGCTGATGAGGAAGCGTGGGGACTCGGGCAGGCTGCGACGCCACCAGAGCAGGAGAAGGATGGGAACGGCGGTGATGACCTGCGCCCAGCGCCAGCCGTCCTCGCCGAGGGGAACAACGAACCGGCCGATCAGTGCCGCAGCCACGAAGCCAAAGGAGAAGAATCCGGCCAGGGTTCCAATGAACCAGCCGCGGCGCTTCGGGGGAATGAACTCCGACAGGAACGGGGCGATGATCACGCTTTCTGCGCCTGCGCCCAATCCTGCAAAGATCCGTGCAATCAGGAAGATTTCGAAGTTGGGGGCCATGGCAGCAACTACCGACATGAGGCAGTAGAAGGCCAGAGCCCACAGCATGACCTTCTTGCGGCCAAAGCGATCGCCCATCCAACCGGCAAGGATCGCGCCGAAGAAGAAGCCGAACGGGGCTGCTGAGCCCACCAGCCCGAGGCTGGCGGTGCTGAGGCCCCATAGTTCCTGGATACGGGGGAGGAGGAAGGCCACCACGGCACCGTCCATGCCGTCGAAGGAGTAGCCGAGGCCTCCTATGAGGAGAAGCTTGTAGTGTGGTCGACTGAGAGCCAGACGATCAAGGCGTGCTGTGAGTGACATGGTGATTCCTGCCAAAGTGGGCCAAGTTGTACATTTTTAGGAATATGCACGGATCTGTGCAGAAGCGATGTATCGAAGTTACGGCCAAAGTGTGAGGTAGGTCAATAGGTGGAAGAAGATTTCGACTCGTCAACGTTGACCGAGTGGCTGGATAGTCGTGTCCAGGGACGGAAGCTCGCGGCACGCCAAATGCAAGTGATCGGCATCCTCCGATCCCAGCCCCGCCTTGCCTCCTACGGCTCGGTCAGCGACATCGCCGCAGTGGCCGCCTCGAACGCCTCGACCGTGACCAGAACCGCGCAAACACTGGGATTCAAGGGGTGGGCAGACTTCCAATTTGAGCTGCGTTCACGGTTTCTTGCGTCGCTGAGCGCAGTGGAGGTTGCGGCCGAACACAACGGCCACATCAGTAGTCCTGCACAGGCGGCGGTGTCCACCGACCGGGCGAACCTGGCGCATTTCGAGCGCACTTTGGACGCCCACACTCTTCATAATATTGCGGAGGCGATCGCGGGCGCACGGCAGACTTACATCGTTGCCGCGGGTAGTTACGCGATCCCGGGCAAAGCGCTGGAGCACAACGCGATCATCGCCGGTTACAACGTCCGGCTCCTCGACGCCGACGTCGCCGCCCTCACCAACGCCATTGCACGGCTTGGTGCAGAAGACCTGGTCATCGCCATCAGCCTCTGGCGGGTCTACGACAGCACCATGCGGGCCGTCGAGATCGCGCACAACCTGGGCACGCCCATCGTTTCCATCACAGACAGCGCGGGATCGCCTGTCGCGGTGCATGCTGATCACAGGATTGTGGTGCCCACTGAAGGCGCCGGCTTCTTCCCGTCCCTGACAGGTGCGGTGTCCGCGGTCCAGGCGATCGCCGTCGAGCTTGCCTCCCTGGACCGTGAGCGTTCCAACCAGAACATCGCCGCCTCGGAGCGGACCTGGGACCAGATGCGGATCATGCATCCGCGAAGCAGTTCCTAGGTCCGCGCCCAGGCAGGACTTACGACGCCGGGACCTCCTGCGGTGCATCGGCCGCCGCCGGCAGGTGGTGGCCGACCAGGGCCAGGTTCTGGATAACGGCCAGGCCGAACTGGGCGGTGTCGTTGGTGGACACGGTAGGGGCTTCATCGACCGGCTGAAGCACGTATGGCGGCAGGATCTTCTTGAGCGTGAAAGCCTCGGTGTGGTTCAGGTTCTCCCCGCCCTCGGCAAAGCTCTCCCACGCCAACTCCGCCAGTTCCGGCGAACCCAGCCGGGCCGCGGCATAGGCCGTCAGCCGGCTGTGCGCCTGGGTGAGGTAGATGCCCGCTAAAGGTTGGCCCACCTCTGCGACCTGCTCCTCGGGGGTGGCCAGGAAGAGCCGGCAATACTGCATCCAGGCTTCCTCGAAGTCCTTGTCCGGCACCAAGCTGATCAGTTCGCTGCAGATTTCCACCAAACCGAACACGGCACTCAGGTGCGAGACGCTGATGACTTCCCTGCCGGCGTCGAACCTTCCTGCATCCAGGTCGTACAGCGCCTCGCCCGTCAAGAAGCCATACTTCAGTGCGCCGATGTCTGCCATGGTTCCGAGGAGTCGATCCCGTGAGCGCGGGTTGCCGGTACGCTCCCAATCGGTGAGCCACGTGGCGGCCAGGGAGCCCCAGTCCGTACCCAGCCCGACGCCCAAGGCGCCGCGGTCCGGACGGTACGTATCGGCGTCGGGCCTGACTTTGCGGACGGGGTCCAAGCCGAGGAAGTTCTGGTCGCTGTCCACCAGTTCGGTGAGGAGATCGCCGGTGCGCTCATCCGCGGTCAGGTAGTAATAGAAGCGCCGGTAGGTCGGCGTGCTGATGCGCAGCTGCTTGGCGCTGCAGCCCCAGTGCTGGACGTTGTGCCGTGAACCCAATCCGCGCCACGGACCCAAGTGGTAGACATCCACCTCACCGGTGTGGCGGGTCATGGCCTCGGCGTAGCGGAAGACGTCCGCACGGCCTGTCCGCAGGTACATGTACCAGAGCCAGAGATCGGGGGAGAGCTCAGAGTTGTCCCACGCGTAGCCGCCCACGTCGTAGCGCCACACGTGCCGGTCGGTGTCGTAGGTGTGCATGACGTCGCCGTAGTTCCAGAATCCGTACCAGCGGCGCTGTTCGGTCTGGCCCTGGTAGAAGTCGAACAGGAAGTCCAGCTTGTCTTCCAGCTCCGCCCTCGCCGGGGTGCTGCGGTCCACCGGCGCCCAGTCACCAAAGACGCCTGCCGCGTGCAGGTACTCGGGCGAGGGCTGCAGCAGCGGGGGAGTGGACGCGGCCCGGGCATCCGCGGAGAGATTCTCCGTACTGGGGGTCGAGTCGTAGGCGAACAGCGTCAGTTCGTGCGTGCGCGCGATGCCCGTGGGGTTGCCAAAGCCCGGCTCGTAGTCCTCGTACGTGATTTCGAGGCCCTCAAGCTGGTCCTCGAACGTGTCCTGGCCCAGGCCGTCGTGATAGAAGCGGAGGTCCATCGGCTGGGCTTCGGGTGAGTAGAGCCAGGCAGTGACCGTCGCCTGATCGGTGGCTGCCCCGCGGATGTCCAGCTGCCCAGGGTGGGACTGCCAGAAGTCCCGGATGCCAACACCGAAGCCGCCACGGGCCTCGCTCAACGAGCAGAACCCGGCCGCCCTGGTGCCACCCGAAATCCCCACCCAGCCGTGGCCGGGAGCAGTCCGTTTGCGCAGGTCAAAGCCGTCGGCTGTCAGTTGCGTGAGGGTGTAGTCGTTCCAGCTCGGGATGAGATGGAGGCGCTCGGAAACCAGCGGACTCCATTCGCCCAGTGGCGGCGTTGGACGGCCGGCGATCTGCGCGGCGCGTACTTCCTCGCCGGGATCCCGCCGTAGCCCGGTCAGCCCGCGGACGGCCTCCACCAGGAATCCGTCGTCGGCCCCGGCGATCCGGACATGCCGATCATGCAGTTCGCTTTCCAAGGGCACCGTGAATTGGACGCCGAGCCCGGCAAGGAAATCCTGGTCGGCGTCGCCGTCCCAGATGAACGAGTGCATCATTCTCACGCTGCGGGCGCCCGCGTAGAAGTAGAAGCGGACGGTGAACGGGAGCCATTCCTTGGTGCCGTCATCGGCGCGGTGCGAGCCCTCCACCTTGACCACCGCGCGGACGGGACCAGCCTGCTCCACGGTGACGCTGGTGGTGTGGCCGGTGAAGCCCGTGCGGGTGGTGGTACCTGTACCCTCGGCCAGCCCCGACTGCAGCAGGCTCACCAGGCGGCCGTCTTTTGCCACCACTTCATTGGTGCGGCGGAGTTCGCTGAACAGGGAGTCGCCACTCCTGTGCAGGACCATCTCCAGTGTGCCCGTGGACACGGTGATGGTCCCTTCTTCTTCGGTGACCGTCACCTCGGTGGAGCGTTCGACGGCGGCTGCCGCGCCGCCGTCGTTCGCTTCAGTCGGGTGGGTGACGAAGTAGGTGTCAGCGGGCTGTTCCGTTGCGCCAAGGGCAATGCCGCCCCACTTCAGCGAGCCATCGGGCCAGGTGGCAAGGGGCCAGGTTTGGGCGTTGACGGCGCTGCCGTTGGAGTCGAGAACCTTGAGTGCAGCCGCGTCGTGCACGGTGCCGCGTTGGAACGGCATTCCCCACGTCGTGCCGCCGCTGAGTCCGGCGGGCGGTTCGCCATCGATCCACGTGATCGGGGCGTGCTGAGTCATGGTCTATTCCACCTAAGAGTCTGGGAAAACGCTTTCTTGAGACGTTTCAATAACTTACCCGTGGTGGTGCGGGGCCGCAAGGGGTGGTCAAGCCCTGGTCCATTGACACTCGTCCAGCCCGGGCGTATCCTACAACCAAATGGTTGTAGATCAGCTCAGTCCAGTACCCGAACGGGACCTCGAACTCGACCGCCTGTTCCAGGCATTGTCCGACGCCACCCGCAGGGACATCGTGGCCAGGGTGACGGCAGGGGAGTACTCGGTCTCCGGGTTGGCTGCGCTCTACGCCATGAGTTTCGCGGCCGTGCAGAAGCATGTTGCGGTCCTGGAACGGGCCTCCCTGGTGACAAAGGAAAAGCGTGGGAGGGAGCAGATTGTGCGGGGGAATCACGATGGACTGCAAAAAGCCCGGCATCTGTTGGACCACTTCGAAATAATCTGGCGGCAACGGGCCAGCCGGATCGCGGACATACTCGCTGAAGATGACGAAAGGGATCTGCCATGACTGTTGTCAGCTTAAGCAAGGATGCTGAGGCCCTGAGCTTCACCATCGTGGCCGAATTCGATGCCGAGGTGACGCGCGTCTGGAGGATCTGGGAGGACCCCCGGCAGCTCGAACGCTGGTGGGGACCGCCAACCTGGCCCGCCACTTTTGAAACCCACGAGTTCACTGCCGGGGGCAAGGCCGCCTACTACATGACCGGCCCGGACGGTACCAAAGCCCGCGGTTGGTGGGAGTTCACTGCCATCAACGCCCCGGACCACCTGGAGTTTGACGACGGCTTCGCTGACGAGAAGGGTGAGCCCGTTGATGACCTCGGCATCACGCACGCCGTCGTGAAGCTCGAGCCCGTGGATAGCCGCACGCGAATGACCATCACCTCCAGCTTCGAGTCCGAGGAACAGATGCAGAAGATGGCCGAGATGGGCATGGACGAAGGAATGCGTGAGGCGATGGAGCAGATCGATGCCGTTCTTGCGGAACCGGCCAACGTCTGACGACTGAACCGAAAGCAAAAAGAAGCCGACGACGGCGGGTGCCTCCCGCCGTCGTCGGCGTATGGTTTAAGTCCCGGCTGCCTCTCGAAACGGACCAGTGTCATGGCGCGATTGATCATCATGGGCCCTCCGGGTTCCGGTAAAGGCACTCAGGCGGAGCACATCGCCAGGCATTTTGGGATCCCCGCTATTTCCACAGGCGATCTTTTCCGCGCCCACGTCCGGGACAAAACGGATCTCGGCCTGGAGGCGGGCGAGTATATGGATCGGGGTGAGTTCGTGCCGGACCACGTCACCACGGACATGCTCAAGCAGCGTATGGAAGAAGCCGATGCCGGCGACGGGTTTTTGCTGGACGGCTACCCGCGAACGGTGATTCAGATCGGAGCCCTGGACGAGATGCTGGCGGTTCGGGGGCAGCCCTTGGAAGTGGTCCTGGCGCTCACGGCCTCGGACAGCGAGCTGCTGGCGCGTATGCTCCGCCGTGCTCAAGAGCAAGGCCGCAGCGATGACACCGAAGCCGTGATCCAGCGTCGGTTGGAGCTGTACCGGGACGAGACGCAGCCAGTTCTGACGGCTTATTCGAAGCGCGGGATTCTGTTGACCGTGGACGGATCCGGCGAGCGGGAAACCATTACGCAGGCCGCCATTGCCGCCGTCGAAGGGGCTCTGGCGGCTTAGCCGGTCGCAGGGATGTGTTCCGCGGCCAATGTGCGGGGTTGGGAACCGAAGCGTCGCATGCGTGCAGAGCAGGGTTGCATCCGGGCCCTTCAGGAAGTCGATGGACGCGCCAATGTTAACGAGGACGACGGCGGGAGGTATCCTCCCGCCGTCGTGCCCCGTTCGGCTTGCTGCATCGCATGGCTGGCGCGGCGCTCAGCCGCCATGCTTGGAATGCTCGCCCAGACGGTGCCATGAACGGTTGTGGTAGACCAGGGCGTCGCCGGGTTCGCCCGCTTCGATGTCACGCATCACGCGGGACTCCAGGGCATGAACGGCGATGATTGTGGAGGTCCCCACCTCCATGCGATTGATGACGGCGCAGCGCACCCAGGCACGGACGTCGTCATACACCGCTTCGCCGGTTTCAAGGGTCGACCAGCGGTGCGTCTGGTCAAAGCGGTCGGCGCCGGGGGTCGCTCCAAACTTCGCCAAGTCGACGTCGTGCGCGTCCAGCAGGTGCACGACGACGGTTTCGGCGCGTGAAAGCACCTCGGACGCTGAGGACAGTGCCGAGACCGAGAAAATCAGCAACGGAGGTTCCGCACTCACTGAAACCACCGACGACACCGTCAGAGCCACCGGTCCTTCGCCGGCATCCGCCGTGATGACGGCGACACCTCCCGGGTGGCCACGGAACAGTGCTTTGAAGTCGTCGGCCGAGAGGGACTGCGGGAAGGTTTTCTTCGGAGCCCCGAGCCAAGTGTCGGTGGGATAGGCATGAAACATCGTTAGGACACCTTGTGCGCGGAGCGCTCGAGTTCCTCGCGAACGATTCTCGTCCCTGCGCTGAGGGCACTCAGTTTGGCCAGTGCCACGTCCCGGGGGAACGGTGCCATGCCGCAGTTGGAGCTGGGGATGAGCTTGTCCGCATCGACGAACTGCAGGGCCTTGCGAAGGGTGTCAGCGACTTCCTCCGGGGTTTCGATGGTCTCGCTTGCGACGTCGATTGCCCCGAGCATGACTTTCTTGCCGCGGAGGAGCTCGATGAGGTCCATGGGCACGTGGGAGTTCTGGGATTCCAGCGAGATGATGTCGATGCTGGAGCTCTGCAGCAGCGGGAACGTTTCCTCGTACTGCCGCCACTGGGAGCCGAGCGTCGCCTTCCAGTCAGTGTTCGCCTTGATCCCGTAGCCATAACAGATATGCACGGCTGTCTCCACACGCAGCCCTTCTACCGCTCTCTCAAGCGCAGCCACGCCCCAGTCCTTGACCTCATCGAGGAAGACATTGAACGCGGGCTCGTCGAACTGGATGATGTCCACACCGGCCGCCTCCAGTTCTTTCGCTTCCTGGTTCAGGATCGCAGCGAACTCCCAGGCCAGCTTCTCGCGGCTCTTGTAGTGGTCATCGTAGAGCGTGTCCACCATGGTCATTGGACCGGGAAGAGTCCATTTGATCGGCCTATCTGTGGTTGCGCGGAGGAACTTCGCGTCTTCGACGAATACCGGCTGCTCACGGCGCACCGCTCCGACGACGGTCGGCACGCTTGCGTCGTAGCGATCGCGGATGCGCACGGTCTTGCGCTGTTCAAAGTCGACCCCGCTGAGATGCTCGATGAAGGTCGTGACGAAGTGCTGGCGGGTTTGCTCGCCGTCGCTGACGATGTCGATGCCGCGTCGGCTCTGCTCGTGGATGGCAATGCGCAGCGCATCCTGCTTGCCCTCAATCAACGTATCTCCGTCCAGCTTCCACGGGGACCACAGAGTTTCCGGCTGTGCGAGCCACGATGGTTTCGGCAGGCTTCCGACAACGGTGGTGGGCAAAAGTGTGTTCATGATTGACGATTCTCCGTGGGTCAGTTGACGAGAGCGGGGTATTTGGCGGTCCACTGGTCCAATAGATCCTTGTGGGGCGTGATGAAGTGTTCCTCCGTGTACTTCGCCTGAGTGATCGCGAGCTGACTGCGCTCGACGCGGTCGTAGGCGATCTGGGTCCGCGAGTAATCCTGCTCTCCCAGGCTCGGCTGATAGACGACGGCGGCGGCGGAGTTCGCGTTGTAGACCTCCGGGCGGTAGATCTTCTGGAACGTCTCCATGGTGCTGATCGTGCCGATGAGCTGGAGGTTGGAGTAGTCGTTGAGCAGGTCGCCGCGGAAATAGAAGGCGAGCGGCGCTACGCTGCCGCGTGGCATGAAGTAGCGGACCTGCAGCCCCATCTTTGCGAAGTACGCGTCCGTCAGCGAGAACTCGTCCTGCTGGTATTCGACGCCCAGGACCGGGTGACGGTTCTCTGTTCGCCGGTACGTCTTGCTCGTGGAGACGCTGATGCACACCACTGGCGGCTGCGGGAAGCGTTCCTGGCACGCCGGGGAATCGAGGAATTGCTGGAACAGTTTGCCGTGAAGATCGCCGAAGTCCCCGGGAACGGTGGGTTTGCCTGACTCCGCTGCTGCCGCTGGCAGCACGACGCTGAAGTCGAAGTCACGGACGTAGGAGGAGAAGTTGTTCCCCACGATCCCTTGGTGGCGGACCCCGTTCAGCTGGTCAACGATCTGGATGTCGAGAACCTCGAACAGCGGGAACTGCTGATCCGTACCTTCCGCAGTGAACTCAATCTGCACGGAAACGATCTCAAGCTCGAGGGTGTAACGGTCCCGGTCCGGGTTGTCCCAGCTTGCGAGATCGTTGAAGCGGCGCCGAATCATGGTCAAGGCGTTGCGGAGGTTCTCCTGGCGGTGCTCGCCCCTCGCCAGGTTGGCGAAATTCGTCGTGATCCGGGAGCCCTCCGACGGGGAGTAGTCCTCGTCGAAGCGGGTCGTGCTGATGCTGAAGGTGAAGTCGTCTGCCATGTGCTGCCAATCCGTTGATGGGCCGGAGACGGCCTTTCAGAAGGTGATGTATCCATGGTGCAGCCTTCCCGAAGGTATCGGGTAACTTGGCATTACTATGCATTCATATAGACTTTTCCTATGCCCCAGCTTTCGAGCGGACTGACCCTGCAGCAGCTCCGCTATTTTATTGAAGTTGCCGCTGAGGGGTCGATCTCCGCGGCTGCCGATCTTCTCTACGTTGCGCAGCCGACAATGTCCGCAGCGATGAAGGATCTTGAGGCCCGGGTGGGCCGTGCTCTCCTGGTCCGCTCCGCCCGCGGGGTAACCCTCACCGCCGACGGGGTAGAGTTCCTCGGCTACGCGAGGCAGGTCGTGGAGCAGTTCGCTCTCCTCGAGCAGCGCTACCTTGGCAGGCCACCGAGGCGACGCCTGCTCGGGGTGTCAACGCAGCACTACTCGTTCGCGGTGGACGCCTTCGTCCGGATGGTCAAGGCCTCTGATGTGGCCGAATACGAGTTCTCGCTGCGTGAGTCCCGCACCTGGGACATCATCGAGGATGTCCGAACGCTGCGCAGCGAGATCGGCATCCTCTACCGGAACGATTTCAACCGGAAGATCATCGACAAGCTGCTCCGGGAATCCGGACTCGCGTTCACTCCGCTTTTCCTCGCCGATCCGCACATTTTCATTTCACGAAACAACCCGCTCGCCTTAAAAGAGCGTGCGACCCTCGATGATCTCGCCGGCTTGCCGCGGCTAACCTTCGATCAAGGTGCGAACAACTCTTTTTACTTCGCGGAGGAGATTCTCTCCACCATGTCCAGTAAGCAGGAGATCCGGGTCTCTGACCGTGCCACGATCTTCAACCTCATGATCGGGCTCCACGGCTACACGATCTCGACGGGCATCATCAGCGGGCAGCTCGACCCGGAGATCGTCGCCATCCCGCTCGACGTTGACGAACGCATCGAGATCGGCTGGATCGGCCACGCAGCGATTCCGCTCACCGACCAAGCGCAGCACTACCTCAGGGAATTGCGGGCCGTCGTCGCTGAGTTCGGCGTAGCGCTGCTCGACTGACCGCAGTTGAGCGGGCGGGTCATTACCCCTTCAGTGATTGGACACTTAGCCCGTCGCAGCCGGAAGTTCCGCGCCCAAGGTGCGAAGGTAGGCCGCGAAACCCTCCGGCGCGCGGGCCTGCATCCGCCCGGAGGTCACCACCCTGGTAGTGTCCGTCGCGGTGACCACGAATCTTTGGCCGCGGAGCTGTTCCACAAGGACCCGGTCTTCGTGGGCCCGCACCTTCGGGAACCCGCCCGCCGCGAGATACGCCGAAGCCCTGATGCCCAGGTTGGCTCCATAGATGTGGGGGTGGTCCTCGCGGAACGGGTGTAGCTCCAGCCAGCGCCTCAGTACTGCCGGATCTACGTCGTCGGGGTCTGGTTCAACCGAGCCGAGGATGGCGTCGGCTCCTGCGTTGGCCAGCTCCACTTGCCGCACCAGCCAGTGTTCCGGGACCGCGGAGTCGGCATCGGTGGTCGCCAACCAGGTGGTCGCTGTTCCGTCTCCGGGCATGCGGTCCAAGGCGGCCCGGATGCCGGCGTCGCGGCTGGCACCGGTACTCCGCATTTTCACGTCCACGGCGCCGAAACGGGGGTCGGCGGAAACGTACGCTGCCGTAATGTCAGCGGAGCGGTCCGTGCAGCAGTCCAGGACCACGACGATGGAAACGCTGGTTCCCGGTCGCTCCCGCTGCAAGGCGTCCGCTGCTGTCTTGAGTGCCGCGAGGGCCTTGCCGATATGCCGGTCCTCGTTGTGGGCCGGGATCACCACAATGACGCTGGTAATGGTTTGAAGGTCCGTCATGGCGAAGTGTCCGGTGCTGTGAAGACTTCCAGCATGAAGTCCTTCTCCTGATAGAGCCCGTGGGTTGGCCAGCCGAGGTGGGTGCGGGCCATGGCATGCACCGACTCGGCGTCCAACTCCCAGCCGGAAATCGGATGCCGCCAATGGCACAGAAGCAGTGTTCCGCCGGGCGTGGTGGAGGCCTGGATCCGAGCCAGGAGCTCGGTGAGTTCTTCCGGTGACAAGTAGTAGCCGGTCTCTGACAGGACCACCAGATCAAACGAGCCCTCCGGCCACTCCTGGGGCATAATCAGGTGTTTGACCTCCGCTGTCGGGTACGTCGCGAGGCGCTCCGCTGCCTGGGCCAAGGCTGCACTGCTGGCGTCCACTCCCAGGAATGTCCGGCAACGCCGGGCGAGTTCTTCGCTGAGGGTGCCGATGGAGCAGCCCAGTTCCAATCCGGACTCGTAGCTTTCACGGGGCAAGGCAGCCAGGGTCAGTGCCCGTTTGCGGCGCTCGTACCAGCTGGTGGTGTAGCTCCAAGGGTCCTCTTCGCGGCGGTGGACCTCGTCGAAGATCCGCTCGGCGTCCGCGGCGCTGTTGTTGCCGGCCTGGGAGGGGTGCCAGGCGAACGTTTCCCATGGCCGTTCGAAGTGCTCCAGGAACGTCCCGGAAAGCAGCGTCTCATCGCCCGGTCGCCCTGACAGCGGTTCCGTTTGCGAGGCGTGGGCGCGCATCGCTTTGGCCTTGGCTTGCTGTTCTTCCTGGCTCAGGGGCACGCGTACCCAACCATTCCAGGCGGTGTCCCCAGTTCCTGCCCACAACCAGTACCAAATGGGGTATTCCAGAAGTCCGTAGCCTTCTTGTGCTGCGAGGTCCGCGGCGACCGTCCCAAGGGTGTCGTGGTCCGTATGGCCGTCGGCGCGAAAGGGGGCCACGATGACCACGTTTTCGGGCTGTATCCCAGCGGTGTTCTCCCGAACTGCCGCTTCTATGCGGTCTGCGTTTGCTGCCAATTGCCCATCCGGGAGTTCCAGAAACCGCCAGGTCGCCCTGGGTGCCAGCCCGGACACCGCCGTGTCGAATTCAGTGAGCCTGACAGCGGCAAGCTGTTCCGGCGTCGTGGTTTGCGAGTCCGGATGCGATGCCTCGCCTGCGGTGCAGAGGACCAGTTCGATCGCGGCCCCGGCCGCGTGCAGTCTGGCCAGAAAGCCGCCGGCGCCGAGCGTTTCGTCGTCTGGATGCGCGGCCACCACCACGAAGGTCAGGGCCGCGAGTTCGGCTGTATCGAGCGGTAATTCGGGGAGGGCAGCAACCCCGGCCGCGGCCCATTGCTGCTCGGACGTACCAGTGTCTGCGTGCGAGAACGTCACCATGTCCGGTCTCCCTTGAGTGTCAGCCCGCCCAGCTGGGCGTCGTCGCGCATGGCGTGATGCTGCCGGATGTACAGGGACAGGTCTGCCATACGCTTGCCGTACGTTTCGTTGAACGCCAGCGGCGCGGGGCCGAGGTTTTGCGTCACCACTGTTTGGACACGCTCGACGGCGGCGGCTACCGTTCCGCGGATGCGCAGGGCTTCGCTCCAGGCGCTGGGGCCGTTGGTGTCAGCGCCGCTGTCCAGTTCGCCGGCGTCGATTCGCTCTGCCGCTTGGGCCAGGTACCCGGTGACGGACGTGATGATCCTGTCCACCTCGCCAAGGGAGGCGAGGGCGATTTGATCCGGTTCCCTGCCGTTGTCGGCGCCCTTCGCCAGCGCGGTCTTGAAGTCACGGGCCACGGCGACAGCTCCGCCCAGCCAGCACGCGGCCACGGCCATGCCTCCCCACGCGAAGCCGGGTCGCTTGAAATACCAGTTCTCTCCGCCAATAGGGGTTGCGGGGACTTGGTCGAAGTGGACGGTGCCGCTGGGAATTTCCTGGAGGCCGCGGCTGGTCCACGGCGGTGTTTCGCAGGACACTCCGGGGTCTTTGAGGTGCACGGCGAAGGCGGCCCGGTTGTTGTCCTCGGTGTGCGCTGTGATCACGGCACCGTCCAGTTGGGCGGCGAGCGAGCACCACGGTTTGGATCCGTTGAGGACGTAATTCCCGGCGTTGTCGCGTTTTGCCTCGAGCTTCAGGCCGGGGCCTTCGGCGGCGAAGACACCCCAGGCGCCCTCCGGCTGGTTGTGATTTCCGGCCTGCTCCAGAATCGCCACGGCATCCAAGTGAGGCTCAAGCACCCGCCCGGCCGCCACGTCCACGCCTGTGACTGATGCCAGGAGCTCCCAGAGCTTGGCGGTGTTTCCCTCGCCGGGCTTCGGGGCCGTCAGCCCGATTTCCTTGGCGATGGCAAGCAGTGCAGGGACATCGCCCACGGCTTCCCGCACCTTTTCCAGCATGGGCTCGAGCGCCTGCAGTTGAACGGGCTCGGAACTGATGCGTACGGACTGGGATTCGGTGTTGCTCATGATGCCAAGCCTAAACTAAGTAACCTTAGGTTATGCGTGCGGAAGGCAAATGAACGACGGCGGGAGGTGCCCGCCGTCGTCAGCCTGGCTCACGACCCGGAACGCCCCAACGCGCTCCACCCCCACGAAAGTTCCCGTGGGTCCCAACATGAAGCGCATCTTCACAGCTTTTGTCACGCTTGTCACATCTTGTTGTCATTAACGGTGACAAGTTCCGTAGCTTGGAAGGGTCAGCATTCCCAAGCTCAAGGATCACCATGCCGCAGCCCAACGATTCCGCAACCGTCCCCACTGACTCCCACAGCCCGCCGGGAAAGAACCCGGGCAATGTTGCAGCCAAGCCAAGCTTCCTCAGCAACCTCGGAGCGGACCTTCCCGCATCCCTCGTAGTCTTCCTCGTCGCACTCCCTCTTTCCCTGGGCATTGCCGCCGCCTCCGGAGCCCCCGTCATGGCCGGGCTCATCGCCGCAGCGGTCGGCGGCATCGTCGCAGGCAGCCTTGGTGGTTCCCCACTGCAGGTGAGCGGCCCCGCAGCCGGCCTGACCGTCGTCGTTGCCGGTCTCGTGGACGAATTCGGCTGGGCGGTGACATGCGCCATCACGGTCGGCGCCGGCGTCGTGCAGTTACTCATGGGTGTCAGCCGTATTGGCAGGGCCGCGCTGGCAGTGTCGCCCGTGGTGGTCAAGGCGATGCTCGCCGGCATCGGCATCACCATCATCCTGCAGCAACTCCACGTGCTGCTCGGCGGCCAAGCTGCTGGGTCCGCCGTCGAAAACCTAACGGCCCTGCCAGCGGCCATCACCAACGTGGAGCTGCACTCGGCGTTGCTGGGGCTTGCCGTTGTTGCCATCTTGATGGCCTGGAAGTACTTGCCGGCAGCGGTGCGAAAAGTGCCTGGCCCGCTGGCCGCCGTCGTCGCCGTCACTGCCCTGTCCGTGGCGGTGGCTCCAAACGTTGAGCGCATCAGTTTCAGCGGCTCCATCTTCGACGCCATCGCACTGCCAAGCCTGCCCGACGGCAACTGGCGCGCAGCGGGCATGGCCGTCATTACCGTGGCCCTGATCGCGAGCATCGAATCGCTCCTGTCAGCGGTCGCCGTCGACAAAATGCACGGCGGCGCGCGCACCAACCTCAACCGCGAACTGGTGGGCCAAGGCTCCGCCAACGTTGTCTCGGGCATGCTCGGTGGCCTCCCGGTGACCGGCGTGATCGTCCGCAGCGCCACCAATGTTGAAGCCGGGGCCGCGAGCCGCACCTCCGCCATCCTGCACGGCGTCTGGGTCCTCGTCTTCTCCGCCCTGTTCGCCGGGCTCATCCAACTCATTCCGCTGTCCGTGCTGGCCGGCCTCCTGCTGGTCATCGGCGCGAAGCTCATCAAAGTCGCCGACATCCGTACCAGCCTCCGCACCGGCGAGCTCCTGGTTTACAGCGTCACCCTGGTGTGCGTCGTGGTCCTCAACCTGCTCGAAGGCGTCATGATCGGCCTGGCCCTCGCCGCCCTGTGTGTGCTGTGGCGCGTTCTCCGGGCGCAGATCAATGCCCACGCGCCCGCCGGTTCGACCCTGCCGTGGCGCGTCACCATCGCCGGATCGTGCAGCTTCTTCGCCCTGCCCCGGCTCAACCGCGTCCTCCATTCCATACCCGAAGGCCAGGACGCCGTGGTGGAACTCAACGCCGATTACCTGGACCACGCCTTCCGCGAAGCGCTGGTGGCCTGGCAGAAGCAGCACCGCAACACCGGCGCCTCGGTGGTGCTGGAGGAACACGGAACCACCGCCTTCACCGATGCTGAGGACAACACTCCCCAGCGGCAGGATCCGCGTGAATTCCCGCTGCCGCCGCGCACGTCCTGGCTGCCTGCTGAGGCGGTCACCCCGGCAGGGGACGACGACGGCGGGCGGCTGCCGCTGCGGTCAGTCCTCCTGGGCATCGACAAGTACCACCGTCGCCACGCGGACAAGGTCAGGCCACTGGTTCAGGACCTCACCGAGGGACAGAACCCTGACACGCTGTTTGTTGCCTGCGTCGACTCACGGGTCAACCCCAACCTGATCACCAGCAGCGGACCGGGTGACCTCCTGACGCTCCGCAACATTGGCAACGTGGTGTGCAGCGACGGCCGGGATGCCTCCATTGATTCAACGCTGTCCTTCGCAGTCAAAGCGTTGTCCGTGGACTCGATCGTGATCTGCGGGCACTCCAATTGCGGTGCGATGAAAGCCGTCATTGCTGATGCTGAGGGTTCTGCACCTGCCCTGGGCGCGGGATTCGATTCCTGGCTGGAGCATGCGCGTCCCAGCTACTCGGCGTTGCTCGCCGGCCACCCTGTTGCCCGCGCTACCGACGCCGACGGCTACAGCCGGCTCGACCAACTGAGCATGGTGAACATTGCTCTGCAGCTCCGCAAATTGGAGGAGCACCCTGTCACCGGTCCAGCCCTGGCTTCCGGTCACGTGCAGGCCACGGGGTTGTTCTATGACATCTGCACCGCCCGGGTGGTGCTGGTGACGCCTGAGGGAATCGAGCAGCTGGATCCGAGCATGGCTGTCCGTTAGACCCTGTGGTTGCGGTGCGCCACCACCAACTTTGAGCTATGGACAGGCCCCGACACGCCACTCTGACGGCGCGTCGGGGCTGGTTCGCCTTCAAAGTGGGTGGTGGCGGTACGGGCTCAGGCGCCGGCGTCCGGTAGGCCCTTAACAAACTCCTCGATCTTCGCGAACACGTTTGCTTGGGCCGCCTGCGAAGCCCGCCAGTCATTCGGGATCTGGAGGGAATGGTCTGCGCCCGGGATTTCCACGAACGTCCCCGTAGTTTCCGACTTTCGACCACCATCCCAGAGTTTGTCCTCGGATCCGCCGATGAAAAGGTCGGCCTTGTCCGTGTGGCTGATTGTCTGCCGGACAGTCGTGTCTGTCAGCAGCGGCGTGAGCCAGACACCTGCCGTCTGTGTTTCCTCGGCCCAAGGAATCGCCAAGGTCCCGAAGGACTTTGCAACCACCAACCGCTGGCTTGCTGCGGGGGCGGCGGCAAAAGCCTGCTCCGCCGCCCGCGCCACGAAAGCATGCGGGGCAACTCCGGGCTCGTCATCGGCAGTCCACCTGACCGCTTGGACATGCCAACCCAACGCCGCGAGCATTTCGCCAACCCAGAAAAGGACCGGGCCCTCAACCGGGTACCCCGATCCCGGCAGGAGCACGGCTACCTTGGTCTCTGTGGACTCGTTGGTGGCTTTGGACCATGTGAAGGACTCCATCGCCCTATGCTAACGGGCGCCAACGTGCGGAATACTGTACCCAGATCCATGATGTCCGGCAGGCGAGGGCTGTCGGGCGGGGAGGTGGCTGAACGTGAATGCCGGGAACAACGCCTTCAGGCGAAAGCTTGAGCGTGGCGCGGAACTAAGGGCAGTGCGTGGATGGGGTGGCAGTGCCCAGGAGGACGCAGAGCTCGAAGCTGCGGATGCCGAGGAACGTGACAAGCGCCGGAAGGTGGACGACGCTGCCCGCGCTGAATACCTGATCCGCGACGCCATGCAGCAAGGCAAATTCGACAACCTCAAGTACGCGGGAAAACCCATCCCAGGGCTGGGGGAGCACTACGATCCCGACTGGTGGGTCAAAGGCCTCATCCAGCGCGAACGGCTCAGCGGCATCGGCCCTCCGGCCATTTTGCTGCGGATCGAGGACTCCGAACTCGACGCGAAGCTGGACCAGCAGTACACGGACAAACAGGTCCGGGACATTCTTGAGGATTTCAACAAACGCGTGATCGAGGCACGGCGGCAATTGCAGGGAGGCCCTCCGGTGATCACCAATCTCCGCGATGTGGACGGTGAACTGGAACGTTGGCGTGAGCGCCGGGCAGCCGTGGCTCCTCTTGAGCCCGAACCCGCGCCGGACACCAAGCGAACATGGTGGCAGCGACTTTGGAACGGCTCCGGCTAACCCAGTTGGGTGGTGGCGCACAACAGCAGCCGACGGCGGGACTGACGTTCCGCCGTCGGCTGCTGTTTGTTGATGGTGCCGTTAGGCGAAGCTGTCTTCCTTGGCGTTCGGCTGGGTATCTTCGGAGACGGGCTCTGGCTTCCGCCTCAGCATCGAGTACAGGTGCGCCTGCTGCTGGCGGAAGTGGCCGTGCGCGGTGAGGCCGAACTCGTAGGCGGACTCGGCATGCTGGGTGAGATCCACACCGGTGACTTCGTGCTCGTGGGCCACGCGGAATCCGATGGTCTTGTGGATGGCCCGGCCGATGACCAGGGTGCCCAAGCCGGAGAGGGCAATGGTGATCAGGACGGCCATGGTCTGTGCAATGAGCTGCTGGGGACCGCCACCGTAAAGGAGGCCGCCGCCAACGCCGTCCACAGGCAGGGCGATGAAGCCCAAGGACAACGTACCTATGACACCGGCCCCGAAGTGCACGCCCACAACATCCAGGGAATCGTCGAAGCCGAACTTGTATTTCAGGTCAACGAACACTGCGCAAGCGGCGCCGGCCACGAGGCCCAAGCCCAGGGCGGCAAGCGGGCTGATGTTGGCGCAGGACGGGGTGATCGCCACGAGGCCGGCCACTACGCCGGACGCCGCACCAAGGGAAGTCGGGTGTCCGTGCCGGATCTTCTCTACGACGAGCCAGCTCAGCATAGCCGCGGCCGGGGTGACCAGGGTGTTGACCCAGATGAGGCCTGCCTGCTCCACCGTGGTGGCAGCACCGCCGTTGAAGCCGAACCAGCCGAACCAGAGAATGGCTGCGCCGATCATGATGAACGGGACGTTGTGCGGGCGGTGGTTGGGGTCTTTGGCGAATCCGTGACGCTTTCCCACGATCAAAGCGAGGACGAAAGCGGCGGTTCCGGAGCTGACCTCAACCACTGCGCCACCGGCGAAGTCGATGACCTGGCCGAAGATTTCAGTGAGGGCGCCGCCTGCACTCATCAGGCCACCGCCCCAGATCATGTACGCCAGCGGGCAGTAGACCACCGTGACCCAGATCGGCACGAACAGTGCCCATGCGCCGAACTTGGCGCGGTCGGCGATCGCACCGCTGATCAGGGCAACGGTGATGATGGCGAACGTTGCTGCGAAGCCTGCCTTGATGAGGTCAGGTGAGCCCATGAGGTCCTGGAGCCCGAAGTGCGCGAACGGGTTGCCGAACAAGCCGAGGAAACCGTCGCCGGTGGTCATGGAGTAGCCCCACAGGACCCAGACGACACCCACGATGCCCGCCGAGATGAAGCTCATCATGATCATGTTGAGCGCTGCCTTGGCGCGGGTCATGCCGCCGTAGAACAAGCCGAGGCCCGGGGTCATGAATAGCACCATTGCCGATGACAACATCAGCCAGACGTGTTGCGCAGAGATCTCCACCTGCGTTCCCTTCAAGCGTGTCCGAAACGGGGCCGTTGTTGCACGGCCCTTGCTAGCCCCCCGATCAATATTCGGTGAGCTATGTTTCCGACTCAGAAGAGCTAAGTTGCAGGTAAGTTACAGAAATCCCGGATTCGTGAAGATCACGTCACTAGCGTGTTTCGGGAATGTTAACGGCGTTTCTCGCGACCCCCGGCAGGATAGCCGCCGCGACGGCTGGCGATGATGATCACCAAGGCAATCGCAGTGGGAATCGCGGCCGCCAACGGCACCCATTGGGCACCCGCCGTGGTCAGGGCGAAGGCCCCGTACACAGCCCCGACGGCGATACCCAGTTGGATGGTCACCACGGTGAGGCCGTTGGCGGCATCCTTATGTTCACCGCCGGCACGGAGAATGGCCGCCTGGTTGTAGATGCCGACCGCTCCGAATGCGATACCCCAGAGTGTCATCAGTCCGAACGCGCCCACCCAGGTGCCGCCCAACGCGGGCAGCAGTGCGAAAGCAAGCGTCAAGAGTCCGACGGCGGCAATCACCGAGGAGCGCGGGCGTGAATCCGCGGTCATGCCGGCAATCCAGATTCCCACCAGGCTGGCGATGCCCACCACTGACAGGGAAAGGCTCGTAGCGGATTCCGGCAGCCCGGAGGCGAGGAGGAATGGGGCAACGTAGGTGAAGAGCGTGAAGTGGGCCAGCAGCAAAAGCGGCCACGCGATGGCGACGGCGATGACCCCCGGCAGCTTCATGGCTGCGCGGAGCGACGGGGTCTTCTGGTTGCCAGGATCGTGTGCGGCGGGGAGGAGCCAGAAGGCCAATACTGCCAGGAGCGCACCCACCCCGGCGAGCACCAGGAACGAGGCCCGCCAGGTCATGAGCGAACCCATCAACGTTCCGATGGGAGCACCGACGGCCAGGGCGATGCTGTTACCGCTGAAGACTACGGCCATGGCCTTGCCCACGGAGTGTGCGGGAACGATGCGCGCCACATACGGCGCCATGCTGGACCACAGCATGCCGTGGGCGATGCCGCCCAAGAGCCTGGCTCCAATCGCCCAACCCAAGGTGGGGCTCAGGGCGAGCAGGACATTGCTGAGGGCAAACGCCAGAACGGTAGCGATGAGCAGGGTCTTCCGGGGCACTCTTCCGGCGAGGAAGCGCGACAACGGCAGCGCGGTGAAGACGATGATTGCTGCGTACACCGCAGTCAGGGAACCGACCGCCGATTCGTCCACTCCGAGGTCCCGGCTGATTTGGGGGAGCAGTCCCGATGGGAGCAGTTCGGTTGTCACTGCGGTGAAACCGGCCGCAGCCAGGACCAGAAGGCCACCCCACGGGATCTTCTTGGGGAGTTGCGGTGCAGCAGGTGCCGCCTCGGGCGATTGCGTACCGACGACCAAAGGGTCCTGCTTCAAAGGTGGCTCCTCAAGGATGAGTCATTTTTTCATGGGGGTTCCTACAACGTTATGCAGCCACGGCGATGCGAGGGAGTCTCTGTCAGAAACCCCCTTCGCTCCAACACACTTTGTCAGTCAGGCATTCCTCGCGCAGACTGGGCCTGTGAAGCCCTTCCTTTTGCTGGCCACCCGCGCTGAAGACGCCGCAGCCGATGACGAGTACCAGGCCTATCTCCGGTACTGCGGCCTGGAACCGGAAGAGCTTGTTCGTCTTCGGTTGGAATCCGGGCCGCTGCCGCCCCTGGATCTGTTGGACTACTCAGGCGTGATAGTTGGTGGCAGCCCTTACACCTCCAGCGATCCTGTGGAGGAGAAGAGCGCAGCCCAGATAAGGGTTGAAGCGGAGCTCTCGGCGTTGCTGGACCGGATTGTGGCCGAGGACTTCCCGTTCCTGGGCGCCTGCTACGGCGTTGGGACCCTTGGCGTGCATCAGGGGGCTGTGATCGATCGTCGCTTTGGCGAACCTGTGGGGCCCACGGAGATCAAGCTCACTGCTGAGGGAGAGCGGGACCCCATGCTTCGCGGTGTTCCGCACAGCTTCGAGGCGTTTGTGGGTCACAAGGAAGCATGCAGCGAACTACCCGAACACGCCGTGCTATTGGCCAGCTCGGCGGCCTGCCCCGTGCATATGTTCCGGATCAAGAACAACCTCTACGCCACGCAATTCCACCCCGAATTGGATGCCGACGGTCTCATCACCCGCATCAACATCTACAAGAACTCCGGCTACTTTCCCCCGCACACCGCCGATGAACTCATAGAATCGGCACGCCAGTCGTCCGTGACGGAGCCCATGCGCGTGCTCAGGAACTTCACGGAGCGCTACGCCCGCTAGCAATAACGTCGCGCCGCCGGGCGTTCAGCGTCTCCCGATGAGCGGCCACTTCAGCCGAAAACGGTGCCCTCAGCAAAGGTGCCAGGCAGGGATTGGGGGTGTTCCCGGCGTCGCCGAGGAAACGGTCCTGAGGAGTGGAGCCACGGCCGAACTCCGTGTCCACGCCCAAGGCGGCGTCGGAATTGAACCGGGCCACCGTGGCCTCCAGCCCCGAGGGGCTTACACCCGGATCCCGGGCCAGCAACTCAAGAGTGGGCGTGCACGTCAGCTGATAGCGGTCACCGAGTTCCAGCCTGTGCCGAGGTGTACCCGCGGAAGCCAGCCACCCTTCCCGTTGCCTGGGTAGAGCCATAGAGAGCCGGCAGCATCTATGGCGTGAACGTCGGCGGTGCCGTCACCGTTGAAGTCGCCGGCGCCGAGGATAGTGGTCATTCCGTTCCATCCTGAGCCAACCTGGACCCGGGGCATCCACCCGTAGGCATCCTTCCTCGGGTAGAGCCAGAGGTTCCCGGAGGAGTCCCTTCCCAAGAGGTCGGGATAGTTGTCACCGTTGAAATCACCTGGCGCCACGATAGCATTCATGCTGTTCCAACCGGAACCAATCTGGAAGGGGCCACTCCAGGTGCCGTCAAAGGAGCGGTTGTACTCCCAGAGGGTTCCAGACGAGTCACGGGCCACGAGATCTTCCTTGGAGTCCAGGTTGAAGTCACCGGGGGCAAGAACTGCTGTCATGCCGTTCCATCCGGGACCAACCTGGGTCCGGGGCGCCCATCCGCCCTTTCCATCCCCCGGGTAAATCCACAGCGTGCCCGAAGTATCCCTTGCGAGGACATCGGAATTGCCATCAGCATTGAAGTCCCCGGTGTTCATGGCCGACATGCCGTTCCAGCCGTAACCAACGGTTCGGAAGTCCCAGGTCCATCCACTCTTGCCGTTACCGGTGTAAAGGCTGAGTTCACCGCGGGCGTTGCGTACCAGGACGTCCGCTGCCCGGTCACTGTTGAAATCGTTCTTTGCCCGCTCGAAGCGCAGCATAATCGTGTCCGATATTGCCGACGGAGTCATGCCGTTGCCGGCAGAAACGCGAAAAGTGTAGTTCCCCGGAACTTCAGGTGTGCCGGTCAGTTCGCCGGTTTCATCGTTCAGTCTGAAGCCCAAGGGCAGTGATCCTTCGGCAACTGTGAATCGTGGTTCAGGAGAGCCGGTGGCTGTGAACGTGTGGGAGTACGGAACGCCGACCGTGCCCTTGCCTGGAGGTGCAGATGTAAGGGACGGCGCGGCGTCGTTGCCGTCGATCACCGTGACGTTGTCACTGTACGTGTTGGTGACGTAAACCCGCCCGGTAGTTTCGTTTACCGCGATTTGTGTGGGCGAGTATCCCCCGGTGGCAAGACGGCTGATGTAGCCGCTTCCACCGTCCACAACGGTCACGCCCATGCTTGCCTCGGCCGCGTAGATCTTGTTCCGCTTCTCATCCACGGCAAGTGCATAGGTGGAAGTGGGAAGCTTTGTGTACGAGAAGGCATCCTCGCCACCAACCACCATGAGGCTCTCTACATGGGCCATGGAGGCGTACGCCTTATTCGTGACCTCATTGACCGCCAAGCCGAAGCCAATCCGGTATTGCTCAAGGTTGGAAGGAACGTTTGTCTGCCCATCAATCACGGCGACGGGCCCGGCTCCACCTGCCACGTAGACCTTGTTGGTCTTCTGGTTGACTGCGATGAGCTCCGGTGCGTAGCTCCCGGGGATCGGGATATCAGTAGCTATATTGGTGGCTCCGTCGATGACGGTGGCAGATTTGCCGTTTGAAACCCCGGAGTTTGCTACGTAGATCTTGTTGGTCACTTGGTTGATCGCGATGTTCGACGGCCCCACGGCCGTTGGGATGACGGTGGTGGTCCCCGTCCCGCCGTCAATGACTGTGACATAGGGCTTCTGGTAGTTCGATACGTAGATCTTGTTGGTCTTCGGGTTGACGGCTAGCCTCAACGGCGCATCAACAGCGATGTCCGCCGTGACAGAACCGGTGATCCCATCAATTATTGAGACAGTGTCTGCGCCGAAGTTCGCAACATAGATTTTGTTGGTGGCCTCGTTGACTGCAACATCGTACGGATGGGCGCCTACTGTGATGGAGCTTGCGTTGTTGCTCGCTCCATCGATTACCGTGATGGTGTTGCCGCCGCGGTTGGCAACATACACCGTGTTGGTCACCTCATTGATTGCCAGACGCTCGGGCCCATCGCCGGTAGCTACGTCTGTTACCGGGAGGGCAGCTGAGGCTGGTGCCGCGAATCCGAAAAGTGCGGCACTGACAGCTATCGTCACAGACAGTCCAGCGCGTACAGAAGTCCCGAAACGATACACCGTCTACCCCCATGGATTATGTGGCCGCCGTGGCCCACGCGAAGTCTACCTGAGCCATTTGCGTGTGGAGTGGGCCCCGCGCAACGCAGGGCTCGCGCTACCGTCCCGTCAGGCGCGGGACGGCGGGCACCGTGGTGACGGGCGCGGGCGCCGGCGGGGGAGCGGGCGCCGCGAAGGGCCCGCTCGGGTACAGGGCCGTGGCTTCCACCATGTAGTTCGCCCACTGGGGGCCCGCGATCATGTAACCGTCCAAGGACTTGTAGAACCTGCCGTTGATGGTGACGTTTTGTCCCGCACGCTGTTGCCCCGCCGTCGTATCCCCGAAGAACGATGCCGTTGCAAGGGTGGTGGTGTAGCCGGCCACCCACGTGGCTCCGTTGTTGTTGGACGTGCCGGTCTTGGCGGCAACGGGAACCCTGGTGTGGACCTTGGGCTCAATCCACACACCGGAACCCATCTTCAGTACGTCCTGCAAAACGGCATTGACGCCCCTGGCCACCGCCGGTTTCACGGCCTCACGGCATTCGGGCGCCTGGGCTTCGAACTGGCGGCCCTGGGCATCGCTGATCCCGGTAATGGCGATGGGTGCGCAGTAGGTCCCGTCGTTGGCGAACGTTGCGTAGGCGCTCGCGAGGACGAGCGGCGCAACCCCGATGGAACCCAGCAGGTTGCCGATCTGGTGCATGTTCACGGGAGCATTGTCGAGCCCGCTGTGCAGGCCGACAGTGTCCACCATTTTCTGGATGCCGCAGAAGTCCAACTGGGCGGCCGTGGCGAACGTGGCGGTGTTGATGGAGTTGTACAGGCCGTAGTTGATGGGCATCGGGCGGTAGTAGCCAGCATCGTTGTTCTGCAGGTCATCGTCTGCGCCGAGATTCTGGGCCTTCTGGGCGCTGCTGTAACCGCCCAAAACCCTGCCGCAGCTGGAACGCCAGGGGAAACCTACCGGGTAAACCCTGCGGGAAGCGTCAACGACAGCGGTTGGGTTCTTGCCTTCGTTGAGCCACTCGGCATAGATGAACGGCTTCATGGTGGATCCTGGCTGGAAGCCTCCGGCGCCGTTGAGGTCGTAGCCGTTCCCGTCCTTTGCATCCACGTTGAAGTTCAGCTGGGTATCGTATTTTCCTTCTTGTGGAACGAAGACCGTGTTCTGGGCCATCGCCAGGATCTTTCCGGTGCCGGGCTGCACAGTCGTCATGGCGGCGCCCCACTTGTCCGGATTGTCGCCCGCGGAGGCGTCCACTTGAGCTTGCGCGGCGGCTTGGAGCCTGCTGTCCAAAGTGGTGGTGATGGTGAGTCCGCCGCGATACAGCAACCGCTCGCGTTCATTGACCGTTGAACCGTAAGTCTCGTCATTGAGGATGAGGTGGGAGACATAGTCGCAGAAGTAGGTGGCAATCGACGCGCCCGCGCAACCCTGCAAGGAAGGCGTGATGTTGAGCTCCACAGGACTGGCCACCGCAACACCGTGGTCCACCGCCGTGATCTTGCCTTGCTCCAGCATCCGGTCCAGGACGAGGTTGCGCCGGTTCAACGCCGCATCCGGGTCAACGGTGGGGTCGTAGATGCTTGGCCCGTTGACCAGCCCGGCAAGGAGCGCGGCCTGCGGCAGGGTCAGGTCCTTTGCGGACGTGCTGAAGAAGTAACGGGAGGCCGCTTCAATGCCGTAGGCGTCCCGGTTGAAGAAAACAATATTCAGGTACCCCTCAAGGATCTGGTCCTTGCTGAACCGCTTCTCCAGTTCCAGTGCGAGTTTGACCTCGCGAAGCTTATCTCCCATGGTCTTCTGGCCGCTGAGCACCACATCCTCAGGGCGTCCCTCGGACAGACGCGATTCGTTGAGCACGTTGGTGACGTATTGCTGTGTCAGCGTGGAGGCACCTTGCCTGGTTCCCTTGGTCAGATTGGAGCTCAGCGCTCGGATAATGCCCTGCGCATCCACACCGGCATGGTCATAGAAACGGTTGTCTTCGATGGCGACAATTGCCTCGCGGATGAAGGGAGACATCTGATCAAGGGGAACTTTTACCCGGTTCTCAGCGTAAAACGTGGCGATGTGCTGGCCGTCCGCTGTGACCACGGTGCTGGAGAGCGACGGCGAATCGACGTTCAGCTGGCTTGGCAGGCTCTCGTAGAATCCGATCGACCCGCCCACAGTGGTGCTGGTGAAAGCAACGACAGGCACCACCAGGCCGGAGATCAGCACGCCGCAAAGAATGCTGATGAAGAAGTACCCGAAGACCCTGAGGAGGACCTTGCCGAGACCGAGCTTGGGACCCTTGTTCTGCGCCATTTTCGTGCCATTCCGTCGGGATGTCAGGCTGAAAAGTAGCTACAGAATACGTCCGGCAACGCGCTTGGGCCATGCTTGGGAGCCCAAATCAGGTCCCAAATCGGACTCAATCCAGCGGTAGTGTCACCCTCACGCTGGTGCCCCGCCCGACTGCAGAGTCGATGTCGACTGTCCCGCCGGCGTCGTGCACTGCGATGGACATCAGCAACAGCCCAAACCCGTGCCGCCGGCCACTGGGCGCGGCGTGGATTTCAAAACCGCTGCCGTCGTCCGTGATGGTGAGCTGGATGCCGTGGTAGACGGCGTTGAGGCGCACAGTGAGCTCGCTCGCGTTGGCGTAGTTGAGGGTGTTGCTGAAGGTCTCCTGCGCCACGTGATACAGGAGCGCGGCGGCTGAGGATGAGATTTCGATGCCGTGATGCGGGGTGTGCCATTGCACCTTCACTCCGTTGAGGCGGAGCGGTGCAGCGAGCCGGTCGATGCATCCTGCGACGCCCAATGCGTAGAAGTCCACGGGGTGCTGGTCCTGGATGATGCCCTTGATGGACACCACCTCGGTTAGTGCTGATGACTGCTCCATTGCGTCCCCCACATCGATGTCTTTCATACTTGAGATTCGTTGCCGAAACCCCTCGGTATTGGTGCTTCGACTGATTCCAGCGTGGCGCCGCTATATCAAGGAACCTTTTCGATTGGCTCAAGTTCGCATCAAGTTTGCGGGGGAGGCTTGCAGGGGTGGCCACCTTCGTGCGGGGGGACACAGCAGCGCCCGACGGCGGGGCTGATCGCGCTCCGCCCCGCCCACCGGACCTACCAGCGGCCGCCGCCACCGCCCGGGCCCTGTGCCTGGGTGTACTGACCAGCCGTTACGGTGCCCTGGTCTTCGGCTCCGTCGATGGATCCTGTGGTCAAACCGGCCTTCGCATCGGCACTGCCACCCGTATATACCGTGTACGTTTCGCCATCGGTGATGGCAGAGGAGGAGTACACCAGTGACGCGATGGTCTTGGTGGTGACGAAAGTGGCAACTACGGCGCCGGAGGAATCAACAATGTGCACCGGAGTGCCTGCCGATACCGAGGAGTTGAAGGTCAGTTGCACGCCCGACTGCGTGGACGAGGTCCCCGGAGTGACCGCCATGCCCGCGCTGCCTGCTGCGGCCACGGTTCCGCCGCTGACTACCAGCTCGCCGTTCACGTCCAAGGCGCCGTTGCCTTCCTTGGTGGGGCCATTGACCACCACCGTTCCGCCCGAAATGGTGGCACTGCCGTTGGAGTCCAAACCATCGCCCTCGGAATTGATGGTCAGCGTTCCACCGGACACGTCCACTGTGTAGTCACCGGCCGCCATCTCGCCGCCGCCCATGGGACCGCCGCCACCAGCCGCGGCGCCGCCATCGGTACTGGTGGACGAACCGCCCGAGGCGTTCACGCCGTCGTCGTTCGCTGTGACGGTGACGTCGCCGCCGGTGATGGAAATGTGCTGCGCCTCCAAGCCTTCCTCGGATTCGGCCACGGTGACGGTACCGCCGGAAACGGTCAGGGTGTTGAAGGCCTTCACGCCGTCGTCGCCTGCGTTGACGGTCAAGGAACCACCGCTCACCAGCAGCCAACCGCGGCCTTCGTCCGTGTCGTTGTCCGCCTTCACCCCGTCCCCGCCGGCGGTCACCTGATAGGCGCCGTCAAGCAGGACCGTGTAGTCCTTGCCGCGGATTCCGTCGTCCACGGCGTCAACGGTGACTTTCCCGGCGGCCAGCACCAGGCCGTCCTTGGAGACAATGCCGTCGTTGGATTTTCCGTTGACGGTGAGGGATCCTGTGCCGGCAATGGTCAGGTCGGCCGTGGAATAGAGCGCCGCGTTGGGGGCGTCTTCGCCCTGGTCGGCGTAGGTGGTGGCATCGGTCAACGTGTTGGTGCTGCCGTCTTCCAAGTACACGATTGCTTCGTCCGCGCTCTGCACTACAAAAGGCGAACCTGCGGAGTTGCCCAGTTCCACGCCGTCCAGAATGATCCGCACCGTATCTTCCTCTCCCGCGGCCACCACGATGTGGCCGTCGCTGAGCGAGCCGCTGAGGCGGTAGGTTCCGGCCGCGCTGATGGTCACGGTGTTGCCGTCCACCGCCACGCCGGTGGAGGACGACGACGTCACTTTGCTGCCGCCGTCGGCCAGGCTGATGGCCACTTCCGTTGCGGCGTCCCACGTGAGGTCGTCGCTGTCGTAGTGGGTGTCCTCTTCGATGGTGGCTGCGGTGACTGCCTGCTGGGTGGTGGTTGTCGTGGTGGACGTGCCTGTGATGCCGGTGGACGTCGAGTTGGTGGCGGCCGTGGAGCAGCCGGCCAACGATATGGCCAAGGCGACTGCGGCAACGGAAAGGGACGTGCGGAAGGAGCGCATAGTGGGATTCCTAAGTCTGTGGAGGGAAAATCAGTGGAGGGGGCGCAGGGGCATCCGGCGCCGGAGGGTTTGGTTCCAGCGGTTGGCCGGCAGCTCGGGATGGAGTGCAGCCATGCCGGTGGCGAACTTCGAGATGCGGCACGGCCGGACGCCGTGTGCCCACAAGTGCCGGTCTAAAGGGCCAGGGGCGGAGCCGGACTTCGTCTCCACCACTACGGCGTCGTCCAACATCCATGGGTGGCCGTCGGGGCTTTGCCAGGTGACGTCGGTATCGATGGTCGCGCGGCTTCCTGATTCGGGAAGGAACAAGGTGGTGCGGTCGTATCGCGTGGACAGGACTGGCTCCAGCGGTCCGAACCTGACATTGCCAATCGTGGCTGCCAAGGTTTCATTGATGTAGGCCAGGCCTTCCTCGGTCAACCGGTCCCGGTCGGACAACTCATAGGGGATCCGTTCCTTGACCGTTGCCTCCCGGGCGCCTTCGGTCTTGACCTCCAGGAAGCTGACGGCGCTGTCCACATAGGTCCGCGTTCGGATCTTGAACCGCCGGCGGCGTCCATGGGCGGCCAGCATGTAGCTGTCCAACCCGGGGGTGTCGAAGTACACGGAGTCGTAGTCGAAGGTCCGCTTCCCGTCCATTTCCAGGACGCGGGCTTCAGCGCTGAACGTGCTGAGGATCTTGCGGGCAGTCGCCGACGGAACCAGATACTTTCGGTCGACCCGGGTCAGCAGCGCGGCTTCCGTGGTGAGTTCTTCAAGTCCGACGGCGGGCAGGTCGCCCAGCTGCGGCATGATCGGTTGGGCGTCGACGCGGCTCACGCTACACCTGCCGAGGTGGGCACGGACGGCTGGGCGTGCGTTGCCTGCTCCTGCGTGGACTGTGCCGGCAGTTCCTGGGGTGCAGGGGAGAGTGCGCCTGCGGGCTGGTTGAAGCCAAGCTCTGCGTGTCGCGGCTGCTGCTGCGCGCGGACAGCGTACCGGACGTCCACGATCGTCTTGTCGTTGACCATGTCCAGCTCCTGGATGGTGGCCGAGTGGACCGTACCGTTGAGGACTTCCTCCAGCCGGGCGTAAAGCTCTGGTTCGTTGTTGATGGCACGGTCCAGGACCACGGTCTGGTGGCGGTAGGCAGGGAGGACCCGTGGGTTATCGCCGACGAACATCACCAAGAGGACCAGCGCCATGAGGGCCAGGGTCAGCCAGAGCGGCTCCACCCCGATGCCGGCGATCAAGCCCAGTGCCAGAGCGGAGAAGTAGTAGGCCACCTCGTGCTGGGCGAGTTCCGTGGAACGGAGCCGGATGATGGAGAGAACACCGAACAAGCCAAGTCCCAAGCCAACCCCTGCGGCCGAACCCGACAACGCCGTTGCCACTGCCAGGACGCCGACGTTCATGCCGAGGTAGGAAACTACCAAGTCACGACGCCTGTGCCGGCGGAGGTAGAGGGCGAGCGTCAAAATGGTGATGGCGGCCAGGTCTGCCGCGATGAGGATGATGGTGTTCATCAGTTACTCCGGAATCTCTTGGGGGATTGGTTTCCACTTTTCCCGGTCATGCTGTGCTGAAACTGTGCCGGGACCAAGGCTGGGATATGTGTTTCAGGGGCGGCTGGCTCCGACTGAACGGCCCGTGCCGTTACGGAGGCGCGGGACTTGCGGACGAACAGGAAGCGCTGCTGCACGGCATAGCTGACAAACAGCAGCGCGGCCTCCGTGAGGATCTTGGCGGGCAGGTCCGGAATCGAGATGGAGGTGAGGGCCCAGATGGCGGTGTAGTTGGCGGCCAGCAGGACAATCACCAAGGCCACATAGCCCGTAGCCGCGGCGCGGAGCGAGGTGTCCTTGCCGTGCTCAAACACCACCCGGCGGTTGACCATGAAATTCACCGAGGCACTGACCAGTCGGGCTCCCACCACCGCCACCAGGAGCGAATCCGTGAAGGCACTGAGGATGACGAACATTGCCAGGTCCACCGCGAACGCGGACAGCGACGAGCCGAGGAACTTCAGCAACGGCGCATAGATCCTGATCGAGTCAGCCACAGGCCTGAAGTGCGATCCCGAGTTGTGGTCCAGATAGACCGTGGCTATTTCCACGCTGTCGATGCCGTAGCCGGCCTGTTGAGCCTCGAGCAGCAGATTGAGTTCGTACTCGTACCGCTGGCCGCGGACCGAGACAAGCCACGGGAGCATGTCAGCCCGGTAGCCCCGGAGCCCGGTTTGCGTATCTGTGATCCGTTGACCCGTCGCGAGCCTGAACAGCCCCCGGGTCACCGTGTTGCCAAACTTGCTGCGGGCCGGCACATCACCGCTGAAGTTCCGGCAGCCAAGGACCATCGATGCCGTGACGTGGCGGACACGGTCGGCAACGGCCAGGATATCGGCCACCCCGTGTTGTCCGTCGCTGTCGGCACATACAACGTCGTGGCCCGGGAAGCGCTCCGCGATGAAGGCGAAACCGCTCTTGAGCGCATGGCCCTTGCCGCCGTTCACGGCGTAACTGAGCACATGGCACCCCAGCCGGGCGGCGGCGTCGAACGTGTCCTGGAAGTCCTGTCCGGAGCCATCGTCCACCACCACGATGGTCAGCCACGGGTCCGCTTCCTGGAGCTTTTGGACGAGGTTGATGAGCTGGTGGTCCGGTTCGTAGGCCGGTATCAGGATGATCATGACTGGGCGATGTAGAGGATGTCGGAGGTGCCGCGCTCTTTGTTCTCACCGAGCGGGTTGTTCACCAGCGAGCCGTTGAAGTACATGGTGGAGGAGCCGCCGCCGTCGATGTTGTACGCGGTGGTGGCGCCCAGGTCCTTCATGATCTGCGCGAGGCCGGTCATGGTGACACCGGCGGAGTAGCCCGGGCTGCGGCCATCGACCACCACGAACACCAGGTGGTTGTCGTCGATGACGCCCACGGCGGTGCGTGGCTGCTCGCCCTGGATGGAGTGGTTGCCGAAGTTGGTATCCACCTCCACGTCCTCGATGCCAGAAGCGATCTCGCCGTTGTCCAGCAGCGACGGCCCGAAGGAGAGCGTGTTCCAGACCCCGTCGGCTATGAGTTGCTCGGCAGTGGTGGTGGTTTCGTCGTACACCTTGACGGTGCCGTCCTTGTAGAACGCGAGCCCCTGTCGGGCACCTTCGTCCCGGTACACCACGCCGTTGCGGATCACGATGCCCGTGTCCCGGAAGCCGTAGTAGTCGCCGTTGATGGCGAAGACAGCGTTGTGGTCTTCGGCGATCGCAGAGGTGTTCTCCGTGATGTTTTCGCCGTAGGTATCCTCAGCGAACGCCGACTTCAGCGTGGTGGCGTCATCAAGCACGACGTCGGCAACGTAGTAAGTGACGGTGTCGTCGCCGCTGCCGGTGGTCACCGTGGAAACGGTGACGCCCGTATCGCCGGAGGTGTAGGAGGTATCCGTGACCACGGCGCTCGCGGACGTGTCCGCGGACGTCTCATCGGTCGAGCTGTTTGTCGTAGTGCCGGCCTGGCTGGCTTCGTATTCGGAGACGTTGGTGATCTGTGCGTGCGGAATAACAAAACGGTCCAGGGCCCAGGCTGCGGCACCCCCGGCAGAGAGAGTGACCGCCAGGACGGCGGAGACGACGACGCGCCGGGTCCGGCCGCCCTTACGGTTTTCAGTCTGTGGAGGAGTCATTCCTCATTTGTACGGAGCAAGGCTACGCCGGAGGTTTGCCCAACATAAGCGTGGGCTGTGAAAGGTCAGGGCGGCGGGAAGTTCAGTAGTGGCGGCGGTCAGCCTCCCGGGCTGCTTCCTCGATACGGTAGCGATGGGCTGCCCATTCTTCGGAGTTACGGCCCGGGATGTTCGGATCCCCCGGCCTTTGCCCAATGCTGCCGTCGATGAGCTCGCGGATGATGTCTGCATGTCCTGCGTGGCGGGCTGTCTCGACGCACATGTGAACCAGGATTTGGTGGAGCGTCACGTCCTTCTTCTCTTCCGACCACCACGGCACCACACCTGGAGCATCCAGGGGGAGGGACTCGATGGTCTCATCGCTGTGCTTGGCCGAGAAGTGGTGCAGCTCCAGGATTTGCTCACGCGTCTCGGTGACGGGTACCCACATATCGGAATCCGGTTCGGCGTCATCGGCCAGCCAGGGCATGTCCCTGCCGCTTGGCCGCCCGAAGGTCACCCCGAAATAGTCCAACTCCACGCTGGCCACATGCTTCACAAGGCCCAGCAGGTTGGTGCCCGTGGGCGTCATGGGCCTGCGGGCGTCATACTCGCCAAGGCCGTCCAGTTTTCCGAGCAGGTCCGCCCTGCGGAGCCGCAAATAACCGAGCAACATCGCTTTGTCATCCATGGGGAGCACTCTACCCAAGGGGCATGACAGAAATGGGACCCGACGTTCAGATGCGCAGGCAAGGTACTGCTTTATTCCTCCCTACCACCTCGCGTTGACTACAACGCAAGCCAGTGGAGGGCACCGGCCAAAAGACGCCGGACCATGCCCATCCACGAGTGTTAGGAGCAACTCCTTGTCACTTCAATTCCCTCGCAGGACCCTTCTTCAGGGCGCCGGTGCCCTGTCTTTGGCAGCAGTGGTCAGCTCGATGTTTGCCCGGAATGCATGGGCCGAAACAGCACCGGATGCCGCGCAATTCGCAGCGCTGCGAACCCGCTGGGTGGACCAGATTACCGGGCGAAATGTCATCCAGGCCGGCGATCCGGACTTCGCCAAAGCGATCACGGCCCTGAACAGCAAAGCAGCTGACTCCTTGGCGAAGCTCAACCGTGCGCCCGGCCGGACGTCGGTCTTCACGGATCTGTCCTTCGCCAAGGACGCGGAAATGGTCACCACGTACACCCGCCTCTCCCAACTCGCCACGGCTTGGGCGACACCCACCGCGGCGGTGTTTGGGGATGCCTCGGTGCTGGCAGACATCAAAGCGGGACTCGCTGACGCCAATACGCTCTGCTACAACGACGCCAAGGAAGAAGTTGGCAACTGGTGGTCGTGGGAGATCGGTGTGCCCCGGGCCTTGGCCGACACCATGGTGCTGCTTCACGCCGAGCTCTCCGCCGCTGAGATCCAGGCCTACTCTGCCGCGATCGATCACTTTGTCCCCGACCCGTGGCTGCAGTTCCCGCCCAAGCGCGGCAAGATCACCTCAGTGGGAGCGAACCGCGTGGACCTGTGCCAGGGAATCATCATCCGGTCCTTGGCCGGGGAGGACACGCCCAAGCTCCAGCACGCCATCGCCGGCCTTAGCCAGGTGTGGCAGTACGTCACCAGCGGCGATGGAATCTTCCGGGACGGCTCCTTCATCCAGCACAGCACTACGCCTTACACGGGCTCCTACGGTGTAGTGCTGCTGAACGGACTGTCCAAACTCTTCGCACTGCTTGGCGGCACTGGCTTCGAGGTCTCCGACCCATCGCGCAGCATCTTCTTCGACGCCGTCGAGGGATCGTTCGCGCCGCTCATCATCAACGGAGCCATGGCCGATTCCGTCCGTGGCAGGAGCATCAGCCGCGAAGCGAACACGGGATACGACCTTGCCGCGACCAGCATAGAAGCCATCCTGCTCCTGGCCCGTGCCATGGACAGCGCGACGGCAAGCAGGTGGCGGGGGCTCTGCGCCGGCTGGATCACGCGCAACACTTATCGCCCCATCCTGACTGGGGCGAGCGTGCCCCGGACGGCCCTGGTCAAAGAGCTGCTGGCGGCCGGCGTCGCGCCTGTGCCTGAATCCCCGGGACACCGGCTCTTCCCGGCCATGGACCGCACCATCCACCGGGGGACCGGGTGGGCTTTGTCGTTGTCCATGGCCAGTAACCGCATCGCTTGGTACGAATGCGGCAACGGGGAGAACAACCGCGGGTATCACACCGGTTCCGGCATGACCTACTTCCACACCGCGGACCTGGGCCAGTACGACGACGCCTTCTGGGCCACCGCCAACTACAACCGCCTTCCCGGCACCACGGTGGACACCACCCCGTTGCCGGACAAGGTGGAAGGTGAATGGGGTGCTGCCGTCCCGGCCAATGAGTGGACCGGGTCCGCCGCACTTGGTGAGGTGGCCGCCGTCGGACAGCACCTGGTGGGTCCCGGCCGCACAGGCCTGTCGGCCCGGAAGTCCTGGTTCGTCAGCGGCGACGTCGCCGTCTGCCTCGGCGCCGATATCACCACCAGTTCCGGAGCCAGGGTGGAAAGCATCGTTGACCACCGCAACCTCCACCAAGGCAACAATGCACTCACGACGGCGTCGGGCACCATTGCGGCAACGCCGGGCAACGCTGCTGTGCTGAGTGACGATCGCTGGGTCCACCTGGAAGGTTTCGGTGGCTATGCCGTGCTCGATTCCTCGCAGCTCACCGTGCTCCGGGAAGGCCGTTCCGGAAGCTGGTCGGGAGTGAACATCAACGGCAGCACCACCGTGCAACAGCGGAATTACGCAACCATCTACGTCGATCACGGTGCGGGTGCTGGACCGAAGAGTTACGCCTACTTGGTGGCCCCGGGGGCGTCGGCGAAGGAGTGCGGCAAGCTGGCGAAAGGGAACAAGCACGTGGTGATCCGCAACGATGCCACGGCGCAGTCGGTGGAATTCACAGCCGAGAAGACCACCGCAGCGACGTTCTGGAAGCCCGGAACGGCAGGCGACCTTGGCGCCTCCGGCCCGGCATGCGTGGTGTTTTCCCGGCACGGCAACGTCCTGAGCCTGGCTGTCAGCGAGCCAACGCAAAAGGCGGCCAGCCTCACGCTCACCCTGCCGGAAGGCACGTGGTCAAGCGTGCTGGAAGGCGCGGGCACGCTGGGAACGGACACTGCGGGCAAGACGACCCTGACGCTGGACACCACCGGGCTCAGCGGGCAGGCACGGGTGGTGAAGCTCCGCCGCTAGAAACCTTGTTGCGGGGCCTGTTCTGCGAGCTATTTGGCCCTGAAAAGGATGCAGAGCAGGCCCCGCAACGAACTAGAGATGGCTAACGAGCTTGGCCCCGCAGGAATCACGAACCACGATCCTTGGCCGCAAACGGATCTGGTACAGCGGGCAAGCGTCGCCCTCGGTCAACCGGCGCAACAGGACATCGGCCGCCATCACGCCGAGCCGATGCTTGGCAGGGGACACCGCAGTGAGGGGAATCTGCGCGAGATCAGCCATTTCATCGTCATAGGAAACCAACGCAAGGTCCTCCGGTACGCGGATCCCGTGCCTCCCCGCGGCCCCTTCCAACAGGGCAGCTTCCCGGTCGCCGAACACCAAAGCCGCCGTTGCACCGCTGCCTGCAAGAAGCCGGAACATGTGCTCGGCCTGATCCGCCTCCCATTCCGGCTTGGTGGCGCTGAACGCCATGTCGTAGTGCCCGGTTGTGTCCAGTCCCAACGCTTCGACGGCGGCAGCATACCCTGCGATCACCGCGGCCTGGGTTGGGTTGCTGCTGCGCGCGGCCTCGTTCGCCCGCGTGAGCAGCCCAATCTTTCGGTGACCCAAGCGATGGAGGTGCATCACGGCGTCGTACGCTCCGCCCTGGTGATCCGAGCAGACGTGTTCGGTCCGGTCTCCCGGCCCCAAATCGTCCAGGCTCCGCTCCAGCAATACCACCGGGACCGGCAGGGCCATGAGCTCGGCCACCCGCTGTTGGGGATTGTCCAGGCCGGTCAGCGTAGGCACCAGGATGAGCCCATCTACGCCGGCGTCCAGGAGGAAGTCGATGCTGGCGTTCTCCCGGGTGAAGTCGTAGTGGTAGGTGGAAAGCTGCAGGCTCGCGCCGCGGGAGGACAGGTGTTCCTCGATGCCTTGCAGCACCTGCGGGTAGTAAAGCTGGGTGTCCGGCAGGAGGACACCAATCACGTATCGGGAACGCTTTTGCGAGCGCTGCGGTGCGGCGACGAAACTTCCGGCACCCTGCCGCCGGACCACCAGCCCTTTGTCCACCAGGTCCTCGAACGCCCGGCGCACAGTAGTCAGCGACAGCCCGGTGTCCAGTGACAGTTGCTGCTCGGTGGGCAACTTGGTTCCGACAGCCCACGTCCCTGCCAGGATGCCACGCCGCAGGTTGTCGCTGAGGTTCTGGAACTTCAGGTTCTGCTTTGCCGTGTCGCGGACGGTTGCGGAGGCGGGTTCAGCCTGGACGGGCTCGAGGTTCTTCCTTGGCATGATCAAACTCCACCTGTGAACGGACGATTCCTCCCATCTTGCCCCACTGTTTAGGGAGTATTTAGATACTAATTTTGGCGATCTGCAAGGTACTGGGGAATGCTCATTGATTCCTCGCCTCGAGGCTGCGTAGCAATATAGGGTGTCCAACGAAAAGCCGAACATCATCTTCATCCTCAGCGACGACCAAGGTGCCTGGGCGCTGGGTTGCGCCGGAAACTCCGAGATCCACACTCCCAACCTGGATGCCCTCGCCGCCCGCGGGACGCGTTTGGAGAACTTCTTCTGCGTTTCGCCTGTCTGTTCTCCGGCCCGCGCCAGCCTCATGACCGGTGATATCCCTTCACGCCACGGCGTCCACGATTATTTGGCGGGCGTCGAAACGGGTCCCGAAGCAGTGGATTACCTGCGGGGGCAGCCCCTTTTCACGGATGCCCTGGCGGACGCCGGCTACACCTTGGGGCTCTCCGGAAAATGGCACCTGGGCGCCAACGATATGCCGAGGAAAGGCTTCAGCCACTGGTTCGCTTTGGAGGGTGGCGGCAGCCCTTATGACCGGTCAGTGATGTACAGGTTCGACGGCGGCACCAGCCACCGGGAGTCCGTCACCGAATACTTGACGGACGCGATTACCCGCGACGCACTGGACTTCCTTGACGAAGCCTCGAGGGAGCCCGGGCCCTTCTTCCTCGCCCTCAACTACACCGCACCCCACAAACCCTGGAAGGACCAGCACCCGCCCGAATTCGAGGAGCTCTACAGCGACTGCCTGTTCGCCAGCTGTCCGCAGGAGCCCCTCCACCCGTGGACGCCCACCGTGGATGGTGTGCCGATTGGCGGCGAGCCGGACGTCCGCGCCGCCTTGGTGGGCTACTTCGCGGCGGTGAGCGCCATGGACTCCGGGATCGGAGAGGTCCTGCGCCGGTTGGAAGGACTGGGCATCCTGGACAACACCCTTGTCATCTTCAGCAGCGACAACGGCTTCAACTGCGGCCACCATGGCATCTGGGGAAAGGGCAACGGGACCTTCCCGCAGAACGTCTACGACTCCTCCGTCAAAGTCCCCGCGATCTTCGCGCTTCCGGGGCGGATCCAGGAAGGAGTTGTCCTCCCGGAGCTGCTGTCCGCCTACGACGTCGCCGCCACCGTTCTGGAACTCGCAGGACTGGACGTCCGGCCCTTCGAACGCGGTCCCGGGCAGTCTTTCGCAGAGCTGTTGCGCGGGCTGCCAGCCCCTGCAGTGGCTGGGCGCGATGAGAACCCCGACGGCGGCGGGCGGCCCGCCGCTGCCGGGGACCGCGCCGTCGTGGTCTTTGACGAATACGGCCCGGTCCGGATGATCCGCAGTGCGGAGTGGAAGTATGTGCACCGGTACCCGCATGGCCCCCACGAACTGTACGACCTTGCGGCTGATCCGGATGAACGGGAAAACCTTGTGGATGAACCGGCGCACGCCGGGCGTGTGGCCGGGATGAGGGCCCAACTCCAGGAGTGGTTCCAGCGCCATGCGGGCCCCGGGCTGGATGGAAGCTGGCTTCCGGTGGCCGGTGCAGGCCAGACTGCGTCCGTGCTGGAGGATCCCTTGGGGGCCTTTACGCCACCTAACTGGGACGGCACGGCCGCAGCCGGCAGCACCGGCTAGGGAACTTCGCTCAGGATCCTCTTGGCATTCGTGGCGTCGCCGGACTCATTGATGACCAAGGGGGTACCGGACTCGGCGGCCGCGTAGGACGCCAGGACCACCTCCACGATGTGGCGGGCGTGTTCGACGCTGACTTTCGGTGTTCCGCCGTCGAGCACCCTGATGAAGTCTTGCAACTGCAGGAAGAAGCCCTCCTGGATATCCTGCGGCCGCGGTTCCCACACGGTGCGGGTGGTGCCGTTGCTGCGGACCAACGTTCCGCTGTGCGGGCTGCAGGAAATTGTGCCGTGCTCGCACACGATGAGGACCTCATCCATTCGCTGGGTGGCGTCGGAAACAACCACGACGTTGACATGGACACCATTGCGGAGCGTCAGGGAGATGGCGCCGTCCGTTTCCACCGGAACACCGAAGCGTTTGAGAGTGGAGGCATTGAGGGATTCGACAGGTGCCCCACCGAACCAGATGGAACGGTCAAGGCAATGGCCGCCGATGTTCATCAGCGCCCCGCCGCCGGCCATGGCCTCGCTGAAGAACCATTCCGGACGGGTGCCGGGGCGGTAGTCGGTGGTCCTGTAGTCGCGGATCATCCGGACCTGGCCCAGTTCGCCCCCAGCCAGCACGTCCTCGGCCGCCAGCTTCTCCGGCAGGAAATGCTGGATCTGTCCGATGACCAAGGACACTCCGGCGTCGCGGCAGGCCTGGATCATGCGATCGCAGTCGGTCACGGTGGTGGCCATGGGTTTTTCCACCAGGACGTGCAATCCGTGTTCGGCTGCGGCCAGCACCATGTCCAAATGCAGCGCATGCGGGGTATTGATGATCACTGCGTCCAGTCCAGCCTCGCCGAACATCGCCACATAGTCGGTATAGACCTGGGCGCCCCACGGTGATGCAACTCTTTCCGCCGGTTCCCTTTGAAGGTCGCAGACTGCAGCCAGTTGGACGTTGCTGATCCGTCCAGCGGATTCGGCGTGGAAGTGTGCCACGGCACCGGCGCCAATGATTCCCAGTCGTATCAATTTCCCTCTTTAGCTCGGAGCCGAAGCGCGGACACTGCCTGCCCGCGCTGATCACCTTGATTGTTGGGGAGCGCCAAAGGAGGAATAAATGCCTAATCGGAGTGAACTGCAGGCCCCGGTTCGGTCAGTTCGCGCCGGGATCCGTAACCGGTGCCGACTCATTCAAAAGTACTCATTGAATCCTGCTTTCACTGACTGTGAGAGTCGTCTCACTGAACCGCATCCGGCCGGTTCCCCCTCACTTGAAAGGTGATTCCCATGGGCAAAACAGCCCGTCATCTTCGCCCGCTGGCCGCCCTGTTGGGTGCAGCACTCGCCCTGTCCACCACAGCATGCGGTGGAGCCACAGATGCCTCCACCGCGGCCGAGGCCGTGGACATCTCCGGCTCCATTTCGGGCCAAACCATCAACTACTGGTCCATGTGGAAAGACGGTGAGCCCCAGCAGAAGGTCATCGCCGCCGCCATCGCCGATTTCGAAAAGGAAACCGGAGCCACAGTCAGTGTCCAGTGGCAGGGCCGCAGCAACACCGAGAAGCTCGTCCCTGCGCTGAACACCAACAACGTCCCGGACCTGGTGGACGGAACGTTCGCAAAGCTAGCGCCCGTGATTGGCGAAACCGGCCAGGCGAGCCCGCTCACGTCGGTCTACTCCTACGAGGTGGACGGCAAAACGGTCAGTTCGGTGATCCCGGAGAAGTTCACCAGCAATGGCGTGTTCAAGGGAGAAGACGGACAGCCGTGGATGGTTCCCTACAGCGTCAGCTCGGATGGCATCTGGTTTGATGCCGCAAAGCACCCGGAGCTCAAAGCCAAGCCGCCGGCTACCTGGGATGAATTCATTGCGGTCCTGGACAAGCTGAAGGCTGGAGGAACGGCTCCCATCGCGGCGGACGGCGACGTTGCGGGCTACAACTCCACCTGGTTCGTGACGGCGCTGCTCCGGCTCAAGGGTGCAGGCAGTTTCAAGGCACTTGTTGAGGACAAGTCCGGTGAAGGCTGGGACGACCCCTCAGTGCTCGAAGCAGCCCGGAAGGTTGAAACCCTCGTCAACGGCGGATACCTCAACAGTGGCTACAACGCGAGCAAGTTTCCGGCGCAGCAGCAACTTTGGGCAAACGGCGACGCGGCCCTGATCCTCAACGGCTCCTGGACGCCTACCGAAACCGGTTCTTACGCCGCCCCGGGATTCGAATACTCTTCCTTCCAGTTCCCGGCCATCGACGACAAGCCGGCCAGCGCCCGTGTGGACTTCATCGGCTTCGCAGTACCGGCAAAGTCCAAGAACCAGGTCCCCGCACAG